>NZ_CP108095.1:2837158-5674317 GCF_036194065.1 Streptomyces sp. NBC_00239 | reverse complement strand
TGACGCTGTTGGAGACGCTGACGGATGCGTGTGCTCGGCATGCCGAGGGAGCCGACCACGACCCTCACCCGGTCGCCTGGCCCCTCAGCCGCTGACCCCGCGACCCGCCCCCGCCGGCTGCCCACGGCCGACCCCGGCCTCGCCGGTGCCTTGGCGGCACGTGCCGCCCGGCCGGCAACCCCCAGCGACGTCGGCGCCCTGGCAGCACCTCCCGCCCGGCGGGCAATCCCCAGCGACGTCGGCGCCTTGGGGCGCAACCTCCAGCCTCGCCGGCGTTTGAGGCGCGGGGTTTGGGGCGGAGCCCCAAGACTGCAACCCGGCTGACGCCGGGCACCGGGCTCCGCCCGGACCCGCTCCTCAAACGCCGGAGGGGCTGGAGGGGGCGCGGGGCTGCCGGGCTCCGCCCGAACCCCGGGCGGCTGAAGGGTGCGCAGGGTTGCCGGGCCCCGCCCGGACCCGCTCCTCAAGCGCCGGAGGGGCTGGAGGGGGCGCGGGGTTGGCGGGCTCCGCCCGAACCCCGGGCGGCTGGAGGGGGCGCGGCGCTGGCGGGCTCCGCCCGAACCCCGGGCGGCTGGAGGGTGCGCAGGGTTGCCGGGCTCCGCCCGGACCCCGCTCCGGCTCCGCGCCCCGGCCCCCCCGGCGGAGCCTGATGGGTCGGCGGTCAGTGGATTTCGGTGACGATGATGTCGAGGGGCCAGGACTTCGCCGGCTTCGCGGGGGGCTCCCCCTCGACCACGTACCCCAGGTCCCGCAGCGCGACGACCAGTTCGGCCGGCGACCGAGGGACCGCTCCCGCCCGCAGCAGGTCCCGCACCACCCGCCCCTTGGTCGCCTTGTTGAAGTGGCTCACCACGGACCGCTTCTCGACCCCGTCGACCATCTGCGACTGCAGCACCCGGACCGTAGCGGTCCGCCCGGCGAGCTCGCCCTTCGGCTTCCAGGCGGTCGCGTACGCCGAGGACCGCAGGTCCAGGACCAGCCCGTCGCCGGCCGCCGCCGGCATCACCTCGGCCATCGGGCCCCGCCAGTACGCGCCGAGCGCGCCCAGCGCCGGCAGCTTCACGCCCATCGAGCAGCGGTAGGAGGGGATCCGGTCGGTGACCCGCACGGCACCCCACAGCCCGGAGAAGACGAGCAGCGAGCGCTCGGCGAGGGCCCGCGCGGCCGCGTCGAGCGTGGCCAGGCCCAGGGCGTCGTACAGCACGCCGGTGTAGATCTCGCCGGCCGGGCGGGCGCCGGCGGTCCGCAGCTCCGCGTTCTTGGCGATCTCGCCGCGCAGGCCCTCGCTGAGGCCGAGCACGTCGCGGGCCCGCTCCTCGTCGGTCAGGCACAGTTCGACGAGTTCGTCGAGGACGGCCGCGCGCGCCCCGGCCAGCCCGGGCAGCGACAGCCCCTCGGCCTTCAGGGGTGCGCCGGAGCCGCCGGCGGCCTTTCCTTCGGACGGCGGCAGCAGGACGAGCACGGCGGTTCTCCTTCATTACGTACGAGCAGGGGGTGCGGCCCCTCTGCCAGGGTAGGTGAACCGCCCGCCCCGCCGCGTCGCCCGCTCACCGTGCCGCCCCGCCCCGGCGGCCATAGGCTCGGGCCATGCCACGCCGCCACATGCACATGACCGGCGCAGCCGGGGATCCGCTGCGGGCCGCCCTGCGTGACCTGCGGACGAGCCTGGAGGTGCCCTCTGAGTTTCCGGCCGCGGTGCTCGCCGAGGCGGAACGCGCCGCCCGGGAGCCGCGCCTGCCCGAGTCGGACGCCACCGACCTGCCGATGTTCACCATCGACCCGCCGGGCTCGGTCGACCTGGACCAGGCCGTGCACCTGGCGCGCCGGCCGGGCGGCGGCTTCCGGGTGCACTACGCCATCGCGGACGTGGCCGCGTTCGTCACCCCGGGCGGCGCGCTCGACGCGGAGGTGCACCGGCGGGTGATGACCCTGTACTTCCCCGACGGAAAGGTGCCGCTGCACCCGGCCGCACTGTCCGAGGGCGCCGCCAGCCTGCTGCCCGGGCAGACCCGCCCGGCGCTGCTGTGGCGGATCGACCTCGACGCGCAGGGCCGGGCCGTGGCCACGGAGGTGCGCCGGGCGCTGGTGCGCAGCCGGTCCCGGCTGGACTACGAGGGCGTGCAGCGGGCCATCGACGGAGGTACCGCCGAGGAGCCGCTCGCCCTGCTGAAGGACATCGGGCTGCTGCGCGAGGCGCTGGAGACGGAGCGCGGCGGGGTGTCCCTGAACGTGCCCGAGCAGGAGATCGACGAGCGGGACGGACGGTTCGAGCTGAGCTACCGGGCGCCGCGGCCCGCCGACGGTTGGAACGCGCAGATCTCGCTGCTGACCGGGATGGCCGCGGCGGATCTGATGCTGGCGGCGGGCACCGGCGTACTGCGGACCCTGCCGAGCGCCCCGGACGGCGCGGTCGGCCGGCTGCGGCGGGCGGCGACGGCCCTGCACATCGACTGGCCGCACCACGTCCCGTACGCGCAGCTGGTGCGCTCCCTGGATCCGCGGGTGCCCCGGCACGCGGCGTTCCTCCAGGAGTGCACGGCGCTGCTGCGCGGGGCGGGTTACACGGTCTTCGAGGGCGGCCGGACCCCCGACCCGGCGCTGCACTCGGCGGTGGCCGCCCCGTACGCGCACTGCACGGCGCCGCTGCGGCGGCTGGTGGACCGGTACGCGGGCGAGCTGTGCGTGGCGGCGGTCGCCGGGCGGGAGCCGCCCGAGTGGGCGGTGGCCGCGCTGGCGGACCTGCCGAAGGAGATGGCGGAGGGCGGCAGGCTCGCCAACACGGTGGAGCGGGAGTGCGTGGACCTGGTCGAGGCGGCCGTGCTGAAGGACCGGGTGGGCGAGACCTTCGACGCGACGGTGATCGACGTGAAGGAGCGGGAGCCGCGGGTGGGGACCGTGCACCTGGAGGAGCCCGCGGTGGTGGGCCGGATCGAGTCGGGCTCGCCGGTGCCGCTGGGCGAGCGGATCCGGGTGCGGCTCACGCAGGCCGACCCGGGCACCGCCAAGATCCTCTTCGCCCCGGCCTGAGGCGCCTGGGCCGCCGGGCCGCCCGGACCCGGTGCCGGGGGCGGCCACGGCGGTCGCCCCTGTAGGTGCCCGAGGCGTGGTCCACTTCGGTGCCGCCGGTGACGGTGATGGCGCAGCCGCTCGCGCTCGTGAGCGTTTCGAGGCCGTCGACCGTGGCTCGGTTGATCTGCTCGTACGAGGTGCAGGTGGGGTTCGAGCGGGTGGTGCAGCCGCCGGAGGAGACCGCGGTGATTCCGTAGGCGCCGCTGCTCGGACCGGTGGAGGTCGAGCGGGCCCCGGGGCAGCCGGTAGCATGGCAGGCGCAGAACAACCAGAGCGGGCGGCCGCGACGGGACTCCGGTCCCGCCGAGGAACGTCCGGGCTCCACAGGGCAGGGTGGTGGGTAACGCCCACCCGGGGTGACCCGCGGGACAGTGCCACAGAGAACAGACCGCCTGCGGCTTCGGCCGCCGGTAAGGGTGAAACGGTGGTGTAAGAGACCACCAGCGCCTGAGGTGACTCAGGCGGCTAGGTAAACCCCACCTGGAGCAAGGTCAAGATGGGTCGGCCGTCTTCGGACGGCGGGCCCTGCGCGGACGATTGAGGGCTGCCCGCCCGAGTTCGCGGGTAGACCGCACGAGGCCGGCGGCAACGCCGGTCCTAGATGGATGGCCGTCTCCCCGGCGACCGCGAGGTCACCGGGCGACAGAACCCGGCGTACAGCTCCGGTTGTTCTGCACATGCGTGAGAAGGGGCCCGCACCGGTTGGTGCGGGCCCCTTCGTACGTGGTGGTCCCCGTCAGCGCAGGTGCGAGGTGTCGTTCAGGAGCCGCAGCGAGGCGTTGCCGTCCGCGTAGTAGGCGACCGCCGACAGCGAAGCGGCCGACAGCTCCATCTTGAACAGCGACTCCGGCGGCGCCCCGAGGGCCAGCCGGACCAGCGTCTTGACCGGGGTGACGTGGCTGACCAGCAGCACCGTACGGCCCCGGTGCGCGGCGAGCAGCCGGTCGCGGGCGGCGGCGACCCGCCGGGCGACCGTCGCGAAGCTCTCGCCTCCGCCGGTCGGGGCGGCCTTCGGGGAGGCGAGCCAGGCGTCGAGGTCGGCGGGGAAGCGCTCGCGCACCTCGGCGAAGGTGAGGCCCTCCCAGGCGCCGAAGTCCGTCTCGCGCAGTCCCTCGTCGACGGTGACCGCGAGCCCCAGCCGGTCGGCGACCGCCTGGGCGGTCTGCCGGCAGCGGCGCAGCGGCGAGGAGACCACCGTCTCGATGGTGCCGCGGGCCGCGAGCGCCCGGGCGACGGCGTCGGCCTGGCGCAGGCCGGTCTCGGACAGTTCCGGGTCGGTGCCGCCGCTGCCCGAGAACCGCTTCTCGGGGGTCAGGGCGGTCTCGCCGTGCCGCAGCAGCACGAAGGTCGCGGGCGTGCCGAGGTCCGGCCCCGACCAGCCGGCCGAGGGCGCGGCGACGGGGGCGGCGGGCTGAGGTGCCGTTTCTGCTACGGCGGTACCGGGTGCGGTGGCCCCGGGTACGGCCGTCCCGCTCGCGGGTTCGTCGGCGAACAGGGTGTCCGCTGCGTGCGCTCCGCCCGCGGCGTGCGCCCCGCGGGGTGCGGTGGTGCCGCGGGCCGAGGCCAGGGCGGCGCGCGCGGCGGCCGCGCCCGCGGCGGCGTCGCCCACGGGTCCGGCCGGCGGCGGGGTCGCCAGGCTGCGGGCCGCGCCCGTGTCGAGGGCCGCGGTGGAGGCCGACGGCTCCCACTGCCGGCCGCGCTTGCCCGCGTCCATGGCCTCGTTGGCGAGCCGGTCCGCGTGCTTGTTGCGCTCGCGCGGGATCCACTCGTACGTCACCTGGGAGGCGGGCAGGATCCGTGCCGCCTCCGCCGCGAGCGGCTTCATGTCCGGGTGCTTGATCTTCCAGCGGCCCGACATCTGCTCGACGACGAGCTTGGAGTCCATCCGCACCAGGACGGCGGCCTCCGGCGCGAGCTCGGCGGCGGCCTTCAGGCCCGCGATCAGGCCTTTGTACTCGGCCACGTTGTTCGTCGCGACACCGATGTACTCGGCCCGCTCGGCGAGCGTCTCACCGGTGACGGGGTCGAGGACGACCGCCCCGTAGCCCGCGGGCCCCGGGTTGCCCCGGGACCCCCCGTCGGCCTCGACGACAAACCGCGGCATCAGATGCCCGAGTCGGCCGTACGGACCAGGATGCGGCCGCAGTTCTCGTGCCGGACGACCTTGTTCGCGGCGGCCGACTTGACCTCGTTGACCTCGGCGATGTCCAGCTCGATCTGGCAGCCCAGGCAGCGGCGCTGGTACAGCTTGGCGGCGCCGACGCCGCCCTGCTTGACGCGGATCTTCTCGTACAGGGCGACCAGGTCGGCCGGGATCGACCCGACGACCAGCTCGCGGTCCTTGGAGAGCTTGGCGACCTCGGTGTCGATCTCGGCGGTGGCGGCGTCGCGGCGGGCGGTCGCGTCGTCCGTCTTCCCCTGGATCGCGGAGACCCGGTCGGTGAGCTCCACGACCCGCTCCTGGGCGGACTCGCGGCGCTCCATGACCTCCAGGACCACGTCCTCCAGGTCGCCCTGGCGCTTGGCCAGCGAGGTGATCTCGCGCTGGAGGTTCTCCAGGTCGCGCGGCGAGCCGACCGCGCCGGAGTCCAGGCGCTGCTGGTCGCGGACGGCGCGCTGGCGCACCTGGTCGACGTCCTGCTCCGCCTTGGTCTGCTCGCGCTGGGTGTCGCTCTCCTCGGTCTGCGCGGCGACGAGCAGGTCGCGCTGCTGGCTGAGGTCCTTGGTCAGGGACTCCAGCTCGGCGAGCTCGGGCAGCGTGTTGCGCTTGTGTGCGAGCTGAGACAGCCGGACGTCCAGGGCCTGGACGTCGAGAAGTCGGATCTGGTCGGCGGGCTCGGCGTTCAGTTGGGGGCTCCTGTGGGGTGAGAAGAGGACATCGTGGGTGCTTCGGACGGCGCGTGCGCGGTCCAGGGGTCGGTGACCGTGCGCGAGACGTGGGTCCGCAGACCCCAGCCGTGGCGCTCGGAGACGGCGTCGAGCTGGGCCGCGGCCTGCTCGCACCAGGGCCATTCGGTGGCCCAGTGGGCGGCGTCGACGAGGGCGAGCGGGCTGGTCTCGCGGGCCTCGGACACCGGGTGGTGTCGCAGGTCGGCGGTGAGGAAGGCGTCCACGCCGGCGGCGCGGACCTGCCCGAAGAGGCTGTCGCCGCTGCCGCCGCTGACGGCGACGGTACGGATCAGCGCGTCCGGGTCTCCGGCGACGCGGATGCCCTGGGCGGTACGGGGCAGCCGGGCGGCGGCCCGGGCGGCGAACTCGCGCAGCGTCTCGGGGTGGTCGAGGGCGCAGATCCGGCCGAGGCCGCGGCGGCCCGACGGGTCGGTGGGGTCCGGCACGAGCGGGCCGGTGATCCGCAGGTCGAGGGCGCCGGCCAGGGCGTCGGAGACCCCGGGGTCGGCGGTGTCCGCGTTGGTGTGCGCGACGTGCAGGGCGACGTCGTTCTTGATCAGGGTGTGCACGACCTTGCCCTTGAAGGTCGAGGCCGCGACGGTCGTCGTCCCCCGCAGGTAGAGCGGGTGGTGGGTGACCAGCAGGCCGGCGCCCAGCTTGATCGCCTCGTCGGCGACCTCCTGGACCGGGTCCACGGCGAACAGGACCGTCGACACCTCGGCGTCGGGGTCTCCGCAGACCGTGCCGACGGCGTCCCACTCCTCGGCCCGGGCGGGCGGCCAGAGGGCGTCGAGCGCGGCGATGACTTCAGACAGACGGGGCACGGGGGCAAGGCTACCGTCCGTGGCGCCGTCGGCCCGTCCCGGCTTGATCGGCGGACCTGGAGCGGGGAATCACCGGCGCCCGCGGTTCCGCCCCCGGGCCCGCGCCGATCCGGCCGGTGTCGGCCCGAACGGCTGTGGCAGGAACTGCTGCCCGACCTCCGGTACTCGCCGGGGGCGCGGCTCGAGCTGACCCGGGAGACGCAGAAACGACTCGGCGGCACGGCGGACGGGGACGGGCCGCTCCGCGGCACGGCGGGCTGACCTGGGGCTCCGTACCTGCTGCCCGCCTGGAGCACAGTCGTCTCGCCTTTCACAGGCGAACCGCCGGGCGGCCACCCTTATGTGTGAAGTGGGCGTGCTCGCGTTGTTCGGCAGGAAGTGCGAAAACTAGCTTCCTCCCCGGAGGTGACGCACGATGACCGCCTGTGCCATCGAACCCGCCGCGCCGGCCGCCCCGAATACCGCGCCGAGCACCGCTCCGACCGCCCCCACGGCGGCCGGAACCGCGTTCGCGATCGCGGCGGACGGCTCGTACGCGGCCCGGCTCGCCGGCGACGGGGAGGCCCGGTTCCCCGAGCGCTGGACGCTGGGCGGACCCGAACCGTACGCCGTACCGCTTCCGCTGGGGCAGCCGGAGGAAGCCGACAGCGGGCTCCTCGCGCTGGCCGACGGGCGGGTCCTGATCCACCGCCGGGTGGCCGGCCGGCACGCCTTCGCGCTGCTGTACCCGACGGGGGCGGCCGCCGGGCCGCGCACCGGGGAGCTGCCGCTCGGCGGGATCGAGGCGGCGGACTACACCGGCCTGACCCTGCTGCCGCCGGCGCCGGACGGCCGCGGGACGTTCGCCCTCGCGGCGCGCGCCGACGCCACGGAGGTGTGGCAGATCACCGGCGCCGGCACCGGGCCGCGGCAGGCCGCGGTGGTGCCCGGGCGGTGCTCGGGCGGGGTGTGGCTGGACCGCGCGGGCGGCCTGCTGGCCCTGGACCGGGAGCAGGACGGCCGCACCAAGGCCGTCGCCGTGGACCTCGGCCGGGGCGGCGAGGTGTCGCCGCTGCTCCAGATCGCCGAGGACAGCGACGACCGGCTGCTGCTCGCGGACCCGGACAGCGGGCTGCTGCTGATCCGCTCGGACGCGCCGGGTGAACCGCGGCTGGGCTGGGGGGTGCTGGGCAGCGCCCGGCCGGTGCGCTTCCCGGAGTGCCTGCGGGAGGAGGGCGCGGCGGCGGTGCCGTTCGCGGTGCAGCCGGGGCAGATCCTGATGCCGGAGAACTGCGCGGTGGCGCTGTGCCTGGACGGCGGCCGGTTGGGGCTGTGGCGGCCGGCGGACCGGTACCTGTTCCGGCTGGGGGCGCCGGTGGGGTGGCTGGGCGGGACCGGCATGTGGACCCGGGAGGGCGTGCTGCGGCTGCCGTACGCGACGGCGGACGTGCCGTGCGGGGTGGTGAACCTGACGGTCCCCCAGGCCCCGCCGGAGGTACGGTTCGTCCCGCCGCCCGCCGCCCCGGCGGCCCCCCGGCCGATCCCCCTCCAGCAGGCCCCGCTGACCTGCGGCTGACCGTACGGCGGCGGTGGCTGTCAGTGGGCACCCCGATACTTCTGACGGCCCGTCGTGTGATGAGATTGCGGGCTGGGGGAACGGCCTGGGCATGGGGGTCCAGGCCGGAGTGAGAGAACGATTCGGAGTGACGTCCCACATGTCTGATGTACGAACCGAGACGACCGAGGCGCGGGTGGCGGGGGGTCGCCATCGGGGCGGTGCCGCCCCCACGGAGGACACCGCGCGCCCGTCCCAGGGCCGCCACCGCCGCCAGCCCGACCCGTCCGAGGAACCCCCGGGCTGACTCCACCCCACTGGGGCCAACGCCCGGCCTCGCCCGCGCCCGGCGGCGCAACACCCGGCCCCGCGGACGCGCTGGGGCACCATTCCCGGCCTCGCCGACCCGCTGGGGCTCAACACCCAGCCTCGCCGACCCGCTGGGGCGCCATTCCCAGCCTCGCCGGCGTTTGAGGCGCGGGGTTTGGGGCGGAGCCCCGAGACTGCAACCCGGCTCCGCCGGGTACCGGGCTCTGCCCGGACCCGCGCCTCAAACGCCGGCGAGGCTGGGAGTTGCCGCCGTGGCAGGGGGTTGCCCCTCGGGTACCGGGGAGGCTGGGAGTTGCCGCCGAGGCAGGGGTTGCCCCTCGGGTACCGGGGGGGCTGGGAATTGCCGCCGAGGCAGGGGTTGCCCCTCGGGCAGGATCGAGCCTGGAGGTTGCCGTCCAAGGCGTCGGCGAAGCCGAGGTGCGCCACGGTCAGCCGCAGGGGCAGCCGGCCGGGGCGTGGGGGTCAGGCGTGTTTGAGGGAGAGGACTTCGGAGGCGGCGAAGGTCTCACCCGCCGGCCGCGCCGCGTAGTGCGCGCCCAGCACCTCGTCCAGCTCCTCGAAGGAGAAGACCTCCTTCGCCGTGTCGAACTTGGCCGCGACCTTCGGTCGTTCCATGATCACCACGATCCCGCCGTGCACCACGAACAACTGCCCGTTGGCCCCCGCGGCAGCGGGCGACGCCAGGTAGCCGACCAGCGGCGCGACGTGCTCGGGCGCCAGCGCGTCCAGCTTGCCCTCCTCCGGCACCTCGAAGCCCGCGAAGACGTCCTCCGTCATCCGGGTCCGCGCCCGCGGACAGATCGCGTTGGCCGTCACCCCGTACTTCGCGAGCGCCAGCGCCGTCGACGTGGTGAGGCCGACGATGCCGCCCTTGGCCGCCGCGTAGTTCGGTTGTCCCGCGGACCCGCCGAGGAAGGCCTCCGAGGACGTGTTGACGATCCGCCCGTACACCGGGCCGCCCGCCGCCTTGGACCGCTCGCGCCAGTGCACGGACGCGAAGTGCGTGGTGTTGAAGTGGCCCTTGAGGTGGACCCGGATCACCGAGTCCCATTCCTCCTCCGACATGGAGAAGACCATCCGGTCGCGCAGGATCCCCGCGTTGTTGACGAGGATGTCCAGCTTGCCGAAGGTGGTCACCGCCAGCTCGACCAGCTCGCGCGCCTGCGCGAAGTCGGCCACGTCGCCCAGGTGCGCCACCGCCCGACCGCCGGCCGCCCGGATCTCGGCGGCCACCTCCTCCGCAGGCGCGGCCGACGCCTCGCCGGAGCCGTCGCGGCCGGGCTGGCCGAAGTCGTTGACGACCACGCTCGCGCCGAGCCGCGCCAGCTCGATCGCCTCGGCGCGCCCGAGCCCGCGGCCCGCGCCCGTCACGACGGCGGACAGTCCCTGAAGTGGCAGTGCCATGACGTGTGGTCCTCTCAGAGTTCGATGCAGGTGCGCAGGGCGACGCCGGTACGCATCTGGTCCAGCGCGTCGTTGATCTCGGCGAGCTGCACCCGGTGGGTGATCAGACCGGCGAGGTCGACCCGCCCGGCCCGCCACAGGGCGATGGTCCGCTCGTAGGAGCGCAGTACGTCGCCGCCGCCGTACATGGACGGCAGGATCCGCTTCTCGTCGAAGAACAGCGAGAACATGTCGATCTGGAAGTTGTCGTCGAGGGCGCCCGCGCCGACGATGCACACGGTGCCGCCGCGCCGGGTCATGTCGTAGGCGGTGCGCGCGGTCGCCGACTTGCCGACCACCTCGAAGACGTAGTCGAAGCCCTCGTTGGCGGTGATGCGGGCCTTGGCGTCGGCGAACTCCTCGGGGGAGACGGCCTCGGTGGCGCCGAACCGCAGGGCCGCCTCGCGCCGGGAGGCGACCGGGTCGACGGCGATGATCTGCGCCGCGCCCTGCACCTTGGCGCCCTGGATGGTGGAGATGCCCACGCCGCCGCAGCCGATCACGGCGACCGAGGCGCCGGCGGTGACCTGCGCGGTGTTGATGGCCGCGCCGAGGCCGGTGGTGACGCCGCAGCCGATCAGCGCGGCGATCTCGAAGGGCACGTCGTCGGGGATGGGTACGGCGCAGCCCGCAGCGACGACGACCTCCTCGGCGAAGGTGCCGGTGCCGGCGAAGCCGAAGACCTCGCCGCCGGGGCGCTTGAAGTTGGGCACGCCGGCGTTGACGAGGCCTGCCAGGCAGAGGTGGCCCTGGCCGCGCTTGCAGGAGGCGCACTGGCCGCACGGCGGCAGCCAGCAGACGAGCACCCGGTCGCCGGGCGCGAGTCCGGTGACGCCGTCGCCGACGTCGACGATCTCGCCCGCGCCTTCGTGGCCGGGGACGAAGGGGGCGGGCTGGGGCAGCACGCCGTTCATCGCGGAGAGGTCGGAGTGGCACAGTCCGGTGGCCCGGACGCGGATCTTCACCTTGCCCGGGCCGAAGCCCATCGCCTGGATGTCGTCGACGACTTCCAGCTTGTCCTGTCCGATCTCGCTCTGCAGTGCTGCGCGCACGGTGCGGCTCCTCTCGAACTCGCGAACTCGCGAACTGGTGCGGTGCGGTGCGGTGCGGTCGGTGTTGCTCAGGCGTACGTCACGACGGTGTCGGCGAGGACCGGCGCGTCGTCCCGTTCGGCGGCGGTCACCGCCACCCGGACGCTGCCCTCGGACTCCCACATCCGCATGCGGAGCGTCTCGCCGGGGAAGACGATCCCGGCGAACCGGGTGCTGTACGAGCGGACCCGGGAGACGTCGCCGCCGAGCACGGTGTCCACGACGGCCTTGAGGGTCATGCCGTACGAGCACAGTCCGTGCAGGATCGGCCGGTCGAAGCCGGCGAGCTTGGCGAACTCGGGGTCGGCGTGGAGCGGGTTCCAGTCCCCGGAGAGCCGGTAGAGCAGGGCCTGCTCCTCGCGGATGACGCGTTCCACGGTGCGGTCGGGGTCCCGGTCGGGCTCCTCGGCGCGTGCGGAGGGCCCGCGCTCCCCGCCGAAGCCGCCCTCGCCCCGTACGAAGATCTGGGCGTCGCTCGTCCACAGCGGGCCTTCGGCGTCGGCGACCTCGGAGCGCAGGACGATCACGGCGGCCTTGCCCTTGTCGTAGACGGCGGCGACCTTCGACTGCGAGACGGCTTCCCCCTTGACGGGAATGGGGCGGTGCAGCTCGATGGTGTGGCCGCCGTGCAGCACGGAGGCGAGGTTGACCTCGATGCCGGGCGCGCCGAGCCCGCCGAGCATGGCCATGCCGGCGCCCGCGACGGTGGCGAAGCTCGGCAGTACGTGGAGCTTGGACTCCAGGGTGTAGCGCAGCTCGTCGGGGTCGGTGGCGGGGGTGCCGGCGCCGAGACCGAGGTGGTAGAGCTGGATGTCCTTGTGGTCCCAGCGGATCTCGCTGCGGCGGGGATCGGCGGCGAGCGCCCTGGCGGCATCGATCGGCATGAGGATGCTGCTCCTTGGTCGTGGAAGACCTCGGCGCGACCGTCCGCACCGTCGGCCGCGCCGAGGTCGTATTCGGGCCGGTTCTAGAACGCGTTCTAGGGCCGGTGGGGAATGTATATCGTGCGGTCCGGCCGTTGGGAAGACTCCTGACGTGACGTCAGATCAGGTTTCTCGGGGGTGCGTGGCGCGCGCGGCGGGCGGGTGGGGCCTACGCTCGACGGGTGGACGAAATGCCGGTTTCCCAGCGCTCTGCCCGGTCCCTGCGGGTGCTTTTGGCTCCGCCGAATCCGCCGTTGGCGGTGCAGCTGGGGCTTCAGCCGGACATCGAGGTGGTGGCCTCCGTGATCGCCCGGCCGGCGGTGGCCCTGACGGATTCCGTGGACCGGGTCCCCGCGCTGCTCGGGGAGGACCCCGAGTGCCGGGTCCTGGTCCTCACGGGCTCCGCCCACGAGGGGCTGGCGGCCGCGGTGCTCGCCGTGGGCGGGGCGGGGCTGGTCCTGCGGGACGGTCCGCTGGACGATCTGGCGGACTCCATCCGCCGGGCCTCCCGCGGCGAAACCGTCATCGACCCGGCCCTCGCCCCCTGACCCCCTGGGGCTCCGCCCCAGACCCCGCGCCTCAAACGCCGGCGAGGCTGGAGGTCACGCCCCGGGCGCCGCCGACCCCAGCCCCGCCGGCGATTGAGGCGGACGCGGCCCGGCGCGGGGCCGCGCGCGGGGCAATCCAGCTCCAGCCCGCCGGCGCTTGAGGCGCGAGCGGGGGCGGCGGCCGGCTGCCAGGGGCTATCGGCGGAGCAGGGTCACCACGGCCGCGCCGCCGAGCCCGATGTTGTGGGCGAGGCCCACCCGCGCCCCGCCGACCTGCCGACCCCCCGCCTCACCCCGGAGCTGCCACACCAGCTCGGCCGCCTGCGCCAGCCCCGTCGCCCCCAGCGGATGCCCCTTGGAGATCAGCCCCCCGGACGGGTTCACCACCCACCGCCCGCCGAACGTCGTCGCGCCGCTCTCCACCAGCTTCCCGGAGGCCCCCTCCCCGCACATCCCCAGCGCCTCGTACGTCAGCAGTTCGTTCACCGAGAAGCAGTCGTGGAGTTCGATCACGTCGACGTCCTCGATGCCGAGCCCCGACCGTTCGTAGACCTGCCGCGCCGCCGCCGCGGTCATCGGTTTGCCGACCACGTCGATGCACGACCCGGACGCGAAGGACTCCCCCGTGTCGGTGGTCATCGCCTGCGCCGCGATCTCGACCGCCTTGTCGTGGAGCCCGTGCCGGACCACGAACCGCTCGGACACCACCACCGCCGCCGCCGCGCCGTCGGACGTCGGCGAGCACTGGAGTTTGGTCAGCGGCCGGTGGATCTCCTTCGCGGCGAGGATCTCCTCGACCGTCCACACGTCCTGGAACTGCGCGTTCGGGTTGGCCGCCGAGTGCCGGTGGTTCTTCTCGCCGACCATCGCGAGCTGCGCGGCCGTGGTCCCGTACCGCTCCATGTGCTCGCGGGCCGCGTTCCCGAAGATCTGCGCGGTCGGCGGGCTCATCTCGAAGCCGTGCCCGGCCGCCATGATCCCGTAGTGCCGGGCCACCGGCGACGTCTTGAAGTCGCCCCCGTCGGCCCCGCCCCCCAGCGCGCCCTTCTTCATCTTCTCGAAGCCGAGCGCGAGCACGCAGTCGCTCTGCCCGCCCTCGACGAACTGCCGGGCCATCATCAGCGCCGTGGACCCGGTCGCGCAGTTGTTGTTGACGTTGTAGACGGGCACCCCCGTCAGGCCCAGCTCGTACGCGGCCCGCTGCCCGGCCGTCGACGCCTGGAAGCAGTAGCCCACCGGCACCTGCTCGACCAGCCCGTAGTCGATCCCGGCGTCGGCGAGCGCCGCCGTCCCGGCCTCCTTTGCCATGTCCCAGTACTGCCAGTCCCGCGTCTCCGGCTTCTCGAACTTCGTCATGCCGACACCCACGATGTACGACTTCATCTGTGCTGCCCTTCAGTCCCGGGGGAGGCCGAGGATCCGCTCGGCCACGACGTTCAGCTGGACCTGGGTGGTGCCGCCGGCGATCGTCAGGCAGCGGGACATGAGCATCCCGTGCACCGCCCGCTCCCCCGGCCCTTCGCAGACCGCGCCCGCCGGGCCGAGCAGTTCGAGCGCCAGCTCGGCGGTGCGCTGCTGGTGCGGTGTCTGGACGAGCTTGCGCACGGACGCGCCCGCGCCGGGCTCCAGGCCGGACACCTGTTGCAGGGTGGTCCGCAGCCCGATGCAGGCGAGCGCGTGCGCCTCGGCGACGAGCGCCCCGATCCGGGCCCGGTAGGCGCCGTCGAGGTCGGCGGACCGGGCGATCAGCGCTTCGAGGCCGGTGGAGAAGGACATCTGGTCGGCCATGTGGACGCGCTCGTTGCCGAGGGTGTTGCGGGCGACCTTCCAGCCGCCGGTCTCCTCGCCGACGAGGGCGTCCGCGGGGAGTTCGGCCGCGTCGAAGTACACCTCGTTGAAGAGGGCCTCCCCGGTGATCTCCTTCAGCGGGCGGATGTCGATGCCGGGGGTGTTCTTCATGTCGACGACGAAGTAGCCCAGACCCTTGTGCTTGGGGGCGGCGGGGTCGGTGCGGGCGAGCAGGATGCCGTAGTCGGCGGTGTGCGCCGAACTCGTCCACACCTTCTGCCCGTTGATCACCCAGCGGCCGTCCGCCGTGCGTTCCGCCCTGGTCCGCAGCGAGGCCAGGTCCGAACCCGCCCCCGGCTCGGAGAAGAGCTGGCACCAGGTCGCCTCGCCGCGCAGGGTGGGCATCACGTACCGCTCGCGCTGCTCCTCGGTGCCGTACGCGATCAGCGAGGGCACCACCCAGGTGGCGATGCCGAGTTCGGCGACCCGCACCCCGGCCGCGGCGAACTCCTCCTGGACGGCGAGCTGTTGTACGGGCCCGGCGCCGAGGCCGTACGGGTGCGGCAGGTGGGGCGCCGCGTAGCCGGTGGGCGCGAGGACCCGGCGGGCGGTGGCCGGGTCGAGCCCGCGGGCGTCCTCGACGGCCTGTGCGGCCCGGGCCCGGTACGCGTCCGCCGCCGGGGGCAGGACGAGCCTCAGCTCCCGGCGGGCTCCGGCGGCGGCCAGCCGGACGGCCCGGGTGCGGTGCCCGTCGCCGGCGCCTAGCAGCTGCCGGGCCACGAGGGCGCGGCGCAGGAAGACGTGGGCGTCGTGCTCCCAGGTGAAGCCGATGCCGCCGAGGATCTGGATGGCGTCCTTGGCGCAGGAGTACGCGGCGTCGAGGGCGGTTCCCGCGGCGAGGGCCGCGACCAGCGCCCGCACCTCGGGCGTCACGCCCGGGCCCGCGCCCACGCCATCGGCGTCCGGGGCGGCGGCCCGTACGGCGTCCCAGGTCAGGGCGCGGGCCTGCTCGACGCGTACGAGCATGTCGGCGCACAGGTGCTTGACGCCCTGGAACTGGCCGATGGGCCGCCCGAACTGCTCGCGCACCTTGGCGTATTCGGCGGCGGTACGCAGCGCCCGGGCGGCCGTGCCGCAGGCGTCGGCGGCGAAGAGGGCGCAGGCCAGGTCCCGTACGAGAGCGGCGTCCGCGGCGAGCAGCCGGCCGGGCGGCACGGACACGCCGCGGGCCTGCACCTCGGCGGTGGGCCGCGTCGGGTCGGCGCTGTCGTGCGTACGGATGTCGAGCGCGGCGGCGTCCACCGCGAACCACAGGGTGCCGTGCGCCGCCTCCGCGGCGAGCAGCACGAGGTCGGCCTCGCCCGCGCCGAGGACCGGCGGCGCGGCCCCGTCGAGCAGGTGGCCACCGCCCTCGACGGCGACGGCGGTCATGCCGCCGGGCCCCATGGCCACGGCTCCGATCCGGCTGCCGTCGGCGAGCGCCGCCGCCAGTTCGCCGGCGCCGGCGTGCGCGAGGACGGCGGAGGCGAGCGCACTGGCCAGGTACGGCCCGGGGAGTGCGGCCTGCGCGGCCTCCTCGACGACCACGGCGAGGTCGAGGAGGGTGCCGCCCTCCAGGTGCGGGGCCAGCAGGCCCTGTGCGACGAGCGCGTCCCACCACGGGGGCCGGACGCCCGTCCGGGGCGGCGAGTCGAGCAGCTTGCGGACCTCTTCGGGCGGCACGGTCCGCGCCACCCAGCCGCGTACGGCCTCGGCCAGCTCCCGGTGTTCCGATGTGATTCCGATGCCCATGCGCGGCAGAGTAGAACACGTTCCAATCTGACGGAAGGTCAGAATAGAACGTGTTCCTCTGGCTCGCCGCTCCTCAGGCCGGGCCCGACGCCCCCGCCTCCCCTTGTGCCAAAATCTTCGGCGGAACGCGTGGGCACCCGCCCGTGGGGGATTCAGCGGGGTGGGGAGCACCTGTACGCATGAACAGCATCAAGAAGGCGGCGGCGACGGTCGCGACGGCTGCGGTGATCGCCGTGACGGCGGGATGCGGCGACGGATCCGGCACCGGAGCATCACCGTCGGCGCCGGCGGCGTCCACGAAAGCGCCGACGGCCGGGCAGGACCCGCTGGGCCGGGAGGCCGTGAACCGGGACGTGGACGAGGCCACCGCGGAGGCGGGGCTGATGGGCCTGTCTCCGGGCGTCGACCCCGACGAGACCGACCCGACCGAGATCCGCCTCGGCCGGTGCACGACCCTCTGGGCCGGGAGCCCGGGCGGGCCCCTCGACACGCAGACCGGCGAGCGGCCCTACTCCGACGCGCTGGCCGCGCTGGAGGAGCGCGGTTGGAAGCGCACGGGCCGCGAGCAGCACGGCGACACCGCGCTGACCACGTTCACGAAGAAGGACTGGAACATCCGGGCGACCCTCAAGGAGTCCGACCGGGTCGACCTGATCCAGTTCGCCGCCTTCCACGAGAGCTGCCGCGCCGAGGTCTTCGCCCTCGCGGAGAAGCGGCGTACGACCGGAACGGCGGGCTAGGACGTGCCGGCACTCGACCCGCATTGGCTCCGCACCTGGGCCGCGGACGTCACCGGCCGGCTGAACGCCGTCCTCGCCGCGTTCGAGACCTACTACCCGTACCCGCCGGACGTGAACGAGGTCGTCCTGACGAGCCCCGAACGAGGGCGGGACGGCGTCGACGCACTGCGCGCGGACCCGGCCGTCCACCCCGACCTGGTCACCTTCTACGAGACGGTCGAGGAGGTGACCATGGCCGACATCGGCAACGCGTACTTCATCCACACCGCCGCCCACGCGCACGGCGAGCTCACGGCCGAGCCCATGCCCGGCGGCGCCGGCCGCGGCACGGTCTTCGCGAGCGACGGCGGCGGGACGCTCTTCGCCGTGGGCCAGGACGGCACGGTCCACCGCTCGGTCGCCCCCGCCTCCACGGACGTCGACTTCCTGCCCGTCGCCACCGACCTGCGCGACTTCCTCACCCAGCTCCAGGGCTGCGTCACCCGTTTCGCCCTCACCAGGTCGCCGGGCTGGCTCTGACCTCCTCTCCGGCGGCCGCCGCGTCCGGGGGGTACCGAATCCGGTGGCACCTAATCGGGGGACCGCATCCGGTGCGGGCCCGCCCGGGTGACGGGGATCACGCGGCCTACCCGCCGTTCCGTCCTACCCGGCAGTAGGGCAGCATGAGGGCCCCATCACGCACGCACCGCCCGCCCCGGAGGCACCCATGGCACCCACCGCCGCCCCCAAGCCGGAGATCCTCGCCGCCTTCGAGGCCGCCAAGGGCTTCATGCCGGTACGGGAGGGGCTCGCGCTGTACGGGGCGGCCGTCGAGGCCGGCGCGCTCGGGCTGCCGCTGCTGGAGGTCGGCACGTACTGCGGGCGTTCCGCGATCCTGCTCGCCGATGCGGCGCGGGCGGCCGGGCAGGTCCTGGTCACCGTGGACCACCACCGGGGCAGCGAGGAGCAGCAGCCGGGGTGGGAGTACCACGACCCGACCGTCGTGGACCCCGAGGTCGGACTGATGGACACGCTGCCGACCTTCCGGCGGACGCTGTTCCGGGCCGGGCTGGAGGACCACGTCCTCGCCCTCGTCGGGCGGTCGCCGCAGGCCGCGGCGGTGTGGGGCGGCCCCCTCGGCCTGGTCTTCATCGACGGCGGCCACACGGACGAGCACGCCACGGCGGACTACGAGGGCTGGGTGCCGCACCTGGCGGTGGGCGGGACGCTGGTGATCCACGACGTCTTCCCCGACCCGGCCGATGGGGGTCAGGCGCCGTACCGGATCTACTGCCGGGCCCTCGCCTCCGGCGCCTTCACCGAAGTCTCGGTGACGGACTCCCTCCGCGTCCTCCGCCGCACCACCCCGGGCCTCTGACCCTGCCGGGTCCGAACCCCACGCCCGCCGGGACGCGAGCGCCCCCTCCGGCCCGCCGGCCAACCCTGCGCAACTTCAGCCCCGCCGGCCAACGCTGCGCAAGTTCAGCCAGCCCCGCCGGCGTTTGAGGCGCGGGGTTTGGGGCGGAGCCCCAAGACAACCCGGCTGACGCCGGGCACCGGGCTCCGCCCCGACCCGCTCCTCAAGCGCCGGAGGGGCTGAAGGGGTGCGCAGGGTCACCGGGCTCCGCCCCGACCCGCTCCTCAAACGCCGAAGGGGCTGGTAACGCCCCGGGCGTCGGCGAGGCCGGGGTCGCCGGCACGGCCGACTCGGCCTGGGGCCACGCCTCAAACTCCGGCGCAGGCGGGGGCGGCGGCGCTCCGGGCAGGGGATAACACCCGCAAGCAAAGCGCAGCGGACTAGCATCGCGGACGTGCCGTACGACGACAGCCCCCCGCCCCCGGAGTCCGCCGCCTCGATCGCGCCCGGCCCGCAGCCCTGGTTCCTGCGCCGGTCCACCCTGGCCGTGGCGCTCGCCGCGCTCGCGCCCGTCTGCCTGGCCGGCTGGGTGCTGACCCAGGCGCTCGCGGACGACGGCGAGCCCGCCGCCGGGCAGCCCGTACCGCCGCCCGCCGCGAGCCCCTCCCGGGCGGGTCACTCCGGCGACGCGAAGGCCCGGCCGGTCCCGCACGCGAGCGCGACCCCCACCGCCGCCCCCACCGCCGCCCCCGGCACGGGCCCCGGCGCCGGCACGCCCACCAAGGCCGCCCCGCCCGCCCCGGCGGGCCGCGGCCCGCTCGCCGGCCGCACGGTCGTCGTGGACCCCGGCCACAACCCGGCCAACTTCCAGCACGCCCGCGAGATCAACCAGCAGGTCGACATCGGCACCGGCCGCAAGGAGTGCGACACCACCGGCACCACCACCAACTCCGGCTACAAGGAGGCGGACTTCAGCCTCGACGTGGCCCGGCGGCTGCGCCAGGAGCTGGAACGCCAGGGTGCCCGCGTGGTGTTCACCCACGAGGCGGAGCGCCCGTTCGGCCCGTGCATCGACGAGCGGGCGAGGATCGGCAACGAGGCGGCCGCGGACGCCGTCGTCTCGGTCCACGCTGACGGCTCGTCCGCGGGCAACCGCGGCTTCCACGTGATCCTCCCGGCCAAGGTCAAGGGCGGCGCCTCGGACACTGCGGCGATCGTCGGCCCGTCCCGCGAACTCGGCGAGCGCATCGCCGGGAACTTCGTACGGACCACCGGACTCGCCCCTTCCAACTACGTGGGCGGCGGCACCGGTTTGGTGGTGCGCAGCGATCTGGGCGGACTCAACCTGTCGAAGCGGCCCAAGGTGTTCATCGAATGCGGCAACATGCGTGACGCCAAGGACGCGGCGCTGCTGACGAGTCCGCAGTGGCGGCAGAAAGCCGCCCAGGGCATCGCGGACGGCATCGTCGGGTTCCTGGGCGGGTAGTCCCTGAACGGGCAGGGTCCATGGACGCGGCGCGTCGTCCCTGGACAGGCGGTGCAAGAGCGGGGGCCCGCGCCCCGGCCCGCTCCGCCGCGGAGACCATCCGTACCATGGTCCCCGCCCCGCTCCGCCACTCACAGCGACCGCGGCACCACGACACGACCGAGACCGAGAAGGACACACAAGTGAACATCCGCTCCCTCACTCGAGGCGACGGCGTGGTGATCGGAGCAGCGGTGTTGCTGTTCATCGCCTCGTTCCTCGATTTCTACTCCGTCGACGGGCTCGACATGCCGAGCGCATGGGACACCGACACCTTCGGCCTCGTCCTCCCGTCGCTCTTCCTGCTGGGCTTCATCGGCACCGGGCTGCTGCTCGCCTCCCGTTTCCAGCCCGAGTCCCGCCGGCTGGCGGGCGTGCCGATGTCCGCGTGGGGCACGGTGCTGCTCGTCGCGGCGGCGTGGACCTCGCTGTGGACGCTGATCCTCAGCCCCGACCGTGCCGACCTGGGCGCGGGCGCCATCCTGGCCTTCCTCGCCACGATCGTGCTGGCCGGCTCGACCCTGTTCGGCGACAAGGTGCCCGCGCTCAAGGGCCCGCTGCTGCCCGCCCCCGGCCCGGCGCCGGTGGCCCCGTACGGCGGCCAGCCCGGCCAGCAGCAGCCCGGCGGTTACGGGTACCCCGGCCAGCAGCAGCCCTTCGGCGGGCAGCCGGCGGCCCCGTACGGCGGACAGCCGGACCCGGCGCAGCACCACGGG
Source organism: Streptomyces sp. NBC_00239 (assembly GCF_036194065.1). Lineage (NCBI taxonomy): Bacteria > Bacillati > Actinomycetota > Actinomycetes > Kitasatosporales > Streptomycetaceae > Streptomyces > Streptomyces sp. NBC_00239. The sequence goes on along the minus strand of NZ_CP108095.1, from coordinate 5,653,770 downwards.
CAGCAGCACGGTCAGGCGCACGGGCAGCCCGAGCCGCTTGGCCCGCAGGACCAGCCGGCCGCGGCGCAGCCCGCGGCCCCGGCGTCGGACTTCGCGGCGTTCTGGTTCGCCGTCCCGGCCGCCCGGCCGCTGTTCGCGGAGGACGGCTCGGGTGCGCAGATCGCCGAGCTGGCGCCCGGCACCTGGTACCTCGCGGTGGACCAGCGCGGCCCGGCCGCCCTGGTCGCGCAGACCCAGGACGGCCGCCGCGGCGTCCTCCAGGACACCTCGGGCATCCAGCGCGGCTGAGCCGCCCCGGCGCCCATGTGACGGCCCCCCGCCCTTCCGGGCTGGGGGCCGTTGCCCTACAGTCCCCTGACCGGCAACCTGACTGACGGACCGTCAGATAGTGGCGGCCGTCGGACACCGGCCGCCGCACACGCCACGCCTGGCCGCGCCCGGCCACGCCACGGAGGGGACCTCATGCGCCTCGGACTCGCGCTCGGCTACTGGGGCCGCGGCCCCGCCACCGCCCACCTCGACCTCGCCACCGAGGCCGAGAACCTCGGCTACGACTCCGTGTGGACGGCCGAGGCCTGGGGTTCGGACGCCTTCACCACCCTGACCTGGATCGCCGCGCACACCTCGCGGATCCGGCTCGGCACCGCCATCGCGCAGATGGCCGCCCGCACCCCGACCGCCACCGCGATGCAGGCCCTGACCCTGGACCACCTGTCCGGGGGCCGCATGATGCTGGGCCTGGGCCTGTCCGGCCCGCAGGTGGTGGAGGGCTGGTACGGGCGGCCCTTCCCGGCCAGCCCGCTGACCGCGACCCGCGAGTACGTCGAGGTCATCCGCCAGGTGCTGCGCCGCGAGGGGCCGGTGGCGCTCGACGGCCGCTTCCACTCCCACCCGTACCGCGGCGCCGACGGCACCGGGCTCGGCAAACCGCTCAAGCCGATCACGCACCCGCTGCGGGCCGACCTGCCGGTGCTCCTGGGCGCCGAGGGTCCGAAGAACATCGCGCAGACCGTCCGGATCGCGGACGGCTGGCTGCCGCTGTACTGGTCGCCGGTCCGCCCCGACGTGTACGGGCCCGCCCTGGCCGACGTGCCCAAGGGGTTCATGATCGCGCCGATGGCCCGGGCGAAGGTGTGCGACGACGTCGCCGAGGGCCTGCTGCCGGTGAAGGCCATGCTCGGCTTCTACATCGGCGGGATGGGGCACGCGGCCCGGAACTTCCACGCCGACCTGATGGGACGGATGGGGTACGAGGCGGAGGCCCGGCGGATCCAGGAGCTGTTCCTCGCGGGGCGCAAGGAGGAGGCGGTGCTGGCCGTCCCGGACGCCTTCGCCGACGAGATCTCGCTGGTCGGGCCGCGCGAACGGATCGCCGAACGCCTGGACCTGTGGCGCGCCGGCCCGGTGACCGACCTCCTCGTCACCGCCCCCGACCCCCACACCCTCCGCGTCCTGGCCGACCTGAACTCCTGACCCCCGGCCCCCCGACCCCCGGGGGCCCCCCGCACCCTCCAGCCCCTCCGGCGCTCGAAGAGCGGGCCCGGGCAGAGCCCGCCAACCCCCCGCACCCTCCAGCCCCTCCGGCGCTTGAGGAGCGGGTCCGGGCGGAGCCCGGTGCCCGGCGGAGCCGGGTTGCTCTTGGGGCTCCGCCCCAAACCCCGCGCCTCGAACGCCGGCGAGGCTGGAAGTTGCCCGCCCGCAAAGGCAGGGGGGGCGGGGTCGGGGCGGAGCCCCAGGGGGTCAGCCGCCTGCGAGTTGGCCCGCGCTGGGGACTTGGTCGGTGACCTCCGCGCCGGCACTCTTGCCCGCGTCCTTCACACCGTTGATGACGTTCTCGAAGGACGAGATGTCCGCATCCCCCGCGTCACCCTTCCGCAGCTTCGACCCCAGCCCCTTCAGCGACTCGATGCCCGCGGTCAGCGGGGCCACCGCCTTGGACAGCAGCGGGTCTCCCTTGGCGTTGTTCACGGCCGCCTTCAGCCGGTTGTACGCGAAGGCACCCGCTAGACCCGCCTTGATGAGCGCGAAGGTCCGGCCCTTGGTGCCCTTCTTGAACTTGCCCGCCTTGTACGGCTTGATGATCCACTGATAGGTGGCACCGGCCGCGAGCCCGGCGTTGGCGACGAAGCGCGTCTTGGCGAACTTCTGCCGCTCGGCGGAGGTACTCGGCGAGGGCTCGGCCTCCACGGCGGCCACGACCTCGGCCTCGGCCGCGACCTCGGCCTGCCACTGGACCTGCGCGGCCTGCACCTGCAAGGCCTCGAACTGCTGCGCGTAGGCCGCCGCGGTGAGGGACAGGGGCTCGGCCCCGCCCAGTCCACTGGACCCGGCGCCGCCGGCGCCGGCGCCGCCGGAGCCCCCGCACCCGGTGGCCCCGACGACCAGCGCGGTGGACAGCGCCAGAGCCGTCAGGGCGCGGCGGATTCGGATGGTTCTGGGTATGGACACGGTTTCCTCCGGGGGAGTGAGGTGTCCTCCGCAGGTTCACCCGTATGCGCGGCCCCCGCCACTCGGGTGCACCCGTTCGGGTCGCCCGTCAGCCTCGCCGGCGTGGCTGGAGTGGCCCGCTACGGCTGACCTCGCTCCCGGCGCGCCGGACCCCGGTCAGGCCGGGCAGCAGTCGGGGGCCAGGCCCGACGGAAGGGCCGCGGCGCCGAAGACGGCGGTGGTGGGTTCGTCGCCGCCGAGGGCGGCCACCGCCAGGAGCAGCGAGCCCGCCGTCCACGTCGTCTGCTCGACCGGCCACACCGCCCGGTCCTCGTACACGTAACCGGTCCAGTACATGCCGCCGTCGGCCCGCAGGTGCCCGATCGACCGCAGGATCTCCAGCGCCCGGTCCGACTCCCCCATCGCCCACAGCGTGAGCGCGAGCTCGCAGCTCTCGCCGCCCGTCACCCACGGGTTCGGGAGCACGCACCGCACCCCCAGGCCGGGGACGACGAACTCGTCCCACCGCGCCTCGATGCGCGCCTTCGCCTCGGCGCCGGTCACGGCGCCGCCGAGGACGGGGTAGTACCAGTCCATGGAGTAGCGGTCCTTGTCGAGGAACCGCTCCGGGTGCCGTCGTATCGCGTGACCGAGCGCGCCGGCCGCGAGTTCCCAGTCGGGCTGCGGCTCCTCCCGGTGCTCGGCGATCGCCAGGGCGCAGCGCAGCGCCTGGTGCACGGACGAGGATCCGGTGAGCAGCGCGTCGGTGACGGCGGCGCCGTCCGCCTCGCGCTTCCAGCCGATCTGGCCGCCCGGCTGCTGGAGCCCGAGGACGAATTCGACGGCCGCGTAGACCACCGGCCACATCCGGTCGAGGAACGTGTCGTCGCCGGTCGCCAGGTAGTGGTGCCAGACGCCGACCGCGATGTAGGCGGTGAAGTTGCTTTCCTTGCCGGCGTCCTGCGGGGCGGTCGTGTCCACGCCCTCGGGCCGGTCGGCGTAGGCCGCGTACCAGGAGCCGTCGGCGTTCTGGTGCCGCGCCAGCCACTCGTACGCGCGTTCCGCGGCCGCGTGTTCCCCGGCGGCGTCCAGGGCCATGGCGGCCTCGGTGTGGTCCCACGGGTCGAGGTGGTGCCCGCGGAACCACGGTATGGCGCCGTCCGCGCGCTGCGCCGCGAGGATGCCCGCGACCGTCTCGGCCGCCTGCTCCGCGGTCAGCACCCCGGGCAGGACCAGGTGTTCGGTGCGTTCCGGCGAGCTCACTTGGCGGCGCCGGCGGCGTCGACGGGAAGGTGCGGCTTGGTCGCGTACGCCACGAAGCTCTTGCCGATGACCGGGTTGAGGGCCTGCTCGGCGAGGCGGGTCGCGAGGGGCTTCTTCATGATGTCCCAGACCAGGAGCTTGTGGTACGCCTTGACCGGCAGCGCCTTGTCGTTGTCCACGCCGAAGGCGCACTTGAGCCACCAGTACGGGGAGTGCAGTCCGTGCGCGTGGTGGGTGCCGTACGGCTTGAGGCCGGCCTGCTCCATCTTGGCGAGCAGTTCGTCCGCCTTGTAGATGCGGATGTGGCCGCCCTCGACCTCGTGGTAGGCGTCGGAGAGCGCCCAGCAGATCTTCTCGGGGCCGTAGCGGGGCACGGTGATGGCGATGCGGCCGCCCGGCTTGAGCACGCGCACCATCTCGGCGAGCACGCCCTTGTCGTCGGGGATGTGCTCCATGACCTCGGAGATGATCACGACGTCGAAGGACTCGTCGGGGAAGGGCAGCGCGAGCGCGTCGCCCTCCATGGCGGTGGCGGTGGCGCCGGCGGGGGCCTCGCCGGCCTCCTTCATCGCCGCGAACCACTTGGCGACCTCGCGGATCTCCTCGCCGTTGCGGTCGACGGCGACGACCTGGGCGCCGCGCCGGTAGCACTCGAAGGCGTGCCGGCCGGCGCCACAGCCCAGATCGAGTACGCGATCGCCTGCGGCGAGCGGGAACCGGGAGAAATCGACGGTCAGCACGAGGTCCTGCCTTCGCGGTCGAGGGGGTGAGAGTGGTGCGGGGGGTACGGCGGGTGCGTCGTCGCGCGGGGGAAGTGCGTCATCGCGTGGGGTGGGTCCGGTGGCCGCGGATCAGCGCGCGCCGTCGGCACTGCCGGTACGGGTGGTACGGGCGGTGCTGCCGGTGAGGGCGGCACTGCCGGTACGGGCCGGGCCGGCGGCGCGGGCGATGGCGGCGCGGTAGTGCGCGACGGTGCCCTCGGCGGCCTTGGCCCAGGTGAACCGTTCCAGGACGCGCTCGCGTCCGGCCGCGCCGAGGCGGGCACGCAGCTCGGCGTCGTCGAGCAGCCGGCCGAGGGCCGCGGCGAGCGCCCCGGCGTCGCCCGGCGGCACGGCGAGGCAGGTGACGCCGTCGGCTCCGGCGACCTCGGGGATCGCGCCGCCGGTGGTGGCGACGAGCGGGGTGCCGGTGGCCATGGCCTCGGCGGCGGGCAGCGAGAAGCCCTCGTAGAGGGAGGGCACGCAGGCGATCTGGGCGCTGCGCACGAGGTCGACGAGCTCGCTGTCGCTGATGCCCTTGACGAACCGGACGGCGTCCTGGAGCCCGTACGTCTCGATGGCGCGGGCGACCGGGCCCTGCTCGGCGCGCTTGCCGACGACGACGAGGTGGGCGCCGGGCTGCTCGGTGCGCAGCTTGGCGAGGGCCTCGACGAGGTGGACGAGGCCCTTGAGCGGTACGTCGGCGCTGGAGGTGGTGACGATCCGGCCCGGCACCTCGGCGACGGCCGGGTCCGGGGACCACAGCTCGGTGTCGGCGCCGATGTGCACGACGTGGATGCGGTCGCCGCGGACGCCGAGGTCGTCGGAGATCTCCTGCTGCGAGGAGCCGGAGACGGTCAGGACGGACGGCAGCCGGCGGGCGACGCGGCCCTGCATGCGCGTGAAGCCGTACCAGCGGCGGACGGAGGCCCGCTTCTTGCGGTCCTTCGCGGCGGCGAGGTCGAGCTTGCGGTCCACGGTGATCGGGTGGTGGATCGTGGTCACCAGGGGTGCGCCGAGGTCCGCGAGGAGGCCGTAGCCGAGGGTCTGGTTGTCGTGGATGACGTCGAACTCGCCGCGGCGGGCCGCGAGGTGGCGGCGGGCGCGCAGCGAGAAGGTCAGCGGCTCGGGGAAGCCGCCGGTCCACATGGTGGCGACCTCCAGCGCGTCGATCCAGTCCCGGTACTCGCCGCGCTTCGGCGTCCGGAACGGGTCGGGCTGGCGGTACAGGTCGAGGCTGGGGAGTTCGGTGAGCGAGAGCCCGCCGCCGGGGACGCCGTCGGTGACCTCGTCGAGGACCGCGTACGGCTGTGCGCCGATCACTTCGACGGTGTGGCCCAGGCGCGCGAGTTCGCGGGAGAGGTGCCGGACGTACACGCCCTGGCCGCCACAGAACGGGTTCCCTTTGTACGTGAGGAGTGCGATGCGCAACGGGCGGTCGCCGTCAGTGGCGGAACCCGTGAAAGGGCTCTCCACCATGGCCTCAGCGGTCACTCCCGGCCCCCTTCTCACTGCACTTTCGGCGGAGCGTAACCGCTCGGATAATCTAGAACAAGTTTCAGACTTGATCCGTCGAAGACCATTGAATCTACCGGCCGGAAACCACACCGTAAGAGGCGGAGCAGGTGATTCGCGCCACGACCGCAGCTCCTGCCATGCTGTGCCACCGGACCGGCCCCCGGACCCCTTCGGGGACGCCTCCGGACGGCCCGGGGAAGCCCACGGAACACGCGACGAGATGGGACACATGACAGCGGAAGCCAAGCCCGTCACCCCCGCCTCCGGGGCCCTGACCGAGCGCCAGGAGGCGCGTCGGCGGCGGATCCTGCACGCGAGTGCGCAGCTGGCGAGCCGGGGCGGCTTCGACGCCGTGCAGATGCGGGAGGTCGCGGAGGCGGCGGGCGTCGCCCTGGGCACCCTGTACCGCTACTTCCCGTCCAAGGTGCACCTGCTGGTGGCCACCATGCAGGACCAGCTCCAGCACATGCACACGACGCTGCGCAAGCGCCCGCCGGCCGGCGAGGACCCCTCGGAGCGGGTCGCGGAGACGCTGATGCGGGCCTTCCGCGCGCTCCAGCGGGAACCGCACCTCGCGGACGCCATGGTCCGCGCGCTGACCTTCGCGGACCGCAGCGTGAGCCCGGAGGTCGACACCGTCTCGCGGCTGACGACGGCGATCATCCTCGACGCGATGGGCCTGGACGCCCCGCCGACCGCCGAGCAGCTGTCGGCGGTCCGGGTCATCGAGCACACGTGGCACTCGGCGCTGATCACCTGGCTGTCGGGGCGGGCGTCGATCGCCCAGGTGAAGATCGACATCGAGACGGTCTGCCGCCTCATCGAACTGACGGCCCCGGAAAAGCCCTGACCGAAAAGGCCTGAACCCGCCGCCGGGGCCGCCCGCGGCGGCGGGGTCGCGCCGGGGCCGCCTGCCCGGCGCGGGGTCGACGGCAGGGAAGGAGTCGACGGCAGGGAAGCCCTACCGCGCCCCCGCCCCCTCCCCTTCCCCGGTGAGCAGATCCATCTCCTTCTGCGTGAACTTCCCCATGCAGGCGTTCTCGGTGGCGTTCAAGAACACCGCGGCCATCGGCTTCAGGGCGTGGTGGGTCGCGTACAGCGTCCAGCCCCGCTTGGTGAGCACGGTCCGCACCGAGCGGCCCTTTCCGCCCGCGCCGGGCTGCTCGCTGCGGGCCTCTTCCGCCCAGCCCGTCTTCGCCAGGGCGGTGACCACGGCCTGGTACTTCTTCCCGGGCTCGGATACGAACTCCCCGGCGCCGGTCCCCATCCACTGCCAGCCGGCCGTGCAGGCCGCGGCCCTGGCCTCCAGCTTCTGCTGCTGCGTGGCCCCGGGCGGGGCCGAGGCGGCGCCCGACGGCAGGGACTTGGGCATCCCCTTGCCGGGCAGCGCGGCCGTACGCGCCGCCGCGTCGATCTCGGCCTGGACGGCGTCGCGCCCCAACGCGCCGGTGCCGGCCGGGGCCGGCTCCTGTACGGCGCCCTTGGACGCGCCCGTGGCGCCGTCGGACCCGCCGTCGCCCTCCGCCGAACAACCCGCGAGAACCAGCACCGTCCCGGCTGCCGCAACCGCCCACTTCTTGCCGTACATCCGCCGTCCCACCCTTGCCGCGCCGCCGGACCCGTTCCGTCCACCGGTCGCCGCAGGAGTGTGCCACACCGCGGCACCCGTCCCCGCCGGCGTGCGAGGCGGGCACTGGGGCAACCTCCAGCCTCGCCGGCGTTTGAGGCGCGGGGTCTGGGGCGGAGCCCCAGGACTGCAACCCGGCTGGCGCCGGGCACCGGGCTCCCCCCGGACCCGCGCCTCAAACGCCGGCGAGGCTGAGGATCGCCGCCGAGGCAGCGGGTCCCCGGGCACCGGCAAAGCGGGTGTTGCAGCCCCGGGCACGGCAAGGCGGATGTCCCAGCGCCGGGCACCGGCAAAGCGGATGTGGCAGCCCCGGGCACCGGCAAGGCGGATGTTGCAGCCCCGGGCACCGGCAGGGCTGGAGGGCGGGCTACTCCTCCGGTGGGAACACCGGTTCGCCGGATTCGGCGAGGGTGATCATGATCGCCTCGACCGGACACCCCTCCGCCGCCATCAGCACCGGCTCATTCGCGTCCGTGTCCGCCACCACCGCATGCGCCTGCCTCGCAGAGTCGAGCGCGAAGCCGGCCGGCGCGTGGTTGACGCACATGCCCGAGCCGATGCACACGCCCCGGTCGACCTCGACGTGCCAGCGGTCCCCCATCAGGCGCCGGCCCCGGGCACGTAGCCGGCGGGCAGGTGGATCATCTTGTGCTCCAGGTACTCGCTCAGCCCCTCCGGCCCGAACTCCCGCCCCAGGCCGCTGTTCTTGTATCCGCCGAAGGGCCCCATCATGTCGAGGCTGAACGTGTTGACGTTGTACGTTCCGGTCCGCACGCGGCGCGCGAAGTCGATGCCGTGTTCCACGTCCGCCGTCCAGACGCTGCCGCTGAGCCCGAACTCCGAGTCGTTGGCGATCTTCGCCGCCTCGTCCTCGGTCCCGTACGGCAGCAGGCAGACGACCGGTCCGAAGATCTCCTCGCGGGCGATCCGCATGGAGTTGTCCACGTCGCCGAACAGGGTCGGCTCCACGTACCAGCCGCGCTCCTGCGCCGCCGGGGCCCCACCGCCGGTGAGGACCTTGGCGCCCTCCTCCTGGCCGAGCCTGATGTAGTCGAGGGAGCGCTGCTGCTGCCGCCGGGCGACCAGCGGGCCGATCTGGGTCGCCGGGTCCAGCGGGTCGCCGACCACCAGCGCGCCGGCGGCGGCCGCGAGGGCCTCGGCGAACTCGTCGTAGCGGCTGCGCGGGGCGAGGATGCGGGTCTGGGCCACGCAGGCCTGCCCGTTGTTCATCCACGCCGACTGGATCAGGCCGGGGACGGTGGTGGCGAGGTCCGCGTCCGGCAGGATCACGGCGGCCGACTTGCCGCCGAGCTCCAGGGTGACCCGGGTCAGGTTGCGGGCGGCGACCTCCATGACGCGCCGGCCGGCCGCGACGGACCCGGTGAAGGCCACCTTGTCGACGCCCGGGTGTCCGACCAGGTACTCGCTGACCTCGCGGTCGGCGGGCAGCACGGACAGCACCCCCTCGGGCACTCCGGCCTCGGCCGCGATCTCGGCCAGCAGGTACGAGTCGAGCGGGGACTCGGGCGACGGCTTGAGGATCACCGCGCAGCCGGCCAGCAGGGCGGGGCCGAGCTTGGCGGCGGCGACGAACTGCGGGACGTTCCAGGGCACGACGGCCGCGACCACGCCGACCGGCTCCCGGCGCACCAGGATCGGCCCGAGCGCGCCCTGCCGGTGCTCCTCGTACGCGAACTCCCGTGCCACGTTGATCGCCGCGTCGTAGACCATCATCGGTCCGAGCGCCTGCGCGAGCACGCTCCACGAGTACGGCGAACCGTTCTGCGAGCTGATCGAACGGGCGATCTCCTCGTGCCGTACGGCTATCGCGTCCTTGATCGCGGCGACCACGGCGATCCGCTCGTCGAGGCTCATCCGGGGCCACGGCCCGTGGTCGAAGGCCTGGCGCGCGGCGGCGACGGCCCGGTCCACGTCCTCCCGGGAGGCGTGCGGGACGCGGCCGATGACCTGCTCGGTATGGGGCGAGACGACATCGATGGTGGCGCTGCCCAGCGGGTCCACCCACTCCCCGCCGATGAACAGCTTTCCGTGTTCCACGAGCTCGGTCATGGCTGATGCCTCCTGCGGCCCCGGCGCTTCCTGACGCTGTTTCAGAACTGATACCAGTTCTAGTTCCAGGAGTCCACGGCCGGGACGGAAGACCCCCGGAAGACCCGTCGGAGGGTCGGCGGCGGGATCCGGCGGTCACTCAAGAACCGTGACAGGTAGTCGACTTGGGCTACCAATGGAACGAGTTCTCGTTAAAGTGAACGGAAGACAGGGGGCTGCCATGCCAGAGGTGCCGCAGGCGTCACAGGATGCGTACGGGTCGTCCGGGCCGCGGGGGTCGTCCGGGTCGCCGGGTCCGGACGGGTCGCCGGGCCCGGACGGGTCGCCGGGCCCGGACGGGTCGCCGGGCGCGGGCGGTTCGCCGACACCGGCGCCGGCGCACGGCTCCGCCCACGACTCCGTCGGCGTGACGGATCACGGTGGGGGTGTCTGGGGGATCCGGGTGCCGATTCCCGACAATCCGCTCGGGCACACGCTCGTCCACGTCCTCGACACCGACCGCGGCCCGGTGCTCGTCGACACCGGCTGGGACGATCCCGCCTCGTGGGACACCCTGGTCGCGGGACTCGCCGCACTCGGCATCGACGTCGCGGACGTCCACGGCGTGGTCATCACCCACCACCACCCCGACCACCACGGCCTGTCCGGCCGCGTCCGGGAGGCCTCCGGCGCGTGGATCGCCATGCACGCCGCCGACACCGAGGTCGTCCGGCGGACCCGCGAGGTCGACCCGGGCGTCTGGCTCGACTACCTCGGCGACAAGCTCGCCGCCGCCGGCGCCCCCGAGGAACACCTGGCCCCGCTGCGCGCCGCGCGGGACTCCGGCCGGACACGCACCCTGCCCGGACTGAACGCGGCCCTGCCCGACCGTGAGATCGAGCCCGGCGAGCTGCTGCCGCTGGCCGGGCGCCGGCTGCGGGCGATCTGGACCCCCGGGCACACGCCCGGGCACGTCTGCCTGCACCTGGACGAGGCGCACCCGGCGAACCTCCCCGGCAACGGCCGCCTCTTCTCCGGCGACCACCTGCTGCCCGGCATCTCTCCGCACATCGGCCTGTACGAGGCCCCCGACGAGCACGGCGTCACCCGGGCCACCGACCCGCTCGGCGACTACCTCGACTCCCTGGAACGGATCGGCCGCCTGCGACCCGCCGAGGTGCTCCCGGCCCACCAGTACGCGTTCACCGACGCGCCGGGCCGGGTGCGGGAGCTGCTCGCGCACCACGAGGAACGGCTGGCGGGGCTGCGGGAACTGCTGCGCGAGCCGTTGACTCCGTGGGAGTTGGCGGAGCGGATGGAGTGGAACCGGCCGTGGGAGCAGATCCCGTACGGCTCGCGGAACATCGCCGTCTCCGAAGCGGAAGCGCACCTGCGCCGTCTCGTCAAACAAGGCCGCGCAGAACCCGTCCCCACCACCACCCCCACCCGCTACCGAGCCCTCTGACCCCACCCCCAGCCCCTCTGGCGCACCCCCAGCCCCTCCGGCGCTTGAGGAGCGGGCCCGGGCAGAGCCCGACAACCCCGCGCACCCCCAGCCCCTCCGGCGCTTGAGGAGCGGGCCCGGGCAGAGCCCGGCAACCCCGCCCACCCCCAGCCCCTCCGGCGCTTGAGGAGCGGGCCCGGGCAGAGCCCGACAACCCCGCGCACCCCCAGCCCTCCGGCGCTTGAGGAGCGGGCCCGGGCAGAGCCCGGTGCCCGGCGGAGCCGGGTTGCCTTGGGGCTCCGCCCCAAACCCCGCGCCTCAAACGCCGGCGAGGCTGGAAGTTGCCCCCAGGGCACCCGCCAGGCCGGGGGTGGGAGCCCCAGGGCACCGGCGAGGCTGGGGATTGCCGCACGCAGCGCCGACAAGGGCTGGAAGTTGCCCCCAGGGCACCCGCCAGGCCGGGGGCGGGAGCCCCAGGGCACCGGCGAGGCCGGGGGTTAAGCCCCAGGGCACCGGCGAGGCGGGAGGTGGCACATCAGGGCATTGACCAGGCCGGGCGGGGCCGCCGGGCGCAGGCGGGTCGGCCCGGGCAGGTCGGGGCCGGGCGGGGTCATCGGGCCCGGGCGGCGGGGCGGGCGGGTCGGGGGAGGCGGCCGGTAGAGTGGGGCGGTCGTTATCACTCCGCTTGGGGGAAGACCGGTGAGAACCCGGCGCTGACCCGCAACCGTAAGCCGCCAAGCCGCGGCGAGCCGGACCACCCGACCGGACGTGCACGGCTCGCGCCACCGACCCCGGTGGCCGGCACCGTCGAGGTATACGGAGCCGGAGCCCGGTACCCCCGCGTGCCGTGTCTGCTCCGCTCCCCAGCAGGAGAGGCACCCGCCCGCCATGAACGTCCGCCGCAGCGCAGCCGCGCTCGCCGCCTCCGCCGTACTCTGCGTGGTCGCCGCCCCCGCCGCGTTCGCCGCGCCTTCGCCCTCTCCCGCCCCGGTGATCCCCTCGGGCCTCTACGGCAAGAACGACCCGACGTACGACGGCGTGTGGCGCCAGTCCCTGGCGTTCCTCGCCCAGCACACGGCCGGTCTCAGGCCCGCCGGCCAGGCCGTGGACTGGCTGGCCGGCCAGCAGTGCGCGGACGGCTCGTTCGCCGCCTTCCGCGCCGACGCGTCGAAGGCCTGCGACGCCAAGACGATGGCCGACTCCAACGCCACGGCCGCCGCCGTGCAGGCGCTGGCCGCGGTCGGCGGCCGCGAGGCCACCGTCAAGAAGGCCGTCGGCTGGCTGAAGTCCGTACAGAACGAGGACGGCGGCTGGGCGTACAGCCCCGGCCCCGGTGCGCCCAGCGACGCGAACTCGACGGCCATCGTCGCGGGCGCCCTGGCCGCCGCCGGCGAGAAGCCGGACGCGGTGAAGTCGAAGGGCGGCAAGACCTCCTACGACGCGCTGACCGTGCTGCAGCTGGCCTGCGAGCAGAAGGGCGTCTCCACCGCCGCCGACATGGGCGCGTTCGCCTACCAGCCGGACAAGGCGGGCAAGCTGCCCGCCAACGCGGACGCGACGGCCGCCGCCGCGCTCGGCGTGCTCGGCAAGGGTCTGGTCGTCGAGGCTCCGAAGGCCGACGTGCCGATCGCCTCGAAGCCGGTCGCCTGCAAGCGCGGCCCGCAGGACGCGGCGCAGTCCGCGATGGGCGCGGCCGACTACCTGGCGACGACGATGGCGAAGACCGGCGACCACCTGATGTCCGCCATGCCGGGCGCCACCGACCAGCCCGACTACGGCAACACCGCGGACGCGGTCGTCGCCCTCGCGGCCGGCGGCCACAAGGCGGCCGCCGCGAAGCCGCTGGCCTGGCTGGAGAAGAACCACGGGGCGTGGGCGAAGACGGCCGGCCCCGCCGGGTACGCGCAGCTGATCCTGGCCGCGCACGCGGCCGGCGCCGACCCGAAGGCGTTCGGCGGCACCGACCTGGTGGCACAGCTGAACGCGCAGGGCCCGGAGGCCTCCCCGGTGACCGGCACGTCCGGCGACGCGAACGACGCCCGGGAAGAGAAGAAGGACGACTCTTCCGGCAACCAGAACATCGTGTGGATCGTCGGCGCGGGCGCGGTGGCCGGCATCGGCATCGGCATCCTGCTGAGCGGCCGCCGGAAGAAGCAGCAGCCGTGATCCGCCGGCGCCTCGCGGTCCTGCCCCTGGCGGTGGGGATCCTCCTCACCCTGCTGGGGGCGGGCCCCGCGCTGGCCGCCGGCTACCGGTACTGGTCGTTCTGGGACGGCGTCGGCGGGCGGTGGACGTACGCGTCCCAGGGGCCGTCCCTGGTCCGGCCCGCCGACGGCGACACGGTCGGCTTCCGCTTCTCGGTGAGCGAGGACTCCGCCGATTCGTCGAAGCCGCGGTCGGCCCCCGACTTCGCGAAGATCTGCGCGGCCACCCCGGCCGAGGACGACCGCAAGCGGGTGGCCCTGGTCATCGACTTCGGCGAGGCGGCGGACGCCCCGCCCGGCGAGACCCCGCCGACGGCCGCCCCGCGCACCGCGTGCGCGTCGGTTCCGCCTGCCGCCTCGGCCGCCGAGGCCCTGGCCTCGGTCGCCAAGCCCCTCCGCTACAACAGCGCCGCCCTCCTCTGCGCCATCTCCGGCTACCCCCGCCAGGGCTGCGGCGACCAGGTGGCGGCCCGCGAACCGGCCTCGACCCCGGGGACGTCTCCGGGCACGGCCCCGGGAACGGCTCCGACCGCCGAGTCCGACGACGGCGGCGGCCCCTCCCTCGGCCTGCTCGCCGGCATCGCCGCCGTCCTGGCCCTCGCCGCAGCCGCCGTCCTCCAGTCCCGCCGCCGCAACCGATGACCCCCGAGGACCCGAAACCCGAGGACCGATCCCCGGCCACCACCCACGTCCCTGCACCGGCCGACCCCGGCCCCGCAGCCACCAGCCACGGCCCTGTACCCGCAGCCGACGAGCCCACGGCCGCCACCGGCAACGGCCCCGCAACCGCCGGTCACGAGCCTGTGGCCACCGACCACGGGTCCGCGGGAACCGACCACGGCCCCGCAGCCGCCGACGGTGGGCGGCCTGCCGCCGCGGGGGCCACCCGCACCCGTCCCGCCTCCCGCACGGGTGGTGCGGGTGGGTGCACCGGACCGGCCGGAGGCCGGGCGCGCCCCCGCCGGGCCGCACCCGGGCACGAGACCGCCGCCACCGGGCCCGCGCCGCACACCCCGCACACCCCGACCCGCCGGGCCACCCGTACCAGCCGGCACGCAGCGGCAACGGCAGCGGCAGCCGCGACCGGCTGGTCCGCGCCCGTCGCCGCCCGGGGCAACGCGCTGCACGCCGGCGCGTGGTGGCTGTGGGCGCTCGGCCTGGCCACGGCCGCCTCCCGCACCACCAACCCCCTCCTCCTCGGCCTGATCGTCGGCGTCGCCGGCTACGTCGTCGCGGCCCGCAAGACCGACGCCCCCTGGGCCCGCTCGTACGGCGCCTTCGTCCGGCTCGGCCTGTTCGTCATCGCCCTGCGCCTCGTCTTCTCCGTGGCGCTCGGCTCGCCGATCCCCGGCTCGCACACCCTCCTCGCCCTGCCGGAGGTCCCGCTGCCCGTCTGGGCCGAGGGCATCCGCCTGGGCGGGACGGTCACCGCCGAGCAGCTCGTGTTCGCGTTCTACGACGGCGCGAAGCTCGCCGCGCTGCTCATCTGCGTCGGCGCCGCGAACGCCCTCGCCAACCCGGCCCGGCTGCTGAAGTCCCTTCCGGCCGCCCTGTACGAGGCCGGGGTCGCGGTCGTCGTCGCGATGACCTTCGCGCCGAACATGGTCGCGGACATCGCCCGCCTCCGCACCGCCCGCCGGCTGCGCGGCCGCCCCACCGGCGGGATCAAGGCGATCCTCCAGATCGGCCTGCCCGTACTCGAAGGCGCGCTGGAACGGTCCGTCGCCATGGCCGCCTCCATGGACGCCCGCGGCTACGGCCGCACCGCCCACGTCCCGCCCGCGGTCCGGCACACCACCAACGTCCTCACCCTCGGCGGCCTGCTCGGCATGTGCGCCGGTACGTACGGCCTGCTCGCCGCCGAGGGCGCCCGCTACGGCCTGCCGGTGCTCCTGGGCGGGCTGGTGTGCGCGCTGGCCGGGCTCCGGCTCGGCGGGCGCCGCAGTGTCCGTACCCGCTACCGCCCCGACCGGTGGGGCGCGCGGTCCTGGCTGGTGGCCGGGTCGGGGGCGGCCGTCGCCGCACTGCTGATCCGGGCGGCGTCCGTCGACCCCGAGGCCCTGCACCCCGGCGTGGTCCCCCTGGTCGCCCCGGTGCTGCCGCTGTGGCCGGCCGCGGCCGTCCTGATCGGCCTGCTCCCCGCCTTCGTGGCCCCCGTACCGCCGTCCGCAACACCTCCGCAGGAGAGCAAGTGATCCGCTTCGAGCAGGTGTCGGTGACGTACGACGGCGCCGCCGCGCCCAGCCTGCGGGACGCGGACTTCACGCTCCCCGAGGGCGAACTGGTGCTGCTCGTCGGCCCGTCCGGGGTCGGCAAGTCGACCCTCCTGGGCGCGGTATCGGGGCTGGTCCCGCACTTCACGGGCGGCACGCTGACCGGCCGGGTCACGGTCGCGGGCCGGGACACCCGTACCCACATGCCGCGCGAGCTGTCCGACGTGGTCGGCACGGTGGGCCAGGACCCACTGGCCCACTTCGTGACCGACACCGTCGAGGACGAGCTCGCGTACGGCATGGAGTCGCTCGGGCTGGCCCCCGCGGTGATGCGCCGCCGGGTCGAGGAGACCCTCGACCTGCTGGGGCTCGGCGAACTCCGCGACCGGTCGATCGCGAGCCTGTCCGGGGGGCAGCAGCAGCGCGTCGCGATCGGTTCCGTCCTGACGCCGCACCCGCGGGTCCTGGTGCTGGACGAGCCCACCTCGGCGCTGGACCCGGCCGCCGCCGAGGAGGTCCTCGCGGTCCTCCAGCGCCTGGTCCACGACCTGGGCACGACCGTCCTCATGGCCGAACACCGTCTCGAACGCGTCGTCCAGTACGCGGACCAGGTCCTCCTGCTCCCCTCCCCCGGAACCGCCCCGATCCTCGGCACCCCCGCCGACATCATGGCCGTCTCCCCCGTCCACCCCCCGATCGTCTCCCTGGGCCGCCTCGCCGACTGGACCCCCCTCCCCCTCACCATCCGAGACGCCCGCCGCCAATCCCCGCCCCTACGAGCCCGCCTGGCCACAACCACCTCCAATCCAGCCCCGCCGGCCCTTGAGGCGATTCCAGCCCCGCCGGCGTTCGAGGCGATTCCAGCCTCGCCGGCGTTCGAGGCGCGGGGGTCCGGGGGCGGAGCCCCCGCAGCCCCGGCGCGCCGCCGCCTGCTCGCCCGCCTCCGCAAAACGCCCCCGCCCACACCCCACCCCGCACCCGCGCCGCCGGCCAAGGCCACAAACCTCGGCGTACGCCGAGCCCGCACAGAGGTACTCCGCGGCATAGACCTGGCGGTAGCGCCCGGCGAAACCATCGCCCTCATGGGGCGAAACGGCGCCGGCAAGTCCACCCTCCTCAACACCCTCGTCGGCACCCTGGAGCCCACCACCGGCTCGGTGCGGGTCACCGGCCTGACCCCCCACCGCACCCCGCCCGCGGACATGGTCCGCCGAGTCGGCCTCGTACCGCAGGAACCCCGCGACCTCCTCTACGCGGACACGGTCGCCGCCGAGTGCACGGCGGCGGACGCCGACGCCGGCGCCACCCCCGGCACCTGCCGGGACCTGGTCTCCGCCCTGCTCCCGGACGTCCCCGACGACACGCACCCCCGCGACCTCTCCGAGGGCCAGCGCCTCGCGCTCGCCCTGGCCCTGGTCCTCACCGGCCGCCCCGGCCTGCTGCTCCTGGACGAGCCGACCCGCGGTCTGGACTACGCGGCCAAGGCCCGGCTCGTCGAGATCCTGCGCGCCCTGGCCGCCGAGGGCCACGCCATCGTGCTGGCCACGCACGACGTGGAGCTCGCGGCCGAACTGGCGCACCGGGTCGTGATCCTCGCCGGCGGCGAGATCGTCGCGGACGGCCCCACGGCCGAGGTGGTGGTGTCCTCCCCGGCCTTCGCCCCGCAGGTCGCCAAGATCCTCGCGCCCGGCCACTGGCTCACGGTCGCGCAGGTCGCCGCAGCCCTCGGAGAGACCCCGTGACCACCCGAAGCCGATCCGGCACCCACGACCGGCCGGGCACCCGCACCCCTGCCAGCGCCCGCACCCCTGCCCGCACACGCACACGCACCCGCACTCGCACTCGCACTCGCCCCATCCGCATCGGCCCCCGCGCCGCCGCCGCCCTGGCCCTCGTCACCTTCATCGGCATCGCCGCCTTCGGCTGGCCGCTGCTCGCCGACGGCCAGTCCGGGCTCGCGCACTCGAAGGACGCCCCCTGGCTGTTCGCCGCGCTGCTCCCGCTACTGGTGGCCGTCGTGGTGGCGACCATCGCGGACAGCGGCATGGACGCGAAGGCCGTCGCCATGCTGGGGGTGCTGGCCGCCGTGGGGGCGGCGCTGCGCCCGCTGGGCGCGGGCACCGCCGGCCTGGAGCCCATGTTCTTCCTGATGGTGCTCAGCGGCCGGGTGCTGGGGCCCGGCTTCGGTTTCGTACTCGGCGCGGTCACGATGTTCGCGTCCGCGCTGCTCACGGGCGGGGTCGGACCGTGGATGCCGTTCCAGATGCTGTCGATGGGCTGGTTCGCGCTGGGCGCGGGCCTGCTGCCGGGGCCGGAGCGGATCCGGGGCCGGGCCGAGCTGGTGATGCTGTCGGCGTACGGCTTCGCGGCGGCGTTCGCGTACGGCACGGTCATGAACCTGCAAGGCTGGCCGCTGATCGCGGGGCTGGGCAGCGGGGTGTCCTTCCAGGCCAGCGATCCGCTCCACGAGAACCTGGTCCGCTTCCTCGCGTACTGCCTGGCGACCTCGATGGGCTGGGACCTGGGCCGGGCCGTGCTCACGGTCGTCCTGACGATGCTGTTGGGCGGGACGGTGCTGCGGGCACTGCGGCGGGCGACTAGGAAAGCGGCGTTCGATGCGCCGGTTTCCTTCGATTCTGGGGGCGGAAGTGGGCCGGGACACACCCCTGAAAGGGGTACGGGCGGTCACTCGGGGTGAGATCGGGGGCCTGTGGCGGTGAGGCGGCCCACAGGACCCACGTCACATACGAGCCGCGGTAGTAGCCCCCCGGCCCGCCGCCGGACCCCCCTTCACGCCGGTGCCGACCTGCGCGGATGCGGCCCCGGCCCGCGGGGGGCCGTTGGGCGGCGGCTGCGATCGGGGCTAGTACCGGGCGTCGTTGCCAGGCCGCCGGCGGCCTGGCTAACTGGTTGATGTCGCCAGCCGGCCCGGGTGCAACACCCGCCGCGGACGAACCCCTCTCCTTTGCGTGAGTGGCTCACGCATGTCTTCGGCATGCGGCGACCGCCCTTGTTCCCGATGGAAGGCTTTCCGTGTCCCACGCCGTCATCCGCCGTATCGCCGCTTCCAAGAAGGCCCTCGCGGGCACCGTCGTCGCTCTCGGCGCCGCCGGTTCCCTGCTTGCCGCCGTTCCGGCGCAGGCGGCCCCCATGGACGCCAAGGCGATCGCGCACCGGATGATCCCGGACGCGGCCCAGTTCCAGGCCTTCAGCAACATCGTGTCCCACGAGAGCGGCTGGAACCACACCGCCACCAACTCCGCCTCCGGCGCGTACGGCCTGGTCCAGGCCCTCCCGGCCTCCAAGATGGCCTCCGCCGGCTCGGACTGGAAGACCAACCCCGCCACCCAGATCAAGTGGGGCCTGGACTACATGAACGACCGCTACGGCAGCCCCGTCGGCGCCTGGAACTTCTGGCAGCAGAACCACTGGTACTAAACCACCGGCGGCAGCGGTCCCAGAGCCGGCAGGCACCGGACAGCAGACGCAGCAGACATACGAAGGCCCCGGTGGCCGGCCTCCCCTGGCCGGCCACCGGGGCCTTCCCCCATCCCCAGGGACCGCGGGGGCCTAGAGGCGCTGGATGATCGTGCCGGTGGCGAGCGCGCCACCCGCACACATCGTGATCAGCGCGAATTCCTTGTCCCGCCGCTCCAGCTCGTGGAGCGCGGTGGTGATCAGCCGGGCGCCGGTGGCGCCGACCGGGTGGCCCAGCGCGATGGCCCCGCCGTTGACGTTGACCTTCTCCAGGTCCTGGCCGAAGACCTGTGCCCAGCTGAGCACCACCGAGGCGAAGGCCTCGTTGATCTCGACCAGGTCGATGTCCTTGAGCGACATCCCGGCCTTGCCGAGGACCGCGCGGGTCGCGTCGACCGGCCCGTCCAGGTGGTAGTGCGGGTCGGCGCCGACCAGCGTCTGGGCGACGATCCGGGCGCGCGGCCGGAGCTTGAGGGCGCGGGCCATCTTGCGCGAGGCCCACATCACGGCGGCGGCGCCGTCGGAGATCTGCGAGGAGTTCCCGGCGGTGTGCACGGCGGTCGGCATGACCGGCTTGAGGCGGGCGAGCGCCTCCATGGACGTGTCGCGCAGGCCTTCGTCCCGGTCGACCAGCCGCCACATGCCCTGGCCGGCGGCCTGCTCCTCCTCGGTGGTCGGCACCTGGACGGCGAACGTCTCGCGCTTGAAGCGCTCCTCGGACCGGGCCACCGCCGCGCGCTCCTGCGAGAGCACGCCGAGCCGGTCCACGTCTTCCCTGGTCAGCCCGCGCTTGCGGGCGATCCGCTCGGCGGCCTCGAACTGGTTGGGGAGGTCCACGTTCCACTCGTCCGGGAAGGGCTTGCCCGGGCCGTGCTTGGATCCGGAGCCGAGCGGGACCCGGCTCATCGCCTCGACCCCGCAGGCGATGCCGATGTCCATGACCCCGCCGGAGATCATGTTGGCGACCATGTGGTTGGCCTGCTGCGAGGAGCCGCACTGGCAGTCCACGGTGGTCGCGGCGGTCTCGTACGGCAGGCCCATGGCGAGCCAGGCGTTGCGCGCGGGGTTCATCGACTGCTCGCCCGCGTGCGTGACGGTGCCGCCGACGATCTGTTCGACGCAGTCGGGCTGGATGCCCGTACGGGCCAGCAGTTCGCGGTAGGTCTCGCCCAGCAGGTAGGCGGGGTGCAGGTTGGCGAGCGAGCCTCCGCGCTTGCCGATGGGGGTGCGTACGGCTTCGACGATGACGGGTTCCGCGGCCATGAGCTCGTCCTCTCCTCCACAGCGGCGGTCCGTCCCGGCGGACCGCGGCAGGGTGTGTCCATGTCCGGGGACGCCCGGCCCCCCGAACTAGTACGCGTTCTAGTTCTCCCCGCAGTCTTATGACCGGAGCCCCCGCTACGCAAGGGTCGTGCACGGCACTTACACGATTCCCGCACGCAAGACGTGCCGCCGCGACCCTTGTCACTTCTAGAACTCGTTACTACCTTTCAGGACAGCTTCTGATGGGCCGTCAGACTTTGGAGTTGCCGATGCCCTGCCCAGCGCTTCCCGAGGGGTTCGACGCCACCGACCCCGATCTCCTCCAAGCCCGCGTCCCCTTCCCGGAGTTCGCACAGCTGAGGCAGACCGCACCGGTCTGGTGGTGCCCGCAGCCGCGCGGCATCACCGGCTTCGACGACGAGGGC
Source organism: Streptomyces sp. NBC_00239 (assembly GCF_036194065.1). Taxonomy (NCBI): domain Bacteria; kingdom Bacillati; phylum Actinomycetota; class Actinomycetes; order Kitasatosporales; family Streptomycetaceae; genus Streptomyces; species Streptomyces sp. NBC_00239. The sequence goes on along the minus strand of NZ_CP108095.1, from coordinate 5,633,102 downwards.
TACTGGGCCGTGACCCGGCACGCGGACGTCAAGTACGTCTCCACGCACCCGGAGCTGTTCTCCTCCACCACCAACACCGCGATCATCCGCTTCAACGAGCACATCCAGCGCGATGCCATAGATGCCCAGCGCCTGATCATGCTGAACATGGATCCGCCGGAACACACGCGCGTCCGCCAGATCGTGCAGCGCGGCTTCACCCCGCGCGCCATCCGCGGCCTGGAGGAGGCCCTGCGCGACCGGGCCGGGCGGATCGTCGAGTCAGCGAAGTCCGGTGCGGGCAACGGGAGTTTCGACTTCGTCACCCAGGTCGCCTGCGAGCTGCCCCTCCAGGCCATAGCCGAACTCATCGGGGTGCCGCAGGAGGACCGGACCAGGATCTTCGACTGGTCGAACAAGATGATCGCGTACGACGATCCCGAGTACGCCATCACCGAAGAGGTCGGCGCCAACGCGGCGATGGAACTCATCGGGTACGCGATGAACCTGTCCGCCGCCCGCAAGGAATGCCCGGCCAAGGACATCGTGACGCAGCTCGTCGCCGCCGAGGGCCAGGGCAACCTGGGCTCCGACGAGTTCGGGTTCTTCGTCCTCCTCCTGGCGGTCGCGGGTAACGAGACCACCCGCAACGCGATCAGCCACGGCATGCACGCCTTCCTGACGCACCCCGAACAGTGGGAGCTGTACAAGGAGAAGCGCCCGGCCACGGCCGCCGAGGAGATCGTCCGCTGGGCCACCCCCGTGGTGTCCTTCCAGCGCACCGCCACCCAGGACACCGAACTGGGCGGCCAGAAGATCAAGGCGGGCGACCGGGTGGGGCTGTTCTACTCCTCCGCCAACCACGACCCCGAGGTCTTCACCGGCCCCGACCGCTTCGACATCACCCGCGACCCGAACCCGCACCTCGGTTTCGGCGGCGGCGGCCCGCACTTCTGCCTCGGCAAGTCCCTGGCGATCCTGGAGATCGACCTGATCTTCAACGCGCTCGCCGACGCGCTTCCCGACTTGCGGCTGACCGGGGCGGGGCCGCGGCGGCTCCGCGCGTCCTGGCTCAACGGCATCAAAGAACTCCAGGTGACCCACCCCTGACCCCCGAACCCGGCGGCAGGCGGCCCCCCACCCACGCCCCGCCCCCTGCCGCCGCCCAACCCCGCCGGGGCCGCAGCCCCCAGCCTCGCCGGCGTTTGAGGCGGACCCGAGCACAGCCCGCCCCAGCCTCACCGGATGCCCGAGGGGCAACATCCAGCCTCTCCGGATGCCCGAGGGGCAACATCCAGCCTCGCCGGATGGCCGAGGGGCAACATCCAGCCTCGCCGGCGTTTGAGGCGCGGGTCCGGGCGGAGCCCGGTGCCCGGCGGAGCCGGGTTGTTCTTGGGGCTCCGCCCCAAACCCCGCGCCTCAAACGCCGGCGAGGCTGGATATCGCCGCCCCGGGCGTCACGCCGGGCAGCCGGCAAGGCTGGAGGTCGCGCCCCAGGGGGCACGCCAGGCAGCCGGCAAGGCTGGAGGTTGCACCCCGGGGGTCACGCCGGGCAGCGGGCAAGGCTGGAGGTGACGCGGGGTATCGGGCTCCGCCCGGGCCCGCGCGTCAGCCGCCGGCACGGCTGAAGGTGGTGCGGGGTTGACGGGCTTCGCCCGGCTCCGCCGTCCGCGGCCCGGAAAGCACGCGCACCAGCCCGAACCCGGCCCCCACCACCACCGCACCACCCACCGCATCAAGCACCCAATGATTCGCGGTGGCGACGATGACACACCCCGTGACCACCGGATGCACCGCACCCACCACCTTCTGCCACAGCCGCGGAGCCAGCACCCCGACCACCACCCCGCACCACAGCGACCAGCCGAAATGCAGCGACGGCATCGCCGCGTACTGGTTGGAGATCGCGGTCATCGGCCCGTACTGCGGGTGCGCGAGGTCCTGCACCCCGTGCACCGTGTCGACGAAACCAAGCCCCGGCATCAGCCGTGGCGGCGCGAGCGGGAACAGCCAGAAGCCCGCCAGCGCCAGCACCGTCGCGAGCCCCAGCGCCGCCCGCGCCCAGCGGTAGTCCGCTGGCCGCCGCCAGTACAGGACCCCCAGCACCGCCAGCGGGACCACGAAGTGGAACGACGTGTAGTAGAAGTTGCAGAAGCCCTCCAGCCAACGCACCCCGGCCACCGCCCGGTTGACCGCGTACTCGATGTCGATCCCGAGCACCCGCTCGGCGGACAGGACGCTCCCGGCGTGCCGCTCCGCGTCGGCCCGGCCGGCCGGCGCCGCGGCCCGGATGTGCGCGTACAGCGAGTACCCGACCCGGATCAGCAGCAGTTCCAGCAGCAGGTTCGGACGGCTCGCCACCCGCCGCCAGAACGGCAGAAGCGGTATTCGCGACCACCGCGCCCGCCCGGGCAACGCCCCCGTCACCGACCCCGACCCCGACCCCGAGGCCGAAGCCGCGCGAGCGACCGGCACCGACACCGACACCGCCACCGCCACCGCCCCGACGCCCGTCACGCCCGACCCCCCGTCGCCCCCTGACCCCCGCGCGAGGAACGGCACGACGCACGCCGCCGCGAGCGCCGTCAGCAGCAGCACGTTGTCCCGTACGGGCGCCAGCGCGGCCAGGTTCGGCAGCAGCACATCGCTCGACAGGGTCGTCACGAGGAGGACGGTCACCGGCCACACGGGCCGGTCGGCGGCCCGCACCCCGGCCTTGCCGGCCAGCGCGAGCAGCACCCACAGCAGCTGGTGCCGCCATCCGGCGGGCGATACGGCGACCGCCGCGCAGCCCGTGACCGCGGCGGCGAGCAGCAGTTGCCCGTCCCGCGCGTACCGGACCGCCCGCCGCAGTGCGAGGCGGCCGACGGCGACGGCGAGCAGCAGGTAGAGGGCGATCTCGGCGGGGCCGGTCAGGCCGAGTCGGAGCAGCGCCCCGTGCAGGGACTGGTTGGCGGTCCCGTCGGGTGGCCCGCCGAGCCCGGCGCCGGCCAGGTGGTGGATCCAGTACGTCCAGGAGTCGCCCGGCATCGCCGCCCAGGCCAGCAGGGAGCAGCCGGCGAAGGCGGCACCGGTGGCGCGGGCGGCGGCGCGGCGGCCGGTCGCCCACAGCAGCACCGCGAAGAGCAGCAGCGCCGGCTGGAGCGCCGCACCGACCCCGACGAGCACCCCGGCCCCGGCACCGGCACCCGCACCCGCACCGGGCCCCGCCCCCGCTCCGGCCCGGCCTTCGGACATGGTTTCGGAGGTGGCCACGGGCGCGCACGTGACGACGCCGACGAGGACCAGCAGCACGGGGACGATGCCCGCCTCGCCGAGCGAGAAGGTGTCCCGCACCGGCAGCGACACCAGCATGAGGCTGATCGCGGCGGGCGTGGCGACCCCCGCGGCGCGCCCCGGCCGCTGCCCCGAGCCCGCCCCCGCCCCCGTCCCCATCCCCGGCAGGGCCCGTGCGGCGATGACGGCGACGCCCGCGACCAGCAGCAGCGTGCCCAGGGTCCACGCGACCGCGAGGGCCTGCTGGGCGGAGCCGGCGAGTGGGCCGAGGACGAGCCCGGCGAAGGGCGTACCGGTGAAGCGGGCGCCGGCCCCTTCGTAGAGGCCGCCGGTGACGTGCAGGACACCGTCCGGACCGGTCCACGACCCGAGCCCCGCGAACCGGTCGCCGGGCGGGAGCCGCAGCACGTCGGCGGCCTGCCGGACGGCCAGCACGCCGGCCACCAACCACAGGATCACGCGGGTCACGCGGGCCCCGCGGGTCGGGCGCGCGGCCGCCCGGGCCGATCCGGCGGCCGTCCGGGCCCGGCCGGCAGTCGCCCCGTCGGCCACCCCGCTCGCGCCGCGTATGCCGCCGCGGTCTGTCACTCCGGCATGTCCGTTCGCCCCGGTGTGCTCCGCCGCTTCCGCCACGCCCCGCCGGCCTCCCGCCGTGTTCGCCTCGTCTGCGCTGCGGCAGATCCGGTGTTGCCCGGACGACGATAGTGCGGCGGCCGATGCGCGATGCGCGGTCCCAACTCGCGCCGCACCGCGCCTTTGACAGGATGGCGCCATGAGCATCGTGAAGATCAACGCATTGACCGTGCCGGCCGAGCAGCGCGAGGAGCTGGAGAAGCGGTTCTCCGCGCGCGCGGGATCCGTCGAGAACTCCGACGGCTTCGAGTGGTTCGAGCTGCTGCGCCCGATCGAGGGCACCGACACCTACCTCGTGTACACCCGTTGGCGTGACGAGGCCGCGTTCCAGGCGTGGATGGAGGGCCCGATGAAGGCGGCGCACCAGGGCGGCGGCGCGGCCGGCGGCGAGCGGCCGAAGCCGGCGGCTTCCGGCTCGACGCTGTGGTCGTTCGAGGTCGTCCAGCAGGCGGCGCCGAAGCAGGCCTGACGGGGAACGGACGGCGCCCACCGGTTGTCCGGCGGGCGTCGGCCGTTGCGGCGGGCGTCAACTCCAGAACGCGTCTTCTTCGTCGATGTCCGCCGTGCACTCGTCGATGTCGCTGATCTTCCCGCCGACGATCGTGAAGAACAGGCCGCCCTGGATCTCGATGCCGCGGTTTCCGCGGTCGGCCCGGAAGGTGTGGACGGTCATGACGTGCCCGCGGCCGTCGACCAGCACCGTTCCCAGATCGGCCTTCATCGTGCCGTTCGTCTCCTCGCCGAGGCGACGGTAGAGGTCGAGGACGTTCTCACGCCCCTTGTGGTGGCCGGAGAACGGATTGTTGCCCGGCACGTGGTGGATGACGTCAGCAGTCATGAGGGAGGACATGGTGTCCATGTCCCCCTTGCCGAAGGCCTCGTAGCCACGGCGCACGAGAGCAGCGTCCGGATGCTCCGACATGGCGCTTCACACCCTTCAGTCGTGCGTTTTACACCTTTTCCCATCATCCGCCCGGCCCTGTGGATATTCCACGCGGGGCGGGGCGCCGGGCCCGCACAATGACGCCATGAACGTGATCGAAAGCAGTTGGGTGGTGGCCCCGGAGCACTTCGGCACCCCCGCGGCCACCGGCCTGCGCCGGGCGTACTACGCGGAGGTCGCCGGCCGGTACTGGGGGCGGACGGCCACCGAGGCCGAGGTGGACGAGGGGCTCGCGGACGACCCCGCGGACGGGCTGACGGCGCCGACCGGCGCGTTCGTCGTCGGGCGGTACGCGGGCGAGCCGGCGGCCTGCGCCGGCCTGCGACTGCTCGACCCCGACACGGCGGAGCTGACCCGCGTGTACGTACGGCCCGCCCTGCGCGGCACGGGCGGCGGCAGCGCGCTCCTGGCAGCCCTGGAAGACGCCGCCCGCGCCCTGGGTGCCCGCCGCATACGCCTGGACACCAGAACCGACCTGGTGGAAGCCCGCGCCCTCTACGCAAAACACGGCTACGAGGAAATCCCGGCCTACAACTCGGGCCCCTACGCCCAACACTGGTTCGAAAAACCCCTCCCCTGAGCCGACACGAAACCCCGCCCCGCCGGCGCTCGGGCGATTCCAGCCCCGCCGGCGTTTGAGGCGAATCCAGCCCCGCCGGCGCTTGAGGCGCGGGTGAGGGCAGCGCCCACTCCAGCCCCGCCGGCGTTTGAGGCGCGGGGTCTGGGGCGGAGCCCCAGGGGGTCTCAGCGCGCCGCGTGATCCCGACGCGGCAGCGCGTCGTACGGCTCCTCCGCGTCCGACCCGCACAGCTCCCGGTTGAGCTCCCCGACCAGCGCGACCAGATCGGTCGGCCGATCCGGCCCCCACCAGTCCCCCAACAGCTCCGCCAACGACTCCTGCCGCGCCGCGGCGAGCCGCCCCGCCGCCTCCCGCCCCCGGTCCGTAAGGACCAACGGCAACCCGTCCCGCACCGCGAGCCCCCGCTCCTCCACCTGCCGAGCCGCATCCGTGATCGCCCGCAGCGGCACCGCCGTGCGCTCGGCGAGCACCGCCGGCTCGGCGGACCCGTACTTGTTGATCCGCAGCAGCAGCCAGCTGGACGCGGGCAGCAGGTCGTAGCCCGCCTTGGCGGTGATCTTCTCGTAGATGTGCCGCCGCCCCTCGCGCGTGCCGAGGACCGACAGCGCCCGGGCGACCTCGTCGTGCGAGCTCCGCTGCACGGGGTTGGAGGCCAGCGTCTCGGTGACGTCGGGCGCGGTCACCGATGTCCGCAGCTTGTCCTCCTTGAGGAACCAGGCCACGACGAAGGCGATCAGCACCACGGGCACGGCGTAGAGGAACACGTCGGTGATGGACGTGGCGTAGGCGTCGAGGACGCGCGGCTGGAGTTCGGGCGGGAGGAGCCCGATGGCCCGCGGGTCGGCCTCCAGCTGCGCCACCGACGCGCCGGCCGGCAGCGTGGCCCCGGCGAGGCTCTCGGCGAGCTTGTCGTCGAGCCGGTTCGTGAAGACGGTGCCGAAGATGGCGACGCCGAAGGACGCGCCGATGGAGCGGAAGAAGGTGGCGCCGGAGGTGGCGACGCCGAGGTCGGCGTAGCTGACCGAGTTCTGCACGACCAGCACCAGCACCTGCATGACCAGGCCCAGCCCGAAGCCGAAGACGAAGAAGTAGGCGCTCATCTCCCAGGTGGAGCTGGTGCGGTGGAGCTGGTGCAGGAGCAGCAGTCCGACGGCGGTGACGGCGGTGCCGGCGATCGGGAAGACCTTCCAGCGTCCGGTGCGGCTGACGATCTGGCCGGAGGCGGTGGAGGAGATGAGCAGGCCGAGCACCATCGGCAGCATGTGGACGCCGGACATGGTGGGCGAGACGCCCTGGACGACCTGGAGGAAGGTGGGCAGGTAGACCATCGCGCCGAACATCGCGAAGCCGACGATGAAGCTGATCACCGAGCAGAGCGTGAACGTGCGGATCCGGAAGAGGCCCAGCGGCAGCACCGGCTCGGCGGCGCGCCTCTCGACGGCGATGAAGGCGGCCAGCAGGACCGCGCCCAGCACGGCCAGTCCGATGATCTGGGCCGAGCCCCAGGCCCAGGTGGAGCCGCCGAGGGAGGCGACGAGGACCAGGCAGGTGGCGACGGAGGCGATGAGGAAGGTGCCGAGGTAATCGATGGTGTGCTTCGAGGACTTGACCGGGATGTGCAGCACCGCGGCGATGACCAGGAGGGCGACGATGCCGATGGGGATGTTGATGTAGAAGACCCAGCGCCAGCTGAGGTGGTCGACGAACAGACCGCCGAGCAGCGGTCCCAGGACGCTGGTCGCGCCGAACACGGCGCCGAACAGCCCCTGGTACTTGCCGCGCTCGCGGGGCGGGACGATGTCGCCGACGATCGCCATCGACAGCACCATCAGGCCGCCGCCGCCCAGGCCTTGGAGGGCGCGGAAGCCGATGAGCTGCGGCATGTCCTGGGCGACGCCGCAGAGGGCCGAGCCGATGAGGAAGATGACGATGGCGGTCTGGAAGAGCTTCTTGCGGCCGTACTGGTCACCGAGCTTGCCCCACAGCGGGGTGGCCGCGGTGGAGGCCAGCATGTAGGCGGTCACGACCCAGGAGAGGTGCTCCATGCCGCCGAGGTCGCTGACGATGGTCGGCAGCGCGGTGGACACGATCGTCTGGTCGAGGGCGGCGATGAGCAGACCGAGCAGGAGCGCGCCGATGGCGACGAGCACACTGCGTTCGGTGTGTTCCGGGCCGGAGCCCGGAGCCGGGTCCACGGCCTCTGAGGCCACTTCCTGAGCCATGAACTCCTCCTCAGGACGATTCACGTTCCATCCTGAGCGGTGTGTCCGGATATGGCCTGTCGGGCGGGTTGGGCGGACCCCCTGGGGTCTGCATAATCGCAGGCACATGTCTGGGAGGGGATCCATCAGTGAGCGCTGAGCGCTGTCCGGAATGCGATGCTGCCGCGGGCCGGTGCGCCTGCGCCTCCCCCGCAGCGGGCTTCGACCACCTGCGCGTCCGCCCGTACATGAGCCGTCCCGACGCGGCGGGCGACGCGGGCCCGGAGGCCGCACCGCCGCGCCTCCTGGGCGTCGTCCAGAGCCCGGACACCCACCCGACCCCGGCCGAAATGTGGGGCCCGCCGAGCGCGTCCCCGCGCCCGTCCGACGGCGTCACCGAGGTCCTCCCTCCCGTCCCCCCGAACGGCCCGTACGCCCAGCCCGGCTCGTACGCCCAGCCCGGCCCGTACGCCCACCCGTCCGCCCCCGCGCAGCCCGCCGCGCCCGCGCCCACCGAGTCGTACGCACCTCCCAGCCCGTACGCCCGCCCCGCCGACCACCCGCAGCCCGGCGGGTACGGGCAGCCCGACGCGTACGCCGCGGGCGGCGGGTACCCGCAGGGGCAGGGGCAGGGGCAGGGGCAGGGGCAGCCGGACGCCTACGCCCCCGACGGCGGGTACGGGGACGGACGGGCCGATCCGTACGCCCCGGCCGGCGCGTACGCCGGTCCCGGTGGCGCGGCCGGCCCCGACGGTCAGGTGCCCGCCCCGGCCGACGGGTACGGGCCGGGGGCGCTGATCGTCGACGAGACCGTGCAGTTGCAGGCGACACCCGGGGCGCCGGCGGGTCGCGGCCCCCGCGGCCGCGACGGCTCGGGCCGGGGGCGGCGCAGGGCGCTGCCGCTCGCGATCGGCGCGGCCGTCGTGGTGCTCGGGGCCGGTGCGCTGGCCGCCGGGCTGTTCTCGGGCGATGGCGGTGAGAGCGACCGGGTCGCCCTGCCCGACCCCAAGCTCTCCGCGCCCGACCTGAGCCTCGCCCCCGACACGGCCCCGCCGACGGCCACCGAGGGCGCGGCCACGGAGAACGACGAGCCGACCGCTGCCGCCACGGCGACGGCCGACGCGTCCGCGGACGCCACGACCTCGGCCTCGGCCGACGCCTCCCCCACCGCCACCGCCACCGCGCCGCGCACGGGATCCGCCTCGCCCTCACCGTCCCGGAGCGCCACCCGCTCCCCCAGCCCGACGAACTCCCCGCCGCAGGGCCAGGTCCTCCGGCGCGGCGACACCGGCCCGGACGTCGAGGAGCTCCAGCTCCGGCTGAGCGAGATGGGCTGGTACTGGGGTCCGGCGAACGGCAAGTACGGCCGTTTCGTGGAGAGTGCCGTCGCCGACTACCAGCAGTGGGCGAACGTCATCGGCGACCCCGAGGGCGTCTACGGCCCGGCGACCCGCCGATCCCTGGAAGCCCAGTCCCACGAGCCGTAACCCGCCCCACAGCCGCCACACCCCCTCACCGGTGCCGGGGAGGCCCTCCGAGCCTCACCGACACCCCTGGGGCGCAACTTCCAGCCCGCCGACGCCCTGGGCGGGGCCGGGGCGCAGCCCGCCTCAGCCTCGCCGGTGCCCCGGGGCACAACATCCAGCCTCGCCGGCGTTTGAGGCGCGGGGTTTGGGGCGGAGCCCCAAGAACAACCCGGCTCCGCCGGGCACCGGGCTCCGCCCGGACCCGCTCCTCAAACGCCGGCGAGGCTGGGATTGCCCCACGAGCCCGTGATGTCCGCCACTCCGCGCAAGCCCCTACTCACCGGCGAAGCCGGAATCGGCGGGGCGCGGCCCACACTCCGCACCGATCCCGCATTCTCCGGCGACACGCCGGCACTGGCGTAGACCAGCCTGTATTTTGTATCGTGTAGAAACAAAGTGGCCCCGCCTTCACTCCCTGACCGGTGGGCGGGGCTGCTTGTTCTCTTTCCGCGCCCGTCTGGAGCCCCGCCGATGCCGGCCAGCACCACCGCCACCGCCCCTGTCGTCCTGACCGCCCGCGCCCTCCTCCTGGACATGGACGGCACCCTGGTCAACTCGGACGCGGTGGTAGAACGGTGCTGGCGCGCCTGGGCGCTGGAGCACGGACTGGACGCCGACGAGGCCCTGAAGGTCGTCCACGGCCGCCAGGGCTACGCGACCATGGCCGTCCTGCTCCCGGACCGCCCGATGGAACTCAATTACGCCGACAACGCCGTGATGCTCGCCCGCGAGACCGCGGACATGGACGGCGTGGTCCCGGTCGGCGGCGCGGCCGCCTTCATGGCCGCCATCGCCGACCTCCCGCACGCGCTCGTCACCTCGGCCGACCGGCCCCTGTCCACGGCCCGCATGGCGGCCGCCGCGCTCCCGATGCCCGACGTCCGGGTCACCGCCGAGTCGGTCTCCGCCAGCAAGCCGGACCCGGAGGGCTTCCTCAAGGGCGCCGCCGAACTGGGCTTCGCCCCCGCCGACTGCATCGTCTTCGAGGACTCCGGCGCGGGCATCGAGGCCGGTCTGGCGGCCGGTATGCGCGTGATCGGCATCGGCCCGCGCGCCGCCGAGCACGGTCCGACCGTGCACGTGAACGACCTGACGGCGGTCCGCGTGGAGCGCGCGGCGGACGGTTCGATCACCCTGACCGTGACGCCCGCGGCCGCCTGACCCCGCCGCACCTTCAGGCGCCCCACCCGCGGGCGACGACGACCGCCACGCAGACGATCCACGCGACCGCCCCCGCCGTGACGGCCACGGCATGCGGCGGCTGTACGTACGTTCCGGCCGCGGCGCCGGGTGTTCGTGACGGGTCACCGCGAGCCGTCCGCGCGTACGCAACGGGTGTGCCAGTACGCGACCACGGGCGGCCCGTCCGGCCGACAGTTCATCCCCCGCCGTACGAGCGTCCCGACCGGAATCGGCATGTCACACGCCGGGCACGTCTGGGGGTCCGGGCTGTACGTCGCGTACTCGAACGAATCCACGTCCGTGTCCGCGTTCTCCCGGCTCTCCTGGTACGCCTCCATGGGCGACCGCTCCTCTGTGTAGTCATTCCGCTACCGAGCGGTCCCAGCCTGACCTACAGTCGACGTGTCCTCAACTTGCGTTGTTTGCTCGGAGAGTTGGGCGGTGACTGTTGAACCGGAAGAAGTTGGATCCCACAGATTCACCAGGCGCGGCGTTCGGTCGGCGTTTGCGCATGCTGCGGGATGAACGCGGCTGGACTCAGGACGACCTGGCAGAGCGGATGGGGTACTCGGGGACGCACATTTCAGCTGTCGAAACTGGTCGACGCTCTCCAACTCCTCACTTTTCAGCAAGTGCTGACAAAGCGTTCGGGACAGGCGACCAATTCGAAGAGCAGGGCAGAGCAGTCCGCCAAACAGCCTTGCTGGAGGGGTTCCCGGAGTACGTAACGCACGAGGCGGTTGCGGCAGAGGTCCGACTCTTCGAAGTGGGCATCATCCCGGGACTTCTCCAGACCCCGGAGTACGCTGCCGCGATCGCATCAGGCGCCGTGCAGCGAGGAGCGATCACCACCCGGCAGGCAGACGAGCGGCTCACACTCCTGGCGCGACGCCAGGCATCCATGGAGCGAACTCCCCCACCGCAGATCTACGCGGTTCTGGACGAGAGCTGCATCCGAAGGCTCGTCGGAGGCACCAAAGGCATGGCCGCCCAGTTGGCGCACTTGATCGCCTTTGCCCAACTGCCGCACACCGTCGTCCAGATCGCACCCTACGACCTCGGCGAGCGCCGCTCGTTCGACCTGCCGGTAACGCTGCTGACCTTGGCGGACAACAGGTCTCACATCGCATACTCCGAATCTGCACACCAGGGGCGGCTGGAGCGCGATATGAGGTTCGTACACCCGATGTTGACGGCCTACCATCAACTACAGGTCGAAGCGATGTCGCAGGCGACATCCGCGGCCATGATCCACGAGGTACGAAAGGGCATCCTGTGACGACCGAGCCCCACTGGTACAAGTCCTCTTACAGCAGCAACGGCGGCCAGTGCGTCGAGGTCGCCGCCAACCTCGCCGGTTCGCACGGCATCGTCCCCGTCCGCGACTCCAAGAACACCAGCGGCCCCGTGCTGGACATCGCCACCGGCGCGTTCGCCGCGTTCGTGGCCGGCGTCAAGACCGGGCAGCTCTGACCCGCCACCCCGTACGAAAGGGCACCCCGTGACGTCCGAACTCCACTGGTACAAGTCCTCGTACAGCAACAACGGCGGCCAGTGCGTCGAGGTCGCCGCCAACCTCGCCGGTTCGCTCGGCGTGGTCCCCGTCCGCGACTCCAAGAACGCGCGCGGTCCGGTGCTGGACGTCACCGCCGCCGCGTTCGCCGCGTTCATCGCAGGCGTCAAGGGCGACCGGCTCGGCGGCGTCGGCGTCTGACCGGCACGGACAGGGCCCCGCCACTCCACCGAGGTGGGAAGTGGCGGGGCCCCTCCGTGACCGGTCCTGCCGGACGGGTCAGGCGATCGCCTCGTACAGGCTGAAGGCCGCCATCGCGACCATCGCGGCGGCGGCGATCTTCGTGATCAGGCGGAGCGGCACGTACTTCATCAGCGTGCGGCCGCCGACGATGCCCAGGCCAGCGACCGCCCACAGGGCCAGCACCGCGCCGAGGCCGACGGAGAGCGGGTCGTCGTAGCGGGCGGCCAGGTTCGCGGTCATGATCTGGGTCAGGTCGCCGAACTCGGCGACCAGGATCAGCATGAAGCCCGCCCCGGAGACCTTCCAGAAGGACTGGTCGGCGGGCGCCTTGACCTCCTCGTCCCCGTCGTCCTTCTTCAGCAGCAGCATCGCCGCGCCGGCCAGGAACAGGACACCGACGACCGCCTGCACCAGCCGGTGCGGCAGCAGCGTCAGCACGCTGCCGGCCGCGATGGCGAGCGCCACGTGCACGGCGAAGGCGGCGGCGACACCGGCGAAGACGTACGACGCGCGGTAGCGGGTGCCGAGCATGAGTCCGGCGAGGGCCGTCTTGTCGGGCAGCTCGGCGACGAAGACGAGGCCGAAGACGATCGCCATGATGGTGAAGCTGATCACGGAGGGGTTTCCTCAATCGGTCGGGCAGAACGCTGCCGTACCGAGAGACCTGGGGTTCTTCAGGGGTCGCTTCGGCTCGACAACGCCCTGTGGGTACACAAGGACATTGCGGCCGAAGGTCTCGCTGGCCCGCCGCCGGTCGGAACGACCACGGCCTGCCTCCGGGCGCCGGCTGGGATGACCCAGCAGTATGTCGACGGTCCGGCGAAGAGCTACTCCCCTTCTGCGCCTCCAGGATACGGGACGCCCCGCGCGGCCTGTAAGGGACCTTCGGCCCATATCCGACCGGAGCACCGCCCGCAATCGCCTGGAATCTCAACTTCCGCTTGAATCTCGCCGGTTGGGCACCTTGATCTGACGTGCCCATGTCGCCACGCTGTCACCTGGCGCCCGCCTGGGCGAAACCCGGCGCCGCCACGATGGCCGGGCCCCGCCGGGGTCCTTACGCCGCCAGCCCCCCGCACCGAGGAGTCCCTCATGTCCGGTATCTACGCGCGTCGATTTGGCATGCTCGCAGCAATCGGAACGCTCGCCACCGCCGCCCTCGTGAACGCTCCCGCCGCCCAGGCCGCGATGCCCGCCCCGATCAGCGCCGCCGCCGCGCGCGCCTACCTGGCCACGGTGACCCCGCAGCCGGCGGGTTCCACCAGCGGTTACAGCCGGACCCTGTTCCCGCACTGGAGCACCGTCTCGGGCACCTGTAACACCCGCGAGACCGTCCTCAAGCGCGACGGCGTGAACGTGGTCACCGACTCCGCCTGCGCCTCCGTGAGCGGCAGCTGGTACTCCGAGTACGACGGCGCCACCTGGACCGTCGCCTCCGACCTGGACATCGACCACATGGTGCCCCTCGCCGAGGCCTGGCGCTCGGGCGCGAACTCCTGGACCACCACCAAGCGCCAGCAGTTCGCCAACGACCTCACCCGGCCGCAGCTGATCGCCGTGACCGACAACGTCAACCAGGCCAAGAGCGACCAGGACCCGGGCACCTGGCTGCCGTCCCGCACCGCCTACCGCTGCACCTACGCCCGCGCCTGGGTCGACGTGAAGCAGTACTACGGCCTGAGCATGGACTCCGCCGAGAAGACCGCCCTCACGAACGTCCTCAACGGCTGCTGACCGGTCCCACCTGGCGGAATACCGGATCTCCCGGAGCGATCCGGAACCATCGTCCCCCTCCCCGTCGTACCTTGATTCAAGGGGCTACGGAGGAGGGGGAGTTGGATGGGCGGACTGCGCCTTGGACCACTGCTGCGGTACGTGGACTGGGAGAACGGCGACACGGCGACCGTGTGGGTCGAGGCCGACCGGCCGTGCACGGCCGAAGTCCGCTGCGCCGACGGAGCGGGCGGTTCCGTGCGTACGTTCCAGGTCGCGGGGCACCACTACGCCCTGATCCCCGTCACCGGCCTGACCCCCGGGACGACCACGGCGTACGAGGTGCTGATCGACGGGCGCACGGTCTGGCCGTTGCCCGACAGCCGCTTCCCGGCGAGCACCATCAGCACCCCCGTACCGCGCGCCCCGGGCCGGCCCGCACCCCCGCTCCGGCTCACCTTCGGCTCGTGCCGGCAGGCCGCACCGCCCGCCGAGGGCCGCGGACCGCACGGCCCGGACGCCCTCGACACGCTCGCCGCCCGGCTCGCGAGCGGGGCGGAAGGGGCGGCCGTACGGCCCGACGTGCTGCTCCTCCTGGGCGACCAGGTGTACGCCGACCAGCTGTCCCGCGCGACCCGCGACCGGCTGGCCGCCCGCCGGGGCCTGCGGGACGCGCCCGGCGCGCAGGTCGCGGACTACGAGGAGTTCACGTTCCTCTACGACGAGTCCTGGCTCGACCCGGAGATCCGCTGGCTGCTGTCCACCGTGCCCAGCTGCATGATCTTCGACGACCACGACCTGTCCGACGACTGGAACACCAGCGCCGCCTGGGTCGCCGAGCGGCGCGCGCTGCCCTGGTGGCGGGAACGGGTCCTCGGCGGCCTCATGACGTACTGGGTCTACCAGCACCTGGGCAACCTCTCGCCGGCCGAACTCGCCACCGATCCCGTCTACTCGGCCGTACGGGAGACCCCCGACGGGACGGACGTGCTGCGGCGGTTCGCGGCCGATGCGGACGCGGACCCGGCCTCCGTACGGTGGAGCTACCGCCGCGACTTCGGCGGGACCCGGCTGCTGGTCGTCGACACCCGGTGCGCGCGCGTCCTCGACGAGGAGCGGCGGGCCATGCTCGACCCCGTCGAAGAACAGTGGCTGCGCGACAACGCGCTCGACGGGCACGGCACGTACGACCACCTCCTGATCGGCGCCTCGCTGCCGTGGCTGCTGCCGCCGCTGATACACGACGCGGAGGCCTGGGACGCGGCACTGTGCCGCGGCGAGCGCGGCGAACGCTGGGCCCGCATCGGCGAGGACCTGCGCCGGCGCAGCGACCTGGAGCACTGGGCGGCCTTCCCGCCGTCCTTCGCCGCGCTCACCGACCTGATCGAACAGGTGGGCACGGGCCCCCGGGCCCCCGCGACGGTCTCGGTGCTCTCCGGAGACGTCCACCACGCGTACGTGGCCGAGCCGCGCACCGCCACCACCTCGAGGATCTTCCAGCTGACCTGCTCCCCGGTGCACAACTCGATCCACTGGGCGGTCCGCCTCGGCTTCCGCTTCGGCTGGAGCCGGGCCGGCCGCTGGGTCGGCCGCATGCTCAGCAGCCACGGCCGCACGGGCCGCCCGCCGCTGGCCTGGCGGCGCACGTCCGGCCCGTGGTTCGCCAACCAGCTCATGACCCTCACCCTGACCGCCCGCACCGCCCACCTCCGCCTCGACCAGGCCCACTCCCCCACCGGCCGAGGCCCCGACCGCCGCCCGGCCCACCTGCTCCCGGCCCTGGACCGGGACCTGACGGCGGCGGCGGACGAGGGGTGAGGGGGCGGGGGCGACGGGGCCTGAAGCGGGTCGACGTCGGGGCCGGGGCGGGGCCGGGGCCGGGCCGGGAGCGGGTCGAAGTCGGGGCGGACTCGGGCCGGAGTCGACTCCGGCCCCCACTCCGACTCGGGCCGGCGTGGGGGCCGGGTCGAGGACCTGACACATGGGCGGACCCGGCCGTACGGACAGCGAACACCAGGCGTACGCTGTATGGCTGTGTAGCCGCCCCTGCCGCTCCCCGCGACGTCGCGGCGCGTTTCGCCGACGTACGTCAACCGGACTGGGGAGTCCCGTTTTGCTTGAGACAGTGGGGCCGCTGACCACGAGCCCCTGGATCTACGCCGTGGTGGCGATCTCCGTCATCCTCGATGTCTTCCTGCCCGTGCTGCCCAGCGGGGTCCTGGTGATCACCGCCGCGGCCGCCGCGGCGGCCGCCGCCGGGGCTGCCGGACCGGTGCCCGAGCAGGTGCCCGACATCCTGGCCCTGCTGGTGTGCGCGACCACCGCCTCCGTACTGGGCGACCTCGCCGCGTACCGCCTCGCCTGGCGGGGCGGCGAACGCATCGACCGGGCCATCGCCAATTCGCGACGCCTCACCCGCGCCCAGGAACGGCTCGGGCTCGCCCTGAGCCGGGGCGGCGGGGCGCTGGTCGTCATCGCGCGCTTCGCCCCGGCGGGGCGTTCCATCGTGTCGCTGGGCGCGGGTGCGGCGCACCGCCGCATCAAGGAGTTCCTGCCGTGGTCGGCCCTGGCCGGCATGGCCTGGGCGGGCTACAGCGTCTCGCTCGGCTACTTCGGTGCGCAGTGGCTCGGCGCGACCTGGCTCGGCACGGCCGTATCCGTTCTGGCCCTCTTCGCCGCCGGCTCCCTGGCCGCCTACCTCATGCGCCCCCCACCCACCCCCGCCACGTAACAGCTCCCCGGGGCGCAACCCCCAGCCCCGCCGATGCCCTGGGGCGTAACTCCCGGGCTTGTCGGCGCTGCGTGCGGCAAATCCAGCCTCGCCGGCGTTTGAGGCGCGGGGTTTGGGGCGGAGCCCCAAGACTGCAACCCGGCTGACGCCGGGCACCGGGCTCCGCCCGGACCCGCGCCTCAAACGCCGGCGAGGCTGGGAATTGCCCTGCGGGCAGCCGCCAATGCTGGAGGTTGCCGCCCAGGCAGGAGGTTGCCGTCCAGACGGGAGGTTGCCCTCGGGCAAGAGGTTGCCCCTCGGGCAGCCGGCGAGGCAGAAGAGGGCGCCCCCACCCAGCAAGGCTGACGGTGGCGCAGGATAAGAGCCGGCCAGGCTGAAGGTGGCGCAGGATAAGAGCCGGCCAGGCTGAAGGTGGGGCGGGGTGCGGCGGCACAGCGTAGGGGCGCGGGGTAGCCCGGGCGGCCCAGCCGTCTCACCCGTTCACCCGGCCCCGATCGCCCCCACCGCCCCCAACTCCTAGCGTCCAAGACAACGCGCGCATCCGAACCCACGTCACATCCGTGCCCTGGCCGCGCCGTTTCCGAGGAGCCGAGGAGTCCCGTCCATGCACCTGACGACCGTCCGCCACCTCGCGGCCGCCGCCGTACTGACCGCAACCGCAGCCCTGCCCACGGCCCTCGCCACCACCACGGCAGCGGCAGCGCCAACCGCGGCCATCAACCCCAGCCCCCGCGCCAGCGTCTCGCCCAGCACGGTCGCCCCCGGCGGCCGCGTCTCCCTGAACATCGAGGGCTGCGGCACCCGCACCGGCCGCGCCTCCTCGGACGCCTTCGGCGACGTCCGCCTGACCTCGGGCAACCTGGAGTCGTCCAACCTCTTCGGCAGCGCCCAGGTCCTGCGCAACACCACACCCGGCCGCCACCGCGTCACGTTCGAATGCGGCGGCGCGGGCGGCACCCAGGTCACCGTCTTCCTCCAGGTCACCCCGGGCGCGGCCCGCGGCGGCCTCGGCGGCAGCGTCGACAGGACCGACCTGTCCGACATCGCCATCGGCGGCGCCCTGGTCGCCACCGCCCTGGCCACCGGCATCTGGGCCCTGCGCCGCCGCGCCGCCCACCGCCCCTGACCCCCCGTACGGCCTACGGCCTACGACCCGACCTACGAGCCGTGGGCCACCGCATCGGCATGGGCATGAACGCGCTCATGCCGATGCTCGTGCCCATGCCCGTCGACATGATCGGCACGGGAAGCACTCCGCCCTCCACTCCCCCGCACCTCGATCCCGTCGAGCAGCGCCCGAGTCGCCTCCGCCACCGCCTCCACGGCCGCGTCGAACACTTCCCGGTTGTGCGCAGCCGGTGCCCGGAACCCCGACACCTTCCGCACGTACTGCAAGGCCGCAGCCCGCATCTCCGCCTCGGAGGCCTTCTCGGGGATGGCCGGCGGCCGCAAAGTCTTGATACTCCGACACATACCCCGAGTATGCGCCGCACCCTCCGCCCCCGACCCGCGCTTCGTAGGTTTGTCCAGACCCGCCGCCCCGCCTGCGGGACGGAGCCTCCGACGGCTCGCGGCCTTCGGTCGGCGGTTGAGGAGTCAATTTCACCCCCTAGCCCATAAGTGGACATACCATCCCGGGATCGATACGGTCGAGTGGTAGTAGCCGCGGCCGCACGAGTCGTATCCGACAGGCCTCTTGACGTAAGTCGGAGGCGATACGCACCGGCCGAACCGGCACTCCGCGCCACCCCCGTGCACAGCACCACCGGCCCGAAGCAGACCAACCGATCGGCCGGGACGCAGCCGTGGCGGCGAGCGCATCGACCCAAGCGACGGCACACCGCATGCGGCGCATTCCCACGCCGCGGCCGGCCCGGGAACCAGGCAGTTCGAAGTCACTCTCAACGCGGGCCGGAGCAGATGAGTGGAGACGGAAATGCGGGTTTTCAGCAGCAAGGCGAGAAGGATCGGCTCCGCCCTGGCCGTGGCCTCGCTGGCAGCCACCGTTCCCGTGGCATTGACCAGCACGGCAGACGCCAATCCAGCCTCAGGCAGGGTCAAAGTCGAGGGGACGGCAAGCTGCGAGCGATTCGAGGACGCGTCCGTGACGGAGGTGTCGATCACACCCAGGGGCAGGGCGGCTAAGGCGGTCCAGCTCTCGGGCGAGGACGTGTCGGAGACGTACACGCTGACCTTCACCAACATTCCGAAGGGCAAGGGCCTGACGGCCAACGCCACGGTCAACTGCCAGGACAGTGAAGGAGAGCCGCTCACGTTCAGCAAGAGCTTCACCATCGTGAGGCCGCCGGGCACCACCGAATCCCAGACCCTCAACCTCAAGTAGGCGACACGCGACCCGCCGCCTTCCAGGAATGATCCACACGGGAGGCTCTGCCCGTGCACGCCAAAGGCCCCCGACCGTGACCGGTCGGGGGCCTTCATGCTGTGTGGGCGCGGACGGTTTCGAACCGCCGACATCTGCTTTGTAAGAGCAGCGCTCTACCCCTGAGCTACGCACCCGTGGATGAGTGAACAGCCTACATGCCGGGGCAGGGCCGGACGCAAACCCGTTCCCGTGAGGGAGAATGGACCGGGCATGGCGGACGCGACGCGGCACGGGAGAGGAATTGTGACGGCGACTTCCCGGCGGTGGTTCGGTGGGCGGGACGAGAGCCGGCGGGCCGACGCGCAGGCGGCGAAGGACTCCGCCGCCGAGGCCTTCTACGAGTTGGACACCGCGCAGCGCGACCTGCGGATCTCCATCGAGACCATCGCCGCGGCGGACGGTTCCCCGGCCGCGCGGCAGGCCGCGGAGGGGTTCGTGGCGCTCGGGCAGCGGATCGACCAGGTCAGTCATACGTACATCCAGGCCGTGGACGCGTACGACCTGGACCGCCCCGAGCTGGAGGCTTCGGTCGCCACGCGCGCGCGGACCGATCTGACGCGGGCCCGCGACGAGCTGCTCCAGGTCAAGGGCGAGCTGGACCGCTTCGCGCAGGGCCTGCAGCCGCTGCTGGACAAGGCGGAGACGCAGCTCGCGCGGGTGGCGCCGGCCCGGGAGCGGGCGAAGGCGGCACTGCTCGCGGCGAGCGACGCGCTGGATGCCGTACGGGCGTCCGGGATGCGGGCCGACGACCTGGCGGCGCGGCTGGCGGCGCTCGCCCCCGAGCTGACCAAGCTCAACCAGGGCGCCGGGCAGCACGGCGTACCGGAGACGATCCAGCGGGCGGACGGCATCCTGCGGGAGGCCGAGGCGGTACGGGCCGAGGCCGAGCGGCTGCCGGAACGGGCCGCCGAGATGGACCGACGCCTGGTGAGCCTGCGGACCCGGGCGCAGGCCCTGCAGACGCGGGCCGGGCAGGTGGATCCGGTCCTCAGCGAGCTGCGGCGCCGGTTCAGCGCGGCCTGCTGGCAGGACCTCCAGCGGGTCCCGGACCAGGCGGGCGGTTCGGTGCAGCAGGCCGAGGAGCGGCTGCGGGAGGCCGCCGCGGCCCGCCAGGAGCAGCGGTGGGCCGACGCGACCGCCCTGCTGGCGACCGTACGGGCGCTCCTCGACGCGACCGACGAGGCCGTGTCGGCGGCCGGTGACCGGCTGCGCATGCTCGACGCGGTGGCCAAGGACCCGCGGCAGGAGATCGACCGGACGCGGTTCGCGATCCGGGACGCCCAGCGGCTGGCGATGGAGGGCCGCAGCGTGCCCGACCCGCGGCAGGCGCGGCCGCTGGACGAGGCGGTGGCCCGGCTGGACCGGGCGGTGGCCGAGCTGGAGGGCCGCCACCCCGACTACTGGCACTTCCTCCAGGAGACGAAGGACGTACGGGCGGCGGTCGGCCGCGTCGTGGCGGACATGCGGGGGCAGCGCGGAGTGGGCTGAGGAGCCCCGCCCCACGCTCCCCTTCCGCCCACGCTCCCCTTCCGCTCCCCCGCCCTCCGGCCCCACGCTCCCGCTCCACTTCCACCCCCGCCCTCCGGCTCTCCCGCCCCTCCGCCGTCCGCGGCCGGCACGACTTGTCCCGGAATGGGCATCGGCGGATGCTGGAGGGTGCGGGGAACGGAGCAGAGGAGGGCCGCATGTCTGCCCACACGTCCCACAGGCCCGAAGCACGCGCACGCCACGGCTCCCGTGCGCCCCACACGGCCGACGCGCCGCACGCGGCCTACGGGTGCCACGAGTCCCACGACCACTACGCGCCGTACGTGGCCCACGAGCCGTACGAGCCGGACCGGCCGTACGAGCCGGACCGCCTCCACCTGAAGCACATCTTCCAGCCCGTCAACGCCAAGCTCGACGAGCACCTGCCCACCGACCACAAGCTCAGCAAGGTCTACCGCGTCGGCGCCGGCCTGACCGGCCTCCTGCTGCTGGCCTTCGGGATCCTCGGTCTGACCGACAACATCGGCTTCTTCGACACCGGCGGCGACCGGGTCCTGGGGCTGAACACCAACGGAGCGCTGAGCGTCCTGTCGATCTGCGTCGGACTGCTGCTCTTCGTCGGCATGGTCATCGGCGGCACCTTCGCCTCGACCCTCAACATCGTGCTCGGCGTCCTCTTCATCGCGAGCGGCTTCGTGAACCTGGCCCTGCTCGACACCGGCCTGAACTTCCTCGCGTTCCACATCCAGAACGTCCTGTTCAGCTTCGTGGTCGGCGTGATGCTGATGTGGTTCGGCATGTACGGCCGCGTCGGCAGCGCCCTCCCCCACGACAACCCGTACTGGCAGGCCCGCAACCCCGAACAGGCCGCGCGCGAACAACGCCTCCGCGCCCGCGCCGGCCTCACCGCCCAACCCCGCTGACAGCCCTGCCCGAAGCCGGCGACTTCCTGCCACGCCGCTGGCACGCCGGCCCAAGCTGACCGAATCCCGCCCCCAACTCGACGTTTAGGGGCGGGATTTGCCTGACCCGCGGTCCGGCGGACGCGTACAGTTGCGATCAGCGTGGTACGAGGTCGTGCTGCGACGTATGGGCCTGGGGGCTGCCCCGGGAGCTCCCACGGCGGGCCGCCCGGCCGCCCGCGGGGCTGCTGTCGGTGTTGAGGCACAGCGCAAGCGCGTCTTCGCCCGCACGCGACGGCAACCGCGTCCGACGGCGCCGTCAGACGTCGTGTGTGGGGTATGGGTCACCACCGCCTTGTACGGCCGGCTCGCCGACTGCAACAGGAAAACAGCCCGGCGTGTGCCGAACCTGGCTGGTCAGGACCCTGTACGGAGTTGGTCATCGTGGCCATCACGCGCTTACCGTCCAGCATTTACCTGGCCGACGACAGCGGCGACGCACGTCGGCTCGCCGTGATCGGCTGGATACGCATCGAGCTGGGACGCGTGTCCGACGCGAGCGCCCACTGGCTGCGGTTCCGCTCGGCGCTGGCCGCCGACCCGTACCTCGACATCCCGACGGACAGCCCCCTGCACGCGGTGGACCTCGCGGCAGGCCGCGGCCGCCCCGTCCGCGGAGTGCCGCGCCCTCCCGGAACATCGGCGAAGGACCCCTACCGCCACGTCGTCCGCCGGGCCCTGGAAGCCATCGGGTCGATGCCCGCCACCGGCGTGGGCAGCGCCCATCGGGCCGGCGCGCCGGGCGTTCCGTTCGGTGACGTCAAGCTCGGCCTGTACGAGGCATGGGTCCGGCACCTCAACGACCTGCACGCGGCCGCCGGCAGCCGTGCCTTCATCGTCTTCGACGGCAACGGCACGGAGTCGGGCCTGCGCCGGGCGCACCGGCGCCTGGTCGGCCGCCGCCACGTCATCGGCGACCCCGTGCTCGTCCCGGCCCCGCGGAACCCGCTGCTCCAGGCCGCGGACCAGGTGGCCTACGCCGCCTTCCAGCAGCTCGCACTCCAGCCCCGGCGGGAGTTCATGCACACCTGGCTGGCGGAGGGCGTCCCGCACGCCGCGGGCCCGCTCGCACTCTGAAGGGTCCGGGCCCCGACCTCACGGCCGGGGCCCGGTATGCGGACCTGGCTGCCCGAACGTGCCGGACCAGGACCGCCGTCCCCAGCTTCCCACATCCGCCACCCACCGACGGAGGCCCTACATGACCAACTTGCCACCCGCTCAGGCCGTCTCGGTCGTCTGGGCGGGCGAGACCGTCCTCGTCTCCAATGTCGAGCGCAGCCTCCCCGAGGCGCCCACGGGCGACGACCGGGTGGACACCGTTTCGGCCGGGACGGCCAACCCGGCCACTCCGCTGCCGGCCGACGCCTGGCACGCCGTCGCGCGGGCCGTGGTCACCCCCGGGGCCGCCGCCCTGCAGCTGCGCCCGTCGAAGGCCGCACCCCACGGGCTGCTGATGGAAGAGCACGTCGAGGGCGCGACGCTGCGTTCCCTCCCGTCCAAAGCCTGGCTCCACGAGCTCTTCCCCGGCATACAGCCGCGAACCGGGATGGAGATCATGCCGGTCGCCGATCCGCGAGTGGAAGGCGTGACCGCCGACGACCGGCCGACGACACTGCTGCGTTACGTCTATCCCACCCTGAGCACCCTCAAGGAACACGTCTGGCAGACGATCCAGGGGACTCTGGCGGCAAATTCGTACGCACCGTCGATCCTCAGCCGCAAGGTGACCCGGCAACTCATCACGCATCCGGTCGAGTTCGCATTCGAGGACGGCACGGAATCGTTCTACGGGCTGGTCGTACGGGACGGGATCACCCGGCTGGCGAGTGCCTGGCAGGTACTCGCGGGCCCTGGCGCCTCAGCGGCCGAAGCCGCCGACACGGCAGCCGAAGCACTCTTCGGCACCAGCGCTCCCGTGCCTTCGGGAGAGGGCAAGCCCCTCACCCAACGCATGGCCGCCGGGCGTGAAGCCCGGCGCCGCGCCCTGGCAGCACAGTTCGCCGGCGACTGGGCCGGAGATCGCCCCGGCCTGCGAGCGATCCAGATCGCGCAGACCTACACCGTGCCGACGCAGATCATGGTCGGTGCCCAGCAGCACGCGGGCAGCGGCCCGACCCTCGCGCCGGTGGACCTGTTCGACGATGCCATGCGCTCGATCCTGGCCTCCGTGCACCTGGAGTTCAAGGAATGGGATTCGGCCGCCCAGAACGTCGAAGTGGCCACGCGAGCACTCAAGCGCGTGATGCAGATCGGTCTGGGCGGCTGGCCCAAGGAAGACCTTCTGACCATTTACGGACTCGCAGTGGGACGCACGGAGCCCGAGGACCTGCCGCGGGTGTTCGAGAACCAGTCCATTCCCGGTACCGCCCTGTGGCGCGGTGTCTACCTCGTGCACGCCTTCACCCACCCCGAGCTCTTCGGGTTGCTGAAGCAGCAGGCGAAGGCCATCAAGGGCGTGCGGCGCATGGACGACAGGGCGTTCGCCGCGCTACTGGGTCCCATCGTCGACTTCGCCTGGCGCGATCCGAAGCGCGAGGCCACCAAGCAGGCCCGCAACGCCTGGTCCAATGGCGGTGTCCTGTCCAAGGACGTCCTCGAAAGGGAGTGGGATCCGGTTCCGACCGCGGACTTCGCCTCACTCGTGGAGCCTGCGCTGAAAGGCGACGACGACGCCCGCTGCACGCTCGCCGTGGCCGGCGGCATCGCCTTGATCGCGGACAAGCTGCTCACGCGGAACGTGGGCTCGGCCCTGATGGCCCCGAAGGACAAGGGCGGTGTCCCCTTCCGCGCAAACGTCAACGACGTCATCGGAAGCCTGGCCCGACCGGGCAACGAGACGGGCCTGTGGACACTGGCCCTCGCGGCACAGCGGTTCGAGGCCCATCACCTGCCGCGCAACCCGGCCACCTCCCGGCAGCTCATCCCCAAGGCAGCCGCCTCGACGGGTCAGGACTACGTACACGTGGTCGTGGACCTCTCCGCACCCGACCGCATCGCCCGCGATGAGACGGACCAGCCCGTCGCCCTCACCCAGTGGGACGTCTGCTGGGCTGCCGACCGCGACCGTGCACACAAGGAGGTCCAGCGCGCGACCCCGTTCGCAGCGTCCGCCGTCCGGGCCCCCGGCCCGGCACCGGCCTCCGACCCCGTCCCCTTGCCGTCCTTCTCCCACCCGGATCAGGGTGCGGCCGCCACACCCGCGGGGGTGGCGCTCACACCTTCGCACCGCGCCGCACTCGAACTCCAGACGCTCAAGAACGCCCTCGACGATGCCCATCAGGCGCTAGACGCGCTGGCGGAGCTCGAACCCAAGCTGGGTACCTGGCCACCCCTGTTCCCGACGGACGAGCTCGAAGGTCTGCACACCGTCGCCCAGGAGCTGAAGCACGCCTTGTACCAGCGCCTGAAGGAACAGCAGGACTCCGCCGAACAAGAGGCGGAGGAGCAGGCCGAGGCCGAGGTCGACGCCGAAGCCGACGAGTAGGCACTCCCCGGACCGGCCGCCCCCCGCCCGTTCCCGGGCAGGGGGGCTTCCGCTTAGCCTTGGGGCATGCCTCGATATGAGTACCGGTGCCGGACCTGTGGTGACACGTTCGAGCTGAACCGGCCGATGGCGGAGTCCTCCGCGCCCGCCGCGTGCCCCGAGGGGCACGACGACACCGTCAAGCTGCTGTCCGCCGTCGCCGTCGGCGGGACCGCGGCCGCGCCCGCGCCCAGTGGCGGGTGCTGTGGCGGGGGCGGCTGCGGCTGACCGGCCCGAACGGAGTTCCGCCGCGGCTACCGCTTGCGGGACAGCGTCAGCCCGTCCGAGATGATGGTGAGGACGCTGTCCATGCGCGGGTCGGCGGCCACGTGGTCGTTGAAGGCCTGCACGCCGGCGGCCGAGGCGCTCGGCTCCGCGTCCAGGACGTAGCCGTGGAAGAGCGTGTTGTCGGTGACGATCAGGCCGCCGGGGCGCATCCGGGGGACGAGCTCCTCCCAGTACGCGATCTGGTTCTCCTTGTCGGCGTCGATGTACGCCATGTCCACGTGCGGCTCGGCCGGCAGGCCACACAGGGTGTCGAGGGCCGGGGCGATGCGCAGGTCGATGCGGTCGGCGACGCCCGCCTTCTGCCAGGCCTCGCGGCCGTACGCCGTCCACTCCTCCGAGACGTCGCAGGCGATCACCCTGCCGTCGGCGGGCAGGGCCTGGGCCATCGACAGGGTCGAGAAGCCCGTGAAGGTGCCGATCTCGACGATCATGCGGGCGCCGGTCAGCCGTACCAGGAAGGCCAGCAGCGGGCCCTGCTCCTCGGCCGACTGCATGCCGGCGACGTTCGGGAACTTCTCGTAGGTCGTCGCGACCAGTCCCCGCTGGACCTCGTCCAGCGGGGGGTTGTGCGCGAGCATGTACGCGTAGAGCTCGTCGGTGATCTTGGTGGAATTGCCCTTGGTCATGGACCTCAGTCTGCCGACCGGCGGCCCGATCCGGTGGCGGCGCGGCCGAACTGGCGGACGATTTCCTCGCCGGCCAGTACGCCCGCCTCGGCGAGCGCGGTGACGTCCGGCGCCGTCCAGCGGGCGTCGGCGAGTTCCCCGTGGCCCGGGCGCCACGCCTGGTCAGCGGCGAGCAGCAGGTCCGCGTCGAGCAGCGAGTCGCCGGCGGCGAGGGTACGGGTGGCCCCGGTGCGCCGGGCGACCTCGTGCATCGCCGCGCTCTTGGTCAACGGCCGCGGAACGGCGTAAATCTTTCGGCCCTGGAGCGAGACCGTCCAGCCACGGGCCTCGGCCCATTCGGTCAGCTCCTTCACCCAGTCCGCGGGCAGCAGCGCGCGTTCCACGACCAGGTACGCGAAGAGGTCCTCCGCGATCCGCTCCTTGCGCAGCCACGCGGGGTCGGCCGACGCGACCAGGTGGGCGCGTACGTCCTCCAGGGGCGCGCACTCCGCGGCGAGGCGGGCGGCGACCTGGCGCCGCCAGTCGCGGTCCGGCACGCCGTCCACGAGCAGCTGGCCGCCGTTGGCGCAGATCGCGTACGCCGCCGGGCGCCCGGGGAAACGGATCCGCTGGTACTGCTTGCGGGTGCGGGTCGTCGTGGGCACGAACACCACGTCGGGGTCCTCGGTCAGCGCGGCCAGCAGGCCGGCCGCCGTTTCCGTCATGAAGGACAGCGGCTTGTTCTCGTGCACCTCGACGCACAGCAGCCGGGGCGCCTGCGGGTCGGGCATGGTCAGCCCGAGGGCCGCCGCCGAGTAGATGAGCGTCCGGTCGAGATCGCTTGCGATCAGCACGGTCACTGGGAAGCCACTGCCTTTCCGTCGGCGCCGGTGGCGCCACGTGTGTACCGGGGGTGGATCAGGCCGACGCAGCTGTACGGCAGGCCGTCGACCTCCTCGACGGGCACCCCGCGCTGCTCGGCGAGCAGGCGTACGTGGTCGAGGTCGGCGCCCGCGCCGCGGCGGGCCAGGATCTTCCAGGGGACGCGGCGCAGCAGGACCCGGGTGGTCTCGCCGACGCCGGGCTTGACGAGGTTGACGTCGTGGATGCCGTACTCCTCGCTGATGCGCTCGACGGCCGCCCAGCCCTCCCAGGTGGGGGCGCGGTCGGCGGCCAGCATCTCCTTGACCTCGGCGTCCACGGCCTCGTCGACGTCGCCGAAGTGCGCGGCGACGGCGTCCACGAAGTCCACGGAGACGTCGGCGCCGGCCAGCTCCCGGTAGAACTTCGCGCCGTGGAAGTCGCCGGGTCCGACCAGGTCGGAGCGGAGCACGGTACGGGATATGAGCCCGGAGACGGTGGAGTTGAGGCAGGCCGAGGGGATGAGGAAGTCCTCGCGGGTGCCGTACGTGGACACGCAGCCGCCGGGGTCGGCGAGCACGACGATCTCGGGGTCGAAGCCGGGGCCCCCCGCCTTCTCCTGGTGGGCCTCCAGGGCGGCGGCGAGTTCGCGGGTGATCGCGCCCTTGCCGGTCCAACCGTCGACGAACACCACGTCGGCCGGGTCGTGGTGGGCGGCCAGCCAGCGCAGGGCGTTCTCGTCGATGCCGCGGCCGCGCACGATGGAGACGGCGTAGTGCGGCAGGTCCAGGCCGTGGCGGTGCTGTGCCCAGCGGCGCATCAGCACGCCGACGGGGGTGCCGGCGCGGGCCAGGGAGACCAGCACGGGCAGGGGTCGTGGGTCGCGGGCCTGGCGGCCGGCGCGGAGCGGGAGCTCGGCGAGGACGGTCTCGGTGACCGTGCCGACGGCCTGCGCGATGCGGCGCGCGGACGCGCCGAGGGCCGCCCGGTACAACTCCTGGTACTCGGTGGTCGGCTGGTACTCCACCGGCAGCGACTCGGCGTAGTGGGCGCCGCCCGCCTGGATGGCCTCCTCGCGCTCCTCGGTCGGGGCCTCCAGGGCGGTGCCGGAGAGGTCCTGCAGCAGCCAGCCGACGTCGTCGGCGGCGTACGAGGAGAACTCCGGGCCGCGCAACGGGGAGGGCCCGCCCCAGGCACGGGAAGGCTCGGGCATCGTCGGCTCCTGCCGGTCGGGGACGTGGGACGCGTGAGGCGCATGGGGTGTGTGAGGTGCGTGCGGCTCGTGGGGTACCTGGGGCACGTGGGACGGTACGACGGCCAGGACGACCCGGCCGGTGTGCGGGGCGAGGCGGGCCAGCAGGCCGTCGGGGGCGTGCAGCGCCGGGGTGTCGCCCGCCGAGTCGACGACGGCCACGACGGTGTCGAAGCCCGCCCCGGCCACGTTGTAGGCGTACCGGTCGCCGGGGCCGTCGGCCGGGTCGTCGTGTGCGGGGAAGACCAGCCGGGTGCGGATCGCGTACCCGGGGTCGTCGACGGCCAGGACGGGCGAGCGGGTGGTGGTCGAGAAGCGGACCTCTGCGGCCGCGCCGGACGCCTCCAGGGCGTGCGCGAGCCGCAGCGGCGCGTACATCAGCTCCTCGTTGCCGAGGACGAGGACCCGGCCGGGGCGCGGGCCGAGGGCGTCGGCGATCCGGCCGGCCAGCTCGGGCAGGGCCTTCTCCAGGACCTCCCGGTGGGCGGCGGTGAACCCGTGCCGCCCCCCGTCGGGCAGCCCGGCGGGCCAGCCCAGGTCGACCCGGACGGGCGGGGCGGGGACGGGCGCGGGTGCCGTGGCCGCGGCCGGGGTCGGGGCCGCGGTCGGGGCCGTGGCCGTGGTGGCGGCCGTGGCCGGGCCCGGGTCCAGCGCCTCGACCAGGGCCATCCCCTTCGCGAGGACGTCTTCGGGGAGGGTGACGGTGCCGCTCGCCAGGGCGACCAGGTCCACCCGGGCGCCGAGCTCGTCGGCGAAGGCGTTCAGGCGCTCCCGGTCGGCCGGCGAACGCATGTCGACCAGGGCCACCACCACGTACCGCGCGCGCGGGTGCCGGGCGTGCAGGTCGCGGATGGTGTTGAGGACGGTGTTGCCGGTGGAGAACTCGTCGTCCACGAGGACCAGCGGGCCGGCGCCTGCCAGCAGCGCCGGATCCTCGGGAAGCAGCAGGTGGGAGGTGGCGTGCGAGTGCGCCTCCTCGAAGCCGCCGGCCGCCGTGAGCCCGTCGACCGGGCGCCGGGTCGAGTGCAGGTACGGGGCCGGGCCGAGGCCGTCCGCCACGCAGTGGCCCAGGCCCGTCGCGGTCTCCGCGTAGCCGAGGACGACCGCGCGGGCCGCCTCGGCGGGGCCGAGCAGCTCCCCGACCCGTACGCCGAGGTCGTGGCCGGCGCGGTAGACGGTCTCCGGGGACTGCGGCACGTGCTTGCCGAGGACCTGCGAGACGAGCAGGTGGGCCCGCTTGGGGTTGCGCCGCAGGGCCAGGCCCAGCAGCTCGGTCAGCCTGGGCGCGGCCGCCGCTCCGGCCCGCCCCGCCGCTCCGGCCCGGCCCGTCTCGCCGTCCCGGCCGCTCTCGCCGGCCCGGTCAGCGCTGCCGGCCCCGTCCGGCCCACCCGTCACGCCGTCCTCCAGGACGACGCCGAGTCGCCGTGCGACCCACGTTCCCGACCACACCACGTCGACCGCTGTCCCTCTCGTCGTCGTCACCGGGCTCAGACCGCGAGCCCGGCCGTGAGCAGGTCGACGAATCCGACCTGCTCCCTCGCCACCCCGAAGACCTCGGCGCGCAGCATGGTGCGCTCGGCCCAGGCCCGGTGCGGCTTCACTTCATTCATCTTGTTCGTATAAACCGATCTCAGCACGCCGCCGCCTCCCCGTTCCGGCCGCAGGATGTCCTCGGCGTCGCTGAATTCCTCGTGCGACACCACGGACAGTGCGTGCACGGGGGTCACGTGGGCGGGGTGTATGCAGGTCTTGCCCAGCAGCCCGTTGGCCCGGTCCAGCTCGATCTCGCGGAGCAGCCCGTCGAGGTCGTGCTCGATCAGCGCGGTGCGCAGTTCCTCGGCCTCGCCCTCGAGGAAGGGGCTGCGGCGCAGCTGCGGCTTGAACATCCGCTCCTGGTGACGGAAGTACTCCCAGACCGGCCCGGTGACGGTGAAGCCGGTGCCGTCGGCCCGGCTGAGCACGTTCACGACGTCGGCGATGACCCCGGCGACGATCTGGACGTCGTACGCGGTCATGTCGGGGGTGCGGCGCAGCCCGTACGCGGAGCAGAAGTCGGTGACGCCCAGCCGCAGCGCCAGTACGCGGTCGCGGTGCCGGTTGACCACCCGCGAGATCCCGGCGAGCGTCTCCACCCGGGTCTCCAGATGGAGCAACTCGGGCGATTCGAGTACGGGCATGGCGAAGAGGCGCTGTCCCGAGGTGGCCTCCGCCCGCGCGACGGCGTCGAGGAAGAGCTCTCCGCGGTCCTCGGTGAACTTCGGAAGCACAAATCCGGCCAACCTTCGCACGGAGCTTCCGAGCCGGTCCACGAGGTCGGGAATCTGCTCCGGGACCCGGACCCGTACGAAGAGCAGCGGCAGCTCCCCGCCCTGCGCGTCGAGCGCGGCGAACTGCCGGACGAGGTTCTCCTCGGCCTCGGCGACCTCGGCGTCACCGATGGAATCCTCCAGGCAGAGGACCATCGAGACGACTCCGCGGGCGGCCTGCTTACGGACGTCCTCGGCGAGCCGGGGCCGGGTGGCGGGACTGTAGAGGGTGGCACCGAGGGCGGCGGCGAGGATCCGAGCGGGCGATTCGGCAGTGAATTCGCACGGTTCCCGGTGGAAGAGCTCCTCGCGGAGAGCGGGCGATATATGCCCGAAGTGACGCATGTGCTTCCCCCGTACTGCCTCGGCGGCCCAACTGGCGTGGCCGGTAATAGTACGTACGAATGAGTGTCAAGAGTTCCCCAAGCACATGAAATTCAGGTAACCCTCTCGCACCATGCCCACGCTCCGCTCTCAGGACAAGGGGCGCGGCAAAGCGGGCGCGAAGGGGGGCCGCATTGTCCCGCTCCGCTCCGGGAGGGCAGGATGACGGGCATGACGCACGCGATGCAGAAGGGTTCCAACGTCCCCGTGACGCCGACGGCGGTCCGGGCGGTGCTGCGCTGGACCACCGGCCCGGAGGTCCCGGACGTGGACGCCTCGGCCCTGGTCCTGGGCCGGGACGGCCGTGTGCGCTCCGACGAGGACTTCGTCTTCTACAACCAGCCCCGGCACCCCTCGGGGTCGGTGTGGCGGCTGGGCAAGAAGCGGCTGGGCGAGGACGTCACCGACGCCATCCAGGCGGACCTCGGCGCCGTGCCGGCCGTGGTGGACCGGGTGCTGGTGGTCGCCTCCGCCGAGGACGTCCCCTTCGAGAAGGTCCGCGACCTGCGGATCCTGCTGTACGACGCCACCGTCGAGGGCGGTGCCGAGCCGCTCGCCTACTTCGACGTACGGCCCGAGACCGGCGCGGAGACGGCGCTGATCTGCGGCGAGCTGTACCGGCGCGGCGAGGGCTGGAAGTTCCGGGCGCTCGGTGAGGGCTACTCCGACGGGCTGGTCGGGCTGGCCACCGACCACGGCATCTCGGTGGACGAGAACCAGGGCGAGCCGGATCCCGGCGCCACCCGCCAGACCGCCCCGCCGCAGCCCACCGGGCCGTCTACCGCCACGCCGCGGACCGAGGCGATGGCCGCCCCCGGCCCCCGTACGCAGTCCCCGCCGGCCACGCAGCACGCCGGCGCGGCGACCGACGCGTTCGGCGGCGCGGGTGCGGGCGGGCAGGGCGGCTACGGCTACCCGCAGCCGGTCCCGGCGCCCGGGCCGGCGCACGGCGGCGACCCGGCCTTCCGGATGCCGCTCCAGGGCCCGCAGTTCATCCGGCACTGACCACCGCGCACGCACTGACCGCCGCGCTCACACCGGCCGGCGGCCCGCACCCGGGCCGCCGCCATCCCGTCGCCGTCAGGCGTCGAGCACCCCGGCCGTCACGCCTTGGCCGTCACGCCTTGGCCGTCTTGTAGCCGCGCCCCCACTGGAGTCCCCAGCCGTAGAGCCGGTCCAGCTCCGCCTGGAAGCCGTACACGAACTTCACCTCGCGCCGCACGATCAGCTCGTCCCGGACGTTCTCCAGCATCAGCACCGCGCAGGAGCGCGCCTGCGGCTGGCGCTCGTCGAGGGAGATCTCGATCCGCGGGCCCGTCGTCGGGTAGAGGGTGACCAGCGCGTGCGTCCGGTCGAAGGCGGGCGTCTGGTCGTAGATGTAGACGAACACCAGCAGCCGCTTGATCTTGTCGGCGTGGTCGAGGTTGACGAAGATCGTCTCGCCGGACGGGGCGCCGAACCGGTCGTCCCCGCTGAGCTTCACGTACGGCGGGCTGTTGATGTCCCCGAGGAAGTTGCCCAGCGGCTGGACCACGCCCCGGCTGCCGTCCGTCAGCTCGTACAGGCACCCGATGTCCAGGTCGACGTTGACCATGCCCTGGGTGTGGGCCTGCACGATCTCCGGCTTGAACAGCTTGGACGGGTGCCGCAGCAGCCGGCCGCTCTGCCCGGACCTGCCGCCGAAGTCGGAGGTCCGCATCCGCCAGGACAGGTTCACGCGCAGATTGCCCGTGACCGCGCCCTGCTTGCTGAGCGAGACCGTCGGCTGCCGTTTGGTCAGCTCGATCGCATTGGACGACGCGCTGCCCGACTGGAACTGCGCCGCCCGGCCACCCCTCAGGCCGTCGAAGAACCCCACCCCTGCCCCCCAAGGACATCCGTCAGCGAAAGGGCCGTGCCCCGGAAGGGCCGTACCCGGAAAAGGCCGTGCGCAAAGAGCCCGAGGGGCGGCCCGGGAACCCCGTGCCGCCCCTCGGAAGAAGCGTTCCGCATTCACGGCCGGGTCACACCCCGGACGTGACCTCCGCGCCGTCCTCGGCCGCGATGCGCTTGTTGCGGCGCACCGAGGACCAGAAGGACCAGGCGATCAGCACGACGCCGACGAGACCCGTGATGATCTCGCTGATCTCGTGCTGGATGGTGACGAGCAGGATCACGGCGAGGGCGCCGATCGCGTAGTGCGCGCCGTGCTCCAGGTAGACGTAGTCGTCCAGGGTGCCCTGGCGGACCAGGTAGACCGTGAGCGACCGGACGTACATGGCGCCGATGCCCAGACCCAGCGCCATCCAGAAGATCTGGTTGGTGATGGCGAAGGCGCCGATGACGCCGTCGAAGGAGAACGACGCGTCGAGCACCTCGAGGTAGAGGAACAGGAAGAAGGCCGCCTTGCCGGCGAGGCCGACCGCGGAGACCGGCTTGCCCTCGGCCTTGGCCTTCTCCTCCTCCTCGTGCTCGCGCTCTTCCTCTTCTTCGAGCTTGTCCTCGAAGTACGAGGAGAGGCCGCCGACGATGAGGTAGGTGATCAGACCGGCGACACCCGCGAGCAGCACGGTGGCGGACTTGTCCAGGTGGCCCGTGCTGGTGTGGGCCTCGGTGGCGAAGGTCATCGCCGAGACGAGCAGGGCGATCAGCGCGATGCAGACCGACAGCATGTCGACCTTGCCGAGCTTGGCCAGCGGCCGCTCCAGCCAGGCCAGCCACTTGATGTCCCGGTCCTCGAAGATGAAGTCGAGGAAGATCATCAGCAGGAACATGCCACCGAAGGACGCGATGGCCGGGTGCGCGTCGGTGACGAGCGCCTCGTACTGGTCGGGGTGGTCCAACGCGAGCTGGACGGCTTCGATGGGCCCGACCTGGGCGCTGATCGCGACGATCGCCACGGGGAAGACGAGTCGCATGCCGAAGACGGCGATCAGGATGCCGATCGTGAGGAAGATCTTCTGCCAGAAGGCATTCATCTTCTTCAGGATTCCGGCGTTGACCACCGCGTTGTCGAAGGACAGCGAGATTTCGAGGATCGACAGGATCAGTACGACCCCGAACGCCTCCCACCCCCACTGCCAGGCGGCGAAGGCAAGTCCGATCGCCGTAATGGCGAACGACCAGCCGAAGGTTTTCAGAACCACTGGCACCCCATCGGTAAGTACGGGTCTCCCCCGCGTCGAGCGCGGCTTTACGAAACGTTGACCCCGAAGTCTAGAGCGATGCCCCGCAGGCCCGACGCGTACCCCTGCCCCACTGCACGGAACTTCCACTCGCCCCCGTACCGGTAGACCTCGCCGAAGATCATCGCGGTCTCGCTGGAGGCGTCCTCGGAGAGGTCGTAGCGCGCGAGTTCCTGGCCGTCCGCCTGGTTCACCACGCGGATGAACGCGTTCGTGACCTGGCCGAACGTCTGGCGGCGGGCGTCGGCGTCATGGATGGAGACCGGGAAGACGATCTTGTCGACCCGCTCCGGCACCAGGGTGAGGTCGATGAGGATCGACTCGTCGTCCCCGTCGCCCTCACCGGTGAGGTTGTCGCCCGTGTGTTCGACGGAGCCCTCGGGGCTCGTCAGGTTGTTGTAGAAGACGAAGTACTCGTCGCCGAGCACCCGGCCGTTCTGGCACAGCAGGGCGCTGGCGTCGAGGTCGAAGTCCGCCCCCGTCGTGGAGCGCGCGTCCCAGCCGAGCCCGATGAGCACCCGGGTGAGATTCGGTGCGGCCTTGGAAAGGGAGACATTTCCCCCCTTGGCGAGTGTGACGCCCATGATCGTGGTCCTCCCCGGACGACGGTGTGCTGACAAACCCGGTCTGCGCCGGTCCGCGCGGCCGCAAACCCGTCCGCGCGGTGGCACAACCCGGTCCGGCGCCGCACACACGGGGTGCGCGGCGCCGGACGGAGGTACGTACTGCGGTGGTGCTGCTGCCTCAGACGTTGACGCCGAAGTCCTGGGCGATGCCCCGCAGGCCCGAGGCGTAGCCCTGGCCGATGGCCCGGAACTTCCACTCGGCGCCGTTGCGGTACAGCTCGCCGAAGACCATGGCGGTCTCGGTCGAGGCGTCCTCGGAGAGGTCGTAGCGCGCGAGCTCGGTGTTGTCCGCCTGGTTCACCACGCGGATGTACGCGTTGCGCACCTGGCCGAAGCTCTGCTGGCGGCTCTCCGCCTCGTAGATCGAGACGGGGAAGACGATCTTGTGAACGTCGGCGGGCACGCCGGCCAGGTTCACCTTGATCGCCTCGTCGTCGCCCTCGCCCTCACCGGTGGTGTTGTCGCCGGTGTGCTCGACCGAGCCGTCGGGGCTCTTGAGGTTGTTGAAGAAGACGAAGTTGCCGTCGCTCGTCACCTTGCTCTGGTCGTTCGTCAGCAGAGCACTGGCGTCGAGGTCGAAGTCAACCCCGGTGGTGGTGCGAGCGTCCCAGCCCAGGCCGACGATGACCGCCGTCAGGTTGGGGGCGGCCTTGGTCAGCGAGACGTTGCCGCCCTTGCTGAGGCTGACTCCCACGGGTCCTCCATTGGTTGTGTGGGGCGGGGGCCCCGTCGTGCGGTTGCTACCGGATCAACGGTTCGATCCTAGTGACGGGTTCCCGGTCCGTACCGGTATTTCCCAGGCTGCCGTGCCGCTCAGATGCTGTCGAGGGCCTTGATGTACTCGTTCAGGTCGCGCGCGTCCGGCAGGCCGTTGACGACGGTCCAGCGGACGACGCCGTCCTTGTCGATGACGAAGGTGCCGCGGACCGCGCAGCCCTTGTCCTCGTCGAAGACGCCGTACGCCCTGGAGGTCTCGCCGTGCGGCCAGAAGTCGGAGAGCAGCGGGTAGTCCAGGCCTTCCTGCTCGGCGAAGACGCGCAGGGTGGGGACCGAGTCGTTGGAGACGGCCAGCAGCTGCACGTCGTCGTTCTGGAAGCGCGGCAGCTGGTCGCGCAGCTCGCACAGCTCACCCGTGCACACGCCGGTGAAGGCGAACGGGTAGAAGAGCAGGACGACGTTCTTCTCGCCGCGGAAGTCGGACAGCCGCACGGTGGCACCGTGGTTGTCCTTGAGCTCGAAGTCCGGAGCCTTGTTGCCGGCCTCGATCGCCATCTCTCGCATCCCTTCGTTGGGCTGTTCGGGTGAGGCCCCAGCCTAGTGAGGCCCCGGCAGGACCGTATCCGCGCGGGGGCCGCGGGAACAGCAGAAACCCCGCCGACCGGGGCCGACGGGGTTGATCCACTTGTCTGGGCGCGTGGCTAGCGCTTGGACTTGGCGGCCTTGGGGGTCACCAGCTTGCTGGCGGCCCACTCCTTGCCGACGCTGACGCTCTTCGTCTGCGACAGGCCCGCGGTCTGGGCGGCCTCGCTGATGTCGCTGGCCTCGACGTAACCGGGACGACCGGTCTTGGGGGTCAGCAGCAGGATCAGGGCGCCGTCCTCCACCAAGTTGATGGAGTCGACCAGCGTGTCCGTCAGATCGCCGTCTTCGTCCCGGAACCAGAGCAGCACCGCATCGGCGACGTCGTCGTACTCCTCGTCGACGAGGTCGCTGCCGATGTGATCCTCGATGGCCTCACGGAATTCCTGATCGACGTCATCGTCGTAGCCGATCTCCTGGACCACCTGTTCGGACTCGAAACCCAGCCTGGAAACCAGACTGGTCTCCGCGTGGTCCGCGGTCGCGCTCACGGGGTGCCTCCTGCTCATGTATCGGTGAATGTCTTCGGCCGCGCGCGTACGCGCAGCATTGGGCGTAGTCCACACGGACGCGGCGGATCGCGCAAGTGGCCCGACGGCCGAGACCGTCGAAACGGTGACGATTGCGGCCGTCTCGCCGCAACTCCAGGCACTCCCGTGGTGACCACTGGTGATTCATGCCACACCATTCCAGCACCATGAGGGGTGCTTGAGGACTTTCCTACCTCTTTGAGGGACGAACGGCCTTACGAACCTCGTAAACCACTTGAGCGTAAGGTTGCGATCTGTCCGGACCGTCCCTTCTCGCGCCTCCCGGACCCGCGGTGTGGTGGCCCTCGGATTTCGCGAACCCGCGGTTCGAGGGGTTGCCTAGCGGTAAAGATGACGATTCTGGCGC
This sequence comes from Streptomyces sp. NBC_00239, assembly GCF_036194065.1. Classification (NCBI taxonomy): domain Bacteria; kingdom Bacillati; phylum Actinomycetota; class Actinomycetes; order Kitasatosporales; family Streptomycetaceae; genus Streptomyces; species Streptomyces sp. NBC_00239. The sequence continues at coordinate 5,596,481 of NZ_CP108095.1, read as the reverse complement.
AGCGGTACACGATGGGAGGCGGTGTGACCCAAGGCACGCCTCCCCCGACAGCGAAGGAACAGCGTGGCTTCCGCATCCGATCGTAATCCGATCATCATTGGCGGCCTGCCGAGCCAGGTCCCGGACTTCGATCCGGAGGAGACCCGGGAGTGGCTCGACTCCCTGGACGCCGCCGTCGACGAGCGGGGCCGCGAGCGTGCCCGCTACCTGATGCTGCGGCTGATCGAGCGGGCCCGCGAGAAGCGCGTGGCCGTGCCCGAGATGCGCAGCTCGGACTACGTCAACACGATCGCCACCAAGGACGAGCCGTTCTTCCCCGGCAACGAGGAGATCGAGCGCAAGGTCCTCAACGCCACCCGCTGGAACGCGGCCGTCATGGTCTCGCGCGCCCAGCGGCCGGGCATCGGCGTGGGCGGCCACATCGCCACGTTCGCCTCCTCCGCCTCCCTCTACGACGTGGGCTTCAACCACTTCTTCCGGGGCAAGGACGAGGGCGACGGCGGCGACCAGATCTTCTTCCAGGGCCACGCCTCCCCGGGCATCTACGCGCGCGCCTACCTCCTGGACCGGCTCTCCGAGCAGCAGCTCGACGCGTTCCGCCAGGAGAAGTCGAAGGCCCCGTACGGCCTCTCCAGCTACCCGCACCCGCGGCTGATGCCGGACTTCTGGGAGTTCCCGACCGTCTCGATGGGCCTGGGCCCGCTGGGCGCGATCTACCAGGCCCGGATGAACCGGTACATGGAGGCGCGCGGGATCGCGGACACTTCCAAGTCCCACGTTTGGGCGTATCTGGGCGACGGCGAGATGGACGAGCCGGAGTCGCTCGGCCAGCTGTCGATCGCCGCCCGCGAGGGCCTGGACAACCTGACCTTCGTCGTCAACTGCAACCTCCAGAGGCTCGACGGCCCGGTGCGCGGCAACGGCAAGATCATCCAGGAGCTGGAGTCGCAGTTCCGCGGGGCCGGCTGGAACGTCATCAAGCTGATCTGGGACCGCTCCTGGGACCCGCTGCTGGCGCAGGACCGCGACGGCATCCTCGTCAACAAGATGAACTCGACGCCGGACGGGCAGTTCCAGACGTACGCCACCGAGACCGGCGCGTACATCCGCGAGCACTTCTTCGGCGGCGACCAGCGGCTGCGCTCGATGGTCGAGAACATGTCCGACCAGCAGCTGCTGCACCTGGGCCGCGGCGGCCACGACCACAAGAAGATCTACGCGGCGTACGCGGCGGCCAAGGCCCACAAGGGCCAGCCGACGGTGATCCTGGCCCAGACGGTCAAGGGCTGGACGCTGGGCCCGAACTTCGAGGGCCGCAACGCGACCCACCAGATGAAGAAGCTGACGGTCGACGACCTCAAGCGGTTCCGCGACCGCCTGCACATCCCGATCACGGACGCCCAGCTGGAGAACGGCGCCCCGCCGTACTACCACCCGGGCCCGAAGTCGCCGGAAATCGAGTACATGCACGACCGCCGCAGCGCGCTGGGCGGCTACGTGCCGACCCGCGTGGTGCGCGCGAAGCCGCTCCAGCTGCCGGACGACAAGACGTACGCCACGGCGAAGAAGGGCTCGGGCCAGCAGTCGATCGCCACCACCATGGCCTTCGTCCGCATCCTGAAGGACCTGATGCGGGACAAGGAGATCGGCAAGCGCTTCGTGCTGATCGCGCCGGACGAGTACCGCACCTTCGGCATGGACGCGTTCTTCCCGAGCGCCAAGATCTACAACCCGCTGGGCCAGCAGTACGAGGCGGTCGACCGCGACCTGCTGCTCGCGTACAAGGAGTCGCCGACCGGCCAGATGCTGCACGACGGCATCTCGGAGGCGGGCTGCACCGCCTCGCTGATCGCCGCGGGCTCGGCGTACGCGACGCACGGCGAGCCGCTGATCCCGGTCTACGTCTTCTACTCGATGTTCGGTTTCCAGCGGACCGGCGACCAGTTCTGGCAGATGGCCGACCAGCTCGCGCGCGGATTCGTGCTGGGTGCGACCGCCGGACGGACGACTCTGACCGGTGAGGGCCTCCAGCACGCGGACGGCCACTCGCAGCTCCTGGCGTCGACCAACCCGGGCTGCGTGGCCTACGACCCGGCGTACGGCTACGAGATCGCGCACATCGTCAAGGACGGCCTGCGCCGCATGTACGGCCCGGACGCCGAGGACGTCTTCTACTACCTGACCGTCTACAACGAGCCGATCCAGCACCCGGCCGAGCCGGCGGACGTCGACGTGGACGGCATCCTGAACGGCATCCACCGCGTCTCCGCCGGCCGGTCCGGCACCATCCCGGCGCAGCTCATGGCCTCGGGCGTGGCGGTGCCGTGGGCGCTGGAGGCCCAGCGGATCCTCGCCGAGGAGTGGGACGTCAAGGCGGACGTCTGGTCGGCGACCTCCTGGAACGAGCTGCGCCGCGACGCCATCGAGGCGGAGGAGCACAACCTGCTGCACCCGGAGGAAGAGGAGCGCGTGCCCTACGTGACGCGCAAGCTCTCGGGCGCCGAGGGGCCGTTCGTGGCGGTCTCGGACTGGATGCGGGCCGTACCGGACCAGATCTCCCGCTGGGTGCCGGGCGCGTACACCTCGCTGGGTGCGGACGGCTTCGGCTTCGCGGACACCCGCGGCGCGGCCCGCCGGTTCTTCCACATCGACGCCCAGTCGGTGGTGCTGGCGGTCCTCACCGAGCTCGCGAAGGCGGGCAGGATCGACCGCTCGGTGCTGAAGCAGGCGGTCGACCGGTACCAGCTGCTGGACGTCACCGCGGCCGACCCGGGCGCCGCGGGCGGCGACGCGTAACCGACGGACGCCTGACCGAACGACGCACGACCGGCAGGCGCGTCACGAGAGACGCATCACCGCGGAACGGCGCGCCACCGCGGAACAGCAGGTCGCAGCGGGTCCCCGGCACGGCCGGGGGCCCGCTCGTCCTTACGGGTTCCCTACGATGCCCGCATGAAGGAACAGCCCGCACAGCTCCGCTGGGAGCGGCACACCCAGGTCCCGCTGCTGGCGTGCGCGATCGCGTTCGCCGTCGCGTACGCCGTGCCGATCATCGCCCCCGACGCACGTCCCGCCGTGCACGAGGGCTGCATGCTGGTGGAGTGGCTCGTGTGGGCGGCCTTCGCGCTGGACTACCTGGTGCGGATGGGCCTGGCGGAGGACCGCCGCCGGTTCGTCCGCACGCACTGGCTGGACCTGGCCGCGGTGCTGCTGCCGATGCTCCAGCCGCTGCGGCTGCTGCGGTTGGTCTCGACCCTGATGCTGGTGGGCCGGCGGGCCCGGATGGCCCCGCAGATCAAGCTGACGACGTACGTGGCGGGCGCGGTGGTCGGGCTGCTGATGTTCGGCTCGCTCGCGGTGCTGAGCGTCGAGCGGGACGCCCCCGGCGGCAACATCAAGAACCTCGGGGACGCCGTCTGGTGGTCGTTCACGACGATGACCACGGTCGGGTACGGGGACCACGCGCCGACCACCGGGCTCGGCCGGGTGCTCGCGGTCGGCCTGATGCTCTCCGGGATCGCGCTGCTCGGTGTGGTGACCGCGAACATCGCCGCCTGGTTCATCTCTCGCTTCGAGCGCGACGACCGGGAGGAACGGCTCCAGACCGCCGCGATCCGGACCCTCACCGACGAGGTCCGGGCGCTGCGGGCCGAGGTGGCCCGGCTGTCGGAGAACGCCCCCTCCGCGCTCTCCGTACCGCCGGTCCCCGCTCCGCAGACACCCGTCCCCGCCGGCGCCCCCGCGCCGCTCTCCCCGGGCCGGGAGACCGCCTAGGACGGCCCGGTGCTGTGACAGGCAAGGTTCACGGCGCTAGGTCTCCCAGACCTTGAAGGCCCGCACCTGGTACGGGGACTGGGGCAGCCAGACCCCGTCCCCCGGGTAGGTCTGGAACTCGCCGGTCTCGGCGCACTCGGCCGACTGGTACGTGGTCACCGGCCGGCCGGTGCGGTTGGCCAGGGCCTGCACCGTGCGGCCGGCGGGCAGCGGGACGCAGCTGTCCACGTCGAGCCCGCTGAGTTCGTGGACCGTCCGCCCACCCGTGAAACCGGGTTTGACCCACAGGCACAGCTGCCCGGTGGCGCAGGGCCCGAGCCCGGGCGGTGCGGCGGCCCGGGCCTGGGGCGCGGGCCGGTGCGCCGGGGCGGCCTGGGCGGCGGGCGAGCCGCTCGGCAGCAGGGCGGTGGCGGTCAGCACCGCGGCGGCGAATGCCGTGGAAATCGTGCGCATCCGAAGTCAACTCCTCACACGGCGTATTGCCCGCACGGGTGGTCCGGTGGACCGAGAGCCGGTGCGTTCGCCGTTGGCCCCCACGCTGACCTGCGCGGATGGCCGGGCGGAAGGGCTTGCCGGCAGTTCCACCCTGATAGGCGACAACCGCATCGGACAGCTCCGGCGGGGCGGCGGCGGGTACTGGAGTTGACGTCGGGGAACCTTCCGGCGCCCTCGCGCGTGATGGTCCGGCCCCGCCCGTCGCCGGAACGGAAGCCGCCGTCCCGCCCGCCGGTAAGGTGAGCCGCCCACGGGGCGGGCGACGGGCGGGGGCGGCGAGCGGCGGGCACGGGCCCCGGACAGGGAAACAGAGGACGGCAGTGGTGATGACGCAAGAGCGGACCGGGGCCCCGGCGGCGCCGGCCGGCCTCCGCGAACGCAAGAAGCAGCGGACCCGCGACGCCCTGCTGCGCGCCTCCCTCGTGCTGTTCACCACGAAGGGGTACGAGGAGACGACCGTCGACGAGATCACCGAGGCCGTCGACGTCTCGCAGCGCACCTTCTTCCGCTACTTCGCCAACAAGGAGGAGGCCGCCTTCGCGGTCCAGGACCTGGTCGAGTCCCACTTCATGGCGGCGCTGCGGGCCCGGCCGGCCGCGGAGAACCCGTTCGCGGCCCTGCGCGCCGCCGTGCTCGGCGCCTGGGACGGCATCGAGGAAGCCCTCGCGGACGTGGTCCCGGTGGACCTCTACCTGCGGACGTACCAGGTCATCGAGTCGACGCCGGCGCTGCTCGCCGTCCACCTGCGCCGCTCCACCGAACTCGACGAGGAGATCGCCCGGATCGTCGCCGCCCGCGAGGGCCTCGACGTGGACGCGGACCCCCGGCCGCGGGTGGCCGTCGCCGCCTTCTCCGCCGTGATGCGGGTGACGGGCCGGCTCTGGGGCCGGGGCGAGGACGTCAGCGTGGCCGCGATCCGGCGGCTGACCGAGGACCACCTCGACCACCTCGCTCCGGCGCTCGCCGCCGACTGGCGGGCACCCGCCGCGCACGGAGCGTGACCCTCGCCGGGGCGGCCGGTCCGATTTCGGTGGAGAACCGTGCAGCGCCGGTGACCCTCCTCACCCGGTGCTCCGATCGCGCGCCGGGTCTCCTAGGCTGATGGACAGTGAACTCCTCCGGCTTGGCGCTTGCCGCGGGGCCCGCCGCTCCCGGGCATCTCGCGCCGCCCCACTCCACCGCCCCCTCCGTGCGGCGCGCCCTGCTCGCGCTCGCGGTGGTCTTCGTCCTGCTCGCCACCACCGGCTGGACGGCGCTGCACCGCTCCGATGACGGCGGCGCGCCCCTGGCCGCGGCCCTCACGTTGTGGAACCGCGGCCGGATCGACGGCCGTCCGCTGCCGTCCTCCGACGCGCCCGCGCCGGTGATCGCCCGGTTCTTCGCGCGGCTCGACCCGGGCCAGCGGTCCCGGCTCACCGAGCGGCACCCGCTGGCGGTCGGCAATCTCAACGGTGTTCCGGTCGCGGTCCGCTACCGGGCCAACCGGCGGGCCGTGCAGCAGGCCCTGCGCACCGCGCGGGCCGACGCCGGGGACTTCCGGCTGGCGCCGGGCGACCGCGAGCAGGCCGGCCGCCGGGCCCACCGCTTCGAGTCGCTGCTCGGCGGCGACCGGCAGCTCCTCGCCTTCGACCCCACCGGCGGCGGCCGGGCCGCCGAGGTCTTCGGCGACCTCGACCAGGCCCGCCGGGTCTCGGTGATCGTCCCCGGCGTCGACACCAACCTGCTCACCTTCGAGCGCACCGCCCGCCGCTACACCGCGCCCGTCGGCATGGCCGAGGCGCTGTACGGGGCCGAGCACGCGGCCGCGCCGGAGGTCCGTACGGCGGTCATCGCGTGGGCCGACTACACCGCCCCGACCGGGCTCGGCATGGACGCCGCGACCGGGCGGCTCGCCGTCGACGGCGCGCGGCGGCTCAAGGCGCTGGTCGGCGCCCTGCCCGGACGCTCGTCGGTGGCCCTGTTCTGCCACAGCTACGGCTCGGTGGTGTGCGGGGTCGCTGCGCGCGGCCTGCCTGCGCGGGTCACCGATCTGAGTGTCGCCGGTAGCCCCGGCATGCGGGCCGGCGGCGTCGACGACCTGGACACGTCCGCCCGGGTGTGGGCGATGCGGGACGGCGGCGACTGGATCGCGGACGTGCCGTACCTGGAGGTCGGCGGGCTGGGCCACGGCGCGGACCCGGTGGCGCCGGAGTTCGGGGCGCGCCGGATCTCTTCGGCAGGCGCGAAGGGCCATACCGGTTACTTCGAGCCAGGCACGGTGTCGGTGGACAATCTGGCACGTATCGGAACCGGCACCTACGGTTCCGTGGTGTGCGCCGAGGACGATGCCGGGTGTCGCGGCGGAATTTCCGGCACGCAAGGGTACTGACACGCGTACATGCGGGAAAATCGCCCCCGGCAGTGGGGAGGACGCCGGTGGGGAGGCCGCTTACGATGAGCCGCATGGGTGAAGTACTGGCCGGAAATCATGCCGTGTGGGAGTTTCACTCGGATTCGGTGCTCATCCGCTTCGAACGGGGAATCCGCACGCCGCGGTTGTGGTCTGCGCTGGGCGAACGGCGCATCCCGTACGACGCGTTGACCGCCGTGACGCTGAAACCCGGGAAGCGGGACACCGTGGTGCTGCGCGCGGTGCCGCGGCCCGGCGCCGATCCGCTGATGGAGGCCGCCGCGGGACAGCTGCGCGAGCACTGCGACCCGTACCGGCTGGTGCTGCCCGGCGAGCGGACCGCGGCCGCCGCCGGGCTCGCCGACGAGCTGCGCGCCGCGATGCCGTCCGACTCCGCCGGGCCCGCAGCCCGCTTCCTGGTCCCGGCGCCCGAGGCGCCGGTCACCTTCAAGGGGTACGACGCGAAGGCCTCCTTCGACGGCTCGGCGGTGGTCTTCCGCTGGTCGCGCACCGGCGCCTCCAGCGTCAAGTGGAAGGCCGGCGACCAGTACTTCGCGCTGGACGGTCTCTGCGGGGTGCAGTGGCGCACGCCCGAGGCGCCCGGCGGCCACCTGCGCCTGCTGCCCCGCGGCGCCGCGCCGGCCGCCGGCGCGGGCGGCACGCCGGGCACGTCGGACCCGGGCGGGCCGGGGGGTGCGGCCGCGGGGGCCGTACCGCCCGACCAGGACCCGGCGGCGGTGCTGTTCGGCCTGGGCTACGGCCCTGTGCACGAGTCGCTGCCCTTCGCCGCCGCCGTGCTGCGGGCGGTACGCGGCCGGAGCCCGGCGCTGCCGGTCGCGGCGGTACGCCCGTCCCGCCGCGACCCGGCCGACATCGCCGAGCGCATCCGCCACCTGGGCGAGCTGCACGGCGCCGGACTGCTGACGGACGCCGAGTTCAGCTCGAAGAAGGCGGAGCTCCTGGCGGAACTCTGACGCCGCCACCGGGGCGCGCGGGGCCGCAGACCACGCGGGGCTCCGCCGACGCCCGAGGCGATATCAGCCTCGCCGGCGTTTGAGGCGCGGGGTTTGGGGCGGAGCCCCAAGACAACCCGGCTGACGCCGGGCACCGGGCTCCGCCCGGACCCGCTCCTCAAACGCCGGAGGGGCTGGATGGTGCCGCCTGGGCAAGGGGCACCTCTCGGGCGCCGGCGAGGCTGGATGGTGCCGCCTGGGCAGGGGGTACCTCTCGGGCGCCGGCGAGGCTCGATGGTGCCGCCTGGGCAAGGGGGTGCCTCTCCGGCGCCGGCGAGGCTGAGCGTTGCCTCAGGCCTCGCGGGCCGCGGAGGTGGAGCTCATGTCGGGGTACCGGTCGCCGGCCACCGCGGCGGCGATCGGCTCCAGCCGGGCCAGCTCCTCCCCGCCGAGCGTCAGCGCGACCGCGCCGAGGTTCTCGGCGAGGCGCTCGCGCTTGCGGGTGCCGGGGATCGGCACCACGGTCAGGCCGGCGTGCACCTGTGCCCGCTGGTGCACCCAGGCCAGCGCGACCTGCGCCGGGCTCGCCCCGTGCGCGGCGGCTATCTCCCGTACGGGCTCCAGCAGCGCCGCATTGGCCTTGGCGTTGTCGCCGGTGAAGCGCGGCTGGAACGCGCGGAAGTCGCCGACGGACAGGTCGGTGCCGGCGTCCGTGAAGGCACCGGTCAGGAAGCCCCGGCCGAGCGGCGAGTACGGCACGAGGGCCACGCCGAGTTCGGCCGCCGCAGCCACCGCGCTGATCTCCACGTCCCGACTGAAGAGCGACCACTCCGACTGGAGGGCCGCGATCGGGTGCACGGCGTGCGCCTCGCGCAGCTCCGCCCCGGTGACCTCGCTCAGCCCGAGGTGGCGGACCTTGCCCTCGGCCACGAGTTCGGCCATCGCGCCCACCGATTCGGCGAGCGGCACGGCCGGGTCGCGGCGGTGCATGTAGTAGAGGTCGATGTACTCGACGCCCAGCCGCCGCAGGCTGTCCTCGACGGACTTCCGCACGTATCCGCGGTCGTTGCGGATGCCCCGGTACTGCGGGTCGTCGGTGCGCTCGATGGCGAACTTCGTCGCGAGCACGATCTCGTCGCGGTGCGCGGCGACGAACGGGGCGAGGAACTCCTCGTTGCGCCCGCGGCCGTAGATGTCCGCGGTGTCGAAGAGCGTGACGCCCGACGCGAGCGCCGCGTCGAGGGTGGAGCGGGCCGCCGCCTCGTCGGTGTCGCCGTAGAACTCGCTCATGCCCATGCAGCCGAGTCCCTGGACGCCGACCAGCGGGCCGCCCGTGCCGAGCTCCACCTGCGCGATCCTGCCGTTGGTCAACACTGTGGTGCCTCTCCGGTGTAGAAACCGATCTTGTGGTCGAGTACCGCGAGCGTGCCGGTGAGTTCGTCGATCCGTGCCCGGACGTCGCGCCGGGTCCGTTCCAGCAGCTCGCGCCGTTCGTCGAAGGTGTGCGCGCCCTCCCGGACGAGCTCCGCGTACCGGACCATGTCCGCCACCGGCATCCCCGTGGTCCGCAACTTGCCGACGAACGCCAGCCAGTCCAGGTCCGCGTCGCTGAACCTCCGCTGCCCGGAGTGCGACCGGTCCACGTGGGGCATCAGGCCGATCCGTTCGTACCAGCGCAGCGTGTGCTGGGTCAGACCGGTGCGGGCCGCGACCTCGCTGATCGTGTACCGGGTCTCCGTCAGGCTCATGTGACCACGCTAAAAGGTTCGAGTGCACTCCAAGCAAGTAGGCTCGGAGGCATGGAGAGCCTGCGGATGATCGAGAACTGGCCGGTACCGACCGCGGCGGCGGCCGTCGTACGGGCCGACGGCACCGTCGTCGGGAGCCGGGGCCCGGTCGACCACCGATTCGCGCTGGCCTCCGTCACCAAGCCGCTCGCCGCGTACGCCGCGCTCGTCGCGTACGAAGAGGGTGCGATCGAGCTCGACGAGCCGGCGGGCCCCGAGGGTTCGACCATCCGCCACCTGCTCGCCCACACCAGCGGCCTCGCCTTCGACGAGCACCGCGTGATGGCCCCGCCCGGGCAGCGCCGGCTGTACTCCAACGCCGGTTTCGAGGTGCTCGGCGACCACATCGCCAAGGCCACCGACATCCCGTTCGCCGAGTACCTGCACCAGGCGGTGCTGGAGCCGCTCGGCATGACCTCGACCTCGCTCGACGGCTCGCCCGCCAAGGACGGCGTCTCCACCGTCGCCGACCTGCTGCGCTTCGCCGCCGAACTCCAGGCCCCCCGGCTGCTGGACGTGCGTACCGTGGCCGAGGCCACGGCCGTGGTGCACCCCGGCCTCAAGGGCGTGCTGCCCGGCTACGGCCACCAGTCCCCCAACGACTGGGGGCTGGGCGTGGAGATCCGGAACGGCAAGTCCCCGCACTGGACGGGGCAGCGGTCCTCGCCGCGCACCTTCGGCCACTTCGGGCAGGCCGGCACCTTCCTGTGGGTGGACCCGGACGCGCGGGCCGCGTGCGTCGCGCTGACCGACCGCGCGTTCGGACCGTGGGCGGTCGACGTTTGGCCGGTGTTCACGGATGCGGTGCTGGCCGAACTCGCCACCGGCCACTGAGAGGCAGATCACACCCCGACTGCTGGCGATCTGTCGGGTTCCGGCGGTTCGTCCCCGTCGCGTGGCGCAATTCGATCGGTAGATTCCGTTTCTCATCCCCCTGGGAACACGGAGACCACCGGTGCGCACGCGCAGAATCTGGGTGACGGCCGCGACCGTCGCCACCGGCATCATCGGCGTACTCACCCTCCAGGGGGTGACCGGAGTCGACGTCCTCGACGGCGAGGGGGACGGCAAGGCGCAAGGCGCCGCCGGCCCCGGACCGGTGGTGTCGAAGGTGCGCACGGCCGGCCTGTCCGTGGCCGGCAACCGCGCCACCTTCAAGGACGAGGACACCAAGGCCTTCAGCATGCTCGCCGTGTCCTGGGCCGACCCGGCCCGCCGGGTCGACGGCACGATCCAGGTCCGCACCCGCTCCGAGAAGTCCGGCGACTGGTCGCAGTGGCTGGACCTGGGCTCCGAGGGCGAATCCTTCAACGACGGCGCCGCCCGGCGCGGCCTGCGCGGCGTCTCCGAGCCCGCCTGGACCGGCCCGTCCGACGGCGTCGAGGTCCGGGTGACCGGCAAGGGCGCCGCACTGCCCGCCGGGCTGCGCCTGGACATGGTCGACCCGGGCCGCTCCCGGGTGCTGCGCGCCGAGCCCGCCGCCTTCGCCGTGGACGCGGCCGAGGGCGAGGGCGCCGAGACCGAGGGACCGACGCAGACTCCGGAGGCCTCCCCCTCGCAGAGCGCCGAGGAGTCCGCCGCGCCCACGACGCCGGCCGCCACCGAGCCGACCGCTCCGGCCACCTCGGCGGACCCGTCCACCTCGCCCACCGCGAGCACCGGCCCGTCGGCCTCCGCCTCCGCCTCGGCTTCCGCTTCCGCCTCGGCGACGCCCAGCCCGAGCGTCTCCACCACTCCGCCGCCCACCGCGCCGGTCTCCACCGTTCCGCAGCCGGCCTTCGTCACGCGCGCCCAGTGGGGCGCCGACGAGTCGATGAACGACGAGGCCCCCACCTACGGCAAGGAGGTCAAGGCCGTCTTCGTGCACCACACCGCGCAGAGCAACACGTACACCTGCGCGGACTCCGCGGCGATCGTGCGCGGCATCCACACGCTGCACGTGAAGACGAACGGCTGGAAGGACGTCGGCTACAACTTCCTGGTCGACAAGTGCGGCACGATCTTCGAGGGCCGCAAGGGCGGGCTCGACCTCCCGGTCATCGGCGCCCACACCATGGGCTGGAACACCGACACCACCGGCATCTCCGTCATCGGCAGCTACACGGACATCGACGCCTCGGCCGCCGCCAAGACCGCCGTGGCCCGCATCGCCGCCTGGAAGCTCGGCCAGTACAAGTACGACCCGAACAGCACGGTCGCCATGACCGCCGCGATCAGCAACGGCAAGTTCACCGCCGGCCAGAGCGCGACCTTCCAGCGGATCTCCGGCCACCGCGACGGCTACGCCACCGAGTGCCCCGGCACCACCCTCTACGGGCAGCTGCCCACGATCCGCTCCTGGGCCGCCGGCCCGGCCGCCGGACCCACCGTCAAGTCCGTCACCGGCGCGAGCCTGTCGGGCTCCGCCTACTGGACCAAGAGCGCAATCACCGTCGGCTGGACCGCCACCACCCCGGCCGCGCTGCTCACGAAGAACGAGCTCCTCGTCGACGGCAAGCCCGTGGCCACCACCGGCGGTGCGGCGACCTCCGCCGGCGCCTCCCTCGCCCTCGGCAGCCACCAGGTGCAGGTCCGCGCCACCCACCAGTCCGGCCGCACCGCGCTGTCCCCCGCGGTCACCGTCATCGCCGAGACCACCGCTCCGACCTTCACCACCAAGCCCTCGCTGGCCCTGCGCGCCGGCACCGTGAACACCACCGCGGTGCCCGTCACCCTCGCGTGGAAGGCCGCCGACACCGGCGCCCTCAAGGACGTGCGCCTCACCGCGCCGCTCACCGCGGGCTTCGCGGCGACCACGCTGAGCTCCGCGCAGACCGCCAAGTCGGGTGTGGCCACCACCTGGACGCTGACCGCCGCCGACCACGCCGGCAACACCGCCGCCGCGTCCGTCGCGGGCACCCCGGTGATCCTCCAGGAGACCTCCGCGGTGCGGACCGGCACCTGGACCAGCCGGTCCTCCAGCAGCTACCTGGGCGGCACCTCGCTCTCCAGCGCCTCCGTGAACTCCAGCCTGACCTGGAGCTTCACCGGCCGCTCGGTCGCGTGGACGGTGTCCCGCGCCGCGACCTCCGGCCAGGCCCACGTCTACGTGGACGGGGTGAAGACCGCCACCGTCGACCTGAAGTCGGCGACCACCAAGTACCGGGACGCGATCTTCACCAAGACGTGGCCGACCAGCGCCGCGCACAAGCTGAAGATCGTCGTCGTGGGCACCGCGGGCCGCCCCACCATCACCACGGACGGCATCGTCTACCTGAAGTAGCCCGCCCCACCCGGCCCGGGGACCGCCCGCCTCAGGCGGGCAGTTCCCACACGAGGAGCTCCCCCGGGGTGAGCGCGCGGATCTCCAGGCCTTGCCCGCCGGTGATCCGCGCCGAGTCCCCGGGGGCCAGCGGCACCGGGGACCCGGCGTCCCCGGCCAGCTCCACCTCGCCCGCCACCACGTGCACGTACACCCGCGGCGCGTCGGGCAGCGCCGTGCGCTCCCCCGCCCCGGGCCGCCGTACGTGCAGCACCGCGCCCGCCGTGGGCACCTCGTACGGGGTGCCGTCGGCGAGGCCGCGGACCACCTCGTACCCGGGCGCGCCGCCCGGCTCCACCGGGCTCAGCCACATCTGCACGAAGCGCAGCGGGAGTTCGCCGTCGTTGCGCTCCACGTGCCGCACCCCGGAGGCGGAGCTCAGCCGCTGCACGTCGCCGGGGCGCAGCACCGTGGCGTGGCCGCCGGAGTCCCGGTGGGTGAGTTCGCCCTCGGTGACCCAGGTGACGATCTCGGTGTGGCTGTGCGGGTGCTCGTCGAACCCGGCGCCCGGGGCGAGGCTCTCCTCGTTGCAGGCGAGGATCGCGCCGAAGCGCAGGTTGTCGGGGTCGTAGAAAGCCCCGAAGGAGAAGGCGTGCCGGGTGGCGATGCCCGCTTCCGCGTCTCCGCCCCGGTAGCGGTCGGCGCCGCGCCGTACGTCAATCATGGGAGCCACCGTAGCCCCGGCCCTCCGCCGGGGCGGTCGGATAAGGCAGTCTTGTCCCGTGCCCCAACCAGATCGTGAGCCCTCCCCGGAGTCCCCCGCGGCCCCGGCGCATCCTGCCCATCCCCACGCCGCAACCCTGCGCCGGCTGGAGAAGTCCTCCGGCCGCCTCGCCGCGAACGCGATCGCCCGCATGGACGAGATGCTGCCGTGGTACCGGGCGATGCCCCCGGAGAACCGGTCGTGGATCGGTCTGGTCGCCCAGGCCGGCATCGCTGCCTTCACCGAGTGGTTCCGGCACCCCGAGACCCCGCAGGCCATCTCGACCGACGTGTTCGGGACGGCTCCCCGGGAGCTGACCCGGGCCATCACGCTGCGCCAGACCGTCGAGATGGTGCGCACCACCATCGAGGTCATGGAGGCGGCGATCGAGGAGGTCGCCGCGCCCGGCGACGAGTCGACGCTGCGCGAGGCGCTGCTGGTCTACGCCCGGGAGATCGCGTTCGCGACCGCCCAGGTGTACGCGCAGGCCGCCGAGGCGCGCGGCGCCTGGGACGCCCGGCTGGAGTCCCTCGTCGTCAACGCGGTGCTCTCCGGCGAGGCCGACGAGGGCGCGCTCTCGCGGGCGGCGGCGCTGGGCTGGAACTCTCCGGAGCACGTGTGCGTGGTCCTGGGCACGGCCCCGGACGGGGACAGCGAACTGACCGTGGAGGCGATCCGGCGGGCCGCCCGGCACGCCAAGCTCCAGGTGCTCACGGGGGTGCTCGGCGACCGGCTGGTGGTCATCGCGGGCGGCAGCGACCAGCCGATCCAGGTGGCGAAGTCCCTGATCGGGCCGTTCGCGCACGGTCCGGTGGTGGCCGGTCCGGTGGTGCCGGACCTGCTGGCGGCGACCCGCTCCGCGCAGGCGGCCGCGGCCGGCCTGAAGGCCTGTACGGCCTGGCAGGACGCCCCGCGTCCGGTGCTCGCGGACGATCTCCTGCCGGAGCGCGCGATGGCGGGAGACCCCTCGGCGCGCGAGCAGCTGGTGGAGGAGATCTACAGACCGCTCGAAGAAGCGGGCTCGGCTCTGCTGGAGACGCTGAGCGTCTATCTGGAGCAGGCGAGCAGCCTCGAAGGCGCAGCTCGGATGCTGTTCGTACACCCGAACACGGTGCGCTACCGGCTCCGACGTGTGACAGACGTCACCGGCTGGTCACCCTCTGATGTCCGTTCCGCGTTCACACTGAGGATCGCCCTGATCCTCGGACGTCTGGCCGAGGGCGATCTTCAGTCCTAGACTTTTGTCGGACATCAACAATTCCCCCGACGGTTCTTGGTCCCTGTCCCCACGGGCGGCGCGGACCATCCACAAGAGAGAGTGTGAGGGTGCTCGTACTCGTCGCTCCCGGCCAAGGCGCTCAGACGCCCGGCTTCCTGACCCCCTGGCTCGAACTGCCCGGCGCTGCTGACCGCATCGCCGCGTGGTCGGACGCCATCGGGCTCGACCTTGCCCACTACGGCACCAAGGCAGACGCGGACGAGATCCGCGACACCGCGGTGGCGCAGCCGCTGCTCGTCGCGGCCGGCCTGCTGTCGGCCTCCGCCCTGGGCTCCCTCGCGGGCTTCGGCGCCGTCGCCGGCCACAGCGTGGGCGAGATCACCGCGGCCGCCTACGCGGGCGTCCTCGACGACACCGCGGCGCTGCAGCTCGTGCGCACCCGTGGCCTGGCGATGGCCGAGGCCGCCGCCGTCACGGAGACGGGCATGGCCGCCCTTCTGGGCGGCGACCCCGAGGTGACGCTCCCGCACCTGGAGAAGCTGGGGCTGACCCCGGCCAACATCAACGGTGCCGGCCAGATCGTGGCCGCGGGCACCGCGGAGCAGATCGCGGCCCTCGTGGCGGACAAGCCCGAAGGTGTCCGCAAGGTCGTCGCCCTCAAGGTCGCGGGCGCCTTCCACACGCACCACATGGCTCCGGCCGTCGCGCAGCTGGAAGCGGCCGCGCAGGCCCTCGAGCCCGCCGACCCGGCGCTGACGTACGTGTCCAACAAGGACGGCCGGGCCGTCTCCTCGGGCGCCGAGGTCGTCGCCCGGCTGGTGGGCCAGGTGGCCAACCCGGTCCGCTGGGACCTGTGCATGGAGACCTTCAAGGAGCTGGGCGTCACCGCGATCGTCGAGGCGTGCCCCGGTGGCACCCTGACGGGCCTGGCCAAGCGCGCCCTGCCGGGTGTGGCCACGCTGGCGCTGAAGACGCCGGACGACCTCGAGAAGGCCGCCGCGCTCATCGCCGAGCACACGGCCTGAGAGAAGGAGCCCACCGCATGTCGAAGATCAAACCTGCTCAGGGGTCTCCGTACGCCCGCATCCTCGGGGTCGGCGGCTACCGCCCGACCCGCGTGGTGCCCAACGAGGTCATCCTCGAGACGATCGACTCGTCCGACGAATGGATCCGTTCCCGTTCGGGCATCACGAGCCGGCACTGGGCCTCGCCGCAGGAGACCGTCGCCGCCATGTCCGTCGAGGCGGCCGGCAAGGCCCTCGCGGACGCCGGCATCTCGCCGGAGCAGATCGGCGCCGTGATCGTCTCGACGGTCTCGCACTTCAAGCAGACTCCCGCGGTCGCGACGGAGATCGCGGACCGGATCGGCGCGGGCAAGCCGGCCGCGTTCGACATCTCGGCGGGCTGCGCGGGCTTCGGCTACGGGCTGACCCTGGCCAAGGGTCTGGTCGTCGAGGGCTCGGCCAAGCACGTCCTCGTCATCGGCGTGGAGCGGCTGTCCGACCTGACCGACCTCGAAGACCGCGCGACGGCCTTCCTGTTCGGCGACGGCGCGGGCGCCGTGATCGTCGGCCCCTCGGACGAGCCGGCCATCGGCCCCACCATCTGGGGTTCCGAGGGCGACAAGTCCGAGACCATCAAGCAGACCGTGCCGTGGGACCAGTACCGCAGCACGGACACCGCCGAGAAGTTCCCGGCCATCACGCAGGAGGGTCAGGCGGTCTTCCGCTGGGCCGTCTTCGAGATGGCCAAGGTGGCCCAGCAGGCGCTCGACGCGGCCGGCATCACCGCCGACGACCTGGACGTCTTCATTCCGCACCAGGCCAATATGCGGATCATCGACTCGATGGTGAAGACTCTGAAGCTGCCGGAGCACGTCACGGTCGCCCGTGACGTCGAAACGACCGGCAACACCTCGGCCGCCTCGATTCCGCTCGCGATGGAGCGGCTCCTGGCGACCGGACAGGCGAAGAGCGGCGACACCGCGCTCGTCATCGGCTTCGGGGCAGGTCTCGTGTACGCCGCGACGGTCGTTACCCTCCCCTAGGCGCTCCGCTACCCGGAACGCCGCGCACCACCACGCAACACCTTTCCAAAAGCTATCGAAGGAGCGCCACATGGCCGCCACGCAGGAAGAGATCCTCGAAGGTCTCGCGGAGATCGTCAACGAGATCGCCGGCATCCCGCAGGAGGACGTCCAGCTCGACAAGTCCTTCACGGACGACCTGGACGTCGACTCGCTGTCCATGGTCGAGGTCGTCGTCGCCGCCGAAGAGCGCTTCGAGGTCAAGATCCCGGACGAGGACGTCAAGAACCTGAAGACCGTCGGCGACGCCGCGGCCTACATCGCCAAGCACCAGGGCTGACCTGGCCGAGCGTTTGTCGCCACCCGGCGGTGGCGCCGTGACAAATTCAGCACCCCTTACACGTGGAGAAAGAATTCCTGTGAGCCAGACCAATCGCACCGTGGTCGTCACCGGTATCGGCGCAACCACACCGCTGGGTGGCGACAGCGCATCGACCTGGGAAGGCCTGCTCGCGGGCCGCTCCGGCGTCGGACCCCTGGAGGGCGAGCGCTTCGCCGACCTCCCGGTCCGCATCGCCGCGCAGGCCGCCGTCGACCCGAGTGAGGTCCTGCCCCGCCCGCTGGCGCGCAAGCTGGACCGCTCGGCGCAGTTCGCGCTGATCGCCGCCAAGGAGGCGTGGGCCGACGCCGGCTACACCGCCCCCGCCGGCGAGGACGCGTCCATCGAGCCCGAGCGCCTGGGCACCGTGATCGCCTCCGGCATCGGCGGCGTGACGACCCTGCTCGACCAGTACGACGTACTGAAGGAAAAGGGTGTGCGCCGGGTCTCCCCGCACACCGTCCCCATGCTCATGCCGAACAGCCCGTCGGCCAACGTCGGCCTGGAGGTCAACGCCCGTGCGGGCGTGCACACTCCGGTCAGCGCGTGCGCGTCGGGCGCCGAGGCCATCGGCTACGCCGTCGAGATGATCCGCACCGGCCGCGCCGACGTGGTCGTCGCCGGCGGTACGGAGGCGGCGATCCACCCGCTGCCGATCGCGGCCTTCGCCAACATGATGGCGATGTCCAAGAACAACGACGAGCCCACCAAGGCCTCGCGCCCGTACGACAAGGGCCGTGACGGTTTCGTGCTCGGCGAGGGCGCCGGCGTGATCGTCCTGGAGTCCGCGGAGCACGCCGCCGCGCGCGGCGCCCGCGTGTACTGCGAGGTGCTCGGCCAGGGCCTGTCCGCCGACAGCCACCACATCGCGCAGCCCGAGCCGACCGGCCGCGGTGTCGCCGCCGCGGTGCAGAACCTGCTGGACAACACGGGTCTGAAGCCGTCCGAGGTGGTTCACCTCAACGCGCACGCCACGTCGACCCCGCAGGGTGACAGTGCCGAGATCAAGGCGCTGCGCAAGGTGCTGGGCGACGACCTCGACCACGTGGCGGTCTCCGCGACCAAGTCGATGACGGGTCACCTGCTCGGTGGCGCCGGCGGTATCGAGAGCGTCGCGACCGTGCTGGCGCTGTACCACCGGCTGGCCCCGCCGACCATCAACGTCGACGAGCTCGACGAGGACATCGACGCCGACATCGTCGTGGGCGAGCCGCGCAAGCTGCCCGAGGGCACGATCGCGGCGATCAACAACTCGTTCGGCTTCGGCGGTCACAACGTGACGCTGGCCTTCCGGTCGGTCTAGTCACCGCGCTCCCCGCACACAGCGAGAAGGCCCGCCCGGTTCTCCGGGCGGGCCTTCTCGCTGTGCCGGTGTGCGGGTGCTCAGACGACCTGGTGGAGCCAGCGCACCGGGGCGCCCTCCCCGGCGTACCGGAAGGGCTCCAGTTCGTCGTCCCAGGGCTTGCCCAGCAGCATGGCGATCTCCGCCTCCAGATCGGTCTCACCTCCCGCGGCCCGGGCCAGCGCGGCGCGCAGCCGGTCCTCCGGGATCAGGATGTCCCCGTGCATGCCGGTGACGGCATGGAAGATGCCGAGTTCGGGGGTCGAGCTGTAGCGCTCGCCCTCGGCGGTGGCGCAGGGTTCCGCCGTCACCTCGAAGCGCAGCAGGTGCCAGCCGCGCAGCGCGGAGGCGAGTTTCGAGGCCGTGCCGGCTTCCGCCTTCCAGGAGAATTCGGCCCGCCAGGTGCCCGGCGAGGCGGGCTGTCTGATCCAGTCGAGATGCACCCGTGCTCCGAGCACGGCCGCTACTGCCCATTCCACGTGCGGGCAGAGCGCGCGCGGAGCGGAGTGCACGTACAGAACTCCACGTGTCGTCACCGGGACCTCCAGTGTGGGACGAGGTTCGCCTTCCCCAGCGGCCTCGTGCCGTTGCCGTTCCCGAGGTCACCCATTGTAAACAACATTGGGAGTGAATCTCCTGAAAACGGACAGTATGTGACGTGATGTAATTTACCGGAACCGATCTGACAGTGCGCCACCGGTGGAGCGCGCGGGCGGCCACAGCGCCCTCACGGGGAAAAGCTACCGTGCGCCGGGGGCCCAGGTGTGACGTACGGTCGGTCCGGAGACAGGGAAACATCGACCTTTCACTCAGCAGGACGCCGCGGCGGACCACCCGGCGGCAAGGGAGGGCACCACCGGATGCGGAACACCACGCGAAGCGGCCGTCCGCTCACCGCCCTTGGCACGGCGGCGGCGCTCGCAGCCGTGCTGGTGGGGGCGGTCACGGGCTGCTCGGCAGGGTCCGGCGAGGGCCCGGGGACGCGGGCGGACGTGGCCGGCGCCCGGCCCCCCGCCAAGGCCGCCCCGGTGTGGAACCGGCAGCCGTCCTCCATCGCCGCTGTGGGTGACTCCATCACCCGCGGATTCGATGCCTGTTCGGTTCTCGCGGACTGCCCCGAGGCGTCCTGGGCCACCGGGAACGACCCGGCGGTACGGAGCCTGGCGAGCCGGCTGCTCGGCAGTGCGGGGGCAGCCGGCCGCAGCTGGAACTTCGCCCGCACCGGGGCCCGGATGGCGGACCTGCCCGCGCAGCTCGCGGAGGCCGCCGAGCAGCGGCCGGAGCTGGTCACCGTGATGGCCGGGGCGAACGACGCGTGCCGGACCACGACCGCCTCGATGACCCCGGTCGGGGAGTTCCGCTCGGACTTCGAGAAGGGCCTGGCCGAGCTGCGCAGGTCGCTGCCCAAGACCCAGGTGTACGTGTCCAGCGTGCCGGATCTGCTGCGATTGTGGGACCAGGGCCGCGGGAGTCCGCTGGGGCGGCAGATCTGGAAGCTGGGCATCTGCCCGTCGATGCTGGCGCACCCGGAGGCGGTGGACGCGGCGGCGGCCAGGCGGCGGGCCGCGGTGCAGGCGCGGGTGGTCGCGTACAACGGGGCGCTGCGCGAGGTCTGCGGCCGGGATCCGCTGTGCCGGTACGACGGGGGCGCGGTGTTCCGGTACCCGTTCACCGCCGCCCAGTTGAGCCGGTGGGACTGGTTCCACCCGGGCAAGGACGGCCAGGCCCGGCTCGCGGAGCTGGCGCACCGGCAGGTGACGGCGGCGGGCCCGCCGGCGTAGCCACCGGGAGCACCTTCAGCCTCGCCCGGGGGTCCCCCCGGACGGAGTCCGGGGGAGTTTGAGGCGCGGGTCCGGGCGGAGCCGGGTTGCCTTGGGGCTCCGCCCCAAACCCCGCGCCTCGAACGCCGGCGAAGCTGGATTGGGCGCTGCCCAGGCCCGCGCCTCGAACGCCGGCGAGGCTGGGGGGCGGGAGGGGCTGCGGCCTTCAGATCTCCAGGGTGGCCGTCAGTCGGATGTCGGCGAGCGAGCGGCCCGCCTGGACGTCGTAGCCGCCGGGGATCCGCGACCAGCCGCCGGCCGCCTCGTCCCAGATCTCGAAGGCCCGGGCGGGCAGCGCGATCTCGGCTTCGACGCTCTCGCCGGGGCCGGCCTCGACGCCGGCGAAGGCGGCCAGCCAGCGGGCCGGGCGGTCCGCGGTGTCGTCCACGGGCGCCAGGTAGATCTGGACGACCTCGCGGCCGGGGCGGGCGCCGGTGTTGCGGACGCGGACCCGCGCGGTGGCGCCGGTGACCTCCAGGGACTCGTAGGTCCAGTCGGTGTAGCCCAGGCCGTGGCCGAAGGCGTACGCGGGGGTCACGCCCGCCTTCTCGTAGCCCCGGTAGCCGATGAAGAGGCCTTCGCGGTAGTCGAGGCGGCCGTCCTGCGGGGTGACCTCGGTGACCGGGGCGTCGGCGAGGGCGGCGGGCCAGGTGGTGGGCAGCCGGCCGCCGGGCTCGGCGGCGCCGAGCAGGACGTCGGCGAGGGCGGCCCCGCCTTCCTGGCCGGGGAACCAGGTCAGGAGCACCGCGGCGACCTCGTCGCGCCAGGGCAGTTCCACCGGGGAGCCGGCGTTGACGATCACGACGGTGTTCGGGTTGGCGGCGGCGACGGCGCGCACCAGGTCGTCCTGGCGGCCGGGCAGCGCGAGGTCCTGCCGGTCGAAGCCCTCGGACTCGACGCGTTCGGTGGTGGCGACGACCACGACCGCGGTGTCGGCGTCCCGGGCGTCCCGGGCCGCCTCGGCGATCAGCTCGTCGGCGTCCCGGCGCGGGCCGAGGTGCAGCAGCGAGAACATGACCGCCTTGAGCGGGACCGCGGACAGGTCGGGGACCTGGTAGCGCAGCGACACCTCGACCGGCTCGCCCTCGGTGAGGACGATGCGGCCGCGCTCGCAGGGGGCGCCGAAGAACGCCTCGAAGGGGTCGGCCTCGCTGCCGAGTTCCTGGACGCCCTCCCACAGCCGCTCGCCGCCGACGGTGAGGGCGAAGCCGCCCAGGCCCCGGGTCCCGAAGGAGTGCTCGCCGCTCTCGCGGGGCACGAAGGTGCCGGTGACCTCGATGGCGGCCATCGTGTCGTACGTGACGCCCGCGGGCAGGTCGTCGCCGATCCACTGGACCTGGCCGGAGGGCAGGCTGCCCTCGCCGATGACGGCGCCGGACGCGTCCCGGCACACCGCTCGGAGGGTGAAGCCCTGGTCGGCGGGGGCGAGTTCGTCGGAGGGGTCGGCGCCGAGGGTGTAGGTCAGGGCGCTGCCGGGGTGCCCGGCGAGGGCGGCGGTGAGGCCGTCGAGCGGGGAGACCACGTACGCGGGGAAGACGGTGGCGGAGCCGCCGCCGAGGATCCGGGCGTCGCGGGCGGCCGCGCCGGACAGGGCGATCCGGCCGGGTGCGAGCGGCAGCGCGGCGTTCTCGTTGCGTACGAGGACGAAGGCGCGGCGGGCGATCTCGCGGGCCAGGGCCGCGCCGTCGACGGTGGCGGGCGGTTCGGTGACGGCGGCGGGGGCGCCGTCGAGGACGCCGACGCGGGCGGCGAGGCGCAGGACGTTGCGGACGGCTCCGTCGACGGCGGACTCCGGGACCTCACCGGCGCGGACGGCCTCGGCGAGTGCGGGCCCGTACACGGTCTGCGGGCCCGGCATGGCGACGTCGAGGCCGCCGAGGACGTCGCCGGCGGTGGCGCGGGCGGCCATCCAGTCGGAGACGTTGAAGCCGTCGAAGCCCCATTCCCCGCGCAGGACTTCGTTGACGAGGTAGCGGTGCTCGGTCATCGTCGTGCCGTTGACCTGGTTGTACGCGGTCATGATGCCCCACGGGTGGGCGTTGGCCACGATCGCTTCGAAGGGGGCGAGGTACATCTCGCGCAGCGGGCGCGGTGCGATCCGGTTGTCGACGGTGAAGCGGTCGGTCTCGGCGTCGTTGGCCACGAAGTGCTTGACGGTGGTGCCGACGCCGCCCTCCTGGACCCCGCGGACGTAGCCGGTGCCGATCTCGCCGGTGAGGTAGGGGTCCTCGGAGTAGCACTCGAAGTGGCGGCCGCCGAGCGGGGTGCGGTGCAGGTTGACGGTGGGGGCGAGGAGGACGTGGACGCCCTTGCGGCGGGCTTCCTGGGCGAGGAGGCTGCCGGCCCGGCGGGCCAGCCCGGGGTCCCAGGCGGCGGCCAGCGCGGTCGGCGAGGGGAGCGCGACGGACGGGTCGTCGGCGGTCCAGCGCACGCCCCGGACGCCGATCGGGCCGTCGGACATGACGAGGGACTTCAGCCCGATCTCGGGGAGCGCGGGAAGGGACCACATGTCCTGGCCGGCGAGCAGGCGGGCCTTGGTGTCGAGGTCGAGCTTGCCGAGCGCCGCCTCGACGGCGTCGGCGCGGGCCCGGTCGGCCGCGTCGTCGGCGGCCTGGGGTTCGCGGGCCTGCGGGGCTGCCTTGTCGGCTCGGGCGGTGGCCTGAGCGGCCTGGGTGGTGGCCTGGGTGTCGGTCGCGCGTGCCACGGCCTGCCTCCTCGGTGAGTGCGGTGCGGGGTGCCGCCCATCGTGGCGCGATTACCTGTAGAGCGGTAGGCGATGTTATCTTTTCGTAATATCAAGATGCCGTACGGTCCTCCTGACGGCGAGCGGAACCGCCCGCACGGCACGGCGGGCGGCCGGCGGGGGTCGGGCAGCCCGGAAGGAAGAGGGGTGCGGGGCGCATGGCCAGGGCCAGGAGCGAGGAGCGGCGCGGCGAGATCCTGAACGCCGCGCTGGAGGTCATCGCGGAGCGCGGCTACCGGGGCGCCTCCCTGGCCGCGGTCGCCGAGCGGGTCGGCCTGACCCAGCAGGGCCTGCTGCACTACTTCCCGACCAAGGAAGCCCTGCTCGTGGCGGTCCTGGAGGAGCGCGACCGCTGGGACACCGGCGGCTCCCGCACGGCCCCCGGCACCTGGCGCCTGGACCTGCTGGCCTCGCTCGTCGAGTACAACGCCATGCGTCCGGGCATCGTGCAGACCTTCTCGGCGCTGCTCGGCGAGAGCGTCACGGACGGGCACCCGGCCCGGGAGTTCTTCACCACCCGCTACGCGCAGGTGCGCGCGGAGATGGCGACGGTCCTGCGGGCGGAGTTCGGCGACCGGCTGCCGTCGGGCCTGTCGCCGGAGGCCGCGGCCCCGCTGCTCGTGGCCGTGCTGGACGGCCTCCAGTACCAGTGGCTGCTGGCCCCCGACGCGGTCGACATGCCGTCCGCCTTCCGCGCCTTCCTGACCCTGCTCCACGGCGGCCCCGAGGCCCGGCCCTAGGGGAATCCCCCGGTGCCGTGACCGCACGAGGCGGTCCGGCAGACTGGGTGCCGTGAAGATCGCCGCCGCCCAGCTGACCTGTGTGCCCACGGACGTGTCCGCCAACGTGACCGAGCTGGTCCGGCTGGCCGGCGCGGCCCGCGCGGAGGGCGCCGAACTGGTGGTGTTCCCCGAGTTCGCCCTCACCGGCTACGAGCTCGGGGCCCTCGCCGCCGATCCCGCCCTGTGGGTGGACCCCGAGGACCCGCGGCTGGACCCGGTCCGGGCGAGCGGCGTCGCCACCGTCGTCAACTGCGCGGTCCGCACGGACGGGCCGCTGCCCGCGATCGCGTCACTGGTGTACGGGGCGGACGGCGAGCTGCTCACCGTGTACGCGAAGCAGCACCTGTACCGGCAGGAGCAGGGACGTTTCACGGCCGGCGGCCGGGACGGCCGGTTCGACCTCGGCGGCCTGCGGTTCTCGCTCGCGGTCTGCTACGACAACCACTTCGCGGACCTCACCGGCCGCGGCGCCGCCGACGGCTGCCGGGTGCACCTGGCGAGCTCGCTGTACGGGACGGGCGACGGCGTCGCCGAACGGGCCGCGATCTACCCGGGCATCGCCGCGGACACCGGCATGGCCGTGGTGCTCGCCAACCACGTGGGCCCGGCCGGCCCCTGGACGGGCTGCGGCGGCGCCGCGATATGGGCCCCCGGCGGTGCCCTCCTGGCCGAGGCGGACGCCCGCACGGCCATGGTCGTCACCGCCGAGGTCATCTGACCGCCCTCACCCGCGACCCGCACAGCCCGCAGGCCGCCCCGGCACCGCAACCCCCAGCCTGGCCGCCCTGCGGGGGTGCCGATGCCCTGGGGCGCAACGTCCAGCCTCGCCGGTGCCCTGGCGCCACACCCCGCCTGGCCGGCAACATCCAGCCTCGCCGGTGCCCGGGGGCGCAACTCCCGGGCTTGTCGGCGCTGCGTGCGGCAAATTCCAGCCTCGCCGGCGTTTGAGGCGCGGGGTTTGGGGCGGAGCCCCAAGACAACCCGGCTGACGCCGGGCACCGGGCCCTGCCCGGACCCGCTCCTCAAACGCCGGAGGGGCTGGAGGGTCGCGGGGTCGCCGGGCCCTGCCCGGACCCGCTCCTCAAGCGCCGGAGGGGCTGAAGGGTGCGCAGGGTCGCCGGGCCCTGCCCGGACCCGCTCCTCAAACGCCGGAGGGGCTGAAGGGTGCGCAGGGTCGCCAGGCCCTGCCCCGGACCCGCGCCTCAAACGCCGGCGAGGCTGGAGTCGGCTCTGCCCCGGCGAAGCCGGGAGTCGCTCGGGGGTCAGGCGTACGGGTTCGGGCCCGGGCGGGGGGCCTTGCCGAGGTCCACCGCCGGCGGGTCGCCCGCAGCCTCCGCGTCATCGGCGGCCGCGTCCGCCTCACCCACCAGCTCACGAGCCATCAGCGTCGCGCCGGCGACCGCCCCCGGCATCAGGAAGACCGCCACCACCGGCACCAGGAAGGCGAGGACGAGCGGCACGCCGAAACCGATCGCCAGCCCCCGGCGGCCACGGAGCAGCCGCAGCCGCTCGTCGAATTCGACCCGGCGGCGCTGGAGTGCCACGGCGGTCAGCTCCTCGGTGAGGAAGAAGCCGGAGACGCAGAAGCCGAGGGCCGGGACCACCGTCTGGCCGACGACCGGGATGAAGCCGAGCAGGAACAGCCCGGTGCTGTAGAGCAGCACCCGCAGCAGCACCTTGACGCTGTCGCGGGCCGAGATCCACAGCTCCCGCCACAGCGGCAGGCCCGATTCCGGTACGTCGCCGCCCTCGGAGCGGTCGACCTGCTCGGAGAGGGACTCGTAGAACGGCTGCCCCACGAGCAGGGTCACCGCGGTGAAGGCGACCACGGCGACGAACAGGCAGAGGCCGATCAGCAGGACGGTCAGGGCCCCGCGGAAGAGGTCCTGCCAGGGGGACGACCAGTCGTCGGCGAACGGCGTGGCCCACGCCGTGAGGTCGTCGGCGCCGAAGCCGAGCCCGACCAGGGCGCCGGCGTAGAGCACCAGGGTCACCAGGCCGGGCAGCAGCCCGAAGCCGAACCAACGGCCGTGTCCGGCCACCCATCGCTGTCCGGCCAGCAGGTACCGGAATCCCCCCACCACATCACGCATCGGGCCAGCTTACGGCGCAGGCCGCACCCCCGAACGCGGGGTGCGGCCTGGCCGTTGCGCGTGCGCCGCAGGGGCGCGTACGCCGGGCGCGTCCGTCAGGCGACGGAGAGCTCGACGGAGATGTTGCCGCGGGTGGCCTTGGAGTACGGGCACACCTGGTGGGCCTTCTCGACCAGGTCCTTGGCGCGCTCCTGGTCCACGGTCGGGATGGCGGCGACGATCTTGACGATGATGCCGAAGCCGTCGTCGTTCTTGCCGATGCCGACCTCGGCGGTGACGGTCGCGCCGGTGATGTCGGCGTTCTCGTTGCGGGCGACGACGCCGAGGGCGCCCTGGAAGCAGGCGCTGTAGCCGGCGGCGAACAGCTGCTCGGGGTTGGTGCCGGCGCCGCTGCCGCCCATGGCCTTCGGCGGGTTCACGACGACGTCGAGCTGGCCGTCGTCGCTGGCCACGCGGCCGTCACGGCCGTTCTCGGCGGTGGCGACGGCGGTGTAGAGAACCTCGGACTGCTGGATGGACATGTAAAACGATCCTCCTGGTTGTCGCCGCGACTCGCGCCCACGATCGCGACGGTTCCAGGTGAGCCTAGCGGGTGAAAGAAACGATCATCTTTCCGGTGTTCTCGCCGCGGAGCATGCCCAGGAACGCCTCGGTGCCGTTCTCGATGCCGTGGACGACCGTCTCGTCGGCCTTCAGCTCGCCCGAGCGCAGCCAGCCGGCGACATCCTGCACGAACTGCTGCTGGAGCCCGGCGTGGTCGCTGACCAGGATGCCCTGGAGGCGCAGGCGCTTGCCGATGACGGCGACGAGGTTGCGCGGGCCGGGGGCCGGCGCGGTGTCGTTGTACTGGGCGATGGCTCCGCACAGGGTGGCGCGGCCGTGCAGCTTGAGGGCGCCGATGGCGGCTTCCAGGTGGTCGCCGCCCACGTTGTCGAAGTAGACGTCGATGCCCTCGGGGGCGGCCTCGGAGAGCTGCTCGGCCACCGGGCCGTTCTTGTAGTTGAAGGCGGCGTCGAAGCCGTACTTCCCGGTGAGCTGCTTGACCTTGTCGTCGGAGCCGGCCGAGCCGATCACCCGGGAGGCGCCCTTGATCTTCGCGAACTGGCCGACGAGGCTGCCGACCGCACCGGCGGCGCCGGACACGAAGACCGAGTCGCCCTCCTTGAAGGAGGCGGTCTCGAAGAGGCCCGCGTACGCGGTCAGGCCCGGCATGCCCAGCACGCCGAGGTACGCGGAGAGCGGCGCGAGGTCGGCGTCCACCTTGGTGGCGTGCTGCGCGTCGACGTCGGCGTACTCGCGCCAGCCCAGTCCGTGCAGGACGTGGTCGCCGACCTCGAAGCCCTCGGCGGCGGAGGCCACGACCTCGCCGACCGCGCCGCCGTCCATGGGCCGGTCCAGCGCGAAGGGCGGGATGTAGGACTTCACGTCGTTCATCCGGCCGCGCATGTACGGGTCCACCGACATGTGGAGGTTGCGGACCAGGATCCGGCCGGGCCCGGGGGCGGTCACGGGGACCTCGCGCAGGGCGAAGTCCGCGGCGGTCGGCCATCCCTGCGGACGGGCGACCAGGTGCCACTCGCGGCTGACGGCGGGGAAGTCGGTCATGGATGCTCCAAGGAAGAATGCTTCAGAACCTGAAACAACCATGCTCCTGGATATTTCACGTTGTCAAGTAAATCGATAGACTGGCGCCATGCCCCCTCGCACAGACCCCCTGACCCTTGAGGTCGTCGAGCTCATCGGCGCCGTCGTGGCCCGCTACCACGAGGAGTACGAGCAGGCCGCCGCCAGCCACCAGCTGACCGGCGCGCAGGCCCGCGTCCTGACGCTGCTGGCGCTCGACCCGCTGCCGATGCGCCGGATCGCCCAGCAGCTGAAGTGCGAACCGTCGAACATCACCGGGATCGTGGACCGGCTGGAGGCACGCGGGCTGGTGGCGCGGCAGCCCGACCCGGCGGACCGGCGGGTGAAGCTGGCCGTGGCGACCGAGGCGGGGCTGCGGACCGCCGAGCGGCTGCGCGACGCGCTGGACTTCGCCCGGGAGCCCCTCGCGGGCCTCGGCACCGCCGAGCGGACCGCGCTGCGGGACCTGCTCCGGCGCATGCTCGGCCAGTAGGACCCGGCGCGGGCCGGGTCACGCGCGGCCGGCGAGACGCACCTACTCGGATCCGGCGGTCGGGCCCGGCGGCCAGATCCGACGATCAGGTCCGCCGGTCGGGGTCCGGCGCTCGGATCCGTCGGTCAGGTCCGTCGGTCAGATCCGGCTGGTCACACGCACCACCACAGGAACCATTCGCAGGCCTCCGTGGGGTCCGGGTCCGGCTGCGGCGAGGCGGGGGGCGAGGTGCCGGGGGCGGCCGCCGACCGGCTCGGGGACGGGCGGCCACCGGGCTCGTCGCCGTCGGAGTCCGGCCCGGTCGACTCCTCCGAGCCGCCCCGGCCGTCCGCGTCGTCGGCGTCGTCCGACTCCCCCGACCCCTCGGAGCCGCCGGAGTCCCCGGACTGCTGCCCGTCCTCCGCCTGCCCGGTCGCCGCCGCTCCGGGCCCGCCTGGATCGCCGCCGGCCGACGACCGTCCCGCGACGGGAACACCCGGACCGTCGTCCGAAGAAGCCGAAGGATCCGGCTCGTCGGGCCCGGCCGTCCCGGTGGGCGTGGGGGTGTCGGTTCCGGGGCCGGCGGGCAGCGAGGTGGGGGCGCCGAAGGTCTCGGGCGCCTGCGGCTGCCGGCTGCCCACCTCTTCCTGCTGGACCACGGTCGCGGCCCGGTCGCTCCGGTCGCCCTCGACGGTCAGCGCGGCCACCGCGAGCGAGCCGCCGGCCGCGAACAGCAGCCCGAGGCCCACGGTGAGCGCGCCGCGCCGGCGCCTGCGGTGGCCGGCGGTCCGCCGCCGCCGGGCATCGGCCCGCCCCGCCCCGCTGTAGTCGGCGAAGACGGGCGGCGGGGCGGCGAGCTCGACGGCGGGCAGCTCGGCGGCGCCCGGCGCGGGTCCGGCGGTCAGGTACTCGGCGGGGGTTCCGCAGCCGGCACAGGCCAGTGCGCCGTTGAGGTGCCGCCGGCAGGCGTGGCAGTAGTCCATGGCGCCCGCAGGCTATGCGGGCGCCGGCAACAACGGTGTCCCGGGGCTGTAAGGATCCTGTGTGCGTTTTCGGCCACCCGGCCTCCCGGGCAAGGCCGGGAGGCCCCGGCCTAGGCGGGCTGGGAGGCCAGGAAGGCCAGGACGCCCGCGGAGACGCCGTCGTGGCCCAGGAAGTCGTTGTGCTTCAGGCAGCCCGCGTACGTGTTCGCCGCGCCCGCCAGCGGCACGCTGCCGTCCGGGTTGATCACCTCGTCGCAGTCCGACCAGAAGGTGGCGTACGCGACGGAGCCGGGCGTCTCGTCGCCCTCCGCGAGCTTCTTCTGCACGTACGACCCGGGGCTCATGTCCCGGCAGGCCTGGTCCCAGATGACGCAGCCCCAGCTGATGTACGTGCCGTGGTTGGGGCCGGCCAGCGAGACCCAGTGGGCCACCTTGGGGGCGCCGCCGCCGAACTTCACGTACCAGCGGCTGACGAGGGATCCGAAGGAGTGCGCGACCACGTCCACCTGCTGGGCGCCGGTCTGGCTGCGGACCTGGTCGACGTACGCGGCGAAGCGCCCGGAGAGCACTTCGTTGACCGACTGGTGGGTGTCGTAACCCCACGAGAAGAGGCTGGAGTCGGCGTACCCGGCGGCCCGGAGGTCGGCGCGGAGCCCGCCCCAGACTCCGGGGTCGGCGTTGTAACCGTGCACGAACACCACCGGATTGCGCAGACCTGCCTGGTCGGAGGGGGTGACGGCCACCCGTTCGGCGGCGTGGGACGGCAGCGGCGCGCAAAGCGCCGCGAGGAGCGTGATCAGGGCGAGAAGTCTCTGGCGGACCGTCAGCACGGCCTCCCCCTTACCTTGTTACGCACGAGTAGTAGCGGAATGCTGGGGCCTGACACGCCAGAAGACCACCCCCGTGCAGCACCTCGCGACCCGCTCGGCGCAGCCGCCTCGCCCCCCGACCGGCCCAGCCCAACGCGCCGCATGTCCGTTTTGCCCGAAAAGATGCGAAATGTGATCGGTAGTCGCCGGTCGCGATTCCCACCTAGCGTCAGCGCCTCGGGAGGACCTGCCGTGACCGTCAGCCTTGAGCAGTTGCGCCGCTGCCACGTCGCCGTCGACCTGGGTGCGGCGAGAACCCGCGTCTACGTCAAGGGCGCCGGACTGGTCGTGGACGAGCCCAGCGTCGCCGCGGTCAACACCCGCACCGGCGCCCTCATCGCGGTCGGCACCTTCGCCGAGCGCATGACCGGCCGCACCCCTGACTACATCCGCGTCGTCCGCCCCGTCTCCGGCGGCACCGTCGTCGACATCGAGATGGCCCAGCGGATGCTGCGCCACCTGCTCGGCGAGAAGCTCCGCCGGGCACTGCGCCGCAAGCCGCGGCTGCGGGCCGCCGCCTGCACCCCCCACGACGCCGACCCGCTGGCCCAGCGGGCCGCGGTCGAGACCCTGGTCGGGCTCGGCGCCCGCCGGGTCGAGCTCGTGGACACCCTGATCGCGGCGGCCGTCGGCTGTGGCCTGCCCGTGGAACAGCCGACCGCGACCATGATCATGGTGTGCGGAGCCGCGGCCACCCAGATCGCGGTGCTCTCGCTGGGCTCGATCGTGACCGCCGAGCGGGTCGCCGTCGGCGGCGACGCCATCGACCACGCGATCGTCCAGCACCTGCGCCACCAGCACGAGCTGATGCTGCCGAGCCAGGCGGTCCGCCCGCTCCAGCTGGCCTTGCACGGCAACGGCATCACCGGGCAGGGGCCCAAGTCCACCGAGATCCACGGCCGTGACGTGGCCACCGGCCTGGCCCGTTCCGTACAGGTCGACACGGCCGCGGTGCGCAACGCGATCCACACTCCGCTGACCGCCGTCCTCGACGGCATCGGCAAGGTGCTGCGCGAGTGCCCGCCGGACCTCGTCGCCGACCTGACCGACAAGGGGATCATGATGGTGGGCGGCAGCGCCCTGCTGCCGGGGCTGGACCAGATGCTGCGGGACGCCACGGGCATGCCGGTGCACATCGCGGAACGGCCGGACGTCTGCGCCGTGCTGGGTCTCGGCGCCATGCTGGAAGGAAAGATCGCCCCCATGGTGCTGGACCCCCTGTCCGAATGAGCGGACCGCCGCAGCCGGACTCCGGGACCGGCACCGGACCCCGGACCGGTGCCGGTCCCGAGCACGACCGGGAACCAGGCCCGGATCCGGACCGGGAGCCGGACCGGAACCAAGGCCCGAATCAAGGCCCGAACCAAGGCCGGAACCAAGGCCGGGCCCAGGGCCGCACCCGCGGCCAGGGACCGCCGCCCGGTACCGCCGTCACCGGGTCCGCCGTCACCGGGTCCGCCGTCACCGGGTCCGCCGTCACCGGGTCCGCCGTCACCGGGTCCGCCGTCACCGGGTCCGCCGTCACCGGCGGCGCCGACGCCGCGCTGCACGGCCTGCCGACGCTGCTCGAAGCGGTCCTCAGCGTGGGCACCGACCTGGAGCTGAAGACGACGCTCCAGCACATCGTGGCGTCCGCCCGGGAGCTGTGCGGCGCCCGGTACGGGGCGCTCGGCATCATCGAGCCCGACGCCGGTACGGACCCCGCGACCGGCGCCGGGGCCGAGGGCCGGACCGGCGGCCGGCTCACCGAGCTGATCACCGCGGGCCTCACCGAGGAGGAGCGCGAGCGGATCCCCCACCTGCCCGACGGGCGGTCGGGGGTCCTGGGCGCGCTCGCCCGCGACCCGCGTCCGCTGCTGCTCGACGACGTGACGACCGACCCGCGGGCGGTCGGCTTCCCGCCGGGCCACCCGCCGATGCGCAGCTTCCTCGGCGTCCCCATCCGGGTGCACACCGAGGTGTTCGGGAACCTCTACCTCGCCGAGAAGCAGGGCGGCGGCCCGTTCGGCGAGGACGACCTGGCGCTGCTGCGGGTGCTGGCCTCCCAGGCGGGCATAGCGATCGGCAACGCCCGCCTGTACGACACGGCCCGGCGGCGCGAGCGCTGGATCGAGGGCGCCGCCGCGGTGACCACGGCCCTGCTGGCGGGCCGCCCGGCCGCGGACGCGCTGGAGTGCGTGGCCGAACGGGCCCGGTTGCTGGCGGACGCGGCGGCCGGCGTGGTGCTCCAGCCGACCCCCGAGGGCGGCATGGAGATCGTCGCCGCCTCGACCCAGGAGGACCCGGGCGACCTGGTCGGCACCACCATCGAGGCGGGCAGCCCGGTGCTGGAGCAGCTGCTGGGCGGAGAGCCGGTGTTCGTCGAGGACTCGGCGACCGACCCGCGGATGACCACGCACGTACGGGAGCGGTTCGGGCCGAGCATGCTGCTGCCGCTGCAGAGCGGCGGTCAGCTGATCGGCACGCTGGCGCTGCCGCGGCGCCGCGGCGGCAAGCCGTACGACGCGGTGGACCGGCTGCTGGCCTCGCAGTTCGCCTCGCAGGCGGCGCTGGCCCTGGTGCTCGCCGACGCGCAGCACGACCGGGAGCAGCTGGCGGTGTACGAGGACCGCGACCGGATCGCGCGGGACCTGCACGACCTGGTGGTGCAGCGGCTGTTCGCGACGGAGATGATGCTGGACGCGACCCGGCGTCGCGGTGCGGCGGCCCCGGACGCGGACACGGTCGGGGACGAGCTGGGCCGGGCCGTGGACGAGCTGGACTCCACGATCCAGGAGGTGCGTACGGCCATCTTCGCGTTGCAGCAGCCGCCCACCGACGCGCCGACGACCTTCCGGGGCCGGGTGCTGCGGGAGACGGGCGGCGCGGCCGTGCTGCTGGGGTTCCAGCCGTCCGTGCACTTCACGGGCGCGGTGGACGTGCTGCTGACCGAGCCGGTGGCGGATCGGCTGCTGACCGCGCTGCGCGGCGCGCTGGCGGCCGCGTACCGGCGTACGGACGTCACCTCGATCGAGGTGGAGGTCGCCGCGCACGCCGGCCGGGTGCGGCTGCGGGTCGAGGACGACGGCCTGACCGGCACCGGCACCCGCGGCACGTCCCTGACGTGGGAGTCCGCCCTCTGACCCACCCACGCGACGCCCCTCCAGCCCCGCCGACCCCACGCGGCACCACCCGAGCCCCGCCAGCCCCACGAGGCACCACCCCCAGCCCCGCCAGCCCCACGACGCACCACCCTCAGCCCCGCCAGCCCGAGGCACCACCCCAGCCCCGCCGACCCCACGAGACACCACCCCCAGCCCGAGGCACCACCCCAGCCCCGCCGGCGTTTGAGGCGCGGGGTCTGGGGCGGAGCCCCAGGAACCCCGCGGGGTCAGAGCGCCGGGCGGGTGGCGGCCCGCAGAGCGATGCGGGTGTTGGAGTGGGCAACGCCCGCCTCCCTCTTGAGGCGGCGCAACAACCCGTCCAGCGCGGCCGGATCGGCCGCCCTGGCCCGCACCAGGTAATCGTGCTCGCCGGTCACGTGGACCACCTCCGTGATCCCCGGCATCCGGGCGACGGCCTTCTCGAAGTCCTCGTTGGTCGTGTCCAGCCGCAGCGTGACGTCGATGAAGACGACGAGTCCGCCGCCGCTGTCGGCCGCCGGGTCGACGAGCGTGGTGAACCCGCGGATCACGCCGTCCCGGCGCATCCGGCGGACCCGGTCGGCGGCCGCGTTGGCACTGAGCCCCACCCGGACCCCGAGGTCCCGGTAGGAGATCCGCGCATCCTGCTGCAGGACGCCGAGGATTTCCCTGTCGATGCGGTCCATGCCGCGATTCTCGCAGTCCCGGCCGATATTCGGGCCCGAAGCGCCCGCGGGCGGCGGCCTACTTGGGGGCATGAGCGAACTGACGACGACCGCCCTGGCGGGTGCGGCCGCGGGGCTGGGGGTGGCGATGCCGGTGGGTGCCATCGGCGTGCTGCTGGTGCAGGAGAGCATGCGCGGGCCGCGTCGGGCGGCCGCCGCCGCGGCGGCGGCCGTGGCCGTGGTCGACATGGCCTACGCGGCGCTGGCCACGGCCTTGGGGCCGCTGGTCTCCTCGGCCCTGTCCGGCGTGGAGGCCTGGGTCCGGCTGCTGTCGGCCCTGATCCTCCTGGCCATCGCCGCCCACGGCCTCCGCCCGACCGGTTCCCCCGCCTCCACCTCCTCGGCTTCCCCCTCCTCTTCCGCATCCCGTTCCGCCGGCCTCGGTTACGGCCCGGCCACGGGCCCCGACGCGGCCGCGGGCTCTGGGACCACGACCTCCACAACGGTCTCCACCGCGACCACGAGCGTCACCGCGAGCACCTCCGCCGGCGGGTTCCGGACCTTCCTCCGCTTCGCCGCGCTCACCGCCGTGAACCCGACCACCGCGCTCTACTTCGCGGCCCTCACCACCGCCCAGGGCGCCACCCTGGCCGGCGGCACGGCCGGCGCGGTGTTCGTCGGCGCCGTCTTCGCCGCCTCCCTCGCATGGCAGCAACTCCTGGTGCTGGCCGGTTCGTTCGCCGGGTCGCGGATCTCCGCGGCGGCCCGCGTCTGGACCTTCCGGGTGGGCTACGGCCTGGTCGCGCTCTATGCGGTGAAGATCGCCCTGCCACTGCCGTGACGCCGTAGGGTGATCCCGTGGCCACACTCTTCCCAGCCCTGGATACCCCCTCGGAACGGCCGGCACTGCGCTTCGGCGACCGGGTCCTGACCTACCGCGAGCTCGCCGGCGCCGCGGGCACCCTGGCGGCCCGCATCTCCGGCACCCGGCGGGTCGCTCTGTGGGCCACGCCCACCCTGGAGACGGCCGTCGGCGCGGTGGCCGCGCTGCTGGCCGGGGTCCCCGTGGTCCCGCTCAACCCCCGCACCGGCGACGGGGAGCTGGCCCACATCCTGGCCGACAGCGCCCCGGACCTCGTACTGGCCGCGCCCGGCGCGGAGCTGCCGGAACCGCTGGCGGTACTGCCCCGTACGGAGATCGACGTCGCGGCCGGCCCGCAGGCGTCCGCCGCCTCCCCCGCCGCGTCCCGCACGACCGCCGGTGACGAGGACCCGGCGTTCGTGATCTACACCTCGGGTACGACGGGCCCGCCCAAGGGCGCCGTGCTCCCCCGGCGCGCGGTGGCCGCGAGCCTCGACGCGCTGGAGGACGCCTGGGGCTGGACCGCGGCCGACACCGTCACCCACGCGCTGCCGCTCTTCCACGTCCACGGCCTGGTCCTGGGCACCCTCGGCCCGCTCCGCCGCGGCGGCTGCGCGCACCACCTGGGCCGCTTCGGCGCCGAGGCCGTGACCGCGGCCCTCGAAGCGGGCGCCACCATGCTGTTCGGCGTCCCGACGATGTACCACCGCCTCGCCGAGGCGGTCGGGTCCGACCCGGCACTGGTGAAGGCCCTGGCCGGGGCCCGCCTGCTGGTGTCCGGCTCGGCCGGGCTGCCGCTGCACGACCACAAGCGGATCGCCGCGGC
Source organism: Streptomyces sp. NBC_00239 (assembly GCF_036194065.1). Taxonomy (NCBI): domain Bacteria; kingdom Bacillati; phylum Actinomycetota; class Actinomycetes; order Kitasatosporales; family Streptomycetaceae; genus Streptomyces; species Streptomyces sp. NBC_00239. The sequence goes on along the minus strand of NZ_CP108095.1, from coordinate 5,561,253 downwards.
CACCGGCCGCCGGGTGATCGAGCGGTACGGCATGACCGAGACCCTGATGAACACGAGCGTCCGCGCCGACGACCACGCCTCGCGGCCCGGCACCGTCGGTGTGCCCGTGCTCGGGGTGGAGCTTCGTCTCGTCGACGAGACAGGCACGGTCCAGGAGGCGTGCGACGGCGAGACCATCGGCGAGATCCAGGTGCGCGGCACCAACCTCTTCAGCCACTACCTGAACCGGCCGGAGGCGACCGCCGAGGCGCACACCGCTGACGGCTGGTTCCGCACCGGCGACATGGCCACCCGGGACCGGGCCGGGCACCTGCGGATCGTCGGCCGAAAGGCCACCGACCTGATCAAGAGCGGCGGGTTCAAGATCGGCGCGGGCGAGATCGAGAACGCGCTGCTCGACCACCCCGGGGTCCGCGAGGCCGCGGTGACGGGCGAGCCCGACGCGGACCTCGGCGAGCGGATCGTCGCCTGGATCGTGCCCGTCGACCCGCAGGCGCCGCCGGGCGCCCAGGAGCTGGCCGACCACGTGGCGGGGCGGCTCGCCCCGCACAAGCGGCCGCGCGACGTCCGCTACCTCGACGCGCTGCCCCGCAACGACCTGGGCAAGATCATGAAGCGGGCCCTCCATGGCTGACCGGCTCTCCGCCCGCGAGGCGCTCGCGGCCCTCACCGACCCGGACACCTTCGCCGAGCTGCCCGCCCCGCCGCGGGCCGTCCGCACCGACGGCCCGCTGGGGTGGCCGGGCTACGACGCGTCCCGCGAGCGCGCGGCCGCCCGAACCGGCGAGCAGGAGTCCGTGGTCTGCGGCACCGCCCGCATCGGCGGCCGCGAAGCGGTGCTGATCTCCTTCGAGTTCGGGTTCCTCGGGGGGTCGCTGGGCGAGCGCACCGGAGACCGACTCGAAGCCGCGTACACGCACGCCCGGGAGCACCGGCTGCCGCTCGTCTCGCTCATCGCGACCGGCGGCTCCCGCATGCAGGAGGGCATGATCGCCCTCACCCAGCTCCAGCGGGTGGCCCGGCAGTCCGTACTGACCCGGGCCGCGGGGCTGCCGCAGCTCGCGGTGCTGCGCGATCCGACCACCGGCGGCGGCTGGGCCACCCTCGGCGCGGGCGCCGACGTGGTCCTCGCCCTGCCGGGCGCCCAAGTGGGCTTCGCCGGGTCCCGGGTGCGCCCCGCCGACGCCGACCCCGCCGCCTACACGGCCGAGGGCCAGTACGCGGCCGGGCAGGTCGACGCCGTGGTGCCGGCCGCGGAGCTGCCGGGGGCGCTCGCCGTCTGGCTGCGCCTGCTCGCCGCCCCCGAGGGCCCGGCCGTGCCCGCCGACCCGCCGGCCGCGCTGGCCCGGGGGCACCGCCCGGCGGCGGCCGGGGAAGTACCGCCGCCGGCGACCGGATGGGCGGCCGTGCAACAGGCCCGGCACCCGGACCGACCGCGCGCCGAGGCCTACCTGGACTCCTACTTCGAGCTGCGGATGCCGCTGTCCGGGGACCGGGCGGGCGGCACCGACCCGGGCATGCTGTGCGGCTTCGGGGTCCGCGAGGGCCGGACCATCGGGTACGCCGCCCAGTGCGGCACCGCCACCCGGCCCGCCGGCTACCGGACCGCCTCCCGGCTGATCCGGCTCGCCGACCGGCTCGGCTTCCCGGTGCTGACCCTGGTGGACACGCCGGGCGCCGCCAACGACGCGGCAGCCGAACGGGCGGGGGCCGGGCCGGCCATCGCGGACACGTTCGCGGCGGTGGCCGCGGCGCGGGTGCCGGTGACGACCCTGCTGATCGGGGAGGGGGGCTCCGGCGGGGCCCTTGCGCTGGCCGCGCCGGGGCGGATGTGGGCCACCCCTGACAGCTACTTCTCGGTGATCGCGCCCGAGATGGCCACGGCCATCCTCAAACGCCCGCCCACCGAGGCCCCCCTCACCGCCGACCAACTCCGCCTACGCCCCCAAGACCTGGTCTCCCTGGGCCTGGCCCAAGCGGTAGTCCCCCTGGGGGGAGAATCCCAGCCCCGTCGGCGTTTGAGCTGAGCGGGGCCATCTTCAACCTGGCCATCTCCAGCCCCGCCGGCGCTTGAGGCGAAGGCTTTGGCGGGCCCCACCACAGCCCGAGCGGGCCATCTCCAGCCTGGCCATCTCCAGCCCCGCCGGCGCTTGAGGCGCGGGGTTTGGGGCGGAGCCCCAAGACTGCAACCCGGCTGACGCCGGGCACCGGGCTCCGCCCGGACCCGCGCCTCAAACGCCGGCGAGGCTGGATGTCGCCGCCCTGGCAGGAGGTTGCCGCCCTGGCAGGGGGTTGCCACCCTGGCAGGGGGTTGCCACCGGGCAGGGGTTGCCACTCAGGCGTCGGCGAAGCCGAAGGGCAGCCGGTCGGGCCGGCGGGTGCGCCCGAGTCAGCGGGTCAGGCTGGGGACCCGTCACGGCTGGGGCGTACGGGCGTCGTAGTGGGCGAAGCCTCGCCAGCGCGCGGCGAGCAGCCCGACGGCGACCACGCACGCGATACCCCCGCCGGTCACGGCAACCCGCGGCGACGCGAGATCGGCGAGCGAGCCCGCCAGGAAGTCACCGAGCCGGGGACCACCGGCGACCACGACGATGAAGACCCCCTGAAGCCGCCCCCGCATCTCATCGGGCGTGGCGGTCTGCAGCATCGTCGACCGGAAGACCATCGAGACGGTGTCGCAACAGCCGGCCACGGCGAGGAAGAACAGCCCCAGCCAGAGATTGCGGCTGAGCCCGAAGACCGCGATCGCGACCCCCCACGCGGCCACGGACAGCAGGATCGCCACGCCGTGCCGCCGGATGCGGCCCTGCCATCCGGAGAACAGGCCGCCGAGCAGCGCCCCCACGGCCGGGGCGGCCACCAGCAGGCCCACGGTCTTGGCGTCGCCGCCGTACCAGAGCACGGCGACGGCGGGGAACAGCGCCCGCGGGTGCGCGAGCACCATGGCGCACATGTCCGTGAAGAAGGTCATGCGGATGTTCGGCCGGGTGGCGAGGAAGCGCAGCCCGTCGAGTACGGACGCCCGCCCGCGCTTGTCGTCGGCCCGCTCGGGCCTCATCGGGGGCAGCCGCCACATCGCGTACAGGGCGGCGGAGAAGGTCAGGACGTCGATCAGGTAGGCCGCCTGGTAGCCCCACCAGCCGACGATCAGCCCGCCCAGCATGGGCCCGATCATCATCCCGAAGGTGTTGGTGACGGAGGTCAGCGCGTTGGCCGCGGGCAGTTGTCCGGGCGGCAGCAGCTTGGGGATCATCGCGGAGCGGGCGGGCGAGAGCAGCGCGAAGCAGACCGCCTGGAGGGCGACGATCGCGTAGAGGAACCAGACGCGGTGGAAGCCGAGCACGGCGGCACCGGCGAGCGCGACGGACAGGCTGCAGGCGCCGACGGAGCTGTACAGGCCGAGCTTGCGCCGGTCGACGGTGTCGGCGATGGCCCCGCCGTACAGGCCGAAGACGACGAGCGGGACGAGCGAGAAGAGGCCGACGAGCCCGACGGCGAAGCTGGAGCGGGTGATGTCGTAGATCTGGAGGGAGACGGCGAGGGAGGTCATCCCCTGCCCGATCCAGGTGATCGTGTTCCCGGTCCACAGGCGGCGGTAGTCCGCGGATTCGCGCAGCGGCGTGAGGTCGGCGAATATCCGCGCGCGGGGCCGGGTCGGTACCGGGTCGGGCTCGCGGGCGGGCCGGTCCGGGGGCGCTTCGTCAGAGCTCGTTCGGGTCACACCGGACATTAACCGGTGCGCAGATTATCGAATACAAGTTCTTATCCGTGCCATGCGACTGTCATACTTCCCGGCTGTGAAGATCACCATTCTGCGCGGCTCCCTCTTCGCGGGAGCCCTCGCGGCCCTCTGTTCCATGCTGTTCGTCCTGCCGGCTAGCGCCTCGTACGAGGACTGCGACAAGCTGACGTTCTGCCTCTACACCGGCGAGAGCGGCACCGGATCGGCCCAGCGCCTCGCGCTGAAGGACGGCGACAAGGCCCTCGCCTACGACGGCACCTGGAACGAGAAGACCGTTTCGATCGCCAACAACACCCCCCTGTGGGCCTGCCTCTACGAGAACACCCAGTACGGCGCCGCCCTCCAGGCCGTCGCACCGGGCGCGAAGGGCGACCTGGCGACGCTGGCCACGCCCGGCGCCCCGGCCGGCAACAACCTGGCCGGCAAGGTCAGCTCCCACAAGCTGGTCTCGGCCCAGTCGCTCTGCTTCACGGGCTACGAGCGGTGCACCGACGACAAGGTGTGCATCTTCCGGGAGAAGAACGGCCGCGGCCCGATGTTCGAGACCGCGATCGACTACCGGCAGTACGCGGGCGGCTGGGAGGCCAACGTGCAGTCGGTGCGCAACCGCACCGGGACCGCGGTCTGCTTCTACAACGAACACACCTGGTCCGGCACGTTCCCCTCGGGCGCCAAGGCGTACCGCGTGAACCGCGGCGACAGCACCAGTCTCGCGGGCGAGTTCGCCGGAACGTTCGGCTCGCACAAGTTCACGACCAGCGAAACGGACTCGGTCTGCCCGTGATGAAGAACACCGCCCCCCGCACCGGCCGCCGCGGCCTCGCCGCCGCCGTCGCCACCGCCCTGAGCGCGACCCTCCTCCTGGCCACCCCCGGTGCGACGAGCGCCGCCGGTGAGCCGGACTCCCCCGACCTGGCCGCCTTGGGCTGGACCACCCTGACCGCGGAAAGCAAGGTGCTCGCCCCCGGCGTCGAGCTCTTCCGCTACCAGGAGGCGGCCCCGAACGCCCACCGTGCCCACCCGCGCGAGCTGAGCATCGTACGGATGGACCCCGCCAAGGGCGCCCTGCGACTGGAGAGCACCTACGGCCTGAAGGCAGGCGTCAGCGAAACCGTCCGCACGATGCTGGACAAGCTCCCCAACGACCCGATCGCCGGGGCGAACGGCAGCTACTTCGCCAACGAAGGCACTCCCGGCGTCACCCCGGACACCATCCAGACCTTCGGCATCGCCGCCCGCGACGGCGAGCTGACCGGGGCCAACTGCACCACCGACATCGCCAACCCCCGCAACGGCGTGGTGCTCCAGTACGGCATGCCCTACTTCGCCCCGCTGGAGGCCGTGATCACGGTCAGCAGCAACGTGGATGAGGCGAAGCGCCCGTACGGGGAGGAGACGCAGCGGATCGACGACGTCAACCGCAACCCGGGCGGAGCCCTGGGCTGCTCGCGGGACGCGGACGACAAGGCCGGCAAGGTCGGTCCGTACCTCGACGGTCACAACAAGAGCATCAGCGCGTTCACGGACCCCACCGAGTTCGTGCTGTTCAACGACACCTACAAGGTGCCGACGCCCAAGCGGGACGTCAACAAGCACATCGCGGCCGACGACCAGCCCGGCTACGAGGTCCGCCTGGACGCCGCCGGCAAGATCATCGAGGGGTCGGCGGAGCGCGGCGGCAGGACCGTCAACCGGGGTGAGTACATCCTCCAGGCGATCGGCGACCACCAGGCCGACTGGCTGGCCCAGCAGCACAAGGCCGGCGCCACGCTGACGGTCACCCAGAAGGTCCTCGACCACAGCTTCGACGAGAAGGGGGTCACGCGCGAGATCCCCCTCGACGAGTCGGTGGACATCCTCTCCGGCGGCGCCCGGCTCGTGGAGGGCGGCGAGAACATCTACGCGGCCAAAAAGGGCACGGTGGAGTACGCGTGGGGCTCCTGCGCGCGCCTGTACGACGTGAACGGCAAGGACAAGGAGGTGGCCACCTTCGCGGAGCGCGCCGCCACCGACTTCTGCCGGGACTCCCGTACCGTCCTCGGCGTCGACGACCAGGGACGCACGCTCATCGCCACGCTCACCGGGCCGCGCGGCGCCTACGCGCCCGACGGCGGCTTCCTCCCGGAGATCGCGGTGCCGCTGAAGTCCCTCGGTGTCATGGACGCCGTCAACCTCGACGGCGGCGGCTCGACGACCCTGCTGACGGACAGCGACAGGACCCGCGAGGGCGCGCCCGCCGACTGGACCCGCCAGAACGGGCTCACCGACGGACCCGCACCCGGCACCGAACGCGACGTCAACGACGCGCTCTACATCGGCGACGGCGGCTACCCCCAGTGACGCACCCCGCGGGCGACCGGCCGCGACCGTAAGCGGAACCACTGCGGCACCGCCCGCACCGAGGGCCCCGGGAGTCTCTCCCGGGGCCCTCGGCGCTTGCTGTTCGCACAACAGGCGCAGAGGAACTCGCCGCTGTTCACCGGGGATTGACCGAAAGGGTGTTCGCCTGCGGCCTCCGGTCGGCTCATGATGAAACGACTCGTATGTCCAGGGAGGCGCAGTGATCGAACCTGGCAAGAGCACATCCGGAACCTCGGGGACCGACCCGCGGCACACCGGGACCGGCCCCCTCACGCTCGGCGTGGAAGAGGAGTTCCTGCTCGTCGACGCCCACACCTGGCGGCTGGTGCCGGTCGCACCCGAGGTCCTCTCCTCCGTCGGCGGGATCCGGCCGGAGCTGCACGCGGAGGGCACCCGCTACCAGGTGGAGATAGCCACCCCCGTCGTCGGCACCGCCGAGCAGCTGCGCGGCGAACTGGCCGGTCTGCGGCGGATCCTCACCAAGGCCGCCCGGGAACACGGCTGCCGGCTGCTGGCCAGCCCCTCGCCCGTACTGGCCCGGCAGCTGCCGCTGGCCCTCAACCACGACGAACCCCGCCAGCGGGAGCAGTTCCGGCGGTTCGGCGCGCTCACCGACAACCTGATCGGGTGCGGCCGGCACATCCACGTCGGCACCCTCGACACGGACACCGCCGTGGCCGTCGCCAACCGGGTGCGGCCCTGGCTGCCCACGCTGATCGCGCTGGGCGCCAACTCGCCGTTCTGGGACGGCCGGGACACCGGGCACGCCAGCTGGCGGGCGCTGGCCTGGGGTTCCTGGCCGTCCGCCGGGCTCCCGCCGCACTTCACGTCGACCGCGCACTACCGGCACTCGGTGGAGATGCTGCTCAGCTCCGGGGCCGCGCTCGACACCAAGATGGTCTACTGGGACCTCCGGCCCTCGGGGACCTGGCCCACGCTGGAGATCCGGGCCCCCGACATGTCGCCCGACCTGGACGCGGCCGTGCTGCAGGCCACGCTCGGCCGGGCCCTGGTCGCGACCTCGCTGCGCGAAATCGCCACGGACACGCCCGCGCCCGCCGTCCACGACGACATCCTGCGCCTGGCCCGCTGGCGGGCGGCCCACGACGGGCTGGAGGGCTGCGGCCTCGACCCGTACACCGGCGCGGAGGTACCGGCCGCGGACCTCGCGCACGCCCTCCTCGACCGGCTGGCCCCGGCCCTGGCCGCGTCCGGCGACCTCGACCACACCGCGGACGCCCTGTCGGCGCTGCTCCACGAGGGCTCGGGCGCGCAGCGGCAGCGGGTCGTCTACGCCCGCCGCGGCAGGCTCTCGGACGTCCTGCACCACCTGGCGGACGCCACGGAAGCCGTCTAGTACCGCCGGCGCCCGGTTCCCTGTGGCGGTCACCCGCCCGCCCCACCCGGGCGGGTGGCCGGCTGCCGGGGCACCCGCCCGGGAGCGGCCGACCGGCCCGGCACCGACGGCAGCGCCCCGGAAAACGCCAAAGCCGCAAGTGCGATCGTTTCTGCACCTGCGGCTTGCGGTGGGGCGGGTGGGACTCGAACCCACGGCCGACGGATTATGAGTCCGCTGCTCTAACCGGCTGAGCTACCGCCCCTCAACGGCGTGGCGCGTACATGTGTGCGCGCCGTCTGCCGCAGCATAGCCGCTCATACGATCTCCTGCTTCGGATGCCCCGCATGATCGGCTTCGCTTGCCTGGTGAGACCGTTCCGCGTGCTGCCCGGTTCCCGGGAGCGGGCCGGAAAACACGAAAGAGGACCCACCAGGGGCCCTCTTTCGTTCCGCTCCCCCGGCTGGACTCGAACCAGCAACCCTCCGGTTAACAGCCGAATGCTCTGCCAATTGAGCTACAGGGGATCGCGCTCCCCCGACTGGACTCGAACCAGTAACCTGCCGGTTAACAGCCGGCTGCTCTGCCAATTGAGCTACAGGGGATTGCTGCGTTGCACCGAACAGCCCTACCTCCGGCTTGCCGGGGGGCGGGTGCCCGTTGCGAGACATAGATTAGCGCAAGCAGGGGGGTGCTCCGCCAATCGGTATCGACAGACGTTCCGCAGGGCGGCCGGACACCGGCACAACGAAGGGTGGCAGGGCATGCGGTACAGGCTCACGTTCGTCGTCGGACTGGCCCTCGGATACGTGATCGGGACGCGTGCGGGGCGGGAGCGCTACGAACAGATGAAAAAGTCCGCACGACAGATCGCGCAGAACCCGGCCGTGCGGAACGCCGCCGAGACGGCGGGCCAGACCGGCCGGCAGTACGCGGGCAAGGCCTTCGCGGTGGTGAGCGACAAGGTCGGGGACGCGATCCCCGACTCCGTCACCGGCCGGGTGCGCTCCCTGCGGGACCGGGGCAGCGGCGCCGACGACGACTGGGGCACGAGCAACACCTGACCGGGCCGGGCACCGGGCGGCCGCCCTGCGGGCCGGAGCGGTCGCCCGACAGCCGGAGCGGTCACCCGAAGGCCGGTGCCGGCGTCCGACAGCCGGGGCGGTCGTCCGAGGGCCGGGGCGGCGCCGGGCGGCCGCGGCCGTGCGGCACAATCTCCGGCATGGGGATAGTCGCCGGGCTGGACAGCTCTTCCACCTTCACTCGCATCGTCGTCTGCGACACGGACACGGGCGCCGTACTGAGGCAGGGCTATGCGCCCCATCCCCAGCCCGAGGGTGAACCGACCGCGCACGAGACCGACCCGCAGTCCTGGCTGCTCTCGCTGGGCGAAGCGGCCGGCGGCGGCCTGCTGGAGGGCGTACAGGCCATCGGCGTGTCCGCCCAGCAGCACGGCCTGCTGCCGCTGGACGCCAACGGCGGGCTGGTACGGCCGGCCCTCGTCGGCAACGACAAGCGCCCCCAGGTCGCGGCCCTCGACCTGATCGACGCGCTCGGCGGCCGGCAGGCCTGGGCCGAGGCCGTCGGCTGCGTCCCGCAGTCCGCGCAGCCGGTGGCGAAGCTCGCCTGGATGGCCCGCAACGAGCCGGAGGCGGCCCGCCGCACCGCCCTGCTGATGCAGCCCCACGACTGGCTGGTGTGGCAGCTGCTCGGCCGGCCCGCCCGCCGCACCACCGACCGCGGCGCCGCCTCCGGCACCGGCTACTGGTCGCCGGCCACCGGCGCGTACCGGCCCGACCTGGTGGAGCTGGCGCTCGGGCACCGGGCGATGCTGCCGGAGGTGCTCGCCCCGGCGGACGCGGCCGGCACCACCCCCGAGGGCCTGCTGATATCCGCCGGCACCGGCGAGACCATGGCCGCCGCCCTGGGCCTGGGCCTGGGGCACGGCGACGCGGTCGTCTCGCTCGGTGCCTCCGGCTCGGTCATGGCCGTCCACCACGAGGCGGTGACCGAGCCCGGCGGGATGGTCACCTCTCTCGCCGACGCGGCCGGCATGCACCTGCCCGTCGTCTACACCTCCAACGCGGTACGGACCCTGCGCGGCACCGCCGAGCTGCTCGGCACCGACCTGGAGGGGTTGTCGGAGCTCGCCCTCCAGTCCACCCCGGGCGCCCACGGCCTGGTGCTGCTCCCCTACCTGGAGGGCGAGCGGACGCCCGAGCTGCCGCACACCGCCGGCACCCTGAGCGGGCTGCGCCGCGACTCGATGAAGCCGGAGCACCTGGCCCGGGCCGCGTTCGAGGGCATGCTCTGCGGGCTGGTGGACGCCCTCGACGTGCTGCGCACCCGCGGCGTCGAGATCCGCCGGGTGTTCCTGCTGGGCGCGGCGGCCGAGCTGCCCGCCGTGCAGGCGGCCGCCCCCGGCCTGTTCGGCACGCAGATCGTGGTCCCGCAGCCGGCGGACTACGCGGCGCTCGGCGCGGCGCGCCAGGCCGCCTGGGCGCTGGGTGTCCGGCAGGGCACGCTGGCCCCCCACACCCCGCCGGCCTGGCACGGGGCCGCTGTGCAGGTGTTCGAGGCGGGCGAGGAGCTCGCGGCCTGGCAGGCGGTGCGCCAGCAGTACGTGGCCACCCGGGAGCAGCTCCACCCCGGCGCGTTCTGAGCGACCCGGCCCGCGGCGGCCGGCGGGCTCCGGCCGGCGTACTCCGACCCGGGCCGGCCCGGCCCGCCCGGCACGTCAGCGGTGCGTCAACCGGGCTCCGCCGATGGCGGAACACGGTCAGCCTTTGGACCGGCTTTGCGAAAAAGAGTGCGGATCGGCGACCGCGTTGGTTGAAGATGGGGGGAACCCCCTGATCTTGCGACCGGAGCCTACGCGTGCTCATCAGACTTCTGCGGACCCATCTGGGCCCGTACCGGAAACCCATCAGCCTGCTGGTCCTGCTCCAGCTCCTGCAGACCAGCGCGACCCTCTACCTGCCGACCCTGAACGCCGACATCATCGACAACGGTGTCGTCAAGGGCGACACCGGCTACATCCTGGGCCTGGGCGCCGTGATGCTCGGTGTCAGCGTGGTCCAGCTGGTGTGCAACATCGGCGCCGTCTACTTCGGCGCGCGCACGGCCGCGGCGCTCGGCCGCGACGTGCGGGCCGCCGTGTTCGACCGGGTGCAGAGCTTCTCGGCGCGCGAGCTGGGCCAGTTCGGGGCGCCGTCGCTGATCACCCGTACCACCAACGACGTCCAGCAGATCCAGATGCTGGTGCTGATGGCGTTCACCCTGATGGTCTCGGCGCCGATCATGTGCATCGGCGGCATCGCGATGGCGCTGTCGCTCGATGTGAAGCTGTCGGGCGTGCTGCTCGCGGTGGTGCCGGTGCTCGGCATCGCCGTCGGCAGCATCGTGATCCGCACCCGCCCGCTGTTCCGGCTGATGCAGACGCGGCTGGACACCGTGAACCGGGTGCTGCGCGAGCAGATCACCGGCAACCGGGTGATCCGCGCGTTCGTCCGCGACGAGTACGAGAAGGACCGCTTCCGGGACGCGAACACCGAGCTGACGGCCGTCTCGCTGTCCGCCGGGCGGCTGATGGCCCTGATGTTCCCGACGGTCATCGTCGTGGTGAACATGTCCAGCGTGGCCGTGGTCTGGTTCGGCGCGATGCGCATCGACAGCGGCGACATGGAGATCGGCGCGCTGACCGCCTTCCTCGCCTACCTCATGCAGATCGTCATGTCCGTGATGATGGCCACGTTCATGTTCATGATGGTGCCGCGTGCCGAGGTGTGTGCCGAGCGGATCCAGGAGGTCCTGGACACCCACTCCAGCGTGGTCCCGCCCACCGACCCGGTACGGGAGCTGGGCGAGCGCGGGGCGCTGGAGCTGCGGGGCGCGGACTTCCGCTACCCGGGCGCGGAGGCGCCGGTGCTGAAGGGCATCGACCTGGTGGCCCGCCCGGGCGAGACCACCGCGGTGATCGGCTCCACGGGCAGCGGCAAGTCCACGCTGCTGGGGCTGGTGCCGCGGCTGTTCGACGCGACGGGCGGCGCGGTGCTGGTCGACGGCGAGGACGTGCGGCGGATCGAGCCCGGGCTGCTGGCCCGGACGGTCGGCATGGTCCCGCAGAAGCCGTACCTGTTCTCCGGGACGGTCGCGACGAACCTGCGGTACGGGCGGCCCGACGCGACCGACGAGGAGCTGTGGCGGGCCCTGGAGGTGGCCCAGGCCAAGGAGTTCGTGTCGGCGCTCGAAGGCGGTCTGGACGCGCCCGTCACCCAGGGCGGCACGAACGTCTCGGGCGGGCAGCGCCAGCGTCTGGCGATCGCGCGGACGCTGGTGCAGCGTCCGGAGATCTACCTGTTCGACGACTCGTTCTCGGCCCTCGACTACGCGACGGACGCGGCCCTGCGGGCGGCGCTCGCCCGCGAGACGCAGGACGCGACGGTCGTCATCGTGGCGCAGCGCGTGTCGACGATCCGCGACGCCGACCGGATCGTGGTCCTCGACGAGGGCCAGGTGGTGGGCGTCGGCCGGCATCACGAGCTGATGGCGGGCAATGAGACCTACCGGGAGATCGTGCTCTCCCAGCTGACGGAGGCGGAGGCCGCATGAGCGGGCCCGGTGGACGGATGATGATGGGGCCGGCCCAGAAGTCGATGGACTTCAAGGGGTCGGGCAAGCGGCTGCTGAAACAGCTGGCGCAGGACAAGGCGAAGTTGTGGGGCATGGTCGCGGCCGTGGTCGGCAGCGTCGCCATGTCGGTGTCCGGCCCGAAGATCCTCGGCGAGGCAACCGACCTGGTGTTCGCGGGGATCGTGGGCCGTCAGATGGAGCCGGGGCTCACCAAGGAGCAGGCCCTGGACGGGCTGCGCGCCAAGGGCGAGGGCGGCATGGCGGACATGCTGTCGGGGACCGACTTCACGCCGGGCGAGGGCATCGATTTCCATGCGGTCGGCGTGGTGGCGCTGTGGGCGCTGCTGGTGTTCACGCTGGCGGGCCTGCTGATGCTGGTGGCGACGCGGCTGTCGAACCACGTGATGAACGGCATGGTCTACCGGATGCGCGAGGAGCTGCAGGCGAAGCTGTCGCGGCTGCCGCTGTCGTACTTCGACCAGCAGAAGCGCGGCGAGGTGCTGAGCCGGGCGACCAACGACATCGACAACATCGGGCAGACCCTCCAGCAGACGCTGGGGCAGCTGATGAACTCGCTGCTGACCATCGTCGGCGTGCTGGCGATGATGTTCTGGATCTCGCCGCTGCTGGCGCTGGTCGCGCTGGTGACGGTGCCGGTGTCGGTGTTCATCGCGGCGCGGATCGGCAAGAAGTCGCAGCCGCAGTTCGTGGCGCAGTGGAAGACCACCGGTGTGCTGAACGCACACATCGAGGAGATGTACTCGGGCCACACGCTGGTGAAGGTGTTCGGCCGGCAGCAGGAGTCCGCGGACGCGTTCGCCGAGTCGAACGAGGCGCTGTACCGGGCTTCGTTCCGGGCGCAGTTCGTCAGCGGTCTGATGCAGCCGGTGATGTTCCTCGTGTCGAACATCAACTACGTGCTGGTGGCGGTCGTCGGCGGCCTGCGGGTGGCCTCGGGCACCCTGTCGATCGGTGACGTGCAGGCGTTCATCCAGTACTCGCGCCAGTTCTCGATGCCGTTGACGCAGGTCGCGTCGATGGCGAACCTGGTGCAGTCCGGGGTGGCCTCCGCCGAGCGGATCTACGAGCTGCTGGACGCACCCGAGCAGGAGCCGGACACCGAGCTGCCGGAGCGGCCGGCGGAGCTCAAGGGGCAGGTGACCCTGGACCGGGTGGCGTTCCGCTACGAGCCGGACAAGCCGCTGATCGAGGACCTGTCGCTGTCGGTGGAGCCCGGCCAGACGGTCGCGATCGTCGGCCCGACGGGCGCGGGCAAGACCACGCTGGTGAACCTGCTGATGCGGTTCTACGAGGTGACGGGCGGGCGGATCTGCCTGGACGGGGTGGACGTCGCGCGCATGACCCGCGAGGAGCTGCGGTCGGGCGTCGGGATGGTCCTCCAGGACACCTGGCTGTTCGGCGGGACCATCGCGGAGAACATCGCGTACGGGGCGGCGCGGGAGGTCACCCGGGGCGAGATCGAGGAGGCGGCGCGCGCGGCGCACGCCGACCGGTTCATCCGGACCCTGCCGGAGGGCTACGACACGGTCCTGGACGACGAGGGTGCGGGCGTCAGCGCGGGCGAGAAGCAGCTGATCACGATCGCGCGGGCGTTCCTGTCGGATCCGGTGATCCTGGTCCTCGACGAGGCGACGAGCTCGGTCGACACCCGTACCGAGGTGCTGATCCAGAAGGCGATGGCGCGCCTCGCGCACGGGCGGACCTCGTTCGTGATCGCGCACCGGCTGTCCACGATCCGCGACGCGGACGTGATCCTGGTGATGGAGAACGGCTCGATCGTCGAGCAGGGCACGCACGGCGAGCTGCTGGCGGCGCAGGGCGCGTACGCGCGGCTGTACGCGGCGCAGTTCGCGCAGGCGGTCGCCGAGGTGGACTGAGCTCGGCCGGCGCGGGCCGGGGGTCGCAGGACGGGAGGGGACGGGGGCTTCGCGGCCGCCGTCCCCTCCCGTCGTGCGTGCCGGGTCAGTCGAGGTAGCCGCGGAGCTGGTCGGCGAAGGCGTGGTCGCGGAGCTTGTTGAGGGTCTTGGACTCGATCTGGCGGATCCGTTCGCGGGTCACGCCGAAGATCCGGCCGATCTCCTCCAGGGTGCGGGGCCGCCCGTCGGCGAGTCCGTAGCGCAGCTGGACGACCTTGCGTTCGCGCTCGCCGAGGGTGGAGAGCACGGCCTCCAGGTGTTCGCGGAGCAGGAAGAACGCGGCGGACTCGGCCGGGGAGGCGGCGTCGCCGTCCTCGATGAGGTCGCCGAGCGCGACGTCGTCCTCCTCGCCGACGGGGGCGTGCAGGGAGACCGGCTCCTGGGCGAGCCGGAGCACCTCCAGGACCCGTTCGGGCGTCAGTTCCAGGTGTCCGGCGACTTCTTCGGCGGTGGGCTCGTAGCCGCGTTCCTGGAGCATCCGGCGCTGGACCCGCACGACCCGGTTGATCAGCTCGACGACGTGCACGGGGACCCGGATGGTGCGGGCCTGGTCGGCGAGGGCCCGGGACATGGCCTGGCGGATCCACCAGGTCGCGTAGGTGGAGAACTTGTAGCCGCGCGCGTAGTCGAACTTCTCGACGGCGCGTATGAGGCCGAGGTTGCCCTCCTGGACCAGGTCGAGCATGGTCAGGCCGCGGCCCACGTACCGTTTGGCGACGGAGACGACCAGGCGCAGGTTGGCCTCGATGAGGCGGCGCTTGGCCATCCGGCCCATCACCACGAGCCGGTCGAGGTCGACGGCGAGCTGGGAGTCCAGGTCGGCCGCGTTGCCCAGCTTCTCCTCGGCGAAGAGTCCGGCCTCGACCCGCCGGGCGAGTTCCACTTCCTCCGCGGCGGTGAGCAGGGGTATCCGCCCGATCTCCCGCAGGTACTGCCGGAACAGGTCGGAGGTGGGTCCGGCGCTCTCGGTCCGCTTCCGGGCCGCGGGCGCCTCCTCGTCGAGTGCAGCCTCGCCCGCCTCCACGGGCTCCGGCTCTTCGGCCTCGGACACGTCCGCCTCGGGCGCGTCGGCCTCGGGGTGTTCGGCCCGGCTCGACGGGGTCACGGCTTCGGTCAGGGTCTGGGTCTGCACGGGGGCGACCTCCAGGGCTCCGAGGACTCAGGCACCGCAACTCAGTGTGGGGTACGACACATCACCGCCACGAGGGGCGTGCGGGGACTTTCTGAGTCCGGTGCGTGACCGGATGGTTACCCGCCGGCAGAGCTCCGATGCGGGTTCGCACGTACGTCCGGGGCGGCTCGGAGGTGTGCGGGACACCCGGGAGGCGCCGGGGGCGGGTGGGGTGCGGGAGGCGTACGGGGGGCCGCGCGGGCGCGGGACTACAGGGCGGCGGCGCCCTTGTTGCGGAGGGACTGGCCGTACTGCTGGAGGACCCAGAGTTCGTTCTGGACGGCGGCCAGCTGGTCGGCGGGGGCGTTCGAGCCCATCCGGGCCATGGCGCCCTGGATGTCGTGGACGCGGCGGTCGACGGCGCGCAGCCGGACCTGGACCAGCTGGACGCCCGCGTAGGCCTCGTCCACGTTCTTGGCGTGGATGGCCTCCACGGCCAGCTCGGTGACCAGGGCGCGGACGGTGTCGTCGGGGGCGGCCGCGCGGACCCGGGCGAGGTAGTCGTCGCCGCCCTGGGCGGCGCCGCCCGCGTCCTGGACGGCCTGGCGGACCGTCGCGTACGGGGGCGCGGTGAACTCGTCCACGCCGTACGCGTCGAAGGCGGGCGAGACCAGTTCGGGGCGCTGCAGGGCGAGTTTGAGCAGCTCGCGCTCGGTGCGGTGGGCGGGGCTGCGCAGGTTGAGGGCGGGCCCGGACGCCGGCGTGCGGGCCGGTGCCGGCGCGGCCTTCTCGTACGCGGAGCCTCCGCGGGCGGGCTGCTGCGGGCCCCGGCCGCCGCGATCGCGGGCCCAGCGGGCGAGCTGGGCGACCCGCTTGACGACGAACTGCTCGTCGCGGACGCCGAGCATGCCCGCGAGCTGGACGGCGGATTCGTGCTGGATGGCGATGTTCTTGATGTGGGCGACGACCGGCGCGGCCTCGTCGAGGGCGGCGGCCCGGCCCGCCGGGTTCTCCAGGTTGTGCCGGGCCACGATGTGGCGCAGGGCGAACTCGAAGAGCGGGGTGCGGGATTCCACCAGGGAGGCGACCGCCGCGTCGCCCTCGGCGAGGCGCAGCTCGCAGGGGTCCATGCCGCCCGGGGTGATCGCGATGGAGGTCTCGGCGGCGAACTTCTGGTCGTCCTCGAAGGCCCGCAGGGCGGCCTTCTGGCCGGCCGCGTCGCCGTCGAAGGTGAAGATCACCTCGGCGGTGGCGTTGTCCATGAGGAGCCGCCGCAGGATCTTGATGTGGTCGCCGCCGAAGGAGGTGCCGCAGGTGGCGATGGCGGTGGTGACGCCGGCCAGGTGGCAGGCCATGACGTCGGTGTAGCCCTCGACGACGACCGCCCGGCTGGTGCGGGCGATCTCCTTCTTCGCGAGGTCGATGCCGTAGAGGACCTGCGACTTCTTGTAGATCGCGGTCTCGGGGGTGTTGAGGTACTTGGGGCCGTTGTCGTCGTCGCGGAGCTTGCGCGCGCCGAAGCCGACGACCTCGCCGGTGATGTCGCGGATCGGCCACATGAGGCGGCCGCGGAACCGGTCGATCGGCTTGCCGCTGCGGCTGTCCTGGGCGAGACCGGAGGTGATCAGTTCCTTGTCGCTGAATCCCTTGCCGCGCAGGTAGCGGGTGAGGTGGTCCCAGCCGGCCGGGCTGTAGCCCACGCCGAAGTGCGCGGCCGCGGCCTGGTCGAAGCCGCGGCCGGCGAGGAACTTGCGGCCGATCTCCGCCTCGGGGCTCTCCAGCTGGTCGATGTAGAACTGCGCGGCGGCCTTGTGCGCCTCGACCAGGCGGATGCGTTCGCCGCGGCCGCTGGTGCCGGCGGTGTAGCCGCCCTCCTCGTAGCGCAGGGTGATGCCGGCCGTGCCGGCCAGCCGCTCGACCGCCTCCGAGAAGGAGAGGTGGTCGATCTTCATGATGAAGTCGAGGGTGTCCCCGCCCGCCTGGCAGCCGAAGCAGTGGTAGAGCCCCTTGCTGGGGCTGACCTGGAAGGACGGGGACTTCTCGTCGTGGAAGGGGCAGAGGCCCTTGAGGTTGCCGCCGCCGGCGTTGCGGAGCTGGAGGTACTCCGAGACCACGGCGTCGATCGGGACCGCGTCCCGTACCGCCTTCACGTCGTCGTCGTTGATCCTGCCTGCCACGCGTGAAGTCTACGGCCGCGCCGGGGCAAACCCCTCAGCGGTCGGCGGCCGGGGCGGCCAGGGTCTCCAACGGCACCGTCGCGTCGGTGAGCGCGTCGGGGTCCGGGCGGCTTCCGGACCTGATCAGGGCCTGGATGTGCTCGGTGACGTCCCACACGTTCACGTTCATGCCGGCGAGCACCCGGCCCTCGGACAGCCAGAACGCGATGAACTCGCGCTTGGCCGCGTCGCCGCGGATGAGCACCTGGTCGTAGCTGCCGGGCGGGGCGTAGCCGGAGTACTCCAGGCCCACGTCGTACTGGTCGGAGAAGAAGTAGGGGACGCGGTCGTAGGAGACGTCGTGGCCGAGCATGGCGCGGGCGGCGGCCGGGCCGCCGTTGAGGGCGTTGGCCCAGTGCTCGACGCGCAGCCGGGTGCCGAGCAGCGGGTGGTGGGCGGCGGCCACGTCGCCGGCGGCGAAGACGTCGGGGTCGGAGGTGCGCAGCGAGGCGTCCACGGCGATGCCGCCGCCGTGCGCCCGGTCGACGAGGGCCAGCCCGGCGGTCTCGGCGAGCGCGGTGCGCGGGGCGGCGCCGATCGCGGCGAGCACGGCGTGCGCGGGGTGCTCCTCGCCGTCGTCGCTGCGGGCGGCGAGGACCATGCCGTCCTGGCCGGTGATCTCGGTGAGCCTGGCGCCGAAGTGGAAGCGGACGCCGTGCTCGGCGTGCAGGTCGGCGAAGATGCGGCCGAGTTCGGGGCCGAGCACGGAGTGCAGCGGGGTGGGCTCGGGTTCGACGACGGTGACCTCGGCGCCGTAGCCGCGGGCGGCCGCGGCCACCTCCAGGCCGATCCAGCCGGCCCCGGCGATCACCAGGTGGCCGTTGTCGCGGCCGAGGGCGGCGAGCACCCGGCGCAGCCGCTCGGCGTGGGCGAGGCGACGCAGGTGGTGCACGCCGGCCAGGTCGGTGCCGGGGATGTCCAGGCGGCGCGGTTCGGCGCCGGTGGCCAGGAGCAGCCGGTCGTAGTGGACGAGGGTGCCGTCGCCGAGCCGGACCGTCTTGGCCTCGCGGTCGAGGTGGACGGCGGGCTGGCCGAGGTGCAGCTCGACGTCGGCGCGCGCGTACCAGGCGGGTTCGTGCACGAAGACGGAGTCGCGCTCCTCCTTGCCGGTGAGGAACCCCTTGGACAGCGGGGGCCGTTCGTAGGGATGGTCGCGCTCGTCGCAGATCATGATCACGCGGCCGGTGAACCCCTCCGACCTGAGGGTTTCGGCTGCCTTGGCCCCGGCCAGCCCTCCGCCGACGATGACGAACGTCCGGTGTGCGTCGACCACGTGATGCCTCCTCATAACCTCTTCGCCACATGCGGCCACATGCGAGCGTCCCGCACAGAGCCTGCCCCGTGAAGAGGGCGGTGGCCCGATCGGCTCACCCTCGGCGCGTCGTGAGGCGGGCGTGCAGGGTGCGGGCGGAGGCGTCGGTGAGGGAGGCCAGCTGGTCGATGACCGCGCGTTTGCGGGCCTTGTCGTCGGGTGCCGCGTCGAAGAGGGCGCGGAACTGGGGGTCGAGCCCCTCGGGGGCGCGGGCGTGGAGGGCCTCGGCGAGTTCGGCCAGGACGATGCGCTGGTCGGCGCGGAGCCGACCCTGTTCCTCGCGCTGCATGACGTACAGGTCGGCGACGGCCTTGAGGACGGCGCACTCGTTGCGCGCGGCGCGCGGGACGACGAGCTCGGCGTCGTAGCGGGTGAGGCGGCCGGCGCCGAAGGCCTCGCGGGTGGCGCCCTCGGCGGCCAGGCAGAACCGGCCGATGAGCTGGCTGGTGGCGTCCTTGAGGCGGGCCTGCGCGACGGCCGAGCCGTCGTATCCGTGCGGCCACCACTCCTCGCCCATCAGCCGGTCGAGGGCCTCGCGCAGCTCTTCCGGGTCGGTGTCGGCCGGTACGTAGCGCCCGATGGCGACGCGCCAGATGTCGGTGCGCTCGGGCTCGGCGAACAGCATGTTGGGGTCGAGGTGCCCGGCGTGCAGGCCGTCCTCGAAGTCGTGCACGGAGTACGCGACGTCGTCGGCCCAGTCCATGACCTGCGCCTCGAAGCACTTGCGGTCGGCGGGCGCGCCGCGGCGCAGCCACTCGAAGACTGGCAGGTCGTCTTCGTACGCGCCGAACTTCACGGAGTCCGGGTCGGTGGGGTGGTCGCCGCGCGCCCAGGGGTACTTGGTGGCCGCGTCGAGGCAGGCGCGGGTGAGGTTGAGGCCGACGCTGGTCAGGGCGCCGGTGTCCGGGTCGGTGACGAACCGCTTGGGTTCGAGGCGGGTGAGCAGGCGCAGCGACTGGGCGTTGCCCTCGAAGCCGCCGCAGTCCTTGGCGAACTCGTTGAGCACCTCCTCGCCGTTGTGTCCGAAGGGCGGGTGGCCCATGTCGTGGGAGAGGCAGGCGGCTTCGACGAGGTCGGGGTCGCAGCCGAGGGCCGCGCCGAGTTCGCGGCCGACCTGGGCGCATTCGAGCGAGTGGGTCAGCCGGGTGCGGGGGCTGGCGTCCCAGTCGTAGGAGCGCGTGCCGGGGGTGACGACCTGGGTCTTTCCGGCGAGGCGGCGCAGCGCGGCGGAGTGCAGTACGCGGGCGCGGTCGCGCTGGAAGGCGGTGCGGCCTGGTCGTTTGTCGGGCTCGGCGGCCCATCGTTCGGTGGCGGAGGGGTCGTAGGGCGCTTCGGGTGCGGTGCTGCCTTCCATGCACTGACGTTAACCGGACGGGCCGACAATCCGGGTGCGGACGGTGCGGACCGGGCGGGCCGGGCGGGTGGTCGGGCGGGCGGGCGGTCGGCTTGGCGGGCGGGCCCGGTGGGCGGCTGGTCAGGTCGCCAGGTGGGCGGCGTCAGGCGGGGACCGGCTCGCGGCGGGCGGAGGCGTACGGGCGGGCCAGCGCCTCGTCGTAGCGGTGGAGCAAGAGCCGGGCGAGGGCCGGGTGGTCGCCCAGGGGCGCGGCGGCGGGGCCGGGTGCGGCGGCGGCGCACTGGGCGGCGAACCGGCCGGGCGCGGTGAAGTACGAGGCGACGGCGATCCGGTGGCGGCCGCGGGCGGCGAGGGCGCGGACGGCCTCGGGGACGGTGGGCGCGGCGGCGGAGGCGTAGCCGGGCAGGACGGGGATGCCGCCGAGCCGCTCGGAGAGCATGCGGGCGGTGCTGCGGGCGTCGGCGGCGGAGTGCGGGTCGCGGGAGCCGGCGGCCGCGAGCACCACCGCGGCGCCGTCGCCGGGGGCCCAGCCGGTTTCGAGGAGGCGGTCGCAGAGGGCCTCGACGAGGAGGGGGTGCGGGCCGAGCGGGGCGGCGACCGCGGCGCGCAGGCCGGTGGTCGCGGCGGCGTCGGCGGCGGCGCGGGGCAGGTCGTGGGCGACGTGGTGGCCGCGGCCGAGCAGGACCGGCACGAGCACGGCGTCCGGGGCGGTGGCGGCTGCGGCGGCGGGCGGGGTCAGGGTTGCCGGGGCCGTCGGCGTTCGCGGCGCGTCCGGGGCACCGCGTACGCCGAGGGTGGCGAGGGTGTCGTCGAGGAGCGGCTCGTTCAGCTCGATGTGGCCGAGCCTGACGGTCAGCGCGGGGCGCAGTTCCCGGATCCGTTCGAGCAGGGCGGTCACGGTCTGGAGGGCGCGGGGGTCCCGGCTGCCGTGGGCGACGGCGACGAGGGTGGGCATGCGGGGGCTCCGTTCCGCCGGGGCCTGGGCGGGCGCAGGCCGCTGAGCTGGGTCCCCAGCTGGAGGGTGATGCGGCCGAGCAACTCGGCCGCACTGCCGAAGGGGAGGGACAGGGACTCGGAAGGGCGCGCCGGCTCCGTCATGAGCCGATCCTGACGGGCCGAGGTTGCCGTCCCGTTGCGTGGGGGTGACAGGTGTTTACCGTCCGCTCACGGTGGCTGCGGCGGGGGTGTCAGCGGCGGAGGCGGGCGGGGGGGTGGGCGTGGGGGACGGCGGGGGCGGCGCGTGTCCGGCGGAGGCGGAGGCGCGCGTCCGGCGGAGGCGGAGGCGCGTGTCCGGCGGAGGCGGAGGCGCGCGTCCGGCGGAGGCGGAGGCGCGCGTCCGGCGGAGGCGGAGGCGGAGGCCGGCGCTGGTGGGGAACGTCACGTGGGGAAACCGGTCCCGCCGCTGCCGCGTCCCTGACAGGGAGATCGTTTGACGGAGGGGGAACCGCCATGCCCGCACCCGAGCAGCCCGGGACCGAGCAACAGCCCGCACCCGAGCGGCACGGGCCGGAGCAGCACGGGCCGGAGCAGCACGCGGCTGCGACCGTGGGTCGCCGGTTCCGTCGCCGGCGCCGGCTGGTCCAGGCCGTGATGGCCGTGTGCGTCCTCGCGCTGCTGCCCTCGGCCTGGACGCACGCCGTCGCCGGGGACCGGCTGCGGACCACGGCCGACGCGCCGGTCTCCGACGTGGCGGTGGTGTTCGGCGCGGGGCTGTGGCGCGGGCGCCCGACCCCGTACCTCGCGCACCGGCTGGACGCGGCGGCCGAGCTGTACCGGGCCGGGCGGGTGAAGGTGGTGCTGGTGACCGGCGACAACAGCCGTACCGAGTACGACGAGCCGGACGCGATGCGTACGTACCTCACCGCGCACGGGGTCCCGGCCGACCGGGTCGTCAGCGACCACGCGGGCTTCGACAGCTGGGACTCGTGCGTCCGGGCCAAGAAGATCTTCGGCGTGGACCGGGCGGTGCTGATCAGCCAGGGCTTCCACATCCGGCGGGCGGTGGCGCTGTGCCAGGCCGCGGGGGTCGAGTCGTACGGCGTCGGGGTGTCGGAGCCGCTCGACGCGACCTGGTACTACGGCGGCGCGCGCGAGGTGTTCGCCGCGGGCAAGGCGGCGCTGGACGCGGTCGTGAAGCCGGATCCGCACTTCCTCGGACCGCGGGAGGAAGGCGTCGCCCGCGCGCTGGACCGGGCGGCCGGCCCGCGGCCGTGACGGGGCCCGAACCGGCCGACGCGTAGCGCCCGCGGCGCAACCCCCGGCCCCACCGACGCGCTCGCGTGCGACCTCGAGCCCCACCGACGCGCTGCGTGCGGCAATTCCAGCCTCGCCGACGCTCTGCGTGCGGCAATTCCAGCCTCGCCGGCGTTTGAGGCGCGGGGTTTGGGGCGGAGCTCCAAGACTGCAACCCGGCTCCGCCGGGTACCGGGCTCCGCCCGGACCCGCTCCTCAAGCGCCGGAGGGGCTGAGGGTGCGCGGGGTTAGCCGGGCTCCGCCCGGACCTGCTCCTCAAGCGCCGGAGGGGCTGAAGGTGCGCGGGTTGCCGGGCTGCGCCCGGACCCGCTCCTCAAGCGCCGGAGGGGCTGAAGGTGCGCGGGTTGCCGGGCTCCGCCCGGACCCGCTCCTCAAGCGCCGGAGGGGCTGAGGGTGCGCGGGGTTGCCGGGCTCCGCCCGGACCCGCGCCTCAAACGCCGGCGAGGCTGGAGGTTGCCTCACGAGCGTCGGCGCAGACGGGGATTGCGCCCAGGGCAGCCGGCGAGGCCGGGTGGTGGCCGCAGGGCGTCCGCGAAGCTGAGGGTGCGCCGCGGTCGGCCGGCGAGGCCGGGAGTTGCCGCCGCGGCAGGGGGGTGGCACCTCGGGCACCGACGAGGCTGAGGGGGGTGCCGCGGTCGGCTGGGGGGCTCACCGGTGTGGGGGTGGGGGGCTGAGGTGGGTGTACCGGGGGTGTAACCGAAACGGGGCGGTCCACGTAACACCGGCGACGCACGCTGGCCGCATGGCCACCCCGCACACCCCCACCGCCCCGGCACAGGGTCCCGCGTCCGACACCGCGACCCACTGCCCGTACTGCGCACTCCAGTGCGCGATGTCCCTGCGCCCGGCACCCGGCGGCGCCGTCACGGTGGTGGAGCGACCCGACTTCCCCGTCAACCGGGGCGCACTGTGCGGCAAGGGCCGCACCGCGCCGGCCCTGCTCTCCTCCCGGGTGCGCCTGACCGAGCCCCTGATCCGCTCCCACGCCACGGGCGCGCTCGAACCGGCCACTTGGGAGGAGGCCCTCGACGCCGTCGCCGACGGCCTCGCCCGCACGGGCCGCGCGTACGGCCCGGACGCGGTCGGCGTCTTCGGCGGCGGCGGTCTGACCAACGAGAAGGCCTACGCCCTCGGGAAGTTCGCGCGGGTAGCGCTCGGCACCTCGCAGATCGACTACAACGGCCGGTTCTGCATGTCCTCGGCGGCCGCCGGCCACCAGCGCGCGTTCGGGCTCGACCGCGGCCTGCCCTTCCCGCTGGAGGACATCCCCCGCACCGGCTGCGTGATCCTGGTCGGCTCCAACCTCGCCGAGACCATGCCGCCCGCGCTGCGCTACCTCACCGAGCTGAAGGAGAACGGCGGCACCCTGATCGTCGTCGACCCGCGCCGCACCCGCACGGCCGAACAGGCCGACCTGCACCTCGCCCCGCGCCCCGGCACCGACCTCGCGCTGGCGCTCGGCCTGCTGCACCTGGTGGTGGCCGAGGGCCGCACCGACGAGGAGTTCATCGCCGGCCGCACCACCGGCTGGGACGAGGCCCGGGCCGCCGCGATGGCCCACTGGCCGGAGCTGGTCGAGCGGCTCACGGGCGTGCCGGTGCCGAAGCTGCGCGAGGCCGTACGGATGTTCTGCGCGCCCGAGTCCGCAATGGTGCTCACCGCCCGCGGGCCCGAGCAGCAGTCCAAGGGCACCGACACCGTGAGCGCCTGGATCAACCTGTGCCTGGCCACCGGCCGGGCCGGCCGCCCGCTGTCCGGGTACGGCTGCCTCACCGGGCAGGGCAACGGGCAGGGCGGCCGCGAACACGGCCAGAAGGCCGACCAACTGCCCGGCTACCGCAAGCTCACCGACCCGGCGGCGCGGGCCCACGTGGCCGCCGTGTGGGGGGTGGACCCCGATTCCCTCCCGGGCCCCGGCCGCAGCGCGTACGAGCTGCTGGACGCGCTGGGCGGGGACGTACGGGCGCTCCTGCTGATGGGCTCCAACCCGGTGGTGTCGGCCCCGCGGGCCTCGCACATCGAGGAGCGGCTGCGGTCGCTGGACTTCCTCGCGGTGGCGGACGTCGTCCTGTCGGAGACGGCGGCGCTGGCGGACGTGGTGCTGCCGGTCACCCAGTGGGCGGAGGAGACCGGGACGACGACCAACCTGGAGGGGCGGGTGCTGCTGCGCCGGCGGGCGCTGACCGCGCCGCCCGGGGTGCGCAGCGACCTGGAGGTGCTGCACGGGCTGGCGGCCCGGCTCGGCCACGGCAAGGGCTTCCCCACCGACCCCGAAGAGGTCTTCGAGGAGCTGCGCAGGGCGTCCCGGGGCGGCCCGGCGGACTACTCCGGGATCGACTACGCGCGGATCGCCGCGGAGGACGGGGTGTTCTGGCCGTGCCCGGAGGGGGCGGCGGGCACGCCCCGGCTGTTCCTGGACCGGTTCGCCACCGAGGACGGGCGGGCCCGCTTCGTGGCGGTGGCGCACCGGGACGCGGCGGAGGTGCCGGACGCGGAGTACCCGCTGCTGCTGACCACCGGCCGGGTGGTGGCCCAGTACCAGTCCGGGGCGCAGACCCGCCGGGTCGACGAGCTGAACGCGGCGGCGCCCGGCCCGTACGTGGAGCTGCACCCGCGGCTCGCGGAACGGGTCGGCGCGGTGGAGGGCGAGCCGCTGGTGGTGGTGTCGCGGCGGGGGCGGGCCGTGGCGCCGGCCCGGATCACCGATGCGATTCGGGCAGACACGGTGTTCATGCCGTTTCACTGGCCGGGTGAGGGGCGGGCCAACTCCCTCACGAATCCGGCCCTCGACCCCGTGTCACGCATGCCGGAATTCAAAGTCTGCGCCGTCCGGATCCACCCGGCCTGACCCCCACCCTGCGACCGGCCCTCGGGGCCACCCCCAGCCTTGCCGGTGCCCTGGGGCGCAACCCCCAGCCTCGCGCCGGTGCCCTGACGGGCAATTCCCAGCCTCCCCGGTGCCCTACGGCGCAACCCCCAGCCTCGCCGGTGCCCTACGGCGCAACCCCCAGCCTCCCCGGTGCCCTGACGGGCAATTCCCAGCCTCGCCGGCGTTTGAGGCGCGGGGTTTGGGGCGGAGCCCCAAGCAACCCGGCCGGCGCCGGGCACCGGGCTCCGCCCGGACCCGCGCCTCAAACGCCGGCGAGGCTGGATGGTGCCGCCGAGGCAGGGGGCTGCCCCTCGGGCGCCGGGGAGGCTGGGGGTTGTCGCCCGGGCGTGGCCGCGGACGCGGGGGTCAAGGGCGGGGGTGGAGCCAGTTGCCGGTGGGGATGGGGGTGGCGGTGGTGGTGAGGCGGCGGGCCAGCGACGGGGCGGCCAGATACACCCACGCCTCGACCGCGCCGCCGTCCGCGAGAAGGACCCGCCGCACGACCCGCTCGTAGAGGTTCCGCACCAGCCCCGGCCCGTAGTACTCCTCCAGCCGGTCCAGCTCGGCGAGCAGCTCCGGATGCCGCCCGGGGGCCGGCGTGACCAGCTCCCCGACGACCTCTCCCCCGGCCCGCTGCACCGCGTACGGGTAGCCGGGCCCGTCGTACAGCACCGCGTCCGGCAGCCGGGCCGGGACCTCGGCGGCGGTGCGCCCGCGCAGGAACAGGTCGTGGTTGACCTCGCCCGGGCGCAGCGTCCCGTAGACGAAGAACGGCAGCTCGGGCCCGGCGCTCGGGGTGGACGGCCGGTCGACCGGTGTCACGGGGTGCCTCCCTCGGATGGCGGACAGGGAGGAGGACCCGGCCGCGGCCGCACGCCCTCGCTCCCACGTGTGCCGCCGCATCGTATGCGCCGCGGCCCGGCCGCCTCCCGGCGGCCGTGGTCACCCGGACGGGGGGCTCGCCCCCGGATGCCGCGGGATTCCCCGACCCCGCCCCTGACCTGCCCGGACGCCCGCCTTCCGGCCCGGGCGGGGCCGTACACGGCCGGATCTGAGGCAGGGTCAGAAGGCGCGGCGGCGGCGCGGGGTCTTATCTCGGAGACACGGACCCGGCCGGGCCCGGGCGGACCGCCGTGGTCCGCCCCTCCCGGACCCGGGCGGACCGCCGTGGTCCGCCTCACCCGGGCCCGGCCCTGCCCGCGCGATCCACCCGAACCCCTGCCACCCGATCCCCGTGCAAGCCCAGCCCGGTGCAAGCCCAGCCCGGTGCAAGCCGGCCCCGAACCCCCTGCCGTCCGAACCCGAACCCGCGCCGTCCGGAGGAGCGATCATGCGCCGCCGCACCACATCCCTGCTGACCGGCACCCTGCTGAGCGCGGCCGTGCTCGGTCCGGCGGCCGCCTTCGCGGCGGCGGGGGACTTCGCGCCGCTGGAGGTGTACCCGCGGTCGGTCGCGCCCGGCGCCACGGTCACCGTGAACACCACGGCCTGCGGCCCGCACGGCACGGCCGACGGGGACGCGAGCACGGTGGGCGGCGGGCGGTTCCGGCTCTCGCCGGGGACGCACAAGGAGGTGGTGGTCGGGCAGTTCCGGGTCGGCCACGACACCGACCCGGGCACGTACGGCATCGGAGTCACCTGCGCCAACGGCAAGTTCGCCACCGGCGACCTGATCGTCACCGAACGCGGCCCGCACGGGCTCGTACAGACCGGCGTGGGCGGCGGAACGAAGGACTCCGCCGACCCCGTCACGATCGCGGCGGGAGTGGCCGTCCTGGCCGCGGCCGCCGTCGGCGGTACCTGGATCCTGCGGCGCCGGGCGAGCGGCGCACAGGCCTGACGGACTCCCCCGGTCCGCAGGTACCGTCCCCCGTCGCCCGCCCCGCGAGGTCCCCCCGCTCGCGGGCGCGGGCGACGCCCCCCACTTCCCGCCCCTCCCGCCTCACACGTCCGCACCCCGCACCCCGCACCCCGCACCGCAAGGGGGCCGTCCCATGACCGGCGAGAACCGCACCGCCCGCCACTGCGGGCTCGTCGCGCTCGCCGCCTGCACCGGCGTCTGGCTGATCGGCTACGGGCTCGGGAGCGGCCGCGAGGAGCCCCCGCAGCCCCCTGCCGCGCAGTCCTTCGCCGCCGCCCCCGAACCCGGGCCCGGATCGGCCCGGCCGGGGACCGGCGGCCGCGACCCCGCACCGCTGCCCGACTCACCGCCGACCCGGATCCGGATCCCGGCCATCCGGGTGGACGCCCCGCTCACGGGCCTGGGACTGCGGCCCGACGGGCGGCTGGAGGTGCCGCCGCCGGAGCGGCGGGAGCTCGCCGGCTGGTACCGCGGCGGCACCGCCCCGGGCGCCACCGGCACCGCGGTCGTGGCCGGGCACGTGGACCACGCCGGCGGCCGGGCGGTCTTCTACGAGCTGGGCGCGCTGCGCCGGGGCGCGGCGATCGAGGTGACGCGCGGGGACGGCCGTACCGCCGTGTTCACCGTGGACGCGGTCGAGGTGTACGGCGCGAAGGGCTTCCCGGACCGCAAGGTGTACGGTCCGGCGGCGCGCGCCGAGCTACGGGTGATCACCTGTGGCGGCGGCTTCTCGCCGCGAACCGGCTACCGCGGGAACGTCGTGGTCTTCGCCCACCTGACCGGCACCTACTGAGCGCGCCCCCGCCGAGAGCCAGAGCGCTGCCCGGCGGCCCGAACCCGCCGGGCGAAGCCTGCCCCGCCCCCGCCCGCCCGCCGGACACGGCCGAATCCCCATCGGACGCGGCCGAACCCCCGCCGGACACGGCCGCCATCCCCGCCGGACGCGGCCCCGCCCGCCCCTACGCCGCCGCCCACTGCTCCAGCCCCAGCTTGACCACGAGCGCGCAGACCACGGAGAGCAGCACCCAGCGGACGAAGCCGCTGCCCTTCTTCAGGGCGGTGCGGGCCCCGGCCATCGCGCCGGCCAGGTTGAACAGCGCCATCAGCGCGGCGAGCTGCCACAGCACGTATCCCTGGTACGCGAACATCGCGAGCGCGCCGACGTTGGTGCAGACGTTGACGATCTTGGCGGTGCCGGAGGCGGTCACCAGGTCGAGGTGGAGCACGGCGGTCAGGGTGAGCACCAGGAAGGTGCCGGTGCCGGGCCCGATCATGCCGTCGTAGAAGCCGATGCCGACCCCGGCGAGCAGGACCGCGGCGAGGATCCGGCGGGGCCCGGCGGGACCGGCCGCGGGAGCGGTCCCGAAGGCCGGTTTGAAGATCACGAACCCGGCGACGAGCAGCAGCACGCACATGATCAGCGGGCGCAGGGCGTCCTTGGAGAGCAGCCCGGCACAGGTCGCGCCGGCCACCGAGCCGGCGAGTGCGGCCAGCCCGATGCGGACCGCGTTCTTCACGTCGACGGGCGCCTTGCGGGCGTAGGTGACGGCCGCGCCCGTGGTGCCGACCACCGCCACGGCCTTGTTGGTGCCGAGCGCGTACAGCGGGCCGGTGCCGGACGGCAGTCCGAGCAGCAGCGCGGGCAGCAGGATCAGCCCGCCGCCCCCGACCACCGCGTCCACCCAGCCCGCGGCCGCGGCGGCGAGGCACAGGACGATCAGCACGGTCAGCGATATCTCAGGCACCCGGCGACCCTACGAAGCGGTTAGGTGCAGAGTCCATCGATCCCGGAAAACTTGCGCCGGGCTTGAGGTTCCGGGGCGGTGACGCACCACGGCGTCCGGTGGCACCCGGTGCCGGCAGCCGCCCGTGCCGCCGGCCCGGGCGCCGCTCACAGCCGCCGGCCCGCCGGGTGAGGGCAGCGTTCCGTACGGGAAACAGAAGGGGTGCCCGCGGGAAACAGCCGCGCCGCACGCTCACCGGTATGACCTCGCAACAGCGTGTGGTGGTGATCGGCGGCGGACTGGCCGGGCTCCGGCTCGCCCAGCGCCTCGGCCCCGCCGCCTCCGTGACCGTGCTCGGCGAGGAGCCGCACGCCCCGTACAACCGGGTGCTGCTCGCCGAGGTCCTCGCGGGCCGCTACGGCCCCGAGGTCGCGGCCCTCCCGGACCCCGGCGCAGTGCTGCGCCGCGGGGTCCGGGCGGTGCGCGTCGACCGGGCCGAGCGCACCGTGCAGTGCGACGACGGCACCGCGGAGCCCTACGACACGCTGGTGCTCGCGACCGGCTCCAACCCGGTGCTGCCGCCGCTGCGCGGCCTGTTCGAACCGGGGGGCCGCGACCTGCCCGACGGGGTGCACCCCTTCCGCACCATGGCCGACTGCCTCGCCCTGTCCGCCGCGCTCCGGCCGGGCCTGCGCGCCGTGGTCATCGGCGGCGGCCTGCTCGGGGTCTCCGCGGCCCGCGCCCTCGCCGAGCGCACCGGCCGGGACGGCGGCGGGGTGGTCCTCGCCCAGCAGGGCGACCGGCTGATGGAGCGCCAGCTCGACGAGGACGCGTCCGCGCTGCTCATGGACCACGTGGCCGCGCTCGGCGTGGAGGTGCACACCGAGTGCCGGGTCCGCGGGCTGCTGACCACGCCCGGCCCGGACCGCAGGGTCACCGGCGTGGAGCTCTCCAACGGCCTGCGCCTCGACGCCGAACTGGTCGTCCTGGCCTGCGGGGTCCGCCCGCGCACCGGCCTGGCGCAGGCCGCCGGGCTCACCGTCCGCAAGGGCGTGGTCGTCGACGACGAGCTGCGCACCAGCGACCCGCGCATCCACGCCATCGGCGACTGCGCCGAACACGACGGCCGGGTGTACGGGCTGGCCGGTCCGGCCCTCGAACAGGCCGACGCACTGGCCGCCGTACTCACGGCACCCGGTGCCGGATCCGGAACGGGCGCGGGCACGGGCAGTGGCACGACCGACGGGACCGGCGCCGGCGCGCACACCGCCACCGCCACCGCCACCGCCACCCCCCGCCGCTACACCGGCACCCGCGCCCTCACCCGCCTCACCCTCGTCGCCGGCGACCGCCCGCTGGACCTGGCCGCCTTCGGCGAGACCACCCCGCTCCCCGGCGACGACGTGCTCCGCCTCGCCGACGCCACCCGCAGCACCTACCGCAAGGTCGTCGTCCGCGGCGACCGCCTGGTCGGCGGCGTGCTGCTGGGCGAACTCTCCGCCGTGGGCGCCCTCGCCCGCGCCTGGGAGGGCGACGAACCGCTTCCGGATTCCCCCCGGAGTCCGCTGCTCCACCTGCTCACCGACGACGGAGGCTCCTGACATGACCAACCCCGAAACGATCGTGCTCATCGGGCACGGCATGGTCGGTCAGCGCTACCTGGAAGCGCTCACCGAACGCGGCGTGACCGGCCGGACCCACCGGATCGTCGTGCTGTGCGAGGAGCCCCGCCCGGCCTACGACCGCGTGCACCTCACCTCGTACTTCGGCGGCAGCAGCGCCGAGGACCTCTCCCTCACGCCCGCCGGCTTCATGGCCGAGCACGGCATCGAGCTGCACCTCGGCGACCCCGCCGAGGCGATCGACCGGGCGGCCCGTACCGTCACCGCCCGCTCCGGGCTGGTCGTCCGCTACGACACGCTGGTGCTGGCCACCGGCTCGTACCCGTTCGTACCGCCGGTCCCCGGCAAGGACGCCCCCGGCTGCTTCGTCTACCGCACCATCGAGGACCTGCTCGCCATCGAGGCGTACGCGCAGGGCCGTACGCAGGGCGCGGTGGTCGGCGGCGGACTGCTCGGCCTCGAGGCCGCCGGCGCCCTCCAGGGCCTGGGCCTGGGCACCCGCATCGTCGAGTTCGCGCCCCGCCTGATGCCCGTGCAGGTCGACGAGGGCGGCGGCGCGGCGCTGCTGCGGACCATCGAGTCCATGGGCCTGACCGTGCACACCGGGGTCGGCACCCAGGAGGTCGTCACCGGCCCCGACGGCTCGGTCAGCGGCATGAAGCTGTCCGACGGCAGCACCGTCGACACCGAGCTGGTCGTCTTCTCCGCCGGCGTCCGTCCCCGCGACGGCCTCGCCCGCGACGCCGGGCTCGCGGTCGGCGAGCGCGGCGGCATCGTCGTCGACGAGCGCTGCCGCACCTCCGACCCGCGCGTGTACGCCATCGGCGAGTGCGCGCTCGCCGCCGACGGCCGGGTGTACGGGCTGGTCGCACCCGGCTACGAGATGGCCCAGACCGCGGCCGACGACCTGGCCGGCGGCCGCGAGGAGCGCACCTTCAACGGCGCCGACCTGTCGACCAAGCTCAAGCTGCTCGGCGTGGACGTGGCCTCCTTCGGCGACGCGCACGGCGTCGCCGAGGGCTGCCTCGACGTCGTGTACTCCGACTCCCGCTCCGGGGTCTACAAGAAGCTCGTCATCGGCGCGGACGGCACCCTGCTCGGCGGGGTCCTGGTCGGCGACGCCGACGCGTACGGACTGCTGCGCCCGCTCACCGGCTCGGTGCCGCCCGCCGCCCCCGAGCAGCTGGTGCTGCCCGCCGGGATCGGCGGCCCCGCGGCCCTCGGCCCGGCCTCGCTGCCCGACGACGCGGTCATCTGCTCCTGCCACAACGTCACCAAGAAGGCCATCACCGACTGCGCCACCCTTCCCGAGGTCAAGAAGTGCACCAAGGCGGGCACCGGCTGCGGCTCCTGCGTGAAGGTGATCGGCCAGCTGCTGCCGCCCGCCGGCGACCGGGGGCTGTGCGGCTGCTTCCCGCACTCCCGCGCCGAGCTGTACGAGATCGTGCGCACGCTGCGCCAGACCTCCTTCGCCGCGCTGCTGGACAGCCACGGCCGCCCGGAGGCGCGCGGCGGCGACGGCTGCGAGGTCTGCAAGCCGGCAGTGGGCTCGATCATCGCCTCCCTCGCGCCGACCATCGGTGCGGCGGGCTACGTCCTGGCCGGCGAGCAGGCCGCCCTCCAGGACACCAACGACCACTTCCTCGCCAACATGCAGCGCAACGGCTCGTACTCGGTGGTGCCGCGGATCCCCGGCGGCGAGATCACCCCCGAGAAACTGATCGTGATCGGCGAGGTGGCCCGCGACTTCGGCCTCTACACGAAGATCACCGGCGGCCAGCGGATCGACCTCTTCGGCGCCCGGGTGGACCAGCTCCCCCGGATCTGGGCCCGGCTGGTCGACGCCGGCTTCGAGTCGGGGCACGCGTACGGCAAGGCGCTGCGGACGGTGAAGTCGTGCGTGGGGCAGACCTGGTGCCGGTACGGGGTCCAGGACAGCGTGCGGATGGCGATCGACCTGGAGCTGCGCTACCGCGGTCTGCGCGCCCCGCACAAGCTCAAGTCCGCGGTGTCCGGCTGCGCCCGCGAGTGCGCGGAGGCACAGAGCAAGGACTTCGGGGTGATCGCCACGGCGAATGGCTGGAATCTGTACGTCGGAGGCAACGGCGGGGCCACCCCGCGCCATGCCGACCTGCTCGCGCAGGACCTGTCCGACACGGAACTCGTCCGTCTCATCGACCGATTCCTGATGTTCTACATACGAAACGCGGACCGCCTGGAGCGCACCTCCACATGGCTGGAACGCCTCGAAGGCGGACTCGGTCATCTGCGGGACGTGATCGTGCACGATTCGCTCGGACTGTGCGACGAATTGGAGTCGATGATGTCCGATCACGTCGCGCATTACCGCGACGAATGGGCCGAGACTCTGGACGATCCGGACCGGCTGCGCAGATTCGTCTCTTTCGTCAACGCGCCCGGTGCCCCCGACCCGTCGGTGAAGTTCGTGCCCGAGCGCGACCAGGTCAAGCCCGACCTCGCCCTGCTGGACATCCGCCCGGCGGCGGCCCGCCCCCTGGAAGGAAGCTCCGTCCGATGACGATCGAACTCTGCCTGGACGACATGTGGCTGACGGTCTGCGAGCTGGCGGCGGTGACCCCCGGCCGGGGCGTGGCGGCGCTGCTGCCCGACGGCAGCCAGGCCGCGGTCTTCGTGGACCGCGGCGGCCGCCCGTACGCCATCGGCAACCAGGACCCCTTCACCGGCGCCCAGGTGCTCTCCCGCGGGCTGCTCGGCTCCGCCGCGGGCCGGCCGTTCGTGGCCTCCCCGCTGCTCAAGCAGCGCTTCGACCTGGAGTCGGGGCGCTGCCTGGACGACGACGGGGTGGCGGTCCGCACCTACCGGGTGCGGACCGCGCCGACCTCCGCCGTCTGAGCGGCCGTACGGCCCCGCGTACGGCCCCGCGACCCGCGGGGCCGGCGGGGATCAGCCCTCGACGTGGGCCGGGTCCATCCAGAAGACCTCCCAGTTGTGGCCGTCGAGGTCCTCGAAGGAGCGGGCGTACATGAAGCCGTAGTCGTCGGCGGGGCGGGCCTCGGTGGCGCCGGCCGCCAGCGCGGCACCGGCCAGCTCGTCCGCCTTCTCCCGGCTGTCGGCGGACAGCGCGATGATCGCCGCGGACGTGCGGGTGGTGTCCGCGATCTCCTTCTTGTTGAACTCGTTGAACTTGGCCTCGGTCAGCAGCATGGCGTAGATCGTGTCGCTGATGACCAGGCAGGCCGCGGTGTCGTCGCTGAACTGCGGGTTGAAGGAGTAGCCGACCTTCTCCCAGAAGGCCCGGCTGGCCGCCAGGTCCTTGACCGGCAGGTTCACGAAGATCATGGTGGCGGACATCGCGCTCTCGTCTCTCTCGGCGGCTCCGTGGTGCGGGGAGCCTGGTGCGTGGTGCGTGGTGCTCATGGTGCTTACGAAGGGGTAGACCGGCGGCTCGCTCCGGACTCATCGGCCGTTCGGCGTTTTTTTCGAACGCTGCGGAAAAGCGTCCCGGACGGCCGCCGGTTCCCGACCGGTCACGCACCGTTGCCTCGGCGGTCATGCCGCGCCCCTAGGTTCCTCGGCGCGCCACCCCCGCGGCCGGCCTGCCCGTGGGGGCCTCACTTCCCCCTGGAGTGACCGTGGAACGTCGGACCTTCCTGCGCGGTGCCGTCATCGGCACCTCGGCCGCAGCCTTCGGCGGCACCCTGATGCACGGAGCGGCCTACGCCGCTCCCGCCCAGCCCGGACCGGGCCCCTACGGGGCGCTCGGCGCGGCGGACGCGAACGGGATCATGCTGCCCGGCGGCTTCAGCAGCCGGGTCATCGCCCGGTCCGGGCAGACCGTCTCCGGCACCTCGTACACCTGGCACAACGCGCCCGACGGCGGCGCCTGTTTCGCCGACGGCACGGGCTGGATCTACGTCTCCAACTCGGAGATCAACCCCTCCGGCGGCGCGAGCGCGGTGAAGTTCAACTCGGCGGGCACGGTCACCGGCGCCTACCGGATCCTGTCCAACACCCGGCAGAACTGCGCCGGCGGCAAGACCCCGTGGAACACCTGGCTGTCCTGCGAGGAGGTCAGCCTCGGCTTCGTCTACGAGACCGACCCGTACGGGGTCAACGCGGCCGTGCAGCGCCCCGCGATGGGCAAGTTCAAGCACGAGGCCGCGGCCGCCGACCCGGTCCGCCGGGCGATCTACCTGACCGAGGACGAGACCAACGGCTGCTTCTACCGCTTCCTCCCCACCACCTGGGGCAACCTCTCCTCCGGCACCCTCCAGGTGATGGTCGCGGGCACCGCCACCTCCGGCTCCTTCACCTGGCAGAACGTGCCGGACCCGGACGGATCGCCGACCGCGACCCGCAGCCAGGTCTCCGCCTCCAAGAAGTTCAACGGCGGCGAGGGTTGCCACTACGCGAACGACACCGTCTGGTTCACCACCAAGGGCGACAACCGGGTCTGGCAGCTCAACCTGGCGAACAGCACGTACGAACTGGCCTACGACGACTCCCTGGTGGTCGGCGGCGGCGCCCCGCTGACCGGCGTGGACAACGTCACCGGCTCCACCTTCGGCGACCTGTACGTGGCCGAGGACGGCGGCAACCTGGAGATCTGCGTGATCACCCCGGACGACGTGGTCGCGCCGTTCCTGCGGGTCACCGGCCAGTCCTCCTCCGAGATCACCGGCCCGGCCTTCTCCCCCGCGGGCAACCGGCTGTACTTCTCCAGCCAGCGCGGCACCAGCGGCAGCTCCTCGGGCGGCATCACCTACGAGGTGACGGGCCCGTTCCGCACCTGAGCGACCCGGGGTTCAGGAGCCCGAGCAACTGAGCAACCGCGAAGGCCCCCCGCCGGGACGTTCCCGGCGGGGGGCCTTCCGCGCTGTCGTGCGCCCCGCTCCGGGGCGCCGGGTCCCGCCCGTGTCGCGTTACGAGGCGACCGCCCCACCGCGCAGCAGGGCCGCGCCCAGCGGGGTGACCGTGTGCAGGACGGCGTTGCCGTGCCGCAGCGTGGTCACCAGGCCCGCCTCGCGCATCACGCAGGCGTGCTGGCTGGCCGAGGCCAGGGACACCCCGGCCCGGCGGGCCAGCTCGCTGGTGGTGGCCCCGTCCCCGATGGCCCGCAGGACCACCGAGCGCGTGTGCCCGACCAGCTTCCCGAGGGTCCGCTGGCGGTAGTCCTCCGGGCGCGCCTGATCCGTGCCCGTACGCGTCGAGGCGAGCTGGGCCGCCGCCGGATAGACGAGCACCGGCGGCAGGTCCGGGTCCTGGAGGGTGACCGCGGTGCGCCGGCAGAAGAACGAGGGCTGCAACAGCAGTCCCCGCCCGCGCAGCCGCACGTCCCGGTCGACCGGGTAGTCGCACTCCAGCACCGGTGCCCGCCAGCGCATCATCGAGGGCAGCGAGGCCAGCAGCTCGTCCGCGCCGCCGTCGAGCAGGGCGCGGCCGCGTGCGGCCCGCTCCGCCTCGATCTGGGCCTGGATGTGCGTCCAGTACGGCTCCACGGCCGCCCGGTGGTACCGGCGCAGCTCCGAGACGAGACGCGGCAGCTGCCCCTCCCCGCCTTCGGCGAACTCCCGCACCCGGCCGGGCAGCGGCTGCCCGGCCGCGGCCAGCAGCCCGGTCTCCCGGCGGATCCGGTGGGCGCGCGTCCCCGAGAGCGCGTCCAGCCCGAGATCGATGCCGTACTGCCCCTCGCCGGGGGTCAGGAAGTCCGGGAAATACCCGCGGGCAGGTATCAACGCGCCAAGGAGGCGTGTTTCACCATTCAACCGGGTACGTGTTTCCGTACGCCATTCACCAAACAGTCGGACATCCCGCCGGTCTCTTAATCGATGGAAACTCAGAATCGTTTCCCACAACGCATCGGGTCTTCCTGCCATCCGCACCCGTGCCAGGTCCACTCCAGTGAAATGGATACGCAGCACCGAACCCCCACCTGTGCAACCGCAATCCCCCCGCCCCACGAGTATGCACACCGTCACGGGACGTCACCACGCCCTTTCGGCCACAGTTGAAACCCCTTTCGGCAGGGGCGTGACAAGCGAAATGCTGTACTCCGCCGGGCACACTCCGGGGCGACCGGAAACGCTCCGCGAAGGCCGTGGGGGGCTTTGCGGAGCCTGGCGGTCGGTCGCACTGGGATGCGCCGACGTGTCCGGCAGATTGACAGGAGGCGGCGGACGGGTGGGGATCCGTCCGCCGCCTGCTGGTGTTTCAATTCCCGTTTCCCATTGATCAGCCGGAGCCGGTCGTACCGGCCCCGGACGCACCGGAACCGCCGCAGCCTCGGTGAGGGAGCCTGCGGCGGTTCCGGATTGGGTGCGCCCCGCCCCGAGGTGTCAGGGATCCCCGGGGAGGGCGCGGTCGGGGGGTGGCGGGCCGGCCGTGATCGGCCGGCCCCGGCGGGGTCAGCGGCTGTCGCTGCCCTTGGCCTCGGCGGCGGCACGGCCGGCCTCCAGGCGCGCCACCGGGATCCGGAAGGGCGAGCAGGAGACGTAGTCGAGGCCGACCTCGTGGAAGAAGTGCACCGACTCCGGGTCGCCGCCGTGCTCGCCGCAGACGCCGAGCTTGAGGTCGGGGCGGGTGGCGCGGCCGGACTGGACGGCGCTGCGGACCAGCGAGCCCACGCCGTCCTTGTCGATGGTCTCGAACGGGGAGACCCCGAAGATGCCCTTCTCCAGGTACGCGGTGAAGAAGCTGGCCTCGACGTCGTCGCGGGAGAAGCCCCACACGGTCTGGGTCAGGTCGTTCGTACCGAAGGAGAAGAACTGCGCGGCCTCGGCGATCTGGCCGGCGGTCAGCGCGGCGCGCGGCAGCTCGATCATGGTGCCGATGGTCAGCTTGAGGCTGGTGCCGGTCGCGGCCTCCACCTCGGCGATGATCCGGTCGGCCTCCTCGCGGACGATCTCCAGCTCCTGGACGGTGCCGACGAGCGGGACCATGATCTCGGCGCGCGGGTCGCCCTTGGCGTTCTTGCGCTCGGCCGCGGCCTCGGCGATCGCCCGGACCTGCATGGCGAACAGGCCGGGGATGACCAGGCCCAGACGGACACCGCGCAGACCCAGCATCGGGTTCTGCTCGTGCAGCTTGTGCACGGCCTGGAGCAGGCGCAGGTCGTTCTCGTTGTGGTCCTTGCGGGCCTCGGCGAGGGCGACGCGCACCGACAGCTCGGTGATGTCGGGCAGGAACTCGTGCAGCGGCGGGTCGAGCAGGCGGACGGTGACGGGCAGCCCGTCCATCGCCTCGAACAGCTCGATGAAGTCCTTCTTCTGCAGCGGCAGCAGGGCGGCCAGCGCGCCCTCGCGCTCCTCGTCGGTGTCCGCGAGGATCAGGCGCTCGACCATCTCGCGGCGCTCGCCGAGGAACATGTGCTCGGTGCGGCACAGGCCGATGCCCTGGGCGCCGAAGCGGCGGGCGCGCAGCGCGTCCTCGGCGTTGTCGGCGTTGGCGCGGACCCGCAGGCGGCGGACGCGGTCGGCGTAGGCCATGATCCGGTGCACGGCGGCGACCAGCTCGTCGGCGTCGTCGGCGCCGGCGTGCATGCGGCCCTCGAAGTACTCGACGACCGGGGACGGTACGACGGGTACCTCACCGAGGTACACCTTGCCGGTGGAGCCGTCGATGGAGACGACGTCGCCCTCTTCGATGACCGTCTCGCCGACCGTCATGCGGCGGCGCTTGGTGTCGACGTCGAGCTCCTCGGCGCCGCAGACGCAGGTCTTGCCCATGCCGCGGGCGACGACGGCGGCGTGCGAGGTCTTGCCGCCGCGCGAGGTCAGGATGCCCTCGGAGGCGATCATGCCGTCCAGGTCGTCCGGGTTGGTCTCGCGGCGGATCAGGATGACCTTCTCGCCGGAGCGGGACCACTTGACGGCCGTGTACGAGTCGAAGACGGCCTTGCCGACCGCCGCGCCCGGGGAGGCGGCGATGCCGCGGCCCAGCAGGGTGGTCGTCGCGCCGTCGTCGAAGCGCGGGAACATCAGCTGCGCCAGCTGGTGGCCGGTGACGCGCTGGAGCGCCTCGGCCTCGTCGATCAGGCCCTGGTCGACGAGCTGGGTGGCGATGCGGAAGGCGGCGCCGGCGGTGCGCTTGCCGACGCGGGTCTGCAGCATCCACAGCTGGCCGCGCTCGATCGTGAACTCGATGTCGCAGAGATCCTTGTAGTGGGTCTCCAGCGTGGTCATGATCTCGATGAGCTGGTCGTACGAGGCCTTGTCGATGGCCTCCAGGTCCGCGAGCGGCACGGTGTTGCGGATGCCCGCCACCACGTCCTCGCCCTGGGCGTTCTGGAGGTAGTCGCCGTAGACGCCCGCGTGGCCGCTGGCGGGGTCGCGGGTGAAGGCGACGCCGGTGCCGGAGTCGGGGCCCAGGTTGCCGAAGACCATGGAGCAGATGTTGACGGCGGTGCCCAGGTCGCTCGGGATGCGCTCCTGGCGGCGGTAGAGCTTGGCGCGGTCGGTGTTCCACGAGTTGAAGACGGCCTCGACGGCGAGGTCGAGCTGCTCGCGGGCGTCCTGCGGGAACTCGCGGCCGGCTTCCTTCGCCACGATCTTCTTGAAGTGCTTGACCAGCTTCTTCAGGTCGGCGGCGTCGAGGTCGGTGTCGACGGTGACCTTCTTGGCGGCCTTGGCCTCGTCGAGGGCGTCCTCGAAGAGCTCGCCCTCGATGCCGAGGACGGTCTTGCCGAACATCTGGACCAGGCGGCGGTACGAGTCCCAGGCGAAGCGCTCGTCGCCGGCCTGCGCGGCCAGGCCCTGGACCGACTCGTCGGACAGGCCGATGTTGAGGACCGTGTCCATCATGCCGGGCATCGAGAACTTCGCGCCGGAGCGGACGGAGACCAGCAGCGGGTCGTCGGACTGGCCCAGCTTCTTGCCCATCTTGGCTTCGAGGGCGTCCAGGTGGGCGCTGACCTCGTCGCGCAGCGCGACCGGGGCCTCGCCGCTCTCCAGGTAGACCTTGCAGGCCTCGGTGGTGATGGTGAAGCCGGGGGGGACGGGGAGACCCAGGTTGGTCATCTCGGCGAGGTTGGCCCCCTTGCCGCCGAGAAGGTCCTTGAGGTCCCGGTTGCCCTCGGTGAAGTCGTAGACGAACTTCTGATCTTTGTTTTCCGACACGGGTCTCGACTCCTCGAGGACTCGGGTGGCTGCCCTGACGGCGAGGAACATACCCAGATCGAAGGCGTCTCGGTACGTCCACTCGGTCGTCATGAGGCTTCATCCACCCGTCCGCCAGCAGATCGAAAGTGACTGAAGAGTAGTGAGAGAGGCGTTCCAGCGTTCACATCCCGAATGGAGAGGTGCCCGCTGAGGCTTGTTTACGCTCACTTGAGCGATCATCGATACATTTGCGTTCAACCCTTGAACGAACAAAGGGTGGCACCCAGTGCCACCCTTTGAGAAGTAGATCCGCGATTTGTGTGCTCATCTGAGCGCAACCCCTCGCATGCGTGGCGCATATCACGCCCGCCGTTCAGCCTCCGGACGTGTCCAGTTCGGCTTCTTCACCCACCCAGGCACAGTCGTACGGATCCTTCAGCCAGCCATCCGGGAGGACAACTCGGTTGTTTCCGGACGTCCGGCCGCGCGGGCCGTCCGCACCCTCGGGCCACGGCTGATCCAGATCGAGCTCGCTCAGATGAGCATCGAGCTCGGCCAGGGAGGAGGTCACCGCCAGCTTCTTGCGCATCTCCGAACCGACCGAGAAGCCCTTGAGGTACCAGGCCACGTGCTTACGGAAGTCGATCACGCCGCGGGCCTCGTCGCCGATCCACTCCCCCAGCAGCGTGGCGTGCCGCAGCATGACCGCGGCGACCTCCCGGAGCCCCGGCGCGTAGTAGTCCTGCGGCCGGCCCTCGAAGGCCGCCACCAGGTCGTTGAAGAGCCACGGGCGGCCCAGGCAGCCGCGGCCCACGACCACGCCGTCGCAGCCCGTCTCGCGGACCATGCGCAGGGCGTCCTCGGCGCACCAGATGTCCCCGTTGCCGAGCACCGGGATCTCGGGCACGTGCTCCTTGAGCCGGGCGATGGCCTCCCAGTCGGCGGTGCCGCCGTAGTGCTGGGCGGTGGTGCGTCCGTGCAGGGCGATGGCGGTGACGCCCTCCTCCACGGCGATCCGGCCGGCGTCCAGGTAGGTCAGGTGGTCGTCGTCGATGCCCTTGCGCATCTTCATCGTCACCGGCAGGTCGCCGGCGCCGGCGACGGCCTCGCTCAGGATGGCGCGCAGCAGGTTCCGCTTGTAGGGCAGGGCGGAGCCGCCGCCCTTGCGGGTCACCTTGGGGACCGGGCAGCCGAAGTTCAGGTCGATGTGGTCGGCCCGGTCCTCTTCGACGATCATCCGCACGGCCTTGCCGACGGTGACCGGGTCCACCCCGTACAGCTGGATCGAGCGCGGGGTCTCGGCCGCGTCGAAGTGGATCAGCTGCATGGTCTTGTCGTTGCGCTCGACCAGCGCCCGTGTGGTGATCATTTCACTCACGAACAGCCCCTTGCCGCCGCTGAACTCGCGGCAGAGGGTGCGGAAGGGAGCGTTGGTGATACCGGCCATGGGCGCGAGCACCACCGGCGGCTGCACGGTGTGCGGGCCGATCTTCAGGGCGGCGGGGAGCGTGGTCATCCCCCCATTGTCGCCCATCCACCGACCGGTTCGTTAGTTAGGCGTACTATCAACGCATGCCCGAGCTGAGCGCCCGGCGGCGCCTCCTGGTCCTGGCGATCTGCTGCATGAGCCTGCTGATCGTGAGCCTGGACACGACGATCTTGAACGTGGCCCTGCCCGCGATGCGCAGCGACCTGCACGCCTCCGTCGCGGGCATGCAGTGGACCATCGACGCGTACACGCTGGTGCTGGCCTCGCTGCTGATGCTGGCGGGCTCCACCGCCGACCGGATCGGGCGCCGCAAGGTGTTCACGGTGGGCCTGGTCCTCTTCACGGCCGGCTCGGTGCTGTGCTCGCTCGCCCCGAGCCTCGGCTGGCTGATCGCCTTCCGGATGGTGCAGGCGGTGGGCGGCTCGATGCTCAACCCGGTCGCCATGTCGATCATCACCAACACCTTCACCGACCCGCGCGAGCGGGCCCGGGCCATCGGGGTCTGGGGCGGTGTGGTGGGCATATCGATGGCCGCCGGCCCGGTGATCGGCGGCCTGCTCGTGGACTCGGTCGGCTGGCGCTCCATTTTCTGGGTGAACCTGCCGGTGGGGCTGGTGGCCCTGGCGCTGACCCTGCGGTACGTGCCCGAGTCCCGGGCCGCCCGGCCGCGCCGCGCCGACCCCGTCGGCCAGCTGCTCGTCGTGGCCCTGCTGGGTTCGGTGACGTACGGGATCATCGAGGCGCCCGTCGCGGGCTGGGGTTCGCCGCTCATCCTCGGCTGCGCGGCCGTCGCGGTGGCCGCCCTCGTGGCGCTGCTGCGGTACGAGCCGAGGCGCCCGGAACCGCTGATCGACCCGCGGTTCTTCCGCAGCGCCCCCTTCAGCG
Organism: Streptomyces sp. NBC_00239; assembly: GCF_036194065.1. NCBI lineage: Bacteria > Bacillati > Actinomycetota > Actinomycetes > Kitasatosporales > Streptomycetaceae > Streptomyces > Streptomyces sp. NBC_00239. Next base: position 5,519,472 of record NZ_CP108095.1, on the reverse strand, counting down.
GCGCGACCGTGATCGCGGTGAGCGCCTTCGCCGCGCTGGCCGGCTTCCTGTTCCTGAACACGCTCTACCTCCAGGAGGTCCGCGGCCTGGACGCCCTGCACGCCGGGCTCTTCATGCTGCCGATGGCCGCGCCGACCTTCCTGGTCGCCCCGCTGTCGGGCCGGCTGGTGGGCAGCCGGGGCCCCCGGCTGCCGCTGTTGATCGCCGGGGTGACGATGGCGGCGAGCGGGGTGCTCTTCGCCGCGTTCGACGCCGAGACGTCGACGCCGCTGCTGTTCACGGGCTACGTCCTGTTCGGCCTGGGCTTCGGCATGGTCAACGCGCCCATCACCAACACCGCGGTGTCCGGGATGCCGCGCGCCCAGGCCGGCGTGGCGGCCGCCGTGGCCTCCACCAGCCGCCAGACCGGGAGCACGCTCGGCGTGGCGGTCATCGGCGCGGTGCTGGCGGCGGGGCTCGCCGAGGGCCCGTTCGCCGAGGCGGCCCGGCCGGCCTGGTGGATCATCACGGGCTGCGGGCTCGCGGTCCTCGCCGTCGGCGCCGCGACCAGCGGCCCCTGGGCCCGCGCCACCGCGGAGCGCACCGCCCGCGCCTTCGCGGCCGCCGAACCGGCCGCCAAGGCCCGGGCCTCCCACGGCTGACCCCGCCACACCCTCCCCCTCGCGCGTCGGGCGGCCGTCGAGCACCCGACGGGCGTCGCCGAAACACGTCACGAAACACATGACGACTGACAGATATTGAAATCTGTCAGTCGTCATGCCATCCTCGTTGCATGACCACGCACTCCACTCGCCCCGCGCACCCCTCCCGCACCCTGGGCACCACCGGCCCCGCCGTCTTCCCCCTGGGCCTCGGCTGCATGGGCATGTCCGCCCTCTACGGGGAAGCCGACCGCACCGAGTCGATCGCGACCATCCACGCCGCCCTCGACGCAGGGATCACGCTCCTCGACACCGGCGACTTCTACGGCATGGGGCACAACGAGCTCCTGATCAACGAGGCCCTGCGCACCGCCCCCGCCGCCGCCCGCGACAAGGCGCTCACCAGCGTGAAGTTCGGCGCGCTGCGCACCGTCGAAGGCGGCTTCACGGGCTACGACGGCCGCCCCGAGGCCGTGCGGAACTTCCTCGCCTACTCGCTCCAGCGGCTCGGCCGGGACCACATCGACATCTACCGGATCGCCCGCGTCGACCCCGAGGTCCCCATCGAGGAGACCGTCGGCGCGATCGCCGACGCCGTCCGGGCCGGGCACGTGCGGCACATCGGACTCTCCGAGGTCGGCGCCGACAGCATGCGCCGGGCCGCGGCCGTCGCCCCCATCGCGGACCTGCAGATCGAGTACTCGCTGATCTCCCGCGGCATCGAGGCGGAGATCCTGCCCACCGCCCGCGAACTCGGCATCGGCGTGACGGCGTACGGCGTGCTCTCCCGCGGCCTGATCAGCGGCCACTTCACCCGCGACCGGCTGCTGGCCCCCGGGGACTTCCGCGGCATGAGCCCGCGCTTCCAGGGCGACAACCTGCACCGCAACCTCGACCTGGTCGACGCCCTGCGCAAGGTCGCCGACGGCAAGGGGGTCTCGGTCGCGCAGACCGCCATCGCCTGGGTGCTCGCCCGCGGCGAGGACATCGTGCCGCTCGTCGGCGCCCGCCGCCGGGACCGGCTGTCCGAGGCACTCGGTGCCATGGACGTGGTCCTCGACGCGTCCGACCTCGCCGCCATCGAGGCGGCGGTCCCGGCCGGGTCCGCCGCCGGCGACCGCTACCCCGCGGCGCAGATGGCCCACCTCGACAGCGAGCACTGAGCGGCGGGTACGGTCGTTCCATGCCAGCCGCCGAAGCCCTGACCCCCGAGCGCATCCTCGAAGCGACCGAGGAGGTGCTGCGCCGCTACGGCCCCACCAAGGCCACCGTGGTGGACGTGGCGCGCGCCCTGGGGGTCAGCCACGGCAGCGTCTACCGGCACTTCCCCTCCAAGGCGGCCCTGCGCGAAGCGGTCACCGACCGCTGGCTCGGCCGGACGGTCGGCGTCCTGGAGGCGATCACCGCCGCGCCCGGCGGGACGGCCGCGGCCAAGCTGGCGGCCTGGCTGACCGCGCTCTTCGACGCCAAGCGCCACAAGGCGGGCGACGACCCCGAGCTGTTCGCCACGTACACCGTGCTGCTCGCCGAGAACAGCGGGGTCGTCGACGCCCACCTCACCGAGCTGATCGCGCAGCTGGCCCGGATCATCGCCGAGGGCGTGGCCGCCGGGGAGTTCGCGGCCCCGGACGTCCCGGCGGCGGCCCGCGCGGTCTTCGACGCGACCGGCCGCTTCCACGACCCGCAGTACGCGCCCGAGTGGCTGCGCCCCGAGATCGCCGCGGAGTTCGCGGCGGTGTCGGACCTGGTCGTCCGGGGACTGCGGGCCTGAACCCCGCACGATCCGGCCGGAGTTCCCCACTCCGGTCGGCTTGGCGATCATTTGGGACCGGCGCCCCTTGTCCCCCGCGTCCCGCGGTCCCTACGTTCCCCCTACCGCGCTTTCCGCACCTCAGGGGGAAACATGCCCGCCCAGGACACCCGTCCTGCTCCACCCGCCCGCTCCGGCGCCGCCGCCGCGCTCGGGTGGATCCTGACGATCGGGCTCAACGTCGTCGCGCCGATCATCACGTACAACCAGCTGACCGACCACGGCTGGAGCGAGTTCTCGGCCCTGCTGCTCAGCAGCGCCTGGCCGGTGCTCGACAGCGCCGTCCACCTGGCCTGGCGCCGCAAGCTCGACGAGTTCGCCGTCGTCACCCTGGCCTTCATCGTGATCACCGCGGTGGTCTCGCTGACCGGCGCGCACTCGGCCCGCGCCCTGCTGGTCAAGGACTCCGCGATCACCGGGCTGTTCGGCCTGCTGTGCCTGGGCACCCTGCTCGCGCCGCGGCCGCTGATGTTCTACTTCGGCCGCAAGTTCGCCACCGACGGCACCCCCGAGAGCACCGCCTGGTGGAACGGCCTGTGGCAGTTCGAGGGCTTCCGCCACACCATGCGCCGGATGACCACCGTGTGGGGCGTGGCGTACGTGGTCGAGGCGGCCGTGCGCGTGGTCCTCGCGTACACCCTGGACACCAAGACGATGGTGACCCTGAGCCCGGTCATGATCTACGGGGTGCTCGGCGCCCTCGCCGTGTGGACCACGCTGTACGGCAAGCGCTCCAAGGCCGAGGGCGAAGCCCGCGCCGCCGCGGCCGCCGCTGCCGCCTGACCCGCGGCGGGCGGCACCCGCGGCCTCCGGGGCACCCGGGGCACCCGCGGCCCCCGCGGCACCCGGCGGCACGACGGCCGCCTCCGGCCCGTACGGACGGGCCCGTGAAAGACCGGTGGCCCGGCGCGCGCACTGCGCACCGGGCCACCGGCTCGTCCGCCCGAGGGGCACCGCGGCTGCTAGCAGCCGATCAGGCGCGCACCGAGGTAGGCCTGGATCTGGTCCAGGGAGACGCGCTCCTGCTTCATCGTGTCGCGCTCGCGCACGGTCACCGCGTTGTCGTCCAGGGTGTCGAAGTCGACGGTGACGCAGAACGGCGTGCCGATCTCGTCCTGGCGGCGGTAGCGGCGGCCGATCGCGCCCGCGTCGTCGAACTCGATGTTCCAGTTGCGGCGCAGGTCGTCGGCGAGACCCTTGGCCTTCGGGGACAGCTTCTCGTTGCGGGACAGCGGCAGCACCGCGACCTTGACCGGCGCCAGGCGCGGGTCGAGGCGCATCACGACGCGCTTCTCCATGACGCCCTTGGCGTTGGGGGCCTCGTCCTCGATGTACGCGTCGAGCATGAAGGCGAGCATGGCGCGGTTCACGCCGGCCGCCGGCTCGATGACGTACGGAGTCCAGCGCTCGCCGGCCTCCTGGTCGAAGTAGGTCAGGTCCTGGCCGGAGGCCGCGGAGTGCGCCTTGAGGTCGAAGTCGGTGCGGTTGGCCACGCCCTCGAGCTCGGAGAACTCACTGCCGCCGAAGTTGAAGCGGTACTCGATGTCGGCGGTGCGCTTCGAGTAGTGGGACAGCTTCTCCTTCGGGTGCTCGTACCAGCGGATGTTCTCCTCGCGGATGCCCAGGCCCCGGTACCAGTCCCAGCGCTGCTGCATCCAGTACTCCTGCCACTGCTCGTCCTCGCCCGGCTTGACGAAGAACTCCATCTCCATCTGCTCGAACTCGCGGGTGCGGAAGATGAAGTTGCCGGGCGTGATCTCGTTGCGGAAGGACTTGCCCATCTGCGCGATGCCGAACGGCGGCTTCTTGCGGGAAGTCTGCTGCACCTGGGCGAAGTTGGTGAAGATGCCCTGGGCGGTCTCGGGGCGCAGGTACGCCTTGGAGCCGGTGTCCTGGGTCGGGCCGAGGTGGGTCTCCAGCATGCCGGAGAACTGCTTCGGCTCGGTGAACTGGCCCTTGTTGCCGCAGTTGGGGCAGTTGACGTCGGCCAGGCCGTTCTCGGGGAGGCGGCCGTGCTTGGCCTCGTACGCCTCTTCCAGGTGGTCGGCGCGGTGACGCTTGTGACAGGCGGTGCACTCGGTCAGCGGGTCCGAGAAGGTCGCGACGTGACCGGAGGCGACCCAGACCTCGGGGGCCAGGATCACGGAGGAGTCGATGCCGACGACGTCCTCACGCCCGGTCACCATCGCCTTCCACCACTGGCGCTTGATGTTCTCCTTGAGCTCGACACCCAGCGGTCCGTAGTCCCAGGCGGCCTTGGAGCCGCCGTAGATCTCACTGCACGGGTAGACGAAGCCACGGCGCTTGCTGAGGCTGACGATGGTGTCGATCTTGTCGGCGGCCACGGTGCTCTCTTCATTACGAGGACGAAAATCGGACAGGCTCGGCGCGCAGCGCCTCGATGGGGGTGGAGGTCGGGCGACGGGCGGGCGAATGCTCAGGTTACCGGCGCCCGCACCCTCACTTTCAAATCGGTTCCCCCTTGGACCCCGCGCGCGCGAGAGGAGGCCCCCCGCCAGGGCTTTTGACAATCGTTTCCATCTTTGATGAAAATGAGTGTCATGAACGTACGACGCCTCATACCCGCAGCCGCCCTCGCCGGAGCCGTGGCCCTCGGCGCCTCGGCCCTCACCGCCTGCTCCGGCGCCAGCGCCGCGGGCAACACCGACGGCAAGCTGGACGTCGTGGCGTCGTTCTACCCCCTCCAGTTCCTCGCCGAGCAGATAGGCAAGGAGCACGCGGTGGTCTCCTCCCTCACCAAGCCGGGAGTCGAGCCCCACGACCTGGAGATCACCCCGCGCCAGACCGCCGCGCTCGACGAGGCGGACGTGGCCCTCTACCTCAAGTCCCTCCAGCCGGCCGTGGACAAGGCCGTCGACCAGTCGCAGGTCAAGACCAAGATCGACGCGGCGGGCCTGACCACCATGGAGGCCCACGGCGCGGGCGACGGCCACGACCACGGCGCCGAGGACGCGGAGCACGGCCACGACGACGGCCACGGCCACGGGGAGGCCGGCGAGGACCCGCACGTCTGGCTCGACCCGGTGAAGTACGCCGAGATCGCCCGGGGCGTCGGCAAGGCCTTCGAGAAGGCGGACCCGGAGCACGCCGCCGACTACCGCAAGAACACCGAAGCGCTGACCGCCGAACTCGCCGCCCTGGACACCGAGTTCAAGAACCGCCTCAAGACCTCCGCGGGCAAGACCTTCATCACCACCCACGCCGCCTTCGGCTACCTCGCCGAGCGCTACGGGCTGGACCAGGAGGGCATCACCGGCGTCGACCCCGAGTCCGAGCCGAGCCCCGCCCGCATCAAGGAGCTCCAGGCGCTCGCGAAGAAGGAGCAGGTCTCCACCGTATTCTTCGAGACGCTGGCCAGCCCGAAGACTGCCGACACCCTCGCGAACGACCTCGGCCTCGAGACCGACGTGCTGGACCCCCTGGAGGGGATCACCGACACGTCCCAGGGCAAGGACTACTTCGAGGTCATGCGGGCGAACCTGAAGAACCTCGAAAAGGCGCTCGGCGCCAAGTGACCACCCGAGCAGTGACGGAGGCGCAAGCCATGGAGTCGACGGCGTCCCCGGCGGCCGCGGAAGCGGACCGGCCGGTCATATCCCTGCGCGGGGCCACGGCCTCCCTCGGCTCGCGCACCGTCCTGCGCGGCGTCGACCTCACCGTGCACCGCGGCGAGGTCGTCGCGCTGCTCGGGGCGAACGGCTCCGGCAAGTCCACGGCCGTACGCTCCGTCGTCGGCCAGGTCCCGCTCAGCGGCGGCGAACTCGCGTTGTTCGGCACTCCGTTCAAAAAGTTCCGCGCCTGGTCCCGGATCGGCTACGTGCCGCAGCGCACCACCGCCGCCAGCGGCGTGCCCGCCACCGTCCGCGAGGTGGTCTCCGCCGGCCGGCTGGCCCGTACCCGCTTCGGCCTGCTGCGCAAGGCGGACCGGGCCGCGGTCGACCGGGCGCTGGACCTCGTCGACATGCTGCCGTACGCCGAGGCCTCGGTGAACGCACTCTCCGGCGGCCAGCACCAGCGGGTGCTGATCGCCCGGGCGCTCGCCGTCGAACCCGAACTGCTGATCATGGACGAGCCGATGGCCGGCGTGGACCTCGCCAACCAGGAGGTGCTGGCGAACGCCCTGCGCAACCGGGTCGACGCCGGCGCCACCGTGCTGCTGGTCCTGCACGAGCTGGGCCCGCTGGAGCCCCTGATCGACCGCGCGGTCGTGCTGCGCGACGGCTGCGTCGTGCACGACGGGCCGCCCCCCGAGGCCGTGGGACAGCACGCGCTGCCCGGCCACGACCACGTACACCCCCACGCGGCCCACGACGCCGAGCCGCTCCGGACGGGACTGCTGAGCTGATGGAATTCCTCGAACCCGCCTTCATGCAGCGGGCGCTGATAGCCGCCACCCTGGTCGGCATCACCGCGCCCGCCATCGGCACGTACCTCGTCCAGCGCCGGCAGGCCGTCATGGGCGACGGCATCGGGCACGTCGCGATGACCGGTGTCGCCCTCGGCTTCTTCCTCCAGACCAGCCCGGTGTGGATGGCCACCCTGGTCGCGATCGTCGGCGCGGTCGGCATGGAGCTGATCCGCTCCCGCGGCAAGACCAGCGGCGACATCGCCCTGGCCGTCCTCTTCTACGGGGGCATGGCCGGCGGCGTCATGATCATCAACCTGGCGCCCGGCGGCTCCACCGCCAACCTGATCAGCTACATGTTCGGCTCGATCACGACGGTCGCCGCCGAGGACGTCACCGCCATCGCGGTCCTCGCCGTCTTCGTCATCGCGATCACCCTGGGGCTGCGCCGCCAGCTCTTCGCGGTCTGCCAGGACGAGGAATTCGCCAAGGTCACCGGCCTGCCCGTGCGCGCCCTGAATCTGCTGATCGCGGTCACCGCCGCGGTGACGGTCACCGTCGCCATGCGGATCGTGGGCCTGCTGCTGGTCAGCGCCATGATGGTGATCCCCGTCGCGGCGGCCCAGCGGCTCACCCGCGGGTTCACCGCCACCCTGGCCCTGGCCATCGCCATCAGCGTGACGGTGTCGCTGACCGGAACGGTCAGCACGTACTACGTGAACGCGCCCTCCGGCGCCGCCATCGTGCTGCTCGCGATCGCCGTCTTCCTGGTCCTGTCGCTGCTGGCCGCGCCTTTGGCCAGAAGGCGTGCGAAAGCCTCCCGGGCGGCCGGGGAGCTCTGCACGCGAGACGATGTGAAGGTCTGAAACCGCGGGCGCGCGGAGCGCCCGGGGGCGGGCGGCCTGGCACAATGGCCCTTCGGCCGATGTGAGGAGGAACCGGTGGGGACTGCCCCTGGCGAGACGAGTACCGCGCCAGTACGAGGCCGATCGACCCGGCAGCGCGCCGCCGTCGCCGCAGCGCTGGACGAGGTGGACGAGTTCCGCAGCGCCCAGGAACTGCACGACATGCTCAAGCACCGCGGCGACTCCGTGGGCCTGACCACCGTCTACCGCACCCTCCAGTCGCTCGCCGACGCGGGCGAGGTGGACGTGCTGCGCACCAGCGACGGCGAGTCCGTCTACCGCCGCTGCTCCACGGGCGAGCACCACCACCACCTGGTATGCCGGATGTGCGGAAAGGCCGTCGAGGTCGAGGGTCCCGCCGTGGAGAAGTGGGCGGACGCCATCGCGGCCGAGCACGGCTTCGTGAACGTGGCCCACACGGTGGAGATCTTCGGCACCTGCGCGGAGTGCGCGGCCCGCTGACCCGGATACGACAGAGCCCGCGGACGTCCGACGTCCGCGGGCTCTGTCGTATCCGGGGGGCTCCGGCGCATCCGGGGGGCTCCGGCGCATCCGGGGGGCTCCGGCGCATCCGGGGACTCGGGCCCGTCCGGGGGACTCGGGTCAGGAGGGCTGGCCCTGGCCCGGGATGTCGTTCGGGAGGGCGCCGCCGAAGCGGCGGTCGCGCTGGGCGTACTCGAGGCAGGCGCGCCACAGGTCGCGGCGGTCGAAGTCCGGCCACAGCACGTCCTGGAAGACCATCTCGGCGTAGCTGCTCTGCCAGGGCAGGTAGTTCGAGGTGCGCATCTCGCCGCTGGGGCGCAGGAACAGGTCGACGTCCGGCATGTCCGGGTAGTACAGGTACTTCGCGAAGGTCTTCTCGTTGACCTTCGACGGGTCGAGCCGGCCGGCCGCGACCTCGCGGGCGATCGCCTGCGCGGCGTCCGCGATCTCGGCGCGGCCGCCGTAGTTCACGCAGAAGTACAGGGTCATCGCGTCGTTGCCGACGGTCTGCTCCTGGGCGATCTGGAGCTCCTGGACGACCGACTTCCACATCTTGGGCATGCGGCCGACCCAGCGGATCCGGATGCCCAGCTCGTTCATCTCGTCGCGGCGGCGCCGGATGACATCGCGGTTGAAGTTCATCAGGAAGCGGACCTCGTCGGGCGAGCGCTTCCAGTTCTCGGTGGAGAAGGCGTAGAGGGAGAGGTTCTTGACGCCCATCTCCAGGCAGCCCTTGAGCACGTCGAGGACGACGCCCTCGCCGACCTTGTGGCCCTCGGTCCGCGGCAGGCCCCGGTCCTTGGCCCAGCGGCCGTTGCCGTCCATGACGATCGCGACGTGGTTCGGGACCAGCTCGCCGGGGATCTTCGGCGGCCGGGCACCGGAGGGGTGCGGTTCCGGAGTGAGGTACTCGCGGCGGGTGCGTCCCAGGATCCCGCGTCGTGCCATGTCGCTTCGCTCCTTATTTCTCTACGTAACGCAAGGAGCGTAGCCCTCGCTCCAGGTGCCAGTGCAGGTAGGCGGAGACCAGTCCGCTGCCTTCCCTGACGTACCGCGGCTCGCAGGCGTCCGCGGTGGGCCAGTCGCCCGTCAGCAGCGCGCTGAGCAGTCCGATGGCCTCCGCTGAGGGTACGACGCTTCCGGCCACCCGGCAGTCGCCGCATATGACCCCGCCCGCGGACACGGAGAAGTGCCGGTTGGGTCCGTGGATGCCGCACTTCGCGCAGTCGTCGAAGGAGGGGGCGTAGCCGTTGACGGCGAGGGAGCGCAGCAGGAAGGCGTCGAGGATGAGGTTCGGCTCGTGCTCGCCGCGGGCCAGGGTGCGCAGCGCGCCGACGAGCAGCAGGTACTGCTGGACCGCCGGCTCGCCCTCCTGGTCGGTGAACCGCTCGGCGGTCTCCAGCATCGCGGTGCCGGCCGTGTAGCGGGCGTAGTCGGTGACGATGCCGCCGCCGTACGGGGCGATGATCTCGGTCTGGGTGCAGAGCGGCAGGCTGCGGCCCACGAGGTCGCTGCCGCGGGCGAAGAACTGCACGTCGACATGGGAGAAAGGTTCCAGCCGGGCACCGAACTTGGACTTGGTGCGCCGCACCCCCCGGGCCACGGCCCGCACCCGTCCGTGCCCCCGGGTGAGGATCGTGATGATGCGATCCGCCTCACCCAGCTTCTGGGTGCGCAGCACAACGCCGTCATCGCGGAACAGACTCATGCCCCCCATTGTCCCGTACCACCACCGACCACCGGCCGACCCGGAACACGAGGGCCGTTCCGGCCCCGCCGGGGGGGACAATCCACCTCGCCGGCGTTCGAGGCCCGGCGCCACCGGCGGGACTCCAGTCCCGCCGCTCACGTTCCGGCCCCGCCCGGGGGAAAATCCAGCCTCGCCGGCGTTCGAGGCGCAGCGCCACCGGCGGGACTCCAGTCCCGCCGGTCACATTCCGGCCCCGCCCGGGGGAAAATCCAGCCTCGCCGGCGTTTGAGGCGCGGGGTCTGGGGCGGAGCCCCAGGACCACCGGCGGCCGGCCGAGGACGGACCGCAGGGACCCCGGCCCGGCGGAGAGCGCCTGGCCGGGGCCCCCGGGAGGGGTCAGGCGGTCCCGCCCGAGCCACTACCCCCCTCAGCCGCAACCGCCGCCTGCGCCGGGACGACCGCCACGGCCGCTCCGGGGGCGGCGGACCCCTCCGCCACGGACCCGTCCGCCACGGACCCGTCCGCCACGGGGACGACCTCGGCCGCGTCCGCCACCCCGGGCGCGTCCGCCACCACCGGCGCCTCCGCCCCCGCAGCGGCCCCCGCCTCACCCAGCCCGTTGAAGATCAGGTTCAGCACGATGGCGGCCGTCGCACCCAGCGTGACCCCGCTGTTGAGGAGCGAGGACAGGTCCGCGTCCATGTGGTCCTTGAAGAGGACCGGCACGGTGGCCGGAAGCAGCGCGAAGGCCAGCGAGACGCCCACGACCAGCGCGTTCTTCTCCTCCTTCAGGTCGACCTTGGCCAGGGTCTGGATGCCGGCCAGGGCCACCATGCCGAACATCACGGTCGCGGCGCCGCCGAGCACTCCGTGCGGGACCGAGGCCACGATCGCGGCAGCCTTCGGCAGCAGGCCGAGGATGATCATGAACACGCCCGCGGCGACCACGACGAACCGGCTCTTGACCTTGGTCATCCGCACCAGGCCGACGTTCTCGGCGAAGGCCACGTACGGGAAGGAGTTGAGGACGCCGCCGAGCGCGGTGGCGGCGCCGTCGGCGCGCAGGGCGCGGGCCACGGTCTCGCTGTCCACGTCCTTGCCGACGATGTCGCCGACGGCGTACGTGTCGCCGGTCGTCTCGACCATCGTGATCAGCATGACGATGAGCATCAGCAGGATCGGGAACCACTCGAACTTCGGGGTGCCGAAGTGGAAGGGGGTGGTGATGCCGACCCAGTCCGCGTTGCCGACGTCTCCGAACTTCGCGTCGCCGAGCAGGAAGGCGACGACCGTGCCGCCGACCAGGCCGAGCAGGATGGCGATGCTGGAGAGGAACGGCCTGCCGAGCTTCATCAGGACGAGGATGAAGAGCATCGTGCCGCCGGCGTAGGCGAAGTTCTTCGGGTCGCCGAAGTCCGGGCTGCCCACGCCGCCCGCGGCGTCGTTGAGCCCGACCGGGATGAGCACGATGCCGAGCACCGTGATCACCGTGCCGGTGACGACCGGCGGGAAGACCCGCATGACGGCCTTGAACGCCTTGGCGGGCAGCCAGGCGAACGCGAACGTGGCCAGGCCGGCCGTGATGACGGCGCCGTAGATCGCGAGCAGGGCGGCCGTGCCGCCTCCCGCACCGAGTCCGATGGCGATCATCGGCGAGACGGCGGTGAAGGTGACGCCCTGGATCAGGGGCAGCCTGGCGCCGATCCGGCCGATGCCGAAGGCCTGGATGATCGAGGCGATACCGCAGGTGAAGAGGTCCGCGTTGATCAGGTAGACCAGCTGCTCGGTGGTGAGTCCGAGCGCGCCGCCGACGATGATCGGGACGATCACCGCGCCGGCGTAGAAGGCGAGTACGTGCTGGAAGCCGTACAGCGCGAGCTTGGGGAGGGGGAGCACCTCGTCGACCGGGTGCGTGCTCTGCTCTCCGTCGTCGGAAAGCCGGGCGGCGACACGTGCCATCTCTGCCTTGCCCTTCAAAGGTAGGTAAGTGAGAAGTGATCTGGTTATCCCTGCTCCGCGCGGACGGTTCGCGTGGGGACGCCAGGGTTGTCAGTTGCAGTCACGTGAATCGAAGCCCCGCTGTGTTACCAGCAGCGTCTCGCCGTGTGACCGGAATCAAACGCCCGTGACCGGCCTCACGGACATCGTCGACTTCTACAAACTGTTGATGCGGAAGGGCTCTCGCTTTGTGGGATCGGCCGATGGCGGGGACGGCGTCGGCACGCTATGGCGGCGCGGCCGCCGCGGTTCGCGTTCACGCTGCGCGGGAGCGAACGGTTTCGGCCAACTGGGGGTGCTGGCCAGCCTGTACGCGGGTTCCGCCCAGCGAAGCGGAACGGTCCGTGAACACCGCGTGAATCGACCGCTCCCGGCGGCCGGCGCAGCCACTGGAACCACCGACTCCGCCCCCCGCGACCCCCCACGAGGCGAAATCGTTACCACCCCACGGCCCGCCCGGGCCCCCCACCCCACACCCCGGTCAGCAGCTACTTACCCGTACGCCCTGACCACGCCCCCGCCCGGCGGATCCCAGCCTCGCCGGCGTTTGAGGCGCGGGGTTTGGGGCGGAGCCCCAAGACTGCAACCCGGCTCCGCCGGGCACCGGGCTCCGCCCGGACCCGATCCTCAAACGCCGGAGGGGCTGGAGGTTGCCCGCTCAGGCGAGCCTGGGGAATGCCGCCAAGGCAGGGGGTGCGCCACACCCGGCGAGCGGGGCCGAAGGCGCCACGGTCAGCTCGCCGCGCAAGCGCAGCGGAAAGGCGTGCCACACGCATCGAGCGGGGGCACGGGTCACCCCGAGGCGCGTACTCCGGCCAGGAGGCGGGCCACGTCGTCGGCGGTGAGCCGCAGCGCCGTGCCCACGGTCGCCAGGACCTCCCGCTCGGCGGGGCTGTACGGCCCGTCCGAGAGCGCGATCCGCGCCCCCGTCAACAGCACCGTCTCCCGCCCACCCGGCGCCAGATGCGCCGACAACGGCTCCAGCGCCTCGTGCAGCTCGATGGACAGGGCCGCGCCGAACATCTCCGCGGACAGCCGCCCGGAGTCCACCGACAGCGCGTCGACCACGGCCGCCAGTTCCTCCTCCGTGCAGTCCTCGAAGCCCGCCGCGCGCACGGCGGCCACCGCGGCCTCCAGCGTGGTGCGGGAGCCCGTGCCGCCCGCGGCGAGGACCGCGAGCGCGACCGTGTGGACCGCGTCGCGCAGCATCGCGGAGAACCGCGTACACGTGGGGTGGTCCAGGACGTCCGTGCCGAAGCGCTCGCGGCAGGTGCCGCACTCGACGACCGGGCCCGCCTGCCCGCGCGGCAGCAGCGGGACGCCCAGCAGGGTGAAGCGGCGGCGGCCGGTGCGCCGCCGGTAGTTGCGGTCCCCGCCACAGCCCGGGCAGAAGAACTCGCCGTCACCGACGGTGCTCCAGGTGGTGCGGATGCCGTACACCGTCCATTTCCGGCCGGTCTCACCCCGAGCAGGCAGCACGTCCCACCTCCGTAACCTTTCGGCAACATCGCCGCGTTGGCGTGATGTTAGCCACACCGGTGTGGCGACGGCAGCCCTGTGACAAGACAACTCCCTCACCCCGTGGGGAGTTGGCCGAAGTGCGCCCCTGCGCGCCCCGGTACGCGCCCCCACTCCCCCTACGGTGTGGGCCGTGAACGAGAAGTCCTGTCTGGTGACCGGGGCCGCGAGCGGGATCGGCCGGGCGACGGCCCTGCTGCTGGCCCGCGAGGGCGCCGGGGTCACCGCCTCCGATGTGAACGAAGCGGGCCTGGCGGCGCTGCGAGCCGAGCTGGGCCACGAGGACATCCCGATCGAGACCGTGACGGGCGACGTCTCGGATCCGGCCGACAACCACCGCATGGTCGCGGCCGCCGTACGGGCCTTCGGCCGGATCGACGTGGCGGTCGCGAACGCGGGCATCCTCCCGCTGTCGAACCTGCGGGAGACCACCCCGGAGGACTGGGACCGGGTCATGGCCGTGGACGGCCGCGGCATGTTCCTGACCTGCAAGTACGCCATCGAGGCCATGCTCGGTCAGGAGCATCCGGGCGGCGCCGTGGTGTGCGTGTCCTCGATCTCCGGGGTGGCCGGCCAGGCCCGGCAGGCGGCGTACGGCCCGGCGAAGTTCGTGGCGTCCGGGCTCACCGCGCACCTGGCCGTGGAGTGGGCCGCGCACGGCATCCGTGTCAACGCGGTGGCCCCGGGCACCATCCGTACGGAGCGGGTGCTGGCGCTGCAGGACGAGCCCGGCGGCCCGGAGTACCTGGACACGGTCTCCCGGGCCCACCCGATGGGCCGGCTGGGCGAGCCGCTCGAAGTGGCCCGGGCCATCGCCTTCCTGGCCTCGGACGCCGCCTCGTTCATCACCGGCGTGGTGCTGCCCGTGGACGGCGGCTACCTCGCCCGCTGACGGCCGGGCGGCAGCGGACCGGGGCGGCCGGAAGCGGAAGCCACAGCGGGAGAAAGGCCGGACCCCGCCCCTCCCGGAGGGAGGAACGGGGTCCGGCCGTACGGCGGGGTGATCAGCGGCCCGCGCGGTTGACCGCCGAGATGACGGCCTTCAGCGAGGCGCGCGTGGTGTTGGCGTCGATGCCGATGCCCCACAGGACGCGGCCGTCGATCGCGCACTCGATGTACGAGGCGGCCTGCGCGGAGGCGCCCTCGCTCATCGTGTGCTCGGTGTAGTCCAACAGACGGGCGTCGATGCCGATGACGGCCAGCGCGTTGAAGAAGGCCGAGATCGGGCCGTTGCCGGCGCCGGTCAGCACCGTCTCGACGCCGTCCACGACCGCCTCGACGGTCAGCGTGTCCGTGCCGTCCTTGTCGGTCGTCGTCTGGCCCGAGCGCAGCTGGACCCGGCCCCACGGGTTCTCGGGGTTGGGCAGGTACTCGTCCTGGAAGACGGACCAGATCGCCTTCGGCGTGACCTCGCCGCCCTCGGCGTCGGTCTTGGCCTGGATGAGGCGCGAGAACTCGATCTGCATGCGGCGCGGCAGGTCCAGCTTGTGGTCGTTCTTCAGGACGTACGCGATGCCGCCCTTGCCGGACTGCGAGTTGACGCGGATGACGGCCTCGTACGAGCGGCCGACGTCCTTCGGGTCGATCGGCAGGTACGGGACCGCCCACTCGATGTCGTCGACGGTCTTGCCCTGGGCGGCCGCGTCGGCCTCCATGGCGTCGAAGCCCTTCTTGATGGCGTCCTGGTGGGAGCCGGAGAAGGCGGTGTAGACCAGGTCGCCCGCGTACGGGTGGCGCGGGTGGACCGGCATCTGGTTGCAGTACTCGGAGGTGCGGCGCACCTCGTCGATCTGCGAGAAGTCGATCTGCGGGTCCACGCCCTGCGAGAACAGGTTCATGCCCAGCGTGATCAGGTCGACGTTGCCGGTGCGCTCGCCCTGGCCGAACAGGCAGCCCTCGATGCGGTCGGCGCCGGCCATCAGGGCCAGTTCGGCGGCGGCCACGGCCGTGCCGCGGTCGTTGTGCGGGTGGACCGAGATGCAGATGTGCTCGCGGCGGGTCAGGTTGCGGGCCATCCACTCGAAGCGGTCCGCGTGCGTGGACGGCGTCGAACGCTCCACGGTGGCGGGCAGGTTCAGGATGATCTCGCGGCCCTCTTCCGGCTGCCAGACGTCGCAGACGGCCTCACAGACCTCCAGTGCGAAGTCCAGCTCGGTGTCGGTGAAGATCTCCGGGCTGTACTGGTAGCCGAAGATCGTCTCGTCGCCCAGGATCTTCTCGGCGTACTCCATGACCAGGCGGGTGCCGTCGACGGCGATCTGCTTGATCTGCTCCTTGGAGCCGCGGAAGACGACCCGGCGGAAGGTCGGGGCGGTCGCGTTGTACAGGTGCACGGTGGCGCGCTTGGCGCCGCGCAGCGACTCCACGGTCCGCTCGATCAGGTCCTCGCGGGCCTGGGTCAGTACGGAGATGGTGACGTCGTCCGGGATCGCGCCCTCTTCGATGATGGAGCGCACGAAGTTGAAGTCGGTCTCGCCGGAGGACGGGAAGCCGACCTCGATCTCCTTGTAGCCCATGCGCACCAGCAGGTCGAACATCTCGCGCTTGCGGGCGGGGCTCATGGGGTCGATCAGGGCCTGGTTGCCGTCGCGCAGGTCGGTGGAGAGCCAGCGGGGCGCCTTGGTGATCCGCTTCTCGGGCCAGGTGCGGTCGGGCAGGTCCACCTGCTCGTAGACGCCGTACTTGTGGATCGGCATCCCGGACGGCTTCTGCATCTGGGTGGCGTTGGTGATCGGCGTGGGGCGACCGATGGGCTGGTTCGACGACATTGCGTTGGGCTCCTCGCGTGTCCGCGTGTTTTTCGCTGGAACGGCCGACAGGTCGTAAATCCGCAACACCAGACTCCGCGGGGAGGGGGTCGGCCTACGACTACAGGCCCTCGCCGCGGCAGCTAAGGAGAAGCAGCCCGAAACGCATGATGGACGGAACCCTAGCCGAGCCGCACCGGGAGCGCGTGGCTGTTCCAGTATGCGGGACCGCAATTCCGTCATGTCCGGAATGTGACGTATGCCGCTAGGGGTCCCTTCAAGATCCGGTCGATCCGTCAATCGCCCGCGCCGCATTTCAGACGGCCGAATGAATCATGGTCGCAGCTAGTGACACCGGCGTCACGCGGTGCCACATTGCTGTCGCATGGATGCCATGGACGCTGCCCTCCGGCCCGCCTTCCACCCCGTCTTCTGCACGATCGTGCCGCCGCACCTGCTGGACCGGCTGGCCCGGTCCGAGAACCACCTCGTCGCCGAACCGGCCCGGCGGACCCTCATCGCCGACGCCTCCCTGCGCACCACCCGACGGCTGAACACCGTCATCGGGGTGCCCGGGGCCGGCCTGTCCGCGCCCGCCGAGCACCCGGACCGGACCATCCACGACGCCCGTCACGGACTGGACCTGCCCGGCGAGATCGTCCGCCGCGAGGGGTCCGAGGCCGGCCAGGACGCCACGGTCAACCGCGCCTACGCCGGCCTCGGAGCCACCTTCGACCTGTTCCTGAAGGCCTTCGGGCGCAATTCGATCGACGGCGAGGGCCTGCCGCTGATCGCGACCGTGCACTACGACGAGAACTACGGCAACGCCTTCTGGAACGGCGAGCAGATGGTGTTCGGCGACGGGGACGGGGAGATCTTCCTCGACTTCACGCTGCCCGTGGACGTCATCGGCCACGAACTCGCCCACGGCGTCACCCAGTACACGGCGAACCTCACCTACTTCGGTCAGCCCGGCGCGCTCAACGAGTCCATGTCGGACGTGTTCGGCTCCCTGATCAAGCAGTACACCCTCGGGCAGACGGCCGCCGAGGCGGACTGGCTGATCGGCGCCGGCCTGTTCGCCCCCTCGGTCGAGGGCACCGCGCTGCGCTCGATGAAGGCCCCGGGCACCGCGTACGACGACGACGTGCTCGGCAAGGACCCTCAGCCCTCGACGATGGACGACTACGTGAGCACCGGCCGGGACAACGGCGGCGTGCACATCAACTCGGGCATCCCCAACCACGCCTTCTACCTGGTTGCCACCGCGCTCGGCGGCAACGCCTGGGAGCGGGCCGGGCAGATCTGGTACGACACCCTGACCGGCGGCGAGCTCGGCACCAAGGCGACCTTCGCCGACTTCGCCCGGCTGTCGGTGGCGGCGGCCGTGGCCCGGCACGGCGAGGGCGAGGAGCAGCAGGCCCTGCTGAAGGCCTGGTCCCAGGTGGGTGTGCCCACCTCCTGACCGCGGTAGTACTCCCCCATGCGGATCGAAGTGCACCGGACGGGCGGTTTCGCCGGCATCGAGCGCCGGGCCGAGGTGGACGTCTCGTCCCGGGAGGACGCGCAGGAGTGGCGGGCGCTGGCGGAGCGGGCCCTGCGGCCCGGTCCGCCGCGCCCGCCCGGCGCGGGCTCGGGCATCCGGGACGGCTTCTCGTACCGGATCACGGTCGACGGGAGGACGGTGCACTGCGCCGACCCGGACCTCACCGAGGCGCAGCGGCAGCTGATCACCCGGGTCCTCAAGGAAGGTGCCTAAAAGAAAATGCCCGAGCCGGGCATCTTTGCTTGGATGCGCCGGTGACCTCTCGTGAAGACGTACTCCCCGCCCTTGAGCAGTACTACGACACCGCCCCGCGCGCGGGCGGTGCCCGGGCGGAGGACTTCGGTCCGCTGACCCTCTTCGTCCAGGAGGGCGACGGCTGGCCGTACTACGCCCGCCCCACCCTGGGCTCGCAGGCCCCGGTGACGGCGGACGACGTGCTGCGGGTGCTGGAGCGGCAGCGGGAGCTGGGGGTTCCGCAGGCGTTCGAGTGGGTCGCCGAGACCACCCCGGGTCTGCGGGCCGCCGTGGAGGCCGCCGGGCTGCCCGTGCACGTCCACCCGCTGATGGTGCTGGACCCGGCGGTCGAGCCGGAGGTACCCGCGGTGGACGCCGAGGTGCGGCTGCTGGGCGCCGACGACCCGCTGGTGCACGCGGCGGTGACCGTGCCGATGCTCGCCTTCGCGGCGCCCGGTACGGCGAGCGGACCGGCCGGTCCGGCGGAGCTGGTCGCGAAGATGGCCGAGGACCCGGACAACGCGCGGTGCGCGCACGTCCTGCCGAAGCTCGCCGACGGGCGGACGGCGCTGGCCGCCGCGTTCGAGGACGGCGTGGCGCTCTGCTCGGGCCAGTACGTCCCGGTGGGGCCGGTCGCCGAGGTGGTGGCCGTGGGCACGCTGCCGGCGGCCCGGCGGCGCGGGCTGGGGCTGGCCGTGACCGCGGCGCTGGTCGCGGACGCCCGGGCCAAGGGCGCCGCCGTGGTGTTCCTGTCGGCGGGCGACGAGGACGTGGCCCGGATCTACGGCCGAGCCGGTTTCCGCCGGGTCGGCACCGCCCTGATCGCCGAACCGGCCGACGCGTAGCGCCTGCGGCGCAATACCCGGGCTGGTCGGCGCTGCGTGCGGCAACTTCCAGCCCCGCCGGCGCGCTCGGATGCGGCTTCCAGCCCCGCCGACGCCTGGGGCGCAATCCCCAGCCTCGCCGGCGTTTGAGGCGCGGGGTTTGGGGCGGAGCCCCAAGGACAACCCGGCTGACGCCGGCACCGGGCTCCGCCCGGACCCGCTCCTCAAACGCCGGAGGGGCTGAAAGGTGCGCAGGGTCGCCGGGCCCTGCCCGGACCCGCCCCTCAAACGCCGGAGGGGCTGAAGGGTGCAAGCGCCGGAGGGGCTGGAGCGTGCGCGGGGTTGCCCCTCAGGGCGTCGGCGGGGCCGAAATGGCCGGTCAGAAGCCGAGCTTGCGCAGCTGCTTCGGGTCGCGCTGCCAGTCCTTGGCGACCTTCACGTGCAGGTCGAGAAAGACCGGCGTGCCGAGCAGCGCCTCGATGTGCTTGCGCGACTTCATGCCGACCTCCTTCAGCCGGGACCCCTTCGGGCCGATGATGATGCCCTTCTGACTGGGGCGCTCGATGTAGACGTTCGCGTGGATGTCGAGCAGCGGGCGGTCGGCCGGGCGGTTCTCCCGGGGGATCATCTCCTCGACGACCACCGCGATCGAGTGCGGCAGCTCGTCCCGTACGCCTTCGAGCGCGGCCTCGCGGATCAGCTCCGCGACCATGACCATCTCGGGCTCGTCGGTGAGGTCGCCCTCCGGGTACAGCGGCGGGCTCTCCGGCAGCAGCGGGGCGATCAGGTCGGCCAGCAGCTGGACCTGGCTGTCGCCGACGGCCGAGACCGGGACGATCTCGGCCCACTCGAAGCCGAGCTCCTCGGAGAGCTGCGAGATGGCGATCAGCTGCTCGGCGAGCGTCTTGGAGTCGACCAGGTCGGTCTTGGTCACGATGGCGATCTTCGGGGTCTTCTTGATCCCCGCGAGTTCCTTCGCGATGAACTTGTCGCCCGGGCCGAGCTTCTGGTCGGCGGGCAGGCAGAAGCCGATGACGTCGACCTCGGCCCAGGTGGTGCGGACGACGTCGTTCAGCCGCTCGCCCAGCAGGGTGCGCGGCTTGTGGAGGCCGGGCGTGTCCACGAGGACCAGCTGCGCGTCCGGGCGGTGCACGATGCCGCGCACGGTGTGCCGGGTGGTCTGCGGCCGGTTCGAGGTGATCGCGACCTTCGTGCCCACGAGTGCGTTGGTCAGGGTCGACTTGCCCGCGTTGGGCCGGCCCACGAAGCAGGCGAAGCCCGCGCGGTGCGCGGTGGGGGACGAGGGGGAACGATCGCTCATGCGGGCCATTCTCCCCGATGCGGCCGCGCGTGCCGACCAGTACCGCCGCACGGACCCCGCGAGGGCCGCCGCGAAGAGCACCGCGGCGGCGGCGCCGACGGCTCCCCAAGGGCCGGTGGCCAGCGTCGCAGCCGCCCGGTCGCTGCTTTCGGGGACGCTCGCCGTGATGCTGACTTCGGTCCGGTCGAAGGCCGGCAGGCCGCTCCAGCGCTCGGTGAGCCGGACCCGCTGGCCGGGGAGCAGGTCGGCGGGGAGGCGGGTGAGCGGGCGGTCGAGGAGTTCCCGGCCGAAGAGTCCCTCGGCCCGCAGGGTGGCCTTGGGGTGCAGGGTGACGTTGCCGAGGTTGAGCAGGGTGTACGCGACGACGGCGGTGTCGGGGTCGGATCCGGCCACCGTGAGCCGCTCCACGGCCAGCATCGGGGCGGTGGGCCCGGCGACCCGCAGGTGCAGGCGGGCGGCGACGGCGCGCTGCACGCCGATCCCCGGGGCCCCTCCCGTACCCGCACCGGCGGCGGCCCGGTCCTCCAGGGCGACGACCGCACCGGCGTGGTCGCCGGGCTCGGCCCGGTCGGGGACGGCCAGGGTGAAGGGGACGGTGACCGCGGAGCGCGGCGGCACGGTGATCCGGTCCCGGGCGAGTCTGGTCCAGGCGCCGACGCCGCGGCGGGGCTCGTCGGGCCCGCGGACGGCGAAGCCGCCGTCGCGGGCGGTGTTGTAGGCGTCGGCGGCGTAGAGCCGGAAGGACAGCGGCCGGGTGGTCCGGTTGGTGACGGTGACCCGGTCGGCGGCGCTCCCGCCGGCGTCGGCGGCCAGGTAGAAGTAGGGGCGCTGGGCGATCCGGGTGGCGGCGGGCTGCACGGCCCACTGCCCGTTGTCGGCGGCCCGCGCGGGCGCCGCGCCCTCCGGCAGGGCGACCGGACCGACCGCGACCGCGACGGCCGCGAGCAGCACCCCCGCCGCGGAACGGGCCCCCGACCGGAGCGGGCGGGCGGGGGCTCGCGGTGCGGGTACGGGGGCGTCTGCGGCCGGGGCCGGGGCTGCGGTCACGACAGGGTCAGGGTCAGGACCGCGGTGTACGCGCCGGGGGCGGTGTACGGCGGCACGTGCAGGGACACCTCGGCGTCCACCGTGAACTCGCCGCCCACCAGTGCCGCGTCCGGAGTGCTCGCCAGGGTCGCGCCGTCCTCGCCGAGCGGGCCGGCGGTGCCGGGGGCGCAGGTGCTGGGGCTGCCCTCCCGGGTGACGCAGACCGGTGTCCACGTCAGCGCGGCGCCGTCCATGCGCGCCCCGCCCGGGCCGGTGAAGTCGGTCAGCCGGCCGGTCAGCGACCAGCCCGCGGGCCCGCCCCGCAGGTCCTTGACGGTGACGGTGCGGATCCGGCCGACGGCCGCGCCGCCTTCGCCGTACGGGACCGGGGAGAGGGCGATCTCCTCGCCCGCCTGCAGCATGGACAGCGCGCCCGGGACCACGTCCACGCCGACCTTCTGCGTGCCGGGCGGCAGCGGGGTCGCGTCGATGACGGTGTACGTGGCCGGGCCCGCGCCCTGCTCGGCCGTCCAGCCGGGTCCTTCGTACGCGACGACGGCGGTGGTCGTGCGGTCCGTGACGGGCAGCTCGGCCAGCAGCGTGCCGAGCTCGTCCGCGGTGGCGGTGGTCCGGTCGGCGGTCTCGGCGGCCCCGGCCCGGCCTGCCACGGTCACGGCCGCACCGGGGGCGAACCCGGCGCCGGTCACCCGTACCGTCGCGCCGGGCTTCCCGGCGGCGGAGCCGAGGGCGATGGACCGCAGGTTGGCGTCGGGCACGGCGGTGGCCGTGATCCGCGCGGCCGGCGGGGGCGGGGCGGCCGTGTCGGTCGTGCAGGGCGTGTCGAGTTCCGCGAGGTGGCTGGTGTGCAGGGTGTAGTCGCCGGGCGCGAGGGTGATCTCGCCGGGGTCGGTGACGGTGAAGGTGCCGGTCATGGTGAAGGCGGGGAAGGCCGCCCGGCCGGGGACGGGGTCGTTGCGCTTGGGGCCGGCCACGGTGACCTCGCCGCTCTGGGCGCCGCCCAGCCGGACCTTCCCGGTGGGGGTGAGCACGTCGGCGGGCAGTTCCGCGTCGAGCGGGTTCCCGGCGGCGGTCTTCGTGACCCGGTAGGTGACGGTGACGGTGTCGCCGACCCGGGGCGCCGGGTTGTCCACGCTGACGGTCGCGGTCGTGGCGCCGTCGGCCGGGGGCAGGCCGGCGTCCTGCGGGGGTGTGCAGTGCGTGGGGAACTCCACGGCCCCGGCGCCGACGCCGTCCCCGGCGTCCTGCGGGTCGGCCGACGCGCGGGCGGGCGCGGTGAGTGCCGCGCTCGTGGCGGCGAGTGCGGCCACGCCGAGCGCTGCCGACCAGCGTCGCCGACCCCGACTGCCTGCTGTCATGGATTCCCCCCGGGGCGCCTGTGGGGGCCTGCGCGGTCGTTGCGGTCCGCGTCGGCCGTGGGCCATTCACGAGCGGAACCCCCCAGAAGTCAACCCCACCACCCCCCACGAACTGATGACCCATCAGCTATTGGCAACATCCCCCGCCCGTCGCTCGAGGCGGACCTCCCCCTGAGCGGGCCCGTCCAGCCTCGCCGGTGACGTGGTACGCAACGCCCAGCCTTGTCGGCGCTGCGTACGGCAATTACAGCCTCGCCGGCGTTTGAGGCGCGGGCCCGAGCAGGACCCACCCCAGCCTCGCTCGTGCCCTGGGGCGCAACATCCAGCCTCGCCGGCGCTTGAGGCGCGGGCCCGAGCAGGACCCACCCCAGCCTCGCTCGTGCCCTGGGGCGCAACATCCAGCCTCGCCGGCGCTTGAGGCGCGGGGTTTGGGGCGGAGCCCCAAGACTGCAACCCGGCTCCGCCGGGCACCGGGCTCCGCCCGGACCCGCTCCTCAAACGCCGGAGGGGCTGAAGGGGGCGCAGGGTTGCCGGGCTCCGCCTGGACCCGCGCTTCAATGCCGGCCAGGCCGAAGTGGGGCCCCCGGCGTCAGCCGGAAGGGGCTGTGCCCGAGCGGAAGGTGCGCCGGTACGCGGTGGGGGTCACCCCCAGGGCGGACTGCAAGTGCTTGCGCATCGACTGCGCACTGCCGAAGCCCGCTTCCTCGGCCACCCGGTCCATGGAAAGCTCCGTGCCCTCCAGCAACTGCCGGGCCCGTTCGACCCGCTGCCGGGTGAGCCACTGGCCGGGGCTGAGCCCGGCCTCCTCGCGGAAGCGCCGGGTGAAGGTCCGTACCGACATGGCCTCCTGCCGCGCCATCTCGCTCAGCCGCAGCGGCTCGTGCAGCCGCCCCAGTAGCCGGCCGCGGGCCGCCGCCGTGCTCGCGAGCTGCGGCTCGGGCACCGGCCGCGCGATGAACTGCGCCTGGCCACCGTCCCGGTGCGGCGGCACGACCGTGGTCCGGGCGACGTCGTTGGCCACCGCCGTGCCGTGGTCGCGGCGCACCAGGTGCAGGCACAGGTCGATCCCGGCCGCCACCCCGGCCGAGGTGAGGACGTCGCCGTCGTCGATGAACAGCACGTCCGCGTCGACCTCCACGGCCGGGAAGAGCTGCTGGAAGTGCGCGGCCGAGGCCCAGTGGGTGGTGGCGCGGCGGCCGTCGAGCCATCCGGCGGCGGCGAGCACGTAGCTGCCGGTGCAGATGGAGACGAGCCGGGTGCCGGGCCTGACGTGCGCGAGGGCGGCGGCGAGCTCGGGGGTGAGCCGGCCCTCCTCGTGGGCGGGGCCGAGTTCGTACGAGGCGGGGACGACCACCGTGTCCGCGGTGCCGAGGAGTTCGGGGCCGTGGCCGACGTGGACGGCGAAGTCGGCGTCGGTGGGCACCGGCCCGGCCGTCAGTCCGCAGGTCATGGTCTCGTAGAGGCGCTGCCCGGCGGCGTCCCTGGCCTGCCCGAAGATCCGGTGCGGGATGCCGAGTTCGAAGGGCAGCAGGCCGGGGAGGGCGAGGACGACGACGCGGTGCCGCGGGGCCGCCGGCCCGGTACGGGTGACGGTGACGGGGGCAGTCATGGCCCGATCGTAGCGAAGGGTGTCCTCCCGGCCACTCGAACGCCGGATCCGGTCCGCCGAAGCTGGCAGCGTGACGCAGCAGACCGCTCCCCAGACCGCCTCCCCCACAGACCCCGCCGTCCCCGCGGCCCCCACAGCCCCCGGCACCCCCACCGCTCCCGCCGACCCCACCGCTCCCGACGCCCACGGCACTCCCGCCGGCCCCGCCACCCCCGTCCGCCCCGCCCGGCGCCGCCCCCACCGCGCCTGGTCGGTCGCCGTCGTGACCTTCGTGACGATCATCGGCGCGGCCGCGTTCAACTCCGTCCCCGGTCTCCTCATCGGCCCCCTGCACGAGGAGTTCCACTGGTCGCGCGGCACGATCGGCCTCGCCGTCTCGGTCAACCTCGCGC
Source organism: Streptomyces sp. NBC_00239 (assembly GCF_036194065.1). Taxonomy (NCBI): domain Bacteria; kingdom Bacillati; phylum Actinomycetota; class Actinomycetes; order Kitasatosporales; family Streptomycetaceae; genus Streptomyces; species Streptomyces sp. NBC_00239. The sequence continues at coordinate 5,494,986 of NZ_CP108095.1, read as the reverse complement.
TGTACGGCCTCACCGCGCCGTTCGCCGCCGCGTTGATGGACCGTTTCGGCATCCGCCGCGTGGTGGCCGCGGGCCTGACCGCGATCTCCGCGGGCTCGCTGCTCACCGTCTGGATGACCGCCGCCTGGCAACTGGTCCTCTACTGGGGCCTGCTGGTCGGCCTCGGCAGCGGCTCCATGGCCCTGGCCTTCGCCGCCACCGTCACCAACCGCTGGTTCACCACCCGCAAGGGCCTGGTCACGGGCCTGCTCACCGCGGCCGGCGCCTCCGGCCAGCTGGTGTTCCTGCCGCTGCTGTCCTGGCTGGTCACCGCCCACGGCTGGCGCCCCGCCTCGGTGACCGTGGCCCTCGCCTCGCTCGCCGTGGTGCCCTTCGTCTGGCTGCTGCTGCGCGATCACCCCGCCGACGTCGGGCTCGCCCCGTACGGCTCCACCGAGGTCGTCCCGAAGCCCGCGCCCGTACCGGGGGCGGCCCGCCGCGCGGTCACCGTGCTCCTGCGGGCGGCCCGCACCGGCCCGTTCTGGCTGCTCGCCGGCACCTTCGCGATCTGCGGCGCCTCGACGAACGGCCTGGTCAAGACGCACTTCGTGCCTGCCGCCCACGACCACGGCATGCCCCTCACGGCGGCCGCCGGACTGCTCGCGGTGATCGGCGTCTTCGACGTGGTCGGCACCGTCTGCTCGGGTTGGCTCACCGACCGCTTCGAGTCCCGCCGGCTGCTGGCCGTCTACTACGCGCTGCGCGGGATCTCGCTGCTCTTCCTGCCCCTGCTGCTCGCGCCCGCCGTGCACCCGCCGATGCTGTTCTTCATCGTCTTCTACGGGCTGGACTGGGTGGCCACCGTGCCGCCGACCCTCGCGCTGTGCCGGGAGCAGTACGGCGAGGACAGCGCCATCGTCTTCGGCTGGATCCTGGCCTCGCACCAGGTCGGCGCGGCGGTGGTGGCCTTCCTGGGCGGGGCGGCCCGGGACGCCTTCGGCTCGTACGACGTGGTCTTCTACGCGTCGGGCGCCCTGTGCGCGGTGGCGGCGCTGATGTCGATGACGATCCGGCGCCGCCCCCGCACGGTCTGACGGGTCAGCCCGCGGTGACGGTGGCGCGCAGCTCGCCGTCGGGGCCCGCCAGCAGCACCGGGGTGGCCGGGCCGCCGAGGTCGCGGACGGCCGCGCGGTCGAGCGCCGCGGCCTCGTCCGCCTCGGTCACGACCGCCGCCGCCTCCAGGGACCGGGCGCCGCTCGCGACCGCCATGGCGACCGCGGTCTGGAGGGCGCTGAGCTGCAGGGAGTCCAGCGACACGGTGCCGGCCACGTACGTGCGGCCGGTCTCGTCGCGTACCGCCGCCCCTTCGGCCACGCCGTTGCGGGCGCGGGCGCTGCGCGCCAGGGTGATGATCTTGCGGTCCTCGGGGTCGATCTCGGTCCCGTTGCCGCCGGAGATGCTGTCGGTCATGCCGGAAAGCATAGGGACCGGAAAACCGGAGCGCCTCGGCGGACCCGTGCAGCACGGGTCCGCCGAGGCGCTCTCCCCTCCATCCCCCTGTCCCCCCGGCACGTGGGCGGTCGACCCGCGGCGGTGACGGTGAAAAAGTCGGGTGGCATGGCCGAACACGGGACTCCGCAGGCGGATCCCGGTTGGCACAAGCAAAGCTAAGCGTAGAGTAAGAGAATCCGATGATCCGAACGTCGTGCGAGATCGTGACCTTCGCCCCACGTCCGCCGGTCCGGCCCTCGGATCAGGCCACGGCCTACGGGCGGTCCAGCTTCAGCCGCTCCGCCCGCGGCAGCCCCGCCACCACGAGGTCGTACGAGTCCTCGACGAGCTCCCGCAGCAGCGCGTCGGGCACCCCGTCCACGGTCACCGTGTTCCAGTGGCGCTTGTTCATGTGGTAGCCGGGCGCCACGGCCGGGTACTCGGCCCGCAGCCGCACCGCCTGCTCGGGATCGCACTTCAGGTTGACCCTGAGCGGCCTGGAGTCCAGCGCGCTCAGCGCGAACACCTTGCCGAGCACCTTGAAGACCGAGGTCTCCGGGTTGAACGGGAACTCCTCCGCCACGGCGTTGAAACCGAGGCAGAACGCGCGCAGTTCGTCCGGTGTCACGGCTTCGCCCCCTGTCCCGGCCCGGGTTGCCCGGGACCGGCCTGCGCCGCCTCCGGATCCGGCTCCACGAGCACCGTCACGATCTTGTTCCGGCGGCCGGCCGGCGCCTCCGCGGTCAGCCGCAGCCGCCGCCCGTCGGGCAGTTCGACCCCCGAGGTTGCACCCGCGATCGGTACCCGGCCGAGCGCCTTGGCGAGCAGACCGCCCACCGTCTCGACGTCCTCGTCGTCGTACTCGTCGATCCCGAAGAGCTCGCCGAGGTCGGTGATGTCCAGCCGGGCCGTCACCCGGTAGCGGTCCGGGCCGAGTTCCTCGACCGGCGGCAGCTCCCGGTCGTACTCGTCGGTGATCTCACCGACGATCTCCTCCAGGATGTCCTCGATGGTGACGATGCCCGCCGTGCCGCCGTACTCGTCGATGACGACGGCGACGTGGTTGCGGACCTGCTGCATCTCGCGCAGCAGGTCGCCCGCGTTCTTCGTGTCGGGCACGAACACCGCCGGGCGCATGGCCGTCGAGACCAGGTCGGACTCGGCGCCGCGGTTGATGTGGGTCTTGCGGACGAGGTCCTTCAGGTACACGATGCCGACGATGTCGTCCTCGTTCTCGCCGGTCACCGGGATCCGCGAGAAGCCCGACCGCAGCGCCAGCGTGGTCGCCTGACGGACCGTCTTGTACCGCTCGATGCAGATCAGGTCGGTCCGCGGGACCATCACCTCGCGCACGAGGGTGTCGCCCAGCTCGAAGACCGAGTGCACCATCCGGCGCTCGTCGTCCTCGATCAGGGATTCCTTCTCGGCGAGGTCCACCATCGCGCGCAGCTCCGCCTCGGAGGCGAACGGCCCCTTGCGGAAGCCCTTTCCGGGCGTGAGCGCGTTGCCGAGGAGGATCAGCAGCTGCGGCACCGGCCCCATGATCCGGGCCAGCGGCAGCAGTACGTACGCGGACGCCGTCGCGGTGTTCAGCGGGTGCTGGCGGCCGATGGTGCGGGGCGAGACGCCGACGGCCACGTACGACACGAGGACCATGACGGCGATCGCCACGACCAGCGCCGTCCAGTTCTCGCCGAACTCGTCCAGGCACGCGTACGTGACCAGGACCGCGGCCGCCATCTCGCACGCGACCCGCACCAGCAGGGCCACGTTCAGGTAGCGGGTCGGGTCGGAGGCGACCTGGAGCAGCTTGGCGCTGCCCCGCCGCCCGGACCGTGCGGCCTCCTCGGCGCGGAAGACGGAGACCCGGGCGATGCCGGCCTCCGCACAGGCGGCGAGCCAGGCCACGACGACCAGCAGCACCGCCCCGGTGATCAGCTGGGCGGCGCTCACGACACGGTGGGGGCCGGGGACGGACCGGTCAGCCCGCGCTCACCGCGCCAGCCGTCCACGATGGCGGCCTGCAGGCCGAACATCTCGGCCTTCTCGTCGGGCTCCTCGTGGTCGTAGCCGAGCAGGTGCAGCACCCCGTGGACGGTCAGGAGCTGGAGCTCCTCGTCCATGGAGTGCTGCGTGGGCGCGTCCTGGCCCTGCTGCTTGGCGACCTCGGGGCAGAGCACGATGTCGCCGAGGAGCCCCTGCGGGGGCTCCTCGGAGTCCTTGGCCGGCGGACGCAGCTCGTCCATCGGGAAGGACATGACGTCGGTCGGTCCGGGCAGGTCCATCCACTGGATGTGGAGCTGCTCCATGGCGGCCTCGTCCACGACGATCACCGAGAGCTCGGACAGCGGGTGGATCCGCATCCGGGTCAGTGCGTAGCGGGCGATGTCGAGGATCGCCTGCTCGTCGACCTCGGTTCCGGACTCGTTGTTGACGTCGATCGACATGTGACTCTCGTACTACTTCCCGTTGCGGCTGTCGTACTGCTCGTACGCGTCGACAATACGGCCGACGAGCTTGTGCCGGACGACATCCTGGGACGTGAGCCGCGAGAAGTGGACGTCCTCGACGTCCTCGAGGATCTCCTGGACCTGCTTGAGACCGGACTTGGTCCCGCCGGGCAGGTCGATCTGCGTGACGTCACCCGTGATGACGATCTTCGAGTCGAAGCCGAGCCTCGTCAGGAACATCTTCATCTGCTCCGGGCTCGTGTTCTGCGCCTCGTCCAGGATGATGAAGGCGTCGTTGAGCGTCCGGCCTCGCATGTACGCCAGCGGCGCGACCTCGATGGTGCCCGCGGCCATCAGCCGCGGGATGGAGTCGGGGTCGAGCATGTCGTGCAGTGCGTCGTACAGCGGGCGCAGGTACGGGTCGATCTTCTCGAAGAGCGTGCCCGGCAGGAAGCCGAGCCGCTCGCCCGCCTCGACGGCGGGCCGGGTCAGGATGATCCGGCTGACCTGCTTGGACTGCAGGGCCTGGACCGCCTTGGCCATGGCGAGATAGGTCTTGCCGGTACCGGCGGGGCCGATGCCGAAGACGATCGTGTGCTTGTCGATCGCGTCGACGTACCGCTTCTGGTTGAGGGTCTTGGGGCGGATGGTGCGGCCCCGGCTGGAGAGGATGTTCTGCGTGAGCACCTCGGCCGGGGTCTCGGTGACGGCTTCCGCGCCGTCGCTGCCATTGGCCCGGAGCATGGCGATCGAGCGTTCCACTGCGTCCTCCGTCATCGGCTGCCCGGTGCGGAGCACCAGCATCATCTCGTCGAACAAACGCTGGATCAGTGCGACTTCAGCGAAGTCGCCGACCGCGCTCACCTGGTTGCCCCGCACATGGATGTCGGCGCCGGGGAACGCCCTTTCGATCACGCGCAACAGGGCGTCGCCCGAGCCGAGCACCATCACCATCGGGTGCTTCGCGGGGACCGTGAAGTGGGCTCGTGCCTGCCCCGGCGCGGGGGTCCGGTCTGTGGGTGTCTGAGTCATGGGCCGGCTCTCTGGCCTGCACATTCCTCCCGTTGGGAGACCTCGCCGATCGACGGCCTCTGTGACTTCCAAGCCTACGACGCCGCCGGACCGATCCCGAGGGGTTTTCCGGGCGCCCTCGGGGCCGGGCGGCGGGGGTGGTACGCGGATTCCGTAGGCGTGCGCGTACGGGCCGTGGTCAGGCGGAGTGCCGGAAGCCGATGGTCGGGACGGCGCGGCGGCGCGGCTCGCAGGGCTCGGGGCGCAGCGCGGAGTCCGGCAGCAGGTCGTCGAGGAATCCGTAGTGCCGCAGCTCCTGCGGCACGCCGCCGGGCAGCGCCCGTACCCGCCGCCACCAGGCGGCGACCTCCTCCCAGCCGGGCGCCGAGAGCGAGCCGCCGAACTCCTGCACGGACAGGGCGGCCGTCAGGCCGGCGAAGGCGAGCCGGTCGGCGAGCGGCCAGCCGGCCAGGGTGCCGGTCAGGAATCCGGCCACGTAGACGTCGCCGGCTCCGGTGGGGTCCAGTTCCTCCACCGCGATCCCGGGCACGAGGGCGGTCTCCCCGGTCCGTCCGTCCACGGCGTACGAGCCTTCCGCGCCCATGGTGACCACGGCGATCGGGACGTGCTCGGCGAGCGCGCGAGCGGCGGCCTGCGGGCTGTCGGTGCGGGTGTAGCGCACGGCCTCGCCGGCGTTCGGGAGGAAGGCCTCGCAGTGCTCCAGGCCGCCCAGCGCGGCCAGGTCCCAGCGCCCGCTGTCGTCCCAGCCCACGTCCGCGAAGATGCGGGCGCCGCGGCCGGCGGCGGAGGCGATCCACTCCTCGCGGCGGCCCGGCTCCAGGGAGGCGACGGCGGCCCGGGCCCGCGGCGGGCATTCGGGGAAGGGACCGGGGCCGGCGGGCGGGGGCGCCTCGTGGCCGTGCGAGATCATCGTGCGCTCGCCCTCGTAGGCCATCGAGACGGTCACCGGGGAGTGCCAGCCGGGGATGGTCCGGGACATCGACAGGTCGATGCCCTCGCCCTGCGCGAGGGCGTCCCAGCAGTACTCGCCGTAGTGGTCGTCGCCGAAGGCGGCGGCGAGCGAGGTGCGCAGGCCCAGGCGGGCCAGGGCGGTGGCCATGTTGGCGACGCCGCCGGGGCTGGAGCCCATGCCGCGGGCCCAGGACTCCGTACCGCGCACGGGCGCCGAGTCGAGGCCCGTGAAGATGATGTCCAGGAAGACCGTGCCGGTCAGGAAGACGTCGCAGCCCGGGTCCTGCGGGGTCCGTACGCCGCGCAGCGGGTCCAGCTCCGCACGCCCCGGGTGGTGGTGTGGTCCGTTCCGACTGGTCACGTGTGTGCTCCCCGTCCTGAGGGGTCGTTGCCGCAAGGTGGAAAAAGCTTCGGAGGACCGCCAGCCCTGCCCTCACCGGGCCGGTTCAAACCCAGTGTGACCCAGGTCATCGCCGGATCGCCCCTTCTTCCCGTCCCGACGCAGGTCACTGCCGCGGGCACCGGATGCGGCCGGTACCCGCGGCGCGCGGCCTCAGGGGCGCTTGGGCAGGGGGACCCGCAGGAGGTCCTGGGCGACCGTGAGCTCGCCGTCGAACCCGGCGGCCCGCGCCTGCCGCTCGAAGGCGTCCGGGTCCGTGTACCGCTGCGAGAAGTGGGTCAGGACCAGGTGCCTCACGCCCGCCCGGCTCGCGACCCGGGCTGCCTGCCCGGCGGTCAGGTGGCCGTGCTCGGTGGCCAGCCGCTCGTCCTCGTCGAGGAAGGTCGACTCGATCACGAGCATGTCGCAGCCCTGGGCGAGCGCGTCCACGCCCTCGCACAACCGGGTGTCCATGACGAAGGCGAAGCGCTGGCCGGTCCGGACCTCGCTGACCTGGTCGAGGGTGACCCCGTCCAGCTCGCCGTCGCGCTGGATGCGGCCCACGTCGGGGCCGGCGATCCCGTGCCGGGCCAGCAGTTCGGGGAGCATCCGCCGCCCGTCCGGCTCGGTGAGCCGGTAGCCGAAGGACTCGACGGGGTGGCTCAGCCGGACCGCCTCCAGCCGGTACGTGGCGCCCTGCGCGAGCAGCCCGTCGGCCGCGACCGGCGCCTCGTCGATCCGCACCGTCTCGCGGTAGGCGGTGGCGTACCGCAGCCGGTCGAAGAACTGCTGCCCGCTGGCCGGGAAGTGCGCCGTGACCGGGTGCGGGACCCGGTCGAGGTTGATCCGCTGGATCACCCCGGCGAGCCCGAGCGAGTGGTCCCCATGGAAGTGGGTGACGCAGATCCGGTTGATGTCGTGCGCGGCCACGCCCGCGCGCAGCATCTGGCGCTGGGTGCCCTCGCCGGGATCGAAGAGGATGCCCTCTCCGTCCCAGCGCAGCAGGTACCCGTTGTGGTTGCGGTGCCGGGTCGGGACCTGGCTCGCGGTGCCGAGCACCACGAATTCACGTACGGACACGGTTGGTTATCCGGGCGGCCAGGCGAAGCCGCGCCCGCCGAGCACGTGGGCGTGGGCGTGGAAGACGGTCTGGCCCGCGCCGGTGCCGGTGTTGAAGGCGATCCGGTAGCCGGTGCCGTCGACCTTCTCCTCGGCGGCGACCTCGCCGGCCTCGCGCACGACGTCGGCGAGCACGGTCGGCTCGGCCGCCGCGAGGCTCGCCGCGTCCGGGTAGTGCACCTTGGGGATCACCAGGACGTGCGTGGGCGCCTGCGGGTTGATGTCGCGGAACGCGACGGTGGTCTCGGTCTCGCGCACGATCGTCGCCGGGATGTCCCCCTTGACGATCTTGCAGAACAGGCAGTCCGCCTGCGGTTCGCCTGCCATGGGCTTCGCCTCCATACCGTTGATCAGTCAGGCGCATCGTAGCGAGACGGCCGCCGTGGACCGGTAGGCGAGCCCTGGAGGACCGGTCCAGTCGGGCCGCGGCCCGCGCCGCGGCGGCCGGGCCGGGGTGCCGGGCCGGGGTGCCGGGCCGGGGTGCCGGGCCGGGTGGATGCGGGTGTTACGACCAGCGGCCGGTGCGGGAGAGCAGGACCGCCACCGCGGCCGTGCCGGCCGTGGACGTCCGCAGCACCGAGCGGCCCAGCCGGTACGGGCGGGCGCCCGCCTCCGCGAACACCTTGAGCTCCTCCGGCGAGACCCCGCCCTCCGGGCCGACGACGACCACGATCGAGCCCTGTGCGGGCAGTTCCGCCAGCGCGAGCGCCCCGCTGGCCGCGTCGCGGTCCTCGTGCAGGACCATCGCGAGGTCGGCGCCGGCCAGCAGCGCCGCGACCTGCTTGGTGGACATGGCCTCGGCGACCTCTGGGAAGCGCACCCGGCGGGACTGCTTGCCGGCCTCGCGGGCCGTACTGCGCCACTTCGCGAGGGACTTGGCCCCCCGGTCGCCGCGCCACTGCGTGATGCAGCGCGAGGCCTGCCAGGGCACGATCGCATCGACTCCGGTCTCGGTCATGGTCTCGACGGCGAGTTCGCCCCGGTCGCCCTTGGGGAGGGCCTGTACGACGGTGATGCGCGGCGCCGGCTCGGGCTCCTCGGCCACCGCCCGTACGTCGACGACGAGGCGGTCCTTGCCCTCGGCGGCGGCGACCACGCCCTCGGCCCAGCCGCCCCGCCCGTCGGTGAGGACGAGTTCCTCGCCGGGCTCCAGGCGCTTCACGGAGACCGCGTGCCGGCCTTCGGGTCCGTCGAGGACGAACTGCGGCCCGGCGGGCACCTTGTCGACCACGAACACGGGGGCGGTCATGACGCACTCCTCATCTGCAACGCACTCTGCGCTTCGGCCAGTTCGGCCGCGAGAACCTCCACCAGCTGCCCGGCGGGCAGGGTGCGGGCCAGCCGGTGGCCCTGTCCGGCCCACAGCGCCATCCCCTGCGGGTCGCCCGCCTCGGCGGCGGCCTTGCGCAGTCCGGTCGTCAGATGATGCACCTGCGGGTACGCGGCCGGCGCGTAGGGGCCGTGTTCCCGCATGAACCGGTTGACCAGGCCGCGGGCCGGACGCCCGGAGAACGCCCGGGTGAGTTCGGTACGGACGAACAGCGGGTCGGTCAGGGCCCGCTTGTGCAGCGGGTCGGCGCCCGACTCCGGGCAGGCCAGGAAGGCGGTGCCGAGCTGTGCGGCCTCGGCGCCGGCGGCGAGCACGGCGGCGATCTGCGACCCGCGCATCAGCCCGCCCGCGGCGACGATCGGGAGCCCGACGGCCTCGCGCACCTGGGCGACGAGCGGCAGCAGACCGAAGCCGGTGCCGTCGGCCTGCGGGTCGTCGCGGTGGGTGCCCTGGTGCCCGCCGGCCTCGATGCCCTGCACGCAGACGGCGTGCGCGCCGGCGCTCTGCGCGGCACGGGCCTCCTCGGCGGAGGTCACGGTGACCGCGGTACGGGTGCCGGCCTTCGCGAACGCGTCCAGCGTCGCGGGCTCGGGGCAGCCGAAGGTGAAGGAGACGAGCGGCACCGGATCGTCGAGGAGGATCGCGATCTTGGCGTCGTAGCCGTCGTCGGAGCAGGCGAAGACGTCCTCGCTCAGCGCGGTCTCGTACCAGCTGGCCTCACCGGCGAGCTGTCCGCGGTACGCCTCGATCTCGGCCGGGTCCACCGCGGCGTGCTGCGGCATGAAGAGGTTGACGCCGAAGGGGCGCGCGGTGAGCGCGCGCAGCCGCTTGACCTCCTGGTACATCCCGTCGGCGGTCTTGTACCCGCCGGCCAGGAAGCCGAGTCCGCCCGCCGAGGCGACCGCTGCGGCGAGCTCGGGGCAGGAACCGCCGCCGGCCATCGGCGCCTGCACGACCGGGAACCGGCAGAGATCGCTCAGTGCGGAGGACATGACCGCATCGTGCCATGTCCCCCGCAGCAGGCCGAATCGGTGCATTCGCCTGGCATAGTCCGCCGGACGGAACCCGCCACCACCGGCGGCGGGCCCGTCCTGCACGTCGACCGGGTGCCCGGCGACGCGTCGTTCAGGTGCCCGGCGAGCCGCCGTCAGCGGCCGTTGAACGCGTCCTTCAGGCGGCTGAACAGGCCCTGCTGGCCCGGCTGGAACTGCCCGAGGGGGCGCTCTTCGCCGCGCAGCTTGGCCAGCTGGCGCAGCAGGTCCTCCTGCTGCGGGTCCAGCTTGTTCGGGGTCATGACCTCGACGTGCACGATGAGGTCGCCGCGGCCGCCGCCGCGCAGGTGCGTGACGCCGCGCCCGTGCAGCGGGATCGACTGGCCGGACTGGGTACCGGGCCGGATGTCGACCTCCTCCATCCCGTCCAGCGTCTCCAGCGGGCACTTCGTGCCCAGCGCGGCCGCCGTCATGGGGAGGGTGACCGTGCAGTGCAGGTCGTCGCCGCGCCGCTGGAAGACCGGGTGCGGGAGCTCGTGGATCTCCACGTACAGGTCGCCGGCGGGGCCGCCGCCGGGGCCGACCTCGCCCTCGCCCGCGAGCTGGATGCGGGTGCCGTTCTCCACACCGGCCGGGATCTTGACCGTGAGGGTGCGGCGGGAGCGGACCCGGCCGTCGCCCGCGCACTCGGGGCACGGGGTCGGGACCACGGTGCCGAAGCCCTGGCACTGCGGGCACGGGCGCGAGGTCATGACCTGGCCCAGGAAGGAGCGGGTGACCTGGGAGACCTCGCCGCGGCCGCGGCACATGTCACAGGTCTGGGCGGAGGTGCCGGGTGCGGCGCCCTCGCCCGAGCAGGTCGTACACACGATCGCGGTGTCGACCTGGATGTCCTTGGTGGTCCCGAACGCGGCCTCGTCGAGTTCCAGCTCCAGCCGGATCATCGCGTCCTGGCCGCGGCGGGTGCGCGAGCGCGGGCCGCGCTGGGACGCCTGTCCGAAGAAGGCGTCCATGATGTCCGAGAAGTTGCCGAAGCCGCCGGCCCCGAAGCCGCCCGCGCCACCGCCGCCGCCGGAGGCGGACAGCGGGTCGCCGCCGAGGTCGTAGACCTGCTTCTTCTGCGGGTCCGACAGCACCTCGTACGCGGCGTTGATCTCCTTGAAACGCTCTTGCGTCTTGGGATCGGGGTTCACGTCCGGGTGCAGCTCGCGCGCGAGCTTGCGGAAGGCCTTCTTGATCTCGTCCTGCGATGCGTCGCGGCGCACGCCGAGAACGGCGTAGTAGTCCGTGGCCACTTACGACTCCGCCAGGATCTGTCCGACGTAACGTGCCACTGCGCGTACCGCTCCCATCGTTCCGGGGTAGTCCATGCGGGTCGGTCCGACCACGCCGAGTTTGGCGACTGCCTCGCCGCCCGAACCGTAGCCGACCGAGACGACGGACGTGGAGTTCAGTCCCTCGTAGGCGTTCTCATGCCCAATGCGTACGGTCATGCCCGATTCATTGGCCTCGCCGAGCAGCCTGAGGAGCACGACCTGCTCCTCCAGGGCCTCCAGCACCGGCCTGATCGTGAGGGGGAAATCGTGCCCGAAGCGGGTGAGATTGGCGGTGCCGCCGATCATCAGCCGCTCCTCGGTCTCTTCGACCAGGGTCTCCAGCAGGGTCGCGAGCACGATCTGTACCGTGCCGCGGTCGTCCGTCTCGAACGACTCCGGCAGGTCCTGCACCAGCTGCGGCACGTCCGCGAACCGGCGTCCGACGACCCGGGCGTTGAGCCGGGCCCGCAGGTCGGCCAGCGCGGTCTCGCCGAAGGGCGCGGGCGCGTCGACCATCCGCTGCTCGACCCGGCCGGTGTCCGTGATCAGCACCAGCATCAGGCGTGCGGGCGCGAGCGCCAGCAGCTCGACGTGGCGGACCGTGGACCGGGTCAGCGACGGGTACTGCACGACCGCCACCTGCCGGGTCAGCTGCGCGAGCAGCCGGACCGTACGGCCGACCACGTCGTCGAGGTCGACGGCGCCGTCCAGGAAGTTCTGGATGGCCCGCCGCTCCGGCGACGACAGCGGCTTGACGCCGGCGAGCTTGTCGACGAAGAGCCGGTAGCCCTTGTCCGTCGGGATGCGGCCGGCGCTGGTGTGCGGCTGGGCGATGAAGCCCTCGTCCTCCAGCACCGCCATGTCGTTGCGCACCGTGGCCGGCGACACGCCGAGCCGGTGGCGCTCGGTGAGCGCCTTGGAGCCGACCGGCTCCTCCGTCCCGACGTAGTCCTGGACGATGGCGCGCAGCACCTCGAGTCTGCGTTCGCTGAGCATCGCGCACACCTCCAGCTGTGATGCGTCGTTTCCGTTTGCGTCCTGCGGTCCTGCTTGCGGGCCTGCTGCTGGCACTCGTGGTGTTCGAGTGCCAGAGATCCCCCGGTCAGTGTACGGCGGGGAGGTGCACCCCTAGCAAGGGCGGCCCGTCAAGGTAGCGTCGCGGCATGGACGTCCAATGGGAAGAGGCCGGGTGGGAAGGGCTCACCGGGCGCGCCGGCCGGCGACGGCTGCCGGTGTGGGACTGCACGGTGGGACTGGTGGTGGGAGACGATGCGGTGCTCCTCGTGGACCCCGGCTCCTGCCTCCGGGAGGGCTCCGAGGTGCGGGCCCAGGCGGAGCGGCTGGCCGGCCGCCGAGTGACTCATATCGCATTCACGCACGGACATTTCGACCACGTTCTGGGGGCCTCGGCCTTCTCCGGCGTGGAGGTCTTCGGCGCGGTGGGCCTGGACGGGCTGCTGCTGACGAGCCACGACGTGCTCCGCGAGGACGCGGTACGGCACGGGCTGGCGGAGTCCGAGGCCGCGGAGTCGGCCGACCTGCTGGTCGCGCCCCGGCACCTGGTCTCGGGCGAGTGGACGCTGGAACTGGGCGGGGTGCAGGTGCTGCTGGCCAACGTGGGCCCCGGCCACACCCGGCACGATCTCGCGGTGTTCGTCCCCGGCTCGCGCGAGGTGGTGTTCTGCGGGGACCTCGTGGAGGAGTCCGGTGATCCTCAAGCCGGCCCCGACGCGGTCCGCAGGCAGTGGCCGGCCGCTCTCGACCGGCTGCTCGCGCTGGGCGGCGAGGACGCGGTGTACGTGCCGGGGCACGGTGCGGTGGTGGATGCGGCTTTCGTCCGTGCGCAACGCGCCACACTGGCGGACCGCTTCGGCGTGTCGCCGGTCTGATCCGCCGCCCCTCCCTACTGTCGTCCGGATGCGCGAGTACTCACCCGATCTGACGCCGCCCTGGAAGCGGAGCGCGGCCCGCCCCGTCCCGGAGGTCCCGGCCGATCCCGACCTGGTGGTCGAGGAGGCCGGTACGGGCTTCTGCGGTGCGGTGACGGCCTGCGAGGCCGGCACGGTGACGCTGGAGGACCGGTTCGGCAAGCGCCGGGTCTTCCCGATGGCGCCGCGCGGCTTCCTGCTGGACGGCGCCGTCGTCACCCTCGTACGCCCCGCCCGGCGGCCGGCCGCGCCGGCCCGTACCGCGTCGGGCTCGGTGGCCGTGCCGGGGGCCCGGGCCCGGGTGGCCCGCGCGGGCCGGATCTACGTGGAGGGTCGCCACGACGCCGAACTCGTCGAGCGGGTGTGGGGCGACGACCTGCGGATCGAGGGGGTGGTCGTGGAGTACCTGGAGGGCATCGACGACCTCCCGGCGATCGTCGCGGAGTTCGCCCCCGGTCCGGACGCGCGCCTGGGCGTCCTGGTCGACCACCTGGTCCCGGGCTCGAAGGAGTCCCGCATCGCGGCTTCGGTCACCCACGCCGACGTCCTGGTCGTGGGCCACCCCTACATCGACGTCTGGCAGGCCGTGAAGCCGTCGTCCCTGGGCATCCCCGCCTGGCCGACCGTCCCCCACGGCACGGACTGGAAAACGGGCATCTGCCGAGCCCTGGCCTGGCCGGAGAACACTGGCGCCGCCTGGCAGCACATCCTGTCGCGCGTCCGCTCCTACCAGGACTTGGAGCCGTCCCTGCTGGGCTCGGTGGAACACCTCATCGACTTCGTCACGGCCCCGGCCTGAAACACGGGGTCCAGCCCGGCCGGCGCTCGACGCCGGGGGCAACCCGCCCGCGCGGACGTCCGAGGCACCGGGGGCAACATCCAGCCCCGCCGGCGTTTGAGGCGCCGCCGGAGGCGACTCCGACCCCGCCGGCGTCCGGGGCGCCACCCAAGGGCAACTCCAGCCCCGCCGGCGTTTGAGGCGCGGGGTCCGGGGCGGAGCTCCGTGGGTCCGGACCGCCCGTCAGTCCACCAGGTCCCGGACCACCGCGTCGGCCAGCAACCGCCCCCGCAGGGTCAGCACGGCCCGCCCCCGCGCGTACGGCCCCGCCTCCAGCAGCCCGTCCGCCAAGGCCTTGCGGGAGGCGGCGAGCCCGGCCTCGGCCAGCAGCTCCAGCGGACACCCCTCCACCAGCCGCAGCTCCAGCAGAATCCGCTCCACCCGCCGGTCCTCGGCGGACAGCAGCTCACGCCCCGCCCCCGGCGACCGCCCCTCCGCCAGCGCCGCCGCATACGCGCCCGGGTGCTTCACGTTCCACCACCGCACCCCGCCCACGTGCGAGTGCGCCCCCGGCCCGGCCCCCCACCAGTCCGCGCCCCGCCAGTACAGCTCGTTGTGCAGGCAGCGGCCGGCCTCGGAGGTGGCCCAGTTCGAGACCTCGTACCAGGAGTAGCCGGCCCCGGCGAGGACGGAGTCCGCGATCAGGTAGCGGTCGGCGTGGACGTCGTCGTCGGTCATGGGGACCTCGCCGCGGCGGATCCGCCGCGCCAGCTGGGTGCCCTCCTCGACGATCAGCGCGTACGCGGAGATGTGGTCGGGCCCGGCGCCGAGCGCCGCGTCCAGCGAGGCCCGCCAGTCGTCGTCCGTCTCGCCGGGCGTGCCGTAGATCAGGTCGAGGTTGACGTGGTCGAAGCCCGCGGCGCGCGCCTCGCCGACGCAGGCCTCGGGCCGACCGGGGGTGTGGGTGCGGTCGAGCACCTTCAGGACGTGCTGCTTGGCGCTCTGCATGCCGAAGGAGATCCGGTTGAAGCCGCCGGCCCGCAGCTCTTCCAGGTAGGCGGGACCGACCGACTCGGGATTGGCCTCGGTGGTGATCTCCGCGTCGGCCGCCAGCCCGAACTCATCGCGGATCGCCGCGAGCATGCGGACCAGGTCGGCGGCGGGCAGCAGGGTCGGGGTGCCTCCGCCGACGAAGACGGTACGGACCTCGCGCGGGTCGTCTCCGAGCACCTTGCGGGCGAGCCGGATCTCGTCGGCGAGGGTCTCCGCGTAGTTGTCGCGGGAGGCCAGGACGCCCCCGGTGCCGCGCAGCTCGGTGGCGGTGTACGTGTTGAAGTCGCAGTACCCGCAGCGGGTCGCGCAGTAGGGCACGTGCAGGTAGAACCCGAGGGGCCGGTCGGCCGCACCCGTCAGGGCGTGCGCGGGCAGTGCCCCGTCGTCGGGCACGGGCTCACCATCGGGCAGTACGGAAGGCATGGGTCCCATTCTCCCGCACCGTCCGGCGGCGGCCGACCGTCCGCCGTGCGACCCGGCCCGCGCCCGGTCCGGGGCTCGGACCCGGCTCGGACAGGGCCGGGGCCGGGCCGGGTTCGTCCCGTCCCGGCCCCGGTCCGCAGAGCCCGGTTACGCCTCGCGGGTGCCCTGGTACATCGCGTCGATGAGGGCCTTGTACTCGCGCTCGACCGCCGGCCGCTTCAGCTTGAGGCTGGGGGTGAGCTCGCCGTGCTCGACGTCCAGGTCGCGGGGCAGAAGCGCGAACTTCTTGATCGTCTGCCAGCGCTGGAGGTCCTGGTTGAGGGTGTCGACGTAGCCCTGGACCATCGCGCGGGTCTGCGGCGCGGCCACCACCTCGGCGTACGCCTTGCCCTCCAGCCCGTTGTCCTTGGCCCAGCCCAGCAGCGCGGGCTCGTCGAGGGCGATCAGGGCGGTGCAGAAGTTCCGGTCGGCGCCGTGCACCAGGATGTTCGAGACGAACGGGCAGACCGCCTTGAACTGGCCCTCGATCTCAGCGGGGGCGACGTACTTGCCGCCGGAGGTCTTGATCAGGTCCTTCTTGCGGTCGGTGATCTTCAGGTAGCCGTCGGCGGAGAGCTCGCCGATGTCGCCGGTGTGGAACCAGCCGTCGGACTCCAGGACCTCGGCGGTCTTCTCGGGCAGCCGGTGGTAGCCCTCCATGATGCCGGGGCCGCGCAGCAGGATCTCGCCGTCGTCGGCGATCCGGACCTCGCAGCCGGGGAGCGGCTTGCCGACGGTGCCGGTGCGGTAGGCCTCGCCCGGGTTCACGAAGCTCGCGGCGCTGGACTCCGTCAGGCCGTAGCCCTCCAGGATGTGGATGCCGGCGCCGGAGAAGAAGTAGCCGATCTCCGGGGAGAGGCCGGAGGCGCCGGAGACGGCGGCGCGCAGCCGGCCGCCGAACGCGGCGCGCAGCTTCGAGTAGACGAGCGCGTCGGCGACCTTGTGCTTCATGCCCAGGCCGAAGGGCACGGAGGCGGTGCCGGTGCGGCGGAAGTTGTCCTGGGAGGCCTTCGCGTACTCGCGGGCGACCTCGGCGGCCCACTGGAAGATCTTGTACTTGGCGCCGCCGGCCTCGCGGGCCTTGGCGGCGACCCCGTTGTAGACCTTCTCGAAGATGCGCGGGACGGAGGCCATGTAGGTCGGCTGGACCACCGGCAGGTTCTCGATGATCTTGTCGACGCGGCCGTCGACGGCCGTGACGTGGCCGACTTCGATCTGGCCGGAGGTGAGGACCTTGCCGAAGACGTGGGCGAGCGGCAGCCAGAGGTACTGGACGTCGTCCGGGCCGATCAGGCCGGTCGCCGCCATGGCCTTGGCCATGTAGGACCAGTTGTCGTGCGGGAGGCGGACGCCCTTGGGGCGGCCCGTCGTACCGGAGGTGTAGATCAGGGTGGCGAGCTGGTCGGAGGTGATGGCCCCGACGCGCTCCTTGACCGATTCCGGGTGCTTGGCGAGGTACTCGGCGCCGCGCGCCTCCAGCTCGGCCAGGGTGAGCAGCCAGCCCTCGGGGTCGTCCTCGGCGGGCTCGACGCCGGCCGGGTCCATGACGACGACGTGGCGCAGGTCGGGCAGGTCGGCGCGGCGCTCGCGCGCCTTGGCCAGCTGCGCGGCGTCCTCGGCGATGAGCACGCGGCTCTCGGAGTCCGAGAGGATGAACGCCGACTCCTCCGCGTTGGTGCTCGGGTACACGGTGGTGACCGCGCCGCCCGCGCACATCACGCCGAGGTCGGCGAGGATCCACTCGACCCGGGTGCCGGCGGCCAGGGCGACCCGCTCCTCGGCCTGGAGGCCGAGCGCGGCCAGGCCGGCGGCGATCGCGTAGACGCGTTCGGCGGCCTGCCCCCAGCTCAGCGACTTCCAGTCGTCGGGCCCGTGGCCGGAAGCCGCGGGCACGGGATACCGGTAGGCCTCCGCATCCGGGGTGGCGGCGACGCGCTCCAGGAAGAGGGCCGCCACGGAGGGCGGGCGGTTCTCGATCAAGGTCTGTGTGTCGCTCACGACATCCTCCGGACCACGCGGCAGCGCATGGGGTTAACTGGCGAGTAACCATCGAGCAGTGATCAGGGTAGAGGGCGGTCGCCCGCCGCGTAAGAGGCGCCGAGCGGCCGCTTTATAACGAACGGGCCCCCGCGCGATCGCGCGGGGGCCCGTTCGTCACGGTGGCGGCCGGTGGCTACTTCTTTGCCTTGCCACCCGACTCGTCGCTGGACAGCACGGCGATGAAGGCCTCCTGGGGGACCTCCACGGAGCCGACCATCTTCATCCGCTTCTTGCCTTCCTTCTGCTTCTCCAGCAGCTTCCGCTTACGGGAGATGTCACCGCCGTAGCACTTGGCGAGGACGTCCTTGCGGATGGCGCGAATGGTCTCCCGGGCGATGACCCGGGAGCCGATCGCGGCCTGGATGGGCACCTCGAAGGCCTGCCGCGGGATGAGCTCGCGCAGCTTGGCGACCAGGCGCACACCGTAGGCGTAGGCCGCGTCCTTGTGCGTGACGGCGGAGAAGGCGTCGACCTTGTCGCCGTGCAGCAGGATGTCGACCTTGACCAGGCTGCCGGACTGCTCGCCGGTGGGCTCGTAGTCGAGGGAGGCGTAGCCGCGCGTCTTGGACTTCAGCTGGTCGAAGAAGTCGAAGACGATCTCCGCGAGCGGCAGCGTGTAGCGGATCTCGACGCGGTCCTCGGAGAGGTAGTCCATGCCGAGCAGCGTGCCGCGGCGGGTCTGGCACAGCTCCATGATCGCGCCGATGAACTCGCTGGGGGCGAGGACGGTGGCGCGCACGACCGGCTCGAACACGTCCGAGATCTTGCCCTCGGGGAATTCGCTCGGGTTGGTGACGGTGACTTCCTTGCCGTCCTCCATGACCACCCGGTAGACCACGTTGGGCGCGGTGGCGATCAGGTCGAGGCCGAACTCGCGCTCCAGGCGCTCGCGGACCACGTCGAGGTGCAGCAGGCCGAGGAAGCCGACGCGGAAGCCGAAGCCGAGCGCCGCCGAGGTCTCCGGCTCGTAGACCAGCGCGGCGTCGTTGAGCTGGAGCTTGTCCAGGGCCTCGCGGAGGTCCGGGTAGTCCGAGCCGTCGAGCGGGTACAGGCCCGAGAAGACCATCGGCCGCGGGTCCTTGTAGCCGCCGAGGGCCTCGGTCGCGCCGTTGTGCAGGCTGGTGATCGTGTCACCGACCTTGGACTGACGGACGTCCTTCACGCCGGTGATGATGTAGCCCACCTCGCCGACGCCGATGCCGTCGGCCGGGGTCATCTCCGGCGACGAGACGCCGATCTCCAGCAGCTCGTGCGTGGCGCCGGTGGACATCATCCGGATCCGCTCGCGCTTGTTCAGCTGGCCGTCGACCACACGTACGTACGTCACGACACCGCGGTACGAGTCGTAGACCGAGTCGAAGATCATCGCGCGGGCCGGGGCGTCCTTGACGCCGACCGGCGCCGGAACGGTGGCCACGACCTTGTCGAGCAGCGCTTCCACGCCGAGACCGGTCTTCGCGGAGACCCGCAGCACGTCCTCGGGCTGGCAGCCGACCAGGTTCGCCAGCTCCTCGGCGAACTTCTCCGGCTGGGCGGCCGGCAGGTCGATCTTGTTGAGGACGGGGACGATCGCGAGGTCGTTCTCCATCGCCAGGTACAGGTTGGCGAGGGTCTGCGCCTCGATGCCCTGAGCGGCGTCGACCAGCAGGATGGTGCCCTCACAGGCCGCCAGCGACCGGGACACCTCGTACGTGAAGTCGACGTGTCCGGGCGTGTCGATCATGTTGAGGATGTGGGTGCTGCCCTTCCCGTCACCCTCCGTCGGCGCCCAGGGCAGACGGACCGCCTGGGACTTGATCGTGATGCCGCGCTCTCGCTCGATGTCCATACGGTCGAGGTACTGGGCGCGCATCTGCCGCTGGTCGACGACACCGGTGAGCTGGAGCATCCGGTCGGCGAGAGTCGACTTGCCGTGGTCGATGTGCGCGATGATGCAGAAGTTGCGGATCAGCGCCGGGTCGGTACGGCTCGGCTCGGGCACGTGGCTGGGGATCGCGGGCACGCAAGGTCCTGATTCTCGGGCGATGTCGTATGGAGGCGATGTCGTTTGGGTACGCAGGCTCCCATGGTCCCATGGCCGGGCCGATGCGCTCGGTTTGGGCTGGTCCAAGCGTGCCTGGTAGCCTGGGCAGCTGTGTCTCGTGTGCCCTCTAGCTGTCGGGACACAATCCGAAGATCAACCTCTGAACCTGAAAAGGCTCTTTCGTGGCGAACATCAAGTCCCAGATCAAGCGGAACAAGACGAACGAGAAGGCGCGCCTGCGCAACAAGGCCGTCAAGTCTTCGCTCAAGACCGCGATCCGCAAGGCCCGCGAGGCCGTCGCCGCCGGTGACGTCGAGAAGGCCACCGTGGCTTCTCGCGCCGCTTCCCGCGCGCTCGACAAGGCTGTCTCGAAGGGTGTCATCCACAAGAACGCCGCCGCCAACAAGAAGTCGGCGCTGGCCACCAAGGTTGCCTCCCTCCAGGGCTGAGCACTGCGATGTGAACGCCGGTGAGGACCCAGCGGGCCCTCTCTTCCGCTCCTGACCGGCACCCCGTCCCACACGCGGCCTGCGTTCGCCACGCGGGTGTGGGGCAACACGCTTGATCCGAAGGCCCCGGCCTCGTCCTTCCCCAGGACGAGCCGGGGCCTTCGGCATGCGGCCCCCCGGACGGGGCCGCGGCGGATAGAGTCCGGGCCAGAAACCGAGAGGGGTGGGGGGCCATGGCCAAGGTGAGCATCAGCCTGGACGCGGAACTGGTGGTGGAGGTGATGGTCCTCGCGGGGATCGGCTCCCCGCAGGACGCGGTGGAGGCGGTCGTACGCGACTACATCGCCCGCGGCCACCGCACGGAGACCCGCACCGACCTCACATCCCGCCGCCTCCACGACACCGACCCCCGCCCCCAAGACCCCCAGGGCTGACCCCACCGCCTACGCGGAGCCCCCCGGCCCCGCCGACACCTGGCGGCCTCCACCCTCGCCGAAACCTCGGGGCGCAATCCCCGGCCTCGCCGACGCCCTGAGGCGCAACACCCAGCCTCGTCGGCCCTCGAGGCGGACCTGCGCAGAGCCCACCCCGGCCTCGCCGACGCCCTGGCGGGCAACATCCACCCTCGCCGACACCTCGGGGCGCAATTCCCAGCCTCGCCGGCGTTTGAGGCGGACCTGCGCAGAGCCGACCCCAGCCTCGCCGACATCTCGGGGCGCAATTCCCAGCCTCGCCGGCGTTTGAGGCGCGGGGTTTGGGGCGGAGCCCCAAGAGCAACCCGGCTGACGCCGGGCACCGGGCTCCGCCCGGACCCGCGCCTCAAACGCCGGCGAGGCTGAAGGTTGCCCCTCGGGCACCACCGAGGCAGGGGGTTACCCCTCGCGCAGCCTGCAAGGCTGGAGGTTGCTCCTCGGGCACCGCCGAGGCAGGGGGCCTTGCGCAGCCTGCAAGGCTGGAGGTTGCTCCTCGGGCACCGCCGAGGCAGCGGGCCTTGCGCAGCCGGCGAGGCTGAAGGGGCGCCGCAGAGGCAGGACGTCGCAGAGGCAGGACGTCGCAGCGCGGCCGGCGCCGGCCGGTGGTGGCGGGCGCCGGGGCCGGGCTCGGCGCCGCGGCGGGGCTAGTCGCGCCGCGCCGGACGGGCCGCCCGCGCGACAGCCACGACCGCCTTCTCCAGCGCGTACTCGGGATCGTCCCCGCCACCCTTGACGCCCGCATCCGCCTCCGCCACGGCCCGCAACGCCGTGGCGACCCCGTCCGCCGACCAGCCACGCATCTGCTGCCGGACCCGGTCGATCTTCCACGGCGGCATGCCGAGATCCCGCGCCAGGTCGCCGGGGCGAGCCCCCCGCGGCGCCGAGGCGAGCTTGCCGATGGCGCGGACGCCCTGCGCCAGCGCGCTGGTGATCAGGACCGGCGCGACCCCGGTCGACAGCGACCAGCGCAGCGCCTCCAAGGCCTCCGCGGCCCGCCCCTCGACGGCCCGGTCGGCCACGGTGAAGCTGGAGGCCTCGGCGCGGCCGGTGTAGTAGCGCGCGACCACCGCCTCGTCGATGGTGCCTTCGACGTCCGCGCACAGCTGGGTGACCGCGCTCGCGAGCTCGCGCAGATCGCTGCCGATCGCGTCCACGAGCGCCTCGGTGGCGGCGGGCGTCGCCGAGCGGCCCAGCGTCCGGAACTCGGTCCGCACGAAGGCCAGCCGGTCGGCCGCCTTGGTCATCTTCGGGCAGGCCACCTCCCGGGCCCCCGCCTTGCGGGCCGCGTCCAGCAGGCCCTTGCCCTTGACGCCGCCGGCGTGGAGCAGCACCAGCGTGATCTCGTCGACCGGATCGGCGAGGTACGCCTTCACGTCCTTGATGCTGTCCGCGGACAGGTCCTGCGCGTTGCGCACGACGACGACCTTGCGCTCGGCGAACAGCGAGGGGCTGGTCAGCTCGAACATGGTGCCGGGCTGGACCTGCTCGGGTGCCAGGTCGCGGACGTCGGTGTCGGGGTCCGACGCGCGGGCCGCCGCCACCACCTCCCGCACGGCACGGTCGAGCAGCAGCTCCTCCTGTCCCACCGCGAGGGTGAGCGGGGCGAGCGGATCGTCGGTGGAGTTCTTCCTGGTGGCCATCGCCGTCCAGCATCCCACGCCCCACCGACACCGCGTGCGGGTGCGGTGCACCAGAATGTGAGCCGTGAACGCTCGACATGTACTGGTACTGCCCGACCGCGACGCCGCCGAGGAGGTGGCGCAGGACCTCTCCGACCGCTTCGGCCTCGCCGAGGAGCCCCAGTTGGTCAGGGACGCCCTGGCCGGGGAGGACGACGCCGAGGACGCCCAGTGGCTGGTCGTCGTGGAGGACCCGGCGGACCGCCTGGACCCCGCGGCGCTGGACGCTCTCGCCGCGGAGCACGAGGGCTGGCTGGAGGCCCCGTAACGGCCGGAGCCCGCCGCCCGCTCAGTTCTTGTGCACGATCTGCACGTCGAGCGCCACGTCGACGCTCGAACCGATCGCCGCGATCCCGTGGGCGAGCATGGACTGCCAGGTCAGCGTGAAGTCCTCGCGCTGCAGCTCGGTGGTGGCCCGGCAGGCGGCCCGCGTCTCTCCCTCCATGCCGGTGCCGAGCCCCAGGTACTCGGTGTCCAGGGTCACGGACCGGCTCACCCCGTGCAGCGTCAGCGCACCCGCCACCGCCCAGCGGCTGCCGGTGCGGTGGATGAACCGCTCGCTGTAGAACTCGATGGTGGGATGACGCGCCGCGTCCAGGAAGTCGCCCGACCGCAGGTGGTCGTCCCGCATCCGCACCCCCGTGTCGATGCTGCCGGCGTCGATGATCACGTGCATGGAGGAGTCCTCCATGCGGTCCGCGATGCGCACGGCCCCGGCGAACGTGTTGAACCGGCCGCGGATCCGGGCGAGCCCGATGTGCCGCGCCGAGAACCCGATGGCGGAGTGCGTCGGTTCGATCTCCCAGTGCCCGGGCCGTGGCAGCACCGGCGGCTCGACGGCCTCCACCATGATGTCGCCGGGCCCGGGCCGGCCGCCCGCCGCGACGAGCGTCGCCGCGTGGTACGGCGCGTACCCCTCGGCCGTGACCGCCAGCCGGTACTCGCCCTCCGGCACGGCCGCCAGGAACCCGCCGTACGGATCGGTCTCGCCGCTGACGATGCGGCGCCCGATCGGGTCGGTGACCTCGAACCGCGCCTGACGGACGGGCTGGTGGTACTGGTCTATCACCCGGCAGCTCAGCACTCCCGCTTCGGGCGGCACTCCTGTCAGATGGGCGGCATCTGAACTTCCGGCCGTCTCATTCCCCCGCCGGCGACCGAACATCGCGCATGCACCCCCGTGCTGTCTGGAATCGGACCCCTCTCGCGAAGACGCATTCGATCATGATGCCGGGGCCGGGGCAAACAGAATGGCGAACCCGGCGCGGCCCGCCGGCCACCCGCTGTCCATATGTAAGGAGTGGACCGCCGGTACGCCCTTTCAGGCCGTCGGCGGCGGCCGGCCGGCACGGCCCTCAGACCCGGCCCCGACCCGGTGACCGCCACCGACCCGTCGGTGTCGGTCCGCAGCACGGCCGCTCCCGCCGCTTCCAGCGCGGCCACCGTGCGGGGCGCCGGGTGTCCGTAGCGGTTCCCGGCACCGACCGGGATCAGGGCCAGCCTGGGGCGGACCCGGGAGAGCAGCCCGGGGTCCTGGTGGGCGGAGCCGTGGTGGGCCACCTTGAGTACGTCCACCGGCCCCAGTTCCGGATGCTCCCTCAGCAGCTCTTGCTGGGCGGGTGGTTCGAGGTCGCCGAGGAGCAGCAGCCGCAGCCCGGGTGCCCGCACCAGGAGGGCGACGCTCGCGTCGTTGGCTCCGCCCGAGGGCGGCCCGTCCGCCGGGGGCCACAGCACTTCCCACTCCAGCGGTCCGGTCCGTCGCCGCTCGCCCGGCACCGAGCGCAGCATCGGCACCCCTGCGGCGGCGGCCGTGGCACGCACGAACCGGGCCTGTTCCGGGGGATCTTCGAGGACGGTGGTCTGGATCGCCCCGACCGACCGGCCGCGCAGCACCCCGGCGAGCCCGCCCACGTGGTCCTGGTGAAAGTGCGTCAGCAGGAGCAGCGGGACCCGGGAGACCCCGAGTACCCGCAGGCACCGGTCGACGGGCCCCGGCTCGGGCCCGGCGTCGACCACGACCGCGGTGCCCGGCCCCGCGGCCAGCACCCCGGCGTCGCCCTGCCCCACCGCGCACTGCGCGTACCGCCAGCCCGGCGGCGGCCAGCCCGCCAGCACCCGGGTCAGCGGCACCGGCCGCACCACCACGAGGACCAGAAGCAGCGCCAGCGCCGCGCACACCCACCGGTAGCGCACCACCCGGGCCGCGACCAGGACGGCCGCGAGGGTCACCCCGGCCAGCAGCAGCCCGCCCGCCACGCCGCCCGGCCAGCTCACCTCCGCGCCGGGCAGGTCCGCGCCGGTGCGGGCCACGCCGGCGATCCAGCCCGCGGGCAGGCCCGCGCACCAGGCCAGCGCCTGCGCGGCCGGCATCCAGATCGCGGCCGCGGCGAGCGCCGCGAATCCGAGGACGGTGGCCGGTCCGGCGGCGGGCTCGGCCAGCAGGTTGCAGGGCACCGCCACCAGGCTCACCCTGGCGGCCATGACGGCGACCACCGGAGCGCACACCGCCTGCGCCGCGGCGGCCGCGGCCAGCGGTTCGGCGAGCCGCGGCCGTACCCCGCGCCGCTGCAGCGCGGCGCTCCACCGTGGGCCGAGAGTGAGCAGCGCGCCGGTGGCCAGCACGGAGAGCAGGAAGCCGGGGCTGCGCGCGAGCCAGGGGTCGTAGAGCACGAGCAGCAGCACGGCGGCGGCCAGTGCCGGGATCAGGGACCTGCGGCGGCCGGTGCCGATCGCCAGCAGTGTGACCGCCCCGCAGGCGGCGGCCCGCAGCACGCTCGGTTCCGGTCGGCACACCACCACGAAGCCGAGGATCAGGGCCGCCCCGCACACGGCCGTGCCCCGCAGGGTCAGCCCGATCCGGGGCGCCAGCCCGCCGCGTTCCGCCCGCAGCGCGCTGCCCGGCGGCCCGACGAGCAGGAACAGCACCACGGTGAGGTTGGACCCGGAGACGGCCAGCAGGTGCACCAGGTCGGTGGCGAGGAAGGCCTCGTGCAGGTCCGCCGGCACCCGGGAGGTGTCCCCCACCACCAGCCCGGGCAGCAGCGCCCGGGCGTCCGGGGAGAGCCCCGCGGTGGCCTCCCGCAGCCCGGCGCGCAGCGCCCCGGCGGTGCGCTGGAGCCCGTCCGGCCCGCCCAGGACCTCCGGCGGGCGGTCTCCCGTCACCCGCACCACGGCCGCCGCCCGGTCCGCGTCCTGCCGCGGCGGGGCGAGCCGGGCGCTCACCCGGACCCGGACCGAGGGCAGCAGCCGCGCCCAGTCCTCGTGACGCGCGAACACCAGCACCGGTGTGCGGGTGGCGGTGACCTGCCCGCCGGGTCCGGTGATCCGGGTCAGCTCGGCGTCGAGGAGCAGCGCGGGCGGTCCGCGCCGGGTCCGCCGCGGGTCCGAGGAGACCGTCAGCTCGGCGGTCACCCGGGCGTGCTGTTCGGCGAGCGCGGCCACCGGGCCGCTGCGCGCCTGCGCGGTGTGGAGGCCCGCGACGCCTGCGCCGGCCGCCGCGCACAGCAGGACGGCGGCCCCGGCGGCGGCCAGCCGCCGGGCGCGGCGCGCCGCGACGAGGACCAGCAACCCCACCGCGGCCAGCGTGCAGCCGGCCACCCCGGCGCCGGTCCAGCCGCCGGGCAGCCCGAGGGCGAGTGCGGCAGCCGCCCACGCAGCCAGCGCCGGCGGCACCAAGCGCAGGTCCACCGGCCCCGCACCATCGGGCCCCACGCCGTCCGGGCCCGCTCCGTCCGGCCCACGACCATCCGGGCCCGCGCCACCTGGCCCCGCTCCGAACAGCTCCGCCCCGCCCGGCCCGGCAGCGGCCGTGCCCGGGCCGGTGCCGCGGCTCACGGTCGTACCAGTGGACGCAGATCGGCGAACCTGCGCTCGCCGATGCCGGTGACCTGCCGCAGGTCGGCCACCGACCGGAAGCCCCCGCGCGCGGTCCGGAACTCCACGATGTGCCGGGCCAGCACGGGGCCGACCCCGGGCAGCGCGTCGAGCTGTTCGACCGTGGCGGAGCTCAGGCTGACCTGGGCGACCGGTGCGACGGAATCGCCCGGCGGGCCCGGGCCGCCCGGTACCGGGCCTCCGGGCGGCGCGGGGGCTCCGACGACCACGTGCTCGCCGTCGACCAGGACGCGCGCCCGGTTCAGCCCGCTGGTGTCGGCGCCCGGCCGTACTCCCCCGGCGGCCGACAGCGCGTCCGCCACCCGCGCCCCGACGGGAAGCCGCAGGACTCCCGGAGACCGGACCTTCCCGGCGACGTCCACGACGATCCGGCCCTGCGCCGTCGGTGAGGGCGCCGTCGCCGCGGGCGCGGCCGCGCCCGCATTCACCGCCTGGGGCGCGGCCACCGGGGCCGGCCGCCCGGACCAGAAGTGCTGGGCCGCGAACCCCAGTGCGAGGACGAGGACCACCGCCACGGCGGCCACCGTCCGCGTCTCGAACCCACACCGCAGTTGGAGCCACACCGGCAACCGCTCCCGCAGCGCCACCCCCGCGCCCGGCCCGGCCACCACACGCCCGTCCCCCGTCCCGAGCTCCGGCTCCGGCTCCGGCTCCGGCTCCACAACCAGCGGAGGAGGCGGCAGCGGAGGAGGCGGCAAAGGCGGCAGCGGCGGCAAAGGGGGCGGCGGATGCGGTGGGACCGGCAGGGGCACAGCCGGGTAACCCGCAGGGAAAGCCCCCGGCGGGCTACCCGCCAGCAGCGCCTGCGCCCGCATCCGCACCGCAGCGGGATCCGCTCCCCCGCGCTGCCGGAACCGCCCGTCGGACCCCGGCGTCCGCCCCGGCCCGCTCACCCCCGCCCCCAGCCGCCGGGAACCGCGCGGGCCACGCACACCGCGCACGCCACGAGAGGCGCGCGAGCCAGGAGAGAAGCCGGACCCGGAGACGCCGGCGGAAGGAGAAGGGACCCCGCCGAGCGGAGTCGTACGGACGTTGCGCAGGTGATGCCGTCGAAGTGCCATGCCCAAGACGGTAAAGAGAAAGGGGATTTACCGCCGGGGCCACCCGATTTCCGTGGATGACGGGCCCGTTGTGGACAACTCCGTCACCCGTACCGGCTACCTCGGCGAGATCACGGCGGCCAGCAGACCCGGCCCGGTGTGTGCTCCGATCACCGCACCCACCTCGCTGACGTGCAGTTCCACCAGCCCCGGCACCCGCTCCCGCAGCCGTTCCGCCAGCTTGTCCGCCCGCTCCGGTGCCGCGAGGTGGTGAACCGCGATGTCCACACTGGCGGCTCCCGCCCGTTCCACCGCCAGCTCCTCCAGGCGGGCGATCGCCTTGGACGCCGTCCGCACCTTCTCCAGCATCTCGATCCTGCCGCCGTCCAGTTGCAACAGGGGCTTCACCGCGAGCGCGGAACCGAAGAGCGCCTGCGCGGCGCCGATCCGGCCGCCCCGCCGGAGGTAGTCGAGGGTGTCGACGTAGAAGAACGCGGACATGCCGGAGGCCCGCTTCTCCGCCGCCGCGACCGCTTCGTCCACGGACCCGCCCGCCTCGGCGACCTCGGCCGCGGCCAGCGCGCAGAAGCCGAGTGCCATGGCGACCATGCCGGTGTCCACGACCTTGACCGGGACCGGGGCCGTCTTGGCGGCCAGCACGGCGGCGTCGTACGTGCCGGAGAACTCGGAGGACAGGTGCAGGGAGACGATGCCGGTGGCGCCGGCGTCCGCGACCGCCCGGTACGCGCGGACGAACTCCTCGGGGCTGGGCCGCGAGGTCGTCACGGAACGGCGCTTCTGGAGGGCCAGGGCGAGCGAGCGGGCCGAGATCTCGGTGCCCTCTTCGAGCGCCTCGTCGCCGAGGACTACGGTGAGCGGGACGGAGGTGATCGCGTGCCGCAGCATCGCCGGTGGGGGCAGGTAGGCCGTGGAATCGGTGACGATCGCGACATGGCGGGACATGACCGGGAGGTTACCGGGAGAGGGCCGTTCCCGGCAGCCCGGTCCACCGCGATCGGCCTCCCGGCCCCCCGGACGTCACGAAACACCACCCGAACCCCGGCGGCCTCCCCCTCGACCCCGCGGCTCCGCCACGTATCCCCACGGCTTCCCTAGGGGGTGCTCTCCGGGCGCGGGGCCTTCTCCCAGGGGTACGTGGCGTTCCAGTGCTGGGTGGGCGGCCCCAGCGGCTTCGGAGCCTCCGCACCACCCTGCCCGCCCCGCCCGGCCGAAGCACCGGCCCCGGCCCCCGCCCCGGCCCCCGCACCCGCGCTGCCGGCGCCGCCGCGCCCGCCCCCCACACCACCCAGGTCCAGGCCGTCCAGGTCGTCCAGCGCGTCCAGCCCGTCCCGCTCCTTCGACCAGTCCCGCAGCGCGCCCGACTCCATCTCGATCTGCGCCGTCAGCGAGTCCAGGTCGTCCGTCGCGAACGTCCGGGCCCGGTCGCGCGCCGCCCACCGCAGCGAGTCCGCCGACTTCGTGATGCGCTGCGTGCGCTCCCGCAGCTCGGGCAGCCGCTCCGCGATCCGGCTCTTGTCCGGCTCGCTCTCCAGCCGCTTCAGGTCCGCGTCCAGCTCGTGACCGTGTGCGCTCAGCCGCTCGAAGAGCGCGATGGTCTCCCGCAGGGACTCGTCCTGCTGCACCCCCGCGAACAGCGCCTCCTGCGTGGCCCGCATGGAGGTCCGCAGGTCCAGCCGCAGCTGGGCCAGGCTGCCGCCGACGCCCACCTGCCCGAAGCTCTTCGCCCGCAGTGTGGTGTCCTCGACGGTCCGCCGCGCCTGCGTGATCGTCCGGTCCACGCCCCGCTTCGCCGCGCCGACCACCTTGACGGTCGCGTACGCGCCCAAGCCGAGGAAGACCAACAGCATCAACGCAAAGATGATCAACGCGACCTCCATGAGTGCCCCTTCCCCGGCTGTCCCGTGCTTGCTCCGTACCCCTCAACCGTAAACGGAACGGGCAGGCCGAGGGTTCCATTCGAACCCCCAACCTGCCCGTACGGGACATCCCCTACAGCGGGACTCCACTCCCGGGGACACCGCTCACAGCCGGATCCCGCTCAGCCGGCGGCCGCCCGTCAGATGACGATGTTCACCAGCTTCGGCGCACGCACGATCACCTTGCGGATCTCCGCGCCGCCCAGCGCCGCGACCACACCCGGGTCGGACACCGCCAGCTGCTCCAGGTCACCCTCGGAAATCGCCGGCGGCACCTCCAGGCGCGCCTTGACCTTGCCCTTGACCTGCACGACACAGGTCACCGTCTCGTCCACGACGTACGCCGGGTCCGCGACCGGGAAGTCCTGGTGGACCACCGAGTCGGTGTGCCCCAGCCGGTGCCACAGCTCCTCGGCGATGTGCGGGGCCAGCGGCGCCACCAGCAGCACCAGCTGCTCGGCGACGACCCGCGACAGCGGCTCGGCGGCCTTCGTCAGGACGTTGTTCAGCTCGGTGATCTTCGCGATGGCGGTGTTGAACCGCAGCGCCGCCAGGTCCGCGCCTGCCCCGTCGATCGCCTTGTGCAGGGCGCGCAGCGTGTCCTCGCCCGGCGTGGAGTCGACCACCGTCACGGCGCCGGTCTCCTCGTCGACGATGTTGCGCCACAGGCGCTGCAGCAGGCGGTACTGGCCGACCACGGCGCGGGTGTCCCACGGCCGGGAGACGTCCAGCGGGCCCATCGCCATCTCGTACAGGCGCAGCGTGTCGGCGCCGTACTCGGTGCAGATCTCGTCCGGCGTGACGGCGTTCTTCAGGGACTTGCCCATCTTGCCGTGCTCACGCTTGACCGGCTCGCCCTGGTAGAAGTAGCCGCCGTCGCGCTCCTCGACCTCGGCCGCCGGAACGTACACACCGCGCGCGTCGGTGTACGCGTACGCCTGGATCATGCCCTGGTTGAACAGCTTGTGGAACGGCTCCGCCGAGGAGACGTGCCCCAGGTCGAACAGCACCTTCGACCAGAAGCGGGCGTACAGCAGGTGCAGCACCGCGTGCTCGGCGCCGCCCACGTACAGGTCGACACCGCCGTGCGGCGCGCCTTCGCGCGGGCCCATCCAGTACTGCTCGATCTCCGGGTCGACCAGCGCGTCCGCGTTGTTCGGGTCCAGGTAGCGCAGCTCGTACCAGCAGGAACCGGCCCAGTTCGGCATGGTGTTGGTCTCGCGGCGGTACGGGCGCACCCCGCGGCCGTCGCCCAGGTCCAGCTCGACGTTGACCCAGTCCTCGCGGCGCGACAGCGGGGTCTCCGGCTGCGAGTTCGCGTCGTCCGGCGCGAAGGTGCGCGGCGAGTAGTCGTCGACCTCCGGCAGCTCCAGCGGCAGCATCGACTCGGGCAGGGCGTGCGCCACGCCGTCCTCGTCGTAGACGATCGGGAAGGGCTCGCCCCAGTACCGCTGGCGGCTGAACAGCCAGTCGCGCAGGCGGAAGTTGACGGTGCCCTCGCCGATGCCGCGCCCGGCCAGCCAGTCGGTGATCGCGGCCTTCGCCTCGACGACGCCCAGGCCGTCCAGCGAGATGCCCTCGCCGGTGGAGTTCACCAGCTTCGCGTCGTACGAGACGAACGCGTCGTCCCACTCCGCCGGGTCCGTGCCGCGGCCGTCGGAGGGCTGCACCACGCAGCGCATCGGCAGCTCGAAGGCGCGCGCGAACTCGAAGTCGCGGCTGTCGTGCGCCGGTACCGCCATGATCGCGCCGGTGCCGTAGCCCATCAGTACGTAGTCGGCGATGAAGACGGGCACCTTGTCGCCGCTGACCGGGTTGACCGCGTACTCGCCGGTGAAGACACCGGTCTTGTCCTTGGCCTCGGCCTGCCGCTCGACGTCGGACTTCGAGGCGGCCTGCTTGCGGTACGCCGCGACGGCCTCGGCCGGGGTGGCGTAGCCGCCGGTCCACACCTCGTGGGTGCCCTCCGGCCAGGCGGCCGGGATGAACTTCTCGACCAGCGGGTGCTCCGGCGCCAGGACCATGTAGGTCGCGCCGAACAGCGTGTCCGGGCGGGTGGTGAAGACGGTGATGGCCTCGTCGCCCAGCGCGAAGTCGACCCGGGCACCCTCGCTGCGCCCGATCCAGTTGCGCTGCTGCAGCTTGATGGCCTCGGGCCAGTCCAGCCCGTCCAGGTCGTCCAGCAGCCGGTCGGCGTACGCGGTGATCCGCATGTTCCACTGGCTCAGCCGGGACTTGAAGACGGGGAAGTTGCCGCGCTCGGACCGGCCGTCGGCGGTGACCTCTTCGTTGGCCAGTACGGTGCCCAGCCCCGGGCACCAGTTGACGGGCGCGTCGGAGGAGTAGGCCAGGCGGTACCCGCCCAGCACCTCGGCGCGCTCGGCGGCGCTCAGCTCGGCCCAGGAGGCGCCGCCGGGCAGCGCACGGGTGCCGGCCTCGAACTCGGCGGCCAGCTCGGCGATCGGGCGGGCCTTGCCGGCGGCCGCGTCGTACCAGGAGTTGTAGATCTGCAGGAAGATCCACTGGGTCCACTTGTAGTAGTCCGGGTCGATCGTCGCGAAGGACCGGCGCTTGTCGTGGCCCAGGCCCAGCCGACGCAGCTGGGCCTTCATGTTCTCGATGTTGGCCTCGGTGGACACCCGCGGGTGCGTGCCGGTCTGCACGGCGTACTGCTCGGCGGGCAGGCCGAACGCGTCGAAGCCCAGGGTGTGCAGGACGTTGTGGCCGGTCATCCGCTGGTGGCGGGCGAACACGTCGGTGGCGATGTACCCGAGCGGGTGACCGACGTGCAGTCCCGCACCCGAGGGGTACGGGAACATGTCCATGATGAACTTCTTGGGCCGCGCGACCACGGCGGGGTCGCCCGCCAGGTCACCGCTGGGGTTCGGCGCCTCGTACGTCCCCTCGGCGTCCCAAACGTCCTGCCAGCGTGCCTCGATGTCGGCGGCCATGGCAGCCGTGTAACGGTGCGCCTCGGCCGCCTCGGGGGCCGGGGTGTTCGTCTCGCTCATGATTCCTGAAGCTCCATCGATCGACTCTGCCGTCTCTGCCTGCCCAAACGAAAAAACCCCTCGCACAGGAGGGGGCGCCGCGCCGATGCCGACCGTCTCGAAGGGGTCGGCGCTGATCAGCGCGGCTCGGTAAGCAGAAGGCGTACGGCACGCATGGCGTCAGGGTACCGCAGCGGCCCCGGCGCCCGCTCTGACGACCGCACAGCAAGAAGGCGGGCCACCCGATCCGGGTGACCCGCCTTCTTCACTGTGGAGCTAAGGAGAATTGAACTCCTGACCTCCTGCATGCCATGCAGGCGCTCTACCAACTGAGCTATAGCCCCTTGTTTCTCTGCCGCCGGGCCCCTTCTCGGTTTCCCTTGCCGGTTCCCCCTGGCGACATCGAGAACATTACACGGTCATGGCCCAGGTCCAAAAATCGGTTTCCGGGCCGTCCGTTTTGTCCGATCTGTCACGCGCTGGCGAACTGGTAGAACCTCTTGAGCGTGCAGTGCTCGTCGAGCAGCCGCCCGTAGATCGGCTCCCCCTCCAGCTCCCGGTACGTCTCGATGGGGTCGCCTTTTATGATCAGCGCCCGCGCACATTCCTCGCACCAGTACTGGTAGTCGGGATTGACGGGGTCCATGTCCCGCACGATCGGCGTGCCGTTGTTGCACCAGTCGCACCGCCGCCGGTGTGCACCCATCCGTCAGCGACTCCCTCCCGCTTCGGGCCGTGGTCTCCCCCTCCGGCCGTCCGATTCTGCCACGTCAGGAGGGGATCGGGGCAGCAGGAACGAAATGCGAAGATCCCGCCCCCTGTTGGGGGCGGGATCTTGATTGTGGAGCTAAGGAGAATTGAACTCCTGACCTCCTGCATGCCATGCAGGCGCTCTACCAACTGAGCTATAGCCCCGCAGTTCGCTTGCTTCCCGCTGTTTCCTGCGCTCCGCGCTGCGAACAAGAAGAACTCTAGCCTGCGATCGGCCGGAAAGTGAAATCCGGGCTCCGGGGGCCTTCGGCCGCTGCCGGGACGCCGTCAGTCGTCGTCGCCGAGCACCGGTTCGGGGAGCGTGCCGGCGTTGTGCTCCAGCAGCCGCCAGCCGCGCGCGCCCTCGCCGAGGACCGACCAGCAGCAGTTCGAGAGGCCGCCGAGGCCCTCCCAGTGGTGCGCGTCGAGGCCGAGCAGCCGGCCGATCGTGGTGCGGATCGTGCCGCCGTGGCTGACCACGACCAGCGTGCCGCCCTCACCGAGCGCGTCGGCGTGGCGGAGCACCACGGGGGCCGCCCGGTCGGCGACCTCGGTCTCCAGTTCGCCGCCGCCCCTGCGGACCGGCTCGCCGCGCTTCCACGCCGCGTACTGCTCGCCGTACTTCCCGAGGATCTCGTCGTGCGTGAGGCCCTGCCACTCGCCCGCGTACGTCTCGCGCAGCGCCGGGTCGTGCTCCACCGTCAGGCCCGTGACCGCGGCCAGCTCGGCGGCCGTGGCCGCGGCCCGCCGGAGGTCGGACGCGACGATCGCGTCCGGCCGGAGCGAGGCCAGCAGGCGCGCCGCGCGGCGCGCCTGGGCCAGACCGGCCACGGTCAGCTCGATGTCCGTGGAGCCCTGGAACCGGCGCTCCAGGTTCCACGAGGTCTGTCCGTGCCGCCACAGGACGATCTTGCGGCCGGCCTTGGGGGCGCTCAGAACAGATCACCGTCCAGGTCGTCGTCGGCCTGGGACGCGCGGAGCTGGGCGTGCTCCTCGGCCTTGCCCTTGGTCTGCTTGGCGTCCTCGCCCAGCTCGATCTCGGGGCAGTCCTTCCACAGCCGCTCCAGGGCGTAGAAGACACGCTCCTCGCTGTGCTGGACGTGCACGACGATGTCGACGTAGTCGAGCAGGATCCAGCGGGCGTCGCGGTCGCCCTCGCGGCGGACCGGCTTGGCGCCGAGCTCCTTCTGGAGGCGCTCCTCGATCTCGTCGACGATGGACTTGACCTGGCGGTCGTTGGGCGCCGAGGCCAGCAGGAAGGCGTCGGTGATCGACAGCACGTCGCTGACGTCGTACGCGATGATGTCGTGCGCGAGCCGGTCGGCCGCCGCCTGAGCGGCGGTGGTGATGAGCTCGATGGAGCGGTCCGTGGCGGTCACAAGCCATGCTTTCGGTCGGAGGACGGGTCAACCTCAAGGGTCTCACGTACCGCCCGTGCTGCCCGCGCACATGCCGCCCGGACGGCCCGCGCCCAGGTCAGGGGGCCTTGTAGTCCGTCCCGAGCACCACCGTGACGTCCGTGTTGGCCTTGCCGGCGGCCTTCTTCACCGCGGATGCCGGCAGCCCGAGGGTCTTGGCGACCTCGGCCGCCTTGGCCTTCTGGGCGTCGTCCGCGTAGGTGACCTGCGAGGTGCTCTGGCTGCTGCCGGCCTTTCCGGCGTCCACGAAGGTGTAGCCGCCGTTGACCAGCGCGACCCGGGCGCTCGTCGCCGCCTTCTCGCTGCCGGAGGCGTCCTTGAGGCCGACGCGCGGGATCGCGCCCGCCTCGGGGGCCTTGACCGCCCCGCCGAGCAGGTCCTTGACCACCGTGTCCGTGGCCTTGTCGGCGAGGGTGCCGTCGTCCCCGACCGGCATGACCTCGGTGCGGTAGTCGCCGATCTTGGCGTGCTCGGCCAGCCGGGCGAGGGCCCCGCCGAGGTCCTTCTCGGTGAGCGAGGGGTCGAGGATCTGACCGAGGGTCTCCACCGCGACGGCGGCGGCGCCCGGGTCGTCGGGGATCTTGCGCAGGACGCCGTAGAGGACCGTGCCGAAGCGCTGGAGCTGGCGGGTCTCGGGCTCGCCGGGGGCGCGGTGGGTGGCGTAGGCCACGGCCATGGCGCCGCTCAGGCTCTGCTTCTCGCCCTTGGCGACGGCCGGGATCTTGGCCTTGGTGTCGGCGGGGATCGCGGTGTCGGTGTCGACCTCGATGCCGCCGACCTGCTCGACGAGGCTCTCCAGGAACGGCGTGTCGAGCCGCCAGGTGCCTTCGATGCGGGTGCCGAGCATCGTGTCGAGGGATTCCCGGGTGCCGCCCAGGCCGTCCTCCTCGACCGACTTGCCGAGGGTGGTGGCGGTGCCGTCCTCGGCGCTGACCGCGAGGGTGTTGGGCAGCAGGACGGTGGCGCCCTTCTTGGTGGTGACGTTGTCCACGAGCAGCGCGGTCGAGGTGCCGCCCTTCTTCGTGTTGTGCAGGTGCACCACGATCATGTCGCGCTTCTGCGGTCCGGTGGCGGCGCCCGCGGTGGTTCCGGAGCCACCGCCGAGGCCCGGCAGCCTGCCCGCGTACCAGAGGTACCCCAGGCCGCCGACGACGAAGAGCGCCAGGACGACGATCAGGGCGACGCCCCGGTTGCGGCCGCGGCGGCGGGCCTCCTCGCGGCGCTCGGTGCGGCTCTCGGTGAACTTGAGCCAGTCGATGACGTCCTCGGAGTCCTCGTCCGGCTGGTCGATGAACGCGAACTGCTCGGTGCGGTAGTCGGGTGCCTCGCCGCCCGGCCCGTCGCCGGAGCCGTCCGCGGCGCGGCGCGGCTCGGGGACCTGGCCGGCCTGCGACCGGCCGGCCTGGGGCTCCGCGAGGTCGGGGGCCGCGGCCTGCTGCGGGATCCACTGCGGGGCCTGCGCCTGCTGGACCTGCTGCATGTGCTGCGGCTGCTGCTGCGTGAAGTCGGCGGCCGGCTGCGTCCCGGTGGCGGCCGGGTCGTAGCCGTAGCCGTACGCGTCCTGCTGCCCGCCGTACGTGTCGTACCCCTGGGGCTGTCCGCCGTACTGCTGCTCGTGCGGGGGCTGCGGGTACTGCTGCGGGTCGTACCCGGGGGCCTGCGGCTGGACCGGCTGTCCGTACGCGTCGTAGCCGTACCCGTACGCGTCGTACTGCTGCGCGGGCTGGGCGGGCACCTGGCCGTACACCGGCTGCCCGTAGGCGTCGTAGCCGATGAGCTGCTGCTCTGCCGGGTATGCGCCCCCGGCGGCCGGGTCGTACGGATCCTGTCGGTCGTTCACCGGTGCCCCTCTCTCTCGGGAACCCTCAGGCGCCCCGGTACAGCTCACGCTTGTCGATGTAGCGCACCACGCCGTCCGGCACCAGGTACCAGACGGGATCGCCCTGGGCCACCCTGTCACGGCAGTCCGTGGACGAGATCGCGAGCGCCGGCACCTCCACCAGGGAGACCTTGCCCTCGGGGAGACCGTCGTCGGTCAGTATGTGCCCGGGGCGGGTGACTCCGATGAAGTGGGCGAGCGAGAAGAGCTCCTCGGCGTCCCGCCAGGTGAGGATCTGCGCCAGCGCGTCCGCGCCCGTGATGAAGAACAGGTCGGCGTCGTCGTTGAGGGAGCGCAGGTCCCGCAGGGTGTCGATGGTGTACGTGGGGCCGCCGCGGTCGATGTCGATGCGGCTGACCGAGAACTGCGGGTTGGACGCCGTCGCGATGACCGTCATCAGATAGCGGTCCTCGGCGGCCGACACGGCCCGCTGCGACTTCTGCCACGGCTCGCCCGTCGGTACGAACATCACCTCGTCGAGGTGGAACAGGGCGGCCACCTCGCTGGCGGCCACCAGGTGTCCGTGGTGGATCGGATCGAATGTCCCGCCCATGACTCCGAGTCGGCGCTTGACCGGACCGGTAGGCACTTCCTGCTCTCCCATGCGTGCAGAGCCTACTGGCCCGGTGGAGCGGTCCGGACTCAGCGGTCGCGGTTGAGGCGGGTGGTGATCCACAGCAGGAGCAGGAGGGCGAAGAGCGCGCCGCCACCGGTCAGGTAGGGGCTGAGGCTGTCGTGGTTGCCACCGTGCTCGGCACCCTCCGACGCGAGGGCGACCAGGCTGTTGGCGGTGCTGGAGAGGCTCATCAGGCAGGGGACCTATCAGTGTCGGAGATCGGGCGGAGAGACTTCGCCCACATCGTATGCGGGTGCTCCGGGCACGCTCACGCCGACTCAGGCGTTTGGGAGGGTGGAGACACGCACGAGCAAGGGGGAAGTCGATGTCCGACCAGACGCAGGGGCGGCTGCCGGGGCGCGAACGGCGGCGGTTCGCGGGCATTTCCTCACGGGCGTACGAGCATCCGGCGGACCGGTCGGCCCTGGTCGCGCTGCGGAAGCTGACCGGCTTCGACACCGTGCTGAAGGCGCTCAGCGGGATGCTTCCGGAGCGCAGCCTGCGGCTGCTGTTCCTGTCCGACTCGGTGCGGGTCGGGCCGACCCAGTTCCCGCGGCTGCACGCGATGCTGCTGGACGCCTGCCACGTCCTGGACCTGGAGCGGGTCCCGCAGATGTACGTGCAGCAGGACCCGAAGCCGAACGCCATGTGCATCGGGCTGGACGAGCCGATCATCGTGGTGACCACGGGGCTGGTGGAGCTGCTCGACGAGGAGGAGATGCGGGCGGTCGTGGGCCACGAGGTGGGCCACGCGCTGTCCGGGCACGCGGTCTACCGGACCGTCCTGCTGTTCCTGACCAACCTCGCGCTGAAGATCGCGTGGATCCCGCTGGGCACCGTCGCGATCACGACGATCGTGACCGGGCTGCGGGAGTGGTTCCGCAAGTCGGAACTGTCCGCCGACCGCGCGGGCCTGCTGGTGGGGCAGGACCTCCAGGCCTCCATGCGCGGCCTGATGAAGCTCGCCGGCGGCAACCACCTCCACGAGATGGACGTGGACGCCTTCCTGGCCCAGGCCGAGGAGTACGAGGCCAGCGGCGACCTGCGCGACTCGGTGCTGAAGATCCTCAACGTGCTGCCGCGCACGCATCCCTTCGCCACGGTGCGTGCGGCCGAACTGCGCAAGTGGGCCGCGACCCGGGACTACCAGCGGATCATGGACGGCCACTACCCGCGGCGGGAGGAGGACCGGGACACCTCGGTCACCGACTCCTTCCGCCAGTCGGCCTCCCATTACGCCGATTCGGTGCGGACCAGCAAGGACCCGCTGATGAAGCTGGTCGGCGACCTGGCCGGCGGCGCGGGCGACCTCGGCGGCCGCCTGCGCGACCGCTTCACGGGAAGCGGCACGGGCGGCAGCGGCACGGGCGCCGGCGGTACGGGCACAAGCGCCGGTACGGGCGGCAAGGGCGACGACGGCGGTGCTACCGGCGAGGGGGCGCCGGGCTCGGCTGGGCGGTAGCGGCGAGCACGCCGCACAGCCCCGCGCCGGTGTTCGGGTGGCCGGCCCGGAAGGGGTCGGTGGCGGCCGGCCCGGTGCCGGTGCCCCGCTCTCCGGCGAGCAGCGGGCGGAAGGCGGCGGACGGGTCGGCGGCGCAGTCCATCGGCCCGGCCAGCACGGCCGCGGAGAACAGTTCCGCCCGCCGGACCTCCAGGTCCTCCCGGTCGAAGCGCAGCCGCAGCTCGCGGCGGACGGTGAACAGCGAGGCGGTGGCCGGCCGGGCGGCGTCGGCCTGCGGCCCCGGGACGGCCGGGCGGACGGCGTAGACGAAGGTGTGGTCGGTGGCGACCTCCAGCATGTCCGGGCCCGCCTCGGCGAAGGACATGGTTCCCGAGACGCGGACCCGGGAGTCGGCGACGAGCGCGGTGCCCGGGTCGAAGCGCACCAGCCAGCCGGTCGCGGCGTGCCGCCCGTCGGCGGCCGGGCTGCTCAGGCTCTCGTCGAACTGCGTGACCTGGTCGGGGTCGATGAGCATCCGCACCGGCCGGGTGGCGGCCCCGGTGAGCACGTCGGGGTCGAAGGAGGACTGCACGAGGTAGTCCTTGGCGGTGGAGAGCGCGGCGAGCACCTGCTCGGCCGAGAAGTGCGCCGTGCGGCGGACGGCCGGCAGCGTGATGCCCGCCGCGCCCACCCGGAACCCCGCCGCCGGGGACGCCTCGTACAGCTCGCCGGGGCGGCCGCCGGGGACGGGGCCCTGCGGGGCGAGGGGGACCACGGTCATGCTCAGCGGATCGGTGTGGCTCACGGGCCGCGGCACGTACGGGTGGCGCAGGCCCATGAAGACGGCGGCGCCGAAGGCGAGGGCTATGACCAGCACCAGCAGCAGGCCCTGGCGGCCGCGCCGGACGCCCGCGGAGCCACCGGAGCCGGCTCCCCACATGGACCGGCTGCGCACGGCGCGGCTGTGCTCACCGAGGCGCTCCTGCGCGCTGTACTCCTGGAGCCGGGCGGCGCGCACGAAATCCTCGTCGAACACCACGGACCGGTATTCGTCGTCGGCACCGCCGATGCCGTCGGGCACTTCTGGTGGATCTCCGGGCGCTGCCATCGCTTCTCCCCGCATGAGAAGCCCGCATGAGAGGCCCTGCACCGGAGGGCCGTACCTTCAGGGTTCGTCTCAGGCGGTGCAGGTAAACGCCTCCGTGCCGGGGAACTTCCCCGATTTCCGAGGGGGTACGCGGAGGGCGGCTCAGGGGGCGAGGACGACGGGCGGGCCGCCCAGGCCGCCCGTGACGTGTCCGGGCTCGGGCCGGCTGCCCGATCCGGTGCCGATGCCCGTGGTGGCGGGCGGGGGTGCCTGGTCCCGGCGGTCGTCGGAGGCACCGCGGTAGACGGCGGTGAAGGCGAGGGCGACCATGCCGACGCCCATCACCACGGCCAGGATCCAGGCCACCGGGCGGTGCCAGCGGGCCCGGCCGCGGTAGGGGCGCAACGCCCCGCCGTACGCCCCGTACGGGCCGTAGCCGAAGCCGTACCCGTAGGCGTAGTCCGGGCCGAAGCCGTAGGGCTCGCCGTCCGGGCCGTAGCCGTACCCGTAGCGGTCCAGGTAGCCGTCGTAGCTCTCGAAGCCGTCGTCGGCGGCCGGTCGGCCGCGCGCGATCGCGCGGGCCTCCTCGGCCTCGGCGCGCGCCTGCGCGGCCGCCCGGGTCCGCTCGGCGGCGGTCGGCTCATGAATGTGTGCGCCCCGGACGAAGGCCTCGTCGAACACCACGGAGGCGAAGTCCTGATCCGCGCCTCCGCGGTCGTCGTCGGGCTCCCGTCCGTCCGGGAACGGCTTGCCCCCCACGTCGTCCGGCACGGCACCAGCGTAGACCTGAGGGGCTGCTTTGGGCAGGGTGTGCGCGCATTTCAGCCACACGGAGTCGAGCGGGCGACTACCGAACGTGACCGTCGCCGGTGACGATGTACTTGGTCGAGGTGAGCTCCGGCAGGCCCATGGGGCCGCGGGCGTGCAGCTTCTGGGTGGAGATGCCGATCTCCGCGCCGAAGCCGAACTGGCCACCGTCGGTGAACCGGGTGGAGGCGTTCACGGCGACCGTGGTCGAGTCGACCAGCTGGGTGAAGCGGCGGGCGGCGGCCTGCGAGGTGGTGACGATCGCCTCGGTGTGGCCGGAGGTCCAGCGGCGGATGTGGGCCACGGCGTCGTCGAGGGAGTCCACGACGGCGGCGGCGATGTCGTAGGACAGGTACTCGGTCTCCCAGTCCTCCTCGGTGGCCGGTACGGCGGTCACCTTGGAGTCGCCGGCGTATCCGAGGACGGCGGGGTCGCCGTGCACGGTGACGCCGGCCTCGGCGAGGGCGTCCAGGGCGCGGGGCAGGAAGTCCGCGGCGATGTCGCGGTGGACGAGGAGGGTCTCGGCGGAGTTGCAGACGGAGGGCCGCTGCGCCTTGGAGTTGACCAGGATGTCCACGGCCATGGCGAGGTCGGCCTGCGCGTCCACGTAGACGTGGCAGTTCCCGGTGCCGGTCTCGATGACCGGAACGGTCGACTCCTCGACCACGGTGCGGATCAGGGAGGCTCCGCCGCGCGGGATGAGCACGTCGACGAGGCCGCGGGCGCGCATCAGCTCGCGGACGGAGTCGCGGCTCTCGCCGGGGACGAGCTGGACCGCGTCGGCGGGCAGGCCGGTGCTCTCCACGGCGTCGCGCAGGACGTCGACGAGGGCGGTGTTGGACGCGTACGCGGAGGAGCTGCCGCGGAGCAGGACCGCGTTGCCGGACTTCAGGCAGAGTGCGGCGGCGTCCACGGTGACGTTGGGGCGGGCCTCGTAGATGATGCCGACGACGCCGAGCGGGACCCGGACCTGGCGCAGGTCGATGCCGTTGGGGAGGGTGGAGCCGCGGACGACCTCGCCGACCGGGTCGGGCAGGGCGGCGACGTCACGGACGTCGGAGGCGATGGCGCGGACCCGGTCGGGGGTGAGGGTGAGCCGGTCGACGACGGTCTCGCTGGTGCCGGCGGCGCGGGCCTTGGCGATGTCGACGGCGTTGGCCTCGACGATCTCGGCGGTACGGGCCTCCAGGGCGTCGGCGATGGCGAGCAGCGCGGTGTCCTTGGCGGACCGCGGCAGGGGGGCCAGGGCCGCGGCTGCGGTGCGGGCGCGGTGCGCGGTCGCGATGACGGGCGAGTCGGAGGCGGCGTTGAGCGAGGTCGTCATGGCTGCAGGGTAGTACCCGCGGCCCTGCGGGCCCGGCGCGATTCCAGCCCCCGAGACGGGTCCCGGCCTCGCCGGCTGGCTGGGCCGCACCGTCTTCGGCCTCGCTGACGCGCGGGGCGATGTCAGCCTCGCGGCCGTTCGAGGCGCGGGTCCGGGCAGGGCGCGGTGCCCGGCGGAGCCGGGTTCGGCTTGGGGCTCCGCCCCGAACCCCGCGCCTCGAACGCCGGCGAGGCTGGATTTTCGTGCTCGCACCGTCAGTACGGGTGGACGCCCACCGGGGAGGCGGGCGGTGGGCCGTAGCCCTCGGCCACCCGCTGGTGGTAGGTGGCGCGGTCGATGACCTCCAGGCCGACGATCTCCCACGGCGGGAGCTTCGCCGAGGACCGGTGCTCCCCCCACAGCCGCAGCGCGACGGCCGCCGCGTCGTGGAGGTCGCGCGCCTCCTCCCAGTACCGGATCTCCGCGTGGTCGGCGGCGTACCGGCTGGTGAGCAGGAAGGGGTGGTCGTGGGCGAGCTGTTCGAGGGCCCGGCGGACGTCCGCCAGCGGGGCCGGGGTTCCCGAGACGCTCAGCGTGACGTGCCACAGGCGGGACGCGACGACGTCGTCGCCCGTTTCGACGCTGGTCAGCGCTCGCTCCCCCGGGCGCGTTCGTCTCACCGGCGGCCTCCCTGGTTGCGTCCGTCCTTCATTGCTCCGCCATCAAAGTTGACCAGTCCGAGCGCCGCGGCGCTCCGGTTTTACCGAACCTCAGCCCTGCAGCAGGACCAGATCGTCGCGGTGTACGACCTCGCGCTCGTATTCGGGCCCGAGTTCCTTCGCGAGTTCCCGGGTCGAACGTCCGAGCAGCTGCGGGAGCTCCTTCGCGTCGAAGTTGACCAGGCCGCGGGCGACCGCCCGCCCGGTCCCGTCGCGCAGTTCCACCGGGTCGCCGGCGGTGAAGTCGCCCTCGACGGCCGCGATGCCGGCGGGCAGCAGCGAGCTGCCGCGCTCGGTGACCGCGCGGACCGCGCCCTCGTCGAGCACGAGGTGCCCCTGGGGGGTGGAGGCGTGCTGGAGCCACAGCAGCCGGTCGGCGGAGCGGCGGCCGGTGGCGTGGAAGTAGGTGCCGGTGACCCGGCCGGCCAGCGCGTCCGCGGCCTGGCTCGCCGAGGTGAGGACCACCGGGATGCCGGCGGCGGCGGCGATCCGGGCCGCCTCGACCTTGGTGACCATGCCGCCGGTGCCGACGCCCGCCTTGCCCGCGCTGCCGATGCTGACGTGCGCGATGTCCTGCGGGCCGCGGACCTCGTCGATCCGGGTGGTGCCGGGCAGCGCGGGGTCGCCGTCGTAGAGGCCGTCGACGTCGGACAGGAGGACGAGGAGGTCGGCGCGGACCAAGTGGGCGACGAGGGCGGCGAGCCGGTCGTT
This sequence comes from Streptomyces sp. NBC_00239, assembly GCF_036194065.1. NCBI lineage: Bacteria > Bacillati > Actinomycetota > Actinomycetes > Kitasatosporales > Streptomycetaceae > Streptomyces > Streptomyces sp. NBC_00239. Next base: position 5,452,470 of record NZ_CP108095.1, on the reverse strand, counting down.
GTCGCCGAAGCGGATCTCGTCCGTGGCCACCGTGTCGTTCTCGTTGACGACGGGCAGGGCGCCCATGGCGAGGAGCTGGTCGAGGGTCCGGTAGGCATTGCGGTAGTGGGCGCGGCGGCTGGTGTCGTCGGTGGTCAGCAGCACCTGGCCGACGCGGACGCCGTAGCGCGCGAAGGAGGCGGTGTAGCGGGCGACGAGCAGGCCCTGGCCGACGCTGGCGGCGGCCTGCTGGCGGGCCAGGTCCTTGGGGCGGCGGCGCAGGCCGAGCGGGGACAGGCCGGCGGCGATGGCGCCGCTGGAGACCAGCACTATCTCCTTCTCGCCGCCGCTGCGGGCCTTGGAGAGCACGTCGACGAGCGCGTCGACGCGGTCGGCGTCGAGCCCGCCGGAGGCGGTGGTGAGGGAGGAGGAGCCGACCTTGACGACGATCCTGCGGGCGTCGGTGACTCCCTGCCTTGCCGCTGACACGTCCATCCCCTTTGCACCACGTGATGAGGGCCACCAATCTACGGGGTGACCGGCGGGGGCCGCCGTCCCGTTCCGGTCCGCGGACGGCGGGGTCGGGCGGCCGGGCCGCAGGGATCGGGCCGCGGCGCGCGGACGGCGGGCTCAGGAGGCGCGGGCGGCGGGGCGGGAGAGCAGGATCCGCTTGGAGAGCAGGTAGGTGACGGGGATCGCGGCGGCCGCGGCGGCGAGCGGGGCGGTGCGCGAGTCCATGCCGGCCCAGGCGACCAGCGCGTACAGCCCGGCGGACTGGATCACGTAGTTGGTGACGTTCGTCAGCGGGAAGAGCAGGAACTTCTTCCAGGTCGGCCGGGTGCGGTAGGTGAAGTAGGTGTTGAGGAAGAAGGAGCCGACCATGCTGAGCAGGAAGGCGACGGTGTACGCGGCGAAGTACGGCAGCCACGGGTGCAGGAGCAGGTAGAAGGCGAAGAAGGTCGCCGTGTTGACGCCGCCGACCAGCGCGAAGCGGAGGATCTGCGGGAACTGGCTGCGCGCGGGCGGCGGGGTCGTCATCGGCGGTCGAGCCTGACGACGGGATCGCCGAGCCCGGCGCGGGCGGCCCAGGCGGCCTTGGCGAGGCGGGCGGCGAGCTCGGCGGAGCTGGTGGTGGGGGCGTGCGACTCCTTGACGAGGAACGGCGGCCGGCGCTTGGTCTCGTAGTAGATGCGGCCGATGTACTCGCCGATCAGCCCGAGCATCACCAGCTGGACCCCGCCGAGGCCGACGGTGATGGCGACGAGGGTGACGTAGCCGGGGGCGCTGACGCCGAAGGCGAGGGCCATGCCGATGACCCACAGCGCGTAGAGGCCGGCGAGGAGGGTGAGGGCGGCGCCGGTCCAGATGCCGATGCGCAGCGGGCGGTTGTTGAACGAGATCAGGCCGTCCATGCCGTAGTTCAGCAGCGCGCCGAACTTCCACTTGGTCTCGCCGGCCTCGCGCTGCGCGTTGCGGTAGTCGAAGTGGACGGTGTCGAAGCCGATCCAGGAGAAGAGGCCCTTGGAGAAGCGGTTGTACTCGGGCATCGACAGCAGCGCGTCGACGGCGGGGCGGGAGAGCAGCCGGAAGTCGCCGACCCCGTCGGCGAGCTCGACGTCGACCCACCGGTTGACGCCGCGGTAGTAGAGGCGGCTTAGGGCGGAACGAATCTTCTTGTCGCCCTCGCGGGAGCGGCGGGCGATGACCTGGTCGTGGCCCTGCCGGTAGAGCTCCAGCATGCGGCCGATCAGCTCGGGCGGGTGCTGGAGGTCGGCATCCATGATCACGACGGCGTCTCCGGTGGCTTCGCGCAGGCCCGCCAGTATGGCGGCCTCCTTGCCGAAGTTGCGGCTGAAGGAGACGTAGCGGGCGCGGTCGCCGTGTTCGGCGGCGAGCCGGCGGAGCCTGCCGAGGGTGCCGTCCCGGCTGCCGTCGTCGACGTAGCAGACCTCGTAGTCGACTGGGAGTCCGTCGAGGACCTTGCGGATCTCGGTGTCGAAGCTGTCGACGACCGCTTCCTCGTTGAAACACGGAACGACCACGGACAGCTTCGTCATGCCTGCTTCCCCGTCAACGTGCGAACGGACCCCTGCCGCTGCGGCGGGGCCCCGGCTTACACCACGATCCGCCCAGTATGCACGGATCATGGTTGTATGCCCGGTTCATTCCATCAGGTGTGCATCAACCTGGACACAGCCGGACGCCATAGGTTGGAAGAAATCGCACAGATCCTGCCATAGGGGAGCCGTCCCGCTGCCGACCCAGTGAGGAACACACGGTAGCTTTGACGGGCGTGCAGGAGAACAAATGGATTGAGGTGCCAGTGCCCGACGTCTCCGTGGTCGTCATCGTCTACAACGACGCAGCGCGGCTGCCCACGGCCGTCCAATCGGTGTTGGACCAGACCCTCGAGGGTGTTGAGGTCGTCATCGTCGACGACTGCAGCAAGGACAGGTCCTTCGAGGTCGCCAAGGAACTTGAAGCAGCGCACCCCGGCCGGGTGCGCGCCTTCCAGCTGCCCGAGAACAGCGGCGCGGGCGGTGAACCCCGCAACGTCGGCATCGGTCATGCCGAGGGCCGCTACGTCATGTTCCTCGACAGCGACGACATCCTTGAGGTCAACGCCTGCCGCAACATGCTGGAGGCCGCCGAGCGCACCGGCGCCGACATGGTCTCCGGCCTCTGCGTGCGGGTCCACAAGGACACCCGCAACCAGAAGCGCGACGAGTGGTACTCCTGGCTGTACCGCACCACCCGCACCCTGACCTCGGTCAGCGAGCTGCCGGACCTGTTCGTGTGGGACACCCTCTCCACGAACAAGTGCTACCGCCGGGACTTCCTCAACGAGAACAACCTCCGCTTCCCGAAGGGGATGCTCTACGAGGACCTGATGTTCATCGCCGAGGCCTACCTCGCCGCGAAGAAGATCACCCTCATCCCGAACCAGGTCTACTTCTGGCACGTGCACGCACAGGCCAAGGTCAAGTCGGTCACCAACCGCCGGCACGAGATGAGCAACTACATCCACCGGCTGGAGATCCACCGGCGGATCGACGCGCTCCTCGACCAGCACGGCATGACCGAGATGCGCAAGGCCAAGGACGTCAAGTTCCTCAAGCACGACCTTGTACTGCATCTGCGTGACCTGCCGTTCCGCGACGAGTCCTACCGGCGCGAGTTCGCCGAGCTCTCCCGCGACTACCTGGCCGGCCTCGACCACGAGGCGTACACCCGGGTGCAGCCCATCCAGGCCATCTGCGCCTACCTGCTCCAGCAGGGCGACTGGGACAACCTGCTGCCCGCCGTGGACACCCTGATCCACCGCGACAAGATCTCCTCCTCGCTCACCGAGCGCGACGGCCGGATCTACTGGTGTGCCGAACACCTCGACGACGAGTTCGCCCGCAGCGTCCTCGACGTCACGGACCTCGGCTACCACCAGAAGCCGGTCCAGAAGATGTTCCTGCGCAACGAGCTGACCGAGTACGCGGAGTCCGACGGCACCGTGCGCCTCGCCGGCCGGATCACCAACCCGCTCGGCATCATGGGCCCCGACGCGAAGATCAAGGGCCAGATCGAGTTCCGGGCCCGCCGCCGCAGCCTCCAGACCTTCGTCTTCCCCGTGAAGTCGCTGCGCAACGAGGGCAGGACCATCGCCTGGGACGCCGAGGTCGACCTCAGCTCCAAGCTGCGCCCGCTCGGCATCATCGACTCCGTCTGGGACGTACGCGTCATCCTCGACGTGGACGGCAAGAAGACCAACACCCGGCTGTCGATCCGCGAGAGCGAACTGGGCAGCGGCCTGCTCCCGGTCAAGCCCCGCCTGACCCGGCTGGTCGCCGACCACATCGAGCCGCACCCCACGTCCAAGGGCCACCTCGCCTTCCGCCTCGTCTCCGCCAAGCACGACAACGAGCGGATCGAGGAGCTCATCCAGAGCGCCGTGCGCGGCAAGCCCGGCAAGCTCGCCAAGGCCGGCTACCGCAAGGCCAAGGACCTCCGCAAGACGCTGACCTCCGACAAGACCAAGCTGCGCCTCTTCCACGAGGTGTACGGCCGGCTGCCGGTGAAGAAGCGCACCGTCGTCTTCGAGAGCATGCTGGGCAAGCAGTACAGCGACAGCCCGCGCGCCATCTACGAGGAGATGCGCGCCCGCGGTCTCGACTTCGAGGCGTTCTGGTCGTACGCGGGCGCCGCCCCGAAGGACTTCCCCAAGGACGCCCACCTGGTGCGCCGCTGGTCGCTGCCGTACCTCAAGGCGCTCGCCCGGGCCGAGTTCTGGGTGGACAACCAGAGCTACCCGCTCAAGCTCGCCAAGCGCCCCGAGACCACGTACATCCAGACGTGGCACGGTTCGGCGCTCAAGAAGATGGGCTTCGACCAGCCCGGTCTGAAGGCGGCCACGCAGGCGCAGCAGGCGGCCGAGCAGAAGCACCTGAACCGCTTCGACCACTTCCTGTGCCGCTCGGAGCACGACGTGCGGACCCTCGCGAAGGCGTTCCGGATCGCCGAGGAGAAGCTGCTGCGCGTGGGCTACCCGCGCAACGACGTGCTCGTGCAGGCCCGGCAGGCCGAGGACGCGGCGGGCGGCCGCCGCGAGCGCGGCGCGCTGGCGGCCGAACTCGGCATCCCCGCGGACAAGCAGGTGCTGCTGTACGCGCCGACGTTCCGCACGCCCGGCGCCTTCCCGATGCCGTTCGACGTGGAGAAGTTCGCCGAGGAGTTCGGCGACCGGTACGTGCTGCTCGTCCGCGCGCACTACCTGAACCACGTGGTGCTGCCGCCGACCGTCAAGGGCAAGGTCGTCAACGTGTCGGCGCACCACGACGTGATGCCGCTGATGCAGCTCGCCGACGTCCTGATCACGGACTATTCCTCCGTGATGTTCGACTACGCGCTGCTCGACCGGCCGATGCTGTTCTTCACGTACGACTACGACAAGTACGTGCACGAGGGCCGCGGCACCTACTTCGACCTGCTGGAGCACGCTCCGGGTCCGGTGTTCCGGACCGAGGAGGAGTTCCACGACGTCATCAAGGGCCTCGACACAGCGGACGACACGCACGCCGCCGCCCGCAAGCGCTTCGTGGCCGAGTTCGGCGAGTACGACCAGGGCACCGCCGCCAAGCGCATCGTCGACACGTTCTTCTCCGGGTGGAGCCGTTGATGTCCGAGACGACCGAACCGACTGCGACCGGAACGACCGGAACGACGATGACCGAAACGCACGAGAGCCGGCCCCGCGACATCTTCCTCGTCTCCAACAGCGTGGACGAGCTGGGCGGCATCACCAGCTGGTCGCACCAGATGGCGCGGCTGTTCGCGGAGCGCGGCCACGGCGTGCACGTGATCGGCGTGGTCCCGGCGCCCGAGGGCCGGCGCGCCGACCTGGGCCCGGACCTGCCGTACCGGACCACCACCCTGTACGACGAGCACCCGCCGTCCCTCAAGCCCCTCAAGGGCATCAAGGGCAAGCTCGACCTGGTCGAGCGGCGCCGGCGGGCGGCCCGCGAGGCGGCCATGCACGAGCAGGCAGCCAAGATGACCGCGCTGTTCCGGACCGCCCGCCCGGGCTCCGTGGTCATCGTGACGCAGGTCTGGGCGATGGAGTGGGTGGCCCTCGCGGACACCTCCGGGCTGAAGGTCGTCGGCATGAGCCACGAGTCCTTCGAGACCTGCCGCAAATCCTCCCGCTTCGGGCGGGTCAAGCGGTTCTACGCGGACGTCGACCGGATGCTGGCCCTCACCCGCGAGGACGCGGACCTGTGGATCCGCCAGCGGATGGACAACGTGGGCTCCATGCCGAACCCGCTGCCGTTCTTCCCCGACGAGCCGTCCCGGCGCACCGCCAAGCGCGTGGTCAGCATCGGCCGGCTGCACGAGGAGAAGGGCGTCGACCTGCTCCTCGACTCCTGGGCCGAGCTGGCGTCCAAGCACCCCGACTGGGTGCTGACGCTGTACGGCTCGGGCCCCGAGGAGGACGCGCTCAAGAAGCAGGCCGCGCAGCTGGGGATCGCTTCGTCGGTCGAGTGGATGGGACGCACCAGCGACGTCCCGGGCGCGCTGCGCGACAGTGCGCTGTTCGCCCTGTCCTCCCGCGGTGAGGGCTTCCCCCTCGCCCTGATGGAGGCCATGGCCACCGCGGTGCCGTGCGTGGCCTTCGACGTCGCCCCCGGCGTCCGCGAGATCATCACGGACGGCGTCAACGGGCTGATCGCTCCCCCCGGGAACACCGGCGAGTTCGCCCGCCGCCTGGACGAGCTGATGTCGGACCGCGAGCTGCGCGACCGGATGGGCGAGCAGGCCCGTACGGACATCCAGCGCTACTCCGTCGAGGAGATCACGGGCCGCTGGGAGAGCCTCTTCACGCTGCTCCACCGCTGACCGCGGGCCCGTACCACACGGGACCACCGGGCGCCGGAACACGGGCCATCACCCCTCGCGGTGGTGGCCCGTCGGCGTACGCTCGATGAGAAAGGCAGGCAGGGACCGGCAGATCCGAGGACCGCCCATGGGCTCCCGCGTGAGCGTCGTCATACCGGTGCACGACACCCGGCGCTACCTGCCGCGCTGCCTGGAATCGGTGGCGGCCCAGACCCTCGGCCAGGACCGGATCGAGGTCATCGCCGTCGACGACGGGTCCACCGACGGCTCCGGGGAGTGGCTGGACGCATGGGCGGCCGGCCGCCCGAACACCACCGTGATCCACCAGCCGCCCTCGGGGGGCGCCGGCCGTCCCCGCAACACCGGGATCGACCGGGCACGCGGGGACTACCTCTTCTTCCTCGACTCCGACGACTACCTCGGCGACGAGGCCCTGGAGCGGCTCGTCGCCATGGCCGACGCACACGGCTCGGACATCGTCTACGGGCGGATCATCGGCATCGGCGGCCGGCCCGCCCCCGTGGACCTGCGCACGACCAGCCCCGACGTGAGCGTCTTCGACTCGCCGGTCTACTGGACGCTCGCCGCCTACAAACTGTGGCGCCGCGGCCTGGTCGACCGGCTGGGACTGCGCTTCACCGAGGGCCTGTTGGTGGGCGAGGACCTGCCGTTCGCGGTGCGCGGCCTCCTGAACGCCGCCAAGGTCTCGGTGGTCGCCGACTACGACTGCTACTACCTGGAGGGCCGCGGGGACGGCAGCAACGCCACCCGGCAGGACCTCGACTGGCCCGCCCAACTGCGCTTCGTCGGCTCGGTGCTGGAACTCGTCGCCGCGCACGTCCCGCCCGGCCCGGACCGCGACAAGCTGATGCGGCGGCACTTCCACGGCGAGGTGCTCGCGCCGTTCGGGCCGCACTTCCTGGCGCGCGACGAGGCCGGCCGGGCCGCCATGGCCGCGGCCGCCGCGCCGCTGGTCGAGCGATGGCTCACCGATCCGGTGCTGGCCGCCCTGCCGCCGGGGCTGCGGCTGCGCGCGCACCTGCTGCGCACCGGGGACCTCGGCGCGCTCGCCGCGGTCGTCGCGGCCGACCGGGCGGGCACGGCCGTGCCGACCGTGGTCGAGGACGGGCGGGCGTACGCCGCCTACCCGGGGTTCCGCGATCCGGCGGCCGGGCTGGTGGACGCGCTGTTCGACCTCACCTCGAAGGTGGTGCTGCGCCAGGAGCTCACCGACTGCCACTGGGACGGCCCGGTGCTGCGGCTGCGCGGGCGGGCCGAGCTGGCCGGGCTGGGGCCGCTGGGGCCCGGACCGGGGCAGACCGCCTCGATCCTGCTGCGCCGCCAGGGCTTCACGTACGCGGTGCCCGCCGAGACGGACGGGGAGGGCCACTACCGCTGCACCGTCGACGTGGGGCACGCGGCGGACGGCGGGCCGCTGCCGGAGGGCGTGTGGACCATGCGGATCGCGGTCGCGGCGGGCTCGCTGCGCAAGGAGGCGTGGCTGCCGGGGCCCGAGGACGGCGGCTGCGACACGGCCCCGGAGCCGCGTCTGGTCGACCGGGGCCGGGCCGCGGGGCCTACGGCGGTCGCGGCGTTCCTGTCGGAGGCGCACGGGCACGTCAACCTGGACATCGGCGCGACCCGGCGGCCGCTGGGCCGGGACGCGCACGGGCGGGTTCGGCGCGGGGCGCTGGGCGCGGTGGGCGTGGAGGCCGCGGTGACCCTGCCGGGCTGTCCGCCGAGCACCCGGGTCCGGCCGCTGCTGACCGCGCCGGGGCGCGCCCCCCTGCTGGCCGCGGCCGCCGACTGCGCGGTCGGGGAGGCGGGCCGGGTGTCCCTGCGGTGCGCGTTGCGGGGGCTGCCGGCGGGTGACTGGGGGGTGGCGCTGCGCGTGGAGGCGGGGACGTTCGTACGCGACCTGCCGGTCACGGGCCCGGACGGCTCACCCCTACGGGTGACCACCCGCCCGTCCCCGCTCCGACGCCTGGCCGACCGGCTGCCACGGCTCCGAACGCAGCCGGCCACCCCCGGCGACGCGTGAGGCGAACCTCGCCCTGGGCGGCAACATCAAGCCCCGCCGGCCACCCGGCCTGACCCCCTCGGCGGCAACATCCAGCCCCGCCGACCGCCCGGCGTGACCCTTGGGCGGCAACATCCAGCCCCGCCGGCCACCCGGCCTGACCCCCTCGGCGGCAACATCCAGCCCCGCCGGCCACCCGGCCTGACCCCCTCGGCGGCAACATCCAGCCCCGCCGACCGCCCGGCGTGACCCTTGGGCGGCAACATCCAGCCTCGCCGGCGTTTGAGGCGCGGGGTTTGGGGCGGAGCCCCAAGACTGCAACCCGGCTCCGCCGGGCACCGGGCTCCGCCCGGACCCGCGCCTCAAACGCCGGCGAGGCTGGAGGTTGCCCCTCAGGGCGTCAGCGAGGCCGAGGGGGCGCCACCGGCAGCCGGCAAGGCTGAGGTTGCGCCACGGCAGCCGGCGAGGCTGGGGTTGCGCCACGGCAGCCGGCGAGGCTGGAGGTTGCCCCTCAGGGCATCGGCGAAGCTGAAGGGTGCGCCACGGGCAGCCGCCGAGGCTGAGGTTGCGCCGGGTGGGCCGGCGAGGCCGGGAGTGGCCCGCTCCGGCGAGGCCGGGTTGACGCGGCGCGGTCAGCGCTGCTCGGTGTGGTGGCCCGCCGTGACGCGGTGCGCGCCCCAGCCCTCCCAGGCCGAAATGATCATCGCGTCGACGTCGTGCCGCGCCTTCCAGCCCAGCTCGGCGGCGATCCGGTCGGCGGAGGCCACGACCTTCGCCGGGTCCCCGGGGCGGCGCGGGGTGACCACGGGCTCCTCGGTGTGACCGGTGTGCTCGTTGATCAGCTCGACCATCTCGCGGACGGAGACGCCCTCACCGCGGCCGATGTTGACCGTCAGGTCCTTGTAATCGCCGGCGCCGGCCCACTGCGCGAGCTTGCGGGCGGCCACGAGGTGCGCGTCGGCCAGGTCCTCGACGTGGATGTAGTCGCGGATGCAGGTGCCGTCCGGCGTCGGGTAGTCGTCACCGAAGATCCGGGCGCCCTCGCCCGCGTCGAGGCGCTCGAAGACCATCGGGACCAGGTTGAAGACGCCCGTGTCGGCGAGCTCGGGGGTCGCCGTGCCGGCCACGTTGAAGTAGCGCAGGCAGGCGGTGGCGATGCCGTGCGCCCGGCCGGCCGCGCGGACCAGCCACTCACCGGCCAGCTTCGTCTCGCCGTACGGGCTCATCGGCGCGCAGGGGGTGTCCTCGGTGACGAGGTCCACGTCCGGCATGCCGTACACGGAGGCGGACGACGAGAACAGGAAGTTGCGGATGCCGGCGTGCGCGACCGCCTCCAGCAGGACGGTGAGGCCCTGCACGTTCTCCTGGTAGTACCAGAGCGGCTTGTCGACGGACTCGCCGACCTGCTTCTTGCCCGCCAGGTGCACGACGCCGGTGACCCGGTGCTCCGCGATGGTGCGGTCGAGGACCAGCCGGTCCAGCACCGAGCCGACCACCAGCGGGACGCCCTCCGGCACCCGGTCCTCGTCGCCGGTGGAGAGGTCGTCGAGGACGACGACCTGCTCGCCCGCGAGCGTCATCGCCCGGACCACGTGCGAACCGATGTAGCCGGCGCCGCCGGTGATCAGAAACGTCATTCGTATCTCCCGAGTCCTGTCCGTTGATCGAGCGGTCCGAGCGCTCCGGGCGTTGCGAGCGCTCAGCGGTTCTGCCGCCGCATGCGCGCCCGGTCGATGCGGTTCCTGACCAGGCTGACCGCTCCGTGCAGTCCCGGTGCGAGGCGCAGGGCCAGCGATCCGCCGGCCGTCATGTAGGGCTGCACCAGCAGAACACCGTACCGGCTGCTGACCAGGGCGGTGCGCCGGAGGCGTTCGGAGTGCGGGCGCAGCGAGGCCAGCAGGGAGCCGCCGTCGGCGCAGTGCACGCGCAGCCGGACGTCCCACACCTGCAGGCCGCGGCGGCCGCGGCGGCGGCCGGCGGCGGCCAGCGCGGTCATGCCGACGGGCAGCCGTGCGGTCCAGCCTCCGTCGCCGTCGGGGTGCAGGTCCACGGGGCGGCTGAGCGCGGGCTCGTCACCGCGGCGGGTGTCGAACTCCAGGTGCACGCTGCGCGGTCCGGCCTCGGCGAGGCGGCCGTACAGGTCGTGCACGTGCACCTTCAGCTCGCCGGCCAGGCTCGTGACCAGGCGGGCGTCCACGGTGACGGGGAGTTCGGCGAGCGGCAGGTCCGCGAGTCCGTCGAGGCGCGCGCCGGGGAGTTCCGCGCTCCACACCGGTTCGCCGTCGGCCACGGCGTACGGCGGCAGCAGCCGGGGCGGTTCGGCCGCGAACTGGACCAGCCGCTCCAGGTCGGCGGGCGGCCGCGGGGTCGCCAGTACGACGTGTGCGGCCCAGCGGGCGCAGGTGCCGGCGCCGGCGATCTCGTCGGCCGTGAACTCCGCGAGGTAGGCGCGGGTCATGGTCCACCAGGCGGCCTGGTAGTCCGCGTTCCCGCCGATCTCGCGCAGGTACATGCGCAGGTCGTATTCGAGGAACTTGATCCGGCAGGCGGTGACGAGGGCGTCGGCACCGGCCTCGCGCAGGATCCCGACGGCCTTGCGGTGTGCGGTGATCCGGGCTTCCCAGTTGCCGATGTCGGCGCGGTCCAGGGAGATCGACACCTGGGCGGCGCTGCGGCGCACGTGCCAGACGTAGACGAGCTCGGGGATCACGGCGATGCGCGGGGCGGCCGCGAGGACCCGCGCGGTGAAGACGAAGTCCTCGTAGACGAAACGGCCATCGGGGAACCGGATGGAATGTTCGTCCAGGAAGGAGCGGTCGTACAGCTTGTTGACGCACAGGGTGTCGCGGACCAGCCCCGGCATGTCGGCCGGCCGGTCTATCACCGACGGGGCCTCGTACAGCCCGGGCACCCACGGCATGTCGTGTTCCTGCGGCAGCTCGCGGCGGACGCAGGAGCCGACGGTCACCGGTGCCCGGTGCCGCTCGGCGGCCGCCACGAGAGCCGCGGCGGCCCCCGGCGGCAGCACGTCGTCGCTGTCCAGGAACAGCACGTACGGCGCCGTGGCGGCCTTGATGCCGTCGTTGCGCGGGGTGCCGCAGCCGCCGCTGTTCTGCGTCCGGTGGATGACCCGCAGCCGCGGATGCACCGCGGCCAGCTCGTCCAGCACCCCCGGGGTGCCGTCGGACGAGGCGTCGTCCACCGCGATGACTTCCGAGACCACCTCGCCCTGGGCGAGAGCCGAAGACACGGCCTCGCCCACGAGCTCGGCGTCGTTGTATGCGATCACGACGACGCAGACACTGCCGCTGCCGCGGTCGGTGGAGGCGTCCATTCCACCGACCTTCTGGTCGAGCACGTTACTCACCCGGGGATCCTACGGGAGCGGCGTAAAGGCTCCTTCAACACAGGGGTCAGAAGGGACGGAACTCGTCGTACTCCTGCTCCGCGGAGTCGCTCCGCTGAGCCTCCTTCTCCTTGCGGCGCTGGGTCGCCGGACGCGGGGCGTCCAGGCGGTGGTCCTCGCCGCGGCGGCCGAGCATCTCGGCTCCGGCCATCACGGTCGGCTCCCAGTCGAACACGACCGCGTTCTCCTCCGAGCCGATGGCGACGCCGTCACCCGCACGGGCACCGGCCTTCATCAGTGCGGTCTCGACGCCCAGTCGGTTGAGGCGGTCGGCCAGGTAGCCCACGGCCTCGTCGTTGTTGAAGTCCGTCTGGCGCACCCAGCGCTCCGGCTTCTCGCCGCGCACGCGGTACACGCCCTCCGCCTCGTCGTAGACGACGGTGAAGCCGCTGTCGTCGACGGCCTTGGGCCGGATGACGATACGGGTGGCCTCGGCCTTGGGCTTGCGGGCGCGCGCCTTGCCGACGATGTCGGCCAGCGCGAAGGACAGCTCCTTGAGGCCGGTGCGGGCGACCGCGGAGACCTCGAAGACCTTGTAGCCGCGCGCCTCCAGCTCCGGACGGATCATGTCCGCCAGGTCCTGGCCGTCGGGGATGTCGACCTTGTTCAGGACGACGAGCCGCGGGCGCTTCTCCAGGCCGCCGCCGTACAGCTTGAGCTCCTCCTCGATGACGTCGAGGTCGGAGACCGGGTCGCGGTCCGACTCCAGGGTCGCCGTGTCCAGCACGTGCACGAGCACCGAGCAGCGCTCGACGTGCCGCAGGAACTCCAGGCCCAGGCCCTTGCCCTGGCTGGCGCCCGGGATCAGACCCGGGACGTCGGCGATGGTGTAGACGGTGGAGCCGGCGGTGACCACGCCCAGGTTCGGGACGAGGGTGGTGAAGGGGTAGTCCGCGATCTTCGGCTTGGCCGCGGAGAGCACCGAGATCAGCGAGGACTTGCCGGCGCTCGGGAAGCCGACCAGCGCCACGTCGGCGACGGTCTTGAGCTCCAGGACCACGTCGCCGGAGTCGCCGGGGACGCCGAGGAGCGCGAAGCCGGGGGCCTTGCGGCGGGCGGACGACAGGGCCGCGTTGCCCAGGCCGCCACGGCCGCCCTCGGCCGCGACGTACGTGGTGCCCTGGCCGACCAGGTCGGCGAGGACGTTGCCCTCCTTGTCGAGGACGACGGTGCCGTCCGGCACGGGCAGGACGAGGTCCTCGCCGTCCTTGCCGGAGCGGTTGTCGCCGGCGCCGGGCTTGCCGTTGGTGGCCTTGCGGTGCGGGCTGTGGTGGTAGTCGAGCAGCGTGGTGACCGCCTGCTCCACCACGAGGATGACGTTGCCGCCACGGCCGCCGTTGCCGCCGTCGGGTCCGCCGAGGGGCTTGAACTTCTCCCGGTGAACGGAGGCGCAGCCGTGGCCCCCGTTACCCGCGGCGACATGCAGCTCGACGCGGTCCACGAAGGTGGTCATGGTGTTGCCTCCAGAAATTACGGGATGAATCCGGGCACTAGTGCCCATTAAACGTCTCGGTGGGTAAACGCGCCGAGGGCGGACCGGTCTTCCCGGCTGAGCCGGAAAGACGGAGATCCGCCCTCGGTACGTTAAGAACGCTTGATCAGCAGAAGCTGGATCAGGCGGCCGGAACGATGTTCACGACCTTGCGCCCACGGTGCGTGCCGAACTGCACGGCGCCGGGGAGCAGGGCGAACAGGGTGTCGTCGCCACCGCGACCGACACCAGCGCCCGGGTGGAAGTGCGTGCCACGCTGGCGGACGAGGATCTCACCAGCGGAAACGACCTGACCGCCGAAGCGCTTCACGCCGAGCCGCTGGGCATTGGAGTCGCGCCCGTTCCGGGTGGACGATGCGCCCTTCTTGTGTGCCATGTCTCAGTCCCTCTTACTTCGCAGCCGCGGGGATACCGGTGACCTTGATCGCCGTGTACTGCTGGCGGTGACCCTGGCGACGGCGGTAGCCGGTCTTGTTCTTGTAGCGCAGGATGTCGATCTTGGCGCCCTTGTGGTGGTCCACAATCTCGGCCGTGACCTTGATACCGGCCAGGACCCACGGGTCGCTGGTCACGGCGTCGCCATCGACAACGAGCAGGGTCGAGAGCTCGACCGTGTCGCCAACCTTGGCAGTGGAAATCTTGTCAACCTCAACGATGTCACCGACAGCAACCTTGTGCTGACGGCCACCGCTGCGCACGATGGCGTACACGCGGATCTCTCTTCTCGCTCGAAATCGGGAACCCCTGAAGCCAGCCGACCCCGCCGGAACGCGGGCGGCCTCCCCCGAGGCCGTGAAGCCCGGGAGGTGAGGTGCTCAGGAGCTGGCGTGCACTAAGACACGCCGACGGTCAAGGTTACGGGGCCCGGTTTGAGAGGTCAAACCGGGCCCCGAACCCCTTACTGCTACGGCTTGGTCAGGCGTCGGTGGAGGCCGAGACGGACGGGAGCGTCTGCTCCGCCGCAGCGGTCTTCTTCGTCGCCTTCTTGGCCGTGGTCTTCTTGGCCACCGTCTTCTTGGCGACGGCCTTCTTGGCCGTCGTCGTCTTGGCGGCAGCGGCCTTCTTCGCCGGGGCCTTCTTCGCGGGCGCCTTCTTGGCCGGGGCCTTGCGCGCCGTCTTCTTGGCCGCGGGGGCCTCCTCGACGGCTTCCTCGGCCTGCTCGGCGACCGGCTCGGCCACGGGCTCCGCGACCGGCTCGGCAGCCGCCGGGGCGGCGACGACCAGGACCGCGGCGGCCTCGGCGCCGGCCGGGGAACCGGCGGGCGCGGTGGCCTTGCGGGTGGCACGGCGGCGGGTCCGCGCCGGGGCGGCCGCCACGGCCGGCTCCGGCTCGACGACCGGCTCCGGCTCGACGGGCTGCTCGACGACGGCCTCGACGACCGGCTCCGGCTCGGCCACGACGACCGGCTCGGGCTCGGCGACCACCGGGACGGCCTCGGCGGCCGGTACGGCAGCCTCGGTCCCGGCCTGCTTCGGGGCACCCGCCGGGGCGGTGGCCTTACGGGTCGCACGACGGCGCGTACGGCCCTTCGGCGCGGCCTCCTCGACCTCGGGCGCGCTCACGGGCTCGGCCTCGGCGACGACCGCGGGGGCCGGCTCCAGGACCGTGTCCACAGGCTCGAAGACCGGCTCGGACTCGGCCACGACGACCGGCTCCGGCTCGGCCACCGGGGCGGCCTGAGCGGCCGCACCGCGCGGCGCACCCGCCGGGGCGGTCGCCTTGCGGGTCGCCCGACGACGGGAGCGGCGTCCGCCGCCCATGCCCGCGGCGGCCTCGGCCTCGGCGGCGCTGCTGTACAGCTCCTCGTCGGGGACGAAGTCCGGCTCGGGCAGCGCGATCGGCGCGGCGACCTCCGCCGCGACCTCGGCCTCGGACTCGGTCTCGACGACGTCCGCCTCGATGCCCGTCACCAGGTCGTGGTCGTGCTCGTGCTCGGAGGCGCCACCGCGGCGCTTCTTCGCGCGCTTGCCGGCGCCGTTGCCGCCACCGCCGATGGCGGTCGGCTGCTCCATGTGCACGATGACACCGCGGCCGTTGCAGTGGACGCAGGTCTCGGAGAAGGACTCCAGCAGACCCTGGCCCACCCGCTTGCGGGTCATCTGGACCAGGCCCAGCGAGGTGACCTCGGCGACCTGGTGCTTCGTACGGTCGCGGCCCAGGCACTCCAGCATGCGCCGCAGGACCAGGTCGCGGTTGGACTCCAGGACCATGTCGATGAAGTCGATGACGACGATGCCGCCCAGGTCGCGCAGCCGCAGCTGGCGCACGATCTCCTCGGCCGCCTCCAGGTTGTTCCTGGTGACGGTCTCTTCGAGGTTGCCGCCCTGACCGGTGAACTTGCCGGTGTTGACGTCGATGACGATCATCGCCTCGGTCTTGTCGATCACAAGCGAGCCGCCCGAGGGCAGCCACACCTTGCGGTCGAGCGCCTTGGCGAGCTGCTCGTCGATCCGGTACGTCGCGAAGACGTCGACCTCGGAGGTCCACCGCGTCAGGCGGTCCGCCAGGTCCGGGGCGACGTGCGAGACGTAGCCGTGGATGGTGCTCCACGCCTCGTCACCGCTGACGATGACCTTCGAGAAGTCCTCGTTGAAGATGTCGCGGACGACGCGGACGGTCATGTCCGGCTCGCCGTACAGAAGGCTCGGCGAAGAGGTCGTGATCATCTTCGACTTCTTCTGGATGTCTTCCCACTGGGCCTGCAGGCGCTCGACGTCGCGGCGCAGCTCGTCCTCGCTCGCGCCCTCGGCGGCGGTGCGCACGATGACGCCCGCGTCCTCGGGGACGATCTTCTTGAGGATGGTCTTCAGGCGCGCGCGCTCGGTGTCGGGCAGCTTGCGGCTGATGCCGGTCATCGAGCCCTCGGGCACGTAGACCAGGTAGCGGCCGGGCAGCGAGACCTGGCTGGTCAGGCGGGCGCCCTTGTGGCCGATCGGGTCCTTGGTGACCTGCACGAGGACCGACTGGCCGGACTTGAGGGCGGACTCGATGCGGCGCGGCCCGTTGGCCATGCCGAGCGCCTCGAAGTTGACCTCACCGGCGTACAGGACGGCGTTGCGGCCCTTGCCGATGTCGATGAAGGCGGCCTCCATCGACGGCAGCACGTTCTGGACCTTGCCCAGGTAGACGTTGCCGACGTACGAGGTGGCCTGCTCCTTGTTGACGTAGTGCTCGACGAGCACGTTGTCCTCGAGGACGCCGATCTGGGTGCGCTCGCCGTTCTGGCGGACGACCATCACGCGCTCGACGGCCTCGCGGCGGGCCAGGAACTCGGCCTCCGTGATGATCGGGACGCGGCGGCGGCCCTGCTCGCGGCCCTCGCGGCGGCGCTGCTTCTTGGCCTCCAGGCGGGTGGAGCCCTTGATGGACTGCACCTCGTCGGCGCCGGTGCCGGCCTCGGCACGCTCACGGGCCGGGCGGGGCTCGCGGACCTTGACGACCGTACGGACGCCGTCCTCGTCGCCGGCCTCGGCGTCGGCGGAGGCGTCACCGGAACGGCGACGACGGCGGCGACGACGGCGGCTGGAGCTGGAACCGAGCGCGCCGGAGTCCTCGGACTCCTCGTCCGCCTCTTCCTCGGCGGCCTCGTCCTCTTCCTCGGACTCGTCCTCGGCGGACTCGTCCAGGTCGGCGGACTCGCCGCGGCGACGGCGACGGCCACCGCGGCGGCGACGGCGGGCCGGGCGGTCGCCCGACTCGTCGGTCTCGTCCAGCTCGGCCTCGGCCTCGTCGGTCTCGGGCTCCTCGGCCTCGACCGCGACGTCCTCGGCGACGACCGGGGCGGGCGCGGCGGCGACGGGCTCGGCGACCGGCTCGGCAGCCGGCTCGGGCTCGGCGGCGGCGCCGCGACGGCGGCGACGGCGGGCGGCGGGCTGCGGGGCGGGGGCGACGACGGCCTCTGCCTCCGTCTCCTCTTCCTCCTCGACCTCCGCTTCCTCGGCGAGCGCCGCGGCGGCGGTCATCGGGGTCTGGAACATCGGCTCGGTGAAGACCGGGGCCTGGAACATGGCGACGGCCGGACGGCGGCGGCCGCGCGCGGGCGCCTCGGTCTCGGCCCGGCCGGCCTTGGGGGCCTCGGCGGCCGGCTGCGGTGCGGCGGCTGCGGTGCCGCGGGTGGCGCGACGGCGGCCGCGGCCCTTCGGCGAGTCGACGGCGTCGGCGACGGTGACCGTGGCGGGCGCAGCGACCGGCTCCGCGGCAGCGGCGGGCGCCTCCTCGACGGCGGCGGCCTCGGCGGCCGGAGCGGCGGCGGCGCGGGTGGCACGGCGGCGGCCACGGGCCGGGGCGGCGGCCGGAGCGGCCTCCTCGACGGGCGCGGCGACCGGCTCGGCGGCGGGCGCCTCGGCCACGGCGGCGGCCTCGGCGACCGGAGCGGCCGCGGCGCGGGTGGCGCGACGGCGGGTACGGGCCGGGGCGGCGGCCGGAGCGGCCTCCTCGACGGGCGCGGCGACCGGCTCGGCGGCGGGCGCCTCGGTCACGACCGGGGCGGCCTCGGCGGCGGGCGCGGTGGTGGCGCGGGTGGCACGGCGGCGGGTACGGGCCGGGGCGGCGGCCGGAGCGGCCTCCTCGACGACCGGAGCGGCAACCGGCTCGGCGGCGGGCGCCTCGACGGCGGCCGGGGCCTCGACGGCCGCGGCGGTCGTGGCGCGGGTCGCACGGCGGCGGGGGCGGGCGGGCGCGGCGGCGGGAGCCTCGGCGGCCGGAGCCTCCTCGACCACGGGCGTCTCGGCGACCGGCGCGGTCGCGGCGCGGGTGGCACGGCGGCGGGTACGGGCCGGGGCGGCGGCCGCAGCGGCCTCCTCGACGACCGGAGCGGCAGCGGCGGGCGCGGCCTCGGCGGCGGACTCGGTGGTCACGGCACCGCCGGGCGGGCCGGCCGGCCGGGACGCCGCACGGCGTCGGCGGCGCGGCGGCAGGGTGTCGCTGGGGCTGTCGTCTTCGTTGTGAATCGGTTCGTTGTTGAGCATGCGGGGTTCTCCCGTCACGCTCCCGGGCGCCGCGGCTGACTTCCGGTCCGGCACGGCCCCGCGTAATGAGCGCGGAGCCGGCCTCCGGGGCGCGTTCGCCACACGGGAGCTCAGTTCATGGCCGCCGGTTCCGTACGTGTTGTCCGTACGGCCTGGCGGAAGTCTTCAGGTCAGTGCGCGGCCCGGCCCAGGTGGCTCCCGAGTGCCAGGGCTGCGCGACGACGACGTTCCTTACGCGGCGGGACCGTCCGACGCCTTCGCGTCGGCGGCTACGGCGGCCGTGGGTGGGGCGGCCGTGACAGCCTCGCGGTCGGGCGCGAGCGGGTCGGTCACCGTGCCGGACTCCTCGTCGAAGAGCCCCTGCGCCAGCCTGGTCACCGCTGCGGGGACCGGCGGCGCCAGGTCGGCCACAGCTCGGAGACCGGACAGGACGTCGTCGGGTCGCACGGCAGGTGTCACGTGCCGAACAACCAGGCGCAGTATCGCACAGGCACTGTCCGCGGGCCTATCAGCCGGGGCACCGAGTGCCTCGAGGCTCACTACAGCGCCGCGGGTGTCGAAGGTCCGCATGCCGTTCTTGGTGCGCCGCTGGACCTCGACGGTGTCGGCGGCGAGGAAGGCCGCGGTGGCCCGCTCGGCCTCGGCGGGTTCGACGCCGTCCAGGCGCAGGTCCCAGATCGAGGCGGTCAGGCGGTCTGCGAGGCCGGAGGTGTGGGCCTCCACGGCGTCGATGATGTCGAGCCCGTCCGGCATCGACTCGTCGAGCAGCTTGCGGAGCTGCTCGGGGTCGCGGGTCGCGGTGAGGGCGATCTCCAGGTACTCGGCCTCGGAGCCGGTGCCGGTCGGCGCCGCGTTCGCGTACGACACCTTGGGGTGCGGGGTGAAGCCGGCCGAGTACGCCATGGGCACCTCGGCGCGGCGCAGGGCCCGCTCGAACGCGCGCTGGAAGTCGCGGTGGCTGGTGAACCGGAGGCGGCCGCGCTTGGTGTAGCGCAGTCGGATGCGCTGCACCGCCGGTGCGGGCGGCGGGCCTTCGGGCTGTCGCTTGCCCAGTGGTTCTTCTCCTTGTGCGGGGCTCCGCGGCTCGCGCGTCGCCCTGAGGTCTGTGGGGCCGGCCGGGCGTGCCCGCTGCTCCGGCTCACCCCTGCGGTGCAGGGAGGTCTCGGGTGCGGGCGCGTCGCCGTCGGCTGTCTTACTACCCAGAGTACGCGCCCGTGACCTCGCCGGTTCCCGGGGCGGCCGACCGGGGTGCGCGCGCCGGACCGCGCCGGGGGTGTGACATGGACGTGCCCCCCGCCGATTCCCGGCGGGGGGCACGTCCGGAGCCTGGGCGGCTCAGGTCACTTCACGACCGACAACGGCAGCAGCTTCTTGCCCGTCGGGCCGATCTGGATCTCGGTCTGCATCTGCGGGCAGACGCCGCAGTCGAAGCAGGGGGTCCAGCGGCAGTCGTCGACCTCGGTCTCGTCGAGGGCGTCCTGCCAGTCCTCCCACAGCCAGTCCTTGTCGAGACCGGAGTCGAGGTGGTCCCAGGGCAGGACCTCCTCGTAGGTGCGCTCGCGGGTGGTGTACCAGGCGACGTCCACGCCGAAGGCGGGCAGCGTCTTCTCGGCGGCCTGGATCCAGCGGTCGTACGAGAAGTGCTCGCGCCAGCCGTCGAAGCGGCCGCCGTCCTCGTACACGGCGCGGATCACGGAGCCGACGCGGCGGTCGCCGCGCGAGAGCAGGCCCTCGATGATGCCGGGCTTGCCGTCGTGGTAGCGGAAGCCGATGGAGCGGCCGTACTTCTTGTCCCCGCGGATCTTGTCGCGGAGCTTGGTCAGGCGGGCGTCGGTCTCCTCGGCGGAGAGCTGCGGGGCCCACTGGAACGGCGTGTGCGGCTTGGGCACGAAGCCGCCGATCGACACCGTGCAGCGGATGTCGTTCTGTCCGGAGACCTCGCGGCCCTTGGCGATGACGTTGACCGCCATGTCGCCGATCTGGAGGACGTCCTCGTCGGTCTCGGTGGGCAGGCCGCACATGAAGTACAGCTTCACCTGGCGCCAGCCGTTGCCGTACGCGGTGGAGACGGTCCGGATCAGGTCCTCTTCCGAGACCATCTTGTTGATGACCTTGCGCATGCGCTCGGAGCCGCCCTCGGGGGCGAAGGTCAGGCCGGAGCGGCGGCCGTTGCGGGTCAGCTCGTTGGCGAGGTCGACGTTGAAGGCGTCCACGCGGGTGGACGGGAGGGACAGGCCCACCTTGTCGTCCTCGTAGCGGTCGGCCAGGCCCTTGGCGATGTCCGCGATCTCGGTGTGGTCCGCGGAGGACAGCGACAGCAGGCCGACCTCCTCGAAACCGGTGGCCTTGAGTCCCTTCTCGACCATCTCGCCGATGCCGGTGATGCTTCGCTCCCGCACGGGGCGCGTGATCATGCCGGCCTGGCAGAAACGGCAGCCGCGGGTGCAGCCGCGGAAGATCTCGACGGACATCCGCTCGTGGACGGTCTCGGCGAGCGGGACCAGCGGCTGCTTCGGGTAGGGCCACTCGTCGAGGTCCATGACGGTGTGCTTGGACACCCGCCACGGCACGCCGGAGCGGTTGGGCACCATGCGGGCGATGCGGCCGTCCGGCAGGTACTCGACGTCGTAGAAGCCCGGCACGTAGACCCCGCCGGTCTTGGCGAGCCGCAGGAGGACCTCTTCGCGCCCGCCCGGGCGGCCCTCGGCCTTCCAGGCGCGGATGATCTCGGTCATGTCGAGGACGGCCTGCTCGCCGTCGCCGATGACCGCGCAGTCGATGAACTCGGCGATCGGCTCCGGGTTGAAGGCCGCGTGGCCGCCGGCGAGGACGATCGGGTCGTCGAGGCCGCGGTCCTTGGCCGCCAGCGGGATGCCCGCCAGGTCCAGCGCGGTGAGCATGTTCGTGTAGCCCAGCTCCGTGGAGAAGGACAGGCCGAACACGTCGAAGGCCTTGACCGGGCGGTGCGAGTCCACGGTGAACTGCGGGACCTTGTGCTCGCGCATCAGCGCTTCCAGGTCCGGCCACACGCTGTAGGTGCGCTCGGCGAGGACCCGCTCGCGCTCGTTCAGTACCTCGTACAGGATCATGACGCCCTGGTTGGGCAGCCCGACCTCGTACGCGTCGGGGTACATGAGCGCCCAGCGGACGTCCGCGCTCTCCCACGGCTTGACGGTGGAGTTGAGCTCACCGCCGACGTACTGGATGGGCTTCTGCACATGCGGGAGCAGAGCTTCGAGCTGTGGGAAGACCGACTCGGACATCACGCGACTTTCGTGAAGCGGGCAGGGGGCGACTCTCAAGCGTACCTTGAGGCACGGACGCCCCCGCCCGGCGTGATCGGCTGTCAGGTCGAGAGCGCGGCCCTGAGCGCGGGGTCCGAGGCCCGCTCCCACACCTCCGGAAGCTCCCGTTCGCGCCGCTCCGCGAGAGCTTCCTCACGCCCGTGGAGCAGCCCCCACGTGAAGCCGGACTCGCCCGCTCCCTGGGCCTGGGCGGCGAGTGCGAGCAGGGCCTCGCGGGCCACCACGCTGTCCTGGTGGTCGCCGAGCAGGGTCTGTACCGACTTCATCGCCTTGGCCAGCCGCTCGGCCGGCTTGCCGAGGGGCGCCGCCGCGGCCTCCGCCGCGTAGCGGGCCCGTTTGGCGGCCTTGCGGGCGTCGTGCAGGGCGAGGTCGCGCTCCTGGCCCTCGGGCAGTGCGAGGGCGTGGTCGATGCGGCGGGCGAGCCGCTCGCAGTCGCGCAGCACCGCCTTCCGGAACACCCGGTCGGCCGGCTTGGCCGCGGCGGGCCGCAGCGGCGGGTCGGCGAGCAGGGCGTCGAGGGAGTCCAGCAGGGCCAGGTAGCGCTTGCTGTCGAGGACGGCGAGGGCGCGGCGGCGGGTGGCGGAGCGGCGGGTGGCGTTCCAGGTCCGCAGCCGGCTGCGGACCGGGCCCAGCAGCAGGGGCCGGGGCAGGTCGGCGAGCGCGTTCTGGAAGCGTTCCATCAGCACTTCCTGGTCACGGTCGGCGCCGAGCTCGGCGGCGACCCAGCGCAGCTCGTCGGCCAGCGGGTCGGTGACCGTGCGGTCCAGGACCCGTCGGTGGCTGCGGAGGGCGCTGCGCAGCCGGCGGGTGGCGACGCGCATCTGGTGGACGGCGTCGGGCAGGTCGCGGCGGACCGCCGGGTCGTGGGCGACCAGGGCGCGGACCTGGTCGCGCAGGTAGGCCAGGACGTCGGCGCCGGCGGTGCCGGCGGCCGGGGGTTCCGGGGGCGGCGGCGCCTGGGTGCCGGTCTCGGCCAGGGCGCGGGCCAGTTTGGAGGGGGCGTCGGAGACCTTCAGGCCGGCCTTCTCCAGCTTCTTGCCGACGGCGTCGAGGAGGGCGGGGTCGACGCCGTCGGCGAGTTCCACCTCGACCTCGGTCCAGGAGGCGGCGGCGACGGGTTCGGCCAGCCGCTCGGCGCGGACGGTGTCGGTGCTCAGTTCCGCGAGCAGCGCGCCCTCGGCGTCCATGAGGTGCAGCACCTTGCGCGAGGACCGCAGCCGTACGAGGGGGACGAGTTCGGTGTCGCGGACGCGGGAGCGGACCAGTGCGGCGAGGGACCGCGGGAGGGTGTCGGTCAGGGGGGCCTGCACCTCGTCCCGGACGCCGGGTGCGACGGGGAGTTTGAGGTGCCAGCCGGCGTCGGAGCCGCCGGTCCGGCGGCGGAGGGTGAGGGAGTCCGCGGCGAGCCGCAGGTCGTGGGTGTCGTAGTAGACCGCGTCGAGGTCGGCCGTGCCCTGGTCGAGCACGGCCGCGACGCCCGCGGTGCCGGTCAGGTCGGGAGGTCCGGTGAGGAACCGGCGACCGGCTTTGGCCGAAGTGAACTCGAATTTCCGCTCGATCTCGCGCTTCGTGTCCGCCATAGACCGAACTTAGTCCTGAACGGAAGACGGCGTGAGGGTTACGGACAAGTAGGCGCTAGGCGGACAGTGGTCGTTCCACCTTGATCGACTGGAGGAGTCCGATCGCCACCCACACCGCGAACATCGACGAGCCGCCGTAGGACACGAACGGCAGCGGCAGGCCCGCCACCGGCATGATCCCGAGGGTCATCCCGATGTTCTCGAAGGACTGGAAGGCGAACCAGGCGATGATCCCGGCCGCCACGATCGTCCCGTACAGCTCGGTGGTCTCGCGGGCGATCAGGCAGGCCCGCCACAGCACGACGCCGAGCAGGACCAGGATCAGCCCGGCGCCCACGAAGCCCAGTTCCTCGCCGGCCACCGTGAAGACGAAGTCGGTCTGCTGCTCCGGCACGAACTGGCCGGTGGTCTGCGAGCCCTCGAAGAGCCCGGAGCCCAGCAGTCCGCCGGAGCCGATCGCGATCCGCGCCTGGTTGGTGTTGTAGCCGACGCCGGCCGGGTCGAGCTCCGGGTTGGCGAAGGCCGCGAACCGGTTGATCTGGTACTCGTCGAGCACCCCGAGCTGCCATATCAGGACGGCCCCGAGGATGCCCGAGCCCAACAGCCCGAAGACCCACCGGTTGGAGGACCCGGAGGCGAGCAGCACGCCGAGGACGATGACCGCCATCACCATGACCGACCCGAGGTCGGGCATCAGCATGATGATGCCCATCGGGGCGGCCGCCAGGCACAGCGCCTTGACCACGGTCCGGTGGTCCGGGTGGACGAGGTCCCCCGCGTCCACCCGGGCGGCCAGCAGCATGGCCATCCCCACGATGATCGTGATCTTGCAGAACTCGGAGGGCTGGAGCGAGAAGCCGCCGCCGATCACGATCCACGCGTGGGCGCCGTTGATGGTCGCCCCGAGCGGGGTGAGCACGGCGAGCACCAGCACCAGCGAGATCCCGTACAGCACCGGCACCGCCCCGCGCAGCGTGCGGTGGCCCAGCCAGACCGTGCCGATCATCAGCACCAGGCCGATGCCGGTGTTCAGGGCGTGCCGGAACAGGAAGTAGTACGGGTCGCCCTGGTTGAGCTGGGTGCGGTTGCGGGTGGCCGACCACACCAGCAGCGCGCCGATGAACGACAGCGCGATCGCCGACAGCAGCATCGGCCAGTCCAGCCGGCGCAGTATCGAGTCGCGCGCGGTGAGCCTGGCGAGCGGCCCGCGGTCGGGCGCGTACCGGGACACCGAGAAGTTGTTCGCTCCGGTCACAGGGCCCGCCCCCGCCACACTTCGCCGGGCGGACCCGCGAGCACGGGCGCCTCTTCCTCGGGCGCCGGGACGTACGGCCGGATGGCCGGCGCGTCGATGGAGCCGTCCTTGTCGATCTTCGGGAGTCCCGGCTGGGGACCGGGGAGCAGGGCCTTCTTCAGGTCCTGCTTGCCGGTCTTGTCCAGCCCGTACAGCGCGTCGTAGATGTTGCGCACGGCGGGGCCGGAGGCGCCGGAGCCGGTGCCGCCCTGGGAGATCGTCATGACGATCGTGAAGTCCTTGGTGTACGTCGCGAACCACGAGGTGGTCTGCTTGCCGTAGACCTGCGCGGTGCCGGTCTTGGCGTGCATCGGGATCTTGTCCTGCGGCCAGCCGCCGAAGCGCCAGGCGGCGGTGCCGCCGGGCTCGACCACGGAGCGCAGGCCGTTGTCGAGGTTCTTGATGGTCGCGGCGTCGACCGGCAGCCTGCCGTGGGCCTTGGGCTTGATCTCGTCGACCTTCTTGCCGTCGGGGCTGATGACGGCCTTGCCGATGGTGGGGTTGTAGAGGGTGCCGCCGTTGCTGATGGCCGCGTACGCGGTGGCCAGCTGGATGGGGGTGATCAGGACGTCGCCCTGGCCGATGGAGAAGTTGATGCTGTCGAAGGCCTTGAGCTGGTTGCCTTCGAGGCAGCTCTCGTAGGCGATCTGCTCGACGTAGGTGCCGCCCTTCTTGCCCTGCTTGCACCAGGCGTCCTTGTTCGCCTCCCAGAAGCTCTTCTTCCACTGGCGGTCCGGGATGCGGCCCCTGACCTCGTTGGGCACGTCGATGCCGGTCTCGGAGCCGAAGCCGAACTGGCGGGCCGTCCGGTAGAACCAGTCGTGCGCGCCCTTCTTCGGCTTGAGCCCGCCGTCGCGCTGCCACTCCTGGTGGCCGAGCCGGTAGAAGACGGTGTTGCACGAGAACTTGAGCGCGTCGCCCAGGGTGATCGGGCCGTGGCCCTTGGACTCGAAGTTCGCGAAGCTCCGGTTGCCCATGCTGTAGGAGCTGCTGCAGTTGTAGGTGTCGTTGAAGTCGTAGCCGGCGCGGACGGCGGCGCTCGCGGACACCACCTTGAAGACGGAGCCGGCGGGCGCCTGGCCCTGGATGGCCCGGTTCAACAGCGGGTAGTTGGACGTCTCGCTGGTGAGCCTGGCGTAGTCCGTGGCGGAGATGCCGCCGACCCAGGCGTTGGGGTCGTAGTCGGGCTGGGAGGCCATCGCGACGACGCGGCCGGTCTTGGACTCCATGACGACGACGGCGCCCGAGTCGGCCTCGTACTTGCGGCCGGTGATCTTGTCGGTCTCGCCGCGGACGGCCTTCATCGCCGCGTGGAGCTCGTACTCGGCCACGGCTTGGACCCGGGCGTCGATGCTGGTGACGAGGGTCGAACCGGGCACGCCCGGGTCGGACTCGGTCTGGCCCATGACCCGGCCGAGGTTGTCGACCTCGTAGGAGGTCACGCCCGCCTTGCCGCGCAGCTGCTTGTCGTACGTGCGCTCGATGCCGGAGCGGCCGACCTGGTCGGAGCGCAGGTGCGGCGAGTCGGTGTCCTTGGCCTTCTGGATCTCGTCGTCGGTGACCGGGGAGAGGTAGCCGAGCACCTGCGAGGTGCGGGCCTTGCCGGGGGCCGGGTAGCGGCGGACGGCGGTGGGCTCCGCGGTGATGCCGGGGAAGTCCTCGGGCCGCTCGCGGATCTGGAGCGCCTGCTGCGTGCTGGCTTCGAGGGTGACCGGGATCGGCTGGTACGGCGAGCCGTTCCAGCAGGGCTTGGGGGTCTGCGAGTCGCACAGCCGGATCTTGTCCATGACCTCCTTGGGGGTCATGTCCAGGACGTCGGCCAGCCGGGTCATGACGGCCTTGCCCTTGTCCTTTATCTTCATCAGCTCGGTGCGGCTGACGGAGACGACCAGACGTGTCTCGTTGTCGGCGAGCGGGATGCCTCGGGCGTCGAGGATCGACCCGCGCACGGCGGGGTGGACGACCCGCTGGACGTGGTTGCTCTTCGCCTCGTCGGTGTACTCGTCGCCGTTGCGGATCTGGAGGTACCAGAGGCGCCCCCCGAGGGTGAACAGCATCGAGAAGACGATCACCTGGATGATGACGAGCCGGATCTGCACCCGGGGGGTGCGGCCGGTCTCCGGAATGTTGGTCACGCGCGCTCCCCCGTCACAGCTTCTTGACGCTCTTCACGCCTTTGACTCCCTTTATCCGCCCGGCCCGGCCGGCCCGGTTGCGGGCGGTCCGCAGGCGCAGGCCGCCGCGCTGGCTGCCGATGCGCAGGCCCGTGCCGCCCGAGAGCCAGCCGGACGAGACGTCGGTGCCCTGGGGCGGGCCGCCGTTGGCGTCGACCGCCATCGGGTCATTCTCGGCGCGGCGGGCGAGCGCCATGATGAACGGCACGCTGAACGGCGCCAGCAGCAGGTCGTACAGGGCCGCGGTGAACAGCAGCCCGCTCAGCCCGACATGGCGGGCGGCGGTGTCGCCGACCAGGGCGCCGACCAGTGCGTACAGCAGGGTCGAGCCGAGGGCAGCGGCGACGACGGTGAGCATCGGGCCCCAGGCCGAGCGGAACCGGCCGTTGTCGGGGCGGACGAGCCCGGCGACGTAGCCGATGACGCACAGCACGAGCGCGTAGCGGCCGGCGGCGTGGTCGGCGGGTGGCGCGAGGTCGGACAGGAGTCCGGCGCCGAAGCCGATGAGGGCGCCGCTGACGTGTCCGTACACGAGCGCCAGGGCGACGACGGTGAGCAGGACGAGGTCGGGGACGGCACCCGGGAGCTGCAGCCGTCCCAGGATGGTGACCTGGACGACGAGCGCGACCACGACCAGCGACGACGCGAGCAGGATCCGGTTGAAGCGCATGACGGTCTCCTAGTCGTCGGCCGGCTGTGCGGCGGCGTCGCCGGCGGACGGGCTCGCCGAGGGCGCGACCGTCACGGTGACCGTCGGTACGGGCTTGGGCTTCGCGGGGCGGGGCGGCAGCACGACGTCACGCGGGTCGGTGCGCGGCGGCATCACGACGACGCCGACGATGTCGAGCCGGGAGAAACCGACGTACGGGCGGAGCCAGACGGTACGGGTGAGGTCGCCGCGGGCGGGTTCCACGCGGACCACCTCGCCGATGGGAACGCCGGGCACGAAGGGCTTGTTGCCGCGGGAGCCGAAGGTGACGAGCCGGTCGCCGGGGCCGATCTTGGCCCGGCCGTTGAGCATCTGGACGGACAGGGCCCGGTCGCCCTGTCCGGTGGCGAAGCCGAGTTCGCCGGAGCTCTCCAGCCGGGTGCCGACGGTGAAGTCGGGGTCGTTGGCGAGCAGGACGGTGGCGGTGTCCGGGCCGACGGTGGTGACGCGGCCGACGAGCCCGTCGCCGTTGAGCACCGTCATGTCCCGGCTGATGCCGTCCTTGCTGCCCGCGTCGATGGTGACGGTCCAGGAGAAGCCCTGGGCCGCTCCTATGGCGATGACCTCGGCGCCCTTGATGCCGTACTGGCCGGCGCCGGCCTTCTTGAGCATGTCGTCGAGCTCGCGGATCCGGCTGTGGTTGCGTTCGTCGCTGCCGAGCCGGGCCTTGAGCGCGGAGTTCTCGCGCTCCAGTGCGGTGATCCGGTTGTGGCGCTTGCCCGAGTCCCGTACGGCTCCTATGGCGTTGGCGACCGGGTCGACCGCGTCGGCGACGCCTTCCTCGACCGGTCCGAAGACCGCGGCGGCGGCCTGCCGGGCACCGTCGACCGGCGACTCCTCGCCTGCCCGGATGTCCACCGTGATCAGCGCGAACGCGATGGCGACCAGCAGTACCAGGAGCAGCCGGCTCTCTCGTGTGTCCCTCACGTGCGGCGGCCGTGCCTTCCTCATCGGAATCTTTGTGTCTGTATATCAACGATCCGCCGCACGGGCGCGGTAGCACCCGTACGGCGGATCTCTGTGTTCCGCTCAGCCCCCTGAGGGAGGGGTCAACGCCTGGGCTGTGCGTCCAGAACCTGCTGGAGGGCCTCGAACTCCTCGACGCACTTGCCGGAGCCGAGCGCGACGGAGTCGAGCGGGTCCTCGGCGATGTGGATGGGCATGCCGGTCTCGCGGCGCAGCCGTTCGTCGAGGCCGCGCAGGAGGGCGCCGCCGCCGGTGAGGACGATGCCGCGGTCCATGATGTCGCCGGAGAGCTCCGGCGGGCACTTGTCGAGGGTGGTCTTGACCGCGTCGACGATGGCGTTGACGGGTTCTTCGATGGCCTTGCGGACCTCGGCGGCGGAGATGACGACGGTCTTGGGCAGGCCCGAGACCAGGTCGCGGCCGCGGATCTCGGTGTGCTCGTCCTTGTCGAGGTCGTACGCCGAACCGATGGTGATCTTGATCTGTTCGGCGGTCCGCTCACCGAGGAGGAGCGAGTACTCCTTCTTGATGTGCTGGATGATCGCGTTGTCGAGCTCGTCGCCGGCCACCCGGATGGACTGTGCCGTGACGATTCCGCCGAGCGAGATGACGGCGACCTCGGTGGTGCCGCCGCCGATGTCCACCACCATGTTCCCGGTCGCCTCGTGGACCGGCAGGCCGGCCCCGATCGCGGCGGCCATGGGCTCTTCGATGATGTGCACCTGGCGGGCGCCGGCCTGGGTGGAGGCCTCGATGACGGCGCGGCGCTCGACCCCGGTGATGCCGGAGGGAACGCAGACGACCACCCGCGGGCGGGCCAGGTAGCGGCGCTTGTGGATCTTGAGGATGAAGTACCGGAGCATGCGCTCGGTGATCTCGAAGTCGGCGATCACGCCGTCCTTGAGAGGTCGGACGGCGACGATGTTGCCGGGCGTCCGGCCGATCATCTTCTTCGCCTCGGAGCCGACCGCGAGAATGCCGCCGGTGTTCGTGTTGATGGCGACCACGGAAGGCTCGTTCAGGACGATCCCCCGGCCCCTCACGTACACCAGCGTGTTGGCGGTCCCGAGGTCGATCGCCATGTCACGGCCGATGAACGACATGTTGTTCCCCTTGTTCCCCATGAGGAGCGTCTGGCCTTCCCGGTTGAAAGCGGCTGCTGTCAGGAGTCGGCGAGGTGGCTGTGTGGGTGGAAGCCTCATCGTAGTGCCGCATGTACCGAGAATGCGCGATGGGACCCCGGCTCCCGCCGGAACGGATACCCGTCCCCTTTATGGTGACGTCGTGTCCGGGCCATGCGTTCCCGGCCTGGCGCCGCAATACCGAAGGGCGACCGAAATTACTTCGGTCGCCCCAGGTCATGAGCGCTATATGGCTGATGTCGCGTCGGTCGGCAGGGCCTCAGAGCGCGGGGAAGAACAGCTTGAGCTCACGCTCGGCGGACTCCTCGGAGTCGGACGCGTGAATCAGGTTCTCGCGGACGATGGTGCCGAAGTCGCCCCGAATGGAGCCAGGCGTGGCGGCGATCGGGTCGGTCGGACCCGCGAGGGTGCGCACGCCCTCGATGGCGCGCTCGCCCTCGACCACGAGGACCACGACCGGGCCGGAGGCCATGAAGCCCATGAGCGGCTCGTAGAAGGGCTTGCCCTTGTGCTCCCCGTAGTGCGCCTCCAGGGTCTCCTGGTCCAGCGTGCGCAGCTCAAGGGCGGGGATGGTCCAGCCGGCCTTGCGCTCGATGCGGCCGATGACCTCGCCGATCAAGCCGCGACGGACAGCGTCGGGCTTGAGGATGACGAGAGTGCGCTGGGTCATGTTCTAACTCCTTGCGGCATACGGGTGCGGTACCACGAGGCTACAGGGCGGGTCCGCCCGGCCGTCACGCAGCGTCAGGTGCGGGGGCCGCCTCGGCCTGGGCCGCCCAGCGGGCCTTCACCTCGTCGATGCGGCGGCCGTAGTGGACCGAGCACCACCACAGCCCGGCGAAGACCGCGCCCAGGAAGAACATGGTCGGGACGACGAAACCGCTGAGGATCAGGCCGATCTGCAGGGCCCAGCCGATCTGCACCGCGCCGGGGCGCGACAGCATCCCGCACAGCAGGACCGACAGCAGCATGCCGATGCCGCAGACCGTCCAGACCGTGGCCTGGGACAGGTCGCCCTTCATGGCGACCAGGCCGGCGAATCCGATGACGAAGAATTCACCGATCAAAGTGCTCGCGCAGAGCGTGCGCATGCCGTCAGCCCCTCTTCAGCAGCAGGCGGGCCTCGCCCACCGTGATCACGGAACCGGTCACCAGGACCCCGGCCCCTCCGTACTCGGCCTCTTCCTCCGCGAGGGTGATGGCCGCCTCCAGCGCGTCGTCGAGCCGCGGCTCGACCTGCACCCGGTCGGGGCCGAACACCTCGACCGCGACGGCGGCCAGCTCGTCCGCGCCCAGCGCCCGGTGGCTGGTGTTCTCCGTGACCACGACCTCGGCGAAAATCGGTTCGAAGGCTTCGAGCACCCCGCGGACGTCCTTGCCGTCACTCGCGCCGACCACGCCGACCAGCCGGCTGAAGCCGAACGCCTCGGTGACGGCCGCCGCGGTGACCTGCGCGCCCGCCGGGTTGTGGGCGGCGTCCAGCACCACGGTGGGGCTGCGCCGGACCACCTCCATCCGGCCCGGGGAGGTCACGGAGGCGAAGGCCCGGCGGATGGTGTCCACGTCCAGCGGCCGCGCGTGCTCCGCGCCGACGCCGAAGAACGCCTCGACCGCGGCCAGCGCCACCGCCGCGTTCTGCGCCATGTGCTCGCCGTACAGCGGCAGGAACACGTCCGCGTACTCGCCGCCGAGGCCGCGCAGGGTCAGCTGCTGGCCGCCGACCGCCACCTCGCGCGCGACCACGCCGAACTCCATGCCCGCGCGGGCCACGGTGGCGTCGACCTCGACGGCCTTCTTCAGGAGCACCTGGGCGGCGTCCACGGGCTGCTGCGCCAGGATCACGGTGGCGCCCTGCTTGATGATGCCGCCCTTCTCCTGGGCGATCTCGCCGGGCGTGGAGCCGAGCCGGTCGGTGTGGTCGAGGCTGATCGGGGTGATCACCGCGACCGAGCCGTCGATGACGTTCGTCGCGTCCCAGCTGCCGCCCATCCCGACCTCGACCACGGCCGCGTCCACCGGCGCGTCCGCGAAGGCCGCGTACGCCATGCCGGTGAGCACCTCGAAGAAGGAGAGCCGGTACTCCTGGGCCGCGTCCACCATCTCGACGTACGGCTGGACGTCGCGGTAGGTCTCGATGAAGCGCTCGGCGTCGATCGGGGCCCCGTCGAGGCTGATCCGCTCGGTGACCGACTGGACGTGCGGGCTGGTGTAGCGGCCGGTCCGCAGGTCGAACGCGTTCAGCAACGCCTCGATCATGCGGGCGGTGCTGGTCTTGCCGTTCGTGCCGGTGACGTGGATCGAGGGGTACGCGCGCTGCGGCTCGCCCAGCACGTCCATCAGGGCCGCGATGCGCGACACCGACGGCTCCAGCTTGGTCTCGCCCCAGCGGCCGGCGAGCTCCTCCTCCACCTCGCGCAGGGCCCGGTCCACCTCCGGGTCCGCGGGTCGGGTCGGTACCGGATCGCCCGTCGGCGGTCCGGCCATGGCGCGCAGGGTGCGGCTGCCGGCCTCGATCACCGCCATGTCGGGGTCGCGGTCGGTCTGCTCGGCGACGAGTTCATCGAATTCGTCGGACCGGTCGGCGCTGTCGGGCTGCTGCTCACTCACGGGACCAGTCTACGGACGGGGGGCGCGGGGACTTTCGACCCGGCCGGTTCGGGACCTTCGGCGGAAAGGGGGCCGTGATCGTTATGCAAGCCTTGCGGCAGAGGATAGGGGAACAAATGCCGCAGGCCAGCACCAACAAGACAGCTTCCAGCCGCGACATCGGGATAGACCTGGGGACCGCGAACACCCTGGTCTACGCACGGGGGCACGGCATCGTCCTGAACGAACCGTCCGTGGTCGCCGTCAAGGCGGGCACCACCGTCGCGCTGGCCGTCGGCGCCGAAGCCAAGGAGACCATCGGCCGCACCCCCGGCTCGATCACCGCGATCCGCCCCCTGAAGGACGGCGTGATCTGCGACTACGAGGCGGCCGAGGAGATGATCCGGCACTTCGTGCGCAAGGCCGTGCCCGGCCGCCGCACGCGCACCCGCATGGTCGTCTGCGTCCCCTCCGGGGTCACCCCCGTCGAGCGCCGCGCCATCGTGCACGCCTCCACCCGGGCCGGCGCCCGTACGGTCCATCTGATCGAGGAGCCGATGGCGGCCGCGATCGGCGCCGGACTGCCGGTGTCCGAGCCGCGCGGTTCGATGGTCGTCGACATCGGCGGCGGCACCACCGAGGTCGCGGTGATCTCGCTCGGCGGCATCGTCACCGCCCAGTCCCTGCGGGTCGGCGGCGACCGGATGGACGCCGCGATCACCGACTACGTGCGCAAGGCGCACGCACTGCTGATCGGCGAGCGCTCCGCCGAGGACATCAAGGTCGCCATCGGCTCCGCGTGGCCGGTGCCGGACCGGCCCGAGCTGGAGACCCGGACCTTCACCGTCCGCGGCCGCGAGAAGGTCGGCGGCATGCCCAAGACCCTGGAGCTGACCGCCGGCGACGTGCGCAGCGCCCTCGACGAACCGGTGGAGGCGATCATCGCGGCGGTGCGCACCACCCTGGAGGAGTGCCCGCCCGAGCTGTCGGGCGACGTGATGGAACACGGGATCGTGCTGACGGGCGGCGGGGCGCTGCTGCCGGGGCTGGACCTGCGGATGGCCTCGGCCACCGGCATCCCGGTGTTCGTGGCCGACGACCCGCTGGACTGCGTGGCGCTGGGCTCGGGGAAGTGCGTGGAGGACCTGGACACCCTCGGCCGCCTGCTGGCCCCGGCCCGGAGCTGAGCCGTAGGGGTTGGGCCGTACGGGTGGGGCGGGCCGGGGCGGCCCGGCCGGTCAGCCGCGCGGGAGCGTGGCGACGACCTCGTACCGGTCGTCCGTGCGCGTCGCGGTCAGCGTGCCGCCAAGGCTGCTGACGCGCTCGGACATGCTCGCGGTGCCCGAGCCCGACGAGACCGGGGCCCGCAGCGGGGAGCGGGCGGGGAGCGCGTTCCCGACGGCGATCCGCAGCCGCGGGCCGTCGGCCGAGATCGAGACGTCGACGGTGGCGCCGCTCGCGTGCTTGGCCGCGTTGGTCAGGCACTCCTGGACCACCCGGTAGACGGCTGCCTGCCGCAGCGGCGACAGTCCGTGCGTGGCCTCGTCCACGGACAGCCGTACGGGCGAACCGGCCCGGCCGCTCTCCTCCGCGAGGGCCGGCAGCCCGTCCACCCCCGGGGTCGCGGCCCGCTCCCCGCGCTGCACGATGATCTCGTTGAGGACCAGGTGGGCCCGTCGCGCGGTCTCCGACAGCTCGTCGAAGTCCTTCTCGTGCGCGGTGCCGCGCGAGCGCATCGCGAGCACCTCGGAGCGGACCGTCAGCAGGGTCAGCTCGCGCCCCACGAAGTCGTGCACGTCCCGCGCGACCGAGGTGCGCTCCTGCTGTACGGCCTGCAGGACGGCCGACTCCGCCTGCCGCACGTCCAGCTCGCGGACCAGGTCGTGCCGGTAGGCGGCGATGCCGACGGCCGCGGCGAGCACCCCGATGGGGACCACCAGGCTCAGGAACGAGCTGAGCGTGTCGCCCTGGTGGGCCGGCCAGCCGGGCAGGTTGAACAGCAGGTAGGCGTAGCCCACGTAGCCGGCGGTGGCGAGGGCGCCGGCCCGGCGGCCCCGGTAGCGGCCGAGGGAGTAGAGCGCGAACTGGATCAGGGTCAGCTCGTGCAGCCAGCCGATGAACAGCAGGGCGGTCAGATAGCCGACCCAGGGCGCCTGCCGCCGCACCAGCATCGTGGCCGCGCCGGCCGCCAGCACGAGGGTGGCCGTGGCGCCGTTGAGCGAGTTGTCGGCCGAGGCCAGGCCGGGCAGGTCGAGCATCATCAGGGCGAAGCAGCCGCCCGCGGCGAGGACGTCCAGAGCCCGGGGCGATCCGGCCCAGCCCCGCGCGAGCCGCCGGCCCGTGGCCGCGGTCCACTGGATCGCCGAGGCGGCGGGCATGACGCGCATGCCTTCCATCATCCAAGGTCCGCCCGGCGGATCCGATCAGCCCGGTGCCCGAAAAAAGTGATTTATGGCACCTGAGATCGGGACATTCGACCCATGACGCTCGTGACCTTCCGTCCGGCACGGCCCACGCGAAGGCCCCCCGCTCCGAAGAGGAGCGGGGGGCCTTCGCATACGGCTACGGGGAATTCCGGCGGCCGCCGGGTCGCCGTCAGGCGGCCGGCAGCGCGTCCAGCTGGGCCTGGATCCGGGCGATGTCCGTCTCGGCCTTGGCCAGCCGGCCCTTGATCTTGTCCACGACGTTGTCGGGGGCCTTGGCCAGGAAGGCCTCGTTCCCGAGCTTCGCCTCGGCCTGCTGCTTCTCCTTCTCGGCGGCGGCCAGGTCCTTCGCGAGCCGCTTGCGCTCGGCGGCCACGTCGATGGTGCCGGAGAGGTCGAGGGCGACGGTGGCGCCGGCGACCGGGAGGGTCGCGGTGGCGCTGAAGTCGTCGCCCTCAGGCTGCAGGCGCAGCAGCTGGCGGATGGCGCCCTCGTGGGCGGCCAGCGGCGTGCCGTCGAGGTCCAGGCGGGCCGGGACCTTCTGGCCCGGCTGCAGGCCCTGGTCGGCGCGGAACCGGCGGACCTCGGTGACGACGGCCTGGAGGTTCACGATCTCGGCCTCGGCGGCGTCGTCGCGGAAGCCGCTGTCGACCGGCCAGTCCGCGATGACGACCGACTCACCGCCGGTGAGGGTGGTCCACAGCGTCTCGGTGACGAACGGAACGATCGGGTGCAGCAGCCGCAGGGTGACGTCGAGGACCTCGCCCAGGACCCGGCCGGAGACCTTGGCCTGCTCGCCGCCCGCGAAGAACGTCGTCTTCGACAGCTCGACGTACCAGTCGAAGACCTCGTCCCACGCGAAGTGGTAGAGCGCCTCGCTGAGCTTGGCGAACTGGTAGTCCTCGTACAGCGCGTCGACCTGCGCGACCGTCTTGTTCAGGCGGGACAGGATCCACCGGTCGGTCGCCGACAGCTGCTCGGCCGGGGGCAGCTCGCCCTCGATCGTGGCGCCGTTCATCATCGCGAAGCGCGTGGCGTTCCAGATCTTGTTGGCGAAGTTCCGGGACGCCTGGACCCAGTCCTCGCCGATCGGGACGTCGACACCCGGGTTGGCGCCCTTGGCCAGCGTGAAGCGGACGGCGTCCGAGCCGTACTTGTCCATCCAGTCGAGCGGGTTGACCGCGTTGCCGAAGGACTTCGACATCTTCTTGCCGCGCTCGTCGCGGACCATGCCGTGCAGGGCGATGGTGTGGAACGGCGGGGTGCCGTCCATCGCGTACAGACCGAACATCATCATCCGGGCGACCCAGAAGAACAGGATGTCGTAGCCGGTGACCAGGACGGAGTTCGGGTAGAACTTCGCGAGGCTCTCGGTCTGCTGCGGCCAGCCCAGCGTGGAGAAGGGCCACAGGCCGGAGGAGAACCAGGTGTCGAGGACGTCGGTGTCCTGGGTCCAGCCCTCGCCCGCCGGCGGCTGCTCGTCGGGTCCGACGCACACGACCTCGCCGTTCGGGCCGTACCAGACCGGGATCCGGTGGCCCCACCACAGCTGGCGCGAGATGCACCAGTCGTGGAGGTTGTCGACCCAGTCGAAGTAGCGCTTCTCCATCTCCTGCGGGTGGATCTTGACCTTGCCGTCGCGGACCGCGTCGCCGGCGGCCTTCGCGAGCGGTCCGACCTTGACCCACCACTGCATCGACAGGCGCGGCTCGATGGTGGTCTTGCAGCGCGAGCAGTGGCCGACGGAGTGGCTGTACGGGCGCTTCTCGGCGACGATCCGGCCCTCGGCGCGCAGCGCGGCGACGATGGCGGAGCGGGCCTCCAGCCGGTCCAGGCCCTCGAACGGGCCATGGACGGTGATGACGGCGCGCTCGTCCATGACGGCGAGGTTCGGCAGGCCGTGGCGCTGGCCGATCTCGAAGTCGTTGGGGTCGTGCGCCGGGGTCACCTTGACGGCGCCGGTGCCGAACTCCGGGTCGACGTGCTCGTCCGCGACGACCGGGATCCGGCGGCCGGTCAGCGGCAGCTCGATCTCGGCGCCGACCAGGTGCCGGTAGCGCTCGTCCTCGGGGTGGACGGCGACGGCCGTGTCACCGAGCATCGTCTCCGCGCGGGTGGTGGCGACGACGATGGAGGCGTCCCCGTCCCCGTAGCGGATGGAGACGAGCTCGCCGTCGTCGTCCTGGTACTCGACCTCGATGTCGGAGATCGCGGTCAGGCAGCGCGGGCACCAGTTGATGATGCGCTCGGCGCGGTAGATCAGCTCGTCGTCGTAGAGCTTCTTGAAGATGGTCTGGACGGCCTCGGACAGGCCCTCGTCCATGGTGAAGCGCTCACGCGACCAGTCGACGCCGTCGCCGAGGCGGCGCATCTGGCCGGAGATCTGACCGCCGGACTCGCCCTTCCACTGCCAGACGCGCTCGACGAACGCCTCGCGGCCGAGGTCGTGGCGGGACTTGCCCTCCTTGGCAAGCTCGCGCTCGACGACGTTCTGGGTGGCGATGCCGGCGTGGTCCATGCCAGGCTGCCACAGCGTCTCGAAGCCCTGCATCCGCTTGCGCCGGGTGAGGGCGTCGATCAGCGTGTGCTCGAACGCGTGGCCGAGGTGCAGGCTGCCGGTGACGTTCGGGGGCGGGATGACGACGGTGAACGGCGGCTTGTCGCTCTTCGCGTCGGCCTCGAAGTAACCGCGCTCTACCCAGCGCTCGTAGAGCTTCCCCTCTACCTCGGCCGGCGCGTACTGGGTCGGCAGTTCGGAGTTGGGGCTGCTGGGTGTCTGCGTGTTCTCGGTCACGAGCCACAGTTTAGAGGCGTAACGGTCCGGTACTGAAACCGGTAAACGGGTGCCCCCAGGGCCTTGGCGCCGCCGGGCTTCCGCCAGGATGTCAGCGACACATAAGGATCCTGCACAGGGGGACGAGGGAATGAGCCACAACCAGCCCGGACCATACGGACAGCCGCAGCAGCCGGGACCGTACGGCGGCCAGCCGCAGCAGCCCAATCCGTACGGCCAGCAGCCGCAGCAGCCGAACCCGTACGGGCAGCCCGCCCCGCAGCCCGGATACGGCTACCCGCAACAGGCCCCGCAGGGCGTCCCCCAGCAGGGATACGGCTACCCGCAACAGCCGGGCATGCCCCCGCAGCCGAACCAGTACGGCCAGCAGCCGCCGACGCCCCCGTACGGCGGCCCGATGCAGCCGATGCAGCCCCCGGCCAAGAAGAAGACGGGCCTCATCGTCCTCGCCGCCATCGTGGCAGTCGCGGCCATCGGCGGCGGCGCGTGGTTCCTCCTGAACGGGAAGGCCGGAAACGGCGACGTCTCGGACGCCACGAAGGGCTACAAGCTGGTCCCGCCGGCGGCGGTCGCCGAGTTCAAGAAGGGCAACGAGAAGTCGGACAGCTTCTCCAGCAAGGACAAGAAGGAAGCCGAGGGCATCGGCATCAAGAACCCTGAGCAGGCGCAGCAGGGGTACCAGGCCGGTGACCCGGCCCAGCCGATGCAGTCGAAGCTCCTCCAGTTCTCCGGTATCTACGGCGAGATCGCCGACCCTGCGAAGACCCTCGATGCGTCCTTCGCGCTGATGAAGAACAGCGCCGAGGAGGACGACAAGAAGCAGGAAGTCACCTTCGTCGGCGCCGCTCAGACGATGAAGCCCGCAGGCTTCGACGGCGCGCTGATGAAGTGCCAGGACGCCAAGTTCGAGTCCAAGGAAAAGTCCGCGAACCCGCTGCAGCCGAAGGAGTTCACGGTGCCGATGTGCATCTGGACGGACTACAGCACCATGGGCATCGTGATGCCGCTCGACATCAGCAAGATGATGACCGGCGGCAAGGGCTACACCCTGGAGCAGTCGGCCGAGTACGCCGCGAAACTCTACAACACGGCGCGCGTGAAGAAGTAACACCCGCCCGCCCGACACGAAAAGGGGCGCCCTGCCAGCTGGCGGGGCGCCCCTTTTCGTAGTGCGGTGTTATGCGGGACGGGACGCCTGGTAGCACGCTTCACGGGCCTCATCCAACAGGGAGGAGTCGATCACCCAGATGACTCAAGATCCACACCATCTCGAACATGTGGCCTAATTTTGGGGAATTTGGCTGGCCTACGAACGCCAGATGGGGTGCCTCCGGCCAAGTTGGCCGGAGGCACCCCATCTGCATACAACTGACCGACTACGCGGACTTCTCGTGCGGGCCCTGGTCCTTGGGGACGATGCGGGGGACGAGGGTCGGGTTCACGTTGGAGCGGACCACGTCGGCCGAGATGACCACGCGGGCCACGTCCTTGCGGGACGGGACCTCGTACATCACCGACATCAGGACCTCTTCCATGATGGCGCGCAGGCCGCGCGCGCCGGTCTGGCGGAGGATCGCCTGGTCCGCGATGGCCTCCAGCGCGCCGCGCTCGAAGTCCAGCTCGACGCCGTCGAGTTCGAACAGCCGCTGGTACTGCTTGACCAGCGCGTTGCGCGGCTCGACGAGGATCTGCAGCAGCGCCTCGCGGTCCAGGTTGTGGACCGAGGTGATCACGGGGAGGCGGCCGATGAACTCGGGGATCATCCCGAACTTCACCAGGTCCTCCGGCATGACCTCGTGGAACTGGTCGCTCGCCTCGATCTCGCGCTTCGAGCGGATCGTCGCCCCGAAGCCGATGCCCTTGGCGCCCGCACGCGACTCGATGATCCTCTCGAGGCCGGCGAAGGCGCCGCCCACGATGAAGAGCACGTTCGTCGTGTCGATCTGGATGAACTCCTGGTGCGGGTGCTTGCGGCCGCCCTGGGGCGGGACCGAAGCCGTCGTGCCTTCCAGGATCTTCAGGAGGGCCTGCTGCACGCCCTCGCCGGAGACGTCGCGCGTGATCGACGGGTTCTCGCTCTTGCGGGCGACCTTGTCGATCTCGTCGATGTAGATGATCCCGGTCTCGGCCTTCTTGACGTCGTAGTCCGCCGCCTGGATCAGCTTGAGCAGGATGTTCTCGACGTCCTCGCCGACATAGCCGGCCTCCGTCAGCGCCGTCGCGTCGGCGATGGCGAACGGGACGTTGAGCATGCGGGCCAGCGTCTGCGCCAGCAGCGTCTTGCCGGAGCCCGTGGGGCCCAGCAGCAGGATGTTGGACTTCGCGAGCTCGATCGCGTCGTCACGGCCCTGCGCGCCGCCGTTCTCGCCGGCCTGGACCCGCTTGTAGTGGTTGTAGACCGCTACCGAGAGCGCCTTCTTCGCCGGCTCCTGGCCGACGACGTAGCTCTCCAGGAACTCGTAGATCTCACGGGGCTTGGGGAGTTCCTCCCACCGGACCTCGGAAGTCTCCGCGAGTTCCTCTTCGATGATCTCGTTGCAGAGGTCGATGCACTCGTCGCAGATGTACACACCGGGTCCTGCGATGAGCTTCTTCACCTGCTTCTGGCTCTTTCCGCAGAACGAGCACTTGAGCAGGTCGCCGCCGTCACCGATGCGTGCCACGAGGTGCTTCCCCTTCGCCTGGGAGACGCCTGGTTCAGCGCTCCTGGTGCCTCATATCCGACGGTACCTTGCCGGGGCCCCGGTTCGGGGCCCCCTTGACGTGGTTCACATCGCCGTTCGTGACGATACGGCCACGCCAAGGGGCCGCAAGGATCAGCCGTTGTTCATCTTGCGGGTGGAGACGATCTGGTCGATCAGGCCGTACGCGAGCGCGTCCTCGGCCGTGAGGATCTTGTCGCGCTCGATGTCCTCGCGGATCTTCTCGATCGGCGTGGACGAGTGCTTGGCCAGCATGGACTCCAGCTGGTCGCGCATGCGCAGGATCTCGTTGGCCGCGATCTCCAGGTCGGAGAGCTGCTCACGGCCGGTGCCGCCGGACGGCTGGTGGATCAGCACGCGGGCGTTCGGCAGGGCCATGCGCTTGCCGGGGGTGCCGGCGGCGAGCAGGACCGCGGCGGCGGAGGCCGCCTGGCCCATGCAGACCGTCTGGATGTCCGGCTTCACGAACTGCATGGTGTCGTAGATCGCCGTCAGCGCGGTGAAGGAGCCACCGGGGCTGTTGATGTAGATCGAGATGTCGCGGTCCGGGTCCATCGACTCCAGGCACAGCAGCTGCGCCATGACGTCGTTGGCCGAGGCGTCGTCGATCTGCACACCGAGGAAGATCACGCGCTCTTCGAAGAGCTTCGCGTACGGGTCGTACTCGCGCACGCCCTGCGAGGTGCGCTCCACGAAGCGCGGCACGACGTAACGGTTGTCCACCTGCGCACCGGTGTAGAGAGCGCTCGCGGAGAGGTTGTTCTGCATATGGGTGTTCACCATCCTGGTGGCGTTCTGCGGGCTGGGGCTTTCCGTGTGCGGGGCGGGGCTCAGGCCCCGGTGCCGCCGCCGCCCGGGACGTTGGACGCGGCCGAGATGATCTGGTCGATGAGGCCGTACTCCTTGGCCTCCTCCGCCGTGAACCAGCGGTCGCGGTCACCGTCGCGGATGATCGCCTCGACGGTCTGGCCCGAGTGGTGCGCGGTGATCTCGGCCATGCGCTGCTTGGTGCGCAGCAGGTACTGGGCCTGGATCTTGATGTCCGACGCGGTGCCGCCGATGCCGGCGGAGCCCTGGTGCATCAGGATGTCGGTGTTCGGGAGCGCGAAGCGCTTGCCCTTGGCGCCGCCGGTGAGCAGGAACTGGCCCATGGAGGCCGCCATGCCCATACCGATGGTGACGACGTCGTTCGGGATGTACTGCATGGTGTCGTAGACCGCCATGCCGGCCGTCACCGAGCCGCCGGGGCTGTTGATGTAGAGGTAGATGTCCTTCTCCGGCTCGGCGGCCAGGAGGAGGAGCTGCGCCGTGATCTTGTTGGCGATCTCGTCGTCGACCTGCTGGCCGAGGAAGATGATGCGCTCGCCGAGCAGCCGGTTGTAGACATGGTCGCCGAGGCCGCCACCGATGGACGGCTCACCCGCGGCGTAAGGCATCAGATTCGTCACGTATCCACCTGCTCGTCTCCGACGGCCACGTGCCGTCTCAGCGTCTCGTTCAGAGGGCAGTGCCCTCGTATTCATGGACCCTAACGCGCAGGTCGGACAACGCCATCCCGCTTCCCGAACTGTTCGCTGGGAGCGCAAGGTACGCATGGCCTCTCAAGCGGTGCGCGAGGGACGCCGGAGGGCCCGGACGCGGTGCGTCCGGGCCCTCGGTGCGGCCTGGCCCGGGGGCTGGGCCGCGGGGTCTTACTTGGCCTCTTCGGCCGTCTCCTCGGCGTCGGCGTCCACGGCGGCCTCGACGACCGCAGCGGCCTCCTCGACCTCGTCCTCGTCGTCGGAGAGGTCGACGACCTCACCCTTGGTGTCGACGACCTTGGCGGCCTCGACGACGACCGCGAGGGCCTTGCCGCGGGCGACCTCGCCGACGAGCATCGGCACCTGGCCACCCTCGACGACGGCCTGGGCGAACTGGTCGGGGGACATGCCGGAGGACTGCGCGCGGCGCAGGAGGTGCTCGGTGAGCTCTTCCTGGTTGACGTTCAGCTTCTCCTTGTTGACGAGCTCGTCGAGGAC
The DNA here is from genome assembly GCF_036194065.1 of Streptomyces sp. NBC_00239. Taxonomy (NCBI): domain Bacteria; kingdom Bacillati; phylum Actinomycetota; class Actinomycetes; order Kitasatosporales; family Streptomycetaceae; genus Streptomyces; species Streptomyces sp. NBC_00239. The sequence goes on along the minus strand of NZ_CP108095.1, from coordinate 5,410,528 downwards.
GAACTGCGTCTTGATGCCCTTGACCGCCTGCTCGCGGGTCTCGGCGTCGAACTCCTCGGCCGTCTTGCCCTGGATCTCGAGGTACTTCTCGAGGTTCAGGCCCATCTGGCCGAGCTGGTGGTGCTCGAGGTTGTGCTTGCGGGTGTTGACCTCGTCCTCGAGGAGCTTCTCGGGGATCGGGACCTCGACGAGCTCCAGCAGCTTCTCCAGGACGCGCTCCTGGGCCTGCGTGGCCTGGTCGAACTGCTTCATGTTCTCAAGGCGCTTGCGGCTGTCCGCCTTGAGCTCCTCGAGGGTGTCGAACTCGCTCGCCATCTGGGCGAACTCGTCGTCGAGGGCCGGCAGCTCACGCGCGGAGACCGCGGTGACCTTGACGGTGATCTCGGCGTCCTTGCCCTCGGCGGAGCCACCCTTGAGCTGCGAGGTGAAGGTGGTCTCGCCACCGGCCTCCAGGCCCTTGACGGCCTCGTCGATGCCGTCGAGGAGCTCGCCCGAGCCGATGGTGTAGGAGACGTCGGAGGCGACGCCGTCCTCCAGGACCTCGCCGTCGACCTTGGCCTCGAGGTCGATGGTGATGACGTCGCCGTCCTGGGCCGCGCGCTCGACCGGGTTGGTCGTCGCGAAACGGCCGCGCAGCTGCTCGACCGACTTCTCGATGTCCTCGTCGGTGACCTCGACCGCGTCCACCTCGACCTCGATGCCGGAGTAGTCCGGGATCTCGATGGCGGGGCGGATGTCGACCTCGGCGGTGAAGGCCAGCAGTTCGCCGTCCTTCAGCTCCGTGATGTCGACGTCGGGCTGGCCCAGCGGGTTCAGGTCGGCCTCGTTGACCGCCTCGGTGTAGAACTTCGGGAGGGCGTCGTTGACGGCCTCCTCCAGCACCGCACCGCGGCCGAAGCGCTGGTCGATGACCCGGGCCGGGATCTTGCCCTTGCGGAAGCCCTTGACCGTGACCTGCTGGTTGATCTTCTTGTACGCCGCGTCGAGGCTGTCCTTGAGCTCCTCGAAGGGCACCTCGACAGTGAGCCGAACCCGAGTCGGGTTCAGGGTCTCCACGGCGCTCTTCACGGTTCGGTCTCCTTGTGGCTGACTTCTTGGGGTTCTGCCGAAAGCTGCGAATCAGCGGATCAGCGGATCGGGCCCGGCACATCAGACACACGGGCACGCAGCTTGCATAGTAACCGCAAGCGGTCGGCCGCCCACAACGCGATCATGACGCGATCACGATCAGACGCCCGTTTGTGAGGAGAACGGCCTCGCGGACGAACGGCGGAGGCACGGCCGCAGGAGGAAGCCTGCGGAAAAGGGTCAGCTGGTCGGGGTGGCCGGATTCGAACCGACGACCTTCCGCTCCCAAAGCGGACGCGCTACCAAGCTGCGCCACACCCCGTCGGTGCGACACGTAGGGTACATGCCCGCGGGGCGCTGGGCGCGCGACTTGCGCCGGAGTGGAATGGGGTGTGCGCTCACGCGCCGGGACCCGCTAGGATGCTGTCCGTACCGCGGTCTCGTGACCTGCGGTGCTGCGTGCGGGTGTAGCTCAATGGTAGAGCACTAGTCTTCCAAACTAGCTACGCGGGTTCGATTCCCGTCACCCGCTCCACGACGAGTGAGCCGGTCCCGCTGTGGCGGGGCCGGCTCTCTTGCGTACGGGCTTCCCGTGCGTGCGTACGGGTCTCCCGCGCGGGCCGGCCTCGCGTACGGACCGTGCGTCCGGGCCGCTCATCCGGGCCGGTCAGAGGTCGATGCCCGCGATGGTGGCGCTGAGCGACTTCAGGAACCGGTTGACGTCCGGGGCGATCGAACTGGACGCCAGGAAGAAGCCGAAGAGCGTGGCCACGATGGCCGGACCCGTTTTGATGTGGTTCCCGCGGATCAGCACCACCATGATCACGGCCAAAAGAACCACGACAGACAGCGAAATGGCCACTACTGATCACACCCTCGGTCGTCCCCTGAGCGGCCCCGTTCGGCCCGGGATGCGCTTGTCCGCGCACCCCCACATGGACCATCGTGCCACCAACGGGCCCCGGCTATCCGCTCCGTGACGAATCGATGACAACGCATTCACGCCAACCGGCGCCGCGCGGGGCACGTTTCGGGCTTCAGCCGGGCGGCAGCCCGAGCAACTCCCGCACCCGGGCGTACTTCTCGGTGAGCCGTTCGCGGGTCGGGCCGTCCAGGACCGCCAGCCGGGCCGGGTCCGCGTTGTGCGCGAGGTCGGCCTCCTTGACGAGGAGGGCGCCGGGGGTGGCGAGGATGCGGGCGGTGTAGTCGGCGGTGGCCTCGCCGGGGCGCTTGGTGACGGCGAGGACCATGTCCTTCACCTCCTGCGGGAGGGCGGCCGCGGCCAGCCACCGGTGGCTGAGGGCGTCGTCCTCGACGGAGTCGTGCAGCCAGGCGGCGGCGATCTGGCGGTCGCTGCCGCCGCGGGCCCGCACCCCGTCGGCGACGGCCTGGAGGTGTTCCGCGTACGGGCGGCCCGCCTTGTCGGTCTGGCCGGCGTGGGCCGCGCGGGCCAGCGCCTCGACCTCGGTCAGGGTCAGGTGGGTCACGTCGCCTCCCGGTGCGGGGTCCCGTCAGGGGTCAGGTGGAGCGGCGGATGAGGAGGAGGGCCCGGTCGTCGTTGACGTCCTTGGCGACCTTTTCGATGAGGTGCCAGGCGGCGCCTTCGAAGCCGGAGGAGACGTAGCGGTCGGCCTCGCCGGTCAGCCGGTCGATGCCTTCGCCGATGTCCCGGTCGGCGGTCTCGACGAGGCCGTCCGTGAAGAGCATCAGGACGTCGCCGCGGCGCAGGTTGCCGCGGGTGGGCCGGAACTCGGCGCCGTCGTAGACGCCGAGCAGGGGGCCCTCGCCGGACTTCTCCTGCCAGCGGCCGGTGCCCGCGGAGAGCTGGAGGGCGGGCAGGTGGCCGGCGCTGAGGAGTTCGTAGTCGCCGGTTTCGAGGTCGAGGACGAGGTGGATGGAGGTGGCGAAGCCCTCGTCCCAGTCCTGGCGGAGCAGGTAGCCGTTGGCGGCGGGCAGGAAGTCCCGGTGCGGGAGCGAGCCGAGCAGGCCGCCGAAGGCGCCGGAGAGGAGCAGGGCGCGCGAGCCGGCGTCCATGCCCTTGCCGGAGACGTCGGTGAGGACGACTTCGAGGGTGCGGCCGCCGTTGGTGCGGGCGGCGACGACGAAGTCGCCGGAGAAGGACTGGCCGCCCGCGGGGCGCAGCGCCATCTCGCGGTGCCAGCCGCGGGGCAGGGCGGGCAGCTTGCTCTGGACGCGGATGCGTTCGCGCAGGTCGAAGAGCATGGTGCCGCCGCGCCGCCAGGGCACGCCGACCCGGCTGCGGAACTGGGCGATGACCAGTCCGAAGAATCCGCAGGCGGCGACGACGAGCACGGTGCCGGGGGTGACCCGGCCCGGTCCCTGGGTGTACGGGCCGAGGACGACGGATTCGACGATCAGGGCGGCGGCGGAGGCGGCGTAGAGGCCGAGCAGGCTGGCGGGGCGCAGCAGCAGGCCGCCCGCGACGATGGGCAGGACCAGTGCGGACGGGGAGAACCAGACCGGCATCATGATCGTCCCGCAGGCGATGGCGGGGATGGTCAGGAACAGTCCGGTGAGGGCGAGCCAGTCGGAGGCGTCGCCGCGGAAGTAGTCGACGGCGGATTTGCGCAGGGCGGTGCGCGCCCGGAGCGCGGCTTTGCGCGTCCGGGCGCTGAACGATTCGATGCGCGCTCCGGCCATTGCTTCGGGACCCTATCCATCCTGGCTGTGCGCGCGCAGGGGTACCCCCTGACCGGGGGTGCCCCGCGGGTCCGATATCGGGTCGCCCGGCGGGGATCGCCCTGGTAGGGATGGCCCCATGACGATGGACATGCGGGTCTTGCGGCCGTTGGAGTGGGACGACTGGTTCCGGCACCTGGAGGTGGCGTTCGGCGGGGAGGCCGAGCCTGCGGAAGCGCGGGAGTTCTACCGGGACATGACCGAGCCGGAGCGTTCCCTGGGCGTGTGGGACGGGGAGGCGTGCGTCGGTTCGGCGAGTGCTTTCAGTTTCCGGCTTGCGGTGCCGGGCGGGGCCCTGGTGCCGGCGGCCGGGGTGACGATGGTCGGGGTGGCGCCGACGCACCGCAGGCGCGGGGTGCTGACGTCGTTGATGCGGCGCCAGTTGGACGACGTACGGGCGGGTGGTGAGCCGCTGGCGGTGCTGACGGCTTCGGACCCGGCGATCTACGGGCGGTTCGGGTACGGCGCCGCGACGTACTCGCTGTCGGTGGAGGTGGACACGACCCGGGTGCGGCTGGCGGTGCCGCCGGAGGCGGACGGGATCCGGCTGCGGCTGGTCGATCCGGAGGAGGCGCTCGGGGCCTGCGAGAAGGTGTACGCGGCGCTGCTGGCGGTGCGGCCGGGGATGCCGGCCCGGCTGCCGGGCTGGGAGCGGCAGGGGGTGCTGGATCCGGCGTCGGGCCGCGGTGGGCGGGCGCCGCTGGCGTGTGTGCTGGCGGAGCGGGCGGACGGCGAGGTGGTGGGGTACGCGCGCTACCAGGTGAATCCGGAGTGGGACATGTCCGGGTCGGCCGGGTCGGTGGAGGTGCGCGACCTGGACGCGCTCGACCCGGCGGCGTACGCGGCGCTGTGGCGGTACGTCTTCGACATCGACCTGGTGTGGACGGTGAAGGCGCACAAGCGGCCGGTGGACGATCCGCTGCTGCACCTGGTGAGCGATGTGCGGCGGTCGGCGCCGCGGGTACGGGACCAGTTGCACGTGCGGCTGGTGGACGTGGGCGCGGCGCTGGCGGCGCGGGTGTACGGGTCGCCGGTGGACGTGGTCTTCGAGGTGACGGACGCGTTCTGTCCCTGGAACGAGGGACGCTGGCGGCTGACGGGTGACGCGAAGGGGGCGTCGTGCGTCCGCACCGGGGACGCGGCGGATCTGGCGCTGTCGGTGACGGAGCTGGGGGCGGCGTACCTGGGCGGGGTCACGCTGGCTTCGCTGGGCGGGGCGGGGCGGGTCGTCGAGCGGCGGGCGGGTGCGCTCGTGGAGGCGTCGCGGGGGTTTGCGGGGGATGTCGCGCCGTGGCTGCCGCACGGCTTCTGAGTCGGGCGGCCTTTCAGCCCACCGGCTGACCCGCGACGGCCGCGCCGGCCGCGCCGGCTGATGGTGGCGCACCCTTCGGTCTTGCCGAGGCCCTCACGGGCACGATCCAGCCCCTCCGGCGCTTGAGGAGCGGGTCCGGGCGGAGCCCGGTGACCCCGCGCGCCCTTCAGCCCCACCGGCGCTTGAGGAGCGGGTCCGGGCAGGGCCCGGTGCCGGCGTCAGCCGGGTTGTCCTTGGGGCTCCGCCCCAAACCCCGCGCCTCAAACGCCGGCGAGGCTGGAATTGCCGCACGCAGCGCCCGGCGGGGCTGGGAGTTGCTGCGCGCAGGGGCGGGCGGGGCTGGGAGTTGCTGCGCGCAGGGGCGGGGCTGGGAGTTGCTGCGCGCAGGGGCGGGCGGGGGTCAGGGGTGTTGGCAGGTGGGGCACCAGAAGAGGTTGCGGGCGGCGAGGTCGGCGGTGCGGATCTCGCCGCCACAGATGTGGCAGGGCAGGTCGGCCCTGCGGTACACGTACACCTCGCCGCCGTGGTCGTCGACGCGCGGCGGGCGCCCCATCGCCTCGGGCAGGTGCTCCGGGCGGACCGTGTCGATGCGGTTGTTGCGCACGCCCTCGCGCATGAGGGCGGCGAGGTCGGTCCACATCGCCTCCCACTCGGCGCGGCCGAGGTCGCGGCCGGCGCGGTAGGGGTCGATGCCGTGCCGGAAGAGGACTTCGGCTCGGTAGACGTTGCCGACGCCCGCGACGACCTTCTGGTCCATGAGCAGGGCGGCGACGGTGGTGCGGCTGCGGGAGATGCGGGTCCAGGCCCGGTCCGGGTCGTCGTCGGGGCGCAGCGGGTCGGGGCCGAGCCGGCCGTGTATGTCCTGCTTCTCGGCGGCGGTGATCAGCGCGCAGGCGGTGGGGCCGCGCAGGTCGGCGTAGTGGTCGTCGGTGCGCAGCCGGAGGCGGACGGTGTCGGTGGCCGGCGGGGCGGGCGCGGGGCCGAGGCCGTACTTGCCGAAGAGGCCGAGGTGGATGTGGATCCAGTCCTCGCCGGGGCCGTCGAAGCCGAGGAAGAGGTGCTTGCCGTGGGCTTCGGCGACCGCGAGTTCCCGGCCGTCGAGCAGGGCGGCGCTGTCGGCGAACCGGCCCTGGGGGCTGGTGACGCGGACGGTCCGGCCGGCGAAGCGCTCGGCGTGGTCCTGGGCGAGGCGGTGGATCGTATGCCCTTCGGGCACGGCTGCTCTCCTACGGATGGAACGCCCGTGCCACCGGCGCGGGGCCGGTGGCACGGGACCGCTTGGCCGAGCGGGTCAGCCCTGCTGCGGGTGGTGGGCCGGGATCGGGGGGAGCTCGCCGGTCTGCTCGTAGGCGGAGAGCATCTCGATGCGGCGGGTGTGGCGCTCCTCGTTGGAGTACGGGGTCGCCAGGAAGGCCTCGATGAAGCTGACGGCCTCGTCCTGCGTGTGCATGCGGCCGCCGACGGAGATGACGTTGGCGTTGTTGTGCTCGCGGCCGAGCTTGGCGGTGTCGACGCTCCAGGCCAGTACGGCGCGGACGCCCTTGACCTTGTTGGCGGCGATCTGCTCGCCGTTGCCCGAGCCGCCGATCACGATGCCGAGGCTGTCCGCGTCCGCGGCGGTCCGCTCGGCGGCGCGGAGGCAGAACGGCGGGTAGTCGTCCACGGCGTCGTAGATGTGGGGGCCACAGTCGACGGGCTCGTGGCCGTTGTTCTTGAGCCAGTCCACCAGGTGGTTCTTGAGCTCAAAGCCGGCATGGTCGGATCCGAGGTACACGCGCATGGGACGAGTGTGGCACGTGTGGGGCCGTCGGCCCGCAGTTGGGGGGCCTCCGCCGAGGGCAGGCGGAGTGTCGCGTAAGTCACTTCTAAACCTCAAGTAAACCCAAAGAACGCAGATGGGACGGGGCGGACGAAGGTCCGGGACCTTCGCCCCTTCGCAACGATCCGGACGGAGGCCTTCCGTCCTGCGTTCATCTCAGGTTTGAATGCCGGGGCTCGCAACCCGAGAACCTAAGGATTCGTGCATGAGCTCCACCACGACCCTTCAGAAGGCAGGCGGCGGTTCCGGTGACCCCGGTTCCACCCAGCCCTCCGACGGTCTGAAGGCCGGTCTCAAGAACCGCCACCTGTCCATGATCGCCATCGGCGGCGTCATCGGCGCCGGCCTCTTCGTCGGCTCCGGCGGCGGCATCGCCAAGGCCGGCCCCGCCATCCTGGTCTCCTACGCGCTGGTCGGCGCGATGGTGGTCTTCGTGATGCGGATGCTCGGCGAGATGGCGGCCGCCAGCCCGAACTCGGGCTCCTTCTCCGCGTACGCCGACCGGGCGCTGGGCCGCTGGGCCGGCTTCTCCATCGGCTGGCTGTACTGGTTCTTCTGGGTCGTAGTGCTGGCCGTGGAGGCCACCGCGGGTGCCGCGATCCTCGAAAGCTGGATCCCGGCCGTGCCGCAGTGGGCCTGGGCGCTCATCGTGATGGCGGTGCTGACCCTCACCAACCTGGGTTCGGTCGCCTCCTACGGCGAGTTCGAGTTCTGGTTCGCGGGCATCAAGGTCGTCGCCATCGGCGCGTTCGTGATCGTCGGCATGCTGGCCGTCTTCGGCCTGCTGCCCGGCTCGGACAACCCGGGTGCCGGCTTCGCGCACCTGACCGACACCGGCGGCTTCATGCCGAACGGCTGGGGCTCCATCCTCACCGGTGTGCTGATGGTCGTCTTCTCCTTCATGGGCAGCGAGATCGTCACGCTGGCGGCCGGCGAGTCCGAGGACCCGCGCCGCGCGGTCACCAAGGCCACCAACTCGGTGATCTGGCGGATCGGCGTCTTCTACCTGGGCTCGATCTTCATCGTCCTGACGCTGCTGCCGTGGAACGACAAGTCGATCACCGAGAAGGGCTCGTACGTCGCCGCCCTCGACTCGATCGGCATCGCGCACGCCGGCACGATCATGGAGGTCATCGTCCTGACCGCCGTGCTGTCCTGCCTGAACTCGGGCCTGTACACCGCCTCCCGGATGGCGTTCTCGCTCGGTGAGCGCGGCGACGCCCCGAAGGCGTTCGCCAAGGTGAGCAAGCGGGGCGTGCCGGTCGCCGCCATCCTGGGCTCCGTGGTCTTCGGCTTCGTCGCCGTGTACTTCAACTACGCGTTCAAGGACACGGTCTTCAACTTCCTGCTGAACTCCTCGGGTGCGATCGCGCTCTTCGTGTGGCTGGTCATCTGCCTGACCCAGCTGCGGATGCGCGGGATCCTCATGCGTGAGGCCCCGGAGAAGGTCACCGTGAAGATGTGGCTCTTCCCGTACCTGACCTGGGCAACCGCCGCGATGATCGTCTTCGTCCTGGGCTACATGTTCTTCGACGACGCGAACCGCGAGGTCGTGCTGCTCTCGGTGCTGGTCGCCGCGGTCGTCGTGGCCGTCGGCGTGGTGCTGGACTTCCGCCGCAAGCGGGCGCTCACGCCCTGATCCGGGCGCACACCCCCGCCGCATGCACGCAGAACGCCCCCGGACAGCGTGGTCCGGGGGCGTTTCGCGTACGTGGGGCCGGGCGCGGGACGTGCGGCCGCGCGGGCGGGTCTCAGCCGCGGCGGCCGAGGAGCTTCCAGGTGGCGGGCAGCAGGCCCATGGCGAGGGCCGCCTTGAGGGCGTCGCCGATCAGGAAGGGCACCATGCCGGCGGCGAGTGCGGCGGAGAAGGACATGCCGGTGGCGAGCGCCAGGTAAGGGACGCCGACGGCGTAGACGATCAGCGAGCCGACCGCCATCGCGCCCGCGGTGCGCAGCACGGAGCGGTCCGCGCCGCGCCGGGCCAGGGCGCCGACGACGGTCGAGGCGAGCAGCATGCCGAGGACGTAGCCGAAGGTGGCGCCGCCGGCGCCCGCGGCGCCGCCCGCGAACCACGGCACGCCGGCCATGCCCACCAGCGTGTACAGGGCCAGGGACAGGAAGCCCCGGCGGGCGCCGAGCGCGGTGCCGACGAGCAGCGCGGCGAACGTCTGGCCGGTGACGGGCACGATCAGGCCGGGTACGTGGACGGAGACCTGGGCGGCCGCGCCCATCAGGGCGGCGCCGCCGAGCACCAGCGCTGCGTCGCGGGTGCGGCTCGCGGGCAGCAGGTCGGCGAGGACGGCGCCGGGCCGGAAGGACAGGGGTGCTGCGGTGCTCATGACGGCTCCGGTGCGTGAGGGGCTCGGGTGGCTCGACGGCTCGGGTGAACCGCGTGAGCCGGGTGACGGGTGTGTCGCGGGGAGGGACACCGCGACGTTAGTCCCGGCCCGCGGCGCCGATCACCGTCGTCGGAACACAAAGCCTGCACACCCGCATTGGTGGGGAATTCACAAAGCCCGGCCGACACGCCGGAGGGGAGGTGACACACATCACGAGCCAGGTTGCATAAGAGTTCCGTTTTGCGTCCAGGACCACCATCCGGGGAGACTGTAGGGTCCCGCCAATCCGGCGCGGAGCCCCCACAGCCGCCTCACTTCTGAGAGTACGAGCGCCTTCATGCACGACCCGCTGCCCGCAGAGCCGCTGTCCCACGGGCTCAAACAGCGCCACCTGACCATGCTCGGCCTGGGCGGTGTGATCGGCGCCGGCCTGTTCGTCGGCTCCGGCGCCGGCATCTCCGTGGCCGGCCCCGGCATCATCGTGTCGTATCTGCTCGCCGGCACCCTGGCGATGCTGGTGATGCGGATGCTCGGCGAGATGTCCGCCGCGATGCCCGCCTCCGGTTCGTTCTCCGTGCACGCGGAGCGCGCGCTCGGCCGCTGGGCCGGGTTCTCGGTGGGCTGGCTGTACTGGTTCCTGCTCGTGGTGGTGCTCGCGGTCGAGGCGACCGGCGCGGCGAAGATCGCGAACGGCTGGCTGCCCGGAGTCCCGCAGTGGACCTGGGTGCTGATCTTCATGGTGGTCTTCACCGTCAGCAACCTGGCGGCGGTGCGCAACTTCGGCGAGTTCGAGTTCTGGTTCGCCGCCCTGAAGGTCGGCGCCATCGTGCTGTTCCTGGTGCTCGGCGGCCTGGCCATCGCCGGGCTGCTGCCCGACACCGACCCGATCGGCCTCGCGAACCTCACCGGTCAGGGCGGCTTCCTGCCCCACGGCTGGTCGGGGGTGATCTCCGGGGTGCTCGCCGTGGTGTTCGCCTTCGGTGGCCTGGAGGTCGTCACCATCGCCGCCGCCGAGTCCGACGACCCGGCGCGCGCGGTGGCCCGCGCGGTGCGCAGCGCGGTGTGGCGCATCCTCTTCTTCTACGTCGGCTCGATGCTGGTGATCGTCACGCTGTTGCCGTGGAACACCGCGAAGCCGGACGAGAGCCCGTACGTGGCGGTCCTCGACTCGATCGGGGTCGGTTCGGCCGGGCAGATCATGAACGTCGTGGTGTTCGTGGCGCTGCTGTCGGCGCTCAACGCCAACCTGTACGGGTCCTCGCGCATGGTGTTCTCGCTGGCCGAGCGCGGCGAGGCGCCGCAGGCGCTGCTGAAGGTGTCGGGGGGCGGGGTGCCGCGCCGGGCGGTGTTCGCCTCGGTCGCGTTCGGGTTCGTCTCGGTGGTGCTGAACCTGCTGTGGCCGGAGACGGTCTTCCTCTACATGCTCAACGCGGTGGGCGCGGTCCTGCTGTTCGTGTGGGCGCTGATCGCCGTCTCGCAGCTGATGCTGCGCCGCCGGATCGAGCGGGAGACCCCGGAACGCCTGGTGCTGCGCATGTGGGCCTTCCCGTACCTGACCTGGGCCGCACTGGCGGCGATGGCGGTGGTGCTGGTGCTGATGCTGTTCGACGACTCGGCGCGGCCGCAGCTGCTGTGGTCGGGCGGGGCGACGGCGGCGGTGCTGGCGGTGGCCTTCGTACGGGAGTACCGTGACCGCCGCGGCCGTGACCGTGGCCGTGGCCGTGGCGGCAGCGACGGCGGTCGCGGGGACGGCGGCAGCCCGGAGCGTGCCGAGCGCAGCGCCGTCTGAGCCGGACGTCCGTCCCCGAGCCCCCCGTGTCCCGGCACGGGGGGCTCGCGCGTGTCCGGGCGCCGGCCGGGCCGCGGCCGGCTCAGGTCCGCAGGTAGGAGGCTCCGTTGGCGTCGAGCACGGTGCCGGAGGTCCAGGCGGCCGCGGGCGAGGCGAGGAAGCGGACGGCGGCGGCGATCTCCTCGGGGGTGCCGACCCGGCCGAAGGGGCTCTGGGCGCGGATCGCCTCGCCCTCCGCGCCGGTGAGGCGGTCGGCGACCCGCGCGGTCGAGACGAATCCGGGTGCCACGGAGGCCACCGCGATGCCGTGCGGGGCTAGGGAGACGGCCAGGGACTGGCCGAGCGCGTGCACGGCCGCCTTGCTCGCGCCGTAGGCCGGGTGGTCGGGTTCGCCGCGGAAGGCGCCGCGCGAGCCGATGTTGACGATGCGGCCCGGCCGGCCGGCGTCGACCATTCGGCGGGCGACGCAGTACGAGAGGTTCGCGGTGCCGAACAGGTTGACCGCGAAGGTCTGCTGCCAGGCGTCCCGCCAGTCGGCGTAGGAGGTGTCGGGCAGCGGGTGCGCGACCATCACGGCGGCGTTGTTCACGAGGACGTCGACGGCGCCGAGCGCCTCCTCGGCCCGCGCGGCCAGCGTCTCGGCGGCCGCCGGGTCGGCGAGGTCGCCGGTGAGCAGGACGTGCCCGGTGCCGGGCAGTCCGGCGAGGGTCTGTTCGGCGTCCGCGTGCCGGGCGGTGCTGTGCACGGCGACCCGGTCGCCCTGGGCGGCGAAGGCGGTGGCGACGGCCCGTCCGATGCCCCGGGAGGCTCCGGTGACCAGTACGCCCCGACCCGTCTCGGCCAGTTCCCGCACGCTGTCCGCCATCCCGCTCCCCCTGCCGCCGTGCCGTCCCGGTCCGTGTCCCGGCCGGGTCCGGTCGTGCGCGAGCGTACGGGGGTGATCACGTCCCGTCATCCCCGCGTCCGGATACCGGACGGAAACCGTCCGATGCGCGGACGAAGATCAGACTGGGGCATCTCGACCCCGTCCCACCGCAACCGGACAGGCAATCCCCCATGCCCCAGACCACCCTCACGCCCCCCGAACGGGAACAGGCGGCCGCCGCGCCCGGATCTCCGGCCGGACCCCCGCTCTCGAACGGCCTCAAGCAGCGCCACCTCTCGATGATCGCCCTCGGCGGCGTCATCGGCGCCGGACTCTTCGTCGGCTCCGGCGCCGGCATCGCGGCGGCCGGGCCCTCGATCGTGCTGGCGTACGCCGCGTCCGGGCTGCTCGTGATGTTCGTGATGCGGATGCTCGGCGAGATGTCCGCGGCCAATCCGGCCTCCGGCTCCTTCTCGGTGCACGCCGAGCGGGCCATCGGCCCGTGGGCCGGCTTCACCGCCGGCTGGATGTTCTGGACCCTGCTCTGCGTGGGCGTGGCGATCGAGGCGATCGGCGCGGCGAACATCGTGTCGGGCTGGCTGCCGGGCACCCCGCCGTGGCTGTGGGTGCTGGTCTTCATGGCCGTGTTCTGCGGCAGCAACCTGGCCGCGGTCTCGCACTTCGGCGAGTTCGAGTTCTGGTTCGCGACCCTGAAGATCGGCGCGATCGGGCTGTTCCTGACCCTGGGCACGCTCGCGGTCCTCGGCGTGCTGCCGGGCACCGATTCCCCGGGCGCCGCCAACCTGCTGCACGACGGCGGCTTCCTGCCCAACGGCGTGCAGGGCCTGCTGGTCGGCCTGCTCGCCTCGGTCGTCGCGTACGGCGGCCTGGAGACGGTGACCATCGCGGCCGCCGAGTCCGAGGACCCGGTGCGCGGCGTCGCCCGGGCCGTGCGCACCACCATGTGGCGGATCGCCGTCGTCTACGTGGGCTCCATGCTGGTGATCGTCACCCTGATCCCGTGGAACTCCGAGGGCGCCGCGAAGGCCCCCTACGCCGCCGCGCTCGACCACCTGGGCATCCCGGGGGCCGGGCAGATCATGAACGTGGTCATCCTGATCGCGCTGCTGTCGGCGATGAACGCCAACATCTACGGCTCCTCGCGGATGGCGTACTCGCTGGTCTCCCGCGGGCAGGGCCCCAAGGCACTCGGCAAGGTCGCCGGCCGGGTGCCGCGGCGCGCGGTGCTCGCCTCCTCCGGCTTCGGTTTCGTCACCGTGCTGCTGTCGTACTGGTACCCGGACACCCTGTTCGCCTGGCTGCTGAACATGGTCGGCGGGGTCATCCTCGTGGTCTGGGGCTTCATCGCCGTCTCGCAGTTCGTGCTGCGCCGCCGCCTGGCGCGGGAGGACCCGGCGAAGCTGGTCGTGAAGATGTGGGGCTTCCCCTACCTGACGTGGGTGGCGCTCGCCGGAGTGGCCGGGGTGCTGGGCCTGATGGCGTGGGACCCCGACACCCGGGTCCAGGTGATCTTCACCGGCGGCCTGACCGTCGCGCTCGCCGCCACCGGGTACGCCGTGCAGCGCAAGGCCGCCGCCCGGACCTGACGCCCCGCCGGACACGCCTGTGGGCCCTGTGCGAAAGCACGGGGCCCACAGGCGTTTTGGAGAGGTAACCCTTAGCTGCCTGCAGGAATAGATGCTGCTAGCGTGCAGTTGCGCATTTGTTGCAATAGCAGTGAGCACGCTGAGGGGACCGACTGACGCATGGCCATCTACACGCTTCCCGAGCTTCCGTACGACTACGCGGCGCTCGAGCCGGTGATCAACCCGCAGATCATCGAGCTGCACCACGACAAGCACCACGCGGCGTACGTCGCCGGCGCCAACACCACGCTGGAGCAGCTGGAGGAGGCGCGCGAGAAGGAGAACTGGGGCGCGCTGAACGGCCTGGAGAAGAACCTGGCCTTCCACCTCTCCGGGCACATCCTGCACAGCATCTACTGGCACAACATGGCCAGCCCGACGACCGGCGAGGGCGGCGGCGAGCCGACCGCCGCGGACGGCCTCGGCGACCTCGCGGACGCGATCACCGAGTCCTTCGGCTCCTTCGCGAAGTTCAAGAAGCAGCTGACCTTCGCCTCGTCGGCCACCCAGGGCTCCGGCTGGGGCGTCCTCGCGTACGAGCCGCTCAGCGGCCGCCTGATCGTCGAGCAGGTCTACGACCACCAGGGCAACGTGGGCCAGGCCTCCGTGCCGGTGCTCGTGTTCGACGCCTGGGAGCACGCCTTCTACCTGCAGTACAAGAACCAGAAGGTCGACTTCATCGAGGCCATGTGGAAGGTCGTCAACTGGCAGGACGTGGCCCGGCGCTACGCCGACGCCAAGGCGAACACCCCGCTGCTGGTCCCCGTCAAGAACGGCTGACCGGCACCCGAGCCGTCCGCCTCGTGATCGTCTTCTCAACCTTCACCTGCGGACGTGTGTAAACGGAAGGCCCCCGCGAGGACGTGACTCGCGGGGGCCTTCCGCCGTTCGGCGCGACCGGATCCCTACTCGAACGACGGGCCGGCCGTGCGGCTGCGCTTGATCTCGTAGAAGCCGGGGGTGGAGGCGACCAGCAGGGTGCCGTCCCACAGCCGGGCCGCGGCCTCGCCCTTGGGGGTGGGGGTGACCACCGGACCGAAGAAGGCGACGTCGTCGCCGTCCGCGCCGGGCACCGAGATGACCGGCGTGCCGACGTCCTGGCCGACGCGGTTGATGCCCTCGTTGTGCGAGTCGCGCAGCACCAGGTCGTACTCGTCGGAGTCGGCGTACGCGAGCAGGTCGGCCGGCAGGCCCACCTCGTCGAGGGCGGCGGCGATGACCTCGCGGGTCGGCCCCTGGCCCTCGTTGTGGATGCGGGTGCCGAGGGCGGTGTAGAGCTTGCCCGTGACCTCCGAACCGTGTTTCTGCTGGGCGGCTATGACCACTCGGACCGGCGCCCAGCCCTTGGCGCCGAGCAGGTCGCGGTAGACCTCGGGCAGCTCGTCCAGCTTGTTCTCGTTGAGCACGGCCAGGCTCATGACGTGCCAGCGCACCTCGACGTCGCGGACCTTCTCGACCTCCAGCATCCAGCGGGAGGTCATCCAGGCCCAGGGGCAGAGCGGGTCGAACCAGAAGTCGACGGGAGTCTTCTCGCGCACCTGGGTGTCGGACATGTCTCTCCTCTGCTCGTTCGTTCCCATACGCCGTACATGGGCGTCCTCCTCGCCAACCGGCCTCGGGCCGCGCGCATTCCCCATGGGAGGATTTGATCGTTGAAGGCGAACTTGCACGAAGGAGTGCTGCCCGTGCCTGGTGAGAATCTGTCCCGCGACGAAGCCCGTGAGCGGGCCGAGCTGCTTTCCGTCGACGCGTACGAGGTCTCGCTCGACCTCCGTTCGGCGGTGGACGAGTCGGAACCGGCGGACGGGCCGCGTACCTTCCGCTCGGTGACCACGATCCGCTTCCGCGCCGCCGCCCCGGGCGCGGCGAGCTTCGCGGACCTGATCGCCCCCTCGGTGAACTCCGTCACCCTCAACGGGCGCGCGCTGGACCCGGCCGAGGTGTTCGACGGCGCCCGCATCGCGCTCGCGGACCTGGCGTCCGAGAACGTCCTCGTCGTCGACGCGAACTGCGCCTACAGCCGCACCGGCGAGGGCATGCACCGCTTCGTCGACCCGGAGGACGGCGAGGTCTACCTCTACACGCAGTACGAGCCGGCCGACGCCCGCCGGGTCTACGCGAACTTCGAGCAGCCGGACCTCAAGGCCCCGTACCGCTTCGAGGTGGCCGTGCCCGAGGGCTGGCAGGTCTGGAGCAACGGCGTCGAGGAGTCCCGCGAGGGCGACACCCGCCGGTTCGCCGAGACCGCGCCGATCTCGACGTACATCACCTGCGTGGTCGCCGGTCCGTACCACTACGTGACGGACACCTACACCCGCGGGGACCTGACGATCCCGCTGGGCGCGATGTGCCGCAAGGGGCTCGCCAAGCACTTCGACGCGGACGACATCTTCCTCGTCACCAAGCAGGGCTTCGACTTCTTCCACGAGAACTTCGACTACCCGTACCCCTTCGGGAAGTACGACCAGGCCTTCGTCCCCGAGTACAACCTCGGCGCGATGGAGAACCCGGGCATGGTCACCTTCCGCGAGGAGTACATCTTCCGCGGGAAGGTCACCCGGGCGTCCTACGAGCGCCGCTGCAACACGATCCTGCACGAGATGGCGCACATGTGGTTCGGCGACCTGGTCACCATGAAGTGGTGGGACGACCTGTGGCTGAAGGAGTCCTTCGCGGACTTCATGGGCTCCTTCTCACAGGTCGAGGCCACCCGCTTCGACCAGGCCTGGGTCACCTTCGCCAACAACCGCAAGGCGTGGGCCTACCGGGCCGACCAGCTGCCGTCCACCCACCCGATCACGGCCGACATCCGTGACCTGGAGGACGCCAAGCTCAACTTCGACGGCATCACCTACGCCAAGGGCGCGGCCGTCCTCAAGCAGCTCGTCGCGTACGTGGGCCGGGACGCCTTCCTGGAGGGCGCGCGCCGCTACTTCAAGGCGAACGCGTACGGCAACACCACCCTGGACGACCTGCTGAGCGTGCTCGCCGAGGTCTCCGGCCGGGACATGGGCGAGTGGTCCGCGGCCTGGCTCCAGACGGCCGGTGTCAACGCGCTGACCCCGGCGCTCACGTACGACGGCGGCGGGCGGATCGCCCAGCTGGCGGTGTTGCAGGACGGCGACCGGCTGCGCCCGCACCGGGTGGCGGTCGGCCTGTACCGGCTCGCCGACGGCGCGCTCGTGCGGTACGCGCGGGCCGAGGTCGACGTGGCCGGCGCGCGCACCGAGGTCGCCGAACTGGCCGGGGCCGAGCGTCCCGACCTGGTCCTCGTCAACGACGACGACCTCACCTACTGCAAGATCCGCTTCGACGAGGGCTCGCTGGCCACGCTGCGCGGGCACCTGGGCGAGCTGACGGACCCGCTCGCCCGGGCGCTGTGCTGGTCGGCGCTGTGGAACATGACCCGGGACGGCCTGCTGCCCGCGCGCGACTTCGTCTCTCTGCTGCTGGTCTTCGCCGGCCTCGAGACGGACGTCGGCGTGCTCCAGATGCTGCACTCCCAGGCCGCCACCGCGGTCACGCACTACGCCGCCCCCGAGTGGCGCGAGGAGGGGGCGCGCGAGCTGGCGGCGGGCGCGCTGCGCGAGCTGCGGCTCGCCGAGCCCGCCTCGGAGCACCAGCTCACCTGGGCCCGCTTCCTCGCGGCGAGCTCGACGGACGAGGCCGACTTCCAGCTGCTCCAGGGCCTGCTCGACGGCACCGCCCGGATCGACGGTCTGGACGTGGACCAGGAGCTGCGCTGGGACCTGCTGGCCCCGCTCGCGGCGCACGGGCACGCGGACGAGGCGCGGATCGCGGCCGAACTGGCCCGCGACGACACCGCCTCGGGCAAGCGGCACTCGGTGCGCTGCCTGGCCGCCCGGCCCTCGGCCGCGGTGAAGGCGCAGGCGTGGGCGACCGTGGTGGAGTCCGACGCGCTGTCGAACGCGCTGGTGGAGGCCACCATCGCCGGGTACGCGCAGCCCTCCCAGCGGGAGCTGCTCGCGCCGTACGCCCCGAAGTACTTCGAGGCGATCGAGCGGGTGTGGGCGCAGCGGTCCATCCAGATCGGCATGGACGTGGTGCGCGGCCTGTACCCGTCGCTCCAGGACGACCAGGCGACGCTGGACGCGACGGACGCGTGGCTGACGGCCCACGAGGACGCGGCGCCGGCGCTGCGCCGCCTGGTGCTGGAGTCCCGCGACGACCTGGCGCGCGCGCTGCGGGCGCAGGCGTGTGACGCGGCGGCGGCGGGCTGACGCAGCGCGTCGACCGGTTGAGCAGGCGGGGGCGGGGCCGTTCGGCTCCGCCCCCGCCTTGTTCCGGGGCGGGGGTCAGCAGACCCTGACGGAGTCGATCCGGTCGTTGGCGTAGCCGTTGCCGCCGATCACCTTGTCGTACTGGAGGTTCCGGCGGTACCCGGTGGCCCCCTCGTTGAGGATCTCGACGCCGCCGTCGTAGAAGCGCGAGGTCACGCTGCCGGTCTGGTTGTTGCTGTACGAGGAGACGCGGTCGGCCCAGTACGAGCCGGAGGGGGTCCGGTAGCCCCAGAGGTTCTCGGTCCGGCAGTTCGTGAAGTCGATCGACGCGCCGCTCATGTTGGCGTGTTCCCACAGGCACAGGTAGCCGGCCCGGCAGCCGAAACCGTCCCAGGGCCACGAGGCGTAGGCGGAGCGGTTGTCACGCACGGTGGCGACTACGCCGGGTGCGAGCCGCACCGTGTTCCGACCCGTCTGCTTGGCGCCCTTGTTGTACTTCAGGAGGCCCTGGACCTGCTGCTCGACCGTCATCTGCGCCGTCGGCGCGGCCGGAGCCGACGACTGGGCGCCGGCGGGAACCGCGACGCTCAGCAGTGCGGCCACGGCCGCCGATCCGACCAGTACGGTCTTCACACTACGCATGGTGTTCCTCCCCTGTTCCGGCCCCACTGTGGTGCCGGCTACGAGAGAAACACTGGCCCTGACCTCACGTTTCGGGTACCTATGACGTCATAGGGCGGCCCCGGACCGCTGCGCAGTGTCGGCAGTCGAACGTCCGTACTTTAGTGCGGGGTTGTCCGGATTTGTCGACGGGCATGTAACAGCGGTTAGCGGGGGTGCCCGGTGCGGGAATCTCGGCTTCATGAACCACAACTCCCCCACCTTCCACGGTGTTTCCGCTCCCCGCCCGCTCCAGCACCTCACCGGAGCGCGCCCGCGCATCCTCGGCGTCGGACAGCTGCGCCAGCACGGCATCACGCCCTCCGACACGGCCGAGCGCTGCCGGCCCGGCGGCCCCTGGCAGCAGGTGCTGCCAGGCGTGTTCCTGCTCCACCCGGGCCCGCCCACCAGCGAGGAGCGGCTGCACGGGGCGCTGCTGTACGCCGGCCGGCGCGGCGGCGAGGCGATGATCACCGGGCTGGCGGCGCTGGCCCTGTACCGCTTCAGCTCCGCTCCCCCACTGCTCGCCCTCGACCGGATCGACGTCCTGGTGCCCGGCACCCGGCGGCTGCGCTCGACGGGCTGGGTGCACCTGGTGCGCACCCACTCCATGCCGACGTCCCAGGAGGTCACGGGGCTGCCGGTGGCGCCGGTGGCGCGGGCGCTGGCCGACGCGGTGGCCGAGCTAGACGACGCGGGCACCGTACGGCGGCTGCTGAGCGAGGCGGTACGCGGGGGGCACTGCGAACCGGCCGCGGTGGTACGCGAGTTGACGCAGGCGCGGCTGCTGAACCGGCCGCACGTGGTGGACGCCGTCGACTCGCTGCTCGCCGAGGGCCGCGCGATCGCCGAGGACCGGCTGATCCGGCTCGTCCGGGACGCCGGCCTGCCGGACCCGCTGTGGAACGTGGACCTGCGGCTGCCGGGCGGTCCGCCCCTGGGCGGGGTGGACGCGTACTGGCCGGACCAGGCGGTCGCGGTGGAGCTGGACACCCGGGCCCCGCGGCAGGGCGAGGACGAGCAGTGGAGCGAGTACGCGCGCAAGCGCGAGCACCTGGAGCGGCTGGGGCTGACCGTCGTGTACATCACCCCGCGCAAGCTGCGCGACCACGCCGAGCAGCAGGCCGCGGTCATCCGGACCGCGCTGACCGCGTCCGGCGACCGCGACCCGGCCGCCTATCTCGTCGTCCTCCCGAGGTGACCGGGGGCGGGCGGATTGGCCGGGGAGTACTCGGGGGTGCTCCACAACAGCCGGCCGGGGTGGGCGCTCTCGACCGCCTCCTCGACGGTGAAGCGGACGGTGCGGGCGCCGTCGGGGCCGAACTCGGTGCGGGCGCGGCCGGTGAGCTGGAGGGTCCGGCCGGTCTCCCACTCGGGGAAGAGCAGTCCGGCGCGGGGGTCGGCTTCCAGGTTGCCGAGGGTCAGGAACATGGCGTTGCCGGCGTAGTCCGGCCAGGCGAGCTCGGTCGGGGAGAGCACCTCGACGAAGCCGGGGTTGCCGCCGCGGTGGCTGGCGTCCACCCCGTCGGGGGCGGTGGTGGCGATGAAGAACGTGTCGGCGGCGCGGACGGTCCGCCGCTGACCGGGGGTGAGGGCCGGGCCGCGCCGCACGACGCCGGCGCCGGCCTCCTCGACGGCCAGCGGCTGCCGTTTCTGAAGGTACTTCGGGCAGTTGGAGAAGACCTGCCGGGCGGTGACGGCGAAACCGCGCGCAGTGGGCTGCGCGGTGCCGTTGAGCCGCATCCGGCGGCGGGTGCGCGGGTCCAGGGCGATGGTGCCGACCTCGGTCCCGGGCGCGGCGAGCGCGCCGGCGAGCGGATCGCCCGCCGGTGCGCCGCCGGTGACGGCGATCCGGTCCGGGCCGACGGCCCGTGCGAAACCGGGCGGCCCGGTCAGCAGGGAGGCCCACATCCGGCCCCCGGGACCGGGCGCGTCGGCGGCCCCGACGACGAGCAGCGGCTGCATCCCGAGGAACGCGGCGGCGACCTCGCGGATGCCCGGGCCGATCGAGCGTCCGACGTGGTCGGCGAGGTCACGGACCCCGACCCGGTCCTGCACGGTGCGGGAGCCCCGGTGGTAGGGCTGCTGCCCGGCGGCCGTCGCTCCTGCCGCCCCTGCTGCCTCTGCTGCCTCTGCTGCCTCTGCTGCTGCCATGGCCGTCTCCTCGACTGAGGGTTTAGAAGAAACCGCAGGTGGGGGCGCCGACGGTGGGGGCGGGTGCGCCTTCGGCGCCGGCCGGGGCGGAGATCTCCAGGCGGGTTCCGTCCGGGTCGTGGAAGAAGATCCCGCCGGAGGCCGCGCCCTCGGCGTGGGCGACCACTCCCTCGTAGGCGAAGACCACGTCCAGGGCACGCAGCCGGGCCTCGTGCGCCCGGACCTCCTCGATCGAGCCCGCCGTCAGGGCCAGGTGGTGCAGGCCCGCGGCGGCGGGGGCGAAGGCGCCGTCGGCCTGCTCCCAGAGGGTCAGGACGAGTACCCCGCCCCGGCCGAGGAACGCGTACCGGCGGTCCGCCTCCTTGCCCTCCCCGAGCAGGTCGAAGCCGAGCGCGTCGCGGTAGAAGGCGAGCGAGCGGGCGAGGTCGGTGACGTTCAGGCCCACGTGGCCGGTGCTCAGGGTGCCGACAGCCGTCATGGCTGGTCCTCTCTTCGGTTCTTCGCTTCTGGTTCTTCGGTTCGGGCTCTTCGGCGGTCCGGACACGCCCCCGGATGCCTAACCTTTCAATTTGACTTTAAGGGTTAGAGGGGGAGGCGTCAACCGGTCACGTACTCTTGAGTGGTTAGCCGATGGAGGAGACAGGCATGACCGGCGCCGCACAGGACCCCCGCCCGCTCATCGGGGAGCCGCTCTCCCTGGACCTGCTGAACACCCGCTGGATGCACGACGGGGAGCCGCAGGACCTGTTCGCGGGCGCCGCGGGACTGACCCGGCTGGAGGGCCTCGCCCGCTGGCTGGAGAGCGCCGGCCTGGCCGCCCGCTTCCGCGCCGACGCCCCGACCCTCGTCCACCTGCTGACCGCCCGCGAGGCGCTCGCCCGCGCCGTCGCCGACCCGGCCGACGCCGGGGGCCGGGCGCTCGTCGACGCGGTGCTCGGGCACGGCCGGCTGCGGCCGACCCTGACCGCCGAAGGTCCGGGCGAGACCCCCGAGTTCGAGGACCGCACCTGGGGCCCGGGCTGGCTCGCGGCACACGACTACCTCGGGCTGCTGCGCACCGCACCCGACCGCATCCGCGCATGCGCCCACGACGCCTGTGTCCTGCACTTCTACGACACCTCGCGCAACGGCACCCGGCGCTGGTGCTCGATGGCGGCCTGCGGAAACCGGGCGAAGGCCTCCCGCCACTACGCCCGCTCCCGCGACGACCAGTGAGCGGCAGGCGGGCCGGCACGCGCGTCGGCAGACGGGCCGGCGAGCGCGTCGGCAGGTGAGTCGACAAGTCGACTAACGACCCCTCTGCATCCCCTTCGGCTCGTACCGGTGTGTCCCGGTACGAGCCCGCTGACGCATCCGGCGCGCTGGCGGGTGTCCGCCATGACGGACACCCGTCTCTGACAGGCCTCCCCAAAAGGCGGTCACGTGCGCAAGGCTGACCGGTCATCCGGCACCGAATTCCGGACCGTTTCTTTCACTTATCAGGGATGCTGATGACCCTCGAATCCCCCAGTTCGATATCCGGGGCCAGACGCGCTGCGCGCGTCGCGGCCGCGGCGGGCCTGGTCGCCGCCCTCGCGGCAGCCGGTCCCGTCCCGGCGTTCGCGGCGGTGACCGCCGACGACCCGGCTGCCACCGCTCCGCTCAAGTCGGCCGACGACAAGCTCGGTTCGGACGACGCCAAGCTTCTGGCCGCGGCCGAGGCCAAGGGCGAGAAGACCGTCACCGCGATGGTCGCCACCACCCCCGGCGCCACCGAGCAGGTGGCCCAGCAGCTCGACGCCGTGGCCGGCGCCTCGGTGGGCAAGACGTACGACAAGCTCGGCTACGTCCGCGCCACCCTCCCGACCGCGACGGCGGAGGCGGCGCTGAAGGCGGCCGCGAAGCTCTCCTCCGTGCAGGGCATCGACCTGCGCCACGAGATCAAGCTGGAGGACCCGCGTCCGGACGCGGACCGCGAGACCGGCACGGTCAAGCGGACCGCCGACGCGTCCTACCCGGCCCCCGACAAGGCCACGCCGGCGAAGAACCCGTACAACCCGTCCTTCGAGACGGGCTCCGTGGACTTCGTGAAGAAGCACCCGCAGGCCGACGGCCGCGGTGTGACCATCGGCATCCTCGACTCGGGTGTCGACCTCGGCCACCCGGCGCTGCAGAAGACCACCACCGGCGAGCGCAAGATCGTCGACTGGGTCACCGCGACCGACCCGCTGACCGACGCCGACGCCACCTGGCGCGCGCAGATCACCCCGGTCTCCGGCGGCACCTTCACCGCGGGCAGCCAGAGCTGGAAGGCCCCCGAGGGCAGCTTCCAGTGGAGCCGCTTCTCCGAGTCGATCACCGCGACCGGCGACATGGCGGGCGACGTCAACCGCGACGGCGACACCACCGACCGGTTCGGCCTGCTGTACGACCCGGTGGCCGGCACCGTCCGCGTGGACACCGACCAGAACAACGACTTCACGGACAACGAGCCGATGAAGCCGTACAAGGACGGCTACCAGGTCGGCTACTTCGGTACGGACAACCCGGCCACCGAGGTGGCCGAGCGGATCCCGTTCGTCATCGAGATCCGCAAGGACGTCCCGATGGACCCGCTGGGCGGTGACTGGGTCGGCAAGAAGGCCGACTTCGTCAACGTCGGCATCATCGAGTCCGAGCACGGCACGCACGTGGCCGGCATCACCGCCGCCAACAGCCTGTTCGGCGGCAAGATGAACGGTCAGGCGCCCGGCGCCAAGCTCGTCTCCTCGCGCGCCTGCTCCTGGTCCGGCGGCTGCACCAACGTCGCGCTGACCGAGGGCATGATCGACCTCGTCGTCAACCGCGGCGTGGACATCGTCAACATGTCCATCGGCGGCCTGCCGGCGCTCAACGACGGCAACAACGCCCGCGCGGAGCTCTACACCCGCCTCATCGACACCTACGGCGTCCAGCTGGTCATCTCGGCCGGCAACTCGGGCCCGGGCACCAACACCATCGGCGACCCCGGCCTGGCCGACAAGGTCCTCTCGGTGGGTGCCGCGGTCTCCAAGGACACGTGGGCCGCCAACTACGGCTCCGGCGTCGACAAGGCGTACGCGATGTTCCCGTTCTCCTCGCGCGGTCCGCGCGAGGACGGCGGCCAGGCGCCGGTCATCACCGCGCCCGGCGCGTCGATCAACACCATCCAGACCTGGCTGCCCGGTGCGCCCGTCGCGGAGGCCGGCTACGCCCTCCCGGCCGGCTACGGCATGCTGCAGGGCACCTCGATGTCCTCGCCGCAGGCCGCCGGCGCCAGCGCGCTGCTCCTGTCGGCCGCCAAGCAGGCGAAGATCGCCCTGCCGCCGGTCGCCCTGCGCACCGCGCTGACCAGCACCGCGAAGAAGATCAAGGGCTACGGCGCGCACGAGCAGGGCGCGGGCCTCATCAATGTGAACAGCGCCTGGGACTCGATCCAGCGCGGCGCGAAGGCCCACGACTACACCGTGAAGGCGCCGGTCGACACCGCGCTCGACCAGTTCCTGAAGACCCCCGGCTTCGGCACCGGCATCTACGACCGCGAAGGCGGCCTGAAGACCGGCCAGAAGAAGGTCTACGACGTCGTCGTGACCCGCACCTCGGGTCCGAAGTACGGCGTCCGCCACGACCTGACGTGGCGCAACAACGACGGCACCTTCAAGGTCGTCGGCGGCTACGACTACGTCACCCTGCCGCTCAACAAGCCGGTCACGGTCAAGGTCGAGGCCAAGGCCAAGACCGCGGGCGTGCACAGCGGCCTGCTGCAGCTGGACGACGCGACCACCGAGGGCATCGACAAGCAGGTCCTCTCGACCGTGGTCGTCGCCAAGCAGCTCGCGAAGCCGTCCTTCGGCTTCTCCGAGACCGCTTCGGTGCAGCGCAACAGCCACACGTCGTACTTCGTGACGGTGCCCGCGGGCGCCAAGTCCCTCGAGGTCGCCCTCGGCGGTCTCGCGGCCGGCAGCCAGACGCGCTTCATCTCGATCCACCCGTACGGTGTGGCCGTCGACCCGACCTCCACGGTCAACTGCTACCCGAACTACAACAACCCGGCGAACACCTGCCGCCCCGACCTGCGCTCGGTTGCCGAGCCGCAGCCGGGCGTCTGGGAGATCGAGGTCGAGGCGCGCCGCACGTCGCCGCTGCTCGACAACCCGTACACCCTGGACGTGTCGGTCCTGGGCGTCGCCTTCGACCCGGCCGTCAAGGTCCTGCCCGAGGCGAAGATCGGCACCCCGGCGCCGGTCCAGTGGAACGTCACCAACAACTGGGCGGGCCTGACGGGCAAGCTCAAGGGCGGCCCGCTCGGCTCGGCGAAGGTCACCAAGCCGACCATCGCCAACGGTGAGACCCAGACCAGCGAGTTCGTCATCGGCGCCGGCGCCTCGCGCCTGGACGTGGCCATCGGCGGCGTCTCCGACGCGGGTGCGGACCTCGACCTCGAGGTCTACAAGGACGGCGTGAAGGTCGGCTCCTCCGCGGACGGCGACTCCGAGGAGGCCGTGTCCCTGGCCAACCCGGCCGCCGGCACCTACTCGGTCAAGGTCATCGGCTACGCCGTCCCGGCCGGCACCACCACCTACGACTACCGCGACGTGTACTTCGCCGACTCCCTGGGCACCGTCCAGGTCGACGACGCCGCGACGGTGAACCTGGCCAACGGCGCCTCCGCCACGGTCAACGCCAACGTCGTGGTGGCCAGCGCGGCCCCCGAGGGCCGTCAGTTCTTCGGTGAGGTCAAGCTCGTCAACGCCCGCGGCACCGCGGCGGGCAGCGGCAGCGTCCGGATCGAGAGCGTCACCCCGTAACGGAGTGACCTCGCCGTGAGGCAGGACATGCAGGAGGGGCGGGCGCTCGTCAGAGCGCCCGCCCCTTCGTCATGCCGCCGCGGTGCCCGCGGCCCCGCGCGTCAGCCCTTGAGGGAGCGCAGGTCCTGGGCGTACGTGCCGACCGCGTGGGCGATGACGTCCACGTTCGTGTCGAACACCTTCAGGTCCAGGTTCTTCAGGTCGTCGCCCGCGCCGTGGTAGTTCGGGTCGTACGGGGCGCCGGCCGTGCCGCCGTAGCGGGCCGCCTGCTCGGGGGTCTTGATGCCCTCGGCGCCGGTGAAGGTGCCGCCCGCGGGGATGCCGCTCGCGATGAACGGGCCGTAGTCGGAGCGGCCGTCGAAGTCGGTGCCCTCGTGCGGCTTGCGCTTCTTGTCGAGGAAGCCGTTGATCAGGCTCTCGATCTGCGCCGAGCCGGCCGGGCCCGCGCCCTCGCCGGTCTTGTCCGAGTCGTCGCCGTCGTAGACGAACTGCGCCGGGTTCGGCGAGGCGATCATGTCGAAGTTCAGGTAGAGGGCGATGTTCTTCTTCTGCCTGTCGCTGAGCGAGGCGACGTAGTGCTCGGAGCCGAGCAGGCCCAGCTCCTCGCCGGACCACCAGGCGAACCGCACCTTGTTGGCGGGCTGCTTGCCGGTCTTGCGGGTCTGGTCGGCCAGCTTGAGCGCGACCTCCAGCAGGCCGGCGGAGCCCGAGCCGTTGTCGTTGATGCCCGGGCCCTCCGGCACCGAGTCGAGGTGGCTGCCGACGGCGACGACCTTGTCGGCGCGCCCGCCACGGGTCTCCGCGATCACGTTGCGGGTCTTGTGCCGGACGTGTTCCTGGTCGAGGTCGAGCTTCAGCTTCACCTCGCCCTTGGCGGCCGCGGCGGTCAGCGCCTCACCGTCGGCGAGGGTGATGCCCGCGCTCGGGATCCGGCCCTCGGACGGGGACCCGAACGAGCCGCGGACCGCAGTGGTGCCGCTGTGGTTGTAGACGACGAGTCCGATGGCGCCTGCGTCGGCGGCGGCCTTCTGCTTCTCGGCGAAGGTGCAGGCACCCCGCTTGACCAGGGCGATCTTCCCGGTGAAGGCGCCGGCGGGGAAGTCGGTGGCGTCGCAGCCGGGGGTCTCGTCGACCCGCGCGAGGGCGATCGGGGCGGCGAGCCCGCCCTTCGGCGTGGACGTGGTGAAGGTGAAGGCGGCCGCGGCCAGGTCCCGGGCGTCCGGGGAGACCACGGAGACCTTCTCGGTGCGGGTCCGCGCCTCGTACACGTCGAAGCTCTGGTAGGCGACCTTGTAGCCGGCCTTCTTCAGCCGGGCGTGCACGTACGCGGCGGAGGCGTCGTAGCCGGGCGTGCCCGCGGCCCGGTTGCCGCCGTTGGCGTCGGCGATCTGCTGGAACTTCACCAGGTGGCGGTAGGCGCCCTTGCCGGAGGCCTGCTTGACCAGCTCCCTGGCGAGCTTCCCGGCCTTCCGGTCCGCGTGCGTCCCGGCGGACGCCGAGGCGGGCGCGGCGGACGGCGCGGCGGCGCGCTCGTAGGCGACGGCAGGGGTGACGGTGAGCAGGACGGGCGTGGCGACGGCGGCGGTGACGAGGGCCGCTATGGTCCGGTTGCGGTGGCGGTGGGCGCGCACGGTGGTTCTCCCCGAGTTCGGTCTGCGGAACACGTGTCCGTATATCGGGCACGACAGAACGGACCGTAACCACTCCGGACGCCCCGGACGGGCCTTTCCGGCCCCGGGCAACAAGCCCGCCACACACTTGTCATACCGGGAGCCCGCCCGGCGGACGCTCCCCCGCCCGCCGGCGGCGGTCCGCACTGCGGACAACGGATTGGACAAGCGGCCAGGGGTCGCACGCATGATGGAGCAGGCTTGTCCCAGCTGCACGAACCAGAAGGAGTCACCGTGAGGGTCGGAATCGTCGGAGCCACCGGTCAGGTCGGCACAGTCATGCGCCGCATCCTCGCGGAGCGGAAGTTCCCGGTGGCCGAGCTGCGGCTGTTCGCCTCGGCCCGCTCGGCCGGCTCCACGCTGGAGTGGGAGGGCCGGGAGATCACCGTCGAGGACGCGGCCACCGCCGACTACTCCGGCCTGGACATCGTGCTGTTCTCCGCGGGCGGCGCCACCTCCAAGGCCCTCGCCGAGAAGGTCGCCGCCCAGGGTGCCGTCGTGATCGACAACTCCTCCGCCTGGCGCAAGGACCCCGAGGTCCCGCTGGTGGTCTCCGAGGTCAACCCGCACGCGATCAAGGACCGCCCCAAGGGCATCATCGCGAACCCGAACTGCACCACGATGGCCGCGATGCCGGTGCTGCGCCCGCTCCACGAAGAGGCCGGCCTGACCGCGCTGATCGCCACCACCTACCAGGCCGTGTCCGGCTCCGGCGTGGCCGGTGTCGCCGAGCTCAAGGGCCAGGCCTGCGCGGTCGCCGAGGCCGCCGACCAGCTGGCCTTCGACGGCGAGGCCGTCGAGTTCCCCGAGCCGCAGGTCTACAAGCGGCCGATCGCCTACAACGTGGTCCCGCTCGCGGGCAACCTGGTCGACGACGGCAGCTTCGAGACGGACGAGGAGCAGAAGCTCCGCAACGAGTCCCGCAAGATCCTGGAGATCCCGGAGCTCAAGGTGTCCGGCACCTGCGTGCGCGTCCCGGTCTTCTCCGGCCACTCGCTCCAGGTCAACGCCCGCTTCACCCGCCCGATCAGCGTGGAGCGCGCGTACGAGCTCCTGCGCGAGGCGCCCGGCGTCGAGCTGTCCGAGATCCCGACCCCGCTCCAGGCGGCCGGCAAGGACGCCTCGTACGTGGGCCGGATCCGCGTGGACGAGACCGTCGAGAACGGCCTCGCCCTCTTCCTCTCGAACGACAACCTCCGCAAGGGCGCCGCCCTCAACGCGGTCCAGATCGCCGAGCTGGTAGCGGACGAACTCCGCGGCTGACCTGCCGAACGCCGGAGGGGAGGGAACCCGCGCGGGTTCCCTCCCCTCCGGCGTTCGCGGTTCCGCCCGGAGATTACTCCCAGGCCGGGGGCACGTCCGGCGTGGAAAGATGGGCGGCAACGTCACCATCGAAGGAGATGACCGCGTGCCAGGCACGAATCTGACCCGTGAAGAGGCTCAGCAGCGCGCAAAGCTGCTCACCGTCGACTCGTACGAGATCGACCTCGATCTCAGCGGGGCCCAGGAGGGGGGCACCTACCGGTCCGAGACCACGGTGCGCTTCGACTCCGCCGAGGCCGGCGCGGAGACCTTCATCGACCTGGTCGCGCCCGCCGTGCACGAGGTCGTGCTCAACGGGAAGTCCCTCGACGTCGCGGCCGTCTTCCGTGACTCGCGGATCGCGCTGGCCGAGCTGGCGGCCGGGCCGAACGAGCTGAAGGTCGTCGCGGACTGCGCGTACACCAACACCGGCGAGGGGCTGCACCGCTTCGTCGACCCGGTGGACGAGCAGGCCTACCTGTACACCCAGTTCGAGGTGCCGGACGCCCGCCGGGTGTTCGCCTCGTTCGAGCAGCCCGACCTGAAGGCGACCTTCCGCTTCACCGTGAAGGCCCCCGAGGGCTGGACGGTCATCTCGAACTCCCCGCGGGAGATTCCCGAGGGGGCCGAGGCCGCGGACGTCAAGGACAACGTCTGGTCCTTCGAGCCGACCCCGCGGATCTCGACGTACATCACCGCGCTGATCGTCGGCCCGTACCACGCGGTGCACAGCTCGTACGAGGGCAAGGACGGCCAGCGCGTGCCGCTCGGCATCTACTGCCGTCCCTCGCTGGCCGAGTTCCTCGACGCGGACGCGATCTTCGAGGTCACCCGGCAGGGCTTCGACTGGTTCCAGGAGAAGTTCGCCTACGACTACCCGTTCGCCAAGTACGACCAGCTCTTCGTGCCGGAGTTCAACGCGGGCGCGATGGAGAACGCGGGCGCGGTGACCATCCGCGACCAGTACGTGTTCCGCTCCAAGGTCACGGACGCGGCGTACGAGGTGCGCGCGGAGACCATCCTCCACGAGCTGGCCCACATGTGGTTCGGCGACCTGGTCACCATGGAGTGGTGGAACGACCTGTGGCTGAACGAGTCGTTCGCCACCTACACCTCGATCGCCTGCCAGGCGTACGCCGAGGGCTCGAAGTGGCCGCACGCGTGGACCACCTTCGCGAACTCCATGAAGACCTGGGCCTACCGCCAGGACCAGCTGCCGTCCACGCACCCGATCATGGCGGACATCCGCGACCTGGACGACGTCCTCGTCAACTTCGACGGGATCACCTACGCCAAGGGCGCCTCGGTGCTCAAGCAGCTCGTGGCGTACGTCGGCCAGGACGAGTTCTTCAAGGGCGTGCAGGCGTACTTCAAGGCGCACGCCTTCGGCAACACCCGCCTGTCGGACCTGCTGGGCGCGCTGGAGGAGACCTCCGGCCGTGACCTGACCGCATGGTCGACGGCGTGGCTGCAGACGGCCGGCATCAACATCCTGCGCCCCGAGATCGAGACCGACGAGCACGGGACGATCACCTCGTTCCGGGTCCGCCAGGAGGCCCCGGCGCTGCCCGCCGGCGCGCAGGGCAAGCCCGTGCTGCGCCCGCACCGGATCGCCATCGGCTTCTACTCGCTCGACGACGCGAGCGGCAAGCTGCTGCGCGAGCGCCGCGTCGAGCTGGACATCGCGGCCGCCGAACTGACCGACGTGCCGGAGCTGGTGGGCCACCACCGGCCGGACGTGGTCCTGCTCAACGACGACGACCTGTCGTACGCCAAGGTCCGCCTCGACGAGCACTCGCTCGCGAAGGTCACCGCGCACCTGGGCGACTTCGAGGCCTCGCTGCCGCGGGCGCTGTGCTGGGCCTCGGCCTGGGACATGACCCGCGACGGCGAGCTGGCCGCCCGCGACTACCTGTCGCTGGTGCTGTCCGGCATCGCCAAGGAGTCCGACATCGGCGTGGTGCAGTCGCTGCACCGCCAGGTGAAGCTGGCCGTCGACCTGTACGCCGACCCGGCGTGGCGGGACCAGGGTCTGGCCGCGTGGACCGAGGCCTCGCTGGAGCACCTGCGGGCGGCTGCCCCGGGCAGCGACCACCAGCTGGCGTGGGCGCGCGCGTTCGCCGCGACCGCCCGCACCGGTGAGCAGCTGGACCTGCTCGCCGCGCTGCTCGACGGCAGCGAGAGCGTCGAGGGCCTGGTCGTGGACACCGAGCTGCGCTGGGCGTTCCTGGAGCGGCTGGCGGCGACCGGCCGGGCCGACGAGGCGCAGATCGCGGCCGAGCTGGAGCGGGACAAGACGGCGGCGGGCGAGCGCCACGCGGCGACCGCGCGCGCGGCCCGCCCGACGGCGGCGGCGAAGGCGGCCGCCTGGGCCTCGGTCATCGAGTCCGACAGCCTGCCGAACGCCGTGCAGGAGGCCGTGATCGGCGGCTTCGTGCAGACCGATCAGCGTGAGCTGCTGGCGTCCTACACGGAGAAGTACTTCGCCGTGGTCAAGGACATCTGGGAGTCCCGCAGCCACGAGATCGCGCAGCAGATCGCGGTGGGCCTGTACCCGTCGCTCCAGGTGTCGCAGGCGACGCTGGACGCGACGGACGCGTGGCTGGCCGCCGCCGAGCCGAATGCCGCGCTGCGGCGGCTGGTGTCCGAGTCCCGCTCGGGCGTCGAGCGCGCGCTGAAGGCCCAGGCGGCCGACGCGGCCGCGCAGTAACACCCCCGGGGCTCCGCCCCGGACCCCGGACCGTGCGCTCCGCGCCCGGTGCGCTCAAACGCCGCGCAGGCTGGAATGCCCAGCCCCGCCGGCGTTTGAGGCGCGGGGTCCGGGGCGGAGCCCCGGCGACCCGCTCACCGCCCGCAGGGCGTCCAGCACCCGGCCCACGGCCGGCCCGGCATCGGCACCGCGCCGGGTCGCGGCGATGACGTGGCGGGTCGGGCGGTCGCGGGTCAGGACGCGGATGACCGCGTCGCCGGCCCGCGCGGCCGCCATCCGGGGGACGAGGGCCACGCCCATGCCCGCGCCGACCATGGCGAGGATCGCGGTCCACCCGGCCGCCGAGTGGGCCTGCTCCGGCACGAACCCGGCCGCGTCACAGGCCGTACGGGTGATCTCGGACCAGGGGCCGGAGCCGCCGAAGATCCACGGGTCGGACGCGAGGTCGGCCAGCCGCAGTTCGGCGGCGCCGGCCAGCGGGTGCCCGGGCGGCAAGGCCACGTCCAGCGGGTCCTCCAGCAGGGCGATCCGCGTGAACCGCGGGTCGTGGCCGGCCGGCGCGTGGGCGGCCAGGGAGAGCGCGAGGTCCACCGCCCCGGCCGACAGCAGCTCGTACGCCTGCGCGGCCTCGGCCTCCTGGACGCGGATCCCGATCCCGGGGTGCGTGCGGCGCAGGGCGGCGACGGCGGGGACCACCAGCGCGGGCACGGCGGTGGAGAACGCGCCGAGCCGGACCTCGCCCGCCTCCCCCGCCAGGTATCCGGCGAGTTCCGCGTCGGCGCGCTCCAGCTGGGCGAAGACCGCCTCGGCGTGCCGCAGGACCAGGTGGGCGGCGTCGGTGAGGCGGACCCGGCGGCCCTGCGCCTCCAGCAGCGGGACGCCGAGCTGCCGGGCGAGGTTGGTGAGCGCCTGCGAGACGGCCGAGGGCGTCATGTGCAGCGCCTCGGCCGTCGCGGTGACGGTGCCGTGTTCGGCCAGGGTCCGCAGGATCCGCAGCTTCTTGATGTCCCACTCGGTCGCGCCGGTCATGGGGTGAACCTACCGGCGGGATCCCAGCGCGACTCCGCCGAGGATCAGCGCCATGCACAGCAGCTGGGCGGGGCCGGTCCGTTCGCCGAGCAGGGGGTAGGAGAGCAGCGCCACGCACACCGGCTGGAGGTAGTAGACGATGCCGGCGCGGGCGGCGCCGATCAGCGTGATCGCCTTGTTCCAGGCGAAGAAGGCGACGGCGGAGGAGAAGACGCCGACGTACAGCAGCGGGCCGACGGTGGCGGGTCCGGCGGTGAAGCCGCCCTGGACGCCGAGGGAGACGGCGTACGCGGGGGCCAGCATCAGGGCGCCGAGCACGAAGGTCGTGAAGAGGAAGGGCAGTCCGGTGATCTCGGCGGGCTTGCGCCGCAGCAGCGCGCTGTACGAGGCGAAGGACAGGGCCGCGCCGAACATCCACAGGTCGCCGGCGGCGAAGTCCGGGGTGAGCGAGCCCTTGCCGACGAGGAGCAGGACGCCGAGTGCGGCGATCAGCATGCCGCCGGTGCGGACGGCGCCCAGGCGCTCCCCGCCGAGCCGGGCGTAGCCGGCCATGAGGACGGGCGCGGCGGCCATGATCATGCCCATGTTGGAGGCGGAGGTGGTCAGTCCGGCCTGGTGGACGAGGGTGTTGTAGACGGTGACCCCGCAGAGCGCGGCGAGGGTGACGTAGCCGAGGTGGCGGCGGATCAGGTGCCGCTGCCGCCAGGTCTGGCGGGCGGCGAAGGGGGCGACGGCGGCGAGGGCGATGAGCCAGCGCCAGAAGACGGCCTGCACGGGGGGCACGGTCTCGGCCATCCCGCGGGTGGCGACGAAGCTCCCGGACCAGACGACCGTGGCCAGCAGCGCCAGCAGCACCCCGAGTCCGGCGGCGCGCTTCACCGGTCCGCCCTTCCCGGCCGGGGCGGCGGCGGGGAAGGCGGGCGCGGCGGCGGGCTGCGGGTTGCGGGCGGTGCGGGCGCGGTCCATGACGGCCACTTCGGGGTCCCCCTCGGGTCAGGTCTGTTCTGAGTTCGTGGGCCTACCGTCCCACTCGCTCATTGCTCAGGTCCATCGAATCTTTTCGATCGATCCGTTCAGTTGAACTGAACGATGCAGGGATGGCGCCGGGGGTGGTGCGGGGCGGGCGCGGCGGGAGCTGGCCCACCACGGTGGCGGTGAAGGCGACCGCCATGCCCACCAGCTGAACGGGGGTCAGCGCCTGGCCGAGGGCGGCCCAGCCGATGACGGCGGCGGTGAGCGGGGACATCGGTCCCAGCAGGGTGGCCGAGGTGGCGCTCAGCTGGCCGATGCCGCGGAACCACAGCCAGTACGCGATCCCGGTGTTGATCAGCGCCAGGTAGCCGTAGCCGAGGAAGGCCCGGCCGTCGAGCGCGGGCGGCGCGCCTTCGACGAGCGCGGCCACCGGCAGGATCAGCAGGCCGCCCATGGTGAGCTGCCAGCCCGTCATGGCGAGCGGGCCGGCCCACTGCGGACGCCCCCAGCGCTTGGTCATCACGGTGCCGGCGGCCATGCAGGAGGAGGCGGCGACGCCGGCCAGTACGCCGACCAGGTCGAGCGCGGCATTGGCCTTGAGCACCACCATGCTGACGCCGAGGGCGCCGGCGATCGCGGCGAGCAGGGACCGGGTGGTGGCCCGCTCGCTCAGCAGCAGGGCGGCGAGGCCGACGACGACCAGCGGGCCGAGGGATCCGAAGACGGCCGCGACGCCGCCGGGCAGCCGGTAGGCGGAGAGGAAGAGCAGCGGGAAGAAGGCGCCGATGTTCAGCGCGCCCAGGACGGCGGACTTCCACCACCACTCGCCCCTGGGGAGGGTGCGGGACATGGCGAGGAGCAGCAGGCCGGCGGGCAGGGCCCGCATCAGCGCGGTGAACAGGGGGCGGTCGGGCGGCAGGAACTCGGTGGTCACCGCGTAGGTCGAGCCCCAGGAGATGGGCGCGAGGGCGGTCACGGCGACCACGGTGTAGCGGTTCATGGCGGGCGGCCCTCCGGAGGGGGTTCGGGGAAGTGGACCGTGGAGCAGATCGCGAGGTGACGGGGAAGTCGGTCGCGAAGTAGATCGTTAGAAAGTAGCTTACCCCTAAGCTACTTTCTAACAAGCAACTTTCTTGCCATCCATCGACCGCCTGTCCGATACTGCGGTCATGAGCGAGAAGGACGCGGTTGACGCGATCACGGGGCAGTGGAATGTGGTGCGGCCGGACCTGGACGTCGCGCCCATGGCGGTGTTCGGCCGCATCTACCGGATCACCCGGAACATGGGCGACGCCATGGAGCGCACCTACGCGCGCTACGGCGTCTCGCGCGGCGAGTTCGACGTCGTCGCCACCCTGCGCCGTTCGGGTGCGCCGTACACCCTCTCGCCACGCCAGCTCTCCGCCACGCTGATGCTCACCACGGGCGGGATGACGGGGCGGCTGGACAAGCTGGAGAAGGCCGGGCTGCTGCGCCGGGCGCCCGACCCGCACGACCGGCGGGGCCTCCAGGTGTCCTTGACCGAACGCGGGCTCAGCGTGGTCGAGGAGGCCGTCACCGCGGGGCTGGAGGTTCAGCGCGAGGCGCTGACCGGGCTCTCGGACGAGGAGGTGGAGCAGCTCACCGGGCTGCTGCGCAAGCTCATGGCCGGGGTCTGAGGACCGCGCCGGCACCCCGGCCGGGCGGCCGGGAACGCGCCAGGGCGCCGGGGGGCCTGATGGCTCCCCGGCGCCCTGCGCACATCCGGACGGGTGTTAGTTGGCCTGCTTGCGGGACTTGTCGCCCACCATCACCAGACCGGCGATGACCAGGAACAGCACGATCGGCGCGGCGACGTACAGGCCGAGCGTCTCGGCCACGCTCAGGCCCGGGCCCGGGTCGTCACCGTCGTCACGCGTGAGCGCGAGGGCGGGAGACGTCATCAGCAGCATCATCAGCGTCGATCCGGCCGTGACGGCGCCGGCGCGCAGGGCGTTCTTCTTGTCCACGGTGCAAACGTAGCGAACACCTAAACGGGCCGCGCGCCCGGGGGTGCCGTACGGGGGTCACGGCCGGCCTCCCGGCCCGCGCCGGGCCCGCCCGGGCGGCGCGCCCGCGCCTCACCGCGAGGTCATCGGATCCCCGCCCGCACCACGTCCATCAGGGCGTTCAGCCGCCGCGACGCCGCCAGCTGGGCCAGCGTCACCGGCCGCCCGGAGGCGTCCGCCACCGGCAGCCGCCAGTTGGGGTACTGGTCCCAGGTGCCCGGCAGGTTCTGCGGGCGGCGGTCGCCCACCGCGTCCGGCAGCCAGACCCCGACCAGCCGGGCCGGGGTGCGCAGCAGGAAGCCGTACAGGGCCTGCACGGCCTGCTCCTCGCCCGCCACCTCGAAGCCGAGGGACGCCAGCAGGCCCAGCCACTCGCCCGTCTCGGCGGCGTCGGCGGCCCGCTCCCGCTCCGGCGGGCCGCCGAGCAGGCCCAGCCGTTCGCGCAGTTCGACGTGCTCCCCCGCCAGCCGGGAGGCGGTGGGCGGCAGGTCGTGGGTGGTCACGGTGGCGAGGCAGCCGGCCCGCCAGTCGGCCGGGGCCAGCGGCCGCCCGCCGCCCGCCCAGTCCCGCTCGAACCACAGCACGGAGGTGCCCAGCACGCCGCGCCGGGCCAGGGCCTCGCGGACCCCGGGCGCGACCGTCCCCAGGTCCTCGCCGATGACCACCGCGCCGGCCCGGTGCGCCTCCAGGACCAGGATCGCGAGCATCGCCTCCGCGTCGTACGAGACGTACGTGCCTTCGGTCGGCGGGGCGTCCTCGGGGATCCACCAGAGCCGGAACAGGCCCATCACGTGGTCGATGCGCAGCGCGCCGGCGTGCCGCAGCAGGCCGCGCAGCAGGGCGCGGTACGGGGCGTAGCCGGAGGCGGCCAGCGCGTCCGGCCGCCAGGGCGGCAGACCCCAGTCCTGGCCGCGGGCGTTGAAGGCGTCCGGCGGGGCGCCCACCGACATCCGGCCGGCGTAGGCGCCCGGCTCGGCCCAGACGTCCGCGCCCTCGGGGTGCACGCCGACCGCCAGGTCGTGCACCAGACCGAGCGCCATCCCGGCGCCGCGGGCGGCCTGTTGGGCGGCGGAGAGCTGGGACTCGGTCAGCCACACCAGCCAGCGGTGGAAGTCCTCGCCCTGCGGCCCGTCGCCGGCCGCCCGGGCGCACCAGGCGGCGTGCGCGTCGAGGGCGGGGCCCTGCGCGGCGCGGAACTCCCGATAGTCGCGCTCCCGTTCGGGGCTGCGCGGCACCGCGTACAGGAGCTCCAGGGCGGCCCGCTTGAGGGCCCAGACGGCGTCCCGGTCGATCAGCGCGCCCTTCTCCAGCACCTCCCGGCGCAGTCCGGCGCCCGCCTCGGCGAGCCGGTCCAGGGTCTCCCGGTGGGCGCAGCGGTCGTGTTCGGGGACGTCCTCGACGCGCAGGTGCACGGGGTCGGGGAAGCGGCGCGAGGAGGGGCGGTACGGGGAGGGGTCGGTGGGGTTGCCGGGCACGGCCGCGTGCAGCGGGTTGACCTGGACGAATCCGGCGCCGTGGGCGGTGGCCGCCCAGCCGGCGAGGTCGGCGAGGTCCCCGAGGTCGCCCATGCCCCAGGAGCGGTCCGTCAGCAGCGAGTACAGCTGCACCAGGAAGCCGTGCACCCGGGCGGGTGGCTCGGGGGCCCGCTCGGGGGCCACCACGAGGGTGGCCCCGGCCTGCCGCCCGTCGGGGGTGCGGGCGGTCAGCCGGTGCACCCCGCAGGGCAGTCCGGTCCGCCAGGGGCTCGTGCCGCCGTCCTCCAGGCGGACGTCGAGGACGGTGTCCGCGGGCAGCCGCCCGAGGGCGGCGGGCACCCCCTCGCCCTCCCACTGCACGACCGTCGCCGGGAGCAGCCGCGGGGCCGCGGCGGCGTCGAGGGCGGCCCGCAGCGCCTGCGGGGTCGAGGCGTCGGCGCCGAGGGCGGCGAGCACGGCGACGACGGTGCGGTCGGGGACCGCGACGGTCAGGTCCTGCGAGGGCGAGTACGAGGTGGCCACCCCGTGCATCGCGGCGAGCCGGGCCAGGCTCATGGGCACACCTCTTGGGCTGTCTGGTGTCCTGACGGGCCGTCCGGGACGGCCGGCCCGCTGGTGGTCCGCGTCCGGCGGGCAGCGGCGCGGCCGGGGCTGCGGGGCCCCCGGTACGGCCGGCAACGCGCGGATGCGGTCACGGAGTTGCTCCTTCGCACGGGCGGGGGCGGGAGCGCCCGCCCGGCGGGCCGCTCCGCTCGGACACGGCCCGGGCCGGGCAACGCAGGCCTACCCAGCCGGTCCCGGAGCATTCACCGTCCAGGGTCACCCGAAACACAGGGCATAGCGGTCACAACGGCCCCGCACGTTGACACTTCAGCCGTTCGAGTGGTGGGCTCGGGCTGATTCGAACGGGCGGGGGACGACCGAGCGAGGGGGCTCCGTGCAGCTCAGGGGCAGGAAGCGGGTGACCGCCACGGCGGTCGCCGTGATCGGCGGACTCCTCGGCGGCGGGCTCGCCGGCGCACCCGGCGTCCTCGCGGCGCCCTCCCCGGGCCCGACGGCCGGTCAGGTCCCGCCCGCGGGCGGGGCGTCCGTACCACCGGGGAAGTCCGCGGGGCCCGGGACGTCCGTACCGCCCGCGGGAGGGCCCGCCGGGAAGGCGGCCGGTCAGCCCTCCGGGGACGCGGCCGGGAGCCCGGCCGGGACGCGCGCGGCGCCGCCCGCCGGGCGGTCCGCGGTGGCGCCGCCCGCGGTGTGGCCGCGTCCGCAGTCGCTGACCGCACGCGGCGACGCGGTACGCCTGGGCGCCGAGGCCGTGCTCGTCGCGCCCGCGGGCACCGATCCGTACGCCCTCGACGTCCTGCGCACGGCCCTGCGGGCGGCCGGCGTGCGCAGCCTGCACGAGACCTCCGCCGCGGCCCCGCTGCCCGCGGCAGGCCCGGTGGTCCGGGTCCAGGGTCCCGACGCCGAGGCGGCGCTGCGGGCGCTGGGCGGGGCCGAGGCCGGGGACCTGCCGGCCGGCGGCTACCGGATCGCGGTCGGCCGGCACGCCGGCCGGGACACCGTGGCGCTGGTCGGGACCGGCACGGACGGGCTGTTCCACGCCGCGCAGACGCTCCGCCGGCTGATCGTGGCGCGGGACGTGCCCGGCGTGCTGGTCCGCGACTGGCCGTCGGCGGCCGTGCGCGGCACCGCCGAGGGGTTCTACGGCCGGCCCTGGACCCACGAGCAGCGCCTGGCGCACCTCGACTTCATGGCCCGCACCAAGCAGAACCGCTACCTGTACGCCCCCGGTGACGACCCGTACCGCACGGCCCGCTGGCGCGAGGAGTACCCGGCGGGCGAGCAGGAGGACTTCCGGGCACTGGCCCGCACGGCCCGCGCCGGGCACGTGACGCTCGCCTGGGCGGTGGCCCCCGGCCAGACCATGTGCCTGTCGTCGGCGGGCGACCGGGCGGCACTGCTGCGCAAGGTGGACGCGATGGCCGCGCTCGGCTTCGGCGCCTTCCAGCTCCAGTTCCAGGACGTCAGCTACACCGAGTGGGGCTGCGCCGCGGACCGCAGGCGCTACGGGCGGGGGCCGCGGGCCGCGGCGCGCGCCCACGCCGAGCTGGCGGGCGAACTCGCCGCGCACCTGGCCCGCCGCCACCCGCGGGCCGCGCCGCTGTCGCTGGTGCCCACCGAGTACTTCCAGGAGGGCGCGACCCCCTACCGCACCGCGCTGGCCGGGGCGCTGGACCCGCGGGTGCAGGTGGCGTGGACGGGCGTGGGCGTGCTGCCGCGGACCATCACCGGCCGGGAACTCGCCGCGGCCCGCGAGGTGTTCCGGCACCCGCTGGTCACCGTCGACAACTATCCGGTCAACGACTACGCGATGGACCGGCTGTTCCTCGGCGCGTACACGGGCCGCGAGCCGGCCGTGGCGAACGGCTCGGCGGGGCTGCTGGCCAATGCGATGCCGCAGGCGGCCGCCTCCCGCATCCCGCTGTTCACGGCCGCCGACTTCGCCTGGAACGCCCGCTCCTACCGGGCCGCGGACTCCTGGCAGGCCGCGCTGGACGAGCTGGCCGACGGGGATGCGCGGGCCCGGGAGGCATTGGGCGCGCTCGCCGGGAACGCCTCCTCCTCGGTGCTCGACGCCACCGAGTCGGGGTACCTGCGGCCGCTGCTGGCCGAGTTCTGGCAGGCCCGCGGCGGCGCCGACCGGGCGGCCGCGGACCGGGCCGGGGAGCGGCTGCGGGCCGCCTTCACCGTGATGCGGGAGGCCCCGCAACGACTGGCCGGGCCGGCCGGGGGCGTGCTGCCGGCCGAGGCCGGGCCCTGGATCGACCGGCTGGCCCGCTACGGAACGGCCGGCGAACTGGCCGTGGACCTGCTGCGGGCCCAGGCGCACGGCGACGGGGCGGCCGCCTGGCGGGCCTCGCTCGCCCTGCGCGCGGCCCGCGCCGCCCTGACCGCCCCGGACGCCGCGGCGGCGGGCGCCGAGGGTCCGGCCCACGCGGTGACCGTCGGCAAGGGCGTGCTGGAGCCGTTCCTCGCGAAGGCCGCCCGGGAGGCGGACGCGTGGACGGGCGCGAGCCGTACGGTGCCCGGCGGCTCGGTCGCCGCGGACGACGGCTCGTACACGGTGTGGCTGGGCCGGGCGCGCCCGGTGGAGGCGGTCACCGTGATGACGGACCCGGCGCCGGCGGCCGGGCGCGGCACGCTCGTCGAGGCGCACGTGCCGGGCGAGGGCTGGCGCAAGCTCGGCGAGGTCTCGCCGAGCGGCTGGACGCAGGCCGCCGCGCGCGGGCTGCGCGCGGACGCGGTGCGGCTGCTGTGGGCCGGGGACGCGCCGGGCGTGCACCGGGTGGTGCCGTGGTTCGCCGACGACCCGTCCGCCCGCATCGAGCTGGCCGGCGGCGGCCGTACCGACGCGGAGATCGGCGGCGGCGCGCAGCGGGTGGCGGCGGAACTGTCGGGTCTGCGGCCGGCCGCGGTGCAGGGCGCGCTGACGGCGAAGGCGCCGCACGGGATCCGGGTGAGGGTGCCGGCACGGACGACGGTGCCGCGCGGCACGCGGGTGTCCGTGCCGGTCGAGGTGACGGTCCCGGCGGGCACCCCGGCGGGGGTGTACGAGGTGCCGGTCTCCTTCGGCGGCGGGTCCCGGACCCTGACCGTGCGGGCGTTCCCGCGCACCGGCGGCCCGGATCTGGCGCGCGGCGCGACGGCGAGTTCGTCAGGTGACGAGACGCGGGACTTCCCGGCGTCGGCCGCCGTCGACGGGGATCCGGCGACCCGGTGGTCCTCGCCGGCCGCGGACGGCGCGTGGTGGCGGATGGAACTGGCCGCGCCGGTACGGCTGGGGCAGGTGGTGCTGACGTGGCAGGACGCGTATCCCTCGGCCTACCGGGTCGAGACCTCGGCGGACGGGGTGTCCTGGCGGACGGCGGCGACGGTGACGGGGTCGCGGGGCGGCCGCGAGTCGCTCCGCATGGACGAGGCGGGGGTGCGCTTCGTGCGGGTCCGCTGCGATGAGCGCGCGACGCGCTTCGGCTGCAGCCTGTGGTCGGCCGAGGCCTACGCGGTCACCCCCTGACGCACCACCCGAGACCCGGCCCCGTACGCGCCCACCGCCGCCGACACCTTGGCGCCCAACCACCGCCGCCGACACCTTGGCGCCCAACCCCCAGCCTCGCCGACGCCTTGAGGCCCGACCCCCAGCCTCGCCGGTGCCCGGGGCGCAACCCCCAGCCTCACCGGTGCCCTGTAGGGCAATTCCCAGCCTCGCCCACGCCTTGAGGCCCGACCCCCAGCCTCGCCGGGGCCCGGGGCGCAACATCCAGCCTCACCGGCGCCCTGGGGGGCAATTCCCAGCCTCGCCGGCGTTTGAGGCGCGGGGTTTGGGGCGGAGCCCCAAGAACAACCCGGCTGGCGCCGGGCACCGGGCTCCGCCCGGACCCGCTCCTCAAGCGCCGGAGGGGCTGGATGGTGCGCGGGGTTAGCCGGGCTCTGCCCGGACCCGCGCCTCAAACGCCGGCGAGGCTGGAATGCACGCGGGGTTGCCGGGCTCTGCCCGGGCCCGCGCCTCAAGCGCCGGAGGGGCTGAAGCGTGCGCGGGGTCAAGCGCCGGAGGGGTTGGAATGCGCGCGGGGTTGCCACTCGGCACCGGCCGAGGTGAAGGGGCCGCAGTAGTCGGCCCGGAGGGGCGGAGGGTGAGCCGGGGACAGGGGGCGGGGTCAGGCGGAGATGCCGTCGATGCGGGCTACGGCGTCTTCGGCGCCGTACGGCTGCAGGTACGGCATCCAGCGCGGATCCCGATGCCCCGTCCCGATGATCCGCCACGCCAGCCCGGACGGCGGAGCCGGCTCGTGACGCAGCCGCCAGCCCAGATCGACCAGGTGCCGGTCGGCCTTGACGTGGTTGCAGCGGCGGCAGGCCGCGACCACGTTGTCCCACGCGTGTTGGCCCCCACGGCTGCGCGGGATCACGTGGTCGACACTGGTGGCGACCCCGCCGCAGTACATGCAGCGCCCTCCGTCGCGGGCGAACAGGGCGCGGCGGGTGAGCGGAACGGGCCCCCGATAGGGGACCCGCACGAAACGCTTGAGCCGGACCACGCTGGGCGCGGGGAGGGCTCTGGTCGCGCTGTGCAGGTAGGCGCCTGACTCCTCCAGGGAGATCGCTTTGTTCTCCAGGACGAGGACGAGCGCGCGGCGGAGCGGTACGACGCCGAGCGGCTCGTACGACGCGTTGAGGACCAGGACGTGTGGCACGGGTGCCTCCTTGTACGCCGGCGGCGCGTGGCTCGCGCCGGGACGATCTGCTCTCAGTCTCTCCTTACCGCTGGTCGAAGCGCCACCACGCGCCCGTAACGGGTCGGAGGTGTTTTCAACCACAGGCTCTTCATGCCCGGGTGAGTCTGGTCTCTCCCTCGAACACGGCCGTCGGGTCACGCCGAATGCCCCGTTAGTGTGGTTGGCCTGCCCGCAACACCCCTTCCGGCGGGCAGACCGTTCCACTGGAGGTTCCTGTCGTGTCCTGGCCCGCCATCTTGCCGGTTCTGGCCGTCGCCCCCACCCCCGAGGCGCCCACCACGCTCGAAGAGGCCCACGAGAGCGCGACGAACGCCGCGAGCTTCGTCGAGGAGAACTGGGCCGCCTGGCTGAACGTCGGCCTGAAGATCCTGCTGATCCTCGTCATCGCGGGCGTGCTGCGGTCGGTGGTCCGCAAGGCCATCACCAAGCTCATAGACCGGATGAACCGCAGCGCCGAGGCCGTCGAGGGAAGCGCGCTGGGCGGACTGCTGGTCAATGCCGAGCGGCGGCGCCAGCGTTCGGAGGCGATCGGCTCGGTCCTCCGTTCGGTGGCGTCGTTCGTGATCCTGGGCACCGCCGGGCTGATGGTGCTGGGCGCGCTGCAGATCAACCTGGGCCCGCTGCTGGCCAGTGCCGGTGTGGCGGGCGTGGCGATCGGTTTCGGTGCCCGGAACCTGGTCACGGACTTCCTGTCCGGCGTGTTCATGATCCTGGAGGACCAGTACGGGGTCGGGGACAAGGTGGACGCCGGGGTGGCCTCCGGCGAGGTGATCGAGGTCGGCCTGCGGGTGACCAAGCTGCGCGGCGACAACGGTGAGATCTGGTACGTGCGCAACGGCGAGGTGAAGCGGATCGGCAACCTCAGCCAGGGCTGGGCCACCGCCGGGGTGGACGTGCAGGTCAAGCCCACCGAGGACCTGAACCGGATCCGCGCGGTGATCCAGGAGGTCGCCGACGGGATGGCAAAGGAGTCGCCGTGGGACGAGCGGCTGTGGGGTCCGGTCGAGGTCCTGGGCCTGGACGAGGTGCTGCTCGCGTCGATGACGGTGAAGCTCTCCGCGAAGACGATGCCCGGCCAGCAGTTCTCGGTGGAGCGCGAGCTGCGCTGGCGGATCAAGCTGGCCTTCGACGCGGCCGGCATCCGGATGGTCGGCGGGCTGCCGGCGGCCGACGACGAGGACGCGGCGCCCGCCCCGGACCTGTCCGCCTCGGTCGCGCCGCCCTCGGCGCTCGCCAACCCGGCCTCCCCGCAGTCGCTGGCCACCGCGCCGATACCGGCACCGGCCGGGACCGTGCGGATGACGAAGTGACCGGCGCGTAACCGCGCTCGCACCGCCTTCCGCGCCGGCCTTCTGCGCCCTCGTCGCGACCCGTTCGGGTCACGGCGGGGGCGCAGACCCATTGACACGGTTCTGACCGGCCGCATAACTTGCGGCAACACGTAATAGTAAACCTTCCTAACAGAAGCTTTCCTGCCGGCGCCGGCGGAGACAGTGAGGTCGCACGACGATGGCCGGAGCCACCCCGGGTACCCCCCGTGTTCTGCGCGCGATGAACGACCGCGCCGCACTGGACCTACTGCTGGCGCACGGACCGCTCTCGCGCACCAGGATCGGCCGGCTCACCGGCCTGTCCAAGCCCACCGCCTCCCAGCTGCTGGCCCGGCTGGAAG
The DNA here is from genome assembly GCF_036194065.1 of Streptomyces sp. NBC_00239. NCBI lineage: Bacteria > Bacillati > Actinomycetota > Actinomycetes > Kitasatosporales > Streptomycetaceae > Streptomyces > Streptomyces sp. NBC_00239. Next base: position 5,366,979 of record NZ_CP108095.1, on the reverse strand, counting down.
CCTGCGGCCTGGTCGTGGCGACCGGCACCGCGGGCGGCCGGCCCGGACCCAGCGCCCAGCTGTACGCGCTCAACGCCTCGGCCGCGCACGTCGCCGGCCTGGACGTCACCCCCGAGCGGATCCGGGCCGCCGTCGCCGACCTCGCCGGCACGGTGATCGGCACCCACGAGGTGGTGCTGGGCGACTCCGACCGACCGGGCGCGGTCGCCCAGGTCACCGGGGCGCTGGACGGCGCCGTCAAGGCGGCCGGGCTGCACCGCACCGGCCTGCACCGGGTGGTGATCGGGACCCCGGGCGCCTTCGACCCGCACACGGGCCGGCTGCGCTACGCCAGCCACCTGCCGGGCTGGCACTCCCCCACCCTGCTCGACGAGCTCGCGGCCGTGCTGCCGATGCCCGTCGAGTACGAGAACGACGTGAACCTCGTCGCGGTCGCCGAACAGCAGCTCGGTGCGGCCCGCGGCCACGACGACTTCGTCCTGCTGTGGAACGAGAGCGGCGTCGGCGCCGCGCTGGTGCTGGGCGGTCGGCTGCACCGCGGCTGGACCGGCGGCGCCGGCGAGGTCGGCTTCATGCCGGTGCCGGGCACCCCGCTGGTGCGGGGCGTCACCCGCGTGAACACCGGCGGGTACCAGGAGCTGGCCGGCGTGGGGGTGGTGCCGCGGCTCGCCCGCGCGCTGGGCATCGAGCCGCCGCCGGCCGCGCCGGACTCGCCGTACGACCCGGAGGTCACCGCCTCGATCGCTCTGCTGGAGTGGGCCGCCGCCGAGGTCGCCGCCGACGCGGCCGCGGGCGAAGGGCCCGCGGGCGAGGTGCTCGTGGGCGACGGGCCCGGCCGGGAGCTCCTGGCGAACTTCGCGACCGGGCTCGCCACCGGTCTGGCGTCGATGGTGGCCGTGCTCGACCCGGAGGTCGTCGTGCTCTCGGGCGCGCTGATCACCGCGGGCGGTGAGCTGCTGCGCGCCCTGGTCGAGTCCGAGCTGGCCGAACTCGCGGCCTCCCGGCCCCGGCTGGTGGTCGGCGAGGTGCGCGAGGAGCCGGTGCTGCGCGGGGCGCTGGCGAGCGCCCTGGCCGCGACCCGCGACGAGGTCTTCGACACCTCGCGCTTCGACCCGGCCCGCTGACCCCGGCCCGGCCCCGCACGACCCGCCGACCCCCGGTCCCGCCCCCGTCCCCTGCCCCTGCCCCTGCCCCTGCCCCGCACGACCGCGCCGCCCCACCCCGTACCGCACGACCCGCTGTGCCGTTCCGTACGTCCTTCCGCTCCGCCGTATCCCCTCCGCCGCGCAGAGAGAGACTCCGTCATGCCCAGGAACCGCCGTGTCGCCGCAGCCGTGACTGCCGCCGCAGCCATATCCCTGATCGCCTCCGGGTGTACCGGCCAGAGCTCCGGCCAGGCCGACGACGACCCGAAGAAGGACGTCACCGTCAACTTCTGGCACGGCTGGTCCGCGCCGAGCGAGGTGAAGGCGATCCAGGACAACATCGCCCGCTTCGAGAAGGCCCACCCGAACATCAAGGTCCGCGTCACCGGCAACATGACCGACGACAAGATCAACCAGGCGCTGCGGGCCGGCGGCGACAAGGCCCCCGACGTCGTCTCCTCCTTCACCACCGACAGCGTGGGCAAGTTCTGCAACTCGGGCGCCTTCACCGACCTCACCCCCTTCCTGGCGAAGTCCGGGATCGACAAGACGAAGGTCTTCCCCAAGCCCCTCCTGGAGTACACCCAGTTCGAGGGCAACCAGTGCACCCTGCCGCTGCTGAACGACGCCTACGGCCTCGTCTACAACAAGGACGCCTTCAAGGCCGCCGGCCTCCCCGACACGCCGCCGAAGACGTGGAGCGAGTTCACCCGCTACGCGCAGAAGCTGACCCGCGCCAAGGGCGACTCGTACGAGCAGCTCGGCCTGATGCCGACCTTCCACGGCTACGAGACCACCCCGATGCGGCTGGCCGCGCAGTGGAGCCCGTCGTACTTCACCCCCGACGGCAAGTCCAACCTGGCCGGCGACCCGGGCTTCGCCGCCATGCTCGACTACCAGAAGGACCTCGTCTCCAAGCTCGGCGGCTACGCGAAGCTGGAGAAGTTCCGGGCCGGCTTCGGTGACGAATGGGGCGCCGAACACCCCTTCCACCAGGGCAAGGTCGCGATGCAGATCGACGGCGAGTGGCGGGTGGGCATGGCCCAGGACGCCAAGGTGCCCTTCGAGATCGGCACCGCGCCGCTGCCCGTGCCCGACGGCCAGGAGGCGGACTACGGCAAGGGCTACCTCGCCGGGACCATCGTCGGCATCGCCCACACCAGCCGCAAGCAGAACGCGGCCTGGGAGCTGGTGAAGTACCTGGCCACGGACACGGACGCGGTGGTGGACTTCGCCAACGCCATCCACAACGTGCCCTCGACGTTCGCCGCCCTGGCCTCGCCGCGGCTGGAGGTCAGCCCGCAGTTCAAGACGTTCATCGACATCGCCCGGCACGCCAAGTCCACCACCACCCCGGCGCAGGCCGACGGCGGCACCTACCAGCTGACCTTCACCGACTTCGCGTACCGGTACGAGAAGGGTGGCGTGTCGGACCTCAAGGCCGGTCTCGCCGCGACCGACAAGCAGATCGACACGGACATCGCGAAGGCGAAGTAACCTCCGATGACCGCCTACACCGCGACCGCCAGGCGGCGGGCCGCCGCGCTGCGGACCCTCGCCTTCATGTCACCGTGGCTGATCGGCTTCGGCGTCTTCTTCGCCTACCCGCTCCTGTCCACCGTCTACTTCTCCTTCATGGACTACGACGGCTTCCGGCCGGCGGAGTTCAACGGCCTGGCCAACTGGAAGTACGTGTTCACGCAGTACCCGATGTTCTGGCCGGCGATGCGGAACACGCTGTGGCTGGTCGTGGTCATGGTCGGCTGCCGGGTGGTGTTCGGGCTCGGCCTCGGCATGCTCGTCACGAAGATCAAGACCGGCGCGGGGATCTTCCGGACCCTGTTCTACCTGCCGTACCTGGCCCCGCCGGTGGCGGCGACCCTCGCCTTCGTCTTCCTCCTCAACCCGGGCACCGGCCCGGCCAACACCGCGCTGGACGCGGTCGGCCTGCCGACGCCCGGCTGGTTCACCGACCCCGCCTGGTCCAAGCCGGCGCTCACCGCGCTCGCCCTGTGGGGCATCGGCGACCTCATGGTGATCTTCCTGGCCGCACTGCTCGACGTGCCGAAGGAGCAGTACGAGGCGGCCGAGCTGGACGGGGCCGGGGCCTGGGCGAAGTTCCGGCACATCACCCTGCCGAACATCTCCCCGATCGTGCTGTTCGCGGTGGTCACCGGCGTGATCCAGACCATGCAGTACTACACGCAGCCGCTGGTCGCGGGGAAGGTCGCCGCCGGTGTGATCGGCGGCTCCGGGCAGCAGTTCGAGCCCGGCTACCCCGAGAAGTCCACGCTGACCCTCCCCCAGCTCGTCTACAACGTGGGCTTCCAGCGTTTCGACTACGGCTCCGCCTGCGTGATCGCGCTGGTGCTCTTCGTCCTCGCCATGGCCTTCACCGCGCTGCTGATGCGCCGCCGCGGCGGACTGATCGAAGCAGGTGACTGACCATGACCACGCGCACCCTGCGCCGCCGGACCGTGCTGCACTGGATCGGCGTGCACTCCCTGGGCGTCGCCGCCGCCCTGTTCTTCGTCCTCCCCTTCGTGTTCCTCTTCCTGACCTCGGTGATGAGCGACCAGCAGGCCCTCACCCGCGACCTGTGGCCGCGGACCTGGGAGTGGGACAACTACGCGAAGGTGTGGGACACCCCGGGCTTCCTGACCTGGTGGCGCAACACGCTGCTGTACGCGGGCCTGGGCACGGTGCTCACCGTGTGCTCCTCCGTGCCGGTCGCGTACGCCCTCGCCAAGTTCCGCTTCCGGGGCCGGCGGCTGTCGCTGATGCTGGTGGTCGCGATGATGATGCTGCCGCCCCAGGTCGTCGTCATCCCCATGTACCTCTTCTGGGCGAAACAGCTGGGGCTCTCCGGGACGCTGTGGCCGCTGATCATCCCGATGGCCTTCGGCGACGCGTTCTCGATCTTCCTGCTGCGGCAGTTCCTCCTGACCATCCCCGACGAGTACCTCGACGCGGCGCGGGTCGACGGCTGCGGTGAACTGCGCACCCTGCTGCGGGTGGTGCTGCCGATGGCCAAGCCCGGCATCGCCGCGGTCGCGCTCTTCCAGTTCTTCGCCGCCTGGAACGACTACTTCGGCCCGCAGATCTACGCCTCCGAGAATCCGGGCGCGTGGACCCTCAGCTACGGCCTGGAGTCCTTCAAGGGCGCCCACCACACCGACTGGAACCTGACCATGGCCGCGACCGTGCTGGTCATGGCCCCGGTGATCGTCCTCTTCTTCTTCGCGCAGAAAGCGTTCGTCGAAGGCGTCACCCTGACCGGAGTGAAAGGCTGAAATGACCATGAAACTCGCAGTGGTGGGCGGCGGTTCCACCTACACGCCCGAGCTGATCGACGGTTTCGCCCGGCTGCGCGACACCCTGCCCATCGGCGAGCTGGTGCTGATCGACCCCGCCGAGGAGCGGCTGGAGCTGATCGGCGCCCTGGCCCGGCGGATCTTCACCCGGCAGGGCCACCCCGGGACCGTGACCACCACCACCGACCTGGACGCGGGCGTCGCGGACGCCGACGCGGTGCTGCTCCAGCTGCGGGTGGGCGGACAGGCCGCCCGGCAGAAGGACGAGACCTGGCCGCTGGACTGCGGCTGCGTCGGGCAGGAGACCACCGGTGCCGGCGGGCTCGCCAAGGCGCTGCGCACGGTCCCGGTGGTGCTCGACATCGCCGAGCGGGTCCGGCGCACCAACCCGGACGCCTGGATCATCGACTTCACCAACCCGGTCGGCATCGTCACCCGGGCCCTGCTCCAGGCAGGCCACAAGGCCGTCGGCCTGTGCAACGTCGCCATCGGCTTCCAGCGGAAGTTCGCCGCGATGCTGGACGTGGCGCCCGCGCAGGTGCACCTCGACCACGTCGGCCTCAACCACCTGACCTGGGAGACCGGCGTACGCGTCGGCGGCCCGGACGGCAAGGACGTACTGCCGGAGCTCCTGGAGCGCAACGGCGACGCCATCGCCGCCGACCTGCGCGTGCCGCGGCCGCTGCTGGACCGGCTCGGCGTGGTCCCGTCGTACTACCTGCGGTACTTCTACGCCCACGACGAGGTGGTGCAGGAGCTGCGCCGGAAGCCCTCGCGGGCCGCCGAGGTGGCCGCGATGGAACGCGAACTGCTGCGCCTGTACGCCGATCCGGCGCTGGACGAGAAGCCGGCGCTGCTCGCCGAGCGCGGCGGGGCCTTCTACTCGGAGGCGGCCGTGGACCTCGCTGCGGCGCTGCTCGGCGACGGCGGCTCCGCCCGGCAGGTCGTCAACACGTACAACAACGGCACCCTGCCGTTCCTCCCCGACGACGCCGTGATCGAGGTGCAGGCGCGCATCGACGGCAGCGTGCGCACCGGCGCCGTCCCGCTGGCCGTGCCCCGGGTGGACCCGCTGTACGCCGGGCTGATCGCGAACGTCACCACGTACGAGGACCTCGCCCTGGAGGCGGCGCTGCACGGCGGCCGCCACCGGGTGTTCCGGGCCCTGCTCGCCCACCCGCTGGTGGGGCAGTACGCGCAGGCGGAGGCGCTGACCGACGCCCTGCTCGCGCACAACAAGGAGCACCTGGCGTGGGCGTGAGCGATCCGCGGGACTCCGTGCTGCTGGCGATCGACGCGGGCAACAGCAAGACCGACGTCGCCTTCGTCGCCGCCGACGGCACGGTCCTCGCCACCGGCCGCGGGCCCGGCTTCCGGCCCACCGCGGCCGGGACCGCGGCGGCCCTGGACCTGATCGCCGCGACCGTCACCGAAGCGGCCGGCCGGGCCCCGTCCCTCGCGGGGTCGCACGGCCCGGTCCGGCACGTCTCGGCCTGCCTGGCCAACGCCGACCTGCCGGTCGAGGAACGGCAGCTGACCGAGGCGCTGAGGGAGCGCGGCTGGGGCCGCAGCGTCGAGGTGCGCAACGACACCTTCGCGATCCTGCGGGCCGGGGTGGACGAGCCGCGCGGGGTCGCGGTGGTCTGCGGGGCGGGCATCAACTGCGTGGGCATGCTGCCGGACGGGCGCACCGCGCGGTTCCCGGCGCTGGGGAAGATCTCCGGCGACTGGGGCGGCGGCGGCGGCCTCGCCGAGGAGGCGCTGTGGTTCGCGGCGCGGGCGGCAGACGGCCGGGGCGGCCCCACCGAGCTGGCGCGGGCGCTGCCCGGGCGGTTCGGGCTGGGCTCGATGGACGAGCTGATCGAGGCGCTGCACCTGGGCACCGTGGAGCGGCACCGCATGCACGAACTGGTGCCGGTGCTCTTCTCGGTGGCCACGGCCGGCGACCCGGTGGCCCGCGCCCTGGTGGCGCAGCAGGCGGACGAGGTGGTGGCCATGGTGGCGGTGGCGCTGCGACGCCTCGACGCCCTGGAGGAAGAGATTCCGGTGCTGCTCGGCGGCAGTGTGCTGGCGGCCGGGCACCCGGAGCTGAACGGCCGGATCCGGGAACGGCTGACCGAGCTGGCCCCGCGGGCCGAGCTGTCCGTGGTCACGGCCGCCCCGGTGCTGGGCGCGGCCCTGCTCGGCCTGGATGCGACGGGCGCGCCCCGGGTTGCCTACGAAAAGTTGAAGGCCCACTTCGGGTGAAGGAGGCCCCCGGCTGGGCAGTCCTGGAACCGTGCGGGACCGCCGCGCGTATAGACGGAAAGGGACCGCGGCCGTTGATTCGAACAAGATCGAGTCATTGATGCTGTGGATGTCGGCCACGGCGGCCATACTGCTGGCCGGGCGGACGACGCCCGGACCGGCGGGAGTCCGCCGGGCGGACATCCGCCGTCCACGGCCCAGGGGGAGGTCAGGTGACATACGCGTCGAGCGCGCCGGCGGTCGCGCCCGGGACCGGGGCACAGCCGCCGCCCGAGCGGGACAGCGCCTGGGCGGAGGCCGTCCAGCGGCTCCGCGCCGCGGCGACCACCGAGCCCGGCCGGCTGCGCATCATCGGGGCGGTGCTGGCCGCGCTGGTGGTGCTGTTCGGCGCGGTCACGGCCTGGCAGATCGCCGACCGGTCGGCCGCGGCCGAGGACGTGGTGAGCCGCAGCCAACCGCTGAGCGCGGACGCGGCGAGCATCTACCGCTCGCTGGCGGACGCCGACACGGCCTCCTCCAGCGGTTTCCTGGCCGGCGGCCAGGAGTCCCGCGCGGTGCGCGACCGGTACCTCAAGGACATTTCCAACGCCTCGCGGCTGCTGGTGAAGGCCGCGGCGAACACCGAGGGCTCGCAGGAGTCCCGGCGCGAGATAGCGCTGCTGGGCGAGCAGCTGCCGCGGTACACGGGCCTGATCGAGCAGGCCCGGGCCAACAACCGGCAGGGCCTCCCACTGGGCGGCGCGTACCTGCGGTACGCCAACGAGCAGATGAGCACGCAACTGCTGCCGGCGGCCCAGCGGCTGTACGAGGCGGAGACCGGCCGGCTGTACCGGGACTACGACGCGGCGAACACCTGGCCGGTGGCCGCGCTGGGCACCGGCGTGCTGGCCATCGGCTTCCTGGTGTGGGCCCAGCGGCGCAACTACCGGCGCACCCACCGCGTGTTCAACCACGGGCTGCTGGCCGCGACGACGGCCTCGGTGGCGGTGCTGCTGTGGCTGGCCGTCGGGCACACCGTGGCCCGGGCGGACCTCGGCGCCTCGCGGGCGGACGGCCAGGAGTCGCTGAAGGTCCTCAACGACGCCCGGATCAGCTCGCTGCAGGCCCGGGCCAACGAGAATCTGACGCTGGTCTCCCGGGGCGCGGTCCTCGCCCCGGACAAGAAGTCCGACAAGTACGACGTGGACTACACCGGGAACATGGCGGGCCTGGACTCCGGGCTGGCCCGCGCCGCCCGGCTGGCCGACGACGAGGCGGGCGCCGAGCCGGTGGCCCGGGCCATGACGGCCGTCCGCGAGTGGCAGGCGCGGCACCAGGCTGCCCGGGCCACCGACGTCAAGGGCGACTACGAAGGCGCGCTGGTCCAGGTGATCGGCGGCCGGGACAGCACCGGCGCCTCGTTCGACAAGGTGGACGCGGCGCTCCAGCAGGCCCTCGCCCACGAGCAGCAGGAGTTCTCGCGGGCCGCCCGGGACGGGCTGGGCGCCTTCGGCGGGCTGGTGGCGGGTGCGGTGGTGCTGGCGGTGCTGGGCGCGCTGGCGTCCCTGCTCGGTATCGGCCGCCGACTTTCGGAGTACAGGTGAGATGCGGATGCGTGTGAGGCGGCGGGAACCGGGTGCGGTGGCCAGGGCCGGCAGGCTCCGCGGCTGGGGCGGGGTGACCGGCATGGCGGCCGCCTGCGCACTGGCGGCGGCGGTGCTGGTGCCGCTGCAGCGGCACGGCGGCCCCGGCGCGCAGGCCCCGGCCGCGGCACCGCGGAGCACCGGGGTGGTGCAGCAGGCCGAGGCCGACACCTGCACGAGCCCGGAGGCCAGCCTGCCGCCGTCCGGGGCGAGCGGCCCGGCCATCGAGCGGATCAAGGCGGCGGGCCGGCTGATCGCCGGCATCGACCAGAACAGCTACCGCTGGGGCTACCGCAATCCGGCCACCGGCCAGCTCGAAGGCTTCGACATCGACCTGGTCAAGGCCATAGCCAAGGACATCCTGGGCGACGAGAACGCGGTGATCTACCGGGCCATCCCCACCAGTCAGCGGATCCCCGCGCTGAAGGAGGGCCGGGTCGACGTGGTCGTCCGGACCATGACGATCAACTGCAAGCGGCTGGAGGACGTGGCGTTCTCGACCGCCTACTTCCAGACCGGACCGCAGGTGCTCGTGCCCAAGGGATCCCCGATCACCGGGTACGACGCCTCCCTGAAGGGCCACAGGATCTGCTCGGCGAGCGGCTCGACGGCCGAGACCGCCCTGAAGGCCGACTCGTTCGGCGCGGACATCTCCGTGACCGTGCCCAACCAGCTGGACTGCCTGGTGCGGCTCCAGTTGGGCGAGGTGGACGGCATGGTCACCGACAACGCGCTCGCGGCCGGTCTGGCCGCGCAGGACCCGTCGGTGCACGTGGTCGGCAGGCCCTTCGCCAAGGAGTTCTACGGCGTCGCCATGAACAAGGACGCGGCGGACCTGGTGCGCCGCGTCAACAAGGTGCTCGACGGCTACCGGCAGGGCGGCGCGAACAGCCGCTGGATGACGGCCTACCGTAAGTGGCTGGCGGCCGACCTCCCGGGCATCACGGCGCCGCCGGCCCCGAAGTACCGGTCCTGAGTACGGTCCTGGCACCGGGGTGCGAGTCACGCTTTTTCGGAACGGCAGAGAGGGCTTCTATGGCCGGCACGGACACCTTTCCCGCCTCCGCGGACGGGCCCGCGGGCCCGGTGATGGACCGGGACGAGGTGGACCGTGCGCTGGCCCGGCTGGATGCCGAGCACGAAGCCGTGGAGACCTCGCTGCTCGCGCTCCAGGACCACGCGGGCCGGCGGCTGCTGGAGGGTGCGCAGCTGACCGGCCTCACCCGGGACCGGTGGGCGGTCACCGAGGCCGCCGTCACCCGCCTGTGGGGGTACTTCGACGCGTACGCGGGGGCGATCGCCGCCGCCCGCGGGATCCGCGAGCGGCGGCGCTGGGCGAGCCGGGAGGACCTGGTGGCCCTCACCGGGCTGCTGCGCGGGCCGGGCGTGACGATCGCCGGCGGCGGCGCGGAGGGCTCGGCGCTGGCCGAGCGGTTCACGCTCGCCGAACTGGTCGCCCGGATGAACGAGCTGTACGCGAGCTCCCTGGACATGGTGGTGGCGGCGGACGCCGTCTGGTCGGCGCTGCCCGCGCGGATCGACCTGCTCGCCGCCGAACTGCACCGCACCCGCTCGCTGGCGCACTCGGTGGGGGTGCGCCCCGGCGAACACCCCTCGGGCGACGACCTGGAGGCCATCACCGCCGAACTGGCCGCGCTGCGGGCCGAGGTGATCGCGGACCCGCTCGCCTTCTGGCAGCCCGCCGCGGGCAGTTCCGCGCCCGGCGGCGGCCGCCCCGACACCGCCCGCTACGACCGGGCGGCCCTCGCGCTGGAGGACGTACGGCGGGAGGTCGAGGCGGTGCTCACCGTGCGCCAGGACGCCGAGCAGCGGCTCATCGGGCTGCGGGACGTGCTGTCGCGGGCCGACCGGACCCTGGCGGAGGCGCGGACCGCCCGCGGCGAGGTGCTGGCGAAGATCGCCGCGTCCGAGGTGCCGGCGGTGAGCGGGCCGCCCACGGTCCTCCAGGAGCAGCTGGCCGCGGCGGCGGAGTACCGGCGGAGCTCGCAGTGGCACCGGCTGTCGCCGCTGCTGGAGTCCCTCGAACAGCGGGCCGAGGAGGAACTCCTGCGCGCCCGCGAGTCGTTGACGGCCGTCACCGCGCCGCTGGCGGTACGGGCCGAGCTGCGCGGCCGGCTGGACGCGTACCGGGCGAAGGTGGCCCGGCACGGGATGGCGGAGGACCTGCTGCTGACGGAGCGCTACGACACCGCGCGCCGGATGCTGTGGAGCGCGCCGTGCGATCTGCGGGCGGCGGAGCAGGCCGTGCTGCGCTACCAGCAGGCGGCGGCCGAGATGCTGGTCCCGCGGCAGCACGAGCCGCAGGACCGGGTGAACGGACCTGAGGAGAGGGCATGACCGAGATGCCGGCGGCGGCCGCGGGGGCGGCGTGCGAGCGCCCTGGATGCCCGGGCGCCTACGAGGACATGGGCGGCGGCGAGCTGTACTGCGGCGACTGCGGTCTGGCGCCGCCCGCCCGCGTGCGGTCGGCCGCCGCGGGGCCGGCCGCCGGCGCGGAGCTGCTGGCCTCGCCGCCCACCGGAATGACGAGCGCGGCCCGCGGGGCCCGCGGATCGCAGGGGTCCCGGGGTTCGCAGGGCTCGCAGGGGTCCCGGGCCTCGGCGCGCGGTTCGGCGTCGGCCCGGTCGGCTTCGTCGCGGTCCTCGACCTCCCGCCGGTCGGTGTCGGGGCGGCTCTCGCGCGCGCTGACGGGCGACTCGGCCTCCACCCGGTCGGTGTCGGTGCGCAGTACCGGCACCGGCACCAGCGGCCTGTCGCGCAACCGGCTGGGGGCCGGGCTGGTCACGGTGCCCGAGGTGCCGCGGCCCGACCCGTCGGCGGCGGTGCTGGAGAACCCGGAGGTCCCCGAGCGCAAGCGGTTCTGCTCGCGTTCGGACTGCGCGGCCCCGGTGGGGCGTTCGCGCGGAGACCGGCCGGGCCGCACCGAGGGCTTCTGCACCAAGTGCGGGCACCCGTACTCCTTCGTGCCGAAGCTGCGCGCCGGCGACGTCGTGCACGGGCAGTACAAGGTGGCGGGCTGCCTCGCGCACGGCGGCCTGGGCTGGGTGTACCTGGCCGTGGACCGGGCGGTCTCGGACCGCTGGGTGGTCCTCAAGGGCCTGCTGGACACCGGCGACCAGGACGCGATGGCCGCGGCGATCTCCGAGCGGCGCTTCCTCGCGGAGATCGAGCACGCCAACATCGTGCGGATCTACAACTTCGTCGAGCACCTCGACCACCGCACCGGCTCGCTCGACGGCTACATCGTGATGGAGTACGTCGGAGGCAAGTCGCTCAAGGAGATAGCGAACGAGCGCCGGCTGCCGGACGGCCGGCGCGACCCGCTGCCGGTCGAGCAGGCCTGCGCGTACGGGATCGAGGCCCTGGAGGCGCTCGGCCACCTGCACAGCCGCAACCTGCTGTACTGCGACTTCAAGGTCGACAACGCGATCCAGCAGCAGAACCAGCTGAAGCTGATCGACATGGGTGCGGTCCGCCGCATGGGCGACGACGACTCGGCGCTCTACGGCACGGTGGGCTACCAGGCCCCGGAGGTCGCCGAGCTGGGCCCGTCGGTCGCCTCCGACCTGTACACGGTCGCGCGCACGCTGGCCGTGCTGACCTTCGACTTCCAGGGCTACACCAACATCTTCGTGGACAGCCTGCCGGACCCCGACCACATCGAGGTCTTCCGGCGGTACGAGTCCTTCTACCGGCTTCTGGTCCGGGCCACCGACCCGGATCCGGGCCGCCGGTTCGCGTCCGCGCAGGAGATGGCGGAGCAGCTCACGGGCGTGCTGCGGGAGGTCGTCGCCCTGCAGACGGGCCGGCCGCGGCCGCAGCTGTCCACCCTGTTCGGGGCGGAGCTGCGGGTGGCGGACACGGACTTGTTCGCGGAGCGGGGCGCCGAGGTGTCGCGGCTCGGCGAGCGGTCCGTGCCGCCCCGGCGCGGGCTCTTCCGGCGCGCGGCGGCCGGGGCGGGTGCGCCGGGCCTGCCCGCGGGACCGGCCGCCGCAGCCGCGGCGGGCGTGCCCGCGGGGGCCGGTGTGCCCGTGCAGGGCGGGGCGCCGGGCGCGGTGACCGCGATGGTCCCGGCCGGGGCCGGTGCGTACGGCGCGGGCGGATCGTACGGCGCGGGCGGTGCGTACGGGCCCGGGGGCGGGTCCGGGGCCGGGGGTGCGGCGGTCGCCGCACTCGCGACTTCGGCCACCCACGTGGCGGGCGGCATCGGCGCGGCCCCCGGGTACGCGGCGGTGCCCGCGCCCCGGGGAGCGGGCGAGTCCGGGGCGGCCGCGACCGCGGCGGCGGCCGGTACGGCACCGGGCGCGGTCCCGGCCGGGCCCGCCGCACCGGGGGCGGGCATGCTGGCGCCGCTGGACGCGCCGGGCACGGCCCTCGCGCTGCCCGAGCCGCTGGTGGACAACTCCGACCCCAACGCCGGCTTCCTCGCCGGCCTGATGGGCTCCGCCGCCGCCGACCTGCTGGGCGCCCTGGCCGCCGCGCCCGCCGACTCGGTGGAGCTGCGCCTGCGGGAGCTGCGGGCCCGCCTGGAGCTGGGCGAACTCGCCGTCGCCGCGTCGGCGCTGACGGAACTGGAGGCCCGCCACCCCGACGACTGGCGGGTGGTCTGGTCCCGCGGGATCGCCGCCCTGGCCGGCGGGGACAACGAACTCGCGGCGCTGTCCTTCGACGCCGTCTACGACGCGTTCCCCGGCGAGCCGGCCCCGAAGCTGGCGCTCGGCTTCTGCGCGGAGGTGCTGGGCCAGCTCGACAACGCGGCCGAGTACTACCGGCTGGTCTGGGCCACCGACCCCGGCTTCGTGAGCGCGGCGTTCGGCCTGGCCCGGGTCCGGCTGGCCACCGGCGACCGGGCCGGTGCGGTGCGCACCCTGGAGTCCGTACCGCCGACGTCCATCCACTACACGGCGGCGCGGGTGGCGGCCGTACGGGCCCGGCTGCGCGACCGCTCGCCGCTGGAGCCGCTGCTGGCCGATCTGACGGCCGCGGCGGGGCAGGTGGAGGAGCTGCGGCGGGCCAGGCTGGACGCGGTGCGCCACGAGCGGCTGTCGGCCGAAGTTCTGGGCTCGGCGCTCGACTGGGTACTGTCGGGTAGCCGGGGTGCCAATCCCGGGCAGACCTCGCTGCTCGGCAGCCAACTGGACGAGCAGGGGCTGCGCTTCGGCCTGGAGCGCTCCTACCGCTTGCTCGCGAGGCTGGCGCAGCGCGGCGAGGAGACGATCGAACTGGTGGAGCGGGCAAACCGTTTCCGTCCCCGAACGTGGGTGTGAGTGATGGCTCGGATGAATCGGCAGTCGGGCTGCCCCAGCTGCGCGGAGCCGCTGGAGGAGGGCGACCGTTTCTGCGGCCGCTGCGGATACTCCCTGTCGGCGCCGCCGTCCCAGGACGACCGCCCCACGGTCCGGCTGACGGGTCCGCACGCGGGCCCCTCCGGCCCGTGGGGCGCGGGTGCGCACGCGCCCGGACCCGACGCGGCCGGCCTGCCGGGCGGCGCCCCGTGGGCCACCGGGACGACTCCGGGAGCCGGCCCGGCCCCGACGACCGGACCGCACGCCGGCTCGGCCGCCGGACCGCAGGCCGGGCCGCACGCCGGTCCGGGTGCCGGGCCACGCGTCAGCACGGGTGCCGGGCTGCCGTTCGGGGCCGCGGAGCCGTCCGTGCGCTTCGACGGGCCCGGGTACCCCGCCCCGCCGGCCGCCGCCCACGAGCCCGCCCCCGGTCCTGCGCCCGAGCCCCCGCACGCGCCGTCCCCGCACACGCCGTCCCCGCAGCCGCCGTCCCCGCAGCCGCCCTACGAGGCCCCCTACGAGCCGCCGTACGACCACGCCTACGACCACGCGTACGAGCCGGCGCCCGGGACCGCCGGGCCGCCCGCGGACCCCGCCGCGACCGCTCCGGCGGGCGCGGCCCCCGAACCGGCCGCGCAGCCGGCCCCGGCGGCCCCCGGCGGCAAGACCTGTGTGGCGTGCCGGGCCGGCCGGGTCGACACCGACGGGTACTGCGAGCACTGCGGGCACGCCCAGCCGCGGGAGCGCGACCACCAGGAGGAGGAGCTCGGCAGCGTCGCCGCCGTCAGCGACCGCGGGCTGCGCCACCACCGCAACGAGGACTCCTTCGCGGTGGCGGCGACCAGCCTGCCGGACGGGTCCACCGCCACCGTGGCCGTGGTCTGCGACGGGGTGTCCTCCGCCAGCCGGCCCGACGACGCCTCCGCGGCCGCCGCGGCCGCCGCCAACGAGGCGCTGCTGGAGGCCCTGCCCCGCGGCACCCACCCGCAGCAGGCCATGCACGAGGCCATCGTCACCGCGGGCGCCGCCGTCAACGCGCTCGCCCCCGAGGTCTCCGGCCACCAGAACGCCCCCGCCTGCACCCTGGTGGGCGCGGTCGCCATGGGCGGCCTGCTCGTCATCGGCTGGGTCGGCGACAGCCGCGCCTACTGGGTCCCCGACGACCGCAGCACCCCGTCCGCCCGCCTCACCGAGGACGACTCCTGGGCCGCCCAGATGGTCGCGGCGGGCCTGATGGGCGAGGCCGAGGCGTACGCGGATGTACGCGCCCACGCGATCACCGGCTGGCTCGGCGCCGACGCGTACGAGCTGGAGCCGCACACCGCCGCCTTCAAGCCCGACCGCCCCGGCGTGGTCGTCGTCTGCACGGACGGCCTGTGGAACTACGCCGAGTCCGCCGCGGAGATGGCCCGGGTCCTGCCGGCCGACGCCGCCGCACGCCCGCTGCACAGCGCCCAGGTGCTGGTGGGGCACGCCCTGGACGGCGGCGGCCACGACAACGTGACCGTGGCCGTGCTGCCGTTCCCGGGACCGCCCCGCCCCTGACGCGCCACCGACGTTCTCCAAGGAGCCGACCGAATGGCCAACTTCGCCAAGCCCAGTGCGCCGCGATTCGCCGTGGAGGTGTACCAGAACGCGTACCTGCCCGAGGGCGGGCGGGAGGTCAGCGCCATCGTCACGGTGGTGTCCTCGGGCGGCGCCAAGCTGTCCGCCCGCGGCGCCGGCGGGCCGGCCGCCGACTCCGCCGTCGTCCTCATGGTCGACTGCTCGGGGTCCATGGACTACCCGCCGGAGAAGATGCGCAACGCCCGGGACGCCACCGCGGCCGCCGTGGACACGCTGCGCGACGGCACCGCCTTCGCGGTGATCGCCGGCACCCACGTGGCCAAGGACGTCTACCCGGGCGGCGGCCGGCTCGCCATCGCCGACGCCCGCACCCGCGAGGAGGCCAAGACGGCGCTGCGCCGGCTCACCGCGGGCGGCGGCACCGCCATCGGCACCTGGCTGCGGCTCGCCGAGCGGCTCTTCGCCGGAACCGAAGCCGCCATCCGGCACGGCATCCTGCTCACCGACGGCCGCAACGAGCACGAGACCCCCGAGGCGCTCGCCACGGCGCTGAACCACTGCGAGGGCCGCTTCACGTGCGACGCCCGCGGGGTCGGCTACGACTGGGAGGTCAAGGAGGTCACCGGGATCGCGACCGCGCTGCTCGGCTCCGCCGACATCGTGCCCGAGCCTCAGGGCCTCGCCGCGGACTTCACGCAGATGATGGAGAGCGCCATGGGCAAGGAGGTCGCCGACGTGGCGCTGCGCCTGTGGACGCCGGTCGGCGCCGAGGTGCTGTTCGTGAAGCAGGTCGCGCCCACGGTGGTGGACCTGTCCGGCCGCCGTACCGAGGCCGGGCCGCGCGCCGGGGACTATCCGACCGGCTCGTGGGGCGACGAATCCCGCGACTACCACGTGTGCGTTCGGGTCTCGGCCGCCGGTGTGGGCCAGGAGATGCTGGCCGCCCGCGCCTCCCTGGTGCAGCCGGACCCGGCCGGCGGCCCGGCCACCGTGCTGTCCCACGGCCTGGTGCGCGCCGTGTGGACCAACGACTTGGCGGAATCGACCGCAATCAACCCTCAAGTGGCGCATTACACAGGCCAGGCGGAGCTCGCCGAGGTGATCCAACTGGGCCTGGAAGCCCGCAAATCGGGAGATTTCGACAATGCGACGGCAAAGTTGGGGCGGGCCGTGCAGCTGGCGAGTGCATCGGGGAACGAAGACACTGCGAAACTGCTCGCGAAGGTGGTCGACGTCGTCGATGCCGCGGCAGGTACTGTGCGGCTGAAAGCGAAGGTGACGGATGCGGACGAGATGACTCTCGAAACGCGTTCGACTCAGACCGTTCGAGTGAAGAAGTCCTGAGATGCGGCCCGACGGGGGCCCGACAGGGAGAGGGGGAAGGGCCGACATGCCGACCTGCCCGAACGGACACCCATCGGTCACCGATGACTGGTGCGAGGTCTGCGGCATCCGCATGGGGGGACCCGGCGCACCGACCGGCGCCACGCCTCCCCCGCCGCCCTCCTACGGGTACGGCTTCCCGCCGGTCGGCGGCGACCCGACCGCGCAGGCCGAACTCTGCCCGCAGTGCCGCACCCCGCGCGAGGCCATGGCCCCGTTCTGCGAGGAGTGCCGCTACAACTTCCTGACCCGCTCGGCCACCTCGTACAACCCGGCGGCCCCGCCGCACGGCGCGCCCGGACAGCACCAGCAGCACCCCCAGCAGCACCAGGCGCCGCAGCACCCGGGGGGTCCGCAGTCCGGCCCCGGGATGAACCTGCCGCCCGGCTTCCAGCAGCACCAGCAGCCCGGCCAGCACCCGCAGTCCCAGCAGCACCCCCAGTCTCAGCAGCAGTCCCGGCAGCCGCAGGACCCGTTCGAGTACCAGGGTTCGCGGCCCTCGCAGGTGAACCGTCCCGCCGAGCCGCTGCCGCCCGAGTCCTCCGGTCCGCCGCGGCCGCCGGGCCTGCACCCGCAGGCTCCGGTGCTGCCGCCGCTGCCCGGCTTCGAGCAGCCCGCGCAGCAGCCGCCGCACCTCCGGCAGCGCCCCCAGCAGCCCTCCCCGCAGCAGACCGGCGGGGACGACTGGCTGCTGCCGCCGCCCGGACAGCAGGGCGGGCCGGGCCGGCAGCCCTTCCCCCCGCACCAGGGCGGACAGCAGCCCCCCGGCCAGTACCAGCAGCACGGCCAGCGGCAGGGTCAGCACCCCGGCCAGGGGCAGCACCAGCCGTTCCCGGGGCAGGGCGGCAGCTGGTCGGCGACGATCGGCCCGGACCGTGCGTACTTCATGGCGATGATGCACCGCAGCGGGCCCGAGGCGGCGGGGCTCAACCTGCCCGCGTACGCGCCCGAGCAGCACCTCGTGCTGGCCGGCGGCCAGATCACGATCGGCCGCCGCCGGCAGGCCACCGGCGAGTCCCCGGACATCGACCTGTCGGTGCCGCCGGAGGACCCGGGCGTCTCGCACCAGCACGCCGTGCTGGTGCAGCAGCCCGACGGCAGCTGGGCGGTGGTGGACCAGAACTCCACCAACGGCACCACGATCAACGGCGGCGAGGAGCCGATCCAGCCCTACGTCCCCGTGCCGCTCGGCGACGGCGACCGGGTGCACGTCGGCGCCTGGACCACCATCACCGTCCACCGCGCCTGACACGACCTGCGCCGGCGCTAGTCCGTCCCGGCGCGCTCCCCCAGGGGCCACACGTAGGGCCCCTGGGGATCGTCGAGCCAGGACCACTGGCCGGCCGGGCCGACGGTCACCCCGAACCGCTCCCGGCCGGGCCGCCCCTCGTGCCGCCACAGGTCCAGGGCCTCGCGCGGGCCCAGCGCGCCCGCGGTGAGCGTGAGCATGAAGTGGAAGCGCTCGTTCTCCAGCACGTCGTACGGCAGCCCGCCGCCCGCGTGGGTGGTGTACGGGGCCCGGCTGCCGCCGCGCAGCGGCACGAAGTACGCCGACGTGTGCAGGAAGCCGCCCTCCGCGAACTCCGCGTCCCGCACCCGCAGCGCGATCAGCCCCGTCGACAGCGGAGCCAGGATCCGCGCGCCGGGCCGGCACTGTCCCAGCCACGCGAACGGGATCATCGGCAGCGTGCAGGTGACGATGATGCGGTCGAAAGGGGCGCGGCCGGGACAGCCGCGCGCGCCGTCGCCGGTCACCACGACCGGGTGGTAGCCGAGCAGCGCCAGGTGTGCCCGTGCCGACTCGGTGATCTCCTCCTCCAGGTCCACGCTCGTGACGAGGTCGTCGCCGAGGCGGTGGCACAGCAGCGCCGCGTTGTAGCCGGTGCCCGTGCCGATCTCCAGGACCGCGTCGCCGTCGCCGACGTCCAGCGCGTGCAGCATCTTCGCCATCAGGGAGGGCTGGCTGCTGGAGGAGACCAGCTCGCCGTCCCGCAGCCGGGTGGCCAGCGGCGCGTCCGCGTACACCCCGCGCAGCCAGGCGGCCTGCCGGGCCGGGTCGGGGTCCTCCCCCCACAGCCGGTCGTTCCCGGCGCCGCGGCCCACGTAGTAGTACGGGACGAAGACGTGCCGGGGCACGGCTTCGAAGGCCGCCCGCCAGGCGGGGTCGGACAGCGCCCCGGCGGCGGTCAGCTCCCGCACCTGCGCGGCGTGCGCGGCGGCCCGCAGGTCCCGCGCCCCGGCCGCGTGTGCGCCGCGTGCGCCCATACGTCCACTGTCCTGCGTGGCGGCGGCCGGCGCCACGCGCGCGGTCCCCGGCACCGGGCGGACCCGCTCGTGCCACCGGGGCCCCTGGGGAGCGGTCGGGGCAGGAGTCCTAGGACCGGGGACCTCCGTCCGGGCGTCTGAGACGATGGTCGGGTGAACGATATTCCGCGGGGCACACTGCAGGAGCAGACCTTCTACGAGCAGGTCGGCGGCGAGGCGACCTTCCGGCGCCTGGTCCGGCGCTTCTACCAGGGGGTCGCCGAGGACCCGCTGCTGCGGCCGATGTACCCGGAGGAGGACCTCGGGCCGGCCGAGGAGCGCTTCGCCCTGTTCCTCATGCAGTACTGGGGCGGACCCACCACGTACAGCGACAACCGGGGCCACCCGCGGCTGCGGATGCGGCACGCGCCGTTCGTGGTGGACAAGGCGGCGCACGACGCGTGGCTGAAGCACATGCGCGAGGCCGTCGACGAGCTCGGGCTCGCGCCCGAACTCGAACAGCAGCTGTGGCGCTACCTGACGTACGCGGCCGGCTCCATGGTGAACACCCCGGGCTGAGCCCGCGCACGTCAGACGCTGAGCCCGCGCACGTCAGACGCTGAGCCCGCGCACGTCAGACGCTGAGCCCGCGTTCGTCAGACGGGGCGAACCTGGAGTGCGCCCAGGCCGCCGCCGGACCGGCGGGCGGCCACCGAGCCGTACGGGGTGCGCAGCCGCAGCCAGGACCCGGCGGACAGCAGCGCCATCGGCTGGGGCACGGGGGATTCGGCGGGTCCGCCGGCAGCGCCTGATCCGGCGGGCGCGGTGGCGAGCACCGGCCGCAGGAAGCCCAGCGACTGGGCGGCGTGCACGGCGCGCAGCGGAAGGTCGGTCTCGCCGAGGGTGCGGGACCAGATCTCGCGGCCGATCCGGTCGCGCTCGGCGCGGGTGCGCCGGTCGGCGGGCAGTGCCTCGTCCCGCGCACGGAACTCCGCGACGGCCGCGGCGACCGCGGCCCGCATCGCCTCGGGCCCGGGCAGCCCCGGCAGCTGCTGCCAGCCGCCGCGGGGCGGGAGCACCCCGGCCCAGGGCGGTCCGGTGACCGCACCGGGCACCCCGGCCGTGCCGGCGGCCTCGTCGATCGCCTCCAGCAGTTCGCCCGCGGAGACGGTCAGGTCCAGCCGCGCGGGCTCGGCGAGCCGGGCCGTGCGGATGGCGAGCACCTCGAAGGACGGCGGACGGCCGAAGACCGCGAGCGCGCCGCCGCCTGCCTGCAGGCGGACGGCGGCGGCACGGTCGTAGTGCACCAGCCGGCCCAGGAAGGCGGCGAGGTCCGCCGCCTCCCCGGAATCGGCGAAGCGCAGCTGCGTCCCGGCGGGCCCGGTCATGCCGCGACGGGCCCTTCCGGGGTGTCGGGCTCGTCCAGGTACTTCTCCAGGAAGTACCGCTCCTCGGCGGTGATGCGGCGGGGCCGCCCCTCCGCGAGGTTGTACGGAACCACGACGGTGGAGGCCCGCACGTAGACCCGCTCCGGCGCGTCCTCGGTCGCCTCGTCCTTGACCTCGTAGCCGATGGTCAGGGACGCGGCGCCGATCCGGGTCACCCAGGACTCGATGAGCACCGGTTCGTGCCGGTGCAGCAGGGGCAGCTTGTAGTCGATCTCGTGCCGGGCCACGACGGACCCGCCCGTGAAGGACTCACTGCCCTCGCCCGGCGCCAGCCGGAACATGAAGTCGATGCGCGCCTCCTCCAGGTACCGGAGGAAGACGACGTTGTTGACGTGCCCGAAGGCGTCCATGTCCGACCAGCGCAAGGGGCACCGGTATATGTGGCGGGCCATGCTCAGCCTCGCGTCAGCTTCTTGTAGGTGGCACGGTGCGGACGGGTGGCGTCCGGGCCGAGGCGCTCGATCTTGTTCTTCTCGTAGGACTCGAAGTTGCCCTCGAACCAGAACCACTTCGATTCGCCCTCGTACGCCAGGATGTGCGTGGCGACTCGGTCGAGGAACCAGCGGTCGTGGGAGACGACCACGGCCGCACCGGGGAACTCCAGCAGCGCGTTCTCGAGCGAACCCAGGGTCTCGACGTCGAGGTCGTTGGTGGGCTCGTCGAGGAGCAGCAGGTTGCCGCCCTGCTTGAGGGTGAGCGCGAGGTTCAGACGGTTGCGCTCACCGCCGGAGAGCACGCCGGCCGGCTTCTGCTGGTCCGGGCCCTTGAAGCCGAAGGCGCTGACGTACGCGCGGGACGGCATCTCGACGTTGCCGACGTTGATGTAGTCCAGCTCGTCCGACACGACCGCCCAGAGGGTCTTCTTGGGGTCGATGTTGGCGCGGCCCTGGTCGACGTACGAGATCTTGACGGTCTCGCCGACCTTGATCTCGCCGGAGTCCGGCTTCTCCAGGCCCTGGATCATCTTGAAGAGCGTGGTCTTGCCGGCGCCGTTCGGGCCGATGATGCCGACGATGCCGTTGCGCGGCAGCGTGAAGGACAGGTCGTCGATGAGGACCTTGTCGCCGAACGCCTTCGAGAGGTTGTTGACCTCGACCACGATCGAGCCCAGGCGCGGGCCCGGCGGGATCTGGATCTCCTCGAAGTCGAGCTTGCGCATCTTGTCGGCCTCGGCCGCCATCTCCTCGTAGCGAGCGAGACGGGCCTTGGACTTCGCCTGGCGGCCCTTGGCGTTGGAGCGGACCCACTCCAGCTCTTCCTTGAGGCGCTTGGCGCGCTTCTCGTCCTTCTTGCCCTCGACCTTGAGGCGCTCGGCCTTCTTCTCCAGGTAGGTGGAGTAGTTGCCCTCGTAGGGGTGGGCGCGGCCGCGGTCGAGTTCGAGGATCCACTCGGCGACGTTGTCGAGGAAGTACCGGTCGTGGGTGACGGCCACGACGGCGCCCTTGTACTGGGCCAGGTGCTGCTCCAGCCAGTTCACGGACTCGGCGTCGAGGTGGTTGGTGGGCTCGTCGAGGAGCAGCAGGTCGGGGGCCTCCAGCAGCAGCTTGCAGAGGGCCACGCGGCGCTTCTCACCACCGGAGAGGTTGGTGACCGGCCAGTCGCCGGGCGGGCAGCCCAGCGCGTCCATGGCCTGCTCAAGCTGGGCGTCGAGGTCCCACGCGTTGGCGTGGTCCAGGTCGTCCTGGAGCTTGCCCATCTCCTCCATGAGTTCGTCGGTGTAGTTCGTCGCCATTTCCTCGGCGATCGCGTTGAACCGGTTGAGCTTGCCCTTGATCTCGGCGACGCCGTCCTCGACGTTCGCCAGGACCGTCTTGGACTCGTCGAGCTTGGGCTCCTGCATGAGGATGCCGACGCTGAAGCCGGGCGACAGGTACGCCTCGCCGTTGGACGGCTGCTCCAGACCCGCCATGATCTTCAGAACGGTGGACTTACCGGCGCCGTTCGGGCCGACCACACCGATCTTCGCGCCGGGCAGGAAGTTCAGGAAGACGTCGTCAAGAATCACCTTGTCGCCGTGCGCCTTGCGCGTCTTGCGCATGGTGTAGATGAACTCAGCCAAGAGAAACCGTCCGGCAGATCGATGGTGGGCAGATACACCCCATCTTGCCGTACGTCCATCCTCCGGGGGAAACCCGTTCAGCGGCCGGGACCGTCCGAGGGGCGCTTGCGCAGGGCCAGGACCACGCCCGCCCCCAGTACCACCAGGCCGACCGCGAGGGCGGCGATCACCGGGGTGGCGCCGGAGCTCCCGCTGGCTGCGAGCCGTTCCTCGGCCGCCCCGGCCGCCCCGCCGTGCTGCGGCGCGAGCGCCCCGGGGGCCGAGAGGGCCGAGGCCGCCGGGGCCGCCGACGCCCGGGAGGCCCGGACGGGTGCCCAGACCGCACTCGCCGTGGCCGCCGTGACGGATTCGCTGGACCCTGCGACGATCTGCGCCTGGTCGCCCGCCCCGCCGGTCAGGACCCGGCCGACGGGGACGCCGGTGGCGCCCTGCACGGTCACCGAGGCGGTCCCGTCGGCGGTGCCGGCGGGCACCACGAACCACAGCCGGGTGCCGTTGCGGGCGGCGGTCAGGGGGTCGCCGTCCCGGTCGACGATGCGGACGCCCTGGGCGACGGCCGCCGCGTCCGGGGTGACGGTCACGCTCTGTGCACTGGTGCGGACGGTGACGGGCCCGATCAGGCTGCCCGCCCGGCCGGCCACGGAGCCGGGCTGGAGGCTGAGGGACGCGGGCGGTTCGGCGGTCTTCCGGGCCTCCTCCTGGAGGTAGTCGGCGAGCTTCTCGGCCGCCGGGTCGACGGCTTCGACGGCCACCCGGTCGGTGATCCGCCAGATCGCGACCTGGGTGCCGGCCGCCGCGGTGTCGGCGGTGAGCGCGCCGGCCCCGGCCGCGCGGGCCAGCCCGGCGAGGTCGTTGCGCTGCGGATAGGAGTGCTGGAGGATCCACCGGATCCGACCCGCGTCCGGGTTCCCGGCCAGCGGGCTCGCCGCCCAGGGGGTCTCGGTGTACCGGGTCTCGCGCTGGGCGAGGCTCGTGAGGCCCAGCCCGTAGGTCTGCAGGGTGCCCCCGCCGTCGACCCGCATCTCGTACAGCCCCGCGGGGATGCGCTGCGCGCCCGCCGGTCCGCGCAGCACGGCCTGTCCGGACGCGGCCGGCCCGTCGAGCACGGCGCTCGTGCCGGCCTGCCGGTCCGGGGCGCCCAGGGCGGCGGCGCTGCCTGCGGCGGCCGGGGCGGCGAGCGCCGCCGCGAGCAGCACCACGGCGACCGGGCGCCGCGCGGCACCCGGCACGGGCCGCCGGCCCGCGGCACCGGCAGCACCGCCAGCACGGCTGACATCGGCAGCACGGGTGACATCGGCAGCACGGGTGACATCGGTGGCGTCGATGGCGTCGGTGCCACCGGCTGGACCCACAGCACCGGCGGTGGCGCGCCCGTCCGCGCGGGCGGCGGCCCAGGCGGCTTCGGCGGCGGAAGCGGAACCGGAAGCGGAGGCCTCGGCGCGCTCCTCGCCCGCGGCGGAAGCCGGGTGCGGGCCCGCGAGAGGCACCGGAGCAGGAACAGCAGCAGGAACCGCGGGAACGGCAGCAGACACAGTCTTCCCCTTCGGGCCAAAGACCCACGTGCCCATGAGTACCGGGGAATCGTAGCGCTCTCGAACACTCAGACCACCGCCGCCTTCTGAGCTTCAGTCAGTGACGCGTCGGCCTTCATCACCCGTCTGAAGGCCGATGTACCGCGGGCGAGGTCGTGTCCCACGGCCACGGCGTCCACCTCGGCGGAGAACCAGCGCCTGCCCTCGGTGGCCTCCTCGTCGCGAACCCGCAACCGCCCGTGCACCAGCAGCGGTTCCCCGACGGATACGGATCCGGCCAGGTTCGCGGCCAGCGCGCGTTTCGCCCAGACGGTGTAGAAGCTGGTGGGCCCGTCGGCCCAGGCCTCCTTCTGGCGGTCCAGGTACCGCGACCGCACGGCGATCCGGAACCGCGCGACCGGACCGGCCGGCGTCTCCCGGTAGTCGACCCGGGTCGCGGCCTGCCCCACCAGCGTCACCAGGGTTTCGTTCATCCCCCTCGCCCCCTCGCGTTCATTCGTACGGGGCTCCCCCCGGAGCCCTCGTACGCCCATGCTGCGCCGGTCGCGCGGGTCCTGCCGGCGCCTGTGGACTACCGGCCGGTTGTGGACAACCTCGCCACCGTCGCGTACTGCTCGCGCACCTCCCGGTAGCGCAGCAGCTCGGCCGCGACCGGTTCCAGCACCTTGCCCCGCCCGCAGCCGGCCGCCGCCTGCCGCAGTCGGCTCTCGGCCTCCTGCCCGTACCGGCGGGCCGGTCCGCGCGCGGCCACCGAGCAGGTCCACTCGACCAGCGGGCCACCGATGATTCCGGCCACCATGAGCAGCACCGGCACCGTCAGCCCGGGCTCCAGCACCCCTGCGATCTGCCCGACGAGCCACAGTCCGCCGTAGATCTGCAGCAGGGTCATGGCGGCCTGGGAGAGCACCGCGGCCGGCCACCAGGCGGGCCGCGGCGGCTTGCCGGGCGGCGTCCCGGCGGTCACCGCCAGCTCGTCGAGCATCTCCGGCAGCCGCTCGGCGCCGCGCACCGCCGTCTCGCGGACCGCCAGTGCCCACGGCTCGGGCAGTCCGGCGGCGGCCTCGTCGGCGACCGTCCGCACCGCCTGCTCCACCCGCTGGCGGGCGGTCACCTCTTCCTCGGGCGGCGGCTCGGGCGAGGAGCCGAAGGCGAGGCGCTGGGCGATGCGCTGCGGCGAGCGCCGGAGTTCGTACCAGCGCCACAGTCGCAGCCAGGGCGTGCCGCAGGCCTTGCCCGCGTTGCGCCGCCAGGCGCGTTCGGCGGCGAGGCCGGCGGCGTGCGCGCCGACCGCCTCGGCGAGCCGGTCCTCGAATTCGGCGCGGGCCCCCTCGCCGATCTCGGGGCGGCCGTCGGCCACGTACAGGGGGCGCAGCCGCAGGGCCGCGCGGTCGACGTCGGCGGACAGCCGCCGGGTGGCGGCACCGCGTTCCACGGTGAACTGTCCGAGCGTGTCGCGCAGTTCGCCGACGCCTTCGCCGGTGAGGGCGGACAGGGCGAAGACCATGGCGCCGGGCTCGCCGTGTTCGCCGAGGGCCATGCCGTCCTCGTCGAGGAGCCGGCGCAGGTCGTCGAGTACGAGGTCGGCGGATTCGCCGGGCAGCCGGTCGATCTGGTTGAGGACGACGAAGGTGATCTCCGCGTGGCCGGACAGCGGCCGCAGGTAGCGCTCGTGCAGTACGGCGTCGGCGTACTTCTCGGGGTCGACCACCCAGATGACGGCGTCGACGAGGCTGAGGACGCGGTCCACGTGCTCGCGGTGGGCGACGACGGCCGAGTCGTGGTCGGGCAGGTCGATGAGGACGAGGCCGCGCATGGCCTCGTCGGTGTTGCCGGCGTCGCGCGGGCGGCGGCGCAGCCGGCCGGGGATCTCCAGCCGGTCGAGGAGGCCGGCCGCGCCGTCGGACCAGCTGCAGGCGATGGGGGCGGAGGTGGTGGGCCGGCGCAGTCCGGTGTCCGAGATCTGTACCTGGGCGAGGGCGTTGAACAGGGTGGACTTGCCGCTTCCGGTGGCGCCCGCGATGGCGACGACGGTGTGCCGCGGGGAGAGTCCGCGGCGGGCGGCGGCCTCGTCGAGCACGCGGCCGGCCTCGGCGAGGGTCTTCCCGTCGAGGCGGGTGCGGGACAGCCCGACGAGCTGGCGCAGCGCGTCGAGGCGGACCCGCAGGGACATGTTCTCGGGGCTGGGCGCGGGGACCGGGGGCGCGGGGTCGGGCCGGGAGGTGCCGGAGACGGCGCGCAGCAGGGCGTGGGTGTCGCCGTCCTCCGGGTCGTCGCCGGGGCCTCCCGGTCCGCCGTTCTCTCCCGGTCCGCTGCGCCGGGCGATCAGCCCGTCGTCCCAGCGGGAACGGTTGTGCTCGGGCTGGTCGGTCAGTGCGGTCACCGCGGTCACCTCTCCTTCTGCAGTACGGACAGCGCGGCGATCAGCTCGGCCTGGGGTTCGGGGGTCACTTCGAGGGCGTCGAGGGGGGCGAGCCGGCGGTCGCGTTCGGCCTTGAGTACTTGGTCGAGATGGGTGCTGACGACGTCGTTGCCGCGGTCGCGCAGCCTCAGGGCGCCCTGGGCCCCGATGCGCGCGGCGAGCCGTTCGCCGGCGGCGCGGGCCCGTTTGCCGCCGAGGAGGGCGGCGACGAGCAGGGCCGCGACGGCGTCGGCGTCGGGCGCGTTCTGGTGGTCGAGGCCGGACACCTCTTCCTCGGCCAGCTCTTCCAGCACCCGCCGCCAGCGGCGTACGGCCATGCCGATGCGCTCGCCGGCCTCGCGGTCGGGCACGGGCAGCGGGACGGCGCCGGCGGCGGGCTCCCGGCGCCAGGCGTCGGCGATGCGTTCGTCGGCGGCGGCGACGGCGCACTGGAGGAGCGCGGCGAGGCTTTCGGCGAGGGAGTCGAGGAGTTCGTCGGCGGAGGTGTCGAGGGGGTAGCCGCGCCACCGGGTGAGGGCGTCCCCGGCGAGTACGGCGCCCTGGTCGAGGCGGGCCCGGACCCGCTTGCCCTCGCGCTGGTACGCGTCTTCCACGGCGCCGGTGAGCCGGACGGCGGCGGCGTGCTGGGCGGCGACGGCGGAGGCGAGTTCGGGCATCCGGCGGCGCAGGGAGTCGAGGGTGCCGAGTGCGGTGCGGCCGACGGCCTGCTGGCGGGCGGCGGGGTCCTGCGCGTGGTGGCTGAGCCAGGCGTAGAGGGGGGCGACGGCGCTGGCCGGGAGCAGTCCGCCGCCACCGGTGGACTCGGGCAGCTCGGGGACGGTGAAGCGGGGGACCTCGCCGAGTCCGGCGCGGGTCAGGAGGGCGCCGTACTGGTGGGAGACCTCGGCGAGCACCTGGTGGGGCACCCGGTCGAGGACGGTGACGAGGGTGACCTTGTACTCCTTGGCGGTGCGCAACAGGTGCCAGGGCACGGCGTCCGCGTACCGGGAGGCGGTGGTGACCATGACCCAGACGTCGGCGGCGCAGATGAGTTCGGCGGCCAGGGTGCGGTTGTCGACCACGAGGGAGTCGATGTCGGGGGCGTCGAGGAGGGCGAGGCCGCGGGGCAGGGTGGCGACGGTCTCGATGCGTACTTCGCGGTGCTCGCGCTCGCCGTTGCCGGAGCCGTCGGCGGAGCCGGTGTCGCAGGCGTCGCGTTCGGATTCCTCCTCGCCCTGCGGCAGCCAGACCCGCAGCAGGTCGGGAAGTACGCGCATGCCGGCGAACCAGTGGTGGTCGTCGGGGTGACAGACGAGGACAGGCGTTCGAGTGGTCGGGCGCAGCACGCCGGCTTCGCTGACCTGCCGGCCCACGAGCGAGTTGACGAGGGTGGACTTGCCGGCGCCGGTGGAACCTCCGACGACGGCGAGCAGGGGCGCCTCGGGTGCTTTGAGGCGCGGTACGAGGTAGTCGTCGAGCTGCGCGAGCAGCTCCGCTCTGGTCTGGCGGGCGCGCGGGGCACCGGGCAGGGGCAGCGGCAGACGCACGGAGGCGACCCGGTCGCGCAGCGCGGAGAGGGCATCGAGCAGCTGGGGCCGAACATCCAAGGTCACCACATGCGAAGAATGCCCAATTTTGCGTCTGTTTTGAAGCTTATAGACTCTCTGCGCGCCGACCGCCACTCCGGAGGGACCCCCAGGACAGAACGGACGACTGGGGCGCAGGCATAACGAGTGCACAACACCCGGCACGCGGCGGCGGAAAACCGCTGCGCGAATCGCACCTGCCTGCGATTATCGGGACCGCTTCACCGAACCTCCACATCGTGGCACGCGGGTGAAGCAACCGGGACTAGGCGAGCGGAGCCCTATCCTTGACCCGGCTCACGGTCACCTTCCGGCCCCCGTAGCTCAGTGGATAGAGCAGGTGCCTTCTAAGCACTTGGCCGCAGGTTCGAGTCCTGCCGGGGGCACATTTCTTCGCAAGCCCTCCGCCCATCCGGGCCGGAGGGCTTTCGCGCAGGTCAGAGCACCCTAGCAAGGGCGAAGTGGCCGGACCCTGGGGGCCGGACCACCATCCGGGGCGATCGAACGGCAGTCCGGCTGTGTCCGGCTGGTTCCGGGTTTCTACGGGTGGCCACGGTGGATACACGGTGGGGTTTCCGCGGCCCCGCTCAGACCTCGGGAAGGTCTCCCCCTGCCTCGATCCGGCTCTTGAGGTCGTTCAGATGACCCACGATGCAGCGCGCGTACACGGCCAGCAGCACCGGCACGCTGTTGCCAGCCCACTCCGCTACCTGCGCGGGTGGCACACCGTCATTCAGCCAGTTGGTCAGGCAGGTGTGCCTCAGGTCGTAGACCCTTCGCGCGAGCGGTGAGGCGTACTCCTCCGGCGTGAGCGTCTCGGAGCGGGCGGAGCGCCAGGCCCGCCGGATGACGGAACCGGCGAGCATCTCCCCCTTCTCCCCCTGAAAGAGCAGAGCCCCGGGCTTCAGCCCCTCACGCTCGACGTGCTCACGGAGGATCTTCGTAAGCGCGGGTCGGCACGGGACAACCCGCATGTCGTCCGCGGCCCGCCCCTTCAGCCCGCGCTCCTCGTGGATCGCCCCGTCGTCCGTCCAGTGCTTGCCGACCTCGGGCTGTGCCGTGTGGATGAGCAGTTCGCCCCACTGGTCGGGAGCGTCCGCGGCTGGCAGCCGCACGTCCATCACGTCCATGGCGATGACCTCTTCCGGGCGGGCGCCGGCGTAGTACATCGTCGCGAAGAACGGGTGCAGCCGCTTGCCGCCGCGGGGCCTGCCCTGCACCCAAGCGAGCAGGTGCGCCGCCTGGTGGGGGTTGAGCAGGGCCCGCTTGTCGACGGCCGTGGACGTCTTCGGGGTCGACCCCCGCCCCTTCGGAAGCGGGTTGACCCGAAGGACGTCGTGCTTGACCGCGTGCTCCATCACGACGTTCAGGACGCGGCGGTTGCGCTTGACCGTGCTTGCTGCGGCGGTGGTGCCGTCGAGCACGGACGACACGGCCCGGAGGACAGCGTCGACCTTGGTCGTGCTCTCCCACGCGGCCATGGTCTCGCTGTTCCGCTCGATCCACTTCAGGATGAGCAGCACCTCCGGCGGAGCGTCGGCCCGCCGGCGGGTGTTGAACCCGTACTCCCGCAGCGCCCGCCGGAACAGCACCGGGTCGAAGGTGCTGGGCACCGGCGCCTTCAATAGCGCCACCGTGGCGGCCGTAAGCGCCTTGGCGGTGGTCTTGCGACTGTTGCCCGAGGTCCGGTGCCACTGGTGGTCCACGAACTGCACAGCGAAGTCGTACCAGCTGACCTCGGACGCCCCGGACTTGTGGGAGACCGGGCGCCCGGTGGTCACGCTGAACGGTTCCCCCCTGCGGGTGGCGCTCACCAGCTCGGAGCGGAAGGCGTCCGCGAGGGCGGCCGTGGCGAACGGGGCCCGCCACTCCTTGCCACCCAGGAACCAACGGACCGTGTACGTGGTCCCCTTGGCCTGCTTCCGCGCGGCGATCTTCCAGATCTTCACGTCGTACGTCGTGTCCATCAAGCAGCGTCCTCGCAGTCGTTCAAGAAGATGTCCAGATCGCCCCGACGGACGCGCAGTTCGCCGTTGGGGAGCTTGATGCAGCGCGGGGCCCGGCGCTTCAAGCGCCAGTCGTAGAAGGTGGATCGCGAGATCCCGAGTTCGTCACAGACCTGCGGGACCGTGAGCATTCCGCGGGTGCGCGTGTGGGTGGCCATGCAGGCGTACCTCCGGAGCGGATGTGGAGTGGGGCAGGTTCAGGCGCGGGCGCGGCCAGGTGAAGCCCTCGGGGCCGTGTGCGTCCGAGGCTTGGATTTCTGCGTCACCACGTCATCTGCGTCATTTGGTGCTCTGACCTGCGGTTTTCGGTGACACAGGGGTTGGCTGTGCGTCACCGGTGTGCGTCACCTGTGTCATCGGGTGACGCAGGGCGGTGACGCAGGTGACGCGGGATGACGCAGCCGTGGGCCGTCTGCGTCACCCCTGTCACCGCAGGCCAGGAGCGGTTTCGGGGGTGCTGGTGACGCAGGTGACGCAGGTTCTCTTCTCTTAGGAAAAAGGCGGGTGCTTTTGTCTGTGGTGGTGCTCGCCTTCGAGCGTGAGAAGGAGCCGCTGCGCGGCGCGCCTTGCGCAGCGGCGGCAAGCCGCCGGAACAGCAAGAGGAGCACCCGCCGCCTTGGCCGGGGGTGCTCTTCTTGCCCGTGCGGGCACCCCCGCCGGGGGCGCGGGTCAGAACATCGGGGCGCTCTGGGCCGGGGCGGCGACGGCCTGGCGGGTCAGTGCGATGTAGCGGGCGGTGTTGGTCCGGCCCCAGTCAACTTGGACGCCCCGCGCGGCGAAGGTGGGCTGAAGCCGCTTGAGGCGGTCGGAGAGAACCTTGCCGGTGGTGGGCCACCCCTTGGGCAGGGGACGGAAGTCCTCGCCCGCGTAGAGCTGCGTGAGGGTGTGCAGCCACTCCGCCGACGTCATCCGGACTTCCTCGCCCGGGGTGACGCCGGCGGCGTGCTTGAGGACGGTCTGCGCGAGGAGGTCGCCCTCGATGACGTCGTCGTTGAGGTCGTCCAGGCTGGTCCGGTAGGCGTCCAGCGCGCCGAAGCTGCGGGCGGCGTCGAGCTGCGCGCACAGGTGGGCGAAGTCGGCCATGCGCAGGTCGGTGGGGATGTCGGCCTGGGCGGCGCGGACGCTGACGGCGAGGTCGAGGACGGAGCCGAGGATGACGGGCAGGTCCCGCGCGAACTCCGTCCACAGTTCCGCTTCGGTCCGCCGTGCGCGGGGGCGTTCCAGGCGGAGGGGGAGGAGGCGTTCGGCGAGGTCGGGGCGGATGA
Organism: Streptomyces sp. NBC_00239; assembly: GCF_036194065.1. Taxonomy (NCBI): domain Bacteria; kingdom Bacillati; phylum Actinomycetota; class Actinomycetes; order Kitasatosporales; family Streptomycetaceae; genus Streptomyces; species Streptomyces sp. NBC_00239. Next base: position 5,335,858 of record NZ_CP108095.1, on the reverse strand, counting down.
CGCCGACGTCGATGCCGGTCAGCAGGAGGGGGCGGCGGTAGCGGGAGCGGACGACGTCGCCGTCGGTGAACAGGGCCCGTTTGATGTTCTCGGCTCCGGTGACGATGCAGCACATGAGGTCGGAGAGGTCCGGGCCGAGGTGGGAGAGGTTGTCGAGGCCGGTGATCCACCCGGCGGCGACGGCGGTGATCAGGTTCTCTTCGTCCTTGGGCGGGCGGCGCAGGTCGCCGCTCATGCCCTCGATGATCCGTACGAGCATCTTGCCTGCGGTGGACTTGCCTGCGCCCTGGGGGCCGGTGAGGAACGGGGCGGGGACGGGGACGTCGGGGCCGAGGCAGCCGACGAGCCAGGCCAGGGCCAGGCCCTCGCTCTGGGCGCTGGAGAAGTTGACCAGGCGCATCAGGGTGTCGATGCCTTTGCCGTCGGTGTCCTTGGCGGGGAGGGGGAGTTCGCCGGTGAGCTGGGTGCGGCGCCAGCAGACCTCGCGGGGGTCGGGGATGAGGATGTCCCAGCCGCCCGGGTGGATGCGTACGGACTTGCCGTCGTCGCGGCCGAGGTCGAGCCAGGTGGCTCCGTCGAAGCCGGGGGCGACGCGGATGTGGACAGGCTGGACGTCCTCGGTGAGCGCGAGTGCTTCGATCAAGTCGAGTGCCTCCTTCAAGGCGGTTCCGTTGAAGACGCCGACCCCGTCGCGGAACAGGCCGACCATGAGTTCCTGCCGGTGGCTGCCGGTCGTCCCCTGGGAGCGGATCGGCCGTGCGACGGGGTGGCCGTTGCGCTGGGCGTAGACCATGCCGTCCACGGTGCGGAAGTACCGGAAATGGGACTGCGCGTAGTCGGTGATGACCTCACGAGCCGCCGGGTTCTTCTCGTCCTCAGGCATGTCACATCCCCAAGGCCGTGCGGGCGTTGGACCAGGCGGTCTGGCAGTGCCGCAGGGACTCGCCCTTGGCGTACGCGGCGGCGAACAGCAGGTGGACGTGGGTTTCGGTGAGGCAGCCGCACCGGCCGTGCCGGGACAGCACCGCGAGGAAGACCCGGTAGACGGTGTGGTGGATCGCGCTGTGGGCATCGGTGATGGACTGTTCGGCCATGGCGATGCCGCGCTCCAGGTAGGCGGGCGTGCGGTGCGGGCACGGCCCGCCCCCGGCCGGAACGGCAGCGGCTACCCGAGGTGGTGCCGGTTGGACGGCGGTCGGCTTGTCGGCGGCGAGTGCGCGCACGGTGTCGGGCAGCGCCGTCAGGGGGCCGGTGCCGGGGCCGAGCCAGCGGGCGTAGCTCATGAGGGACTTGATGTCGACGCCTTCGCGAACGCCGTTCACCGACCGCATGGTGCCCTGGTAGATCCAGTGCTCCCCGCGCGTCGTCAGCATGATCCGGGTGGGCGGCAGTGCCTGCCGGGCCCAGTCGATCGCATCAGCGTTGTCGAGGTCGACGACGGTGCGGCCGACGCCGCCGGGGTGATAGCCGAGAGCCCAGGCCTGCCGCCAGGCCGTCTGCCAGCCGGGCGAGTCGATCACCGCCGGATCCTTCGTCGCGGCAGCCCAAGCGTGGCACGGCCGTCGGCACATACAGGGGCCGGGGGTCTTCATGTTCGGCCGGCCACCGCACGCGTTGCCCGTGCAGGTGCGGCAGTTCCCGAAGGGGACCTTGCCCTCCCGCAAAGGCAGCACGGGCAGCCCCATCCCGGACAGCCACAGCGCGGTCGGCAGGAATCGGCCTGTGCTCCTCACGCGGCCACCTGCCCGGACAAGGCACGGGCGAGGAACGCGCGGCCGATCCACTCGGAGTAGGCCGGGGGGATGGCCTCGGTCAGCTCCTCGCGGACGTCGGTCCAGTCGATGCCCATCGCGGCCTGCATCTCCGCCACGTCCGCCTTGCCCCCACCCGAGCCGTAGGCGGCGACGTACGGTCCCTCGTGGTACTCGCCGTGCCGCCACCCCCGGACCCGCCCCCGGTGCTTGCGGTGCTTGGGCTTGCTGGTGGTCCAGCCGCTGAGTTCGAAGTTCCGGTGCCGCAGCACCCCGAGCCCGAACATCTCCCCGCACAGGGTCAGGTCCTTGCGGATCTTCGCCTTCCCGTTGGGCTGCTCGATCACGTACGGCACCCCCGACGCGTCCAGCAGCTCCCGGGTGGGGGCGACGAGGTCGATGTGAGTGCCGCCCCAGCCCTGGGAGCGGTTGGTTCCGACGGTGAGCGTGCACTGGTCCTGGCAGGGCGGGGAGCCGTGGATCAGGGAGTACGCGGTGATCTCCCCGGAGTCGATCAGGTCGACGAGGATGGTGAGGGCGTCTCCCTGCCGGAACGCGAACGGGTAGCGGGCGGATCGGTCGACCTTGTCGACGCCGTGGACGGTGAATCCGGCGCGGTGGTAGCCCATGGCCGCGCCGCCGGCGCAGCAGAACAGGTCCAGCAACAGCGGACGGTCGTTGTCCGTGTGCTCTCGCCGGATCAGGGTCGGGTGGGTCATGCTGGATACCTCCAGTTGGATAGCTGGTTGAGGGCGGCCCGGACTTTGGCGAGACGGGGCCGCCCTCGCTGTGCTTCCTGGGCAGGCTGTTCAGGCGCTGATCTGTCTACGTACGTCGGCGACGAGGCGGAGGATGTCGTGTGCCAGGTCGGTGATCGCCTGGAGCTGTTCTTCGATGTCCGCAGGTCCGGTGAAGGTGAACGGCGGTTCGTTGTTCGGCTTGGGGTCGGTGAAGCGAAACGACACGGGCGACTCCGGCCAGGTCAGATGTTGAGGTGGTGGGCGCGCTGGATGGCGGCTTCCCAGACGCTGCGGACCTGGGGTCCGGTGTGGGAGTCGTTCCAGGTGGGGATCGACTCCCACTGTTTGCCGTGCTGGCGGCGGGCCTCGTCCAGCAGGAGGTTCCCGGCGTCGCGATAGGCGGTGGTGCGGGCGCCAGCCGCTGCGCGCAGAGCGCCGATGGAGCAGCGGGCGCCTTCGGGGTGGATGAGGCGGTGCTTGGCCCAACCGTGGGTGTCGAGGAAGGCCAGGGCATCGGCGAGGGTCTTCTCGACCGGGCCGGTCCGGTGCACGGGCGGGGCGGCGAGGACGTGGGAGACCGGTGTCGGGGCGGCCGGGGCCACGGGGGTGATCGGTTCCGGTGCGGGGTCGAGGAGCTGGAATGCCTTCGCGTACAGGTCGGGGTCGACGGGGGTGAAGTCGGTTTCGGTGCGGGTGTTCATGCGGCCCTCCAGAGTCCGTTTTCGTTGGTGATCTCGTCGCGCTTCTTCAGCTCGGACAGGCGGGGCTTGATGTTCTTCGCGGTGGTGCCGAGCTTGCGGGCGATGGTCTCGGCGGTCATGGGGATGGACTCGTCTCGAAGGAGTTCGAGGATTCGCGGCTTGATCAGCTCCTGTCCGTCGGGAGGGACCGCAGCACCGACGGCCCCGGCGTGGCCGGCGGCGGTCCGGGGCTGGTCTGCTGCGGTCGGTTCTTGCTGTGCTTTGGCGAGGAGGTCGGTGAGGCTGCCGACGAGGTTCTTGCCGCGCTGGTCGACCACCGGGGTGCTGCTGATGGCCTCCCGGTGCTGCCAGGCCTGGCAGTTCTCGACAGCGACTGGCGGCATCGACCCGGCGAGGGAGGCGGGCGGTACGTCGAGGTGCAGGGAGCGGAATTGGACGGCTTGGGAGCCGGGGGTGAGGAGGTAGCCGAGGCCGAAGGTGCCGTCCTCGGGTGCGGCGGAGGACGCGGTGGCCAGGCCGGTCATGTCGCGGTCGGCGACCTTGGCGTACTGGCCCGGCCACTGCGGGGGGATCATCGACAAGTCGATGCCCTCCGCGCCCTCGACCGCGTTCGTGCCGACCAGGGAGCCCTGGCCCTTCGCGCAGCGCAGGAACACGGCGCCGCCGCCGATCAGGAGCTGCGAGCGGATGATCGTGGAGTTGCCGAGGTCTTCGGCGAGCGGGGTCTGGGTGGCCAGGACCACGCCGATCCCGCGCTTGAGGGAGCGGCGGGTGAGCTGCTCCACGATCGCTTTGGCCTCGGCGTGGTACGGGGAGGCCACCGACAGGAGCATGTGGGCTTCGTCGATGACGATGAGGATCAGCGGGTCGGTGAAGGGGAAGGCCGGGGAGCGGTAGCGGGCTTCGCGGTCGAGCATCATCGCGTAGGCCAGCCGCAGGGCGCCCATCGCTTCGTCCAGGCCGTCCCCGCAGTACGCGGCCAGGCCCGCTCCGGCGATGGTTCCGGCCTGGGGGGAGGCCAGGATCACGGCGACACGGGAGCGGTGGGCGGAGAGCAGGACCTGTTCCAGTACTCCGGACTTTCCGGAGCGGGAGCCGCCGACGAGGTAGAGGTGTCGGGCGCCGGATCCGGGCTGGGCCAGGGGGACCAGGGCCGGGCGGGAGTCGATGTAAGTGCCCAGGCGGACGTACCCGCGCGCGTCCATGGCCAGTTCGTCCGCGACCGCAGAAAGCATGGTGCCGTGCATCAGTGCGTGCTCCCGCATGACGCGCACCCCCATCTGGGAGGGCTTGTCGGCGGGGGCCAGGGCGATCTGGATGGTCTCCAGATCGAGGTTCCCGGCAAGGTCCTGCAGGTTGACCGTGCCGATCGCCTTCCGGTCGCGGGTGGCGATCCCCTCCCAGTCCAGGGGCCCGTCATAGCGGGTCAGGGTGAGGGTGGTGCCGGGCATCGCTCCATCCGGAACAGCGACGTGCGCGGCCCAGACCTGCTCAGGCGTTGTCGGGGTGCCGGGGGCCGCGATCTGCGGCGCTGGCGGTGCCTTCTTGAGGTGGACGGTGATCGGGAGGGCGTTGGGTGCGTAGTGCTTGGGGTCTCCCATCCCGATCTGGGAGACGGGGATCTGGTAGACGGCGGCGATGTCGGCGGCTTTCACGCGGACCTGCTGTCCCTGGGGCAGGGTGATGATCCCGGTGAAGGCCAGGTGGTCGTCCCCGACGTCGACGGCGAGGTGCGCGAGGGCGGCGCCGGGCTGGATGAGCTTGCGTCCCTCGGTCTGCGTCGGGCCGCAGATGAACTCCGTCCACCACGCCGTGATGATCTGCTCCTGCGAGCTCTGCCCGGCCGCCGGGGCCTCCGCGGTGACCACGGCCGGCAGGGTCGGGAGGCCGGTGGTATTGCGGTGGTGGGCCAGGACGGCGGCCCCGGCCGGGACGGCGAACCCGAGGGCGAACAGCGGGTTCATGCCGGTAGCCAGGATCTGATGGGCGGCGATGCCGCACCCGGTGGCGGTGATCCCGCAGGCGATCAGGGACCGCAGGGCAGGAGCGGACGTGCTGAGCGCCCAGGCTCCTGCTCCGGCGGCTCCGGCGGCGAGGGCGGACCAGGGGCCGACGGCGGCGGAGGCGACCGCGAGAGCGGCGGGCGCGTACTGGATGAACTGTGCTCGGGTCGGCCCCATGATCCGTATCTCCCTTACGGCTGGGTGTAGAAGACGGCTTCGGCCATGTCGACGGGCGAGGTCTCCACCGCGTCGGCGATGCCTCCGTGGTCGGACTCGACGGTGGTCTTGGCGTCGTCGGCGGCGGCGGCCGCGCTGTCCGCGGCGGCGGTGTAGGCGCCGGCCGCTTCCTTGGCGCCGGTCATGGTCAGGGCCGCGTCCGCGAACTCGGCGGTGGTCGCGTCGTCCACGGCCAGCGCCTTCATCGTCTCCGAGGCGTCCTGCATCTGCTCCGCCGTGTCATCGACGTCGGAGGCGAGCTTGGTGACGGTGTCCGCGTGTTCGTGGACCTTGTGGGTGAGCCAGGCGAGCTTGGTACGCAGGGCCGCGTAGTTCGCGGCGTCCTTGAGGGATTCGGCGGCAGACATCAGGGGCTTCTCCTCGTCTATCGGGCGTTGTAGAAGTCGCGTTCGGCGGGCTTGGTCAGCGGGGAGTCGGCGACGGCCCGGAAGATCTGGCCGTGCCGGACCTCGGCGTTCGCCGACGCCATCCGGCACGCCTCCTCCCCGCCCTGGATCTGGTCGTGGACCTTCTGCGCGGCGGCGGCCTGGAGCGCGAGCTGTTCCTTCAGGTACTCGCACTTGCCGATGAGGTTCGCGCCGACTTCCTTCTCAGTGATCTCGGCGATCAGGACCTCGCAATCCGCGGCGAGCTCCGCCGACTCGTCCACGAGCTCCAGGCAGGTCTCCAGGCTGGACTGGCACAAAGTGGCGGCGCCTTCGGCAAGGTCGATGACCTGCGTGAGCGTCATGACCTCACCACCGCTGTAGGTACGGGACTTCCCGGCGGCCGTCGTGACGTGGACACCGTTGGCATCGACGGTCGCGGTGTGCGGAACGGGCGGGTTGGGCTGCATCGCAGGGTCCTTCCTGAAGCTGTCGGGGAGCGTGACGGCCGGAGGCGGCGGAACAGTGCCCGGCGGCGGAATCCCCGGATCCGGCGGCGGGACCGTCGGACCGGCGCCCGGCGGCGGAACAGTCGGCCCCGGAGGCGGGACCGTCGGGGGCACGGTGGGCTTCGGCGGTGCGGTGGGCTTGGGCGGCGGTGCCGTCGGGGGGACGGTGGGCTTCGGCGGCACCCCGGTCCCCGGGACGGGCCCCGCCGGTCCCGCAGGATCCGCACCGGAGGGGAAACCGGAGGAATTGGTTTCCGGCTTCTTGAGGTAGGCGGACCGCCATCCGTCACGCAGGCCACCGGCCCAGTTGGCGCCCGCCAGCAGCCCGTAATGGGCTTTCGCCGCCGCATTGTAGGGAGCGTTCCGGAAAGTCTCCGGTGCCCTGGTCGGGGACCATTGCGATTTCGGCTTCTTCTTGGGTTTCTTGATTCCCGCCTGTCCGTACTTGTTGTGCGTGTTGCCCACGCCGGTCAGGTAGGTGATGGCGAGAAGGATCAGGAGTTCCACGAGCCCCCCTCCGTAGCACTGTGTAGTTGCCTGGCGGTTACCGGTTACCGGTTACAGCCCCCGTGGACGCCGGTTCGGCCCCTCGTACGGGGGTGCGGGTCGTGTCTGCGGGCTGTAACCGGTAACCGGTAACCAGGAGATGGTTGCCTAGCGTGACGTGCTGCCGATGCTGTCGACCGTGTTGTTCGCCGTGCTGAAGACCGATTCGAGGGTGCCCCTGATCTCTTCACTGAACGGCGTGTACGGCAGGAAAATCCCGGAGACGATCAGCATGATGCAGATCGCCATCTGCTTTCCCTTGGTCTTCTTGAAGGTGAAGAACAGTGCCCAGCAGAACAGGGCGAGGGCGAAGAACTGGAGCGTCATTTCAGGCACCCTTCTCGAAGGTGAATCCCTTGTTGTTCGCGGAGGCGACTGCACTCGAACCAGAGACGGAAACGGACGGGGCGGAGAGTTTCTTGTAGGCGAAGAGGCCACCGCCGCCGACGAGCGCCACCCACAGCCACGGGCTGGAGGCGATGCCGCCGGCACCACCGGACTCCTGCGCCTCAGGCTCCGGGGCGGGAGCGCCCAGGGCGGTCGGGGCCTCGCAGTCGGCGATCCGCGCGACGTCGTACTTGGCCGCCTTCGCCACCGCCGCGGCGCGGCCCTTCATGCACTCCAGGTAGATGGCCATCTGCCGCTCGTAGAGGGTTTTAGCCGCGTCCTCGGCGAGCTTCGCCCGCTGCTTGCCTGCTTCCGCCTCCACCAGGGCGTTCGCGGACTCCTCCTGGGCCCGCGCGCGGTCCTGGACGGCCTGCTCGCCCTGCATGCTGGTGACGGCCACGACCGTCCCGCACACCGCGAGAACGGCGATCGTGCCGCACACGGCGAGCGCGGCCGTGTTGCGCCGGACCCCGCCGAGCGTGACGGAGACCTTGGACGACGTGGCGGGCTGCTCCGGGGCCGCGGCGTTCATGCGGGTGAACTCCTCGTCCCAGTCGATTCCGGGCACGGCGGTTCCTCCTTCCAGTGCTGGGGCGGTGCAGGTCAGAGCTGGTTCGAGTCCAGGGAGAAGAACGAGACGATGCCGTTGGACAGCTCGGCGTGTCCGGCGGCGACGTACTCCCGGATGGCCAGGTAGGCGTCGAAGCGGGTCGTTCCAGCGGGCGGGGTGTAGGTGCCGTTCTGCGTCACCGCTGCCCTGCCGGGCAGCTCCAGGGTGAGAATCCAGTGATACGAGCCCTGCTCGGCGGCGGTGGCGGTGGCGGTAGTGGAGGCCTGGGAGGTCATGGAAACTCCTTGCCGGTTTCAGTTGCGGTCGAGGTGGTCGGCCAGGGTCCGGCCGAGCTGGGCCCCGACGGCCACCGCGGCCGCGGAGCAGGCGAGGGTCAGGGAGGCGCCGACACCGTGGGCGGACAGCTCCCGCCAGGTGTGGACGGCCACGCCGAAACCGGCGAGCAGGAAGACGGGGAAGACGAGACGGCGCAGGTTCACGGGCGGGCTCCTCGGGAGTCGGCGCAGGTGTTGCACTGGCCGAGGTGGGCGGGGATGACGTATCCGGCATCCGTCCGGCAGGCAGGGCAGGTACGGCGGGCAGTGTTGGCCTTCGCGAGCGCTGCGGCCCTGGCAGGAGTCATGGGCCGGACCGGCAGCGCGAGTTCGATCCGGTACAGGTAGGCGACCAGCGGGCCGCTCCTGCGCCGGGGGCGTTCGAGCTGGGCGGTGACGTGCTGGCCACCGGGCCGGAGCCCAGCGGCGCGGAGCTGACGGCGGGTGGCCAAGCCGTCCGGGGCCAGGCGCCACCGGTAGACGGGCAGGGTGCTCACCGGGGGCTCTCTTCCTGGGCCATGAGCGTGGCCCAGGCGGCACGGATCCGGGCTTCGCCGCCGGTGAACCCGGACTCGCGAAACGCGGCGACGGTCTGCCGGTAGGACAGCGGCGGGTCGTCCGAGTACCGCAGGTACCGCAGGACGACGACGAGCTGTTCGTCCGTGAGCGGCTCCCCCATCAGCGGGGTCGCCACCCCGGCGATGGCCGCGAGCTGGTCCAGCGTCACGGCCGTGACTCCACCCGTGACGCCACCCGTGACGGCCTCACTCTCGGCCCCGTCCGTGAGGGCGTTGACCTGCGTGTCTTGCCCGTCACGGGCCCCCGTGACGGGGTCGGTGAGGGGGGCCGGTTCGGGGGCGGTGGGCAGGGCGGGCGTCACGGGGGCCGTGACGGCGTCACGCCCGGCCGTGACGGGCATGTCGTCGCGTGTGACGGTGATCGCGAACATGTCGCCCAGGGCGACGTCTGCGCCGGTCGTGATCCGCTCCCGCTGGACATCCAGGAGCTGGGATCCGAGCCGGGTGTCCCCGGTACCGACCTTGCGGGCGAGTCGCCAGGAAGCACGCTCGGACCGCTCGCGGACCTTGGTGTCAGGGTGGTTGGCCGCACGGGCTCGGTGATAGGCGAGCGCCTGCACGACGGCCGCGGCGCGGGCTTCGGCATCGGCGTCGCGGCCGTCGGTGTGGACGACGATCCGCCGCGCCAGGAACGCCATCCCCTCGGCCGCCGCCGTCATGCCCATCGGGGTCAGGGCATAGACGACGGTCCGGCCCGCATCCGGGGCCGACACCGCCGCCATCGCGGAAGCCGCGGCCGGCAGGACCCACAGACCGGCCCGCACCGCGAGCGGCGACGACTGGCCCAGCATCGTCAACCCCAGCAGGACCAACGCCAGCACAGCGGTCGCGCCCTCACCGGCCGCCACCGCACCCGCCGCCGTCCCCGCCCCGTAGACCGCCTTGATGTTCGAGTACGTCCCGTACCCGCCGGCCGCGCCCGTCACCAGCATCGGCACGAACGCAGCGCCGAGCACCGTCTTCTGGGCCCGCGTCAGCTCACGGCCGCCGGTCATGCTGCACCCCCGTCGGCCGGGGCGACGAACGCCGCGGCGATCAGGACCACCGCCGAGGCGGGGTTGCCGTACTGCTCGGCGTCCTCCACCCACGTCCACTCCGGCGACCCGGTGAACACGTAGCCCAGGGCCTCAAGGGCCCGTGAACGCTCCGCGACCGTAGGCACCACAGCCCCCGTGAACGCGTGCCCCGGCCACCGGGACGCACCGGGCTGGATCACGTACAGGTGCCACCTGCCGGCGCGGCAGGCCATCTGCGCTCGCATCACGCCACCGCCGGCGGCAGCGCGCGGTTCGCCGCGTCCCGGCGGGCCGCCAGCACCCGCCGGTGCGCGCGCCGGACCCGCTGACCGTCGAACTCCGACGCCGGCCGGTCCAGCAGCACGATCAGCGCGTCCAGCAGTTCGACCTCGGCCGAGATGACGTCCATCTCGTCCTCGATCGCGTCCAGCTCCGCGTCCGTCGGTTCCAGATCCACCGGCAGACGGGTAACACCCACGTGACGTGCAACGATGGGATTCATCGTGTCTTGCTCCTCTCACCAGGAACGGGACCGAACAGCGCCCCCGGTGTTCCAGCACCGGGGGCGCACCTCGTTGTGAAGCAGGAATGCATCCAGCTCCCCCACCCCGCCCGTACAGCGCCGAAGGGCACAGGACAGGCGGAGGAGGCAACCGGCGGCGACCTGGCGCCGCGAGGTGACCGACTCCGAAGCGCGTCAGACCTACTGGCCTGCTGACGGGGAGATCGGGAAGACGCGAAGGGCAACGCAGGTCTGCCGGTCCAGCAGACGAGCGGCCAAGTGTCTTGAGCGGATCACTTCGAACCTCCAGAGCTGATGGGCACAGGAATTGCACTGCAAGGGGGACCTCGTCCCCACACTCCGGCCGTTGCTCGCGGTCGCCGGGCCACCTCGCCAGTACGGGCCGAAACCCTGTTTCACCTGGCCTTTAGCGGGATTGCAGCGTCCCCGCCCTCATCTCTTGGCGCCTTCGCCCCGACGGCCGTCTCGGGCAAGCCGGGGCTAGGGCTCCGCTCCGGGCCCCTCGGGGCCGATGCGGTACCTCTATTACAGGTACCGCATGCGGATCCGTCAAGCCGGTCCGCGGAGTTCTTCGGTTTCACGCCGGGACTTCCTGGCGCACCATCAGAATCGCTCCAGGTCAGGGGCGTTGGTCACCTCACACCTGGACACCTGGGGGCCTTCTGACTAGCGTCAAGACATCCCAAGACGTCCCACCCGGGGGTGAAGATGTCCAACGAGCGCTTACGCTCCGCCCTGCTGGCTCAGGGCATGACGATCCAGAGACTGGCCGACGCGATCGGGGTCAACGCCAAGACCGTGGAACGCTGGATCACGCAGGGCAAGGTCCCGTACCGGCGCCACCAGTACGCCGTCGCAGCCGAACTGCGCGTGGACGTGACAACGCTCTGGAACGACGAACGCGCGGTCGAGACCTCCGCCGATCTGAGCAAGGCAGAGATCGTCACCGTGTACCCGCACCGCCACTTGGTCCCGACCGGACTCTGGCGCGAGATGTACGGCCGCGCCGAGAAGCACGTCGACGTGCTCGTGTACGCGGGGCTGTGGCTGTCGGAAGACCCGCAGTTCCACCGGCTCCTCAAGGCCAAGGTGGAGAAGACTGCCCAGGTGCGCATCCTCCTGGGAGACCCCGCCTGCGCGGCGGTGCACCAGCGCGGCATCGACGAGGGCCACGGCATCATGGGTGGCAAGATCCGCAATGCCCTGATGAACTACCGTCCGCTCTTCACGAGCCACCCCGAGATCGGGTTCCGGCTGCACGACGCGACGCTGTACAACTCCCTGTTCCGGGCGGACGACGAGATGCTGGTGAACACCCACGTGTACGGGATCGGCGCGTACATGGCTCCCGTGCTCCACCTGCGCCGACTGCCCGGCGGCGGGCTGTTCGACACGTACGCCAATAGCATCGAACAGACCTGGGGCGGCGCCCGCCCGGTGGCCGACCACGACCTCACAGGAGTTTGAGCATGGGACGCATTGACTACCTGCACGACCCCGACGCGCCGGCCGCCAACTCGGTCGTGCCCTCCGTCGTGGCGTTCGTGCAGAACGACGCCGGCCAGGTGCTCGTGATCCAGCGCTCGGACAACGGCCGCTGGGCGCTTCCGGGCGGAGGGCACGACGTAGGCGAGTCGATCAGTGACACCGTCGTGCGGGAGGTCTGGGAGGAGACCGGCATCAAGGCCGAGGTCATCGACATGTCCGGGATCTACACGGACCCCGGTCACGTCATGCTCTACGACGACGGCGAGGCCCGGCAGCAGTTCAGCATCTGCTTCCGCGCACGGCCGACCGGCGGCGAGATCCGTACGAGCAGCGAGACGACACAGGTCCGCTGGGCGGACCCAGCGGACCTGTCCGAACTCGACATCCACTCCACGATGCGGCTCCGGATCGAGCACGCGCTGGACCGGACGCGGAGCGTGCCCTACATCGGCTGAGCGGCGCCGACCTTCGCCTCGGACATCCTGGTGAGCACCCGCACGGTGCACAGCAGGATCTCCGGCTCGGCCCGCCGGATGAACTTCCCGATCAGGCTCTCCGGCCCGTAGCGGCCCGCGATCTCGTTGATCCGGTCGACGGGGTTGGTCGGGGTCCCGTCCGGCGTGGTGTTCATGTCGCAGAAGCAGAGCGCGTCCGCGAGGTGCGGCTCCTCCCGCGGAAACTCCGCCTCAAGCTCCTCGCGCAGCCCGCGGGCTTCCGCCTCCATCCACGCACAGGAGTGGTGCGCGACGAGCCGTACGACGCGCTCGTCAGCCTGCACGCTGCGGAGGTAGCGGGCGCCGTCGAGCGGATGGAACCCGGTCTTGGCCAAGTCAGGCGCGTAGCCGACGTCGTGCAGGACTGCCGCCGCTTCGAGCAGCTCGGCGTCCGGCCCAAGGATGTCGGCAATGGCCCGGGCCCGCTCCGCGACGCCCAAGCAGTGCCGCCAGCGGCGAGGCAGCGGCTCGGCCAGCGTGGCCTCCCCCAAGGCGTAGGCCCATTCCGTAAGCGTGGCAGTGCTCAAGACTTCGAGTCCTCCTGTTGGGACGGCAGGGCACGCACGGAACGGCGCTTGCCCTGGCCGCCTTCGGTGAGCAGTCCGGCTGCTTCGAGGTGGGCGAGTGCCTTGCTGATCGTGGGACGCGACACCCCGAGCCTGGCACTCAGCTCTCCCTCGCTCAGGAAGACTGCCCCGACGTCCAGGCCCTCAGCCGTGATCAGCGCCGCGATCCGTTCAGCCAGCGGCCGGCGGTCTGCCTTGCCGTCCCCGCGGAGTACCCGCCAGCGCGATCCCGGAACCGGCTCAGCCACACCGTCCTGCTGAAGCACGCGGAAGGCTCGAAGGGCCACACCGCGCGACACACCGTGCTCTGCCATGACCTCAGCAAGGGAAGGAAGTTCGGTCACCCCTTGGTCCGCAGTGATCCGCTTCTTGAGCGTGTCAGCGATCTTCAGGAAGGTCCCGCGAGGGCTGGGCTGCTCCGACACTCCATCTCCTTCTCTGCTTCGCGCGTTGACTTCCACCCTCGCACGAAGGCACTTCACTCTTGGACGTCCAGCGCAGGCACCGTGCCGCTCGAAATCACAGATCCCGTAGGCGCAAGGAGCAGACGCAAGGCAAAGGCATTCACTGGGCCTACAGCGGGCTGCGCGGGCAGGCCTAGAGGCGCCCCAAGTCACGGGCGGTCCACCAACAGGAACTCCCATTGGCCGCTCCGGGCTCCTCTTACTGGCGCCCCAGGAATCCCGCTAGCTGGGCATGGCGCTTGAGAGTTGTCCGGATTGCGTCCTTGATGGAAGAGGGGCGCGTATTTTCCGTCGAGTACGCCTTAAGCTCCACGATCACAGAATCTTGCTGAGATCCCGGGCGCTGCACCAGGACATCCGCCCTGACCTTGCTATTGGGAGTCTTAATTTCCCTTTCTGCCTCGGCATCGAAACCAAGGGAGCGAAGGCAGAGCGCAATCCTCGTACCCAGCTGGGTGGGCTGAGTGGTGACACCTTCGTACCAGTCCCGCGCCTTAGTGGCTCTCTCGGATTCCCGCTCACGGAGAGGACTAAAGACGGATGGATCCCACTTCTCGCCGACAATGGAAACAAAATGCGACTTCTCGAAGCGCTCCAAGTAGGAGCGGCTGGGTTCGACTTCACGCCTATCAAGTTCCCGACAGAGAGGATGAAGGTCGGCCGCAGCGATGGGAACGAGTCGAACGTCGAAATACAGACGAGCCCTATTCAGCTCCGACAGAGGCAACGTCTGACGGTCATCCTCGTTCAACTCTCGATAGAATGCATTCCAGTCCAGCTTGTACCCATCGCGCGCATTAGTGAAGCTGGACACACGCGTGATGCGATGCCCATCCGTAACAGGCCAAAGCATTACTACCTGATAGCGCGAGATGTCGTGCAACTTCGACGTGTACGACGCTAGCATTTCTGCCACCATCTCGATCGATGCCCCAATGGTGACTGCCTGATCGGCGATCCTATTGACATCGGTCGTCAGCACCTCGAAGTCGGCGAGAGGTTGACTCCGGTTATGGAATGCAAACGTCTCTTCGAGGATTTCCGCCCAATCACTTCTCGGCGGGCCAGAAAGCTCAAAGTCGGCGCTTAGAAGGATTCGCTCATTACGCGACGTAGCGCCCGCCAGATCTGCCTGGAATTCCCTACTAGTGGTCAACCAAAGAAAAAGAACGGGCCGCTGCCGCAGCTCTCCCCTGTCGAGAAGGCTCAGCCGCTCAACAAATTGGGATGGCAACGCCGTCTTTTCTGCCACGCGCTCTTCAAACTGATCCACCACGGCAATTATCAGCTGCGCTTTGTCGCGGTATCCGTCAACAGCGCGGAGCTCTTCGAGTAGTGCGGACTCGGATGCGATCGCCGCACGCGAGAGCTCAACGACCTTGCATTCGGGAAGATGTGTGGCCAATTCCCGGGCCGCTGAACTCTTCCCCGATCCGCTTCGCCCAAAAATGGGAAGAAAGCGGATACCGCCAGTGATCTGCATACTTGCGTGGGCGCGCTGGACCTGCTCCAAGAGTTGCCTATCGGGACGCAGCCGTCCACGAAAAGCGGGATCAAGGTCTTCATAGCGCGAGGGCAGGCGAGCCAACATGGCCGGAGTCTACGGGACTACCCCGCGCTTCGTATGCCCGTCGAAGTGGTCAATACCAGGCCCCGCACCCGGCACGACCCGCGACTGACTTGGAGAACCCTACGCCGGGCACGCCCAGACGCCGGAATCCTAAGTTCCGGTGGATATGCGGGCGCAGCCCCGCCCCGGTGCGACAGCACCGCCCTGCCGTGCAGGTCAGGGGGCGTGTGGGGCAGGACGGAGCCGGTCACTTCTAAGCACTTGGCCGCAGGTTCGAGTCCTGCCGGGGGCACACTCTTCCCCTTCGTCACCCCCAGACCCTCCCTCGTGGAGGGTCTTTTTCGTGGCGGGGACGCGGGGCGGGCGCGGCTGGATTCGGATGGTGGGGGAATGCGGACGGCTCACTCCTCGCGGGGGCGGGAAGTGAGCCGCAGGTGGAGGTACGGCGACCGGCGGCGGCGCCGCCCCGGGATCAGCAGCACGCCGGGCGGTTCACGCTGCGGGTCACAGACCGCGGGTCACAGGCCCGCGGGTCACAGGCCTGCGGGTCACAGACCGCGGGTCACACGCCGCGCCTCACAGGCCCGCGGGTCACAGGCCGCGTCTCACAGGCTGCGGGTCATGAACACGCTCAGCGGGTCCGGCTTGTAGTCCGCGAACGGCTCGCAGGGCTCGAAGCCGAACTTCGCGTACAACGCGCGGGCCGGGGCGAAGAATTCGGCCGCGCCGGTCTCCAGGCTCAGCCGCCGGTAGCCCATCCGCCGCGCCTCTTCTATGAGATGGGTGAGGACGAACGACGCGACCCCGGAGCGGGTCCGGTCGGGGGCCGTCCGCATCGACTTGACCTCCGCGTGCTCCTCGTCCAGCCACTTGAGGGCACCGCAGCCCACGAGGGCGTCGTCCTCGTCGCGGGCCGACCAGAAGGTGACGTCGTACCGGCGCAGCCCGTCCAGGTCCAGGGCGTGCTTGCTCTCCGGCGGAGTGATGGAGCGCATCTCGCGGACGTGCTCGGCCAGGAACGCGGCCGTCTCGGGCCCCGACAGGTCATCGACTGCAATCTTCATCGCGCCAGGCTAGGACGTGCGCGCCGCCGACGGAATGCGCGCGGCCCCCGGACCCGCACCCCAGGGCCGCCCCCACCACCTCCGACCAGCGCGCATTACCCTCGTCGGATGGGCACGTACGAACTGGACGCGAAGACACCGGACACCACGCAGCGGCCGGCGGGCGGCGCCGTGGCGCTCTGGCGGCTGGACACGGAACGCCAGGTCGTGGGCGGGTACCCGGTCGGCAACGCGCTGCTCGACGACGCAGAGAGGGCGCGCGCCGCGGGATTCGTACGGCCCTCCGGACGACACCGGTACCTCGCGGCGCACGTGGCCCTGCGGGTGCTGCTCGGCGGCTACTTGGGCATCGCTCCGGAACGGGTGGAGTTCGTCCGCGAGGAGTGCCCGTGCTGCGGCGGCCCGCACGGGCGGCCCGCGCTCGCCCCGGGCGGGCCCGGCGGCGGACCCGCGGACCGGCTGCACTTCTCCCTGTCGCACAGCGAGGACGTGGCCCTGCTCGCCTTCTCCGGGGTCCCGGTGGGCGTGGACATCGAGGCGACACCGGGGCCCGCGGTCGTCGCCGACCTGCTGCACACCCTGCACCCGCGGGAGACCGCCGAACTCCTCGCCCTGCCCGGCCCGGACCGGCCCGCCGCCCTCGCCCGGATCTGGTCCCGCAAGGAGGCCTACCTGAAGGGCACCGGCACCGGCCTCGGCTTCGGCGTGGTCGACCCGTACGTGGGCTCCGCCATGACGCCGGCCCGCACCCCCGGCTGGATCCTCTCCGACGTCCCGGCCCCGGCGGGCTTCACTGCCGCACTCGCCGTGTCCACCGCCCCGGACCCGGACCCCACCGACTAGTTCCCGCGGACCGGCTCCGGCACCACCCGAACGGGACGCCCTATCGTCCCCGCATGGAGATCCGACAGGCGACGACGGTCGCCGAACTCAGGGCCGCCGAGCCGCTGTTCGACGGTCCCGTCCGGGACGCGTGGGCCGAGCGGTTCCTGGCCGCCGCCGGTCACCTCATGCTCCTCGCGTACGTACCGGGCACGGCCGCGCCCGTCGGGATGGTCTCGGGCGTCGAGATGAGCCACCCCGACAAGGGCACCGAGATGTGCCTCTACGAGCTCTCGGTGGCCGAAACCCATCGCCGCCGCGGGATCGGGCGGGCGCTGACGGACGCGCTGGCCTCGGCCGCCCGCGAGCGCGGCTGCTACGGCATGTGGGTGGGCGTGGACACCGACAACGACCCGGCCCTGGCCACGTACACGGCGGCGGGCGCCGAGGACGAGGGGGTGTTCGCGATGCTCGGATGGCCCTTCCCGGCGCCGCCCGGCGGCGCCGGGTCCTGACCGTCCGGCCGCAACCCGGCCTGATGGGACATCAATTTCTGTGCGCTTCCCGGCACAGCTGCTCATTGACTTCTCAAGGGCGTGACGCGTCAATGTCGGCCACCGCACCGGCTCGGCCTCCCCCACACAGCGGGTGGGGGGAGGGGTTCGTCATGACGAAGGAGTCGCGACCCAGTGAGTACGAGTTACCGACGAAGAATTCTTGCCGGGGCGGGCGCCCTGTCCCTGGCACTGACGGGTGGCGTGGTGGGCCTGGCGGGCACGGCTGCGGCCGCGACGACGACCACGCCCGTGTTCTCGGTCTGTGACGCGCCCGCGCCGCAGCCCGACGGCCAGGGCAACCAGAACTACACGGTCACGGTGCCCGACACGGCGAAGGCCGGCGACGTCGTGCCGATCACCGTCGACCCGGGCGCCAGCCCGCTGATCCCCCAGTTCGCCGTGACCACGGTGAACACCACCAAGCTGACCCTGAAGGTCGGCGCGACCACCCAGGTGGTCACCAGCCCGCCGGAGACGGTCACCGTCGTGCCCGGCGTGCCGCTGGACCCGAAGGCGTTCTCCGGCACCATCACGGTCCCGGACGGCACCGAGGGCACCACCGTGGAGATCCGGATCGACCAGGCGGTGACGGACGCCGACCTCGGCGGCACCGTGTTCACCACCACCTGTCTGCCGCAGCCGCGACCCAGCGCCCCGGTCGGCAGCATCGCGGTCGAGGCCCTGCCCAAGGACCCGGTCACCACGAAGCTGACCCCCAACAGCGGCGGCCCGAACACCGCCGTCACCGCCACCGGCGCCAACTTCCCGGCCGGCCCGGTGACCTGTGAGGCGCTGCTCTCCGGCGCCGCCACCGGCGACGCGGGCACCGGCTCCGCCGACGCGAGCGGAGCCGCCACCTGCTCCCTGACCCTGACCAAGAAGGCCGACCGGGTCCGCATCGGCACCACCGAGGGCAAGCCGTTCAACTGGATCCAGCCGGCCGTGGGCGTACCGCACCCGGTCGACATCGAGGTGCTGGCCGGACCGCTGGCGCTCGGCCCGACCGGCGGGCTGCCCGCGCTGGACTTCGGCTCGGTCACCATCAACGGCAAGAAGCAGTCCGTGGTGGGCCAGTTCAACGCGGCCACCGTCCAGGACTTCCGCGGCGGCACCCTCGGGTGGGACCTCACGGTCACCCGTACGCCGTTCCTGAACACCGCCACCGGACACGCCATGGCAGCGGCCCAGCTCGGCATCCAGCCGGTCTGCACCGTCACCAACCCGGACAGCCCGAGCGCCTGCTCCGCCGGTGCGCCCGGAGCCATCACGGACACCCCGATGAAGGTCGCCTCCGCCGCTCCCGGCGGGGACGAGCTGACCGGCGGCGAGTTCGCCGTCGGCGGCGGCGCCATGATCCAGCTGCCCGCCTTCATGTTCGCCGACACCTACCAGTCGGTCGTGACCTTCTCGGTCGCCTGATCCGCCCGGGTGGTGCGGGGCCCCGGCCCCGCACCACCTTCCGCGTTCCCGCCACTCCCGCCCTCCCCCTGTCCCGGCCCCTCGTCTGGAGACCGCGCCATGGCCCTGCGCCGCACCCGCACCCCTCTGTACGGCCTGCTCCTCGGCGTGTTCCTGGCCGTGGCCGGTCTGGCGGCGCCCACCGGCGCGACCGCCGCCGAGAACGGCACCTGGGGGGTCTTCCCCACCCCCGCCGCGGGCAAGGCGATGACCGACCGCGCGTACTTCTTCCACCAGGGCGAGGCCGGCGCCACCGTCACCGACAGCGTGACCCTCACCAACGCCTCGTCCGAACCCATCACCTTCAAGGTCTTCGCCACCGACGCCGTGAACACCCCGGTCGGCGGCGCCTTCGCACTGCTCCCCGTGGAAACCCGGCCGCGCGACCTGGGCACCTGGGTGGGCCTGCCCGCCGACGTGCGGGCCGGCACGGTCACCGTTGCGGCCAAGGGCCGCAAGGACATCCCGTTCACCGTGAAGGTGCCCGAGGACGCCTCGCCCGGCGACCACGTCGGGGGCATCGTCGCGCTGAACACCAAGGTCGAGGGGATCAAGAAGGAGGGCAAGGTCCAGGTCGGCGTGCGGCGTTCGGTCGGTTCCCGGATCTACTTCCGGGTCCCCGGGCCCGTCACCCCCGCCGTCGGCGTGGAGAACGTACGCATCAGCCGGGACGCCCCGCTGCTGCCGTGGACCGGGAAGGCCCGCGCCACCGTCCGCTACACGCTCGTCAACCACGGGAACGTGGTGCTGAGCCCGAAGATCACGGTCGGCGCGCAGGGCCTGTTCGGCCGGAGCCTGCTGCACCGCCCGGCGAGGGACCTGCGGCTGGTGCTGCTGCCCGGGCAGCGCATCGAGCTGACCGAGACCTGGGCCGACGCCCCGCAGTTCGACCGGGCCACGGTCCGGATCACGGCCACCGCGACCGCCTACCCGGAGCTGCGCGAGAGCGGCGAGGCGCGCCTGCTCGCGGTGCCGTGGCTCGCCCTGGGCGCCCTGCTCGTCCTGGCCGGCGGCGCCACGGCCGGCTGGGCGGTACGCCGTCGGCGCCACCGCCGCGCGGCCGAGGAGAGTGCGCCGGAACGAGACTTGGCGCGGGCGCACTGACCCGCCATGGTGGTCCCCCGGTCCCGGCACCCGGCCGCCACCGGCCCACGGGGAGGCCCCAGTTGACACCGCACACCCACACCCCGCACCAACCCGGCCCCCACCCCACCGACCCGCCCGGCACGGCGCCGTCGGACCCCGCCCAGCCCGCGGCGGCACTCCCCGGCGCCCGGACGGCCGCTCCTGCCGGGTCGGGACCCGGCGGGGCGGGCGAGACCGCCGAGGCCGCGGCGGTGGCCCCTGAAGCCAGCACGGCCGGTCCTCCCTCGTCGTCGGGACCCGGCGGGGCGGGCGGGCCCGGGGTGCTCGTGTCGCGGATCGCGGACGCGCTCGGATCCGCCCCGGTGGGCCTCGCGCACGGCGACGGGTGGATCCGCGCCACCTTCGCGCCCCGCCTGGGCGGCCCCGTGCCGCTGACCGTCGACGTCGTCGCCGACACCGCCCGGCTCCCCCGGGCCATCGCGTACCTGCTGCCGGGCGGCGGCCTCAACTTCGCGGCCGGCTTCTTCACCCCGCCCGACCGCAACCTGGCCCACCACCTGCGCGCCCGCGGCCGCCTGGTCGTCGGCGTGACCCCCCGCGAGGACGCGGCCCGCGCCGCCGACATCACCGCCGACTGGGGCCTGGCGGCCCACCGGCGCGACCTGCGGCGGGTGGTGCGGGCCCTGGATCCCGTACTGCGGCTGCCGTACGAGTACCTCGGGCACTCGGCCGGCGGCGCGCTCGCCCTGGACACCGCGGCCGGGGACGACTCGCCGCGGCTGCGCCGGGTGGTGGTCCTCGACACCACCGGCCCGTACACCGGCGAACTCGCCGCCCGCGCCGCCCTCACCCGCGACCTGTACCTGGCCCGGCTCCGCCAGGGCGGGTACGCCGCCGACCCCGGCCTCGCCGCCCTCGTCGGCCGGGCCGTGGCCGACCCGGCGGGCCCCTCCCCGGCCCCCCGCCCGCCCGACCCCGCCACCCGCTTCACGAACGCGGCCCTCGCGCACTTCGCCCTGACCAGGACCGCCCTGCTGCCGGGCCCCGCGAACTGGATCTACGTACGGGGGCACAGCGCCGGCGAGTTCGCCTTCGGCCCGACGCCCGCCGAGGACCGCGCCGCCCTGACGCACACCCCGCTCGCCGCGTGGCACGCCGCGACCTCGGCCCTCGGCAGCGGGCTGGTCCCGACCGCCCTGATGCGGGACCTGGCCGCGGTGTGGGCCGGCGACGAGGGCACGTACCGGATCGCCTGGGACCGGATCCGGGCCGAAGTGGTGTGGGTCAACACCGAACTGGGCCGCGGCGACCAGCCGCGCGGCGCCGACCTGATCCGCGCCGCCGGCAACCCGCGCGTCACCTTCACCGTGATCCCCGGCCACGGCCACGCCGACCCGCTCCTGAGCCCCACCGCCGCCCCCGCCGCCTGGCCCCTCCTGACCCCCTGAGACCGCCTCCCGGCAGGACGCGAGTACACCGAGGGGGGCGGGCCGGCCCGTTCGGCGTCCGAGCGCACCCGACAGGCCGCCCGCGGTCACCGCGCACCCGGACAGCACGAACCCCCGGCCGGTGAGGGTTGGCCGGGGGCGTGCGGACGGGGGCCCGGAGGGCGGTGGATCAGTGGTTGCGGGGGAAGCCGAGGTCGACGCCGGCGGCGCCCTCGGAGGGGTCCGGCCAGCGGGTCGTGACGACCTTGCCGCGGGTGTAGAAGTGGATGCCGTCGTTGCCGTAGATGTGGTGGTCGCCGAAGAGCGAGTCCTTCCAGCCACCGAAGGAGTGGTAGCCCACCGGCACCGGGATCGGCACGTTGACGCCGACCATGCCGGCCTCGATCTCCAGCTGGAAGCGGCGGGCGGCGCCGCCGTCGCGGGTGAAGATGGCCGTGCCGTTGCCGAACGGCGAGGCGTTGATGAGGGCCACGCCCTCCTCGTAGGTCTCGGCGCGCAGCACGCACAGCACCGGGCCGAAGATCTCGTCGCGGTAGGCGTCGGAGTCGGTCTTGACGTTGTCGAGGAGCGACAGGCCGATCCAGTGGCCCTGCTCGAAGCCCTCGACCGTGTAGCCGGTGCCGTCGAGGATCACGTCGGCGCCCTGCGCTGCCGCGCCGGTCACGTACGAGGCGACCTTGTCGCGGTGCGCGGCGGTGATCAGCGGGCCCATCTCGGAGTCCGGGTCGTTGCCGGGGCCGATCTTGATCTTCTCGGCGCGCTCGCGGATCTTCTCGACCAGCTCGTCGCCGATGGCGCCGACGGCCACGACGGCGGAGATCGCCATGCAGCGCTCGCCGGCCGAGCCGTACGCGGCGGAGACCGCGGCGTCGGCGGCGGCGTCGAGGTCCGCGTCGGGCAGCACCAGCATGTGGTTCTTGGCGCCGCCGAGGGCCTGGACGCGCTTGCCGTTGGCGGAGGCGGTCGTGTGGATGTGGCGGGCGATCGGCGTGGAGCCGACGAAGGAGACCGCGGCGATGTCCGGGTGCGAGAGCAGCGCGTCGACGGCGACCTTGTCACCGTGGACGACGTTCAGCACGCCGGCGGGCAGGCCCGCCTCGGTGGCGAGCTCGGCCAGCTTAACGGCGGCCGACGGGTCCTTCTCGCTCGGCTTGAGGATGAAGGTGTTGCCGCAGGCCACGGCCAGCGGGAACATCCACATCGGCACCATCGCCGGGAAGTTGAACGGGGTGATGCCCGCGACCACGCCGAGCGGCTGGCGGATCGAGGAGACGTCCACGCGGTTGGAGACCGAGGTGGACAGCTCGCCCTTGAGCTGGGTGGTGATGCCGCAGGCCAGCTCGACGATCTCCAGGCCGCGGGCGACCTCGCCCAGCGCGTCCGAGTGGACCTTGCCGTGCTCGGCGGTGATCAGCTCGGCGATCGCGTCGCGGTTGGCGTCCAGCAGGGCGCGGTAGGCGAACAGCACCTTGGTGCGGGCGGCGAGCGAGGACTGGCCCCAGCTCAGGTACGCCTCGCGGGCGACCTGTACCGCGGCGTCGACCTCGGCGGCCGAGGCGAGGGCGACCTGGGTGGTGACCTCACCGGTGGCCGGGTCGGTGACCGGGCCGTAGTTGCCCGACGCGCCCTCGACGGTCTTGCCACCGATCCAGTGGTTGACGGTCTTCATTGCTACTCCTTCACAGATGGCGACGTCGCGCTGCGGCTTGCCGGTCGTACTCTTCGCGGGCCTTGATCGCTGACGTGCGGGTCGCGGTCGCGGCCACAGGCACATCCCACCACGCCTGTGCGGGGGGCGGGCCCGACACTGTGTCGGCCGTTTCGGTCTCCACGTAGACACATGTGGGGCGGTCCGCCACCCGGGCCGATGCGAGGGCTTCTCGCAGGTCACGGACGGTGTGGGCGCGGATGACGGCCATCCCGAGGGAGGCCGCGTTGGCCGCGAGGTCCACCTCCGGGGAGCCCGCCGGCCGGTCCGGGTAGCTGAACCCGGTGCCCAGCCGCTCCCCGCCCACGGCCTCGGAAAGCCCCCCGATGGAGGCGTACCCATGGTTGTCCACGATCACCACTTTGAGGGGGATCCGCTCCTGCACGGCGGTGACGAGCTCGGTCGGGTTCATCAGGTACGAGCCGTCGCCGACCAGGGCCCACACCGGCCGGCCGGGGTCGGCAAGGGCCACTCCGAGGGCCGCCGGAATCTCGTATCCCATGCAGGAGTAGCCGTACTCCACGTGGTACTGGTGCGGGGAGCGGGCCCGCCACAGCTTGTGGAGGTCGCCGGGCAGCGAACCGGCCGCGTTGACGAGGACGTCCTCGTCGCCGACGACGGCGTCGAGGGCTCCGATCAGCTGGGCCTGGGTGGGGCGGGCCGACTCGTCCGGGGCGCGGCAGGCCTCGTCGACGAGGGACTCCCAGAACCGCTTGGCGGCGCGGTACGTCCGCTCGTACGCGGGCGCGACCCGGTGTCCGGCCAGTTCCCCGCGCAGCGCGTCGAGGCAGGCGCGGGCGTCGCCGACCAGGGGCAGCGCGGCCTGCTTGTGGGCGTCGAAGGGGTCGAGGTTCAGGCCGAGGAAGCGGACCGCGGGGTCCTGGAACAGGGTGCCGGAGGCGGTCGTGAAGTCGGTGAGCCGGGTGCCGGCGGCGATCACCAGGTCGGCCTCGCGGGCCAGGTCGGCGGCGGCCGCGGTGCCGGTGTGGCCGACCGCGCCGACCTCGGCGGGGTGGTCGTGGCGCAGCGCGCCCTTACCGGCCTGGGTGGTGGCCACCGGGATGCCGGTGGCCTCGGCGAACGCGCCGAGGGCGGCGCCGGCCGCACTGTGCCGGATGCCGCCGCCCGCGATGATCAGGGGCCGCCGGGCGGTACGGACGGCCCGGACGGCCGCGGCGAGCTCGGCGGGGTCGGGGTGCGGGCGGCGCACGGTCCACACCCGCTCGGTGAAGAACTCCTCCGGCCAGTCGTGGGCCTCGGCCTGGACGTCCTGGGGCAGGGCGAGGGTCACGGCCCCGGTCTGCACCGGGTCGGTGAGCACCCGCATGGCCTGGAGGGCGGCGGGGATCAGCGCCTCGGGGCGGGTGATGCGGTCGAAGTAGCGGGAGACCGGGCGCAGGGTGTCGTTGACGGAGAGGTCCCCCGCGTAGGGGACCTCCAGTTGCTGGAGCACCGGGTCGGCGGGGCGGGTGGCGAAGGTGTCGCCGGGCAGGAGGAGCACCGGCAGCCGGTTGACGGTGGCGAGGGCGGCGCCGGTGACCAGGTTGGTGGCGCCGGGGCCGATGGAGGTGGTGACGGCGTGTGCGGACAGCCGGTCGCGCTGCCGGGCGTATCCGACCGCCGCGTGCACCATCGCCTGTTCGTTGCGGCCCTGGAGGAAGGGCATGGCCTGCGGGCCGGTCTCCAGGAGGGCCTGGCCGATGCCGGCGACGTTGCCGTGGCCGAAGATCCCCCAGGTCGCGGCGATCAGGCGGGCCCGGTGGCCGTCGCGCTCGGTGTACTGGCGGGCGAGGAAGGCGATCAGGGCCTGCGCGACGGTCAGCCTGCGCGTCCGGCCGCCGCCGGCGGCGGTGCCGGGTCCGGTACCGGTGGGGCCGGTCAGGCCGGTCACGTCGGTGGGGCCGAGCGGGCTGGTGGGCTCGGTGTGTCCCGTGGGATCGGTGGGTCCCGTGGGGCGGCTGGTCATCGGGCCTCCTGTGCCCGGTAGCGGGGCAGTCGCGGGTCGGTGGGCTGGTCGGGCCAGGTGCCGCGGATCCAGCCGTGGTCGGGGTGGTCGCGGATGAGCCACTCCCGTGCCGCGCCGGGGCCGGCCATCACGTTGAGGTAGTACATGTCGTGGCCGGGCGCGGCGATGGAGGGGCCGTGCCAGCCGTCCGGGATCAGCACGGCGTCACCGGTGCGGACCTCGGCGAGCACGTCGGTCTTCCCGCGCGGGGAGGGGGTCACCCGCTGGTAGCCGACGCCGGGGGTGTCCCCGTGCGGGGCGATCTCGTAGTAGTAGATCTCCTCCAGCGCGGACTCCTCGCCGGGACGGTCCTCGTCGTGCTTGTGCGGCGGGTACGAGGACCAGTTCCCGCCGGGGGTGAGCACCTCGACGGCGATGAGCCGGTCGCAGTCGAAGACGTCGGCGGCGGCGAAGTTGTTGACCTGCCGGGAGCAGCTGCCGGCGCCGCGCAGCTCCACGGGCACGCCGGTTGCCGGCCCGTACCGGGCCGGCAGCTCGCGCGCACAGGGCGCCCCGGCGAGCGCGAAGCGGCCGCCGGCCGTCGACTCCACGCGGGAGCGGGCCCCGCGCGGGAGGTACGCGAAGTCGGTGAGGGCGGTGAAGACGCTCTCCCTTCCGTGCAGTTCGAGGACGGTCTCGGGTCCGGTGGCGGGGGTGACGGTGACCCGGCAGGAGCCGGCGAGGGGCAGCAGGATCCACTCGGCCGGTCCGCTCGCGCTCTCGTGGCGCTCGCCCGGTGCGAGGGTGAGGATCCGCAGCCGGGTGTGGTCCAGTCGGTGTTCGGCGGTCACCGGCACGATGCGAGCACCTCGTCGACCTCGGCGGGGAAGGGCATGGCGGAGGAACAGGCCAGCCGGGAGGCCACGATGGCGCCGGCCGCATTCGCGTACCGCATCACGTGCTCCAGGTCCCAGCCCGCGAGCAGGCCGTGGCAGAGGGCGCCGCCGAAGGCGTCGCCCGCACCCAGCCCGTTGACGGTCTCGACGGGCACCGGCGGCACCTCGGCGGTGGTGCCGTCCCGGTGGACGGCGAGGACGCCTTCCGGGCCGCGCTTGACCACGGCGAGCTCCACACCTGCGGCCAGCAGCGCGCGGGCCGCCGCGTACGGCTCCCGGATGCCGGTGGCGATCTCGCACTCGTCGGTGTTGCCGACGGCGACCGTGGCCAGGGCGAGGGCCTCGCGGTAGGCGGCGTGCGGCGGGCCGTCCCACAGCATCGGGCGCCAGTCGAGGTCGAAGACGGTGATCCCGGACCGGTTGCGGGCGGCCAGCGCGGCCAGGGTCGCGGACCGGCTGGGCTCGGCGCTGAGGCCGGTTCCGGTGGTCCACAGGATCCGGGCGGCGGACAGGGCCCCGAGGTCGAGTTCGGCGGTGTGGATCTCCAGGTCGGGTGCCTTGGGGAAGCGGTAGAAGTACAGCGGGAACCGGTCCGGCGGGAAGATCTCGCAGAAGGTGACCGGGGTCGGGTAGGCGGGGACCTCGGCCACCCAGCGGTCGTCGACCCCGAACCCGCGCAGCTCTTCCCGCAGGTAGGCGCCGAAGGGGTCGGCGCCGGTACGGGTGACCACGGCGGTGCGCCGGCCGAGGCGGGCGGCCGCGACGGCCACGTTCGTGGGTGAACCCCCGAGGAACTTTCCGAAGGTGTCCGCCCGGCCGAGCGGCACCCCCGTTTCGAGTGGGTAGAGATCCACCCCGATCCGCCCCATCGTGATCAGCTCAAACGGATCGGTGGTCACAGCATTCCTCCCGCTTTCCGTGCGTGTTCCTGCCTAAGGTGGCCGTATGACCTCCTCCCCGCCCGCGTTGACCCGTATGCGACTCGGCTCGGCTCCGGACTCCTGGGGGGTGTGGTTCCCCGAGGATCCCCGGCAGACCGGCTGGGAGCGTTTCCTCGACGAGGTGGCCGACGCCGGATACGAGTGGATCGAACTCGGCCCGTACGGCTACCTGCCCACCGATCCCGCGCGACTGGCCGAGGAGACCGCGAAGCGCGGGCTGAAGGTGTCGGCGGGAACGGTCTTCACCGGACTCCATCACGGGCCGGCGGTCTGGGAGGAGACCTGGGACCACGTGTCGCGGATCGCCGCACTGACCCGGTCGACCGGAGCCCGCCACCTCGTGGTCATTCCCTCGTTCTGGCGGGACGACAAGACCGGCGCGATGATCGAGGACAGCGAGCTGACCGCGGACCAGTGGCGGCAACTGGCCCGCCAGACCGAACGCCTGGGGCGCGAGGTCCAGGAGCGGTACGGGCTCCGGATCGTGGTGCACCCGCACGCTGACACCCACATCGACACCCCGGAGCACGTGGCGCGCTTTCTGGACGCCACCGATCCCGAAGCGGTCTCGCTGTGCCTGGACACCGGGCACTACGCCTACTGCGGCGGCGACAGCGTGGAGCTGATCGAGACGTACGGGGAGCGGCTCGGCTATCTGCACCTCAAGCAGGTGGATCCGCGGGTCCTGGCCGAAGTGGTGGCCGACGGGGTGCCGTTCGGTCCGGCGGTGGCGCGCGGGGTGATGTGCGAGCCGCCGGCCGGCGTGCCGGAGCTGGGCCCGGTGCTGGCGGCCGCCCAGCGGCTGGGCACCGAGCTCTTCGCGATCGTGGAGCAGGACATGTACCCCTGCCCGCCGGAGCAGCCGCTGCCCATCGCCCGCCGTACCCGCGCCTATCTGAACGGGTGCGGGCTGCGCTGACGGGGCGGGCCGCGCCAGCGGGCAGGATGGGCCGGTGAGGACACCACGCGGAGGGGGAACGGTGAGCGGGACGCTCGGAATCGCAGTGATCGGCACGGGCCGGATGGGCGCGGACCACGTACGGCGCATCGACCGGATGATCAGCGGGGCCCGGGTCGTGGCCGTCGCCGACCCGGACGGGGACCGGGTCAAGCAGGTGGCGGCCGGCCTGGACGCCTGTACCGCGCACACCGACCCGGCCGCGGCGCTGGCCGCACCCGGGGTGGACGCGGTGCTGATCGCCTCCCCCGGTCCGGCGCACGAGGCGGCGCTGCTGGAGTGTTTGGAACGGGACCTCCCGGTGCTCTGCGAGAAGCCGCTGACCCCGGACGCGGCGGGTGCCCTGCGGGTGATGGAGGCCGAACAGCGGCTGGGCCGGCGGCGGGTACAGGTCGGCTTCATGCGGCGGTACGACGCCGAGTACGAGCAGCTGAAGGCGCTGCTGGACGGCGGGGAGCTGGGCCGGCCGCTGTTCCTGCACTGCCGGCACCGCAACGCGTCCTCGCCGTCCTTCTTCACCTCCGAGATGCTCGTCAACGACTCGGTGGTGCACGAGGTGGACGCGGCCCGCTGGCTGCTGGGGCAGGAGATCACGGCGGTGTCGGTGCTCTCCCCGGCCTCTTCCTCGGCCGCCCCCGAGGGCCTGCGCGATCCGCAACTGGTGCTGCTGGAGACCGCGGGCGGCGCGATCGTCGACGTCGAGATCTTCGTCAACTGCGGTTTCGGCTACCAGGTGCAGTGCGAGGCGGTCTGCGAGTCCGGGAGCGCCCGCATCGGCGACGGCCAGGCCATGGTCGTGCAGTCCGGGGGCCGCTGGGGCGGATCGATCACCCAGGACTACACGGTGCGCTTCGCGGACGCCTACGACCGCCAGCTCCGCCGCTGGGTGGAGGCCACCCGGCGGGGCCGGGTGACCGGGCCCAGCGCCTGGGACGGATACGCGGCCGCAGCCGTCAGCGCGGCCGGCGTGCGGGCCCAGCACACCGGGGTGCGCGCACCCGTGGAACTGGCCCCCAAGCCCGCCTTCTACTCCTGATCCCGACACCCCCATCCCGCACACCCCCTTCACGTACCGCCGGACCCCGCCGACCCCGCCGGGGTCCGCCCCGGCACCGTCCGATCCGGCGACCCATCCAACGCGGCGGCCCCGTTCGCGCCCGCCACCGGCTCCGTGTCTCTTGTGCCACTTGCGTCACAGAGATCGCTGTCACGTCACGCATGTCCGCATTACGCGGGTCTTCCGTCACAGCCCGTCGACAGCCCCTCCCCCCATGTCACCGACTGTCGTTCTCCGGGCACAGGCTGAGTGATCGTCAGCGTCCGTGCCCGGCTCCCCCGACGGCCTCCCGGCCGCCCCCTGCGGCGCGGACAAGGAGGTACCGCAGATGACCGACCGAAAGCTGTGGTCGTACAAGGAGATCGCCGCCCACATCCGGGTCCAGCCGGACACCGTGCGGTCGTACCGCAAGCACGGCCTGCTGCCACCCCCGGACCATGTCGAGGCGGGGAAGCCTTACTGGCTCGCCGACACGATCCGGGACTGGGTGGCCCGGCGCCCGGGCAACCGGGGGCGGCAGTCGGAGGCCTGACCGGCCCGCACCTCAGCCGACGCGCTCGGGGACGGGGGCGGCCGCCGCCACGGCCGCCTGCCCTTGCGCGGGGGCGGACTCGCCCTCGCTGAACCCGAACCGGTCGTGCAGCCTGCGCAGCGGGCCCGGCGCCCACCAGGTGGCCCGGCCGGTCAGCTTCATGACCGCCGGCACCAGCAGGCTGCGCACCACCATCGCGTCCATCAGCACCGCCAGGGCGATCCCCAGGCCCAGCATCTTGGTGTTGGTGACCCGCGAGGTGCCGATGGCCACCATCACCACCGCGAGGATCACGGCCGCCGCGGTGATCAGCCCTCCGGTCCGGCTGAGGCCCAGGCGCACGGCCCCCTCGTGGTCCCCGGTCCGGTCGTACTCCTCCTTGATCCGGGATATGAGGAACACCCCGTAGTCCATCGAGAGCCCGAAGGCGATGCAGAACATCAGTACCGGCAGCGTGGTCTCTATGTCCCCGGTCGGGGTGAAGCCCAGCATTCCGGACAGGTGTCCGTCCTGGAACACCCACACCACGGCGCCGAACATCGCGGTCAGGCTCAGCGCATTGAGCAGCACTGCCTGGAGCGGGATCAGCAGGCTGCCCGTGAGCAGGAAGACCAGCAGCAGGGTGGACCCCGCGACGAGGGCGCCCGCCCAGGGAAGCTTGGCGGCGATGGCGTCCTTGGAGTCGACCAGGACGGCGGCCCGCCCGGTCACCGCCGTCTCGAAGGGCGCGTCGACCGATCGGACCGTCCCGACCAGCCGCTGGGCTCCCTGGCCCACCGCCTCGCCCTCGGCGAGGACGGAGAACGCGGCGTACTCGCCCGAGCGCACGGGGCCCGCCACCCGGGCCACGCCGGGCAGGCCCTCGATCCGGCCGCGGTATTCCTCGTACTGGGCGGGTGTGGCCGCGCCTTCGGCCAGAATCCGCAGCTCGCCGTCCGGACTGCCCGGGAAGCCCTCCCGGATGTGCTGCTGTACGACATGGGACTCGGCGGTGCGCGGCAGCTGGCGGTCGTCGGGGGTGCCGAACCGGACGTCCAGGAACGGGAGTCCGAGCAGGAGCAGTCCCGCCGTGGTGGCGATGGCGAAGACCGGTGCCCGGCGCATCACCAGCACCGCCACCCGCGCCCAGCCCGCGCCCCGCTCGGCGGCGGGGGCCTGCCCGGCGGGCCGGCGGCGGCGCCACAGCGCCCGCAGGTCCAGGGAGTTGACCCGCTCGCCCAGCAGGACCAGCGCGGCAGGCAGCAGGATCAGTGCGGCCGCCGCGGCCAGCAGGACCACCGCGACACCGGCGTAGGCGAACGAGCGCAGGAAGTACTGCGGGAAGAGCAGCATCGCGGAGAGCGAGACCGCGACGGTCAGCGCCGAGAAGAGGACGGTGCGGCCGGCCGTGCGCAGCGTGGCCCCGACGGCCGCCCGCGGGTCACGGCCTGCGTCTAGTTCCTCGCGGAACCGGCGCACGATGAACAGGGCGTAGTCGATGGCGAGTCCGAGGCCGAGTGCGGTGGTCAGGTTCATCGCGAACACCGATACGTCGGTGACCTCGGTGAGGCCGCGGAGCACCGCATTGGTCCCCAGCACGGCGACGATCCCGACGGCGAGCGGCAGCAGGGCCGCGACGGCGCTGCCGAAGACCAGGACGAGCAGGACGAGGGTGACGGGCAGGGCGATCAGTTCGGCGCGGACCAGGTCTTCCTGGACGGTGCTGGTCATCGCGCGCTGCACGGCCACCGGGCCGCCGAGGCCGACCCGCACCGGCCCGTGGGCGCCCCGGTAGGAGGGGGCTATCCGGCCGAGGACCTCGGAGGCCGTCTTCTCGTCTCCGGTGACGCGGGCGGCGATCAGCGCCTGCCGGCCGTCGGCCGAGCGCAGCGCGGGCGAGCGGGTCTGCCAGTAGGAGCTGACCCCGGTGATGCCCGGTTCGGCGGCGAGCCGGCCGGCGAGCCGCGCGGCCTCGGCGGCCACGCCCGCGTCGTCCACGCCCGGTGGTCCGGCGTCCACGAGCAGCAGCAGATTGGGCTGGGAGGCCGGGAACTCGCGCTCCAGGGCCTCGGTGGCGTACGTGGATTCGGCGCCGGGGTCCTGCCAGCCGCCGCTGCCCATCCGGTCCGCCACGCCGCTGCCGGCGAACACGGCGAGGGCGGTGACGACCAGCGCGAGCAGCAGCGAAAGCCGTGGCCGGGCGGTGACGAACCGGGTCCAGCCACCCCCCGGAGCGGCGTTCTTGACTACGGACATGAGGCGGTGTCCCCTTCACCGTGACCCGTGGGAACGGGTCGTCCATTGCCATAGAATGGCAAACACGAGACATCGCTCGCGTTCCCCCAAGAATGCGAGCGACCTCTCGCGTTTGTCAATCACCCCTGGGAGGGGATCGCCGTGCCGGAGGCCAGGAAGCCGGAGACCAGCAAGCGCGCGAGCCGGACCCCGAGGCGGGGCGCACCCGGCCCGGCGACCCTCGACGCACCGGCGCCCTCCGACGACACGCCCGCGCCCGACACCGCGGCACCCGCCCGCGCCACCGCCGAAGCCGCCACCGCCGCGGACGACGCCAAGCCCCGCCGCAGGCAGGCCCGCGGCGAGCGCCGCATCGCCCAGCTCCTGGAGGCCGCGGCCGGCGTGTTCTGCCGGAACGGCTACGCCGGCGCGAGCACCAACGCCATCGCGCGCGAGGCCGGCGTGTCCCCGGGCACGCTGTACCAGTTCTTCCCGAACAAGGAGGCCATCGCGATCGAGCTGGGCGGGCACCTGCTCCAGCAGGCGCACACGACCCACGGCCGGGCCTTCCTCCCGGAGAACCTGCGGCAGCCGCTGCCCGCCCTGATCGACGCCGTCATCGACCCGGTCATCGCCTTCAACTGCGAGAACCCGGCCTTCTGGGCCCTGATGCACGGCTCCGGAATCCCCGGCATCACGCAGGAGCACGATCAGCTCCACGCGGGCCTGGTCACCCGGATCGAGGACATCGTGCGGACCTTCTCCCCCGACACCCCGCCCGAGCAGTTGACCCGCGTCGCGATCACGGTCCTGGGCATCTTCAAGTCCGGGCTCGACGTGATCCTGGCCCACGAGGGCGCCGAGCGGGACGCGTACGTCGCCGAGATGAAGACCGTGCTCCTGCGCTACCTCGAGCCGATGGTCACCACGTCTCCTGCCCGCTGACCCGTTCCGAGGGCCGGGCCCGGCGGCCCGCGACCGCCCGGCACTTGAGCGCGAGCAGCGGGAAGGCCAGTACGGAGACCAGGCCGGCGCCGACCGGCGCGGCCGCCTCCCCCGGGTCGAGCATCCCGCCCTCGACCCCCAGCGCGGTGACCACGAAGGACAGCGGCACCAGGAAGCCGAAGCCCATCGCCTCGACCTTGGAGGGCACGAGTTCGCCGCTCGCCGGCGCGGCGCCGGTCAGGATCAGCCGGGTGAACATCCCGGCGGCGAAGGCGCCGAGCAGGATGTCCAGATCCAGCACCTCGGCGAGCCCCGGCATCGCCACGAGCAGCAGTACGACCGGGCGCACCGCGAACTGCCCGCTGCCGTGCAGGGTCTTGGCGATGACGTCGGCGAAGCAGGGCGGCTCGGGCCGCAGCGCCCCCACCACCGCCCCCGCCGTGACGAGTGCGAAGGCGGCCAGGACCACCGTCGAACACCCCGGCTCGCGCGCGCCGCCATGGCGATGACCGGGCCGAGCAGGGGCGCGAGCGCCGCGATCGCCACGATGAGCACAAGCGTCCCCGAGTGCGGCATAGGTGCCATTTACATACCGTTCACGAGGGTTGTTCACTCGAAGGTGCCCGGAGCGCACGCGCGCGGCACCGCCGGAACCGACCCGACGCCGACCCGGATCCCACTTCGCCACCTCGCGCCGAGAAATACCCCCTAGGGGTATAGTGTTGTCATCGGTGGGACACGGACCACGCGCCGCCACCCGCCGACCGACTTCGTACGCCGTGATGAGGAGAACGAGATGACCGCCGAGACGGACACCCAGCAGCCCGCCGCCACCTCCTGCTGCTCCAGCACGGGCTCCTGCCACGACGGCGCGGCCACCGTCCAGGTGGGCGCCGTCACCGCGGTCTACCGGGTCACCGGCATGACCTGCGGCCACTGCGAAGGGGCCGTGACCGCCGAGCTGTCCGAGCTGCCCGGCGTCACCTCGGTCAAGGCCGTCGCCGCCACCGGCGAGGTCACCGTGGTCTCCGCCGCCCCGCTCGACGCGGAGGCCGTACGCGCCGCCGTCGACGAGGCGGGCTACGAGCTCGCCGACCAGGCCTGACCCCTCCCTCTTCAGGCGATTCCCGCCGGACCGCGCCGGCCAGCTGATACTGGTTCCGTACGGTCCGGCCCTCCCCTCTGGAGCTCGGACATGAGCAGCAGCACCGTGCACGAAGCACCGATAGCAGCGGAACCGGCACCGGCCTCGCAGGTCGAGCTGTCGATCGGCGGGATGACCTGCGCCTCCTGCGCGGCCCGCATCGAGAAGAAGCTCAACCGCATGGCGGGGGTCACCGCGACGGTGAACTACGCCACCGAGAAGGCCAAGGTCTCCTACCCGGCCGGGACCGAGGTCGCCGACCTCATCGCGACCGTGGTCAAGACCGGCTACACGGCCCAGGAGCCGCCCCCGCCGCCCGTTCCGGAGCCCGCCGCGGCCGACCCGGCCCCGGCGGCGCAGGGGCCCGCCGAGGCCGCCGACGTGCCCGACCCGGAGCTCGCCGCACTGCGTCACCGGTTGATCGTCTCGACCCTGCTGGCCGCCCCCGTGGTGCTGCTCGCCATGGTCCCCGCCCTCCAGTTCGACAACTGGCAGTGGCTGTCGCTGACCCTCGCCGCCCCCGTCGTCGTATGGGGCGGCCACCCCTTCCACCGGGCCGCCTGGACCAACGCCCGGCACGGCGCGGCCACCATGGACACCCTGGTGTCGGTGGGCACCCTCGCCGCGTTCGGCTGGTCCCTGTGGGCCCTGTTCTTCGGGCATGCGGGCATGCCCGGCATGCGGCACGGCTTCGACTTCACCCCCGGAGCGGTAGATGCCGCCGCCCGGGCCGGCGGCGCCTCCACCGTCTACCTGGAGGTAGCGGCCGGCGTCATCGCCTTCATCCTGCTCGGCCGCTACCTGGAGGCCCGCTCCAAGCGGAAGGCGGGCGCCGCGCTCAAGGCCCTGCTGCACCTGGGCGCCAAGGACGTGACCGTACTGCGCGGCGGCGCCGAGGTACGGATCCCGGTCGGGCAGCTGGCCGTCGGCGACCGCTTCCTGGTCCGCCCCGGCGAGAAGATCGCCACCGACGGCACGGTCGTCGAGGGCAGCTCCGCCGTCGACGCCTCGATGCTGACCGGCGAATCGGTGCCGGTGGACGTCGCCGTGGGCGACACCGTCACCGGCGCCACCGTCAACACGGCCGGCCGCCTCGTGGTCGAGGCCACCCGGATCGGCGCGGACACCCAGCTGGCCCGGATGGCACGACTGGTCGAGGACGCCCAGAACGGCAAGGCCGAGGTACAGCGGCTGGCCGACCGGATCTCCTCGGTCTTCGTGCCCGTGGTGCTGGTCCTGGCCCTCGCCACCTGGGTCGGCTGGCTGCTGGCCACCGACGATCCCACGGCAGCCTTCACCGCCGCCGTGGCCGTCCTGATCATCGCCTGCCCGTGCGCGCTGGGCCTGGCCACGCCGACCGCCCTGATGGTCGGCACCGGCCGCGGCGCCCAGCTCGGCATCCTGATCAAGGGGCCGGAGGTGCTGGAGTCGACCCGCCGGGTGGACACCGTGGTCCTCGACAAGACCGGCACGGTCACCACCGGCCGGATGGCCCTCCAGGACGTGATCACCGCGGACGGCGTCCAGGAGCGCGAACTCCTGCGCCTGGCGGGCTCCTTGGAGCACGCCTCCGAACACCCGGTGGCCCGCGCCGTCGCGGCGGGCGCGGCCGAGCGCGCCGGTTCGCTGCCGGTGCCGGAGAGCTTCGAGAACGTCGCCGGACTCGGCGTCCAGGGCGTGGTCGAAGGACACGCCGTCCTGGTGGGCCGGGAGCAGCTGCTGGCGGGCTGGTCGATCCCGCTGCCGGCGGAGCTGGCCGCGGCCAAGGCGGCGGCCGAGGCCGAGGGGCGTACGGCGGTCGTGGTGGCCTGGGACGGCGCCGCACGCGGCGTCCTGACGGTGGCGGACGCGGTCAAGGAAACCAGCGCGGAGGCGGTGGCCCGGCTGCGCGCCCTCGGCCTCGAACCGGTGCTGCTGACCGGCGACAACAAGGCCGTGGCCGAGGCGGTGGCCCGCGCGGTGGGCATCGACGAGGTGATCGCGGAGGTGCTGCCGCAGGACAAGGTGGACGTCGTCAAGAGGCTGCAGGCGCAGGGCCGTACGGTCGCGATGGTCGGCGACGGGGTCAACGACGCCGCCGCTCTGGCCCAGGCGGACCTCGGGCTCGCGATGGGCACGGGCACGGACGCGGCCATCGAGGCCGGCGACCTGACGCTGGTCCGCGGGGACCTGCGGGTGGCGGCCGACGCGATCCGGCTGGCCCGCCGGACCCTGGCCACCATCAAGGGAAATCTGTTCTGGGCGTTCGGCTACAACGTGGCGGCGCTGCCGCTGGCCGCGGCGGGGCTGCTCAACCCGATGATCGCGGGTGCCGCGATGGCCTTCTCCTCGGTCTTCGTCGTGAGCAACAGCCTCCGGTTGCGCTCGTTCCGCTGACTGCGGGCCACCTGGCCGCCTCCTGCGGGGGGCGGCCTTCGCATGGCCGTCACCATTCCTTCACAAGAGACACAGATCACACAGATCACAACGTAACCAACCGGGGGTCGGGCGAGTCTAATGAGTCGATGCCAAGAACGTCTTGGGGGACGTTCTGCGGATGTCTTGGGGGACGTCCGGGCGTTTGCCGGCCGGGGCGCGTGCCTTCGCGGGGAGCTTTGAGCGGCCCTCCCGACGCGTACGGGTCCCGGCAGACCACCCTGTGGAGCCCACCGGCTCCTCACCAGACACCCGGCTCGGGTCCCGTGGGGGGAATCCGCACCGGGGATAGGGAAAGCGCCCCGTCCGTCGACCCGTGGGGGGATCGACGGCGGGGCGCTTTTCTCTTGCCTGGGGCGGGTCCGGGTCAGCGGGCCTCGACCGGGACGAAGTCGCGCAGGACCTCGCCGGTGTAGATCTGGCGCGGGCGACCGATGCGGGAACCCGGCTCCTTGATCATCTCGTGCCACTGGGCGATCCAGCCGGGAAGGCGGCCGAGCGCGAAGAGCACGGTGAACATCTCGGTGGGGAAGCCCATCGCCCGGTAGATCAGACCGGTGTAGAAGTCCACGTTCGGGTAGAGGTTGCGCGAGACGAAGTACTCGTCGGAGAGCGCGTGCTCTTCCAGCTTGAGCGCGATGTCGAGCAGCTCGTCGGACTTGCCGAGCGCCGAGAGGACATCGTGCGCCGCCGCCTTGATGATCTTCGCCCGGGGGTCGAAGCTCTTGTAGACGCGGTGGCCGAAGCCCATCAGGCGGACGCCGTCCTCCTTGTTCTTCACCTTGCGGATGAAGGAGTCGACGTCGCCGCCGTTGGCCTTGATGCCTTCGAGCATCTCCAGGACCGACTGGTTGGCGCCACCGTGCAGCGGACCCCACAGGGCGCTGATGCCCGCGGAGATCGACGCGAACATGTTGGCCTGCGAGGAGCCGACGAGGCGGACCGTGGAGGTCGAGCAGTTCTGCTCGTGGTCCGCGTGCAGGATCAGCAGCTTGTCGAGCGCCGAGACCACGACCGGGTCCAGCTCGTACTCCTGGGCCGGCACGGAGAACGTCATGCGCAGGAAGTTCTCGACGTAGCCGAGGTCGTTGCGCGGGTAGACCACCGGG
Organism: Streptomyces sp. NBC_00239; assembly: GCF_036194065.1. Taxonomy (NCBI): domain Bacteria; kingdom Bacillati; phylum Actinomycetota; class Actinomycetes; order Kitasatosporales; family Streptomycetaceae; genus Streptomyces; species Streptomyces sp. NBC_00239. Next base: position 5,298,736 of record NZ_CP108095.1, on the reverse strand, counting down.
TGGCCGACCGACTTCTTGTACGCGTACGCGGCGATGGTCGGGAGCTTGGCCAGCAGCCGGATCGTCGACAGGTGGCGCTGCTTGTCGTCGAACGGGTTGTGGCTGTCCTGGTAGAACGTCGACAGCGCGCTGACCACGGAGGACAGCATCGCCATCGGGTGCGCGTCACGCGGGAAGCCGTCGTAGAAGCGCTTGACGTCCTCGTGCAGCAGTGTGTGCTGGGTGATCTCGTTGCGGAACGACGCGAGCTGGTCCACGGTCGGCAGCTCGCCGTTGATCAGCAGGTACGCGACCTCGATGAAGGTCGAGCGCTCCGCCAGCTGCTCGATCGGGTACCCGCGGTACCGCAGGATGCCCTGCTCGCCGTCGAGGTAGGTGATGGCGGATTTATAGGCAGCGGTGTTCCCGTAGCCGCTGTCCAGGGTGACCAGACCGGTCTGGGCCCGGAGCTTCGAGATGTCGAAGCCCTTGTCACCGACGGTGCTGTTGACCACCGGGTAGGTGTATTCACCGTCCGCGTACCGCAGTACTACAGAGTTGTCGCTCACGTCATCCCTCACCGACGTAGTGCCTCTTCTTCGAGGTGCCCTGACTGCCTCTACCTTCCCCCATTTGGCGCAGGAGAGTGCACTCGGGGTCGGACTTTGGGCCCTGCGGCGGCACTGAGTGCCGCCAACCTGCACATCCTGCCCGCTCCGGCCCGAAAGCGGAAACCCTAGGTGAAGTTTCCCACCGGTATACGGCCGGACAGCCTAGGGGCCACGGCCGTGTACCTCCTGCCTGCGGAAACCGTCCGCACCGCCTGCCCCAGGGCCTTGCGCGAGCCGACGAGGACGACCAGCTTCTTGGCCCTGGTGACAGCGGTGTAGAGAAGGTTCCGCTGGAGCATCATCCAAGCTCCGGTGGTGATCGGGATCACCACCGCCGGGTATTCACTCCCCTGGGAACGGTGAATCGTCACGGCATAGGCGTGCGCGAGCTCGTCCAGCTCGTCGAACTCGTACGTGACCTCCTCGTCTTCGTCCGTGCGCACCGTCAACCGCTGCTCGTCGGGGTCCAGGGCGGTCACTACGCCGACCGTGCCGTTGAAGACCCCGTTGGCACCCTTCTCGTAGTTGTTGCGGATCTGGGTGACCTTGTCGCCGACCCGGAAGACCCGGCCGCCGAACCGCTTCTCGGGGAGGTCCGGCCGGGCCGGGGTGATGGCCTGCTGGAGCAGCCCGTTCAGGTTCCCGGCGCCGGCCGGGCCGCGGTGCATGGGCGCGAGCACCTGGATGTCCCGTCGCGGGTCGAGCCCGAACTTGGCCGGAATCCGGCGGGCGGCCACGTCCACGGCGAGCCGGCCCGCCGCCTCGGTGTCCTCCTCGGCGAAGAGGAAGAAGTCCGGCAGTCCGTCGGTGAGCGGCGGCAGCCCGGTGTTGATCCGGTGGGCGTTGGTGACCACACCGGACTGCTGGGCCTGCCGGAAGATCCGGGTCAGCCGGACGGCGGGCACCGGGCCGCCGTCGGCCAGCAGGTCGCGGAGCACCTCGCCGGCGCCCACCGAGGGCAGCTGGTCCACGTCCCCGACGAGCAGCAGGTGGGCCCCCGGCGCCACCGCCTTGACCAGCTTGTTCGCCAGCAGCAGGTCCAGCATCGAGGCCTCGTCGACCACGACCAGGTCGGCCTCCAGCGGCCGGTCCCGGTCGTACGCCGCGTCCCCGCCCGGCTTGAGCTCCAGCAGCCGGTGCACGGTGGAGGCCTCGGCCCCGGTCAGCTCGGCCAGCCGCTTGGCGGCCCGGCCGGTGGGCGCGGCGAGCACCACCTTGGCCTTCTTCGCCCGGGCCAGCTCCACGATCGAGCGCACCGTGAACGACTTGCCGCAGCCCGGCCCGCCGGTGAGCACGGCGACCTTGCTGGTCAGGGCCAGCCGGACGGCGTCGCGCTGCTCGGGGGCGAGCTGGGCGCCGGTGCGCCCCGCCAGCCAGGTCAGCGCCTTGTCCCAGTCGACGTCCCGGAAGCCGGACATCCGGTCTTCTTCGGCTCCCAGCAGCCGCCGCACCTGGCCGGCCAGGGAGAGCTCCGCCCGGTGGAAGGGCACCAGGTAGACCGCGGTGAGCGGCGGCCCGCCGTCCGGCGCGGGGACCTGCTCCCGGACCACGCCCTCGTCCTCGCCCGCCAGTTCGGCCAGGCAGTCGATGACCAGCCCGGTGTCCACCTGGAGCAGCTTGACCCCGTCGGCGATCAGCCGGTCCTCGGGCAGGAAGCAGTGCCCCTGGTCGGTGGACTGGGACAGCGCGTACTGGAGTCCGGCCTTCACCCGCTCGGGGCTGTCGTGCGGGATCCCGACGGCCTGGGCGATCCGGTCGGCGGTCAGGAAGCCGATGCCCCACACGTCGGCGGCGAGCCGGTAGGGCTGGTTCTTCACCACGGAGATGGAGGCGTCCCCGTACTTCTTGTAGATGCGGACCGCGATGGAGGTGGAGACGCCGACACCCTGGAGGAAGACCATGACCTCCTTGATGGCCTTCTGCTCCTCCCAGGCGGCCCCGATCATCCGGGTCCGCTTGGGGCCGAGCCCGGGCACCTCGATCAGCCGCTTCGGCTCCTGCTCGATCACGTCGAGCGTGTCGATCCCGAAGTGGTCGGTGATCCGGTCCGCGATCCGCGGCCCGATGCCCTTGATCAGGCCGGAGCCGAGGTAGCGGCGGATGCCCTGGACGGTGGCCGGGAGCAGGGTCGTGTAGTTCTCCACGGTGAACTGCTTGCCGTACTGCGGATGGGAGGCCCAGCGGCCCTCCATCCGCAGCGATTCACCGGGTTGCGCGCCGAGCAGGGCACCGACCACCGTGAGGAGATCGCCGGCCCCGCGCCCCGTGTCGACCCGGGCGACGGTGTAGCCGTTCTCCTCGTTGGCGTACGTGATGCGCTCGAGCACCCCTTCGACCACTGCCAGATTGGACATGCCCAGACGTTACCGCCGTACGCCGACAGCCCGTTCGGCCTGTGGAAAACATCGAGGGGGTCCCGGCCTCGCGGCCGCAACCCCCTCGCGGTTTCCCCTCCCCCGTCGGGCTTCCCGATCCCCCCGGATCCCTCCCGGAAGCGCCGACGCACAGTACGACCGCCGTCCGGGGCCGACGGTTGCACGGCGGATTCCGTTTTTATGTTTCCTTGACCCAAGGTGCCGCCAAATCCGGACAGACGTAGCGTTTCAGCCATGAGCGATGACTCCCTCGAGAAGGACGTGCTCCAAGAGCTCGGCGACGACCGGCTCACCGAGATCGCCGGGCTCCTCGGCACCGACGACGACGGCGCCCGGAACGTGGTCGGCACGACCGTCGGCGCCCTCACCGGCGGACTCCAGGAGAAGGCGGGCGCGGACGACGACGAAGGCGCCGAGGTCCGCCAGGCGTTCGCGGAGGTGTCCGAACCGCCGCTCCAGGGCGTGGCCACGCTGGGTGGCGGGCTGCTGGGCGGCGGGCTGATGGCGGGGGTACTCGCCAAGGTGAGCAAGCCGGTGGCCAACGCGGTGTCCAAGAAGACCGGCATCCCGGCGCCGGCCGTCACCCGGGTGATCGAGCTGCTGATCCCGGTGCTGATGGCGGTCTTCGCGAAGCGGGCCGCCGGCAAGGGGGGCGCCGGTGCCGGCGGGGCCGGCGGTGGGGCCGGTGCCGGTGCCGCCGGTGGCGGCGGCGGTGGGCTCGGTGATCTGCTGGGCCAGATCCTTGGCGGCGGCGCCAGGAAGCCGTAGCGGCGCCGCCGGGGTTTGCGGCGGACTTCGGCCTCGGCCACCGCCTGGCCCCGCCGGCTGACTGTGGCGCACCTCCAGCCTCTCCGACTGCCCGAGGGCAACCCTTTGGCTTGGCGGCAATCCCCAGCCTCGCCGGTGCCCTGAGGGGCGACCCCCACTCCCCGATGCCCTGAGGGACCAACTCCAGCCTCGCCGGTGCCCTGAGGGGCGACCCCCACTCCCCGATGCCCTGAGGGACCAACTCCAGCCTCGCCGGTGCCCTGAGGGGCAACCTTCAGCCTCGCCGGCGTTTGAGGCGCGGGTCCGGGCGGAGCCCGGTGCCCGGCGCCAGCCGGGTTGCAGTCCTGGGGCTCCGCCCCAGACCCCGCGCCTCAAACGCCGGCGAGGCTGGATGTGCCCCGCTCAGGCCGAGGTTCACCTCAGGGCGTTGGCGAGGCTGCTGATGCCCAGGGCACCGGCGAAGCCGGGGGGTGTGCTCCAGGGGGCCGGTGAGGCTGGGAGGTTGGGCCACCGGGCGGTGGTGGGGCTGGGGTCAGTTGGGGGGTGGGGTGACGGCGTAGACCCGGGTGTAGGCGGGGTTGGGGGTGGGGACCACGTGGAGGCGGGCGCCCTCGGCGGGCAGCGCGGCCAGACCGGTCAGCCCGGTGACCAGGGGCACCCCGGCCACGCCCAGCGCATCGGCGACAGCCCCCGTACGGCACGTGCCGTCCGTGGCGACGAGCACGGCGCCCTGCCCCGCGAGCAGCGCGACCGCCTCCTCGGTGAGGTACGGCCCGTCGGGCCGGCCCGTCTCGATGACGACCGCCTGTCCGGCGAGCCGGAAGGGCGCCAGGGCCAGCCGGTCGGCGACCGGCTCCGCCGCGCCCGTCAGCCGGACCAGCACCACGGGCAGGTCCACGAGGTCCGCCAACTCGGGCCCCCCGCCGGCCCGGCGGCCACCCGGACCCGCGCCACCCCCGGACCCGTCACCTCCCTGCTGGTCACCCTCACGCCCGTCACCCCCAGGCCGGTCACCCCCAAGCTCGTCACCCCCAAGCTCGTCACCCTCAGCCCGGTCACCCCCAGGCCCGTCACCCCCAGGCCCGTCACCCCCGAGCTCGTCACCCCCAGGCCCATCACCCCCAAGCCCATCATCCCCAGGCCCGTCACCCCGGAGCGCGGCCTCGGTGGCCGGTGGTTCGGCGGGGGGCCAGGTGGCTCTGGTGGTGGGGGACGTCAGGTCGGTGGTGCGGGGGCGGGCCGGGCCCGCCGCGGTGTTGCGGGAGCCCTTGTGGGGTTCTCTGATCAGCCGCTTGCGCGTGATCTTCGTGGCGCCCACCATCAGCAGGCCCAGGTGGCGGACCAGGAGTTCGCCGAGTTCCTCGTCGCCGATGGCGTCGCCGGGGATGTCGAGGCGGAAGCCCTGCGTCTGCAGCGCGCCGCCGTTGCTGAACACCACCTCCGCGTCGAAGTCGACCCGCCACTGGTCTCCCGTACCGCCTCCCGCCGCCTTGCCGGCCCCGCCCGTACCGCCGGCACTGCCGGTACCGCCCGTGCCCCCGGTGCTGCCCGTCCCGCCAGCTGTGCCGGCCCCGCCCGGTCCGCCCGTCCTGTCGGCCATTTCCGCTCCTGGTTCGTCGGCCCGGTGCGCGTTCGCGGTCACCGGGTACGCTCGGCCCCATGGGGCCACACGACACCGTCAGGCTGCGTGACCCGGAGCCCGGCGATCTGGGGTGGATCGTGCAGCGGCACGGCGCGCTGTATGCCGCCGAGTACGGCTGGAACACCGACTTCGAGGGCCTGGTCGCACGTATCGTCGCGGACTTCGCCCAGGACCACGACCCCCACCTGGAACGGGTCTGGATCGCCGAGCTCGACGGGCGCCCGGTCGGGTCCGTCATGTGCGTGCGCGACGACGCGCCGGGCACCGCGCGGCTGCGGCTGCTGCTCGTCGACCCGGCCGGCCGCGGCCTCGGGATCGGCGCGCAACTGGTCGACGCGGTCGTCTCGTTCGCCCGCGAGGCCGGCTACCGCGAACTGGTCCTGTGGACCAACGACGTCCTGGACGCGGCCCGCGTGCTCTACCGGCGGGCCGGCTTCACCCTCGTCGCGGAGAAGCCGCACCGCTCGTTCGGAGTGTCCCTCACCGGGCAGGACTGGCGGCTGAGGCTGCACGAGCGCTCCCCGTGACGCCCCCCGGCCCGGCCGCCGTCCCCCCGGCCGCCGCCCGCCCGGCCGCGCGTCCGGGCCCCAGGGAGGTCAGGGCCACGCCTCCCACCAGCAGCAGCGCGGCCAGCCAGCGCAGCCCCCGGACCTCCTCACCCAGCACCAGCGCCGCCGAGCCCATCCCGAACACCGGCACCAGCAGGGAGAACGGCGCGACCGACGAGGCCGGGTAGCGGCGCAGCAGGTAGCCCCACACGCCGAAGCCGAACACCGTGGACACCCAGGCGAGGTACAGGACGACCCCGGCCCCGCCCCAGTCCATCGCCCGCAGCGCCGCCAGGTCCCGCTCCGGGCCCTCCAGCAGCAGGGACAGCAGGAGCAGCGGCAGGATCGGCACCGCGCACACCCAGACCATGAAGTTGAGCGCGTCCGGCGGCGAGGCCTTGCGGGTCAGCACGTTCGACACGCCCCAGCAGGCGGCCGCCGCTACGACCATCGCGAAGCCCGCCACCGGGCCGTAGGCCCCCTCGTCGACGGCCGCGACCCCGATGCCCGCGAACGCGACGGCCATGCCCGCGATCCGCAGCCGGCCCGGCCGCTCCCCCAGTGCCACGGCCGCGAAGACCACCGTGAACACCGCCTGGACCTGGAGCACCAGCGAGGACAGCCCGGCCGGCATGCCCGCGTCCATCCCGCTGAACAGCAGCCCGAACTTGGCCACTCCCAGCGCCAGTCCGACCGCCACCACCCACTTCCAGGCGACCTTGGGCGGTCCGACGAGGAACACCGCCGGGATCGCCGCGGCCAGGAAGCGCAGGGCCGACAGGAGCAGGGGCGGGAACTCGCCCAGACCGATCTGGATCACGACGAAGTTGACCCCCCAGAGGGCGGTGACCAGCACGGCGAGTGCGATGTGAACAGGGCGCATGGTCCGAGCATCGGGTCAGCGATCGTGAAGCACCAGCGCGGATTTCTTCAGGGTTGGATGAAGCATCTCTTCATCCAACCCGCCGTGCGACAGCCTAGGGTGGCGGCCATGCTCGATCTGTCCCGGCTGCGCGCCCTGCACGCCGTCTCCGTCCACGGCTCGGTCGGCGCCGCCGCCGAAGCACTCGGCTACACCGCCTCCGCCGTTTCCCAGCAGATCGCCAAGCTGGAGCGCGAGACCCGCACCACCCTGCTCGAACGCCGGGGCCGCGGGGTCGCCCTCACCGAGGAGGCCCGGCACCTGGCCGCGACCGCGCAGGAGCTCCTCGCCATCGTGGAGCGGGCCGAGACCACGCTGGAGGAGCGCCGCGGGCGGCCCAGCGGGCGGCTGCGGGTCGCCGCCTTCGCCTCCGCCGCGCGCGGCCTGCTGCCCGGGGTGCTGGCGGAACTGGCCCGCAACCACGACTCCCTGGAGGTCGGCCTCACCGAGGTCGACCCGCACCTGTCGATGGACCTGGTCGCCCAGGGGGTCACCGACCTGGCCGTGACCCACGACTGGGACATCACCCGGCTGCCCACCCCCGAAGGCGTCGAACAGGCCGTCATCGGCGACGACCTGTGCGACCTGCTGGTGCCCGAAGGCCACCCCTTCACCCGGATGCCGCGGGTCCGGCGGGCCGACCTCGGCGGGCAGCGGTGGATCGTCCAGCCGCCCGGCCAGGTGTGCCACGACTGGCTGGTGCGGACCCTGCGCGGCGTCGGCTTCCAGCCGGACATCGCGCACGTCGTCGCGGAGAACCACACCCAGGTCGCGCTCGTCGCGGCCGGGCTCGGGGTGGCGGTGATGCCGCGGCTGGGCAGCGGCCCGCTGCCGGCCGGGGCGGTCGCCGTCCCGCTGGAGCCGGTCCCTTCGCGGCGGCTCTACGCGCTGTGGCGGACCGGCGCCGCCCGCCGCCCCGCCATCACCGAGGCGGTACGGACCCTCCAGGCGCACTGGCCGCCGGCCGGCTACCCCGACCCGCACCCGCGTCCCCGGGCAGCCGCCACGCGGCCCCGCTGACGCGCCCCCGGTAGCGCGTCCGGGGGACGCCGGGGGTGTCCCCCGGCGCCCGGGCCCGGCCCGGCAGTAGCGTGCCCGCGTGCCGTACCACGCCTCCCGCCGCGCCCTGCTCGCCGCGGCCGCCATGGCGGCCGTCACGGCCGCCGGGCCCGCCTCCGCGCCCCCTTCCGCACCCGCCCCCCGGGGCATCCGCCGGACGCCCGACGCGGCCCGGCTGCGCCGCCTGGTCGGACTGATGAGCCCGGCCGAGCAGGTCGGTCAACTGTTCGTCACCCGCGTGTACGGGCACAGTGCGACCGACCCCGACCCGGCCGACGCCCAGGCCAACCTGGCGCAGTTCGGCGTGCGCAGCGCCGCCGAGGTGGTCTCCGCCTACCACCTGGGCGGGGTCGTCTACTTCGCGTGGGCCCACAACACCCGGGACCCGGCGCAGATCGCGGGCCTCTCCGACGGCTTGCAGCGGGCCGCGCTGGCCGGGCCGGCCGGCGTCCCGCTGCTGCTGTCCACCGACCAGGAGCACGGGATCGTCGCCCGGATCGGCCGGCCCGCCACCCTGTTCCCGGGGGCGATGGCGCTCGGCGCGGCCGGTTCCGCCACCGCCGCCGGGCGGGCCGCCCGGATCGCCGGCGCGGAACTCGCCGCGCTGGGCATCCGGCAGGACTACGCGCCGGTCGCGGACGTCAACGTGAACCCGGCCAACCCGGTCATCGGCGTACGGTCGTTCGGCTCGGACCCGGCCGCGGTGGCCGCGCTGGTGGCCGCCCAGGTCCGCGGCTACCAGCGGTCCGGGGTCGCCGCGACCGCCAAGCACTTCCCGGGGCACGGCGACACCGAGACCGACAGCCACCTCGGGCTGCCGGTGATGCGGCACACCCGCGCGCAGTGGGAGGAGCTGGACGAGCCGCCGTTCCGCGCGGCCGTCGAGGCCGGCGCGGACGCGGTGATGACCGCGCACATCGTCTTCCCCGCGCTGGATCCCTCGGGGGATCCGGCCACCCTGTCCCGGCCGATCGTCACCGGCATCCTGCGCGAGCGCCTCGGCTTCCGGGGGGTGGTGGTCACCGACGCCCTCGACATGGCCGGCGTACGGCAGAAGTACGGGGACGACCGGGTGCCGGTGCTGGCCCTCAAGGCGGGCTGCGACCAGCTACTGAACCCGCCGGACCTGCGGCTGGCCGTCCGGTCCGTGCTGGCGGCGGTCCGGTCCGGGGAGCTGTCCGAGGAGCGGATCGCCGCTTCGGTCCTGCGGATCCTCACGCTGAAGGCGCGGCGCGGCCTGTTCACCGAGCCGTTCACCCGCCCCGGGCAGGTGTCCGCCCGGGTGGGCAGCCCCGCCCACCTGGCCGCGGCCGACGAGATCGCGGCCGGCACGACCACCCTGCTCGCCAACCCGGACGGCGTGCTGCCGCTCTCCCCGGCCGCCCGGCCCCGGCTGCTGGTCACCGGCGCCGACCCGGTCTCCCCGACCGGCACCACCGGCCCGCCGACGGCCGTGCTGGCCCGCGAGCTGGCCGCGCTCGGCTTCACGACGGCACTGGCGCCGACCGGCCTCGCCCCCACCGGACCGGCCGTCGCGGCGGCGGTGGCGGCCGCCCGCGGCCAGGACGCCGTGCTGGTGCTGACGTACAACGTCCCGGAGCCGGAAGGGAAGACGGACGGGAAGACGGACGGCAAGGCGGACGGCAAGGCGGACGCGGCGGCAGGCGGGACGGGAGCCGGGGCGCAGCACGCCCTGGTGCGGGAGCTCGTGGCGACGGGGGTGCCGGTGGTCGTGCTCGCGGTCCGCAACCCCTACGACGCGGCCCGGCTGCCGCGGACGGCCGCGGTGCTGGCCACGTACGCGTGGACCGATGTGGAACTGCGTGCCGCGGCCCGCGTCCTGGCCGGCCGCAGCAGCCCCGCGGGCCGGCTGCCGGTCCCTGTCTCCGGGCAGTTCCCCCTCGGCCACGGCCTGACGTACTGAGGTCCCGACGCCCGGGCGCACCGGCGTACGGGCTCGTCGGCGTACGGGCGTATTCGCTTGCGGGCGCGCCGGGTCCGGGCACGGGAAGGCCCCCGGAACCCGAACTGCCGGGTTCCGGGGGCCTCGTCGGTCTCCCTGGCGGTTACGGCCGCAGCTGCGGCTCGCGCTCCAGGTCGCGCTTGTCGAGCGTGGCGTCCGCCTTGGCCAGCGGGCGGGCCTTGGCCTCGCCCGACAGGACCGTGGCCGGGGCCACGCCCGCCCACTTGAGGATCTTCGCGGTGGCGAAGGTCTTCTGGGACTCGACGAGCTTGGCGACGTTGGCACCGTGGTTCGCGCCGGGGGCGGTCATCACGTAGCTGTCGCGGGAGCCGTAGCCGAGGTGGAAGGGCTCCGCACCCCACGGGTCGTTCTGCCCGTACACGAAGAGCATGTGGTGGGCGTTGCCGCGCACCCACTGGTCGACGTCACGCATGACCCGGGGCTGGAACTTCATCGGGATGGCGGCCGGGACGAAGTTGCGCGGCGGCTGGTAGCCGTAGCGGCTCAGGCCCTTGAGGTGCGGCTGCTTGATGTCCGGCGAACCGAGCTGGGTGCCCGCCTGGTAGTAGTACGGCGTGTACGTCTCCAGGCCCTGGTCGGTGTAGGCCGAGAAGCCGGAGATCGCGTCGACCGTGCCCCAGATCTCGTCGTCGCTCGCGGTCGCGGCGGCCGGGACGGCGGCGCAGTCGGTGAGCAGGCTGTACTGCCAGAACGCCCACGTGTAGTCCAGGACGACGGCCTCGAAGGCCTTGTCGAGGCTGCCGATGGTGTTGAAGGTCCAGCCGTTCTCGGCCGCGGCGGCCGCGTACTTGGCCTCCAGCGGCGCGCGGCGGACCAGCGCCTCGCGCTGCACCGCGTTCAGGCGGTCGCGGCACTCCTTGGTGCCGACCTTCGCGAAGAACCGGTCGTACGCCGCGTCCTCCTTGTTCACCACGTCGTTGGGCGCGACGTACGCGACGACACCGTTCATGTCGCGCGGGTAGAAGCGCTCGTAGTACGTGGCGGTCATGCCGCCCTTGCTGGCGCCGGTGGCCAGCCAGTTCTTCGGGTAGATCTTCTTCAGCGCCTTGAAGATGCGGTGCTGGTCGCTCGCGGCCTGCCAGATGTCCAGCTTGGACCAGTCGGCGGGGGCCGGGCGGGACGGCGTGAAGAAGCGGTACTCCATCGACACCTGGTTGCCGTCGATGATCGTCGTCGGCTCACTGCGCCGCGGGCTCGTGTTCACGTTGTAGCCGGACGTGAAGAACACGGTGGGGCGGTTGGTGTCCTTGTGCAGCAGCGTCAGCCGCTGCTGGAACTTGGCGCCCTTCGGGTGCCGGTGGTCCACCGGCTGGGTGTAGTTCAGTACGAAGAAGCGGTAGCCCGGGTACGGCTTCTCCTCGACGAGACTCATCCCCGGTACGGCGAGGATCTGGTCCTTGATGTCCGGGCCGTCGGCGGACCCGGCGGCGGTGGCCGCTCCGGCCGTCGCGCCGGCCACACCCACGGCACCTATGAGCACCACGAGTGACAGCAGCCATCTGAGCGCCTTGCGCATGCACCCTCCCCTTGAATTCACTGCGAACGCGGTGAAACCTAGCGGGGGCAACACGCCCGTGAACAGACCTGGTTGGCCCGGTCCGTCACTTGAGGCGGGAAAAGGAACCGGTCTGACCCGTATCCGGAATCAGCAGAGAATCCATCCGGAAGCGACAGAACCCGATGCGACCTGGCCGCGTACGAACACACAGCGACTCAAAGCGGACACGCTGACCGGCCCTGCGAGCCGCTCGAACCGGCCGCTGTCACGCACCGGAACACCGCCCCGCGGCTGGATGCTGACCATCATCTGCTGCCGCACACCGGTGCGCTTGGGCAGCGTCACCGCGCAGGCGTGGGTGCGGGTCTTGTACACGCGCACCTCACCGGTGCTGAACGGGAGGGTCTTGACGAGCCGGCCGGCGCAGCCTGACGCGGCCTGCGCCGACGTCGCGGGCAGCGCGCCCAGGGCCAGGAACAGGCCCACGGCCAGAACCCCGAGGATCCGGGCCGCCGCGCGACGTGCCGGTGTGCGGACCTTGCGGACTCCGCGGACGCTGCCGCCCCTGCCCCACGTGTCGAACACCTTTGTTCCCCTCAGCCATGTGTACCCCTCTACGACGCGCCGGGGCCCGGGATGGTTGCACGGGCCCCGGCGGGCGCCCCCGGCGGGCGGGCCGGGTCAGGCCGCCGTGGCCCGCTCGTCCTCGCCCACGCTGCCGATGAAGGTCTGCCACAGCTGCGCGTACCGGCCGCCCAGCGCGAGGAGTTCGGCGTGCGTACCGTCCTCGACGACCCGGCCGCGGTCCATGACCACCACCCGGTCGGCGCGGGCCGCGGTGGTCAGGCGGTGGGCGACCACGAGGGTGGTGCGCTTGCCCGCGAGCCGGTCGGTGGCCTGGTTGACCAGGGCCTCGGTGGCCAGGTCGAGGGCGGCGGTGGCCTCGTCGAGGAGCAGCACGTCGGGGTCGACGAGCTCGGCGCGGGCCAGCGCGATCAGCTGGCGCTGGCCAGCCGAGAGGTTGCGGCCCCGCTCGGCCACCGTGTGCAGGTAGCCGCCTTCGAGGGTGGCGATCATCTCGTGGGCGCCGACCGCGCGGGCCGCCGCCTCCACCTCTGCGTCCGTCGCGTCCGCCCGCCCGTACGCGATCGCGTCGCGCACGGTCCCGGGGAAGAGGTACGGCTCCTGCGGTACGACGCCGAGGCGGTGCCGGTAGCCGGTGAGGTCCAGCTCGCGCAGGTCGGTGCCGTCGGCGGTGACCCGGCCGCCGGTCGGGTCGTAGAACCGGGCGACCAGCTTGACGAGGGTGGACTTGCCGGCGCCGGTCTCGCCGACGAAGGCGACGGTCTGGCCCGCCGGGATCCGCAGGTCGATGCCCGAGAGGGCTTCCCCCTTCTCGCCGCGCTCCTCCGCCGTCCCGTACGCGAAGTGGACGTCCTCGAAGGCGATGTCGCCGCGTAGGGCGGTCACCGCGCGGGGCCGCTCGGCGGCCGGGGTGCTGGTGGGCTCGCGCAGCAGCTCCTGCATCCGGCCCAGCGAGACGGTCGCCTGCTGGTAGCCGTCGAACACCTGGGAGAGCTGCTGCACGGGGGCGAAGAACAGGTCGATGTAGAGGAGGTAGGCCACCAGCGCGCCGGTGGTCAGGGTGCCGGCCTCGACCCGGCCGGCACCGACGATCAGCACCGCGGCGGCGGCGCCGGACGCCAGCAGCTGGACGAACGGGAAGTACACGGATATCAGCCACTGTCCGCGGACCCGGGCCTCCCGGTAGCCGTCGCTGCGCTCCGCGAACCGGGCGGCGCCCGCGTGCTCGCGGCGGAAGGCCTGCACGATGCGCAGGCCCGCCACGGACTCCTGGAGGTCGGCGTTGACGACGCTGACCCGGTCCCGGGCCAGCTCGTACGCCCGGACGGACTTGCGGCGGAACACGATGGTGCCGATGACCAGCAGCGGCAGGGTCGCGAAGACGATGAGCGCGAGCTCCACGTCGAGGACGAGCAGTGCGATCAGGATGCCGAAGAAGGTGAAGACGGAGACGACGGCGGTGACCAGGCCGGTCTGCAGGAAGGTGCTGAGCGCGTCCACGTCGGTGGTCATCCGGGTCATGATCCGGCCGGTCAGCTCGCGCTCGTAGTAGTCGAGGCCGAGGCGCTGCAACTGGGCGAAGATCTTGACGCGCAGGGCGTACAGGACCCGCTCGCCGGTGCGGCCGGTCATCCGGGTCTCGGCGAACTGGGCGGCCCACTGGGCCATGACGACGGCCAGCGCGAGTCCGGCCGCGGCCCACACGGCGCCCAGGGCGAGCTGCTGGACGCCCTCGTCGATGCCGTGCCGGATCAGGATCGGCAGCAGCAGGCCGGCGCCCGCGTCCACGGCGACCAGGCCGAGGCTGACCGCGAGCGGGGCCCAGAAGCCGCGCAGCAGGCGGCGCAGGCCGTAGCTCTCCTCCGCGGCCGCGGCCCGGTCCTCGTCGATGCCGGGGGTGTCGTCGGCCGGCGGCAGCGCGGCGACCTGGGCGAGCAGCTCGGGGGTGGCGGGCATGCCGGCGACGGCGGCGGCCGTCGACGCGGCGCCGGGCGTCCCGGGGGCTCCGCCCGCCGGGGCGGCTCCCGCACCACCGGAAGCGGAACCCGGAGCGGAGCCGGAAGCGGAACCGGAACCGGAACCGGAGGCAGAGGAAGAGGCCGGGGCGGCTTCGCCGGGCCGGCGCCACAGCTCGGGGGTGACCCCGTCCGCGACCCGCCGCTTGGCGTTGACCGGCTCGGCGTCGATTTCCGCCTCGATCTCCAGGTCCTCCAGGTCCCGCTCCAGGTCTGCGATGACCTCGGCGTCGGATTCCGGCACCCGCGGGGAGCCGGCGGCCAGCGCGTCGGGGTCGGTGAGCAGCCTGCGGTAGAGCGCGGAGCGGCGTTCCAGCTCCTCGTGGGTGCCCACGTCGGAGAGCCGGCCGCGGTCGAGGACCGCGATCCGGTCGGCCAGCGCGAGCGTGGAGCGGCGGTGGGCGATCAGCAGGGTGGTGCGGCCGGCCATGACGGCGCGCAGCGCCTCGTGGATCTCGTGTTCGATCCGGGCGTCGACGGCGGAGGTGGCGTCGTCGAGGAGCAGCAGCCGGGGGTCGGTGAGCAGGGCGCGGGCGAGCGCGAGGCGCTGGCGCTGGCCGCCGGAGAGGGTGAGGCCGTGTTCGCCGACCTTGGTGTCGTAGCCGGCGGGCAGGGCCTCGATGAAGCCGTCCGCCTGGGCGGCGCGGGCGGCGGCCCGGATCTCGTCGTCGGTGGCGTCGGGGCGGCCGTACGCGAGGTTGGCGCGGACGGTGTCGGAGAAGAGGAAGCTGTCCTCGGGGACCAGGCCGATGGCGGCGCGCAGCGAGTCGTGGGTCAGTTCGCGCACGTCGTGGCCGCCGATCCGGACCGCGCCGCCGGTGACGTCGTAGAAGCGGGGCAGGAGCAGCGAGAGGGTGGACTTGCCGCTGCCGGAGGCGCCGACCAGGGCGACGGTCTCGCCGGCGGCGATGCTGAGCGAGAAGCCGTCCAGGACCGGCCGGACCGCCGGGGAGCCGCCCGCCGGGCCGTTGCCGGAGCTGCCGGAGCCGTCGCCGGAGCCGCCGTCGGCCGCGGAGGTCTCGCCGTCCGGCCGGGCGTAGCCGAAGGTGACGTTGTCGAACTCGACGGTGGCGGGGGCGTCGGCGGGCAGTTCGCGGGTGCCGTCGGCGATGGCGGGCTCGGTGTCGACGAGCTCCAGGACGCGTTCCACGCCGGCCCGGGCCTGCTGGCCGACGGTGAGCACCATGGCCAGCATCCGGACCGGGCCGACGAGCTGGGCGAGGTAGGTGGAGAAGGCGACGAAGGTGCCGAGGGTGACCTGGCCGCGGGTGGCCATCCAGCCGCCGAGGCCGAGCATCGCGACCTGGCCGAGGGCGGGGACGGCCTGCAGTGCGGGGGTGTAGCGGGAGTTCAGGCGGATGGTGCGCAGCCGTCCGGCGAAGAGCCGGCGGCCGGCCTCGCGGAGCTTGCCGGTCTCCTGTTCCTCCTGTCCGAAGCCCTTGACGACGCGGACGCCGGTGACGGCGCCGTCGACGACGCCGGCGACGGCCGCGGCCTGGCCCTGGGCGTACCAGGTGGCGGGGAAGAGCTTGATCCGGCTGCGCTTGGCGATGAACCAGAGGGCGGGGGCCATGGCGAGGGCGACCAGGGTGAGCAGCGGCGAGAGCCACAGCATGATCGCCAGGGATATGCCGAACAGGAGGAAGTTCCCGATGGTCATCGGGAGCATGAAGAGGAGGCCCTGGATCAGCTGGAGGTCGCTGGTGGCCCGGCCGACGACCTGCCCGGTGGACAGCTCGTCCTGGCGTCGGCCGTCGAGCCGCGCGATGGTCGCGTACATGTCGGTGCGCAGGTCGTGCTGGACGTCGAGGGCGAGGCGGCCGCCGTAGTACCGGCGGATGTACGTCATCACGTACACGAGGACCGCCGCGCCTATGAGCATCCCCGCCCAGGGGCCCATCGGCTTGCTGCGGTCGCCTATGACGTCGTCGATGATCACCTTGGTGACGAGCGGCACGAGGGCCATCACGGCCATGCCGGCCAGTGAGGAGCCGAGTGCCAGCAGCACGTTGAGCCGGTACCGCCAGGTGTACGCGGCCAGTCGCCTGGCCCATCCCTGTTGCCCGGCTGTGTCCGCCACCGCCACGTGAGCCTCCCCGTTCGTCCTGTTCTGCCGGAAGGCCCAACGCGCGGAGCTGCCGATTTCATCCCGCGGCAACAATCCGCGGGATCGGCGGGGGCGACCGGGGCAGGTGCGGGCGGGCCTGTGGACGGGGTGCGGGCCGGGCCGCGAAGGAGTGGCCGCGGCCGGGGCCGGCTACGTGTGCGTCGGGGCGAACATCTTCAGGACGGCGGGCAGCACCAGCACCGAGGGCCCCGGGGTCTTGAGCGCCCGGGCGAGGTCGGCGCGCAGGTTCTCGGGGCTGGTGGTCGCCGCCGGGACGCCGAAGGACTCGGCGAGGGCGACGAAGTCGGGGCGGGTCAGCTCGGTGCCGGCGGTGCGGCCGTCGAAGGAGTCGCTCATGTACGCGCGCAGGATGCCGTAGCCGCCGTCGTCGACGATCAGCCAGGTGACGTCCAGGTCGTGCTGGCGGGCGGTGGCCAGCTCGGCGACGGAGTACATCGAGCCGCCGTCGCCGGAGACGGCGAGGACGGGGGTGCCGGGTTCGGCGACGGCCGCGCCGAGGGCGGCGGGGAAGGCGTAGCCGAGGCCGCCGGCGCCCTGGGCGGAGTGCATGGTGTTCGGGTGCCGGGCGTCGAAGGCGGACCAGGCCCAGTAGCCGAGGATCGTCATGTCCCAGAAGGACGGGGAGCGGGGCGGCAGGGCGGCGCGGATCGCGTCGAGGAGGGACTGCTCCAGGGCGAGGTCCTGGCCGGCCAGCCGGGCCCGGATCTCCGCGAGGACGTCCCGTACCCGCTCCGGGGCCTTCGGGTCGGGGCGCTCGGCGACGGTCTCCAGCAGCGCCTGGAGGGCGAGCCGGGCGTCGGCGTGGATGCCGAGGGCGGGGTGGTTGGACTCCAGCTTGCCGAGGTCGGCCTCGATCTGGATCACCCGGCCGCCGGGCAGGAACGTGTGGTAGTTCGAGGACAGCTCGCCGAGGCCCGAGCCGACGACGAGGAGGACGTCCGCGTCCTCCAGGAAGTCGGTCATGTGGCGGTCCTCCAGCCAGGACTGGAGGGAGAGCGGGTGGGTCCAGGGGAAGGCACCCTTGCCGCCGAAGGTGGTGACGACGGGCGCGTTCAGGCGTTCCGCGAGCTGCTTCAGCTTGCCGGAGGCGTCGGCACGTACGACGCCTCCGCCCGCGATGATCACCGGGCGGGCCGCGTTCTCCAGCCAGTGGGCCGCGACCGCGGTCAGCTCGGGCCGCGGGGCGAGCTCGTGCGGGGTCGCGTCCACGCCGGTGACCTGCGGGATCACGGTCTCGGCGCGGAGCACGTCCTCGGGGATCTCCACCCACACCGGGCCGTGCGGGGCGGTCAGCGCCGATTCCCAGGCCGCCGCGATCGCGGAGGGGATCTGGGACTGGCTGCGGGCGAGGTGGACGGACTTGACCACGTCGCGGAAGGACGCGGCCTGGTCGCGCAGCTCGTGCAGGTGGCCGCGGCGGCCGCCGCCCAGGCCCGCGCTCGGGACCTGGGAGGAGATGGCGACCACCGGGGCGGAGGCGGCGGCCGCTTCCTGGAGGGCGGCCAGCGAGGTGAGCGCGCCGGGCCCGGTGGAGAGGAACAGCGGGGCCGCCTCGCCGGTGATGCGGCCGTAGGCGTCGGCGGCGAAGCCCGCGTTGTTCTCCACCCGGAGCCCGATCAGCCGCAGGTCGGAGCGCCCGACCGCGTCGAAGACGCCGAGCGCGTGCTGGCCCGGCAGCCCGAAGACGGTGGTGGCGCCCAGGCTGCGGAGGGTCTCCACGACCAGGTCCCCGCCCGTGCGGCCCGGCGGCGGCGCCAGTGCGGCGGCCGTCTGTGCCTCGGTGGGACGGAGAACCAGGTCGTGGTCGTGCGTCACGCTCGTACGCGCCCTTCGTGCGGGTGGTGCCTGCCGTGCGCCGCCGCGCCGTGCCCGGCGGCCCTGCTCAGCGGCCCGGTGGTCACCGGTCCTGTGCTCAGCCCTGCCGGGACGCGGCGATCTGGCGGCTCATGATCGTGGTCAGCTCGTACGCGGTGTGCGAGGCCGCGACGGAGGTGATCTCGGCGTGATCGTACGCCGGAGCGACCTCGACCACGTCCGCGGAGACGAGGTTGCAGGAGGACAGGCCGCGGATGATCTCCAGCAGCTCGCGGGAGGTCATGCCGCCCGCCTCGGGCGTGCCGGTGCCGGGCGCGTGCGCCGGGTCCAGGACGTCGATGTCGATGGAGATGTACAGCGGGCGGTCGCCGATGCGCTGGCGCAGCTGGTCGGCGACCTCGTCGGCGCCGCGGCGGTAGACGTCCGCGGAGGTGACGATGCCGAAGCCCATCTTGGCGTCGTCGTCGAGGTCCTGCTTGCCGTAGAGCGGGCCGCGGGTGCCGACGTGGGAGAGCGCCTCGGTGTCGAGGATGCCCTCTTCCACCGCGCGGCGGAACGGCGTGCCGTGCGTGTACTCGGCGCCGAAGTAGGTGTCCCAGGTGTCGAGGTGCGCGTCGAAGTGCAGGAGCGCGACCGGGCCGTGCTTCTTGGCGACCGAGCGCAGCAGCGGCAGGGCGATGGTGTGGTCGCCGCCGAGGGTCATCAGGCGGGAGCCGGCGCCGAGCAGCTCGTCGGCCGCGGCCTCGACGGTCTCGACGGCCTCGTTGATGTTGAAGGGGTTCACCGCGATGTCGCCGGCGTCCGCGACCTGCGCCAGGGCGAAGGGGGAGGCGTCCTGGGCCGGGTTGTACGGGCGCAGCAGGCGGGAGGCCTCGCGGATGGCGTTGCCGCCGAAGCGGGCGCCGGGGCGGTAGGAGACACCGGAGTCGAAGGGCACACCGACCACGGCGACGTCGGCGGAGCCGACCTCGTCCAGGCGGGGCAGGCGGGCGAAGGTGGCCGGTCCGGCGTACCGCGGGATGCGGGAGGAGTCGACGGGTCCGCGCGGCTGCTGCTCGGTGCTCATGGGGTGGTGACCCTTCTGTCGGAAGTGCGGTCCTTCGAGCGTAGGCCGCGCCGCCGCGCGCCGCGAAGTGTACGTTTCATCCCTGGACGCCCTTCTCTATGTACGGAGTATCCATGGCGGAGCTGCCTCCCTCGGACCCGGTCGCGCTGGCGGCCCTGCTCGCCGTGCCCGAGCTGGGGCTGCGCCGGCTGGCCGGCCCGGCCGACGCCGACGTGCACGGGGTGCACGCCTCGGAGATGGCGGACCCGTCCCCGTACCTGCTGGGCGGCGAGCTGCTGCTGACGGCGGGCGCGGAACTCGGCGGCGACCCGGAGGCGTACGTGGCGCGGCTGGTGGCGGCCGGGGCGGCGGGGCTGGGGTTCGGCGTGGCGCCGGTGCACGAGGAGGTCCCGGCGGGCCTGGTCGCGGCCTGCGCCCGCCAGGGGCTGGCACTGCTGGAGGTGCCTCAGCCGACCCCGTTCACGGCGGTGGCGCGGACCGTCTGGCGGCTGATGGCGGAGGCGCGGACCCGGGAGCTGCGGCGGGTGGCGGAGGCACAGCAGTCCCTCGCCGCGGCCGCGTCCCGGCCGGACCCGGTGCCGGCGGTGCTGGCCCGACTGGCGGCCGTCCTGCACGGGCACGTGCTGCTGACGGCCCCGGACGGCGGCCGGCGCACGGCCGGGCGGGCGGTCCCGGACGAGGTGGCGGCGGCGCTGGACGCGCTGACCGGCCGGCCGGCCGCACCGGGCCCGGCCACCGCCACGGACACCCGGGCGGGATGGCAGCTGTCGGCGTACGCACTGGGCCGCCCGGCCGACGACGCCCGCGGGGCGGTCCTGGCGCTGGCCGCGCCCGCCCGGGCGCCCGGGGACCACGCGCTGGCCTCGGCCGCCGCCGTGCTGCTGGCCCTGCTCACCGCGCCCCGGGCTGCGGGGGCCGGGGCGGAGGGCGCGGCACTGACCCGGCTGCTGCTGGACGGGAGCCCGGCCGAGGCGGCCGCGGCGCTCGGGCCGGGGCCGTGGACCGTGGTGCACGCGCTGCCCGCCGGCGTCCGGGATCCGGCGCCGCTGGCGGCGGCGCTGGGCACGGCGCTCATGGACGCCGAGGCGGCCCGGCCGGTCGTACGGCTGATCGTGGCGGGCGAGCCGGGGCCGCAGCCGGGCTGGACGCTGGGGCTGAGCGCGCCCTCGGCGCTGGCGGAGCCGGCCGTCGCCGACGCGCAGGCCGCCCGGGCGCTGCGCCGGGCCAGGGGCGCGCGCACCGCGCTGGCCCGGCACTCCGCGGGGGCCGGGATCGACGCGCTGGTCGACGGGGCGGAGGCGCGGGCGCACGCGGCGGCGGTGCTGGCGCCGCTCGGGCCGGACCTCGCCGAGACGCTGCGCACCTGGCTGGCGCAGCACGGCAGCTGGGACCGTACGGCGACCGCGCTCGGCGTGCACCGGAACACGGTCCGCCAGCGCATCGCGCGCTGCGCGGCCCTGCTGGGCGCCGACCTGGACGACCCGGACGTACGGATGGAGCTGTGGTTCGCCCTGCGCCATGCCGAAGCCGCCGGGCCTTCCTGAGGCCGGGGGCGCCGTGGGGGCGTCGGAGGGGCGGCGCGTCACCGCCGCCCCCGCCCACTGCCTCACGGGTTGGCGGTCACCTCGAAACCGGCGCCGAAGACGTCCGCGGGGTCGGCGGCGTCCCGGGCGCGCAGGTCGGCCAGGATGTTCGCCGAGCTGGTGTACACGTACCAGGGGTACGAGATGATCATCCCCTTGGTGATGCCGGCCCAGGGTCCCTCGGCCTGGTAGCCGTTGGCCTCCGAGGGATAGGCCGTTCCCGGCACGTGCCAGATCGTCGGCCCGCCGGAGTCGCCCGCCTGGTGCTGGGGGTGGGCCTGGTACACGCCCTGGGAGTTGTTGGTGATCCGCCCATACCAGATGCCCAACTGGCCGGATACGACCAGCTCGTTGTTGTTGAACCAGGCCGCGCCGAGCAGCCGCTCACTGTTCAGGGCCGGGCTGAGGGCATTGGGGCTGGGGGTCCCGCCGGGCACCTCCAGCACGCCGGTCTGCTTCAGGGTCGGCCCCTGCGAGGACAGGGTCACCTCCGGGACCAGCTCGATGACCATGTAGTCCTTGGTGACGTGACCGGTCATCGACCCCTCGGGGTCCTTGAAGTAGCGCACCCAGCCGATGGGTCCCCAGCCGATGTCCTGCCGGTGGTAGACGGGGAGGACGTTCTCGCGCAGCTCTCGGTCGGCGTGTTCGTAGTAGCCGTTGCCGCAGTGCCCGGCGGAGATGGCTATCCTCCGCCCGTAGTCGTCGTTGCCGACGGCCCCGATGGTGCAGAAGCTGTTGGGGGTTGAGGCGTTGAACACGATCTGCATCGCGTTGTGGACGCGCTTCGCCGTCCTGGGTCCCTCCGCGCTCGCGGCCTGGGCCGTACCCAGGCCGAGCGTCACGGTGGCCGCCATGGCTGCCGCAAGGCTGATCAGCCGTCTGATCATGAGAGGTTCCTGTTCTGCCGGGGGACGGGACGGGAATCGAGTCAACCCGCGGGATCGGGCGCCGCAGAAGGGGTTATCCGGACACCGCGGCGGGCTCCGGGGAGGCTTGAGTCGGGCTCCGGCGGACGCGCGGGGTCGTCCGGTACACCGGTCCGTGACAGGTGGCGCCGGAGTGTGCCGGACCCCACTCTGGACACGACAGACAACCCACCGGTAACTTAATCTGAGCAAGCGCTTAGCCAGAGGCGGCGGACCGCCGCGACGAAAGGAGCCGGCCCGTGCGCCGTACGGTATTCAACGAGGACCACGAAGCGTTCCGCGAGACCATCCGCGCCTTCATCGAGGCCGAGGTCGTCCCGGTCTACGACGAGTGGTTCGCGGCCGGCCAGGCGCCGCGCGACTTCTACTACAAGCTCGGCGAGCTGGGCATCTTCGGCATCAACGTGCCCGAGGAATTCGGCGGCGCGGGCCTGGACACCCACAAGTTCGAGGCCGTCCTCTACGAGGAGACCTCCCGCGCGGGCGTCAACTTCGGCGGCTCCGGCGTGCACGTGCTGCTCGCCCTGCCGTACATCAAGATGCTCGCCAACGACGAGCAGAAGAAGCGCTACCTCGAGAAGTTCGTCACCGGCGAGGAGATGTGGGCCCTCGCGATGACCGAGCCGGGCACCGGCTCCGACGTCGCGGGCATGAAGACCACCGCCAAGCTCTCCGAGGACGGCACCCACTACGTCCTCAACGGCGCCAAGACCTTCATCACCGGTGGCGTGCACGCCGACCGCGTGATCGTCTGCGCCCGCACCTCCGCCCCGACGGCCGAGGACCGCCGCTTCGGCATCTCGCTCTTCGCCGTGGACACCAAGTCCGAGGGCTACTCGATCGGCCGCAAGCTCGACAAGCTGGGCCTGCGCACCTCCGACACCGCCGAGCTGGCGTTCGTCGACGTCAAGGTCCCGGTCGAGGACCTGCTCGGCGAGGAGAACAAGGGCTTCTACTACCTCGGCGCGAACCTGCCCTCCGAGCGCTGGGGCATCGCCTTCGGCGCGTACGCGCAGGCCAAGGCCGCCGTCCGGTTCGCCCAGGAGTACGTCACCGAGCGCACCGTCTTCGGCAAGCCGGTCGCGCACTTCCAGAACACCAAGTTCGAGCTGGCCGCCTGCCAGGCCGAGGTGGACGCCGCCGAGGCCGTCGCCGACCGCGCCCTGGAGGCGCTGGACGCCGGCGAGCTGACCGCCGCCGAGGCCGCGTCCGCGAAGCTGTTCTGCACCGAGGTCGCGCACCGCGTCATCGACAAGTGCCTCCAGCTGCACGGCGGCTACGGCTACATGAACGAGTACCCGATCGCCCGCCTGTACGCCGACAACCGCGTCAACCGGATCTACGGCGGCACCAGCGAGGTCATGAAGTCCATCATCGCCAAGTCCATGGGCCTGTAAGTCCCCTTGAACGAAGCGCTCACGGATCTCCTCGATCTGCTCGACCTGGAGCAGATCGAGGAGAACATCTTCCGCGGCACGAGCCGGACCTCCCTCGTGCCGCGCGTCTTCGGCGGCCAGGTCGCGGCGCAGGCCCTCGTCGCGGCCGGCCGGACCGTGCCCGCCGACCGGACCGCGCACTCGCTGCACTCGTACTTCCTGCGGACCGGCGACGCGGGCGCACCCATCGTGTACTCCGTCGACCGGATCCGCGACGGCCGCTCCTTCACCACCCGCCGGGTGGTCGCCGTGCAGCACGGGCAGCCGATCTTCCACCTCTCCGCGTCCTTCCAGACGCACGAGGAGGGGCTGGACCACCAGGCGCAGATGCCCGCGGCACCGGACCCCGAGTCCCTCCCCACGGCCGCGGCGGACCTCCCGCGGTACCGGGAGCTGTTCCGCGATCCGGGCACCGTCGAGCGGCTGCTCGCCGCCCGCGCCGCGGTGGACCTGCGGTACGCGACGACCCCGCCGTGGGGCAGCATCGGCGAACCGGTGGAACCGCGCTCCCAGGTCTGGTTCCGGACCCAGGGCAAGCTCGCCGACGATCCGCTCCTGCACACCTGCCTGGCCACGTACGTCTCCGACATGACCCTGCTCGACTCGGTGCTGCTCGCGCACGGCCGGGGCGGCTGGGCGGTGGGCGACGTGGTGGGCGCCTCGCTGGACCACGCGATGTGGTTCCACCGGCCGTTCCGCGCGGACGAATGGCTGCTGTACGACCAGGAGTCGCCGTCGGCGCACGGCGGCCGGGGACTGGGCCAGGCCCGCATCTACACGCAGGACGGGCAGCTCGCGATCACCGTCATCCAGGAGGGTGTCGTTCGCGTCCCCCGGTGAACTCCGGACACACCGTCACCGCCCACCGATCCCTAAGGCCTCCCTTCCGGACGGGCCGGACAGGCCGGGAGGCCGGGAGGCCGGAGGGGCCGGAGAGGCCGGAGAGGCCGGACGGGCCTGACAGGCCGGAGGGGCCGGGGCCGGCCCGGTCAGTCCCACCAGAAGGTCCACCCGTCCGCGCCGCGCAGCTCCGGGGCGTAGTCGCGGATGCTGCCCGCGCCCTGCCAGATGTTGTCGGGGCAGAAGGCGAAGTGCTCGGCGGCCAAGGCGAGGGCGCCGGCCGAGGTGCGGGGCGGTGCGGCGACCGAGAGCACCAGGTAGTCGAAGCCCATGGCGACGACGCGGGCGCCGTACCGGTCCTCCCACGAGCGCAGCACCGCGCTCAGCAGGGCGGTGTCGTTCTCGTAGTTGGTGGGCCCGGTCCAGCCGGCGGCCGTCGGTATGTCGGCGGACCGGCCGGCCGGGACCAGGGCGAGCCGGGGCGGCTTCGGCCCGCCTTCGGCGATCAGCTCGTCCGCCGCGCCGGCCGCGGCCCGCGCCGGATCGCCGCCCGCCGGGCCCGGCTCGGCGAGTCCGGCCCAGCTGCGGCCGAACGGCGCGATCAGCCCGGCGCCGTCCTCGCCGTCGCCCTCTTCCTCGTCCGGGACGACCCGCGCCCAGTTCTCGCGGAGCACCACCTCGGCGTGGTGGTCGTCGGGGGCGGACATCCGGCCGGGACGGAACGACTCCTCGTGCGTCCACCACCCCGGCCCCCACGGGCCGTCGTCGGCGAGCAGCACCGGAAGCAGCCCGGCGGACCGCGCCGGCTCCCCGTACCGCGCCCAGTCGCCGGGTCCGGCCGGCGCGTCGCCGACCCACATCAGGGGGCGTCCGGCGGGCCCGATCAGGGTGCCCGCAGGGAGTTCGGACAGGGGGAACGAAGGCGTGCCAGGCGTCGTCATGCGGCCGAACCTAACCCCCGGCACTGACAACGCCGTTCGGGCCGGCTCAGCCCTGCGGCAGGCCCGCCGCGGCGAGCAGGTACGCCACCATCGGGTCGTAGAAACGCGGGTCCCGGACGTGGTCGTCGAGGGGGACGACCACCTCGACGGTGCCCTCGTGCTCGCCGAGGAAGAGCGCCGGGTCGTTGGAGTCCGCGTAGCCGACGGCGTCCAGGCCGCGCTGCGCCGCGCAGCCCGCCCAGCCGTGGTCGGCGACCACCAGGTCGGGCTGCGGCCGGCCGGCCGCGGCGAGGCCGTCGAGGATCGCGGCCATCGGATACGGCGAATGGGTGTGCCACAGGGTCGCGCCGCGCTCCTGGACGGCCACGTCCGCGAACTGCCAGACGGAGCCCTCGTCGGCGTGCAGGCCGGGCGGGATCACCACGATCTCGCAGCCGGCCGCCCGCAGCGCCGCCGCGGTGGCCCGGTGGACGTCGAGCAGGCCGCCGGGGTGCCCGGTGGCCAGCAGGACGGACTGGCGGTCCACGGCCGCCTTGCGCAGCCGGGCCGCCATCCGCTCCAGGCCGTCCACGGTCAGCTCGGGGTCGATGGTGTCCTGGCCGAACCGGAACGCCGGGTCGTCGATGACCCCGCAGCGTTCGGCCATGACGGCGAGCACGTCCTGCTCGTCGGCCCAGCGGTCGCCCAGCTCCAGGCCCAGCCAGTAGTGGCGGTCGCCGTTGGCGAGCTTGCGGTAGTGGCTCAGGTTGTTTTCCCGCGGGGTCGCGACATCGCCGGCGATGCGCGTGCGGACGAGGTGCTCGATCAGGGCGGCGCGGCTGGGTATCGGCATGGCGCCCATTCTGCCGCCGTCCGCGCGGAGGCGGGCGATCCGTTCCGCCGGTCGGACAGCCGCCCGCCACCGCCCGCCGTCCGGCCGCTCGACGGGCCGGACGGCAGGGCGGTCAGCGGGCCGGTCAGTCGGAGAGCGCGCCGAAGGCCCCGTGCGCCAGGCGGCGCAGCAGCCCCTCGGCCGCGTCCCGCCCCGGCAGCCCGGCCCCGGGCGCGGCCCCGAGGTGCGGGGTCGAGTTCAGCAGCCCGAAGACGGCGTGCACGGCGGACCGGGCCTCGGACTCGGGCGCCGCCGGGTGCAGCTGCCGTACGACGTCCACCCACAGCTCGACGTACTGCCGCTGGAGCTGGCGCACCAGCTTGCGGTCCTCGTCGCGGAGCCGGTCCAGTTCGCGGTCGTGCAGGGTGATCAGGGGCCGGTCGTCGAGCGCGAAGTCGATGTGCCCGTCGATGAGCGAGGCGAGCACGGCGACCGGGTCGCCCGCGGCCTCGGCGACCCGGTAGCGGCCACCGGTCAGCAGCCGCTCGCTGATGCCGACGAGCAGCTCGGCCAGCATGGCGTCCTTGCCCGCGAAGTGCCGGTAGAGGCCGGGACCGCTGATGCCGACCGCGGCCCCTATCTCGTCCACGCCCACGCCGTGGAACCCGCGCTCGGCGAAGAGGCGGGCAGCCTCCCTGAGGATCTGCTCGCGGCGGGTGGGCGCGGCGGCTCTGGTGGTGCTCATGGGAATTCATTCTAGACAGGGCTGTTAGCGCTCGTTAACCTAATGCCAGCGTTAACGCTCATTAACCGCATGAACCGAGCAAGGGAGCTCTGGGGATGCAGCAGGCACCAGTGCTGACGAGCGCCGCGGACCCGGCCTCCGCGGCCTGGCAGGCGAACGAGACCGCCCACCAGGAGCTCGCGGACGGGCTGCGGGCCCGGCTGGAGGCCGCCCGCGAGGGCGGCGGCGAGAAGGCCCGCGCCCGGCACACCGCACGCGGGAAGCTCCTCCCCCGCGACCGCGTCGACACGCTCCTCGACCCCGGGTCGCCGTTCCTGGAGCTGGCTCCGCTGGCCGCCGACGGCATGTACGGGGGCGCGGCCCCGGCCGCCGGCGTGATCGCGGGCATCGGCCGGGTCAGCGGCCGCGAGTGCGTGATCGTGGCCAACGACGCCACCGTCAAGGGCGGCACGTACTACCCGATGACGGTCAAGAAGCACCTGCGCGCCCAGGAGGTGGCGCTGGAGAACCGGCTGCCCTGCCTCTACCTGGTCGACTCGGGCGGCGCCTTCCTGCCCATGCAGGACGAGGTGTTCCCGGACCGCGAGCACTTCGGCCGGATCTTCTACAACCAGGCCCGCATGTCGGGCGCGGGCATCCCGCAGATCGCGGCCGTCCTCGGCTCCTGCACGGCCGGCGGCGCGTACGTCCCGGCGATGAGCGACGAGGCCGTCATCGTCCGCAACCAGGGCACGATCTTCCTTGGCGGGCCGCCGCTGGTGAAGGCCGCCACCGGCGAAGTGGTGACCGCCGAGGAGCTCGGCGGCGGCGAGGTGCACTCCCGGACCTCCGGCGTCACCGACCACCTCGCGGAGGACGACGCGCACGCGCTGCGGATCGTCCGCAACATCGTGGCCACCCTCCCCGCCCGCGGCCCGCTGCCGTGGTCGGTCGAGACGCCCGAGGAGCCCAAGGCGGACCCGGCGGGGCTGTACGGCGCGGTGCCGGTGGACTCCCGTACGCCGTACGACGCCCGCGAGATCATCGCCCGGATCGTGGACGGCTCGCGCTTCCAGGAGTTCAAGTCCGAGTACGGCCAGACGCTGGTGACCGGCTTCGCCCGGATCCACGGCCACCCGGTCGGCATCGTCGCCAACAACGGCATCCTGTTCTCCGAATCCGCCCAGAAGGGCGCCCACTTCATCGAGCTGTGCGACCAGCGCGGCATCCCCCTGGTGTTCCTCCAGAACATCTCCGGCTTCATGGTCGGCCGGGACTACGAGGCCGGCGGCATCGCCAAGCACGGCGCGAAGATGGTGACGGCCGTGGCCTGCACCCGCGTCCCCAAGCTGACCGTGGTCGTGGGCGGTTCCTACGGCGCGGGCAACTACTCGATGTGCGGGCGCGCCTATTCACCGCGGTTCCTGTGGATGTGGCCGAACGCCAAGATCTCCGTGATGGGCGGCGAGCAGGCCGCCTCGGTGCTGGCGACGGTCAAGCGCGACCAGCTGGAGGCCCGCGGCGAGTACTGGTCGCAGGACGACGAGGAGGCCTTCAAGGACCCGGTCCGCTCCCAGTACGACCAGCAGGGCAGCGCCTACTACGCCACCGCCCGGCTGTGGGACGACGGTGTGATCGACCCCCTGGAAACCCGGCAGGTGCTGGGCCTGGCCCTGACGGCCTGCGGCAACGCCCCGCTGGGCGATCCGGCCTTCGGCATCTTCCGCATGTGAGGACCCTTTTCATGTCTTCGATGTTCAGCACGGTCCTGGTGGCGAACCGGGGCGAGATCGCGGTCCGTGTGATCCGCACCCTGCGCGAGCTGGGGGTGCGTTCGGTGGCCGTGTTCAGCGACGCCGACGCCGACGCCCGGCACGTACGGGAAGCGGACACCGCGGTCCGGATCGGCCCGGCGGCGGCCGCGGAGAGCTACCTGTCGGTCGAGCGGCTGCTGGAGGCCGCCGCCCGCACCGGCGCCCAGGCGGTCCACCCCGGATACGGCTTCCTCGCGGAGAACGCGGCCTTCGCGGCCGCCTGCGAGGCCGCCGGCCTGGTCTTCATCGGCCCGCCCGCCTCGGCGATCTCCCTGATGGGCGACAAGATCCGGGCGAAGGAGACGGTGAAGGCGGCGGGCGTGCCCGTGGTCCCCGGCTCCTCCGGCAGCGGCCTGTCCGACGCCGAACTGGCCGCGGCCGCGGCCGAGATCGGCATGCCGGTCCTGCTCAAGCCCTCGGCGGGCGGCGGCGGCAAGGGCATGCGGCTGGTGCGCGAGGCGGGCGTGCTCGCCGAGGAGATCGCGGCGGCCCGCCGCGAGGCCCGGTCCTCGTTCGGCGACGACACCCTGCTCGTGGAGCGTTGGGTCGACCGGCCGCGGCACATCGAGATCCAGGTGCTGGCCGACTCCCACGGGAACGTCGTGCACCTCGGCGAGCGCGAGTGCTCCCTCCAGCGCCGCCACCAGAAGATCATCGAGGAGGCGCCCAGCGTCCTGCTCACCCCGGAGATCCGCGAGGCGATGGGCGCGGCGGCCGTTCAGGCGGCACGTTCCTGCGGCTATGTCGGCGCGGGCACCGTGGAGTTCATCGTCCCCGGCGGCGACCCCTCCTCGTACTACTTCATGGAGATGAACACCCGCCTCCAGGTCGAGCACCCGGTGACCGAGCTGGTGACCGGACTGGACCTGGTGGAGCTCCAGCTGCGGGTCGCGGCGGGCGGCGAACTGCCCGTCACCCAGGCGGACATCGTGCTGAACGGGCACGCGGTCGAGGCCCGGATCTGCGCGGAGGACCCGGCCCGCGGCTTCCTGCCGTCCGGCGGCACGGTCCTGGCCCTCGACGAGCCCACCGGCCCCTCGGTCCGTACGGACTCCGGCCTGAGCGCGGGCTCCGAGGTCGGCAGCACCTACGACCCGATGCTCTCCAAGGTGATCGCGTGGGGCCCGGACCGGGCCTCGGCGCTGCGCACCCTGCGGGCCGCCCTCGCGCGGAACACCGTGCTGGGCGTGGCGACCAACACCGGCTTCCTGCGCCGCCTGCTGGACCACCCCGACGTGGTCTCCGGCGACCTGGACACCGGCCTCGTGGAGCGCGAGATCGACGGGCTGCTCCCCGACGGGGTGCCGGCCGAGGTGTTCGAGGCGGCCGCGGCGGTCCGCGAGCACGCCATGGCCCCGGCCCGGACCGGCGGCTGGACCGACCCGTTCGACGTCCCGAGCGGCTGGCGCCTGGGCGGCACCCCGGCCCCGCTCGCCCACTGGTTCCGCCTGTCCGGCCAGGATCCGGTGCGGTACGAGGCCCAGGAGCGCACCCGGCACCGGGTGGCGGGCGACCGGGTCTCGGTCACCGTGGCCGGCGTCGTGCACACCTTCACGTACGTCCGCAGCGCCGAGGGGGTCTGGCTCGGCCGGGACGGGGACACCTGGCACGTCCAGGACCACGACCCGGTCGCGGCGAGCCTCGGCGGTGCCCGGCACGGCGGCGCCGACACCCTCGCGGCTCCGATGCCCGGCACCGTCACGGTGGTGAAGGTGTCCGTCGGGGAGGAGGTGGCCAAGGGCCAGAGCCTGCTGGTCGTCGAGGCCATGAAGATGGAGCACGTCATCTCCGCCCCGCACGCCGGCACCGTCACCGAGCTCGACGTGACCCCCGGCACCACCGTGGCCATGGACCAGGTGCTCGCCGTCGTCACCCCGCACGACGCCGACGAGGAGGAGTCGAAGTGAGCGGCCTGCCCATGACCGTGCCGGCGCCGGGACTGCCGGCCCGGGTCCGCATCCACGAGGTCGGCGCCCGCGACGGCCTGCAGAACGAGAAGTCCACGGTCCCCGTCGAGGTGAAGGCGGAGTTCATCCACCGGCTCGCCGCCGCGGGGCTCACCACCATCGAGGCCACCAGCTTCGTGCACCCGCGCTGGGTGCCGCAGCTGGCCGACGCCGAGCAGCTGCTGCCGCTGATCGCCGACGTACGCGCCGACCTGCCGGTCCTCGTGCCCAACGAGCGCGGCCTGGACCGGGCCGTGGAGCAGGGCGTGCGCCGGATCGCCGTGTTCGGCTCGGCCACCGAGACGTTCGCCGCCCGCAACCTGAACCGCACCGTCGACGAGTCGCTCGCCATGTTCGAGCCGGTCGTCGCCCGTGCCAGGGACGCGAAGATGCACGTCCGCGGCTACCTGTCGATGTGCTTCGGCGACCCCTGGGAAGGGGCCGTCCCCGTGGCCCAGGTGGTCCGGGTGGCCAAGGCGCTGCTCGACCTCGGCTGCGACGAGCTGAGCCTCGGCGACACCATCGGCACGGCCACGCCCGGCCACGTCCGGGCCCTGCTCTCCGGGCTCAACGAGGAGGGCGTGGGCACCGACCGGATCGGCGTGCACTTCCACGACACCTACGGCCAGGCCCTCGCCAACACCCTCGCCGCCCTCCAGCACGGGGTCACCACCGTCGACGCGTCCGCGGGCGGCCTGGGCGGCTGCCCGTACGCGAAGAGCGCCACCGGGAACCTCGCCACCGAGGACCTGGTGTGGATGCTCGACGGCCTCGGCATCGAGACCGGGGTCGACCTGAACGCCCTCACCGCCACGAGCGTGTGGATGGCCGAGCAGCTGGGGCGTCCCAGCCCCTCCCGTACCGTCCGCGCCCTCTCCCACAAGGAGTAGTAGAGACATGACCCTCGACCACCGGCTCTCCCCCGAGCACGAGGAACTCCGGCGCACCGTCGAGGCGTTCGCGCACGACGTCGTCGCGCCGAAGATCGGCGACCTGTACGAGCGGCACGAGTTCCCGTACGAGATCGTCGCCGAGATGGGCCGCATGGGCCTGTTCGGGCTGCCGTTCCCCGAGGAGTACGGCGGCATGGGCGGCGACTACCTGGCGCTCGGCATCGCCCTGGAGGAGCTGGCGCGCGTCGACTCCTCGGTCGCCATCACCCTGGAGGCCGGCGTCTCGCTGGGCGCCATGCCCCTGTACCTGTACGGCACCGAGGAGCAGAAGCAGCAGTGGCTGCCGAAGCTCTGCTCGGGCGAGGTGCTCGGTGCGTTCGGCCTGACCGAGCCGGGCGCGGGTTCCGACGCGGGCGGCACCCGCACCACCGCCGTCAAGGACGGCGACGAGTGGGTGATCAACGGCTCGAAGTGCTTCATCACCAACTCCGGCACCGACATCACCGGCCTGGTCACGGTCACCGCCGTCACCGGCCGCAAGGCGGACGGGCGTCCGGAGATCTCCTCCATCATCGTGCCGTCCGGGACCCCCGGCTTCACGGTGGCCGCCCCGTACTCGAAGGTCGGCTGGAACTCCTCGGACACCCGCGAACTGTCCTTCGACAACGTCCGTGTGCCGCTGGCCAACCTGGTCGGCGCGGAGGGCCGCGGCTACGCCCAGTTCCTGCGGATCCTCGACGAGGGCCGGATCGCCATCTCCGCGCTGGCCACCGGTCTCGCGCAGGGCTGCGTGGACGAGTCCGTGAAGTACGCCAAGGAGCGCGAGGCGTTCGGCCGTCCGATCGGCGACAACCAGGCCATCCAGTTCAAGCTGGCCGACATGGAGATGCGGGCGCACATGGCGCGGCTCGGCTGGCGCGACGCGGCCTCCCGCCTGGTGCACGGCGAGCCCTTCAAGAAGGAGGCGGCGCTCGCGAAGCTGTACTCCTCGACGGTCGCCGTCGACAACGCCCGTGAGGCCACCCAGATCCACGGCGGGTACGGGTTCATGAACGAGTACCCGGTCGCCCGCATGTGGCGGGACTCGAAGATCCTCGAAATCGGCGAGGGCACGAGCGAGGTGCAGCGCATGCTGATCGCCCGTGAGCTGGGCTTCGGCGCCTGACCCCAGGCCCGCCCGCTCGCACGTCCCGGAAGCGGCCCGCGTCCCCCGCGGGCCGCTTTCGCGTTCCCCGCGCAGAAAACTTAGGGCCCCCTTACCCGAAAGAGCGAAGGTTAGGCTAACCTGCGTCTGGAACCGGCCATCAGGCCGCCTCACACGCACGAAAGCGGTCATCGCCATGTCCAAGTCCCGTACCCCGCTCTCCCGCCGCGGCGTCATCGCCGCCGGCGGAGCCCTCGCCCTCGTCGCGACCCTCGCCGCGTGCGGCGGCGGCTCCGACTCGGCGAAGGAAGAGACGGGCGGCGCGGGCAAGGGCGCCGCGGCCTCAGGCCCCTTCACCTTCAAGGACGACCTCGGCAAGGACATCAGCCTCAAGACCGCGCCGAAGAACATCGTCGCGTTCACCGGCACCGCCGCCGCGCTGTACGACTACGGGGTCCAGGTCAAGGGCGTCTTCGGCCCGACCAAGACCGCGGACGGCAAGCCCGACGTGCAGGCCGGCTCCCTGGACATCTCCAAGGTCGAGATCCTCGGCAACGTCTGGGGCGAGTTCAACGTCGAGAAGTACGCGGCCCTGCGCCCGGACCTGCTGGTCACCAACACCTGGGACGGCACCTACTGGTACGTCCCGGAGGAGTCCAAGGCCAAGATCCTGAAGGTGGCCCCGGCCGCCGCCCTCTCCGTGGGCGGCGACGCCACCCTCGACAAGG
This sequence comes from Streptomyces sp. NBC_00239, assembly GCF_036194065.1. NCBI lineage: Bacteria > Bacillati > Actinomycetota > Actinomycetes > Kitasatosporales > Streptomycetaceae > Streptomyces > Streptomyces sp. NBC_00239. The sequence goes on along the minus strand of NZ_CP108095.1, from coordinate 5,265,952 downwards.
CGCTGGCGCGCACCGCGGAACTGGCCAAGGCCCTGGGCGGCGACCTGAACGCGAAGAAGGCGGTGGACGCCAAGGCCCGCTTCGAGGCCGCGGCCGCCAAGGTCCGCGCGGCCACCAAGGCCAACCCGGGCATCAAGGTGCTCGTCGGCTCCGGCGCGGCGGACAAGTTCTACGTGTCCACCCCGAAGACCTCCGCGGACCTCAAGTACTTCGAGCAGCTCGGCGTCGAGTTCGTCGTCCCGAAGAAGCTGGACGAGGGCGGCTTCTTCCAGACCCTGAGCTGGGAGAAGGCCGACGAGTACAAGGCCGACCTGGTCCTCCTCGACAACCGCACCGGCACCCTCCAGCCCAAGGAGCTCGCCGCGAAGCCGACCTGGGCCCAGCTGCCCGCGGTCAAGGCCGGCCAGGTCACGCCGCGCGTGACCGAGCCGATCTACTCGTACGAGAAGTGCGCCCCGATCCTGGAGGACCTGGCCAAGGCCATCCAGAACGCCAAGAAGGTCAGCTGACCCGTCGTTCCCAGGGGGGAATCTCCACCATGACCGTCACGACCGACACGGCCGACACGGGCGACACCCCGGCCGTCGCGCACTTCCGGTTCTTCACCTTCGACGTCCTGCGCACGCGCCGCATCGGGCACTCGTTCCTGCGCGTCACGTTCGGCGGGGAGTCCCTCCGGGAGTTCCGCTCCGGCGGGTACGACCAGAGCCTGTCGCTGTTCCTGCCGCTGCCGCACCAGGAGCACACCGTGCTCCTGTCCACGGACGAGGACACCTGGTTCGGCGCCTGGCGGGAGATGCCCGAGGAGGAGCGGCCGGTGATGCGCTCGTACACCGTGCGCGAGCAGCGCCGCACGGCCGAGGGCGCGGACGAGGTGGACATCGACTTCGTCCTGCACGGCGACGCCTCGCCCGCCTCCCACTGGGCGGGCCGCGCCCGGGCCGGCAGCCGGATCATGGCGATCGGGCCGGCCGTGGCGGAGAACAAGTCCGTCCGCTTCCAGCCGGACCCGGCCGCGGACACCCTCTTCATGTACGCGGACGAGACGGCCCTGCCGGCCGCCGCGGCCATCCTGGAGCGGCTGCCTGCCGGGCAGAAGGTGAAGGCCTGGTTCCAGGTCCCGCACGCGGACGACCGGATCGCGCTCGAAACGCCGGCCGACGCCGACGTGGCGTGGGTGCTGCCGTCGGAGTCCGGCGCCGGCCGCGCCGACACCGTGCTGGCCGCGCTGCGCGCCGACGCGCCGGAGCGGGCGTCCGAGGGCGCGTACGCGTGGATCGCCGGTGAGGCGGGCACGGTACGCGCCGTCCGCCGGCACTTCGTGCAGGAGCGCGGGATCGACCGCCGCGCGGTGCGGTTCACGGGCTACTGGCGGCTCGGCGCCAGCGAGGAGCAGCTCCTTCTGGAGGCGTACACGGGCAAGGCTCCGAGCGAGGACCCCGACTCCGCGCTCTAGCAAGGCAGTTCACGCAGAGGGGCCCCGGTTTCCGACCGGGGCCCCTCTGCGTTTTGAGCAGAGCTTAGGTTAGGCTAACCTAAGCCTCACGCCCCCACCGTCTCTTCCCTGCCCGGAGGAACTCCTGATGCGTTCGCATCTGCTCAATGACACGACCGCGGACAGCTACCGGCGTTCCGTCATCGAGGGCGTCGAGCGCGTGGCCGCGAAAATCGCCGCCACCCACAAGCCCCACACCGGCATCTCGGTCGACGAACTCGCCCCCGTCATCGCGGGCATCGACCTCGACAGCCCGCTGCTGGACGCGGCCGCCGCGCTCGACGAGCTGGAGGAGGTCTACCTGCGGGACGCGGTCTACTTCCACGCCCCGCGCTACCTCGGCCACCTCAACTGCCCGGTCGTCATCCCGGCCGTCCTCGGCGAGGCCGTCCTGTCGGCCGTCAACTCCTCGCTGGACACCTGGGACCAGTCGATCGGCGGCACGCTCATGGAGCGCCGCCTCATCGACTGGACCACCGGCCGGATCGGCCTCGGCCCGGGCGCCGACGGCGTGTTCACCTCCGGCGGCAGCCAGTCCAACTTCCACGCCCTGCTGCTGGCCCGCGACGAGGCCTGCCGGCTGGTCATGAAGAACAGCGAGTTCCCGCTCACCAAGGCGGAGGTCCTCCCCAAGCTCCGCATCTTCACCTCCGACGTCAGCCACTTCAGCGTCAAGAAGTCGGCCGCGATGCTCGGACTCGGCTACGAGGCGGTCATCACCGTCCCCGTCGACGAGAACAAGCGCATGCGGACCGAGGCGCTCGCCCACGAGCTGTCCGCCTGCGAGGCCGAGGGCCTGTTCCCGATGGCCGTCGTCGCCACCGCCGGCACCACCGACTTCGGGTCCATCGACCCGCTCCCCGAGATCGCCCGCCTGGTCGCCGCGCACTCCTCCTGGATGCACGTGGACGCCGCGTACGGCTGCGGCCTGCTGGCCTCGCCCACCCGCCGGCACCTCCTCGACGGCATCGAGCACGCCGACTCGGTCACCGTCGACTTCCACAAATCGTTCTTCCAGCCGGTCAGCTCCAGCGCCGTCCTGGTCCGCGACCGCGACACCCTCAAGCACGCCACGTACCACGCGGACTACCTCAACCCCCGCCGCATGGTCGAGGAGCGCATCCCGAACCAGGTCGACAAGTCCATCCAGACCACCCGCCGGTTCGACGCCCTCAAGCTGTGGATGACCCTGCGCGTCATGGGCGCCGACGGCGTCGGCGGACTCTTCGACGAGGTCTGCGACCTGGCCGCCGAGGGCTGGAACCTGATCGACGCCGACCCCCGCTTCGAGGTCGTGGTCCGGCCGCAGCTCTCGACCCTGGTCTTCCGCTACCTCCCGGCCGGCGAGGTCCGCGCCGACCTGGTCGACGAGGCCAACCTGCACGCCCGCAAGGCGCTGTTCGCCTCGGGTGAGGCCGTGGTCGCGGGCACCAAGGTGGACGGCGACCAGTACCTGAAGTTCACCCTCCTCAACCCGCAGACGACGACGGCCGACATCAGCGCCGTCCTCGACCTTCTTGCCGCACACGCCGAGCAGTTCCTGGGAGAATCCCTTGTCCACGCCTCGTGACTTCATCGCCATCGGCCTCGGCCCCTTCAATCTGGGGCTCGCCTGCCTGACCGCGCCGATCGACGAGCTCGACGGCCTCTTCATCGAGTCGAAGCCGCACTTCGAGTGGCACGCCGGGATGTTCCTGGACGGCGCACACCTCCAGACCCCCTTCATGTCGGACCTGGTCACGCTCGCCGACCCGACCTCGCCCTTCTCCTTCCTGAACTACCTGAAGGACAAGGACCGGCTGTACTCCTTCTACATCCGGGAGAACTTCTACCCGCTGCGCGCCGAGTACAACGACTACTGCCGCTGGGCCGCCGACCGCCTGGACAACGTCCTGCACTCGACCACGGTCACCGAGGTCACCTACGACGAGCAGGCCGGCCTGTACGAGGTCCACACCGACCAGGGCGTCACCCACCGGGCCCGCCGCCTGGTCCTCGGCACCGGCACCCCGCCGTTCATCCCCGAGGCCTGCGCCGACCTGGGCGGCGACTTCACCCACAACTCCGCCTACCTGCCCAACAAGGCCGAGCTGCAGAAGAAGAAGTCGATCACCCTCGTCGGGTCCGGCCAGAGCGCGGCCGAGATCTACTACGACCTCCTCTCCGAGATCGACGTCCACGGCTACCAGCTCAACTGGATCACCCGCTCCCCGCGGTTCTTCCCGCTGGAGTACACCAAGCTCACGCTGGAGATGACCTCGCCGGAGTACGTGGACTACTTCCACGCGCTCCCCGAGGAGACCCGCTACCGCCTGGAAGTCCAGCAGAAGAACCTGTTCAAGGGCATCGACGGCGAGCTGATCGACTCGATCTTCGACCTGCTCTACCAGAAGAACGTCGAGGCCAAGGGCGCCGCCGTCCCCACGACGCTGCTGACCAACACGTCCCTGAACAGCGCCGCGTACGACACCACCACGGGCACCTACACGCTCGGGCTGCGCCAGGAGGAGCAGGAGCGGGACTTCTCGCTCGCCACCGAGGGCCTGGTCCTCGCCACCGGCTACAAGTACGCCGTTCCGGAGTTCCTGAACCCGGTCCGCGACCGCCTCAACTTCGACGGCCACGGCCGCCCCGACGCCGCCCGCAACTACAGCATCGACACCACCGGCCGCGGCGTCTTCCTGCAGAACGGCACGGTGCACAACCACTCGATCACCTCGCCCGACCTGGGCATGGCGGCCTACCGCAACGCGTACATCATCGGCGAGCTCCTCGGCCGCGAGTACTACAAGGTCGAGAAGTCCATCGCGTTCCAGCAGTTCGCAGCCCCGGAAGGCCACCTCGCATGACCGGCACCACCGACGTCCTGTTCTCCCGCACCGACGAGGCCCTCGGCGAGTTCGCCGTCCGCCCCCTCGACCCGTTCTCCGACGCGGAACTCCTGCACGGCTGGGTGACCGACCCGAAGGCCGCGTTCTGGATGATGCAGGGCGCCTCCCTGACGGACGTCGAGCGCGAGTACGTGCGCATCACGACCCACGAGCACCACGACGCGTTCATCGGGCTGCACGACGGCCGCCCGGCCTTCCTGATGGAGAGCTACGACCCGCGCCACCTGGAGCTCGTCGGCCTGTACGACCCCGAGCCCGGCGACGTCGGCATGCACTTCCTCGTCGCGCCGACCGACACCCCCCTGCACGGCTTCACCCGCGCCGTGATCACCACCGTCATGGCGGCCCTGTTCGCCGACCCCGCGGCCCGCCGCGTCGTCGTCGAGCCCGACGTGGCCAACAAGGCCGTCCACGCCCTCAACGAGGCCGTCGGCTTCGTCCCCGAGCGGGAGATCCAGAAGCCCGAGAAGCCCGCGCTCCTCAGCTTCTGCACCCGCGAGCAGTTCGAAGCGGCCACCGGGCTGCGCACCACCGGAGTCTCCATATGAACCTCACCGACGCCGTCGCCCACCTCTCCCCCGAGCTGTGGGACCGCGCCAACCGGGCCCTGGTCCGCAAGGGCCTGGCCGAGTTCTCCCACGAGCGCCTGCTGACCCCCGAGGACCTCGGCGAGGGCCGGTACGCCGTCCGGAGCGACGACGGCGCCGTGGAGTACACCTTCACCGCCGCCCGGCACGCCCTGGACCACTGGGCGGTCGAGGAGTCCTCGATCACCCGCCGGCGCGACGGCGCGGACCTCCCCCTCGACGCCCTCGACTTCCACATCGAGCTGCGCGAGTCCCTGGGCTTGAGCCCCGAGGTGCTCCCGGTCTACCTGGAGGAGATCTCCTCCACGCTCGCCGGCACCGCCTTCAAGCTCACCAAGGAGCAGACCCCGGCGGCCGTCCTGGCCAAGGGTTCGTTCCAGGACATCGAGACCGGCATGACCGAGGGCCACCCGTGCTTCGTGGCCAACAACGGCCGCCTCGGCTTCGGCGTCCACGAGTTCCGCGCGTACGCCCCCGAGGCCGCCAGCCCGGTCCGCCTGGTCTGGGTCGCCGCCCGCCGCGACGTGTCCACCTTCACCGCCGGCGCCGGCCTGGACCACGACGGCTTCGTCCGCGCCGAGCTGGGCGACGCCGCACTCGACCGGTTCGCCGAGCGGCTGGCCGAACTGGGCCTCGACCTCGCCGACTACCACCTGCTGCCCGTGCACCCCTGGCAGTGGTGGAACAAGACCTCGGTCACCTTCGCCGCCGAGATCGCCAACCGTCGCCTGGTGCTGCTGGGCGAGGGCGACGACGAGTACCTGGCACAGCAGTCGATCCGTACGTTCTTCAACCGGAGCGCACCGGAGAAGCACTACGTCAAGACCGCCATCTCGGTCCTCAACATGGGCTTCATGCGGGGCCTGTCGGCCGCCTACATGGAGGCCACCCCGGCCATCAACGACTGGCTGCACCAGCTCATCGAGGGCGACGACGTGCTCCGGAGCGTCGACTTCTCGATCATCCGCGAGCGCGCGGCGATCGGCTACCACCACCGCCAGTACGAGCGGGCCACCGACCGGTACTCGCCGTACCGCAAGATGCTCGCCGCCCTGTGGCGCGAGTCGCCGGTGGCCTCCCTGAAGGGCGACGAGCGGCTGACCACCATGGCCGCCCTGCTGCACGTGGACTCCGAGGGCCGGTCCTTCGCCGGCGCGCTGATCGAGGAGTCGGGCCTGACCCCGGCCGAGTGGCTGCGCCACTACCTGCGCGCCTACCTGGTGCCGCTCCTGCACTGCTTCTACCAGTACGACCTCGCCTACATGCCGCACGGCGAGAACACGATCCTCGTCATCGAGGGCGGCGTGGTGAAGCGGGCGATCTTCAAGGACATCGCCGAGGAGATCGTCGTCATGGACCCCGACGCGGTGCTGCCGCCCGCGGTCGAGCGGATCCGGGCGGACATCCCGGAGGACATGAAGCTGCTGTCCGTCTTCACGGACGTCTTCGACTGCTTCTTCCGCTTCCTCGGCTCCGTGCTCGCGTCCGAGGGCGTGTGCGGGGAGGACGTCTTCTGGCGGGCGGTGGCCGAGTGCGGGCACGCCTACCAGGACTCGGTTCCGGAGCTCGCGGAGCGCTTCGCGCGCTACGACCTCTTCGCCGAGGAGTTCCAGCTGTCCTGCCTGAACCGGCTCCAGCTGCGCAACAACAAGCAGATGGTCGACCTGTCCGACCCGGCCGCGGCGCTCCAGCTCATCGGCACCCTCAAGAACCCCGTCGCGCCCTTCGCGCGGCGCTGAGACCACCGGCCGGCGCTTCCCAGGCCCTCGCCGGCCGGTGAAATCCAGGGCGGGCGCACCCCCCGGGGGTGCGCCCGCCCTTCCGCATCGGCGCCACCGGGCGGTGTCGCGCCGGTCAGGCCACGCGGATCTCGTGGCAGTTGCCGGGGCTGCGGTGCCCCCAGAAGGTGCCCGAGCGGCACCACTTGCTGTAGCTGGTCGCCCCCGGCCGGTAGAGGAACGCGTTGGTGACCTTGTTGTGCCAGCGGTGGCCGGAGGCGTTCCAGTACACGTGGCCGAGCTTGGTGCCGCCCGACCCGGTGGTGCGGCCGGGGCCGGTGTGCAGCCGGACGGTCTCGCCCGCGCGCAGGACGTAGGAGCGGAAGGTGTACTGGTTGCCCTGGTCGTTGTGCACGCTCCAACCCTGCAGGTTGACGGTGCGGCGGGTGTAGTTGTGGATGTCGATCCACTCGCCGTTGCGCGAGCGCGCCGAGTTCGTGTCACGGCCCGGGCTGTCGAACGAGATCTTCCCGAAGTGGACGCTGTGCACGTGGTCGCCGGCCGCGGCCGACGCCGGGGCCGTGCCCAGGGCGCCCAGCAGCGCGACCGCCGCGAGGGTGAGGGCGGCCGGTCGTGTGATGCGCATGAGTGGTGATTTTCCTTCGCGAGTCCTGCACCCGGCGGAAGGACGTGCCGGATGACGAATGCGATGATCACTTAGGCCAACTGGGTGACGCAAACAGGCCGTTGTCGCCACCCGCCCGCGTCCGCTACTCCCAGGGCACCTCGGGCGCCCGGTAGTAGCGGATGCCGAGTGCCTCCAGGAGGGGTGCCTGTGCGCCCAGCCGCAGCCGGTACTTCGTCCAGTCCAGCGCGGCGGCCTTCGACCAGCCGAGTTCGGCCGCCCCGATCACCCGCGGGAAGGCCAGGTACTCCAGCTCCCTGCGGTTGGTGACGGTCTCGGTCCACAGGGGCGCCTCGACGCCGAGCACCGCGGCCTCCGGCACCCCGGGCAGGTAGCTGCCGGGATCCCATTCGTACGCGCGGCGGACCGGCACGTATCCGGCCCACGAGGTTCCGAGCGGGCTCGTCTTGTCGTACTTCATGTCCAGGTAGACCCGGTCCGCGGGCGACAGGACGACCTTGTGGCCGGCCCGTACCGCGGCCGCGACCCTGGCCTTCTCGGCCGCGGCCGTCTTGTCGTACCCCCAGTACTGGATCACCGCGCCCGGAGCCGGCTTCGCGCCGGTCAGCTGGTGCCAGGCCATCACCGTCTTGTCCCGGTCCGCGACCAGGCCCTGCGCCCGGTCCATGAAGGCGGTGTAGTCGGCGTGGGCGGTGGAGTGCGCCTCGTCGCCGCCGATGTGCAGGTAGCGGCCCGGGGTGATCGCGGCGATCTCGCGCAGCACGTCGTCGACGAACTCGTACGTGCGCTCCTTGGGCACGCACAAGGAGCTGAAGCCGACCTTGGTCCCGGTGTAGCGGGCGGGGGCGACGCCGTTGCAGTTGAGTTCGGCGTACGAGGCCAGGGCCGCGTTGGTGTGGCCCGGCATGTCGATCTCCGGGACCACTTCGATGTAGCGCCGCCCCGCGTACGCCACCAGGTCCTTGTACTGCTCCTGGGTCCAGTGCCCGCCGGGCCCGCCGCCCACCTCGGAGGCTCCGCCGTACGAGACGAGCCGCGGCCAGGAGTCCACCGCGATCCGCCAGCCCTGGTCGTCGGTGAGGTGCAGGTGCAGCGTGTTGATCTTGTACAGGGCCAGCTGGTCGACGTACCGCTTGACCTGGTCGACGGTGAAGAAGTGCCGGGCGATGTCGAGCATGGCCCCGCGGTAGGCGAACCGGGGGGTGTCCGTGACCGTGCCGCCCGCCAGCGTCCAGGGCCCGTCGGCCGCCGGCAGCAGCTGGCGCAGGGTCTGCGCCCCGCGGAACAGCCCGGCGGGCCGGTACGCGGTCAGGACCGCCCCGGCGTCGTCGACCGACAGCCGGTAGCCCTCCTCGCCGAACGATGCGGCGTCCGGGTTCAGGCGCAGCCTCACCCCGTCGGTGCCCTGCCCGGCGTCGGTGCCGCCGACCGGCAGCGGCAGGCCGGTCGCGGGGCGCCAGGCGGCGGCGAGCAGCTCGGCGACGCCCTTGGCCGCGGCGGAGCCGGCGGTGGCGCGGATCGCCGTCTGTGCGCCGAGCGTGTAGCCGGCGCCGCCCGGGGCGGTGCTCGCGGGCGCCGGAATGATCTTCTCGTACGCGGAGGGGGCCGCGGCGGGTCCGGCGGGCTCGCCGGATTTGGCGGTGTCCGCGCTCCGTGCCTCGCTGCACGAGACCGCGAGGGCCCCGCAGGCGAGCAGGGTGCCGACGGACCGCAGGGAGCGGGGGAGTCTCATGTCCTCAGGTATAGGCCAATCGGCGAGCCTCGGCATCAGAACAGGCCGGGGACCGCCGTTTCTCGGGCATTCAAGGGCGATCTGACCGGATTTTTCCATTCCGCTGGTCCATACCATTGGAATCCTGCCCGGAATCGGGCAGGATTCTTGCAAATCCAGGTGGCGACCCTTCAGTATCTACGGGTGCTCGATCGCCGCCCGTCTCATGACGACCTCGTGGACCACCTGGTGCGCAGCACCGCGCTACAGCGTGGTGAGGCCGTCCGGGTGGTGCTTGACGTGCTGGCGTACTTCGACGAGACGACCGAGGAGTTCGTCCGCCGCCGCCACCGGGAGCTCCAGTCCGGCGGTTCGGTGAACGCGGAGATCTTCGAGCGGATCGCGGCGGAACTGCCGCACCGCGCCGTGGCGCCGCCGGAGCTCTCGCTCCGCCAGCTGCGCCGCATCGTCTACGGCTGACACGGCCGAGCGGCCGGCGCGCGACCCGCCCACCGGCCCGGGCAGAGCACCCACACGAACTTCAGGAGGGGTAGTACCTATGTGCGGAATCGTTGGCTACATCGGCAAGCGCGACGTGGCACCGCTACTGCTGGAAGGCCTGCAGCGACTCGAGTACCGCGGTTACGACTCCGCCGGCATCGTCGTCAACAGCCCCAAGACCCCGGCCCTGAAGGTCGTCAAGGCCAAGGGCCGCGTCCGTGAGCTGGAGTCCCGCGTCCCCAAGCGCTTCGCCGGCACCACCGGCATCGCGCACACCCGCTGGGCCACCCACGGCGCCCCGAGCGACATCAACTCGCACCCGCACCTCGACCCGGAGAACCAGGTCGCGGTCGTCCACAACGGCATCGTGGACAACGCGGACGAGCTGCGCGTCAAGCTGGAGGCCGACGGGGTCGTCTTCGTCTCCGAGACCGACACCGAGGTGCTCACCCACCTGATCGCCCGCTCGAAGGCCGACTCCCTGGAGGAGAAGGTCCGCGAGGCGCTCAAGGTGGTCGAGGGCACGTACGGCATCGCCGTCATGCACGCCGACTTCCCCGACCGCATCGTCGTGGCCCGCAACGGCTCGCCGGTCGTCCTCGGCATCGGCGAGAAGGAGATGTTCGTCGCCTCCGACGTGGCCGCGCTGATCTCCCACACCCGCCAGGTCGTCACCCTCGACGACGGCGAGATGGCCACCCTGAAGGCCGACGACTTCCGCACCTACACGACCTCGGGCACCCGCACCACCGCCACCCCCGAGACCGTCGAGTGGGAGGCCGCCTCCTACGACATGGGCGGCCACGACACGTACATGCACAAGGAGATCTCCGAGCAGCCCGACGCGGTCGACCGCGTGCTGCGCGGCCGGATCGACGAGAAGTTCTCCACCGTGCACCTGGGCGGCCTGAACCTGGACGCCCGCGAGGCCCGCGGCATCCGCCGCGTGAAGATCCTCGGCTGCGGTACCTCGTACCACGCGGGCATGATCGGCGCCTCGCTGATCGAGGGCCTGGCCCGGATCCCCGCGGACGCCGAGCCGGCCTCCGAGTTCCGCTACCGCAACCCGGTCGTGGACCCCGACACCCTCTACATCGCGGTCTCCCAGTCCGGTGAGACCTACGACGTGCTCGCCGCGGTCCAGGAGCTCAAGCGCAAGGGCGCCCGCGTCCTCGGCGTCGTCAACGTCGTGGGCTCCGCCATCGCCCGCGAGGCCGACGGCGGCGTCTACGTGCACGCCGGCCCCGAGGTCTGCGTCGTGTCGACCAAGTGCTTCACGAACACCGTCACCGCGTTCGCGCTGCTCGCCCTGCACCTGGGCCGCATCCGCGACCTGTCCGTCGCCGACGGCAAGCGGATCATCGAGGGCCTGCGCAAGCTGCCCGCGCAGATCCAGGAGATCCTGGACGGCGAAGAGGACATCAAGAAGCTGGCCGCCCAGTACGCCGAGGCCAAGTCGATGATGTTCATCGGGCGCGTCCGCGGCTACCCGGTCGCCCTGGAGGCCTCCCTCAAGCTGAAGGAGATCTCCTACATCCACGCCGAGGCCTACCCGGCCTCCGAGCTGAAGCACGGCCCGCTCGCCCTCATCGAGCCCGCCATGCCGACCGTGGCGATCGTGCCGGACGACTCGCTCCTGGAGAAGAACCGCGCCGCGCTGGAGGAGATCAAGGCCCGCAGCGGCCGGATCCTCGCCGTCGCCCACCGCGAGCAGGAGAAGGCCGACCACACCATCCTGGTCCCGAAGAACGAGGACGAGCTCGACCCGATCCTCATGGGCATCCCGCTCCAGCTGCTGGCGTACCACACCGCGCTGTCGCTGGGCCGGGACATCGACAAGCCGCGCAACCTGGCCAAGTCGGTCACCGTCGAATAGCCAAACCCACAGCCGCCGTACTGTCCTACGGCGGCACGCGACGGCCCCCGTGCGTCCCACGCACGGGGGCCGTTGCGCTGCCTCGCCGGACTGCGGCTCAGGCAGCCACCGCCCCGCGGCCGGAAGCCTTGCCGAGCGCCATGGGCCAGTGCGCCAGCGCCGCCGTGGCGCCGTACCAGGCGAGCAGGCCGGTGACGGCGGCGACCCAGCCGCCGGCCTTCACGAGACCGCTCGTGTCGGCGATCGCCCCGATGCCCATGAGCAGGAGGGACACGAACAGCAGGGCGTACATGCCCTGACCGAAGAGCCCGCTCGACGCACCCATCGTGAGGGTGAGCGCGAGGAGGGCGAACAGGATGAGGAACATGCCGGCCGCGTCCGCGGAAGCGTTTCCGCCACTGCCGGCCGCCCAGGTGTAGAGGAAGGCTCCGGTCCCGGCGAACGCCGTGCCGTTGAAGCCGTTGCCACCCCGGAACTCGACGAGTCCGAGCAGGAACAGAGCGGCCCCGCCGACGTACTTTGCGAGAGAGACCGCGTCCGCGGCACCCACGCCGTCGAGGACGCCGGTCTGGCCGAGACCGATCGCGAGAAGGGTGAGACCCAGGGCGATGTGACCCAGGGTCGAGGTGGAGGCAGTGCTTCCCGCAGAGACTTCGTTGTCCACGGCGGGCTCCCTTCGATCTGCAGTTGTTTGGCTGCTATCCAGCGAGTTTTATGTACCCTTCACAACCCGCCACAACCAGCCAATCACCACGAACTCGGTCACGGGATGACAACGACCGGTCGCTGAGCGCGTTTGGCCAGCCGGCCCGCCACCGAGCCGAAGATCCGGCCGACGATGCCGTGGGTGGAGCCCACCACGATGGCGTCGGCCGAGTACTCGCGGCCGACCTCCTCCAGCTCGTGGCAGATGTCGCCGCCGCGCTCGACCAGGATCCAGGGGACCTCGGCGAGGTAGTCCGCACAGGCCAGTTCCAGCCCCAGCACCTCGGTGCGGTGGTCCGGCACGTCGACGAAGACGGGCGGCTCGCAGCCGGCCCACACGGTGGTGGGCAGCCGGTTCGCCACATGAACGATGATCAGACCGGATCCGGAGCGCCGGGCCATGCCGATCGCATACGCGAGCGCCCGTTCACTCGATGTGGAACCGTCGAATCCGACGACGACGCCGTGCCGGAAGGCCGGGTCGCAGGGATGACGTGCCTCTTCGACCGCTCGGAGGTCCGACGCGGGGTCGGCGACCTGCTTGCGCTTGCGGTCCGCGGGTTCGGGGAATTCGTGACCGGCCATGGGTGTCTCGGCGAAGAAGGTCCTTGGGGAGGCAACAGAGGGTGACGGAGCTGTGTCCGGGAATCATCTTCCCAAGCCCATACCCCCAAGGGTACGGCGACACTCCCCTCGTGCACAGGGCCCGCCGCCCTTGGGAGAGCGTCCCAGGGAGCATGCCGGAGCCGGGCCTCCTTGGCAATGGCCGCTGTCCCCTACAGTCAGTGACGAGCCACCCGAACGAACAGTGACCGAGCGCGCCCGGGGCGCGTTGGACAAGGGTCCGAACGTCCAGGAAGAGCCCGCAGGGAGCACTCCGTGCCAGGTCCTCCGGTTCACCCCGTCCAGTCACCCCCGCCGGCGCACCCGGTTCACCCTTCCGGGGATCCGGCCGGCGACGTCGTACGGTGGGCGGCGTTCAGCTGTCTGCTCGTCCCCGTGGTCCTCGTGGTCTACGGGACCTCATTCGGCGGGGCCGCCGTGGCCACGCTCGGACTGGTCGCCATCACCGCGGCCTGCCGGGTGATACTGCGGCGCGCGGAGAAGATCGAGCGCTCGGCCGCCCGGGTGCTCGCCGCCGAACGGACGTCCGCGCCGAGGGGCCGCCATTCCCGGCCCCCGCACGACTGACTGGTTCGCACACCCGCACACCGCATGTTTTCAGCCAACTTCACATCGGGACACAACCCTTGGCGGAATGTCCACCCAACCCCCCTACCACCAGGGACGACATCGCGGGAGGGGGCTTCACACCCGATGTGTACAGGCCACGGGTCCCCGGCCCGCTTCCCACCAAGGTCGCGGAGTGGAACGCTTCCTGATCGAATGCTTTACGCCAAGTTGCCAAGTCGACATAGCGCTGCGTGCTGAACTTGTCACGCCGACACCACGCGACGCAGTAGATTCGATCATGTTTTTACGGCGGGGGATCACGTGCAAGGCCGAGGGGAAACGTGCAGGTGCGACCAGACCAAGGAGTCGCGACACCCAAGGGGGGCTTAGCGCCATGAGCCAGGATTCCACCGCCGTCATCGCTGACGCGGGGCGGAAGCTCGCAGGGCGCCGCCGCAGGGAAATTGTCGCGGTGCTGCTCTTCAGCGGCGGTCCGATTTTCGAGAGTTCCATTCCACTCTCTGTGTTCGGCATTGACCGGCAGGACGCAGGAGTTCCACGCTATCGACTGCTCGTGTGTGCGGGCGAGGAAGGGCCTCTCCGGACCACCGGCGGCCTCGAACTCACCGCGCCGTACGGGCTGGAGGCGATCGCCCGGGCAGGCACGGTCGTCGTGCCGGCCTGGCGGTCGATCACGTCACCACCACCGCCGGAGGCGCTGGACGCACTGCGTCTGGCGCACGAGGAGGGGGCCCGGATCGTCGGGCTGTGCACGGGAGCCTTCGTGCTCGCCGCCGCCGGCCTGCTCGACGGGCGGCCCGCGACGACGCACTGGATGTACGCGCCGACGCTGGCCAAGCGGTACCCGTCCGTCCATGTCGATCCGCGCGAGCTGTTCGTCGACGACGGCGACGTCCTGACGTCGGCGGGCACCGCGGCCGGAATTGATCTGTGCCTCCACATCGTGCGCACGGACCACGGCAGCGAGGCGGCCGGAGCACTGGCCCGCCGGCTGGTCGTGCCGCCGCGCCGCACCGGCGGCCAGGAGCGCTACCTCGACCGGTCGCTGCCGGAAGAGATCGGCGCCGACCCGCTGGCCGAGGTCGTCGCCTGGGCACTGGAACACCTCCACGAGCAGTTCGACGTGGAGACGCTGGCGGCGCGCGCCTACATGAGCAGGCGCACCTTCGACCGGCGGTTCCGCTCGCTGACCGGCAGCGCGCCGCTGCAGTGGCTGATCACCCAGCGGGTGCTCCAGGCCCAGCGGCTGCTGGAGACCTCCGACTACTCGGTCGACGAGGTCGCCGGACGCTGCGGCTTCCGGTCGCCGGTGGCCCTGCGCGGGCACTTCCGGCGGCAGCTGGGGTCCTCCCCGGCCGCCTACCGGTCGGCGTACCGGGCCCGTCGGCCGCAGGTCGACGCCCCCGTGGCGGAGCTCTCGGGAGGTCCGGTGCCGCACCAGCGCACTCCGCAGCCCCAGCGGGCGGCGGCTGCTCTGGCGGCCAGCGGGCCGTCCGTGACGGAGCTGTACTCCCCCGGCCGGGCCCTGATGCCGGGGGCGCGGGAGCACGCATAGCGGTGCCCGTGCCGCCCGGGTGAGCCGAGGTCCCGCGGATCTGTCGACGTACGATCCGCGGGACCTCCCATAGGGTGGGGCTCATGAACGATCGCATGGTGTGGATCGACTGCGAGATGACCGGGCTCTCGCTGACGGACGACGCACTTATCGAGGTGGCCGCACTGGTCACCGACTCGGAGCTCAACGTGCTCGGCGACGGCGTGGACATCGTGATCCGCCCGCCGGACGAGGCACTCCTGCAGATGCCCGACGTGGTGCGCCAGATGCACACGGCCTCCGGGCTGCTCGACGAGCTGGCCGGCGGGACGACCCTCGCGGACGCCGAGGCCCAGGTGCTCGCGTACATCCGCGAGCACGTCAAGGAATCGGGCAAGGCCCCCCTGTGCGGAAACTCGGTCGGCACCGACCGCGGCTTCCTCCTGCGGGACATGCCCACCCTCGAAGGCCACCTCCACTACCGGATCGTGGACGTCTCCTCGGTCAAGGAACTGGCCCGCCGCTGGTACCCCCGGGCGTACTTCAACAGCCCGCCCAAGAACGGCAACCACCGCGCGCTCGCCGACATCAAGGAATCGATCGCCGAGCTGCGGTACTACCGCGAGGCGGTCTTCGTGCCGCAGCCCGGGCCGGACTCGGACACGGCGAAGGGCATTGCCGCCAAGCACGTCCTGCCGGCCGAGTAGCCTGCGGGCGGCCCGTCCGGCAGGCGCGGGGAGGAGAGCGGCAGACAACAGGGGAGCGAGCACCCGCCCGGACCCTGTACTCTTTTCCTCGACCGGTCGGAATTCCGACCGGGCATGGTGGGTGTAGCTCAGCTGGTAGAGCACCTGGTTGTGGTCCAGGTGGCCGCGGGTTCAAGTCCCGTCACTCACCCTGTACGAGGGCCCCGGTACGCGAAAGCGAACCGGGGCCCTCCGCGTTACCCCCGGCCTCCCGCACGCGCCCGCGGGGGTCACCCCCAGCCCCGCCGGCTTACGCTGCGCCACCCCCAGCCCCGCCGGCGTTTGAGGCGCGGGGTTCGGGGCGGAGCCCCAAGCAACCCGGCTCCGCCCGGACGCGCTCCTCAAGCGCCGGAGGGGCTGAAGGGTGCGCGGGGTCGCCGGGCTACGTGGAGTCGCGGACGATGAGCTGGGTCGGCAGGATGATGCGCGGCCGCTCCCCCGAGGCCGCGGGGCCAGCCGCTATCTGCTCCAGCAGCACCCGCGCCATCATCCGCCCCATCTCCTCGATCGGCTGCCGCACACTCGTCAACGCCGGATCCATGTGCCGGGCCACCGTCGAGTCGTCGAAGCCGACCAGCGCCACGTCCTGCGGTATCCGGCGCCCGGCCGTGCGCAGCACCTGGCGGGCGCCGGCCGCCATGACGTCGGAGGCCGCGAACACCGCGTCCAGCCCGGGCCGCCGGGCCAGCAGTTCCGCCATGGCGCGGCGGCCGCCCTCCTCGGTGAAGTCCCCGACCGCGGTGAGCCCCTCGTCGACCTCCGTCCCGGCCGCGGCGAGCGCCTGCCGGTAGCCGTCGAGGCGGCACTGGGCGCCGTACACGTCCAGCGGTCCGGTGATGGTCGCTATCGCCTGCCGCCCCCGGGCCAGCAGGTGCCGGACCGCCAGCCGGGCACCCTCCAGGTTGTCGGAGTCGACGCAGGCGAGCGGCTCCGCGGCGGACCGGCGTCCCGTGATCACAGCGGGGATGCCGAGTTCCTCCAGGAGCTCGGGCAGCGGATCGTCGGCGTGCACCGAGACCAGCAGCACCCCGTCGACCCGGTGCGCGGCGAGGTACTGCGCCAGCCTGCGGCGCTCGCGGTCGCTGCCCGCCAGCGTGAGGAGCAGCTGCATGTCCGTCTCGGCGAGCGCGGCGCCGACCCCGCGCAGCACGTCCGAGAAGTACGGCTCGGCGAAGAACCGGGACTCGGGTTCCGGCACGACGAGGGCGATGGCGTCGGTGCGGTTGGCGGCGAGCGCCCGCGCCGCGCGGTTGGGTACGTAGCCGAGCTCGGCGACGGCCGCCTCGACGAGGGCCCTGGTGTGCTCGCTGACCTTCGACGAGCCGTTGATCACCCGGGACGCGGTGCCGCGCCCCACCCCCGCCCGCGCCGCCACTTCTTCGAGGGTCGGCCGTCCCCCACTGCGCCCACGACCATTCATGGCTTCCTCCCACTTGGAATCTACCTCTTGACGGGCGTGGGAGCGCTCCCACACTGTGGCACACGACACTCGGCACGTCAGCCCTTCAGGGAGATGCCCATGCGCGCCAGAACAGGTCCCAGAACAGCCCTCCGCGCCGCCGTCGCCACCTTCGGCTCCGCCCTGTTGCTCGCGGGGTGCGCCTCCGATCCGGCGGAGTCCCCGGACCGGGGCACCTCCGGCGCGAAGGGGAAGACCACCCTGACCGTCGGCGTGTTCGGGGCCTTCGGCCTCAAGGAGGCCGGTCTCTACGACGAGTACACGGCTCTGAACCCCGATGTGGTGATCAAGCAGACCTCGATCGAGCGGAACGAGAACTACTACCCGCAGCTGCTCACCCACCTCGGGGCGGGCAGCGGCCTCGCCGACATCCAGGCCGTCGAGGTCAACAACATCGCGGAGATCACCGCGACCCAGGCCGACAAGCTGGTGGACCTGGGCACCACGGCCGGGGTGGACCGGTCGGCCTTCCTGCCCTGGAAGTGGGCGCAGGGCGCGGCCAAGGACGGCCGCGCGGTCGGCCTCGGCACCGACATCGGGCCGCAGGGCATCTGCTACCGCAAGGACCTGTTCGCGGCGGCCGGACTGCCCACCGACCGGGCGGCGGTGGGCGCCCTGTGGGCGGGCGACTGGAACCGCTATCTGGAGACGGGACGGCGCTACCAGGCGAAGGCCGGCAAGGGGAAGCCCTTCGTCGACTCGGCCTCCGGGGTCATGGCAGCCGTCACGGGCAGCAGTGCCGAGCGCTTCTACGACGAGAACGGCAAGGTCGCCTACAAGACCAACCCGGCCGTGCGCCAGGCCTTCGACCTGGCCGCCTCGTTCGCCACCGGGGGCCTGAGCGCGAAGCTCCAGCAGTTCACCCCCGCATGGGACCAGGGGTTCGCCAACGGCGGCTTCGCGACGGTCTCCTGCCCGGCCTGGATGCTCGGCTACATCCAGGACAAGGCGGGTCCGGCGGGGCGGGGCAAGTGGGACGTGGCGCAGGCGCCCCGCCCCAGCAACTGGGGCGGCTCCTTCCTCGTGGTGCCGAAGGCCGGCAAGCACCCGCAGGAGGCGGCGAAGCTGGCGGCCTGGCTGACCGCGCCCGCGCAGCAGGCGAAGCTCTTCGAGAAGCGCGGCAGCTTCCCGAGCGCGCAGGCGGCCTACGGGCTGCCGGCGGTGTCCGGGGCCAAGCACGCGTACTTCGGGGGCGCGCCGATCGGCGAGATCTTCGCGAAGGCCGCGCAGGGGGTGCCGGTGCAGACCGTCGGCCCCAAGGACCTGGTGATCGCGCAGAACCTCGCGGACATCGGCATGCTCCAGGTGGACCAGAAGGGCCGGACGGCGGAGCAGGGCTGGCAGGCCGCGGTGAAGGCGATCGACAACGCGCTGGACCAGTGAGCGGCCGTGTCGGACACCTCTCTGAGCGATGAGGCCGCCGCCGCGGCCGTCCTCCCCGCCCGCCCGGTGCGGGCGGGGAGCAGGTCCCAGGCGTGGCGCTCCCGGCGCTACCGATGGGACCTGCGCTGGAGCCCGTACGCCTTCGTGGCGCCCTTCTTCCTCTTCTTCGGAGCCTTCGGCCTCTTTCCCCTGCTGTACACGGGCTGGGCGGCGCTGCACCAGGTGGAGCTGACCGACCCGGACGCCATGACCTGGGTGGGGGCGCGGAACTTCACCCGGCTGCTGAGCGACGAGTTCTTCTGGAACGCGCTGCGCAACACGGTGACCATCGGTCTGCTGTCCACGGTCCCGCAGTTGCTCATCGCGCTGGGCCTGGCCCACCTGCTGAACTACCGGCTGCGCGGCTCGGCCTTCTTCCGGGTCGCCGTGCTCACCCCGTACGCAACCTCGGTGGCCGCGGCGACCCTGGTCTTCGTGCTGCTCTTCGGCCGTGATTACGGGATGGTCAACTGGGTGCTGGGGCTGGTCGGGATCGACGCGGTGGACTGGCAGAACGGCACGCTGTCCAGCCAGTTGGCGGTCTCCGCCATCGTGGTCTGGCGGTGGACCGGCTACAACGCGCTGATCTACCTCGCGGCGATGCAGGCGGTGCCACCGGAGTTGTACGAGTCGGCGGAGCTGGACGGAGCCTCGCGCTTCCAGCAGTTCCTTCACGTCACGATCCCCTCTCTGCGTCCGACGATCCTGTTCACCTGCGTGGTCTCGACGATCGGTGCGACCCAGCTGTTCGGCGAGCCGCTGCTCTTCAACGGGGGCGGCGGCGCGACCGGCGGCGCCGACCACCAGTTCCAGACCCTGGGGCTGTACCTGTACGAGCAGGGCTGGGTGAACCTGCACCTGGGGCGGGCCTCCGCGATCGCGTGGGCGATGTTCCTGATCCTGGTGCTGGTGGGCGGGGCGGTTCGGCTGCTGCGGGGGCGGGGTGAGGGCCGGTGAGAGCGCTCAAGGCTGGCCGGCTCACCTACGTGGTTCTCGGTCTCTTCACTCTCGGCTCCCTCTTTCCCCTGGTGTGGACGGCGATCGCGGCCTCGCGGAACAACACCCGGCTGGCGCAGACCCCGCCGCCGTTCTGGTTCGGCGGCAATCTGGGGCGCAACCTGTCCGTGGCGTGGACGGACGCCAACATGGGCACGGCCCTGCTGAACACGGCAGTGGTCGCGGGCACCGTCGCAGCCGGCACGGTGGTCTTCTCGACGCTGGCGGGCTTCGCCTTCGCCCGGCTGCGCTTCCGCGGGCAGCGGCTGCTGCTCGTGCTGGTGGTCGGCACCATGCTGGTGCCGCCGCAGCTGAGTGTGGTCCCCCTCTACATGCTGATCGCGGAGCTTTCCTGGACGGACCATCTCCAGGCGGTGGTGCTGCCGGCCCTGGTGTCCGCCTTCGGGGTGTTCTTCATGCGCCAGTACCTGGCCCAGGCGCTGCCCGCGGAGCTCGTCGAGGCCGCGCGGGTGGACGGCGCGAGTTCGCTGCGCGTGGTGTGGCACGTGGTGTTCCCGGTGGCCCGGCCGGCGATGGCGGTGCTCGGGATGCTGACCTTCGTGATGGCCTGGAACGACTTCTTCTGGCCGGTGATCGCGCTGACCCAGAACGGCAGCCCGACCGTGCAGGTGGCCCTGACGGGCCTGGGCCGGGGCTACATCCCCGACCAGTCGGTCATCATGGCCGGCGCCCTGCTCGGCACCCTCCCCCTTCTTCTCGTCTTCGTCCTCTTCGGCCGCCAGATCGTGGGCGGCATCATGCAGGGAGCCGTCAAAGGATGACAGCGGCACAGTTCTCCGGCGGCCCGGTCAGTGGGCCCGGAAGTCGGCGAGGTGGTCGTCGACCCAGGCCTCGAAGGACCGGGCCGGGTGGCCCGTGAGCTGCTCGACGCCGTCGGATATGGCGACGGGCAGGCCGTCGTGGGCTGCCCAGTGGTCGAGCAGCGCATCGGCGTAGGGAGCGGGGACGAAGGCCTCGACATCGGACTTCCACACGTCGGGGGTGACGGTCTCGACGGGGATGGGGCGGCCGAGGGCCGCGGCGATGAGCGCGAGCTGGGTGGCGAAGGTGAGCGAGTGCGGCCCGGTGAGGGTGTGGGCGCGGCCGCCGAGGGCGGGGTCGGTGAGCACCGCGAAGGCCGCCTCGGCGATGTCGGCCTCGTGGACGGGGTCGCTGTGCGCGCCGGGGTAGGGCATCCGCACGGGGTCGCCGGACGCGATGCTCCGGGCCCAGCCGCGGGAGTTGGAGGCGAAGGCGCCGGGGCGCAGCAGGGTGGAGCGGATCGGCGAGGCGAGCAGCGCCCGCTCGGCGTCCAGGTGGGAGGCGGCCAGTGCGTTGTCCTCGGCGTCGTGTGCAAGGACGGACGAGGAGGAGAGCAGCACGATGTGCTCCACTCCCGCGGCGCCGGCTTCCTTGAGGAAGGCGTCGGCAGCGGCCGGCTCGGCGTACAGGAACACGGAGGTCGCGCCGTCGAGGGCGGCCGGGAAGGTGCCGGGGTCGGTGAGATCGCACCGGACGGTGCCGGGGTCCTGCGGATCGCGGGAGGCGAGGCGGTGGGGCAGGCCGGCCTCCTGGAGCAGGCCCGCGAGTCCGCGGGCGACGGCGCCTCGGCTTCCGGTGACGAGCGTGGTCATCGCACATTCCCTTCGGTGGGCGTGCCACGGCTAAGATGGAGACGTGACACAGATTCTGCGTGACGCATTCTCTGCGTCACGCAGACAAATTTCCCTCATGGAGAAGCCCGATGTCAACCGATTCCCCTCGTTCGGGTGAGTGGACCCGCACCGAGCTGCTCGCGCGGATCATCTTCGAGAGCCAGCGGCACTACGCCGACTACTCCCTCTTCAACCAGGCCATGGCCGACCACGTCGGGCTGCACCCCACCGACATGCAGTGCATCGCCCTCCTCGACATGGAGCCGGGGCCGGTCAGCACCGGCGACATCGCCCGCCTCACCGGGCTGACCTCGGGCTCCGCCACCCGCCTCGTGGACCGCATGGTCAAGGCGGGGATCGTCGAACGGCAGACCGACCCCCAGGACCGCCGGCGCTCCCTGGTCGCCCTGGCCCCGGAGGCGCGGGCCCGGATCGGCGAAGCCTGGGAGACCCCCGGCCGGGCCTTCGGCGCCGTCCTGGACGGCTACTCCGACGACGAGTTGGCCGTGATCGGCGACTACCTGCACCGCGCGGCCGAAGTCGGCCGCGCGCAAGCCGAGCGGCTCCGCTCCCACCAGGCCGGGGAGTAAGCCGAGCGCCTCCACCTCGGACGGACCCTTCCCCACCCTCGGGCGACCCCGTCCCCGCCCTCGGGCGGACCCGTCCTCCGCCCGCGGACCGAGCGGCCCCTGCCCCCGTCCGGCCGCCCCCCGCCCCCGTCCGGGTGGGCCCGCCCCCCGGACGGAGGCGGGTGAGTTGCCGCCCCCACCGGACCGGCCGACCGTGGGTGCGACGGAAGGAGTCACGCATGCGAGTCATGCTCCACGCGCTCATCGACACTCAGGCCGGCAACGAGGCCCTGAAGAGCGGAAGCCTGCCGAAGGCCATGGCCGCGATGATGGACGCGCTCAAGCCGGAGGCCGCCTACTTCGGCCTGGACGGCGGAGTGCGGTCCTGCTGGATGGTCTTCGACCTGCAGGACAGTTCCCAGATGCCGCCCATGCTGGAGGACTTGTTCATGCAGTTCAACGCCGAGATCTCGGTCGTTCCGGTGATGGACCGTGAGGGTCTGGCAAAGGGGCTGGAGCAGATGAAGGCCACCCCGGGCTGAACGGGCCCGACGGCAGCGGCCGCCGCTCGCGCGAAGCGCGGGACGGCGGCCGCTGCCGTCCCGCGCACCCCACAGACCCCACGAACCCGCCCGACCGAGCCCCCCGGCGTTCAGTCGAGGATGCCCAGGTCGTACAGCAGCTCGTACCGCGACGGGTCGTCCGGCAGGAACCAGTGGAAGCCCTCCTCGAAGAAGACGGCCACCACGTTCACGGCGATCACCAGCGCCAGGAAGCCGAGCACGAGCTGCCCGGGCAGCCGGTACGAGGCGGGCACCGAGCGGCCGGCCGTCGCGTGCGCGAAGGCCATCACCACACCCACGGCGACCACGGAGGCGGTGAACAGGATCCACGCCCACACGTACAGGTGCAGCCCGAAGACCTCGCTGCCGTAGCCCTTGTCGCCGGGCAGGATGTGCAGCATCGTCTGCCGCCAGGAGGCGAAGGAGCCCGCCACCACCGCGACCAGGGCCAGGCCCCAGCCCATCATGTAGTCGCGCCCCGAGACGGATCCGTTCATCCCGCGGCGGATGATCACCCCCGCGCCGATGGCAGCCAGCAGCATGAACATCCGCTGGGCGATGCAGAGCGGGCAGGGGTACTCCCATTCCACGAACTGGTAATAGAGCCCGCCGCAGACGACACCCGTCCAGCCGAAGGCGAAGAAGCAGGCGAACCAGTACTGGACCCGGCCGAGCAGCCCGCCCGCCATCGGGGAGGCGTCCGGGAGGATGCTGTTCATCGCCATCGGTCAGTAGCTCAGCTTCAGGGCGAGGCCGCCGGTGATGTGATGCGCCATCAGCAGGATCACGGCGATCAGCATGACGAACCAGGCGCCCAGCACGACCGTCCTGGACGACTGCCGGTACATCGCCAGCAAGGTGGCGAGGATCCCGCCGAAGATAAGGGTGTCCATGGGCCCGGACGCTACCCAGATACGGACAAACCCCTCATGAGGCGCGCCCGCGCCCCTGCGTCGAAGCCCGCTTGCGGCGCCGGACCGCACCCCGGTGGCCGCGCCGCCCCTGCGCCGACGGCCGCTCCCGCCCGTCCGGCCCGATCCACACCCGCACCTCGGTCCCGCCGAGCACCGAGCGCCCGATCCGCACGTCACCGCCGGTGGCCTCGGCGACCCGCCGGACGATGTCCAGCCCCAGGCCCGTGGAGCCGTCCCGGCCGCCGTCGTTGCCGCGCCGCAGCGCCGCGTCCGGGTCGGCGATGCCGGCGCCCGCGTCCGAGACCAGCACGATCACCGCGTCGCCCGCGTCGTGCACGTCCACCGCGAACGGGGTCCCCTCCGGGGTGTGCCGGAAGACGTTGCCGAGCATCGCGTCGAGCGCGGCGGCCAGTTCGGGCCGGGCGACCGGCACCCGCACCGTGCGGTCCACCCCGGCCAGCCGGACCTCGCGGCCCTCGTCCTCCGCCAGCGCCGACCAGAACGCCATCCGCTCGCGGATCACCTCCGAGGCGTCGCAGCCCGCTCCCGGTCCGGGGTGCCGGCCGGACTCCTGCGGCCGCTGCTCGCGGGCGGTGCGGATGATCGTGTCCACCTCGCGTTCGAGCTGCTCCACCGCCGCGCGGGTCTGCTCGGCCGCCGGGCCGTCCCCGAGCGAGGCCGCGTTGAGCCGCAGCACGGTGAGCGGGGTGCGCAGCCGGTGCGAGAGGTCGGCGGCCAGCTCGCGCTCGTTGGCCAGGAGTTCGACCACCTGGTCCGCCATCGAGTTGAACGCGACCGCCGCCGAGCGGAGTTCCTTGGGGCCGTCCTCCGGCACCCGGGCGCCGAGCCGCCCCTCGCCCAGCTGCTGCGCCGCGTCCGCGAGCCGCGCGGCCGGCTGGACCATCCGTACGCCGAGCCGGTCCGCGACCGCCACCGAGCCGATGACCAGCGCGGTCCCGACCCCGGCGAGCACCAGCCAGGCCGTTCCCACGCCGTTGCTGACCTCGCCCTCCGGGATGTGGATCTCGACGACCGCGATGCCGCCGGAGCCGATGGCGGTGGGCTGGAGCAGTACGGAGCCGCCGCCCGCCACGCCGGTGGTGGTGGCCCGGCCCAGCCGCCGGGTGTCGGCGACGGCCCGGGCGCCCGCCCAGCCCTCGCCGATGTCCACGGGCCCGGCGCCCGCCACCCCGGCGTCGGGGTCGGCCTCGACGGCCGGCACGTGGACGGCCATCCGCCCGGCCGCGCCCATCTGCGTGGACGCGACGGCGCGGGCCAGCTGCCGCCGGTCGGTCGTGATCGACAGGGTGGGGCCGATGGCGGCGGCCTGCCGCTCGGCGTTCGAGAACGCCCGGTCGCGGGCCATCTCCTGGACCACCAGGCCGAGGGGTACGGCGAAGGCGACCACCACCATCGCGGTGACCGCCAGGCAGACGCGGACCAGCGCCCATCTCATCGGACGCTCACAGCGGCGGTTCCAGCTTCACACCCACTCCGCGCAGGGTGTGCAGGTAGCGGGGTCGGGCGGCCGTCTCGCCGAGCTTGCGTCGCAGCCAGGACAGGTGGACGTCGATGGTCTGGTCGT
The DNA here is from genome assembly GCF_036194065.1 of Streptomyces sp. NBC_00239. NCBI lineage: Bacteria > Bacillati > Actinomycetota > Actinomycetes > Kitasatosporales > Streptomycetaceae > Streptomyces > Streptomyces sp. NBC_00239. The sequence goes on along the minus strand of NZ_CP108095.1, from coordinate 5,241,185 downwards.
CCCCGTACGACTGCTGCCAGACCTCGGCCAGCAGCTCCTTGCGCGCCACGACCACCCCGGGCCGGCCGGCGAGGAAGGCGAGCAGGTCGAACTCGCGCCGGGTCAGGTCGAGTACCGCCCCGTCCAGTTCGGCGCTGCGGCGCAGCGGGTCGATGGCGAGGCCGCCGACGCGCAGGACGCGGGAGGGCGGCTCGGCCCCGGCGGCGGACCGGGAGCGGCGCAGCACGGCGGCCATCCGGGCCGAGAGGTGCTCCACGGAGAACGGTTTCGTCAGGTAGTCGTCGGCGCCGTCGTTCAGCAGCCGGACGATCTCGGACTCGTCGTCCCGGGCGGTCGCGATGATCACCGGTACGTCGGTGATGCCGCGCAGCATCTTCAGCGCCTCCGCCCCGTCCAGATCGGGCAGTCCGAGGTCGAGGATGACCACGTCGAAGCGGAAGTGGGCGACTTCCCGGAGGGCCTCCAGGGCGGTGCCGACGCTGCGCACGGTGTGCGCGGCGTCGGTGAGGTGCCGGATGAGGGCGGAACGTACGAACTGGTCGTCCTCGACCACGAGCACACTTGCCATGGGCGGCACCGTACGCCATTCGGGGGACCCGCACCGGCGGTGGGACACCTCTGGGGGGCGTGGTGCAGTATGTCCCCCGATGAGACGAGGACTCGTGCACGCGCTGGCGTGGACCCTGGCGACGGGCGCCGCGATGACCCTGTCGTGGTGGGGGGTGCACTCGGTGATGTCGGGCACCGCCTACGATCCGCCGCGCGCGCTGCCGCTCTCGTCGGACCCGCAGGCCTCCTCGACCTGGCGGGCCGCCGCGCCCTCGCGCTCCCCCTCTCCCGTCCCCTCGGGAACGCCGTCGGCCGGGCCGTCCGCGACGCCTTCGCCGCCCGCCCGTTCGACCGCTCCGGCGCAGGATCCGGAACCCGCGGGCAGCCGCCGTCCGTTGGCCCGGCACGACGACGGCGCGGGCCGGGACTCCGGGCGGGTCGAGAGCCGTACGGTCGACGGCGGCCGGGTCGCCTTCGACCTGGGCACGTCCTCGGCGCGGTTGCTGTCCGCGACGCCGGCGGCCGGCTGGCGGATCCAGGTGTGGAAGCAGGACTTCTGGATCCGGGTGACCTTCACCCGCGACGACCGCGAGGTCAACGTCTTCTGCACGTGGCACGACCACGCGCCGACGATCGAGATCGACGAACGCTGACCCGCTGCGCGAGCGCGGGCGCCGCCCCCGGGAGCAACCCGGCTCCGCCGGGCACCGGGCTCGGCCCGGACCCGCGCCCCAAACGCCGGCGAGGCTGGATGTTGCCGCCCAGGCGGGATGTGCCGCCCGGGCACCGGCCGGGCGGCAGGGTGCGCCTCTGCTCAGCGGAAGACGGACGGCGGCGGGGCCGGGGAGGCCGCTGCCGAGGCGTCGGAGACCGGGCTCGCGCCCCCGGTGAAGTCGGCGAGGGCGCGGCCGTGCTCGACGCGGCCCGGGTGCGGGTCGCTCGCGACCCGCCGGGTGAGTTCGGCGACCGGCAGCTCCCGGTCGGATGCGACGAGCACCGCATTGCCGAATCGTTTCCCCCGGAACACCACCGGGTCCGCGGCCAGCGCGAGTTCACCGAACCGGGAGGCGGCGGTGGCGATCTGTCCCCGCAGGTGCGCGAGCGGCGGCCCGTCCGCGAGGTTGGCGACGTACCAGCCGGCGGGCGACATCGCCCGGCGTACGTCGTCCAGGAATTCCGCGCTCGTCAGGTGCGCGGGGGTGCGGGCGCCGCTGAAGACGTCGGCGATCACGAGGTCCGCCCAGCCGTCCGGGACCTTGGCCAGTCCGGCCCGCGCGTCGACCGCGCGCACCCGGACCCGGGCCTGCGGGTCCAGCGGCAGGTTGGCCCGTACGAAGGCCACCAGGCCGGCGTCGATCTCGACGATCTGCTGGGTCGAGCGGGGCCGGGTGGCGGCCGTGTAGCGGGCCAGGGTGAAGGCGCCGCCGCCGAGGTGCACCACGTTCAGCGGCTGCCGGGCGGGGGCGGCCAGGTCGATGACGTGCCCGATCCGCCGCTGGTAGGAGAAGTCGAGGTATGAGGGGTCGTCGAGGTCCACGTGGGACTGCGGGGCGCCGTCGATCAGCAGCGTCCAGGCGCGGGCCCGCTCCCGGTCCGGAGCCAGCTCTGCCAGACCGCCGTCCACCTGCGCGACGACGGCCTCGGGGGTCGCACGTCCGCGGTTCTTGCCCTTCGCCACGCACCCATTATCGCTTCATCACACGATCTTGGTGCGCGGCGGCCTCAGCGGCAGTTGTCGGCGGCCTCGATCAGCCGGGCCGCCTCGCCGAGGGCCGCGCGCAGCACCGCGGGGTCGGTGACCGACCCGGCGGCCTCCGGAGGCAGCAGCCAGCCGGTGCCCTCGCTCGTGGGGGCCACGTCGAAACGCATGCCACGCCCCGAGGTGTGCGTACAGGCGCTGCCCGGCAGGTCCCAGCCGTCCGCGGTGCCGGGGGGCACCAGGAAGCCGAGGGTGTCGCCGGACCCGTCGTGCAGGACCGGGCCGACCCGGCCGGGCCCCTCGCCGGAGGCGGCCGCGGTGGTGCGCCTGATGATGTCCACCGCTTCCAGCCCCTGTCGGGCGGGGACGGTCACCAGGTCGGGGGCGGCGCCCTGCTCGGCGCCCGCGCCGACGGCGTCCGTACTCGTCTCCATACCAGCCTCCGCCAAGGGAACCCCTCCTCGGTCCTCGTCCTCGTACGAGCGGGGAGCCGTCCCACTCCGCATGGTTCAACGCCCGGAAACGTCAACGGTGGCGGCAACATGGCGCCGCAAAGGATGGCAGTTCATGGCGGATCGCGGGTGAGATATCCGTTTTGTAGCCAAACAGTTGCCAGGACGTCCTTCACTGGCGGTACGTTCTTGCGCGCCGGTCCCCCAGGCACCGGCGGCACTTTGGCCAGAGAGGGCACGTCCGATGGTGACGTCACCTAACGAATCCTTCCGGCGGCTGCGCGGGCAGCAATCCCCCGCCGAATTCGCGGCGCTGGTACGCCGGGCCGCCCGGGAGATCGGCGAGACGGTCGCGTGCGACGCCCGCTACATCGGGCGGGTGGAGGCGGGCGAGATCCGCTGCCCCAACTACGCGTACGAACGGGTGTTCCTGCACATGTTCCCCGGACGCACGCTGTCCGACCTGGGTTTCTCGCCGCGTGAATCCGTGCGCGGCAGGGGGCCGAACCGTTTCGCCCCCGTCCCCGCACTTCCTTCACCCGCCCCCCCTTCGTCTGAGGAGAGCGACGTGCTGCGTCGCGCGTTCATTTCCGGCGGATCCGCCACCGTGGCGGCCGCGACCCTGGGCTTCACCCTGCCCCGGCGCCCCGGAGCCCACCGCCGGGCCGGCGAGGCCGAGGCCGACGCCGTGGAAGCGGCCGTACGCCAGATCCGGCTGCTCGACGACCGGCACGGCGCGGACGGCCTGCACCGGCGGGCGGCCGAGCCGCTGCGGACCGCGTACGCGCTGCTGGACGCCGGCACCACCCGGCAGTCCACCGCGGACCGGCTGCACGCGGGCGCCGGCGAACTGGCCATCTCGGTGGGCTGGCTGGCCCACGACTCCCGCCGCTTCGGCGAGGCCCGCTCGCACTACGCGGAGGCGCTGGCCACCGCCCGGGTCTCGGGTGACGCGGCACTGGAGGCGCACGCCTTCTGCAACACGGCCTTCCTGGCCCGGGACGCGGGCCGGCCGCGCGAGGCCGTACGGGCCGCCCAGGCGGGCCAGCGCGCGGCCCGCTCGGTGGGCTCGGCCCGGCTGTCCTGCCTGCTCACCCTGCGGGAGGCGGCCGGCTGGGCCGGTCTCGGCGACCGGCCCGGCTGCGAGGAGGCCCTGGGACGGGCGCACACCCTGTTCGGCCGGGGGACCTCGGACGCCGACCCCGAGTGGATGAGCTTCTTCGGCGAGGCGGAGCTGGAGGCGCTGGAGGCCGGATGCTGGTCCTCCCTCGGGGAGTTCGGCCGGGCCGCCCGTCACGCCCGGCGGGCCTCGAACCTCCAGGATCCGCATTTCGCGCGCAACGTGGCGCTGTACACCGCGCAGTTGGCCGACGACCTGGCGCGGGCGGGCGTGCCCGACGAGGCGGCGGCCGCCGGGGAGCAGGTGCTGGACCTGCTGCCGCAGGTGCAGTCCTCGCGGGTGGCGGCCATGCTGTCGTCGACCGCCGTCGCGCTGCTGCCGCACCAGCGTTCCCCGCGGGTGGCGGGCTTCCTGTCCCGGCACTCGGCTCTCTGAGCCGGCGCGGCGCACCACACCCGCGTGTGGCCGCGCCGCCGCGCCCGTGCCCGCGCCGCCGCGGAACCCCGCCGGGTCAGGGGCGCCAGACCACCCGGTGTTCCGCGAGGTGGGCCAGCACCGAGTGGTTGGCCTCCCAGCCGTCCGGGAACTTCACCGCCACCCCCAACTGGACCGGATCCGTGCCCGGGTGCTCGTCCAGCAGGTCCGCGATGCCCGCCCGGGCCACGACCACGCAGGCGTGCCGGTGCCGGGAGGTGAGCACGCACAGCCGGCCGGTCTCCAGGTGGAAGGCGGTGGCGTCGGGGCGGCCGGACAGCGGGTGCAGCACCACGGTCAGGTCGTACTCGCGGCCCTGCAGCCGGTTCGCGGTGTCGACGGTCACGCCCGTGACGCCCAGGTCGGCCAGCGCCGCGCGTACGGCGGCCGCCTGGTCGCGGTGGGCGGTGCCGACCGCGATCCGGCCCCCGGTCAGCGGGACCGGGTCCGGCGACTGCTCCGAGACGGCGACGGCGCCGCGGTCCAGGGCGCGGCGCACCACCAGAGCCACCGCACGCACCGCCTCGGGGTCCGTGCGCGGGGTGTGCCGGGCGGGGAGTTCGAGCAGCCCCCAGCCGGCCGCCGCGGCCTCGTCGAGCACCCGGTCCGGGCCGGAGCCGTCCGAGGCCGTCCCGTACGACAGCCGCCGGTCCCCGGGTCCGGTGCCGCTGCGGAACGGCGTGTACGGGTAGAAGGCGGCCGAGACCAGCGGCGCCGCCGAGGCGGGCAGTCGCCAGGACACCGGGAGCCGGTGCTGGGGCAGTCCGGGGTTGTGGGCGAGGAGGGTGGCGACGGCGCTCGCCGACGGGTCGTGGGACAGGCCCGCCCACTGGTCGGCGCCTACCACGCTGAAGGGGTCCAGCTGCCCCGGGTCGCCCACGAACAGCGCCCGCTCGAACAGCCCGGCCACGGCCAGCAGCGCGTCGGAGCGCATCTGGTACGCCTCGTCGACGATCGCGTGCTCCCACGGCTCGACGCCCTGGGTGTGTGCCCATTTCGCGGCGGTGGAGACGACGACGGGCAGCGCGGCCAGGTCGCCGGGCTTCGCGGCGAGCGTGACGGAGGGCAGGTCGAGCAGGGCCTTGTCGTAGGCGTCGGCGTCGCTGCTGTGCAGCCGGCCGACCGGCAGCTGCGGGTCCTTGGCGGCGAGCCGCAGGACGAGGTCGTCCACCTGCGCGTTGGTCTGCGCGACGATCATCAGCCGGCGGCCGGCGGCGGCGAGTTCGCGGGCCGCGGTGACCACGAGGGTGGACTTCCCGGCGCCGGGCGGGGAGTCGACGACCACCCCGCGCTCGGTCCCGTGCAGGGTGTCGTGGAGGATCCCGGCGGTGGCCCGGGCGGCCGCCGCTCCCGGGTCGGCGGCGGTCTCGTGCGGGGCGCCGTCCGCGGAGGGGGCGGGCGCGGGGGCGGGCGGGGTCACAGCACGTCCTCGTCGGTCACGGCGTCGGCGCCTTCGGCAGCGGATCCGGGCGGGCCGCCGTGCGTCCACGGGGTGTCCTCCGGTTCGGGCAGCCTGGGGCCGCTGCGCGGCTCGTGCTCGAAGAGGGTCCAGCAGATCCGGTCGCCCTTGCCGGGCACGGAACCCTCTTCCGGCTCCCGGCCGCGGCCCATCTTGTCGAGCAGCCGCAGGACGAGCGCGCCGCCGTCCTCCCGGCGGACGAACTCCGCGCTCTGGGCGCGGCCCGCCAGCGAGCGGTACACCTTGACCGGCCCGTCGAGCTGCGGCCGGTCCTCGGTGGCGACCGTCACCAGCGGCCTGGGGCTGGGCCGCTTGGAGTCGGTCCACTCCATGACGACCTCGGTGACCTCGCCCGCGAAGGCCTCCCCGGTGAACCTGCGGGCCGCCATCACCAGCGGGTCGTCGAGCGCCTCCTGGGCGTCGAGCCGGGCCTGCTCGGTCTCGCGCCGGCCCAGTTTCCGGGCGGCGGTGACGGCGTCGTCCTGGCGCGGCTGGGGCGGCTCGCCGGCCCGGACCCGGTCCCGGTGCCCGGTGTACGACCAGCGGTCGCCGGTCCAGCGCTGCTCGGTCCGCTCGCCCGGGGGCAGTTCGCGCACCAGGTCCAGGGCCTGCCAGACGGCGTGCCAGGTGGGCCGCAGCCGGCTGTCGACCAGGGCGCGGACGGCGTCCTCGGCCGCGATGACGGCCGCCGGGTCGGCGGGGTGGGCCGAGCGGGCGGCGTCGTAGCGGGCCATGGCGGGGGCCAGGAGCCGGTTGTCGAAGGCGGGGTCGGTGGCCGGTCCGGCGGGCGGCACGAGCAGCTGGCCCTGTGCGTCCCGGCCGAGTTCGGCGCGCAGCGCCTGCTCGGCGCCGGTGCCGCCGGCCGCGGGGTCGGGCGCTATCCAGGCGAGCAGGGCTCCGAGGTGCTGGTCCTCCAGGCTGCTCTGGCCGGTGGCCCAGTGCCGGGACAGCAGGCCGGTGGCGGACAGCAGCAGCGCGGAGCCGGGCATCCGGGAGCGCTCGGCGAGGTGGGTGAACCAGCGGCCGAGCAGCGGGACCCGGGCGGGCGCCGGGTAGGGCGCGTCCGGGTCCTGTTCGGCGGTCCGGCGAAAGCGCATGGACCGGCCGAGCAGCCGTACGTACTCCACGCCGGCGGCGCTGGGCACCACCAGCTGGGGAGCGTCGAGGCAGAGTTCGGCGGCGACCTTGGTCTTCTTGCCGGTCGCGGGGTCGGTCTCGGTGCGTTCGGCGGGCTCGACGTCGTCGGCGTACCCGTCGATGTGCGGCAGCACCTCCTCGGCGAGGTCGGCGAGGAAGGACCAGCGCAGGTCGCGGTCGCGGGGCTGTGGGACGACCAGGAGCCGCGGCGCGTCCCGGTCGGTGCCGACGAGCGCCCCGAGCGGCGCCCCGGCCTCGCCGGCGGTGGTCAGGGGTACGAGGACCAGCGGGCGCTCGCTCAGGTGGCGGTGGCGGACGGTGGCGAGCGGCCGGGCCCGGCCGGCGCGGACCGCTTCGAGCCGGGCCAGCGTGTTCAGCAGGGACGACATGCGCCGTCCTCCTGGCGGGGGTGCGGGGGCCGGGCGGCGGCCTCGGCCAGGGCTTCGGCGCGGAGCCGGGCGGCGCGGTGCAGGGCTTCGGCGGTGGGGTCCGGCTCTCCGGCGGCGCCGCCGGGGCAGCCGTCGGCGGCCGCGGCGAGGGCCGCCTCGACGGTGGTCAGGGCGCCGAGTTCGCCCCGTACGCCCCGGCCGAGGGTGGTGACGGAGCCGGCGGTGCGGGCCCGGTCGCGGCAGTGGAAGGCCAGTTCGCAGGCGGCCAGGCAGTCGGGGGCGTACGCGGCGGTGACGGCCTCGACGGCGTCGGCGAGTTCGGCGCGGGGGCGGTCGAGGGCGAAGGTGGCGCCCTCGGGGAGGGCGGCGGCGAGTTCTTCGACGCGGGCGAGCCGGTCGAGCTGCCGGCGGGTGACGGCGCGCTGTTTGCGGATGTCGACGGCGGCCGCGGTGGGGATGTTGGAGAAGTCCTTGGGGCAGACGAGGAGCACGCAGTGGCCGACCCGGGCGCCGTCGAGCTTGGCGGCGACCCGCTCCAGCGCGAGGACGTAGACGGCGGCCTGGCGGGCGGCGGCGCCGACCTTGGCTCCGTCCGCCGCCCCGTCCACGAGCGGGAAGGACTTGATCTCGACGACGGTCCAGCGGCCGTCGGGGTGCACGACGACGGCGTCCGGCTCCAGGTAGGCCGGGGTGCCGGCCACTTCGAGGGCCAGCATGGGGTGGTCGAGGAGGGTCCAGGTGCCGGCCGCGGTCGCCTCGCGCAGGGCGAGGGAGGTGCGGGCGGCGCGGCCCTCGGGCCCGGCGGCGGCGAGGTCGGGCAGGTGGGCCGCGCGCGGCGGCGGCTCGGCGCGGTCGCCGAGCCGCTCGTGCACGAGCCGCAGGAGTTCGGTGCCGCCGTCGGCCTTGACCTTGGCCTCGAAGGAGTTGCCGCGGACCAGGGCGAACTGGGACTGGCCGTATCCGGCCGGGGAGCCGAGCGCCGAGGCCAGCGCGGTCTTGTCCACGCCGGCGCCGTCGAGGAGGGCTCGTCTGCGGCAGCCGGGGTTGGCGGCGAGCGCCGCCAGGGCGCGCGCGTCCAGGGGGCGCGGCGGTACGGCGGGGCCGCGCAGCTCAGCGAGCCGCTGCCGGAGTGTCGTCTTCTGCGCTGGACCGCTGGGCGGGTAGGAGCTCACCCGCGGAAGTCTCCCATCCGCCACTGACAATCGCGGGCTTCCGGCGGAACCGTCCGGTCAGCCGTTCCTTCAGGCGCTCGGTCAGCCGCAGGGCGGGGCGCACGAGGAGGAAGCCGGCGCCCATCACGGCGGCTCCGGCGACACCGTCGAGGAGGTAGTGGTTGGCGGTGCCGAGCACGACGAGCAGCGTCAGAGCGGGGTAGGCGGCGCCCAGGGCCCGCAGCAGCGGGGTGCGGCCGTGCTGCCAGAGCAGGATCCCGCACCACAGGGCCCAGCCGACGTGCAGGCTCGGCATGGCGGCGTACTGGTTGGTGAGCCCGCCGAGCCCTCGGGGTGCGCTGGCCTCGCCGCCCCACCAGCCGTACGAGCTGTACTGGGCCATCGTGTCGGTGAAGCCGTGCACGGAGTCGAGGAGCCGGGGCGGGCAGGTGGGGAGCAGGGTGAAGCCGACGAGACCGAGGAGGGTGGAGAGCATCAGCCAGGTCCGGGCGCCGAGGTAGGCGGCGGGCCGCCGCAGGTAGAGCCAGACCAGGACGGCGGGGGTGACCAGGTAGTGCAGGGACGCGTACGCGAAGTCGGCGGGTATCCCGATCCACGGTTCGGCGGTGAAGAGCCGGTTGAGCGGGTGCTCGGCGTTCAGGTACAGGAGTTTCTCGAAGCGCAGGATCGCCAGTCCGTGGTCCACCGCGGTGGAGACATCGCCGCGGGCCAGCAGCCTGCCGCCGGAGTATGCGGCGTACACGACACCTATGAGCAGGAGCTCGGCCCACCACCGGGGACGTCGCTCGACACGTTCAGCCATACGGCGTAAGACGTACGGGACGACCCCGAGGTTGCTCGGGAAGTCCCCTGATGTTCACGTGAGCGATGATGGGCGGACGGCCGCACCACCTCGCACCGGGAGAATCGCATGGCACCCCGCATCCTGCTGGCCCGTCACGGACAGACCGAATGGTCCCTGTCCGGCAAGCACACGGGGCGGACGGACATCCCCCTCCTCGAAGAGGGACGCCGGGGGGCGAAGCTGCTCGGCGAGCGGCTGGCCCGCGACCCCTGGGCCGGGCTGCCCGGGGTGGAGGTCCGCACCAGCCCGCTGGCCCGCGCGAGCGAGACCTGTGACCTGGCCGGTTTCGGGGTGCGGGCGGAGCCGTGGGACACCCTGATGGAGTGGGACTACGGCGACTACGAGGGCATGACGCCCGCCGAGATCCACGCGATCCGGCCGGGCTGGCTGGTCTGGCGCGACGGCGTGCCGAACGGCGAGACCATCGCGGACATCTCGGCGCGCGCCGACGAGGTGGTGGCCTGGGCCCGCTCCGCGGAGCGGGACGTGCTGGTCTTCTCGCACGGGCACTTCCTGCGGACGCTGAGCGCGCGCTGGCTGGGCATGGACGCCTCCTTCGGCGCGCGCATCAAGCTCGACCCGACCTCGCTGTCGGTGCTGGGCTGGGCGTACGGCGCGCCCGCCCTGGAGCGCTGGAACGACACCGGCCACCTGGAGCTCTGAGTCCGCTTCCCGCCCCCGGTGGCCCGGCCCGTACGGCGCCCACCGGGGGCGGTCTTGCGCGGGGTTGGACAATGGAGGGTGGCCCCGCCCCAGGGGCCGGCCGGTGCGGCGGCCGCCGCCGCGCCACCCGCACGCAGACGACCACCCCGGAGGACACGCATGGCAGAGCCCGAGCGGACCGAGCGGAGGCTGCGGCCCGCGCCGCTGCTCTTCGAGCCCTCGGACGCCGTCGCGGACCCTGAGCACTTCTTCGACCTGGAGTCCATCGAGGATCCGCGCGAGCTGCTGGCCCGGGCCACGGAACTGACCATGGCCTTCCGGGCCGCGCAGGACCGCGCCATCGAGTTCCAGGCGGTCGCGGCGGCCCAGCTCGCGGACCCGCGCCGGTTCGACAGCCTGTCGGCGGCGGCGATCGCGGAGCGCGCCGAGTGGACCGAGGACTACGCCGCCAGAATGATCGAGTTCGGTCGCGGGCTGCTGAGCGGCGAGCGCGACCCCGCCTGAGCGGGCGGGCCCGGGCCCGTCACCCCCGGGCCCGGTGGTGACCCGGCGAACACGTGAGCGGGGGCGCCACTGGCATATGCCGGGGCGGAAGATACCCCACCTCATGCGGCCCTGTCCCGGTTTCCCGCAACTCCTTGGAACCGGACCACCACGGCCGGTAAACCTAGGGCGCATGAGCTCTTGGGTGCGAGACGAGACGCGAGACGAACCGGCCGCCGGGTGTCGGACCGCTTTGGGCGGCGACGAGGCCGATCTGTTCGGGCTGCTGGAGGCGGAAGGGGTCGGCCGGCATCCGGCGACCCGGGTCACCCCGCCGGGCGCCGCGTGGCTCGCCTCCTCCTCCCCCCACCCCCGCAGCACCCTGTCCCTCTGGGAGGCGCGCCCCACGGCGCCCGCGGTGCTGCCCTGCGGTTCGGCCTTCGACGTCGTGAACGTGCCCGTGGTGTTCGGGCGGCGGATGCTGGACCGGCTCTGGGAGGAAGGCCCGGGCTCGGGCCCGGTGGCCGTGCACCGCGGGCGGATGCTGCTGTTCGCCGCGCCCGGCACGGCCCACCGGCTGCCCGCCCTGCTGCACTGGGAAGAGTGGGGCGAGGCGATCCCCGTCCTGCTGTGCCACGGCCGGGGCGACGCCATCGCCGTACCCGCCCTCCGCCCCTCCGCCGCGGATCCCGCCGCGGACGGTCCGGCCGCGGACCGGCCCGCATCGCGCTGGCTGGTCGCCCCGGACAGCCGGCAGCCCTGGCTGCCCGGGCCCGAGGTGCTGCTCTGGGCCTGCGTACGGGCCGCCCGCGCCGCCTCGGCCGCGGCGGTGCGGGTATCGATTTTTCCTCCGGCGGATCAGGATGCTAATGTTTACGACGTCAGCAGGCGCCGCTAGCTCAGTTGGTTAGAGCAGCTGACTCTTAATCAGCGGGTCCGGGGTTCGAGTCCCTGGCGGCGCACAGACGGAAGAAGCCCCTCGCAGCAGCGGGGGGCTTCTTCGTGTTCCGGGGCGGCCGGCGGTCGCCGTCGTCACGTGGTGATCTTCACGGTCCAGTCGCCGGACTGGGTCCGGTCGGCCACCTCGACGCGGATCCGCTCGCCGGGCACGGTGTACGACTCCCCGACCTCCAGGGGCGCGTCGGCGAGCGGCGGGAAGACGGACTCCTCCCAGCAGGCCTCGGTGTCCGGGTGGGTGTCCAGGACCTCGATGGGGCCGCCGCCGGACGCGGCCTCGTTGCGCACCCGGTAGATCAGCACGCCCTCGGTGCAGGTGTCCTCGTCGTTGCCGGCCGATCCGCGGGCCTCGATGGCGATGACGCTGTTGTCACCGGTGCGGACCACGGCGAGCCGGGTGCCGCCGCGGGCCCCGGGGGGCGCGGGCGAGCCCAGGGACTGCAGGGTGTGCAGGGTGGTGCCGCCGCGTACGCAGTCCACCTGGTCGGCGCCCAGCCAGCCCAGCTTCCACTTGTGCCACGCGAACAGGTCCGGGGCCATTCCGAACTGGCTGCCCATGACGTCCCAGTCGCCGACGTACGTGTCCCAGTCGCCCTTGCCGTCGGTGGGGCGGTGGTACAGGTCGGGCAGGTCGAAGACGTGCCCGGTCTCGTGCGCGAGGACGTTGCGGTCCGGCGGGTGCTGCTCGAATACGGTGACGATGCGCCGCAGGTCGGCGCCGTCGGCGCGGACGGGCCGGTCGAAGTTGACGACCTTGGTGGCGTCCGAGTCGACGCCCGGCGCGTCCGGGTCGGCCACGAAGTAGACGACGTCGTACCGGCTGAAGTCCACCGTCCGGTCGGCGGTGGCCACGGCGTCCCGCAGGTAGGCGGCCCGGTTCTCGGGAGCCCAGTCCCGCTTTATCCCGTAGGCGGTGGACGGCTTGGGCATCCGGGCCCACTCGGCCTGCGGGTGCGCGTCCAGCCGGAACTTCCCGTAGGAGGCCTGCTCGAAGAAGCGGCTCGTGGCCGGGAAGTGGTCGCCGGCCAGCTCCTGCGGGGAGAGCCGCGGGCGGGCGTCGGGGAAGGAGAGGAAGACCATGACGGCGCTGAGGGTGCGCACCGGCCGCGGATAGGCCGCGTTCCAGGTGTCGAGGCCGAGCGAGTGGTGGGCGGAGGTGCGGGTCAGGGCGCAGGGGACGGCCCCCGGCTCGGCGACCGCGGGCCCCGCGACGAGCGACATGGCGGCGAGTGCCGTCAGGGAGGTGACCGCGGCCGCCGCACTGCGCACGCGGCCGCGGTCCACTCCCCCGGGTGTCTGCAGTCGCGGCACGTGGACCTCCGGTGGGGGATCGAACCTTCCCACCCACCTTGTGCCGATTAAGTACGCATTGTCCTGTTCCAGTGCCCCACACGAGTGAGCACCTCGCCACGCTGCTGACTACCAAGAACATCACGGAACGTCACATTCGCTCAGGAGGCGACCCCTCTTGTTCAGAGCCATTCAGAGCCGTGCAGAAACAATCGATCCGGCGCTCAAACCAGTCGTCCGGGTACCCCGGACGGCGGTGGCGCGGCTGGATAGCGCCTCCCGGCAGCCTCTATGATCGGCACACTTTCCTGCGCGGACACCGGGAGCTAGCGGTGAGCGGAACATCGGAAGGACCCGGTTCACCGGCCGACAGCATCCGACCGAGCACTACGGAGCGTTATTTCCCTGGTCGCTCGGATGCCGAACTCCGCGACTACCGGGCCGCCTTCAACGCGGCACACCTCGCCATGGCCGTCGTCGACCGCGACGGCCTCGTGGTCGCCGCCAACCACGCCCTGGCCCAGCTGCTGGGCGCCGAGCCGCACTCCCTCGTGGAGCAGAGCGCGGCCGACCTCGTCGACCTCGGCGCGGAGGCCCGTACCTGGCAGGCGTACCTGGAGGTGCTGCGCGGCCGCCAGGCCCGGCTGCGCTGCACCCGGCGGCTCAAGCACCCCGACGGCCACTCGCTGTGGACCGAGGTAACCCTCGGTCCGGTGCCGGGCTCCCGGGACGTCCTGCTGTCGGTGGCCGACATCAGCGACCGGCGCGATCTGCAGGCCCGGCTGCGGCACTTGCAGATGCACGACCCGGTGACCCGGCTGCCCAACCGGGCCCTGTTCTTCGAGCGGCTCTCCACGGCGCTGGAGTCCTCCTCGTACGAGCACGGCGGCACCGGCCGGATCGGGCTGTGCTACCTCGACCTCGACGGGTTCAAGGCGGTCAACGACACCCTCGGACACCGGGTGGGCGACCGGCTGCTGACGGCGGTGGCGGCGCGGCTGACGCACTGCGCGGACCAGGCCGGGTACGGGCGCAGCGGCGGGCACCTGGTGGCCCGCCTCGGCGGCGACGAGTTCGCCCTGCTCGTCGAGGACTCCACGGGCACCGAGCAGCTCGCCGAGCTGGCCCGGTCGGTGCTCGCGGCGGTCCAGGAGCCCTTCGACCTGGCCGGGCAGCGGCTGTCGGTGTCCGCGTCGATCGGGGTGGTGGAGCGGGCCACCGACGGCACTTCGGCGACCGGCCTGATGCAGATGGCGGACACCACGCTGTACTGGGCGAAGGCGGACGGCAAGGCCCGCTGGACGCTCTTCGACCCGGAGCGCAACGCCCACCGGATGACCCGGCAGGCGCTGTCCTCGACGCTCCGGCCGGCCGTGGAGCGCGGCGAGTTCGAGCTGGAGTACCAGCCGCTGGTGGACCTGGAGACCGGGGAGGTGCGCGGGGTCGAGGCCCTGGTGCGGTGGAACCATCCGCAGTTCGGAACCCTGACGCCGAATCGGTTCATCGGAATTGCGGAGGAGGACGGCTCCATCGTCCAGCTGGGGCAGTGGGTGCTGCGGACCGCGTGCCGGCAGGCCCGCCGCTGGCAGCTCGACCTCGCCCGGCCCGCGGACACGCCGGTGTTCGTGAGCGTCAACGTCGCGGTCCGGCAGGTGTGGGACTCGGACCTGGTGGGGGACGTGGCGGAGATCCTGGCCGAGACCGGGCTGGACCCGGAGCTGCTGCAACTGGAGTTGACCGAGTCGGCGGTGATGGGGTCCGCGGGCCGGCCGCTCCAGGCGCTCCAGGCACTGAGCGACATGGGGGTGCGGATCGCCATCGACGACTTCGGCACCGGCTATTCGAACCTCGCCTACCTGAGCCGGCTGCCGGTGTCCGTGCTCAAGCTGGACGGCTCCTTCGTGCGCGGCTTCCGCTACGAGGAGGGGACGCACCCCAATCCGGCGGACGAGACGATCGTCGAGGCGATGGTGCAGCTCGCGCACCGGCTGGGGCTGACGGTGACGGCGGAGTGCGTGGAGACGGCCGGCCAGGCGGCCCGGCTGCGCCGGGTGGGCTGCGACACCGGGCAGGGGTGGCTGTACTCGCGGGCGGTGGCGCCGGAGCGGATCGCGGAGATGATCGGCCTGCGGACGGTCCGGCCGCAGGCCGGCCAGCCGTGACACGGGTCCGCCCCGCATCCTGGTCGGGGATGCGGGGCGGTCCGTCGCTCGGCGCGGGGTGGGGGGATCAGCAGGCGCCGAGGTCCTGCCAGACGCCCCACTCACCGGTGGTGCCGGGCTCCTCGTTCTGCGTCCACCACTTGGCCTTCCAGGTGTGCCCCTTGTGGGAGACCTGGGTGTTGCCGGTGTAGACGGTGCCCGCGACGTAGGCCGGAGCGGTGCAGCCCGTGGTGGGCGGCGTCGTCGGAGGCGTGGTCGGCGGGGTCGTCGGCGGCGTGGTCGGAGGCGTCGTGGGAGGCGTGGTGGGCGGGGTGGTCGGCGGCACGGTGGCTCCGCCGAGCGCGTCCGAGATCTGGTTCAGCAGCGTGGTGTTGTTGTCGAGGCCGAGCAGCGAGTACATCATCGCGCCGGCCAGGCCGCGCTGCTTGCCGTAGTCCGCGCGGGCCTGGATCGACTTCTGGTTCAGGCCGGTGAACCACTCGCCGTCCTTGTAGAAGTACGAGGCCTTGGCCTGGTCGTCCCAGTAGGTGGTCGCGGCGTTGTCGACGATCCCGCCGAGCTCCTTGTACATCGCGATGCCGGCCTGCTGGCTGGTGGGACGGGCACCGGAGGCGCCGGTCGCGGGCTGCGCGAGGCCGCCCGCCGTGCCGGCCGGGACGCCCTTCCACCCGCGGTAGTAGAACTCGTAGCCCAGCGTCAGCTTGGAGGCGGGGAAGCCGCCGGCGATGCCGTAGGCCGGCTTGCCGTCGATCCAGGCGTCGATCGCGTTGTCGATGCTGTACTTCTCGGTGCCCGGCGCGATGACGTCGGTCGGGTCGTTGGCGCCGGAGTACAGCGGCGACTGGTGGTACGTCGGCCCGTCGCCGTCCCAGGCGCCGTGCATGTCGTACGTCATGATGTTCGCGTAGTCGAGGTACGCGCCGATCTTGTCCGTCTCGATGTACTTGATCTTGTCCTGGCCGGCCGGGAGGGCCGCCGTCAGGAGGTACTTCTTGCCGCCGTTCGCCGCGCCGTGGGCGTCGAGCTGGGTGCGGAACTCCTTGAGCAGGAGCGTGAAGTTCGCCTTGTCCTCGGGGCCGTAGTGGTTGCCCAGGTGGCCGCCGGAGGAGCCGGGGTACTCCCAGTCGATGTCGATGCCGTCGAAGATCCCGGCCGCGGTGCCGGCGCCCCCGAAGCCGCCCTCGACCGGCAGGTTGCCCTTGATGTACTGGTCGATGCAGGAGGAGACGAACTTCTTCCGGCTGGCGTCGGTGAGCGCCGCGTCGTGGAAGTACTTCGAGTAGGTCCAGCCGCCCAGCGAGATGTTGATCTTCAGGTGCGGGTACTTCGCCTTCAGTTCCTTGAACTGGTTGAAGACGCCCACGATCGGCTGGTCCCATTTGTCGGCGACGCCGTCCACGCTGTCCGCCGCGCTGAAGGACTTCTGGTAGTCGGCGTACGAATCGCCCGCGCCGTCACCGGCGTTCGGGTTGTTGTCGTCGCCCGCCGCCTTGTTCGCCTCGAAACAGGTGAGGTTGGTGGGGTGGATGTTGCCGAACGAGTAATTGATGACGTCCAGCTTGCCCGCTATGCCCCGGGTGTCGAGGTGCTTCGGGTAAAAGGCGTTCCCGTACACGCTCCACTGGTCGTAGTACGCGATGCGCACGCCGCCGGCGGAGGCGGTGGTGCCGGCGTCTGCGGCCTGGGCGGTGGTGCCTGCGAAACCTGCCAGCGCTCCGGCGGCGAGTGCGGCGGTGGCGGCGGCCGCGAGCAGCGGTTTACGGAAGTGCATGAACTGCCTCCGGAGTTGGGAGGGGTGGGGGATCCACGGTGCTGAGGAGAGTGATAGCCGTCACCCGAGGACTGCGTCAATGGTTCAGGCCAAAGAAGGACTAGACCAGTCCGGAGGCAAAACGCCATGTCAGAGACGTGAGCAGACGTCAGAAACCGCCCGCCACCCCCGGTGACGAGCGGTTTAAGGATCTCTTCAGGTGGCCCCTCGACAGGTTTTGGCAACAAACCAGCCAATCCCCGTTCGTGCCCCGTTGACAGGTCAGACGGCGCCGTGCGGCAGGCCGTACGCATCTGCGACGAGCTCGTACGAGCGCAGCCGGGCGTCCCCGCCGTGGGCGTTGGAGGTGAGCATCAGCTCGTCCGCACCGGTTCGGGCCACCAGCGCG
Organism: Streptomyces sp. NBC_00239; assembly: GCF_036194065.1. Lineage (NCBI taxonomy): Bacteria > Bacillati > Actinomycetota > Actinomycetes > Kitasatosporales > Streptomycetaceae > Streptomyces > Streptomyces sp. NBC_00239. Next base: position 5,224,176 of record NZ_CP108095.1, on the reverse strand, counting down.
TCGAGGCCCTTGCGCACCTGCTCCGCCGTCCCGTACACGACGTTGCGCAGCCAGCCCTCCACGAACTCCCGCTCCCCCTCGGAGTACGCGTACGCCGCCGCCTCCTGGGGCGTCGGGATGAGGCCGGGGCGCCCGGTCCGCAGCCGCAGCATCGACAGCGCGCCCGTCATGGCCTGCCGGCGGGCCTCGCGTTCGTCGTCGGCGGCGAGCGCCGAGACCCCGATCAACGCGTAGGGCGCGTCGAGGACCTCCGAGGGCCGGAAGGAGTCCCGGTAGAGGTCGAGCGCGGGGAGGGTGTTGGCGGCCGAGAAGTGGTGGGCGAAGGCGAAGGGCAGGCCCAGTTCGCCGGCCAGCCGGGCGCTGAAGCCGGAGGAGCCGAGCAGCCACAGCGGCGGCCGTCCGGTGGCCCCCTGGACCGGGCCGGGCACCGCGTGCACGCGGGCGTACGGATGGCCGTCCGGGAAGTCGTCGTCGAGGAAGCGGGTGAGCTCCGCCAGCTGGCGCGGGAAGTCGTCGCCGCCCCGGTCCGGCCGGGCCGCGCCGCGCAGGGCGGCGGCGGTGCCGCCGTCGGTGCCGGGCGCGCGGCCGAGACCGAGGTCGATGCGGCCGGGGGCGAGCGCCTCCAGGGTGCCGAACTGCTCCGCGATCGCCAGCGGCGCGTGGTTGGGCAGCATCACCCCGCCGGAGCCGAGCCGGATCCGGTCGGTGTGGGCGGCGAGGTGGGCCAGGATGACGGCGGGCGACGAGCTGGCGACGCCGGGCATGGAGTGGTGTTCGGCCACCCAGTGCCGGTGGTAGCCGCGGGACTCGGCGAGCCGGGCCAGCGCCACGCTGGTGCGCAGCGAGGCGGCCGCGCTGCCGCCGCTGCCCACGGTCACGAGGTCGAGTACGGACAGGGGCACCGGCGCCTGTCCCGCCGCTCTGCCCCGGATGTCCTCACGCTCTGCAGCCGCCATGCCGTCCTCGCCCGCCTCTCTCCACGCCACCGCATCCGTACGAAGAGGTCGAACAGGCGTCGCGGGCCGCTCATTCCCGCGGCTCGGGCGGACCTGACATGACCTTGGCATATGCCAATCCGATGAATCCCTGTCCAGGGGCCCGTTTCGGCCATCATTCTGCTCAACAGACGCTCCACATCGGCTTCTTGATGGCTATCGTGGGAAGGCAAGCGGTAACAACCTGCTAGGGGGGAACCGTGGCGCTGAAGCCCGAGCCGACCGCGCCGTTTCATTCGGTGCAGTACGTCCTGCGCGTACTCGAAACGATCGCGCGGCACCCGGGAGGCGTGTCCGACGCCCAGATCTCGCGCGAGACCGGCCTGCCGGCCGGACACCTCGCCCCGATGCTCCTCATGCTGCGGCGCGAGGGGTACGTCCTACAGGTGTCGGACGGCGCCTACGCGATAGGCGACTCGATGGTCCTGCTCGGTTCGGGCGTGGACCGTCAGCAGGCGCTCCAGCAGAAGCTGCAGGCCAACCTGGACCAGCTGCGCGACTCCGTCGGTGCGGCCGTCTACATCAGCCGCTACCTGGACGGCGAGGTCAGGATCACCCACGCCGCGGACAGTCCGCGCACGCCCAAGGTCCACGAGTGGGTCGATTTCCGGTCGGCGGCGCACGCCAGCGCGGTCGGCAAGTGCCTGCTGACGCAGCTCGACCTCAACGGTCGCCGCGACCACCTGTCCCGGCACAAGATCGCCCGGCTGACCTCGCGCACGATCACCAGCGAGCGGGTGCTCTTCTCGAAGCTGGACGCCCAGCCGGCCACGGTGCCGACGCTGGACCTGCAGGAGTACGCGGTGGGCACGGTCTGCGCGGCGGTTCCGATCACCGCCGGGTCCTCGGTGGGATGCCTGGCGCTGTCGCTGCCGGTCGAGCACGCGCACCGGCTGCGGGCCGCGGCGGACACCCTGAACCGCAAAGCCGCTCCGCTGCTGCTCTCGCTGGCCCTCTAGGGCCGGGCCCGGCCCCGGAGAACACGGGAGAGCGGGCCGGAAAACACTTCGGGCGGTTCCCGGTGAACCGGAAACCGCCCGAAGATCAAGTGCGCCGCCAGGGACTCGAACCCCGGACCCGCTGATTAAGAGTCAGCTGCTCTAACCAACTGAGCTAGCGGCGCCTGACAGAGAAAATACTACCTGGTCCTCAGGGGTGCTCGCGACCACCCCCCGCCGGACCCCCTCGCGTGCGCCCCCTCGTGCGCCCCCTCCCCACCTGCGGCGCAGCCGCCGGGCACGCTGTCTGTCGGTCCGCCTACCGGTCGGGGCCGAGCAGGCCGGCCCGGCCCTGGCCCTCGTACGCGGCCAGCAGGGCGGCCAGGGCCTCGGCGGTGAGCGGGCGGTAGTCGGCGGCGCCGGGGGGCCGCCACCAGACCGGGTCGGGACCGGGCGCGCCCTCGTGCGGGGGCCGGGGGCGGAAGCCCTCGCGGCGCAGCGCCACCCGGTGGATCTTGTTGGTCGCGGTGACCGGCATCGCCGCGACGATCCGGACGTAGCGCGGGGCCATTTTGGTGCCGAGGTCGGGCTGGGCCGCGAGGAAGGCGGCGAAGTCCTCCGGGTCGAAGGCGGCGCCCGGGTGCGGTGCGAGCGCGGCCATCACCTGGTCTCCGGCGACCTCGTCGGGCACCGCGTAGACGGCCACGGCGGCCGCGCCGGGCCAGCGGGCCAGGATGTTCTCGATCATCGCGGCGGCCAGGTTCTCGCTGTCGACGCGCAGCCGGTCGTCGGTGCGGCCCGCGAAGTAGAGGAAGCCAGCCTCGTCGCGGTAGAAGAGGTCGCCGGTCCAGTACCAGCCGCCGCGCAGCCGGGCGGCCTCGGCGGCCGGATTCCGCCAGTACCCCTCGAAGGGGGTGCGGCCGCGGTTGACGAGTTCCCCGATGGCCGCGGCCACGCCGAGGAGCTCGCCGCCGGGGCCCGTCCGGGCGGGCGGGCGCTCCTGGAGGGTGTCGGGGTCGACCACGGCGAGGTCGTCGCCGGGCGCGGCCCGCCCGATGGCTCCGGGCGGGGTGTCGGGGGTGCGCTGGAGGGACGCGCCGCCTTCGGAGGACCCGTATCCCTCCACGAGGCGGACCCCGAAGCGGTCGGCGAAGCGGGCCGCGTCCACGGCGCCGGCCTCGGTGCCGAAGCCGATGCGCAGCGCGTGGTCGCGGTCGTCGGGGCGGGGCTCGGTGGCCAGCAGGTACTGGACGGCCCGGCCCACGTACGTGAAGTAGGTGGCGCCGAAGCGGCGGGCGTCGTCGAGGAAGGCCGAGGCGGAGAAGCGGCGGCGCAGGGCGACGGCGGCGCCCGCGGACAGGGCCGGCGCCCAGTCGGCGATCACGGCGTTGCCGTGGAACATCGGCATGCAGATGTAGTGCACGTCGTCCCGGGTGACGCCGAAGTGCCGGGCGAGCGAGGCGCCGGCGCCGGCGAGGCGGCCCTGGCTGCACAGGGCGGCCTTGGGGGCGCCGGTGGAGCCGGACGTGAAGTAGAGCAGCAGCCGGTCGTCGGGGCGGGGGCCGCCGCGCCGCAGGACGGCCTCGCCGGGTTTCGCCCCGGCGCAGGGCGCGAGCAGCGCCTCGTACTCCTCGGCGCCGGTGACCAGGATCCGTACTCCGGGCAGGTCGAGGCCGTCGAGGAGCGGGAGGTGGGCGGGCTCGGTCAGGAGGATCCGGCAGTCGGTGTGCAGGATGTCGCGGGCCAGCTCGGGACCGCGCCGGGTGGGGTTGATGCCGGCGACGGCGGCCCCGGCGAGGGCCGCCGCGCCGAGCCACAGGGGGAACTCGGGGGTGTTGTCGAGCAGGATCCCGAGGTGTGGTTCCGCGCCGCGCGGGAGCAGGTCGACGAGGAGCGCGGCGCGGGCGGCGGCCTCCTGGGCGGCCCGGTGGTGGCTGAGGGAGGTGTCCTGGTCCTTCAGCCCGGGCCGGTGGTCGCCCCACTGCCGGTGGATGAGCTCCGCGACGGTCCGCGGGGCGTCGGCCCCGCGGACCGGGCCGGTGCCCGTGCGGTCCGTACGTGTGCGTGCGCCCCTGCCGCCTGTCCCCATGGCGCCGCACCATAACTGACGTTACGTCAGAAATGAATGCGGGTGCCGCGGTCGCCGGGTGGGGGCCGGCCGGCCAGGACGGCGGGGGGCACGCGGGGCGCCGGAGCGCTCAGGACGCCCGGGGCGGCCGGACGCGCTCCGGGCGCTTCAGAACCTGACGTCGGAGCAGGCGTAGAAGGCCATGGGGGTGTCGTTGACCGTCCAGACGGAGAGGATCATGTGCCGCCCCGACTTGCCCGCGGGCATGGTGCCCTGGTGGACGGTGGTCATGGCCGGGCGGGCGCCGTTGTAGGCGACCGTCAGGAAGGGCACCGGCTCCAGGGCGGCCCGGGTGAGCGGCTTGGTGGAGTCCCAGCCGTTCTTGGTGACGTAGTAGCGGAAGTCGGTGGTGGAGTGGTTGGCGGTGAACTGCCAGCGGAAGCTGTAGTTCTGGCCGCTGGTCACCGGGGTGGCCGGCCAGGCGCCGCCGCGCGGGTCGTCGAGCTGGGCGAACTCGCTGTGCCCGCCCGCGCAGATCTTGCCGTCGGCGGGTCCGGCCGCGGGGAAGCCCTTGTAGCCCTCGACGCTCTGAGGCTCCCACTGGATGGGGCCGCAGTCGGCGACCGCCTTGGTCTGACAGAGCTTCTGGCGGCTGATGGGCTGGTCGGTGTAGCCGTGGCCCTCGGCGGCGGGGGCCATCAGCAGGCCGGCGCCGAGGGTCAGGCCGAGGCCGAGCGCCGCGGCGCCGGTCCGTCGGCCGCCCGGGGCGCGGGATATGAGGGTGTTACGCATGATGCTCCTCGAACGTGGGGGGAGTTCCGGTGAGCGCGCGTCGCTTCAGTCAGGTCTAGACCAAGTCTCAGACTATTGACGCAAGTTGGCCATGTCCATACCAATGCGTGAACGGCCGGACCCCGGGCTGCGGGGTCCGGCCGTCCGGATCGGGGCGGGGCCCCGGCTACTCCTGGCGGCCCGTGTAGAAGGCGACGGTGAGGTCCTTCACCAGGGCCTTGCGCTCGTAGTCGTCGAGCTCGACGATGCCGCGGCTGGTCAGCCGCCGGACCGTGTCGTCCACCGCGTCGACCACCGAACTCAGCACGCTGTCACGGTGCTTGGCGTCGATCGCGGCGACCCGGCGGCGCTGCATCGCGGCCGCGACCTCCGGGGCGTACTCGATACGGGTCGGCTGGGCCGAGAACACGTCGATGCCGACGGCCTCGGTGTCGGCGGCGAGCATCCGGGTCAGGGCGTCGCCGACCGCCTCCGCGTTGCGCAGCGTCGGCGCTTCCTCGTGGAAGGCGTCGGCCGGCAGCTGGGACAGCACCCGGGCCGTGGCCGCCTCGACCTGTTCTGCCAGGTACTCGGTGTGGTCCTCGACGGCGAGGGTGGCGCGGGCGGTGTCCCGCACCCGCCACACCACCTGGACGACGACCCGCAGCGCGAGCCCGCCCGAGTCCACGGCGGGCATCGACTCGCTGCGCCAGTGCCGCAGGCGTACGTCGACCCGGCGGCGCAGCAGCAGCGGGCTGACCCAGACCAGGCCGGTGCGGCGCACGGTTCCGCGGTAGCGGCCGAACAGGGTCAGCACCCAGGCGTGCCCGGACCGGCCGCGGCCCAGCCCGCCCAGCGCGAGCAGGGCCAGCACGCCGAGCAGGGCGAGCCCGGCCCAGTGCGCGACGCCGAGCGCGTCGTGCGGGCGGGCCGCCAGACCGGCCGCGCGTTCCAGGCGGGCGGGGAGCGCCCCGGCCCGCCAGAGCACGGCCGCGCCGCCCGCGAGCGCCGCGATCCCGGTGAACACCGCGGCCCAGCCGGGCAGTACGGGCCCCGGACGCTCCCGCAGTTGCGGGTCGGCGGGCGGCGCGGCGCGGCGCGGACCCGCGGGGGCGGGGGCGGGCACCGGATTGCGGCGCGGTGCCTGCGGCCGGCCCGCCGGCACCGGCACGCTCCCGGCGGGCCCCCCGGACCCGTCCCGGAACAACAGGTGCACGGGAATCTCCGTGGCGGCCTCGCTCCGGATCACGTGCCGACCCGGCCCCGGCACCCCGTACGCCCGCGCGAGCGGGGCCGAGACCCGCGGCAGATCCTGCGTGTCGTCCTCCCGACCGGTTCCGCGGGCCACATCGGCCGTCTCGCCGGCCGCCCGGGGGCGGTCGGACGCCGGGGGGCGGTCGGACGCCGGGGGGCGGTCGGACGCCGGGGGGCGGTCGGACGCCGGGGGGCGGTCGGACGCCGGGCGAGACCTGTCCGCGGCGGCGGCCGACGCGGACGGGCGAGAGTCCGGGCCCGGTGCGGACGGGCGAGGGTCCGGGCGCGGTGCGGACGGGCGGGAGTCCGGGCGCGGTGCGGACAGGCGGGAGTCCGGGCGCGGTGCGGACAGGCGAGGGTCCGGGCCCGACGCGGCAGCCGCCTGACCTGCCGCCCGGGCGGAAGCGCCATCGGGCGCCCCCGCGAAGGAGCCGGGACTCGGGCCCGGGTCCGACGCGACCGCCGGACCGGGGACGGAGGCCAGGGGCGATGCGGACTCCGGGCCGGGTCCCCCAGCACGTGCGGACGGGCCCGGTTCCTCAGCACGTGCGGACGGGCCGGGCTCCTCAGCACGTACGGACGCGCCCACGGCGGAGGTGGGATCCGGCTCGGGAGCAGAAGAGAGCACCACGGGTGAAGGGACCGGGGTCGCGGCGGGCGCCCGGTCCCGACCCGGAACCGCGACACCGTCCGGCGCGCCCGCCCCCGAAGGTACGGCGCCCGGCTCGGGAGCCGACGGCTCGGACGGCTGGGTCGGCAGGGGGGTGAATGTCGCGGCGGCGGGGAGGCCCACCTTGACCGTCCGCGCGGCTCGGGGCCCGTACGGGTCCGCGCGGCGGCCCGGCCCGGTGGCCGGAGGGGCCGCAGAGGCAGCCGGGGTCGCAGGGGCCGCCAGGGTCGCAGGGCCCGCAGGGTCCGTGGTGATCGTCGGTGTGTCGGCCGCCGAGGTCCGGGACGGCGCTCGCACCGGCACCGCTTCGGCCGCGGCCGCCATCGTGGGCGCCACATCGCAGGCGCTGGCGGTGGCGGTGGCGGCGACCGGTGCCGTGGCGTCGGTACCGGCCCGGCCCGGAGTCGGGGCGTACGACCGGGCGGCGACGCGCGCCACGGCCGCCACCGGCTCGTCCTGGGCCGGGGTGCGGGAGGCCGGCACCTCCGACGGTGTGACGGCGACGGCGGCTTCCGCCCCGGAAGCCCCCGGGTTACGGGATTCCGCGCGCCCGGGTACGGCGGGCTCGGTGCGCGGGGCTCCGAGGGTCGCCTCCGCGCCGGCGGGGGCGATCCGGCCCGCGCCCGCCGGGGCACCCTGACCCTCTGCCGCAGCCACGAACTCCGTTCGGGACACCGGCTCCCCGACCGGCACCGCCGCGGAGTCCGGCACGGGCACCGACTCGCCCGCCATGTTCCCGGCGGGTGCCGGGTGGGGGTGCGGCGGCGGGGTCTGGGGTGCGGGGGCGGCGGTGGGGGGCGGGGTGGGCGCCGGGGTGAGGTGGGAGGCGGGGTCGGGGTGGCGGGTGGGGGGCGTTGAAGGGAAGGGGTGCATGGCGCCGGTGGTGGACGTCGTGCGGGTGGGGTACATGCTTGCCTCCGTCATGCGAAGAGCCGTCGCCAGGTTTCCGGCCCCGGGTGACCGTCCGCCGCCGCGCCCCGCCAGCCCTGGGCCCGCTGGAACGCCTCGACGTTGCGGCGGTCCGCCTCGCCCCAGCGGGGGCCCGGACCCGAGGTGTAGTGCTTGCCGAAGCCCTTCTCCACGAGCTGCCGCCCGAGGGCCTCGATCGCCGTGTGGGACTTCCCCGGCCGGAAGACCGACCCGCCCGGATACGTCGGCGTCCCCGCCGACCGGGGCTTCGGCGCGCCGTCGGCCGCCGGGATGCCTCGGCCCTGTTTCCGCACCAGCAGCCGCCAGGTCGCCGGCCCCGGCAGGCCGTCCGCCTGCCTGCCGGTCCAGCCCTGTGCGAGCTGGAACGCCTGTGTGGCCCGCCGGTCCGCCTCGCCCCAGCGCGGCCCCGGCCCGGTGGCGTAGAAGCCCGCCGCGCCCCGCCCGATCAGCATCCGCCCGAGCAGGGTCACGTACCCGTTGCTCGCACCCGGCCCGAAGGAGCTCGGGCCCGGGTAGGCGGTCGAGGAGCCCGGCCCCGGCGCCGGCGCGGTGCCCGGCACCGGCGCGGTGCCCGGCACCGGCGCGGTGCCCGGCACCGGCGTGGCGCCCGGCACCGGCACCGGCACCGGTGAGGTGCCCGGCCCCTCGGTGAGTCCCCCGGTCACGCCGTTGTAGCGGTACGGGAGGTACTTCGCGGCGTTGTTCCAGTACCCGTACGGGGTCGCCTGCTTGCGCGCGTGCGGGCGGGTCTGCTCGTACGCCGTGTAGTACTCCCGGGTGTGGTCGGTCCAGCCGCCGAAGAGGGTGACGTGCGAGCCCGAGGTCGGGTCGGCCGGGTTGTGGAAGAGCAGCATGTCGCCGGGCTGCAGCTCGTCCTTGGTGATCCGGGTGGCGAACGCGTCCAGGCTGCCGGTCCACTCGTTCGTGCCGAGGTCCCAGGCCATGGAGACGTAGCCCGAGCAGTCCTGCCGGTACCCGTCCGTCCAGTACGTCTTCATGCTGTACGGGACCTTCGCGTCCAGCCACCGCTTCGCCCGGTTGATGATCGAGGCCCGGTCGGTCCGCCGGGCGGCCGCCGGGGCGACCGCGGGCACTATGCCGGGTCTCGGCGGCGGGCCGTGCAGCGCGCCCGGCGTGCCCTGTTCGGTGCCGCCGCCCTCCTGCGGGGCGCCCGGCTGCCAGGCACCCTCCGGGCTCGCGGGAGCCGTGGGAACCGTGGGGCCGGGTTCGTCGGCGGGGGCGGCCGCGGCCGCGCCGCCCCCGGCGCCCCCGAGAACCACTCCGGCGGCCGTCACCAGGACGAGTGCCCGGCGCGGCCCGTGCGCGGCCGGATGCCCTCCGTCCCGCAGCATCGCGCGCTGCTCCACGCAGCCCGCGCAGGCGCAGTCGCCCGCGGGGGTGTAGTCCTCGAATACCGGCACGGGCATGGGCTGCGTCGTCATGCGGTCCGTCCACTCCCCTGGATGCGCGTCTGAATGCTCGTCATGTGCGTTGCGGCCATCACACATACTGCACGCAGAACGGACGAAGGTGAGTTAATCGGACAAGCCGGGCGTGGCTTGGTCTCAGGTACCCCTGGAGGTGGGGTAGAGTTTTCCTCGTCACCAAGCGCCGCTAGCTCAGTTGGTTAGAGCAGCTGACTCTTAATCAGCGGGTCCGGGGTTCGAGTCCCTGGCGGCGCACAGACGGAAGAAGCCCCTCGCAGCAGCGAGGGGCTTCTTCGTGTTCGCGGACCGTCCCACACCGGCCGGGGCGTCCCACACCGGCCCGGGCGTCTACACCGGCCGGGCCGGCGCCCGGCTCGCACCGGGCGCGCGGCTCACACCGGTCAGGTACGCGGACACCACGACGTTCGCCGTGTACTCCTTGGCCACCCGGTCGTACGTGCCGCCGCACGTGATCAGCCGCAGCTCGGCGCGGCCCGCCACCCGCGGCCCGTACACCTTCGCCGCCTCGAAGCGCTCGCGCTCGTAGACCTGGACGTCCTCGATCGTGAACTGCGCGATCAGCCCGTCGTCGCGCAGCACCCGGACCGTGTCGCCCTGCTTCGCCGAGCTCAGTCCGTAGAAGACGGCCGGCTTCGACGCGGTGTCCACGTGGCCGACGAACAGGGCGGCGCCCGCCGCGCCCGGGCGGGTGCCGCTGCCGTACCAGCCGACCGCGCCGGGCCGGTCGTACGGCGGCGGGTCGATCGCCCCGTCCCGGTCGAGCCCGCGGGCGACCACCGGCGCCTGTACGCCTATGGACGGCACGTCGACCCGGGCCGGCAGCGCGGCGCCCTCGAGCGGCGGGTGCGGGGCCGGCAGCCCGGCGCCGAAGAGCGCACCGGCGGCGCCCGCGCTGCCGCCGGGCAGTTCGGTGATCTCGCGCCCCCACAGCCACAGGCCCATCACCAGCACCGCCCAGGCCACCCCGGTCAGTATCCGGCCGCTCGGTGCGGTGCGCGGTTCAGCCCCCATGCCCGGCCCCGGTCACTCGCCGTTGCGGCGGCGGCGCAGCGCGAGGGCGCGGCCGGCCACCGCGAGGGTGGCGGCGGCGGCGAGGAGCGCACCGATCACGGTGTGCGGCAGGCCCGGGCCGCGGCTGCCGCTCTCCTTCTTCGCCGCGGTCGCGGTCAGCTCCTCGGACATCCCGCCACCGCCCGCGTGCACCGGCCAGACCGGGGTCGCGTGGTGGCTGGGGCGGTGGTTCGGCTGGTGGTGCTCGATCTGGATGCTGCCGGTGGCCTTGCGGTCCCGGCCGTCGCAGGTCACGTGGATGCTGTACCAGCCGGGCCGGGCGCGCGAGCTGATCATCGCCTCGCCGTAGAGCGGGTTGCCGCGGCCGTCCCGGCCGGAGAGTTCGGCGTCGGCGACGAAGACCTCGGACTTCGCGGTGCCCGTCGTGCCGTTGCACCCGTTGACGCGCAGCTCGATCTGCGCCCCCGGCGAGGCCGTGGACGGGGTGGCCCAGACGGTGCCGCGGCCCTCCTCGCCGGCGCTGGCCGAGGGGGCGAATCCGAGAGTGGCGGCGGTCGCGGCCAGCAGGGCGGCGGTCACCCCTGCGCCACGCAGAGCGATCAGGTCAGTGCGCATCGTGAAACCTCCTGTTACGGAGGTTCACGCGCGGCGGGTCCCCGCGCATCCCGGCAGGCGCGTCGCTGACCCGTACGGGTGCGGCAAACCCGCCGGTGGCGGGACCCGCGGGACCCCGCCGGAGGCCGGCGGGGTCCGGAGGCATCCGGCGCGGTCAGCCGCGGTCAGACGCGCTCGACGAGGTCCGCGATCGAGTCGACGGTCTTCGAGGGGCGGTACGGGAACTTGTCGATGTCCTCGACGGAGGTGAGCCCGGTCAGCACGAGGAAGGTCTGCATGCCGGCCTCCAGACCGGCCAGCACGTCGGTGTCCATCCGGTCGCCGATCATGGCGCTGGTCTCGGAGTGCGCGCCGATCGCGTTGAGGCCGGTGCGCATCATCAGCGGGTTCGGCTTGCCCGCGAAGTACGGCTTCTTGCCAGTCGCCTTGGTGATCAGCGCGGCGACCGCGCCGGTGGCGGGCAGCGGGCCCTCGGTGCTCGGGCCGGTCTCGTCGGGGTTGGTGCAGATGAACCGGGCGCCGGCGTTGATCAGCCGGACCGCCTTGGTCATGGCCTCGAAGCTGTACGTGCGGGTCTCGCCGAGCACGACGTAGTCCGGGTCGTGGTCGGTCAGGATGTAGCCGATGTCGTGCAGGGCGGTGGTCAGGCCCGCCTCGCCGATGACGTACGCCGTGCCGCCGGGGCGCTGGTCGTCGAGGAACTTGGCGGTGGCGAGCGCCGAGGTCCAGATGTTCTCGACGGGCACGTCCAGGCCCATGCGCTGGAGGCGGGCCTGGAGGTCGCGCGGGGTGTAGATGGAGTTGTTCGTGAGGACCAGGAAGGGCTTGCCCGAGTCGCGCAGCCGCTTGATGAACAGATCCGCCCCCGGAATCGGCGTGCCCTCGTGGATGAGGACCCCGTCCATGTCGGTGAGCCAGGATTCGATCGGCTTGCGCTCTGCCACGGGACTGTTCTCCGCTCTGCGGGGGCCTCCGACCTCGGCGGCCTCTGGTCTGTACCACCTTATCGGGGCCGGGCCGCGGACGCGTTCGGCGTCCACAGCCCGGACCGGGGGCGGTGTAGGGCGTCGCGGGTCGGGCAAGATCCGGGAGGAAGGGCCTAGCCGACGGTGACGTTGTCGACGGTCCAGTACCAGTTGTTGGTGCCCGTGTAGCGGAAGCTGACGCGGACGTCGGTGGCACCGGCCGGGACCCGGAGGGCGAGCGACTCCGTCGTGGCGAGGGCGTCGGCGGTGTGGCTCTTGACGACCGTGGCCGCGCCCCCGTTGTACGAGACGAGCACCTGGGCGGTCTGCGCGCCGTCCTGGCGGTAGTGGGTGGTGTAGCGGAGGTTGACCGTGGAGCCGCCGGTGACCGGGTATTCGGGGCTGATCAGGGTGGAGTCGAAGGTGCCGGTGTGGGCCTTGTCGTCCCACTCGTCGGAGTCGGCGACGGCGAACACGTCACGGGAGCGGACGCCCAGCTCGCGCCACTGGTCGCGCTGGGCCTGGCTCCAGAACTCGTCGGTGGCGAAGGACCAGCCGGCCCACTCGGTCACGCCGCCGCTGCCCATGCGGGAGTTGTCCACGGACCAGCCTGCGGGCGGGGTGCGGGTGAAGCCCTTGGTGGTGGCGGGGATGCCCGTCTCGTCCAGGCGGGCCTGGAGGGCGGGGCGCAGGGTGTCGAAGGCGTCGTTGTCGGCGGCGTCCAGGGCGAGGCCGTCGATGCCGGGGGCGGCGACGCCCACGTGCCGCAGGGCGATGGCGGCGACGTCGACGAGACGGACGTCGTCGCGGACCGAACCGGCGGGGATTCCCGCGCCCTTGGCGAGCACGAAGGTGCCGCGCTCCTGGATGGTGGAGCCGCCGTGGCCGCCGGCGGCGGTGTGCCCGTGGTCGGTGGTGACCAGGATCTTCCAGTTCTCCCGGTCGTACGTGGGCCGGGCCGCGACCGCGTTCAGGACCTGGCCGACGAGTGCGTCGACGCGGGCGATCGAGTCGAGGTACTGCTGGCTGGCGGCGCCGTAGGAGTGGCCGGCGCCGTCGACCTGGCCGAAGTAGACGAAGGCGGCGTCGGGGTTCTGGTCGCGCAGCTCGGCGGCGGCCGCGGCGGCGATCTTCGGGTCCTCGGTGAGGTAGCCGTCCCGGTCGCCCTTGAGGCCGAGGCGCTTGTCGACCTTGGCGGAGAAGATCGGGCCGCCGGCGTCGGCGGAGGCGATGGGCTCCCAGTCGGCGGCCGCGTACGTGTTGAGGGTGGGGGCGGCGTTCTCGATGCGGGTCAGGAAGTCGGGGTAGGCCGTGTAGTTCTTGCCGGTGAAGGAGTTGTCCTTCACGCCGTGCCGGTCGGGCCAGGCGCCGGTGGCGATGGTGGACCAGCCGGGGCCGGAGGAGGTGGCGGCCATCGGGTTGGCGTAGAGGGTGCTGCGCGCGGTGAGGCCCTGGGCCATCAGGCCCTTCAGGTAAGGGGCGTTGGCGACTTTCAGCCGGTCCAGCACGACTCCGTCGAGGCCGATGACCAGGACCTTGTCCGTGTTGGCCGCGGCCGGTTCGGCGGTGGCGGCCTGGGTGCCGAGGGTGCCGGCGACGAGGGCCGCGGCGGCGGCCGCCACGGCGAGCGTACGGCGCCGGGGCAACAGGGCGGGGACAGTGGGCACGTTACTCCTCCGGGAGTATTCGTGGGGAAATGCGCAGGGGACGGTCGTGCGGCGGGTCCGGTCCGGGCCCCGAGCGGAGGGCTTTGGACCAGACCCGTTATGCAAGCGTTACTCTGCACGGCCTGGGTGGCCGTGGGGTGACAGGTCAGCTTCCGGTGGCCGACTTCCACGCGTCGACGTACGCGGAGAGGTTCTCGTCGATGTCGGCCCAGTCCGGCTCGAAGATCTCGACGCCCGCCATGAGCTTCGTGAGCGCTACCGCGTTGGCGTCGGTGGGCTTGACGTCGGAGCGGGCGGGGAAGCCGCCGCCGACCTCGCTGACCAGCTTCTGGGCGTCCTCGCTGAGGAGGTGGTCGAGGAGCTTCTTGCCGTTGTCGCCGTGCGGGGCCTTGGCGACGAGGCCGGCGGCGTACGGGAGGGCGAAGGTGGTGGGCTTGCCGCCGTCCTTGGCGGGGAACCAGATGCCCAGGTTCGGCATGGACTTGGACTGGGCGAAGTTCATCTGGACGTCGCCGTTGGCGACCAGGATCTCGCCCTTGTCGGTCTTGGGGGCGAGCTTGCTGGTGGAGGAGGACGGGCCGACGTTGTTCGTCTGGAGCTTCTTCAGGTACTCCAGCGCCGGCGCCTGCCCGCCGAAATCGTGCATGGCCTTGATGAGGACGGCGGTGCCGTCGCCCGCGACGCCGGGGGTCGAGTACTGCAGCTTGCCCTTGAACTTGCCGTCGAGCAGCTCCTCCCAGGTCTTGGGGGCCCGGGCGAGCTCCTTCTTGTTGTAGACGAAACCGAAGTAGTTGTTGACGACGGAGGTCCACTTGCCGTCGGCGGCCTTGTCGCCGCCGTTGACCTGCTCGGAGCCCTGCGGCCGGTAGGCCTCGATCAGGCCCTTGCCGTCGGCCTGCTGGATGAAGGGCGGGAGCGTGATCAGCACGTCGGCCTGGGTGTTGGTCTTCTCGCGGACGGCGCGCTGCACCATCTCGCCGGAACCGCCCTCGACGTACTTGACCTTGATGCCGGTCTTCTTGGTGAAGTCGGCGAAGACCTTGTCGTACCAGCCGTCGCCGTTCTCGCCCTTGAGGCCGTCGGCGCTGTAGACGGTGACGACCTTCTCGCCGTTCGCGGAGTCGGCGGTGGCGCCGCAGGCGGTGAGCCCGGCGGCGAGGGCGAGGCTGCCGGTGACTGCGGCGATCGGGCGGAGCAGGTTGCGGGACATGCGGAGGATCTCCTTGGGGAGGGCAGGGGACTGCGGAGGAGGGGTACGCGGTGGAACGGGCCCGGGGGCGTGGGCCCGTGCGGGTGCGGGGGGGGGCGGCCGGAGGTCAGCGGTAGGAGGCCTTGGTGCGGATCCGGGAGACGGCCAGCAGGACCAGCAGCGTGGTGCCCATGAGCACCACGGCGACGGCGGAGCCGCTGTACAGCGAGCCGCGGTCGGTGGCCGTGAAGATGCGCACGGGCAGCGGCATCCAGTCCGGCGGGTAGAGCATCATCGTGGCGCTCAACTCGCCCATGGACAGGGCGAAGCAGAGCCCTGCGGCCGCGTTGAGCGACGGCAGCAGGAGCGGGAGCCTGACCCGCCACAGCACGTACGCGGGCCGGGCGCCCAGGCTGGCCGCGGCCTGCTCGTACGCGGGGTCGAGCCGTACGATCGCGGCGGAGACCGACTGGTAGGCGAACGCCGTGACAAGAATCGTGTGCGCCAGGATGACGATGCTGCTGGTGCCGTTGAGGAGCAGCGGCGGCCGGCTGAAGGCGACGAGCACGGCGAGGCCGACGACCACCGAGGGCACCGCGACGGGCAGCATGAACAGCGCGTCCAGGGTGCGCTTCCCGTGCTTCTTCAGGGCGGCCGCGGAGAGCGCCGCCCACGTGCCGAAGGTGAGCGCGAGCAGGCTGGCGACCAGGGCGGTGACCAGGCTGGTGGTCAGCGCCTGGAGGGATTCCCCGCGGACGGCCGAGGCGTAGTGGACGGTGGTCGGGCCGGACGGGAAGGCGCCGGACCAGTTCGTGGCGAAGGAGGCGGCCACGACGACCAGCAGGGGCAGCGCGAACAGCGGCAGGAAGAGGACGAGGAAGACGCCCCAGGCGGCCCAGCGGCCCGCCTTGCTATGCACCAGCACGCTTGCTCACCACCCGGTAGAGGCCGAACAGGCCGACGGAGATCGCGATGTTGACGACGGCGACCACGCACGCCGCCGGGTAGTCGGATTCGAGGATCGCCTTGCCGTAGACGAGCATCGGCAGGGTCGTGACGCCCTTGGCCCCGGTGAACAGGACGATGCCGAACTCGTTGAGGCACATGACGAGGACGAGGCTGCCGCCGGCGGCGAGCGCGGGCACGGCCTCGGGCAGGATCACCTGCCGCACGATCCGGGCGGGCCGCGCGCCGAGCGAGGAGGCGACCTCCAACTGCGCGGTGTCGAGCTGTGAGAACGCGGCGAGCAGGGGGCGCATCACGAACGGCGTGAAGTAGGTGATCTCCGCGAGGAGCACGCCCCAGGGGGTGGTCAGGAAGTGGAAGGGCCCCTCGGCGGCCCCGGTGAGGTCCGTCCACACCCCGTTGGCCATCCCGACGGTGCCGTAGATGAACAGCAGCGCGAGGGTGATCAGGAAGGACGGGAAGGAGAGGAAGACGTCGACGAACCGGGCGACGGCCTTCGCTCCGGGGAACGGCACGAAGGCGATGACCAGCGCGAGGACGAAGCCGAGCGCCAGGCAGCCGGCGGTGGCGGCGACGGCCAGCCACACGGTGGTCCACAGCGCTTCGCGGAAGGACGTGGAGCCGAACACGTCGGCGTAGGCGTCGAAGGCACCGCCGCCGCCGTCCGGCGTCAGCGACTGCTGGACGACGAGGCCGATCGGGTAGAGGAAGACCAGCCCGAGGACGGCGACGGGCGGCACCGCCCACAGCCACCGCGTCCCGCCGCGAGCGGCGCCGGGGGTACGGGTCGTACGGGTCGTACGGGGCTTGCCCGCCCGGGCGTCGGGGCCGTTGCCGGGGGTACGGGGCTTGCCCGCCTGGGCGTCGGGGCCGTTGCCGGGGGTACCGGCGGCCTGGCGGGGGCCGGGTGTACGGGCTTCGGTGTCGTCCGCGCCAGGAGCGGCGGCGGGGGCTGCGGCGGGGGCGGCGGAGGCCGCTGCGGCGGGGGCGACAGCGGCGGGGGCGGCCCCGGTTGCCGGGCCGGTTGCCAGGCCGGTCGCGGCGGTCTGCGGGGGGCTGCCCGGCGGTGACAGTTCCGGGCCGGAGGGGCTACGCATCGGCCACGCCCGCCGCGAGCAGCACCGCGTCCTGCGGGGCGAAGTGCAGGGTGACCTCTTCCCCGAGCGCCGGGGTCTCCCGCAGCTCGGGCAGGTCCGCCTTGACCCGGTGGCCGGCCACCTCGACGTACAGCCGGTGGGTGGAGCCGCGCCATTGGACCTCGGAGATCCGGCCGTGCAGGGCGTTGGGGCCGGCGCCGAGTCCGAGCAGGTGCGGGCGCACGCACAGGGTGGCGGTGGCGCCGGGCGCCGCCCGGCCGGTGTCCAGGGTGAGCCGGGTGCCCGCGAACTCCGCGGCGCCGGCCGTGTCCGCCACCGTGACCGGCAGCAGGTTGGCGTTGCCGACGAAGGAGGCGGTGAACTCGTTCCGCGGGGCCCGGTACAGCTGCTGCGGGGTGCCGCAGTCCTGGAGCCGCGCCTTGTCCATGACCGCGATCCGGTCGGCGAGGGTGAGCGCCTCGACCTGGTCGTGGGTGACGTACAGGAGGGAGACGTCGGGCAGTTCGCGGTGCAGGCGGGCGAGTTCCGCGAGCATGCCGGAGCGCAGCTGCGCGTCGAGCGCGGACAGCGGCTCGTCGAGGAGCAGCACCTTGGGGCGGATGGCCAGCGCGCGGGCGATGGCGACGCGCTGCTGCTGGCCGCCGGACAGCTCGCGCGGGTAGCGGCGGGCGTAGGCGGCCATGCCGGTCATCTCCAGGGCCTCCGCGACCCGGGCGGGTATCTCGGCCTTGGGCACCTTCTGGGCGCGCAGCCCGAATTCGACGTTGTCCTGGACGCGCATGTGCGGGAAGAGGGCGTACTGCTGGACGACCATCCCGATGCCGCGCTTGTGCGGCGGCAGGTCCGTGACGTCGCGGTCGCCGATCAGGACGCGGCCGGAGACCGGGCGGACGAAGCCGGCGACGGCCCGCAGTGCGGTGGTCTTGCCCGAGCCGGAGGGCCCGAGCAGGGCCATGACCTCGCCCGGTTGGACGGTCAGGTCCAGCGAGTCGAGGACCGTGTTGCCGTGGTAGGCGACCGAAACGGAGTCGAAGCGGATGCCGCTCACGCCGGCGCCCCTGCTCCGGCTCCGGCTCCGGCGTCGCCACCGGCACCGGCACGGGCACCGGCTCCCGCTTCGGCTTCCGTGCGCGCCAGCAGGTCGGGCAGCTGCGCGATCGACGCGAGGACGTGCGTGGCGCCGTGCCGTTCGAGGGCGTCCCGCCCGTGCGCGCCGGTCAGGACGCCGGCGACGAGGCCGGCGCCGGAGCGGCGGCCGCTGAGCATGTCGTACGAGGTGTCGCCCGCGACGGCAAGCTGCCGTACGTCGTCGGCGGCGCCGGTCCGCAGGAACGCGGCGAGGACCATGTCGGGGAAGGGCCGGCCGCGGCCGCCCGCGTCGGCCGGGCACAACGTGAGGTCGGCCAGGCCCTGCCAGCCGAGCGCATCGAGGATGGCGTCCTGGGTGACCCGGGCGAAGCCGGTGGTCAGGACGACGGTGCGGCCGTCGGCCCGGAGCTTCTCGATGGCTTCGCGGGCGCCGGGCAGCGGGGCGACGAGCCCGCCGTCGACGAGTTCCCCGTACGCCCGCTCGAAGGCGGTGTTGGCCTGCTGCGCGAGGTTCTCTGCGCCGAACAGGTGCCGGAAGACGGAGATCTTCGACTCGCCCATGGTGTCGCGGACGTACTGGAGCTTGGCGGCGTGGTCGGCGGAGCCGGGGGTCACGCCGAGGCGTTCGGCGGCCCGCGAGAAGGCCTGTTCGACGAGGCCGCCGTCGGCGACCGTGGTCCCCGCCATGTCCAGGACGACCAGGGAGTGGGTGCGGTCGGTCATGGTGTTCACCAGCCCAGTTCGTTCGCGGTGGTTTCGGCGATGGCGGGCGAGCAGGTCATGCCGCGGCCGCCGGGCCCGGTCACCAGCCATACGCCGTCGCGTACCTGCTGGCGGTGCACCACCCGGGAGGTGTCGGTGCACTGGGCGTAGACCCCGGCCCAGCGGTGCCGGATCTTCGGCAGCGGTCGGCCGAGGAACCCCTCGACCACCCCGGTGAGGTGGTCGTACGGGTCTTCGAGGGTGTCGAAGGCGAAGGGGTGCTCGTACTCGTGGGTGTCGCCGATGGTCAGTCCGCCGTCGCGGCGCTGCACCATCAGGAGCTGCATCCTGTGCTCGGCGGCGATCGGCGCCTGCGCCTGCGACGCGTTGAGCTCGTCGAGGGCGTCCGACCGGTAGGCCGGGTAGTAGCGGAAGCTGTCGGCGTCGGCGACCGAGGTGGTCAGGGCCTCGCCGAGCGGCTCGGTCTGCATCATCTGCAGGCGCACCCGGCGCACCGGCAGGTCCGGGGCGAGCTCCTTGACGAGGCCGCTCAGCCAGGCGCCGGTGGCCAGCACGACCGCGTCGCCGCGGTGCACGTCGCCGTGGTCGTCGCGGACGGCCGCGGTACCGACCACCTCGCGGACCTCGCGCCCGGTCAGGAAGGTGTACCGGCCCGAGGCCCGCAGGTGGGCGTGGAGGGCGAGCTGCGCGGTGCGCGGCTCGACGGCGGCGTCGCGCTCGCACCACAGGGCGGCTTCGAAGTCGCCGCGCAGCGCCGGGTTGGCGGCGCGCGCCTCGGCGGCGGTCAGCACCTGGTAGCCGCGGGCGGCGGCATCCGGCCGGGCGGCGGCGGCCACGGCCACCGCGTGCTCGCGGGCGTTGCGCACCAGGGTCAGCGAGCCGATGCCGCGGAAGCCCAGCTCGGGGACCTCGGCCCCGAGGGACTCCCACAGTTCGCGAGCCCGCAGTGCGGTGTCGAGTTCTTCACCCCCCGCGCGTCCGCTCACCCATATCTGGCCGAAATTGCGCAGTGATGCACCGCGCGCCTCGGCCTCCCGCTCGATCTGTACGACCTCGTGGCCGCGCTCAACTGCCTGCCAGGCGTGCATGGTGCCGACCACGCCGCCTCCGACGACTATGACTCTCACGTCGGCAACGGTGGTGGCGGGCCGTGACCCGTGAGGATCGGGACGGCAACGGGTCGGTGAACAGGCCCCGACACTTGGACTAGACCCGTTATCGTCTCGTAATCATGGCTCGCCCAGTGCCATCCGTTATGGGGTGGTTCAGCCGGGACTCAGGTGGGTCGTGAAGCTGAACCGGTCGCCACGGTAGAGCGAACGGACCCGTTCCAGCGGCCGGCCGTCCTGGTCGCGCGAGAAGCGGTGGATGAGCAGCATCGGCAGGGCCGGCGGGGTGCCGATCAGCAGCGCCTCGCGCGGGGTCGCGAGCACCGTCTCCAGCTTCTCGTCGGCGTCCCCGAAGGAGATGCCGAGCCGGTCCTTGAGGTAGCCGTAGAAGGAGGAGTCCGGCTGGAAATCGCTGTCGAGGTCCGGCACCCGGGCCACCCGGATGTACGTGCTCTCCAGCCCGACCCTCTCGTCGTCGGCCAGCAGCACCCGCTCCAGGTGCCACACCGGCTCCCCCTCCTCCGCGCCGATGCCGGGGGCGAGCGCGGGCGGACACGGGAACCGCTCCAGGCCGATCAGGTGGCGGCCGGGGCGGCGGCCCTGCCGGCGCACGCCTTCCGTGTAGCTGGCGAGGGACAGCGGCTGCTCGAGTTTGGGGCCGGCCACCACGGTGCCGCGGCCGGAGCGGCGCAGCCGCCCCTCCAGCAGGAGTTCGCGCAGGGCCTGCCGGACCGTCTCGCGGGAGACCTCGTACCGCTCGGCGAGGTCGCGTTCGGTCGGCAGCGGCCCGCCCTCGCCCAGTTCCTCGATCAGGACGGACAGGTGTGCCTTCACGGCGTAGTACTTGGGGATGCGGCCGTGCTCGGGGATCCCCGAGCGGACGGGCGAGCCCGGGCTGTGTGTCGGTTCCACGCTGGGACTTTACGGGCCGTCAGGGCCTGCGCAGGCGCCGGGCCCCCAGCCGCATGGCAGCACCGGCCGCGGCGACCGCACCGGCTGCGGCACCGAGCCCGCACAGCCGCTCGGAACGGCCCGTGTCGGCCAGGGAGCCGGCGGCCCCGGGCTCCGCCGGCTCCTCCGGGCCCGCGACGGCGAAGCGGTAGCCGCCCGTCTCGCCCACCCAGTCGCCGTCGTCGCCCTTGCGCTGGACCAGCGCGGCGTCGGCGACGACCTCGCCGGGCGGGGTGTCGGCGGCGAAGGAGAGACGTACGGCCACGGTCACCGAGCCGTTCGCCGCGACGGTGAAGCCGGGGAAGGCGCCGGCGCCGTCGAACACGGCGATGACCTCGTCCTGGTCGGACTGCTCCAGGGTGACGGGGTAGGCCGTACCGCGGTCCGTGAACTCCAGGTGGAGCTGCGAGGCCTTCAGCGCGTGCGCGCGGTCGGCGAACACGACCACCGGGTGCACGGCCCGGCAGTCGGCGCGGCCGGGGTTGGTGAGGTCGAGGTACCAGGTCTGCGGCCCGCCACCGCTGCGGTACACGGCCGGCCCCCCGCGGATCCGCGCCCCGAGCGGAAACTCGGCGCTCTTGCCGTCCCCGCACTCGCCCCGCACCCGAGCCGGCCGCGCGGGCGCCGGCTTGGCCCCGCCGCCTTCGCCCACGTCGTGCGGGGGCAGCTGCGGGACGGCGGCGGCGGGCGCGGCGACGGCGAGGGGGGTGGGGGCGGAGTGCGCGGGGGCGGAGAGGTCTGCGAGGGAGAGTGCGGGCACGGAGAGCGCGGCGGAGGCGGAGTGCGCGGCTGCGGAGAGCGTGGCGGAGGTGGAGTGCGCGGGCGCGGCGGGCCTGGTGGCGGAGGATGCGGTGACGGCCGGTGCGGCCGCGGCGGGTGCGGTGAGCGCCACTGGCCCCAGGGCGGCCGCGGCCGTGGCGACGGACACGGCCAGTGCTGTGCGCATTCGCATGAAGGGCCTTCGCTGCTCGCCGGACGATGGTCGGACCAGGTGACAATCACCCCGCCGTCCACCGCACCCTCCCACGCGCGTGTTTTCTCCCGGCCCGCACACGCCGCAGCTTGCCCCGGTTTACCCCTGTTTGGGCCATGGAACGGGAGGGTGAGAAGCACCTCAAAGCGGCGGAGCGGCGCCCGCCGCAGGGCGGACAGAGGGAGGCCGAGACGGCGGGGGTCGGTTCAGCAAGGCGGGGCGGTTCGGGTCGGGGCTGTTCAGGCCCGGGCTGTTCAGGCCCGGGCTGTTCAGGCCCGGGGTCGAATTCAGGGGGCGGGGCGAGTCCAGGGGGCGGGGCGAGTCCAGGGGCCGGGGCGAGTTCAGGATGCGGGGCGAGTTCAGGATGCGGGGCGAGTTCAGGATGCGGGGCGAGTTCAGGATGCGGGGCGAGTTCAGGATGCGGGGGTAGTCAGGGTGCGGGGGCGGTCAGGGGGCGGGGGTGGGTTCCGGCGACGGGTACTGCTGCCCGAAGGCCTCGGTCAGCACCAGTTCGGCCGCGCCCGCGACCACCGCGCCTTCCGGAGCGGCCCGCACGCGCACCTCGTACGCGCCCAGCGCCCGCGCGGACAGCACCGCGCCGACCCCCCGCACGAACACCTCCGGGTCCGCCGCCACGGCCCGGCCGCCCAGGACCACCGCGTCGACGTCCAGCAGGGCGACCAGGTTCGCGACCGCCTCGCCGAGCAGTCGCGCCGCCGTACGAGCGTCCCCGCCCGCCAGGGCCTCCAGGCACAACGCCTCCACGCAGCCGCGGGCCCCGCACCGGCAGCGCGGCCCGTCCAGCAGCAGCACCTGGTGCCCGAATTCGCCGGCCCCCGTACGCGACCCCCGGTGCGGGGCCCCGCCGAGGAACAGCCCGGCGCCCAGCCCCGTACCGGCGTGGACGTACGCGAACGACCCGGCTCCGCCCGCTCCGGCCGCCAGGCCCACCGTGGCGGCATTGGTGTCCTTGTCGAGCACGACCGGCAGCCCGAGGCGTTCGGCGAGGGCCGCGCGGAGCGGAAAGCCGTCCCAGTGCGGGAAGCCGGTGACCCGCCCCATCACCCCGTCCCGGTGGTCGAGCGGGCCGGGAACCGCACACCCCACTCCCCACAGACCGCCACCGCCACCGCCACCGCCACCGCCGTCGCCACCGCCCCCGCCACCGCCGAGGCCGTCGCCATCGCCACCGCCATCGGCACCGAGCCCGAGCTCGGGGCCAGTGCCGGAGCCGGGGCCAGCGCCGGGGCCGGGGACGGGGCCGGGGACGGGAACGGGGACGGGAACAGGGACGGACTGCTCGGTGGCTGTGGCGCCCGCCACCGTTCCGCCGGCCCGCAGCCTTGACCCCGACGGCCCCTCCGGGCCCGCCAGCCCCGCGGGCCACGCCAGCCCCGCCTGCGCGGCCGCCGCCTCGACCTCGCGGGCGGCGGCCGCCACCACCTCCTGGGGTCGCAGCCCGAAGTCCAGCGGGCCCCGGCGTGAGGCGACCACCCGGCCGGCCAGGTCCACGACCGCCACCCGTACCTCGTCCCGGTCCAGCTGGAGGCCGACCGCGTGCCCCGCCTCCGGGACCAGCCGCAGCAGGGTCGCCGGCTTGCCGCCGGTCGAGGCCCGCCGACCGGCCGGCGCCGCCAGCCCGGCCGCCCGCAACCGCGCGCCGATCTTGCTGACGGCCTGCGGGGTCAGCCCCGTACCCGCCGCCAGTTCGTGACGGCTCGCCCCCGCCGCCCCGGCCGCCCGCAGCAGCCCGAGCACCAGACCCGCGTTGTGGCTGCGCACGGCCGACAACCCCAGCCCCGGCCCCGACGCAGCCCGCCCCGACCCGGGCGCAGGCTCCATGCCCGACCCCGAGCCGACCCGCCCCGACCCCGACCCGAGCGCAGGCTCCATATCCGACCCCGACGCGGCCCGCCCCGACCCCGACGCCGAGCCCGAGCCCGAGCCCGACGCCGAGCTCGGGCCCGAACCCGAGCCGGGCTCCGAACCCGACCCCGGCCCGAGCGCCGGCTCCGGCTGCGCCCCGGGCGGCCCGCCCGCCGCGTTCCCTGCTGTCTCCCCGTCGTCCTTCACCTCGCCATCATCTCTCTTGCTTGCACTTTCGCAACAGCGTTGCTTAAGTGGTTGCATGTCCCCCTCCTCCCCCCTCCGCGTCGGACTCATCGGCTACGGCCTGGCCGGCTCCGTCTTCCACGCCCCGCTCGTGGCGGCCACCGAGGGGCTGACCCTCGACACGGTGGTCACGGCCAACGAGGAGCGCCGGGCCCGGGCCCGCGCCGAGTTCCCGGACGTCCGCCTCGCACACACCCCCGAGGAACTGTTCGCCCGCGCCGACGAGCTCGACCTCGTCGTCATCGCGTCCCCGAACAAAACGCACGTATCGCTCGCCACCACCGCCCTGGAAGCCGGCCTGGCGACGGTCGTGGACAAGCCGCTCGCCGCCACGGCCGCCGAGGCCCGCGCCCTGGCCGCCCTCGCCGAGCGCCGCGGCACGCTGCTGTCCGTCTTCCAGAACCGCCGCTGGGACAACGACTTCCTCACCCTGCGCCGCCTGATCGCGGACGGCGAGCTCGGCACGGTCCAGCGCTTCGAGTCCCGCTTCGAGCGGTGGCGCCCGCAGCTCAAGGGCGGCTGGCGCGAGTCAGGCGCCCCGGAGGAGATCGGCGGGCTGCTGTACGACCTCGGCAGCCACCTCGTCGACCAGGCGCTGACCCTGTTCGGCCCGGTGGTGCGGGTGTACGCCGAGGCCGACGTACGCCGCTCCGGCGCCGAGACCGACGACGACACCTTCCTCGCACTCACCCACGCGAACGGGGTCCGCTCCCACCTCTACGTCAGCGCGACCACGGCGCAGCTCGGCCCGCGCCTGCGCGTCCTCGGCTCGGCCGCCGGATACGTGAAGTACGGGCTCGACCCGCAGGAGGCCGCACTGCGCGAGGGCCAGCGGCCCCACGACGGGACGCCGTGGGGCCACGAGCCGGAACACCTGTGGGGCCGCATCGGCTCCGGGGAGTCCCCGGCGACCGGCGGCGGCACCCCGGTGCCGACCCTCGCCGGCGACTACCCCGCCTACTACGCGGCGGTGGCCGAGGCCCTGCGCACCGGCGGCGAACCGCCCGTATCGGCGCACGAGGCGGCAGCCTGCCTCGACGTCCTGGAAGCGGCCCGCCGCTCGGCAGCCGAAGGCATCACGGTCGGACTCGCCGAACCCAGGGCGTAACCGCCGCCCCGGCCCGCGAACGGCACGCCCGCGGCGGCGGCGCCGGGGTTACGCGTTCTTGAGCTGCTGGCGCTGGCGGCCCAGCCCGTCGATCTCCAGCTCCACCACGTCACCGGCACGCAGGTACGGCTTGGGCTCCGGCTGGCCCATGGCCACACCGGCGGGCGTGCCGGTGACGATGACGTCGCCCGGGTAGAGGGTCATGAACCGGCTCAGGTACCGCACGACCTCACCGACCGGGAAGATCTGGTCGGACGTCGAGCCGTCCTGCTTCTGCTCCCCGTTGACCCACAGCCGTACGCCCAGGACCTGCGGGTCCGGGATCTCGTCCGCCGTCACCAGCCAGGGGCCGACCGGGGTGAAGGTCTCGCAGTTCTTGCCCTTGTCCCAGGTGCCGCCGCGCTCGATCTGGAACTCGCGCTCCGAGAGGTCGTTGACGAGGACGTACCCGCCGACGTGCGCGAGGCCCTCCTCGGCCGAGCCGAGGTAGCGGGCGGTGCTGCCGATGACGACGCCGAGCTCGGCCTCCCAGTCGGTCTTCACGCTGCCGCGCGGGATGAGCACGGTGTCGTCGGGGCCGACCACGGTGTCCGGGGCCTTGAGGAACATGATCGGCTCCGCGGGCGTGGCCGCGCCGATCTCCGCGGCATGGCCGTGGTAGTTCAGCCCGATGCCCACGACCTTGCCGATGCGGCCCACCGCCGCACCGATCCGCAGCCCCTCGGCGTCGAGCACGGGGAGCTCTCCGGCAGCGGCCGCCTCCCGTACCCGGTCCAGCGCGGTCTCGTCGGCGAGCAGGCCGCCGTCGATGTCGGTGACGAGGCCGGACAGGTCCCGGAGGGTGCCGTCCTGGCCGAGCAGCGCGGGGCGCTCCGCGCCCACCGGTCCGACGCGCAGCAGCTTCATGAATTCTCCCGTGGTCGTGGCTGGTCGGCCCGCGGGCAGGACGTGCCACGGGCCGGCCGATGGGTTGCGGCCATCGGAGGATTGGCTGATCCTCCAAGATGGCCGTCCCATCCGCAAGACCCTGTTCACGGACTGGACCGCGCCCCGGGCCATCCGCAGCGGCGCCCGGGCCCGCGCCCGGGCCGGTACGCCGACTACGCGACCGCAGCCGCCGCGCCCCCGTTCGCTTCCGCCTTCGCCCAGCGGTGCTGCAGCCACGCCCGCTCGGCTGCCGTCCACGCCGTCGTGGTGAGCAGGTACAGCCCGGCCGCCAAGGGTACGAAGGCCGCGGTGACCAGCGTCCCGAAGGCCAGCAGCGGCATCACCTTGACCAGCCGCTGCATCGCCGCCGCCCCCGGCACCTCGGCGCCCGCACGCCCGGCGGTCCCGGCACCGGCGGCGGTGGCGAGCGCCGCCGGACCGTCCCCGGCGGCCGCCGCGCGCCGCGCCCGCAGCACCGTCCAGCCGGCCACCGCCGCGATCGCCGCGAACAGCCCGATGAACACGAGCCCCGGCGCCCCGAACACGCCGCCCTCCCCGACGGCGTCCATCCAGCGGTCGCCGAGCGCGGCGGCGAACAGCCGGTGGCCGAGCAACTCGTTGACCTCGCCGCCGACCCGCGAGGACGAGAACACCTGGTACATCACGAAGAACACCGGCAACTGCACGAGCATCGGCAGGATCCCGGCCAGCGGCCTGACCCCGGCCTCGGCGTGCAGGGCCAGCACCTCCTTCTGCAGCCGCTCCGCCTGGCGCGGCCCGGCATGGCGGCGCTTCAGCTCGGCGAGCCGGGGGGCCAGCGCGGCCCGCGCCCGTTCACCGCGGAACGCGGCGCGGGTGAGCGGGTGCATGGCCACCCGGATCAGCGCGGTGAAGAGCACGATGGCCACGGCGGTCGCCGAAGCGGCGAAGACGGGGTCGATCAGGTCGGCGAGACGGGAAACGAGCAGGGCGAAAACAGACGTGAAGACGGACACGTGGACCTCCGGAGGTCTCGTCCTGCCGTCGTCCCGTGGCGCGTGTACACAACGCCGGGACAGGACGACGGCACCGAAAGATGGCTTCGGCGTGACGAGCCGCGCGGGGCGACCGAGAAGTGCGAGAACGGGAGGGGTGCTGCGGTGACGCCCCTACGCGGCCGTCGGGAACAGACGGCCGGGTGCCCTGGGGCGCGAGCGCCCGGAGGCATCGGGATCCCGCTGCGGAAGGAACGCCGTGCGCTGCTCCCGGTCCCGTATCGCGGTGCGTATTCGATGCGGCGGCACGGGCCGCGCGCTGCGGGCGGCGAGCACCGAGCAGGCCGCCAGCGCGGCGCCGGCGGCAGCGGTCGCCGCATAGGTGACGGCGCTCGCGAGACCGCCCTCACCGAGGGGCTGGCCGGCGGCTCCGAGGATCCCGAGCAGGCCGGCCGTACTCAGCAGGAAGAGGAGCGCCGGCCCCAGCCGCCGCACGACGGCGCGCACATCGGCGACCACTCCCGCGATGCCGGACATCCGTCTCCCCCTCCCCGTACACGAGTTCGTGTGTCGTATCCCGATAGTAGACGGCCCCGCCGACAACGCGCCGCGGAGCCCGGGACCCAGGGGTGTCTGGTGGATCTCCACGGGAACGGAGCGTCGCGGCGTCGCGGAGATCCACCAGACACCCCCTAACGCTCCGCACTCGACACGAGCGTCCCCCACACCACCAGCCGGTACTTGGACGTGTACTCGGGAGTGCAGGTGGTGAGCGTGATGTAGAACCCCGGCTCGTCGTACCCGTACCGCGGATGCACCACGCTCCGCGGCACGCTCGCGATCACCCCGCCGTCCCGGGCCGACGTCTGCTCCAGCCGCCGCCCGACCACATACGTGAACCGCCGCCCCCGCACGTCCACGATCAGCTCGTCGCCCGCCCGCAGCCGATTGATGTACCGGAAGGGCTCGCCGTGCGTGTTCCGGTGCCCGGCCAGCGCGAAGTTCCCCTGGCGACCCGGCTGCGCGGTGCCCGCGTAGTGGCCGACGTATCCCTTGTCGAGCACACCCCTCTTGCTGACGCCCTGCGCGACCGGCGCCACCACCCCGAGCCGCGGGATCCGCAGCACCGCGTACGCCTGGTCCCAGCGCGGCGCGGCCGGCGTACGCCCCTGCGGCCGGGCACTGCGCGGCGGCCCCCCGGAGGCCGCAGGCCCCGGCGACCCGTCCCCCGCCCCATCACCACCGGCACCGGCACCGGCACCGGCACCGGGATCGAAGCCGCCACCCTCGCCGGCACCGGCCGAAGCCTCGGGAGCCTCGGGAACCACCCCACCGGCCCCGGCACCTCCCCCACCACCCGCATCGGCGGCCCACTGCCGCTCCAGCGCCCGCACCTGATCGCGCGCCCCCGCCCGCGCCTCCCGGTTCGTCCACCACAGCTGGTGCACGACCAGCAGCAGGAGCACCAGGCCAGCCGTCACCGCGAGTTCGGCACCCGACCACAGGCCCCGCGCCAGCACACGCCCGCGCGAGGGCCGCCGCCGCTGCCCCTGCACCACCACCGGAATCCGCTCGCGCACGGCCCGCACCTTAAGTCCTGCCCCGCCAACTGACCAGCGGCAGTACGGTGTGGACCATGCGCCCCGACACGCCTGCCGAGCACATCGACGAAGCCGAGCGCCTCATCCGCACGGCGACCCGCTACCCCGAGGACCAGGAGCCGCTGCTCCTCCAGGCCGCGGCCCACCTAGAACTCGCCGAAGAGCGCGAACGGGCCAGCACCCTCTACGACCAACTCCTCGCCGCCGAACCGGCGAACCCCCACCTGATCAAGGCCCTGCAGGCCGCGAACCTGTGGGAGTACGGCCACGAAGCCGAGGCCCGCGCCCTGATCGACGGCATCCGCGCCGCCGCCCCGGCCGACGCGGCCCCGTGGGAGATCGTCTCCGAGACCCTCGAAGCCCACGACGAACTCGACGCCTCCCACGCCTGCTTCACCGAGGCCGCCCGCCTCCTCATTCACGAGGACGCCCCGCTGACCTCCGCCACCGTGGCCCTCCTCACCGGCCGCCACCGGGTCCGCCGCCTGCTGGGCCTCCCGCACGACGACTGGGACATGGTCGCGGACACCCGCCACACCGGCCCCATCCCCCTCGACGAACTCCACGACCCCAAGCGCATCTGGGCCCTGGGCTCCGACGACCCGGCCGAACTGCGCGCCGAGATCGCCCGCCTGCGCGCCGAACTCGGCGACCGCCGGGCCGCCCTCTCCCGCCCCTTCCCGGTCGCCGTCCTGCACTGGCCGGCCGACGAACTCGCCGAGCTCACCGCCGCCTACCCGGCCCTCGCCGCCGAGTACCCCTCCCACGCCGCCCACCTCGCGGACATCGAACGCTCCCTGCGCGCCCTGTCCGCCTCCGGCACCAAGAACCTCGGCATCGTCACCGCCACGGTCCCCTCGTACGAAGCCTTCGCCGCCTCGGAGCACACCACCCCGTCCTCCCCCTCCCTCCTCGCCGAGTACGCCACCACCCTCGCCGCCCGAGGCAAAGCCACCCCCTGGCCCCCCACCCCCCAATCCCCCTGCTGGTGCACGTCAGGCACCCCATACGCGGACTGCCACGGGACCGCGACGCAGGACGCAAAACCGGCGTAAGCGATCGGGCCGAGCCATCGGGTACCGGCGCGGGACGGACCTGCCGGAGTCCGGAGATCGAGCACCCTCGGCCGGTCCCGGCCATTAGGCTCGCCTTCAACCACCCTTGACCCGAGGCAGGCCATGACCACCGACTGGCAGTTCGACGTACCCACGACCGGCAGCAAACACCTCCCGCCGGACGGCCGCTACATGGAGGCTCTCAGCAGCCAGGGGTACGGATTCGAGGTCGCCGTCGCGGACCTGGTCGACAACTCCATCGATGCCGGCGCGAAGGACGTGGTGATCCACTTTCTCCGCGACGGAGACCGGTTGGTCAGTCTGCTGGTCATCGACGACGGCAAGGGCATGACCGAGGAGGGGCTCGACGTGGCCATGACGGTCGGCGGCCGTCGGGACTACGGCGAGCGGGCGCTCGGGATGTTCGGCACCGGCTTGAAGGCCGCGTCACTCAGTCACGCCTCGGCCGTCACCGTGGTGAGCAAGACACGTCGCACGCGGGCCGTGGGGCGCCGGTGGCTCATGGAGCGGGCCGTCTCCGGCTTCCAGTGTGACATCGTCGCGCAGGAATACGCACAAGCACTGATCGACCGGTATGCCGAACGACCGATCGTCTGGCAGGGCACCGTCGTCCGGTGGGACGGGGTGAAGAACTTCCCCCAGAACACGGCCGGCGGTCAGACGGACCGCTACCTTCACCGCACCATCACCCGCCTGGGCCTCCAACTGGGCCTGTCCCTACACCGTTTCCTTGCCCGCGACGACTTCAACATCACGATCGCCGTGGAGGACGTCAGCTCGGGCACCGAGTACATGAACTTCGGGGTCGAGCCGCTGGACCCTTTCGGGTACCCGGCGCCCGGGCATGCGGAGTATCCGCGCCGCTTCACCGTGGACCTGCCGGACATCGGTTCCGTGGGCATGACCGCACACGTCTGGCCTCCGAAGTCGAACCTGGACGGCTACAAGGCCGTCGGATCCGTGCTCGAACGCCAGGGCTTCTACTTCTACCGCCACGATCGGCTGGTGCAGGCAGGCGGTTGGAACAATTTCCGGCAGCCCGACCAGCATCTCTCCCTGTCCCGTGTCGCGATCGACCTCCCGAGCGGCGGCGAACGCGTCTTCCGTCTGACAGTGAAGAAGGACGGCGTTGACGTCTCGCCCGAATTCGTCAGGGCACTCGACGAGGCGGCGGATTCCGCCGGGGTCCCGTTCACCCGGTACATCGCTGATGCGGAAGCCGTCCACAGAGACGCACGGAAGCGTGCGGGGACCACGCGCAAGCCGGTCATCGGACCGGGCAAGGGCTTCGATCCGGCCGTCCGCGAGACCATCGAGGACGAGCTGCCCCTGATCCCCGGCGAGGACCCCATCTCCGTCCTCTGGCAAAAGCTCGACAACAGCGTGTTCTTCGAGATCGACCGGGAGAGCCGGACCATCTCGTTGAACCACCACTATCGCACCGCCATCCTCGGTGGCCGCCGGGGTGGGCTCAACGACGCCCCCACCCTCAAGGCGATGGTGTACCTCCTCCTGCATGAAGTGTTCGAGAAGGAATACAGCGGAAGCCGCGAGAAGGACAACCTTCAGCTCTGGCAGTCCATTCTGGTCACCGCAGCCCGCACCGAACTGGAACGTGTGGCGGACGATGACTGAGCCCGTCGCCCTGCCCGAGCTCGCCTGGTCCACGGTCGAGCACTACCTCGGTCGAAAGCAGGCCGTGTCCTACCGGCTCTCCTCTGCTTCGGCCCGACGGCTCGTCTCGTACGAGGTCGGCGACGGTGGCCAGAGCATCTCGCTGTTCGTGGAACTCGACCGGCACGGCTGGCCTCCCCGTTCGGACCTGCCCGCCGTCGTCATCGACCCCGTTTCACGCAATGGGCTTCGCATGGCGCGTATCAGCACCTCCCAGGTCGCCCTGATGCGCGATTTTCACGATCTCCTGATGGCCGTGGCCGAGCGTGTCCTTCTCGGCGACCGGACACTCGACGAGGCGTTCGGTGAGACCGTCCGGGCCTGGACGGAACTCCTGAACCGTTCGCGTGGGCTGAGCTTGGAACGGCGCCTCGGTCTGCACGGCGAACTGGCGATCCTGCGGGCACTCGCCCGTCGGCACGGGTGGCCCGAGGCCGTCGAGTCATGGCGAGGTCCCCGGGCCGAGGAGCACGACTTCGGGCTGCGCGACGTGGACCTGGAAGTGAAGACCACCTCCTCCGAGGAGCGCCGCCACACAGTGCACGGTCTCGGGCAGCTGCGCGCGACCGCCGGTCGACCCCTGTGGCTCGCCTCGGTGCAACTGACGCGCGGTGGCCTCGGTGGGCGCTCGCTCAAGGAATCGGTCACCGCGGTCCGCGACAAGGTCGCTGCCGACCGGATCGCCGCAGCCCGCCTGGAGATCGCCCTTGCGGCTTCGGGATGGAGCGATTCCGGGCACGACGACGAACGGTGGACGCCCCGCACGGAACCTCTGGTGGTGCCGGCCGAGGAACTTCCCCGCCTGACCGACGCGATGATTCCGGAGCCCATCCGTGACCACATCTCCTTGGTCAGTTACCGGATACACGTGAGCCACCTCGCCCAGGGGCCCGGGTCTCCCCTGGATCTCACCGACTTCCGCCTCCCGTGACGAACAAGGATCACCGATGACCGGCACCATCAGCCTCCGGCTCGACCTGCACAGCGCCGTCCTGACCGACATGGACGGCAGCAGGCCGAAGCGACTCGCCCGCGCCCTCGGCTACCAGGCGGAGGACATGACGACGGAGACCGAGGCGCTCGCCCATGAGGCCGATTTCCAGCAGGCACTCCGGGCTTCCCAGAGCACGTCCCCGCTGGTCGAACTGTGGCGCAAGCAGCTCACCAAATGGGACTACGCCGAAGGACCCGGCTGGGCCACGACCGAGCCCCGCACCGACGAGCGCCGCGCCGAGGTGTACCGCCTGCTCGATCTCAAGGCGGTCACCTGTGAGCAGCTGGACCGTCTCATCCCGGTGTGGAAGGCCGAGGGCACGGTCGTCATCAGCGAGTCGTTCAAACCCTGGTACACCCCGCAGTCCCAGCGAAGCCGACCGCACTACTGGCCCGCCTACCGCAAACTGCTCTCCGACAAGAGCTGGCCGGAGCATGCGGTGGCCGGACTGGACATGGCGACGGACCAGGTGGTGGAGCGGCTGGCCGACCCGACAGACGAAGCCGCCTACCAGTCGAAGGGGCTGGTGGTCGGCTACGTACAGTCGGGCAAGACCGCCAACTTCACAGGCGTGATGGCCAAAGCCGTGGACGCCGGCTACCGCCTGGTGATCGTTCTGGGCGGCACCCTGAACATGCTCCGTGCCCAGACCCAGCGCCGCCTGGACATGGAGTTGGTGGGCCGGGAGAACATCCTGCGCGGCGCCCACGAACTGGAATCCGACTACGCGGACGACCCGGCCTGGATCAAGGGCAAGTTCGCCTCCTTCGGCAACCTCCCGTCGACGGTGGGCGCCTTCGACATCGTGCGCATGACCACGCGCGACGACGACTACAAGAGCCTCCTCCAGGGGATCACCGCCCTGGAGTTCGAGAAGCGCGAACCGGCGCGGCCCCTGTACGACCCCGTGAACCTGCACCGGGCCTCGGCCCGGCTGATGGTCGTCAAGAAGAACAAAACGGTCCTCACCAAACTCGTGAAGGACCTCAACAAAATCAAGACTCCGCTGTCGGAGATTCCTGTACTGATCATCGACGACGAATCCGACGAGGCGTCCGTCAACACCTCGAAGCCCGACACCGAGCGGACCGCGATCAACCTCAAGATCTCGGAACTGCTCCGGATACTCCCGCGGGCCCAGTACGTCGGCTACACCGCGACGCCGTTCGCCAACGTCTTCGTGGACCCCAGCGACGCCGAGGACATCTTCCCGAAGGACTTCATCCTCTCGCTGCCCCGCCCGGACGGCTACATGGGCGCGCGCGACTTCCACGACCTCGACTCCGTCGTCGACGGCGACGAGCGGACCGTCGCGAATTCCAACGAACTCGCCCACGTCCGCGACATCGTGGACGCCGCCGACGACGACACGTGCCTGCAGAAGGCCATGGACATGTTCGTCCTTACGGCGGCCATGAAACTCTATCGGGAGGCCAAGGGCGACCTCCACTTCCAGCACCACACCATGCTGATCCACGAATCCAACCTCACCCTCGTCCACAGGGAACTCCTGGCCCGTGTGACACGGCTGTGGTGGGATTCCGGGTACATGGGCAGCCGAGGTCACGAGCGGCTCCGGGCCCTGTTCGACACTGACCTGGCTCCCGTGTCCGCGGTGCGCGCCGACGGCCAGGCGGTCCCCTCCTCGTACGACGAGCTGATGCCGTACGTCGGTCCGGCCTCGATGCGCATCGGGGGCGACGACCAGCCGATCATCGTCGTCAACGGCGACAAGGACATCGAGACGGGCGAGGCCGACTTCGACAAGCGCTCGATCTGGAAGATCCTCATCGGAGGTCAGAAGCTCGCGCGTGGCTTCACGGTCGAGGGCTTGACCATCTCCTATTTCCGGCGCCGAGCCGGAAACGCCTCCACCCTCATGCAGATGGGTCGCTGGTTCGGCTTCCGCAAGGGATATCGCGACCTCGTACGTCTGTACCTGGGACGCCAGGAGGCGATGGGAAAGGCGGAGGTGGATCTGTACGAGGCGTTCCAGGCGATCTGTCTCGACGAAGAGGCCTTCCGCTCCGAGCTGGCCCGGTATTCCGTGATGGTCGACGGAAGACCCCTGATCACCCCGGCCGAAGTACCGCCACTCGTCTCTCAGCACCTCCCCTGGCTGAGGCCCACCAGCCCGAACAAGATGTACAACGCACAGCTGGTCATTGTGCGCTCGGCCGGCCGGTGGGAGGAGCCGACGGCCTATCCGCGCAAGCGGTTGCGACACAACACCGGCCTTTGGCTTCCGATTCTCGAATCGCTACCGAACGCTCCGACGAGCCTGGCCTATCACTTCACGGATCATACGGATCAGAGGGTCACGCACCGCTTCCCGGCCCTGGCGGGTACGGTCTCGGCTGCGGCCATGCTCTCCGTTTTCGAGCAGTTGCACTGGGAGAGTCCAGCCCCTTTCCTCCCTCACCTGCGCTACCTCACGGAGATCACCGAGAAGACGCCTGCCAAGATCGACGACTGGTTGGTGCTCGCCCCCCAACACGCCTCCAGCACCCACAAGAAGGTGCTGCTCGGCGCGACGGGCCGCAGCTTCTCGTGGTTCGCCCGTGACCGGCGGGTGGATCGCCACCCTCTGTTCGGTGCCATCAGTGACCGCAAGCACCGTGGCGTGGCGCATCGCATCGCAGGCTCACTCCCGGATTCGGGCGACCCCGTGACGGAAAGCCTCGTCGCCGACCGGCGGGGGGCGCTCGTCCTGTACCCGATCATCGAGAGCGAACACCGCGGATCGATCGGCGGCGACGGCAGCATCGATCCCGGCAAGGTGGTCATGGCTTTCACCTTCGTCGCACCGGCTTCGGCTCACAACGCGAATGACCAGGTGATCCAGTTCGCGACGATCGACTCCTCCAGCAAGAGTGCGATCATCGACGTCGCGGAGATCGACCAAGACTGAGGCCGTTCCGGCCGGGCGCATCGTCGGCAACCGAAGGAGGGTCTGTAGTGACGACCACAACACCGCGCTTTCGATCACTCGACATCTGTTCGGGTGCCGGCGGCCTGGCCCTGGGCCTGGAGCAGGCAGGCTTCGACCCGGTGCTGCTCCTGGACAATCGGCCGGTCGCCTGCGAAACGCTGCGGCTGAACCGACCCGACTGGAACGTACTGACAACGGACCTGGCCGAGTTCGACCCTGCCGAACACGAGGAAACGTACGACGTGGACCTCCTCTCGGCCGGCCTGCCCCGGGTCCGGGCGACCGCCGCCGTGGCCAGGCCGGAGAGCATGTCCGAAATCCGGCTGCTGCGAGCCGCCGTGCTCCTGCTCCACGGAGTGCAGCCCCGGGCGCTGCTCCTTGAGAACGTCCCCGAACTCGTCACGAAGCCCGCCTACACATCGATCCGTGCGGAGATCGAGAGCGAACTGGACCACCTCGGATACCGGCATCGGTGGCTCGTCGTGGACGCGGCCGACTTCGGGGTGCCCCAGCAGCGTCGCCAGGGCGTCCTGGTCGCGTTCAAGGGAGCGCTCCTCGACTCCTTCACTCCCCCGTCGGCCACGGTGCCGCGGCCCGTGACCGTGGGTGAGGCCTTGGCCGCCTCCATGGCCGCCAGAGGCTGGCCCGAGGCCCACGCCTGGGCCGACCAGGCCGATCGTCCTGCTCCCACCCTGGTGGGTGGGTCGTGGGATCGGGGTGGAGCGGACCTCGGACCGACCGGCTCGAAAAAGGCCTGGGCCCGGATGGGTGTGGACGGCGGGACGGTGGCCGACACAGTGCCGGACGCCGGGTTCCGGTGGGACCCCTCACTGGGCAGGCCCGGCATGATGCCTCTCACCGTGGAGCAGGCAGCGATCCTGCAGGGGTTTCCCGACGACTGGCTGATTGCCGGGAAGAAGACTGCTCGGTATCGACAGGTGGGCCACGCCTCGCCGCCTCCGGTCGGACGTGCACTGGGCCTGGCCGTCGCCAGGGTCCTGGCGGGCTCGGGAAGCGCTTCGGCGGCGATGACGTCCGTTTCCGGCGACTACAATTGATCCCCATGAACCACGAGCAGTCCCCTCCGCCCCGGTCCGGGCAGATCCGCGTGATGGACCTGTTCGCCGGGGCCGGGGGCTTCTCGGCCGGCTTCAGGGGGTACCGCCCCGCGACTGGCCCGAACCCCTTCGTTTCCGTGGCGGCGGTCGAATTCGACAAGGCGGCGGCGTCCACGTACGCGGCGAACTTCGGCGGCTCCAACGTGCACGACGGGGACATCGCCGAGTTCGACGCAAAGCCTTTCAAAGGGCAGGCCGACATCATCATGGGCGGCCCGCCGTGCCAGGGATTCTCCGGACTCGGCAAGGAAGATCCGAGCGATCCCCGCAACGAGCTGTGGCGCGAGTACGTCAGGGTGGTCGCAGAGGTCAACCCCAGCCTGTTCGTCATCGAAAACGTGGATCGTTTCCTCAGATCCCCCCAGTTCGAGGACCTCCGCACGGCGTCACAGACCCCCGGGCATCCGCTGCACGACTACACGGTCGAACCGGCCGTGCTGAATGCGGCCGATTTCGGGGTCCCGCAGGCACGCCGGCGGGTCATAGTCATCTGCACCCACAAACGGCTCGGTTCAAGCCTCGTGCACCCCCGTCCCACCCACGCTAAGAACGGCCACGACGAGGTCGAGGTCGGCCAGAGTCCGCTGTTCGATTCGCTCCCGCGCTGGGCACCGGTCCGGAAGGTGTTCGAGAAGTCCGCGAAGCGCCCGCTCCTGACGGACATGCCGGCGCCCAGGCCGGGTCGGCCCGCGTTCGTCGAAGGCGTTCCCGGCTACTTCAAGACCACGGACCTGCATTTCGGACGCAGACCCGAAGAACTCTCTCGAGCCCGCTACAAAGCCATTCCGGAGGACGGCAACAGGAAACACCTCCGTGACGTCCACTACCGCATGGACGGAAACGACATCAGGCTCTCCACCGAAGCCGGTTACGACCTGCTCGACGGGCCTGAGATCTACCTGTCCACCGAAAGTTGGGACCGGCACAACAACGGCTCCGGCGACGTCATGGGGCGTTTGCGCTGGAATCACCCGTCCGTGACGATCCGCACCGAGTTCTACAAGCCAGAGAAGGGACGTTACCTCCACCCCGTGGAACA
This sequence comes from Streptomyces sp. NBC_00239, assembly GCF_036194065.1. Taxonomy (NCBI): domain Bacteria; kingdom Bacillati; phylum Actinomycetota; class Actinomycetes; order Kitasatosporales; family Streptomycetaceae; genus Streptomyces; species Streptomyces sp. NBC_00239. The sequence continues at coordinate 5,187,192 of NZ_CP108095.1, read as the reverse complement.
TCGCCCCATCACGCACTACGAGGCCGCCCTCATTCAGGGCTTCCCCGAGGACTACCTCTGGTACGGGACGAAGGTCCAGATCGCCCGGCAGATCGGCAACGCCGTGCCCGTGGGTCTCGGCACCGCCCTCGCCAAGGCCATCCACGAGTTCCTCGCCACACGCCTCTGACGAACGTCAGGCCGGATCGGACGCCTTCACCAGGCTGACCCCGATCGGTGCGGCCTTCGGTGCGCCGCCCTGTTGCGCGCCCCGATCCCGTACCGGGGCTTCCGCGAGCAGTTTCTCGAACATCGGCAGGAGGGCTTCCACGGAGTGCCTGCTCACCGCGCCGTCGTCCGGCCCCTCCGGGAGCCGGTCCAACGGGACGGCCGGACTGTGCTGGGCCTCCTCGATCCACTCGCTCAGCGCTTCTAGATCCGGCTCCCGGTCGGGGGCCAGCACGTCGTAGACGAGCGTGCTGGCTGCGGCGTTGACAGCCGATGCGAGGGCATTCACCCGGTCACCGGGACGCGGGACACCCGCGGCCAGCTGCCGCTCGATGACGCCCAACATCGCCTGTGCGGTGGGTCGATGGTCGATGACGTCGAGCCTCAGTACCGTCTGCAGCACGTCCTGGACTCGGCAGGCCGACTCGACCGGTCGGTAGTCGGCACCGTTCCGGAACAGCTCCGCCGCCCACCAGAGTCGGGAGAAGGCCTGCGTGTAGTGCGCTCCACAGAACCGGGCCGCACCGGCGATGCCGTCGGCTCGATCGGTCGGCGCGCCCTTGTGTCGCCACACGACGTAGTCGGGAGCAACGATCATGGCGAGGAAGTTCCACAGCCTGCCGTCGGCTGCCTCGGCCCGCGTCAGCCGCAGGGTTGCGTGCAGGCGAGGGGCCAGCCAGCCGTCAGCCGCGGTCCGCTTGTCGGGAAAACGTCGCATCGCGTGGTCGAGGAGGTCTCGTACCGGAGCGACCCGCCGGCGCGCGGCATCGTCCATGGACTCGGCAGCCCTGAGCAAGGCCACCTGAGGGAGTCGTTCCCGCCCTTCCTGCGCCGCGCGGCTTAGGTGCTTGGCGACCGCGGCGTCGGGCAACAGGCCGAGCACGTCCGGGTGTACGTGGCCGTGCGTGCGGTTCATCGGGGTGTCGTCCTCTCCGCACGGTCGAGCGACCGCAACGCACTGGTCAGGTTCCGCGAGGTCCGGCTGCGCCGCGACGCCGCGAACTGCACTCCCGTCTGGATCTCCGCCCAACCGTAGCCCTGGGTTCGGCGTCGGGTTATCTCGTGGAGGGCTTCGGCGAGCCCGCGGCCCGGCACGACGTCCGGGAGCATCATGCGCAGCACCGCCTCACGCCAACCCGTCGGCATGTGCGGTGTGCCGTCCTCGTCCTCGTCCAGGTCGCTGACGGCCGTATGGAACATCGCGGTCCACGCATCCTGAGCGATCTGTCCGGCCGTCAAGTCGCGGACGATCTTCTCTGCGGGACTGCCGGCGCCCGACAACAACTCTGTGAGGCCTTCGACCGCACCGGTGTTGAGGTAGACCGTGGGGATGTCGCCGACCGTCTCGACGATCCAGGCGGAGTCGCGGTAGGGCCGCAGCCATGCGTGCGGTCCCTCCCTGAAGTCGACTTCGACGATCTCGATCTCGCGCTGCCGGACCGGTGCCGAGGCCTTCAGATCGATGTACCAGTCCTGTACCGCGGAGCCGATGACGCGCCCGGCGACACCTTCCACCGTGGCCACCACCAACAGGGTCAGTGTGGCGCGGCTGCGATGACGCATCCGCGCCAGTTCGACCGTGCCGCGGGCTGTGCCGTCCTCGGCCAGGTGCAACCGGCCGACGGTACGGGCGTTCGTGGCCTTTTCCGACAGGACGGCAAGACACACCACATCCGTCCAGGCCCCGCTGCCCAGCTCCTCCCGCGGCAGAGTCGCCTCCAGCCGTAGCGTGGCACACTCCCAGGCCTGTCGCCCGCTCTGGTGCAAGGCGACGGTCCGGTCCGGCGGCGAGATCATGGTGTACGGCAGTTCCGACTGGTCGACGGACACCGAATGCACTTTCAGATCGATGTCGCCGAAGAGCGTCGGGTAGGGAAAGGACGACTTCACAGCGCACTCCCTCGGGACTTCTGTACATCCACCACGAGCCGGGCATACGCGCCCTGTACGGGGTGGGTGGCCGGGTCGGTGATCCCATGGAAGACCGCCGTCCGCGCACCGGCATCGATCATCAGATCCCCTTGGTCGACACGGCAACTCTCGACAGCCGTGAGTTCGCTCCACCCCACCACCGGACGACCGCCGGAGCGCACGTCGAACTTCGCCACGGGTTTCAGCAGCCAGGGATCCTGCGCGTCCGGAAGCCGCAGCGTGACGGTCGCGTGCCAGGCCCCGTCGGCCGTGACACGGGCGTCGACGCGCCGCACCGAGGGGAAGCCCTGCGCCTTCTTCCCGGAGGTGGGCGGCGCGTCGAGCTTGAGCAGTTCGCGCAGCGCCGCCGGACCGCCGGAGCGACCCGGCTCACGCCGTCCCACGAGCGCACGGACTGCCTCGTCCACGTCGGCACGGAACTCCTTGAGGCGGGTGAGGGCACCACGCTCGTAGAGGGAGGTGAGTTCCTCGGTCCGATCCCATCGGTCGTGTTCCGGGGGCTCTGAAGCGCGCAGAAACGCCTCCGCGAGCGCCACGTCCTCGCCGTCACGCTCGGTCGCATAGCCCGCGAGCAGCACAGCCTGGAAGGGGAGCGCCCCCAGCGGCAGTTCGCGCGGCCGGTGATGGGTGATGGCCATGCGGTTGCCACGCATGAACACGACGCGGCTGTGCGTCGCGTCGCCGTCGGCGGCCGGGGTGAGGAGCAGTACCGCAGGGTGTTCCCGACCCTTGTCACGCGGTCGCCCCGTCCCCTTCAGCGGGGTGACGACCAGCGGCACGTCCACACGCGCCACCTGGCCCCCCGAAGTGAGCTCGGTGACGGTTCCACCGTCCAGGTACGCCTGGAGGGATCGGCTCAGGGCCTGATGACGGGCATGCGGGTCGACCCGCTCCTCCGGGATGACCACTTCGCCATTGCGGAATGTCGTCACACACGCGTCGAGGAGGGCGCCGGCGTCGCGCCCGCCGATCATCGCCGCCCAGAAGTCGTTCGCCAGCGAACCGACCAGTTTGTCGTGCAGGTCCTGCAGGGTTTCGGTGTCACCCGATGCGTCGTGCGCACCGACGACGAGGAATGAAGTGCCGGGATCGGTGCCCTCCCGTTCCAGATGCAGGCCGCGCACCGTCGCTTCGTCCGCCCACCAGGAGCGAGACACCCCTTTGTGTTCAGGCTCGGTCTCGGGTTCACCGAACCACGCCGGCCCGGCATACGACTGGCCGTCCACCTGTCGCCAGGGGAGGTCGAGGCGGCCGATGACCCGCCGCTCCGTACGACCCTCGTGGGGGGCCGAGAGGGTGGAATTGATCAACACCAGGCCGAAGCGGCTGGTCGCCCACAAGGTCGCCTTGCCCAGACCGTACGAGCCGCCGGCCCTCCCACCGTTCTGCTTGTGGCTGTCGAGTTGCCGTCGCACCACGGCGGCGAATCGACCGTCGTGGTATTCGGGACCCGTGAGTCCCGCGGCGTTGTAGTCGTCCACGCGAAGCAGCAACAAGGTGCGAGCGGCTTCCAGTTCATCCAGAGCCGCCCGCAGGCTCCTCGACACCTTCTGCTCGGCCGCGGCCGCCTGCTCGTAGTGACCACGCAGCTCCGCCCAGCGAAGCGTGTCCAGGAAGGAGTCCAGGTGGTCGCCGCTCAACTCGTGCAGCGTGTACCGCACCCGGACGGGCTTGCTCGTGTCATGTCTCTCGTCGAGCGAGTTCTGTGTCGCCTCACGGGCCAGCACGGACATGTCGGCGTCGAAGGCGAAGGCGGCGGCGTTTCCGTACTCACGCCCGCCATCGCTGTGCGCCGGCCGGTGATGCCACTGCAGCGGGAGGTTGGCTGATATGTCGGTGACCCTTTCCAACACCGCTGCCGGATCTGTGCCGAAGACCTCCGCGAGAGCCCGCTTGGTCTCCTCCCGCGGCTCCGAACGGCCCGTGATCCACGCGGACACCGCGGCCCGCGTCAGGCCGAGGCGGTCCGCCAGTTCGGTCTGCGACATGTCCAGACGCCCGAGTTGACGTCCGAGCCACGGACCGAACTCCTCGACCCGCTGCTCCATGCGCCATCCTCCCGGTCGTGATCGTCCACGTGCTCCGAAACCGAGCCTAGCAGCGACCGTTTGACGGAAGGCCTGTTGTCAAATATCGGTGGGGGCCGGACGCGGCCGAGCGCTTTCGGATGCACGACGTCTCTGCACGAGGTCACACACCCGCACCGCGGCCTCGGATGCGCTCTCGTGCTCCCATACGCGCACCGAGAGCCAGCCCTCGGCGGCGAGACGGGCGTCCGTGTCACGGTCGCGGGCGCGGTTGCCCTCGATCTTGGCGCGCCAGAAGTCGGCGTTGCTCTTCGGCCATGTCGCGTGCTCCGGGCATCCATGCCAGAAACAGCCGTCCACGAACACCGCGACCCGAGCCGGACCGAACACGATGTCGGCCTCCCGCCGGACGCCCTTCACGGGCCTGCGGTGAATGCGATAGCGCAGGCCATAGGCATGGAGCAGCTTGCGAATCGCCAGCTCGGCATCCGTGTCACGGCTTCGTTGGCGGCTCATCCGTAGTCGCACGCCCGGTGTCGTCTGCAGCGGTTCCACTCCTCCATTCTCGCCCCTGCCGCATCGGGCCGAACACACAGCGCACGGGCCGCTACAGCGGAAGTTCCAGTTGGGCGTGGCCTCGGGCGTGGGCGGTTGGGGGGTGGGGGCGGGTGGAGGCGAGGGTGAGGAGGGTGCGGAGGGCGTCGACTACTTCTGCCGGGGTGGTGCGGACCATCGAGGGGGTGGCGCTGGCCACCAGGACGCCGTGGGCCTCCAGGCGGAGGCGGCGGTGGAGGGTGGCGTGCCAGGAGTCGCGGGTGTAGTGGTACTCCGCCGAGTCGATCTCCAGGGCGACGCCCTCGTCGGGCCAGTAGGCGTCCGGGGAGGCGAGGAAGGAGCCGTCCGGGGTGTAGAGGCGGGCGTTCCAGAGCGGGGGCGGGAGGTCGGTGCGGGCGAGGGCGTCGCGGGCGTGGCCCTCGGCGATCGAGCGGACCCCGGCGACCAGTTCGGCGGCCGCGGCGCGCGTGGCGGGGCGGTTCAGGACGCGGGCCGCACGGAGTTCGGCGCGGAGGTCCTGGGGGTGGCACCAGCCTGCCTGGACGACGTTGGCGAGGACCGAGCGGACCAGGTAGGGGTCCTGCGCACGGGCGGCGAAGTCGGCCGCGGCGCGGACCGGGCGGGTGCTCGGAATGCCGCAGACGGTGAGCGTGGCCGGCCAGCGGCTGGTGGCGACGGGCCGGACCCCGCGGACGGCGGACACCCGGCGCGGGGCGGGGACCAGGACGTGGTGCGGGTCCGGCGGGGCGTCGCGGACGCCGAGCAGGGCGAGGGCCGCACCGCCGGTGAGGGCCGCGGTCGTACCGGCCAGCGGGTCGGCATCGGGGTCGGCCGCGTACAGGACGGCGGACAGGGCCCGTTGGCGGGCGTCCGGCGGGCCGGTCTGGAGGAGGTAGACGCGGGGCAGCAGCCGCTGCCAGGGGCCACCGGGCCGAGCCCTGCCGACGCGGGTACCGGGCGTGACGCCGGCACGGGTGAGCTGCCGGGCCGTGGCCAGGTTCAGCTGGCGGTGGGCGATCCGGTTGACGCGGTCGGTGCAGTTGGTGCGGTCGAGGGGTTCTTTCCGGCCGAGGGGTCCGGGGTGACCGAGGTGACCGGAGTGTGCGTTGTCTTTGATCATGCCCTCGGTATGCCCCGACGAGGCCCACCGGATCCGGGCCGCGGCGACTCAGAGCACTGGGCTTGGGCCACCGGACGCAGGCGCCCGGAATCCAGACACTGGCCATCACGCAACCCGGACCACCCCCGGCCGCCCCGGCCGCCCCGGACCACCCCGGACCACCCCGGCCGCCCCGAATCATGTGACCACTCGACCACGCGGTCACGCGGTCACGCGGCCACGCGGCCACCCGCCTCAGACCGCCGGACATCAGACCGCGGGATGCCCCGGGGCCAGGAAGACCACGATGCCGTTCTCCGTGCCGGGGAGCGGGGCGAGTTCGTGCCAGCCCAGGCGGCGGTACGTCGCGACGGTGTCGGTGGCCTTGCGGGCGGTCAGGAGCCAGGCGCGGGAGTCGGGGGCGTCGGCGGCCAGTTCGGCGAGCAGCGCGCGGCCGGTGCCGTGCCCGCGGGCGTACGGACGTACGGCGAGCTCGTCTATCTCCAGGGCTCCGACCAGGTATTCGGTGACGCGCGCGCGGCCGAGCTGGGCAGTGACGTGCCCGTACGCGCGGTTGGTGGGGAAGGCCGTGCCGGTGATCCAGGCGGTGGCGAAGCCGTCGATGCCGGTGGCGGACTGGGTGAAGGCGGCACGGAAGCCGGGGCGACGGGTGTCGCTCTGGAGCCGGGAGGCGAACTGACGAATGGTTTCTTCGTCCTCGTTCCACGGCGGCGCGGAGAAGACCTCCGCATAGGCATCGGCCAGCTCGTCCGAGAGGTCGAGAACGGCCTTTCCGTAACAGATCACGTGGGGGGCTCCTGGGGCGAGACGGGTGTTTGGGGCGGATGCGGCGGGGTCGGGCGATTTCTCTCCGGGAGAGCGAATCTACGCCGGGGAGGTTCCTCCAGGGGCTCGTCCGCAGAAGCGGAGGGTGTGCGACAAATCCGACACGCGGGGCCGTGTCGTGGCGCGACCCGGGCGCGTTGAAGGGGTGTTCATGGCCGGTCGGACCTGGAGGCCTCGTGTACAGACTGCTGCTCGGCGCGGGCGGCTGCGCGCTTGCGTTCTTCCTCGTCCTGGGGGTCGTGGCCATGCTGCCGCGGCCGGTCCAGGACGCGGTTCCGGACACCGTGATCGGCGGGGCCGTACTCGTCCTGGGCCTGGCGGGCGCCGCCGGGCTGGCGCGGCGGCCGCGTTAGCCTCGACAGGTAGGACGGATGTACGAACGTACCGCGGAAGGAATGAACATGGCACAGGTGCCGTCGGCGGCCGTGGCCGCTGCTGGACTGGTCGGTGGATATGCCGTCGCGCGCTGGACGCGGAAGCGGCCGCTCGGCGGGGTCGTGCTCGGAGCGGCCGGCGCGGTCGCCGCCCGCGCCTGGCACCAGCGGGCCGGCGCCCCCGCCGCGGCCGCGCTCGGCGGCCTCTACCTGGCGGGCTTCGCCGGAGCTCACCCGCTCGCCAAGAAGATCGGCGCCTGGCCCGCGGTCTTCGGCGCGGCAGGCGTGGTGGCCGCCGCCTCCTGGGCCGTAGCCGACCGCGCCTGACCCCGCCCCCGCCGGGGGGAGGCGCGACGGCCTCCCCCCGCACCAGCCGGGCCGGGCGGCCGGGCCCCCGACAGCCGGGCCGGACGGCGGCCCGGCCTGAGCCGGACGACCCAGGCCGACCAGAAGGAACCAGAACGCCCCAGAACGACCAAGGCCGACCCAGGACGGGCCACGCCAACTACGCCGGGACCACTCCAACCGGGCCGCTCCCCCACCAACCCAGGGGACGACGAAACGGACGGCAGCCGGTTCAGGCCCCCAGTGCCCGCGACACGCTGTAGATCAGCAGGCCCGCCAGGGCGCCGACCACCGTGCCGTTGATCCTGATGAACTGCAGATCCCGCCCGATGTGCGCCTCGATCTTGCGGGACGTGTGCTCGGCGTCCCAGCCGGCCACCGTGTCCGTGATCAGCGAGGTGATCTCGGCGCGGTACCGGGTCACGACATGGACCACCGCGCCCTCGATCCACCCCTCCACCTTCGCCTGCAGCCGCCCGTCCGTGGCCAGTCGGGCGCCCAGCGACATCAGCGACGACCGGACCCGCAGCCGCAGTTCACTGCGCTCGTCCTCCGCCGCCGAAATGATCATCGTGCGGATCGCGGACCACGCCGAGGCGATGACGTCCTGCACCTCGCCGCGCGCCAGGATCTCCGACTTCAGCCGCTCGACGCGCGCCCGGGTCTCCGTATCGGACTGGAGGTCCGCGGCGAAGTCCGCCAGGAAGCGGTCGACGGCGCCGCGCGCCGGATGCTCCGGCATGTCCCGCATCTCGGTGATGAAGCGCAGCAGCTCCTTGTAGACCCGCTCGCCCACCTTCTTGTCCACGAACCGCGGCGTCCATCCGGGCGCCCCGCCCTGCACCGCGTCCATGACCGAATCCCCGTGCGTGACCAGCCAGTCGTGGGCCTTGGCGCACACCAGGTCCACGACCCGCCTGTGGCCGCCGTCCGCGACGATCCTCTCCAGGGTCTTGCCGACGCCGGGGGCGATCTCCGCGGTCTCCGCCCGGCGGGTGATCGCCTCTCCCACCACCGCCTGCACATCGGAGTCGCGGAGCACCGTCAGCGCGCCGCGCAGCGCCGTCGCCAACTCCGCGGTGACCCGGTCGGCGTGCTCGGGTTCGGCCAGCCAGGCCCCCAGCCGACCGCCGATCCCCAACGCCCGCAGCCGGGTGCTCACCACGTCCGACGAGAGGAAGTTCTCCCCGACGAACTCGCCCAGCGAGACGCCGAGCTGGTCCTTCTTGGTCGGGATGATCGCGGTGTGCGGGATGGGCAGGCCGAGCGGCCGCCGGAACAGCGCCGTCACCGCGAACCAGTCGGCGAGCGCACCGACCATGCCCGCCTCGGCGGCCGCGGCCACATAACCGGCCCAGCCGCCCGCACCCGTGTGCTGCGCCCACTTGGCAAGGACGTAGACCAGGGCGACCAGCCCGAGCAGGCCGGTCGCCGTCGTCTTCATCCGGCGCACTCCGCGACGCTTCTCCTCGTCCGCGGCGGAGTACGCGAAGACGCCGATCCGGCCTTCCCGCGCTTCTGTACTGTCCTGTGTACGTCCCACCTGTCCTGCCCTTCCCCCCTGTCACGTACCGTTCGTGCCACTGTCGCCTACTTGACCGACTCCCGGGACGCGCCACGAGTTCCCGGCGTCCCCCATTCCGGCGAACCACCACCGGAGGAGGAACTCCGCACATGACCGCCCCCCGCACCGGCCGAAACCCAGACCGGCGCCGCCGCCACCGGCTGTGCACAGCCCTCGTGACGGCAGCGGCGGTGCTCGTCACCGGCGGGTGCTCCGCGAGCGCCGACTCGGGCCCGGGATCCGGTCCGGACGGCGCCAAGGTCCGGGAATCGACGAGCGGCGGCGTCCTGGACGACGGCGGACCGATCACCCCGCACTGGGTCGGCACGTGGTCGTCCGCCCCGGTCGACGCCGAACCCGACACGTACCTGCGCGGCCACGCGGGCCGTACGTTCCGCAACGTCGTGCACACGAGCATCGGCGGCAGCCGGGTACGGATCACCCTCTCCAACCTGTTCGGCAAGCACCCGCTGCACATCGGGCGGGCCACCGTCGGGCCGGCCGCCGGCACGGACGGCACGGTCTCCGGCGCCGCCACCGGCCCGGGCTTCCGGATGGCCGCCGCGCAGCCCGGCTCGCTGGTCCCGCTCACCTTCGGCGGCGCCGCCGAGGTGACGATCCCGCCGGGCGACGAGGTCACCAGCGACGCCGCCCGCCTGTCCGTCCCCGCGGACGCGGACATGCTGGTCAGCACGTACTCCCCGGACTCGGCGGAGCCCAGCGGCCCCGTCACCCTGCACCCGGGCGCGCGCCAGACCTCGTACGCGGCGGACGGCGACAGCACGGAGGACGAGACCGGCGACGGCTTCACCGAGCAGACGCGGTCCTGGCGGCAACTGGTCGCCATGGACGTCTTCACGGACGAGGCCCGCGGGTCCGTCGTCGCGTTCGGCGCCTCGATCACCGACGGCCTGGCCTCCACCACCGACGCGAACCGCCGCTGGACGGACTTCCTCGCGGAACGGCTCCGCGAGGGCCGCACCCCGCGCCTGGGCGTCCTCAACGCGGGCATCGCCGGCAACCGGCTGCTGCGCGACGGCACCGGGCCGCGGGCCCTCGACCGCTTCGACCGCGACGTCCTGTCCCGCACCGGGGTGCGCGTCGTCGTCGTCCAGCTCGGCACGAACGACATCCTCAAGTCCCCCCGCGAGACGGACCCCGACCGCATCGCCGAAGCCCTCCGCGAACTCCGCAAGCGGGCGCACGCGCGGGGCGTCCGCATGGTCGGTACGACGCTGCCGCCGTTCCGCGGACACAAGGCGTACGCGGCATCCCGCGAATCCGTACGCCGCAGCGTGAACGCCCGCATCCGCGAGGGCGGCGTCTTCGACGAGGTCGTGGACTTCGACCGGGTCCTGCGCGACCCCGACTCCCCCAGCCGCCTCAAGCCGGAATTCGACTCCGGCGACCACCTCCACCCCAACGACGACGGCTACGCGGCGATGGGCCGCACCTTCGACGTAGCGGTCCTCGGCTAACCGGTCCGCTGCGCTTGGCGGGCGGGTCCACGTGTCACGCCCGTGCCGGGCGGGGCGCACATGCCCGGCTCCCCGCCGGTGGGGTCCCCCGCGCGGGTCCGCCCCGCCCGGCGGGTCCGCGTCCCGGCTGTGCCCGGGCCGGGCTGGGCGTTCGTGTCCGGCCGGCCGCCGGTGGGGGTCCCCCGCGCGGGTCCGCCACGCCCGGCGGGTCCGCGTCCCGGCTGTGCCCGTGCCGGGCGGGGCTTTCGTGCACCGGCCGGCCGCCGGTGGGGTGCCCCCGCGCTCCGCGCGGGGGTGTTCTCCCACCCGCTCCGCCCGTACAGCGGCATCGAGATGCTGGGGCTTCCAGTGGGGGGCTGGGCGCCGTCGGCGGCTGCCCCTACCCCGTACGCCGTACGCCAGCCTCGGCCTCGGCCGGGGGATTCGGGGCCGCTGCGCGGCTGGGACGCGATTCGTTTCCGGGGTCCCCCGCCCTCCTCCCCACGAGCGAGCACCTTCCCACAAAACCCCAGTTCAGAGACCTGAGCCTCGGACGAGCCGGCTGCCGCCAAGCCGAGCGGTCGGCCCGCGATCCGATGCGTGCTTATGTCCGGCCGCAGACGGGCCGGCTGCCGCCGGGACGGGAGAAGCGCGTAGCGATCTGGGGCGGGGGTGTTCGCCCGGAGGGCGGGCCCAGCCGACACCCCGCGCGCCTATCCACAAGGGAGCCGAAGAGTGGGCCGTCCCCCATGCCGCTTCCCCCTCCGGTGGGTGGTCGCAAGTCCGTGGACTTCCGGGGCGGGTCGTGGAGTCAAGGGTGGCCCGAAGGGCCATCGCGCAGCGACGCGACCGCAGGGAGCGCCCTTGACGCCACGACCCGCCCCGGACGGACACTCGACTGGCGAGCAGCCACCGGACCCCCGAAACCCCGCACCACCCCGACCCCCGACCCCCGACCCGCCAACCGAATCGGCCCGCACAGCCCTGACCGCTCCCCCAGCCCACACCCCCGCCCCACCCACAACCGGCACAACCCCAGGGGAGGCGGGCAAACACCGCTCAAGCCCCACGAGCGAGGGGGGAAAGTGGCGCACCTCGCGGATACTCACACTCGACCCCGCCACAAGACCGAACCGGGCAAGAACGACGGCCTCCCAAGCCCCCACCCCACCTCAGCCGGGACCGCATAACCGCAAGGGGAGGCGGACGGACACCGCTCAACCCCACGAGCGAGGGCGACGGGTCCCTACCCCCCACCAATCCCCTTCACCCCTTTCACTCCTTTCACCCCTTTCGCCCCCTTGTACTTGATCTCCACGCCGCCCCAGAACGCGAGGCCCGTCACGATGACGCGGGGGGCCGAGGGGTCGGTGGGGGTGTATTGGGGGGAGGTTCGGGTGTCGAAGGCGCCCATGATGCCGATGCCCTGGACCTGGACCTCCAGGCCCGGCGGGACGATGATCTCGATGCCGCCCATGACGGCCACGCAGTTGATGACGACCTCGTGGCTTTCGAACCGGGCCTCGCGCAGGTCGAGTTTGCCGCCGCCCCACACGGCCACCGCGTTCATCCGGCGGGGCACCGTCCACCCGCCCGTGCGCTCGAAGGCTCCCATCACGGCCACCGCGGTGGCCGCCCCGGCCTCGCCCCCGATCCGGGCCGGCCAGTTGACCGCCCGCCCGTCGGCATCCACGCCACCCTGGCCCCGGCCCTTCCGAAGCGACACCGACGGCGCGTGCATCCCCGCAGGCATCCCCGCAGGCATCCCCGCATGCATCCCCGGATACGGCCCCGGATACGGCCCCGCGTGCGGCCCGCCCTCCGCCGGCAGGTCCCGCGTCAGCGGCGCGAGCTCCGCGTACGTACGGGAGGCGAAGGCCGCCTCCATCCGCTCCTCGAACTCGTCCATGTCGAGCCGCCCTTCGGCGACGGCTTCGCGCAAGCGCTCCACCACCCGCTCCCGGTCGGCATCCGACGCCCTCAGCTCGGGCAGCTCGTCGCTCATGGCGTCAGACTATGCAGCAACCACCGGGAGTTGTAGGCCTGCCGATGCACCCGGCCCCTCAGCCCACCCCACCCCCGCCTGCCTCCACATGCCCCCACCCACCCCGCTCCACGCTCTGCTCCACACCCCGCTCCACGCTCTGCTCCACGCTCTGCTCCACACCCCGCTCCCCGCCAGGCTCCCCGCCCCCTCCCGCGTACATCCGCGCGATCACGTCCTCGATGTCCGGCTCCCGTACGGACAGGTCGACCAGCGGGTACCGCGCGGCGACCGCCGCCACCAGCGGGGCCGCCGATTCCGACGCCGGGAAGGCGAGCCACTGCCGCGGGCCCTCCACCTTCACCACCCGCGCGCCCGGCACCTCCACCGCCGGAAGCTCCCGTTCCAGGTCCACCACCAGGGTCCGCTCGCTCTCCCCCACCGAGTGCAGCCCCGCCAGGGCCCCGTCGTACATCAGCCGCCCGTGGTCGATGACCATCACCCGCGCGCAGAGCTGTTCGATGTCCTGGAGGTCGTGGGTCGTCAGCAGGACCGTCGTCCCCTGCTCCGCGTTCATGTCCCGCAGGAACCCCCGCACCTTGGCCTTGCTCACCACATCGAGCCCGATGGTCGGCTCGTCGAGGTACAGCACCTCCGGGTCGTGGAGCAGCGCCGCCGCGATGTCACCGCGCATCCGCTGCCCCAGGGACAGCTGCCGGACCGGCACGTCCAGCAGTTTCTCCAGTTCCAGCAGCTCCACGCACCGGCCGAGGTTCTCCCGGTACCGCGCGTCAGGGATCCGGTACAGCCGCCGCATCAGCCCGTACGAGTCCTTCAGCGGCAGGTCCCACCACAGGGTGGTGCGCTGCCCGAACACGACACCGATCCGCTGCGCGAGCCGGGTCCGGTCGCGCGCCGGGTCGATGCCGGCGACCCGCACCCGGCCGGCGCTGGGGGTCAGGATCCCCGTCAGCATCTTGATCGTGGTCGACTTGCCGGCCCCGTTGGGTCCGATGTAGCCGACCATCTCGCCTCGCGCCACTTCGAAGCTGATCCCGTCGACGGCCCGCACCCGGCGCCGCTCACGCTTGAACCACCCAGTCCGCTTCCGCACGTCGAAGACCTTCTCCACGCCGTCCACCCGAATCAACGCACTGCCTCTCCACGACCCAGCCCACCCGCCAACAGAAGGCCCCCACCGAAGCCCCACCAACAGAAGCCCCCACACCGAAGCCCCACCCACCCCGGCCCACTCCCCTCACCTCCCCCCTCCCCTCCCCCTCCTCTCCGCCCCCCACCCCACCCCGCTAGCTCCCCGTACTCCGGTACGACCGAAGCCCCGCCCGCCACGCCAGCGACGCGGGCGCCAGTGCCGCCAGCGCCACCAGCGGGCTGAGGAAGGCCGTCCACCACGGCAGACCGAACGGCTGCGGCCGCCCCAGCACGTACAGCGCGGGCACCCAGTTGACGAAGGCCAGCGGCACCACGAAGGTCACCCCGCGCACCATCTCCCGCCCGAACACCGTGGGCGGGTACTGGAGCATCGTGCAGCCGCCGTACGTGAAGGAGTTCTGCACTTCCGCCGCGTCTCCGGCGACGAACTGGAAGGCGGCGCCGGCCAGGAGGACGGCCGCGAAGATGGCCGCGCCTGCGACCACCATGACCGGTACGAGCAGCACCCGGCCCGCCGTCCACGACACGTCGGCGGCGGCCACGCCCCAGCCGAGCACCACGAGCCCCTGCATCACCCGCCCGAGCCGTCGCAGCGCGAAGCGGTCGGCCGCGACCTGCGCGAACACGGGTACGGGCCGCACCAGCATGGTGTCGAGCGAGCCGTCGCGGATCCGGGCGCCGACCCGGTCGGTGTTGCCGAGCAGCAGGTCGGTCAGCCCGAGGGAGGCGGCGCAGGCCCCGTACAGCAGGGCGATCTCGGGAAGCGAGAAGCCCCCGAGGACGTCGATGTGGCGGAACATGACGTAGATGCCGATGAAGTCAAGGCCGCTGGTGGCGAGGTTCCCGAAGAAGGCGAGCGCGAAGGACGCCCGGTAGGTCATCGTCGAGCGGATCCACATCCCGACGACGAGCCCGTACCCCCGCACGCCGTGCACCAGTCGCTCACCCACCCTGGACCACCACCTTCCGCGTCGCGGAGGCCTGCATCAGCCGGCCCGCGCCCAGCAGTACGGCCGCCCACCCCAGTTGGAAGGCGAGCGCGGGGCCCGCCGCGCCGGCCCCCGCGTGCTCGCCGAGCAGCACGTCCAGCGGAACCTGGAGCATCGCCGCCCACGGGAGCACCCGTACGACCTCCCCGAACGCCCCCGGGAACACCGTCAGCGGCAGCATCACGCCGGAGCAGAACATCGACACGAGCAGCGCCATCATGTTGACGCCCGAACCGTCGAGCAGCCAGAACGCGGCCAGCCCCACCAGGTAGCGCAGCGCGAACCCGACGACCAGCCCGAGCCAGACCGAGACGAGGAAGAGCAGCCAGCGGCCCGGCCCGGTGGGCAGGGCCAGGTCGAAGAAGAGCGCGCCGACGATGGTCGGCGGCACTCCGCGGCCCAGCAGTTGGAACGCGGCCCGCCCCAGATCGGCCGCGAGCCACCACATCTGGAGGTCGGCGGGCCGGTAGAGGTCGACCGCGATGTCCCCGGTCCGGATGCGTTCCTGGAGCTCCTCCTGGAAGCCCCCGCCGATGAGCGCGCCCGCGGCGAGCAGCGACTGGCTGATCCATACGAAGGTCAGCGCCTGCGCCTGGTCGTAGCCACCGAGCTGCGGCCGCTCGTCCCACAGCGCGAGGTACGTGTACGCCACGATGAAGCCGAAGACGGTGTTGGTGAACACGCCCGCGGCGGTGGCGGTGCCGTACGTCGCGTAGCGCCGGAAGCCGCCGGCGGCCACGGCGACGTAAAGCCTCACCCGATCCAGCCCCACCCGGTCCAGGCCGCCCCGGTCCAACCCCACCCGATCCGGCCCCACCCGGTCCAGGCCGCCCCGGTCCAACCCCACCCGGTCCAGGCCCACCCGGTCCTGCCCGCCCCGACCCCACCCCACCCGGTCCCGCCTCACCCCGCACCCCTCCCCCCACTCGCATGATCACGAATCGGCGACAAATTCACCGTCGTCCGTTCCCGGGGGCAACCAATTCCCCGGGCCGTCCGTCTGAACCCGTGCCGCCACAAGCCGTCGCCCGTGGATGACCACCACGAGCGGCCGCGAGAAGCAGCGAGAGGCCGCAGTCCGCCTCCGCGAGCCAAAGCGATCGAGCTTAGTGCGGCGCGGGGACCTGCGCGACGGATTAGGGCCGGAGTGGCGCGCTACCGTGTTCCATTGGGTACAGATCAACAAAAATCGCCCGCCTGCAACGAGACAGGACACGGCGATGGCCGGCCGAGGAGTCCCTGGAGACATGAGCGACGAGTCACCGAAGCAGGGCTGGACCCCACGGGATCCGGACCAGCCCGCCGCCTCGGCCACCCCTGCCGGCCCGCAGCCGGCGCCGCAGCCCGAGCCGCCCACCGGCCCGCAGCCAGCCCCCCAGCCCGGCCCCCAGCCGAACCCGCAGCCGGCCCCCCAGCCCGGCCCGCAGACGAAGCAGCAGCAGAAGCAGTTGCAGCGACAGCAGAAGCAGCAGAAGAAGGCCATGAAGAAGCAGAAGCGCAAGCGGACCGGCTGGCGCCGCATCCTTCCCACCTGGCGGATGCTCCTCGGCACCTTCCTGCTGCTCGCCCTGCTGCTCGGCGGCGCGCTCGTGGCCGGCTACATGCTGGTCAAGATCCCGGCGGCCAACGAGGCCGCGACCGCGCAGAGCAACGTCTACCTCTACGCGGACGGCTCCCCGCTCGCCCGCGACGGCGAGGTCAACCGCGTGAGCGTGCCGCTCGCCCAGGTCCCGCTGAACATCCAGCAGGCCGTGCTGGCCGCCGAGGACCGGGACTTCCACAAGGAACCGGCCGTCGACCCCAAGGCGATGGTCCGCGCCGCCTGGAACACCCTCACCGGCAAGGGCAAGCAGTCCGGTTCGACGATCACCCAGCAGTACGTGAAGAACTACTACCTGGGCCAGGAGCAGACCGTCGAGCGCAAGGTGAAGGAGTTCTTCATCGCGATCAAGCTGGGCCGCGAGAAGTCCAAGCAGCACATCCTCGAGGGCTACCTCAACACCAGCTACTTCGGTCGCAACGCGTACGGCATCCAGGCGGCCGCGCAGGCCTACTACGGCAAGGACGTCAGCAAGCTGACCACCGCCGAGGGCGCGTACCTGGCCACCCTGCTCAACTCCCCCAGCACCTACGACGTCGTCGCCCACCCGCAGTCCCGGGACCGCGCACTGGGCCGCTGGAACTACGTGCTCAACGGCATGGTCACCAAGAAGTGGCTGGACCCCGCCGAGCGCGCCGCGACCAAGTTCCCCGAGCCGGGCAAGGTGCGCACGCCCGCCGGGATGTCCGGCCAGCGCGGCTACCTGGTCGAGGCGGTCAAGGACTACCTGACCGGCAACAAGATCATCGACGAGAAGACCCTCGCGGCCGGCGGCTACAAGATCACCACCACCATCGACAAGAAGCGCCAGAAGGACTTCGTCGAGGCCGTGCGCGAAGAGGTGACGAGCGAGCTCGACCCGAAGCAGAACAAGAAGGACCGCGTGGTCCGGGTCGGCGGCGCCTCCATCGACCCCAAGACCGGCAAGGTCGTCGCCCTCTACGGCGGCATCGACTACACCAAGCAGTACGTCAACAACGCCACCCGCCGCGACTACCAGGTCGGCTCCACCTTCAAGCCGCTCGTCTTCGCCGCGGCCGTGCAGAACACCTCGCACACCCAGGACGGCCGGGTCATCGCGCCGAACACGATCTACAGCGGCGAGAACGAGCGCGCCGTGACGGGCTGGGACGGCGAGCACTACGCCCCCGAGAACGAGGACCAGGTCAACTACGGCAACATCACCGTCCGCAAGGCCACCGAGCTGTCGGTGAACTCCGTGTACGCGCAGATGGCCGTGGACGTCGGCGCCGACAAGATCAAGGAGACGGCGTACGCCCTGGGCATCCCCAAGGACACCCCGAACATCGGCGACGGCCCGGCCATGGCCCTCGGCACCGCCACGGCCAGCGTGCTCGACATGACCCAGGCGTACGCGACCCTGGCCGCCCACGGCGAGTACACGGCCTACACGCTGGTCGCCAAGATCTCCAAGAACGGCTCCCAGGTGCAGCTGCCGCAGCAGGAGTCGCGCCGCGCGATCAGCCGCGAGGCGGCCGACACCACCACCTCGATGCTGGTCAGCACGGTCGAGAGCGGCACCGCCCGGGCCGCCCTGGCCTCCGACCACCCGGCGGCCGGCAAGACCGGCACCGGCGAGAAGGACAAGTCGGCGCTGTTCGCCGCGTACACCCCCGACCTCGCCACCGTGGTCTCGATCATGGGCCAGGACCCGGACACCGGCAGCCACGAGGAGCTGTACGGGGCGCTCGGCGAGGGCCGGATCAACGGCGGCGGCTACCCGGGCCGGGTCTGGGCCGCGTACACGAAGTCCGCGCTCGAGGGCAGCGACCCGGTCGAGTTCGACCTGGAGACCATGCCCGGCACCTACCAGCCGCCGCCGGTCGAGACGCCCAGCATCCCGCCGTCGGACACGGACGGCGGCACCACCGACGGCGGCCGGACCCAGGGCAACGACAACGGCGGGAAGACCAACGGCGGCAACACGAACGGCGGGAACACCAACGGGGGCAACACCAACGGTGGGAACACGAACGGCGGCGGCAACACCACCGGCGGCACGAACACCGGCGGCAACACCAACGGCGGCACGAACACCGGCGGGAACACGACCGGTGGCACCGACACCGGCGGCAACACCACCGGCGGGAACACCACGGGTGGGGGCGACACCACCGGCGGGAACACCACCGGAGGCGGCACGACCACCGGAGGCACGGACGGCGGCGGAACCACCGGAGGCGCCGACGGGGGCACGGACGGCGGCACCACCGGCGGCCCGGACCCGGCCGGGTGACCCGGTAGCCGTCACGGGATGACATGACGCAAGAGCCCCTGGGGCCGGTCACGGACCGGCCCCAGGGGCTCTTGCGTACAGACGGCCGACCCGGCGGACCGGGTCAGTGACCGGAGGTGGCCTTCAGGCCGACCACGGCCACCAGCAGCAGACAGATGAAGAAGATCCGCGCGGCGGTCACCGGCTCACCGAGCACCACCATGCCGAGCACCGCGGCGCCCGCGGCACCGATGCCGACCCACACGCCGTACGCGGTACCAATGGGCAGCGTCTTGGCGGCGTAGGAGAGCAGCACCATGCTGGCGACGATGCCCGCGCCGGTGAAGACACTGGGCCAGAGCCGGGAGAAGCCTTCGGTGTACTTCATGCCGATCGACCAGCCGACTTCGATCAGACCAGCGACGATGAGCAGGACCCAGGCCATGACAGGCACCTCCGGAACGAGAGCGGTACGGGGTGCGTCGTCTTGTCCAGCCCGGTACGGCGCGTCTCGTCGGGGGTTCCCCACCACCGTAGCAAAGGGCAGCCGAGAGGGCCGGTGACCTCGATCACCGGCCCTCAGGACCACAACTCGGGACGACGGCTCAGAACGACAGCTCAGAACGACAGCTCAGGGGACTACAGGTACAGCCCGGTGGAGTCCTCGGACCCCTCCAGCCGCTCCGCGGCCACCGCGTGCAGGTCCCGCTCGCGCATCAGCACGTACGTCGCGCCCCGCACCTCGACCTCGGCCCGGTCCTCGGGGTCGTACAGGACCCGGTCGCCGGGCTCCACCGTCCGTACGTTCTGCCCGACCGCGACCACCTCGGCCCAGGCCAGCCGCTTGCCGACGGCGGCGGTGGCCGGGATGAGGATGCCGCCGCCGGAGCGGCGCTCGCCCTCGGGGTTGTCGGAGCGGACGAGCACACGGTCGTGCAGCATCCGGATGGGCAGCTTGTCGTGGGTCGGGTTCTGGCTCACGCGAAAAACCTACCTGGCGGCGGGCCCGCCGTACGCCGGAGGGTCACGCGTCCAGGCGTCATCCGCGCTTGCGTCGCGTGGAGAGCGCCAGCAGTCCGACGACGCCGACGGCGAGCAGCACGACGGGGACGATCCGCTCCACGTTGGGCGCGCCGTCCTCGCGCCGGAAGCCGGCCTTGAGGTCGGTGACGGTCCGGTTGACCGCGACGAACGCGCGTCCCGCGGTCTGGTCCACCGTCGAGGCGACCCGGGCCTTCGCGTCACCGATGATCGTCTTGGGGTGCATCCGCACGCCGATCTCGTCGAGCGTCTCCGCGAGCTGATCGCGCCTGCGGATGATGTCCGCCTCGATCTGCGCAGGGGTCCTGACTTCCGACACCGCGCTGCCTCCGTGGGTGGTGTGTGGGCGTAGTCCGACGTGGACAGTCTGTCAGCTTACGCTCGTGAGGGACTGCACCCCCTGTAAAGGAGACTGTGAGACATGAGCGAGCGACTTCAGCCCGGCGACACGGCACCCGCCTTCACCTTGCCCGACGCGGACGGCAACGAGGTCTCGCTCGCCGGCCACAAGGGCCGCAAGGTGATCGTGTACTTCTACCCGACGGCCCTGACCCCCGGCTGCACCAAGCAGGCGTGCGACTTCACCGACAACCTGGACGTCCTGGCCGCCGCCGGCTACGACGTCATCGGCGTCTCCCCGGACAAGCCGGAGAAGCTGGCGAAGTTCCGCGACAAGGAGAACCTCAAGGTCACCCTGGTCAGCGACCCGGAGAAGGCGGTCCTTGAGGCGTACGGCGCGTTCGGTGAGAAGAAGCTGTACGGCAAGACGGTGACGGGCGTCATCCGCTCCACGGTGGTCGTGGACGAGGACGGCAAGATCGAGCACGCCTTCTACAACGTGAAGGCCACCGGCCACGTAGCCAAGATCATCCGCGACCTCGGCATCTGACACCCGAGCCCCACCCCGCCCCACCCCAGCGGCCCGCACCGATCCGGCGCGGGCCGCTCCGGTTATCGGACGAAACAACCCGTAACCGTCCGACTATCGGCCCGTTACTCCGTACGAGGGCCGCACGCGCGGCCGGGAGGGGGAGTCGGGATGGCGGTCAGTCCGTACACGCGGGAACGGCTGGAACAGGCGGCGAGGACGTCGCAGACGCTGAGCGAGGCGCTGGAAAAGCTCGGAGCAGACCCGAAGAGCGGGTCGCGGCGGTATCTGCTCGGCCGCATGCGGAAGCTGGGAGTCGATACCTCTCACTTCCAGCAGGAGGGCGCAAAGTGGACGAGGGAGGTCCTGGAAGAAGCCGTCGGCGCTTCGACGAACATGTGCGAGGTGTTGCGCCGACTCGGCCTGGAGGTCGTAGGCGGCCATCACACCCACATCAGCCGCCGGGTGAAGGCGTTCGGCATCGACACCTCACACTTCAGGCCGCCCTCCCCGGCAGGGCGCCCCAGCCTCCGGCGCACCCGGGAATCGATCCTGGTCGAACAGGATCCCTCCAAGGCCCGTCGGGTGCAGAGCGAGCAGCTGAAACGGGCCCTCTCCTCGCTGGGCGTGCCGGAGCGCTGCCACATGTGCGGCACCGAGCCCACCTGGCAGGGATATCCGCTCACTCTGGAGGTCGACCACATCAACGGCGACTGGCGCGACAACCGGCCGCGGAACCTACGACTGCTCTGCCCCAACTGCCACTCCACCACCGACACATATCGCGGCCGCGCAAAGGGCCGCCGATGAACGGGGGCAACCGCTACTCGAAAGCGGTTCTGGCCGAGGCCGCACGCACGTGCAGTGACATCGACGAGGTCATCGCCCACCTGGGCACGCAGCCGTACCCGCATCTCGGGCGCTATCTGCTGAGGCGCTTCGCGCACCACGGCGTCGACGTCTCCCACTTCCGGCCGACCGGTCGGCGCGACAGACCCTCCCGCGCCGAACTCGATCAGGCGGTGACCGAGTCCTACAGCATCGCCGAGACCCTTCGCCGCCTCGGCCTGCCCGACAACGGCCGTCGGCGCGCGGCGCTGCGCGAGTGGACTGCTGCGGACGGCCTTTCGACGGCTCACTTCCTCGGCCAGGCCCACTACCGCGACAAGACCGGCGTCACCACGACGAGGCCGGCATCGGACATCCTCGTCAAGCACGGGGGCAAGCGGCGCACCCGCACCTCCCTCCTCCGGCGGGCTCTGGCTCAGATCGGGGTTCCGGAGTGCTGTGCCATGTGCGGGACCTCGCCGGAATGGCAGGGGCGACCGATGACGCTGGAGGTCGACCACATCGACGGCGACTGGAGCGACGACCGCCGGGAGAACCTGCGCCTGCTCTGCCCCAACTGCCATGCGGTCACCAGCACCTGGTGCCGGGGAGGCGGGCGCAAGCCAGTCGCCCAGCGAGCCGGAACGGCCTTACACTAGCCGCAGCCAGACAGACCGGATGTCCGAATTGGTCAGGCTTGGGCGGCCGTGGTGGAATTGGCCTACACGCAACTTTTAGGTAGTTGTGGGAGAAATCCCTTGAGGGTTCGAGTCCCTCCGGCCGCACGCGGACGAAGGCCCCGCACGCAGAAGCGTGCGGGGCCTTCGGCACGTCCGGGCCATGTCAGCCCAACAGCTCCCGGACCACCGGGACGAGCGCGCGGAAGGCGTGGCCGCGGTGGGAGATGGCGTTCTTTTCGGCTGCGGACAGTTCGGCGCATGTGCGGGTTTCGCCGTCGGGCTGGAGGATCGGGTCGTAGCCGAAGCCGCCGGTGCCGGCCGGGGTGTGGCGCAGGCGGCCCGTCAGGCGGCCCTCGACGACGCGTTCGGTGCCATCGGGGAGGGCGAGTGCGGCCGCGCACGCGAAGTGGGCGCCGCGGTGGGCGTCGTCGATGTCGGAGAGCTGGGCGAGCAGGAGCGCGAGGTTCGCCGCGTCGTCGCCGTGGCTGCCGGCCCAGCGGGCGGAGAAGATGCCGGGGGCGCCGCCCAGCACGTCCACGCACAGGCCCGAGTCGTCGGCGACGGCCGGGAGCCCGGTGGCCCGGGCGAGGGCGTGCGCCTTGAGGAGCGCGTTCTCCGCGAAGGTGACGCCGGTTTCCTTGACGTCCGGGATCTCGGGGTACGCGTCCGCGCCGACCAGCTCGTGGGGCAGGCCGGCCGCGGACAGGATGGCGTGGAGTTCGGTGACTTTGCCCGCGTTGCGGGTGGCGAGGATGAGGCGGCTCATGCCCCGATTATCGGGGGATCAGGGAGTGCACACCTTGCTGAGTTCGGTGGCGCCGTCCGTGATCGGGGTGAGGTCGGGGGTGGCGTCGCCCTTGTCGATGGCGGTGCGCACGTTGGCGACTCCCTGGCTGATGGAGTCGACGGCCTTGCCGATGTCGGTGTTGTCGCTCTTGTCGCCGACATCGTTGAGGCTCTTCTCGATCTCGTCGAGGGCGGCCTGCGCCTCCTGGGGGCTGTTGCCCGCCTGGGATATGGCCTGCTGGAGGTCGTTGACGGCGTCGCTGATGGCCACTGCGGTCTGGGCACAGTCCAGGGCGGTGTCGATCGCGGAGCAGGCGGTCACTGCGGGCAGGGCGAGCAGTGCGGTGACGGCGAGTGCGGCGGTGCGGCGGTGCATGGCCATGCGGCGGTTTCCCCCCAGGGTCGGATGTGCGGACGGGCGCACAGCGTCGAACTGTGCGCCCGTACAGGACAGGACGCTCGGGGGGCTCCACAAGGTTCCCGGCCGCCCCGGCGGTCGTGGTGTCGGCGTCAGAGTTCGAGGGCCCCGCGCTGGATGGCTTCGAGGTCGGCGCAGCCGCCGGCGGCGAGGTCGAGGAGGGCGTTGAGTTCCTTGCGGTCGAAGGGCTCGCCTTCGGCGGTGCCCTGGACCTCGACGAAGCGGCCGTCGCCGGTGCAGACGACGTTCATGTCGGTCTCGGCGCGGACGTCTTCCTCGTAGCAGAGGTCGAGGAGGGGTTCGCCGTCGACGATGCCGACGCTGACGGCGGCGACGGTGCCGGTGAGGGGCTTGCGGCCGGCCTTGATGAGCTTCTTCTGCTGGCCCCAGGCGACGGCGTCGGCGAGGGCGACGTAGGCGCCGGTGATGGCGGCGGTGCGGGTGCCGCCGTCGGCCTGGAGGACGTCGCAGTCGAGGACGATGGTGTTCTCGCCGAGTGCCTTGTAGTCGATGACGGCGCGCAGTGAGCGGCCGATGAGGCGGGAGATCTCGTGGGTGCGGCCGCCGATCTTTCCTCGGACGGATTCGCGGTCACCGCGGGTGTTGGTGGAGCGGGGCAGCATCGAGTATTCGGAGGTGACCCAGCCTTCGCCGCTGCCCTTGCGCCAGCGCGGTACGCCTTCGGTGAAGGAGGCGGTGCAGAAGACCTTGGTGTCGCCGAAGGAGATGAGGACGGAGCCCTCTGCGTGCTTGCTCCATCCGCGTTCGATGGTGACCGGGCGGAGCTGTTCGGGCGTGCGGCCGTCGATGCGAGACATGGGTGCGAGCCTAGTCGTTCGCGTCCGGCCGTTCGTGCCGGCCGGTTGTGCCCGGCCGTTCGTGCCCGGCCGGTTGTGACGCGGTGCCGGGCCCGGGCGCGCGCCCCCCGGCGCGGGTACGCGTGATCCCCGGCGCGGGTACGCGTGATCCCCGGCGCGGGTACGCGTGATCCCGGGCGCGGGTACGCGTGATCCCCGGCGCGGGTACGCGTGATCCCGGGCCAGGGGGCGAGCCGCCCCCGGTCCGGGTACGCGAGGACCCCGTGCGGGGCGGGCCCGTACGGGGTCTGGTGAGCCGGTGGGCTCAGCTCACATCATGTCTTCGATCTCGGCGGCGATCGGGTCGGCGTCGGTGCCGATGACGACCTGGATCGCGGTGCCCATCTTCACGACGCCGTGGGCGCCGGCGGACTTCAGGGCGGCCTCGTCGACCTTGCTCGGGTCGAGGACCTCGGTGCGCAGGCGCGTGATGCAGCCTTCGACTTCTTCGATGTTCTCGATGCCGCCGAGCCCGGCGACGATCTTCTCAGCCTTGGTGGCCATGTGTCTGTTCTCCCTGTGTTCAAGGAACGAGTCTCGGCGGCCCGCATGGTGGGGTCCCGGGGTCCGCTTTGTCACGTTAACCCACGGTTGGCCCATCTTCGCGAGCGCGGGTCCGCTGGCTGTCGAATGATGACGATCAGCAGCAACCTGCCCTCAGCGGGCCGGTCCTCTGCGACCGCACGTCACTGGTCTACACCACTGTGCGGCCACCGCCAAAACGGACCGTCAGGGAGGACGCCGATGAGCGCGAGCAGCGCGGCAGCAGTGCCACAGCAGAAGTGGTGGAACGGGCTGTTCCAAGGGCTGCAGAAGATGGGCCGCAGCCTTCAGCTGCCGATCGCCGTCCTGCCCGCCGCGGGCATCCTCAACCGCTTCGGCCAGCCCGACATGTTCGGCGCGGAGGGCCTCGGCTGGGACGACGTCGCCAAGGTGATGGCCAGCGCGGGCGGGGCGCTGCTCAATTCCGACCTGGGCCTGCCGCTCCTGTTCTGCATCGGTGTCGCGATCGGCATGGCGAAGAAGGCGGACGGTTCGACGGCCCTGGCGGCGGTGGTCGGCTTCCTCGTCTACCGCGGGGTGCTGCGCGCGTTTCCCGAGAGCTGCCCGTCGGGGACGAAGGACGTGGGGGGCGGCTGCCTGGGGGCGGGTGACTCGCTCGCCGAGTACACGTTCCAGAATCCGGGGGTCTTCGGCGGCATCGTGATGGGCCTGCTGGCGGCGTGGTTCTGGCAGCGCTTCCACCGGGTGAAGCTGGTCGACTGGCTGGGCTTCTTCAACGGGCGCCGGCTGGTGCCGATCATCATGTCGTTCGTGGCGATCGTGTTCGCCGTGGTGTGCCTGGGCATCTGGCCGGCGATCGGTGACGCGCTGGAGAGCTTCTCGGACTGGCTGGTCGGACTGGGCGCCTGGGGTTCGGGCATCTTCGGTCTGGCCAACCGTGCGCTGCTGGTGATCGGCCTGCACCAGTTCCTGAACGTGCCGGTGTGGTTCCAGTTCGGCAGCTACACCAAGCCGGACGGCACGGTGGTGCACGGCGACATCGCGATGTTCCTGAACGGGGACCCGGACGCGGGTCAGTTCATGACCGGCTTCTTCCCGATCATGATGTTCGCCCTGCCGGCCGCCGCCCTGGCGATCACGCACTGCGCGAAGCCCCGGCGCCGCAAGGAGGTGGGCGGTCTGATGCTCTCGGTCGCCCTGACCTCGTTCGTCACGGGCATCACCGAGCCGATCGAGTACTCGTTCCTCTTCATCGCGCCGGCGCTGTACGCGGTCCACGCGGTGCTGACGGGTGTCTCGATGGCGGTGACCTGGGCGCTGGGGGTCAAGGACGGCTTCAGCTTCTCGGCGGGTCTGATCGACTACGTCATCAACTGGGGTCTGGCGACCAAGCCGTGGCTGATCGTTCCGATCGGTCTGGCGTTCGCCGCCGTCTACTACGCGATCTTCCGCTTCGCCATCACGAAGTTCGATCTGAAGACGCCCGGGCGGGAGTCCGACGAGGAGATCGACGAGATGGAACGCGAGAACACCAAGGCGTAGCGGGGCGGGGGCACTCCGCCCCTCCCCCACAGGGCCCTCGGATCCTTTGATCCGGGGGCCTTCGTCATGCCCGGCGACAGATTCCGGATGGGTAACGGGCGGCCCGCCCGGGGCGGTCCGGGCCCGTGGGCTCGGGGCTTTGATCCCGACCCTCCGAGTGTGGTGTAGACCACAGGAAAACGAAGGTTCCTTATCTAACCCTCACCGTGTTACAACTGGTCTACACCACCCATTGGTGTAGACCACGCACCCCGCATCCGGGGCCCGCGTACTCCCTTTCTGAGACGCCGCCGTCCTAGCTGTCCCCCGGCGGCGCCTTGTTCCCCGGAGGAAGTTATGACTACGGCTACTGCCGACAAGGCGCCTCCCGCCAAGAAGTGGGGCTCCGGCCTGATCCAGGGCCTGCAGAAGGTCGGCCGCAGCCTTCAGCTGCCCATCGCGGTGCTGCCCGCGGCCGGTCTGCTGCTGCGCTTCGGCCAGCCGGACGTGTTCGGCGCGGACGGCCTCGGCTGGGGCAAGGTCGCCACGGTGTTCGCCACCGCCGGTGACGCGGTCTTCGCGAACCTGCCGCTGCTCTTCTGCATCGGTGTGGCCATCGGCTTCGCCAAGAAGGCGGACGGCTCCACCGCGCTCGCGGCGCTCGTGGGCTTCCTGGTCTACAAGAACGTCCTCACCGCCTTCCCGGTGACCGAGGCCGTCGTCAACACCACGGCGAACAAGGGCGTCGACGTCGCGGCGACGTACAACAACCCCGGTGTCCTCGGCGGCATCATCATGGGTCTGCTGGCCGCCGTGCTGTGGCAGAAGTTCCACCGCACCAAGCTGGTGGACTGGCTCGGCTTCTTCAACGGCCGCCGCCTGGTCCCGATCATCATGGCCTTCGTCGGCGTGCTGATGGGTGTCTTCTTCGGTCTCGTGTGGGAGCCGATCGGCGAGGTCATCTCCAACTTCGGCGAGTGGATGACGGGCCTCGGCTCCGTCGGCGCGGGCATCTTCGGTGTCATCAACCGCGGTCTGATCCCGATCGGCATGCACCAGTTCGTCAACACCGTCGCCTGGTTCCAGATCGGTGACTTCACCAACGCCGCCGGCGACATCGTCCACGGCGACCTGAACCGCTTCTTCGCCGGCGACTCCAGCGCCGGCCTGTTCATGACCGGCTTCTACCCGATCATGATGTTCGGCCTGCCGGCCGCCGCCCTGGCCATCGCGCACTCCGCCCGCCCGGAGCGCCGCAAGGCCGTCACCGGCATGATGGTCTCCCTCGCGCTCACCTCGTTCGTCACGGGTGTCACCGAGCCGATCGAGTTCTCGTTCATGTTCATCGCCCCGGTGCTGTACGCGATCCACGCCGTGCTGACCGCGCTGTCGATGGCCATCACCTGGGCGCTGGGCGTCCACGGCGGCTTCACCTTCTCGGCCGGTCTCATCGACCTGAGCCTGAGCTGGAGCAAGTCGACCAAGCCCTGGCTGATCATCCCGATCGGCCTCGTGTTCGCGGCGATCTACTACGTGGTCTTCCGCTTCGCGATCACCAAGTTCAACCTCCCGACGCCGGGCCGCGAGTCCGACGAGGAGCTCGCCGAGATGGAGAAGGCCGAAGCCAAGTAAGGCCTCGGCCCCGGCCCCGGCCCCTGCGCACGAAGCCCCCGCACTCCCCGAGGAGTGCGGGGGCTTCGTCGTTGGGTGCGCGGGGCGGGCCGCCCGGTGGGGACTGCCCGTAGGGGATACCCGTAGGGGATGCCCGTACGGGCTCAGATCTCGTAGACGGCGCCCGCGTACGCGAGGTCCGCCGGGCCCGGGTAGACGGCGCGGGCGTCGGCGAGGTTCCGGTCGGCGTCCGTCCACGGCGGGATGTGGGTGAGGACCAGGCGGCCGGCGCGGGCGTCGCGCGCGAACTCGCCGGCCTCGCGGCCGTTGAGGTGCAGGTCCGGGATGTCTTCCTTGCCGTGCGTGAAGGAGGCCTCGCACAGGAAGAGGTCGGTGTCCTCGGCGAGCGCGGCGAGCGCGGCGCAGGTGCCGGTGTCACCCGAGTAGGTGAGGGACTTGCCGCCGTGCTCGACCCGGATGCCGTACGCCTCGACCGGGTGGCAGACGCGTTCGGTGCGCACCTGGAACGGGCCGATCTCGAAACCGCCCGGCTTCAGGGTGCGGAAATCGAAGACCTCGCTCATCGAGCGCTCGTCGGGGACGTCCTCGTACGCGGTGGTCAGGCGCTGTTCGGTGCCCTCCGGCCCGTACACGGGGATCGTGCCGCAGCGGCCGCCCTCGTGGCGGTAGTAGCGGGCGACGAAGTACGCGCACATGTCGATGCAGTGGTCCGCGTGCAGGTGACTCAGGAAGATGGCGTCGAGGTCGTACAGACCGCAGTGGCGCTGCAGCTCGCCCAGGGCGCCGTTGCCCATGTCGAGGAGCAGCCGGAAGCCGTCGGCCTCGACGAGGTAGCTCGAGCAGGCCGATTCCGCGGACGGGAACGAACCCGAGCAGCCGACGACGGTGAGCTTCATGGAGCAGGAACCTCCGTGGGCGGAAACGGGCGGCGGGTGAGCCGTGCGTGGGGGCGTGGGGGGGCCGTGCGTGCGTCGAGCGTAAGGCGCGAAAGCGGCGGTCGCTCCTCCACGGCAGGCCGTTGTGGGGGAACTCACCTGTGCCGTCACCCCCCGGGGCGACGGACCGCACAGGGGTTGCCGCCGCGCGGCGCGGCCGCCGCGCCCGGTGGCGGGCTCGCGGTTACCGTCGAGCCATGGACACGTCCTGGTGGCCCGCGCTGGCCGCGGTCGTGGCGCTGGCCCTGGTGGTGCTGGTGGCCGGGCGCCGCGGACGCGGGCCGGGCGTACGGACGCCACCGCCCGGGCGTCCGGGCCCGCACCGGCCGGGCCCGCCGCCGCGGCCGGCGCCGGGCGAGATCTGGTGGGCCGAAGTGCCGTACGAGGACGGGCCGGGCGGCAAGGACCGGCCCTGTCTGGTGCTGGGGGTGCGCGGGCACGCCACGGTGCGGGTCGCGAAGATCACGAGCAAGTACCGCG
The DNA here is from genome assembly GCF_036194065.1 of Streptomyces sp. NBC_00239. Lineage (NCBI taxonomy): Bacteria > Bacillati > Actinomycetota > Actinomycetes > Kitasatosporales > Streptomycetaceae > Streptomyces > Streptomyces sp. NBC_00239. The sequence continues at coordinate 5,158,254 of NZ_CP108095.1, read as the reverse complement.
ACGAGCGGCCGGGGGTGATCCCGCTGCCGCCGGGGGTCGTGGGCGACGCGCACGGCCGGCCGAGCTTCCTGGAGACGGCCGAACTGCGGGACGTCTCGGTGTGGGACTTCCGGCGCCGGGTGGGCGTGGTGGACCCGGTGGTCTGGGATCAGGTCCGCCATCTGGCGGACTGACGCGAAACCCGCGGCCCGCGGTGCCGGCCGGGCGTGGCGCGGCGGGTTCGCGGGCCGCGGGTCGCGGCGCTCGTGGTGCGTCGGCGTCGGCCGTCAGGACGTGGCCCTCGGGCGTCGGCCGTGAGTGCCGGCCGTCGGGCGTCAGGCCCAGAGCTGGCCGTGCAGGGTCTCGATGGCGGCCTCGGTGGTCGGGGCGGTGTAGACGCCCGTCGAGAGGTACTTCCAGCCGCCGTCGGCGACGACGAAGACGATGTCCGCGGTCTCCCCGGCGGCGACGGCCTTGCGGCCCACGCCGATGGCCGCGTGCAGGGCGGCGCCGGTGGAGACGCCCGCGAAGATTCCTTCCTGCTGGAGGAGTTCGCGGGTGCGCGTGACCGCGTCGGCCGAGCCCACCGAGAAGCGGGTGGTGAGCACGGAGGCGTCGTAGAGCTCGGGGACGAAGCCCTCGTCGAGGTTGCGCAGCCCGTAGACCAGGTCGTCGTAGCGCGGCTCGGCGGCCACGATCTTGACGTCCGGCTTGTGCTCGCGCAGGTAGCGGCCGACGCCCATGAGGGTGCCGGTGGTGCCCAGGCCCGCCACGAAGTGCGTGATGGAGGGCAGGTCGGTGAGGATCTCCGGGCCGGTGGTCGCGTAGTGGGCGCCCGCGTTGTCGGGGTTCCCGTACTGGTAGAGCATGATCCAGTCCGGGTGCTCGGCGGCGAGCTCCTTGGCGACGCGGACGGCCGTGTTGGAGCCTCCGGCCGCCGGCGACGGGACGATCTCGGCTCCCCACATGGCCAGCAGGTCGCGGCGCTCCTGGGAGGTGTTCTCCGGCATCACGCACACGATCCGGTAGCCCTTGAGCTTCGCGGCCATGGCCAGCGAGATGCCGGTGTTGCCGGAGGTGGGCTCCAGGATGGTGCAGCCGGGGTGCAGGCGGCCGGCCTTCTCGGCCTGCTCGATCATGTGGAGCGCGGGGCGGTCCTTGATCGAGCCGGTCGGGTTGCGGTCCTCCAGCTTGGCCCAGATGCGGACGTCCTCCGAGGGGGACAGCCGGGGCAGCCGGACCAGCGGGGTGTTGCCGACCGCCGCCAGCGGGGAGTCGTAACGCATCAGACAGCGCCGCCGGCCACGGCCGGGAGGATCGTGACGCTGTCGCCGTCGGAGAGCTCGGTGGCGATGCCGGCGAGGAAGCGGACGTCCTCGTCGTTGAGGTAGACGTTCACGAAGCGGCGCAGCTCGCCGCCCTTGGACTCGTCGATGATCCGCTCGCGGATGCCGGTGTGGCGGGTCTCCAGGTCGGAGAAGAGCTCGCCCAGGGTGGCGCCTTCGCCGCTGACGGCCTTCTGGCCGTCGGTGTAGGTGCGGAGGATGGTCGGGATGCGGACCTCGATGGCCATGGCGGGCTCCAAGTCGTCGGGAAGGGCGTGATGCGTGAGGGGCGCGCGGCTCTTGCCCCCCGCGCGACAGGGGGTGGTACTTCTCGGCAGGCTCGGGCGTGGCCGGCTCCGCTCAGGCGGCAGCGGGACAGATCGCGCTGGCGAGGCGGCACAGGTCGACGTGCAGCCGCGCCACGAGCAGCGGGGCACTGCCGGGCGTATCGATGCTCACGTCGTGGGAAACCATGCGGGCATCGTAACGATTCCCGGGCGGCCGAATGGAGTGTGATCTCGCATACCGGACGCTGCTGGCTCACATCGTGGTCAGTAGGCCGCCACGACCTGCACTTCTTCCTCGGTGATCACTCCGTCGACGATCCGGTACGAGCGGAACTGGAACTCCCCCAGGCCGTCCTTGTCGGCCGTGGAGACCAGGACGTAGTGGGCGGCGGGCTCGTTCGCGTACGTCACGTCGGTGCGCGAGGGGTAGGCCTCGGTCGCGGTGTGCGAGTGGTAGACGATCACGGGCTCCTCGTCCCGGTCGTCCATCTCGCGGTAGAGGGCGAGGAGGTCCTTCGAGTCGAACTCGTAGAACGTGGGCGAGCGTGCGGCGTTGAGCATCGGGATGAACCGCTCGGGGCGGCCGGTGCCGGCCGGTCCGGCGACGACGCCGCACGCTTCGTCGGGGTGGTCCTCGCGGGCGTGCGCGACGATCTGGTCGTACAGGGCCTGGGTGAGGGTCAGCATGAGCGACAGGATAAGCAGACGGGCCCTCCCGTACCGAGATCTGGTACGGGAGGGCCCGGATGCTGGACAGGAGGCGCTCGGCGCCTGCCCTCAGGGGCTTCCTGTCACCGCTTGACGAACGCGGCGCCCTGCGGGTTGCGGCTCTTGAGGACCTGGAACGCGACGGCGAGGACCAGGCCCCACAGCGGCGCGCAGTACAGCGAGACGCGGGCGTCCTTGTCGACGCCCATCATCACGATGACCATGCCGATGAACAGGAGCGCGAACCAGCTGGTCCACGGGGCGCCGGGGGCCCGGAAGGGGGAGGCCGGCAGCTCGCCGCGGTCGGCCTTGGCGCGGTAGCGGAGCTGGCAGACCAGGATCATGATCCAGGCCCACATGCCCGAGATGGTGGCGAAGGAGACGACGTAGTCGAAGGCCTTGCCGGGTGCGACGTAGTTGATCCAGACGCCGACGAGCATCAGGGCGGCGGAGAAGGTGGTGCCGATGAGCGGGGTGCCGCTCTTCGTCAGCTTGGTGAAGAACTTCGGTCCCTGGCCGTTGAGCGCGAGGTCGCGCAGCATCCGGCCGGTGGAGTACATGCCCGAGTTGCAGGAGGACAGGGCCGCGGTGAGGACGACGAAGTTGACGATCGCGGCGCCGACGCCGAGGCCCATCTTCTCGAAGGCCGCGACGAACGGGCTGACGCCCGGCTGGAACTCGGTCCACGGGACGACCGACAGGATCATGATCAGCGCGCCGACGTAGAAGACGGCGATCCGCCACGGCACGGTGTTGATGGCCTTGGGGAGGGTCTTCTCGGGGTCCTTGGACTCGCCGGCGGTGACGCCGACCAGCTCGACCGCGAGGAAGGCGAACATGACGATCTGGAGGGTCATCAGCGTGCCGCCGAGGCCCTTGGGGAAGAAGCCGCCCTCGCTCCACAGGTTGGCGACGGTGGCGGTGTCCGCGGCGTCGGAGAACCCGATGGTGAGGATGCCGGCGCAGATGAGGATCATGCCGACGATGGCGGTGACCTTGACCATCGAGAACCAGAACTCCAGCTCGCCGAAGAGCTTCACGGAGATCAGGTTCGCGCCGTACAGGATGACCGTGAAGATCAGCGCGTACGCCCATTGCGGGAAGCTGTCATGGGTCCAGAAGGACATGTACTGGGCGGCCGCGGTGACTTCGGTGATGCCGGTGACCACCCAGAACAGCCAGTACGTCCAGCCGGTGACGAAGCCCCAGAACGGGCCGACGAACTCGCGGGCGTACTCCGAGAAGGAGCCCGACACCGGGCGGTACATGAGCAGTTCGCCCAGGGCCCGCATGATGAAGAAGATGACCAGCCCCGCGATGGCGTAGGCCAGGATCAGACTCGGGCCGGCCTTGCTGATGGCCTTGCCCGCGCCCAGGAAGAGCCCGGTGCCGATGGCTCCGCCGATCGCGATCATCTGGATCTGGCGGGCGCCGAGCGCCCGGTGGTATCCCTCGCCCGCGGCCTCGTCGGCGGCGGTGCCCTTGTCCTGGTTCTCGACCTGCACAGAGGTCATGTTTGGTGCGCCTTTCTCCACGCCGACCCGCGCCTGCTGAAGAGGCTGCGGATCGGGTCCTCGATCCCCCCGGATACGGATGGAGTTGCACGCCGGCGGTCGGCCGGTTCAAGCACCGCCACGGGGACAGGGGTGTCGTCCCGTCGGCGGTCCGGAAGATTTATCACGGACTTATGGGTCGCCGACGGACGAAAGAGTGACGCACCGCACAGGCAAATCGGGGCAAGTGGCCGATTGCACGTTAAAGCACCGGATCGCAGTGATCTGATCGTTATCCGGATTTGAGCGTCCGCTGAGCGAACGGCGGGTGCCGTCCGGGTGTCATGGGGGCGTCGACCCCGGCGTCAGTCCGCCGTCACTCCGGCAGCAGGGTCTCGACGAGGGTCTCCTGGAGCCCGCCCAGCCACAGGTACGCCATCACCATCGGCTTGCGGGGGTCGGAGTCCGGCAGCTCGAAGAGCTCGCCCGCCTCGTCGTCCTCGGTGAGCTCCAGCCGGGCGGCGATGGTCAGCCGCAGGTCGTTGAGGGCGCCCAGCCAACGCAGCGGCAGCTCGCCGGTCAGTTCCAGCACCGCCCCGCCGTCGCCGGCGGGCGACAGCGCGTTCAGGCTGTGCACGACGGCCAGCGCGTCCTCGCGCTTGCGGGCGCGCAGGTCGGTCTCGGTGAACCGGCGGAACTCGGCGGACCGGGCCCGCAGCTCCTCGGGGTCGGTTCCGCCGCCGTCGCCGGGGCCGCCGTACGCGTCCGGGAAGAGGCGGGCGAGCGCGGGGTCGGAGGGCGGCTCGCTGGGCCCCTCGGCGAACAGCGCCGCCAGCGGGTCGGCGTCCGCGTCGGGCTCGTCGCCCGGCCCGAGCAGCTCCAGCAGCTGGACCGCCAGGGAGCGCAGGATGGAGATCTCGATCTCGTCGAGCGCGACGGCCGCGCCGCCGCCCTTGAGGGCCTCGAACACGCCGCCCATCAGAAGCGGTCCTGCGAGAGCGTCGCCCAGAGGCCGTAGCCGTGCATGGCCTGCACGTCGCGTTCCATCTCCTCGCGGGTGCCGCTGGAGACGACCGCCCGCCCCTTGTGGTGGACGTCCATCATCAGCTTGTGCGCCTTGTCCTTGGAGTAGCCGAAGTACGCCTGGAACACGTACGTCACGTAGCTCATGAGGTTGACCGGGTCGTTGTGCACCAGGGTCACCCAGGGGACGTCCGGTTCGGGGACCGCGTAGGTCTCCTCGGCGGATTCGGTGCGTTCGATCTCGATGGGGGCGACGCTCAGAGCAACACTCACCTACCCCATGCTGCCACTGTGACGGGCCGGTCGCACAAACGGCCCCCTACATCTCGTCAGTCTGACGAGATGTGGAGTAGAGTCCCTGACCATGAACCCTGCGGATTTGGGCCTGCCGGTGGACGTGCCGTCGACAGCGCTCTTCACGGACCACTACGAGCTCACGATGCTGCAGGCCGCCCTGGCGAACGGCACCGCCGACCGCCGCTCGGTCTTCGAGGTCTTCACCCGGCGGCTCCCCGAGGGGCGCCGCTACGGGGTCGTGGCGGGCATCGGCCGGGTGCTGGACGCGGTGGAGAACTTCCGCTTCGACGGCGCCGTGCTGGAGTTCCTGCGGGAGCGGCGGGTCGTGGACGCCCGCACCCTGGACTGGCTGTCCCGCTACCGCTTCTCGGGTGACATCTGGGGCTACCCGGAGGGCGAGGTCTACTTCCCCGGCTCGCCCGTCCTGCGCGTCGAGGGCAGCTTCGCCGAGTGCGTGATGCTGGAGACCGTCATCCTGTCGATCCTCAACCACGACTCGGCGATCGCCGCGGCCGCCTCCCGGATGGCCTCGGCCGCCGGCGACCGGCCGCTGATCGAGATGGGCGCCCGGCGCACCCACGAACTCGCCGCCGTAGCCGCCTCCCGGGCCGCCTACGTGGGCGGCTTCACCTCCACCTCGGACCTCGCGGCCGGCTTCCGGTACGGGATCCCCACGGTCGGCACCAGCGCGCACGCCTTCACCCTGCTGCACGACACCGAGCGGGACGCCTTCACCGCGCAGGTGGCCGCGCTGGGCAGCGACACCACGCTGCTGGTGGACACGTACGACGTCACCGAGGCCGTCCGCACGGCCGTCGAGGTCGCCGGGACCGGGCTCGGGGCGGTCCGCATCGACTCCGGCGACCTGCTGCTCGTCGCCCACCGGGTGCGGCAGCAGCTGGACGAGCTGGGCGCCACCGGCACCAGGATCGTGGTGACCTCCGACCTCGACGAGTACGCGATCGCCTCGCTGGCGGCCGCGCCCGTGGACGCGTACGGGGTGGGCACCCAGCTGGTCACCGGCAGCGGGCACCCGACCTGCTCGATGGTCTACAAGCTGGTGGCCCGCGCCACCTCCGCCGACCCGAAGGCGGCGCTGACGCCGGTGGCGAAGAAGTCGCTGGGCGGCAAGACCTCGATCGGCGGCCGCAAGTGGGCGGCCCGGCGGCCGGACGCCGACGGGATCGCCGAGGCGGAGGTCATCGGCACCGGGCCGGTCCCGGCCGCGCTCGCCGCGCACCAGCTGCCGGTCGAGCTGGTCAAGGGCGGCGAGGTGGTGGCCAGGGAGCCGCTGGAGGCGGCCCGCGAACGGCACCGGGCGGCCCGCGCCGCACTGCCGCTCTCCGCGACGCAGCTCTCGCGCGGTGAGGCCGTCATCCCGACGGAGTACGCGTAAACGGCGGGACCGCGGGCATCCAACACCAGCACCCCCGCCCCGGCGGGGCCGCACGCCGGGGTCACCCGCCCCGACGGCACGCCCCGAGCCCGCCCGAGCCCGCCCCCGCAGCACCGTCCGATCCGCTCCACCGCCCGCTCTGACTCCTCCGAGTAAGGACAGCCGCGATGCACCGCGCCTTGATCGTCGTCGACGTACAGAACGACTTCTGCGAGGGCGGCAGCCTCGCGGTCGCGGGGGGCGCCGATGTCGCCGCCGCCGTCACCGAGCTGATCGGGCAGGCCACGCCCGGGTACCGGCACGTCGTCGCCACCCGCGACCACCACATCGACCCGGGCGCGCACTTCGCGCGGCCGCCGGCCGCGCCGGACTTCGAGACCTCCTGGCCGGTGCACTGCGTGGCCGGGACGGAGGGGGTGGGCTTCCACCCGAACTTCGCGCCCGCCGTCGCGTCCGGCGCGGTCTCGGCGGTCTTCGACAAGGGGGCGTACGCGGCCGCCTACAGCGGGTTCGAAGGCGCGGACGAGAACGGGAGCGGGCTCGCGGAGTGGCTGCGGGAGCGGGGGGTCGGCGAGGTGGACGTGGTCGGGATCGCCACCGATCACTGCGTGCGGGCGACTGCGCTGGATGCGGTGCGGGAGGGGTTCTCCACGCGGGTCCTTCTCGACCTGACGGCCGGGGTGGCCGCGCACACGACGGCCCGGGCCCTGGCCGACCTCCGCTCCGCCGGCATCCACCTCACCGGCACCCCCACGGTCCCCGGCACCTGACGCCGGCGCGGTTCGGGGTTGCCCCGGGGCGGCCGGCGAGGCTGTGCGCCCGCTGGGGGCCGGGGGGCGGGCCGTCGGGGGGTCAGGCGCTGGAGAGGCCGGGGGTGGCCGGGTCGGGGCGGAGGAGGGCGCGTATGGGGTGCCAGAGCTCCGCCACGGGCTGGCAGGGCTCGGCGCCCCGCCACAGCAGCCCGTCCGGATGGTGCAGCACCGCCGTCACCTCGTCCGGCGTGGGCGGCTCCGCGTTCCCCCGCAGATACACGGCCCGCATCCCGAGGTTCCGCAGCCTGGTCAGGGCGCGGGCCCGGTTCGCGGCGTGGACGAGCACACGGACGTGCCGGCCGTCCTCGCGCGGCCTGGGCAGGGTCAGTGCGACCACGACGCTGCCGTTGGGCAGCTTGACGAAACCTCCGCCTGGCATGCGGTTCATCTCCCCCGTGAGATGGAGCGTCAATAAGAATCTCGCTCCCCGCATCTAAACGCGATCGGCCGCCGCCCGCTAGAGGGCGACGGCCGATCATGCTTTGACCTGCGACTTTACCAAGTCATTACTTGGAGGGGGCGACCTTCACCGTGATGTAGGAGCCGTCCTTGGGCTGCTCCACGATCGAGATGCGGGTGTTGGTGTCAGTGGTCTTGACGCTGCCCGTCGGGTTCGACGCGTAGTAGTACGTGCCGGTGCGGTCGTCGAAGAACTTGACGCCCGCCTTCGAGCTGATCTTGCGCGCGACGTCGGCCTTGTGGAGCGTGAAGGCGTCGGTGGCGTACAGGCTGAACGGCGCGTCGAACGGCTGGATCTTGTTGCGCATCAGCGTGCCGTCGGTCCACGTCATCGGCTTGGCGTGGGCGTCGATCGGAAGGATCAGGCCCTGGCCCGGGTGGACGCTGGTGTTGTTGTCCTTCTGGGAGGTGTCCCAGAGCCACATCAGCAGACCGGTCTGGTACGCGTAGTGCTCGACCCAGTCGGGGCGGGTGCCCGCGAAGCCGAAGTTGTACGGGCCGACCTTGAGGGTCTTGTCGTACGAGACGTACTGGCGGTTCTCGGCCAGGTAGTACTGCGCGTAGGACTTGGTGAAGCTCTCACCGATGGCGGAGAAGCCCTTGCCGGTCCAGCCGTTGAGGCCGTTCTCGGCACCGTCGGCGAACAGCGTGGCGCCGTCGGCGGTCACGTTGATCGCGTCGGCGGTGAAGCCCTTGCCGCCCGCGCCGCCGTCCGTCTGGTAGCGGAAGCGGATGTCGACCTTCTTGCCCGCGTAGGCGTCCAGCGGGAAGTTCAGCGACTTCCAGGCGCCGGAGACACCGGTCAGCGACGGGTTGCCGGCGGCGTCGACCGGGATGGCCGTGCCGTTGGCCGTGCCCGCGAGGGCCTTCCAGTTGGCGCCGCCGTCGGTGGACACCTCGGTGTAGAGGTAGTCGTAGTCGGCCTCGATGTCCCACCAGCCCTTGAGGGACAGGGCGGCGGTGGACTTGCCGGTCAGGTCGACGGAGCGGGTCAGGGTGTTCTTGAGGTCGTCACCCATGTTGCTCCACCACTGCTTCGAGCCCTCGGCGGGCTTGACGACGGTGGTGGTGACCTTCTTCTTCGGCAGCGAGACGACGAGCGCCTGCTTGTTCTTGGTGTTGTACTCCGACACACCGAGCTTGTGCGTGGACTTCGTCGCGGCCTTGGCCTTGCCGTAGTTCAGCCAGCCGAGCTGCAGCTTGTCCCAGGCGGTCATGTCGCCGGGCAGGTTGCCTATGGAGTCCTTGCCGGTGCCGAGCCAGGAGCCGGCCGACATCAGGGACCAGAAGCCGACCGAGTTCTCGCCGGCACCGGTGGTGTCGTAGAGGTCCGGCAGACCGAGGTCGTGGCCGTACTCGTGGGCGAAGACACCGAGGCCGCCGTTCTCGGGCTGCATGGTGTAGTCGCCGACCCAGATGCCGGACTTGCCGATCTGGGTGCCACCGGCCTTGTTGTTCTTCGGGCCGGTCTGGCCGGCGTTGGTGCCGTAGGCGTACCAGCGGTGGGCCCAGAGGGCGTTGGTGCCCTCCTTGCCGCCGCCGGCCGACTCGTCCTCGCCCGCGTGCACGACCTGGAAGTGGTCGATGTAGCCGTCGGGCTCGTTGAAGTTGCCGTCGCCGTCGAAGTCGTAACGGTCCCAGAGGTCGTACTTGGCCAGCTGCGCCTTGATCTGCGCGTCGGTCTTGCCGGCCTTCTTCTGGGCCTTGACCCACGCGGTCACGCCGTCGCGGACGGTGTCCCACACGTTGGCGCAGTTGGACTGGCCGCAGTAGTTGGAGCCGTAACGGGCCTCGTTGTACGGGACCTTGACCCAGTCGGAGACCTCGCCGTCGACCGAGTAACGGCCGGAGGAGGTCTTCTCGTAGTAGGTCTTCAGCGAGTGCTTGCCCTCGCCGGTACCGAAGTACAGGTCCTGGAAGTACTTCTGGTTGAAGTCCTTGCGCCAGGCGGTGCTGTTGTCCTTCGTGCGGTCGGGCTGCGCGATGGAGTTCTTCAGCGGGCCGGCTTCGCCGCCGTACTTGACGACCGGGGGCTTGGGGCCCTCGGAGCCGTCCGGGTCGAACATGGTCGTGTTGTCGACCTTGTCGCCGAACTCGACGAGGATCGTGAAGATCTTGTCGGTCTTCTCGCGGCCGAGCTCGACGTACTTCTTGTCGTCGAGCTTGACGACCTTGGAGGCGCCGCGCTGCTGGACGGCCTTCTTGCCCTCCAGCACCTGCTGCAGGGCGGCTTCGCGAGCCTGCGCCTGCTGCTTGCTGAACGGGCCGTCGAGGTCGTGGTCGACCTTGGTCTTGGCCGAGGCCGACGGGTCGACGCGGTCCACTGCGGGAGCGTTCGCGACGGTGTTGCTCGCGCTCGCCATGGTGTAGACCGATGCGGTGGCCGCACACGCAGCCATCGTCACGGTGACGGCTGCGAAGCGGATGGCTCGCCTCTTCGACGAGTTGTTGGTGCTCACTTGATGTTGTTCCCCTCCCGCGGCCGCCAGGACGGACCAGGAGTCAGGGGTTCCGGGGCAGCGCGCGTCTCAAGTGACGACATTTGACCGGAGGAACGCAAGAAAAGACAGACCTTGACTTGCCCCTGCCAATTGCACTATGCGGTCAGCGAGTTCCGCATTTCGGACGCCCCGGGGTCGTATGGGACGAAGGGCGCGTCCGGGACCAGCACCGGCGCGCGGTATGCCCCCGTGCGCCCCCCATGCTCCGGCCGCTCCGGCACCGTGGGTTAGGTCACGCTTACCGGCAGTTCCCTCCGGGAATCCCCCGTCGTAGAGTCATTTCGCAGAGCGAGCGACTCCCCGACCATGCCTTGAGGACGGATACCGCCATGCCGCGTCCCACAGCCGCACAGCTCGCCTACGGGTCCGCCACCGTCATCGTGTCCACGATCGCGATGCTGCTGCTCTCTCAGACGCGGACCGGTGTCGGGGTCGCCGTCATCACCGCGGCGGCGCTCTTCCTCGGCCTCCTGGTCGCCCTCACGGCCGCCATGCCGAAGAGGACGGCCCGCCGGGTCCGTACGAACCCGGCGACCGTCCCCGCCGAACAGGCCGGTGCGCCGGCCGCCCGGGTGCCGGAACCCCGGCCGGCCGAGCAGCCCGCGCACTCCGTGCACCGCTGAGCCCACGCCGGTGTGGCACTGAGCACACGTCCGGGCCGAGCACACCGCCGGGCTGAGCACACCGCCGGGCTGAGCACACCGCCGGTGCGGCGCGGCCGGGCCGCTAGGTGGTGACCACCACCGTCTTGCCGACCTTGTCGTGCAGGCCTTGCCTGTACGGCTTGTCGGCGAAGATCGTGACGATGAGCACGAGCTCCCAGACACACGGGCAGCAGAGCAGTGCGGGCAGCCACAGCACGGCCGCGCGGGACAGCGACGCGTTGCTCGTGGGCACGCTTCCGTCGTTCAGCATGGCGACGCGCAGACCCAGCAGCCGCTTGCCTACCGTCTGGCCGGACTTCTTCGTCATGAACCAGTCGTAGCCGACGAACGCCACGATGCCGATGAGCGTCCACAGCAGCCCGCTGCCGCTGTACGCCTTGGTGAAGACCTCAGTCGCGTCCTCGCCCTCGTCCGTCTCGATGGTCCAGCGGTTGCGGCTGGTGGCCCACTGGAGCAGGCCGAGCGGGATGGCGATGATCAGGACGTCGATGATGCGCGCGAGGAGGCGCTTGCCGAAGTCGGCGAGCGGCGGCATGCCCGCGAGCGGGTCGGGCGGGTTGTAGCCCATGCCGCCGCCGTACGGGTCGGAACCCGACGGGGGTGGCGGCGGAGGCGGGTAGCCGCCGCCCGTGCCGCCGGGGCTCCCGTACGGGGACCCCGAGCCCGGAGGCGGCGTCGTCGGAGGCGGCTCCTGCGGCTTCTTGAGGAACGGGTCGTCCTCGGGGGGCTGGCCCGGCGGCGGCTGATCGGTACTCATGGCCGTAGTCGAACCCGGGCCCCGGCACCCCGCAACGGGACGGACTCCGTTCGGGGGACGCGCCGCCCGCAAACCCGCTCAGCGGGCGACGAACGTACCGGCCGCCTTGTCGTGCCAGCACTGCCGCCACGGCCGGTCCACCAGGCACCACAGGATGTTGACGATCCCGATGCCGAGCGCGCCGAGCACCCCGTACACCAGCCAGCGGCCGAGTGCCGCACCGAAGGAGGGCCGCGATCCGGTCTCCATCCGTACGACGCGCACGCCGAGGAGCTTCTTGCCCAGGGTGCGGCCCCAGCGGGCGGTGGGCAGCACCTCGTAGAGGAGGCCGAAGACGACCAGTGCGCCGAGCACGACGGCGAGGTAGCCGCCGGTGGTGCCGTCGAGGAGCCAGACGGTGACGGTCTCCCCGGAGAGCTTCGCGGCGTCGACCTTCGCCTCGATGTGCTCGGTTGCCTTCGCTACGAACGGAACGGTCACGGCGGTGGCCACGGCGCCGGTCACCAGGGCGTCGACGATCCGGGCGAGCAGGCGTCGGCCGAGGCCGGCCGGGCGCGGGGCGTCCTCCGCGAGCCGCCGGAACAGCTCGTCGGTGGGCGGCTTCCAGGGGGTGACGGTGGTCTTGGGGGTGCCGGCGGCGGGGGCGGGCTTGGCGGCGGACTTGGCGGCGGCTTCGGGCTGGGCGGGGGCGGCGGCCTGGGCGGGTACGGGGGCGGGACTCGGGGCCGGGGCAGGGGCAGGGGTGGGATTCGGGCTCGGGCTCGATGCCGGGCTCGGGGTCGCCGGTTCGGCGTGGGCCGGTTCGGTGTGGGCCGGGGACTTCACCGACAGGATGCCGGCGGAGGAGGCGGCCGAGGCGTGGGAGGCGGCGGGCGCGGAGGCCGCCGCGGCGGCCGGACGGGGCTCCGGGGCGGGGGCGGGGATCACCCGGGCGGGTACGGCGGCGGGGGCCGGAGCCGGATTTTCGCCCCAGGCCACCTTGCGATCGCGATCACCGCCGAACCCGGACTGCTGGGCGGCGTCCGCCTGCCACGCCGCCGCGGGCTCCGCGTACCGGGCGGGCACCGCGTCCTGCACGTCGTCCCGCGCCTCGTCCCGCGCGTCGTCCCGCGCCTCGTCCCGGGGCTGCTCCGGGGCCTGTTCCCGTACGTCGTCCTGCGGGAGTTCGTCGAAGAAGACGGGGCCGGTCTCGTCGGCCACGGCGACCGGAGCGGGCGCGGGCGCAGGCGCCGGAGCGGGCGCGGGGGCAGGCGCCGGAGCGGGCGCGGGGGCGGGCGCGGCGGGCGCCGCCTGCGGCTGGTACCCGGCGGGCGCCGGGCGGCTCGTACCGGGCACCCAGGCCGACCCGTTCCAGTACCGGACGAAGCCGGGAATGGAGGGGTCGGGGTAGTACCCCTCTCGGGCCGCGTGTTCGCCGTCACCAGGAGAGGCCGTCAATGTCCCCAACTCCGATCGTCCGCTTGTGCCCGTTTGTGCAAGGAGGACCATAGCCAAGAACCCGGGCCCCGCAGGACCGGGAACGGCAGAAAGACCGCGTACGAGCGACACGGGAAGAGCAGCGGGTTCCGGTCAGGTGACAGGTTTTGCGCCAACCCTGATTTTTGGCTCCGAAGTCGCGTCATAACCGGACGCGGGCACGCTCTCTGACGGGTGCAAGCACATGTGCACCCCTGCACGTCGAGAGGAACCGCCATGCACCACACCGTCGTCGAACGCGAGCTGGAGCTCAAGCTGGTGCTGTCGCCCGAGCGCAGCATCCCCGTACCCGCCCGGCTGGTCTACCGTGCCGACGACCCGTACGCCGTGCACGTCGTCTTCCACGTCGGCTCCAACACCCCGGTCAACTGGACGTTCGCCAGGGAACTCCTGGTCGAGGGGGTGTTCCGGCCGTGCGGCCACGGCGACGTCCGGGTCTGGCCCACGAAGATCGACTCGCGCGCGGTCATCTGCGTCGCCCTCAGCTCCCCCGACGGCGACGCGCTGCTGGAGGCGCCGTCGGCGGCGGTGTCGGCCTGGCTCGAACGCACCCTCCACGTGGTCCCGCCGGGCTCGGAGACGGACCGGCTGGGCCTGGACGACGCCCTCGCCGCCCTCCTGGCCCCCACCCCGGCCGACGACCTCTGGCTCCGCGACCCGTGGCCCTCCGACGAGTCGTCGGAGGGCGACCACCTGTGAGTGTGACCCGTACGCGTACCCCTACGCGGCGCACCGGGTCAGCTGCACACCTTGCGGTACTCGATCCCGCGCGGGACGTACTGCTTCCACTCGTCCTCGGTGAGCTCCCGACCGGCCACGCGCCGACAGACGGCGTCGATGAGCTTGCCGGGGTCGGTGTCGAGGGAGCGGAGGGGGTTCTGCGTGTCGACGGTGCGCAAAGTGCTTCCATCGAAAGCGAGTCCGCGGATCCCCGCGCTGTTCATGGGAAGCGGCCTGCCCAGAGCAAGCCGGGATTTCATGTCCCAGAACTGCACGGCGTCACCGCCGATGAGGGCGGCCAGCAGGCGGCCATCAGGCGAGAAGGCCAGGTCGCCCACGGACTGACCGTACCGGTCTCCGCCCCTGGCGATCGCCTCACTGGCAAGGACGCCACCGGTCCTGTGGGACACGCTGGCGTCCCACAGTTCGGTCAGACCGTTCTCCTTGGCCACGGCGAGGGTGTTGCCGTCCGGGGCGAAAGCAAGCGCAGTGGTGCCGATCGGGCCGAACGCATTCTGTCGGCGCTTGCCGGTCCGCAAGTCCAAGACGTCGCCGGCAGCAGTAACGAAGCGGGAGTTGTCCGGGCTGAACGCAAACCGCTTCTTTTCGGTTCTAAAGCTGTGCAACTGCTTGCCTGTGGCGGTGTCCCATACGCGGATGGTTCCAAGGCGAACGATGTAGTCACCGTTGCCTTGGTCCGCCTCAAGGCTGCTGAACGCTGCGACCAAGCTGCCGTCCGGCGACAGGGCCACGGGATCGATCCAGTGGTCCGCCGGCTCCTTTCGGAAGACCTCCTTGCGTTCCGAGGTGTCCCACACCACCACGGAGCCACCGTCGACGAATGCGAGCTGCCTGCCGTCCTGCGAGAGGGCGGACCGGCCGGTCTCATTACCGGGGTCCTTGTCCCGCTGGGGCACACGGTCGCCGAGCGCCTTGCCGGTACGCAGGTCGAACAGTTGTGGCCGCTCACCGGTCTGTCGGACCATCCCGATCCGCCCATCCGCTGCGACGATCCCGTCGCTCACCACGCCTCGGAGTCCTTCCGGCAGCCCGCGCGGTGCTACTGGCAAGTCGACAACCTCCACCGTGGTCGTCTCGGAGCGGTGGAAGATCAGCTGCCGTGCATCGTCGTCGAGTCCGACCACGATGCGACTGTCCAAAGCTTTACCGCCGCCACTCCAGGCGGCATACGTGAACGGGGCGGCGTAGGCGCTGTCCACAGGATGCACCCAGATGTTCCCCGTTTCCCGGTCGAACCCAAGGACATGGCGCCCCATACTGCTGAAGACCGGATGAGTCAGGCTGGTCTGGACCGTCCCCTCATACGATCCGGTGGCGGTCTGCCAGAAATACAGGGAGGTACCACCACCTCCGGCCAGCGCCTTGCCATCAGGACTGAACACCAGCCGGTCGGCACCCGATCCGATGCATTCCGGCTGCACAGTTCCCGGCGGGGCACTGAGAGCAGCCGAGGCGAGACCCCCCTGGGGCTCGATACGCCACAGCATGACGGGTCCGCCATGTCGGCAGGTGGCCATCAGCTTCCCGTCTGGCGAGAGGGCCGCAGACGCTTCCACGCCCGATTCTGCCATCACCTTCCCGTCGGATGCCCTCAGCACTTGGGCTCCGTAGCCGCCCATCTGCTGGGACAGCACCATGCCGTTGCTGGTCACCCGCTCCGGATAGCGGTTCCCAGACGTCTCGCGTCGAGGTCCCACCGGCGTCAAAGTGGCGGTCTCGAAGACCTGATAGCTGAACTGGTCCGTGGCGAGCGCCAAGCGGCCGTCCGGACTGAGTGCCTTGAGAGTCAGCCGGTCGAATTCGGGACGACCATCGGTCGAGGCGATCAGGCGCTTTGCGCGGACGTCCCAGAGCTGGGTCTTCGCACCCATCCCCACTCCCAGGATACGGCCATCCGTCGAGAGCACCCGAGGCCCTTCGGCGGCGGCGGCTTCCGCAGGCAACTGGAGTAGGTCCGCCTCGCGCTGGTTGACCGCCCCCAGCAGCGCCGCGCGCGAATCTTCCGTCTCGGCGATGTCCCACGCGGCCACGCCCAGCAGCATCGCGAGTTTCGGGTCCGCCGCGCGGAGGCTGACGGCGGCCTGGGCCGTCGTGCGGGCGGCGGCTCGGGCCTGTTCGCGGGCGGCGGCCCGGGACTGCTGGTAGGCGAGGCCGCCGGCCACCAGGGAGGCGACGAGGAGGACGCCGAGGCCGCCGAGGAGTTGGCGGCGGCGGCGGGCGGTACGGGTGGCGGAGGCCTTGCCGGCTTCGAGGAAGGCGAGTTCGAGGGGGTTGGGCCGGACGTGGGGGGCCGCGGCGGCGGACCAGTCGAGGGCGGCGCGCAGGGCGGTGCCCTGCTGGAGGTCCTCGGGGCGGCGGCCGTGGCGCTGCCATTCGCGGGCGGCGTGCCCCAGCCGGTGGCGCAGGGCGAGCCCGCCGCGGTCGGCTTCGGTCCAGGCGCGCAGCCGGGTCCAGGCGCGGATGAG
Organism: Streptomyces sp. NBC_00239; assembly: GCF_036194065.1. Classification (NCBI taxonomy): domain Bacteria; kingdom Bacillati; phylum Actinomycetota; class Actinomycetes; order Kitasatosporales; family Streptomycetaceae; genus Streptomyces; species Streptomyces sp. NBC_00239. The sequence continues at coordinate 5,141,870 of NZ_CP108095.1, read as the reverse complement.
GGCCGCGCTGACCGGGCGTATGGAGTGGTCCTCGGCGACGATCAGCGCTCCGGCCGCGGCGAGGGCGGTGATCGCGGCGTGGCCGTCGGCGCGTTCGGCGTCGGTGCGGCCGCCGTACAGCTCCTCGTACGCGGCGGTCCGTACGGTGTCCTGGCTGCCGTCGGGGTCGTCGCCGGGTACGACGAGCCGCAGCAGCAGTTCGTGGGCTGCTTGTTGCGCGCCGAACGGCAGTGAGGCGTAGGCCTGTTCGGCGCGTTCGCCCAGGCCGGGGAGTTCCGCTTCGGGGCGGGGGTCGGCGGCGCGCCGGGCGCCGGCTTCGAGGAGGGCGCGGCGGGGGTCGGCGGCTGCGGGAGTGTCGCCGACGAGCCCGAGGAGGAGTTCGGTGGCGGTGGGCCGCAGTGCCGGTTCCTTGGCGAGGGCGGCGGCGACGAGGGGGCGCAGCGGGGCGGGCAGGGCGGAGAGGTCGGGGTCGACGGCGGCGGTGCGGTGGGCGACCTGGCCGATGTTGTCGCCGCGGAAGGGTTCCTCGGCGGAGGCCGCGTAGAGGACGAGGGCGCCCCAGGCGAAGATGTCGGAGGCCTGGGTGGCGCGCTGCCCGCCGAGGACTTCGGGGGCCATGTAGCCGAAGGTGCCCATGATGGCGCCGGTTGCGGTCACGGACATGTCGGAGGCGCGGGCGATGCCGAAGTCGATGACGCGCGGGCCGTCGGGGCCGAGGAGGACGTTGCCGGGCTTGAGGTCGCGGTGGATGACCTTGGCCTGGTGGATGGCGGCGAGTGCGGTGGCGATGCCGGCGGCGAGCCGGGTGACGGCTTCGGCGCCGAGGACGCCCTGTTCGCGGACGGCGGCGGCGAGGGTGGGGCCGGGGATGTACTCGCTGACGATGTACGGGGTGTCGGCGTCGAGGGCGGCGTCGAGGATGCGGGCGGTGCAGAAGGGGGCGACGGCGCGGGCCGCGTCGACCTCCTTGCCGAAGCGGTCGCGTACGAACTGCTGGGCGTCGCGGTGCAGGGCCTTGACGGCGACGCGGGCGCCGGTGCGGTCGTACGCCTCGTAGACGACGCCCTGGCTGCCCGCGCCGAGCCGGGCGGCCAGCCAGTAGCCGCCGAGGCGCTCCGGATCGTCCGGATGCAGCAGCGTCCCCATCGCGTTTCCCCCTGTCAGGCAGTTCTTCGTACCGCGTGAGGGTAGACGAAGGGGTGTGCCGACGGCACGTCAGAAGCCGTACGGTCAGACGACCTTGCCGGGGTTGAGGAGTCCGAGCGGGTCGAAGGCCTGCTTGACGGCGTGGTGCATCTCGACGCCGACCGGGCCGAGTTCGCGGGCGAGCCAGTCCTTTTTGAGGAGGCCGACGCCGTGTTCGCCGGTGATGGTGCCGCCGAGGGCGAGGCCGAGGGCCATGATCTCGTCGAAGGATTCGCGGGCCCGGCGGGTCTCGTCCTCGTCGGCGGGGTCGAAGCAGACGACGGGGTGGGTGTTGCCGTCGCCGGCGTGGGCGCACACGCCGATGGTCAGCCGGTGGCGGCGGGCGATGGCGGTGGTGCCGTCGAGCATGTCGGCGAGGCGGGTGCGGGGGACGCACACGTCGTCGATCATCGTGGCGGGCTTGAGGGTTTCCAGGGCGGTGAGGGACATCCGGCGGGCCTGGAGGAGGAGTTCGGATTCGGCCTCGTCTTCGGCGGGGACCACTTGGGTGGCTCCGGCGGCGGTGCACAGGGCGCCGACGGCGGCGAGGTCGGCGGCCGCGTCGGGGGTGTCGAAGGCTGCGAGGAGCAGGGCCTCGGTGGTTTCGGGCAGGCCCATCTTCCCGAGCCGGTTGACGGCCCGGACGGTGGTGCGGTCCATCAGTTCCAGCAGGGACGGGGTGTGGCCGGCGGCCATGACGGCGCAGACGGCTTCGCAGGCGGCGGCCGCGGAGGGGAATTCGGCGGCGAGGGCGAGCTGGCGGGGCGGCTTCGGGCGGAGGGCGAGGACGGCCCGGACGACGACGCCGAGGCTGCCCTCGGAGCCGACGAAGAGGCGGGTGAGGTCGTATCCGGCGACGCCCTTGGCGGTGCGGCGGCCGGTGCGCAGGAGGCGGCCGTCGGCGAGGACGACGTCGAGGCCGAGTACGTATTCGGCGGTGACGCCGTATTTGACGCAGCACAGGCCGCCGGAGGCGGTGCCGATGTTCCCGCCGATGGTGCACTGCTCCCAGCTGGAGGGGTCGGGCGGGTAGTACAGGCCGTGCTCGGCGACGGCGCGGGAGAGGACGGCGTTGACGACGCCGGGTTCGACGACGGCGATCCGGTCGACGGGGCTGATCTCCAGGATGCGGTCCATGGCGACGAGGGAGAGCACGATGCAGCCGTCGGAGGCGTTGGCGCCGCCGGACAGGCCGGTGCGGGCGCCTTGCGGGACGACCGGGACGCGCAGTGCGGTCGCGGTGCGCAGGACGTGCTGGACCTGGGCGGTGGTGCGGGGCAGCACGACGGCGGCGGGTGTTCCGGCGGCGCAGAAGCCGGCCATGTCGGTGCGGTAGGAGGCGGTGACGTCGGGGTCGGTGAGGACTGCGGCCGGGGGCAGCCCGTCGGGACCGGCGAGCAGGCGGGCGCGCAGTTCCCGCACCTGTGGTTCGTCCATGGGGGCCATGGGGCCAGCCTGGCACTCGGGGCCGTTGGTGTGAACCCGGCCGCGAACCCCATCGGGCACCCGGGAACACTCTTCATATTGACGCACAGTGAGCCCATGGAGATGGAGTCGCAGCAGCCGCCCGTCACGTTCAGCGCGCGGCGTACGGCGATGACCGCCGCCGTGGCCGTGGTGCTGATCGCGGGCGCGCTCGTCATCAGACCTGCCCAGCAGCACGGAGACGACCCGCGGCCGCCGCGGCCCGAACAGCGGGCGATGGCGTCGGTGGGGATGGGGGCGCCGGCGGCCGCGGTGGACGTGAACGCGCTGATCGCGGACCGGGCGCGGTGGGTGAAGGGGCATCCCGCCGACGACGGGGCGTGGGCGGTGCTGGGCGCCGCCTATCTGGAGCAGGCGCGGCGGACGGCGGACGCGGGCCACTATCCGCAGGCGGAGGCGGCGCTGAAGCGGTCGCTGGCGCTGCGGCCCGCCGAGAAGGGCAATTTCGACGCGATGGTGGGGATGGGGGCGCTGGCCAACGCGCGGCACGATTTCGTGACGGCCCGCAAGTGGGGTGAGCTGGTCCGGGCGCAGGCGCCGCGGAACTGGACGGCGTACCCGGTGCTGATCGACGCGTACAGCGGGCTCGGCGCGTACAAGCCGGCCGAGGCGGCCATGGAGAAGCTGGTGGCGCTGCGCGGCGGGCTGCCGGGATTCCTGCGGGCCTCGCAGGTGTACCGGGACCGCGGCTGGCGCGAGGACGCGGCGGCCGCGCTGGAGCGTGCGGCGGGGGCCGCACGGACCCCGGCGGAGAAGGCGTACTGCCTGTACCGGATCGGCGAGCTGGCGTGGGAGCGGGGCGAGGCGGAGGACGCGCTGCGCTCGTACGAGGGGGCGCTGCGCACCGATCCGACGCAGGGGCTGGCGCTGGGCGGCCGGGCCCGGGCGCTGGCGGCGCTGAACCGGACGGGCGAGGCGGTACGGGACTACCGCGCGGCGCTGGAGGAGATGCCGGCGCCGCAGCTCGCGCTGGAACTGGGCGAGCTGCTGGAGGCGGCGGGGCAGGAGGAGGACGCGCAGGAGGCGTACGGGGTGCTGCGGGCGCAGGTCGCGCGGGCCGGCACGTACGGGGTGCAGGAGGACCTTGTGCTCTCGCGGTACGAGGCGGACCACGCGGATCCGCTGGCGGCGGTACGCAGGCTGCGCGCGCAGTGGTCCCGGCACAAGAGCGTGCAGGTGGCGGATGCGCTGGGGTGGGCGCTGTTCCGGTCCGGGGAGCCGCGGGAGGCGCTCTGGTACGCGCGGAAGGCGACGGACCTGGGGATGCGGAACGCGGAGTTCGCGTACCACCGGGGGGTCGTCGAACGGGACCTGGGCGATACGGCGGCGGCGCGGCGGCACCTGCAGGAGGCGCTGCGGACCAATCCGCACTTCTCGCCGCTGCTGGCCCCGAAGGCGAAGCTGGCCCTGGCGGCCCTGGCGGAACCGGCGGCGGGCGGGCCGGAGAACATGCAGCCGGACGAGCCGTGGGTGGCGCCGGTCATGCCGAAGCCGGCCCCGAGGCCGGCCCAGAAACGGCCGGCCGCCGGGGCGGGGGCCGGGCCTGAGGCGGCCACCGGGGCGGGGGCGGGGGCTGAGGCGGCCGCCCGGGCGGAGCGGGCCTCCGGGGCGGGTCTGGACTCCGCCGTGCCGGCGGATCCGAAGCCGGGTGGACGGGCGCGTCCCTGGGCGAAGCCGGAGCTTGCGGCGGGGGCTGTAGGTGGCCCGGCGCGGGCGTCGGCCGCCCCCCTCCGGCGGCCGACCCCCACCCGGCACCGGTCCCACACCCCCTGACGAAGCCGGGACCATGCCCGGGGATATCAGCCCCTCCGGCGCTTGAGGAGCGGGTCCGGGCGGAGCACGGTGCCCGGCGTCAGCCGGGTTGTCCGTTGGGGCTCCGCCCCAAACCCCGCGCCTCAAACGCCGGCGAGGCTGGAATTCGCGCCCGCAGCACCGGCAAGGCCGGGGGTCGCGCCCCAAGGCACCCGCGAGGCTGGAATTGCCGCACGCAGCGCCGACAAGGGCTGGATGTGGCGCCCCAAGGCACCGGCAAGGCTGAGGCGGCCGGGCAGGGGGCGGCCCCGGCCCGCCGGGAGGTGGGTGCGGGGCCGGGGCGCGGGGTGGGGCGGCGGGGTCAGAGGTTGCCGCGCTTGTCCTGCTCGCGCTCGATCGCCTCGAACAGCGCCTTGAAGTTGCCCTTGCCGAAGCCCATCGACCCGTGCCGCTCGATGATCTCGAAGAACACGGTCGGCCGGTCCTGCACCGGCTTGGTGAAGATCTGCAGCAGGTATCCGTCCTCGTCCCGGTCCGCCAGGATCTTCAGCTCGCGCAGCTCGTCGATCGGCACCCGCGTGTCGCCGACCCACTCGCCGAGGGTGTCGTAGTACGTGTCCGGGACGGACAGGAACTGCACGCCCGCCGCTCGCATGGTGCGCACCGTGGCGACGATGTCGTTGGAGGCCAGCGCGATGTGCTGGACGCCGGGGCCGTTGTAGAACTCCAGGTACTCGTCGATCTGCGACTTCTTCTTCGCGATCGCCGGCTCGTTGATCGGGAACTTGACCTTCTTCGTCCCGTCCGCGACCACCTTGGACATGAGCGCCGAGTACTCGGTCGCGATGTCGTCGCCCACGAACTCCTTCATGTTCGTGAAGCCCATGACCTTGTTGTAGAAGCCGACCCACTCGTTCATGCGGCCCAGCTCGACGTTGCCGACGCAGTGGTCGATCGCCTGGAAGGTCCGCTTGGCGGGCGGCGCGACCATCGGGTCGACGGCGACGTAGCCCGGCAGGTAGGGGCCGGTGTAGTCGCCGCGCTCGACGAGCGTGTGGCGGGTCTGGCCGTACGTGGCGATCGAGGCCAGCACGACGGTGCCGTGCTCGTCCTTGACCTCGTGCGGCTCGTCCAGGCCGCGCGCGCCCTGCTCGACCGCGTAGGCGTAGGCCGCGCGGACGTCCGGGACCTCGATGGCGAGGTCGATGACGCCGTCGCCGTGCTCGGCGACGTGCTCGTCGATGAACCGGCCGTGGTCGGTCGTCGCCTTGATGACCGAGGTCAGGACGAAGCGGGCCGAGCCGTTGGTCAGGACGTAGCTCGCGGTCTCGCGGCTGCCGTTCTCCGGGCCGGAGTAGGCGACGAGCTTCATGCCGAAGGCGGTGGAGTAGTAGTGCGCGGCCTGCTTCGCATTGCCGACGGCGAAGACCACCGCGTCCATCCCCTTCACCGGGAACGGGTCGGCTTCACGCGCGGTGGCGGGGGTGGAGTGATGCAGCGTCTCAGTCATAAGCGCAGACTCGCTCCGATCCACAAGGTGCGCAATAGTTTCCTCATTTACTGGTCAACCTGTACAGCACACTGCGAGGATCAAGGGAAGACCTGTACAGGATGACCAGCTCTGGAGGCCTCATGGGCATCGACCCACTGGATGGCAGGCTCATCGTTCTCCTCGCCCGTGAGCCCCGCATCGGCGTGCTGGAGGCCTCGCGCCGGCTCGGGGTGGCGCGCGGCACCGTGCAGGCGCGCCTGGACCGGCTCCAGTCGAGCGGGGTCATCCGCGGTTTCGGCCCGCAGGTGGATCCGGCGGCGCTCGGCTACCCGGTGACCGCGTTCGCGACGCTGGAGATCAAGCAGGGCCAGGGTTCGGACGTACGGGCGCACCTGGCGACCGTGCCCGAGGTGCTGGAGCTGCACACGACGACCGGGCACGGGGACATGCTGTGTCGGCTGGTGGCCCGGTCGAACGCGGACCTGCAGCGGGTGATCGACCGGGTCGTCGGCTTCGAGGGCATCGTGCGCGCGTCCACCGCCATCGTGATGGAGAATCCGGTGCCGCTGCGGGTCATCCCCCTGGTGGAGCAGGCGGCCGCCGACCACGAGGACTGACACCGCCCCTCCCCCTCCTGCCACCCCTCCGGGGGCCGGCCGACTTCCAAAGAACCCTTTGCAAAATACCTTGCAAAGGGTTCTTTGCATGCCTACGGTGACGCCATGACCGAGCAGCAGCCGCAGACGCCCGGCAAGGCCGAGCGCAGCATCCGCACCCTCGATGCCCGCACCCTGCGCGGCCTCGCACACCCGCTGCGCATCCGCCTGCTGGGCGCCCTGCGCCACGACGGCCCCGCCACGGCCTCCCGACTCGCCGAGCGCCTGGGCGAGTCGAGCGGCGCGACCAGCTACCACCTGCGCCAGCTCGCCTCGTACGGGTTCGTCGAGGACGCGCCCGAGCACGGCAAGGGCCGCGAGCGCTGGTGGCGGGCCGCACACGACGGCACGCGCTTCGACGAGAAGCTGACGTCCGACCCGAACCCCGAGGTCCGCGGCGCCGCGGACCTCTTCCTGCACGAGATCGCCACCGTGCACGCGCACGAGCTGGCCACCTGGCTGGGCAACGCCCACGCCTGGCCGCAGGAGTGGCGGCGGGCCTCCGACATGAGCGACTACACGCTCCGGCTGACGCCCGAGCGCAGCCGCGAACTGATCCTGAAGATGCACGCGTTGATCGACAGCTACAAGGACCTGGAGCCCGCCGACCCGGCGGACGAGCCCGCGGGCACCGAATCGGTCCGCTTCCATCTGCACGCCTTCCCGCGTACGACCGGCTGAGGGGCAACGACGTCATGATCCGCCAGGGGGGAACCGCGGCGGCGAGCGGCGCGGCGCGGCGGCCTTTCGCCGCCATTCTGACCGCCAACACCATTTCCATAGCCGGGAGTTCACTCACGCTCATCGGCGTGCCGTGGTTCGTGCTGCAGACCACGGACAGCGCGGGCCGGGCCGGGATCGTCGCCTTCTGCGCGACGCTGCCGGTCGTGGTGGCCGCGCTGGCCGGCGGCCCGGTGATCGACCGGATCGGCCGGCGCCGGGTCTCCGTCCTCTCCGACCTCGTGTGCGGCCTGTCGGTCGGCGCGATCCCGCTCCTGCACTACGCGGGGGTGCTGGAGTTCTGGATGCTGTGCGCCCTCATGGCGGTCGGCGGCCTGGTCCACACGCCCGGGCTGACCGCGCGCAACGTCATGCTGCCGGACCTCGCCGAGCACGCCGGGACCTCTCTGACGCGGGCCGCGAGCCTGTACGACGCGGTGTCGCGCGGCGCGCGGATGATCGGTGCCGCGGTGGCCGGCGTACTCATCGTGGCGCTGGGCGCGGAGGTCGTACTGATCGTGGACGCGGCCAGCTTCGCGGTGTCGGCGGCGCTGGTGGCGCTCGGGGTGCGCGGGATCCGGGCGGCGGAGCCGCGGCCGGGCGCGGGGGCCGTCTCGTTCGCCGCGTACCGCGCCGAACTGCGCGAGGGGTACCTCTTCCTGCTGCGCAACCGGCTGATCCTGGGCTCCACGGTGATGGTGATGGCCACCAACGGCTTGGACCAGGCCTGGAATTCCGTACTGCTGCCGGTGCACGCCCGGGACGCGCTCGGCGGCGCCACCCAACTGGGGCTGCTGGTCGCCCTGTTCGGCGGCTTCGCACTGCTGGGTGCGCTGCTCTACGGGGCCGTCGGCGAGCGCTTCCCGCGGCGGGCGGTGTTCGCCGCGGCCTTCCTGATCTGCGGGCCCCCTCGGTGGGCCGTCGCGGCCTTCACCGACACCACCCTGCCGCTCGCGGTGACCATGGCCCTGGCCGGCCTCGGGGCGGGCATGCTCAACCCGATCCTGTCCACGGTGTTCTACGGGCTGGTGCCGGACGGGCTGCGCAGCCGGGTCGCGGGCGTGACCACGGCGGGCTGCGAGCTCGCCATGCCGCTGGGCGGGCTCGCGGCGGGCCTGCTGGTGGAGAGCGCCGGCCTGACCACCGCCCTGCTGGCACTCGGCGGCTGCTACCTGCTGGCCACGCTCAGCCCGGTCGTCTTCCCGGCCTGGCGGGGCCTCGACGCACCGCTCGCACCGCACGACGGACCCGCCGCGCATGCGCAGCCGGGGCCGGATCCGGGGCCGGGGCCGTCATCCCGGCCGGAGCCCGCGGACGCGGCGCCCGTCAGCAGCCGGCAGCCAGCTGCTGGCAGCTAGCAGCTAGGGACCTTCCCGCCGCGGCTCAGCGCGCGCAGCGAGGAGACCGCGTCCGTCAGCGTGGTCACGGGGATCAGCCGCAGCCCGGCGGGCAGTTCGGATTCAGCGTCCGAGCACTCCGCCTTCGGTACGAGGAACACGCTCGCGCCGTCCCGCTTGGCGGCCTGCGTCTTCAGCGCCACTCCCCCGACGGCGCCGACCTCGCCGTCCGGGGTGATGGTGCCGGTGCCGGCGATGGAGCGGCCGCCGGTGAGGTCGCCGCCGCTGCCGTCGCCGTCGAGCTTGTCGACGATGCCGAGGGAGAACAGCAGTCCGGCACTCGGGCCGCCGACGTCGGCGAGCTCCAGGTCCACCTTCACCGTCTTCGGATCCTTGTGCAGGTATCCGAGCGCGGCCTGGGCGGCAGCCGACTGCGACTTCTCCATTTCCGCCAGATTGTGGTGCTCGATCTCCTTGTCGGAATCGCCCGTCGGATAGACCGATTCCTTGGGCAGGACCGCCCGGTCGCTGCGGAACCAGCTGTCGACCAGCTCGCCCAGGCGTACGTCGGTGGACGGCCCGGTCGCGAGGATCGTGGTCATCCGCAGCTGGCCGGTCGTCTCGCGGACGGGCGCACCGGCGACGGTGATGACGGGCTTGCCCTTCTGTGAGCCGAGCACGTCCGCCGTCAGGCCGGGTCGCGCCAGCGCGAACGGCAGCGGGGCGAGGGCCGCGACGGCGAGCAGCGCGAGCACGGGCACGGCGCAGAGTGCGAGGGCCGTGGGGCGGGGCAGACGTGTGAGGCGTGAGAGCACCCCGCCAATCTAGCCGCCCCCACCCCCTCCGCTTCGCGGACGCCCGAGGCACTGCCGGCCTCGCCGGTGCCCGGGGCATCACCAGCCTCGCCGGCAATCCCGCGCCCCCACTGACGCCCGGGGCGTTACCAGCCTCGCCGGCGTTTGAGGCGCGGGTCCGGGCGGAGCCCGGTGCCCGGCGCCAGCCGGGTTGCTTGGGGCTCCGCCCCAAACCCCGCGCCTCAAACGCCGGCGAGGCTGAGGGTTGCGCAGCATTACCGGGCTCCGCCCGGACCCGCGCCTCAAACGCCGACGAGGCTGGGGGTTGCCGCACGCAGCGCCGACAAGGCTGGACGTTGCCCGGCCAGGGCGTTGTGCCCCCAGGACGCCCAACAAGGCCGGACGTTGCCCGCCAGGGCGTTGTGCCCCCAGGGCGCCGAACAAGGCTGGAGGTTGCCCGCAGGGCGTGGGCAGGGGGCGGGCGTCGCCCGGGGGAGGTCAGCGCAGGGCGTCGGCCACCTCTCGGGCGGCGTCGACGACCCGCGGCCCCACCCGCTCCGGCACGGCGTCCGCGAGCATCACGACACCCACGCTCCCCTCCAGCCCGGTGATGCCGACCAACGGCGCGGCAGCGCCACTGGCCCCCGCCTCCAGTTCGCCGTGCGTGAGCGTGTAACCCGGTTCGGACAGGGCGCCCTGCCGCGCGGCCAGGATGGCCCGGCCGGCCGCACCGCGGTCCAGCGCGTGCCGGAACCCGGCCCGGTAGGCCACGTGGTAGTCGGTCCAGGTCGGTTCGACGACGGCGACCGCGAGGGCCTCCGTACCGTCCACGAGGGTGAGGTGGGCGGTCGCACCTATGTCCTCGGCGAGCGAGCGCAGCGCGGGCAGCGCGGCCTCGCGGACCAGCGGGTGGACCTGCCGGCCCAGCCGCAGTACGCCGAGCCCGACCCTGGCCCGGCCGCCGAGGTCCCGGCGGACGAGCGCGTGCTGCTCCAGCGTGGCAAGCAGTCGGTAGACCACGGTCCTGTTGACGCCGAGCCGGTTCGAGAGCTCGGTGACCGTCAGTCCGTGGTCGGTGTCGGCAAGAAGTTTGAGGACGCGCAGTCCCCGGTCGAGCGTCTGGGAGGTTTCCGCGGTCACGACGCCTCTCCCTCTTTCGGTGAGCGGCGGGGGGCTCTCACGGGGGAAGCGCTGCCGGTCCCATCGGCGACGCACGGAGAGGCCGCCGGTTAGGCCAAATGCCCGGCTGCGCTCCGCGGCGGCGCTGCCACGGGGCGTTTCATTCCGGGGAATGTAGCGAGCGGGTCCCGCTGAGCGGAAGCCCTCGTCCAGAATCCGGGCGTCGGCGAGCAATTTGCGCCGCTTCGGGACCAGTACCGGCGAGGTTCGGACCCATTCCCTCCACCTCGCCTTTACAGCTCCATTACCGCGGACGCGGGCGTTCGAAAGCGAGCGAATCCACTGAATGGAACCGCCCGCCCCACCGGGCCACGGACGGGCGGGGCGGCGGGCGGTGTTCGGAGGACCCTCCAGACCCGCCGGCCCCTCCGGCCGGACGAAACCTCCCGCGAAACCGCGAACCGCGGAGCCGCGCACCACAGACCCGCGGGCCCGCAGGCCCGCAGAACCCGGCAGGTCACCGCATCCGCGTGGCCCACTCCTGCACCTTCTTGATGCGTTCGCGCAGCTGCCCGGCGGTGGCCTCGGCGCTCGGCGGGCCGCCGCACACCCGGCGCAGCTCCGTGTGGATCACCCCGTGCGGCTTGCCGCTCTGGTGGACGTACGCGCCGACCATCGTGTTGAGCGACTTGCGCAGTTCCAGCAGTTCCTTGTGGGAGACGACGGGCCGCCGCTCGGCGGGCAGTTCCAGCAGGTCGGCCTCGGAATCCGGCTTGCGTCGGCTGTGCGCGATCTGCCGGGACTGGCGCTTCTGCAGCAGCATCTGCACCTGGTCCGGCTCCAGCAGACCGGGGATGCCGAGGTAGTCCTGCTCCTCCTCGCTGCCGGGGTGCGCCTGCATGCCGAACTCGGCGCCGTCGTACAGCACCCGGTCGAAGACGGCGTCGGACTCCAGCGCCTCGAAGGACATCTGCTCGTCCTCGCCGGTGTCCTCGTCCTCCTGCTTGTTCGCCTCGTCCATCTCCTTCTCGGACTCGGCGTACGGGTCTTCCTCGCCCTGCTTCTTGGGCTTGTCGAGCACGTGGTCGCGCTCGACTTCCATCTCGTTGGCGAAGCCGAGCAGGTACGGGATGGTCGGCAGGAACACCGAGGCGGTCTCGCCGCGCCTGCGCGAGCGCACGAAACGCCCGACGGCCTGCGCGAAGAAGAGCGGGGTGGAGATGGTCGTGGCGTACACGCCGACCGCGAGCCGGGGCACGTCGACGCCTTCGGACACCATGCGGACGGCGACCATCCAGCGGTCGTTGCTGCCGCTGAAGTCGTCGATCCGCTTCGAGGCGCCCGCATCGTCGGAGAGGACGACGGTGGCCTTGGTGCCGGTGATCTCGCGGATCAGCTTGGCGTACGCGCGGGCCGAGTCCTGGTCCGCGGCGATGACGAGCCCGCCGGCGTCCGGGATGCCCTTCCTGACCTCGGTGAGCCGCTGGTCGGCGGCGCGCAGCACGTTCGGCATCCAGTCGCCGCGCGGGTCGAGCGCGGTGCGCCAGGCCTGCGAGATGGCGTCCTTGGTCATGGGCTCGCCGAGTTTGGCCGCGATTTCGTCTCCGGCCTTCGTCCGCCAGCGCATATTGCCGCTGTAGGACAGAAAAATAACCGGACGAACCACCCCATCGCCGAGAGCATTCCCATAGCCGTAGGTGTAATCGGCGGAGGATCTCCGGATTCCGTCATTCCCTTCCTCGTACGCGACGAAAGGGATCGGATTCGTGTCGGAGCGGAAAGGCGTACCGGTGAGCGCGAGCCGGCGGGTGGCCGGGTCGAAGGCCTCCAGGCAGGCCTCGCCCCAGGACTTGGAGTCGCCCGCGTGGTGGATCTCGTCGAGGATCACCAGCGTCTTGCGCTGCTCGCAGCGGTTGCGGTGCAGCATCGGCCGCACGCCGACACCGGCGTACGTGACGGCGACCCCGTGGTAGTCGCGGCTCAGCGGACCGGCCGAGTACTCGGGGTCCAGCCGGATGCCTATCCGCGCGGCGGCCTCGGCCCACTGCTTCTTCAGGTGCTCGGTGGGCGCGACGACGGTGATCTGCTGCACGACGTGGTGGTGCAGCAGCCACGACGCGAGGGTCAGCGCGAAGGTGGTCTTGCCGGCGCCGGGGGTGGCGACCGCGAGGAAGTCGCGCGGCTGCGTCTCGATGTACCGGTCCAGGGCACCCTGCTGCCAGGCACGCAGCTTGCTGGCGGTACCCCAGGGGGCGCGGCCGGGGAAGGCGGGTGAGAGGTGGTGGGAGGCGGTAGTAGTCACGGTCTCCGGTTCGGTTCTCTCGCCGTACGGTCGTGCAGGGGTACGGGCAGTCGTACGTAGGACAACCGGGCCACCTTACCGGGGCCCGCCCACCCCCGCGGGCGGGACAGGCCCGTGACCTCGGGGCGTGCGGCGAGGGTCACATCCGGGTGTCAGCGAGTTCCGGGTGTCAGCGAGCGAACCTCGGGAGTTTCGTGGCGATCTTGGGGACGTCCAGGGCTCCCTGGCAGACGTCGAGGACGAACTGCTCGGCCTCGTCCACGTCGAAGCCCGCGTCGAGCGGATGTCCATTCATGTGCAGGAACACCCAGGTCGCGTACCACGCGATGCGCTTGTTCCCGTCCACGAGCCCGTGGTTTCTGGCCAGCGACTCCATCAGCGCCGCCGCCTTCTCCCAGATGTCCGGATAGGCGTCCTGGCCGAACACACTCGCCTGCGGGCGCGCGAGGGCCGAGTCGAGCAGCCCGTAGTCGCGAACCTCGTCCGCCCCGAGACGCTTCGCGAGATTCAGGAGCTCGGGAAGCGTGAGGTAGTGCATCAGGCAAGCCTCCGGTTCAGCTCCATGCTTGCCTTCAGGACGTGCTCCGCCGCCTCGTTGAAGAGCCGGGAGTGTTCGTTTATGGCCCTGAGCACCGCATCGTGTGCGAAGGACTGCATGCTGCGACCCTCCGCTTCCGCGCGCTCGCGCAGGGCGTCCAGCTCTTCTTCGGTGAATCTGACATTGAGACCAGCCATGACATGACGGTACCGCGTGGTACCAGGCGGTGTCAGCTCTTTACGCGGGGCAGCACCCGGGTGGACACCCACGCGCCGAGGAGGGCGACCGCGGCCATCGGGAGGAAGACGGCCACGAACGCGGCGGGGTGGGAGGCGCCGGCGGCGCCCTCGGCGGCCTGGTGGGCGGCCCCGCCCACCGCCCCGCCGCCCAGCGCGGCGAAGGCCGCCCCGCCGCCCGCGAGCAGCACGACGTTGGCGAGCGCGTCGGAGATCTGGAGCGCCGCGGAGTTCGCGCCCGCCTCCGCCGGCGGCGACAGCTTCAGCAGCAGCACGCTCGTGGACGTGACGGCCAGGCCCATGCCGAAGCAGCCCAGCGACCAGGCCGCCGCCACCACCCACACCGGCACGGCCTCGATGAGCACGGTCGGCACGACGGCGATGGAGGCCGCCACCAGCACCATGCCGCCCGCCATCATCGGCTCCCGGTGCCGCTCCAGGCGCGGCCGCGCCTGCACCCACGACCCGAAGGCCCAGGTCGCGCCGGCCCCGGCCAGGCACAGGCCGGCCAGCGTGGGGCTCAGCCCGCGCTGGGTCACCAGCATCAGCGGGATGAAGCTCTCGGCGGCGATGAACGCCCCGCCCGCCAGCCCGCGCAGCAGCACCACCGACGGCAGCCCGCGCGCGGCCAGGTACGTGCCCTTCGGCATCAGGCTGTTGGCGCCCGTGACCGCGGGCACCAGCAGCGCCAGCCCTGCCAGGGCCGGCACCAGCGAGAGCCAGCGCAGGTCCTGGGCCCCGTACTGGAGCAGCGCGGCGCCCAGCGAGATCCCCAGCGCCAGCCGGATCCGGCGGCGGTCGAACGGGACGGGCGGGGCCTCGGGGTCGGCCGGCCCCGACGCCGTGCGCCGGATCGCGGGCAGCGCGAGGGCCAGCGGGAAGACGACGAGCACCGGCAGGCCGAGGAACACCCAGCGCCAGCCGATGTGTTCGGTGACCGTCCCGGCGACGAGCGGGCCCACCACCGAGGGGATCACCCAGCTCGCGGCGAAGGCCGCCATGATCGCGGGGCGCAGGCGTTCGTCGTAGGCGCGGCTGACCACGACGTACAGCGCGACGATGACCAGCCCGCCGCCGAACCCCTGGACCGCCCGGCCGAGCACGAACAGCCACATCGTGACCGCCGTCCCGGACAGCAGCAGCCCGGCGGCGAAACTCGCGATGCCGACGGCGAGCGGGCGCAGCGGCCCCTGCCGGTCCGACCACTGGCCGGCCAGCACCATGCCGAAGAGGCTGGTGGTGAAGTAGGCGGAGAAGGCGAAGGCGTACAGCCCGACCCCGTCGAGCTCCCGGGCGGCGACCGGCATGGCGGTGCCGATGGCGGTCGCCTCGAAGGCGATGAGGAAGACGACGGTGATGATCCCGATGCTCAGGGCCCGGTGCGCGGCCCCGAGAATGCCACCGGTGCCGCCCTGCGGCCGTATGTGCACATCGGATACGGCGGAGTCGTCGGCGGCGCGATCGGCGTGATCGGCGTGATCGGCGTGATCGGCGTGATCGGTGTCGGGGCCGTTCGGCTTGAGGGGGGCGGTCATCGCCCCAGAGTAAGGGCCACAGACCAGGAACGCCCCTGTCCTGCGACCGATCTCCCAGCGCCTCCCGCCCTAGGCCGACAGCCCTAGGGCGGGGGCGGGGCGGGGCTTCAGGCTTTCAGACGCGGAGGGGGGAGGCGGGGGCGGGGAGACGGGGGCGGGGAGGCGGAGGCGGGGGGCGCGTCCCAGCGGGGGTGCTTGTGAACGCGGCATGGCAGTCGCATTGCACACCGCCCTTTCCCCTTCCGGCCGTTACCGCCGCCCCCTACCGTCAAGGACATCACCACCACACACCCGGCCGTGTGCCCGAGTGGTTGAGGGACCAGCCTGCAAAGCTGGGCACGCCGGTTCGATTCCGGTCACGGCCTCCACTGAACGGTCTCCTCACCTTTGAGTGAGGAGACCGTTCGTCGTCCGAGGCTGCTCGGCCGCCCTCATTTGCGCGGCGGAACCGCCTTCAGGTCTTCACTCCGGGCGGGGAGTCCGCCGTTGTCGCTGCACTCCAGTTTCCGGGCGACCGAGGTTGCTGCGGAGTGGAGGACGGCTGCAACGTCCTTCGGGTACTCCCGGCCGACAGCTCCCTTGCGAGGGGTCCACTGGTCGGTGAAGCCGACCCTGACCGTGAGTGGAATAGCAGGCGTCGACCTCACTCGCGAACTGACACAGTCGAAGTTGAGCTGGGCATTGCCACCATCGATCCTGAACCTGGTTCCTCGCCTGCTCGACGGCAGTCCTTCGATGTCACCGCGCTTACTGAAGGCACTAAAGCGCAGGCTTGCGGTCGGCCAAGCGCGGTTCGAGCTGATTTCCTGCACAGGGCCGGAAACTTCACACTCCGGCTCCGGACTGTCACGAATCGCCTTGCCGGCACGATAGGCGTTCTGCATCATCTGCGCCACCAGATCCGCGCCCGCGCTCCCCTCCTCGTCTCGGTTCCTGAACTCCGAGGAGTCAAGGATTCGCCCCAAGGCCTTAGCGCCGGCGCCAACGAAAAGACCAGGACATACTTGCTCAGCCGAGACGAAAATCTCGCGAGGTGGCAGGTTAGGAGCCTTATCCGAAGCCGAAGAGCAGGCAGCGAGCCAGAAACAGGATCCCAGCCCAATGACCACGAGCAAGCCAAATTGCCGCACCTGCCCACCCATTAGCGCGACTCCCCGGTCTCCGGCTGATGTCCTTGTTGGACGGCCCTGGAGTTTCCGACCTCATAGCCATCATGCATGGATTCGATCAGGTCGTTGCCGAAGTTGCTGTTCGGATTGATGTCGTGCCTGCGCATGAAGACCCGCATCGGCGCCTCGGCACTGCGCTCACCCGCCTGGTACATCTCCCTATTCGTGGCGTGCACACTGGCCTCGGTCGCATCTTTGTGGTCCTCGACCGCTTTGTCGGACCAGTCTCCGATGACGGACGAGGCTGCCTGTTCCACCGCTCCACTGCCCACGTCCACGGCGAGCGGCACGACGATCGCAGTCGCCCCCGCCGCCGCAGCCGTGACGGGCAGGAACGCCACACCGGCCCCGACGGCCGCGGTGGTGCCGAATTCGATCCACGCGGCGCGCTCCTGGTGCGCCTTTTCGTAGTCCTCGTGCAACTTTTCCCCCTCCGCTCGGACCTGCTCGGCACGGGATGCGTCGAGCAGCCCCTGCACCTCCGCTGTCGTGCGGATGGAGGCTCGCGCCTGCCCTTCGTCGATCTGGCCATCGTGGAAACCCTGAGTTTCGAGCACCGTCGCGGCGTAGACCCGCCCCGCCGTGGACACCGTTGCGTAGGCATCGGGGTGCTGACCGAGCGCAGTGAGCAGGTTCCGCGCGTCTTCCCTTGCAAGCGTCAGGCGTCCAGTCTCGCCCTGCCGGGGGTCGAAAACGCTCCCGTCAGACTCGTAGGCGATCGATCGGTTGATGTCGTCGATGTACCCGGCCGTCATGTTGGCCAGGCTGTCGGACAGCGCCTCATGCCGCTTGAGTAGAGCTACGTCCCCTCCCCACGTGACCACAGCCGCTTCCATGACACGCGCCCCCTCCTCAGTCCGGTGAAGCCCGGAACGCGGGTCGTCCCACGGGTGGCCCAAGGTCGCCGCCTCCAGGGCGTGGCCGAGGGCGTCCGGCATGTAGGTGCGGGCGGTGATCGCGTAGTAGTCGGGGTTCGTGCTCTCCGTGTCCGCGATGGTCGTGTACTTCTCGTTGGCGAAGTAGTCCAGGTAGTGGGTGATGGGCTTGCCGTCCGCGCCCTTCCCGAGGTCCGGCTCTCCGGCGCGCGCCGTGCCGTCCATGGCGTATGCCTGGGGCGGCTCGCTGGGGTCGAAGAACTCCCGTGCCGCCTCCGGGCTGTGCCCCATCGCTTCCAGGAAGCTGTTGACCGGGTCGTAGCCGGAGCCGTTGAGGCCGGAGGGGTTCAGGAGGTTTCGGGGGGTGCCGGTGATGTGGCGGGACTCGGCGAAGAAGGCCGGGTGTTGGGCCTGGATCTGGACGGCGTGTTCCGCAATCGGGACCAGGAACCGGCGGTCGTAGTTCCCGTACCGCATGATGCCGCCGAGGAGCTGGTACCCGAAGGGCGGGTTCGCGTCGTGCCGGCCGAGGGGGATCCGTTCGGCGCCGAGCCGGCGCAGTTCCTGCGCGAACGCGTCCGGCAGGTGCGGCCGGTGGCCCGGGTCGGTGGCCGTGGCGAGGTTCAGGCCGAGGTTGCGCTGCAACTCCTGTACGTCGCCCAGTCGTTGCCGCTTGACCTCGCCGTACGGGTCGTACGTGTCCGTTGCCAGCTGCCCGAAGAACTCCAGCGATCCGCGCGCGCCGAGCGCCTGGTAGAAGCCCGTCGAGAAGGCGGCCGCGCCCTGGTTGTCGCGGAGCAGCTCGTTGAGCTCGACCAGCTCCCGGTGGGTCAGGTCGCGCCCCTTGGCGGCGAGCAGGGCCGCCCGCCGCGCCTCCTGCGCGTCGAGGCTGTCGTACTTCGGCGCGCTGAACTGGTGCTCTTCCTCGGTGATGTTGGCCCGCAGCGCCCGCGACACCGCCTGGTCGGCGTCGTCGCACGTCTCCAGGAGTACGTCGATCCGGCGGCGCAGCTCCGTGACGGCCGCCGCCTCCTTGCGGAGCAGCGTGTCGTACTCGGGGTCGTTGCGCGCTTCGGGGTGAGCGGACAGTGGATCCCTGGCCCGGACCTCGCCGGTCGTGGTGTCCACGACGAGCCGGGCGGCCGGTGCGTCCGTTTCGACGATCTTCTTCAGCCCGTCCTGCGCGGTCTTGAACGCCGCGTGCCCCTGTTCCAGGATCCGCCGGATCCCGAGGGCCGCCGCGGCCGCGTCGTCGAATTCCTTCGCCGTCTTCGCGATGAAGGGCTGCGTGACGTCCGCGTTCACCCCGCGCCAGTCGGCCGTCTTCGCCCGGGCCAGCATGCCGCTGCGGCTGTCGGCGGCCAGCCGTTCCAGCTTGCCCGCCATGGCGGCCCAGTCGGTCACGGCCTCCCGCAGGGTGCCGAGTTTGAGTTCGTAGACGTCGGCGAACTTCAGCATCCGGTGCCTCCCCTAAGTGAAGTGCGTATCGATCTTGGAGGCGGAGAGGGCGGCCACGATGTCCGCCTCCTCCTTGGCGTGGGAGGCCGCCGAGTGGTCCAGGTGGTTGGAGATGTTCGCGCAGGCGTCGAGGAGGGTGCGCAGCTGGGTGTTCCACCGGTCGTGGACCGTGAGCAGCGCGGGCCCGCTCCGGAACCCGGTGTTCGTCAGCGCGAGCGACGCGTCGAAGGTGGCGGGGCGGGCGTGGTCGCCGTCCCGGGTGAGCCGCTGGTACAGGGCGTACGCGGCGCTGCCGATCGCGCCGAGCTCGTCGCCGTCGACGCTCAGGTCCGCGCGTCCGGCCCCCGCCGCCGACCGCGAACCGGCGGCGCTGCGGGCGCTCGACCACTCCTGTTCGAAGGACATCCGGCTCTCCCCCTCCGTCTCTTGCCTGTCAGGTGTTCCGGCGGCTTCGTACGACGGCCACGGCGACGGCCGCGCCGAGGAGTACGGCGGCACCGGCGCCGAGGGCAAGGTACAGCCCGGTGCGGTCGTCGGCCGGGGCCTCGGTGACCGGCCCGGGCGCGGCCGGCGCCGCCGAACCGCCGGCCGGGGACGGCGTGCCACCGGGTTGGGCCGCGGCGAGCTCGGGCAGCGGGAACTCGTCGGCCGGCCCCGGGTCCCCCGGACGGGTGAGCGCGATACGCGGCCGAACCACTCCGTGCCCGACGTAGTCGTTCCGCCCGACGCCGTCGCGCGGCTTGCCGGCCGTGTTCAGCATGACCCGCAGCACCTGGTTGTTGGTCCAGTCGGGATGTTCGGCCCAGATGAGCGCGGCCGAAGCGGAGGCGAGCGCGGTGGCGTCGCTGGTGCCGTGCGTCTTGCAGAGTCCCGTCTTCCCGAGACAGGCCGTCACGATGTCGGTGCCGGGCGCCGCCAGATCCACCTGGGCGCCGTGCTGTGACTCGCTGGTGGCATCGGCCTTCCGGTCGACGGCTGCGACACCGACCACGCCCGGCGACGCGGCCGGGTAGATGACCTCGTTGGTCGTCTCGCCTTCGTTGCCCACGGCCGCAAAGATCAGTTTTCCCTTGTCCACGGCGTACTTGACCGCGGCATCGAGCGTGTCGCTCGCCCCGATGCCACCAAAGGAGATGTTCAGGACCTTGGCGTCCGAGTCCGCCGCGAAACGGATCGCCTCCGCAGTCGACTGGTGCAGTCCTTCACCGGCTCCGCCTTCGGAAACCCTCAGCGGCAGGATCTTGGCTTCCGGCGCCAGGCCGTACGAACCGTCCCCGCCCGTGCTCTTGCCCGTTCCGGCGATCAGCGCGGCGATGCCGGTGCCGTGCCCCCGGTAGTCATCGCGCTCGTCGCCCGATGCCCGTGCGAAGTCCTTCCCGGGCAGTACTTGCCCGGCCAGTTCCGGCAACTCGCCGACTCCGGTGTCGATCACGGCGACCGTGACGCCCCTGCCCCTGCTGGTCTGCCAGATCTCCTCGGCCTGCATGGAGTCGAGATGCCACTGCATCGAGCGAATGCTCTCCGCATGGGCCGGGGCAGCCGCAACCCCGGCCAGCAACAGGCCCGCAAGGGCCGCGGAAGCTCTACGCATACGCATCTCGAACAGTCCGTTCCGCTCAGTCGATCACCGGCGGGACGACCCGTCGGCTTGCCTGCCAGGTCTCTTCGTCCTCGGCGAGGTAGCCGGGGCGGTGGCCCTTGCGGTCCTCGCGCTGCTTCCCGCCGGCAGTCGAGCCGGCGGGCCGCATCCCGGCTCCTCCGGTCACACCCGTCCCACCCGTCACGCCGGTACGACCGGTCCCGCCGATGGCGCCTGCGCCTACGTTCATGCCCCGTACGGCTCCCGGGCCTGCGGACGCGACCGGACGTCCGCCGGAGACCCCTCCCATGCCCGCCCGGCTGCCACCGGCACCGACGCCTGCCCCGGAGGAGAATCCTGCCGCGCCCCGGCCCATGCCGGCGGCCACACCGGACTCGCCGCCGATGACCGTGCCCCGCGGGATCCCCGAAGCGGGGCCCTTGGCCGTCGGCACCTGGCGTCCGCCCACGATGCCGGAGTCCCTGGGCGGCGGGACCGCCCCGCCGACCCGGCCGCCCGGAGCTCCCGGCGTTCCGGGGATTCCCGGGCCGGGCGCCGGAGCCGGTCGGATGCCTCCGGCCGGCGGCATCCCGACGGGTCGTCCCGTACTCGGCGGCAGCAGCACGGGCGGGGTCGAACCACCCGGAGGGGTGCCACCGCCCGGATGCGTCCCGCCACCCGGAGGCGTACCGGTCGCCGGAGGCGCGGTCCGCTCGGGCTTCGTCGCCACATGGTCCAGGTCCACGTCGACATCACGGTCCGGGACCACACCGACAGGCGGCGCGGTGTGACCGGGCTGCAGCGTCGGCGGCTGCATACGTCCGCCCGCTCCACCGTCACTGCCACCGGGTCCGGACCCAGATCCGGACCCAGATCCGCCACCGGTCCCTGGCGCGTACCCGGACCCCGACCCCCAGCCGTCCCCGGAATCGCCACCGGGACGCTGGATGTCCACCGACCCGTACTTGTCGTCGCGCGGTACGAACGTCGCCGGCGGCGGCGGAAACGTAGGGGCCTCCGCCCGGTTCATCTGCGTCGAAGACGCCTCGTACGACTGCGCCAGCTTCGTCATCTGCTGGACGGCCCGCTCGTGGTCGCCGTCGAGTTTCGACGTCGCCTCGCGGGCAGTCGCCGGTGCGTCCGGGTCGTGGTGGGCCTTGCGGGCCGCGTCCAGGTCGGCGGCCGCCGACGCGTCGTACGCCGGCATGTTCGCCTTGACCTCGACGATGGTCTGCGCCGCGCGCTGCATCCAGTCGCCGCCGGTCTGGCTGTAGTCGCCGAGCGCCAGCGTCGCGTTGCCCGTGCGGTTGACCCACTGCTCGTACGCGTCGGCGGCCTCGCCCTCCCAGCCCTCCACCCGGTAGTGCTTCAGCTCGCCGCCGATCTCGCGGATCGTCTTGGCGGCCTCGATCAGCTGGGTGGCGCGGGCCGTGACCGTCTCCGGGTTGACCGAGGCGATCATCGCGAGGAGTTCGCGGTGCGAGTGTCCTTCGAAGTTCGTGGCCATCAGAACGAGCCTCCCGACGTGCTGCCGTGGTCCGGGGCGGGGGTCTGTGCGGGCTGGTGGCTGCCGCCGTCGGCAGCCTTCTCGCGCTCGTACGGGTCGCGCTGCGGGTCGTAGCGCTTCTCGGCGTCCGCGTGCAGGCGCCGCATGCGCTCCTTCACCTCGTCGTCCATGTTCTGGTAGCCGACGCGCGAGGACTCCACGGCGATGCTCAGGGCCTCGATCTGCACCGCGAGGGCCTTCGACAGGCTCTTCAGTTCGGTGTGGACGGTGTCGTACGCCGCCGAGAGGATGTCCGCCTCGCCGAAGCCGCTGCCGAGGTCACCCGAAGGGAGGGTGCCGTCCGCCAGCTTCGCCGGGGCCGCCTGCGAGCCCTCCAGCCGGTCGAGGAGTTCGTCCACGCGCTGCTTGTACTTGGTCATGGACTCGGCTTCGACCGCCAGCGCCTGCGCCTGCGTGCTCACCGCGCCCGCCGGCCCCGCGAGCGGGATGAGGCCGAAGCCGCCGCCCAGGCCGAAGCCGCCCGTCCCGTCTGCCACTGCCATCCTCGGTCCCCGTCCCCGTCTTCCCGCGTCCCCGCGTCCCCGCGTCCCCGCAGACCGTTGGATCACTGCCCCGCGGCCCGTTGGATCACTGTAGCGAGCGCCGCCGACAGTCCCCACTCCGGGGTTGCAGGTGCAATGGACGTCACACGGTCAGGAGTTGGGGGCCGCCACGGCCGCGGAGGGCCTGATCGGGAGCCTGTTGACGGGGCGTCCGGTGGCCGCGCGGACCGCGGAGGCGACCGCCGCCGGGGCCGTCACGACGGGGACCGCGCTCGCCGCCTTCGCGCCGAACGGGGCCACCACGTCCCGCTCTTCGACCAGCTTGACGATCCGGATGTCCGGGGCGTCGAGCGCGGTCGGCAGGGCGTAGCCGGTCAGGTCGGGGTGGCGGATCAGGCCGCCGGCCGTGCGCAGGTTCTCGGTGAGCGCGGCGCCGACGCCCTGGGTGACGCCCGCTTCGATGCGGGCGGCCAGCTGCCGGGGGTTGAGGATCCGGCCGACGTCCTGGGCGACGGCGAGTTCGACCACGCGCACCGAGCCCAGCTCGATGTCGACGTCGACGACCGCGCGGATCGCGCAGAAGGCCAGGCCCACGAACGCGTCGCCCTGCCCGGCGCCGTCGAGCGGCTCGGTCGGGTGCGGGCGGCACTGGGCGGTCGCCCAGAGCTCCTTGCCCTCCATCGCTTCGGCCACGGTGGTCGTGAAGGCCCCGTCGTACGAGGTGATCTTGCCGTCGGCGACCTGGAGGAGCTCCGTGGACATGCCGAGCTTGTGCGCCATCGGCTGGAGCAACTGGGTACGGACCATCTTGGCGGCGCGTTCCACGGCGCCGCCCGAGACCCAGGTGTGGCGGCCGTGCGCGGCGGGTCCGGCGGGCGGCTGGTCGGTGTCGACCGGGGCGACCGCGACCTCGTCGACGCCGAGGACGTCCTGGACGATCTGGCGGGCGAGGGTGCTGAAGCCCTGGCCGGTCTCGACGGCCGCGCAGATGACCGTCGCGATGCCGTCGTGCACCTTGACGGTGGCCGTGGACACCTCGTCGGTACCCTCCGCTCCGAGCATGTGGACCATGCCGACGCCGTAGCCGACGCCGCGCCGCACGGCGCCGGGCTCGCCCGCGCCCTCGGGGCCGCCGGGCAGCAGCCAGTCCGACTCGGGGGTGTCCTTGGGCAGCGACGGGAGTTCGAAGTCGCGGACCGCGCGCAGCAGTTCGGCGACGGGCGCCGGGCAGGTGACGGTCTGGCCGGTGGGCAGCAGGTCGCCGGTGGCCAGGACGTTGCGCAGCCGCAGCTCGGCGCCGTCGAGGCCGAGTGCGGCGGCCAGCTTGTCCATCTGGCCTTCGTACGCGGCGCAGACCTGCATCGCTCCCTCGCCGCGGACGTGGCCGGACGGCGGGTTGTTCGTACGGACCGCCCAGCCCTCCACGAAGGCGTGCGGGACGACGTACGGGCCGCAGGCGAAGGCGACCGCGGCGGCCAGCGACTCCGACGAGGCGTCGGCGTACGCGCCCGCGTCCATCAGGATCTGGGCCTCGACCTTGACCAGCCGTCCGTCGGCGTCGGCGTGGTGGCGGTAGCGCAGCAGGGTGGGGTGCCGGTGGGCGTGGCCGAGGAAGGACTCCTCGCGGGTCGCGGCGAGTTTGACCGGGCAGCCGGTGCGCAGGGCCAGCAGGCCGAGCGGCAGCTGGAAGCCGGGGTCCTCGCGGTCGCCGGTGGCGCCGGGGACCCCGGTGACGACGACCTTGACGCGGTCGGGTTCCAGGCCGAAGCAGGCGGCGGCCACGTCGCGGTCGCCGTGGGGGTCGGTGGAGGCGGTGTAGATCTCCACGCCGCCGTCGGGGCGGGGCACGGCGAGGCCGGCCTCGGCGCCGATGGGCGCGGGGTCCTGGCGGCCGATCCGGTACAGGCCCTCGACGACGACCTCGCCGGTCGCCTCCGGGTCGCCGAAGCTGAGCGGGATGTGCCGGATCAGGTTGCCGTCGGGGTGCAGCGGCGCCGCGCCGAAGGCCTGTTCCGGGTCGGTCACCGCGGCGAGCAGCTCGTACTCGACGGTGATCGCGGCGGCGGCCAGGCGGGCGGTGTCGGGGTGGTCGGCGGCGACCGCGGCGATGGGCTCGCCGTGGTGGCGTACGACGTCGTGGGCGAAGACGGGCCGGTCGGCGATCCGGCGGCCGTGGGTGGGGGCGCCGGGCACGTCGGCGTGGGTGACCACGGCCCGCACGCCGGGCATGGCGGCGGCGGCCGTGGTGTCCACGGAGAGGATCCGGGCGTGCGCGTGCGGGGAGCGCAGTACGGCGGCCCAGAGCAGGCCCTCGGCCCACAGGTCGGCCGCGTACGGGAAGGTGCCCTCGGTCTTGGCGCGGGTGTCGGTGGGCATGACGGATTCGCCGAGGCCCCGGGGCTCGGCGGCGGCCGCGTCCGCGTGTGCTCCGGCCGTGGCCGTCGCGATCGCGGTCGCCGTCGCGTCGGGCGTCGCCGTGGCCGCGTCGTTGCTCACGCCATGCCTCCCATGCCTCCGTGGTCGTGCTCGTGTTCGTGGCCGTGTTCGCGGTGGACGCCGCCCGCGCCGGGCGGTGCCTGGTGCGGGATGCGCGCCTCGGGGGCGTACTCGGGTGCGAGCTCGGGGGCGCCGAAGGCCGATGCCGACGCGGCCGCGGACTCGCCGTCCGGATGCTCGGCGGCGTGCGCGGCCTCGCGGCCGGCGACGACCTCGCGGACGGCTTCGAGCACCCCGCGGTAGCCGGAGCAGCGGCAGAGGTTGCCGCACAGCGCCTGGCGGGTCTCCAGCTCGCTGGGGGCGTGGTTGCCCTCGAGCAGGTCGTGGATGGTCATCGCCATGCCGGGTACGCAGAACCCGCACTGGACGGCGCCGGAGCCGCACAGGGCCCGCTGCACGTCGGAGAGTTCCCCGTCGGTGGCGAGGCCCTCGACGGTACGGACCTCGCTGCCCGCGGCGGTGGCCGCCGGCACCAGGCAGGACGCGACGAGGCGGCCGTCCACCTGTACGGCGCAGGCGCCGCACTCGCCCTGGGAGCAGCCGTCCTTGGCGCCGGCCAGGCCGAGCCGCTCGCGCAGCACGTAGAGCAGCGATTCGCCGATCCAGGCGGCGGTGACGGGCCGGTCGGCGCCGTTGACGCGCAGCACGTACGAGGCGTACGGGTGCTCGCCGTGGCCGTCGGCCGCCGGGCGGGGCTCAGGCGCCGCGTCGGCCTCCCCGGCGCCCGGCACGGCGTCCGCGGCGTCGTCGGTCCCGGTGGCCCCGGTGGTCCCGGTGGTCTCTGCGACCACGTCGGCGGCTTCGGCTCCGGCTGCGGGCACGGGAGCGCCCGCCGGGTCCAACGGCGCGTCGGCCTCGTGCGCCGCGCCGGGCACCGCCACGGCCCCGGCGGCCCCGGCCGCCGCGACCGGCTCGCCGGCGGGCTGGGCGACCGGCTCGGGCTCGTCCGCGATCGGCTCTCCGGGGAGTGCCCCGTCGGCCGGGACGGCCGCGTGCCCCTCGACCCGCGTCCCGCCCGGCTCGGCCGGCTCACCGGCGGGCGCCGGGGACGCGCCGAAGTCCTGCCCGAGCGCCTGCGCCTGCGCGGGTTCGACCTCGACCGCGATGTCAGCCCCGGCCCCGGCTCCGGGCAGCTCGTGGGCCTCGGACGGGTGGGGAAGGTGCTCGGCCCGGAGGTGCTCGGCCTCGGGCCGGGTGGCAGCGGCGGGTGCCGACTCCGGCGCCGGCGCGGAGTACGGGTCCGGCCCGGCGGGCGCCGCGAAGGGCTCCGCCGGGTAGGACTCGGGCGCGGGGTACGAGGCGGCGGCCGGGTAGGACTCCGCGGGCCGGGGCTCGGCCGGGTAGGACTCCGCACCGGGGTGGGACCCGGCGGGGTAGGAATCCGCGGCCGGGCGCGACCCGTCCGGGTAGGACTCGGCGGCGAGGCGGGGCTCGGCCGGGTAGGCCTCGGCGACCGGGCGGGACTCCGCCGGGTAGGACGCCGCGGCCGCGAAGGGTGCCGCCTGCGGCGCAGGGTGTCCTGCGGCGGTGTCGCGCCCCTCTTGGAGGTGCCCCTCCTGGAGGTGGCCCTCCTGGAGGTGGCCCTCCTGCGGGTGGCCCGCCGGAGGGGTGTGGCCGGCGGTGCCCAGGGCCTCGGCGGCCAGGCCGGCGAAGGTGCCGGTCGGGTAGGTGTCGGCGGGGGGGCCGGAGGCCGGGTAGCCGGCGGGTTCGGCCGGGAGGCGGACCGCGGTGCCGGTGTAGTCGGCGGGCGGGGCCACGTAGCCGCGTACGCCGTCGAACTCCTGCGGGGCGGGGTGCCCGTACGCGTCCTCGCCGTCGGCCGGCGGCTGCGCCGCGTACGCGTCCGTGCCGAAGCTGTCAGCGTGCGCCTGCCCCGCCGGAGCCGGAGGCGCGTCGGCCTCGGCCTCCGCCGCGAGCGCAGCCGCCCACGGCGCCGGGGCGCCGCCGGGCAGGGTGGCCGGGGCCTGGCGGGCCCACTCGGGGCTCAGCGAGGTGCGCGCGTACTCTCCGGACTCCTCCGGCAGGTCGCCGTCCGCGACCGGCACCGACCATTCGCCCGTGTGGGCCTGGTCCGGCGCCGACGCCTCGGCGAAGTGCCATTCCGCGGTCGCCCCCGGGTCCCGGTCGGTCCCGTCCCCGGGAGCCGGATCGGCGGCGGCCGCCGCGGGCCACTGCACGGGGTCGCCCACCGGCAGGGTCCAGGTCCCGGTCGCGGCCGGGTCGGTGCTCGCGGCGGAGGTCACCACCGGCACGATCACCGGCGGTACGTAGCCGTGGCCGGGCGCGGCCAGGGGCTCGCCGGTGCCGACGCCGCCGAGCATCTCCGGCGGAAGCTTCACGAAGGCCGTGGCGTCCGAGTCGTACTCGCCGCCGTGCGGGACCGGCTGCCAGCCCCACGCGGCTTCGCCGTGCGCGTCGCCGTGCCCGTTGCCGTGCGCGTCGCCGGTGCCGGCGCCGTGCGTGTTCTCGTTGCCACTCATGAGGTCAGGGCCCTTCCCAGAGCTCGCCGGGCCAGCACGGCCACCGTCCGGCGCAGTTGCAGCACCGCGGGCGGAACCGGATCCCCCTGATCCGGCACGCAGGCCATCGCCACGTACTCGCCGAAGGCCTCCAGCGCCTCCGGGGCCAGGCTGCGCTCGCCGTCCCAGTCGATCAGCGAGGCCACCCACTGCTCGGCCTCCAGGGGCCGCAGCGGCATCGGGGCAACCGCGCCGACCGCGCAGCGCACCCCGCGGCGCGCCGGGTCCAGGACGAGGCCCACGGAGGCGATGGCGCGGCCCGGGCCGGTGCGGCCGGTGGCCTTCAGGAACACCTGCGGGGCGTGCAGCAGCGGCACCCGGACGAAACCGATCAGCTCCCCCGGGCTCAGCATCTCGCGGCCCGCGAGCAGGTGGGAGACGGGGATCTCGCGCCGGGAGCCGCCGGGGCCCACGATGACGAGGACGGCCTCCAGGGCGGCCAGCACGGGCAGGGTGTCACCGGCGGGCGCGGCGGTGGCGATGTTGCCGCCGAGGGTGCCGGCGTTGCGGATCTGCGGGGGCCCGGCCGCGCGCGCTGCGGCGGCGAGCGCCGGGATGAGGGCCGCGAAGTCGGGGCGTCCCATCCGCGCGTGGGTGAGGCCGGCGCCGAGCAGGGCGTGCCCGTCCTGGTACTGCCAGCCGCGGATCTCGCTGATCCGGCCGAGGCCGACGAGCGCGGCGGGGCGCAGCAGCCCGGAGTTGACGGCGGTCATCAGGTCGGTGCCGCCGGCGACCGGCACGGCGGCGGGCATGGCGGCGAGTGCCGCCACGGCCTCGTCGAGCGAGGTCGGCAGCGTCACGGACTGCGCCGCCTGCGGTGCGTGCGTGGTCAACCCAGCTGCCCCTTCCCGATGTCCCGGCGCTCACGCCTGTCCGCCGTACGGTACGTGCTCACCGCCGGGACGTGGCAACTCTGGCACATGTTCCGCGCCGTCCGACGCGAGGGTCCACTAGGGGAACTTCGCCCGTGACCTGGGGGATAGTCCGGTTTCCCCCAGGTTTGCCGCGGAGTTCCGCTTGCCACTCTTCAGCGACTTTCACTGCGGTTGGTGCGACTTGTGTGACTTGCGCACGTCCCGCCCCACGGCCGCCGCACCCGCACCACACCCGCCACAACCGCACCGCATCCGCCCGCATCCGCCGCCGTACCCGTCGCCGGCCCCCCGGCGGTTCACCGCTCCGGGGGCACTCCGTCCATCGGGCGGCCCGGTACGCCGGGGCGCCGCTGCCAGGGCAGGGGTCCGCCGGGCGGCCGGTAGCGGACCCCGAGCGCGTCGAGCCGCGCGTAATGGGCCGTCATGCGGGCCTCGAAGCCGGGCCAGTCGCGGTCGGCGGGCTCCGGCAGGTGCGACCAGACCGTCTCGGCGAAGGCGGCCAGCCGGGGGAACACCTGGTAGTCGATCCGGTCCTGGTTCTCCATCACCTCGGTCCAGACGTTGGCCTGCGCGCCGAGCACGTGGGCCGCGGCCGCCGCGGACAGCTTGGGCGGCACCGGGTCGAACCGGTAGACGTCCTCCAGGGTGCGCACGTAGCCGATCGGCATCGGCTCGTCGGGGCCGCCGTCCTGACGGTGGTCCAGGTAGACCTGCTGCTCGGGGCACATGACCACGTCGTGGCCGGCCTCGGCGGCGGCGATGCCGCCCGCGTAGCCGCGCCAGGAGGAGACCGCGGCGCCGGGCGCGAGGCCGCCCTCCAGGATCTCGTCCCAGCCGATGAGGCGGCGGCCGCGGGCGGCCAGCCAGCCGTCGAAGTGCCGGATGAACCAGGACTGCAGGCCGTCCTCGCCGGCCACGCCCAGTTCGCGTATCCGGGCCTGCGCGGCGGGCGAGGCCTGCCACTGGTCCTTGGGGCATTCGTCGCCGCCGACGTGGACGAAGGGCGAGACCTCGGCGGGAAACAGCTCCAGCAGTTCCTCGAAGACGCCTTCGTAGAACCGCAGGACGGCGTCGGTGGGCGCGAGGACGTGGGGGCTGATCCCCCAGTCGTCCCACACCGCGAGCTTCGCGGTGTCGACGACGTCCGTGTTCCCCAGGTGCGGGTAGGCGGCGATGGCGGCCTGCGAGTGGCCGGGCACGTCGATCTCGGGGACCACCCGGATGTGCCGTTCGGCGGCGTACGCGACGATCTCGCGGATGTCGTCGTGGGTGTAGAACCCGCCGTGCGGGGTGTCGTTCCAGTGCGGGGAGGCCCGGTGGCCCCAGCGGCTGCGGGGCCGCCAGGCGCCGACGGCGGTGAGCCGCGGGTGCCGCTTGATCTCGACGCGCCAGCCCTGATCGTCGGTCAGGTGCAGGTGGAGCACGTTGAGCTTGTGGGCGGCGAGCAGGTCGAGGTGGCGCAGCACCCCGTCCTTGGGCGTGAAGTGCCGGGCCACGTCGAGCATCATGCCGCGCCAGCCGAAGCGCGGGGCGTCCTCGACGGTGCCCTGCGGCAGCGTCCAGGTGCGGCCGGGGCGCAGCGGTGCGCGCCGGTAGGCGTCGGGGCCGAGCATCTGGCGCAGGGTCTGGGCGGCCCAGAACAGCCCGGCCGGGTCGGCGCCTTCGAGCCGGACCCCGTCCGGGCCGACGAGGATCCGGTGGCCCTCGGGCACCGGCCGGCCCGCCGGGCCGGGCACGCCGTGGCGGTCCGACGCGTCCCGGAGGTCCGGCCCGGCCGCGCCGCCGGGCGCGCCCTGGGTGAGGTGGATGGCCCCGCGCCCGGGTTCGAGGGGGGCGTCGAGCGGCCGCTCGGGCAGCGTCCAGCCGGTGGCGGCGCCCAGTTCGCGGCGCAACCAGCGGACCGTGGCCGCGGTGCCGGGTCCGGCGTACAGGTACGGGTCGGCGAGTTCGCAGGAGTGGCCGGGGCCGCGCAGGGCCAGGAGGCGGGGTGCCGGAATCAGATCCATCGGGTCAGCCCTTCACCGGAGGAACGGTGCATCCGTCGTCAGTGTTGCACCCTGTGCAACGGGTGTTTCACAGAGCGCTTTCCGGCAGACCCTATCGGCACGCGAAAGGCCCCCGGGGTGCGCTTGCGCACACTCCGGGGGCCTTTCCGCGGCGGGGCCGGACTACTGCTTGTCCTTGCCGCCCTTGTCCTTGTCGCCGCCGGGTCCCATGGATTCGTAGATCTCCTTGCACATGGGACAGACGGGGTACTTCTTCGGGTCCCGGCCCGGGACCCACACCTTGCCGCAGAGCGCGACGACGGGGGTCCCGTCGAGCGCGCTCGCCATGATCTTGTCCTTCTGGACGTAGTGGGCGAAGCGCTCGTGGTCGCCGTCACCGTTCGACACCTGTGGCGTCGGCTCAACGAGGGTCCCCGTGCCAGTCCCGCGCTCGGGCTCAAGAGTGCTCATGTCTGCCAGGGTACTGGGCCGGGGCGGGCTCAGTTGAGCGACGGGTCGTCCGGATAGGTGGCGACCATCGCGAGCTCGCTGCGCTGGCGCCGCAGAACCGCCCTCCAGAGCCGTTCGGGATCGGGCGAGGAGACGTCGCCGGGTTCGGATTCGACGACGTACCAGGCGCCCTCGGCCAGTTCGTCCTCCAGTTGGCCGGGGCCCCAGCCGGAGTAGCCGGCGAAGATCCGCAGCGAGCCGAGGGCTCTGGCCAGCAGCTCGGGCGGGGTTTCCAGGTCCACGAGGCCGATGGCGCCGAAGACCCGGCGCCAGCCCAGCGGGCCGTCCTCGCCCGGTATGACGGCGACCCCGAGGGCGGAGTCGAGGGAGACCGGCCCGCCCTGGAAGACCACGCCGGGCTCGCCGGTCAGCGCGGCCCAGGGCAGCAGGATGTCGCCGACCCCCACCGGCGTGGGCCGGTTGAGGACCACGCCGAGGGAACCCGCCTCGTCGTGGTCGAGCAGGAGCACCACCGCACGGTCGAAATTCGGGTCCGCGAGTGCGGGGGTGGCCACGAGCAGTCGCCCTGTGAGCGAGGACACCTCGGTCATGCCGACATGATCCCGCATATTCGCCCTCCGGGGGGAGCGGACGGCTGTCCGTGATCGTATGCAGCTCAGGGCGCACGGCAGCAGCGAGGAGCGCGCGGACGCGACGAAGGCGGAAGGCAACACTCCGCTGTTCTTCCGGTACGGAGGGTGCTGTGGCAAATCCATGACACCCCTGTAGCCCCGTGAGCCTTACAAAGTGCGGGCCTCTGCCCCTTACCCTTTTCTCTGGTCCCCCTGCCCACCCCTCTCCGGAACGCGAGATTCATGACCGGCACAGTCAGTGACGATGTACTGCTTGTCCACGGCGGTACCCCGCTAGAGGGCGAGATCCGGGTCCGCGGCGCGAAGAACCTCGTGCCGAAGGCCATGGTCGCCGCGCTGCTCGGCAGCGAACCGAGCCGTCTGCGCAACGTTCCGGACATCCGCGACGTGCGCGTGGTCCGCGGCCTGCTGCAGCTGCACGGCGTGACCGTCCGCCCCGGCGAGGAGCCGGGCGAGCTGGTGCTCGACCCGACCCACGTCGAGAGCGCCAACGTGGCCGACATCGACGCGCACGCGGGGTCCTCGCGGATCCCGATCCTGTTCTGCGGCCCGCTGCTGCACCGTCTGGGCCACGCCTTCATCCCGGGCCTGGGCGGCTGCGACATCGGCGGCCGGCCGATCGACTTCCACTTCGACGTGCTCCGCCAGTTCGGCGCGACCATCGAGAAGCGCGAGGACGGCCAGTACCTGGAGGCCCCGCAGCGCCTTCGCGGTTGCAAGATCCGCCTGCCGTACCCGTCCGTCGGCTCGACCGAACAGGTGCTGCTGACGGCCGTCCTGGCCGAAGGCGTCACCGAGCTGTCGAACGCCGCGGTCGAGCCGGAGATCGAAGACCTCATCTGCGTCCTGCAGAAGATGGGCGCGATCATCTCCATGGACACCGACCGGACCATCCGGATCACCGGTGTCGACCGTCTCGGCGGCTACAACCACAAGGCGCTCCCGGACCGCCTGGAGGCCGCCTCGTGGGCCTCCGCGGCCCTGGCGACCGGCGGCAACATCTACGTGCGCGGCGCCCAGCAGCGCTCGATGATGACCTTCCTGAACACGTACCGGAAGGTCGGCGGCGCCTTCGAGATCGACGACGACGGCATCCGCTTCTGGCACCCGGGCGGCCCGCTCAACGCGATCGCCCTGGAGACGGACGTGCACCCGGGCTTCCAGACCGACTGGCAGCAGCCGCTGGTCGTGGCCCTGACGCAGGCCTCCGGCCTCTCCATCGTCCACGAGACGGTCTACGAGTCCCGGCTGGGATTCACCTCCGCGCTCAACCAGATGGGTGCTCACATCCAGCTGTACCGCGAGTGCCTGGGCGGCAGCGCCTGCCGCTTCGGCCAGCGCAACTTCCTGCACTCGGCGGTCGTCTCCGGCCCCACCAAGCTGCAGGGCGCCGACCTGGTCATCCCCGACCTGCGCGGCGGCTTCTCGTACCTGATCGCGGCCCTGGCCGCCGAGGGCACCTCGCGCGTCCACGGCATCGACCTGATCAACCGCGGCTACGAGAACTTCATGGAGAAGCTCGTGGAGCTCGGCGCCAAGGTCGAGCTGCCGGGCGGCGATCTCGTCTGATCCACCGCGCCGCCGTCCGCCGTGTGCGGCCGGCGGCGCGAGGCAAGCCGAAAGGGCGGCCACCCGGTCCGGGTGGCCGCCCTTTCGCCGTACTGCGTACTGCTTACACGCCAGAGGCCTGCACGCCGTACCAGGGCTTACTTGCCCTTGGCGGCTTCCTTGAGCTTGGAGCCCGCGGAGACCTTCACGCTGTAGCCGGCCGGGATCTGGATGGGGTCGCCGGTCTGCGGGTTACGCGCGGTGCGAGCGGCACGGTGGGTGCGCTCGAAGGTCAGGAAGCCGGGGATGGTGACCTTCTCGTCGCCCTTGGCGACGACCTCACCGACGGTCTCGGCGAGGGCGGCCAGAACGGCGTCGGCGTCCTTGCGGGTCACCTCGGCGCGCTCGGACAGAGCGGCCACCAGCTCACTGCGGTTCATGTTGTACTCCCGTGTTCAACTTGCCTATGAGGCGTGAGATCGAAGCCGATGCTGCCAGGGTCCTCGGACAGTCCCCGGACCCGGGTCTGAACGTCAGACCCTCGCGCCCGGTTACGCATCCTGCCCCCACCAGCGGCGGGAAAGCCAATCCGGCACCCGCCAGGGTCACACGAAAAGCGCCACCGTCACGCCGCGGTGACACTCCGTCCGCATCTGTGGGAACCCTGCGATGCGGACCGCAGACCTCGCGGGCATCCCCGCAACCCTAGAGGCGGTCGGTACGGCCCGCATCCCGCGACGCGCCGTACGTCAGGCCGACGTGGGGCCCGTCACAGCGGCGGCGGACTTGGCGGCGGCGCGGACCGCGCCGGCGACCGCACCCGCGACCTTGTCGTTGAACACCGACGGGATGATGTAGTTCGGGTTCAGCTCGTCCTCGGTGACCACGTCGGCCAGCGCGGTGGCGGCGGCCAGCATCATGTCGGTGTTCACCGTCCGGGACTGGGCGTCCAGGAGGCCGCGGAACACGCCCGGGAAGACCAGCACGTTGTTGATCTGGTTCGGGAAGTCCGAGCGGCCGGTGGCGACGACGGCGGCCGTCTCGCGGGCCACCGCCGGGTCGACCTCCGGGTCGGGGTTCGCGAGCGCGAAGACGATCGCACCGTCGGCCATCGCCGCGACGTCATCGCCGCCCAGCACGTTGGGGGCGGACACGCCGATGAAGACGTCGGCGCCGACCACGGCTTCCTTGAGGGTGCCGGTGTAGCCCTCGGGGTTGGTGTTGTCGGCGATCCAGCGCAGCGGGGACTCACTGTCCGCGTCCACGAGGTCCGCGCGGCCCGCGTGCACGACACCGTGGATGTCGGCGCTGACGGCGTGCTTGACGCCCGCCGCGATGAGCAGCTTCAGGATGGCCGTGCCGGCCGCGCCGGCGCCGGACATGACGACCTTCACGTCGCCAATTGCCTTGCCCACCACGCGAAGTGCGTTGGTGAGGGCGGCGAGGACGACGATCGCGGTGCCGTGCTGGTCGTCGTGGAAGACGGGGATGTCGAGGGCCTCGCGCAGCCGGGCCTCGATCTCGAAGCAGCGCGGCGCGGAGATGTCTTCGAGGTTGATGCCGGCGAAGCCGGGGGCGATCGCCTTGACGATGGCCACGATCTCGTCGCTGTCCTGGGTGTCCAGGCAGATGGGCCACGCGTCGATGCCCGCGAACCGCTTGAAGAGGGCCGCCTTGCCCTCCATGACGGGCAGCGCCGCCATCGGGCCGATGTTGCCCAGTCCGAGCACCGCGGAGCCGTCCGTCACGACTGCGACGGAATTGCGCTTGATGGTCAGGCGGCGGGCGTCCTCGGGATTCTCGGCGATCGCCATGCACACGCGGGCCACGCCCGGGGTGTAGATCATCGAGAGGTCGTCGCGGTTGCGGATGGGGTGCTTGGACGCCATCTCGATCTTGCCGCCGAGGTGCATCAGGAACGTACGGTCGGAGACCTTTCCGAGCACGACGCCCTCGATGCCGCGCAGCTGCTCGACGATCTCGTCGGCGTGCGCGGTGGAGGTCGCGGCGATGGTGACGTCGATACGGAGCTTTTCGTGACCGGATGCGGTCACGTCGAGGCCGGTGACCGAGCCACCGGAGGACTCCACGGCGGTGGTGAGCTGGGATACCGCGGTTCCGCTCGCGGGCACCTCCAGGCGGACCGTCATCGAGTACGAGACGCTGGGCGCCGTTGCCATGGCCGGTTTCCTCTGCTTTCCCTGAAATTGAGCTGTGCGCGCGCACCCGGCGCGCGGCAGGCGCGGCAGGACGCGTTGTCCGATCGTCCCACCTACCAGCCGGTACAAGGTAACCAGCTACAAATTTCGGAAAGACTCTTCCACCATACGAGATTCCCCGGTTGCGGGGAACACCGGGGCACGGGATGCGTCAGGTCGGCGGCCGGGGCGCGCCGGGCACGGCGCCCCGCGCCTCCAACACGAAGAGGTCCGCGTCCCGGAGGACACGGACCTCTTGTGAAGCTATGACACCGACCCGCCATGCTCGCCTCGCGGCAAGTGGTCGCTCTAGGCGACGAAGGTTGGGCCCGGGGGCTTGGATCGAGCCGGTGCCGTACCCAGGCTAACAAAGGATCGCCGGAAGTGGATGACCTCTCTCGACTGCCGGACCCCCGACCAGCCCTTCGGCTCAGTCGGGGCCCGCCGCCGGCTCAGTCGCGCAGCAGCTCCGGCACCCCGTCGGCGTCCGGTGCGTCGCGCTGCGCGGAGACCACCGTGAGCTGCTGCGTCGCGCGCGTCAGGGCCACGTACAGCACCCGCAGGCCGGCCGGGGACTCGTCCGCGATCTCCGCGGGCGACACGACCACCGTGGCGTCGTACTCCAGGCCCTTGGCCTCCAGACTGCCCAGCGCCACGGCCCGGTCCCCGAGGCCGGCCAGCCAGCCGGCGGCCTCCTCGCGGCGGTCCATCGCGACGACCACGCCGACCGTGCCGTCCACCTGTTCCAGCAGCCGCGCCGTCTCGGCCTGCACCGCCGCGCCCAGGTCCTCGCCCGCGGCGGTGAACCGCGGGCGCAGGCCGGTGGAGCGGACCGCGGTCGGGGACTCGGCGCCGGGCATGGCCAGCGCGAGCACCTTGGCCGCCAGCTCGGCGATCTCGGCGGGGTTGCGGTAGTTGACGGTCAGCGTGAAGCGGCGCCGCGGGCGGGTGCCCAGGGCCTCGTCACGGGCCTCGGCGGCCTCCTCCGGCGTGGTCCACGAGGACTGCGCCGGGTCGCCCACCACGGTCCAGGTGGCGTGCCGGCCGCGGCGGCCGACCATCCGCCACTGCATCGGGGTGAGGTCCTGCGCCTCGTCGACGATCACGTGGGCGTACTCGGTACGCTCCGCCGCCAGCCGCTCGGCCCGCTCGCGCTGGGTCTCCTCGCGCTGCGGCATCAGCTCCTCCAGGCCGGTGAGCTGGTCCATCGGGTCCAGCTCGCGCCGCCGCTTGGGCCGCGCCGGCGCGCCCACCAGCAGCTGGAGCTCGTCCAGGAGCGCCACGTCGTGCACGGACAGCGGGCCCTTGCCGTCGGCTCCGACCCGGCGCAGCGAGCGGGCCAGCTGGCGGGTCTCGCGCGGGTTGAGCACCCGGCGCGTCCAGCGGCCCAGCCGCCGCTCGTCGGCCATCGTGGCGAGCACCCCGCGCGGGGTCAGCTCGGGCCACCAGGCGGCCAGGAACTCGATGAAGGAGTCCTCGGTGGAGACGTCCTCGTCGAAGCCGGAGCGCAGCTCGGCGGCCAGCTCGCGGTCGGTGTGGCGGCCCGCGCCGCCGGACTTGGCCCACAGGGCGTCCAGCAGCAGCCGGCGGGCGCGCGGGCGCAGCAGGTTCACCGGGGCGGTGCCGCCGAGCACGGTCTGCCGGATCCGGTTCAGTTCCTGGGCGTCCAGCTCCTGGCGGCGGCCGAAGGCGACCACGCGCAGCAGCTCCGGGGCCCGGCCCTGCGCTCCGCCGAGCTCCAGGGAGCCCTGGACGGCCTTGCGCAGCACCTTGAGCATCCGGGAGGAGCCCTTGATCCGGGCCACGGCCGGGTCGTCGTACGTGGTCGCCTCCGCGCCGTCGACCAGGGAGCCGAGCGCGCGGATGGCGACCTGGCCCTCCTCGCCGAGGGAGGGCAGCACGCCCTCTGTGTACGCGACGAGCAGCGGGGTGGGCGAGACGATCAGGATGCCGCCGGAGTAGCGGCGGCGGTCCTGGTAGAGCAGGTAGGCGGCGCGGTGCAGGGCGACGGCCGTCTTGCCGGTGCCCGGGCCGCCGGAGACCTCGGCGACTGAGGCGGCGGGCGCCCGGATGACGAGGTCCTGTTCGGCCTGGATGGAGGACACGATGTCGCGCATGGTGTGCGTACGGGCCCGGCCGAGGGCCGCCATCAGGGCGCCGTCGCCGATGACGGGGAGTTCCGTGCCGTCGAGGAAGGCGGTCACCTCGGGGCGCATGAGGTCGTCCTCGACGCCGAGCACCTTGCGGCCCTTGGAGCGGATCACGCGGCGGCGGACCACCCGGCCGGGTTCCTTGGGCGTGGAGCGGTAGAACGGCGCGGCGGCCGGTGCCCGCCAGTCGATGACCAGCGGCGCGTAGTCGGAGTCGAGGACGCCGATCCGCCCGATGTGCAGGGTCTCGGCGATGTCGGCCGTGTGGTCGGCGCGGATCGCGTCGTCGGCGGGCTGCACGGAGGTGTAGGCGCCGTCGGGGCCGCGCTCACCGTCCTTGCCGAGCACCAGGTCGATACGGCCGAAGAGGAAGTCCTCGAACTCGTTGTTGAGCCGGTTCAGGTGGATGCCGGCGCGGAACACCTGGGCGTCCCGTTCGGCGAGCGCGCCGGGCGTGCCGACCTGCCCGCGCTTGGCGGCGTCGTTCATCAAAAACTCGGCTTCGTCGATCTTCTCCTCGAGACGCCGGTACACCTGGTCGAGATGCGTCTGCTCGACCGCGATCTCACGATCGCGGACGGAATCTGCCGTGGTACCGACCGTGAGATCGACGGCATCCTGCGCGGCCACCGGGGCCCCCTTCTGACGTGCGTGGGCGACCGTCAACCGTACGCGAAGGCGGACCGTATCTGCACGTGCGTTACGGGAGTCCTACGCGCTGCGGGCCGCCACGGCGCGGCGCCGGTGACGGGCGACGCGCTCGCGGTTGCCGCACAGCTCGCTGGAGCACCAGCGCCGACGGCGGCCGCGGGAAGTGTCGAGGTAGACGCGGGTGCAGCCGTCACCTTCGCAGGCCCGCAGCAGGGACCGGTCACCGGGGTCGGTCAGGAGCTCCACGGCGTCGCGGGCCACGGCGGCCAGCAGCGCCCCGCAGTCGGGCCCGCCGCGCAGCGCGCGCACCAGCTCGCCGTCCTCGCCCCGTACGGCACACAGACCCGGGGGTGCGCCGGCGGCCGTCGCGTTGACCCGGGCCAGCGGGCCGTCGGCGACGGTGTCGGCGAGTTCGGCGCGCACCAGGGCGGCCAGGTCGGCGCGCAGGGCCCGGAACCGGGGCAGCCAGTCGCCGTCGACCGGGTGCAGGGAGGTGCCGGCGGGCACCAGGCCGGCGCCGAGCAGCCAGCAGCGCAACTCGCCGGGCCCGCGCAGCCGTTCCGGCGGCCCGCCGGTGGCCAGCAGGTCCAGGCACGTCCGCCCGGAGTCGAACCACAGCCCGTACGAGCCGCCCATGCCCGTCACCGCCTCGGAAGTGGAGAGTGCCGTAACGCTTCTCCAGAGTGCCTCCGCCGCGCCGCGCCGGGAACCCCGCCGACCGCTTCCGTTCCGGCCCGGTGGGAGGGGAGGGCGCGGCGGGGCTCAGCCGTCCGCGTACTTCGTGTCGGCGGGGGCGTCCAGGGACAGGCGGTAGCCGCGCTTGACGACCGTCTGGATCAGTTTGGGTGCGCCGAGGGCGACCCGCAGGCGGGCCATCGCCGTCTCCACGGCGTGCTCGTCGCGGCCCGCGCCGGGCAGCGCGCGCAGGAGTTCGGCGCGCGGCACCACCCAGCCGGGCCGGCGGGCCAGGGAGCGCAGCAGCGCCATGCCGGCGGGCGGTACGGGCCGCAGGGCGGCGCCGACCAGGACGGCGTGCCCGCGGATCTCCAGCCGGTGGCCGGCCACGGACAGCACCCGGGTGCGGCCGGGCAGTTCGCCGCAGAGCAGGGAGACCAGCGGGCCCAGCCGGAAGCGTTCGGGCTGTACCGTCTCCACGCCGTGCGCCTGGAGCGGCAGCGCGGTGACCGGGCCGACGCACGCGGCGAGGACGTCGCCGCGCAGCGCGTCCAGTACGGAGGGCAGCAGGCCGCGTTCCTCGGCCCGGGACAGCAGGGAGGCGGCGGCGGGCGCCGAGGTGAAGCTGACCGCGTCCACGCCGCGCGCGACGACCGCGTCCAGCAGCCGGTCGAGCGGGGCGGGGTCCTCGGGCGGCAGCCAGCGGTAGACGGGTACGACGACCACGTCGGCGCCGCCCGCCCGCAGCGCCTCGACGAAGCCGGGCAGCGGTTCGCCGTGCAGTTGGAGCGCGATGCGCCGGCCGGCGACGCCGACCGTGAGCAGCCGGTCGAGCACCTCGGCGAGGGATTCGGACTCCGGGGACCAGGATTCGACCAGTCCGGCGGCGCGGATGGCGCCCTTGACCTTGGGGCCGCGGGCCAGCAGTTCGGCGCGGTGCAGCCGGGCCAGCAGGTCCTCGCCGATGCCCCAGCCGTCGGCGGCCTCGATCCAGCCGCGGAAGCCGATGGCGGTGGTGGCGACGACCACGTCCGGGGCGCAGCCGATGAGTTCCTTGGTCGCGTCGAGGAGTTCGCTGTCGTCGGCGAGCGGCACGATGCGCAGGGCGGGCGCGTGCTGGACCGCCGCCCCGCGCCGCCGCAGCAGGGTGGCGAGCTCGTCGGCACGGCGGGCGGCGGTGACCCCGACCGTGAATCCGGAGAGCGGGCCCGTGCCGGGGGATGTGCCGGGGGATGCGGCCGCAGGTGCGCCCGGGGATGCGTTGTCGTCCATCGTGACCTGCCTCGTGCATGGGGGCGGTGCGCCGGAACCGAGCCTGCCAACGGGGCGTGTCAGGCTCGGTTCGGCCACATTTCACGGTCGTAACAGGTCAGGCGCGTATTACACCTCGGCGTAGCCGAGCCTGGCCGTCGCCTCCGGGTGTGCGGCCGCCGCCGGGGCCGCGGCCGGCCGCCGAAGGTATACCGCCCAGGTGACCGCGCAGCACGCGGCGTAGAAGGCGAGGAAGGTGACGAAGGCGGCGGTGCCGGAGCCGGAGCTGCGGAACGCCTCGCGGAAGACGAGGTTGATGCCGAGACCGCCGAGGGCGCCGACCGCCCCGATGAGGCCCATGGAGGCGCCGGACAGCCGCCGCCCGTACGCGGCCGCCGCCTCGCCGGTCATCCCGCGGGCCACGGCCTTCGCGTGGAAGATGCCGGGGATCATCTTGTACGTCGAGCCGTTGCCGAGGCCGCTGAGGACGAACAGGGCGATGAAGCCGACGAGGAAGACCGGCAGGGACTCCCGGGTGGAGGCCGTCACGACCACGCCGGTGGCGGCGGCCATCGCCACGAACGTCCACAGGGTGATCCGCGCGCCGCCGAACCGGTCGGCGAGGCGGCCGCCCACCGGCCGGATCAGCGAGCCGAGCAGCGGCCCGATGAAGGTGAGCGAGGCGGCCTGCAGCGGGGTGCGCCCGAACTGGGTCTGGAGGACCAGCCCGAAGGCGAAGCTGTAGCCGATGAAGGAGCCGAAGGTGCCGATGTACAGGAACGCCATGATCCAGGTGTGGCGTTCGCGCAGGGCCTCCCGGACCGCTCCGGTGTCGTTGCGCACCGGGGCGAGGTTGTCCATCCGGAGCCAGGCCAGCGCCGCCGCGATCACGATCAGCGGGAGGTAGGCGGCGAGCAGCAGCCTGGGGTGGGTGGCGCCCGCGGTGCCGATGACGAGCAGGCCTGCGAGCTGGACCACGGGTACGCCGATGTTGCCGCCGCCGGCGTTGAGGCCGAGCGCCCAGCCCTTGAGGCGCATCGGGAAGAACGCGTTGATGTTGGTCATGGAGGAGGCGAAGTTGCCGCCGCCGACCCCGGTGAGCGCGGCCACCAGCAGGAACGTGCCGTACGAGGTGCCGGGTTCCATCACGACGAGCGCGGCGGTCGTCGGCGCGAGCAGCATCAGCGCGCTGACGACGGTCCAGTTCCGGCCGCCGAAGCGGGCGACGGCGAAGGTGTACGGGACGCGGACGAAGGCCCCGACGAAGGTCGCGGTGGCGATGAGGAAGAACTTGCCGGCCGGGTCGATGCCGTACTGCGGGCCCATGAAGAGGACCATCACGGACCACAGGGACCAGATGGAGAAGCCGATGTGCTCGGAGAGCACGGAGTAGAGCAGGTTGCGGCGGGCGGTCTTCTCCCCGCTCTGTGCCCAGAAGGTCTCGTCCTCGGGGTCCCACCGCTCGATCCAGCGGCCCCCCTTGCGCGGTGCGGTCATCACGCCTCCACAGCTCTCGTGTCCGGTGGGACCGACCGTAGGGATGGCGCGTTTCGGCCCCCGTGCCCGTCCGATGACCGCTGCGGAACGTTGCTCTCACCCGGCGCGCTCCCCGGCTGTGAGCCCCGGGCCCCAGGCCCACACCCCGACCCCCGGCGGTCGGTCCTCAGCGCGCGGTGGTGCGTCCCGCGGCGGCCATCAGGGCGGCGTC
This sequence comes from Streptomyces sp. NBC_00239, assembly GCF_036194065.1. NCBI lineage: Bacteria > Bacillati > Actinomycetota > Actinomycetes > Kitasatosporales > Streptomycetaceae > Streptomyces > Streptomyces sp. NBC_00239. The sequence continues at coordinate 5,100,430 of NZ_CP108095.1, read as the reverse complement.
CGGCTCGGGCAGCCAGCTGTCGGCGGGCCGCGCCAGCCACCCGTGCCCTGCGGCGAGCTCGGCGGCGGCCCGCCGCAGCGCGTCCAGCCCGGGGTGGACGAGGCCCTTGCGCCACACCATCGACAGCGGGGACAGCGGTACGGGGCCCACGAGCGGCCGCTTCACCGAGCCGGGCATGTCCGCGAAGCTGACGGCCGCGAGGACGGGGGTGCGGGTCTTGGCCATGACCCGCCCGAACTCCTCCTTGCCGACGGCCACCGGCGCGGGCGGCGCGACGGTGATCCCGCGCCCCGCGAACAGCCTCCGCGCCAGGTCGGTCCACTCCGCGGTGCGCGGGTTCCCGGCGCCCGCGTACACGCTCTCGCCGGCGAGCGCGGCCAGCGGCACGGCCGGCTCCGCGGCCAGCGGATGGCCGTCGGGCAGCAGCACCGCGAGCGGCTCGTACCGTACGGGCTGCTGCTCCAGGCGGGCCCGCAGCGCCGGGTCGAGGCCGGCGAACCGGCCGAAGGACACGTCGAGCCGGCCGGCCGCGATCTCGGCCGCGCTGTGCGTGAGCCCGCTCTCGAAGCGGGCCATCAGCTCGCAGCCGGGGGCGAGTTCGCGGGCCCGGTCGAGGACGGTCCGGGCGGTGCCGGGGCCGTCGGTGTTGAGGTCGACGAGCAGCGGCCGGGCCGCGGGCCCGCTGAACGCGGCGGCGAGTTCTTCGTGCGCGGCGAGCACCCGGTGGGCGTGGGGCAGCAGCCGCTCGCCGTCCGGGGTGAGGGCGACCTGCCGGGTGGAGCGGTGGAACAGCTCGGTGCCCAGGGCCTGTTCGAGGCGCCGGATGTCCCGGCTGAGCGCCTGCTGGGCCACGTACAGCCGGGCGGCCGCCCGGGTGAAGTGCAGTTCCTCGGCGACGGCGGTGAAGCCGCGCAGCAGTCGCGGGTCGATGTACTCGCTCACCCGCAGAGATTAACAACATGGACGCGTCAATGGCCGCCGGGCAGGTGTTGGACCGGTCCGGGCGGCCCGGGCGAGGCTTGCGGCATGCCGATCTTCACCGTCTCGGGCAGCACCCTGGTCATCGCCGCTCCCGCCCCGCGCCCCGCCGCGTCCCGCGCCCCGGGCCCGTACCGCCGCCTGTTCGCGGTCCCCGGCGCCCGCGCCTTCACCGCCGGCAACCTGCTCGCCCGGCTCCCCATGGGGATGTTCGGCGTGAGCGCGGTCATGATGATCGCGGGCCAGCGCGGCTCGTACGCGCTGGCCGGCGCGGTCACCGCGACCGGTCTCGCCGCGACGGCCGTGGCCGCGCCGTGGACGGCGCGGCTGATCGACCGGTACGGGCAGGCGCGGATCGCGGTCCCGGCGACCGTCCTGGCGGTGCTCGGCTCGCTCTCGCTGGTGCTGTGCGTACGGACCGGGGCCCCCGACTGGACGCTGTTCGCCTCGTACGCGGCGACCGCGACCACGCCGAACCTCGGCGGCATGTCCCGGGCCCGCTGGGCGCACCTGCTGCGGGACGACCCGGCGGGCCGGCACACCGCGAACTCCTTCGAGCAGGCCGTGGACGAGCTGTGCTTCATGTGCGGCCCGGTGCTGGCGGCCCTGCTGTGCTCGGCCGCGTTCCCGGAGGCGGGCACCCTGACCGGGGCGCTGCTCCTGCTCACCGGCGTCCTGCTGTTCACCGCCCAGCGCGCCACCGAGCCGCCGCCGGCCCCGCCCGGCACGGCCACCGGTCCGGCCCCGCTGCGGGCGCCGGGGATGCGCGGGCTGCTGGCGATGTTCCTGGCCATGGGCGCGGTCTTCGGCTCGATGGAGGTCGCCTCGATCGCGTTCCTGGACGCCCACGGCCTGGCGGGCGGCTCCGGCCCGGTCCTCGCGCTGCAAGCCCTGGGCTCCTGCCTGGCGGGCCTGCTGTACGGGGCCCTGCGCCCGGCGGCCGACCCGCGCCGCCGGCTGGTGCCGTGCGTGGCGGCGATGACGTTCCTGATGTGCCTGCCGTACGCGGCCGCCGCCACGGGCTCGGTCCTGCTGCTGGCCGGCGCCCTGCTCGCGGCGGGCATGGCGACCGCCCCGACGATGGTGACGGCCATGTCCCTGGTCCAGCGCATGACCCCGCCGGCCCGCCTCAACGAGGGCATGACCCTGGCGGTGACGGCCCTCCTGGCCGGCATAGCGGCCGGCGCGGCATCCGCGGGCACCGCCGTGGAAACCCTGGGCCCGGCCCGGGCCTACGCCCTCCCGGCCGCCGCCGCCCTCCTGACCCTCGCCCTGGCCACCGCCCGGAACGGAACCCGTACCACTTTCCGGTACTGATCCTGTACCGCGTTCAGTGGCATCGGCAAGCCCGAGCCCCTGAAGGGCGACCTGTCCGGCTACTGGTCCCGCCGCATCGACGACGAGCACCGTCTGGTGTACCGGGCGAACGAGAAGGAAGTGAAGATCCTCAAGGCCAGGTAGCACTACTGCCGACCCGCCCGGTTCCGGACCCCCGGGCATGACGAAGGCCCCGCAGCCTGACGGCCGCGGGGCCTTCGCCCACATGGGGTGTTGTGGAGATGGCGGGAATCGAACCCGCGTCCAACGGTGCAGAAAGAGGACTTCTCCGAGCGCAGTCCGCTATGAGTTTCTCAGCCCCGGAGATCACGCGGACAAGTCTCCGACGGGCTCAGTCACTGTTTGATTTCCCTCCAGCCCCCGTGACCGGGGCTAGAGGTTTAGATCCCTAAATGACGCCAGGATCCGGGTCGGGACCACCCCCGGGCTGACGCTCCTCACAGAGGCTTCTGTTCGTTACCTAAAATTAGGCAGCGAGGGCGAAGCGGGAGTTATCGCTCTTGGTGTTGGCGATTATTGGTTGCGACACGTGGTTAACGAGATCATTGCCGCTTCCTCGGCTCGCTTCTCCTGTTTCGACAGCCGCTGTCGAAACCGATCATCCCCATGTTTTGTTAACAAACTGCTCCACCCCGGGGGGTGGTGCTGACCACATGGTACGCGAAGCGCACCGCGGGATGCCAAGCCCTTTTAGGCTACGCCCTGCTTGCGCCGGACCGCGGCGATCGCGCGGTTCGTCTCGCGGGTGTCCTGCTTCTCCCGCAGGGTCTGCCGCTTGTCGTACTCCTTCTTGCCCTTCGCCAGCGCGATCTCGACCTTCGCCCGGCCGTCCTTGAAGTACAGGGAGAGGGGCACGATCGTGTGACCCGACTCCTGCGCCTTCGACGCCAGCTTGTCGATCTCGGCCCGGTGCATCAGCAGCTTGCGCTTGCGGCGCGCGCTGTGGTTCGTCCAGGTCCCCTGCGTGTACTCGGGCACGTGGATCTGGTGCAGCCACGCCTCGTGGTCGTCGATCTGCACGAACCCGTCCACCAGCGAGGCCCGGCCCTGCCGCAGCGACTTCACCTCGGTGCCGGTCAGCACCAGCCCGCACTCGTACGTGTCGAGGATCGTGTAGTCGTGCCGCGCCTTCTTGTTCTGCGCGATCAGCTTGCGCCCTGTTTCCTTTGCCATAGTGCGGTCATTTTCGCACTACGACCCCGCCCCGAGGCCACTCAATACCGTACGGGCCCGCTCCTCGGCCCGCTCCCCCACCGCCAGGTCCGGCGCGATGCCCCGGCCGTCCACGCTGTGGCCGCCCGGCGTGCGGTAGTGCCCGACCGTCAGCTCGGCCACCGAACCGTCCGGCAGCTCCGTCGGCATCTGCACCGATCCCTTGCCGAAGGTGCGGGTGCCGACCGTCACGGCACGCCCCCGGTCCTGCAGCGCGCCGGTCACCAGCTCCGCCGCGCTCATCGTGCCGCCGTCGACGAGGGCCACCAGGGGCCGGCCGGTGTCCCCGCCGCGCTGCGCGTACAGGGCCCGCTGGGCGCCCCGTACGTCGTACGTCGCCACCAGCCCGCCGTCCAGGAAGGCCGACGCGGCCACGACGGCCTCGCTGACCAGGCCGCCCCGGTTGCCGCGCAGGTCGAGCATGACCCCGCCGCCGGCCGGGGCCGCCCGCACCGCGTCGCGGACCCGCTCGCCGGAGCCCTTGGTGAAGGCGGCGACCTTGATCACGGTCACCCCGCCGGACAGCCGCCGGACGGTCACCGTCTCGGTGCTGAGGCGCTCGCGCAGCAGGGTCTCCGTGCGGGTCCGGCCGGCCCGCTCCAGCACCAGCACCACCGGGCTGCCGGGGCCCGCGCCCTGCGGGTCGCCGCGCAGCAGCGCCACCACGTCGGCGGGGTCCAGGGCGGCGACCCGGTGACCGTCCACGGTGCGGAGCCGGTCGCCGGCCCTGATGCCGGCCCGGTCGGCGGGCCCGCCGGAGCGGACCTGGGCCACCGCGATCCGGCCGTCGGGGCGCGGCGCCACGCGCAGCCCGACCCCGGTGTAGCTGCCGTCGAGGGCCTGCGCGAACTCGGCGTACTCGGAGGGGGCGTACACCGCGCCCCAGCGGTCCCCGCTGCGGCTGACGACGTCCTGGGCGGCTTCCTTGGCGGATTTGCCGTCGGCCATGGCCTCGGCGGCGGCCCGGGCCACGGCCGAGCGGTCGGCGGTGCCGGCGGTCGGGGCGGACCCGGCGGGACGGTGCTCGACGAGCGCCGCCGCGCCGGCCGGGCCCGAGCCGGCGGGTTCGGCGCGCTGCCAGCAGCCGGTGGCCGCGGCGGTGCCCAGTACCCCGAGGAAGACGAACGTGAGGACGGCCCCGCGACGCAGGTCACGGGGCCGGAGACAGAAGGCTGGGCTGCCCGGCATGGCGCCGAGTCTAGGACAACGCCCCGCGCGGTACGGGAGGTTGCCCGTACCGCCCGCGGGGCGCTTGTCACACCTTCAGGTACTTGCGCAACGCGACGAACGCCGCCAGCGCGGGCATCAGCAGGCCGATGGAGAGGACCAGCGGCAGCTTGGTCACCACCGAGTCCCAGCCGATGAAGTTGATCAGTTCCAGCTTGTCCTTGAGCGCGACGCCGTGGTCGATCACGAAGTACTGGCCGGTGACCAGCATCCCGCAGGCGACGAAAGCGCCGATCAGGCCCGCGAAGGCCGCCTCCATGATGAAGGGCATCTGGATGTAGAAGCTGGAGGCGCCGACCAGCCGCATGATGCCGGTCTCACGCCGACGGCTGAACGCCGAGACCCGTACGGTGTTGACGATCAGCAGCAGCGCGACGATCAGCATGATCAGCATGACGCCGAGCGCGGCCTTGTTGAGCACGTCGAGCAGCCCGAAGAGGTTGTCCAGCACGCTGCGCTGGTCCTGCACGGACTGCACCCCGTCGCGCCCGGCGAACGCGGTGGTGATGACCTTGTACTTCTCGGGGTCCTTGAGCTTGACGCGGAAGGACTCCTGCATCTGGTCGGGCGTGATGGAGGCCGCCAGCGGGGTGTCGCCGAACTGCTCCTTGTAGTGCTTGTACGCCTCGTCGGCCGACTCGTAGGTGACCTTCTCGACGAGGTCCATCTTCTGGAGCTCGGCTTCGATGCTCTTCTTCTGCTCGGCGGTGACCGCGCCCTTGGCGCAGCTGGCCCCGCCGCCGGTCTCGGCCTCGTTCTTGTTGCAGAGGTAGATCGAGACGTTGACCTTGTCGTACCAGTAGCCCTTCATCTGGCTGACCTGGTCGCGCATGAGCAGGGAGCCGCCGAACAGGGCCAGCGACAGGGCGACGGAGATGACCACCGCGAAGGTCATCGTGAGATTTCGGCGGAGACCGACGCCGATCTCAGACAGGACGAACTGGGCGCGCATGGCGTCTCTTCAGGCCTTTCAGTGCTGGTAGCCGTAGACGCCGCGCGACTGGTCGCGTACGAGACGGCCCTGTTCGAGTTCGATGACGCGCTTGCGCATCTGGTCGACGATCTGCTGGTCGTGCGTCGCCATGATGACGGTCGTGCCGGTCCGGTTGATCCGGTCCAGCAGCTTCATGATGCCGACGGAGGTCTGCGGGTCGAGGTTGCCGGTCGGCTCGTCCGCGATCAGCAGGGCGGGCCGGTTGACGAAGGCCCGCGCGATGGCGACGCGTTGCTGCTCACCGCCGGAGAGCTCGCCGGGCATGCGCTCCTCCTTGCCGCCGAGGCCGACCAGGTCGAGGACCTGCGGGACGGCCTTGCGGATCTCGCCGCGCGGTCTGCCGATCACCTCCTGGGCGAAGGCGACGTTCTGCGCGACGGTCTTGTTGGGGAGCAGGCGGAAGTCCTGGAAGACGGTGCCCAGCTGGCGCCGCATCTGCGGGACCTTCCAGTTGGACAGCCGGGCGAGGTCCTTGCCCAGGACGTGCACCTGGCCGTGGCTCGCCCGCTCCTCGCGCAGGAGCAGCCGCAGGAAGGTGGACTTGCCGGAGCCGGAGGAGCCGACCAGGAAGACGAACTCGCCCTTGGTGATCTCCAGGGAGACGTCCCTGAGGGCGGGGCGGTTCTGCTTCGGGTAGGACTTGGAGACGTTGTCGAATCGGATCACGGGTGCACCACGGTCGCCGGGAGTAGGTGTGCGTGACCATACGCGACAGCGCGCGAGGAGGGCAGCCGGCGTCCATACTTGACCGGTATGTCCGCGTTCTCGGACGGATCCTCCGTCGGGCCGCGCCGAATGTCCCCGAAGCTGGCACAGTGGTAGGGGGAACGGACTCGTTCCCCCCGCCGTTGTTCCAGGGGACGAGAGGAGGAGAGCGCATGACATATGACCGGCTCGTGTGCGCGAACTGCGCGGCACCTGTCGCCCAGGGTCGTTGCCCGGTCTGCCGGGCGAACCGGCAGCGCCTCCAGCAGGAGAGCCCCTTCGCCGGTCTGAACCCGATGGCGCTCGTTGCGCTCCTGGTGGTCCTGGTGGCCGCGCTGGCCCTGGTGGCACAGCAGACCGCGTAGCCCTCGGCACTCAACCGATCGTATGAAGCACGGAACGGCAAGACGAAGGGCCCCGGGGCGCGGATCGCGCCCCGGGGCCCTTTTTCGTCACGCGGAGCGTCAGCTCGCGGTCTCCTGCTGCTTGCGCCAGCGGATGCCGGCCTCCAGGAAGCCGTCGATCTCGCCGTCGAGCACGGCCTGCGGGTTGCCGACCTCGAACTCGGTGCGCAGGTCCTTGACCATCTGGTACGGGTGCAGGACGTAGGAGCGCATCTGGTTGCCCCAGGAGCTGCCGCCGTCCTTGAGGGCGTCCATCCTGGCCTGCTCCTCCTGGCGGCGCCGCTCCAGCAGCTTGGCCTGGAGGACGTTCATGGCGCTGGCCTTGTTCTGGATCTGCGAGCGCTCGTTCTGGCAGGAGACGACGATGCCGGTCGGCAGGTGCGTGATGCGCACGGCCGAGTCGGTGGTGTTGACGCCCTGGCCGCCGGGGCCGGAAGCGCGGTACACGTCGATGCGCAGCTCGCCCTCGTCGATCTCGACGTGGTCGCTGGTCTCGACGACCGGGAGCACCTCGACGCCCGCGAAGGAGGTCTGGCGGCGGCCCTGGTTGTCGAAGGGCGAGATCCGCACGAGGCGGTGGGTGCCCTGCTCGACGGAGAGGGTTCCGTAGGCGTACGGAGCCTTGACGACGAAGGTGGTCGACTTGATGCCGGCCTCTTCCGCGTACGAGGTCTCGTACACCTCGGTGGGGTAGCCGTGCCGCTCGGCCCAGCGCAGGTACATGCGCTGGAGGCGCTCGGCGAAGTCGGAGGCGTCGACGCCGCCGGCCTCGGCGCGGATGTTGACCAGCGCCTCGCGCTCGGCGTACTCGCCGGAGAGCAGGGTGCGGACCTCCATCTCGTCCAGCGCCTTGCGGACGGAGACCAGCTCGGCCTCCGCCTCGGCCAGCGTGTCCGCGTCGTCCATCTCCTGGGCGAGCTCGAAGAGGACCGCGAGGTCGTCGATGCGGCCGCGCAGGGTCTCGGTCTTGCGGACCTCCGCCTGGAGGTGCGAAAGCTTGCTCGTGATCTTCTGGGCAGCCTCCGGGTCGTCCCACAGGGACGGCGCCGCGGCCTGCTCCTCGAGCACGGCAATGTCTGCCCTCAGCTTGTCGAGGTCCAGGACGGCCTCGATCGACCCCATGGTCGAGGAGAGGGACTTCAGCTCTTCGGAAACATCGACGACTGCCACGCCCCCAGCGTAGCCGGTCCCCCGGGCCGCCCGACCGTCCAGGCCTGATCACCGCCCGGAGCGGCCGGATCGGCGCCTTCAGGCGGGCGGCCGCTGGGGCGTACCCTCGGGCTATGACTCTTGTACTCGTGAGGCGCCGCCATGTGGACTACATGCGCGCCACCACCACGAGCTGTCTGCCGCCGGACTAGAACCAAGCGCTTCATCCCGCCTGCTTCCACCCGGTCCTGTCCGCGGTACGCACGGCCCTCGGCACCATCCCCCGCCGAGGGGCCCCTTCCGACCGCTGCCCCACCACACCTGGGGATCAGGGCCCCGTGACATCCGAAACGGAGCCGTCATGCCGTCCGCGCACCTCTCTCCCGAGACCCCTCTTCCCGTGCTCGACCTGTCCCGGGCCGACGACCCGGCCCAGCGCGAGGCCTTCCGCAAGGAACTGCACGCCGCCGCCCGGGACTCCGGATTCCTGCACCTGACCGGCCATGGCGTCACCGCCGCCGAGTCCGCCCGGATCCTGGACCTGACCAGGCAGTTCTTCGCCCTGCCGGAAGCCGACCGGCTCGCTGTCAGCAATCTGAACTCGCCGCACTTCCGTGGGTACACCCGGATCGGCCACGAGCTGACCGGCGGCGCTTCGGACTGGCGGGACCAGCTGGACGTGGGCGCGGAGCGGCCGGCTCCGGCGGTGGGGCCGCACGACCCCGCGTACCTGTGGCTGGAGGGCCCCAACCAGTGGCCGGCGGCCCTGCCCGAGCTGCGGCCGGTGGTGCTGGAGTGGCAGGCACGGCTGGCGGCGGTGGCGCACCGGCTGCTGCGCGAGCTGCTCGGCTCGATCGGGGCCCCGGAGGACTTCTTCGACGCGGCCTTCGCGGACCGGCCGCACCTGCACACCAAGCTGATCCGGTACCCGGGGTCGGCGCCCTCGGGGGCGGACCAGGGGGTGGGCGCGCACAAGGACTACGGCTTCCTGACGCTGCTGCTCCAGGACGAGGTGGGCGGGCTCCAGGTGGTGCGGGACGGAGGCTTCCTGGACGTGCCGCCGCTGCCGGGCGCGTTCGTGGTGAACCTGGGCGAGCTGCTGGAGATCGCGACCGAGGGGTACCTGGTGGCCACCGACCACCGGGTGGTGAGCCCGCCCGGTGCGACGGAACGTTTCTCTGTGCCGTTCTTCTACAACCCGCGGCTCGATGCGGTGATCGATACGGTGCCGGGTGACTACCTTGCGGATGCGCCGGGTGTGGCGCACGACGCGTCCAATCCGCTGCACGCGGAGTACGGGCGCAACGAGCTGAAGGGCTGGGTCCGAGCCCACCCCGGCGTGGCCCGCCGCCACCACCCGGAGCTCGTCCCCCACCCCTGACCCGCCGGTCCGGCCCGCCGGGGCGCGACCCTCGGCCTCGCCGGTGCCCTGGGCGCACTCCCGGCCTCGCCGGTGCCCTGGGGCGCACCCCCGGCCTCGCCGGTGCTGGGGCGCGGAAACTCAGCCTCGGCGGCGCCTTGGGGGTGCAACTCCCGGGCTTGCCGGCGTTGCGTGCGGCAAACCCAGCCTCGCCGGCGTTTGAGGCGCGGGGTTTGGGGCGGAGCCCCAAGACCAACCCGGCCGACGCCGGGCACCGGGCTCCGCCCGGACCCGCGCCTCGAACGCCGGAGGGGCTGAAGGGTACGCGGGGCTGCCGGGCCCTGCCCGGACCCGCGCCTCGAACGCCGGAGGGGCTGGAGGTCGCGCCTCAGGTCAGCCGGAGGCTGGAGGTCGCCGCCGAGGCAGGGGTTGCCCTGGGGCATCGGCGAGGCTGAAGGGCGCCACGGTCAGCCTGCCGGACGGGGCCGCTCGGGCCGAGGTCCGCCTCAAAACGTCGGCGAGGCTGGGGGGGGGCCTACCCCGACGGGGGTCAAGGGGTGATCGGGACGGACTGCCTGTTGTCCTGGGCGGGCGGTTCGTCGGGGGAGGTCGCCAGCCAGGCACCGAGGCCGAGGACGCCCGCGAGGGCAACGGCCGCCGCCCCCAGGACGAGGCGCCGCTTGCGGACGGCCTCCGCCCGGTGCCGGGCGGACCCGGGCCGCGGCGCCCCGGTGGGACGCGGCACCCGCGCCGTACCGAGCGCGCCGCCCGCCAGCTCGTCCGGCCCCGGCACCCGCATCGACGTGTGCGTGTCACGGCTGGAGTCCAGCGAACCCCCCGGCACCAGCGGGACCGCCCCCCGGCGCCGGGCCGGCGTGTCCGAGGCGGCCGCCTCGCCCGCGTCCTGCGCCGGGTCGGCGGACTCGGCCGTCTCCAGGTCGTCGGGCTCGTCCACGTCGAGCGGCGGCATCCCGGCCAGCAGCGGCAGCAGCTCGCGCAGCCGTACGGAGAGCTCCGAGGCGCGCAGCCGGGAGGCCGGGGCCTTGGCCAGGCACTGCACGATCAGCTGCCACAGCTCGTCGGGGATGCCGGGCAGCGGGACGACCGTCTCGGTGACGTGGCGGCGCAGCACGGCGCCCGGGTGGCCGCCGCCGAAGGGCGTGAACCCGGCGAGCAGCTCGTACAGCACGGTGGCGAGGGCGTAGATGTCGACGGCGGCGCGGGGCGGCAGGCCCTCGACGATCTCGGGGGCGAGGTAGTCGGGGGTGCCGATGATGCGGGTGCGGGTGCCGGTGGCCGGCGGTCCGGTCCGGCGCGGCGAGTCGATCAGCTTGGCGACGCCGAAGTCGGTGAGGAGCGCGGGGTGCGCGCCGCCGGGGCCGATCGGCCCCTGCATGTCCAGCAGGACGTTCTCCGGCTTGACGTCGCGGTGCACGACGCCGGCCGCGTGCGCGACGGCGAGGCCGTCGGCGATGTCGGCGACGATCGCCACGGCGGCCTCGGGGGCGAGGCGGCGTTCGCGGTCGAGTCGGGTGCGCAGGTCGGTGCCGCGGACGAGGTCCATGACGAGCGCGAGGTCGTTTCCGTCCACGACGAGGTCGCGGACCCCGACCACCTGCGGGTGGTCGAGTCCGAGCAGCGCGCTGCGCTCCTGGACGAACCGCCCCACGAGCTCCTGGTCGGACGCGAGGTCTTCGCGCAGCAGTTTGATCGCGACGGGCCCGTCGGGTCCGTCGCCCAGCCATACCGTGCCGGCGCTGCCGCGTCCAAGGATCTGGTGAGCGGTGTACCGGCTGCCGATCTTCCGTGCCACGACTGCTCCCTCAACCGCTGGCGTACGCACCAAAGCTACGCGGCCGGGAGGTGGTTGCACGCCATTCGGGGGGTCAGTTCGCGGCGACCTTCACTTCTGCGGGGGAAATCACCCCTCAGAAGTCGACAAATCCACGAAGTCGGTGCCGCGCGGGTCCGTGACGGGCCCGCGCGGCGCCTCCTGGTGCCGGTCACAGCACTAGGTCTTGATCTTGCCGATCAGGTCGCCGACGCCGGAGGTCCACGCGCCGATCTGGTCCCACCAGCTCTTGCCGGTGCCGATCCATTCCTGGAGCGGGGTCAGCTCCCAGACCAGCCAGCCGCCCACGAAGAACAGCAGCACCAGGAACAGGCAGCCCTTGAGGCAGCCCAGACCCGGGATCCGCATCGGGTTGGCGCTGCGGGGGCGCGGCTCGCGGGGCGCCCGCGGGGCGGGCGGCTGCGGCCGCTGGGGCTGCTGGTGCTGCGGAGGCGCCGAGTAAGGCTGCGGCTGGTGCTGCTGGGGCCGCTGCATCTGCGGGGGCTGCTGGTACTGCTGGGGCGGCGGCTGCGGCTGCTGGTACTGCGGCTGGTGCTGCGGCTGCTGGTACTGCTGCTGCGGAGGCGGGTACGGGTACCCGCTCTGCTGCGGCGCCGGGCCCTGCTGGTACGGCTGCTGCTGCGGCGGGCGCGGCGGCTGCTGGGGCTGCTGCCGGTACTGCGGCTGCGGGGGCTGCTGCTGCGGCTGCTGGGGCCGGCGCTGCGGGCGGCGGCGCAGCGGGTCCTCGCTGGGGTCCAGGTACTGGACCTGCGTCTGCTCGTTGCGGTCCCGGACGCCCTGGAGCTGGGACTGCCACGGGTGCGGCGCGTCGGGATGCTGCACGGGCGGCATCACGGCGGTCGGATCGGCCGCGCCGGGTCCCGCGTTCGCGGCGTGCGGCAGCACGGAGGTGGCGTCGTCGCCGCCCACCGGCGGCATCACGCTGGTCATGGCGTTCGGGTCGTACGCGCCCATCGGCCCGCCTGCGCCGACGCCCGAGGAGAGGACCTGCGTCGGGTCGGCGGCGCCCGGTGTCTCCGGGACCGGGGCGGGCGACGGGTCGGGCGCGAGCAGGGCGCCGACCCCGAGGGCGGCCTCGACCTCGGCGGCGGAGGAGTGCACCCCGATGCCGGCGGCGACCACCCGCAGCGCGCGGGCGAGGCTGACGGCGCTGGGCCGCTCGCCGGGCTCCTTGCGCAGGCAGCGCTCTATGACGGTCCACAGCGGCTCGGGCGTGGTGGAGGGGCGCTGCGGGTCCTCGCTGAGGTGCCGGTGCAGCACCTCCAGCGCGGTGCCGCCGGCGAACGGCGGGCGCCCGGTGACCAGCTCGTACAGCAGGATGCCGGCGCCGTAGATGTCGACGGCGGAGGTCTGCGGGCGGCCCTCGGCGGACTCGGGCGCCACGTACGCGGGGGTTCCGACGAACTCGTGGGTGCGGGTCAGGCCCGGGGAGTCGGCGAGCCGGGCGATGCCGAAGTCGGTGAGCATCGGGCGCATCTGCCCGTCGCTCTCGTCGAGCAGCACGTTCGCGGGCTTGAGGTCGCGGTGCACGACCCCGTCGGCGTGGCTGGCGGCCAGCGCGTCCGCGATCTGCGCGGTCAGCAGGCTCGCGGCGACGGGCGTGAAGGGGCCGTTCTGCCGGATGTACTTGTGGAGGTCGGGACCGTCGATGAGGTCCATGACCAGGGCGAGGAGGTCGCCCTCGACCACCAGGTCGCGGGTGCGCACGATGTTGGGGTGCGTCAGGCGCAGCAGCACCGAGCGCTCCCGCAGGAAGCGCATCACGATGTCCGCGTCGTTCGCGAGCTCTTCCTTGAGCACCTTGATGGCGACGGTCTCGCCGGGCTGTCCGGCCACGGCCGCCTCGGCGCCGGCGGCCTCACGCTGGCGCGCACGCCAGACGGTGCCCGTGGCGCCGCGCCCGAGCTGCTCTTCGAGCAGGTACTTGCTGCCTACCGGCCGCACGTCATGCGCTCCCTGGTGTCAATTTTCGTGTCCGACCACTCTAGGGGTTGGTCCATCGGAAGACGCGGGTCCGGGACGGAAGGTTGCCGTACGTACGTACGAAGGGTGAGGCGGGTGCCGGCCGGGCCGCGCCCGTGACGTCCTGATTCGCACGGCCCGACGATCATTCAAGATCACTTTCGGGTGGCGCCCGGGCGTGTTGTCGGCGACAGGTGCGAGGATGCACTCAGCACGGAACCGAGGGGTCGGGAGCCCCACGGTCCGGCAGACCTGACCGGGCGACGCGTCCGTGCCGGGTGGGGGGCGGACCGGGCAGCACGCTGCCGCCGTTCCCCTGCCGGGCGCACCGCGCAGAAGGGACCGCTGACGGCGATGCAGATCCGGCTGACCGTCCTCGGGCCGCGCAGCGGCCACCTGAGCGCGAGCGCGCGCTGCGATGTGCTGGTCACGGCGCCGGCCGGCACTCCGCTGGCCGCGGTGGCCTCCGGGCTCGCCTCGACCGTCGCCGGACCCGACACGGGCGGCACCGTCGTGCTGTACGCGGGCCCCGAGCGCCTCGACCCGCAGCGCCACACCCTGGGCGAACCACCCCTCGTCGACGGCGCCGTCCTCGCCCTGCACACCCCCGTGGCCGAGGAGTCCCCCGCGGTCGGCTCGGCCGCCCAGCTGCACGTGGTCGCGGGCCCGGACGCCGGCGGCGTTCACCTGCTGCACGGCGGACAGATCCGGATCGGGCGCTCCGCCGAGGCCGACGTGCCGCTGGACGACCCGGACGTGTCCCGGCTGCACTGCGCGGTGACCGTCGGCGAGGACGGCCGGGTGGCGGTCGCCGACCTCGGCTCCACCAACGGCACCGCCCTCGACGGACAGCCCGTCGGCACGCGCCCGGTGCCGCTCGCCCCGGGCGCCCTGCTGTCGGTGGGCGAGTCCACGCTGCGCCTGGTGTCCGCCGCCCCCGCCGCCACCCGGGCCGTCGCCCCCGACCTGGAGGGCCACCTGCGGGTGGCCCCGCCGGGACCGGCCGAGCGGCCCCCGGTCGCGGCCGGTCCGCAGCACCCGGCACGGCCCGTACACCCCGTACGTCCCGCGGGGGAGCCGCCCGCCCCGGCCCCCGCGTCCCCCGCCGCCGGCCCCGAGGCGTACGAGACCTCCGGCGGACCGCGGCGGCGCGGTCCGGTGGCCTGGGCGCGGCGCGCCTTCGGGCGCGACGAGCTGCCCGGCGGCGAGGCGGAGTACCCCGAGCCGGCCCCCGAGCGGCGGGCGGCCGTGCCGGACGGCCGGCCCGACCCGGCGGCCCTGCTGCTGGCCGCACTCGGCCCCGGCCCGCTGCTGTGGGAGCGCGGCCCCGGCCACCCCGAGGCCCTGCTGGTCCGTCTCGGCAACGGCTGCGCGGTCCCGCTCCGGGAGACCGGCTCCCTGGGGCTGGCCGGGCCGCGGGAGCGGCTGCTGGGCCTGGCCCGCTCGGTGATCGCCCAGCTGGCCGCGCTGCACGGCCCGCAGGATCTGGAGCTCGTCCTCATCAGCACCGACCGGGTGCGCCCGGTCGCCGAGCGGCGGGCCGACTGGGGCTGGCTGGGCTGGCTCCCCCAGGTGCGCCCGGCGCACGGCCAGGACTGCCGGCTGCTGCTCGCGTACGACAAGGACCAGGCGGCCGCCCGGACCGCCGAGCTGACCCGGCGGCTCGACGACGGCCCGCTGGGCCCCGGCTGGGCCTCGGCCGACCGGACCGCGGTCGCCCGGGCCCGCGCGGACTACCGCGGCCCGCACACGGTGGTCGTCCTCGACGGCGACCCCGGCCCGGGCCCGCTGCGCGACACGGTGGCCCGGCTGGCCGGGCACGGACCGGCCGCCGGCATCCATCTGATCTGCCTCGCGGAGGCCCCCGCCGCCTCCCCCGCCTCGCCGGTCTCGGAGACGTACGAGGCGGCCTGCGCCGGCTCGCCCGCCTTCCGCGAGTGCGGTACGGCCGCCGTGCTCAGCGGCGATGTGGCCACCGCCCTGCGGGTGCTGCCGGTGGCCGGCGGCCGGCCGGCCGGGCACGGCGAGACCATCACCGCCGACGCGGTGTCGGCCGCCTGGGCCGAGCGGTTCGCCCGCGCCCTGGCGCCGCTGCGCGCGGAGGGCGCCGAGCCGGGTCCGCGGCGGCCGGCCGCCGCCGCACTGCCGGGCACGGCCCGGCTCCTCGACGAGCTGGGCCTGGCCCGGGCCACCCCGGCCTCGCTGATGGCCCGCTGGGCGGCCGCGACCGACCAGGGGCAGAGCGTGGGCGGGCTGGCCGAGGTGGTCCTCGGCACCGGCCGCGGCGGCCCGGTCGGCGCCGAACTCGTCGCCGACGGCCCGCACCTGCTGATCGAGGGGCCGGCCGGCAGCGGCCGGACCGAGCTGCTGCGCTCGGTCGCGGCCTCGCTGTCCGCGGCGGCCCGGCCGGACCGGCTGGGCCTGGTCCTGCTGGACGGGGCGGGCGGCGAGCGCGGCGAGGGGCTGCTGCCCTGCACGGAGCTGCCGCACGTCTCGGCGCACCTGGTGGCGTCCGATCCGCTGCGGATGCGGGAGTTCGCGCAGGCGCTGGGCGCGGAGCTGAAGCGGCGCGCGGAGCTGCTGGACGGGGTGCCGTTCGCGCAGTGGCACGCGCAGCGCGAGGTGGCCGGGCGGATGATCGCACCGCGGCCGCCCAGTCCGGCGGAGCTGCGCGGCGATCTCGACCCGCAGCGCACCGGCACCCTGCGGCTGCGGGCCGGGACGGTCCGCTCCGATCCGGCCGGCCCGACCCCGCTGCCGCGGCTGGTGGTGCTGGTCGACGACTTCGACGCGCTGGTGGCGCCGGGGCTGGGCAGTACGGGCCGCCCGTCGGCCGGTTCGGTGGTCCGGGCGCTGGAGGCGGTGGCCCGGGACGGCGGCCTGCTGGGCGTGCACCTGGTGGCCACGACGGCCCGCCCGGACCGGACCGCGGACACCGAGCTGGCGCGGCTCGCGACGCTGCGGGTGGAGCTCGCCGCGCCGCCGTCGGGCGCGGCGTCCCCGGACCAGCCGGTGGCGGGCCGCGGCCTGCTGCGGCACGCGGACGGCCGGAGCCTGCCGTTCCAGGGCGGCCGGGTGACCGGCCGGATTCCGCGCACGGCGACGCTCCGGCCCACGGTGGTGCCGATCGAGTGGGAGCGGATGGGAGATCCGCCGGCTCGCCGCCCGGTGCGCGAGCTGGGGAACGGGCCGACCGATCTGGCGCTGCTCGCCAGCGCGCTGGACCGGGCATCGCACCTGGTCGCGGCCGTGCCGGTGCTGTTCCCTCCCACCCCCTGAGGCCCGCCCGGCCGGCCCCGCGGCACCCCGGGCGCCGGCTCACGCCCCGGTAGGCGGTATTGCGGGGCTCGTGAGTGCGGCGTATCCCTGAGGGACCGGACTCGGCCACAGGGATACGGGGGCAGGTATGCGTACGAGCAGGGCAGGGACGTGGACGGCGCTGGGCATGGCCGGCGCGCTGGCGCTCACCGCGTGCGGCGACGGCGGGGACGACGGCGGCGGCGAGCCCACCGGGAGCACCGGCGCCACGGCCGGCGCCACGGTGGTGTTACCCCGGCTCGCCGGGGAGAAGATTTCGGTCGCGGCCGTGTGGACCGGGCCCGAGCAGGAGAACTTCACGAAGGTCCTGAAGGAGTTCGAGAAGCGCACCGGCGCCACGGTCTCCTTCGTGCCCGCCCAGGACCCGATCGTCAACTTCCTCGGTACGAAGATCGCGGGCGGTCAGCCGCCGGACGTGGCCCTGCTGCCGCAGGCCGGGGCGCTCGTACAGGCCGTGAAGAAGAAGTGGGCGCAGCCGCTGGGACCGGAGGCGCGGGCGCAGCTCGACGCCGGGTACGCGGAGGGCTGGAAGCGGCTCGGCTCGGTCGACGGGACCCCGTACGGCGTGTACTTCAAGGCCGCCAACAAGTCGCTGGTCTGGTACAACGCGAAGGCGTTCGAGGACGCGGGAGCCGAGGTCCCGGGGACGTGGAAGGAGTTCCTCGCGACGGCCGACACGATCTCGGCCTCCGGCACCGCCCCGGTCTCGGTGGGCGGCGCGGACGGCTGGACGCTGACGGACTGGTTCGAGAACGTCTACCTCTCGCAGGCCGGCCCGGAGAAGTACGACCGGCTGGCCCGGCACGAGATCAAGTGGACCGATCCGAGCGTGGCGGCGGCCCTCACCGCGCTCGGCGAACTGTTCGGCCGCAAGGACTTCCTGGCGGGCGGTCAGAGCGGTGCGCTGGCGACGGAGTTCCCGAAGTCGGTGACGCAGACCTTCACGGGCGGCGACCGGCCGGCGGCCGCGATGGTCTTCGAGGGGGACTTCGTCGCCGTCAACATCGCGCAGGCCGGAGCGGAGATCGGCAAGGACGCCAAGGTGTTCCCGTTCCCTGCGGTCGGGGCGAAGGCCCCGGTGGTGTCGGGCGGTGACGTGGCCGTGGCGCTGAAGCCGTCCAAGGGCGCGCAGGCCCTGCTGACCTTCCTGGCGTCCCCGGACGCGGCGACGGTCTGGGCCCGGCAGGGCGGTTTCCTCTCGCCGAACAAGAAGGTCGATCCGGCGGCCTATCCCAACGACATCCAGCGCCGCATCGCGCAGGCCCTGATCGCGGCGGGCGACGACTTCCGCTTCGACATGTCGGACCAGGCGCCGGCCGCGTTCGGCGGCACCCCGGGCGCGGGCGAGTGGAAGGCGCTCCAGGACTTCCTGCGGAACCCGAAGGACATCGCGGGCACCCAGCGGCGGCTGGAGGCCGACGCGGCCAAGGCCTGGGGATCCGGGCCCGCCACGGGCGGGCAGTGAGCCGGTGCCGAGGGCGCTGCCGATGCCCACGGTGACGCCGGCGACCCCCGCCGGCCGGGAGCGTCGGCGCCGGAGGGCCGTCGCGGCGGCCTTCCTGCTGCCCTCGCTGGTGCTGCTGGGCGCGCTGGTCGTGCACCCCATCGGCTATTCGGTGTACCGGAGCCTCTACGACCGTTCCGGCGACTCCTTCGCGGGGCTGGCCAACTACGCGGAGCTGTGGCACGACGAGGCCATCCGCACCGCGCTGCGCAACACCGCGCTGTGGGCGGTGCTGGCTCCGTCGGTCGCGACCGCGCTGGGCCTGGTCTTCGCGGTGCTGACGGAACGGGTGCGCTGGGGCACCGCGTTCAAGCTGGTGGTGTTCATGCCGATGGCGATCTCGATGCTGGCCGCCGGGATCGTCTTCCGCCTGGTCTACGAGCAGGACCCGGACCGGGGCGTCGCCAACGCCGTCCTGGTGGGCGTCCACGACACGTTCGCCCCGGCCTCGGCCTTCCCCAAGGCCCGGCCGGGCCGCGACTCGCCGCTGCGCGCGGAGCCGGGCGGCGGCTACATCACGGCGGATCCGGTACGGGCCGGGGTGCCGGCGCTGCTGCCGCTGGTCGGGGTGGCCCCGGACGTGCTGCCGGAGGGCACCCGGCCGGCCCGCCCGGCGGCCGCGGACCCCGGCCGGGTGACGGGCACGGCCTGGCAGGACTTCGCCCGCGGCGGCGGGGGCCGGCCGGGCGCCCTGGACGCGCGCGAACCGGGGTACGCGGGCATGCGGGTGGAGGCCGTGCGCGACGGCCGGGTGGTGGACACCGCGCGGGCCCGCCCGGACGGCACCTTCACCCTGTCGGCGAAGGCGGACGGCGCGCTGCTGCGGCTGCCCGCCTCCAACTTCGCGGAGCCGTACGCGGGCGTGGCCTGGCTGGGCCCGACGCTGGTCACCCCGGCGGTGATCGGCGCGTATGTGTGGATGTGGGCGGGGTTCGCGATGGTGCTGATCGGGGCGGGGCTGGCGGCCGTGCCCCGGGAGCTGCTGGAGGCGGCGCGGGTGGACGGGGCGAACGAGTGGCAGGTGTTCCGCCGGATCACGGTGCCGCTGCTGGCGCCGGTGCTCGCGGTGGTGCTGGTCACGCTGGTCATCAACGTCATGAAGATCTTCGACCTGGTCTTCGTGATCGCGCCCGGTTCGGTGCAGGACGACGCGAACGTGCTGGCGCTCCAGCTGTACCGGACCTCGTTCGGCACGGACGCCGACCAGGGCGTGGGCTCGGCGATCGCGGTCGTGCTGCTGGTGCTGGTGGTGCCGGTGATGCTGATCAACATCCGGCGGATGCGGAAGGAGGCCTCCCGATGAGCGGTTCGCCCACGGCTTCCCGAACGGAGTCGCGCAGGGGGTCGCGTACGGGGCCCGGCACGGCTCCCCGCACGGAGTCGCGCACCGGGCGGCTGGCGGCCCGGGCCGCGGGCGGCGCCCTGCGGGTGTTCCTGGTGGCGGCCGCGCTGTTCTGGCTGCTGCCGACGGTGGGCCTGCTGCTGTCCTCGTTCCTGTCCTCGGCGGACCTGGCGTCCGGCGGCTGGTGGCAGGTGCTGTCCGCGCCCTCCCGGCTGACCACGGAGCACTACGCGGCGCTGCTGTCGAACGACACCATCACCGGATCGCTGCTCTCCACCGTCCTGATCACGGTGCCGGCCACCCTGCTCGTGCTGGTGCTGGGCGCGTTCGCCGGATACGCCTTCGCCTGGCTGGAGTTCCCGGGCCGGGACGCGCTGTTCCTGGTGGTGGTCGCCCTGTTGGTGGTGCCGGTGCAGGTGGCGCTGATCCCGGTGTCCGAACTCTTCGGCACGCTCGGCCTGTTCGAGACGACGGCCGGGGTGGTGCTGTTCCACACCGCGTTCGGGCTGCCGTTCGCGGTGTTCCTGCTGCGGAACTTCTTCGCGGGGATCCCGCGCGAGCTGCTGGAGGCCGCCCGGCTCGACGGCGCGGGCGAACTGCGCCTGTTCGCCCGGGTGGTGCTGCCGCTGGGCGGCCCCGCGCTGGCCTCGCTCGGCATCTTCCAGTTCCTGTGGGTGTGGAACGACATGCTCGTCGCGCTCGTCTTCGCGGACTCGGCGAACCCGCCGGTGACGGTCGCGCTCCAGCAGCAGGTCCGGCAGTTCGGCAACAACATCGACGTGCTCGCCCCCGGCGCGTTCCTGTCGATGGCCGTGCCGCTGATCGTCTTCTTCTCCTTCCAGCGGCAGTTCGTCACGGGGGTGATGGCCGGAGCCGTGAAATGACCTGCTCGCAGACGTCGGTCTGATCGTTAACCCGGATGCCGCATCCTGCGTAACCCGATCACCGCGGCAGGGGTTGCTGGGCAATATGCCCGCGCCCCGACCCCTGGATGTCACGTGCCCCGGTTCAGCGTCATCGTGCCCGCGTACAAGGTCCAGGCGTACCTCCAGGACGGTCTGGATTCCGTTCTGAACCAGTCGTATCCGGATCTCGAACTGATCGCCGTCGACGACTGCTCACCGGACGCCTGCGGTTCGATCATCGACGAGTACGCGGCCCGCGACCCGCGCGTGACGGCCGTGCACCTGCCGCACAACGTCGGCCTGGGCCCGGCCCGCAACGCCGGGCTGGCCCGGGCCACCGGCGACTACGTCCTCTTCCTCGACAGCGACGACGTGCTCGCGCCCGGCGCCCTGATGGCCATCGACGACCGCCTCAAGGCCACCGGCGGGCCCGACGTCCTCGTGTACGACTACGCGCGCACCTACTGGACCGGCGAGATCATCCGCAACCAGCTGGCGCACCGCCTCCACGAGGACGGCCCGGCGACCTTCCGGATCGAGGACCGGCCCGCGCTGCTGGGCGTGCTGATGGTGGTGTGGAACAAGGCGTACCGCCGGGAGTTCCTGGAGCGCGAGGCCTTCGCCTTCCCGCCCGGCTACTACGAGGACACCCCGTGGACCGCGCCGGTGCTGCTGACCGCCGACTCCCTCGCGGTCCTGGACCGGGTGTGCGTGCACTACCGGCAGCGCCGCACCGGCTCCATCATGACCACCACCTCGCGCCGCCACTTCGACGTCTTCGACCAGTACGACCGGCTGTTCGCCTTCCTCGCCGGCCGGCCCGGCCTCGACCGGTGGCGGCCGGTGCTCTACCGGCGGATGGCCGACCACCACACCCGCCTGCTCTCGTCCCGGGGCCGGCTGCCCCGCGGCAGCCGCGCCGAGTACTTCCGCAGGGCCCGCGCCCAGCTGCGCCGCCACCGGGTGCGCGGGGCGGCCCCGGCGCCGGTGGCCCGGCTCCGGCACGGCCTGATGCGGCTCGGCCCGTACCGCCTGTACCGGGCGCTGGCCGGGGTGCGGGCGGTGGCGCTGGGCGCCGGCCGACGGATCCGGGCCGGCCTGCGCGGCCTGCGCAAGGGCCTGCTGCTGCTCCACTACCGGCTCCAGCGGCTGCTGCCGCTGCGCCCCGAACTCGCCGTGTTCAGCGCGTACTGGCACGGCGGGTACGCCTGCAACCCGGCGGCCGTCGAGGAGAAGGTGCGCGAGCTGGTGCCGCGGGTGCGGACGGCGTGGATCTGCGGTCCGGCGCACGACGGCACGCTGCCCCCTCAGACGCTGCGGCTGCGGCCGGGCTCGTGGGCGTACTGGAGCGCGCTGGCCCGGGCCACGTACCTGGTCACCAACGTCAACTTCGACCGCGGGCTGGTCAAGCGGCCCGGGCAGATCATGCTCCAGACCCAGCACGGGACCCCGCTCAAGCGGGTCGGCCTCGACCTGCTGGACCGGCCGGCGGCCACCCCGACCGCCGACTTCGCGGCCCTGCTGCGCGGCGCCGACCAGTGGGACTACCTGCTCTCCGCGAACCGGCACTCCACGCTCGTGTGGGAGAAGGCCCTGCCGTCCTCGTACACGACGCTGGAGTACGGCTACCCGCGCAACGACGTCTTCCAGCGGGCCGGCGCGAGCGAGGTGCTGGAGCTGCGCGAGCGCCTGGGCATCCCGCCCGGCACCACCGCCATCCTGTACGCGCCCACCCACCGCGACTACCGGCGCAGCCGCCCCGAGCACCTGGACTTCGAGCGGGTGCTGCGGGACCTGGGGCCGCGGTTCACGATCCTGACGCGGGCCCACCTGACGTACGGCGGCGGCCCGCTCAGCCCGGACGCGCACCCGCGGCTCATCGACGTCTCGGGCCACCCGTCGGTGGAGGAGCTGTGCCTGGCCTCCGACGCGCTGGTCACGGACTACTCGTCGCTGATGTTCGACTACGCCTCGCTGGACCGGCCGATCGTGATCCACGCGGACGACTGGGAGGCGTACGAGGCGGCCCGCGGCACCTACTTCGACCTGCGCGCGCAGCCGCCCGGGGCGATCGCCCGGACCGCGGACGAGCTGGTCGACATCTTCGTCACGGGCCACTGGCAGGGGTCACGGTCGGCGCAGCTGCGGGCCGCGTTCCGGACCCGGTTCTGCCAGTACGACGACGGGCGGGCGGCAGAGCGGGTGGTGCGGCGGGTGTTCCTCGGCGAGACCGCGGGACTGCCGGAGTTCGTGCCGCTGGCGGACCGCCGGCCGGCCCCGGCGGCCCCCGCGACCGCCCGGCCCGCCGCCGCCCCGACCCAACAGCGCCGCGGCCTCCGGGGCTTCGACCGCCTCACCCTCGACTGACGGGCGCCCGGGCGGACTTGGGGACGGGCCGGCGGTCGGGGTCGGGGTCCGGTGTGCGCCCGGCCTCGCGGCCCGGTGTGCGGTCGGGCTGGGGGCGGGGCCGACGATCGGGGCGGCGGTCCGGCTTGCGTACGTAGAGCTGGAGGACGGCGGCGCCGACCCGGTAGCGGGCGGTGTCCGCGTACTCCTCGCGCAGCAGGGCGGTCTTGGCGCGTTCCGCCGCGGTCACCGGGGTGTAGCCGCGGCGGGTCGCGGGCCCGGTGCGCACGGCCCAGACCCTGCGCTGCCCGGCGAGCCGGCGCGCGAGTTCGGCACGCCCGGTCTCGGTCCCGTAGAGGGTGCCGGAGGCGGCCCCGGTACGGTCCAGCCCGGCGTCGACGGCCGCCGCGAACCGGCGCGGGTAGGCGAGCGCGACCCGGCGGCTGTGATCGGGCAGGTAGAGCACGGCGTCGCCGCGGCCGATCAGGTGCCGGGCGGAACGCGCGACGGCGGCGAGGTCGTCGGCGCGGGAGGCGGGGGTGCGCAGCCGCTCGTGCACCCCCAGCTGGGCGAACAGGCCGAGGGCGGCCAGGGCGGTGCCGACGAGGGCCGCGAAGGGGAGTTCGGCGGGCAGCAGCCGGTCCAGCCCGGCGGCGGCGAGCAGCGGCAGCCCGGCGAGGGAGTAGAGCACGTACCGGTCGAAGTAGAGCGGGTGCAGCTGGGAGACCGCGAGGAGCAACGCCGGCGGCAGCAGGGCGAGGGGCGCGGCGAGGGCGGTCAGCGGGTCCCGGGGCCGGGTGAGGGCGACGGCCGCGAGCAGCAGGGTCACCGCGAGCACGGCCGGGGCGGGCCCGGCGAAGGCCTGGACGAGGGCGCCCGCGTCCCGGGCGTCGGGCCGCGTCAGCCAGCCGATCTGGGCGCTCTGGCCCCGGCAAAGCAGGGCGAGGGGCACGGTGGCGGTGACGGCCGCGGCGGCGCCGGCGGCCCAGCGCAGCAGCACGGCCCGGCCGGCGCCGCGCAGCAACAGGGCCGTCAGGTGGGCGGGGACGACGAGCACGGCGAACAGGTGGAGCACGCAGGCCGCACCGAGCGCGAAGGCGTATCCGGCCCAGCGCCCCCGGGCGAGCAGCAGCGTGGCCAGCGCGACGAGGCAGGCCACCAGCGCGTACGAGCGGCCCTCTTGCGCGTAGCGGGTGACGAACGGGGTGAGGGCGTAGACCAGTCCGGCCCAGAGACCGGTGCGCGGGGCGGGCGGCCGGGTCCGGCGGGAGTCCGCGGGGAGCGGGCTCGTGCCGATGGCGCCGATGAGTGCGGCGGTCACGGCGGTGGCGAGGACGCAGGGCAGCCGCAGGGTGAGTTCGCCGGGGTCCGGGTCGGCGAGGAACAGCAGGTGCATGAGGGCGTAGTAGGCGGTGTGCACGGCGTCCACGGAGTCGGCGAGGCGGGCGATCTCGCCGAGGCTGCGCTGGGCGACCTCCCACGTCACTTCCTCGTCGCGCCACAGGCTCCCGCGACGCGCGCCCCACCAGCCGGCGCCCAGCGCCACCACGAAGGGCCCCGCCATGGCGCCCGACTTGCCCAATCTCATCCCGACACGTTCCCACCACCGCTCGTACACGGAGTGAACGCCCGATCACAAAACACCCATATCCAGCCTGGGCGGCGCCTGGGGCACTGCGGGCGCGAAATCCAGTCTCGCCGGCACGTGGGGCGCAACTCCCGGCCCCGCCGGTGTTCGAGGCGCGGGGTTTGGGCAATCCCGGCCCCGCCGGCGTTTGAGGCTCGGAGTTTGGGCAATCCCAGCCTCGCCGGCGTTCGAGGCGCGGCTCCGGGCAATCCCAGCCTCGGCGGCGTTCGAGGCGCGGCTCCGGGCAATCCCAGCCTCGCCGGCGTTTGAGGCGCGGGGTTTGGGGCGGAGCCCCAACGGACAACCCGGCTGGCGCCGGGCACCGGCGAGGCTGGAGGTTGCCCCTCGGGCAGCCGGGGGCTGAAAGGCGCACCACAGTCAGCCCGCGAGGCTGGGAGTTGAGCTTGCGCGGCGCAGCCGCCGGGGCGGGGCAGCACCCAGCGGGCGAGGGCTCAGGCGCGGGGGCCCGCGAGGGCGGCGGCCACCGCGTGGGCCAGGTCGTCGAGATACCCCGGCGGCAGCGCCCCGCGGACGACGACGAGCCGCCAGTACAACGGCCCGATCGCCAGATCGAGCGCCCGCTCGGGGTCCACCCCCACCGGCAGCTCACCGCGCCCGACGGCCGCCTTCACGATCTCGCCCGCGATCTCCGTCTCGCTGCGCAGCAGCACGTCCCGTACCGCCTCGGCGATCTCCGGATTGCGGGCCGCCTCGACCAGCAGGTCGGGGATGACCTGGGAGGCCACCGGATGGCGCAGCAGGTGCGCCATGACCTCCAGCAGCGCCCGCAGGTCCCCGTACAGGGATCCGGTGGCGGGGGCGGGCAGGCCCTGGACGGCGAAGGCGGAGACCAGGTCGAGGACCAGGTGGAGCTTGGAGCGCCAGCGCCGGTAGACGGCGGTCTTGCCGACGCCGGCCCGGCGGGCGACCGCCTCGATCGACATCCGGGAGAAGCCGACGGCGGCGAGTTCCTCGAAGACGGCCGCACGGATCGCCTCCGTGACGTCCTCCCGCAGCACGGCGGCCCCGGCGGGCGCGCGGCGCGGTCCGGGCGAGGAGGCGGGGGATGTCGTCATGGACAGAGCATACCGGGGGCACACGTCACGACGATACGGTTGCGTTCCGACGTCGATGCGTCATAACCTCGACGTCACGACGATACGGACCCGTCCCGTCGCAAAAGCGTCACCGCCGCGCGCCCCGCGCACCCCGCCCGCCCTCCGCGCCCCCGTCGAAAGCGACCGCCCGTGAGCGTGCCGACCGCACCCGCCCCACCCCGCCCCGGCCCCGCCGCCACCGGTCCCGCGGCCACCGCCCCCGCCGCCCGCGTGCCCACCGCCGCCGAACTCGCGGCCCGGCCCGTCTCCGCGGAAGCGGCCCGGCTCGCCGCGGCCCACGGCCTGCGGGTCAGCGGCGCCCGCCCGTCCCTGGCCGAGTACACCCGGCAGCTGTGGGGGCGGCGGCAGTTCATCACCGCCTTCGCCTCCGCCCGGATGACCGCCACCTACAGCACCGCCCGGCTCGGCCAGGTCTGGCACCTGATGACCCCGCTGCTCAACGCCGCCGTCTACTACTTCATCTTCGGCGTCGTGCTCAACCAGAGCCGGCACACGCCCCAGTTCATCCCGTACCTGGTCATCGGCGTGTTCACCTGGGACTTCTTCAGCAGCGCCCTGAACTCCGGCACCCGCGCCGTCTCCGGAAACCTCGGCCTGGTGCGGGCCCTGCAGTTCCCGCGCGCCTCGCTGCCGATCTCCACGGTGGTCCAGCTCTTCCAGCAGCTGATGGTCACCATGGCCGCGCTGCTGCTGATCCTGCTGGCCTTCGGGCAACGCCCCCGGGCCTCCTGGCTGCTCGCCCTCCCGGCGCTCTTCCTGCTCGCCGTCTTCTGCGCCGGCTGCGCCATGGCCATGGCACGCGTCGGCAGCCGGATCCCGGACATCACCCAGCTGATGCCGTTCGTCCTGCGGACCTGGATGTACTTCTCCGGGGTGATGTGGAACATCGGCTACACCCTGCAGAGCCAGCACCTCCCGCAGGTGGTGACGACGGCCTTCCAGTGGAATCCGGCCGCCCTGTTCATCGACCTGATGCGCTTCGCACTGCTCGACAGCTTCCACCGCGGGCAGCTCCCCCACCACGCCTGGCCGCTCGCCGCCGCCTGGGCCCTGCTCGCCTGCGTCGGCGGGTACGTCTACTTCTGGAAGGCCGAGGAGGTGTACGGCCGTGGCTGATCCCGCACCGGGCCGGATCCCGACCGTCATCGCGGACGACGTCCACATCGTCTACAAGGTCCAGGGCGCGCGGGGCGGCCGGGGCAGCGCCACCTCGGCGCTGAGCCGGATCTTCTCCCGCCGCGCCGCCCCGGGCGTCCGCGAGGTGCACGCCGTACGGGGCGTCAGCTTCACCGCGTACCGCGGCGAGGCCATCGGCCTGATCGGCTCCAACGGGTCCGGCAAGTCCACCCTGCTGAAGGCCGTGGCCGGGCTGCTGCCGACCGCGGCGGGCCGGGTCTACACCGACGGCCAGCCCTCGCTGCTCGGCGTCAACGCGGCGCTGATGAACGACCTGACCGGCGAGCGGAACGTACTCCTCGGCGGCCTCGCCATGGGCATGTCCCGGCAGCAGGTCCGGGAGCGCTACCAGGACATCGTCGACTTCTCCGGGATCAACGAGAAGGGCGACTTCATCGGCCTGCCGATGCGGACGTACTCCTCCGGGATGGCGGCCCGGCTGCGGTTCTCGATCGCCGCGGCGAAGAACCACGAGGTCCTGATGATCGACGAGGCGCTGGCCACCGGCGACGCCCGCTTCCAGCGCCGCAGCCAGAAGCGGATCGAGGAGCTGCGCAAGGAGGCCGGCACGGTCTTCCTCGTCAGCCACGGCATCGGCACCATCCGGGAGACCTGCGACCGGGCGATCTGGCTGGAGTCGGGGGTGCTGCGGATGGACGGGCCGACCAAGGAGGTCTGCGACGCGTACGAGGCCTTCGGCCGCACGTAGCCGGCCCTGCCCAGGGGAAGGGGCAGCCCGAGGCTGGACAGGGCAGCCAAGAAGGGGCCCGCACCTCGAACAGTGCGGGCCCCTTCGGGTGCCGGCCGGGGCCGGCAGTGGCTAGCTGTGCGTCCGCAGCAGGGTGCGCATCGTCCGCATCGCGACCGACAGGTTCGCCAGGTCGAAGTCGTCCGAGCCCTGGATCTCCTCCAGGGTCGTACGGGCCCGCCCGATGATCGCCGCGTTCTTCTCCTCCCACGCCTTGAAGCGCTGCTCGGGAGTGGAGGTGCCGTTGCCCACCGCCAGCACGTCGGAGGTGAGTCCGGCGTGCGCCGCGAAGAGGTCCTCGCGGATCGAGGCGCGGGCCATGGACTGCCACCGGTCGCTGCGCGGCAGCTCGATGATCCGGTCCATCAGCTGGGTGATGTTCAGCCGGTCCGCGAGGTCGTAGTAGACCTCGGCGACGTCGAGCGCGTCCTTGCCGGTGCGGTCGGCGATGGCGACGATGTCCAGGGTCGGGAACGCCGAGGAGAAGCCGGCCACCTTGGCCGCCAGCTCGTCCGGGACGCCTTCGCCGGTGAGCTCGTCGAGGACCTCCTGGTACCACTCCAGGTCCGCGCCGCGCACCAGCTTGGGCAGCTCGGCCCAGACCAGCGCCACCCGCTCGCTGAAGAAACCGATGGTCTCGGTGATCTGGAGCGGCTGCGGGCGGTTGTTGAGCAGCCAGCGGGTGCCGCGCTCGACCAGGCGCCGCGAGTGCAGCCGGATCCGGGTCTGGACGTCGGCCGCGACCTCGTTGTCCAGGGACTCGACGGCGTCCCACACCTCGGCCAGGCCGAAGATCTCGCGGGCTGCGAGCTGCGCGCGCACGATCTCTTCGAGCGAGGCGCCGGTCTCCTCGCGGAGGCGGTGCAGCAGCGTCGAGCCACCGGTGTTGACGGTGTCGTTGACGAGGAGCGTGGTGATGATCTCGCGGCGCAGGGCGTGCGTGTCGATCTGCTCGGCGAACTTGTCCTGGAGCGCCTGCGGGAAGTAGGCGTGCAGCAGGCGGCGCAGGTACGGGTCGTCGGGCAGCCCGGTCGCGATCAGCTCGTCCGCGGTGGTGATCTTCGTGTAGGCGAAGAGGACCGCCAGCTCGGGCTGGGTCAGTCCCTTGCCGTTGTTCAGCAGCTCGCGGATCTGCCGGTCGTTGGGCAGGAACTCCAGGCTGCGGTCCAGCAGGCCGTCGCGGCCCAGGCGGCGCATGAAGCGCTGCTGGGCGTGGAGCAGGCTGGCGGACTGGGCGGCGCCGTTGGCCAGGGCGACGTTCTGCGCGTAGTTGTTGCGCAGGACCAGGCGGCCGACGGTGTCGGTCATGTCGGCGAGCAGCTTGTTGCGCTGCTTGAGGGTCAGGTCGCCGTCGGCGACGACCGCGTTGAGCAGGATCTTGATGTTCACCTCGTGGTCGGAGGTGTCCACGCCCGCGCTGTTGTCGATGGCGTCGGTGTTGACCTTGCCGCCGTGGTGCGCGAACTCGATCCGGCCCAGCTGGGTCAGGCCCAGGTTGCCGCCCTCGCCGACGACCTTGGCGCGCAGGTCGGCGCCGTCGACGCGGATGGCGTCGTTGGCCTTGTCGCCGACGTCGGCGTGCGACTCGGTCGAGGCCTTGACGTAGGTGCCGATGCCGCCGTTCCAGACCAGGTCCACGGAGGCCTTGAGGATGGCCTGCATCAGCTCGGCCGGCGTCATCTTGGCGATGCCGGGCTCGATGCCGAGGGCCTCGCGGATCTGCGCGTTGACCGGGATGGCCTTCGCGGTGCGCGGGTGGATGCCGCCGCCCGCGGAGAGCAGCTCGGTGTTGTAGTCGGCCCACGAGGAGCGCGGCAGCTCGAACAGGCGGCGGCGCTCGGCGTACGAGACGGCCGCGTCCGGGTTCGGGTCGATGAAGATGTGCCGGTGGTCGAAGGCGGCGACCAGGCGGATGTGCTCGGAGAGCAGCATGCCGTTGCCGAAGACGTCGCCGGACATGTCGCCGACGCCGACGACGGTGAAGTCCTGGGTCTGGGTGTCGTGGCCCAGCTCGCGGAAGTGCCGCTTGACGGACTCCCAGGCGCCGCGGGCGGTGATGCCCATGCCCTTGTGGTCGTAGCCGGCCGAGCCGCCGGAGGCGAACGCGTCGCCCAGCCAGAAGCCGTACGACTCGGCGACGCCGTTGGCGATGTCGGAGAAGGTCGCGGTGCCCTTGTCGGCGGCGACGACGAGGTAGGTGTCGTCCTCGTCGTGGCGGACCACGTCCTTCGGCGGCACGACCTCGCCGGCGACCATGTTGTCGGTGATGTCGAGCAGCGCCGAGATGAAGATCTTGTACGAGGCGATGCCCTCGGCGAGCCAGGCGTCGCGGTCGACCGACGGGTCCGGGAGGTTCTTCGCGACGAAGCCGCCCTTGGCGCCGACCGGCACGATGACGGTGTTCTTCACCATCTGCGCCTTGACCAGGCCGAGGATCTCGGTACGGAAGTCCTCGCGGCGGTCGGACCAGCGCAGGCCGCCTCGGGCGACCTTGCCGAAGCGCAGGTGGACGCCCTCGACGCGCGGCGAGTAGACCCAGATCTCGAAGGCCGGGCGGGGCGCCGGCAGGTCCGGGATGGCCTGCGGGTCGAACTTCATCGACACGTAGGAGTGGGCCTCGCCGGCCGTGTCCTTCTGGAAGAAGTTGGTGCGCAGCGTCGCCTTGATGACGGTGAGGAAGGAGCGCAGGATGCGGTCCTCGTCGAGCGAGGCGACCTGGTCCAGGGCCCCGTCCAGCTCCTCCAGCATGGCGTCGATCAGCTCGGAGCCGGCGTGCTGCCGCTCCGGGGACATCCGCGCCTCGAAGAGCGAGACCAGCAGCCGGGTGGTGTGGACGTTGTTGCGGAGGGTGTCCTCCATGTAGTCCTGGCTGAAGGTGGCGCCGGCCTGGCGCAGGTACTTGGCGTACGCGCGCAGCACGACGGCCTGGCGCCAGGTCAGCCCGGCGCCGAGGACCAGGCTGTTGAAGTTGTCGTTCTCCGCCTCGCCCTTCCAGACGGCCGCGAAGGCGTCCTGGAAGCGCTCGCGGGCGTCGTCGCCGAGGTCGCCGTTGCCGGTGCCGGCGGGCATCCGCAGGCCGAAGTCGTAGATCCAGGCGTGCGCGCGGTCGGCGCAGCGCAGCTCGTACGGGCGCTCGTCGGTGACCTCGACGCCCAGGCGGTGCAGCACGGGGAGCACGGCGGAGAGGGAGACCTGCTCGCCCTGCCGGTAGATCTTGAAGCGGCGCTCGCCGGGGCCGGCGTTGACCGGCTCGTAGAGCGAGAGCGCGAAGTCGCGGTCGCTGGCCTTGAGGCGCTCCAGGTGGACCAGGTCGGCGACGGCGGCGCGCGGCGAGTGGTCGGACTTGTAGCCCTCGGAGAAGGCGCCGCCGTACTGGCGCAGCAGTTCGGCGGCGCGCTCCTCGCCGAGTTCGGCGACGAGCGCCTCCTGGAAGCCGTCGGCCCACGAGCGGGCGGCGTCGACGAGGCGGTTCTCGATGCGCTCGACGTCGGCGTCGGTCAGGTCGGGGAGTTCGGTGCCCTGGGCGACGCGGACGACGAAGTGCAGGCGGGAGAGGATCGACTCGGTGTTCCAGGCGGTGAAGTCGACGCTGGTGCCGCCGAGCTCCTCCTTCAGGATGTCGATGATCCGCAACCGGACGCCGGTGGTGTAGCGGTCGCGCGGCAGGTAGACGAGGGCCGAGTAGTAGCGGCCGTACTCGTCCTGGCGCAGGTACAGGCGCAGCCGGCGGCGCTCCTGGAGGTACAGGACGCTGGTGACGATCGAGCGGAGCTGGTCGACCGGGGTCTGGAACAGCTCGTCGCGCGGGTAGGTCTCCAGGATCTGGAGCAGGTCGCGGCCGTCGTGGCTGCTCGGCGCGAAGCCGGCGCCCTCGAGGACCTCGACGACCTTGCGGCGGATGACCGGGACCCGGCGCACGGACTCGGTGTACGCGGCGGAGGAGAACAGGCCGAGGAAGCGGCGCTCGCCGACGACGTTGCCCTCGGCGTCGAACTTCTTGACGCCGACGTAGTCGAGGTAGCTGGGGCGGTGCACGGTGGACCGGCTGTTGGCCTTGGTCAGCACGAGGAGCTTGTGCTCGCGGGCCTTGGCGCGGGCGTCGGCGGGCAGCCGGTTGAAGGACGGCGAGACGGGGTGGCCGTCCTCCTTGCCGCTGTGGTGCGGGTCGGAGCGCAGGATGCCGAGCCCGGTGCCCGGGACGGCCGTGAGGGCGTCGCCGTCGACGAGGTTGTACTCGCGGAAGCCGAGGAAGGTGAAGTGGTCGTCGGCGAGCCAGCGCAGCAGCTCGCGGGCCTCTTCGAGCTCGAACTCGCGCAGGTCGGGCGCGGTGGGCTCGTCGGCGAGGCCCTCGGCGATGCGCAGCGCGGCGTCGCGCATCTTCTCCCAGTCCTCGACGGCCTCGCGGACGTCGGACAGGACGCGCAGGAGGTCGACGGTGATCTGCTTGAGGTCGGCCTTGTCGGTCTCGCGGTCGATCTCGACGTGGATCCACGACTCGACGAGGGAGTCGTGGGGGCGCGCGGTGTCGGGGCCGTGCGCGTCGCAGTCGGGGCCGAGGATCTCGATGAGCTTGCCGGTGACGTCGCGGCGGACGACGACCTGCGGGTGGATGACGACGTGGATGCCGCGGCCCTGGCGGGACAGCTCGTTGGTGACCGAGTCCACGAGGAACGGCATGTCGTCGGTGACCACCTCGACGACCGAGTGGCTGGAGGTCCAGCCGTTCTCCTCGACCGTGGGGGTGTGGACGCGCACGTTCGCGGTGCCCTGCGGGCGGTTCTCGGCGAGCCGGTAGTGCGACAGCGCCGCCCCGAAGACGTCCACCGGATCGCGGTCGGTGAGGTCCTCGGGCGCGGTGTGCAGGTAGTAGCGCTGGAGGTAGGAGAGGAGCGTGCCCTGATCGGGACCACCGGTCTTCCCGGACCCAGCCGGAAGTAGCCCCCCGGCCGGGCTGTTCTCGGCTACCCGGGCAGCACGTGCGAGCAGCTCGGCCTTTGCTTCGTCCAGCTTGGTCTGCATGTCCTCATGGCTCCTGTCGCGCGCCGTTGCGTGACGTAGGTGAAGGAAGGGGGGATGACATGGCGCCGCGACGCGGGATGCCCGCCATCGGGCCCGACGCTATGCCGTAAAAGGAAAACGCCGGAACAGATCCAGCCATGATCGAGTTCATTGGCTGGCGGTCCCGGCGGCGGGAATCAGCGGCGGCCCGGGCACGGAAGTGCGCCGGGCGCAGGCCGGGGGCTTCGGCGCCCCCGATGAATATCGCGCTGATCACGGGTCCAGGCTATCGCCACATCCCCCCGCCCCGTCATGGGCTGCATGTGTACAAAACCAGGGGGGTAACTTTGACACTCTGGACAGCGACGCGGGGCCCAAGTCCACTCCAGTGACTATTGAGCCAGTTCCCGAGCCGTGTGAACGGCCTCCGCCAGACTGTCGACCACCGGCACCCCCGCCGACGCCAGACTGCTCCGGCTGTGTGACCCGCCGGTGTACAGGACGGCCAGGGCGCCCACGTGCGCGGCCGCGTGCGCGTCGTCGACCGCGTCCCCGATGAGGACCGTACGGGCCGCCTGGACGCCCTCCAGGGCCGCCAGGTGACGCACCAGATGGCCCGCCTTCGTCGTGTGCGAGGGCCCGGTCCGCCCGTCGACCCTGACGAAGTGGTGGTCGATCCGGTGCGTGCGCACCAGCGGCACCAGCCGCTCGTGCGGCGCCAGCGAGAGCAGCGACTGGGTGCCGCCCCCGGCCGTCCAGCCGCCGAGCAGCTCCCGGGCCCCCTCCGCCAGCCCGGCGTGCTCGGCGAACGCCCAGTAGTGCCGGTGGAACGCCTCGTCCATGACGACCCACTCGGCGTCCGTGGGCAGCCGGCCCATCAGCCGCTCGTAGAACTTCGGCACGGGTACGCAGTACAGCTCGCGGTAGCGCTCCAGCGTGAGCGGCGCGAGGCCCAGCTCCGCGAAGGAGGCGTTCGTCGCCTCGATGACCGCGTGGATGTCGTGCAGCAGCGTGCCGTTCCAGTCCCACACGATGTGCGGCGCGGCAGTGTCCCGTGTCGTCCCCATACGACGACGGTACCCGGCACCCCGACAGCACTAGCCGATCAGGTTGGGGATCTCCTGCACGCCGAACCACAGCAGCTCGTGGTCCTCGGCGCCGTCCACGGTGGCGCGCGCGTCCTCGTCGCCCGCCTCGGCCGCCGCCAGCGCCGCGGCCGCGGCCGCCACCTCCGGCCCGGCGTCGTCGGCGTCCGCGTGCACGGCGCCCGCGGCGGTCAGGCGCACGGCACCCTCCACCGCGACCTGCCCCAGGCCCGCCTCCTCGTCCGCCCCGGCGAGCGGGGAGACCGCCTTGTCGGCCACGTCCACGGCCACCACGACCCGGCGGGGAGCGGCGGCGGGATCGGCGGCCAGGAGCCGCAGCGAGGCGGCGGCGGCACGGCCCAGCGCGGCGTACTCGAGCTCCTCGACGTCGTCCGAGACGTACCAGTCGCGCAGCGCGGGGGTGACGGCGTAGGCGCGCAGCGGGGCCGGGCCCAGCTCGCCCGCCTGGTGCGCCGCGGCGAGACCGGGGAGGGTCAGAGGGACGTACACGCGCATGGCCGGCTGCTTTCCGTAGTCGGGAACGCCCTCAGGATACGGCCGCCGGTCCCCCATCGGGCTGTTGCCCCCGCGCCCGCGCCCGTCCACCACCGTCCCGGGCGCCCGCGGCCTGACCAGCGCAGGAACCGGCAGCGTCACCCTGATAGGGGAATTCCACGGGCTCTGCGCGGGCCGGTCACAGCCCGTTGCGGGCCCGGTCCCCGCCCCCGTAACAAGATCCCCCACCAAGTTACCGCCCGGTACCCGAGGGGATCCCATGGACAGGACCATGACCAGGAGCACGGACCGCACCCGTCCCGCGGGCCGTCATGACCAGCGGCGTCCGCCGTCCGGGCCGCGGGTGCCGCGCCAGGTCAAGCCGCACTACTGGTTCGCGGAGCGGCTGCTGGCCGTCCTCAGCGGCCAGCGCCCGGTGCACTGGATGCTCGGCCACACCATCGGCGAGACGTACGAACAGCTCGTCTCGCTGGCCCCGGACACCCCGCTGCGCCCCGCGGACCGGATCCGCCCCCTGATCCGCCACTGCGACCTCGCCAACCCCGCGGAAGGCGTCATCGAGGCCTTCGCCCGCATCGGCACCGGCGACCGCGTCACCGCCATGGCCTTCCGCCTGGAACAGGGCCAGGACCTCCGCTGGCGCTGCGCCGCCGTGGAAATCGGCCCCCGCCCATGACCCCGCCACGCAAGCCCCTCCCCGCCCCGCACACGCCCCATCCAGCCCGCCCGGCGCTTGAGGGCAACGGGGTCCGGGGCGGAGCCCCGGGAAACGGCGAAAGGGCGGGTGGGGGACCAGCCCCGCAGGGCACCGGCCCGCACCCGGAAACACGGCCGGGGCCGGCCACCCACTGGATGCCCGGCCCCGGATACCGCGTAACGAAACTACTTCTTGCGACGGCGGCCTCCGGCCGCCTTCTGCGCCTTGCGCCGCTCAGCCCGCGTCATCCCGTCACCCTCGGGCACCGTGTCCCCGAAGTCACCCTCGACGACACCGCCCTCACCGTCGACGGTCGGCGCGGAGAAGTGCAGCCGGTCCGGGCGCTGCGGCGCGTCCAGACCCTTGGCGCGGATCTCCGGGCGCGAGTCCTGCGCCGGCAGCGCGTCGGCCGCGACCGGCAGCTCCTCGACCTGCTGCTCGACCTGGACCTCCAGGTTGAACAGGTAGCCGACGGACTCCTCCTTGATGCCGTCCATCATGGCGTTGAACATGTCGAAGCCCTCGCGCTGGTACTCGACCAGCGGGTCCTTCTGCGCCATGGCACGGAGGCCGATGCCCTCCTGGAGGTAGTCCATCTCGTAGAGGTGCTCGCGCCACTTGCGGTCCAGGACCGACAGGACCACGCGCCTCTCCAGCTCGCGCATGATGTCGGAGCCGAGCTGCTTCTCGCGGGCCTCGTACTGCTCGTGGATGTCTTCCTTGACGGTCTCCGCGATGAACTCGGCGGTGATGCCGGCGCGGTCGCCCGCGGCCTCTTCGAGCTCCTCGACCGTGGCCTTGATCGGGTAGAGCTGCTTGAAGGCGCCCCACAGTCGGTCCAGGTCCCACTCCTCGGCGAAGCCCTCGACCGTCTCGGCGCCGATGTAGGCGTCGATGGTGTCGTCCATGAAGAAGCGCACCTGCTCGTGCAGGTCCTCGCCCTCCAGGACGCGGCGGCGCTCGCCGTAGATGACCTCGCGCTGGCTGTTGAGGACCTCGTCGTACTTCAGGACGTTCTTGCGCGTCTCGAAGTTCTGGGTCTCGACCTGCGACTGGGCCGACGCGATCGCGCGCGTCACCATCTTGTTCTCGATCGGCACGTCGTCCGGCACGTTCGCCATCGCCATGACGCGCTCGACCATCTGGGCCTTGAACAGGCGCATCAGGTCGTCGCCCAGCGAGAGGTAGAAGCGGGACTCGCCCGGGTCGCCCTGACGGCCGGAGCGGCCGCGCAGCTGGTTGTCGATACGGCGCGACTCGTGGCGCTCGGTGCCGAGCACGTACAGCCCGCCGAGCTCCTTGACCTCTTCGAACTCGGCCTTCACGGCCGCCTCGGCCTTGTGGAGCGCCTCGGGCAGGGCGTGCGCCCACTCCTCGATGTGCTCCTCCGGGTCGAGGCCGCGCTGGCGCAGCTCCGCCTCGGCGAGGTCGTCGGGGTTGCCGCCGAGCTTGATGTCCGTACCGCGGCCGGCCATGTTCGTGGCGACGGTGACGGCGCCGCGGCGGCCGGCCTGGGCGACGATCGACGCCTCACGGTCGTGCTGCTTGGCGTTGAGCACCTCGTGCGGGATGCCGCGCTTGGAGAGCTGCTGCGAGAGGTACTCGGACTTCTCGACCGAGGTGGTGCCGACCAGGATCGGCTGGCCCTTCTCGTGCTTCTCCGCGATGTCGTCGACGACGGCGGCGAACTTGGCGACCTCGGTGCGGTAGATGAGGTCGGGCTGGTCCTTGCGGACCATGGCGCGGTTCGTCGGGATCGGGACGACGCCCAGCTTGTAGATCTGGTGGAACTCGGCGGCCTCGGTCATGGCCGTACCGGTCATGCCGGACAGCTTGCCGTAGAGGCGGAAGAAGTTCTGGAGGGTGATCGTGGCGAGGGTCTGGTTCTCGTCCTTGATGTCCACCCCTTCCTTCGCCTCGATCGCCTGGTGCATGCCCTCGTTGTAGCGGCGGCCGGCGAGGATTCGGCCGGTGTGCTCGTCGACGATCATGACTTCGCCGTCGATGACGACGTAGTCCTTGTCCTTCTTGAACAGTTCCTTCGCCTTGATGGCGTTGTTCAGGTAGCCGACGAGCGGGGTGTTCACCGACTCGTAGAGGTTGTCGATGCCGAGCCAGTCCTCGACCTTGGCGACACCGGACTCGTGGATGCCGACGGTGCGCTTCTTCTCGTCGACCTCGTAGTCGCCGGTCTCCTCGATGCCCTTGAGGGGCTGGCCGGGCTCGCCCTTGGTCAGGCGGGTGACCAGCTTGGCGAAGTCGCCGTACCACTTGGTGGCCTGGTCGGCGGGGCCGGAGATGATCAGCGGGGTGCGGGCCTCGTCGACGAGGATCGAGTCGACCTCGTCGACCACGGCGAAGTTGTGGCCGCGCTGCACCAGCTCGTCCTTCGACCACGCCATGTTGTCGCGCAGGTAGTCGAAGCCGAATTCGTTGTTGGTGCCGTACGTGATGTCGCAGGCGTACTGCTCGCGGCGCTGGGCCGGCGACATGTTCGCCAGGATGCAGCCGACCTCGAGGCCGAGGAACTTGTGGACCCGGCCCATCATCTCGGAGTCGCGCTCGGCCAGGTAGTCGTTCACCGTGATCAGGTGGACGCCCTTGCCGGACAGCGCGTTCAGGTACGCGGGCAGGGTGCCGACGAGGGTCTTGCCCTCACCGGTCTTCATCTCGGCCACGTAGCCGAGGTGCAGGGCGGCGCCGCCCATGAGCTGGACGTCGTAGTGGCGCTGTCCCAGGACGCGCTTGGCGGCCTCGCGGACCGTGGCGAACGCCTCGGGCAGCAGGTCGTCCAGGCTCTCGCCGTTCTGGTAGCGCTCCTTGTACTCGTCCGTGAGCGCCCTCAACTCGGCGTCGGAGAGGTTGACGAAGTCCTCTTCGATGGAGTTGACCTGGTCCGCGATGCGGTGCAGTTTGCGCAGGATCTTGCCTTCGCCTGCACGCATGAGCTTGTTGAAGACGGACACTGAGGCTGGTCTCCTTGCCGGTCGGGCCTGGGCACTGGTTCGTACACGGGCACGGCAGGGGTGCCCCACCGCAACGGCCATCGTAAGCGAGGACCCGGCCGGGCCGGGAGGTCTGCCATGGCCCCGGGGCTGCGGCCGCCCCGAATGAGAACGTGCGGGGGCTCCGGAAGGTGCCGGTGTTCCCGAAAACTCCCGCCTCCGGTCCTGCGGCGGCACCGGATCCGGTGCCGTGGAACCCGCCGTCGCGGGGCGCGGGGGCGCCGTCGGGCCCGGGGCGTTGTCAGTGCCGCGATCTAGGGTGCCGGTCATGACGACCGCACCGCCGCCCGCCGTGTCCCTGTCCGCCGCCGAGGCCCGCCGGATCGCCCTGCGCGCGCAGGGCTTCCTCGGGGCGCCCGACCGCCGCGGCGGTGTCCGCGGCATGCTCCGGCACCTGGGCGCCGTCCAGCTGGACACCATCTCGGTCCTGGCCCGCTCGCACGAGCTGGTCCCGTACGCGCGCCTGGGCGCGGTCGGCCGGGACACCGTCGAGCGGGCGTACTGGAGCGACAGCCACGCCTTCGAGTACTGGTCGCACGCGGCCTGCATCCTGCCCGTCGAAGAATGGCCGCATTTCGCCTTCAGGCGCCGGGCCAACCGCGCCCGCGGGCACCGCTGGCACCACCTCGCCGACAAGGAGCAGTCGACGCGGGCGGTCCTGGACCGGCTGGCCGGCGAGGGGCCGCTGACGTCCACCGGGCTGGGCGGCGCGAAGAACGGCGGCGAGTGGTTCGAGTGGTCCGAGACCAAGATCGCCGTGGAGTGGCTGCTCGACACCGGCGTGGTGGTGTGCGCCGAGCGCCGCGGCTGGAAGCGGGTCTACGACCTTGCCGAGCGGGCGGTGCCCGGCGAGCTGTTCCACGACGACCTCGACGACCGCGAGTGCCTGCGCCGCCTGGTGGCGCTGGCCGGGCACTCGCTGGGCGTCGGCACCCGGGCCGACCTCGCCGACTACCACCGGCTCAAGGGCGACCAGGTGGACGCGGTGATCGCGGACTCCGGGCTGGTCCCGGTCGAGGTCGAGGGCTGGGGCCGGCCCGCGTGGGCGGACCCGGCGGCGCTGGCCTCGGAGCCGCGCGGCCGGCACCGCACCACCCTGCTGTCCCCGTTCGACTCGCTGATCTGGGACCGCGCGCGGACCGAGCGGATCTTCGGTTTCACGCACCGGCTGGAGGCGTATGTGCCCAAGCCGAAGCGCGTGCACGGGTACTTCGCGATGCCGCTGCTCTCGGGCGGGCGGCTGCTGGGCCGCGTGGACCCGGCCCGCGAGGGGCGCACCCTGGTGGCCCGGCAGGTCTCGCTGGAGTCGGCGGCCGCCGCCCGGCCGATGGCGCAGGCCCTGCGGGAGGCCGCGCAGTGGGTGGGCTGCGACGCGGTCCGCATCGAGCGGGCCGGCTCGGCGTCCGAGGCGGCCGCCCTGACGAGTGAACTCGCCGCGCTCTAGCAGTGCTTCGTCAGCTGCTGTCGTACGGGAACGCGGCGGGCGGGGGACCGGCGCGAGGGGGCCTGAGGTGCTACCGGATCTCCAGGATCTTCTCGCGCATCGCGTAGACCACGGCTTCCATCCGGGAGTGCAGCTGGAGCTTCTCCAGGATGTTGCGGACGTGGTTCTTCACGGTGTTCTCGGAGATGAAGAGCTGCTTGGCGATGTCCCGGTTGTTCATGCCGGTGGCCACCAGCTTCAGGACTTCCAGCTCACGGTCGGTCAGCCGGGGCGCGGGGACCAGCCGCCGCTCGTCGGTGCGCTGGATCATCGACTTGAACTCGGTGAGCAGCTTCGAGGCCATCGAGGGGCTGATCTGGGACTGCCCGTCCGCCACGGCCCGGATCGCGGTGGCGACCTCGTCCGTGGAGATCTCCTTGAGCAGGTAGCCGGTGGCGCCCGCCTTGATCGCGTCGTAGAGGTCGGCCTCCTCGTCGCTGATCGTCAGCATGATGATCTTCGCGGAGGGGGCCACCTCCTTGATCGAGGTGCAGGCCTCGATGCCGCCGCGCCGGGGCATCCGTACGTCCATCAGGACGATGTCCGGCAGCAGGTCCGCGGCCTTGTCCACCGCTTCCGCGCCGTCCCCGGCCTCGCCGACGACCTGGATGTCCTCCTCCTGGGCGAGGACGATCTCCAGGCCGCGCCGGAAGAGTGCGTGGTCGTCCACGACGAGCACGCGGATCGGTTCGCCGCCCGGTCCCGGGGGGCAGTCCGTCGCATTTCCGTCGTGCACCGGCCCGAAGCTGTCCGCCATCGTTCCTCCCCCTGAAGGCCGTGGCCCCGAAGTTCCGCCTGCTGCGCCAACCGGATTTCCACGCGGGCCGGTTGACTGCCCGCCATGATTCCATGCCCGGGCGGCCCGGCGTCCTGCCCGTGGCTGCATACGAGTGCCCCCGGGGGCGCGCGAGGCGCTCCCGGGGGCACCGTCAGGGTGTGAATTCCACCGCCGGGGCGGCGGTCAGCCGCCGAGTGCTCCGCCGGCGCCCCGGGCCTCTTCCGAGGTGGAGGCGCTGTCCGCGTTCAGGTGAATGACGCCGTAGTCGTAGGCGTGGCGCCGATACACGACGCTGGGCTGCTTGGTGTCGGCGTCGACGAACAGGTAGAAGTCGTGCCCGACCAGTTCCATCTCGTAGAGGGCCTGATCTAGCGTCATCGGTGCGGCCGAGTGGGTCTTCTCGCGGACGATGAGCGGTCCTTCGCCCAGCACTTCCATCGAGCCGATCCTCGTGGTCGGGATCTTGTCCCCGGCCTCTTCCCGAGCGATCTCGCCATTTCCGTTGAGGGTGGCGGCGTCCGGTACGACGTCGGCGACCTCTGCGGCCGAAAGGCGGCCGGTGCCGCGGCGGGTGCCGCGCTTGTCGTGCTGCTTCCGCAGCCGGGCCTCCAGCTTGTCCTGGGCCAGGTCCAGCGCCGCGTACGCGTCGGCGGCGGCTGCCTCCGCCCGGATGACCGGGCCCCGCGAGCGAAGGGTGATCTCCACCCGGTCGGAACGGTCGGCCTGGCGCGGGTTGTGTTCCTTGGACACCTCGACGTCCAGGCTGATCACCTTGGCGTCGAGCTTCTGGATTCTCTCCAGATTCAGCTTCTCGGCCACGTGCTTGCGGAACCGGTCGGGCACCTCGGTCTTGCGGCCCTTGACGACGATGTCCACGCAGAACTCCGTTCCCGGATTGCTCCACCCCAGAGGTGGAGCGTCTCCCTTTCGCACCAGACTCCGGTGGGCACCGGAGCCTCGGACTTGGCGACTTTCACCTCCTCCTCCCCCATCGGCAAGATCAACACCCCACCGACTTCGGAGTCGAGAGACACCTTCCTCATGACGCGAAGATTCCGAAGCGCGCGTTTCGGTGCGTGGGGCCCGAGGATCGCCAATTCCCTACAACCGAACATATCTCGCAACGACGGTTGTCGGCACCCGCTACCGGAACGTACCTCCGTTCAGGTGTGTTTTCCCTCTTACCACCTGCAACGACGCTCGAATCCGATCAGTTCCAATTGTTTTCGAAGGATTCCGAACACGCCGCCACGACCGCGGCAGACATGGCCGGGAATCCCCCGTACGGCGCCCTCCCCGAGCCCGCCGAAGGGGCCCCCGACGGGCCCTCGGAGCGCGCCGGCGGGACCTGCGGCGCCCCGCGAACCGCCCGGGCCGCCTCCACCAGGGATGCACCCGTCGTCATGAGATCGTCCACCAGGACCACAGAACAGCCCGCCAGCAGCCCCGCACCGCCGGGCCGCACCTCCAGTGCCCCCGCGAGGTTCACCAGCCGCTCCCGGGCACCCAGCCCCGCCTGGTCGGCCACCGGCCGGCGCTGCCGCAGTACGGCCGCCACCCGCGCCCGGTGCCCCGACCGGCGCAGCTCCGCGGCGGCCGCCAGGGCGATCCGGCGCGCCGGATCGTGCCCGCGCGCCCGTACGGCCCGCCGAGCCGAGGGCACCGGAACGAGCACCAGCCCGCCCGGCCCCGGCTGCCGGGGCGCAGCCGAGCGCGCCGCACCGGCCAGTGCCCGGCCCAGCGCTCCGGCGAGGGGCAGCGCCCCGCGCTCCTTGTGCGCGAGCAGCACCTCGCGGACCGGCCCGCCGTATCGGGCGGCCGCGTGTACGGCCGGGAGTCCCGGCGGCTCCGGGCACGGCCGCACCCGGCGCGGCCGGCCGCCGTACAGCTCCTGCCCGCACTCCTCGCACAGCACCGTGCGCGGGCTGCCGCAGCCTCCGCAGGCGACCGGCAGCACCAGCCCGGCGAGCTCCTGCCACCAGCCCCGCATGGCCCCATGGTGCCCACGGCCCGGGGCCGCCCGCGACCCCTGTGGACAACCAGGGCGCCGACGGGCCGGAAGGGGCCACCGCGCCCTTACGGAGGAACCCGTAGGCCCCGTAGACCGCGAGTGAAGACCCGTAGCCCCGTACGCAGGCCGAAGGTCGTGGGGCCGAAGGGTCGTGGGGCCGAAGGGTCGTGGGGCCGAAGGGTCGTGGGGCCGAAGGGTCGTGGGGGCCGGGTCAGCCCGGGTAGACCGGGGCGTGGCCCGGGACGGCGACCGTGCGCCACTGGGCGCCCGGCGGCAGCCATACGATGCCGTCCTCGGCGGAGTACGCCACCACCGGCAGCCGCTCGTCCTCGGAGGCCGCGATCGCGCTGACGCCCGTCGCCCCGGAGAGGCCGCCCGAGACCACCACGGACCCGTCGGCCTGCATGTAGCGCGCCTGCACCAGGCCCCCGGCCTCCCGGCCGACCACGAGCAGCCGCCCGCGCGAGGCCCAGGACACCGCGGTGACCTCCTCCATCTGGGGGGCGGCGGGCCGCAGTTCGCGCACGGTGACCTGGCCGCCGTCGCCCTTGCCCTCGGGCCTCTCGATGCGCCCGATGTGCAGGGTCTGCCGGCCGTCCTTGGAGACCAGCAGGGCGATCCGGACCCCGTCCGAGGCCACCCGCAGCGACTCGATCCGGCCGCCGTTCAGCCCGGCCACCTCGACCTTCTGCGGTGTGCCGGTACCGCCGGGCAGCAGCCACAGCGCCGGCTTCGACTGGTCGCGGTCGGCGACCCACAGGTCGCCCAGCGCGTCCCAGCTGGGGGCGGACAGCTTGTTCGCGGCGCTGGTCAGCGCCGGTTCGCCGACCGGCCCTCCGGTGGTCAGCGACAGCACGTACAGCCCGTGCCCGTTCTTCGTGACCACGGCCGCGCGCCGCTCGTCGTGCGCGACCGCCGCCGTGCCGACCTTCAGCCCGGACTCGCCCAGCGGGCCGGGCACCTGCTCGGCCGCCCGCTGAGCGTCCGCACTGTCGGGGCTCAGCTGCATGCGCACGAGCCGGTCGTCGGTGTCGACGTAGTACTGGTGCTGGGCGGTGCCCGAGAAGCGGGTCGTCTGCGCGGAGGTCTCGTCCACGTCGCACAGGTTGGAGCCGTCGGCGCGCAGCAGCTCGACGCGGGCGACCCGGGAGGGGGAGGACGTCAGGTCGCGCGTCGTGAAGAGCAGTTGGGTGCCCATCTTCTCGCACTGCCGGGCCGTGACGTTCTCGGCCTTGTCGTTGAGCGGCACCCGCAGGGTGTTCTTCTCGTCGTACGTCAGCGTCCGGGTGCCCTCCTTGAGGGCCGTGCCGGTCGGGAAGCTCGACGTGACCACCGGGTCCAGCCAGGCCGACGGTCCGGCCAGCAGCGACCGCACCGTCTGGGTCATCGGGTCCATGCGCGACTCGGGGTCCTGGCGCTGACGCACGTAGACGGGGTCGGCGACGAGCATCCCCGAGGCGAAGTAGTACTTGTTGACCGACTTGAAGATGCGCTGGAAGTCGGACTCGCCGAGCACCAGGCCGTCGGGCAGCCCGGCGATCCGCCACTGCCCGTCCTTCTTGACGAGCTGGAGGTGCGCCTCGTAGCGGCCGGCGCCGGTCTCGGGCTGGTAGGCGCTGCGCTCGTCGACCGTGGCGAGCTTCTTGCCGGTGAGCCGGAACTGCTTGCCGATGAGTTCCTTCTCGGGCCCCCGGGGCGGTATGACCTGCGTGCTGCTGAGGCCCGACGAGAGCACGGTGATGCCCGCGCCCGGCTTCCACTTCTTCGCCGCTTCCTTGGTCAGGTACTGGCGGGCGGTGGCCAGCTGCGGGTCGTCGCTGGTCATGGCCTCCAGGAAGCCGTCGACGATGTCATCGGGCTCTGCCTCGTCGGGCGGCGGTACGGCGAACACCCGCACCTGCGAGTCGACTCCGCGGGCGGCGTCCACCGGGCGGATGTCCCCGCTGTCGGGCATCGACGCGCAGCCCGCGAGCAGGGCGGCGCCGCAGCCCAGCGCCGCGGAGGCGCGCAGGGGCCGCCGGGTTCCGGGCAGGCTCCGCCGACCGTCACGGACCGGCCCGCCGCCACTGCCGCTGGGGGCACCGGCACTGCTGGTGTCGAACTCAGCGTCCACTTGCGTAGTCCTCCCGGTCGGTGCGCTCGGCTGCCGCCGCACCCGCCGTCGTTCCGGCCCCGCCGGCCGCGTCGTCCTCGTCCGCAACACCGTCCGCCGCAGCGCGGGCACCCGTAGTACCCGTAGTACCCGTACTACCGGCCGAACCGGTCGGACCCGCGGCACCGCCGGAACCCGTAGTACCCCTAGTACCGGCCGGACCCGCGGCACCCGCCGCGCCCACACCGGCCGCCGGACCCGTAGACCCCCTACGTCCGCCCCCGGCAGGACTCGTCCCCTGCCCCGTCCCCTGCCCCGGCACCGTCTCGCCCGCGGGCCGGGCCACGACCCGCGCCCCGCTGCCGGGCAGCGCCGTCGGGTCGGCCGGCACCGCGGTGCCCGCCACCGTGCGCGGGGGTATCGGGGACCGCGCGGCGCCGCCGCGCTCCCCGTCGTGCTGCGCCGGTACGCCCCCGG
Source organism: Streptomyces sp. NBC_00239 (assembly GCF_036194065.1). Taxonomy (NCBI): domain Bacteria; kingdom Bacillati; phylum Actinomycetota; class Actinomycetes; order Kitasatosporales; family Streptomycetaceae; genus Streptomyces; species Streptomyces sp. NBC_00239. The sequence goes on along the minus strand of NZ_CP108095.1, from coordinate 5,056,023 downwards.
CCCGGCCGGCCGCCGCGGTCCGCGCGATCTCCGCCTCCGCCAGCGCGCGGGCCCGGGCGGCCCGGGAGTCCTCCGGCTCCAGCGGTATCGGAGATCCGCGCAGCGGCTCGTCGGCCGTCCGCGGCAGGGTCATGCGGAACTGCGAGCCGCCGCCCGGCTCGCCCCACGCCTGGAGCCAGCCGCCGTGCAGCCGCGCGTCCTCGACGGCGATCGACAGACCGAGCCCGGTGCCGCCGGTGGTCCGGGCGCGCGCCGGATCGGCCCGCCAGAACCGGTTGAAGACCCGCGTCGCCTCGCCGGGCTTGAGGCCCACGCCGTAGTCGCGCACGGCGACCGCGACGGCGCCGCCGGCCGAGGCCAGCCGCACCACGACGTCCCTGCCCTCACCGTGTTCGACGGCGTTGACGACCAGGTTGCGCAGCACGCGCTCGACCCGCCGGGCGTCGGCCTCGGCCACCACCGGCTGGGTGTCGCCGAGCACCCGGATCCGGGTGCCCTTGCGCTCGGCCAGCGGCTCCGCCGCGTCGACGACCCGGCGCACCACGTCCCGCAGGTCGATCGGCTCGGCCTCCAGTGCCGCCGCGCCCGCGTCGAACCGGCTGATCTCCAGCAGGTCGGCGAGGAGCGACTCGAAGCGGTCGAGCTGCCCGGCGAGGAGTTCGGCGGAGCGCGCCGTCACCGGGTCGAAGTCGACCCGGGCGTCGTGGATGACGTCGGCGGCCATCCGTACGGTCGTCAGCGGGGTGCGCAGCTCGTGCGAGACGTCGGAGACGAACCGCCGCTGCATCCGGGACAGGTCCTCCAGCTGCTGGATCTTGAGCTGGAGGTTCTGCGCCATCTTGTTGAAGGCCTCGCCGAGGCGCGCGATGTCGTCCTCGCCGGTGACCTTCATGCGTTCCTGGAGGCGGCCGGCGGAGAGCCGCTCCGCGACTCCGGCGGCCATCCGCACCGGCGTGACGACTTGCCGGACGACGAACCAGGCGATGGCCCCGAGCAGCACGACCACGAACAGCCCGGCGGTCGCGACGGTGCCCTTGACCAGGGTCAGCGACTCCTCCTCCTGCGTCAGCGGGAAGAGGTAGTACAGGTGGTACGGGTCGCCGTTGATGTCGGTGAGCCGCTTGCCGACGACCAGCGCCGGCTCGGCCGCCTTACCCTCGCCCTCGCTGTAGCGGATCTTCGAGAAGGTGTTGTACGCGCCCACGCCGTGGTCGACCTCGCGGCGCAGCGAGGTCGGGATGCTGGCGGTCGGGTCGACCCCGCCGGAAGCACGCGCTCCGCGTACCCCGGAACCGGTGTCGCCGGTGCCGGCGCCGAGCGCGACCACGTTGAAGGCGGTCTGCCCGCCGCTGGAAAGCTGCTCGACCAGGTTGTTCATCCAGGCGGTGGCGTTCCGTCCGGTCGTCCCGTCGGCGGCGCCGGCCTGCCCGTCGACGGTGGGCGGGGTGTTGGCCTTCTCCTGTGCGACCGCGAATCCGCCCGCGGCCTGGCTCTGCGCCGCGCCCTCCTTCGCTTCGAGCAGGCCGTTGCTGACCTGCCCGATGACGACGAAACCGAGCAGCAGGACCACGCCGAGCGACATCAGCAGCGTGCCGGCGACCACCCGGAGCTGGAGGTTACGGCGCCACAGGCGCGCCGCGGGCACCAGTGGCCTGCGCACCCACCGGGCGAAAAGCCGCAGCACGGGGCCGGCGGGCGCTCCCTCCTGGAGCAGCCGGCCGCCCCGCAGGGTCCTGCCGGAAGGCATGTCAGCTCGGTCCGGCCTTGTAACCGACGCCTCGGACGGTCACGACGATCTCCGGGCGCTCGGGGTCCTTCTCGACCTTGGAGCGCAGCCGCTGGACGTGCACGTTGACCAGTCGGGTGTCCGCCGCGTGCCGGTAGCCCCAGACCTGCTCCAGGAGCACCTCTCGCGTGAAGACCTGCCAGGGCTTGCGGGCGAGCGCGACCAGCAGGTCGAACTCCAGCGGGGTCAGCGCGATGGCCGCCCCGTCCCGCTTCACCGAGTGTCCGGCCACGTCGATGACCAGGTCACCGATGGTCAGCTGCTCGGGCGCCGGCTCCTCGGAGCGGCGCAGCCGGGCCCGGATGCGTGCGACCAGCTCCTTCGGCTTGAACGGCTTGACGATGTAGTCGTCGGCCCCGGACTCCAGGCCCACGACCACGTCGACCGTGTCGCTCTTGGCCGTGAGCATGACGATCGGCACCCCGGACTCGGCCCGGATCAGCCGGCAGACCTCTATGCCGTCCCGTCCGGGCAGCATGAGGTCGAGCAGCACGAGGTCGGGCTTGGCCTCGCGGAAAGCCGCCAGTGCCTTGTCGCCGTCCGCGACGAACGACGGTTCAAAACCTTCTCCCCGCAGCACAATGCCGAGCATCTCGGCCAGCGCGGTGTCGTCGTCGACGACAAGGACGCGTCCCTTCATGGTTGACATCATCCCATTAGCTAATCGTTACCTGGCGGTGAGCTGGCACACAGAGGGGCGGCGCACGGTTCCGCTTCCGCCGCCCGAGGTGGTCTGGCCCCCCAGTCTGCCCGGTCCACGGGTGACAAATGAAGGCGCCCGGGAGAACGGGGTGACGAAAGGGGCTGCGGGGGCCGGTCCGCCCGTGGATCCCGCATGGCACGATGGCAGCCGACCAGCGCCTCGCGACCGTGCGGGCACACGAAGGAGCGACGATGAACGACTCTCCGGGCTGGGCTTCGCCCGGATCCTCCCCGTCCGACGGCGAGCGGCCCGACGCGGCCGCATCCGCCGGCTCCGACGGCACTCCTCCCACCGGCCGGGACGGCACGGGCTCCGGCCCCGCGCCCGGCCCGAAGTGGTCGAAGGAACAGCCGCCGCCGGGCCAGTGGAGCGCCCCCGGACCCGGAGGCGCCGCGCCCGGACCCGTCCCCGGAGGTCCCGCCCCGCAGCCCCCGCAGGGCGGCTGGGGCGGCAACCCGCACCCCGGTGGTGCCCCGCAGGCCGGCTGGGGCGGCGGTCCCGCCTGGGGCCGGCCGCCGGCCGCCAAGCCCGGTGTGATCCCGCTGCGGCCGCTGGCCGTCGGCGAGATCCTCGACGGCGCGGTGACCACGATGCGCGAGCACTGGCGCACGGTCCTCGGCATCACGCTCGCCTTCGCCGTGGTCACGCAGCTCGCGATCACCCTGGTGCAGGGCTTCTTCTTCGAGAACGCCGGCATGGGCCCGGCCGAGCCGGGCGACCCGGGCGAGCTCGACGAGGTCTTCGACCAGCTGGGCAGCTCGATCGGCGCGAGCGCCGTCGCCCAGGTGATCACACTGATCGGCACGATCATCGCCACCGCCACTCTCACCATGGTCTTCAGCCGGGCGGTACTCGGCCAGTCCTCGGCGATCGGGCCCGTCTGGCGCGAGGCCCGCCCGCAGCTCCTGAAGCTCACCGGGCTGACCCTGCTGGTCGGCCTGATGGGCGTGGCGATCATCGCGGTGGGCATCCTGCCCGGCGTCCTCGCCGGCAGCTGGCCGCTCGGCGTCCTGGGCGGCCTCGCCGGCGTCCTGGTCACCGTCTGGCTGTGGATCCGCTTCGCACTCGCCTCGCCCGCGCTGATGCTGGAGAAGCAGGGCGTCTTCAAGGCGCTGGGCCGCTCGGCGAAGCTCGTACGCGGCTCCTGGTGGCGGGTCTTCGGCATCACCCTGCTCACCCAGATCCTCACCAGCATCGTGGCGGGCATCATCATCCTGCCGTTCACGTTCGCCGCGATGGCCCTGACGGGCGACGGCATGAACGGGATCCTCGAGGGCACCGCCGAATTCGGCTGGGGCTTCCTGATCATCTCCGCCATCGGCGCGGTCATCGCCCTGACGATCACCATGCCGATCAACGCGGGCGTGACGGTTCTGCTCTACATCGACCAGCGCATCCGCCGCGAGGCCCTGGACCTGGAACTGGCCCGCGCCGCCGGCCTCCAGAACTACGGCGGCCCCGGACCGTCGACCGCCGCCACCGGGGGCTGATGCGGTGACAGCGACGGGGGGACCGCTCGCCCACGCCCTGCTCACCGGGCTGCACGAGCTCACCGCACACACGCTCCGCCCCGGCGGCGCACCCACCGGCCCACCCGGCACACCGGCCACGCCCGACGCACCGCCCGCGCCGGCCACGGCCCTCGCGCCGGACTCATCCGGTTTCACGGCCCTCGGTCCGGACCCGTCCGGTGGCACGGCCTTCGCCCTGGACGCGTCCGGCGGTACGGCGCTCACCCCGGCCGCGTACGCCACGGACGGCCCGCCGGTGACGCTCCCGCGCGTGCCCGCCCAGGAGGCGGCCGAACGCGAGCTGTCCCGGCCCGCCTACCACGAGAACGACCCGGGGCTCCTGGAACGGGCCCTGCGGGCCTTCTGGGACTGGGTGGGCGATCTCCTCGGCGCCGCCTCGGAGGTCTCCCCCGGCGGCACCCCGGGTCTCGTGGCCATCGTGGCCGTGGCCGTCCTGCTCATCGCCGCCCTCTGGTGGCGGCTCGGCACCCCCCGCCGGTCCGCCGCCGCCACGGCGGGCACCCTCTTCACCGAGGGCCCGCGCAGCGCCGCCGACCACCGCACCGCCGCCGAGGCGCACGCGGCCGCCGGCCACTGGACCGAGGCCGTACAGGAACGCATGCGCGCCGTCGTCCGCTCCCTTGAGGAACGCACCCTCCTCGACCCCCGCCCGGGCCGTACGGCCGACGAGGCGGCCGCCGAGGCCGCCCGCACGCTGCCCGCCCACACCGCGGACCTGCGCGCCGCGGCCCGCGAGTTCGACGACGTCACCTACGGCGGCCGCACCGCGACCCCCGACGCGTACGCCCGCCTCCGCGACCTCGACACGGCCCTCGCCCGCACCACCCCCACCCTCCCCCGGGCGGCCCACCGATGAAGACCCCCTCCGCCGAACCCGGCACGCCCCGAAGTCGCACGTCCCGGCACGCCCTCCACCCCCACCCGGCCGGCCCACCGATGACGCCGCCCACCGCCGAACCCGGCACGCCCCCGCGCGGCCACTCCCGGCACCCCCGGCACGCCCTCCCCCGCGCCGCAGGCGCCCACCCGGCCACCCCCGGGCCCCGCACGTTCGAGCGCAACACTCCCCACCCCGGCGGCGACTCCACCCCCGTCCCTACCCCGGCGGCCGGCCGATGACCACTCCCACGACCATCCCCGCCCGGCCCACCGCGCCCCCGGCCCCCGACGGCCCCCGGACGTCCACCGCGCGCAGTCCGCGGCAGATCTGGCTGAGCACCCGCGGGCTGCTGCTCGCTCTCGCCGTGCTGCTGATCGCCGGCTTCGCGATCGCCGCGTTCAACTCCGGTGACGCGCACGGCCGTCTCGACCCCCGCTCGGCCGATCCGCAGGGCAGCCGTGCCGTGGCGGAGCTGCTGGCCGCCCGCGGCGTCGACACCCGTGTCGTGACCACGTCCCAAGAGGCCGCCGCCGCGGCGGCCCCCGGCACGACCCTGCTGGTCACCGCCCCCGACCTGCTCACCGCGGACCAGCGCGCCGCCCTCAAGACCGCGATGGACCTGGCCGGCGGCCGCACCGTCCTGCTCGCCCCCGGCCCCACCGCCCTCGGCTCGCTCACCCCCGGCGTCACCGCCGAGCCCCCGGCCGGCCCCGGCACCGCGGACCCCGCCTGCACCCTGCCCGCCGCGGTGTCCGCCGGCCCCGCCGAGACGGGCGACGGCATCCGCTACGCGACCCGCCTCCCCCGCGCCACCGGCTGCTACCCCGCCGGCGGCACGCCCACCCTGCTCGTCCTCCCCGCCACGGCCCCCGCCGCCGGCGACACCGTCCTCCTCGGCTCCCCCGCCCCCCTCCTCAACGAGCGCCTGGCCGAGGGGGGCAACGCCTCCCTGGCCCTCCACCTCCTCGGCTCCCGCCCGCACCTGGTCTGGTACCTCCCCTCGCTCGCCGACCCGGCTCTCACCGAGGGCACCGGCCCGCAGCGCTCCTTCGCCGACCTGATCCCCGCCGGCTGGTCCTGGGCCGTGCTCCAGCTCGCCGTTGCCGCCGGCCTCGCCGCCCTGTGGCGGGCCCGCCGCCTCGGCCCGCTGGTCGCCGAGCGGCTGCCGGTCGCCATCCGCGCCTCCGAGGCCACCGAGGGCCGCGCCCGCCTCTACCGCAAGGCCGACGCCCGCGACCGCGCCGCCGCCGTCCTGCGCGCGGCGACCCGTACGCGGCTGGCCGGCCTGCTCGGTGTCCCCGCCGGCCGCGCCCACGACCCGGCCACCCTCCTCCCGGCCCTGTCCGCCGTACGCTCCGGCCGCGCCGGCACGCCCGCCCCGGCCCCGACCGCCGCGTCGGCCACGCCCCCGGCCGACGCGGCCGCCCTCCTCTTCGGTACCGCTCCCGCCGACGACGCGGCACTCGTCGCGCTCGCCGACCACCTCGACGCCCTCGAAAGAGAGGTCCGTACTTCATGACGGCCCAGCCCGCCGGCCAGGCGGCCCACCCGGATTCCGCCGACAGCGCCCGCGCCTCCCTGGAGGCGCTCCGCGCCGAGATCGGAAAGGCCGTGGTCGGCCAGGACCCCGCCGTCACCGGTCTCGTGGTCGCCCTGCTCTGCCGCGGCCACGTCCTCCTCGAAGGCGTCCCCGGCGTCGCGAAGACCCTTCTGGTGCGCGCCCTGGCGGCCTCCCTCGCGCTGGACACCAAGCGCGTCCAGTTCACCCCGGACCTGATGCCCAGCGATGTCACCGGCTCCCTCGTCTACGACGCCCGCACCGCCGAGTTCTCCTTCCAGGAGGGCCCGGTCTTCACGAACCTGATGCTCGCCGACGAGATCAACCGGACCCCTCCCAAGACCCAGTCCTCCCTCCTGGAGGCCATGGAGGAACGCCAGGTCACCGTCGACGGCACGCCCAGGATGCTGCCCGACCCGTTCCTCGTCGCGGCCACCCAGAACCCCGTCGAGTACGAGGGCACCTACCCGCTCCCCGAGGCCCAGCTGGACCGCTTCCTCCTGAAGCTGACCGTCCCGCTGCCCGGCCGCCAGGACGAGATCGACGTACTGACCCGGCACGCGGCGGGCTTCAACCCCCGCGACCTGAAGGCCGCCGGCGTCCGCCCGGTCGCCGGCCCCGCCGACCTGGAGGCGGCCCGCCGGGCCGTGGCCGGTACCGCGGTGTCCGCCGAGATCGCCGGCTACGTCGTCGACATCTGCCGCGCCACCCGCGAGTCCCCGTCCCTGACGCTCGGCGTCTCGCCGCGCGGTGCGACCGCCCTGCTCTCCACGGCCCGCGCCTGGGCCTGGCTCACCGGCCGCGACTACGTCATCCCCGATGACGTGAAGGCCCTCGCCCTGCCGACGCTCCGGCACCGCGTCCAGCTGCGCCCCGAGGCCGAGATGGAGGGCGTCACCGCGGATTCGGTCATCACCGCGATCCTCACCCACGTCCCCGTCCCCCGCTGATGGCCCTCACCGGACGCGCCGCCCTGCTGGCGGCACTCGGCACCCTCCCGGTGGGCCTGCTGGAGCCCAGCTGGACCGGCATCCTCGCCGTCAACGGCCCGCTGGCCCTCGCCTGCGCCTGCGACTACGCGCTGGCCGCCCCGGTACGGACCCTGCGCCTGGCCCGCTCCGGCGACACGTCGGTGCGCCTCGGCGAGAGCGCCGAGGTCGGGCTGACCGTCACGAACACCGGCAGCCGCACGCTACGGGCCCGGATCCGGGACGCCTGGCCGCCGAGCTCCTGGCTGCCGGGCACCGAGTCCGCGGCGTCACGGCACCGGCTGACGGTCCCGCCGGGCGAGCGCCGCCGCGTCACGACCGTCCTGCACCCCACCCGCCGCGGCGACCGCCGCGCGGCCCGCGTCACGGTCCGCTCGTACGGCCCGCTGGGCCTGCTGGCCCGTCAGGGCGGCCACGACGTGCCTTGGACGGTCCGGGTGCTGCCCGCGTTCAACAGCCGCAAGCACCTCCCGTCGAAGCTGGCCCGCCTGCGCGAACTGGACGGCCGCACCAGCGTCCTGACCCGCGGTGAGGGAACCGAGTTCGACAGCCTCCGCGATTACGTGCCCGGCGACGACACCCGCTCGATCGACTGGCGGGCGACGGCCCGCCGCCCCCGCGTCGCCGTCCGCACCTGGCGCCCGGAGCGGGACCGCCACATCCTGATCTGCCTGGACACGGGCCGCACGTCGGCCGGCCGGGTCGGGGACGCTCCCCGCCTGGACTCGGCGATGGACGCGGCCCTGCTGCTGGCCGCGCTGGCGGCCCGCGCGGGCGACCGGGTGGACCTGCTGGCGCACGACCGCCGGGTCCGCGCCCTCGTCCAGGGCCGCGCCGCCCGCGACGTACTGCCGGCCCTGGTCAACGCGATGGCCCCGCTGGAGCCCGAGCTGGTCGAGACGGACACCCGCACGATGGTGTCCACCATCCTCAAGAGCGCCCCGCGCCGTTCCCTGGTCGTCCTCCTGACCAGCCTGGACGCGGCTCCCATCGAGGAGGGCCTGCTCCCGGTCCTGCCGCAGCTCACCCAGCGCCACACGGTCCTGGTGGCCTCCGTCGCGGATCCGCACATCGAGCGGATGACGAAGTCCCGCGGAACCACCGAGGCCGTCTACGAGGCCGCTGCCGGCGCCCAGGCCCAGGAACAGCGCCGCCGTACCGCGGACCAGCTGGCCCGGCACGGCGTCACGGTCGTGGACGCCACCCCCGAGGAACTCGCCCCCGCCCTGGCCGACGCCTACCTCGCCCTCAAGGCCGCCGGCCGCCTCTGACGTCCGCCCGTGAACGCAAAAAGGCCCCCGTCAGGGGGCCTTCCAAGGGTCTTCGCTTTCCGACCCTGAACGCAGAAAAGCCCCGCACCATAAGGTGCGGGGCTTTCCCACAATGATTGTTCGGCGGCGTCCTACTCTCCCACAGGGTCCCCCCTGCAGTACCATCGGCGCTGAAAGGCTTAGCTTCCGGGTTCGGAATGTAACCGGGCGTTTCCCTAACGCTATGACCACCGAAACACTATGAAGTTAACCAACCGGGCATGGACACGGTTCGTTACTTCAGAACTAACACAGTGGACGCGAGCAACTGAGGACAAGCCCTCGGCCTATTAGTACCAGTCAGCTCCACCCGTTACCGGGCTTCCACATCTGGCCTATCAACCCAGTCGTCTACTGGGAGCCTTACCCTCTCAAGGAGGTGGGAATACTCATCTTGAAGCAGGCTTCCCGCTTAGATGCTTTCAGCGGTTATCCCTCCCGAACGTAGCCAACCAGCCATGCCCTTGGCAGGACAACTGGCACACCAGAGGTTCGTCCGTCCCGGTCCTCTCGTACTAGGGACAGCCCTTCTCAATATTCCTACGCGCGCAGCGGATAGGGACCGAACTGTCTCACGACGTTCTAAACCCAGCTCGCGTACCGCTTTAATGGGCGAACAGCCCAACCCTTGGGACCGACTCCAGCCCCAGGATGCGACGAGCCGACATCGAGGTGCCAAACCATCCCGTCGATATGGACTCTTGGGGAAGATCAGCCTGTTATCCCCGGGGTACCTTTTATCCGTTGAGCGACGGCGCTTCCACAAGCCACCGCCGGATCACTAGTCCCGACTTTCGTCCCTGCTCGACCCGTCGGTCTCACAGTCAAGCTCCCTTGTGCACTTACACTCAACACCTGATTGCCAACCAGGCTGAGGGAACCTTTGGGCGCCTCCGTTACTCTTTGGGAGGCAACCGCCCCAGTTAAACTACCCATCAGACACTGTCCCTGATCCGGATCACGGACCGAGGTTAGACATCCAGCACGACCAGAGTGGTATTTCAACGGCGACTCCACAACCACTGGCGTGGCTGCTTCAAAGTCTCCCACCTATCCTACACAAGCCGAACCGAACACCAATATCAAACTGTAGTAAAGGTCCCGGGGTCTTTCCGTCCTGCTGCGCGAAACGAGCATCTTTACTCGTAGTGCAATTTCACCGGGCCTATGGTTGAGACAGTCGAGAAGTCGTTACGCCATTCGTGCAGGTCGGAACTTACCCGACAAGGAATTTCGCTACCTTAGGATGGTTATAGTTACCACCGCCGTTTACTGGCGCTTAAGTTCTCAGCTTCGCAACCCCGAAAGGTCACTAACCGGTCCCCTTAACGTTCCAGCACCGGGCAGGCGTCAGTCCGTATACATCGCCTTACGGCTTCGCACGGACCTGTGTTTTTAGTAAACAGTCGCTTCTCGCTGGTCTCTGCGGCCACCCCCAGCTCACGGAGTAAATCCGATCACCAGTGATGGCCCCCCTTCTCCCGAAGTTACGGGGGCATTTTGCCGAGTTCCTTAACCATAGTTCACCCGAACGCCTCGGTATTCTCTACCTGACCACCTGAGTCGGTTTAGGGTACGGGCCGCCATGAAACTCGCTAGAGGCTTTTCTCGACAGCATAGGATCATCCACTTCACCACAATCGGCTCGGCATCAGGTCTCAGCCTTAATGAGGGACGGATTTGCCTACCCCTCGGCCTACACCCTTACCCCGGGACAACCACCGCCCGGGCTGGACTACCTTCCTGCGTCACCCCATCGCTTACCTACTACAAGTCTGGTTCGTCGGCTCCACCACTTTCCTTTCCCCGAAGGGTCCGGAACGGCTTCACGGACTTAGCATCGCCTGATTCGATATTGGGCGTTTCAAAGCGGGTACCGGAATATCAACCGGTTGTCCATCGACTACGCCTGTCGGCCTCGCCTTAGGTCCCGACTTACCCTGGGCAGATCAGCTTGACCCAGGAACCCTTAGTCAATCGGCGCACACGTTTCTCACGTGTGTATCGCTACTCATGCCTGCATTCTCACTCGTGAACCGTCCACAACTAGCTTCCGCTGCTGCTTCACCCGGCACACGACGCTCCCCTACCCATCACAGTCCCCGTTGGGGGTATGTACTGCAATGACACGACTTCGGCGGTACGCTTGAGCCCCGCTACATTGTCGGCGCGGAATCACTTGACCAGTGAGCTATTACGCACTCTTTCAAGGGTGGCTGCTTCTAAGCCAACCTCCTGGTTGTCTCTGCGACTCCACATCCTTTCCCACTTAGCGTACGCTTAGGGGCCTTAGTCGATGCTCTGGGCTGTTTCCCTCTCGACCATGGAGCTTATCCCCCACAGTCTCACTGCCGTGCTCTCACTTACCGGCATTCGGAGTTTGGCTAAGGTCAGTAACCCGGTAGGGCCCATCGCCTATCCAGTGCTCTACCTCCGGCAAGAAACACACGACGCTGCACCTAAATGCATTTCGGGGAGAACCAGCTATCACGGAGTTTGATTGGCCTTTCACCCCTAACCACAGGTCATCCCCCAGGTTTTCAACCCTGGTGGGTTCGGTCCTCCACGAAGTCTTACCTCCGCTTCAACCTGCCCATGGCTAGATCACTCCGCTTCGGGTCTAGAGCGTGCAACTCAATCGCCCTATTCGGACTCGCTTTCGCTACGGCTTCCCCACACGGGTTAACCTCGCTACACACCGCTAACTCGCAGGCTCATTCTTCAAAAGGCACGCAGTCACGACGCATTGAGTAAACTCAATGCGCGACGCTCCCACGGCTTGTAGGCACACGGTTTCAGGTACTATTTCACTCCGCTCCCGCGGTACTTTTCACCATTCCCTCACGGTACTATCCGCTATCGGTCACCAGGGAATATTTAGGCTTAGCGGGTGGTCCCGCCAGATTCACACGGGATTTCTCGGGCCCCGTGCTACTTGGGAGATTCTTAAGCAAGCCGCTGATGTTTCGTCTACGGGGGTCTTACCCTCTACGCCGGACCTTTCGCATGTCCTTCGACTACATCAACGGTTTCTGACTCGCCGACCGGCCGGCAGACCGATCAAAAGAATTCCCACAACCCCGCATGCGCAACCCCTGCCGGGTATCACACGCATACGGTTTGGCCTCATCCGGTTTCGCTCGCCACTACTCCCGGAATCACGGTTGTTTTCTCTTCCTGAGGGTACTGAGATGTTTCACTTCCCCTCGTTCCCTCCACACTGCCTATGTGTTCAGCAGTGGGTGACAGCCCATGACGACTGCCGGGTTTCCCCATTCGGACACCCCCGGATCAAAGCTCAGTTGGCAGCTCCCCGGGGCCTATCGCGGCCTCTCACGTCCTTCATCGGTTCCTGGTGCCAAGGCATCCACCGTGCGCCCTTAAAAACTTGGCCACAGATGCTCGCGTCCACTGTGTAGTTCTCAAGCAACGACCAGCCACCCATCACCCTGCTCTACAAGAGAACAAGTTCACTGGGGCCGGCATCGCGAAGGTTCGACCAAATCGGCCGTACCCTCAGATACCCAACAACGTGCCAAGCACAGTCACTTCATCGAACCCGATTTCCACGCCGAAGCAGTACTCACGGTTTCTCAGACTCTGACTGTGCCAACTAATCAACGTTCCACCCATGAGCAACCGTGCGATTCATTCGATCGCAGTCGGCTATATGCTCCTTAGAAAGGAGGTGATCCAGCCGCACCTTCCGGTACGGCTACCTTGTTACGACTTCGTCCCAATCGCCAGTCCCACCTTCGACAGCTCCCTCCACAAGGGTTGGGCCACCGGCTTCGGGTGTTACCGACTTTCGTGACGTGACGGGCGGTGTGTACAAGGCCCGGGAACGTATTCACCGCAGCAATGCTGATCTGCGATTACTAGCGACTCCGACTTCATGGGGTCGAGTTGCAGACCCCAATCCGAACTGAGACCGGCTTTTTGAGATTCGCTCCACCTCACGGTATCGCAGCTCATTGTACCGGCCATTGTAGCACGTGTGCAGCCCAAGACATAAGGGGCATGATGACTTGACGTCGTCCCCACCTTCCTCCGAGTTGACCCCGGCGGTCTCCTGTGAGTCCCCATCACCCCGAAGGGCATGCTGGCAACACAGGACAAGGGTTGCGCTCGTTGCGGGACTTAACCCAACATCTCACGACACGAGCTGACGACAGCCATGCACCACCTGTATACCGACCACAAGGGGGGCACTATCTCTAATGCTTTCCGGTATATGTCAAGCCTTGGTAAGGTTCTTCGCGTTGCGTCGAATTAAGCCACATGCTCCGCCGCTTGTGCGGGCCCCCGTCAATTCCTTTGAGTTTTAGCCTTGCGGCCGTACTCCCCAGGCGGGGAACTTAATGCGTTAGCTGCGGCACCGACGACGTGGAATGTCGCCAACACCTAGTTCCCAACGTTTACGGCGTGGACTACCAGGGTATCTAATCCTGTTCGCTCCCCACGCTTTCGCTCCTCAGCGTCAGTAATGGCCCAGAGATCCGCCTTCGCCACCGGTGTTCCTCCTGATATCTGCGCATTTCACCGCTACACCAGGAATTCCGATCTCCCCTACCACACTCTAGCCTGCCCGTATCGAATGCAGACCCGGGGTTAAGCCCCGGGCTTTCACATCCGACGCGACAAGCCGCCTACGAGCTCTTTACGCCCAATAATTCCGGACAACGCTTGCGCCCTACGTATTACCGCGGCTGCTGGCACGTAGTTAGCCGGCGCTTCTTCTGCAGGTACCGTCACTTTCGCTTCTTCCCTGCTGAAAGAGGTTTACAACCCGAAGGCCGTCATCCCTCACGCGGCGTCGCTGCATCAGGCTTTCGCCCATTGTGCAATATTCCCCACTGCTGCCTCCCGTAGGAGTCTGGGCCGTGTCTCAGTCCCAGTGTGGCCGGTCGCCCTCTCAGGCCGGCTACCCGTCGTCGCCTTGGTAGGCCATTACCCCACCAACAAGCTGATAGGCCGCGGGCTCATCCTTCACCGCCGGAGCTTTTAACCCCCGCCCATGCAGGCAGGAGTGTTATCCGGTATTAGACCCCGTTTCCAGGGCTTGTCCCAGAGTGAAGGGCAGATTGCCCACGTGTTACTCACCCGTTCGCCACTAATCCACCCCGAAGGGCTTCATCGTTCGACTTGCATGTGTTAAGCACGCCGCCAGCGTTCGTCCTGAGCCAGGATCAAACTCTCCGTGAATGTTTACCCGTAATCGGGTGCACACCACGCAAGAGCGGGACGATCACGCCGGAATAAGGCAGATCGTCCACAGCGTCCTCGCTGTAGTGTTGCCTGCCAGATCCGAAGACCTGCCAGGACTTTTTCAAAGGAACCTCAACTCACCGAAGTGAGTCGGGGTATCAACTTCTGGCGTTGATTTTTGGCACGCTGTTGAGTTCTCAAGGTGCGGACGCTTCCTTTGTACTGACCCTCTCGGGCTTTCCTCCGGGCGCTTCCTTCGTTTCCGACTCTATCAGACTCTTTCGGGCCCGACTTCCTCGGCGCTTTCCAGGTTCTTCGCTTTCGCGTTTTCCCTTTCCGGCGATTCCGACTCTATCAGATGTTCTCACCGGGTTTTTCCGGCTTCGAAATCCAATGGGATTCGGAGAGTGCTCCAACTTGTGGAATTCGATTCCAGACTGGGAGCGAAGTAATTCTAGATGGTCGCGGTCGGACTGTCCAGTCCGAGGCAACCGTTCGAATCTACCTCCCCGCGCGGGCCGTGTCAACGGTCTTTGCGGGACGACGAGGAGACTAGCAGCTCAGCAGGCTTGTACGCACATCAGGCCGCGACGGGCAGCGTGGCGCTCTGGTCCGCGGCATCCACGTCGCCCGTCTCCCCCGCGCGGGCCGCGCGGCCGCCCACCACGTAGACGTAGACGAGGAAGGCGGCCTCGGCGGCGACTCCGATGGCGATGCGGGCCCAGGTGGGCAGGCCGGACGGGGTGACGAAACCTTCGATCAGGCCCGAGACGAACAGGACCGCGGCCAGGCCGATCGCCATGCCCAGGGCGGCGCGGCCTTCCTCGGCGAGGGCGGCGCGGCGTGTGCGCGGGCCCGGGTCGATGACCGTCCAGCCCAGTTTGAGGCCGGTGCCGGCGGCCACGAAGACCGCGGTCAGCTCCAGCAGGCCGTGCGGGAGGATCAGGCCGAGGAAGGTGTCGAGGCGGCCGGCCGAGGCCATGAGTCCGATGCCGATCCCGAGGTTCAGCATGTTCTGGAAGAGGATCCAGAGCACCGGCAGGCCCAGGAAGGCGCCGAGGACCAGGCACATGGCGGCGGCCTGGGCGTTGTTCGTCCACACCTGCGCCGCGAACGACGCGGCCGGGTGGCTGGAGTAGTACGTCTCGTACTGGCCGCCGGGCCGGGTCATCTCGCGCAGGGACGCCGGGGCGCCGATCGAAGCCTGGACCTCGGGGTGTGCGGCGATCCACCAGCCGATCAGTGCGCCGAGCGCGGTGGAGAGCAGAGCGGTGGGGATCCACCAGTGCCGGCTGCGGTACACGGCGGCGGGGAATCCGGCGGTGAAGAAGCGGGCCGCGTCGCGCCAGCTCGCCCGGCGGGCGCCGGTGACGGTGGCCCGCGCCCGGGCCACGAGCTGGGTGAGCCGGCCGGTGAGCATCGGGTCGGGGGCGCTGGACTGGATCAGCGACAGGTGGGTGGCGGTGCGCTGGTAGAGGGTGACGAGTTCGTCGGCCTCGGCGCCGGTCAGCCGGCGGCCGCGGCGCAGGAGCTGTTCCAGGCGTTCCCATTCGGCCCGGTGGGCGGTGACGAAGACGTCGAGATCCATCCGGCTGATGCTCCTGCCCCAGGTGCGCTGTGTGTCCGCTGCTGACGTACTGCGGTCAGCTTGGCAGACTTGATGACCACGGGGCAGGGCAGGGCGCGGCCCGGCACGGCGAGAAGGGCGGGCATCGGTGAGCGGTCTGGTGACGGGGGACGCGGTCGTACTGGGGGTACAGCCGGCCCGGCTGCCCAGCCGGGCGCTGGCGATCGTGATCGACATGGTCGTGCAGTGGACCGTGTTCCTCGTGGTGTCGATGGGGCTGCTGGCGGCGACCGGGTCGCTGGACGGGGCGGCGCAGACGGCCGTGCAGATCACGACGTTCCTGCTGGCGCTGGTCGGGGTGCCGATCGTGATCGAGACGCTGAGCCGCGGGCGGTCGCTGGGCAAGCTCATGTGCGGGCTGCGGGTGGTGCGGGACGACGGCGGTCCGATCCGGTTCCGGCACGCGCTGGTACGCGGGGCGCTCGGGGTGGTGGAGCTGCTGATGACCTTCGGGACGGTGGCGTGCATCGCCTCGCTGGTGTCGGCGCGCGGGCGGCGGCTCGGTGACGTGTTCGCGGGGACGCTGGTGGTGCGGGAGCGGGTGCCGGGCGGCCGGAACGCGTACGTGCCGCCGCCTCCGCCGTGGCTCGCCGGGCAGTTCACGGAGCTCGACCTGTCGGCCGTGCCGGAGGGCCTGTGGCTCGCGGTGCGGCAGTACCTGACGCGGATGGGGCAGCTGGATCCGCACGTGTCCGCCTCGATGGCGGCGCGGCTCGGCGACGACCTGGTGGCGTGTACGGGAACCCCGGCGCCGCCCGGGATACCGGCGGCCGCGTACCTGGCGGCGGTGGTGCACGAGCGGCAGTCCCGTGACGCGCGGCGCGCCTTCGGCCAGGGTGGGCCGTTCCAGCCGTCGCACCAGGCGCCGCACCAGGTCCCGGTGGCGGGACCCGCTCCCGGGTACGGGCACGCTCCCCACGGGCAGCAGGCGTACGGGTACGCGCAGCCGCAGGCTCCGGGGGCGTACGGGATGCAGCAGGTCCCGGGGCAGCCGGCGCCGGCGGCCCCGGCGGTGTCGGATGTGCCCGCTGCCGGGCGGGACGGGCGGGATGCACAGGACACGCCGTCCGGGGCTCCGGCCACCGGGTTCGCGCCGCCCTCGTAGACCCCCGTACGCCGTCGTGGACCCCGTGCGCCTTCGGCCCCGGCTAGTCGGGGAAGGCCGAGGGCGGGGTTTCCAGGTGTTCCAGTTCGATGCCGGGGGCCGAGAGGACCACGTCGCCGGCGATGTGAACGGTGTGCTGTTCCCCGGTGTCCAGGGCGCTGACCTGGTACGCGTCCACCATCAGCGGGCCGCTGTCGGTGCTGTGCGCTTCACTCTTCAGCAGGGCCCAGGCCTGGTCCACGGTGCGGGGGGCGAGGACCGGGTCGGTGAAGTGCACGAGGCGGACGCGGGTCGCGGGGGCTCCGGGGGTGAGGCGGAGCAGCCGGGCGGTCGCCACGAGGAAGGCCGGCGAGGTGCCGGTGAAGGCGTGGGCGGGCACGTTGCCCTCGGTGGCCTCGGTGCCGGTGGGGTCGGTGCGGACCCAGGTGACGCCGTCGATGGCGGCGCCGCGCACCTGCCAGCTCGCGGCGTGCAGTTCGAGGCGGATGGGGCGGCCGAGTTCGTCGACGGCCAGGTCGACGGAGCCCGCGTGGTCGCCGGAGGGGGTGGTGATCTGTGAGACGTAGCGCCAGCCGGAGGGGCCGGGGGCGCAGTGGAAGTGCTCTTCACCGAGGGGGGTGTGGTCGTGCGGGTCGTGGAGCGAATAGCGGCCGCGGGGCATGGGGGTTCCTGACGTCTGCCGTACCCGGCAGGCCCCCGGCAACGGGTGCCGGGGGCCTGCCTGGGTGCTGGTGCTGCCGCGCGCCGGCCGGAGTGCGGCCGGCGCGGGGGCGGATCAGTAGCGGTAGTGGTCGGCCTTGTACGGGCCCTCGACCTTGACGCCGATGTACTCGGCCTGCTCCGGGCGGAGCGTGGTGAGCTTGACGCCCAGCGCGTCGAGGTGGAGGCGGGCGACCTTCTCGTCGAGGTGCTTGGGGAGCACGTAGACGCCGGTCGGGTACTCCTCCGGCTTGGTGAAGAGCTCGATCTGGGCCAGGGTCTGGTCCGCGAAGGAGTTCGACATCACGAAGGACGGGTGGCCGGTCGCGTTGCCGAGGTTCAGCAGGCGGCCCTCGGACAGCACGATCAGGACCTTGCCGTCGGGGAACGTCCAGGTGTGGACCTGCGGCTTGACCTCGTCCTTGACGATGCCCGGGACCTTGGCGAGGCCGGCCATGTCGATCTCGTTGTCGAAGTGGCCGATGTTGCCGACGATGGCCTGGTGCTTCATCTTGGCCATGTCCGTGGCCATGATGATGTCCTTGTTGCCGGTCGTGGTGATGAAGATGTCGGCGATCTCGACGACGTCGTCCAGCGTGGCGACCTGGTAGCCGTCCATGGCGGCCTGCAGGGCGCAGATCGGGTCGATCTCGGTGACGATGACGCGCGCGCCCTGGCCGCGGAGGGACTCGGCACAGCCCTTGCCGACGTCGCCGTAACCGAAGACGACCGCGACCTTGCCGCCGATGAGGACGTCGGTGGCGCGGTTGATGCCGTCGATGAGGGAGTGGCGGCAGCCGTACTTGTTGTCGAACTTCGACTTGGTGACGGCGTCGTTCACGTTGATCGCCGGGAAGAGCAGGTCGCCGGACTGCATCATCTCGTAGAGACGGTGCACGCCGGTGGTGGTCTCCTCGGTGACACCGCGGATCTCGGACGCGAGCTGCGTCCACTTCTGCGGGGACTCCGCCAGGGTGCGGTTGAGCAGCGTGAGGATGTACGCGTACTCCTCGCTGTCCGCGGTCGAGGGGTCCGGAGCCGAGCCGGCCTTCTCGAACTCGACGCCCTTGTGGACCAGGAGGGTGGCGTCACCGCCGTCGTCGAGGATCATGTTCGGGCCGCCGGTGGGCGTGTTCGGCCAGGTCAGGGCCTGCTCCGTGCACCACCAGTACTCCTCCAGGGTCTCGCCCTTCCAGGCGAAGACCGGGACGCCCTGGGGGTTCTCCGGGGTGCCGTTCGGGCCGACGGCGATGGCGGCGGCCGCGTGGTCCTGGGTGGAGAAGATGTTGCAGGAGGCCCAGCGGACGTCGGCGCCGAGGGCGACGAGCGTCTCGATCAGGACGGCGGTCTGCACGGTCATGTGCAGGGAGCCGGTGATGCGGGCGCCGGCCAGCGGCTGCGTGGCGGCGTACTCCTTGCGGATCGACATCAGGCCGGGCATCTCGTGCTCGGCGAGGGTGATCTCCTTGCGGCCGAACGCGGCCAGCGAAAGGTCGGCGACCTTGAAGTCCATGCGTGTGCTCCTCGGTGATGGTGGGTGCGAGAGGGTACGGCTGACTCGTGCACCGTGACCGGCGCACGAAGCGCAGTCCGTCGGAGGCCCTCTCTCCTCTCGGCCGGTCCTGTGGACCGCCCGACCGCCATCAGCAGCGACGCCTGACACTGGGGTCGAATCTACACCGAACGGCCGATCGGCCCCAGCGGATCGTGGTCAAGTCGTGGCGGGTTTCAGGGCCGACAGGAGGGTCCGGTTCGGTCCTTTCGGACCTTTGCTGCGTCCCCTGCCCACGAGGAGAGGGCCCCCGCGGCAGATGCGCTGCGGGGGCCCTCCTCGTACCGTCGTGCGCCGGGCGGTCGTGCGCGCGGGCCGGTCGTCAGGCGCCGGGGCCGCCCGGGGTGACGGCCGGGTTGGTGCCTGCCGCGGCGGCGGCCTCGTTGTAGATGTCCGGCTCGAGGTAGATCACGCGGGCGATGGGGACGGCCGCACGGATCCGGTCCTCGGCGGCGTTGATCGCGTGGGCGACTTCGGTCGCCGTGTCGTCGTGCTGGACGGCGATCTTGGCGGCGACGAGCAGTTCCTCGGGACCGAGGTGCAGGGTGCGCATGTGGATGAGGGCGGTGACGGTCTCGCCGTCGACGAGCGCGGCCTTGATCTTCTCGACCTCTTCGGTGCCGGCGGCCTCGCCGAGCAGCAGCGACTTGGTCTCGGCGGCGAGCACGATCGCGATCACGATGAGCAGGACACCGATGCACAGGGTGCCGATGCCGTCCCAGACGCCGTCGCCGGTGATCAGGGCGATGCCGACGCCGGCCAGGGCGAGGACCAGGCCGACGAGCGCGCCGAGGTCCTCCAGGAGTACTACGGGAAGCTCGGGGGCCTTGGCGCGCTTGACGAACTGGCTCCAGGTCTGCGCGCCGCGGATCTGGTTCGACTCCTTGATCGCGGTGCGGAAGGAGAAGGACTCCGCGATGATCGCGAAGACGAGGACGCCGACCGGCCAGTACCAGGCCTCGATCGCGTGCGGGTCCTTGATCTTCTCGATGCCCTCGTAGATGGCGAACATGCCGCCGACGGTGAAGAGCACGATGGAGACGAGGAAGGCGTAGATGTAGCGCTCGCGTCCGTACCCGAAGGGGTGCTGCGGGGTCGCCTCGCGCTGGGCCTTCTTGCCGCCGAGGAGCAGCAGGCCCTGGTTGCCGGAGTCGGCGAGCGAGTGGACGCTCTCCGCGAGCATCGAGGACGACCCGCTGAAGAGGAACGCCACGAACTTGGCTACCGCGATGGCGAGGTTGGCGGCGAGTGCCGCCACGATCGCCTTGGTTCCGCCTGACGCGCTCATGGTGCGGGTTGTCCCTTCCTCGGTGCGGCGGCTCTTTCCAGCCGGTCGCGGTACGGCCGCACATTGTTGCAGCCGTCGGCACGGACGGTACGTCAGGCCACCACTGTGGCGCGGAAGACCGTGCCGCTGCCGGACAATTCGGCCGTTTCTCCCGCAGGGACGAACACGGACTCGCCCGGGGCCAGGGTCAGTTCGCCGATGGTGGGCGAGCCGGCCGTGCACAGCAGGACCTGCGGGGTGCCGGCCGGGAGGCGGTGGGCGGCGGCGCCTTCGGCGAGGACGAACCGGGAGAGCCGGAACTCGTCGACGGGGGTCTCGTAGACCTCTTCGCCGCCGTCGGCCTCGGGTCGCAGCACGCCGGGGTCGGACGTCTCGAAACGGACGATGTTCAGCAGTTCGGGTACGTCGACGTGCTTGGGGGTGAGACCGCAGCGCAGCACGTTGTCCGAGTTGGCCATGATCTCGATGCCCATGCCGTCCAGGTAGGCGTGCGGGATGCCGGCCCCGAGGAACATGGCCTCGCCGGGCTGGAGTTGTACGTGGTGCAGCAGCATCGCGGCGATGACGCCCGGGTCGCCGGGGTAGTGGTGCGCGATCGAGGCGTACGGGGTGTACGGGCCGCCCAGTCGCTCGGCGGCGGCCGTGGCCTCGGTGACCGTGTGCGCCATCTCCTCGCGGTCGGCGCTCAGTACGGCGGTGAGCATCTCGCGCAGCGCCGCCTCCTCGGGGTGGGCGTGCAGCAGGTCCACGTACGGCTTGAGGGAGTCGACTTCCAGGCCGGAGAGCAGTTCGGCGGCCTCCAGCGGCGGCCGGAAGCCGCACAGCCCCTCGAAGGGGGTGAGCGCGCAGATCAGTTCGGGCTTGTGGTTGGCGTCCTTGTAGTTGCGGTGCGGGGCGTCGACGGGGATGCCGCGGCGCTCCTCGGCCGCGTGGCCTTCGCGTGCCTGGGCGAGGTCCGGGTGGACCTGGAGGGACAGCGGGGCGCCCGCCGCGAGGATCTTGAGGAGGAACGGCAGCCGCGGGCCGAACCGGGCCACGACGGCGGCGCCGAGTTCGCCCTCGGGATCGGCGGCGATGACGTCCGCGAGGGTCGTCGCACCGGATCCGCGGTCCAGCCGGGAGGGCGCCCCGGGGTGGGCGCCCATCCACATCTCGGCCTGCGGCTCTCCCGTCGGCGCCACCCCGAGCAGGCCGGGTAGGGCGGTCGGCGATCCCCAGGCGTAGGGGCGGACGGTGTTCGAGAGGCGGTCCATCGGTCGTCTTCCTGGGAGGAGGGAGGAGGACCGGTGCGTGGTGGGTGCGCCGGCCCTCCGTTCGGTACGCCTCTAGGGACGTCCCCCTGAGGCCAGCGCCAGGTAGGCGGTGGCGAAGTCCGTGACGGCGAGGAGTTCGGCGAGCAGTTCGAGCTCGGTGCCCTCCTCGGGTTCGAGTTCGCTGACGGCCGTGTCGTGGCTGAGGGCGAGCTCGCGGGCGGCGGGCGCGGCGGTGAGTCCGCCGGCCGGCCGGTCGCGCAGCAGGACGACCCGGGCGTGCAGGGCCTGGGGCTCGTCGACCCGGTCGCGGAAGAAGTCGTCGGGGTCGGCGCCGGCGGCGAACGCTCCGGCGAGCAGCACACCGTGGGCGGGCAGGGCCTCGGGCAGCTGGGCGGCGAGTGCCGGGCGGCCGGCGAGTTCCGCGAGGGTGGCGGCGAAGCGCCGGCCGGCGGGCCCGGCGCCGTCGCCTTCCGTCCAGATCAACGGGAGGGAGTCGGCGAGCTCGGCGGCGAGCGTCTTGGCCGGGTTGCCGTACGTCGCGATGGCCGGGCCGCAGCGTTCGGCGGTGCGGTCGAGCCGGTCGGCGACCAACTGGAGGGTGCCGGGTGACGCGGCGATCAGGCCGACCCGGTCGAGGAGGACGAGGAGCGGGGTGAGCAGCGCCCACAGGGCTCCGGGTCCGGCCGCGGCGCTCTCGTCGTACTCCTGGTGCGGGGCCTTGGCCATCGGGACGTGCAGTCCGTGGGCGCCGGCCACCGCCTCGGCGAGCGGCGAACGCTCGGGGGCGACGGCGACGACGGTGCAGCCGCGCCGGTACGCCTGCTCGGCGAGGGCCGCGAGGCCGGGTTCGCTGCCGTCGATGGTGACGAGGAGCAGCAGGTCGACGGGGCCGGCCCAGCCGGGCAGCACCCAGCGCAGTGCTCCGGCGGCGGGGGCCACGCCGCTGGGGCGCAGCCGGGTGACGGGGGCCGAGGCGCCGGCGAGGGCGCCCAGCAGGTCGGCGACGCCGGTGGCGGCGGTGCCGGGTCCGGCGATCAGGACGGCGCGTGGCCGGCCGTCCGGGCGAAGGTCGGCGAGGCCCGCCTCGGTGGCGTGCCGGGCCGCGGTGCGGACCCGGGCCCCGGCCTCGGCGGCGCCGCGGAGCAGTCCGCGGCGGTCCGCCCGGGCGAGGGCCTCGGGGGCGTCGAGCAGCGACTCGTCGAGCATGACGGCCTCCGGTCGGATCAGGCGGGTCGGCGGGCCTCGTCGACGAGGAGTACGGGGATGCCGTCGCGTACCGGGTACGCCAGGCCGCAGTCCTTGCCGGTGCAGATCAGCTCGGGCGTCTCGGCCTTGGACTCGTCCTGGAGCGGCGAGTGGCAGGCGGGGCAGGCGAGGATCTCCAGAAGGCCGGCTTCGAGCGGCATGAGGTGTCCCTTCGGAACGGGCTGTGCGGTGCGGTCAGGGCCAGGTCAGCGTACCGCCGCACGGGCCGGGGTGCGGCCTCGTGGGCGGCTTCCGGCCCGTGGGCGGGCGGGGTTCATGCCCGGATGAGGGCGAGGACCTCGTCGCGCACGTCGGCCAGGGTGGCCTCGTCGCGGGCCTCGACGTTCAGGCGGAGCAGCGGCTCGGTGTTGGAGGGCCGGACGTTGAACCACCAGGAGTCGGTGGTGACGGTGAGGCCGTCCAGCTCGTCCAGCCGGGTGCCCTCGCGGCCGGCGTACTCGGCGCGGATCGCGGCGAGCCGGCCGGCCTGGTCGGCGACGGTGGAGTTGATCTCGCCGGAGCCGCGGTACCGGTCGTAGGAGGAGACCAGCGCGGACAGCGGGGTCTGCTGGCCGCCGAGGGCG
Organism: Streptomyces sp. NBC_00239; assembly: GCF_036194065.1. Classification (NCBI taxonomy): domain Bacteria; kingdom Bacillati; phylum Actinomycetota; class Actinomycetes; order Kitasatosporales; family Streptomycetaceae; genus Streptomyces; species Streptomyces sp. NBC_00239. Next base: position 5,032,704 of record NZ_CP108095.1, on the reverse strand, counting down.
GCGAGCACGTGCAGGGCCGCCAGCATGCCGGTGTCGGCGTTCCAGAAGTCCTTGAAGTAGTAGTGCGCCGAGTGCTCGCCGCCGAAGATGGCGCCGGTGCGGGCCATCTCCTCCTTGATGAAGGAGTGGCCGACGCGGGTGCGCACCGGGGTGCCGCCGTGCTCGCGGACCACTTCGGGGACGGACCAGGAGGTGATCAGGTTGTGGATCACGGTGCCGGAGCCGCCGTGGCGGGCCAACTCGCGGGCGGCGACGAGGGCGGTGATGGCCGACGGGGAGACGCCTTCGCCGCGCTCGTCGACGACGAAGCAGCGGTCGGCGTCGCCGTCGAAGGCCAGGCCCAGGTCGGCGCCTTCGGCGAGGACGCGCGCCTGGAGGTCGACGATGTTCTTGGGGTCGAGGGGGTTGGCCTCGTGGTTGGGGAAGGTGCCGTCCAGCTCGAAGTACATCGGGATCACGGTGAGCGGGAGCCCGGCCAGGACGGTGGGCACGGTGTGGCCGCCCATGCCGTTGCCCGCGTCCACGACCACCTTGAGGGGGCGGATCGAGGTGAGGTCGACCAGGGACTTGAGGTGGGCGGCGTAGTCGCCGAGGGTCTCGCGGCGGGTGACCTTGCCGGCGACGGGGGCCGGCGACGGGGCGCCCTTCTCGGACCATGCCTCGACCAGGGAGCGGATCTCGTCGAGGCCGGTGGACTGGCCGACCGGGGCGGCGCCGGCGCGGCACATCTTGATGCCGTTGTACTGGGCCGGGTTGTGCGAGGCGGTGAACATCGCGCCGGGCAGGCCGAGGTCGCCGGAGGCGAAGTACAGCTGGTCGGTGGAGCAGAGGCCGATCTCGGTGACGTCGGCGCCGAGAGCGGCCGCGCCGCGCGCGAAGGCCTGCGAGAGGCCGGGCGACGAGGGGCGCATGTCGTGTCCGACGACGATCGCCGAGGCCTGCGTGACCTGTACGAACGCGGCGCCGAAGAGTTCCGCGAGCGATGCGTCCCACTGGTCGGGGACGATCCCGCGTACGTCGTACGCCTTGACGATCTGCGACAGATCAGCAGTCACGTGGCCTGCCCTCCTGAGGTCCGGTGCGGTCGCCCCAAACCTACCCGCCGGAGGTGAACCCCAGCCCTCAGGAGTCGGGTGAGCGCAGGACCCGCAGGTGGCGGCGGGGTTCTCCGGCGGGGCCGGGCGTGGTGCCGCCGGCCGCTCCGGCGGGGCGGCCGTGCGGACGGGCGGCTTCGCGGACGGCGTTGGCGAGGGCTTCGAGGTCGTCGCCGCTGGGGCGTGACGGCGCGGAGCCGTCGGACAGCCGGACGACGTCCCAGCCGCGCGGGGCGGTCAGGCGCTCGGAGTGCTCGGCGCACAGGTCGTAGCAGTGGGGTTCGGCATAGGTGGCGAGCGGGCCGAGAACTGCGGTCGAGTCGGCGTAGACGTACGTCAGTGTTGCGACGGCAGGGCGGCCGCACGCGGTGCGCGAACAGCGACGTACAGGGCTCACGACGTTGGACGGTACCGCACTCTTGACCGGGCCGCGACGACTCGCCCCCCGCTCACTCCCCCGTGTCGTGCCGTGATCCCGGCCACAGCGGGCCCTCGGGGCCCGGGCGGCGGCCTCGGGCGGGGGCCGCGGGCGGGGTGCCGGCCGGCCGGGGCGGCGGGGGCGCGACCGCCGGGCCGACGGGCCCGCCGAGGGCTACCCTGCGGGGGTGATGGACAGCTCCGTACCTCCCAGCACCGGCGCCGGCGAGCGGCCCGGCGATCCCCGGATCCGCCGCCGCGACCGGCACGGCCGGGGCATGCGCGGCCCGGTGGCGCCCCCTCAGGTGCCGTTGTCGGCGAGCCGGGCCCAGCTCTTCGGTGATCTCGTGCAGGACTCGGTCGAGCGGCTGGAGCGGCGGTTCCCTCAGCTCGCGGACGTGGATTTCCTGGTGGTGGAGGTACCGCGGCCGGGCGGCCCGGACAGCGGCTGGAACGACGAGGCGGTGCCGCTGGGCGGGATGGTCGCGGCGCAGGAGGGCCGGCCGGCCCGGATCGTCGTCTACCGGCGGCCGGTGGAGATCCGCTCGAAGACCCGCGACGACCGGGCGCTGCTGGTGCACGAGATCGTGGTCGAGCAGGTCGCCGAGCTGCTGGGGCTGTCCCCCGAGACGGTGGACCCGCGGTACGGGCAGGACGGGCCGGACGGGGACTGAGCGGGCCCGGGGGTCGCGTAACCCGTACGGGTCCACCCCGTGGGGTGCGCCGGCCCCGGACGGGAGGTTTCACGGCCGGGGTACGGGGGTTCCGTACCCGGGCGGCAGGCGCATCGCCGGGGTACGGGGGTTCCGTACCCGGGTCTCAGACGCACCGCCGGGGTACGGGGTTTCCCTCCCCGGCACCCGAGGGCAGGGGAGGGGGCTGCCCGTACGGGTCAGCGGCGGCCGAGTACCGACAGGTCCTGGGTGGCCCGGGGTACGGCGACGGTGCCGTGGTCGTCCTGCAGGGTCTGCACGGTGAACATCAGGACCCCGTCGTCGTGGGGCAGCATCAGCGTGCGCGCCGCGTGCACGGGCCCGCCCGAGACGGTCTCGACGGTGAGCGCGTACGACCCCTTCAGTCCGGCGGGTACCGGCGGCTTCACGGCCTGCGTGGTGCCGGCCTTGACGGTGTACGTCTTGGTGGCCGCCGAGCCGCCGCCGGTGCCCGGTGAGGCCGTGACCTTGACGGTGGCGTCCGCGGCCGGGGCGGTGAGCGAGAGGGTGACGCCGGCGGCCCGGTTGTCGGCCACCGTGGCGCGGGCGCCGACCGGGGCGGCGGCCGGGATCAGGGCCAGTTCCTGCTTCGCGCCGGTGCCGCGGGTGACGCGCAGGGCGGCCACGACGGGCGTGCGGTGCCGGGCGTCGGCAGGGGCGAGGAGCAGCGAGCCGGGCTCGCCGCGGGTGACGTCCTTGAGGTCCACGGTGGTGGTCATCCCGGACTTGACGTGGAGGGTCTCGTGTCCGGCCGGGGTGATGGAGCCGGTCGGTCCGGCCAGTTTCAGCGTGAGGTCGGCGTCGTCCTCGCCGGGGGCGAAGACGACGAGCTGCACGGAGGTGGCGTCGGCGGGGATGCCCGGGAGCACCAGGGAGGGGGCGGCGTCCGCGGCGGCGGGCAGCCAGTCGGCGCCGGCGCCGTCCTCCTGGACCTGCACGGTGGCGCCGACCCGGCCGCTGCGGGTGGTGACGTGGGCGGTGAGGCCGGCGACGGGCGTCGGGGTGAGCGTGGCGAGCGACACGGAGAGCGAGGTGCGGGGCGGCACCTTGAAGCCGTCGGTGCCGGTGGACTCGGACTTGACCGCGCCGTCCGGGCCGTAGAGCTCGATGTCGACGACGGCGGCGGTGTCCTCGTCGGGGTTGGTGAGGTGCAGGTAGTCCTGCCGGTTCTTGGCCGTGCCGGCGCCGGGGAACCAGAAGTCCGTGTCAGGGGCGGAGCAGCTGGTGCCGAGGAGGCCGCGGGCCGAGCCGACGGGCACGGTCGTGGTCTGCTGGGCGGTCCAGCCGGGGGCGAGGACGCCGTCGGCGGATCCGGTGAGGGCGGGTGCCTCGGCGCCCGAGGCGGTGGCCGCGACGGGCTTGCCGGGCTCCTTGACGGTGAGGAGGGCCCTGGGCTTCTTGACGGCGGTCACCAGGGCCGCGCCGCCGCCCTTCGCGGAGGCGGCCGGGGCTGCCTGGTCCGGGCCGCCGGGGGTGAAGGCGGTGTACGCGGTCTCGGCGACGTCCGAGCCGCTGGGTACGGGGCACACCAGGGTGGAGCGTTCGACGGGCAGCCGGGCGGCCGCCGCCGACCCGGCGCCGTCGGCGGGGGTGCCGGGGGCGGTGAACGCGGCGATGCCGGTGACGGCGGCGAGGGCCGCGGCCACGGCCGCCAGGGTCAGGGGTGGGCGCTTCACTGCTGGTTGCTCCCGTCGGGACGCCGGTCGTCCTGGCCGTAGGGGTCGTCGTCGTACGGGTACGGGTGGGGCTGCTGCGGGTGCGGCTGCCGGAACCCGCCCTGCTCGGGCGGGTAGCCCGCCGCCGACCGGGGATGCGTACCGTCCTCGTAGCCCGGGTCGTACGGGGCGCCGTGCGATTCGTAGCCGGGCTGGTGGCCGCCCTGGGCGTCGTAGTCCTGCGGGGTCGGGTAGCCGGGCCCGGGGGCGTAGCCGGCCTGCGGGTCGTACCCGCCTCCGGTGCCGCCGTCGTACCCGGTGTCCTGGTGGCCGTGGCCGGCGCCCTGCGGGTCGTACCCGCCGGGCTGGGGGCCGGGGTCGCCCTGCTGTCCGTATCCGGGCTGCCCGTAGGGGTCGCCGGCCGGGGCATCGGCGTAGGACGGGGTGTCCCACTGGCCGTAGTCGGGCTGGGCGGGCACCGCGGGGTACGGGGCGTCGGGGCCGCCCCCGTCGTCGGCGGGCACCGCGTACGGGTCGGCCTGCTCGCCGTGCGCGGACTCGGTGCCCGCGCCCGCTGCTGCGGCGGCGGTCTCGGCGGCTTCGGCGCGCAGCCGGCGGGCGCGGCGGCCTTCGCCGTCCACCGGCCGGTCGGGCACCGCGGCCTCCTCGTCGGGCAGGTCGTCGTCGAGTTCGCGGCGGCGGCCGGGCAGGGCCATGACGAGCAGCAGCACGGCGAGGGAGCCCTGGGCCCAGTGCCAGCCGGTGGTGGCCGCCGAGTCCTCGTAGGCGAGGTCCAGGCGTCCGCCGGCGGCGGGGAGTTCGAAGCCCTGCGCCCAGCCGTCGACGGTCTTCTTCGGGAGCGCCTTGCCGTCGAGGGTGGCCCGCCAGCCGTCGGCGGCGGTGTCGGCGATGCGCAGGACGCGGCCGGCCGGGCCCGCGGGGATGTCGGTGTGCGCCTCGACCGCGCCGGCGGCGACGGGGATCGGGTCCTCGCCGGGCTTGCCGGACCGGATGACGGCGCGGGCGACCTGGCCCTTGACCTCCCACAGGGAGATGCCGTCGAGCTTGCTGAGGCGGGTCAGGCCCGGGGTGGCGTTCAGGACGCGGCCCATCTGCTGCGGGGCGCCGTCCTTGAGGAGGACGTAGCGGATCGCGTACGCGCCGAGCTGGTCGCTCTGGTCGGCGCCGGAGCCGGCGACGAGGTTGGCGACCACCTTGTCCAGGCGCGGGTCGGCGCCGTTGGCGGCACTGAGTTCGGCGTCGCCGAGGCGCCCGCCGGAGCCGCGGACCAGGGTGTACGAGACCTGCGCGGGCGAGTCGCCGACGAGGACGAGGGTGCGCGGCTGGTCGCGGGAGCCGCTCATCTCGGCGACGAAGGCGGGTACCTGGACGGGGTCGCGGCGCTCCAGCGGGCCGTCGGCGCCGCTGATCATCCAGCCTGCGGCGCCGATCAGCGGGGCGGCCGCGGCGGCCAGCGCGATGAGGGCGGCCAGCGGCTGCCGCCAGCCGAAGCTCTGGGCGGCGACGCGTTCGCGGGCGCCGTCGGCGCCGAGGACGGCGGCGGCGAGCAGGGCGAGGCCGTAGAGGAGGGTGGCGGGGCCGGCCCAGTGGGAGCGGTTGAGGAGGACGGCGAGGGCCAGCCCGGTGAGGGCGGCGGCCCAGGCGGCCCGGATCGCGAACCGTCGTTCGCCGCGCAGCAGGGCGGCGAGGGCGGCGAGCAGGATCCCGATGAGCAGCAGACCGCCCGCGGTGCGGGGGCCGCCGGGGCTGATGCCGAGCAGGTCGAGCGCGGTCGCGGCGCCTTCGCCGTAGGGCAGGCCGGCTTCGCGCAGGAAGGCGCCGGGGCTGCTCAGCAGGGTGAGCGACCAGGGGGCGAGGACGAGCAGCGGGGTGGCGGTGCTCGCGAGGAAGCGGGAGCCGTAGGTCTTGAGGGCGCTGCGGTGGACGGCGAGCGCGCCGAGCCCGAGCAGCACGGCCGCCGGCCAGACGACGGGGGTGAAGGCCGTCGCGAGGGTGAGCAGCAGGGCGTACGTCCAGGTGGCGCGCCAGCTGCCCTTGGCGTTGTCGGCGCTGCCGAAGCCGTACGCGGCGACGGCCGCGCGGGCCGTCAGCGGGAGCAGGATCGCGAGGACGGCGGTGCCGAGGCGGCCGCCGGCGAGGGCGCCGGTGACGGCGGGCAGGAAGGCGTACGCGACGGCGGCCCAGGCGCGCAGCAGCCGGGACTCGACGAGCGGGCGGGAGGCGAAGTAGGCGGCGAGTCCGGCGAGCGGCACCGAGCAGACCAGGAGCAGGGTCAGGGCGGTCTGGGTGGAGCCGAGGAGCAGCGAGGACAGGGCGGCGAGCACCGCGAGGTAGGGGGGCGCGGTGGCGGTGCCGCCGGTGCCGACGGCGTGCCATTCGCCGAGGTAGGAGCCCCACAGGGTGGCGGCGCCTGCGGGTGCGGGCAGCAGTGCGCCGCCGGTGAGGGAGCCGCCGGAGAGCAGGGCGCGGCAGGCGACGAGGGAGACGGCGAGGAGGAGGCCGAAGAGGACGGGCGCGGGTTTGCGGGCGATCCGCTTGAGGCGCGCGAACTGTTCGATCTCCAGGAAGTCGGCGTCGTCGCCGCCGGGTCCGGATTCGACGGATCCGCCGTGCCGGCCGGCGTTTCCGGCTTCGCCGTCGTCGCCCGCGCCGAGGTATCCGGCGATCTGTTCGACGGTGGCGCGCAGGGTGGCGCCGGGCGGCGGGAACAGCGGCCGCATCTCCTTGGCGGGGACGGCGGCGCGGCCGCGCCGGCGGCGGGCGGCGAGGATCCGGCCGGGCCGCAGCAGGGTCCGGACGAGGCCGCTGACCTCGTCGACGGCCTGGCCGGGCGCCTTGCCGACGAGGTAGGCGAGGGTCCGCAGGACGGTGCCGAGCAGCAGCCGCAGCAGCACGTACGGGAGTCCGGCGGCGGGGGTGTTGACGAGCAGGGTGTGGACGGCGCCGGCCTTGTCGACGCGGTGGGCGCCTGCGACGGATCGGCCGGCGCAGTCGATGGGGCGGCGTTCGCGGGCGGCGGCCTCGGCGTGGCGCAGTACGGCGTCGGGGGCGACGAGGACGGTGTGGCCGGCGGAGTGGGCGCGCCAGCACAGGTCGGTGTCGTCGCGCATGAGGGGCAGCCGGCGGTCGAAGCCGCCGAGCTGCTCGTAGACGTCGCGGCGGACGAGCATGCCGGCGGTGGAGACGGAGAGGACCGGGCGGACCTGGTCGTGCTGGCCCTGGTCCTGTTCGCGGCGGTCGAGGCCGGTCCAGCGGCGGCCGCTGCGGGCGATGGTGACGCCGACTTCGAGGAGCTGTTTGCGGTCGTACCAGCCGCGGAGCTTGGGGCCGACGACGGCGGCCTCGGGGTTCTCGTCGGCGACGCGCAGCAGTTCGGTGAGGGCGTCGGGCTCGGGCGCGCAGTCGTCGTGCAGCAGCCAGAGCCACTGGACGGGCTCGCCGTGCGGGAGTTCGGGGAGGTCGTACGCGTCGTCGCGCCAGGTGCGGCTGACGGGGTCCCAGCCACTGGGCCGCTTCAGGTACGGGAGGTCTTCGGGGGTGAGGACGCCGGTGCTGCGGACGGCCTCGTCGACGGCGGCGCCGAAGCCGGTGCGCCGGGCGAGGTGCAGGACCCGGTCGTCGCCGAGGGATTCGGCGAGCAGCCGGGCGGAGTCGTCGGCGCTGCCGGTGTCGGCGGCGACCCAGTTCTGCACGGGGCGTTCCTGGCCGAGGAGGCCGGCGAGGGCCTGGGGCAGCCAGCGGGCCCCGTCGTGGGCGACGAGTACGGCGGTGACGACATGCCGTGGGAACTCGGGGGCTGCGGCGGCCGGCTCATAGGAGGCCGTCGAGTGGCTGTGCACGGACATCGCGGTACGGGCCCTCCGGCCGGGGATCCGGGGGGAGGTGCCCCGGAGGCTGCTGGACAGCGCCCCACACTAACGGCTGCGAACACAGCGGTCCGCCTCCTGCGGGGAAGGGGCAGGAGGCGGACCGTTTGCTCTCGTATCGCTCTGTCTTGCTCTGGTGCGCTCTGGGCCTGTTGCTCCGCTTGTCGCTCCGTTTGCTGTTCCGCTTGTCGTTCCGCTTGTTGTTCCGATTGTTGTTCTGCCTGTGGCTCCGCTGGTTCCGGTGCCCGGTCCGGCGCCTGGTCCGGTCCCGGCTATCGGCCGGCGGGGCTTCAGACGGCGGCCTTCTTCAGTCGTCGGCGCTCGCGTTCGGACAGGCCGCCCCAGATTCCGAACCGCTCGTCGTTGGCAAGGGCGTACTCAAGGCATTCGGAGCGGACCTCACAGGCGAGGCAGACCTTCTTGGCCTCGCGGGTGGAGCCGCCCTTCTCGGGAAAGAAGGACTCGGGGTCGGTCTGAGCGCACAGTGCGCGCTCCTGCCACCCGGCCTCCTCGTCCGCCTCCTCGACCAGCAGTTCCTGAAACAGCTCGGTCATGTGCGCCCCTCGTCTGTCTTTTGCGTCCCCGTGCTGATGCCGTCACCCAATGCGGTCGAACGACACGAGTGAAATTACAAGTGTGCGGATCCGGGGCAGTCAAGCCGAGATCTGCTATTGGGCCCCTTATTCACTCTGCGGAACCAAGCGTATACAGAAAGTGTTCATATCGCCAAAAATCGTGACACATGCCACGCGCACCCTCCGGCGCGGCAACCTCACCCGTAACGGACGCATCGCGCGGGGAACCTGTTGCGGTATGTCGCGAGAAGCGGCATGGATCACAGTCCGGTCACGACATGACGTGGTGCGCGCAGGCCTGGTGGGGCGCACCTCCCCGGACAAGACGTGCACAAACCTTTCTCCGGACACGGTAACCGGATGAGGTGAAAGTTTTCCCTCAAACCGGACATTGGGTTGACAGTCGTCCCCTCGGGACGGTCTCCTTGTTCACATGTCAGCGACCGCAGCGCACTCCGGAACCCCCGTTCGTGGGTTCCACTGCGCTGCTCAGGTCCGCTGTTGCTGTCACAGCTGTTGATGCCTCCAGAGCTCCAGCACCGATTCCGCACCGCGGAGTCCGCGCCCCGCGCGCAGCAACCGACCTGATCCGCACGCCTGACACACGTCCAGGCATACGTCGAGGACACCCTCCGCATGAACAGCGACAACGACCTCCAGATCGCCGGCGACATCCTCGAGGTGCAGCACCTCCTGCAACCCGCCAAGGAGCACCCCACCACCGTGGCCGAGTTCGTCGGCCTCGCCCGCTCCCTCGCGGAGAACCGCGCGGAGTGGGAGCACCTGGTCGAGTACGACGCCACGACCCGCTGGTACCACCGGCTGCGCACCGGCCCCGGCTACGAGGTCTGGCTGCTCAGCTGGGTCCCCGGCCAGGGCAGCGGCCTGCACGACCACGGGGACTCGGCCGCCGTGATGACCGTCCTCCAGGGCGGCCTGACGGAGCGCAACCAGCGCGGGCGCCTCGCACTGGGCGCGGGATCCGAGCGGGTCCTCGCCCCCGGTCACGTCCACGAGATCGTCAACGACTCCCTCGAACCGGCCGTCAGCCTGCACGTCTACTACCCGGGGCTGACGCAGATGCCGATGCACGCCGGCGCGGCCACCCGTACGGCGTACGGCACGGCCACCGGACTCGCCGCCGCCCCGGCCGTCCGCTCCTGACTCCGACCCCCGTCCCGGGACCCCTGCCCCCGGGCCACCGGAACGTCCGCACCTCCTGACACACTTCGGTGCATGCGCATTGTTGTTCTGGCCGGCGGTATCGGCGGCGCCCGCTTCCTCCGCGGACTCAAGTCCGCCGTGCCCGACGCGGACATCACGGTCATCGGCAACACCGGTGACGACATTCACCTGTTCGGGCTGAAGGTGTGCCCCGATCTGGACACGGTGATGTACACCCTCGGCGGTGGCATCAACGAGGACCAGGGCTGGGGCCGCACCGACGAGTCCTTCACCGTCAAGGAGGAGCTCGCCGCCTACGGGGTCGGGCCGTCCTGGTTCGGCCTCGGCGACCGCGACTTCGCCACCCACATCGTCCGCACCCAGATGCTTTCGGCGGGCTACCCGCTCAGCGCCGTCACCGAGGCCCTGTGCGACCGCTGGCAGCCTGGCGTCCGGCTGCTGCCCATGTCCGACGACCGGGTCGAGACCCACGTCGCGATCGAGGACCCGGACTCGGGTGAGCGGAAGGTCGTCCACTTCCAGGAGTACTGGGTCAAGATGCGCGCCGCGGTGGACGCGCAGGCCGTGGTCCCGGTCGGCGCCGAGCAGGCCAAGCCCGCGCCCGGTGTCCTGGAGGCGATCGCCGCCGCGGACGTCATCCTCTTCCCGCCGTCGAACCCGGTCGTGTCGGTCGGCACCATCCTCGCCGTGCCCGGCATCCGCGAGGCCGTCGCCGAAGCGGCCGCACCGGTGGTGGGCCTGTCCCCCATCGTGGGCGGCGCGCCGGTGCGCGGCATGGCCGACAAGGTGCTGGCGGCGGTGGGCGTCGAGTCCACGGCCGCCGCGGTCGCCCTCCACTACGGCACCGGGCTCCTGGACGGCTGGCTCGTCGACACCTCGGACGCGGCGGCCGTCGAAGCCGTCGAGGCGGCCGGGATCGGCTGCCGCGCGGTGCCGCTGATGATGACGGACACCGAGGCGACGGCCGCGATGGCCCGCGCGGCGCTGGAACTCGCCGAGGCCTCCCGGTGACGGGAACCGACCGGGCGGGGGCCTCGGTACCCACGGGTCCGCCCGTACCGCGGACCCCTACGGGTTCGCCCGTACCGCGGCCCGCCTACGCGCCGTGGGCGGCGCCGGGTCCCTCGTACGAGGTGTGGGCGCTGGCGGGGCTGCCGGAGGTCCGCGCCGGGGACGACCTGGCCGCGCTGATCGCGGCGGCGGCCGCCGGGCCCGGCGGGCTGGCCGACGGCGACATCCTCCTCGTCACCTCGAAGATCGTGTCGAAGGCGGAGGGCCGGATCCTGGCCGCCGCCTCGCGCGAGGAGGCCATAGACGCCGAGACCGTACGCGTCGTCGCCCGGCGCGGCACCCTGCGGATCGTCGAGAACCGGCAGGGCCTGGTGATGGCCGCGGCCGGGGTGGACGCCTCGAACACCGAGCCGGGCACGGTCCTGCTGCTGCCGGAGGACCCGGACGCCTCGGCTCGCGGCATCCGGGACGGCCTGCGGGCACTCCTGGGCGTGGACGTCGGGGTCGTGGTCACGGACACCTTCGGGCGGCCGTGGCGCAACGGGCTCACGGACGTAGCCATCGGCGCGGCCGGCGTACAGGTCCTGGAGGACCTGCGCGGCGGCACCGACGCGCACGGCAACGAACTGAGCGCGACCGTGGTTGCGACGGCCGACGAACTCGCCGCCGCCGGCGACCTGGTGAAGGGCAAGGCGGGCGGCCTGCCGGTCGCGGTGGTCCGCGGCCTGCCGCACGCCATCGGCGAGGGCGCGGCCCGCGACCTGGTGCGCTCCCCCGCCGACGACATGTTCCGGCTGGGCACCTCGGAGGCGGTCCGTGAGGCGGTGACCCTGCGGCGCACGGTCCGCGCCTTCACCGCCGAACCGGTGGACCCGGGCGCGGTCCGCCGCGCGGTGGCCGCGGCGATCACCGCCCCGGCCCCGCACCACACCACCCCGTGGCGCTTCGTCCTCCTGGAATCGGCGGCCGCCCGTACGGAGTTGTTGGACGCGATGCGCGACGCGTGGATCGCCGACCTCGAACGGGACGGCAAGTCTCCCGAGTCCATCGCCAAGCGGGTCCGCCGCGGCGACGTCCTGCGGGGCGCCCCGTACCTGGTGGTCCCCTGCCTGGTCATGGACGGCGCGCACGACTACGGGCACGCGCGCCGGGACGCCGCAGAGCGCGAGATGTTCGTGGTGGCGGCGGGCGCGGGCGTCCAGAACTTCCTGGTCGCCCTGGCCGGGGAGCGCCTGGGCTCGGCCTGGGTCTCCTCGACGATGTTCTGCCGCGACGTGGTCCGCAAGGTCCTGGACCTCCCGGACACGTGGGACCCGATGGGCGCGGTGGCGGTGGGCCACCCGGCGGAGCCGCCCCGCGACCGCCCGGCCCGCCACGCGGACGACTTCATCGAGGTCCGCTGACGGATCGGAACACCACCGAAGCACCGAACGGGCCGGTGCCCCCTGCGGATCCGCAGGGGGCACCGGCCCGTTCCGTACTGCTGGTACCGCCGACCACCGAGCAGGCCGCGCGGGCCGCCGTCGCACAGTCCGGGCGGCAGCACCCGCGGGCCCGTCCGGTTCCTCCGGGACCGTTCGACGCCGATGGCGGCGGCGCTCCTCTGCTGCTTCCGCGCGGTGGACCGGCGGGGTCAGAGGCGGCCGATGTCGCCTCGGGGCATGCGGGGGTGGCGGCGGGGCGGGGTGTGGCCGGCGAGGAGGATGAGGCGGGCGGCGCGGTGGCGCTGGCCCTCGTACGGGGCCAGGAGCGTCAGCATGTCGGCGTCGTCGGCGTCGCGGTTGCCGGTGAGGGCGAAGCCGATGATGCCGGGCAGGTGGAGGTCGCCGGTGGTGACGGCGTCCGGGGCGCCGTTGCTGCGCTGGAGGGTTTCGGCGGAGGTCCAGGGGCCGATGCCGGGGATGAGTTCCAGGCGGGCCGCGGCCTCGGCGAGCGGCAGGTGGGCCGCCTCTTCGAGGCGGGCCGCGACGCGGACGGCGCGCAGGACGGTCGCCGAGCGCTTCGAGTCGACGCCCGCCTTGTGCCAGTCCCAGGACGGGATCGCGGACCAGGTGCGGGGCTCGGGCATGACGTACAGGCCGAGGTGGGCGGGGCCGGGGGCGGGAGCGCCGTACTGGCGGACCAGGCGGCGCCAGGCTCGGTAGGCCTCGTCGGCGGTGACCTTCTGCTCCAGGATCACGGGGATCAGGGATTCGAGCACCAGGCCGGTACGGGTCAGCCGCAGGCCCGGGCGGCGGCGGTGCGAGGCGTGGACGAGGCGGTGGCGGGGGACGAAGGCGGCCGGGTCGTCGGCCGCGCCGAGCAGGGCGGGGAGGGTGTCCAGCAGCCAGTCGGCGCCCGGGCCCCAGGCTTCGGCCTCGATGTCGGCGCCGCCCGCGCCGGTTGCGGCGACCCGTAGGGTGCCGGGGCCCTGCGGGGTGCGGGAGGCGCGCCAGATGGAGCCGTCGGGGGTGGTGCGGAAGGTGGGGTCGGCGGGGCCGCGGCGCAGGGGGCCGAGGACGAGGCCGAGGTCGGTGGGGCCGGGCGGGGTCCAGCGCCGGGTCTTCGACCCGGCGCCCGCCGGGTGGGGGACGCCGTTGGGGACGGCGGTGCGGCCGCCGCGGACCGCGGTGCGGGTGAGGGGATCGAAGCGGGCGGCCATCCTTTGAGGGTAGCGCCGTGGCCCTGCGGGGCCGTAGCCCTGCGGCCGTGGCCCTGCGGGGCCGTTCCCCTCCCCGCCCCTTCCCGAAACCGGGGCTTGCAGCCCCGGGCCCCGCTCCGGGGGCTCCGCCCCCGCTCCCCCGCGCCTCAAACGCCGGCGAGGCTGGAAGGCGGTGGCGCGCGCCGGCGGGCTGGAAGGCGGCGGGGCGCGCCGGCGGGCTGGAAGGCGGCAATGCGCGCCGGCGGGGCCGTTCGGTCTCCTACTGGTCCGACGAGAAGCGGACCGTGCAGGCCGGGAGGCGGGCGTCGCACCAGATGCGGGCGCCTGCCGAGAGTTCGTTGTCGGAGCCGATGTGCGCGCTGTCGCCCACGACCGCCGAGGTCAGGGACGTACGGGCGCCCACGCGTGCCTGCGGGCCCACGTACGAGTCGGTGATCTGCGCGCCGGCCTCTACGACCGCGCCCGCGAGGATCGCGCTGCCGTGGATGCGGGCGCCGGCGCCGATCACCGCTCCGGGGGAGACCACCGTGCCGCCGGACAGCTCGGCGTCGGCGGCGACCGCGGCGCCTTCCAGGACCAGGGACTCGCCGCGCGGGCCCGGTACCGCCGGGGACGGGGCGCGGCCCAGGACCAGGTCGGCGGAGCCGCGGACGAAGGCCTGCGGGGTGCCGAGGTCCAGCCAGTAGGTGGAGTCGACCATCCCCTGGAGGTGCGCGCCGGCCGCCAGCAGGGCGGGGAAGGTCTCGCGTTCCACGGAGACCGGGCGGCCCGCCGGGATGGTGTCGATGACCGAGCGGCGGAACACGTACGCGCCCGCGTTGATCTGGTCGGTGACGATCTCCTCGGGGGTCTGCGGCTTCTCCAGGAAGGCGGTGACCCGGCCCGAGGCGTCCGTCGGCACGAGGCCGAAGGCGCGCGGGTCCTCCACGCGGGACAGGTGCAGGGAGACGTCCGCGCCGGAGGAGCGGTGCACGTCGAGGAGGGCCTCGATGTCCAGGCCGGTGAGGATGTCGCCGTTGAAGATCAGGACCGGGTCGTCGGGGCCGGACCGGAGCCGGGAGGCGACGTTGCGGATGGCGCCTCCCGTGCCGAGGGGCTCCTCCTCGGTGACGTACTCCAGGTGCAGGCCGAGCGCCGAGCCGTCGCCGAAGTGCGGCTCGAAGACCTCGGCCAGGTAGGACGTGGCGAGGACGATGTGTTCGACGCCCGCCGCCCGGGCCCGGGCCAGCTGGTGGGTGAGGAACGGCACGCCCGCCGCCGGGACCATCGGCTTCGGCGTGTTCACCGTGAGCGGGCGCAGCCGCGTCCCTTTGCCGCCCACGAGGAGGATCGCCTCGGTGGGGGCCTTCGGGGTCGGGGTCGTCGGTTCCGTCGAGCTCAAGGTGTTTCTCTGCTTCCTGCCGCGCCACGGATGGATGGTGCGCCAGTCTAGGCAGAGCCTCGGTCGGGCCCGTGCGTCACCTGCCCTGCAAGCGGGCGGAGGTGGTGCGGGTGCTGCCGAGTTTGCCGTAGAGCTTGCGGCCGGGGCATTCGGTGGCGAAGCCGTCGCGGTGTCCGGAGATGACGTTCATGCTGACGTTGCTGCCCTTCGCGTAGAGGTTGCCGCCGCCGGACTTCAGGGTGGTCTTGGCGAGCGGGTTGGCCCCGTACAGGCCCAGCTTCCAGGCGGTGAGCCGGGCGACCGCGTCGACGGCGGCGGCGGGCGGGTTGGTGTTTGTGTACGAGCCGAGGACGGCGACGCCCATGCTGTTGCCGTTGAAGCCCATGGTGTGCGCGCCGAGCACCGCCTTGGCCACGCCGCCCGCGCGGCCCTCGTAGACGTTTCCGCACTTGTCGACGGCGAAGTTGTAGCCGAAGTCACGCCAGCCGCTGCTGACCACGTGGTAGCGGTAGAGGCTGCGGAGCACGGCCGGGGCCTCGCTGCACTCGTAGTTGTTGCCGGAGGCGCTGTGGTGCACGAACGCCGCCTTGATCGTGTTCGTGTACACGAAGCCGGACTCGCGCAGGGACTCGTCGGCGCCCCAGCCGCGGCGGGTGACGATGCGCGGGCGGGGGCCGATGTACGGGCGGGCGCCGGGGCTGAGCTGCTCGTCGAGCAGGACGTTCGCGTCGGCGGTGGAGTCGGCCTTGTTCTGGGCGGTGATCTCGGTGGCGCCGAGGGGGGCCAGCGGCACGTTGGCGTACGAGGCCTCGGCGGCGGCCATGCTCATGCCCGGGAGCAGGGGGGTCGTGCCCTTGTCGTCGCCGTCCCCGTCTCCGTCGTCTCCGTCGTCGCCGTCCCCGTATGCCCAGGAGCCCCAGCCGCCCCCGCCTGCCCAGGTGTCACCGCGGCCCTTGGCGTCCTCGGCGGGCGTACGGGTCCGGTCGCCGGGGTCGACGAGCTCGATGCGCATGCCGGAGGGCAGGTGGTGGACGGTCGTGGGGCCGCCGGCACGGTCGCCGACGCCGGGCTCGGCCTGGACCCGGACCTCGATCCCGTCGGACTCGCCCACCCACAGCGGCGCGGTGCTGCCGCGGACCCGGCCCGAGGCGCGCTCGGCCGCGTCGGGGTCGGCGGCGTGCTCCAAGTTGTGGGTCTCCACGTCCTGCCAGTCGGACCAGGCGGCGGTACGGGCGGAACGGGTACGGACCTGGACCCGGCCGTGGAGCTCGGTGGCCGCGTCGTCCCAGACCACCCCGACCATCGAGAAGGTCTTCACCTCGCGGGCCGCCAGCCCCTGCGCCTCGGGAGCGCGTGGTGCGGCCCACGTGCCGGGCACGCGCGCCGCCCGGCCGGCCACCGGGCCCAGCGGGACCAGCGGCAGCGACTGGGTGGAGCCGGCGGGGGCCACCGGGGCGGCCGCCGCCTGGGACGGAGTGGGGAGCGCGAGCGGGAGGGCCAGTGCGGCCGCGGTCGCGACGCCGATCGAGGAAGCAAGGAATCCACGCATAGACAGGATGCTGGGCACACGCGCGGCGGTCCGCCATCGGAGAACTGACGGGCCGTTTGGTGACACGCCGTCACGGTCCCCCGTACGGCCCACCGGCGCGGCGGCCGTACGGGCGAGGGGCCGGGCGGCGCCCGCGTACGCTGTGCCGGGTGAATGCCAACGACCGCACCCCTGCCGACCTGCTGCGATCCGCGCTCGCCTCGGATCCGGCCCGCCCGCTGGTCACCTTCTACGACGACGCCACGGGCGAGCGCGTGGAATTGTCCGTGGCCACCTTCGCCAATTGGGTGGCCAAGACCGCCAACCTCCTCCAGGGCGACCTGGCCGCCGGACCCGGCGACCGGCTCGCCCTGCTGCTGCCCGCGCACTGGCAGAGCGCGGTGTGGCTGCTGGCCTGCGCGTCGGTCGGCGTGGTCGCCGACGTGGGCGGGGACCCGGCCGACGCGGACCTGGTCGTGAGCGGCCCGGACACGCTGGAGGCGGGGCTGGCCTGCTCCGGCGAGCGGGTGGCGCTGGCGCTGCGGCCACTGGGCGGCCGCTTCCCGCAGCCGCCGGCCGGATACGCGGACTACGCGGTGGAGGTGCCGGGGCAGGGCGACCGGTTCGCGCCGTTCGCGCCGGTGGATCCGGCGCAGCCCGGTCTGACCGTGGCCGGGGCCGCGTTCACCTGGGCGGAGCTGGTGGAGCGGGGGCGGCGGGATGCGGGGGCCCTGGGGCTGGGGGCGGAGGCCCGGGTGCTGACCGGGCAGGGCTGGGACACCTGGGAGGGCCTGTCGGCCGGGCTGTTCGCGCCGCTGGCCGTCGGCGGGTCGGTGGTGCTCTGCCGGAACCTGGACCGGTTGCCGGAGGCGGGGCTTGCGGCGCGGGTCGAGAGCGAACGCGTCACCCACACGGCCTGACCCCTCCCGGGTCGGTCCCCGCCGCCTGACCGGCGCCCCCGGCCGACACCCTGGCGGGCAACCTCCCGCCTTGCCGCGCCCCCGGCACGGCGCGCTGGGGCGCGACCTCCAGCCTTGGCGGCGCCCCCGGCCGACGCCCTCGCGGGCAACCTCTCGCCTTGGCGGCGCCCCCGGCACGGCTCGCTGGGCACGACCTCCAGGCCTGGCGGCGCTGCGGGGCGCGACTTCAGCCTCGCCGGCGTTTGAGGCGGGCCTGGGCGGGGCCCACCGCAGGCTCGCCGACGCCCGGGGGTGGAGTTCCCAGCCTCGCCGGCGTTTGAGGCGCGGGGTTTGGGGCGGAGCCCCAAGACCAACCCGGCTGGCGCCGGGCACCGCGCTCCGCCCGGACCCGCTCCTCAAACGCCGGAGGGGCTGCTATCCCGCAAGGGGTTGCCGGGCCCGCCCGGACCCGCTCCTCAAACGCCGGAGGGGCTGATTTCGCCCCGGGCACCGGCGAGGCTGGGAGTTCCCTCACGGCACCGGCGGGGCCGGAGGTCGACCCCGGGGCGGCCGTCGGGGCTGAAGGATGCGCCACGGTCAGCCCGCGAGGCTGGGGGTGGCCCCTCGGGCACCCACGAGGCCGGACGGGGGCGCTCAGGCCGAGGGCCGACTCAAACGCCGGGGAGGGCGGTTTCGCCCCGGGGGTCGGCGGGGGCACCCTTGTGGTGTAGGGGTGGGTCACTCGCATGGCGGAGTTTGGGGGGGTGCCCCCGAGCCCGCCGGGTAGCTCCGATGGATGATCGACGGAGGTCGCAGTCGGGATCCGGCGGCCGTCGTCGACGCCGTGAAGGGGATGACGCAGCCGTGACGGACAGGGCAGGCGGACAGGACCCGGAAGGGCCGGCCGGCGGCATACCGGAGCCCCCGGCACGGGGGCGGCGGCACCGGGTGCTGCGCTGGATCGGCCTCGGGATGGTGCTGCTGGTGCTGGCCGGCGCCGGCCTCGGCTGGTGGCTGTACCGGAAGCTCGACGGCAACATCAAGGCCGACACCACCGCGGCCACCGAACTGGAGCGGTACGGGACGGATCGCCCGGCGCTGACCGTGCGGGGCGCGCAGAACATCCTGCTGATCGGCTCGGACTCGCGCGCCGGCGAGGGCAACAGCCGCTACGGCCAGGACTCGGGCACCCAGCGCTCGGACACCACGATCCTGCTGCACCTGGCGGCCGACCGGAAGAGCGCGACGGCGGTGTCGATACCGCGGGACCTGATGACCGCGATCCCGCCCTGCCGCCGGACCGGCGGGAGCCGTACGGGCGAGCAGTTCGCGCAGTTCAACTGGGCGTTCCAGTTCGGCGGCGCCGCGTGCACGATCCGTACGGTCGAGAAGATGACCGGGATCCGCGTCGACCACCACATGGTGGTCGACTTCCAGGGCTTCAAGAAGGTGGTCGACGCCGTCGGCGGTGTGGAGGTCTGCCTCGACCGGCCGGTGAACGACCCCGAGGCGAAGCTGCGGCTGCCGGCCGGCCGCCAGACCCTCCGCGGCGAGCAGGCGCTGGGCTTCGTCCGGGCCCGCTACAGCCTCGGCAACGGCAGCGACACCGAACGGATGGCGCGCCAGCAACAGTTCCTCGCCTCGCTGGTGAAGAAGGTGCAGAGCAACGGGGTGCTGCTGAATCCGGCGCGGCTGTACCCGCTGCTTGACGCGGCGACCTCCGCCGTCACGACCGACCCCGGGCTGGCATCCCTGCGCGGCCTGTACGACCTGGTCCGCAGCATGCGCGGCATCCCGGTGGAGAGCGTGCAGTTCCTGACCGCGCCCCGGCAGCCGTACACCGCCAACCCGAACCGGGACCAACTGCTCGAACCGGACGCGGCACGGCTGTTCCAACGGCTGCGCATGGACCGGCCGGTGGCCGTGGTCCAGGCCGCGGCGGACCCGTCCCGACCGGCGGCGACGTCCGCCGGAGCCCCCACGCCGGCCCCCACTTTCACGGGCACCACGGCCGATGCGGCGACCTGCCGGTAAAGCAATCCAAAAAGCGAGACGTCTCACGCAGCGGGATGCGCCGTTTGCCCGGTTATAAGGGCAGTGGAGTTTGTCACCAGCATGGTTTGAAGTCGAAGTAGGCGGATAAGGTGAGCGATCCGGTGCCCCGACCGCCACATCGCGGTCGTGCACTGCCGGACCGATGACCGAGCGCCTGGGGGGAGGCGCTTCGTGTGGCACCGACGGAGGACTCAAGCAACCGTGGATGCGCAAGGCCGTGGGCGGGCGGAAGAAATCGACCCCGCAGACCAGTGGGTCCTCAACCCTCACACCGGCAACTACGAACTGCGACTGGACCACTCCGCAGGGCAGCCAACGGCGCCCCGGGTGACCCAGCAGGCGGCCTCCCGGTCCCGTAGAGCGGCGGCGCCCGCCGACTCCGCTCCCCCCGGCACCGTCCCGGCCGCCCGCCCGTCCCGCACGTCTCCGGGCGTCCCCGGGCCGCGGCGCGGTGACGGTCCGCCGCCCGGCGGCCGCCGCGGTGCGCGCAAGCGCAAGCAGGAGAAGCCGCGCGGCAAGAAGGTCCTCGCCATCGTCGGCGGCTCGGTGGCCTTCGTGCTGGTCGCCGCCTCGGTGGGCGGCTACCTCTACTACCAGCACCTGAACGACAACCTGAAGACCACCGACGTGGCCGGCGCGGGCACCGGCGGCTTCAAGTCGGACCAGGCGTTCAACATCCTGGTCATCGGCACCGACAAGCGCACGGGTACGGGCAACGAGAGCTACGGCGACAAGGAGAGCGTCGGCCACGCCGACACCACGATCCTCTTCCACGTCTCCAAGGACCGGACGAACGCCACCGCGATGTCCATCCCCCGCGACCTGATGACGGACATCCCGGACTGCCCGACCAAGCAGCCCGACGGTTCCGTGAAGACGATCCCGGGCACGACCTACGTGCGCTTCAACACCAGCCTCGGCCAGGCGGGCCGCGACCCGGGCTGCACGATGCGCGCGGTCACCCAGATCACCGGCATCCCGGTCGACCACTTCATGATGGCCGACTTCAACGCGGTCAAGACGCTCAGTTCGGCGGTGGGCGGCGTCCCCGTCTGCCTGGGCAGGGACGTGGACGACGAGAAGTCGAAGCTCAAGCTGACCAAGGGCGACCACCGGCTGGAGGGCGAGCAGGCGCTCGCCTTCGTACGAGCCCGCTACGCCTTCGGCACCGGGAGCGACCTCGACCGGATCAAGACCCAGCAGGCCTTCCTCAGCTCGATGATCCGCCAGATGAAGTCGAAGGACACGCTGACCAACCCCAAGAAGCTCTTCTCCCTGGCCGAGGCGGCCACCGAGGCGCTGACCGTCGACACGGGGATAGGGAAGCTCGACAAGCTGATGAAGCTCGGCACCGAGCTGAAGTCCGTCAACCCCAAGAACATCACCTTCACCACGCTGCCCGTGAAGGACAATCCACGCGAGGGCAAGAAGCACATCACGGTCGTCGTCGACGAGACCAAGGCCCCGCAGCTGTTCGAGATGATCAAGGCGGACACCTCCCTCACCGAGGTGAAGCAGCAGGAGAAGGCGGCCAAGGACGCCAAGGCCGCCGCACAGGAGGCGCTGCTGCAAGGCAACCGAGCCGCCGCATCCGACGTCAGAGTGGATGTGTACAACGGTGGCGGCCCGCAGGGCTCGGCGGGGACCACGCTGATCTGGCTGCAGAACAGCAAGGGCGTCGACAAGGCGAGCAACCTCGGCAACGCGCCGGCGAAGCTGAAGAAGACCACGCTGGAGTTCGCCCCGAACCAGGCCGACCAGGCGCGCGCCCTCGCGGACATGATGGGGCTGCCCGCGACCGCGCTGAAGCAGGGCGCGGCGGACGCGGCCCCGCGGACGCCGATGAAGCTGACCCTGGGCGAGGACTTCAAGCAGGCCGGGGTCTCGCTGACGGCTCCGACGACGGCGCCCGAGGGGATCCAGCGGGTCGCCGCCGACGAGCAGGTCTGCCAGAAGTAGCGGGAACCCGCGCGCGGCGGCGGGGACCGGCGCACAGGAACGGGACGTAGCGTGCGGCGGTACGCAGTCGCGTGCGGGTGCGGGGAAGCGCGGAGCGTCGCGAAGTGGGCGGCCGTGCGAGGCAGTTGGCAGTCAAGGCCGGACCGCGACCGCGGCGACCGGCACAATTCCTGACACAGCAGGACGATCAGGGGGGAACGGGTGAGGCAGAGCAGCGTGCGGGGGGAGGGTGCGTCCACGGAGGCGCCTGACGGCATAGCGGGCGCGGACGCGGGCGCCGACGCGTCCGCGGCGATAGCCGGCGGCCGCGACGGCGGCCGTGGCAAAGCCGCCGGCACGGGCCGTCCCGGTGCCGGCACCCGCCGGCGCTCCCCCGGCCGTACGGGCGGCCCCGGCGGCCCCTCCGGCCCCCGCGGCCGGGCCCGTACCCGCCGCCGCGGCCCGCGCCGGGTGCTGCGCTGGATATCCACCGGCCTCGCCTTCCTGGTGCTGGCCACGGCCGGCGCCGGCTACCTGTACTACCGCCACCTCAACGACGGCATCCAGACGGACGCGCTGAACCTCGGCGACGGCAAGCTGGGCGCCTCGCGGCCGAACGCCTTCGGCCAAGTCCCGCTGAACATCCTGCTGATCGGCTCCGACGCCCGCGACGACAAGGCCAACCAGGACCTCGGCGGCGCCCGCGACACCTTCGGCGGCACCCCGCTGGCCGACGTACAGATGCTGGTGCACGTCTCGGCCGACCGCAGCAACATGTCCGTCATCAGCATGCCGCGCGACACCCTGCTCAAGCTGCCCAAGTGCACCGACACCGACGGCAAGGTGTACGAGGCGACCGCCGGCTACCGCCTGACGAACGAGTCGCTCGGGCGCGGCGGACCCGGCTGCACGGTGGCCACCTGGCAGGAGCTCACCGGCATCCCGATCGACCACTTCATGATGATCGACTTCAAGGGCGTGGTGTCGATGGCCGACGCCATCGGCGGCGTCCCGGTCTGCGTCCAGGACAACGTCTTCTCGCGCGACAGCGAGGGCCACGGCTCGGGCCTCAAGCTCACCAAGGGCGAGACCAAGATCCAGGGGGTGCAGGCCCTCCAGTGGCTGCGGACCCGGTACGGCTTCGAGGACGGCACCGACCTCGCCCGCACCCACGCCCAGCACATGTACATGAACTCGATGGCGCGGGAGTTCCGCGCGAACGCGAACCTGCGCAACCCGCTGAAGCTGCACAGCCTGGCCGAGGCCGCCATCGGCGCCATGGTCGTCGACTCCGGTCTGGACCGGATCGACAAGCTCTTCGACCTCAGCATGGAGCTCAAGAAGGTCCCCACCGGCCGGATCACCATGACCACCATGCCGTGGGTCTACAGCGACCGGCTGGAGGGCAAGGTGGAGCCCAAGGAGGGCGACGCCCAGAAGCTCTTCGCGATGGTCCGCGACGACATCCCGCTCGACGGCAAGGGCCCGGCGAAGGGCGCCACCGCCAAGCCCGCTCCGACGCCGACGCCCACCGCGTCCGCGGTCACCGACCCGGCCGCGTCGCCCGACCGGATCCCCGTGATGGTCCGCAACGCCACCGCCGGCAAGCAGGGCGAGGCGAAGACCCAGGGCCGTGCCGACGCCGTGGCCGCGCTGCTGAACGGCAAGGGCTTCACCAAGGCGCTCGCCGACGGCCAGGAGGCAGCCGAGGACACCACCGTGATCCGTTACGCGGGCCTCGACCAGGCCGGCGACGCGCTGGCCGTGGCCACCGCCCTCGGGCTGCCGGCGACCGCCGTGCAGCGCTCCACGGACGTGTCCGGGGTGACCCTGTTCGTCGGCAAGGACTGGCGCACCGGCGACCGGCCGGCCGCGCCGGGATCCGCGACCGGGGCCGCGGCCGAACCCCCGCCGACCGTGGCGCCCGACTCGGCGCGCCCGCTCAACGGCGACGACAGCGGAGCCTGCATGGAGGTCCAGAAGGGCTTCACCTGGTAGCGGCCGGCCGTGCGTGCACGACGTGTACGGGCCCGACCCCCAGCCTCGCCGAGAACGCGGGCGAGGCTGGGGGGTCGGGCCCTTCGTGTGTCTGCGCACACGGGCGGCTAGCGCGCGTCGGCGGTCGCGTCCGCGGTGCGCACCGACGGCCGCCGGGAGGCGATGACCTTGCGGGCGAGCGAGCGCGGGCTGGTCAGGAAGCCGTAGCCCCAGCACATGTGCATGGTCGCCAGGGCGACCGGGATCTGCAGCCGGGCCTTCAGCGGGAGTCCCTTGCCGGCCGGGACGGAGCCGGCCGTGATGGCCGCGAGGTAGCCGCCGGGCACGAGCAGCGCCCAGGGGGTGACCAGCGCACCGGCGACCAGGCCGGCCGCGATCGCCACCACGGCGGTCGGCGGGGCCAGGTAGCGCAGGTTGATGGAGCCGCGGTGGTAGCGCGCCACCACGTGCCGCCAACGGCCGTAGTCCTTGTACTGCTTGGCCAGGGCGCGCACGCTCGGCCGCGGCCGGTACTGGACCTTCAGCTCGGGCGAGAACCAGATGAGCCCGCCGGCCTCGCGGATCCGGAAGTTCAGCTCCCAGTCCTGGGCGCGGATGAACTCCACGTTGTAGCCGTCCTGCTGCTCCAGCGCCTCGCGCCGGAACACGCCCAGGTAGACGGTCTCGGCGGGGCCGGCCTGGCCGCCGGTGTGGAAGGCCGCGTTGCCGACGCCGATCTTCGAGGTCATGGCCGCGGCGACGGCGTCCTCCCAGGCGTTCTCGCCCTCGGCGTGCATGATGCCGCCGACGTTCTGCGCGCCGGTCTCCTCCAGGAGGCGCACGGCGGTGGCGATGTAGTCCGGGGAGAGCATGCCGTGCCCGTCGACGCGCACCACGATCGGGTGGCGGGACGCCTTGATGGCGGCGTTCAGGGCGGCGGGGGTGCGGCCGGTGGGGTTCGGCACGGTGTGGACGCGCGCGCGTCCGTGCGCCGCGGTCTCGCGCACGAGCTCGGCGGCGATCTCGTCGGTGCGGTCCGTGGAGGGGCCGAGGGCGATCACCACCTCCATCTCGCCGGCGTACTCCTGGGCGAGGATGTGGTGGACGGAGTCGCGCAGGTGGCGCTCCTCGTTGAGCACCGGCATGATCACCGAGACTGCGGGCTGCTGGGTGGGCATGGGGTCCTTCACAAGGTCGGTAGCGGTGTCACGTTACCGCGTACGGGGGACACCGGTGCGCGCCGGAGGAGCGGGACCGGCGGGCCCCGATCGTATGGACCTACTGTTCTGACGAATCTCCCCGCCGTCTCCCTGCCGCCCGCGGAGGTGTCCCCCGTGCCCCACCCGCACCGCTCCCCCACTCCCCGGCCGCCGCGACACCCCCGGCGCGGCGGTCCGGCCCGGCGCGGCGACCGGCCGCGCTGGGGGGTGCGGCTGGCGGCCGGGCTGGCGATGGCCGTGCTCGGCTCGGGGGCGGTCGGCCACGCCGTGATGACGGGCCTGGACACCGGGATCGAACGGGTCGACCCGTTCAAGGACATGAAGAACCGGCCGCAGGCGGGGCACGGCCTGAACTTCCTGCTCGTCGGCACCGACGGCCGCGACAAGATCGACCGGGACGACAAGCGGGAGTACCGGCTCGGCGGCACCCCCTGCCACTGCACCGACACGATCATGCTGGTGCACGTCTCCGCGGACCGGGAGCGGGCCAGCGTGGTCAGCCTGCCGCGGGACAGCTACGCCGAGGTGCCCGCGCACACCGAGCAGTCCAGCGGCAGGCACCACGGGCCGCACCCGGTGAAGCTGAACGCGGCCTACGCGGAGGGCGGGCCCAACCTGACCGTGCGGACCGTCGAGAACATGACCCGGGTGAAGATCGACCACTACCTGGAGGTCGACTTCACCAGCTTCATGAAGACGGTCGACGCGATGGGCGGGGTCGAGATCTGCACGGCCAAGGCGATGCGCGACTCGTACACGGGCCTGGACCTGCTGCCCGGCACCCACAAGCTGACCGGCGGGCAGGCCTTGCAGTACGTACGGTCCCGGCACATCGACGGGGCCGCGGACCTGGGGCGGATGCAGCGCCAGCAGCGCTTCCTGGCGGCGCTGGTCAAGCAGGCGACGACCAGCGGGGTGCTGCTCAACCCGGTCAAGTTCAAGGAGGTCAGCTCGACCCTGCTGGGGTCGGTGCGGGCCGACAAGAACTTCGGGTCGGAGCAGATGCTCGCGCTCGGGCAGGCGATGCGGGAGTTCACCCCGTCGTCGTCGGAGTTCGCGTCGGTGCCGATCGCCGCGGGCGGCTCCCGGGTGCCGCGGCTGGGTTCGGTGGTGCGCTGGGACGGGCCGAAGGCGGCCCGGCTGTTCGAGGCGCTGCGCGACGACAAGCCGCTCGCGCCGGCCCGGCCCAAGCGCACCGAGCCCGCCGTCCTGGTGGACGTGGCACCGCAGCAGATCCGGGTGCACGTCGAGAACGGCACCCGGATCGACGGGCTCGGCGGCCGGGTCGACAAGGCGCTGCGGGCCACCGGCTTCCTCACCTCGCAGGCTCCGAGCGCCGGGGCGAGCCGGGACGTGCGGCGCACGGTGGTGGCGTACGACCCGCGCTGGGACCGCTCGGCGCGGACCCTGGCCGCGGCCCTGCCGGGCTCGGAGCTGCGGGCGGTGGCGGGGCTGGGGCCGACCCTGCGGGTGACGGCCGGCTCGGAGTACCGCAAGGTCGTCCGGGTGCAGGCGGAGGACCCCTACCAGGGCGAATTCGGGGTCGTCACCGGCGACCAGGTGACCTGCGGGGCCGGCTGAGGCCCGGGGCTACGGCCCCGGGGCCGGTGACGCCGCGCCGGTGCGCCCTAGTCGTCGAGGCCCTCGGCCGCGCGGCGCTCGCGGAGGTCCAGGATCGCGCGGCGCTTGGCCAGGCGGTGGGTGCGGCGGATCATCGCCTCCTGGTAGCGGCGCTTGTCCTGGTCGGTCTCCGGGAGGACCGGCGGAACCGTGCGGGGCTTGCCCTCGGCGTCCACGGCCGCGAAGACGAGGTAGGCGCTGCCGACCTGGGTGGCGGGCGTGGACTCGTTCCAGCGCTCGGCGAGCACCCGGACGCCGATCTCCATCGAGGAGCGGCCGGTCCAGTTGCACTGGGCCTTGACGTGCACGAGGTCGCCGACGCGGACCGGTGCCAGGAAGGCCATCTCGTCCATGGAGGCGGTGACGGCGGGCCCGCCCGAGTGCCGCCCGGCCACCGCGCCCGCCGCGTCGTCCACGAGCTTCATGATCACGCCACCGTGCACCGTCCCCAGCAGGTTGGTGTCGTGGCTCGTCATGATGTGGCTCAGCGTGGTCCGGGAAGCCGAGGTCGGCTTGCCCTGGAGGTCACCGGGTATTTCAGTCATGGGGTCACTTTAGGCCGTCTCTTCCGGATCTCGCGGGTCAGGCAAGCTCCGCAGGAGACGCCCTGCGCCGGTGACAAGGCAGCAGCTCTGCAACAGCCCTGGCACGATGTGCCCCCCGGGCTGTCGGACGGCACGCGCGGCCGTGCATGCTGGTCCACATGAATGACTGGCCCGAAGGCTGGAACGAGAACCGCGGCGACCGGCACGGCCGCGGCAGCGCACACCCGCAGCCCGAGGGCGCACGGTCGATGCGGCACGTCCAGCGTCAGCAGCCCCCGCGCCCGCAGCGCCCGGCCGGCCCGCCGCCGTCCGGTTACGGGGTGCCTCCGCAGCAGGCACAGCAGCACGACACCTTCGCCGGGTACGACAGCGGATACAACACGGGCCAGGTCTACGGCACCCCCGGCGGCCAGGGCGGTCCCGGCGGGCCCGGCGGACACCCGGCCGGTCCGCCCGCGCCGCCGTCGGCGCGCCCGGGGCGGCCTCCGCAGCCCGCGCCGGACTGGCGCAAGCGGATCAAGGTCGGCTCGATCGTGCTGGCGTCGGTGCTGGTCGTCACGACCGTCGGCACGTACTTCTGGGCCGACTCGAAGGTCCGGCGCGAGGTGGACCTGTCGAAGGTCATCGAGCGCCCGGAGGACGACGACTGCACGACGTACCTGATCGTCGGCTCGGACAGCCGCGAGGGCATGTCCGCCGAGGAGAAGAAGAAGCTGCACACGGGCTCGGCCGAGGGCAAGCGGACCGACTCGATGATGATCCTCGCCACCTGCTCCGGCGGCACGTCGATGATCTCGCTGCCGCGCGACTCGGACGTGGAGATCCCGTCCTTCGTCGGCTCCGAATCCGGCAAGAAGTACCCGGGCAAGGGGATGCGCACCAAGCTGAACGCCGCGTACGCGATGGACGGCCCCGAGCTGCTGGTCCGCACGGTCGAGTACAACACCGGCCTGCGCATCGACCACTACGCCGAGATCGGCTTCGCGGGCTTCGCGAACATCGTGGACGCGCTCGGCGGCGTCGAGATGGACATCCCGAAGGCCTTCAAGGACAAGAAGTCCGGCGCCGACTTCCAGGCCGGCGAGCAGACCCTCAACGGCGAGCAGGCGCTGGCCTTCGTCCGTACCCGCTACGCCTTCGCGGGCAGCGATCTGGACCGTACGAAGAACCAGCAGAAGTTCCTGGCGGCGCTGGCCCACCAGGCGGCGACGCCGGGCACGATCCTCAACCCCTTCGCGCTGTACCCGACGCTGGGCGCCGGTCTGGACACGCTGATCGTGGACGAGGACATGGGCCTGTTCGACCTGGGCGAGATGTTCTTCGCGATGAAGGGCATCAGCGGCGGCGAGGGCACCTCGATGAACATCCCGATCTCGGGCAGCCGCGGCGGCAACCTGGTCTGGGACAAGGCGAAGGTGCGGCAGCTGGTCAAGCAGATCCAGGACGACGAGAAGGTCACCGTCACCGGCAACTAGCGGGTGCGGGCCCGGACGGGGGCGCGGGAGGGGCGAGGGCCCTTCCCGCGCCCCTTCCCGTGTCCCGGCGCGTTCCCGTGTCCCGGCCGGCTCCCGAGCCCCGGCCGGCTCCCGAGCCCCCGGCGCCGTACGGGCCGGCGGTGCGTTCCGGCGGGTCAGTCGCGCAGGCTGATGCTGCCGCGCTTGCGGATCCCGTCGAATTTCGCCTGGTCGATCTCGGGCCGGGGGGCCGGCTCGGCCGCGGCCAGTCTGATGGTCTCCCGTCCGGAGAGGGCCACCCGCCACTGCCCCAGGTGCGGGCGGGTGCCGTGCGCGCCGGCCGCGTCGGCGTGCAGGGCCCGTACGGCGTTCTCGCGGCGCTCGTCGAGGACCCCCGGCACCAGCGACAGGGGCCGGCCCGGTGCCACGTACGCGTCCTGGGAGAGGATCCGGCCGACCGCGAGGGCCGCCTTGTAGCGGTCGCTGTCCACGGAGACCAGTCCGGGCGGGGCCTTCGGGTCGTTCCAGTCGGGGGTGTCCGCCTGCGCGAGGACGGGCGGGCGGCCGCTGAGCCGCAGCCCGTCGCAGTCCAGCAGGAAGACCCCCGGGCCCGGGCGGAGCGTCCACAGCACGTTGGCCTGCGAGAGGTCGCCCAGGATCAGGCCCATGGCGTGCAGCCGGCCGAGCAGTTCGACCAGGGCCACCGCCAGGGTGTAGCGCTCGGTCGGGCTCGGCTGGGCCACGGCCTTCCAGGCGGCCTTGGCGGGCCGCAGCAGGTAGGCGAGCTCGGTGAGCTTGGTGCCGCCGTCGGCGGTGGTCCAGGACATCGTCGGGGGCGCCTCGTACATCAGGAACCCGGTGGTGCGGGGGCCGTCGACGACCCGGCACAGCGGCCAGGCCGTCTCGGCGTCCAGCTGTTCGCGGTCGCCCCGGCCGAGCGCCTGACGGACCGCCACCAGGTCGGTGAGGGCGGAGCCGTCGACCCGGTGCGGCTCGCGGTAGCTCTTGTAGAGCACCCCCGGCTGCCCGTCGAGGGTGTGCACCTCGCCCTGGCCGCCGTCCCCGATCTTGTGGAGCGGGCGGAGGGCGGCGAGCGGGACGTCGGCGCCGTCCGCGGCGGTCACGGGCCCTCCCACAGACAGACCGCGGTGCGGTCGTCGTCGTACGACTTCACGCGGTACTGGAGCTGCCACAGGTAGTCGACCGGGCCGGGGATGTGGGTGTGCGGGCCCCAGTTGTCGGCCAGGAACTCGCGGATCCCGGGGTCGCCGGCGAGCGGGGTGGACAGCCCGTCGGTGCACAGCACGAACAGGTCGCCGGGGAGCGCCGGCCCGAGGATCCGGGCCTGGGTGTGGCGGGTGGTGGGCAGGGCCGCGGTCCGGGTGTCGATGATCCCGCCGCCGTCGCCGCCCGGGGCGGCGTCCGCGGGGACGTCCACGTCCAGGTACCACCGGCCCTCGCGGAGCAGGGCCACGCCGCCGTCGCCGACCGCGAAGAACCCGCGGCCGCGCACGTGCGGGTCCAGCGGGACCAGGAGCACGCGCAGGGTGGTGGCGTAGTCCTCTGGCCGGTCGCCGGCCGCGGCGGCGCGCTGCGCGAGCCGCTCGCCCACGGTGCCGAGGGCGGAGTTGACCAGCGCGGTGAGCGCCAGCTCGTCGTGGTCCCGTACGCACTGGGCGAGCTCGTCGGCGTGCCGGTCGAGCGCCTCGGCGAGGTCGCGGCAGACCGCCTGGGAGCCCACGTGGGAGCGGCGGGCCGAGCCGACGCCGTCGGCGACGGCGAGCAGCAGCAGGCCGGGGGCGGGATTCCCGGCGCGGGCCGGTTCGGCCTCGCCGAGCAGGGCCACGCAGAGGGAGTCCTGGCGGGGCTCGCCGTGGTAGCGGTGCGAGTCGCCGCGCACGGAGGCGGCCCGGACGGTCAGCGGGCCGTGGGTCGCGCCGTCGACGACCAGGTCGGGGACGAGCGCGGCGTCGGCGTCCCCGCGTACGGACACGGCGGCGCGGGGCTCCGGCGCGTACAGCGGGGGCTTGGGACCGCTGAACCAGGGCGCGCCGAGGAGCGGGGCGGTCTGCACGGCGGGATCGGGCGCGGTGCCGGTGTCCGTGGCGGTGGTGGTGCCGCTGCCGGTGCCGGTGCCGGTGGTGGCGGTGCCGCTGCCGGTGGTGGTGGCGGGCTGCTGTCGGGGGTCCGCCGGGGCGGGGGCGCCGGGTTCGGCGGGGTCGGGATCCCGTGCGGGGTGCTCCTGCTCGGCCGCGGGCCCGGCTGATCCCGCCCGATCGGCCGGGGCGGGCGAGGTGGTCCGGCCGCCCCGGTCGCCCCGGTCCGCCGGGGCGGGGTGCGCGGTCTGGTCGCCGGGGGCGTCATGGCCGTGTGGGGTGCCGGGGCCGTGGGGACCGCCGCGGTCGGCCGGGCCGGCGGGGGCGGGCGGTTCCGGCGCGGGCGGGCGCAGCGGTACGGAACGCCGGACGGGCTCGTCGTACGTCGAGGGCCCGGGGAAGGGCGGCACGTCGTAGTCGGGCACCTCGAAGGGCGCCACCTCGTACGGGGGCGCCGACGCGGGCGGTTCGGCCGACCGCGGGTCGCGCCCGCGGTCGGCGGCCTCCCACAGCGGGGCCGGGGCAGGGGCCGGTACGGGATCCGACGCGGGGTCGTACTCACGGCGGTGGCCGGGCTCCTGCGCGCGGCCGGACTCCGGGCGGTGGCCGGACCCGTGGGCGGGGCCGGACCCGTGGACTGATCCGTGAGCGGGGCCGGACTTCGGGCCGTAGCCGGGCCCCTGCGCGGGGTCGGGCTCCGGGCGGTGGCCGGACCCGTGGGCGGCCCCTGGACCGGACCCGTGGGCGGGGCCGGGGTCCGGGCGGTAGCCGGGGCGGTGTTCGGGGCGGGTGGTGGGGAGGCTGTAGTAGACCTCGTCCAGTGCGTCCGGCGCCGGGGCGCGGTGGGAGCCGTCGGGGCTCATCTCCTGGTGCATGGCTGCTGCCCCTGCCTCAGAGCTTGTCGAGCGATACGGTCGTGAAGCCGGGCACGGTGTCGTCCACGGCCAGGTTGAAGCCCCCGCCGCCGTCCGCCGCCATGCTGTTGGCGGAGCGGACGATGGAGCGGGTGAGGCTCGCGGCGAACTCGCGCAGCGCGGCGGCCGGGGACACGCTCGTGTCCTCCTGCATGAACGCCCGGAAGTTCGCGACGTGCCCGATGGTCGCCCGGTCGGCCTCGCCGATGCCGAACGCGATGATGTTCGGCCGGTAGCGGGCCTCGGTGAGTTCCTTGTGGGCGTCCGCCCAGCCCTCGTCGGTGGGGCCGCCGTCGGAGAGGAAGAAGACGACGGGCCGGTACACCTCGTGGCCCTGCGCCTTGAGCGCGTCCACGTCGGTCTCGATGCTGCGCAGCAGCGTGCGGAAGGCCTCGCCGTACGCGGTGAGGCCGCCGGCCGCGAGGGCGGGCAGCGAGTCGATGTCGCTGAGGTCGACCAGCGACTGGAGCACGGTGGCGGTGTCGGAGAAGCCGATCAGCGCGAACCTGGTCTTGTCGGCGACGGTCGGGTTGGTACTGATCTCTTTGTGGAGTTCGGGGAGCGCACTGTTGATGCTGTCGAGCGGGTCTCCGACCATGGACCCCGACTCGTCGCACACCAGGTAGAAAGGAAGGATCTGCACGGCCGCACGCCTCCGGATTGTGTCGTCGGTCAGTAGGTGTAGAAGTAGATCTCGATGTCCGCGTGGCCGCCCGAGGCGCCCTGGACGAAGAAGTCGCGGGTGGTCGCCCCGGTGAACATGTCCGGGCGGGCCTTCACCAGCAGGGAATTGATCCGCCGGGCGTACTCGACGCCGCCGCCGACGTCCGGACTGCGGCCGAAGGTGAGCACGAAGGCGGCCTTCCGGCCCTGCCACTTGGCGGTCTTCGCCCGCAACTGCCGCACGGCCCGGTCGGTGTCCCCCGCGTCCACGTCGAGCGTGAACTCCTTCGCGGTGCGGACCACCGCCCGCGGGCCCTTCGGCTTGGGCTTGGGCTGCGCCGAGGGGGAGGCCCCCGATTTCACGTGCTTGGCGGCCTCGGCGGCCCGTACGGGATCACCCTGGTCCCCCATCGCGACGAGGGCCAGTACGAGCAGCATGTCGGCGAAGAGCCAGCCCGCCAGGTGCAGCGGGTTGAAGCGCAGGGCGGGCCGGCGGGGCCGGGGGCGGCGGGCCGCCGTCATCGCGCGTCCGACGGCGGCTGCGGGCCGCGGCCGGGCCGACCGTTGCGGGGGTCGGCGCGCGAGGGGCCGCGGGGCGGTACGGCGTCCCGGGGGGCCGCCTTGTCGAGGGCCACGGGCGCGTTGCGCGCCGCGGGCGCCTGCTCCGGCACGGGCGGCCGGTCCTGCGGCTCGGGATGCCGGTCCTCCGGTCCGGACTCGCGGCCGTGGCGGCCGGGCTGGTCGTCGTACGGGTCGTACGGGTCGGGCAGGCGGTCGTACCGGACCGTCCGGTCGTCGTGCGAGCCGGTACCTCCGGGGTACGGGCCGCTGCCTCCGGCGTACGGGCCGGACTCCGGGCCGCCGCCGGCTCGCGGTACGGGCACGGCGGCCAGGGCCCCGGCGAGGGCGTCGGCCAGCGCGGCGAAACGCTCGGCGGCCTCGCGCAGCGCGCCGGTCTGCTCGTCGAGCCGGAGCACGGCCTGCTGCGAGGTGGTCACGGCCTCGGCGGTGCGGTCGGTGACCTCGCCGAGCCGGGACAGGACCTGCACCGAGATGTCGGTGGCGAGTTCGGTGCTGGTGGTGAACGAGCGCTGGGCGGCGGCCAGGACGGACACCGAGTCCTCGACCCGGTCGCCCGCCGAGGACACCGCGTCGCGCACCTCGCCGTTGACGGCGCGCACGTCCTCAAGGGCCTGGCGGACCATCACCCCGCTGTCGCTCACCGCGGATTCGAGCCGCTCGCCGTTCTTCTCCAGCGGGCCGGCGAGCGAGGCCACGGCCTGCTCGATGTCGGAGGCGTTGCCGACGACGGCGGCCTCCACCCGGCCGACGGCCAGTTCCAGCGGGCGGACCGCGGACTCCACGTGCTTGATGCGCTCCTCGGCGCTCTGCACGGCGGTCTCCACGGCGCTCGCCGCCGCGTCCAGCCGCGTGTGCACCTTGAGCGCCTTGTCGCCCAGCTTGCCGAGGGTGACGGCGGCGCCGGCGAGTTCGGCGGCGAACCGCTGCGGGGAGGACAGCCGCCGCTCGTTGAGCAGCAGTTGGGCCCGGGTGAGGACGGGGACCAGCTCGGCGAGCAGGCCGTCGGCGATGCGCTGGACCTCGTCGGCCCGGCGCTCGTTCTTCGCCCGGCGCACCCCGTGCACGGTCACGAGGACGAGCAGCAGGAGGATGGTGAGGCTGGCGAAGAGCGCCACGTGGCCGAAGGTGAAGGCGCCGGTCAGCCGGCCCTCGAAGCCGGACTGCCACAGTTGGAGGAAGGGCCGGGCGGCGGCCTTCGGATCGGCGCCGACCAGGGCTTCGTACGCGCTGGTGGCCCGTGTCAGGCCGAGCCAGGTGACCAGCAGCGGCACGAAGACCAGGGCGCCTATGAAGGTCTCCAGCCGGGACCACCAGGCCGCCTCGGGCGGGGCGGCGTCCAGCGCGCTGAGGCTCTCGGGCCGCGCGTAGGCCTGGAGCAGGTCGAGATCGGTCCAGGGGTCGATGTCCCCGCCGCCGAGTCCCTGGAGTGCGTCCGCGAGTGATGTGAGCTCGTCGCGCCGGGATCCGAGTCCCGGGCGGCCGGCCAGGTTCCTGAGCTGTTGGGCGACCTCGGGTGCTGTCGCCAGTGCCCCTACGGGCATTCCCCACCCCCATGACAGAAAGCCGTCGGATCATAGCCCAGACGAACAGAGCGTCATATGATCATCCATCAGGTCGGAGGCGATACGCATGAGTTCGGACAATCGGGTCCGCGGTGTGATTCCGCTGCGTGCGCAGCAGGACCCCGGGCGACGGCTGCTGACGAGGGATTCACCGCAGGTCCGCGTGGGCGGACGGGGTGTCCTTCAGGCCAATCTCAACTGGCTGCCGGGGGCCCGGGCGGACGTGAACCTCTGCTGCCTGATCAAGTTCCGGGACGGCACCGCCACCTGCGTGCAGTCGCTGGGCGACAACTTCGGCGCGCTCGACGCGTGGCCGTACGTGGCCCTGGACCAGGACGACCGTACGGGCGCCAGTGCCGACGGCGAGACCCTGCGGGTCGGCCTCGGCCACCGCGAACGCTTCGAGAAGCTGCTCTTCTTCGTCTACATCTACGAGGGCTCCGCGGACTTCCGCCGGCTGGGCGCGTCGGTGACGGTGACGGAGCCGTCGGGGCCGGGCTGCCGGATCCTGCTGGACGACTCCCCGGCGGGTTCCGTGGGCTGCGCGATCGCCCTGGTGACGCCGGACGCGGGCGGGCTCACGGTGCGCCGCGAGGTGTCCTGGTTCACCGGCACGGCCACCGCGGGACCGCACGAGAAGATCGACCGGGCGTACGGCTTCGGCCTGGACTACACCGTCACCCTGAAGCCCCCGCGCGACCAGGAGGACCGCCCCGCCCGGGGCGGCCTGCGCTGGTAGCGGGGGCGGCAGCGCGGACCCGCGCCCGTGCCCGCAACGCGCACAGCCCCCGGCATCCGCCAGGGGCTGTACGGGTCGTACGGGTCGTACGGGGTGGCGCTACGGCAGGTTGCGGGCCATGACGATGCGCTGGACCTGGTTCGTGCCCTCGTAGATCTGCGTGATCTTCGCGTCGCGCATCATGCGCTCCACCGGGTAGTCGCGCGTGTAGCCGTAGCCGCCGAGGAGCTGGACGGCGTCGGTGGTGACCTCCATGGCCACGTCCGAGGCGAAGCACTTGGCGGCGGCGCCGAAGAACGTCAGGTCGCCGTCGACGCGCTCCGACTTCGCGGCGGCCGCGTACGTCAGCTGGCGGGCGGCCTCCAGCTTCATGGCCATGTCGGCGAGCATGAACTGCACGCCCTGGAAGTCGGCGATCGGCTTGCCGAACTGCTTGCGCTCCTGGACGTAGCCCTTGGCGTAGTCCAGGGCGCCCTGCGCGATGCCGAGGGCCTGGGCCGCGATGGTGATGCGGGTGTGGTCCAGGGTCTTCATGGCGGTCGCGAAGCCGGTGCCCTCGGCGCCGATCATGCGGTCGGCGGGGATGCGGACGTTGTCGAGGTAGACCTCGCGGGTCGGCGAGCCCTTGATGCCGAGCTTCTTCTCCGGGGCCCCGAAGGAGACGCCCTCGTCGGACTTCTCGACGACGAAGGCGGAGATGCCCTTGGAGCGCTTCTCCGGGTCGGTCACGGCCATGACCGTGTAGTACTCGGAGACGCCGGCGTTGGTGATCCAGCGCTTGACGCCGTTGAGGACCCAGAAGTCGCCGTCGCGGACCGCGCGGGTCTTCATGCCGGCGGCGTCCGAGCCGGCGTCCGGCTCGGAGAGGCAGTACGAGAACATGCCGTCGCCCTTGGCCAGCGGGCCCAGGTACTTCTTCTTCAGCTCCTCGGAGCCGGAGAGGATCACCGGGAGCGAGCCCAGCTTGTTGACGGCCGGGATCAGCGAGGAGGAGGCGCACACGCGGGCGACCTCTTCGATGACGATCACGGTCGCGAGGGCGTCGGCGCCGGCGCCGCCGTAGCTCTCCGGCACGTGGACTGCGTGCAGGTCGTTCGCCACCAGCGCGTCGAGGGCCTCCTGCGGGAAGCGGGCCTCCTCGTCGACGGCGGCCGCGAACGGCGCGATCTTCGCCTCGCACAGCGCACGGACCGACTCGCGGAGCATGTCGTGCTCCTCGGCAGGGCGGTAGAGGTCGAAGTCGGATCCTGCCAAAGCACTCACTCCCCATGTTAACTACCGTTAAGTAGTGCAAGCGTAGGACCCGATACCCCCGGAGGGATACAGGCACAGCGCGTGAGCTTGCCGACAACGCGCACGACTATGCTCGGTGGCCGCACACCGCACCGCCACCCCTTACGGAGTACCCATGGCCCTCAAGATCACCGTGATCGGCACCGGTTACCTCGGTGCCACGCACGCCGCGGCCATGGCCGAGCTGGGATTCGAGGTGCTGGGGCTCGACATCGTCCCGGAGAAGATCGCGATGCTGGCCGAGGGCCGGGTCCCGATGTACGAGCCGGGGCTGGAGGAGCTCCTCAAGGCGCACGTGGCCGGCATCGAGGGATCCACCGGGCGACTGCGCTTCACCACCTCCTACGAGGAGGTGGGCGCGTTCGGCGACGTCCACTTCGTCTGCGTGAACACCCCGCAGAAGCACGGCGAGTACGCGTGCGACATGTCGTACGTGGACGCGGCCGTCGAATCGCTGGCCCCGCACCTGACCCGGGCGGCGCTCGTCGTAGGCAAGTCCACCGTGCCGGTGGGCTCGGCCGACCGGCTCGCCTCGCGGCTGGCGGACCTGGCACCGGCCGGCGACGCGGTCGAGCTGGCCTGGAACCCGGAGTTCCTGCGTGAGGGCTTCGCCGTGCAGGACACCCTGCACCCGGACCGCATCGTGATCGGCGTCCGCGAGACGGGCGGCACCGCGGAGAAGCTGCTGCGCGAGGTGTACGCGACGCCGGTCGGCGAGGGCTCGCCGCTGGTCGTGACCGACTTCCCGACCGCGGAGCTGGTGAAGACCGCCGCGAACTCCTTCCTCGCCACGAAGATCTCCTTCATCAACGCGATGGCGGAGGTCTGCGAGGCGGCCGGCGGCGACGTGGTGAAGCTGGCCGAGGCCATCGGGCACGACGACCGGATCGGCGCGAAGTTCCTGCGCGCCGGCATCGGCTTCGGCGGCGGCTGCCTGCCCAAGGACATCCGCGCCTTCATGGCCCGGGCCGGGGAGCTGGGCGCCGACCAGGCGCTGACCTTCCTGCGCGAGGTCGACTCGATCAACATGCGGCGCCGCGGACACATGGTGGAACTGGCGCGCGACGCGGTCGGCGGTGCGTTCCTCGGCAAGCGGGTGGCGGTGCTGGGTGCCACCTTCAAGCCGGACTCGGACGACGTACGGGACTCGCCGGCGCTGAACGTCGCCGGCCAGATCCACCTCCAGGGCGGGCAGGTCACCGTCTACGACCCCAAGGGCATGGACAACGCCCGGCGGGTCTTCCCGACGCTCGCCTACGCGGATTCCGCGCTGGAGGCGGCCCGGGGGGCGGATGTCGTGCTGCACCTGACGGAGTGGCGAGAGTTCCGTGAGCTGGATCCTGCGGAGCTGGCGGGGGTCGTCTCGCGGCCGCTGATCCTCGACGGGCGCAATGCGCTGGACGCCGGGGCTTGGCGCGAAGCCGGCTGGACCTACCGAGCCATGGGCCGCCCCCGCGCCTGACCCCCTGCGCGGCACGACCTCCGCCTCGGCGGCAACCCCCGCACCCTCCAGCCCTTCCGGCGCTTGACCCCGCGCACGTTTCAGCCCCTCCGGCGCTTGACCCCGCGCACGCTTCAGCCCCTGAGGAGCGGGTCCGGGCGGAGCCCGGCAACCCCGTCGCACCCCTCAGCCCCTCCGGCGCTTGAGGAGCGGGTCCGGGCGGAGCCCGGCTGCCCGGCGTCAGCCGGGTTGTCTTGGGGCTCCGCCCCAAACCCCGCGCCTCAAACGCCGGCGAGGCTGGATGTTGCCCCACAGGGCGCCGACAAGGCTGGGAATTGCGCCCCAGGGCGCCGGCGGGCTGGGAATTACCGCGCGCAGCGCCGGCGGGGTTGGGAATTGCCGCGCGCAGCGTCGACAGCGTCGACAAGGGCTGGGGGTTGCCCCCAGGGCACCGGCCGGGCTGGAGCGGGCCCCGCCCGAGGCCCCGCCTCAAACGCCGGCGAGGCTGAGACGGCCCGCTCAGGCTGGGTGTGCCCCCAGGGCACCGGGTCGGGGGGAAGGGGGTTACGAGGGGCGGCGGTGGTGGGCGGCGCGGGCGGTGAATTCGGCGTCGCGCAACACCCGCTGGGCGTTACCCCAGGTCAGCAGCGCGACGTCACCCTCCGGCCAGCCCCGTTCGAGCAGCTCGGCGATCAGCAGGGGGTAGCCAGCGGGATCCGCGAGCCCCTCGGGCCGGGCCGTGCGCGGCTCCGCGCCGAAGGACCCGCCCAGGCCCACACAGTCCGGCCCGGCGACGGCCCGTACGTGGTCCAGGTGGTCCGCGACGTCGGCGATCCGTCCGCCGACCTGGTCCGCGGCGAAGGTGACCATGCACAGGCCCTTCGCGGCGCGCAGCGCCAGCAGCGTCTCGTCGGAGACGTTGGCCGGGTGCGGCACGAGCGCCCCGGCCGCGGTGTGCGAGAGCAGCGCGGGCGCCTTCGAGGCGTCGATGATCTGGCGGGCGACCGCATCCGGGCAGCCGGTCACGTCCAGCAGCACGGCGAGCCGGTTGGCCTCCCGTACGACCTCGTGGCCGAAGGGGGTCAGGCCGCTGTCGGCCCAGGCCGCGCCGGCGGGGGCCAGGCTGCGGACGCCCAGCGCGTGGAAGGCCCGCAGGGTGCCCAGGGAGTCGGTGAGGGTGCGGCCGCTGACGGGACCGAGGAACGAGGCGATCCGCCCCCGGTTGCGGGCGTCGGCCATGTCGTCGGCGCACAGCGCCAGGCACAGCGCGTCGGGATAGCTGCGGACCAGGTTCCGGCCGACGTCGATCTGTTCGAGGGTTTCGGCGACGATCCGGTCGGAGGCGCCGCCCCCGCCCGTGTCGGCCACGCCGGGTACGAGCAGCGACCAGAACTGGGCGCCGACACCGCCCGCGCGCAGCCGGGGGATGTCGGTGTCCACGCCCGGTTCGGGCGTGGAGATGTCGTGGTAGGGGCTGTGGCGCAGGGTCCACGGGAGGGTGTTGTGCCCGTCGGCGACGGGGTGCACGGCGAGCAGCGAGGCGGCGCGCTCTGAGCTGTGCGGCGCGAGCTGCTCGCTCGGAACGGCGGTGGTGGCGCTCGTGGTGACCGCCGTGGCGCTCGTGGTGACGTCGGTGGCCGCGGTGGCGGCCGTCGTGGCGGTGATGGCGGTCGTGGCTGCGGCAGGGGGGTCGTCGGCTCCGACGGCCCCGGGCTCCGCTCCCACGGGGGACTGTTCGTCCTGCAGGTCGGCCATGGCGTTCGCTCCGGTCTCGGCGGCAGCAGGGAGTAGTTGCCACCGTGACACGTGGGTCGCGGGTGTTCTCGTGGGGTGTGGCGTTCGGGTGCCCCGCCCGTCATGGCAGGGCACCCGGACCACCGGCGGCCGGTCCGGCCGCCGCGGCTACAGCCGCGCGTTCGACGGCGGCAGCGCCGCCTGCGCGGCCGCGACGGCCTCCGCGTCGCGCAGCACCCGTACCGCGTTGGACCAGGTCAGCTTGGCCAGGTCGGCCGTGGACCAGCCGCGGCCCAGCAGCTCCGCGATCAGGTTCGGGTAGCCGGCGACGTCGTCGAGGCCCGCCGGGGTGAAGGCGGTCCCGTCGTAGTCGCCGCCGATGCCGATGTGGTCGATGCCGGCGACCTCGCGCATGTGGTCGAGGTGGTCGGCCACCGTGGCGGCGGTCGCGACCGGCCGCGGGTGGGCGGCCTCGAAGGCGCGGTGCAGCTCCATCGCCGGCGCGGTGGTGTCCAGGTGGTGGAAGCCGTGCGCGCGCAGGTTGTCGTCGGCCGCCGCCGTCCAGGCCACCGCCTCGGGGAGGATGAACTTCGGCACGAACGTGGCCATCGCGACGCCGCCGTTGCCGGGCAGCTGTGCGAGGACGTCGTCCGGGATGTTCCGCGGGTGGTCGCAGACCGCCCGCGCCGATGAGTGCGAGAAGACCACCGGCGCGGTGGTGACCGCCAGCGCGTCCCGCATGGTGTCGGCCGACACGTGCGACAGGTCCACGAGCATGCCGATGCGGTTCATCTCGCGGACGACCTCGCGGCCGAAGTCGGTGAGGCCGCCGTGGCGGGCCTCGTCCGTCGCCGAGTCCGCCCAGTCGATGGTGTCGTTGTGCGTCAGCGTCATGTAGCGGACGCCCAGCCGGTGCAGCGCCCGGAGGGTGGCGAGCGAGTTGTTGATGGAGTGCCCGCCCTCGGCGCCCATCAGCGAGGCGATCCGGCCCTCGGACCGGGCCTTCTCCATGTCGTCCGCCGTCAGGGCCCGTACGAGGTCCCCGGGGTGGCGGTCGATCAGCTGGGCGACGATGTCGATCTGCTCCAGGGTGGCGCTGACCGCCGTGTCCCCCGCGTAGTCGGACCGCACGTACACCGACCAGAACTGCGCCCCGACCCCGCCGGCCCGCATCCGGGGCAGGTCG
Source organism: Streptomyces sp. NBC_00239 (assembly GCF_036194065.1). Classification (NCBI taxonomy): domain Bacteria; kingdom Bacillati; phylum Actinomycetota; class Actinomycetes; order Kitasatosporales; family Streptomycetaceae; genus Streptomyces; species Streptomyces sp. NBC_00239. The sequence goes on along the minus strand of NZ_CP108095.1, from coordinate 4,992,699 downwards.
GTGTGGAGCACGCCGGTCAGGTCGGTGGCGATGTCGCGCTGCGACAGGTCGTACCGCACCTGCTCGCGCAGGGCCCACGGGAGGTCGTTGTGCCCGTCCACGACCGGGTGTCCGGCCAGGAGTTCGCGGGCCTGCGCCAGGCGGTCCGCGCCGCCGGCGCCGGTGGCCGGGTCGGTCATCCCGCGACCTTCGTCCGCAGCCGCTTGCCCTTCTCGGTGGCCTGGTCGTTGAGCTCCTGCTGGAACTCCACCATCCGCGCGAGCAGGTCGGGGTCCTGGGTGGCGAGGATGCGGGCGGCGAGCAGGCCCGCGTTGCGCGCGCCGCCGACGGAGACGGTGGCCACCGGGACGCCGGCCGGCATCTGCACGATCGACAGCAGCGAGTCCATGCCGTCGAGGTACTTCAGCGGCACCGGGACGCCGATCACCGGGAGCGGGGTGACCGAGGCGAGCATGCCCGGCAGGTGGGCGGCGCCGCCGGCGCCCGCGATGATCGCCTTGAGGCCGCGGCCGGCGGCCTCCTCGCCGTACGCGATCATCTCGCGCGGCATCCGGTGGGCGGAGACGACGTCGACCTCGTAGGGGATCTCGAACTCGTCGAGGACCTGCGCGGCGGCCTCCATGACGGGCCAGTCCGAGTCGGAGCCCATCACGATGCCGATGAGGGGGGAGGTGGTGGGGGTGCTCATTCGGTGATTGTTCCTCGGAGGTAGCCGGCAGCGTGGCGGGCGCGCTCCAGCACGTCCTGGAGGTCGTCGCCGTAGGTGTTCACGTGGCCGACCTTGCGGCCCTGCTTCACGTCTTTGCCGTACATGTGGATCTTGAGCTGCGGGTCGCGGGCCATGCAGTGCAGGTACGCCTGGTACATGTCGGGGTAGTCCCCGCCCAGGACGTTCGCCATGACCGTCCAGGGTGCGCGCGGGCGCGGGTCGCCCAGCGGCAGGTCGAGCACGGCCCGCACGTGGTTGGCGAACTGGGAGGTGACCGCGCCGTCCTGGGTCCAGTGCCCGGAGTTGTGCGGGCGCATCGCCAGCTCGTTGACGAGGATCCGCCCGTCCCGGGTCTCGAAGAGCTCGACGGCCAGGTGGCCCGTCACGCCGAGTTCGGCGGCGATCCGCAGGGCGAGGGCCTGGGCCTCGCCCGCGAGCTCTTCGGAGAGGCCCGGGGCCGGGGCGATCACGGTGTCGCAGACGCCGTCCACCTGGACGGACTCCACGACGGGGTAGGCCACGGCCTGGCCGTGGGGGGAGCGGACGATGTTCGCCGCGAGTTCGCGGACGTAGTCCACCTTCTCTTCGGCGAGTACGGGAACCCCGGCCCGGAAGGGGGCCTCGGCCTCTTCGGCCGCACGCACGAACCACACGCCCTTGCCGTCGTAGCCGCCGCGCACGGTCTTGAGGATGACGGGGAAACCGCCCACCTCCGCCGCGAACGCCGCCACGTCGTCCGGATCGCTCACGATCCGGTGGCGGGGGCTGGGCGCGCCGATCTCGTCGAGCTTGGCGCGCATCACCCCCTTGTCCTGGGCGTGCACCAATGCGTCGGGCCCCGGACGGACGGGGATGCCGTCCGCTTCCAGGGCCCGCAGGTGCTCGGTGGGTACGTGCTCGTGATCGAAGGTGATCACGTCGCAGCCGCGCGCGAAGGCGCGCAGCGTGTCCAGGTCGCGATAGTCGCCGATGACGACGTCGCTCACGACCTGGGCCGCCGAGTCCTGTGGGGTGTCACTGAGGAGCTTGAATCTGATGCCGAGGGGGATACCCGCCTCGTGGGTCATGCGGGCGAGCTGACCGCCGCCGACCATGCCGACTACCGGGAACGTCACTCCTCCAGAGTATCCGGCGCCCGATCCGGCCCGGGTCCGGCCGTCCGCGTCACGGCTTCGTCCCAGGTGTCGCATGGCATACCCGGACCCCCGGGCGTACCGATGGGCCGGCGTCTACGATGGCTTGGTTGACGCAATCGACCGACAGGGGCTGAACGATCACCATGAGTGCGTCGAGGACGGCCCTGCTCGACAGGGCGCGCGGCCTCGCCCGGGAGATCGCCAAATTCGGTGCGGTGGGCGGTCTGGGCCTGCTGGTCAATCTGGGCGTCTTCAACCTGCTGCGGCACACCACGGACCTCCAGGTGGTGCGGGCGAGCGTGATAGCGACGGTCGTCGCGATCGCCTTCAACTACGTGGGCTTCCGGTACTTCACGTACCGGGACCGCGACAAGGGCGGGCGCACCCGCGAGATGACCTTGTTCCTGCTGTTCAGCGCGGCGGGCCTGGTGATCGAGAACGGCGTGCTGTACGCGGCGACCTACGGGATGGGCTGGGACAGCCCGCTGCAGAGCAACATCTTCAAGTTCCTGGGCATCGGCATCGCCACCGCCTTCCGGTTCTGGTCGTACCGGACCTGGGTGTTCCGGGCCGCCGCGCCGGTGGCTGCCGCCGTGGAGCCCGTGGCTGCCGGTGTGGAGCCCGTTACCGCCGCCGCGGAGGCGGTCTTCGCCGACCAGCGGGACCGGAGCCCGGCGCGGCCCTCCGCCGACCGGCAGGCCGTCTAGCCGTTCGGCCGTCCGCGCTGTCGCGCGGTGTCCTCGATCGCCGAACGGGATGCATCCAGTCCGGCACGGAGCCGGCCGTCCGGCGCGTCAGCGGACCGTTTTCTCCGGTTCCTCGCGCTGCGGCGCGGTCCGGCTCAGGAAGATCGCGAACACCGGCGGGTGCGTCTGGAGCAGCTCCAGGCGGCCGCCGTCCGCCTCCGCGAGGTCGCGGGCCACGGCCAGGCCGATGCCGGTGGAGTTCCGCCCGCTGATGGTCCGCTCGAAGATCCGGTTGCCCAGGTCGGCCGGCACTCCCGGGCCCTCGTCGGTGACCTCGATGACCGCCTGGTTGCCGGTGACGCGGGTGCGCAGGGCGACCGTGCCGCCACCGTGCATGAGCGAGTTCTCGATCAGGGCGGCGAGCACCTGGGCGACCGCGCCCGGGGTGCCGACGGCCCGCATCCCCTGCTTGCCGGAGCGCACGATGGCGCGGCCGGCGCTGCGGTAGGCCGGTCGCCACTCCTCCACCTGCTGCTTGACGACCTCGTCGAGGTCGAACGGGACCGCGGAGCCGGTCCGGGGGTCCCGGGAGTTCGTCAGGAGCCGCTGGACCACGTCGGTGAGCCGCTCGACCTGGGTGAGCGCGATCGACGCCTCCTCCCGCACGGTCTCCAGGTCGTCCGTGACCGTGATCTCCTCCAGCCGCATGGACAGCGCCGTCAGCGGGGTCCGCAGCTGGTGGGAGGCGTCGGCGGCGAGCCTGCGCTCGGCGGTGAGCATCCGCCCGATCCGTTCCGCGCTGGAGTCCAGGACGTCCGCGACCCGGTCCAGCTCGGGCACCCCGTACCGCTTGTGCCGGGGCCGCGGGTCGCCGGAGCCGAGCCGCTCGGCGGTCTCGGCGAGGTCCGTCAGCGGCGAGGTCAGGCGGTTGGCCTGGCGTACGGCGAGGAGTACGGCGGCCACGACCGCGAGCAGGGCCACCGCGCCGACCACCGCGAGGGTGCGGCCGACCTCCTTGGTGACGGTGTCCCGGGACTCCTCGACGATGACCAGCTCGCCGCGCTCCCCCTCGGCGCTGCCGCGGATCACGCTGCCGCCGATGTGCGGGCCGATGGCGAGCGGCGCCCGGCCGGGCAGCAGGATGCGCGCCGAGCGGCCGGCGGCCAGTTGCTCGGCGAGCGCGTCGGGGTCGACCGGCTCCTTCTCCAGGACGTTCGCCTCGACGATGCCGGCCAGCCGCAGCGCCTCGGAGTCGACGCTCTCCTGGGCGCTGTTGGTGATGGTCCGGGTCTCGACGATGACGAGCGAGACCCCGAACACGGCGATCACGACGAGCACCACGGCGAGCGTGGAGTTGATCAGACGGCGGCGCATGGTGTGGCGGTGACTCAGCTCTTCTCGAAGCGGAAGCCCACTCCGCGCACGGTGGCGATGTACCGCGGGTTCGCGGCGTCGTCACCCAGCTTCTTGCGGAGCCAGGAGATGTGCATGTCGAGCGTCTTGGTCGAGGACCACCAGGTGGTGTCCCAGACCTCGCGCATCAGCTGGTCGCGGGTGACGACCCGGCCGGCGTCCCGGACCAGGACCCGCAGCAGGTCGAACTCCTTCGCGGTGAGCTGGAGCTCCTCGTCGCCCATCCAGGCCCGGTGCGACTCGACGTCGATGCGCACGCCGTGGGTGGCCGGGGGCTGGGCGGGCTCGGTGGCGCCGCGCCGCAGCAGGGCGCGGACCCGGGCGAGCAGTTCGGCCAGGCGGAAGGGCTTGGTGACGTAGTCGTCGGCGCCGGCGTCGAGGCCCACCACCGTGTCGACCTCGTCGGCCCGTGCGGTGAGGACCAGGATCGGGAAGCCGTGGCCTTCGGCACGCAGCCGGCGGGCCACTTCCAGCCCGTCCATGCCGGGCAGGCCGAGGTCGAGGACCACGAGGTCGACGCCGCCCTGCAGCCCGGCATCGAGGGCGGTCGGGCCGTCCTCACGGACCTCGACCTCGTACCCCTCCCTGCGCAGGGCGCGGGCCAGGGGCTCCGAGATGGATGCGTCGTCCTCGGCGAGCAGTACACGCGTCATGTGGGTGATGGTAGTCCGCGGCGGGCAGGGCCTGTTGTGTGATCGAGGAGGCGGGAGGCGCACCTGCGGTTCAGGCGTCCAGATGATCGACTTCCTTCGAAACATGCCGGAACGGTTCCCTCCAACCCTGTGATCCATATCTCAAGTCCTTCCATATCCGGCACTGTCGTGTCGTATGGTGGCGAGACGCCTGATGCACTAACCGAGGACCTTTGCACCGCAAATGCGGTCGAAGGCCTCTCTTTCTGTCCGGACCGGACTGACAGTCTTCCGAGGAGGACACGTCCGGACACCGGGCAGTGAACGACCTATGGGCCGGGCCCCGCGCGCGAAGGTGCACGCGGGGTGTGGATCCCGGTACGGACTTCCCTTCACTCCCCACGACGGAGTGAAGCCCCTGGGCGTGGGGTTCGGGTGTTTCCGTTCCGGTGCCGGCCACCCCCCACCGGGCGCAGTCCGGCTCACGAAGCCGCGCGTCCCGTAGAAGCAAGGAACGACCATGGCGTCAAGCCTGACGAAGGACTCTGCCGAGCTCGGCGAGAAGACCTTCTTCGGCCACCCTCGTGGCCTGGCCACTCTCTTCATGACCGAGATGTGGGAGCGCTTCTCCTACTACGGCATGCGGGCCCTCCTCGTGTACTACCTGGTCTCAGGTGGTGCCGACGCGGCGACGGGCAGCCAGGGCGGCGGCCTTGCGATGACCGCGGCCACGGCCACGGCCATCTACTCCGTGTACGTCTCGATGGTCTACCTCATGGCCATGCCGGGCGGCTGGTTCGGAGACCGCGTCTGGGGCGCGCGCAAGACGGTGACCATCGCCGGCTTCGTGATCATGGCCGGTCACCTCTCCCTGGCCCTGCCCGGCCAGGCGATGTTCTTCGTCGGCCTGATCCTGGTGGCCATGGGCTCCGGTCTGCTGAAGGCCAACATCTCGACGATGGTCGGCCACCTCTACGACGGTCCCGAGGACCCGCGCCGTGACGGTGGCTTCACCCTCTTCTACATCGGCATCAACCTGGGTGCCTTCGTCGCTCCGTTCGTCATCGGCACGATCGGCAAGGAGCACAACTGGCACCTGGGCTTCGCGCTCGCCGCGGTCGGCATGGGTGTGGGCCTCGCCCAGTTCCTCATCGGCACCCGCAACCTGAGCCCGAAGAGCAGCGTCGTCCCGAACCCGCTGAGCGCCGACGAGCGCAAGGCCGTCCTCACCAAGGTCGGCCTGGGCGCCCTGGTCATCGCCGTGTTCTACGGCGGCGTCGTCGCCCTGGGCGTGTACACCCTGAACTGGGCGCTGGTCCCGCTGACGCTGGCCGGCCTGATCATCCCGGTCGCCGTCCTGGTCCGCATCAAGCGCGACAAGGACCTGAGCCCGACCGAGCAGTCGAAGATGACCGGCTACATCTGGTTCTTCGTCGCCGCCGCCGTGTTCTGGATGATCTACGACCAGGGTGGCTCCACCCTGTCGCTGTTCGCCGACTCCAAGACCGCCGACACCGTCTTCGGCCTGGGCTTCTCGGCCACCTGGTACCAGTCGCTGAACCCGCTGTTCGTGATGGCACTGGCCCCGGTCTTCGCCTGGCTGTGGCTGTGGCTGGCGCGCAAGAACCAGGAGCCGAACACCATCGTGAAGTTCGCGATGGGCCTGGTGCTGGTCGGTGCCTCGTTCTTCGTCTTCATCGTCCCGATGAACATGGCCGGCGACGGCAGCAAGGTCTCCCCGATGTGGCTGGTCTCGATCTACATGATCCAGACCATCGGCGAGCTGTGCCTCTCCCCGGTCGGCCTCTCGGTCACCACGAAGATGGCTCCGCAGAAGTACGCCTCCCAGATGATGGGCGTCTGGTTCCTCGCGGTCACCGCGGGTGACTGCACCACCGGTCTGCTCTCGCTGGCGGGCGTGGACCTGAACGGCACCGGGATCATCGCCATGCAGGCCGGTCTCGCGGTGGTCGCGGGCCTGGCGGTCTACATGTACCGCAAGAAGGTCCAGACCCTCATGGGCGGCGTGCACTGACGCGCTCTCCCGTAGCTCGCTGAACCGGAACGGCCCGGCACACCTGGTGTGCCGGGCCGTTCCGCTTTCGTCGTACGGGCCCGGTCGCCCTACGGGCTTACGGGTCGTACGGGCCTACGGGTCGGGTCGGGTCGGGTCGGGTCGTACGGGCTTACGGGTCGTACGGGCTACCGGGTGCCGCGCAGTCGGCGCCACGGGGTGAAGGTGAAGACCGCGGCGCCCAGCAGCAGAACGGTGCCGGCGACCAGCCCGAGGGCCTTGATGCCGCCGTCGTCGGACGCGCCGGTGTCGGCGAGGCCTCCGTCGGTGTTGCCGTCGGTGGTGCCGGTCGTGGTGTTGCCGCTGCCGCCCGGCTGGGCCGCGGTGTCGACGGTGGCGGAGACGGCGGTGGCCGTCGCCTTGCACGGGATCTTGATCCCGAGCGCCGTGATGGTCAGGTCACCCGGGCTGAGCGTGACCTTGCCGGACTTGCCGGGCTTGTAGGTGCCCGTCATGTCGGAGAGGTCCACCGGATCGTTCGCCTTGATCTCCGAGGCGTTCGGCGGGCCCGTGACCTCGACGGTGCCGCTGTCCGCGCCGCCGAGCCTGACCTTCATCGAGGGCTTGAGCTGACCCGCGGCGATCGGTGCGGGGCTCTTCATGACGCCCTTGGCGGTCTTGACCGTGAGGTTCCAGTTGCCGCCGTTCTTCTTGGCGTTGACGGTCACCTTCGACTGGATGTTCGGGGGCCCCGGCGGCTGGCACGCGAAGGTCACCGCGACCTCCTTGCCGGGCACGTCGCTCGGGCCGCCGGTGCCGGCGGTGGTCCCGGACGTCGTGCCGGAGGTGGTCCCGGCGGTGGTCCCGGACGTCGTACCCGTCGTCGTGCCGGAGGTGGTCCCGGACGTCGTGCCGGTGGTGGTGCCGGTGGTGGTCCCGGCAGTCGTTCCGGTGGTCGTGCCCGTCGTCGTACCGGACGTCGTACCGGACGTGGTTCCCGTCGTCGTACCGGACGTCGTACCGGTCGTCGTGCCGCCGCTGGAGCCCCCGGTGACCTTGATGGTCGCCGCCGCCTTCACCGTCTCCAGGGGCGTGCACTTGGTGAGCCAGTCACTGCCGTACAGGCGGACGGAGATCTCGTACTTCGCGGGGGTCAGGGTGATGTCCCCCGCCTTGGTCAGTTTCAGCCGCCCCTTCATCGGGGCGACCGTCATCTCGCCGCCCTTGGGGATCTTCGGGTTCTTGGCCTCGCCCTTCAGCGTCAGCTCGCCCGCGCCGCTTACCGTCAGATGCCCGGTGGGGGTCACCGAGTTCTCCGGGATGTCCGCCAGGTTCGAGTTCTTGGCCGCGAGCTTGGTGAACTCCCACGTCACATCGACCTCGTCGCCGACCTTGGCCGTGGCCGGGGCGGTGACCCGGGCGGTGGTCGTGCCCTCCACCGGTCCACCGCCGGCGGCCGGCGGCACGCACTTGACCTTGAACGGCACGTCGGCCGCCTGGGCGGGCGCAGCCACCATGACGATGCCCGCGCCGCCGAGCAGCAGCGCGACCACGGCCGCACTCACCCTCCGTTGGGTCTTCACGAATGTCCCTTCGTCGTCGAACTCTTCTCAGACGGTGCGGATGTCTGTGTTGTCTGTGCTCCCGGCGCGTTCTCCGGGGTGAACCACGGCAGCGCCGCCGTGGTCGTCTCGGGGGCGGGGGCCGCGGGGGTCCCGGGTGCCCGCTTCGGCGGCCGGGCCGCCCGTACGGGCCGGTCCGGCGGGTGTCCGGGGATCCGCGGCAGCTTCGCGGTGACGGCCGCTGCCGCCTCGGGGATCCGGGAGGCCCCGCGGTGCCGGCCGCCCGCGCCGGTGCGCGGCCGGACCCGGTCCACGACGGCCATGCCGATGCGGAAGACCGCGGCCGGGATGACCAGGCACAGCAGGATCCAGAAGAGCGTGACCCCGTACGGCCGGTCCACGCCCCAGGGCTGTACGGCGAGGACCTTCTCGCCGTACTTGAGCGAGACGGCGTAGTCGCCGTGCGCGCCCGCCGTCAGGCCGACGTCGAGCTCGACGCGGGCCTTCTGGCCGGGCGCGATGGTGCCGCGCCACTGCCGCTCCTCCCAGACCGGGGCGAACACGCCGTGCGCAGTGCCGACCTGGAAGAGCGGGTCCTTGACGGGCGCGGAGCCGAGGTTTCCGACGGTGACCACGAGCGTGCGCGTGGGCGGGGCGCCGAACCAGGTCAGCACCCCGTCCTCACCGTCGAGGCGGGCCGCCGCGAGGACGGCGAGCCGGGCGGTGCCGGTCTGCGACGGCAGCGCCGCCACCGGATGGTCGGTGATCGTCAGCGGGGCCAGCACCTGCGCCTGGTCGCCGGTGACGGTGGCGACCGCCACCACGCAGGGGCAGGGCTTGGGCGGGGCGACCACCGGCAGCTGCTTGCCGAACCGGCCGGTGTCGTCGGTGCTGACGGCCCGGCCGTCGGAGTTGGCGCAGCTGTTGGTGCCGCCGATCATGTTCTGCCCGCAGACGAGCAGGGTGAGCAGCGTGCGGGGCCGCCAGCCGGTGCCCGCGACCGTGATCTCCGTCCCCTTGGCCACCTCCCGGAGCGACAACTCCACCGCGGGCTTCCCCTCGGCGGCGACGGCGGGCGCACCCCCGGCGAGGATCAGCGCGACCACGACGAGGAACAGCGCGGCGAGGCGGGCGGCAGGGACGGGCCGCTGCGGGGCGGCCGCCCGCGCGGCGGGGACGGCCGGTGCGGCGACCAGGGTGCGCCCGGACGGCCGCGGCGCGGGTGCCGTACGGGCTCCCGGTGCCGTACGAGCTCTCGGCGCCGTACGAGCTCTCGGCGCAGCGCGCCCCGGCGCTGCCGGACGGTCCGGCGCAGTGCGCCCGACGGCGGCCCTGAGGTCCGCTGCCGTACGCGGGGCTCTCCCCCGGCCCCTGTCCCGGACCCTGACTTCGCCGCTCACCTGGCCGCTCACCTGGCCGCTCCCGTCAACTCGGCTTCCGGAGCGGGCCGCACGGCCTGCTCCCGGGGCTCCGGCGATGCCGCGCGCCGGTTCCTTCTCGTACGTGCGAACAGCAGCGCGGCCGTGCCGAGGGCCGCCAGAGAGGCCGCGGTGCCGGCCACCGCCGCCCACGGGACGAAGGCGGCGGAGCCCGTGGCGGAGGCGTGCGCGCCGCCGCCCGCGGTGACGGTGAGGGTCAGGTCCACGGAGTCGAGGGCGGGCGCGCCCGGCCAGGGTTCCGTCAGCTCCACCCGGCGGCCGGGCAGCAGCTCGACGCCCAGCGGGCGGGCCCGGTGGCCCGGCAGCTCCCCGAACAGCCCGGCGGCGCGCACCGCGAGCTCCGGGGACAGGGTGGTGTTCCCGCGGTTGACGAGGGCGTACCGCAGGACGGCGGACCGGCCGGAGCCGGTCACGGCCACGTCCTCGACGGTGAGCGCCGACAGGGTGGGGCCCTCGACCCGCAGCCGGACCCGTACCCCGGCCTCGCGGCCGCCCTCGGTGGCGACGACGGCGGCCGGGTGGTCGCCGGGGACTGCGCCGGACGGCACGGTGACGGTGAACGGAACGACCGCACGGGTGCGGGGCGGGATCCGGACGGTGGCGTCGGCGAAGCGGATCCAGGACCCGGCGCCGGTGGTACGGGCCGCCGGGCGTACGGCGAAGGCGCCGCCGGGCCCGTTGTAGGCGTCGGCCCCGTGCAGGGTGACGGTGCGGGTCCTGCCGGACGGGTTGGACAGCGCGAGCCGATCCTCCAGCACGGTGCCGGGGACGCCCTGGAGGTAGAAGTACGGGCGCTCGTCGGCGCTGCCGGGGCGGGTGGCGGCGCCCGCGGCGGGCGCGGCCGTCCACCCGGGCTCGGCGGCGCGGGCCGGGCCGGCGGTGCCCAGCAGCACCACGACGGCGGCGCACGCCGAAACCGCCGCCCGCAGCACACCCAGCCTCGCGGTACCCAGCTTCGCGATATCCAGCCTCGCCGGCGTTTGAGGCGCGGGTCCGGGCAGAGCCCGGTACCCGGCGGAGCCGGGTTGCCTTGGGGCTCCGCCCCAAACCCCGCGCCTCAAACGCCGGCGAGGCTGGATGTTGCCCTCAGGGCGCCGGCAAGGCTCGGGGTTGTCCCCAGTGCACCGGCGAGGCTGGAGGTTGCCCTCAGGGCGCCGGCAGGGCTCGGGGTTGTCCCCGGGGCGCCGGCGGGGCTGGGGGTTGCCGGCGAGGTCGGTCAACGGCATGGCGGTGTCCCTCCCTGTGCCGGCCGTCGGCCGGTCAGGCCCCGGCCCGCCGGCCGCGGCGGGTCAGCCACAGGACCCCCGCGAAGCCGGACAGCAGGACGGTGCCGCCGAGGGTGGCGAGTGCGAGCGCGGAGTCCATCGGGCCGGTCTGGGGCAGGCTGTCGGCGCCCGCGGCCGCCGCCGTGACCCCGCTCCCGGCCTCCTTGCCGCCGCCGGCGGCCACGACGTCCATCTGGAGCGAGGGCTTCGGGTCGTTGCCGGGGGTGCAGGTCGTGGTCGTCATCAGCGCGTTGATGGTGAGCACGCCCGCCGTGAAGGTGACCTTGCCGGACTTCTTCGGGGTGTACGTGCCGGACAGGTCGTTGATCTTGATCGGGGTGTCGGCCGGCGCGGCCACCGCGTTGGGCGGCCCGGACACGGCGACGGTCCCGCTGTCGTCGCCGCCGACCACGATCACGGCGCTCGGCTTCATCGCGCCCTTGCCCAGCTCGATCGGGCTGGAGGAGACGCCCTTGCGGAACGACATCGTCAGCTTGTAGCCCGTACCGGCCGGGACGGCCGTGACGTCGATGGGCGAGACCGCGGACTTCGGGCCGATCGGCGTCTTGCAGTCGTACTTGACGTCGACGACATCGGCGTGGGCTGCGGGGGCGGCCATCAGTACCGCCGGACCGGCCAACGCCGCTGCCAGCGCGAGCGCGGCGGAGCGTTGCTGCTTGGACACCTCTGGGTTCCCCTCGGGCCAAAGTTACTGACGACAAGTCAGATTGGGCGTCAAGGTACGCCTGGGGCCCTGCCGAGGGAAGACAAAGGACGCGGCGGATCGGCCACCGCCGACCCACCGCGCCCGATCCGCCGGAACGGCGCGTCGTCGCGCCACCGCGCCACCGCGTCAGAGCGCGCGCACTCCCCGCTGCCACACGGCGGAGACCAGCGGGACGCCGGGCCGGTAGGCGAGGTGGACGTGGCTGGGGGCGTCGAGGAGCGCCAGGTCCGCGCGGGAACCCGGGGTCAGGACGCCGATGTCGGTGCGCAGCAGCGCGCGGGCGCCGCCGGCGGTGGCGGCCCACAGGGCCTCGTCCGGGGTCATGCCCATGTCCCGGACCGCCAGCGCGATGCAGAACGCCATCGAACTGGTGTAGGAGGAGCCGGGGTTGCAGTCGGTGGACAGGGCGACGGTGGCACCGGCGTCGAGGAGCCGGCGGGCGTCGGGCCATTGCGCACGGGTGGAGAACTCGGCGCCGGGCAGCAGGGTGGCGACGGTCGCGGAGTTCGCGAGGGCGTCCACGTCGGCGTCGGTGAGGTGGGTGCAGTGGTCGGCGGAGGCCGCGCCGAGCTCCACGCCGAGCTGTACGCCGGGGCCGTGGCTCAGCTGGTTGGCGTGGATGCGCGGGATCAGGCCCTTCGCCTTGCCGGCCGTGAGGACGGCCCGGGCCTGGTCGCCGTCGAAGGCGCCCTTCTCGCAGAACACGTCCACCCAGCGGGCGTACGGGGCGCAGGCGTCCAGCATCTCGCCGGTGACCAGCGCCACGTACGCAGCCGGGTCGTCGGCGTGGTCGGGGGAGACGATGTGCGCGCCGAGGTAGGTGACCTCCTCGGTGTGGGCGGCGGCGATCCGCAGCGCACGGGCCTCGTCCTCGACGGTCAGGCCGTAGCCGGACTTGGTCTCGAAGGTGGTGGTGCCCTGGCGCAGCGCCTCGCGGAGGTGGCGCACCAGGTTGGCCTCCAGCGCCTCGTCGGAGGCGGCGCGGGTGGCGGCGACGGTGGTGCGGATGCCGCCGGCGGTGTAGCTGCGGCCGGACATGCGGGCGTTGAACTCTTGGGTGCGGTCGCCGGCGAAGACGAGGTGGCTGTGCGAGTCGACGAAGCCGGGGATCAGCGCCCGGCCCTGCGCGTCGTACGCGGTGTCGGCCTGCGGGGCAGTACCGGTGGGGCCGACCCAGGCGATGCGGTCGCCGTCGATGACCACGGCCGCGTCCTCGACCAGGCCGAGGGGGCCGGTGCCGAGGGCGGGGTCGTTGGTGACGAGGCTGCCGATGTTGTGGATGACGGTGGTGGTCACAGGGTTCCTCTCGTTTCCGGGGCTCCGCCCCGCGCCCCGCGCCTCAAACGCCGACGGGGCTGGATGCTGCCCTGGCTGCGGTCTCGACCCCGCTCAGCGGGAAAATCCAGCCCGCCGGCGTTTGGGGCGCGGGGTCCGGGGCGTAGCCCCAGGTCAGGAACGGACGGCGCTGATCGCGTCGGCCAGGGCTCCCGCCACGTCACCGACGAGGGTGTGGTGACCGTCGCGGACGACGTGGCGACCAGCAACCACCGTGTGGCGGACGTCGGCCGCCGACGCGGCGAAGACGGCGGTCTCGGCACCGAGCCTCGGCACCGGCCCGGCCGTGCGGACCGAGTCCAACGCGACGGTGGTGAAGTCCGCCAGGGCCCCCGCGGACAGCGAGCCCGCATCGGCCCAGCCGAGGGCCGCGTGGCCGTCCGCGGTGGCGGCCCGGAGCAGCGCCGCCGCGGTCCAGTGCCCGCGGGTCCGGCTGGCGAGCCGCTCGTTGAGTTCCATCGCCCGGGCCTCTTCGAACAGGTCGATCACGGCGTGGCTGTCGCTGCCCAGCGAGAGCGGGCTGCCGGCCCGCTGGAGGCGGACGGCAGGCCCGATGCCGTCGGCGAGGTCGCGTTCGGTGGTGGGGCACATGCAGGTGCCGGTGGTCGTCCCGCCGAGCAGGGCGATGTCCTCGTCCGTCAGGTGCGTGTTGTGGACGCCGGTGGTGCGCGGTCCGAGGACGCCGTGGTCGGCGAGCAGCCGGGTGGGCGTGCGGCCGTGCGCCGCCTGGCAGGCGTCGTTCTCGGCGGTCTGCTCGGAGAGGTGGACGTGCAGGGGCGCGCGGCGTTCCTCGGCCCAGCGCGCGACCGTGCCGAGCTGGTCCGCCGGGACGGCCCGTACGGAGTGGATCGCGGCGCCGATCCGGGCGTGGTCGCGCTCCTTGAGGGCGGAGGCCCGCTCTGCCCAGGCCTCGGCGGTGCCGTCGGAGAAGCGCGTCTGGTGCGGCTCGGGGGCCTGCCCGAAGCCGGCGGAGAGGTAGGCGGTGTCGAGGAGGGTGATGCGGATGCCCGCCGCTGCGGCGGCCGCGATCAGGGCCTCGCCCATGGCGTTGGGGTCGGCGTACGCGGTGCCGCCGGGCGCGTGGTGGAGGTAGTGGAACTCGCCGACGGCCGTGACGCCGGCCAGGGCCATCTCCGCGTACACGGCCCGGGCGAGCGCGAAGTACGAGTCGGGGGTGAGGTTCTGGGCGACGGAGTACATGATCTCGCGCCAGGTCCAGAAGGTGCCGGAGCCCACCTGCACGGTGCCGCGCAGGGCCCGGTGGAAGGCGTGGGAGTGCGCGTTGGCCAGGCCCGGGAGGGTCAGGCCGCGGAGCACCTCGGCGCGCGCCGGCGGGGTCTCGACGGCGGTCCGCAGGGCGGTGATCCGCCCGTCCTGTACGTCCAGGGCGACGCCCGGCTCGACATGGGTGCCGAGCCAGGCGTGCTCCAGCCAAAAGGTCTTCACCGGCACGCGAGGCCTTCCAGTACATCGGCGAGGGCGAGGACACCGGCGACGCAGTCGTCCTCCTCGGCGGATTCCGCCGGGGAGTGCGAGACGCCGGTGGGGTTGCGTACGAACAGCATCGCGGTCGGGACGGTCGCGGAGAGGATTCCGGCGTCGTGTCCCGCGCCCGTCCCCAGCACGGGGGTCTTCTCCCCGAGGATGCGGGCGAGCTCGTCGCGCAGTGCGTGCTGGAACTCGACCACGGGGGTGAAGGACTCCCGGACGACGTCGAGTTCGACGCCGTGCCGCTCGGCGTGCTCCCGGGCGGCCCGGCGCACCCCGTCGAGCACCTCGTCCAGCGCCTTCCCGTCGGCGGCGCGGGCGTCGAGCCAGCCCCGCACGAGGGAGGGGATGGCGTTGACGCCGTTCGGCTCGACCGCGATCTTGCCGAAGGTGGCGACGGCGCCCGCGAACTCGGCCTCGCGGCGGGCGGCGAGCACCGTCTCCGCGTACGGGAGCATCGGGTCGCGCCGGTCCGCGAGGCGGGTGGTGCCCGCGTGGTTGGCCTCGCCGCGGAAGTCGAACCGCCAGCGGCCGTGCGGCCAGATCGCGGAGGCGATGCCGACCCGGTCGCCGGACAGGTCCAGTGCGCGGCCCTGTTCGACGTGGAGTTCGACGAAGGCGCCGATGCGGGCGAGGCGCGCGTGGTCGGCCCCGATCGCCTCCGGGTCGTACCCGGCGGCCTCCATGGCCTGCGGCAGGGTCACCCCGTCGGCGTCGCGCAGCTCGTACGCCTTCTCCTTGGTCAGCTGCCCGCTGGCGAGCCGGGAGCCGACGCAGGCCAGCCCGAAGCGGGCGCCCTCCTCGTCACCGAAGTTGGTGATGGCCAGCGGCCGGGTGAACTCCACTCCCCTGTTGCGGAGTTCGTCCAGGGCCGCGAAGGAGGACACCACGCCGAGGGGGCCGTCGAAGGCCCCGCCGTCGGGTACGGAGTCCAGGTGCGAGCCGGTGACCACGGCGTCCCCGGCGAGCGGGTCGCCGAGCCAGGCCCACTGGTTGCCGTTGCGGTCGGTCTCGTACGCGAGCCCGCGCGCCTCGGCCTGGGCCCGGAACCAGGCGCGGCAGTCCGCGTCGGCGCCGGTCCACGCGAAGCGGCGGTAGCCGCCGGAGCCCGTGTGCCGCCCGATGGGCGCCAGGTCCGCCCACATCTCGTGGAACGACCCGGCCCCACCGGGGGCGATCCCGGCCTCGCCTGGGGGTCCCCCCGGGCGGAGTCCGGGGGAGTTCGAGGCGCGGGGTCCGGGGCGGAGCCCCGGCAGCGGCACCGCGCCCGGCACATCGGCCTCGCTCACGCGGTGTCACCCTCGCGCATCGGGACCCGCACGCCACGCTCGTCCGCCACGGACTCCGCGATGTCGTAACCGGCGTCGACGTGCCGGATGACTCCCATGCCCGGGTCGTTCGTCAGCACGCGCCGGATCTTCTCGCCCGCGAGCGCCGTGCCGTCGGCGACGGTGACCTGACCGGCGTGGATCGAGCGGCCCATGCCGACGCCGCCGCCGTGGTGGAGCGAGACCCAGGACGCGCCGGAGGCGACGTTCACCATCGCGTTCAGCAGCGGCCAGTCGGCGATCGCGTCGGAGCCGTCGAGCATGGCCTCGGTCTCGCGGTACGGGGAGGCGACGGAGCCGCAGTCGAGGTGGTCGCGGCCGATGACGAGCGGGGCGGCGAGGGTGCCGTCGGCGACCATCTCGTTGAAGCGCTCGCCGGCCTTGTCGCGCTCGCCGTAGCCGAGCCAGCAGATGCGGGCGGGCAGGCCCTGGAAGTGGACGCGCTCGCCGGCCATCTTGATCCAGCGGTGCAGGGACTCGTTCTCCGGGAAGAGTTCGAGCATCGCCTTGTCGGTCTTGTGGATGTCCGAGGCCTCGCCGGAGAGGGCGGCCCAGCGGAAGGGGCCCTTGCCCTCGCAGAACAGCGGGCGGATGTAGGCGGGGACGAAGCCGGGGAAGGCGAAGGCGCGGTCGTAGCCGGCCAGCTGTGCCTCGCCGCGGATGGAGTTGCCGTAGTCGAAGACCTCGGCGCCGGCGTCCATGAAGCCGACCATGGCCTCGACGTGCTTGGCCATGGACTCGCGGGCGCGGGTGGTGAAGCCCGCCGGGTCCTTGGCCGCGTAGGAGGCCATGTCCTCGAAGTCGACGCCGGTCGGCAGGTAGGCGAGCGGGTCGTGAGCGCTCGTCTGGTCGGTGACGATGTCGATCGGGGCGCCCTCCGCGAGCATCTGCGGGAGGAGGTCGGCGGCGTTGCCGAGCAGGCCGATGGAGAGCGGCTTGCGGGCGTCGCGGGCCTCGACGGCGAGCTGGAGCGCGTGGCGGAGGTTGTCGGCCTTGACGTCCAGGTAGCGGTGCTCGATGCGGCGCTCGATGGCGCGCGGGTCGACGTCGATGCAGATGGCGACGCCGTCGTTCATCGTCACGGCCAGCGGCTGGGCGCCGCCCATGCCGCCGAGGCCGGCGGTGAGGGTGATGGTGCCGGCGAGGGTCCCGTTGACCCCTCCCTTTCCGATCGAATGCAGCTTCGCGGCGACCGCGGCGAAGGTCTCGTAGGTGCCCTGGAGGATGCCCTGGGTGCCGATGTAGATCCACGAACCGGCGGTCATCTGGCCGTACATGGTCAGGCCGAGCTGCTCCAGGCGGCGGAACTCCTCCCAGTTGGCCCAGTCGCCCACCAGGTTGGAGTTGGCGAGCAGGACGCGGGGGGCCCACTCGTGGGTCTGCATCACGCCGACCGGGCGGCCGGACTGGACCAGCATGGTCTCGTCCTGCTTGAGCGTCTGCAGGGTGCGGACCATCGCGTCGTACGAGCGCCAGTCGCGGGCGGCCTTGCCGGTGCCGCCGTAGACGACGAGCTTGTCGGGGTGCTCGGCGACCTCGGGGTCGAGGTTGTTCTGGAGCATCCGGAGGGCGGCTTCCTGCTGCCATCCCAGGGTGCTGAGCTCGGTGCCGCGCGCAGCACGTACGGGGCGGGGTCCTGACATGGCGTTGCCTCCTCCGATGTTGGTCAATCTATTCACATCCTTACCTGCTGAATAGAAGTAGTCAACGGCTGCGGGCGGCCCCGCCGGATGATTGGCTTGCGGACATGGCCGACGACGAACCGACCGCAGGCATCGCAGACCGCCGCGACCTGGCCGTACGGGCCGCCGTCGAGCAGGGCCTGGTGGGCGGCGCGGATGGCGCGGACCCGCTGGTGTGCCTGCTCGACGCCGCCGGAATCGAAGCGTCCGCCGCCGCGCTGCACGCCGCCTTCGCGGCCGCGCTGCCGGCCGGCACCCCGGTCCTGCACACCTTCGCGGTGAAGGCCGCCCCGCTGGTGGCGGTGCTGCGGCTGCTGTCGCGGGCGGGCCTCGGCTGCGAGACGGCCAGCCCCGGCGAGCTGGCACTGGCCCGGGCGGCCGGCGTGGCCCCGGACCGGACGGTGCTGGACTCCCCCGCCAAGACCACGGCCGAACTGCGCGAGGCGCTCGCCCTGGGCATCGCCGTCAACGCCGACAACGCGCAGGAGCTCGCCCGGATCGACGCGCTGATGGCCTCCGCGCAGAGCCGCTCCCCGCTCGGCCTGCGGGTCAATCCGCAGATCGGGGCGGGCTCGATCGGCTCCACCTCCACCGCGACCGCGACCTCGAAGTTCGGCTTCGCGCTGCGCGACGAGGGCGCCCGGGCCCGGGTGGTCGCCGCGTACGCCGAGCGGCCGTGGCTGACCCGGCTGCACACCCACTCCGGCTCCCAGGGGGTGCCGCTCGCGCTGAGCGCGCGGGGGGTGCGGGAGCTGTACGAACTGGCCGAGGAGATCAACGCGGCCGCCGGACGGCAGCAGGTCGACACCCTCGACATCGGCGGCGGACTGCCCGTGAACTTCGGCTCCGACCGCGAGACGCCCACCTTCGCGGAGTACGTCGAGGTGCTCCGGGAGGCCGTCCCGGGCCTCTTCGCGGGGCGGTACGGGCTGGTCACCGAGTTCGGGCGGGCCCTGCTCGCCAAACACGGCCTGCTGGTGGCCCGCGTCGAGTACACCAAGAGCTCCGGGACCCGCCCGATCGCCCTCACCCACGCCGGCGTGCAGGTGGCCACCCGTACGGTCTACGCACCGGGCTCCTGGCCGCTGCGGATCCTCGCGTACGACGCCAAGGGCCGGCCCCGGGCCGGGGAACCGGCCGTCGCCCAGGACGTCGCCGGCCCGGCCTGCTTCGCCGGCGACCTGCTCGCGGAGAACCGCCCGCTGCCGCTCCTGAACCCCGGCGACCTCGTCGTGGCCCCGGACACCGGCGCGTACTTCTTCACGGCCCACTACGGCTACAACAGCCTGCCCCGCCCCGCCGTACACGGCTTCCGGCTCGCTCCGGACGGCGTCCGCTTCACCCTGGTCCGCCCCGCCCAGCGGCTGTCGGACCTGGTGGCAGAGGCGGGCGGCAACCACGCCGACGCCCTGCTGGAGCCTTAGGGCCTCACGGCACCAGTTCGAAGGACGGCCTGTGCTTGGGCTGCACCGCGGAAAAGTGCCGCCGGTCCAACGTCACCAGCCCTGACAGCCCGAGGCTCTCGGCCACTGCGACGACGGAGGCGTCGACCGTGCCGAGCGGGAAGTCGCTGTACTTGCGCACGAGTTCGGCGACCCTCGTGAAGTCGTCGGGGGTGAGGTCGACCAACTCGAGGGTGCGGACCGAGAACAGGTCGAGGAACACCGCCTCGTCATCTGCTCCGAGCCGCCGCTCGATCAGCTGGGCGGCCTCGAAGACCACCGGAGTCGGGACGAGGAGCCTGCCCCGCCACTGGGAGACGAGCTCGACGCACTGGACATGGTCGTCGTCGTCCTCGTCCGCGATCGCGTAAGGACCCCGGTGTCCAGCGGCAGCGGCCTCACCGGGCTTCGTCCTCGTCGGCCCGGTGCTGGATGACCTGACGATGGCGGCGGGCGGTGTCGGTGTGGCCCGACCGGCCCATGCCCACGAAGGCGGCGAAGCCTGGGCGCTCGATCGCGGGCGCGAGGTCCGGCTCTTCGTCCAGATACCGAGCCATTCGCGGCTGGGTCTCGGCAAATGCGCGCAGATCGCGCAGCTGCTCCGGGGGGAGCCGGTCGAGCATCCGGCGGAGGTTCTCGTAGTCCTCGGCTGGGGTCATGCGGCGAGCCTAGGCCCGGCACGGGTACTCCGCCGCCCGTTCACCCGCGGGGGTGATCACTCCACGAACAGGCCCCGGGCGGCCGCCGCAGAGTCGAAGGCCTCGAGCCTGGACTGGGCGTCGGGGAGGGCGTCGGCCATGGATTCGAGGAGGACCCGGCCCAGCAGCATCGGGGCGCAGGCCGTGTCGAAGGCCAGGCCGGTGCCCACCGGGGCGGGGATCAGCAGGTCCGAGTGGCGGGCCACCGGGGCGAAGGCGGAGTCGGCGACCGTGACCACGGTCAGGCCCGCCGAGCGGGAGTACTCGAGCGCCTCCACGACCTCCCGCGGGTGGCGCGGCAGCGCGAAGCAGAGCAGCGCGCTCGCCCCGGCGGAGCGGGCCGCGTCGATCCGGTCGGTGAGCATCGAGCCGCCCTCGTCGAGCAGCCGTACGTCCGGGTGCACCTTCGCCGCGAAGTACGCGAAGCCGCGCGCCTGCGAGGACGCGGCGCGCAGCCCCAGCACGGGCAGCGGCCGGGACGCGGCCAGCAGCCGGCCGGCCTCGGCCACCGGCGCCGGGTCGGCGAGCAGCGCGGACAGGTGGCGCAGGTTGTCGATCTCGGCCTGCACGGCCTGCTGGTAGGAGTTGAACGTGTCGCCCGGGGCGGGACGGGGTCCGGCGGGGGCTACCTCCCGCAGGTGGCGGCGGAGCGCCGGGTACCCGTCGAAGCCGAGGGCGACCGCGAACCGCGTCACCGAGGGCTGGCTCACCCCGGCCAGCTCGGCGAGCTCCACGCTCGACAGGAACGGCACGTCGGCGGCGCCGCGCACCATGCAGTGCGCGATCCGGCGCTGGGTCGGCGTCAGCCGGTGCCCTTCGAAAAGCTTCTGCAGCCGCGCGGCCGGGCTGTCGCTCGTCCCGTCGCTCATCCCGTCCCCCTCCGTCCGTCCGTCCATCCATTCAGTCTGGCAGCAGACTGCATGCATCTATGCAGGACGGCAAGCGGCGACCACTTCCCGGACCGGCGCAGAGCGGGCGGCCGACTTCCGGCGCACCCCCAGGACGGCTCAGGGTCCGGGATGGGGGTTTTCCGGGGGCTAGCCCTACCGTCCCGGCCGCCTTCCGTCCCTACCGTGGAAGGCATGAACGCTCAGACGCCCGCCTCGGGGCTCGTGAACGATCCGGAGCTCCGCAAGGAGCTCGACGCGACGCTGGCGGCCCGCCGCGAGCTCGGGCCGGAGTACGAACCCGCCCTCGTGGAGTCGTTCCTCGCGAAGGTGGAGGCCCGGCTGGACGGCTCCCTCGACACCCACGTGCGGCGGCGGCTGGCCGAGCAGCGCACGGCGGCCGCACGCGGGGCCGGACCCGGGTCCGGGCAGGCCGCGGCGGCGGCCTTCGGCGAGAAGTACGGCTTCGGGCTCGTCAGCCTGGTGCTGGCGATCCCGCTGTCCGCCATCGGCGCCGGCAGCGGCGGGCTGACCGGACTTCTGATCAGCTGGGGCGGCATCCTCGGGGTGAACTTCGCGCACAGCGCCCGCAACCGGCTCGGCCGCGGCCGGACCGCGTCCGAGTGGGACTGACCGGGCTGACGGGGGCTGACGGGGCCCTGACCCGCGGGTTCCTCGGGGCGAGAGGGCGGCGGGCGGGGCGGAGGGGTGGTCGCGGGGACCGCCGCACCCCCGGTTGCCCGGGGGGCGGGACGACGGCGGTCCCCGCGAAGGACACGGGCCGGGTCAGGGCCGGTGGTCCGCGTCCATGGCGTCGCCGGGGTCCGGGAGCCGCTCCGGAGGCACGTGACGCCGTTCGGTGGTGCCGGCCGGGTCCGCCCGGCGCTCTCGCGAGCCCCGGTCCTTCCCTGCCGACGACCACCACTGTGCCGGAGCCTTGTTAAGGCGGTGCTGCCGTCACGTGTCGCGCCCGTACCGATTGCGCGAAGCCCGAACGCCCCGCTCGCCCGCGCGGGGTGGCGGGGCCGCCCGCGGCGGACGCGGCCGGCCCGGCCCGCCGGCCCCCCGCCGCCCGGGCCGGCCCGCGCCCCGCCCTACCTCACTTCGCGGTGCGCTACTTCGCGGTGCGCGCGAGGAACGCCAGCAGGTCCTGGCGGCTGACCACACCGGTCGGCTTGCCCTCGACCAGCACGATCGCCGCGTCGGCCTGGCCCAGCGCGGCCATCAGGTCGGCCACCGGCTCGCCGGAGCCGACCTGCGGCAGCGGCGCGCTCATGTGCTTCTCCAGCGGGTCGCTCAGCGCGGCGCTCTTCGCGAACAGGGCCGCCAGCAGCTCCTTCTCGACGACGGAGCCGATGACCTCGGCCGCCATCACGTCGGGGTGGCCGGCGCCCGGCTTGACGACGGGCATCTGGGAGACGCCGTACTCGCGCAGCACCTCGATGGCCTCGCCGACGGTCTCCTCCGGGTGCATGTGGACGAGGGAGGGCATGGCGCCCGCCTTGTCCGCGAGCACGTCCTTGACGCGCGCCGCGGGGCCCGCCTCCTCCAGGAAGCCGTGCCCGGCCATCCACTCGTCGCTGAAGATCTTGCTGAGGTAGCCGCGGCCGCTGTCCGGGAGCAGCACCACGACCACGTCGTCGGGGCCCAGGCCCTCGGCGGCGCGCAGCGCGGCCACGACGGCCATGCCGCAGGAGCCGCCGACGAGGAGGCCCTCCTCCTTGGCGAGGCGGCGGGTCATCTGGAAGGAGTCCTTGTCGGACACCGCGATGATCTCGTCCGTGACGTTGGGGTCGTAGGCGGTGGGCCAGAAGTCCTCGCCGACGCCCTCGACCAGGTACGGACGGCCGGAGCCGCCGGAGTAGACCGAGCCCTCCGGGTCCGCGCCGATGACCTTGACCGCGCCGCCGGAGACCTCCTTGAGGTAGTTGCCGGTGCCGGAGATGGTGCCGCCGGTGCCGACGCCGGCGACGAAGTGGGTGATCTTCCCCTCCGTCTGCTCCCACAGCTCCGGACCGGTGGTCTCGTAGTGCGAACGGGGGTTGTTCGGGTTGCTGTACTGGTCGGGCTTCCAGGCGCCGGGCTCGCGCGCGAGGCGGTCGGACACGTTGTAGTACGAGTCCGGGTGCTCGGGGTCGACGGCCGTCGGGCAGACCACGACCTCGGCGCCGTACGCGCGCATCACGTTGATCTTGTCCATGGACACCTTGTCAGGGCAGACGAAGATGCACTTGTAGCCCTTCTGCTGGGCCACGATCGCCAGGCCGACACCCGTGTTGCCGCTGGTGGGCTCGACGATCGTGCCGCCGGGCTTGAGCGCACCGCTCTGCTCGGCCGCCTCGATCATGCGCACGGCGATGCGGTCCTTCACGGAGCCGCCCGGGTTGAAGTACTCGACCTTGGCCAGGACGGTCGCCTGGATACCTTCGGTCACGTGGTTGAGCTTCACCAGCGGGGTGTTGCCGACGAGGCTGATCATCGAGTCGTGGAAATGCACCATGTTCTCCAAGGAGGGGACTCCACGGGTTCTCCGGGAGGGACCGCCAGAGTATGCGGAAAGCGATTGACCGACCGGCAGTACGGGGCAGGTACGTGCGTGTGAACCCTTGGACGGCCGGGTCGCGACGAGGAGGTGGCTGAAGGTGTCACGGGCGAGGACGGCGCGCCGGATCGCGGCCGGCGCGGCGTACGGCGGGGGCGGCATCGGTCTGCTCGGCGCGGCGACGGTCGGTCTGGTGCTGGCCGAGGTGCAACTGGCGAAGCGGACCGTGGGCACGGGGCTCGCCCACCCGCCGAGAGCCGACGGCCGGTACGGGACGGAGTTCGCCGGGCCGGACGCGGCCCGCGCGGAGCCGCTGCGGCTGGCCATGCTGGGCGACTCCACGGCCGCCGGGCTGGGCGTGCACCGGGCCCGGCAGACCCCGGCCGCGCTCCTGTCGTCCGGGCTGGCGGCGGTGGCCGAGCGCCCGGTGGAACTGCGCAACGTGGCCCAGTCGGGTGCCATGTCCGACGACCTCGACCGGCAGGTCCGGCTGATCCTCGACGACGCCGGCTTCCTCCCCGACATCTCGGTGATCATGATCGGCGCGAACGACGTGACCCGCCGGATGCCCCCCACCCAGTCGGTGCGGCTGCTGGCGGCAGCCGTACGGCGGCTGCGGGGCGCCGGGTCGGAGGTGGTCGTGGGCACCTGCCCCGACCTGGGCACGATCGAGCCGGTCTACCAGCCGCTGCGGTGGGTGGCCCGGCGGGTCTCCCGGCAGCTGGCGGCCGCCCAGACCATCGGCGTCATCGAGCAGGGCGGCCGTACGGTCTCCATGGGAGACCTGCTGGGGCCGGAGTTCGCGGCGAACCCGCGGGAGATGTTCGGGCCGGACTCCTACCACCCGTCGGCCGAGGGGTACGCGACCGCGGCGATGGCGGTGCTGCCGACGGTGTGCGCGGCGCTGGGACTGTGGCCGGAGGCGGACCGCCTGGACACCGGGCGCAACGAGGACATGCTGCCGGTCGCCAAGGCGGCATCGGCTGCGGCCGGGCAGGCGGGCACCGAAGTCACGGCGGCCCGCGCCCCGTGGGCCCTCCTCAAGTACCGACGCCGCCGCCGGGTCCCCGAGGCAGACCCGGAACAGGCCCACTTGTAGTCCTGCGGGGCCCCGCGGGGGCGATGCGGCAGGCGTCACACCGTCAGGTCGGTGACCTGACCCGTACGGGCCGGTAACTTCACATGGTCCGCTACGAACCGCACACTCCTGGAGCCGTGATGCCCGAAGCCGTCATCGTTTCCGCTGCCCGCTCGCCCATCGGCCGCGCCTTCAAGGGGTCCCTCAAGGACATCCGGCCGGACGACCTGACGGCCACGATCATCCAGGCCGCGCTGGCCAAGGTGCCCGAGCTGGACCCGCGCGACATCGACGACCTGATGCTCGGCTGCGGCCTGCCCGGCGGCGAGCAGGGCCACAACCTGGGCCGGATCGTCTCCGTCCAGATGGGCATGGACCACCTGCCGGGCTGCACCGTCACCCGGTACTGCTCCTCCTCGCTGCAGACCTCCCGGATGGCGCTGCACGCCATCAAGGCGGGCGAGGGCGACGTCTTCATCTCGGCGGGCGTCGAGATGGTCTCCCGGTCGGTGAAGGGCACCAGCGACGGCCTGCCGGACACCCACAACCCGTTCTTCGCGGACGCCGAGGCCCGTACGGGCGCGGTCGCGCAGAGCGAGGGCGCCTCGTGGCACGACCCGCGCGAGGACGGCCTGGTGCCGGACGCGTACATCTCGATGGGCCAGACGGCCGAGAACCTGGCCCGCCTCAAGGGCGTCACCCGCCAGGACATGGACGAGTTCGGCGTCCGCTCCCAGAACCTCGCCGAGGCCGCCATCAAGAACGGCTTCTGGGCGCGCGAGATCACCCCGGTCACCACGCCGGACGGCACGGTCGTCAGCACGGACGACGGCCCGCGCGCCGGCGTCACCCTGGAGGGCGTGCAGGGCCTGAAGCCCGTCTTCCGCCCCGACGGCCTGGTCACCGCCGGCAACTGCTGCCCGCTGAACGACGGCGCCGCCGCGCTCGTCATCATGAGCGACACCAAGGCGCGCGAGCTGGGCCTGACCCCGCTGGCCCGCATCGTCTCCACCGGCGTCTCCGGCCTGTCCCCCGAGATCATGGGACTGGGCCCGGTCGAGGCCAGCAAGCAGGCCCTGAAGCGGGCCGGCCTGACCATCGGCGACATCGACCTGGTCGAGATCAACGAGGCCTTCGCGGCGCAGGTGATCCCGTCCTACCGCGACCTCGGCGTGGACCTCGACAAGCTGAACGTCAACGGCGGCGCCATCGCCATCGGTCACCCGTTCGGGATGACCGGTGCCCGCATCACCGGCACCCTGATCAACAGCCTGCAGTTCCACGACAAGCAGTTCGGCCTGGAGACCATGTGCGTCGGCGGCGGCCAGGGCATGGCGATGGTCATCGAGCGGCTGAGCTGAGCCGGAGCCGAATCGGCAGCGGCGCCGGCGCCCCGCCGGAGCCGTGCGGTAGCGGAGGGTAGCCGCCCCGGGCGGCGCCCGGGGCGTCCGGAACGGTCCCGCCGCAGGTGGGGGGCCACGCCGGCCCTTCCGGTTGACGCGCGGTCTAATCCCGTCGCGGCCGACCCGTGACCGAATCTCCCCCAGGATGTGACCTATGTCCTGGGGGATCGGCATTTCCGCAGGTCAGCAACTGGAGGGGCCGTAGTGCTGTGACGAAAGACCTGTCCAATTCGTGACGTAATGCACTGCACCCCATTCCCAGGTCGATACAAGCTGAGGTAGGAAGTCGGGGGATCGAAACACTCAGGAGTTAGTCAGTGAGCGCCATGTCTCTTGCCCTGCTGCTGACCACGGCCGCTGCCACGGCCGTGGGCGCTGCTGCGCTGCACGCCGTCCACGGTCTGCGCAAGCAGGTCACCGCCCTGCGCGGCGAGCTCGCCGCATCGGTCGCACACCGCGTTACCACCGTCCCCCACGCCCGCAGCGCCGCCGCGGCCGGCGAGCACGCCGTCGACACCGCCGACATACGGGCCGCCGTCGCCGAGGCCCTCGCCGAGGAGCGCGAGCGCGAGCTGGCCGAGGCGCGCGCCTTCTGGGCGGCGCAGGAGGCCCGCGACGCCGCGGACGCTCCCTCGCTGCTGGGCGGCCTGCCCGGGCTGGCCGAGGACAACCCGGTCTTCCTGCCGCGCCAGGCCGACCTGGTGGGCCTGGAGCCGTTCCTCGACGACGAGCCGGCCGCCACCGACTACCCGGAGGACTCCGCGGAGCTCGCCGCGGCCCGCCGCCGGCACCCCTCGCACCCGGACTTCGTCCCGGTCCAGGCCACCGCGCCGCACACCGACCACGAGCGCACCGTGAGCCGCCTCGAGGAGCTGGCGCAGGCCCGTACCGCGCTCGCGGACGTCCGCCCCGGCCCGCTGGGCACGCTCGACGTGTACGTCTTCACGGACGGCACCACGCTGTGCATGACCCCGGGGCACCGGGAGACCGCGGAGCGCCTCGCCGAGGCCCTGCGCACGGGCAGCGCGCCGGTGCTGCTGGGCGGCTCGGGCATCTCGGGCGCGTACGCCCTGACCTTCTCCTGCGGGGACGACGATCCCGAGAACCCCGCGAACAACGTCTACATCCTCGCGGACCGCGTCATCGCATCGCTCTGAGTTCCGCCTGTTCCACCAGCGCCACGGCCTCGTCCAGCAGTTCGGACGGGGCCGTTTCCGCTGTCCGCAGCGCCTCCGCGAGGTCCCGGCCGGTCACCGCCACCTGATCTCCGACGACGAAGAGCCCGGCGTCCGGTACCTGCGGCGGCTGCCGGCCCGGGGCGCCCTCCAGCGCGTGGGCCCGTGCGGCGAGCTCGCGGGCCAGGGCCAGCGCCTCGACGGCGGCGCCGCGCTGGAGGCGGCTCTGCGGGGCGGCCCGGAGCCGGTCGGCGAAACGGTCCACGGCGGCGGTCAGCGGTGAGGTATCGAGCACGCCGGTGACCCTACGCGGCCCCGCGGCACTGTTGCCAACGGGCGAACGGTCGGGCACGGTGACGTGAAGAGAACCAGGTACGTCCCATGCGTCCGGAGGCGCCCATGTCCGTAGAGTTCTCCGAGGAAACCCACCGGAACATGATTTCCCGTATCCCCGAATGCACCGGTCGTGACATGTCCGACTGGCTCCGCGCCGTCGACGAGGGCCCCTCCCTCGTCCGCTTCGAGGAGAAGCTCAGCTGGCTGCGCGGCGAGTACGAGCTCTCGTACGGCCAGGCCAAGGCGATCATCCACGAGTACGACCTCCGCCGCGCCGCCCGCAGGCGGGGTTAGGCACCGTCCCCCGACACAGCCCCAACCCCCCTCACACGGGGAAAGGCCCCGCGGGCGATGCCCGCGGGGCCTTTCTCGTGCGTTCACGTGTCTCACGTGCGTGCGGCGGCTGCCGCTCCGGGACTAGTCGTCGCCGGAGAGGATGGAGAACAGCCGCAGCATCTCCAGGTAGATCCACACCAGGGTCATGGTGAGGCCGAAGGCCGCCAGCCAGGACTCCTCGCGCGGGGCACCGTACGTCACGCCGTCCTCGACCTGCTTGAAGTCGAGGGCGAGGAAGCAGGCGCCGAGGATGACGCCGATGACGCCGAACAGGATGCCGAGGCCGCCACTGCGGAAGCCGAGGCCGTCACCGCCGCCGAAGACGGAGAACAGCAGGTTGGCGACCATCAGCAGCATGAAGCCCATGGCCGCGGCCATCACGAAGCCGTAGAAGCGGCGGGTCACGCGGATCCAGCGCATCTTGTACGCGAACAGCACGCCGGCGAACACGCACAGCGTGCCGAGCACGGCCTGCACGACGACGCTGCTGCCGATCTGCTCGCTGACGGCCGCGCTCAGGACGCCGAGGAAGACGCCCTCGAAGGCCGCGTAGGCGATGATCAGCGCGGGGACCGGGGTGCGCTTGAAGCTCTGCACCATCGCCAGCACGAACGCGACGAGGGCCGCGCCGATGGCGATGCCGAACGACTTGTTGATGTTGGCCGGGTCGACCGGAAGCAGGACCCAGGCCAGCACGGCCGTGAGGATGACCGTGCCGAGCGTCATGGCCGTACGGCTCACCACGTCGTCGATGGTCATCACACTGCCGCGGGCGGGCGCGGCCGGCATGCCGGTCTGCGGGTCCGTGGCGTAAGGATTCGTCGCGTACGGGTTGGTCGCGGTCCCGGCCTGCACCTGCTGCGCGTCAAAGCCCGCGTAGCCGTTGTCGCGGCTGAACCCCCGTCGCGAGAAGACCGGGTTGCTGCTCCTCATCTCACTCCTCCATGGCCACCGTGCGCGGCCTTGCGTTCAAGAGTAATGCGTTAGCAAAGACTCCACCCTACTGCTGAGGGAGGATCTTTTCGGGTACCCGCCCGGCGGGATCCTCCGACCCCCGGGGCGGCCGCTCAGAAGACGGACGTGTAGACCGGGTTGCCCGGGTAGTCCTGGCGGAGGGTGTAGCGCCAGTTGAAGGGCCTGACGGCATCGCCGGTGGAGCGGTACAGGTACTCCGCCCTCGCGTTCGAGGCGAACAGGTCGGGCCGGCCGTCGCGGTCGCCGTCGCCGAGGCCCACCAGGTGCGGGAAGCCGCCCCAGCCGGCCTCGATCTTGACGCGGGGGGCGAAGGTGCCGTCGCCCTTGCCCTGCATGAACCACAGGACCCCGGCCGAGTCCCGGGCGACGAGGTCGCCCGCCTTGGCTCCGCCGATGTCGCCGACGGACAGGATCTTGTTGTAGCCCTGCCAGCCCGCACCGGCCTTCTTGCGCGGCAGGTACGGGGTCTTCCAGGAGCCCGTGCCCCGATAGAGCCACATCACCCCGGCGGCGTCGGTGGCGAGGAGGTCCGCCCTGCCGTCGTTCGTGACGTCGCCGAGGGCCGTGAGCTGCTTGTAGATCTTCCAGCCGGCGCCCACCTTGATGCGGGTGTCGAAGGTGCCGTTGGCCTTGCCGAGGTGGAGCCACAGGACGCCCGCGGAGTCGCGCGAGACGAGGTCGCCCGCGGCCGCGCCCGCCGCGTTGCCCGCCGCGACGATCCGGTCGTACCCCGCCCAGTTGCCGGGGACCTGCTTGCGCTCGCGGAACTCGCCCGTCGGATACATGCGCGGGTTCCAGACGGCGTCGTGGAGCCAGAGCCGGCCCGCGGAGTCGCGGTCCAGGAGGTCCGGGGTGCCGTTGTCGGTGTAGTCGTGGGGGTGGGACTTGCGGGTCACCTTGAAGGCGCCGGTGGCGCTGGTGGCCGGGCCGATGCCGTTGACGGGGGTGAAGGTGGCCTTCCAGGTGTAGTCGCCGTTGGGCGCCGAAAGCGGGCGGCCGGGGGTGGCGAGGTTCCGTGCCCAGTCCAGGTCCACCCAGCCCGCTCCGGCCGGCGGGGCCCACGGGTGCCAGGTGCCCGTCTGCCCGGTGGCGGTGTGGGTGATCGTGACGGTGGCCTTCACGTTCGTCCGGGACAGCTTCCAGCGCATCCGGTGCGAGCGCTCGTCGAGGGCGACGGCCTTCTCGACGTCCGTCTCCAGCACCTCGACCTTGGTGGGCTCACCCGTGCCGGCCGTGAGCGAGACCGCGGGGGCGCCGTTCGCACCGACCGAGATCCGGTAGACGCCCTCGCCCGCGGCGAGGGTGCCCCCCGACGCCAGCAGTCCGCCGTCGGGAGCGGCGGCGAGGCTGGTCGCGTGGTCCAGCAGGGTGCGGGGGGTGCCGCCGGCGATCGGTACGGCCTTGAGGGTGTGGTCGGCCCCGGGGCTGCCGGCCTCGACCGGCGTCCGGTTTCCGTACACGAACCAGTCACCGACGATCCCGAACAGATCGGGCTTCCCGAGCGGGGACGGGGACTCCCTGACCTCCCCCGTGCGCAGGTCGACGACCCGCAGTAGCGGCGCCGGATCGGCCTCGTCCCCGTGGTCGGAGGAGACGACGGCGACATGTGACGCGGAAAGGGCCACCCACGTGGACTCGTACCCGCCGAACGACTGGACCGACAGGACCCGGCCGTCGGCGAGGTCGACCAGCGCGTAGCCCCCGCCCCCCGGCCCCTTGGGGCTGTCGTACCCGTACTGCACGAGCGCGCGGCCGGGAGTGGCGGCGGCCACCTCGTCGAACCAGGCGATGTCGGAGGGCAGGCCGGTGACCTTGCGGGGCGACGACCCACCGTCCGCCCGATCGAGGAGGTAGAGCGCGGTCTCGCCGCCGTCCAGGTCCCTGGACACCAGCACCGTCCCCCCGACGGTTCCGACGTAGTCGTCGGACGCGGACAGCGGGATCGTGGTCGCGCTTCCGGTCGCGGTGTCCGTCAGGGTGACCGGGCCGGCCGGCGTCCCCGGCGGGGTCTTCTCGTGGGTGGCCACGATGTCGGACACCGCTCCGAAGTCACCGGTGCTCGGCCACTGCGAGGCCGGGCCCAGCCGGGTCTGCGAGCCGTCGGCGTACTTCGTCCACACCCGGCCCTCGCCGTCGTAGGTCTGGAGGCCGGTGGGGCCCGCGCTGAGCAGCTGCGAGCCGGGCGCGATCTTCAGGGGCGCGGCCGGAACGGCGGACCCGCCCTGCGCGCCCGGGTGCGCCAGCGCGTGCGCCGGAGCCGCGAGGAACGGGCTCGACAGCGGACTTGCGGTGAGTGCGAGCGCGGTCGCGACAGCCCCGCCGAGCACTGCGGCGGACGTCCGGAACTGCGACATTCTTCCCCCTTGTTGTACGTACACATGCACGACCACCGTCGGGGTCGGATGGTTGTACGCACGGGAGGGAAGGAAGCGGAGCGTGCCCGGAGCCGGACTTGAACCGGCACGGCCCTAAGGCCAGCGAGGTTTAAGCTCGCCGTGTCTGCATTCCACCATCCGGGCAAGGCGGGCGGCTCCGCGCAACGAAGTCAACGCAGGGTGAGCCTATCCGGAAGCGCACACCCGATCGGGGAAGATCGTTCCGATGTTGTCTGATTTTATTGACGCTTGAGGGACCGTCAGACGTCAGAAGGCGCGGTCCGCCCCATCCCCGAGGCCCCCGGGGCCCCCAGGTGATTGACGGGAATTCGACGGCCCCGCGGCGCGCTCGCGCCACCCCGGGCCACCCCCCTCCGCCGGACCCCGTCCTCGGGGCCGCCGTCATACCAGAGGAGGAGAGCCGGCGGCCCGAGTCAGACTCGAGTGGGCCGGAGAACGAGCTCGGCGGCTGATCCGCGGCGGCGAACGGGACGTGAGGATGGAGTAAGTCCCGCAGACCGACCGCCAGCCCGACAGGAGTCCCCCGTGACCACCATGAACCTCGCCCCCCACACCACCGCCGTGGCCGCCCGTGCCACGCAGCTGTCCAAGGTGTACGGGCAGGGCGAGACCCAGGTGGTCGCCCTCGACAACGTCTCCGTGGACTTCGTCCAGGGGCAGTTCACCGCGATCATGGGCCCCTCCGGTTCCGGCAAGTCGACGCTGATGCACTGCGTCGCCGGCCTGGACACCTTCTCCGCCGGCTCGGTCCGCATCGGCGAGACCGAGCTCGGCTCCCTCAAGGACAAGCAGCTCACCCAGCTCCGCCGGGACAAGATCGGCTTCATCTTCCAGGCGTTCAACCTGCTGCCGACCCTGACCGCCCTGGAGAACATCACGCTCCCCATGGACATCGCCGGCCGCAAGCCCGACAAGCAGTGGCTGGACAAGGTCATCGAGATGGTCGGCCTGTCCGGGCGCCTCAGCCACCGGCCGACCCAGCTCTCCGGCGGCCAGCAGCAGCGCGTCGCGGTCGCCCGCGCCCTCGCCTCCAAGCCGGAGATCATCTTCGGTGACGAGCCCACCGGAAACCTGGACTCCCGCTCCGGCGCCGAGGTCCTCGGCTTCCTGCGCAACTCCGTGCGCGAGCTCGGCCAGACCGTCGTCATGGTCACCCACGACCCGGTCGCCGCCTCCTACGCGGACCGCGTCATCTTCCTCGCCGACGGCCGGATCGTCGACGAGATGCTCCGCCCGACCGCCGACGGCGTGCTCGACCGCATGAAGGCCTTCGACGCCAAGGGCCGCACCAGCTGAGGCCTGCCCCGCCCCCGCCTCCTGCTCCGGCCCACCTCGACTTTCTGGACTCCTCCACCATGTTCCGTACCGCGCTGCGCAACGTGCTCGCGCACAAGGCCCGGCTGTTGATGACGGTGCTCGCCGTCGTCCTCGGCGTCGCCTTCGTCTCCGGCACCCTCGTCTTCACCGACACCCTCGGCAAGGCCCTCAGCGGCCAGTCCGCCAAGAGCTACGACGGCGTCGCCGTCTCCGTCACCTCGTACGGCAGCCCCCGCGACGAGAACGGCAAGAAGGGCGAGCCCGGCGTCAGCCAGAAGACGCTCGACAAGGTCGCCGCCCTGAACGGCGTCGACTCCGTCTCCGGCCGGGTGAGCGGCTTCGCCGGCGTCGCCGACGCCAAGGGCAAGCTGATCGGCAACGGCTGGGCCAACAACGGCTCCAACTTCGCCCCCGCCAAGGACGGCAAGGACCCGCGCTACGACTTCACCGACGGCAACGGCCCGACCTCCGCCGACCAGATCGCCCTCGACAAGGACAGCGCCTCCGCGGGTGACTACACGGTCGGCGACAAGGTCCGCGTCGCCACCAACGGCCCGGTGAAGGAGTACACCCTCGCCGGTGTCTTCACCACCGAGGACGGTCAGGTCAACGCCGGCGGCAGCCTGGTGCTGTTCGACACCCCGGTCGCGCAGAAGCTCTACCTGCAGCCCGGCTACTACACCGAGCTCTCCGTCGCCGCCAAGGCCGGCGCGAACGCGGACCGGCTGCTCGCCGAGGTCAAGCCGCTGGTCGGCGAGAACGCCACCGCCGAGACCGGCGCCGCGCTCGCCGAGCGCAACGCGAAGGACATCGAAGAGGGCATGAGCGGCATGAACCAGGTGCTGCTCGCCTTCGCCGCCATCGCGCTCTTCGTCGGCATCTTCCTGATCTACAACACCTTCACCATGCTGGTCGCCCAGCGCACCAAGGAGCTCGCGCTGCTGCGCGCCGTCGGCGCCTCCCGCAGCCAGGTCAAGCGCTCCGTGCTCAGCGAGGCCTTCATCGTCGGCGTCATCTCCTCCGTCGTCGGCTTCCTCGCCGGCCTCGGCCTCGCGATCGGCCTGCGCTCCGCGATGGGCACCTTCGGCGCCAAGATCCCGAACGGCCCGCTGGTCATCGCCCCGACCACGATCGTCACCGCCCTGGTCATCGGCGTCGTCGTCACGATGCTCGCCGCCTGGCTGCCCGCCCGCCGCACCGCGAAGATCGCCCCGGTCGCCGCGATGGGCAGCGCCCACCTGCCGGCCAGCATGAAGTCCCTGGTGCTGCGCAACAGCATCGGCGGGGTCCTGACCCTGCTGGGCCTCGGCGCGGTCGCCGTCGGCGCCGGCCAGGGCTCCGACGGCCGCATGACGATCGGCTTCGGCGCGTTCCTCGCGCTGATCGGCATCATCGTCCTGATCCCGATGCTGTCCCGCCCGTTCATCGCCGCCGTCCGGCCGCTGCTCCAGCGGGTGTTCGGCGTCGCCGGCAAGCTCGCCGCGCAGAACGCCGTGCGCAACCCCCGCCGCACCGGCGTCACCGCCGCCTCGCTGGCCATCGGCCTGACCCTGGTCACCGGCCTCACCGTGCTCGGCGTCACCGTCGGCAAGGCCGTCGACCGGATGACCACCGACGTGATCAAGGCCGACTACATGGTCACCATGGCCAGCGGCGAGAGCCTCGACAAGTCGGTGCTGACCGCACTGGAGAAGGCCCCGGGCGTCAAGGCCGTCAGCGGTCAGCAGCCCGGCTACTTCATGACCGGCAACGACGTCTACCACTCCGCCTCGGGCGTCACCCCGAAGGACATCGACCAGCTGCTCAAGCTGGAGGTCCTCAGCGGCTCCACGGCCTCGCTGGCCGAGGGCAAGGTCGCCGTCGACGACAAGACCGCGAAGAAGGCGGGCCTGACCGTCGGCGAGACCTTCGAGGCGAAGTTCGACGACAAGAAGAAGGAGACGCTGACCGTCGGCGCGGTCTACAAGGGCAACGAGTTCGTCTCCCCGTACGTGATGGACGCCAAGATCCTCGACCGGCACGCCGGCGGCGAGCGCCCCACGGTCCGCGAGGTCTTCGTGAAGATGGACGGCGGCGAGACCTCTGCCAACGAGCAGAAGATCGTCGACGCGCTCGGCAGCAACCCGGCCATCAGCGTCCAGGACCAGACGGACATCCGGAACACCTTCGGCGGCATCATCAACCTGATGCTGAACATCATGTACGGCCTGCTCGGCATGGCCCTGCTGATCGCCGTCCTCGGTGTCGTCAACACCCTCGCGATGTCGGTGTTCGAGCGCCAGCAGGAGATCGGCATGCTGCGGGCGATCGGCCTCGACCGGGCCCGGGTCAAGAACATGATCCGCCTGGAGGCCGTGGCCATCTCGCTGTTCGGCGCGGTCATCGGCGTGGGCCTGGGCACCTTCCTCGCCTGGGCGATCGGCCAGACCATCAAGAACGAGATCCCCGGCTACGCGCTCGTGATCCCCTTCGACCGGATCGGCATCTTCCTGCTGCTGGCCGCGCTGGTGGGCGTGCTCGCCGCCATGTGGCCCGCCCGCAGCGCCGCCCGCCTCAACATGCTGACGGCCATCAAGACCGAGTAGCACGCCGGCGGCGGCCGGACGAGACGACACGACAGAAGGGCCCCGCGGCCGAACGCCGCGGGGCCCTTCCCGTACGCCGGCCACGGGCCGCAGGAACGGCTACAGCCGCAGCCACAGCCACGGCCGCACCGCTCAGGCGGCCGGCCAGTCCCGGGTGCGCAGCGGCAGCCCCGACGTGCCGCCGTCGCCCGGGCGCACCGCGAGCACCTGGTTGACGCCGAGGCGCCCGTGCTCGAAGGCGAGCGCCGAGGCCGCCATGTACAGCTGCCAGACCCGGGCCCGGCCCGCCGAGGTCAGCCGGACCGCCTCGCTCCAGTGCTCCTCCAGCCGGGCCACCCAGGCCCGCAGGGTGAGTGCGTAGTGCTCGCGCAGCGACTCGACGTCCCGGACCTCGAAGCCGGCCCGCTCCAGCTCCCCGACGGTCCGGCCCAGCGGCGACAGCTCGCCGTCCGGGAACACGTACGCGTCGATGAACTCGTCGATGCGGTACGCCGATTCGTCGGGCTCCGGGCGGCGGGCGATCTGGTGGTTCAGCAGCCGCCCGGCGGGCCGCAGCAGCCCGAACAGGGCCGTGGCGTACTCCCGGTACCGGGCGGAGCCCACGTGCTCCGCCATGCCGATCGAGGAAATCGCGTCGTACGGCCCGTCCTTGACGTCCCGGTAGTCCTGGACCCGGATGTCGATCCGATCGGCCAGGCCCTCCTCGGCGACGCGTTTGCGGGCGTACGCGGCCTGCTCGCGGGAGAGCGTGATGCCGGTGACGCGGACCCCGTACGCGCGGGCCGCGTGCAGGGCCATGGAGCCCCAGCCGCAGCCGACGTCGAGCAGCCGGTCGCCCTCGCGCAGCGCCAGCTTGCGGCAGACCAGGTCGAGCTTGTCGTACTGGGCCTCCTCCAGGGAGTACCCGGGCCGCCAGTAGGCGCAGGAGTACACCATCGACGGGCCGAGCACCCGCTCGTAGAAGTCGTTGCCGACGTCGTAGTGGTGGCTGACGGCCTGCCGGTCGCGGGGCCGGGTGTGCGGGCCGCCGGTGCGCCGTACGGCCTCCTCGGGCGGCGGTGCGGGCTGGGGCCAGGGCCCGGCGAGGCGTACGAGTTCCACCGCGGCGGACCGGACCGCCGGGTCGCGCAGCCGGGCCGGCAGCGAGGGCGCGGCCGGGGCGCCGGCGACGGGCTCGCGCTCCCACAGCAGCCCGGCCAGTTCCTCCAGGAGCCCGTAGAGGTCCCCGTCGGCCGTCAGCTCGCCGGCCACCCAGCCGCGGGCCAGGCCCAGCTCGCCGGGCTTCCACAACAGACGGCGCAGCGCGCGGCGGTGACGGACCACCAGCACCGGCGCCCCGGGCGGTCCGGATTCGCTCCCGTCCCAGGCGCGGATCCGGAGCGGCAGGGGGGCGCCGAGCAGGGTCTCGGCGAGTGCGGTCAGCCGCGGAGCGGCGTCGTTCATGGCGAACACCTCCAGAAGGCTCAACCAACCGCTCTACCCCGTTGCCTGCCCGCATAAGCGGCGCCGACACGCCGAAGGGGCCCGCCCGCACCACGGATGGCGGGAAGGCCCCTTCGGGGACGTGCAGGGTGCCGGGGTCAGGAGGCCTTGGCCTTCTCACTCTTCTCGGCGGGGGCGGCGGCGACCGGCGCCGGCTTGGCGGCCTCGTAGAACTCCTCGCGGGGAGTCTCCAGGGCGCCCAGGGAGACGACCTCGCGCTTGAGGAACATGCCGAGGGTCCAGTCGGCGAAGACGCGGATCTTGCGGTTCCAGGTCGGCATGGCCATGCCGTGGTAGCCACGGTGCATGTACCAGGCGAGCCGGCCCTTGAGCTTGATCTTCATCTTGCCCATGACGATCATCGCGACGCCCTTGTGGAGGCCGAGGCCCGCCACCGCACCCTTGTTGGAGTGCGCGTACTCCTTCTGCGGGAAGCCCCGCATGCCGGAGACCACGTTGTCGCCGAGGACCTTGGCCTGGCGCAGCGCGTGCTGGGCGTTCGGCGGGCACCAGGCGTTCTCGACGCCGGCCTTGCGGGCCGCGACGTCGGGGACCTGGGCGTTGTCGCCGGCGGCCCAGATGTAGTCGCTGCCCTGGACCTGGAGGGTCGGGGCGGTGTCGACGTGACCGCGGGGGCCGAGCGGCAGGCCGTAGCGGGCCAGGGCCGGGTTCGGCTTGACGCCGGCGGTCCACACGATGGTGTTGGAGTCGACCTCGAGGCCGTTCTTCAGCACGACGTGGCCGTCGACGCAGGAGTCCATGGAGGTCGAGAGGTAGATCTCGATGCCGCGGGACTCGAGGTGCTCCTTGCCCCAGGTGCCCAGCTTGGGGCCGACCTCGGGAAGGATCTTGTCGGCCGCGTCGACCAGGATGAAGCGCATGTCCTCGCGCTTCACGTTGGTGTAGTACTTCGCGGCGTCGCGGGCCATGTCCTCGACCTCGCCGATGGTCTCCGCGCCGGCGAAGCCGCCGCCCACGAAGACGAAGGTGAGGGCCTTGCGGCGGACGTTCTCGTCCGTCGTGGACTCGGCCTTGTCGAGCTGCTCGAGGACGTGGTTGCGCAGGCCGATGCCCTCTTCGACGCCCTTCATGCCGATGCCCTGCTCGGCGAGGCCGGGGATCGGGAAGGTGCGGGAGATGGCGCCGAGCGCGATCACCAGGTAGTCGAAGGGCAGCTCGTACGCCTCGCCGACGAGCGGCGTGACGACGGCGACCTTGCGGTCCTGGTCGATGGTGGTGACCCGGCCGGTGAGAACCTCAGCCTTGGGCAGCACGCGTCGCAGTGGGACGACGACGTGCCGAGGCGAGATGCTGCCTGCGGCCACTTCAGGGAGGAAGGGCTGGTAGGTCATGTACGACCGCGGGTCGACGACCGTGACGGTCGCCTCGCCGTAGCGCATCTTCTTCATGATGCGCTTGGCTGCGTACAGGCCTACGTACCCACCGCCTACTACGAGGATCCTGGGACGCTCCGTGGTGCTCATGCCATCGAGTATCCAGCACCCGATAGGGGGGCGCTCGTGCGCCCCTTCACAAGGTGCTGGGGGCCTTCTGCTACACTGCGCCGCCCACGTGACCCAGGTCATGGCCCGGAACGGGAACCGCAGCATCCGGCGACTCGTTGTTCACCCGTCCTGAACTGGCCTCCAGGCCTTCCGCGCCGCTGTACCACCCGGGTTCGTCCATACCTCCGACACGGAACCCGCGGCGCGCGACGATCGCACGAAACGGGCACGTCGACCCCGATTCGCCGCCGAAGCGCCCTCCCCCACGACCGTCCGGCCCTTTTTCCTTGTGAAGAACTTCACGAAGTTCGTTCGAGCAGGCCGCCGAAAGTCCCCCCACGAGCCCCCCTTCACCCGGTGAATCGGGCAATTCCACCCGCCCATTCCTCTGAACTCGCCCCCGTACGCGAACGATTCAAAGGGCAGGAGCCGCTACGCCCGGCAGTCGAACCCGTCCGCGGCCGAGGGAAGGTGTACACGCCTGCGCGTACACTCGGGTCATGAGTGAGAACGTTGTGACCGTCCGCGAAGCCCGGGCCCACTTCGCGGATCACATAAACCGCGCCGAACAGGGCGCCGCTACCGTCATCACGCGCAACGGCGCCCCGGTGGCCGCACTGGTCCCCATCGCGGACTTCCAGGCGCTCGAAGAGGCGGCGGACGAACTGCTCGCACGCGAGGCCGAGGCGGTGCTGGCAGAGGGTGGGCCGACCGTGACGATGGCCGAGCTGCTGGCCGACCTGTTCGGCGAACGGGGTGACGGCACGGCGTGAAGTACGCGTTCCGGTTCACCACCGCGGCACAACGGCAGCTCCGGGCCATCGACAAGCCGGCCGCGATGCGCATCCTCGCCGCGCTGACCGCGCTGGGAGACGATCCGTACCGCGAGGACGCCGACATCAAGGAGCTCAGCGGACCCTCCGGCCTGTACCGGCTCCGCGTCGGCAGCTATCGGGTCGCCTACCAAGTACTGGACGGCGAACTCGTCGTCCTCGTCGTCAAGGTCGGCGACCGCCGCGACGGCTACCGGAGCATCTGAGTACGACGACGGCGGCGCTCCGGTGCCGGGACCGGGGCGCCGCCGTTCGGCGGATCGGGGGTCAGGATGGCCGGGGGGCGGATTCGGCCGCTTCTGCGGTGGCGAAGGCGATGCCGTCCAGGATGTCGTGCTCCGAGACGACGACCTCGCGGGCGCCCGTCCGCTCCATGATCGCGAGCAGTACCAGGGAGCCGGCGCCGATCACGTCGACCCGGCCCGGGTGCATCACGCCGAGCGCGGCCCGCTCGGCGTGCGTGGACGTCAGCATCCGGTGGGTGATCTCGCGGACCGTCTCGTACGGGATCCGGGCGTGGTGGATCGCCGCGGAGTCGTACGCGTCCAGGCCGAGCGCGATGCCGGCGACGGTGGTGACCGAGCCGGCCAGGCCGACCAGGGTGCGGGCCTCGGCCAGCGGTACGGTCTCGGCGGCCAGGTCGAGCGCGGCCTCGATGTCGGCGCGGATCGCGGCGATCTGGGCCTCGGTGGGCGGGTCGCTGACCACGCCCTCGACGACCAGGTGCCGCTCGGTCATCCGCACGCAGCCGACGTCCACGGACCGGGCGGCCCGGACGTGTTCCTCGCCGACCACGAACTCGGTGGAGCCGCCGCCGATGTCGACGACCAGGAAGGGCTTTTCCAGGTGATCGGCGCCGGCGAGCTCGCGGGTGGCGCCGGTGAAGGAGAACTCGGCCTCCTGGTCACCGGTGACGACCTCGGGCTCGACGCCCAGGATGTCGAGGACGCCGGCGACGAAGTCGTCCCGGTTCTCCGCGTCGCGGGAGGCGGAGGTGGCCACGAAGCGCAGGTGCTCCGCCCCGAACTCCTTGATCAGCGCGGCGTACTCGCGGCAGGCCGCGAAGGTGCGCTCCAGCGCCTCCGGGGCCAGCCGGCCGGTCTTGTCCACGCCCTGGCCGAGCCGGACGACGGTCATCCGCCGGTCCAGCTCCACCAGCTCGCCGGTGGCCGGGTGGACGTCCGCGACGAGCAGGCGGATCGAGTTCGTACCGCAGTCGATCGCCGCTACCCGGGTCACTCGGACTCCTGCCCGCCGGCGGTCCCGTCCGCGGCCTCGCCGTCCGCGGGCTTCCGCTCCGCGCACGGCGTGACGCAGGCGCCCTTGGCCCACCACTCGGGGAGCAGCGCGAGGGCCTCGTCGCCGAAGGGGTTCACGCCGGGTCCGGCGGCCAGGGAGTGGCCGACGAGCACGTGCAGGCACTTCACGCGGTCCGGCATGCCGCCGGCGCTGGGGAAGCCCTGGAGTACCTCGATGGCGTCGCGGCGGGCGATGTAGTCCTCGTGCGCGGCCCGGTAGGCGGCGGCCAGCTCCGGGTCGGTGGAGAGCCGGTCCTGCATCTCCTTCATCAGCCCCGAGCCTTCCAGGGTGCCGATGGCACCCGAGGCGCGCGGGCAGGTCAGGTAGTACAGGGTCGGGAAGGGGGTGCCGTCCGGGAGCCTCGGGGCCGTCTCGACGACGTCCGGCTGTCCGCAGGGGCAGCGGTGCGCGATGGCCCGCAGGCCGCGCGGCGGGCGGCCCAGCTGCTGCTTGAACGCTTCGATGTCGGCGTCGGTCGGCTCGGACCGGTCGGTCTGGGGCGGGGGCGTTTCCATGCCTGCTGTGAAGTCTCTTCGTTCGGGATCGGACGGGGACGGGTCGGACGGGGATGGGGCGGAGGGCGCGGGACGGACGGCTCCCCCGCGCGGGTCAGTCGTCTTCGGGCCGGTCGGCCTTGTCGACGCCGTCCCACACGTTGGAGTACCAGGGGCGGTCGCTGGCGCCTTCGCCGGCGCGGCGGCGCTCGGCCTCCGCGGCCTCGGGGTCGATCACGGTGTAGCCGATCTCCCCGGGGCGTACGTAGTGCAGGTGCTTGCGCGCCTGCTGTTCCACGTAGGCCGGGTCCTGCCAGCGGGCCTTCTCGTCGCGCAGCTCCTCCAGGCGCTCGCGCGCCTCGTCGGCGGTGCGCTGCTGTTCCGCGATGTCCGAGCGCTGGGACACGTACTGGCGCATCGGGTACGCGAGGGCGACGATCAGGGTGCAGAGGACGAGGGCCAGCAGGGCCGCGCGTCCGGTCAGGCGGCTGCGCCGGACCTGGCGGCGGGACTGCGAGCGGTAGACGTGGGCGGCGGTCCGCTCACCGAGCTGCTTGAGCCTGGTCGCGGTGGAGAACCGGTCGCGGTTCCCGGCCATCTGTCCGCCTCCCCTCTGCAAAGCCGTACGTCCCCGCACACGGTACGGGACCGAGTGCGGGGACGCAGGGAGGCGTGCGCCTCTGACGGGGCGTGCGCCTCTGAAGGGCCGGTCAGCCCTTGAAGCGCGGGAAGGCGCTGCGGCCGGCGTACACCGCGGCGTCGTCGAGGATCTCCTCGATGCGCAGCAGCTGGTTGTACTTGGCGACGCGGTCCGAGCGGGCCGGGGCGCCGGTCTTGATCTGACCGCAGTTCACGGCGACGGCGAGGTCGGCGATGGTGACGTCCTCGGTCTCGCCGGAGCGGTGCGACATCATGCACTTGAAGCCGTTGCGCTGGGCCATCTCGACGGCGTCGAGGGTCTCGGTCAGCGAACCGATCTGGTTCACCTTTACGAGCAGGGCGTTGGCGGAGCCCTCCTCGATACCGCGGGCCAGGCGCTCGGGGTTGGTGACGAAGAGGTCGTCGCCGACGATCTGGACCTTGGTGCCCAGCTTGTCGGTGAGGGTCTTCCAGCCGGCCCAGTCGTCCTCGTACAGCGGGTCCTCGATGGAGACCATCGGGTACGCGGAGACGAGCTCCTCGTAGTACTCGGTCATCTCGGCTGCCGAGCGGGACTGGCCCTCGAACTCGTACTTGCCGTCCTTGTAGAACTCGGACGCGGCGACGTCGAGCGCGAGCGCGATGTCCTTGCCGGGGACGTAGCCGGCCTGCTTGATGGCCTCGACGATGAGGTCGAGCGCGGCGCGGTTGGACTCCAGGTTCGGGGCGAAGCCGCCCTCGTCGCCCAGGCCGGTGGAGAGGCCCTTGGTGTGCAGGACCTTCTTGAGGGTGTGGTAGACCTCGGCACCCCAGCGCAGCGCCTCGGAGAACGTCTCGGCGCCGATCGGCGCGATCATGAACTCCTGGATGTCCACGTTGGAGTCGGCGTGCGACCCACCGTTGAGGATGTTCATCATCGGGACGGGCAGCAGGTGCGCGTTCGGGCCGCCGAGGTAGCGGAACAGCGGCAGGTCCGAGGCCTCGGAGGCCGCGTGGGCCACGGCGAGGGAGACGCCGAGGATGGCGTTGGCGCCGAGGGAGCCCTTGTTCTCGGTGGCGTCCAGGTCGAACATGGCCTGGTCGATCAGGCGCTGCTCGGTGGCGTCGTAGCCGACGAGCTCCGGGCCGATCTGCTCGATGACGGCGAGGACGGCCTTCTCGACACCCTTGCCCATGTAGCGGTTGGGGTCACCGTCACGGAGCTCGATGGCCTCGAATGCACCGGTGGAGGCGCCGGACGGAACAGCAGCACGGCCGGTGCTGCCGTCGTCGAGGCCAACCTCGACCTCGACCGTGGGGTTGCCTCGGGAGTCCAGGATTTCCCGGGCTACGACGACGTCGATGGACGGCACGAGCATCTCCTTCTGGGATGTGACGCTAGGTGTGCGGTGGCGTCAGGCCTTGCGGTGGCCTTGCCGCCTAGAGCCTAACCGGCTCCGGGCGGTCGGCCGGCCGACCGCCCGGGTCCTGGGACGAAAAAGGGCCCGAATACCCCTGTTCCAGGACATAGGTCACCGGATTCGGGGCGTGTGCGGGGGCATTCGCGCGGGCCGGTGACAGGGGTGACCGACGCGGACGCCCCGACGCGGTCACCTCGCGGACGCCTCCGGTGCACACGCCTCCGCCCGGTGCGTTCGCGGACGACGCACCGGGCGGAGGGGAACTTCGGGTGACCGGGGTGGCGGTGCCTCAGGCGAGGTGCAGCTTCTGGCCCGGGTAGATCAGGTTGGCATCGGTGACGATGTCCTTGTTGAGCTCGAAGAGCTTCTCCCAGCCGCCCTTGACGCCGTGTGCGGCGGCGATGGTGCCGAGGGTGTCGCCGGCCTTCACTTCGTACGAGCCGTCACCCTTCTTGTAGCCCGTGGGCGCGGAGGGGGCGGCCGGGCGCTCGGAGCGGGTGGTCGGCGCGCTCTCCTCGCGGGTCTCCTTGCGGGTCTCCTTGCGCTGCTCGGCAGGCTTGGAGGAGGAGCTCTTGCCGGAGCCGGAGCCCGAACCCGAGCCGGAGCCCGCGTCGGAGCCGCCGTTGGCCGTACGGGACAGGCCGACGCCGCAGCTCGGCCAGGCGCCCTTGCCCTGGCCCGCGAGGACCTTCTCGCCGATGGCTATCTGCTGGGACTTGCTGGCCTGGTTGGCCTGCGGGGCGTAGGCGGTGCCGCCGAAGGCCGCCCAGGTGGAGGAAGAGAACTGCAGGCCGCCGTAGTAGCCGTTGCCCGTGTTGATCGACCAGTCGCCGCCGGACTCGCACTGCGCGACGGCGTCCCACTCGGAGGTGGTGGCGGCGCTGGCGGTGCCCGCGGCCATCAGCGGGGCGGCGACGGCGGCACCGGTGACGCCGGCGAGCGTCACGATGCGGGTGGCCTTGGAGGGACGACGGTGCTTGCCCTTGCCCGAAAGCAGCATGGAACTTCTCCTCACCGACGCCTGCGAGGTGAGCTGTCGGATTCGGGCTGATGAGACTGCCCGGCCGCGCGACGAGCGCGCGGCTTCACCCCAAGCCGTTCCCGGCCGTCTCTCAACGGCCGTGTCGGGCGCTTACCTTGGGTCCCCCGCTCCTGCCTTCGGCGCTTGCGCGACGACTGTTCCCTCCGTCCGCCGGCAGGATTCGGCGATGCGGTCGAAGGGGCCCGCGGTGGCGAGCGGTTCAGACCGTAGACAGACGTCTCCCCGATGTTCAAGGTCGGACATCGGGGAGAAAGCGCCCTTACCCGCCCCTCCCGGAGGGGCATTTGCGCAGGTGAGCCCGCGTATTACGGAAGCGTCACGGCCCGGTCGGGCGGGGGGACCGAAGAGACGCATGTCTCACTTGATCAAATTCGGACATTCAACCCTTAACGGGGCATCAGCCCTGCCCGAAGTGCCCCTATTTCTGGCGGAGATCGAGGTTCTGGCCGGGCTGGATCAGGTCCGCGTCCTCGCCGATCAGGCGCTCGTTCGCCTCGTAGAGGGCGTTCCATCCACCCTTCACGCCCTTGACGTTCGCGATCTCGGACAGGCTGTCACCCGGCTGCACGGTGTACGTCGGATCGACCGTCTGGGTCTCGATGCCCGACGGGGTGCCGGTGGAGCCGGCGCCCTCCTCGGCGGCCGCACCGCGGTGCCGGCCGGTGGCCTCGCCCGGGGCGGGCGTCGACGCGGCGGGGCTCTCGGGGGTGGCGCCCGGGGTGCCCGGGACGGCCGGAGCGCCGGGGGTGCCGGGCAGCGCCGGGGTCGCGGGGAGGCCCGGCGTGCCGGGAGTGCCCGGGGTCCCCGGAGTCGCGGGGACGGCCGGAGTGCTCGGGTCCGTCGCACCGGGAGCGGTGGGGGTGCCGGGCGTGCCCGGAGTGGTGGGCGTGGTGGGCGTGGTGGGCAGGCCGGAGGCGGGCGGCGGAGTGGTCGGCGAGCCCGGGGTGACCGGCACCGCCGGGGTGACCGGCTTCGCGGGCGTGGCCGGCTTGGCGGCACTCTCCGGCAGCTCGTCGGGGCGCACCGGTGCGGGCGCGACCGGGCGCGGCGAGGCGGCGGAG
This sequence comes from Streptomyces sp. NBC_00239, assembly GCF_036194065.1. Taxonomy (NCBI): domain Bacteria; kingdom Bacillati; phylum Actinomycetota; class Actinomycetes; order Kitasatosporales; family Streptomycetaceae; genus Streptomyces; species Streptomyces sp. NBC_00239. The sequence continues at coordinate 4,948,358 of NZ_CP108095.1, read as the reverse complement.
CCGGGGTCGACGTCGGCGGCGGGGCCCTTCGCGCCGAGGCCGGCGGTGGTGGCGCACAGCGGCCAGGCGGCGGGGCCCTTGGCGCCGAGGACGCGCTCGGCGACGGCTATCTGCTGCGAGCGGCTGGCGAGGTCGGCGCGGGCGGCGAACTCCAGCCCGCCGCCGCTCTTCCACATCTCCTGGGTGAACTGGAGCCCGCCGTAGGAGCCGTTGCCGAAGTCGGCGCTCCACGTGCCGCCGCTCTCGCACTCGGCCACCTTGTCCCACGTGGACGTGTCCGCTGCCGAGGCGTTCGTGGCGGCGAGCAGCGGCAGCGCGAGGGCGGAGCCGGCGACTCCGGCCGTGACGACGAGCGCGGGGGCCTGACGAGGACGCCTGTGGCGGCCGTTCCCGGAACGCATGTGAGTGGACCTTTCGCGTAAGGGCAAAGGGGCGACGGCGAACGTAGCGGGCTTCGAACGCTTGTCACAAGTCGATGCACCCCAGATCACGTAAAGGTCACACTCCTGATGGTGAGTCAGGAATGTTTGAATCCGGTTCCGTTCCGAAATCGGGCAGGATCGGCTCCGGCGGCACTCCGGCGGCGCTCCGCCGCCGCCGCCCCAGGTCACTTCCCGGGCGGCGTGAACTCCACCGGCAGCGTGCGCAGGCCGCGCATGATGAGCCCGCCCCGCCACCGCAGTTCGGACGGATCGACCGCAAGTCGCAGGTCGGGCAGCCGCGTCAGAAGCGTGGCCAGCGCGGTCTGGCCCTCCAGCCGGGCCAGCGGGGCGCCGAGGCAGTAGTGGATCCCGTGCCCGTATCCCAGGTGCTGGTTGTCGGTACGGGACAGGTCCAGGGTGTCGGGTTCGGCGAAGCGCTCGGGGTCCCGGTCGGCCGCGGCCAGCACCACCAGGACCGGGTCGCCGGCGGCGATCTCCTGACCGCCCAGGGTCAGCGCCCGGGTGGCGAACCGCCAGGTGGCCAGCTCGACCGGGCCGTCGTAGCGCAGCAGCTCCTCCACCCCGGTGGCCAGCAGGTCGCTCTCGCCGGCCGCGAGGGAGGCCTGGAGCCGTTCGCGCTGGTCCGGGTTCATGAAGAGGGAGTGGACGCCGTTTCCGATGAGGTTCACGGTGGTCTCGAAGCCGGCGAAGAGCAGGATGAAGGCCATCGCGGCGGCCTCGTTCTCCGTCAGGTGCTCGCCGTGGTCGCTCGCCCGGATCAGGCCGGAGATCAGGTCGTCGCCCGGTTCGTCCCGCTTCCGGTGGATCAATTCGACCAGGTAGTTCCGCATCTTCTTGACCGAGCGGGCCACTCCCCCGCGCGGGCCGCCGCCGTGCCGGATCATCATCCCGGCCCAGTCGCGGAAGTCGTCCTGGTCCTCCCGCGGTACGCCGAGCATCTCGCAGATGGCGTAGATGGGGAGCGGGAAGGCGAACTCGTGGATGAGGTCCGCCTCCCCCACCGACGCGTCCCCCGCTTTCTCGATGATCTTGTCGATGAGGTGGTCGGTCAGCTCCTGGACGCGCGGGGTGAACTCGGCGACCCGGCCCGGGGTGAACGCCTTCGACACCAGCCGCCGCAGCCGGGTGTGGTCCGGCGGGTCGATGTTGAGCAGATGCGTCATCAGCTCGGCCTTGCGCTCGCCCGGGATGCCCGTCTTGCCCTTCGCGTGCGCGGGCTCCGCGTGGTGGGCCGGGTTCTTGCTCAGCCGCTGGTCGGCGAGGGCCTGGCGGGCGTCGGCGTACCGCGTGACGAGCCAGGCCTCGACGCCGCTGGGCAGCTTGGTGCGGTGGACGGGGGCGTGCTCGCGCAGCCAGGCGTAGGCCGGGTAGGGGTCGGTCGCGAACTCCCAGTCGAACAGGGTCGGGGCCGGCGGCGGGGCGGGGGTGGCTGCGTTCTCTTCGTGCACCACCCGACCGTATCCGCCCCGGAGCACCGGCCCGCCCCCGCCGGACGCCTGCCACTCCCATCCCATATGACCGCTTCGCCACGGCTGTCCGCAGATCGGACAGACCTTGACCTGAGCCGAGGAGACATTCCTACTTTCCGTTTTGTGGATGTGAGGATCTTGAAAAGCAGCTTCGCGGTGGTGGAGAGACGGGCCGAGCACGCGGTCAAGTTCTTCTACTCACACCTGTTCTGGCACAACCCCGGCGTCCGGGCGATGTTCCCGCCGGCGTCCGCGGACATGGAGCGGCAGCGGGACCGGCTCTTCGCCGCACTGACCCACGTCATCGCGCACCTCGGCGACGAGACCGTCGGCCCCTACCTGCGGGACCTGGGACGCGACCACCGGAAGTTCCTCGCCGGGCCCGAGCACTACGCGGCCGTCGGCACCAGCCTGCTCGCCGCCCTCGCGGAATGCTCGGGCGCGGCCTGGACCCCCACCGTGGAGAAGGCCTGGAGCGAGGCCTACTCGCTGATCGCGGACGCGATGATGGCGGGCGCCGCCGGCAGCACCGACCCGCCCTGGTGGGACGCGGAGATCGTCCGCCACCTCCGGTACGGAGACGACATCGCGGTGCTGACGCTGCGCCCGCACGCACCGCTCCCGTACACGCCCGGCCAGTACGTCAGCCTCTCCGACGAGCGGGTCCCCACCACCTGGCGCACCTACTCCATCGGCAACGCGCCGCGCCCGGACCACACCTTGGACCTGCACGTCAGCCGCATCGACCGGGGCCTGGTCAGCACCGCGCTGGTCCGCGAGGCCGGACCCGGCGAATTCGTGCGGCTGGGCGCGGCCGGCGGGCGGATGACCCTGCGGCGCGACGCGGGCCGCCCGCTCACCTTCGTCGCTGCGGGCACCGGCTGGGCCCCGGTCCGGGCCATGCTGGAGGAACTGCTCCTGCGCCCGCCCGATCAGGACGTGCGGCTGTTCGTCGTGGCGCGCGACGGCGCGCACCTCTACGACCGGCCGCTGATCGACGGCTGGCAGCAGGAGCACCCCTGGCTGGCCGTCACCTACATCACGCCGGCGCCGGGCAGGCACCGCCACCAGGCCACCGACCGGCTCGCCACCGCGCTCGGCAACCGCGGCCGGTGGCCCGACCACGACGTCTACGTGAGCGGCCCGCCGATGTTCATCGACGAGACCGCGGGCCTCGTGGCGGAACTGGGCGCGGACCCGGCCCGGATCTTCCACGACGCGGTCCCCTCCACCGGCCGCAGCCGCACCCGCCCGCTGGGCTTCGGCGAGTGGTTCCTGGACCGCCCCGCAACCCACTGGCACAACCCCTCGGACCGGGCGCCCCGCAACCCCCGGTACGGCCGGTAGGCCGGCCGGCTACGCGTCGAGGCCCTCGGCGGCCCGGATGGCGTCCCGGTAGGCCCGGGCGGCCGCCCTCAGCGCCGTCTCCGGATCGATGCCCTCCGTCTCGGCGCGCGCCGCCAGCGCCAGCAGCTCGTACCCGATCCCCTCGCCCTTCGGCAGTTCCACGTCGACCTCGCCGGTGCGGACCCGGCCCGCCAGCTTCGCCGCGAGCGCGAGCCCCGGCTGGCCCAGCGGGATCCCGTCGGTCACCGACTCCCGCTGCTTCTCGACGGCCTTCGTCCGCATCCAGTGCGCCTTGACGTCCTCGGGGGTCTCGGCGACCGCGTCGCCGAAGACGTGCGGGTGGCGGTGGACGAGCTTCTCCACGATGGTCCCCGCGACGTCGTCGATCGAGAACGGCTCCTCGGGGTGCTCCTCGGCGATCCGCGCGTGGAAGACCACTTGCAGCAGGACGTCGCCGAGTTCCTCGCGCAGCGCGTCCCGGTCGCCGTCCTCGATGGCCTCGACGAGTTCGTACGCCTCCTCGATGCCGTACTTGGCCAGGCCCGGGTGGGTCTGCCGGGAGGACCAGGGGCACTCGCGCCGGATCCGGTCCATGACCTGGACCAGGTCGAGGAGCCGGGCTCCGGGCAGGTCGTACGAGCCGGGCAGCAGTTCCAGGTCGGGCATGCTCTGGCGGCCGGAGCCGGCGAGCCGGGCCAGGCCGTCGGTGAGCTGCCGGTCGCCCTCGCCGCCGGGGACCACGACGACGGTGCGCCCGCCGGCGCAGGCCTCGACGAGCTCGCGGGCGTCGGGCCGGGCGCACTCGACGGTGACGCCGGCCTCCCGCAGGTACGGCAGCTGCGGGTGGCCGGGGTCGGCGCACAGCACGAGGTCGGCGGCGCGCAGCGTCTGCCAGGCCGGCCAGGACAGCAGCCCCGGGGCGACCCGGTGGCTCGCGGTCAGCAGGACGATGCGGCCGGTGTCGGCGGGCGGGGCGGAGGGCACGGAAGCAGTCACGCTTCGAACCTACCTCCGGCCCGTCGGCTCATCCCGCCGCGGGGGCCTCCTGCGGCTTGGTGACCTGGCGGATCCACGGGGTGGTGGCCTGCCCCACGGTCAGCTGGGCCGGGTCCCAGGCCCCGTACCGCGGGTTGACCTCGACGCCGAGTTCCTTGGCGGCGGCCGCGGCGGGTCCGGCGATCTTGCCCTCGCCGAACTTCTCGTTGAGCTTCGCGAGGATCAGCTGGTCCCGGATGGCGCGGTCGATCTGGCCGGGGGCGAGGCCGCCCTTCTGCAGGGCCAGCGCCTCGAACTGCTCGACGCCGCCGGACTGGAGGATGCGCTCCTTGCGGGCGTCCTCCAGGTCCTTGGTGGTGATCGTGATCCCGGCGTCCTGTGCCGTTCGGTCCAGCACCCGGCTCTGGATCATGGAGTTGAGCTTGTACTTCTCCAGGCCGGAGGTGTCGGAGATGAGCTGGGCGGCCTGCGGGGAACGGTTCTGCGCGGCGCGTACGTCCCGCATCTGGGCCTGCAGGGCGGACACCGTGATGCGTTCACCGCCCACGACGGCGGCCGTACCGGGCCGGGCCTCGCCCGAGCACGCGGCCAGCAGGGGGGCCGCGGCCAGCAGGGCGGCGGATACGGAGAGCGCTGTGCGGCGGTGCAAAGGAGCCTCCCGGTAACAGGGGTGCGTGCGGCTTGTGCATCGGCGCACAAGGGCCTTGCGGTGATCGATGGTAAGCAGTCGGGGTGGCCCGGGCCACCGATTCGACCAACGATTCCCCGCCGATCCGGGTGCGCCCCCCGATCGGCCGCCGCGGTCAGCCGTGGACCTGGCCCAGCCAGTGCAGGGTGCGCCGGATCTCCCCGGGGAAGGGGTGGTGGGGCCCGTGCAGGCGTTCGGCGTCGAACAGCAGCCGGGCGAGGGTCTCGTGGGCGGCCGGCCGGTCCCCGACGGCGAGCAGCAGCTGGGCGATGCGGCGGCGCACTTCGAGCGGGAGCTCGCGGTCGTCGTTGGCGTACTGGTTCTCGAAGTACGGCAGCAGCGAGCGGTATTCGGCGAGGGCCGCGGCGGGTTCGCCCAACTGCTCCAGGCACTGGGCCGCGTCGTAGCGGAAGCGGAGGGACTGCGGGTCGCCGGCGCCGGAGGCGGCCGCGTACTCGTCGGCGAGGCGGCGCAGTTCGGGCAGGGCCCGGCGGTACTGGCCGTCGTCCATCAGAGTGGCCGCGTACTGCTTGCGCAGGGAGCGGACCACGGGGGACTTCTCGCCGTGCTGGGCGGCGGCGGCCGGCAGGATCCCGCCGAGGATGTCGACGGCCTGGGTGAGCCGGCCCTCGTCGAGGAGCTGCTTGACCTGGTCCACGGCGGCGGCGACGTCGGTGCGCGGGGTGGCGGCCGGCACGGCGGGCGTCCGGCCTGCCGCGGCGGTCCGGTCGGGCCAGGGGGCGTGCGGACGGACGAAGGGCCGGGTGGGGTCGAGGGGGCGGGCGCCGGGGCCGGCGGGGGTCGCGGTCCGGCCGGGCAGCAGCGGGACGAGGGCCTCGTAGACCTCCTGGGCGGAGGCGGGGCGGTGCTGCGGGTCCTTGGCGAGCAGCCGCAGGACCAGGGCTTCGAGCGCGTGCGGCACCTCGGGGCGCAGCTGGCGGACCGGGAGCGGCGCCTCGTACAGGTGGCGGTGGAGGACGCCGAGGGCGGTGGATCCGGCGAAGGGCACGCTGCCGCTGAGGAGTTCGTGGAGGACCACGCCGAGTGCGTAGAGGTCCGTGTACGGGCCGACGGCGCCGCCCATCGCCTGTTCGGGGGCCATGTAGGCGGGGCTGCCGATGGGCGAGCCGGTGTGGGTGAGGCGGGTGGTGTCGGAGTCCATGACGGAGGCGACGCCGAGGTCGAGGACGACCACCGAGCCGTCCGGTCGGACCATCACGTTCCGCGGCTTGAGGTCGCGGTGCACGATCGGCACGGCGTGCACGGCGGCGAGCACCCCGCACAGCTGGGCGGCGACGGAGACGGCCCACTGCCAGGGGTACGGGTCGTGTTCGGCGATGTGGTCGGCGAGGTCGGAGCCCTCGACGTACTGCATGACGAGGTAGAGGTCGGAGGCGTCGCTGCCCGCGTCGTGGACGGTGACGAGCCCGGGGTGGTCGACCTGGGCGGTGACCCGGCACTCGCGGACGAAGCGGCGGCGCATCTCCTCGGACGCGGTGTCGCCGACCGGCCCGGTGACCTTGTCGGGGCGGAGCAGCTTGACCGCGACCCGGCGGTCGAGGCGCTGGTCGTAGGCCGTCCAGACCTGGCCCATGCCGCCCTGCCCGAGGAGGGTGGCGAGCTGGTAGCGGTCCGCGATGACGCGTCCGCTCACCGGTCGCGCTCCTCACGGCGCAGCAGCTCGCTCAGCTCGTCGAGTTCGGCGCGGACCTGCCCGATGCGGTGCGGCGGCGCCGGGGGCTGTGCGGGCTGCTGCGGCACGGGGGTGTGGTGGTGCGGGGGCTGAGCGGGCTGCTGCGGCACGGGGGTGTGGTGGTGCGGGGGCTGAGCGGGCTGCTGCGGGACCGGGGTGTGGTGGGCCTGCGGGTAGCCGTATCCGGCCTGCGGCAGCGGGGGCTGCTGCGGGGCGTGCGGGTGGGGGCCGGGGTGCGGTCCCTGCCGGTCGAGCCGCTCGTAGTGGCGCAGCTCGGCGTAGAAGTAGTACGTGAGGACGCCGACGGTGTTGACCAGCAGCCAGAGCAGGATGGTGATGGCGGCGGGGTCGCTGAGCTCCTTGTCCTCGTCCTCGGGCACGGCGACGCCGGCGTAGACGAGCAGTCCGATGTTCATGGCGACGACCACGCACAGCAGTGCCCAGTGCAGGGGCCGGCGGGTGACGACCGCCAGCCGGATCATCGCGACCCAGCCGAGGAAACCGCAGCTCAGCAGGGTCAGCGCGGCGAAGAGTGCGCGCAGCGCGGCCAGTGTGCTGCCGGCGGGGCGCCCCGGCTGCGGGGGTGCATAGCCTTGGCCGTGCATTGCTGCTCCTGATGAGTGCGCGCGTACATACGAGGGTCAGAGCGTATACACCTGCCCGGACAGCGGCCCCGGGGTTGTGCACAACCGTTGCGCGGTTGATCACCCGGGTGTGACCGTACCGTCCGTCAGACCGTCGTAAAGGCCCTGTACCAACTGTTCACCGAGGCGCCCGGCCAGCCGCAGCGCGTCCTCGAACTCGGCGAGCGCGCGGAAGCGTTCGCCGTAGCGCCGCTGGTCGGCCAGGGGCAGCCGGGGCAGCTGGAGGCGGCGGACGTCCAGCCGGGTGGCGGTGGAGGCGTAGCTGCTGGCCTGCCGGGTGTTGGCGGTGCCGCGCAGGAAGCCGGCGAGGAACCAGGGGTCGAGGGCGGCGGGGTCGGGGCGCAGCAGTTGCAGGTTGCGGCCGAGCGGTTCGCCCGCGGTCGCGGTGTCGACGACGCGGGCGACGGCGGTGGCGCCGACGACGGGGACGATCACGTCGCCGGCGCGGGTGTGTACGGGTTCCTCGGCGGAGCCGGCCGTCTTGAGGACGAGGGCGCCGGCGCGGGCGAGTTCGCCGAGGGTGGTGGCGGTGCGGCGGACCGGGTCGGCCTGGCCGGGGGCGGCCGGGGCGGCGGGCGGGGCGAGCCGGGCGGCCAGCAGGAGGGTCGCGTCGAGGTGCTCGCGGACGGCGGCCAGCTCGTCGGGTCCGCCCGCGGCGGGCGGCGGCAGGTAGCGGGCGGGGGTCAGGTCCACGTCGTCGTCGAGGAGCTCGATCACCGGGACGGAGCGGCTGACTCCGGGGGTTTCCTCGGCGGTGCCGGTGCGGTCGAAGGCCGTCCAGGCGGCCAGGACGGTCTGCTGGAGGGCGGGCCAGGAGGTCTTGTCCCGGCCGTCGGCTCCGAGGTCGGCGGTGTCGACGAGGAGTAGTTCGGGGGCGGGGGCGGCGCCGGGCGCGGGCCGCCGCAGCACCCACAGGTGCAGCGGGATGCCGTACGGGGGCGCCGCTCCGGCGGGCAGCGCGATCACGGCGCGCAGGGCGCCCCGGCGCAGCAGGTCGGCGCGGATGCGGCGGCCGGAGCGGCGGGCGGCGACGGCGGGGGGCATGAGCAGGACGGCGGTGCCGCCGTCGCGGAGCCGGCCGAGGGCGTGCTGGACCCAGGCGAGCTCGGATTCGGTGCGGGCGGGGAAGCCGTACTCCCAGCGGGGGTCGTAGGCGAGTTCGTCGTGGCCCCAGTTGCGCTCGTTGAAGGGCGGGTGGCAGAGCACGGCGTCGGCGGTGAGGCCGGGGAAGGCGTCGGCGCGCAGGCTGTCGGCGGCGGCGGTGCGGACGGCGGCGTCGCCGTGCAGGGCGAGGCGCAGGGCGGTGAGCGCGGCGAGTTCGGGCTGGCTGTCCTGGCCGTGCAGGGCGGTGGCGCGGGGGGCGGCGCGCAGCAGGGTGCCGGTGCCGCAGGCGGGGTCGAGGACGGTGAAGGGCGCGGCGCCGGCCGTCCCCGGGCCGGCGGTTCCGGCGGTGGCGGGGGCGGCGAGGGCGGCCATCAGCTCGGCGGGGCCGGGCGGGGTCAGCGTGTACTGGCGCGGGTTGGCGTCGAGGTGGCGGCCGAGGAGGAACTCGAAGGCCTGGCGGGCGCCGAGTTCGGCGGCGAGGTCGGCGGCGGCGCGCAGCAGCGGCACGGCGGCGGGGCCGATGCCGGCGGCGGCCGGGCCGGTGACGGGGTGGACCGGGCCGAACCGGGCGGTGAGCACCTGGTCGAGTACGGCGGGCAGTCGGGACGCGAGGTCCTCGTCGGAGCGGGCGGACAGCTCCAGCCAGTCGGTGGGCCGGTCGCGTACGACGAGCAGGGCGCAGCCGGTGTGGACGAGGGCGGTGACGGCGCCGGCGGGGTGGCCGCAGAGGTGCTGCCAGACGCGTTCGCGGAGCGGGACCTCGGCGAGCTTGCCCTGGGCGCGCAGCCACTGTTCGACCTCGGGGAGGGCGAACGAGGGGCTGGTCTCGGTGCCTCCGACGGGCTTGGGGAAGTCGGTGTGCCGGCGGCGCCAGTTGCTGACGGCGGCGCGGCCGACGCCCGCGAGCCGCGCGATGTCGGCCGCGGTGACCTCGGCTGCGGTCCCGTCGGCGGTGTGGTCCGGCACTGGCGGCACTGGCTGGCTCCCCTGGTCGGGCGGTACCCCGTGGATGTGCCGCCGAGCATACCCGTACACACGCAAGAGACCGCTTCACGGCGTGAATCAAGAGAGTCTCTGTGAACCGTGTTGACTCGGTTCACAGCTTCTGCTGTGATTGCCATCGTCACACCGCTTCGCCTCCCCGCCTCTCCTCTTCTCCGCCCGTCCTCGTTCTCCGCCCCTCCTCTTCTCTCCGCAGGAGTTTCCTGATGCGCACCACCACCCTGGCCGCCACCGCGCTCGCCTCCGCCGCCCTCCTCGGCCTGACGGCCTGCGGCACCTCCGGATCCGGGTCGGACTCCGGCTCCTCGTCCGCCTCCGGGTCCGCCGCGAAGCCCGCCGCGCAGAAGGCCCCGTACGCCGACCTGTCGGGTCCGCAGCTGCTGGAGAAGTCCCTGGCGGCGACCCGCAAGGCCACCTCGATGACCGTCAAGGGCTCCGTCACCGAGGACAAGAAGCCGATGACGATGGAGCTTTCGCTCTCCACCGGCGACGAGTGCCGCGGCAGCATGGCCACGGCCGGCGAGGGCCGGTTCGAGCTGATCAAGTCGAAGAAGAACGCGTACGTGAAGGCCGACGAGGCCTTCTACCGGGCCGCCGGCAAGGGCGAGCCCAAGGAGCAGACCGACGCGGTGGTGAAGATGCTCGCCGACCGCTGGATGAAGAGCCCCGCCGACTCCCCGGACGCCAAGGACTTCACCGGCATCTGCGATCTGGACGAGCTGCTCAAGGAGTTCGAGGACAACAGCGGCACCGCCCACAAGGGCGCGGTGACCACCGTCGACGGGCAGCAGGCCGTAGCGCTGACGGTGCCCGCGGACGGCGGCACCGGGACCGTGTACGTGGCCGCGAAGGGCGAGCCGTTCCTCCTCAAGGCGGTGCAGAAGGACGGCGACGACCCGGGCGAGATGACCTTCTCGGACTTCAACCGGCCGGTGGACACGACGCCGCCCGCCGACAAGGACGTCGTGGACCTCTCCAAGCTCGGCTGACCCGCCGACCGACCGACGTGCCGCCCGGCTCACCCGCCGACCGGCTGTCAGGGCGGCGGGCTAACCTCACAGGTCTGACAGTCGATCCACAGGGGGGATCCAGATGCGCATCCGCACGCTGGCCGCGGCCACACTCGCCTGCGCCGTGATCGGCGGCCTCACCGCCTGCAGTTCGTCCGGCACCGCGGAGAGCGACGCCAAGCCCGGGACCGGCCCGACGACCGCCAAGCCGGCCGAGCCGGCCAAGTCTGCGGACCCGGCCGACCCGTTCGCCGATCTGTCCGGCCCCGAGATACACGAGAAGGCGTACGCGGCCACGAAGGCGGCGAACTCCCTGCGGCTCACCGGGCAGGTGCGGACCGACGGCAAGGACATCCGCATGGACCTCGCCCTGAACGTGAAGGGCGAGTGCGCCGGAACCGTCACCCTCGGGACCATGGGCACCGCCGAGATCGTCAAGTCGAGCGACTTCATCTACTACAAGGGCGATGCCGAGCTCTACCGCTCGCAGACCAAGGGCAGGCCGAAGCAGCAGGTGGACGCCATGGTCGCGATGCTCGCCGACCGCTGGCTGAAGATGCGCGCGGGGAGCCCCCAGGCCAAGCAGTCCAGCCAGATGTGCGACCTGGACAAGCTGCTGCAGTCGTTCGGCAAGAGCAGCCCGGTGGCCCGCAGGGGCGGCCCGGCCACGGTCGGCGGACAGCCGGCGCTGACGGTGACCGCCCCCGCCAAGGACGGCGGGCTGGAGACGTACTACGTCGCCACGAAGGGCGCGCCGTACCTGCTGCGCGCCACCAAGGGCGGCAAGGAGCCGGGGGACCTGACGTTCTCCGACTACGAGAAGCCGGTGGACGTGACGCCGCCCGCCGACAAGGACGTCATCGACGCCGACAAGCTCCGGGGCCCGGGCAAGGCCGCCTGACGCCCGGCGCCCGGTGTCCGGCGCCCCCGTGTCCGGCGCCGTACGCCCCGCCTCCCCGGCCGGCCCCTGACGCCCGGCTACCGGCTACCGGCTCAGCCGGGCCGGGGCCCTCGTCGGGGTGCCGCCCTGGGGCAGGTTCTGGCCGGGGCAGCGGGACAGCACGCGCTTCATCGCGTCCCGCTCCCCCGCCGTGACCCACAGCCCGTACTTCCGCTTCACCGCGACCTGCGCGGCCACGTACGTACAGCGGTAGGACCTGTTCGCGGGCAGCCAGGTGGCCGCGTCGCCGTCGCTCTTGCGGCGGTTGGCGCTCGCCTCCACGGCCAGCAGGTTCAGCGGGTCGTTGGCGAAGGCGACCCGCTTGGAGCGGTCCCAGCCCTTGGCGCCCTTCTGCCAGGCGTCCGACAGCGCGACCACGTGGTCGATGTCCACGGCGCTGCGCCCGCGCCGGAACTCCAGGCGCCTGCCGGTGTACGGGTCGCTCGCCAGCACCCCAGAGGCCACCTTGCAGCGGCCGCCCTTGAGGCGGGTGTCCGTCAGGTCCCGCCGCAGGATGTCCTCGCGGGTCGCGCACCCGTTGCCGTCGGTGTCGAGCCAGCCCCGCCCGAACTCCTCTCGCCCGTACCCGGTCTTGGGCGCCCGCCCCTTCACGGCCAGCGCGTCCACGGCCCCGGCGGCCGGCCCGCCGCCCGGCCCGTTCCCCGACCCGCCGGCCCCCGAGCCCGCTCCGGACCCGTCCCGCGTACAGCCGGTCAGGGCGAGGGCGGCGGCGAGCAGCAGGGCGGCGGGGGCGGGGAGTCGGCGCATGGGACCAGATCCTAGACACCGGCCGGTCCAGACCATTTCATCCCCTCGGCGAGCGGCACGGGCCCGCAGGGCCGCCCGCGCGCCGCAAGGCGACGTGCGGGCGGCAGCGTCATGGGGTCGGGACCCCGCGACCGACGTCGTGGGGTCACCACCCCGGAACCGTTGCCGGGGGTGTCAGGACCCCAGGACCGGTGCCGCGAGTGTCAGGACCCCAGGATCGTGGTGAGGAACTCCCCGGTCCAGGCCAGCAGTTCCCGCCCGACCAGCGGCTTGCCGCCGATCTTCGCGGTCTTCGGGCGCGGGATCAGCACCTGTGAGGCGGCCGGCTTGAGCACCGACCCCGGGTAGAGCCGCTTGAGCCGCAGCTCCTGGGACTCCCTCAGTTCCACCGGCCCGAAGCGGATGTTGGGCCCCTGGAGGGTGATGTCCCCGACCCCGCAGGCCCGGGCCAGCATCCGCAGGCCGGCGACGAGCAACAGGTTCTCGACGGGCTCGGGCAGCTTGCCGTAGCGGTCGGTGAGTTCCTCGCGTACGGCCTTGATGTCCGCCTCGGAGTTGGCGGCCGCGATCGACCGGTACGCCTGGAGGCGCAGCCGCTCGCCCGGCGCGTAGGCGTGCGGGACGTGCGCGTCGACCGGCAGCTCGATCTTGACCTCCAGCGCCGGCTCCTCCTCCACCCCGCCTTCGACGGCGGCCCGGTAATCCGCCACGGCCTCGCCGACCATACGGATGTACAGGTCGAAGCCGACGCCCGCGATGTGGCCGGACTGCTCGCCGCCGAGCAGGTTGCCGGCGCCGCGGATCTCCAGGTCCTTCATCGCCACGTACATGCCGGCGCCCATCTCGGTGTGCTGGGCGATGGTCGCGAGCCGCTCGTGCGCGGTCTCGGTGAGCGGCTTCTCCGGCGGGTAGAGGAAGTACGCGTACCCGCGGTCGCGGCCCCGGCCCACGCGGCCGCGCAGCTGGTGGAGCTGGGAGAGGCCGAAGTTGTCGCCGCGCTCCACGATGAGGGTGTTCGCGTTGGAGATGTCGATGCCGGACTCGACGATCGTCGTGGAGACCAGCACGTCGAACTTCTTCTCCCAGAAGTCCACGACGACCTGCTCCAGCGCCTGTTCGGACATCTGGCCGTGCGCGGTCGCGATCCGCGCCTCGGGCACGATCTCGCGCAGCTTGGCGGCCGCCCGGTCGATGGACTCGACCCGGTTGTGGATGTAGAAGCACTGGCCCTCGCGCAGGAGTTCACGGCGGATGGCCGCGCCGATCTGCTTCTCCTCGTACGGGCCGACGAAGGTCAGCACCGGGTGCCGTTCCTCGGGCGGGGTGGTGATCGTGGACATCTCGCGGATGCCGGTGACCGCCATCTCCAGGGTGCGGGGGATCGGGGTGGCTGACATCGTCAGTACGTCGACGTTGGCGCGCAGCTTCTTCAGCTGCTCCTTGTGCTCGACGCCGAACCGCTGCTCCTCGTCGACGATGACCAGGCCCAGGTCCTTGAACTTGGTCTCCTGCGAGAACAGCCGGTGGGTGCCGATGACGATGTCGACCGAGCCCTCCTTGAGGCCTTCCAGGGTGGCCTTGGACTCGGTGTCGCTCTGGAAGCGGGACAGCGCGCGGGTGACCACGGGGAACTGGCTGTAGCGCTCGGAGAAGGTGCCGAAGTGCTGCTGCACCAGCAGGGTGGTCGGCACCAGGACGGCGACCTGCTTGCCGTCCTGCACGGCCTTGAAGGCGGCGCGCACGGCGATCTCGGTCTTGCCGTAGCCGACGTCGCCGCAGATCAGGCGGTCCATCGGGACGGACTTCTCCATGTCCTCCTTGACCTCGGCGATGGTGGTGAGCTGGTCGGGCGTCTCCGCGTACGGGAAGGCGTCCTCCAGCTCGCGCTGCCACGGGGTGTCGGGGCCGAAGGTGTGGCCGGGGGCCGCCATCCGCGCGCTGTACAGCTTGATGAGGTCGGCGGCGATCTCCTTGACGGCCTTCTTGGCGCGCGCCTTGGTCTTGGTCCAGTCGGCGCCGCCCAGCCGGTGCAGGGTGGGCGCCTCGCCGCCGACGTACTTGGTGACCTGCTCCAGCTGGTCGGTGGGGATGTACAGGCGGTCGCCGGGCTGGCCCCGCTTGGCGGGCGCGTACTCGACGAGGAGGTACTCGCGGGTGGCGCCCTGGACGGTGCGCTGGACCATCTCGATGTACCGGCCGACGCCGTGCTGCTCGTGGACGATGTAGTCGCCGACCTCCAGGGTCAGCGGGTCGATGGTCTTGCGGCGCCGGGTGGGCATCCGGCCCAGGTCCTTGGTCGCGGTCCGCTGCCCGGTCAGGTCCGTCTCGGTGAGCACGGCCAGCTTGAGGGCCGGGTCGACGAAGCCGTTGTCGAGGGCGCCGCAGGCCACGTGGACCAGGGACGGCTCGATGGCGCCGAGGTCGGCGTCCAGCCGGGCGGCGATGCCCTCGCCGCCGAGCACCTCGACGGTACGGGTGGCCGGGCCGTGGCCCTCGGTGAGGTAGACGGTCCGCCAGCCGTCGGCGATCCAGCCCTTGGTGTCGGCGAGGGCGCGGGCGGTGTCGCCGCGGTAGCTCTCGGGGGCGTGCATGCCGAGCTTCAGGGTGTCCGAGGAGAGTTCCTCGTCGGCGGCGAAGGGAGAAACGGTCCACCACATCATGCCGAGCTCGCGGGCCCGGTCGCGGACGTCCGCGATGCCCCACAGCGAGGCCGCGCCGACGTCGATGGGGGCCTCGCCGCCGCCCGCGGTCGCCGCCCACGAGGCGTGCAGGAACTCCTGGCTGGTGGCCACCAGGTCGGCGGCCCGGGTGCGGACCCGCTCGGGGTCGCAGACCACGGCCATGCTGCCCGCGGGCAGCACGTCCAGCAGCAGCTCCATGTCGTCGACGAGGACCGGGGCCAGGGACTCCATGCCCTCGACGGCGATCCCCTCGGCGATCCTGCCGAGCAGCTCGGCCAGCTCGGGGTGCTGCTCGGCGAGGGCCGCGGCGCGCTCCCGCACCTGCGGGGTCAGCAGCAGCTCGCGGCAGGGCGGGGCCCACAGCCCGTGCTCGGCGACCTCCAGCGACCGCTGGTCGGCGACCTTGAAGTAGCGGATCTCCTCGACGTCGTCGCCCCAGAACTCGACCCGCAGGGGGTGCTCCTCGGTGGGCGGGAAGACGTCCAGGATGCCGCCGCGCACGGCGAACTCGCCGCGCTTCTCGACCAGCTCCACCCGGGCGTACGCAGCGGCGGCCAGCGCCTCGGTGACCTCGCCGAGGTCGGCGCTCTGACCGTGCCGCAGCGATACGGGCACGAGGTCGCCGAGGCCCTGGACCTGCGGCTGGAGCACCGAGCGGATGGGGGCCACGACCACCGAGATCGGCCCGGCGGCCGGGTCGTCCTTGCTGGGGTGGGCGAGCCGGCGCAGCACGGCCAGGCGCCGGCCCACGGTGTCGCTGCGCGGCGAGAGCCGTTCGTGGGGCAGCGTCTCCCAGGACGGGTAGTCCACGACCTCGTCGGCGGGCAGCAGCGAGCGCAGCGCGGCGGCCAGGTCCTCGGCCTCCCGGCCGGTGGCGGTGACGGCGAGCACGGTCCGCTCGGTACGGCGGGCCAGCGCGGCCACCGCGAAGGGCCGGGCGGCGGGCGGGCCGACGAGGTCGACGTGCGGGCGGTTTCCGTCGGCGGCCGCGGCGACGGCCTCCGCGAGCGCGGGGTCCTGAATGACGGCGTCGAGCAGACCGTGCAGGCTCATGAGGGGCTTTCCGTCCGGGGATGGTCCGTACAACAAGGGCCACGCGCAGAGGCAACGCGAAGCGCCCGACACGTGGAACGGGCCGGGGATCCCAGCCTACGGCGCGGGCTGGTCACTCGCGCGAGGGATTGCCGTCACTCCGCCGAGTGACGGATCCGGCGGGCCGAAGGGCGCCCGCTCTAACCTAAGTCCATCACTTAGTCCACCCTGCGCCGATGAGAGGCCGCCGTGGAAGCAGCCCGGCAGTACAACGTGCACGAGGCGAAGACCCACTTCTCGAAGATCCTGGAAATCGTCGCCACCGGCGAAGAGGTGATCATCAGCAAGTCCGGCGAGCCGGTCGCGAAGGTGATTCCGCTGGCCGGCAAGGTCCAGCGGACCGACTACGGCTCCCTCGCGGGCCAGATCGTCATCGCCGACGACTTCGACGAACTCCCCGCCGGCTTCGCCGAGGCGTTCGGAGCCGACGCGTGAAGCTGTTGCTCGACACGCACGTCGTCCTCTGGTGGCTCAACGGCGACCTCCCGGACGGGGCGCGCGACCTGCTCGCCCGCGAGCGCTGGGTGTACATGAGCGCGGTGACACCATGGGAATTGTCGGTCAAGCAGGCCACCGGCAAAGTGAACGCTCCCGAAGACATCGCCCAGTGGGCCGCGGACAGCCAGTTCCTGGCGCTCCCCATCGAGGCGGCGCACGGCGTCTGCGCCGGCCGCCTCCCCCACCACCACCGGGACCCCTTCGACCGGATACTGATCGCCCAGGCACAGACCGAGGGGCTCACCCTGGTGACGCGTGACAAGTTCATCCCGCTGTACGACGTCCCCGTGCTGGCCGTCTGAGCGCTCGGCCACGAGCCCCGGCACCGCCCCCGCTGCGGTCCGGGGCTTTCGTGTGCCCGCTCACGGAGGCGGGGCGGGCGAAAGAACTTTCGGGACGGTGTCAACCGGATCGGGGGCGGCGGGCGTATACCCGGTGAGATCTGTCCACCACCGGGAGCCGTTTTGACCGTCGAGGAGTTCGAGGAGTTCTACGCTCACTCCGCAAAACAGCTGGTGGGGCAGGTCTATCTGATGACCGGCGACCTGCACGAGGCGCAGGACGTGGTCCAGGAGGCCTTCGTACGCGCCTGGGACCGGCGGGGCCGGCTCAGCCGGGACGCGGGGCCCGAGGCGTGGATCCGTACGGTCGCCTGGCGGCTGGCCGTCAGCCGCTGGCGACGGCGCCGGCGCGCGTCCGAGGCGTGGCGGCAGCACGGCGCCGGCGCCGGGACCTCGGTGGCCGCGCCCGAACCCGGCACGGTCGCGATGGTCGCCGCCCTGCGCGAGCTGCCGGACCGGCAGCGGCGGGTGGCCGTCCTGCACTACGTGTGCGACCTGACCGTCGAGCAGGTGGCCGCCGAGACCGGGATCTCCGCCGGCACCGTCAAGACCCATCTGTCCCGCGCGCGTGCCGCGCTCCGGCCCCACCTGGAGGAGGCCCCCGATGCGTGATCCGCTGGCCGATGCGCTCAAGCGCGCCGCCGTCGACGCGGGGCGGCTGGCCGTGCCCCCGGACGTCTCGCACGTCGCGCGGCTCGGCGGCCGCCGCAGGCGCCGGCGGCTGGCCGTGGTGGCGGCGTGCGCCGTCTGCGTCCTGGGGGCGGGCGCGGCGCTGGGCGGGCTGGCGCTCGGCTCGGGGGCCGAACCGGTGCGTCCGGCGGCCCCGACGGGTGCGCCCTCGGGAAGTCCGTCGGGTTCCTCGCCGGAATCCCCGTCGCTGTCGCCGTCGGCGCCGCCCCTGATGACGCCGACGGGCGGCATCGGATCGCAGGGGCAGGTCGGTCCGGGGAGCCCGAGCCCGACGCTCTCGGGGCCGGAGACCGGCACCGGACCTGCGGTGGGACCGAGCGGCTCCGCACTCTCCGGCTCCGCCGCGTACCCTCCCTCAGACCCGGTCACTTCCTTCCCGCCCGACGTCACCGCGACGCCGGGCGGGGCGGCGGACCGGATGTCCGCGTCCGTATCCCCCCGTCCCTCCGCTCGTCTCTCCACGCCGCCGGCCGGCTGACCCGAGGACCCGCCCATGCCTTCCCAAGACCTCGGTCACCCCCGTCCCGCCCCCGCCACCGACCCGGTCATCCCGCACCCGGCACCCCCTGCCGACGCCCCGGCCGCGGCCCCGGCTCCGGCCCCGGCTCCGGCTCCGGCCCCGGCTCCGGCCCCGGCTCCGGCTCCGGCCGATTCCACCGGCTCGGTCCCGGCCTCGGTCCCGGTCCCGGTCCCGGCCGGCCCCCTCGGCCCCGTCGGCCCGGAGCCGTCCGCGGCGAGCGGCCGACGGGGGGCGGTGCTCCGGGGCGGAGCGCGCGGCCTGCGGAACCGCGAGTGGGGGCCGTACGTGCTGGCCGCCGTGCTGTTCGCCGCGTACACCACGCTCAGCGTGCTGCGCTACCGCCGCATGGAGACCCTCTCCTGGGACCTCGGCATCTTCGAGCAGGCCATCCGCGGCTACGCCCACCTCCGGGCGCCCGTCGCCGACCTCAAGGGCCCGGGCACGCACATACTCGGCGACCACTTCAGCCCGATCACGGCCCTGATCGCCCCGGCGTACCGGCTGTTCCCGACGCCCGTCACCCTGCTCGTCGCCCAGTCCGCCCTGTTCGCGCTGGCCGCGATACCCGTCACCCGGGCCGCCACCCGGCTCCTCGGCCGTTGCCGGGGCCTGGCGGTCGGGGTGGCCTTCGGGCTCTCCTGGGGCATCCAGCGGGCCGTCGACTTCGACTTCCACGAGATCTGCTTCGCCGTACCGCTGCTGGCGTTCGCCCTGGAGGCACTGCTCGCGTCCCGCTACCGGGCCGCGCTGCTGTGGGCGCTGCCGCTGGTCCTGGTCAAGGAGGACCTCGGGGTGACGCTGGCCGCGCTCGCGCTGGTCGTCGCGGCGCGGGCGTGGAGAAACGATCCGCGAGCCGCCCGCTGGGCGCTCGCGACGGCCGCGTTCGGGCTGGTCGCCGCGCTCGTCGTGTTCACCGTCGCCATCCCCGCCTTCAACACCGGCGGCGACTACGACTACTGGACCAAGCTCCACGACAGCGGCGGTCCCCTGGACGGCCTCGACACCAAGACCCGCACCCTGCTGTGGGTGCTGCTCCCCACCACCGGCCTGCTGGCGCTGCGCTCGCCGCTGCTGCTGGTGGCGCTGCCGACGCTCGGCTGGCGGATGGTGTCCGCCGACGACCACTACTGGGGCACGGACTGGCACTACAGCGCCGTCCTGATGCCGGTCGTGCTGCTGGCGCTGGCCGACGGGATCGACCGGGCGCGCCGCAGCCCCCGGCCGTGGCTGCGGGCGTACGCGCTCCAGCTGCCCACCGCGGTCGCCGCCGGCGCGCTCGCGCTCACGCCGTCGCTGCCGTTGGCCGCGCTGGTGGAAGGGGGCACGTACGAGAAGAGCGAGCGGGTGTCGCGGGTGGAGGCGCTGCTCGCGCGGATCCCGGACGGGGCGAGCGTGGAGGCGGACGTCGGCCCGATCTCGCGGCTCACGTCGCGGTGCCGGGTGTTCTGGATCGGTGGCACGAAGGGGGTCGTGCCCGACTGGATCGCCATCGACAACTCCTCCGGCTGGGTGCCGGATCCGCTGGAGTACTCGCGGCAACTGCATCCGGACGCGCGCTTCACCGAGGCCGGTGGCACCGACGGCTACGTCCTCCTCCGCCACACCGGCTGACTGTGACGGCCCGAATCAGCCCCGCCGGCTGACCGTGGCGCCCTCCAGCCTCGCCGGCGCCCGAGGCGCAACATCCAGCCTCGCCGGCGTTTGAGGCGCGGGTCCGGGCGGAGCCCGGTGCCCGGCGGAGCCGGGTTGCTCTTGGGGCTCCGCCCCAAACCCCGCGCCTCAAACGCCGGCGAGGCTGGGAATTGCCCCCCAGGGAACCGGCGAGGCTGGGGTGTTGCCCCCGGGCATTGGCGAGGCTGTGGCCCGCTTCGCCCAGGCCCGCCTCAAACGCCGGCGAGGCTGGGAATTGCCCGCCAGGGCACCGACAAGGCTGGGGTGTTGCGCCCCAGGGCACCGGCGAGGCTGGAGCGGGCTCTGCCCGGGGACGCGGCGGGGCCCGGCTGCTGGGTGGCAGCCGGGCCCCGGTTTTGTCCCCGCGTCACCCCCGTCGGCGCGGGAGCGCTAATCGGTGGCGATCGCGTTCAGTACGTTCATCCGACCCGCCCGGAAGGCGGGCACCAGCGCGGCGAACAGGCCCACGAAGGCCGAGCCCACGAACACGGTGAGGATGGTCGGCCAGGGGATCTCCAGCACGGTCAGCCCCTCCAGCGCGAGCAGCTTCTGCGCGGTGGCTCCCCAGCCCATGCCGAGGCCGAGGCCGAGCAGCGCTCCGAAGAGGGCGATGACCACCGACTCCAGCCGGATCATGCGGCGCAGCTGGCGGCGGGAGAGGCCGATGGCGCGCATCAGGCCGATCTCGCGGGTCCGCTCCACCACCGACAGGGCGAGGGTGTTCACGACCCCGAGCACCGCGACGATGATGGCGAGCGCGAGCAGCCCGTAGACCATGTTGAGCAGGGTGCCGACCTGGTCCTTCAGGTTCTCCTTGTAGTCGGCCTGGTTGAGCACCTGGTACTGCGGATAGGCGTCCAGGGCCTTCTTCAGCCCTGCGTACGCGGCGTCGGCCTTGCCGTCCTCCGCCTTGGCCAGCAGCATGAACGGCCGTGCCACCCGGTCGGCCGGCAGGTACTGCCGGGCGGTCTCGGTGCTCACGTACATGACGCCCTTGTCGAGGTTGCCCTCGTCGGAGGCGATGGAGGCGACCTTCAGCCGGGCCGTCTTGCCGCCGGCGAAGGCGACCGTCAGCTCGTCGCCGACCTTGACCTTGTGCTCGTCGGCGTAGAGCGAGCCGATGCCGACGGCGCCCTTCGCGTACGTCGCCGCCCGGTCGCCCGCGATCATCGTGCGCCGCACGTCCTCTGCGTACGTCGGGTCGGTGACGCTGAGTTCCTCCTGCACGGTCTTGCCGTCGGGGCCGGTGACCTTGGCCTCGGCGCCGCGGTAGGCGGTGACGTGGGCCAGGCCGGGGACCTTCTTCATGGCCTGCTCGGCCTGCGGCACGACGGGCTGGCCGGTCTGCGACTGGAGGATGAAGTCGGCGCCGACCGAGCGGTCGAGCTCGTCGGTGGCGGAGGCCACCATCGAGGACCCGACCACCGACAGGCAGGCGACCAGCGCCAGTCCGATCATCAGCGCGGCGCCGGTGGCACCCGTACGGCGCGGGTTGCGCAGCGCGTTGCGCTCGGCGAGCCGTCCGACGGAGCCGAAGGGGCGCAGCACCACACCGGACAGCACCTTGACCACGGCGCCCGCGAGGAGCGGGCCGATCACGATGAAGCCGATGAGGGTGAGGACCACGCCGAGGCCGAGGTACAGCGAGCCGGTGCTCGCCGCGTCCGCGGTCGCGGCCAGGTAGAGGGCGCCCGTGCCGGCGCCGGTGAGGACCAGTCCGAGGACGGCGCGGATGGTGCCGGCCTTGCGGTCCATGGGGCTGCCGGAGTCGCGCAGCGCGGCCATCGGGGAGACCTTGCCGGCCCGGCGGGCCGGTATGTAGGCGGCGACGACGGTGACGACGACGCCGAGGAACATGCCGATGACCGGGGTGGTCCACAGGATGGTGAGGTCGTCCGTGGACAGGTTCATGCCCATCTGGCCCATGAGCTTCATCAGGCCGATGGCCAGGCCCACGCCCGCCCCGACGCCGAGCAGCGAGCCGAAGACGCCGAGCAGCAGCGCCTCGGTGAGCACGGAGCGGTTGATCTGCTCGCGGCCGGCGCCGATGGCGCGCATCAGGCCGATCTCGCGGGTGCGCTGGGCGACCAGCATGGAGAAGGTGTTGAAGATGAGGAAGATGCCGACGAGGAAGGCGATGCCGGCGAAGCCGAGCATCACGTACTTCATGACGTCGAGGAAGGATCCGACGTCCTTGCGGTTGGCGTCGGCGGACTCCGCGGCGGTCTGGAGCTTGTAGCTGCCGGCGCCGAGTTCGGCGGCGACGTTCTTCTTGAGCTGCTCGTCGCTGACGCCGTCCTCGGAGACCACGTTGACGTGGGTGAACGAGCCGGGGGCGCCGAGCAGGGCGCGCTGTGCGGTCGCGGTGTCGAAGTAGACGACGGCCGCACCGGGGTTGGTGACCGTGAAGGCGGTGATGCCGGAGATCTTCGCGCGGACGTCGCCGGTGACGGTGATCGTGCGCAGCTCGTCCCCGAGCTTCAGGTGGTGCTTGTCGGCGGTGTCGGCGTCGACCATGACCTCGGTGGGGCCGCGCGGGGCGTGGCCGGAGGTGATCTTCATCGACTTGAGGTCGTTCTCGGTCCAGTTGCCGGCGAGGGTCGGGGCGCCGGTGGTGGAGCCCATGTTCTCGTTCTCGGCGTTGACCACGGTGACGGACGAGGAGAAGACCACGCCCTCGGTGGACTTGACGCCCTTGGCCTTGGCGACCTGGCCGACGAGCGAGCCGGGCAGCGCCTCGGGCTTGCCGCGGGCCGGGTTGTCGTCCCCGTCGCCGGCCGCCTTGGGGCTGACCGTGACGTCGGCGGAGCTGACCGCGAAGAGCTTGTCGAAGGTCGTGTTCATGGTGTCGGTGAACACGAGGGTGCCGCAGACGAAGGCGACGGACAGCATGACGGCGACGGCGGAGAGCGCCATCCGCCCCTTGTGCGCGAGGACGTTGCGCATCGAGGTCTTGAGGACGGTCATGACGTCCGCCCGCGCGCGTCGAAGTCCTTCATGCGGTCGAGGACCTGGTCGGCCGTCGGGTTGTACATCTCGTCGACGATCTTGCCGTCGGCGAGGTACAGCACCCGGTCCGCGTAGGAGGCGGCGACCGGGTCGTGCGTGACCATGACGATGGTCTGGCCGAGCTCGTCGACCGAGCGGCGCAGGAAGCCGAGGACCTCGGCGCCGGCCCGCGAGTCGAGGTTTCCGGTGGGCTCGTCGCCGAAGATGATCTCGGGGCGGGCGGCCAGCGCCCGGGCCACCGCGACGCGCTGCTGCTGGCCGCCGGAGAGCTGGGTGGGCCGGTGCTTGAGGCGGCCCGCGAGGCCGACGGTCTCCACGACCCGGTCCAGCCACGCGCGGTCCGGCTTCCGGCCCGCGATGTCCATGGGGAGCGTGATGTTCTCCAGGGCGTTGAGCGTCGGCAGCAGGTTGAACGCCTGGAAGATGAAGCCGATCCGGTCGCGGCGCAGCTGGGTGAGCTTCTTGTCCTTGAGGCCGGTGATCTCGGTCTCGTCGAGGTGGATCTGCCCGGAGGTGACCGTGTCGAGGCCGGCCAGGCAGTGCATCAGGGTGGACTTGCCGGAGCCCGACGGCCCCATGATCGCGGTGAACTGGCCGCGGGCGATGTCCACGTCCACGTGGTCGAGGGCGACGACGCGGGTCTCGCCGGAGCCGTACGCCTTCACGACCTGGCGCGCCCGCGCCGCGACGGCCGTCCGCCCTCCCGTACCCCCGTGCCGGGGAATGGTCACAGCCGTAGTCACGGTTCTTCTCCTCGTCGTCCTGGCGTCCTGCGTGTTCCGCCCGAGCGCGTCTGCCTGAGCGTGTTCGAAGTCTCTGCCGAGGCGGCCCCCCTGCGCGCTGGGGCCCAGGGGCCTCTTCGTACGGGGGTTAGCCCCACCCCCCGCCTCGTAGGAACCAGTTAAGGACGTTCGGGCCGCCCGCACGTCCTCCCCCGGGACGACCGGCCCCCGGTCCTCAATGCGGAGTTACCCCTAGGGGTTCTCCACCGTTCGAATGATCCGGCCTGAGGGATACCCGGCCCCGCCCCCGCGGTGAGAAGGTGTTCCGGGCAACTACGTGCACGGTGAAAGGATCTCGGTGGGCATCGGCGCGAACGCGGCGGGCAGCACGGGCGGCAGTGCCGACGGGACTCCGGGCGACCGTACGGAGGACGGCGCGGGCGGCCGTACGGGCACCCGCGCGGGCAGGGCCCACGACGGCGGCGCGCGGCCCGCGGGTCCGGGACGGGCGGTGGTCTGGGCCCTGATGCTCGGCATGGCGCTGGTCGCCCTCGACGGCACCGCCGTCGCCACCGCCGTCCCGCAGATCGTCGGCGACCTGGGCGGCTTCTCGGTCTTCTCGTGGCTCTTCTCCGGCTACCTGCTCGCCGTCACCGTCAGCCTGCCGGTGTACGGAAAGCTCTCCGACACCTTCGGCCGCAAACCCGTCCTGCTCTTCGGCTCGGCCCTCTTCCTGCTCGGCTCGCTGCTGTGCGCGGTCGCCTGGGACATGGGCTCGCTCATCGCCTTCCGGATCCTGCAGGGTCTGGGCGGCGGCGCGATCCAGGGCACCGTGCAGACCCTGGCCGCCGACCTGTACCCGCTGCGCGAACGCCCCCGCATACAGGCCCGGCTGTCCACGGTGTGGGCCACGTTCTCGATCGCCGGCCCCGCCCTGGGCGGCCTGCTCGCCGCGTACGCCGACTGGCGCTGGATCTTCCTGCTGAACCTGCCGGTCGCCGGTCTGGCCATGGCCCTGACCGTCCGCCACCTGACCGAGACGGCCCGCGCCCCCGGCCCGCGCCCGCCCATCGACTGGGCGGGCGCGGCCGGCGTCTTCGCCTGCGGCGGCCTGCTGCTGTTCGCGCTGGTCCAGGGCGGGGTGGCCTGGCCCTGGTGGTCCTGGCCCACCGCGGCCCTGCTGGGCGGCAGCGCCCTGCTCGCGGGAGCCGTGGGCGTCATCGAGCGCCGGGCCGCGGACCCCATCCTGCCGGGCTGGGTGTGGCGCCGGCGGACGATCGCGGCCGTCAACCTGGCCATGGCCGCCCTCGGGTTGCTGATGATCGCGCCGATCGTCTTCCTGCCCACGTACGCGCAGTCCGCCCTGGGCCTCGACCCGGTCGGCGCCGGCTTCGTCATGTCCGCGATGACCCTGAGCTGGCCGATCACCGCCGCGCTCAGCCAGCACGTCTACCGGCGGATCGGGTTCCGCGACACCGCCGTCCTCGGCATCACCCTCGCCACCCTGTGCCTGGCCGCCTTCCCCCTCCTCCCGCACCCCGCCGCGCCCTGGCAGCCGGCCCTGCTGTCGCTGGCGCTCGGCGCCTCGCTCGGGCTCTTCCAGCTGCCGCTGATCATCGGCGTCCAGTCCACCGTCGGCTGGTCCGAGCGCGGCACCACCACCGCGTCCGTGCTGTTCTGCCGGCAGGTCGGCCAGAGCGTGGGCGCGGCCGTGTTCGGGGCAGTCGCCAACGCCACCATCGCCGCCCGGCTCGCGGGGGAGCCCGTATCCGGCCTGCCCGACCACCTCGACGGGGTGTCCCGGGCGCTCGCCGAGCCCGGCGGGCTGACGGAGGCGGCCGCCGCGCACCTGAGGGCCGCGGTGGTCGCCGCCGTCGACCACGTCTACACGGGGGCGGCCGCCGCCGCGGTGGCCGCCCTGCTCGTCCTGCTCCTCCTGGCGCCGCGCCGGTTCCCGGTACTGCCCGAACTCCGCGAAGAACAAACGGAATCCGCGCGTTCGTAGTACCGCACCGGCGGGAGGGATCCATGCTCCCCGCGAGGGAGGGACCCGGCCCTGACAGATCACCCTTGTCATGTCCCCGGACGCGCGGTAAACCGGTGAACGGAGATCAGCAGGCGGGGGCGGGAGCGAAGTTGAGCGTCGAGACATGGGTGACCGGCACGTCCGTGGCGGTGGGCGCGGCCGCCGCGGCGGCGCTGCTGGCCTGGAAGCGGCCGATGCTCGGCAAGGACGGCCGGTACTCCACCTCCCGCACCTTCGCCCTGGCCTGGTCGCTGGTGCTGGCCTGGATGCTGCTGACCCTGCTCGGCTACGCCCTGGCCACCGGCGAGGGACTGTCGTACTTCAAGGGCGAGCACGGCCCGCTGGACCCGCTCGCGCCGCTCTACCTGCTGCTTCTCGGCGGCCCGTACCTCGCCATGTTCGGCGCGAAGGGCATCGTCGGCAGCCGGGTCGAAGCGGGCCGGCTGGTCAAGCCCCGCAACACCGGCGGCGCCAGCCTGCGCGAGCTCGTCGACAACGACGCCGGCCGCACCGACCTCGCCGACTTCCAGTACGTCCTGTTCAACGGCGTCGCCCTCGCCTACGTGGTCATCCCCTTCACCCTCGACGTCAGCCGCGGTCTGCCCGCCCTGCCCGAGGAGATCGCCCTCCTGACCGGCGGTCCGGCCCTGGCCTACCTCACCAACAAGGTGGTCAGCGGCCCGATCCCCGTCATCACCGGCGTACGGTACGAGAACGGCGAACTCGTCGTCACCGGCGCCGGATTCCGGCCCGGCCGGGCCGAACCCGCCGTCCTCCTCGACGGTCACGAGCTGACCGGCGCCCGGACCGGCGACACCTCGGTCACCGTCGCCTTCGAGAAGCCCGACACCTCGGCCGGGCCCGTCACCGCCGCCGTGACCGTGATCACGGCCACCCTGGTCGAGAGCAACACCGCCGAGATCACCTTCCCGCAGGACGAGAACCAGGCCCCCGCCACCGACCCGGCCCCGGCCGCCGAACTGTCCCTGTCCCTGTCCCCGGACCCGTCCCCGGCGGACACCACCGCCCCGGACCCGGCCGCCCACCCCGCCCCGGCCGTACCGGAGCAGCCGCGTACCGCCTAGCGCTGCGGCCGGGAAAGTTCGCCGGGGCGCGGCGTCCGGTGCCGTGACCGTCCGGCGGGGCGCTCAGCCCTTGTGCCGCTGGTAGTAGCGGGCGACGCGGGCCCGGTTGCCGCACGCCGAGGCCACGCACCAGCGGCGCCGCGGATGGGCCGGCAGGAACAGCAGTACGCAGTCGGCGCCTTCGCAGGCCCGCACCTGACCCAGCCGGGGATCGAGCAGCAGCTCGGCGACGGACTCCGCGAGCACCGCGGCGAGCCGGTCGGCCCGCGAGCCCTCCCGCAGCTCCGCCGCCACCGGGCCCGCGTCGTCCCAGCGCAGCTCCCGCCGTGCCGGCGCACCGGCCAGGGCCCCGTTCAGCACCCGCAGCGCCTCCGCGGGCGGCCGCTCCCCCAGCCGGCCCGCGCCGAGAGCCTGCGCGGCGGCCTCCCGTACGGCGTGTACGGCGGCCAACTCGGCGGCGCCGGAAGCGGCTTCCGCGCCGGAACCGGCACCACGGCCGGCATCGCGACGGGGACCGGTACCCGGCGTCGGCAGCGGCGGCAGCCGGTCCGCCTGCGCGCGCAGCCAGTCGTCGAGGGACTCGGGAGTGGCCAGCAGGTCCACCCCGAGCGGCCGGGTGTTCACGAGGTCCAGGGCCAGCGGCTCGCCCAGCAGGGGAAACTCCATGCCCTAATGCTACATCGACCTCTTGACCCATTAAAGGATCTCTGCGCAGACTAATGCCTACCAGCGACCAGGAGGCATGTGATGCATGTGAACGCCGCCCACACCGAACCCACCGCGCCGTCCGTCCCCCGCATCACCCACCGCCATGTCGACGTCGACGGGGTCCGCGTCTTCTACCGCGAGACCGGCCCGGCCGACGCCCCCGTCCTCCTCCTGCTGCACGGTTTCCCCAGCGCCTCCCACCAGTTCCGCCGGCTCATGGACGCCCTCGGCGGCGAGTTCCGCCTGATCGCCCCCGACTACCCCGGCTTCGGCCACACCCAGGCCCCGGACACCTTCACGTACGGCTTCGAGCGGCTCGCCGACGTGGTCGAAGGCTTCACCGAGGCCCTCGGCCTCACCCGGTTCGCGCTCTACGTCTTCGACTTCGGCGGGCCCGTCGGCTTCCGGCTCGCCGAACGCCACCCCGAGCGGATCACCGGCCTGATCGTCCAGAACGCGAACGCCTACGACGAAGGGCTCTCCGACGCCGCCCGCGAACTCGTCGCCCGCGACCGCGAGAACCCCGACGACATCGACGCCATCGCCGGCTTCCTCACCACCGCCGGCACCCGCTTCCAGTACGAGACCGGCACCGGCCGGACCGAGCTCGTCGACCCCGACAGCTGGACCCTCGACCAGCACTTCCTCGACCTGCCCGGCCGCAAGTCCGCCCAGATCGACCTCGCCCTCGACTACCGGTCCAACGTCGAGCGCTACCCCGCCTGGCAGTCCTGGCTGCGCGCCCATAGGCCGCCGGCCCTGATCCTGTGGGGCGAGGGCGACCCCTTCTTCACCCCGCCGGGTGCCCGCGCCTATCTCCGCGACCTCCCCGACGCGGCCCTGCACCTCTTCCCCACCGGCCACTTCGCCCTGGAGGAACACCTCCCCGAAATCGCCCCCCTGATCGCCGACTTCCTCCGCCGAACCGGCCACTGAAACCCGCCGCCGCCCCGAGCGGACCTGGGAGGAGGCCACCGCGGCCTCGCCAGTGCCCTGGGGCGCGATTCCCAGCCTCGCCGGCGTCCGAGGTGGGCGCTGAGGCAACCTCCAGCCTCGCCGGCGCTTGAGGCGGGCGCTGAGGCAACCTCCAGCCTCGCCGGCGCTTGAGGCGGGCGCTGAGGCAACCTCCAGCCTCGCCGGCGCTTGAGGTGCGCGCCGAGGCAACCTCCAGCCTCGCCGGCGCTTGAGGTGCGCGCCGAGGCAACCTCCAGCCTCGCCGGCGCTTGAGGCGGGCGCTGAGGCAACCTCCAGCCTCGCCGGCGCTTGAGGCGCGGGTCCGGGTGGAGCCCGGTGCCCGGCGGAGCCGGGTTGCTCTTGGGGCTCCGCCCCAAACCCCGCGCCTCAAACGCCGGCGAGGCTGGAGTTGGCCCCTCGGGCAGTCCGGCGGGGCCGGGGGGTCAGCCCTCCGCCGGGGCGGCTCGGCCCGTCAGAGCCGCGAGGCTGGAGCGCACGTGATTCATGTGCGCCCGCATCTCCTCCTGCTCCTCCGCGTGCTCGCGCAGCACCCGGTCCGTCTCCCGGACGATCCGCTCCTCCTCCACCCGCGCCTGCGCGATCAGCTCCGCGCCCCGCGCCTCCGCGTCCTCCTGGCCGTGCCGCGCCGCCTCCTCCGCCAGCGCGTACGCCCGCTTCGCCGCCGCCAGCCGGCTCTGCGCGGACGTCTCCATCTCCGCGTGGCGCGCGTCCAGTCCGGCCGCCCGCGCCGCGTACTCCCGTTCCGCGCCGTCCCACCGCTCGACGTGCTCCTGCTCCTGCTCCGCGAGCAGCGCGTCCGTGCGGTGGCCCATCTCCCGCAGGGCCGCCAGCGCCTGCCCGCGCCACTCCTCGGCGTCCTGCCGCGCCGCCAGCCGCAGCGCGTCGGCCTCGCCCTGCGCCCGCAACAGCGCCTGCCGGGAGCGCACCTCGGTCTGCTCCCGCACCGCCGTCGCGTCCTCGCGCGCCAGTTCCGCCGCGCGCTCCGCACGGGCCCGGGCCGCGGACAGCGCGGCCGCCGCGTCGCCGCGCGCCTCGAAGGCGAGCTCCTCCGCCTCCTCCTGCGCCAGCCCAAGGATCCGCCGGGCCCGCTCGCTCAGCAGGTCGTAGGTCTGCGGGGCCAGCTGCGCCACCGCCTCGCGCAGCCCGGCCGCCTCCGCCTCCATCCGCTTGGCCAGGACCGTCAGCCGGGCGGCCCGCTCCCAGGCCTCGTCACGGCTCGCGGACAGCGCGGCGACCCGGCGGTCCACCTCTTGCGGCCGGTAGCCGCGCCCGCGAACGGTCACGAAACCCTGAGGTGACACGGCTGCACTCATCCTGGGGAGCCCCTCTCTCGGACACGCGTCTCAAACGCGGCTTCCGCTCAAGGATGCGCCATTTGCCGCCAGAAGCCGGAATCCGGACACGCGAAACGGCCGGCGCGAGGACCTGTTCGGTCCCGGCACCGGCCGTCCGCTCACTCGTTCAGACCCGCCCGGCGGGCGGCCCGTAAGACGTCCTTACAGCAGGCCGTCCCACATCTGCTCCAGCAGTACCGACCACCAGTTCTCCGGCGACGCCAGCGCGGCCGGATCCAGACCGGCCAGATTCGCCTGGAAATCGACGGTCCAGCGGCCCGCCTGCTCCGGGGTCAGATGCATGCGCAGCCGCCACATGTGGCCCAGCATCGCCAGCGAACGCGCGAACTGCGGCAGGCTCGAGTTCACGAACTGCGGCGGCACCGGAGCACCGCCGGGACCGGCCTCCACCGGCACCGCCACTATGTGCGCCGTCCCGTACTGGACGCACAGCGCCTTGCCGAAGTCGCTGCCGACCACCAGGTACGAACCCGCGTCCGAGGCAGCCGCCACCCCGCGCTGCGCCGCCAGCTCCGCGAGCGTCGGCACCGGCTGGCCGGGCACCGCCTGCGCCCAGAAGAACGGCCCGAAGTCCACCGGCAGACCCGCCCAGACGAGCGTCTGCGCGACGATCTCCGGCACGCCCTGCCGGGACACCGCCCGCTGGTCGTAGCGGAACACGCCCTGCGGGCCGAAGGCGCCCGCCAGCTCCTGCGCGATCCCCTCCATCGGGATCGCCGGCTGGAGCGGCACCTGCGGCAGCGGGGCGCGGACCGGCGCCGGACGCGCCGGACCGTCCGCCACCTGGTGCAGCTCGCCCTGATGGGTCAGCAGGTGACGCATCCCCTGCTGGCGGCCCGCGTGGTCGGTGCCGTACGGGGCCACGCTCGTGATCCGCACCTGCGGCCACGTCTCGCGGATCATCCGCGCGCAGTAGCCGCCGGGCAGTTCGCACGACTCCAGCTCGGTGTGCAGCTCCAGCACCTGCTGCGGCGGCACGTTCATCGCGCGCAGCTCGTGCAGGATCTGCCACTCGGGGTGCGGCGTGCCGGGCGCCGAGCGGCGGATGAGCTGCTGCTCGGAGCCGTCGGGCGCGCGGTAGCGCAGCACGGCCTGGTAGCCGGGGCCGACCGTCGGCACCCCTGGCGCCTGCGGCTGCCCCGCGCCGGGACCGGCCTGCGGCACGGACTGCGGCGCACCGGGCGGACCGGGCGGCGCGGGCGGGCCGCCCGTCACCGGCGGGCCGGCCAGCATCGTCGCCGCATGGTGCGCGTCACCGCCGGGAGCCCCGGGCGGACCCGGCGGTACGGGCGCCCCGGGCGGACCGGGCGGCGCCGGTACGGACGGCCCGGCGAGCATCGTCGCCGCGTGGTGCGCGTCACCACCGGGAGCCCCGGGGGCACCGGGCGGCGCCGGCGGACCGGGCGGCGTCGGCGCACCGGGGGCACCGGGCGGACCGGGCGGCGCCGGTACGGACGGCCCGGCCAGCATCGTCGCCGCGTAGTGCGCGTCACCACCGGGAGCCCCGGGCGCACCAGGAGCACCGGGCGGACCGGGAGGCGCGGGCGGCGCGGGCGGCGCGGGCGGCGCTCCGGCCCCGGGGATCCCGGGCGGACCGGGAGGGCCGGGAGGGCCGGGAGGCGCGGGCGGACCGGGCGGCGCGGGCACGCCCGCACCCGGACCGCCGGGCGCCGACGGGCCGCCCGTGACCGACGGACCGGCCAGCATCGTCGCCGCGTGGTGGGCGTCGCCGCCGGCCGGCGCGGCCGGGCCCCGGACCTCGGCCCGGCTCGTCGTGTCGTCGGCGATGTCCGCGGGTCCCAGCCCGGAGAGCGCCGGGGAGATCGCGGTCTTCGGCAGCCGGCTGCCGCCCGCCATCAGCGTGGTCTTCGCCTCGGGGGCCACACCGGAGCCCGGCGTGTCCTCGATGTCCACACCGGACAGCGGCGGCGCGAACACCGTCGCGGGCAGCGGCACCGAGCCCTCGTCGGACCCGGCCTCCGGGTTGGTGTCCGTACCGGCCCACGGAGTGTGGCCCGACGGGACGCCCTCCGACGCGGTCGGCTCGTACGCCGGGGCCGCAGCGGGGGAGGCGGACGGAACCGGTGGAACCGGCTCCGGCGCCGCGGCCGGCCGGTGGTCCGGGATGCCCGCCCGGTCCGCGGCCTCCTGCAGCCACTCCGGCGGGCTCAGCATGAACGACGTCTGGTCCGAGTCGATCCGCGGCGGCGGCACCGACGAGTCGCCGCCGGTCACCGGCTCCGCCCCGTACTCCTCCTCGTACCGGCGGATGACCTCGCCCACCGGCAGCCCGGGCCACAGCGTGACCTCACCGCTGTCGCGGGCGATCACCAGGCGCTGCCGCCCGCCGCCGGACACCGGCCCGTTGGCACGGTCCTCCGCCCACACCACGAACCCGAGGCCGAACTCCCGGACCCGCACCTCACGGTGCTGGTACGCGGGAACGTCCCCGTTGACCCATTCCTCGGCGCGCTCCTGCGCCTGCGCGAACGTCACCACCGGGACGTCACCCCTCCACCGGGACGACGCGCGCGAAGCCGCCGTCCACCATCAGGCCCGCCACCGTGTCCAGCTCGGGCGGGTTGCCCGCCAGCCGCTCCAGGAAGGCGTCGAAGTCCTCGCCACAGGGCAGCAGCAGACGCTCCACCCGCTCCTGCACCGTCCAGCCGTCCTGGTCCCGAGCATCGTCGTACGGGCAGAACCACACCGAGCCGGCCGACTCCCCGCGCACCTTCACCGCGAGCAGTCCGCCCTGCACGAAGGCCACGCACAGGTAGTCCTTCGTCAGGTGGTCCCGCAGACACTTGTTGACGTACACCAGGTCGTTGACCGCGGCCTCGTCGCGGACCGTCAGGAACGGCTGGTCGACCAGCAGTCCCAGCTCCGCGTCGAGCGCCGCGCCCGACGGCGCGCAGCCGCCCGCCGCCTTGAGGAAGGACCGGTACGCCTCCGGCAGCCGGTAGCCCAGGTCCTCCTCCACGCCCTGGAGCTGCTGCTCCGTCACGGAGACCACCGTCTTGGGCAGCCCGAAGTGCGCCGGGCGCCGCTCCTGGAGCGGCCGGGTGCCCCGCTTGGCGTGGTCGACCGGTGTCGTCACCAGTCCCGCGTGGTGCCGCAGCAGCGCCTTCACCTCGACCGGTACGAGCTCCAGCCGGCGCGAACCCGAGGCGTGGTGCCAGGTCCAGCCGTGCGGAGTCGCCACCGGCGCGACCGTGTCCCAGAGTTCGTGCCCCGAGGCGTGCAGCGCGGCGTTCGCGGACACGTAGTCCGTCAGCCGCAGCTCGTCGACGCCGAAACCCTCGGGCGGCTCGGCGATCTCCACGGCCGCACGTGCGTACGGAGAGAAGTCCGGATGGCCGTTCGCGTCCATCCGGACGCCACGGGGATGCCGGGTGGCACGGACCGGGTCGGGAAACTGCACGACCTGCCCGGCGTACGCGGCGTTGGGTGGCGCGGCCTGCTGCCCGAGCCGACCTGTCGTCATGGCGGTAGCCCCCTGCTGGATCTGGCTGGTTCCGCACAGCCTATGCGCTCCCGCAAGGGCGTCCCCCTCCCCGTACGCCACCCTCCACCCCATGCCTCCCGCGCGGCCGGGAACATCCGAATTGATACGAATATTCGACCCCGCTTCCGCATCACTGGGGACATTTGGCAGGCTGTCCCAACAGCGCGGGGGCGTGCGCGACAGCGGGGACACCGCGAGCCACGGGAGGAAAGCAGCACCATGCAGAAAACGGCACCACGCAGCAGCCGGGAACCGGACACTACGGGCGACCCGCGCCTCCCCTGGAGCCCCCACGAGGGCAACCGGGCCCCGATCCTCAGGTTCCGCCGCGACGGCATCCTCCCCACCGTCGCCGCAGCCCTCTCCGTCCGCGGCGAAACGCTCACCGGCACCGCGGGCAAGGGCGACCAGCCGCCCGCCCTGCACCCCCTCGTGCAGGACTTCCTCGACACGCTCGACACCGGGCGGCGCGAGCGCTTCACCGGCCGATGTCCGGAGGCGATCCTGCTCTCCCGCCACCTCACCGCCGTCGAGGGCGCCCGCAGCAAGCGCGCCTCCCGCAAGCCCCTCACCCACGGCGAGGCCCGCCGCTCGCTGCGCCAGGCCAAGATCACCGCCCGCCGGATCCGCGAGGACGGCGACCCCCTGCACGGCAGTTACGCGCCTCCCTGCCGGTCCTGCGAGGCCATGCTCACGCACTTCGGGGTCCGCCCCGTCGACCTGACCGCCCCCGACGACACCACGAAGGGCTGACCCGCGCGATGGCCGCCTCCCCCTCCTCCTCCGTCTCCGCCGGCGCGTCGTACGACCGCTCCTCGGCGACCCGGTTCCCGGTCTCCGTGGACACCGCCCTGCGGGCCGCGGGCTGGCAGCCCGGCCGCTGGGACATCAAGCAGGCCGAGTACTGGGCCGACGCGCTGCGCGACCACACCACCCCGGCGGGCCACCGGCACACCGTCTTCCCCGCCGCCGTCGAGGCGTGGGCGGAGTTCGGCGGCCTCAGCTACGGTCCGGCCGGCCCCGGCCGCCAGATAGCCCCGGCGCCCGTCCGGCTCGACCCGCTCACCGGGCTGCACCTCGCCCGTACGTTCGCCGACCTGGGGCGCGCCCTCGACACCCACGTCTGCCCGCTCGGCATCGAGACCGACGGCCGCAGCCACCTGGCGATCGACGCGGGCGGCCGGGTCTACGGCATCGACCACACCGGCGACTGGTACCTCGGCGCGGGCATCGACGAAGCCCTCACCACGCTCCTCACCGGCCTCCAGCCGGTCCGCCTCACGACGGCCTGACCACCCCCAACCCCTCCGGCGTTCGCACCCTCCAACCCCTCCGGCGCTTACACCCTCAGCCCCGCTCGCACCCTCCAACCCCTCCGGCGCTTGCCCCGCCAGCCCCTCCGGCGCTTACACCCTCAGCCCCTCCGGCGTTTGAGGAGCGGGTCCGGGCAGAGCCCGGTGCCCGGCGCCAGCCGGGTTGCTTGGGGCTCCGCCCCAAACCCCGCGCCTCAAACGCCGGCGAGGCCGGGAATTGCACCCCAAGGCGTCAGCGAGGCACGGGCGGGCCCCGCACAGGTCCGCCTCAGACGCCGGGGAGGCCGGTGGGCTCCCCTTCGCACCGGTCCGGCAACACCGCCGACACCCGGAAGCCGCCCGCGTCCGTGGGCCCGGACACGAACACCCCGCCGAGCCCCAGCACCCGCTCCCGCATGCCGACCAGCCCGTTGCCCCCGCTGGGCAGCCCGGCGCCGGCCGCCTGCGCGTCCGAGGGCCCGTTCTCCACCTGCATGGCGACCTCGTCGCCGCGGTGGGCCAGGCGCACCGTGACCCGCGCGCCCGGCGCGTGCTTGTGGCAGTTGGTCAGCGCCTCCTGCACCACCCGGTAGGCGGTCTGCTCCACCTCCGGGCGGTACGGCCGCGCGTCCCCGCGCACGTCGAGCTCCACCACCATCCCGGCCGCGCGGGACTGCCCGACCAGCGCCTCGATCTCCACCAGCGCCGGCCCGCCGTCCTCCACCACGTTCCCCGCCAGGGCGAGCACCTGCGCCACCGGCGCCCGCGCCGGCTCGCTGGCCCGCAGCACCCCGAGCATCTCCCGCAGTTCCGTCAACGCCTGCCGGCCCATGTCCCCCAACAGGGCGGCATTGCGCACCGCCTTCGCAGGGTCCTTGACCGCGACCGCCTCCAGCGCCGCCGCGTGCACCACCATCAGGCTCACCCGGTGCGCCACGACGTCGTGCATCTCGCGCGCGATCCGCGTCCGCTCCTCCGTACGGGCCCACTCGGCCCGCTCCTCGGCCCGGTCCGCGAGCAGCGACAGCTCCCTCTCCAGCGAGTCGGCACGCTCCTGGAGGCTCTCCATCAGCCGCCGCCGTGCCCCTATGTACAGGCCGAGCAGGACCGGCGGCGCGGTCAGCGCCACCGCCATGAACACCGAGAGCACCACGACGTACGACCGGTCGGCGGTGCCCACGTCCCCCTGGGTGCGCACGTAGGTGACGACGAAGGTGCCCACCAGCGACATCGAGGCCAGCACGGCGGTGATCCGGCGCGGCACCTCGGAGGCGGCCAGCGTGTACAGGCCGACGATCCCGAGGAGGAAGCCCATCACCGCCGGGGTCACCGCGATGCCCACCAGGACGACGGCCGCCGGCCAGCGCCGCCGCAGCACCAGGGTCGCCCCCACGACCAGCCCGAACACCACTCCCACCGGCAGCGGCAGCGAGGCGTCCCGGGCGAAGCCGACGCCCTCCACCGCGCACTCGACCGCGGACACCCCGGCCAGCGCGACATCGAGCACGGCGGCCCGCCGCCGTTCCCACCACAGGGGCCCGTCCCGTCCGGCCCCGCCCTGCTGTTCCCCCGTACTGGTCATACCGCCCACCCTACGGTCGGCCCCACGGCGCGCCCACGGGAAATAACCCGTGGCGAGATCACCCTCGAGGGCCTCGTTTCCGCACTTTCACCGTCGCATTCGAGGGGGTTGGTGCGGCATAGTAGGTCCGGTCGACGGGACCAGGACGGCACATTGTCCGGTTCAGTCGAATTAATCCCCTGTGGTGTAATTGGCAGCACTGAGGCTTTTGGTGCCTTATGTTCGGGTTCGAGTCCTGACAGGGGAGCCCACACGCGGGGGTCCCGGCCGTATCGGCCGGGACCCCCGCGTCGTTTCCGGACCCGACCGCCGGCGCCCGCGGCCCGCACGCGCCCCCGGCCTGGACCCGTGTCCGTGCAGGCTCCGGACCCGCGCCCGTCCGCGGTCGGGACCCGTGCTCGTTAACGGAGCTAAACGCCCCGGTATCCTTCGGTGGTCCACCCCCGAAGCCGAAGGGCACACCCGTGAGCGCCAACCGCCCGGCAGCCGTCGTCGTCCTCGCAGCGGGTGAGGGCACCCGCATGAAGTCGGCCACCCCCAAGGTCCTCCACGAACTCTGCGGGCGCTCGCTCGTCGGACACGTCGTCGCCGCCTCCCGCGAGCTGGAGCCGCAGCACCTCGTCGTCGTCGTGGGACACGCCCGCGAGCGGGTCGCCGCCCACCTCGCCGCGATCGACACCGAGGTCCGCACCGCCGTCCAGTACGAGCAGAACGGCACCGGCCACGCGGTCCGGATGGCCCTGGAGGAGCTCGGGGGCCCGCTCACCGGGACCGTCGTCGTGGTCTGCGGGGACACCCCGCTGCTGACCGGCACGACCCTGGCGCAGCTCACCGCGACCCACGAGGCCGACGGCAACGCCGTCACCGTGCTCACCGCAGAGGTGCCCGACTCCACCGGCTACGGCCGGATCATCCGGGACGCGGCCACCGGCGCCGTCACCGCGATCGTGGAGCACAAGGACGCCACCGACGCCCAGCGGGCCGTCCGCGAGATCAACTCCGGCGTGTTCGCCTTCGACGGCGCACTGCTCGCCGACGCCCTCGGCAAGGTCCGTACGGACAACAGCCAGGGCGAGGAGTACCTGACCGACGTGCTGGGCATCCTGCGCGAGGCCGGGCACCGGGTGGGCGCCGCGGTCGGCGGGGACCACCGGGAGATCCTGGGCATCAACAACCGGGTGCAGCTGGCCGAGGCCCGGGCGCTGCTGAACGCGCGCCTCCTGGAGCAGGCCATGCTGGCCGGCGTGACGGTGGTGGACCCGGCGTCCACGTTCGTCGACGTGACGGTCGCTTTCGGCCAGGACGCGGTCATCCACCCGGGCACGCAGCTGCTGGGCGCCACCCGGATCGCCGAAGGCGCCGAGGTCGGCCCCAACACGCGCCTGAAGGACACCGTGGTGGGCCCGCGGGCCCGGGTGGACAACTCGGTCGCGGACTCGGCCGTGATCGGCGAGGCGGCGAACGTGGGGCCGTTCGCGTACCTGCGTCCGGGCACCGACCTGGGCGCGAAGTCCAAGGCCGGCGCGTACGTCGAGATGAAGAACGCGACGATCGGCGAGGGCTCGAAGGTGCCCCACCTGTCGTACGTGGGCGACGCCACGATCGGCGAGTACTCGAACATCGGCGCCGCGAGCGTCTTCGTGAACTACGACGGCGAGCACAAGCACCACTCCACGGTCGGCTCGCACTGCCGGACCGGTTCGGACAACATGTTTGTGGCACCCGTCACCATCGGAGACGGCGCCTACACCGCCGCGGGCTCCGTGATCACGAAGGACGTGCCGCCGGGCGCCCTGGCGGTGGCCCGGGGCCAGCAGCGGAATATCGAGGGCTGGGTGGCCCGTAAGCGTCCGGGAAGCGCCGCCGCACAGGCGGCTCAGTCGGCGGAACAGCCTGCCGCCGGCGAAGTCTGACCGGAAACAGGTGCGCCGCTGACGGCGTACCGTGATAGGTGCACGCAATTCGGCTGGCTCACCGTGCGCGGGACGGACGCGCACGGGGGCGCAGCAGCTTTCAACACGTCTGAGGAGACTGTGCTGTGACCGGGATCAAGACGACCGGCGAGAAGAAGCTGATGCTCTTCTCCGGCCGCGCCCACCCCGAGCTGGCCGAGGAGGTCGCGCACCAGCTGGGCGTCGGCCTCGTGCCGACCAAGGCCTTCGACTTCGCCAACGGTGAGATCTACGTCCGCTTCGAGGAGTCGGCGCGCGGCGCGGACTGCTTCCTGATGCAGAGCCACACGGCTCCCATCAACAAGTGGGTCATGGAGCAGCTCATCATGATCGACGCGCTCAAGCGCGCGTCGGCCCGCTCGATCACCGTGATCATCCCGTCCTACGGTTACGCCCGTCAGGACAAGAAGCACAAGGGTCGCGAGCCGATCTCGGCGCGCCTGGTGGCCGACCTGCTGAAGACGGCGGGTGCCGACCGCATCCTCACCGTCGACCTGCACACGGACCAGATCCAGGGCTTCTTCGACGGTCCGGTGGACCACCTGTCGGCGCTGCCGGTGCTCGCGGACTACGTGGGCGCGAAGGTGGACCGCTCGAAGCTGACCATCGTGTCCCCGGACGCCGGCCGCGTGCGCGTCGCCGACCGCTGGTGCGACCGTCTGGACGCGCCGCTGGCGATCGTCCACAAGCGCCGCGACAAGGACGTCGCCAACCAGGTGACCGTCCACGAGGTCGTCGGTGACGTCAAGGGCCGCATCTGCGTCCTGGTCGACGACATGATCGACACCGGTGGCACGATCTGCGCCGCGGCCGAGGCGCTGTTCGCGCACGGCGCCGAGGACGTCATCGTGACGGCGACGCACGGCATCCTGTCGGGGCCGGCCGCGGACCGCCTGAAGAACTCGAAGGTGAGCGAGTTCGTGTTCACGAACACGCTGCCGGACCCGTCCGACCTGGAGCTCGACAAGATCACCGTGCTGTCGATCGCGCCGATGGTGGCGCGTGCGGTGCGCGAGGTCTTCGAGGACGGCTCGGTGACCTCGCTCTTCGAGGAGCAGCAGTAACAGCGCAGTGAGGTAGGGCTCTCGTAGAGATCCTTTTGAAGTGCGGCCTTCCCGCCGGGTAGACTCGTGAAGTTGCTCGGCGAGGGAGGCCGCACTTGCGTGCGGGTGCTCCGTTATCGACGCGCTCTTCGTAGCAGGCCGTAGAGGCCGGGTGACTGTGTCCGTTTCCATCACCCCACGAGGAGTGAGCATGTCCGAGGTCAAGCTTTCCGCCGTTGTCCGTGACACCTTCGGCAAGGGCTCTGCCCGCCAGGCCCGTCGCGCCGCCCAGACCCCCGCGGTCATCTACGGCCACGGCCAGGCCCCCAAGCACGTCAACGTCGAGGCCCACGGCCTGATGATGGCGCTGAAGACCCCGAACGTCCTGATCTCCCTGGACATCGCGGGCGACGGCACCGAGCTGGTCATCCCGAAGGCGATCCAGCGTCACCCGCTGAAGCGCTCCATCTCGCACGTCGACTTCCTGATCGTCCAGAAGGGCGAGAAGGTCACCGTCGACGTCGCGATCGTGACCGAGGGCGACCTGGCCGCCGGTGGCAACATGCTGGAGACCCTCCAGAACACCATCTCGGTCGAGGCCGAGGCCACCCACATCCCGACCGAGGTCACCGTCTCCATCGCGGGCCTCGAGGCCGGCGCGACCATCCACGCCAAGGACCTGGTCCTCCCGAAGGGCACCACCCTGGCCGTCGACGGTGACATCGCCGTCCTCCAGGTCGTCTCCCCGCAGGCCGAGGAGCCGGCCGCCGAGGCCGAGGGCACCGAGGCCTGAGCCTCTGCCTCTCCGGGCTAGGGCTTGAGGGTTTTCCGGCTTTTGCCGAACGACCGCCGTGCTGCTCCACTGGGAGCGGGACGGCGGTCGTCCCATGTTGAGGAGCTTTTCTGATGGCGGATGATGCGACGGTTCCGTGGCTGATCGTGGGTCTGGGCAATCCGGGCGCCGAGTACGCGGGCAATCGCCACAACATCGGTTTCATGGTGGCCGACCTGCTGGCAGAGCGGATCGGCGGCAAGTTCAAGGCGCACAAGGCGCGGGCGCAGGTGCTGGAGGGCCGGATCGGTCCGCCCGGGCCGGCGAACCGCCGGGTGATCCTGGCCAAGCCGATGTCGTTCATGAACCTGTCGGGCGGGCCGGTGACGGCGCTGCGGGACTTCTACAAGGTGCCGGTGGAGCGGATCGTCGCGGTCCACGACGAGCTGGACATCGACTACGCGACGCTGCGGCTGAAGCTCGGCGGCGGGGACAACGGGCACAACGGCCTGAAGTCGATGACGAAGTCGATGGGTGCGGACTACCACCGGGTGCGCTGCGGGATCGGGCGCCCGCCGGGCCGGATGCAGGTCGCCGACTTCGTGCTCAAGGACTTCTCGTCCACGGAGCGCAAGGAGCTGGACTGGTTCGTGGACCGGTCGGCGGACGCGGTGGAGTCGCTGGTCCTGGAGGGCCTGGAGCGGGCCCAGTCCACGTACAACTCCTGACCTTCGCGCGCCGGTGTCCCCCGGGGCGCGGCGCGTACGGGGAAGCCCCCCGGCCCGGTTGCGGGCGCGGGGGGCTTCGTCGTGCCGTGGGGCGGGCCGTCAGCCGGTGTTGCGCAGGCCGGCGGCGACGCCGTTGACGGTGAGGAGCAGCGCCCGGCCGAGCAGCGGGTCCGGGTCCTCGCCGCGGGCGGCGGCGGCGCGCTGGCGGGCGAGCAGGGAGACCTGGAGGTAGGAGATCGGGTCCAGGTAGGCGTCGCGGACGGCGAACGTCTGCTGCAGGACCGGCTGGGAGTCGAGGAGCTTCTCGCCGCCGGTGATGCGCAGGACCTCGCGGACCGTGAGCTCGTGTTCGGCCTCGATGGTGGCGAAGACGTGCTTGAGCTCGTCGGGCACGAGGGTGTCGACGTAGTGGCGGGCGATCCGCAGGTCGGTCTTGGCCAGCGTCATCTCGACGTTGGACAGGAAGTTACGGAAGAAGCCCCAGCGCTCCTGCATTTCGGCGAGCACGTCCTCCTGGCCGGCGTCGCGCAGCGCCTTGAGGCCGGAGCCGACGCCGTACCAGCCGGGGACGATCTGGCGGGACTGGGTCCAGCCGAACACCCACGGGATGGCGCGCAGGCCGTCGAGGCCGGCGCCGGAGTCGGGGCGGCGGGAGGGCCGCGAGCCGAGGTGGAGGTCGGCGAGCTGGTCGACGGGGGTGGCCGCGAAGAAGTACGACGGCAGGTCGGGGTCTTCGACGAGCGCCCGGTAGGCGTCGTGCGCGGCGTCGGAGACGGTGTCCATGGCCGCGTCCCAGCGGGAGAGGGCCTCGTCGGACTGGCGCGGCGCGGTGTGCAGGGCGGAGGCCTGCAGGGTGGCGGCGACGGTCAGTTCGAGGTTCTCGCGGGCCAGCGACGGGACGAGGTACTTGTCGGAGATGACCTCGCCCTGCTCGGTGACCTTGATCTCGCCTTCGAGGGTGCCCCAGGGCTGGGCGAGGATCGCGTCGTGCGAGGGGCCGCCGCCGCGGCCGACGGTGCCGCCGCGGCCGTGGAAGAGGCGCAGCCGGACGCCGTAGCGGTGGGCGACGTCACGCAGTCGGCGCTGGGCGCGGTGGATCTCCCACTGGCTGGTGGTGATGCCGCCGAACTTGGAGGAGTCCGAGTAGCCGAGCATGACCTCCTGGACGTCGCCGCGCAGGGAGACCAGGCGGCGGTAGGAGGGGTCGGCGAGCATCGCGTCGAGGATGACGTCGGCGGCCTTGAGCTCGTCGGTGGTCTCCAGGAGCGGCACGATGCCGATCTTGGCCCAGCCGCCGTGCAGGTCGATGAGGCCGGCCTCGCGGGCGAGGAGGGCCGCGGCGAAGACGTCGTCGGCGCCCTGGCACATCGAGATGATGTACGACTCGATGACCTCGGGGCCGAACTTCTCGAAGGCGTCCTTGATGGTGTCGAAGACGCCGAGGGTCTTCTGGCCGGCCGCGTCGAGCGGGGCCGGGGTGGGTGCGAGGGGGCGGCGCGAGCGCAGCTCCTTCGCGAGGAGCTTCTGCCGGTAGTCGCGCGGCATGTCCGCGTACCGCCAGGACTCCTCGCCGAGCCGGTCGAAGAGCTGCCCGAGCGCGTGGTGGTGCGCGTCGGCGTGCTCGCGCACGTCCATGGTGGCGAGCTGCAGGCCGAAGGCGGCGAGGGTGCGGATGGTGCGGTCCATGCGGCCGTCGGCGAAGAGCGCGCCGCGGTGTTCGCGCAGGGAGGTCTGGATGAGGGTGAGGTCGCTGAGCAGCTCGGCGGTGCCGAGGTAGTCGCGGCCCTCCTCGTGCGGGGTGCCCTTGGCGAGGCGGTCCCGGGTGTTGACCAGCTTCTGGCGGATGCAGGTGGCCTTGAGCCGGTAGGGCTCTTCCGCGTTGAGGCGCTTGTAGCGGGGGCTGATCTCGGGGAGTCGTTCGAGGTCGGCCTGGAGCGAGGTGAGGAGCTCCTCGGTGGCGCCGGCGTAGCGGATGGAGTTCGAGAGCAGTCCGCGCAGGAAGTCGACGAGTTCGAGGGCGTCGGTGATGCCGTGCTCGTGCTGGAGGATCAGCACCTCGCGGGTGACCTCGGGGGTGACGTTGGGGTTGCCGTCGCGGTCACCGCCGATCCACGTGCCGAAGGTGAGCGGGCGGGTGCCCGGCGGCAGCTCGACGCCGACGCGCTGGAGCTCCGCGGCGAGGTCCTCCAGGACGTCGCCGACGGCTCCGGCGTGCAGCTCGTCGAGGTAGTAGATCGCGTTGCGGGCCTCGTCGGAGGGCTCGGGGCGGACCACGCGCAGCTCGTCGGTCTGCCAGATGAGGTCGATGTTCTCGGCGAGCCGCAGGTCGTGGCGGCGGCGGTCGCCGGCGCCGGTGACGGGCTCCTCCAGGAGGGCGGCGATGCGGCGCAGCTTGTTCAGGACGCTGCGGCGGGCGGCCTCGGTGGGGTGGGCCGTGAAGACGGGCCGGACGTTGAGGTTGCGGACCGTCTCGCGCAGGTGCTCGGGGTCGGCGTCCTTGAGCATGTCGGCGGTGCGGGCCAGCAGGCCGCCTTCGGCCGCGCGGTGGGCGCGCAGCTCCTTGCCGCGGTGCACCTGCTCGGTGACGTTGGCGAGGTGGAAGTAGGTGGAGAAGGCGCGTACCAGCCGGGCGGCGGTCTCCAGGTCGGTGTCGCCGAGCAGCTCGGCGGCGGCCTCGCCGTCGGTGCGGGTGAGGGCGCGGACGCGTTCGACGAGGTCGAGGAGGTCCTGGCCTTCCTGGCGTACGAGGGTCTCGCCGAGGAGGTCGCCGAGGCGGCGGATGTCCGCACGCAGCTCTGCGTTGGCGTTGTGGGCCGGGGCGGCGGTGCCCTGGACGGCGGAGGTGTGGTCGGCACTGCTCACAGGTGCGGCTCCTTGCAGTGTTCGAGCGCTACTGGGAGGTGGGGTCCGGGGACGGGCACGCGGCGGTGCTTCCCCGGATGGTGTCCGGAGGGTTCCCCGCGTGGTGCGCAGCCCCGGGCTGCCCGTGCGGACCGCGCTGTCCGACGGGACCAAGGATAGGTGTCGCCGGTATAGGTCCGGTCGCATGTCTCGCGGGGCGGACGGATGCCCTTGGCCGGAGGGGCCCTCGCTGAGATACTTACGTTGCCGTAGGTTACGGGTCCGTAGCCTCGGTGACCGCCGGGGTCCGCAGCCTCGGCGACCGCCGAATGCCTCACCCTCAGGGGAACGTCATGACGATCAGCCCGGATGTGCTCGAAGAGAACCCGGAGGGGCCCGGCGTCGAACCGGAATCCGCCACGCTGGGCGGGGAGAGCAAGCGGTCCGTCGAGCAGATCGCGCTGCTCCTCTTCATCGTCGTGCCGTTCGTGGCGCTGGCCGCGGCGGTGCCGCTGGCGTGGGGCTGGGGGGTGAGCTGGCTGGACCTGGGTCTGATGGTGTTCATGTACTTCCTGGCCTGCCACGGCATCACCATCGGTTTCCACCGTTACTTCACGCACGGTTCCTTCAAGGCGACGCGGCCGCTGCGGATCG
The DNA here is from genome assembly GCF_036194065.1 of Streptomyces sp. NBC_00239. Taxonomy (NCBI): domain Bacteria; kingdom Bacillati; phylum Actinomycetota; class Actinomycetes; order Kitasatosporales; family Streptomycetaceae; genus Streptomyces; species Streptomyces sp. NBC_00239. The sequence continues at coordinate 4,904,512 of NZ_CP108095.1, read as the reverse complement.
CGCTGGCGATCGCGGGCTCGATGGCGGTGGAGGGTCCGCTGGTGCGGTGGGTGGCGGACCACCGCAAGCACCACAAGTTCTCGGACGACGAGGGCGACCCGCATTCGCCCTGGCGGTTCGGCGAGACGCTGCCGGCGCTGATGAAGGGCCTGTGGTGGGCCCACATCGGGTGGCTGTTCGACGAGGAGCAGACGAACCAGCAGAAGTACGCCCCCGACCTGATCAAGGACCCCGCGATCCGGCGGATCAGCCGTGACTTCGTGTTCTGGACGATCCTGTCGCTGGCGATCCCGCCGCTCGTGGGCGGTCTGGTGACGATGTCCTGGTGGGGCGCGTTCACGGCGTTCTTCTGGGGGTCCCTGGTGCGGGTGTCCCTGCTGCACCACGTGACGTGGTCGATCAACTCGATCTGCCACGCAGTGGGGCAGCGCCCGTTCAAGTCCCGCGACCGTTCGGGCAACGTGTGGTGGCTGGCGGTGCTGTCCTGCGGCGAGTCGTGGCACAACCTGCACCACGCCGATCCGACCTCGGCGCGCCACGGCGTGCTGCGCGGGCAGGTCGACTCCAGCGCGCGGCTGATCCGCTGGTTCGAGCTGGCCGGATGGGCCTCCGACGTGCGGTGGCCGTCGGAGGCGCGGATCGACGCCCGGCGCAAGGAGAAGGCTGCGAACGCGGCATGATGGGTGACGTGGCGATCGACGGCAGCAACTCCAGCAACGACAAGCCCCGGCGTGGCCGCCGGGTCCGGATGACGGGCGCCGAACGGCGTCAGCAACTGCTCGACATCGGTCGCACCCTCTTCGCGGAGAAGGGTTTCGAAGGCACCTCGGTGGAGGAGATCGCGGCGAAGGCCGGGGTGTCCAAGCCGGTGGTGTACGAACACTTCGGCGGCAAGGAGGGCCTGTACGCGGTCGTCGTCGACCGGGAGATGCGGCAGCTGCTGGACGGGGTGACGGGCGCGCTGACGGCGGGCCACCCCCGGGAGCTGCTGGAGCAGGCGGCCTTCGCACTGCTGGACTACATCGAGAGCTACACGGACGGCTTCCGGATCCTGGTCCGGGACTCGCCGGTGGCCCAGTCCACGGGCACCTTCGCCTCGCTGATCAGTGACATCGCCACGCAGGTCGAGGACATTCTGGGGCTGGAGTTCAAGGCCCGCGGCTTCGACCCGAAGCTGGCGCCGCTGTACGCGCAGGCGCTGGTGGGCATGGTCGCGCTGACGGGCCAGTGGTGGCTGGAGACCCGCCGCCCGAAGAAGGCGGAGGTCGCGGCGCACCTGGTGAACCTGGCCTGGCACGGGCTGGACGGCCTGGAGGCGAAGCCGCGGCTGGTGGGGCACCGCAAGAGCTGAGCTGAGCTGAGCTGAGCCGCGCCTGATACCCGCATCGCGCTCCCTGTACACCCTTCGCGAGAAAGGTTGTACAGGGAGCGTCTTCTTTTTTCCGGAACCGGCCATATAGCTTTCTCGCAGACTTTCGGGGGATCCCTCTCCGCGCCCACGTGTGCCGCGGAGTCCTGTACACCCGGCCGCACTCCCCCGGCGGCCCGACACCACCGTCCCTGGGGGGACCTTGAACACCTCGCGCCACCAGCGCGCCGGCCGCATCGCGGCCTGCACCGCCCTCGCCCTGTCCGCCGGCACGCTGCTGGCCGCGACCCCGGCGTCCGCCGCCGGCTCCGACGTGCCGCCGCGCGGCGCGGTGGAGCGGGTCGCCCCGAAGCCGGACCGGAAGGTCGACCTGGAACTGCCGGCTTCCGTGCGCCGCGGCACCTTCGCGGCCACCGGCGAGGCCGCCGCGCCGCGCTACGACGCCGACCACGACGGCCGCGCAGACGTGCTCTACCGGGGCATCGACGGCCACTACTACGTGGGCTCGCACGACAGCTCCGCCGACATCCAGGTCACGATCGGCCAGAGCACCGAGACCCTGGCCTACAAGGACGTCATCCCGGTCGGAGACGTGCACGGGGACGCGGCGAGCTACAGCGACCTGCTGGCCCTCGGCGCGGACGGGCGGCTGTCGCTGTTCGAGGGTCACGGGACTCTGGGGTCGGCCTTCACCGCGACCTGGTCCGGCGGTGGCTGGCAGATGTACAACAAGGTCTTCTCGCCCGGCGACCTGACCGGCGACGGCAGGGCCGACCTGCTGGCCCGCACCCACGCCGGCGCGCTCTACCTGTACGAGGCCAGCGGCGTCCTGAGCTCGCCGTTCAAGTCGGCGGTCAAGATCGGCGCGGGCTGGCAGGCCTTCGACCAGCTGGTCGGCGCGAACGACATCAACGGCGACGCGATCGCCGACGTCGTGGCCCGCAACGCCTCCGGCGACCTGTTCTCGTACCTGGGCACCGGCGTCGCCGCCACGCCGTTCAAGCCGGCGGCCAAGATCGGCACCGGCTACCAGATCTACAACCAGCTCGTCGGCGTCGACGACATCGACGGCGACGGCAACGGCGACCTGTTCGCGCGCACCCCCTCCGGCCAGCTGTACCTGTACCCGGCCAACGGCACCGGCGGGGTCGAGGCCCGCGTCGCGCTCGGCACCGGCTTCAACGCCGTCACCCAGTTCGCGGGCCAGGGCGGCGTCCCGGACTTCGACCGTGCGGACCTGTTCGCCCGCGACGCCGCCGGCACCATGTGGTGGTACTACTCCAAGAACAACGGCACGCTGGCCAAGCGTCAGCAGGTGGGTCCGACCGCCGGATGGAAGGGCGCGAAGTTCTCCACCGCGTCCGCCCTCCGCCCCCAGTACGGCTTCGCCGACATGCTGGAGGTCTACAGCGGCAAGCTGTACGTGAACGGCGAGCCGGTGACCTCCGGCTGGCAGATCTACAACCACGTCTTCGGCCCCGGCGACCTGTCCGGCGACGGCAAGGGCGACCTGCTGGCCCGTGACGGCGGCGGCACGCTCTACCTCTACCGCGGCAACGGCGCCGGCACCGGCTTCGCCTCCCGCGTCAAGGTCGGCGCGGGCTGGGGCGGCTTCAACAAGCTGACCGGCGCCGGCGACCTCACCGGTGACGGCCGCGCCGACCTGCTGGCCCGCGCGACCAACGGCGACCTGTACGTCTACCCGGGCACCGGCCAGGCGGCCGTGCCGTTCGCGGCGCGCGTCAAGGTCGGCACCGGCTTCGGCATCTACAAGAACCTGGTGGTCACCGGCGACCTGACCGGCGACGGCCGCGCCGACCTCGTCGCGACCGACTCGGCGGGCACGCTGTGGCGCTACGACTCGTACGGCAACACGAAGCTCACCGCCCGCGCGAAGGTCGGAACGGGTTACCAGATCTACCCGAACCTGTACTAATTTTCTGAGGTGCCCCACCCCTGCGACAGGGGCGGGGCACCTGTTCGTTTGTTTCCGGGGGAAGTTTCCAGGGGGAGTTTCGTGACGCAGAAGAAGCACCTGGGCCGCATCGCGGCCTGCACCACCATCGCGCTGGCCGCCGGCACCCTGCTGGCCGGCCCGGCGACCGCGGCCGACGCGCCCGGCGCCGACCGCCCGTACCGCTCCTCGGGGCACCCGGCCCCGCAGGTCACCGAGCTGCCCGGCGCACTGCCCGCGGCCGCCGCCCCGCGCGACGCCTTCGCCGCCTCGGCCGCGACCCGTACCGCCCCGCGCTTCGACGCGGACGGCGACGGCAAGCCGGACGTGCTCTACCGCTCCATCGACGGCCAGTACCGCGTCAACCCGGGCAGCGGCGGCGCCACGTTCACGTACAAGGTCGGCCGGCCCGCCACGAACTTCGAGTACAAGGACGTCATCCCGGTCGGCCGCCTGTCCTCGACGCGGCTCACCGACGTGATGACGCTGAGCGCCGACGGCGCCCTCAGCCTGTACCCGGGCACGGGCCGCGCGGGCACCTCCACCACCGCCAAGTGGACCGGCCGCGGCTGGCAGGCGTACAACAAGGTCATCGCACCCGGCGACCTGACCGGCGACGGCCGCACCGACCTGCTGGCCCGTACGCCCGCCGGCACGCTGTTCCTGTACCGCAACACCGGCAACCCGCGCGGGCCGTTCCAGGCCCCGGTGAAGGTCGGCGGCGGCTGGCAGGCCTTCGACCAGCTCGTGGGCATGGGCGACACCAACGGCGACGGCAAGGCCGACCTCCTGGTCCGCACGTCCGGCGGCGACGTGTACACCTACCCGGGCACCGGAGTCCTGCGCACCCCGTTCGGGACCCGCAAGAAGTCCGGCTTCGGCTACCAGGTGTACAACCAGCTCGTCGGCGTCGACGACCGCAACGGCGACGGCAAGGGCGACCTGATGGCCCGTACGCCGGGCGGCGCCGCGTACCTCCACGCGTCCACCGGCACGGGCACCTTCAAGCCGCGCGCGTACGCGGGCGACCGCTGGAACGTCTCCACCAACTTCGCGGCGCAGGGCGGCATCCCCGGCTTCGGCCGCAACGACCTGGTCGGCCGGGACGCGGCGGGCACGCTGTGGTGGTACTACTCCAAGAACAACGGCTTCCTGGGCGCCCGCCAGCAGTACAGCAAGCCCGGCGGCTGGGCCGGCGCCAACGTCAGCTACGTGTCCTCGCTGGACAACGACAGCGACGGCGACCTCGTGGAGATCTGGAACGGGCACCTGTTCCTGGAGAACACGGACGCGGGCGCGGGCTGGGGCGTCTACAACGCGATCGCCGGCCCCGGCGACCTCGACGGCGACGGCCGCGGCGACCTGCTCGCGCGGGACCGCTCGGGCAGCCTCTACCTGTACCGCGGCCACGGCAAGACCGTGTCCCCGCGCATCAAGGTCGGTGCGGGCTGGGGCGGTTACAACAAGCTGACCGGCGCCGGCGACATGACCGGCGACGGCCGCGCGGACCTCGTGGCCCGCGACGGCCGCGGCAACCTGTACCTGTACCCGGGCACCGGCAACGCGCGCTCCCCGTTCGCGGGCCGCGTGAAGATCGGCACCGGCTACGGCGCGTACCGCCAGCTCGTCGTGACCGGCGACCTGACCGGCGACGGCCGCGCCGACCTGGTCGCGTCCGACTCCGCGGGCAACCTGTGGCGCTACACCTCGTACGGCACCGGCAAGCTGACCGCCCGCGCCCGGATCGGCACGGGCTACCAGATCTACCGCAACCTGTACTAGACACCACCGAGGATGCCCCGCCCCCGGCATACGCCGCGGGGGGCGGGGCATCTTCGTGTCGCGGGCCGTGCCGCGGGCCGCGACGCGGCGGGAGACCGAGGGCGGGCAACGCCCACGGCACCACCCGAGATGCGCTCAAGCAACTCATCCTGGACATCAGGGACGACACGGCCGACGGGGCCGCCGCAGCGGCCTCCCGGCCCCTGTCCGGTGGGATCTGTCGGGATCGTGACATGAACTGACGGATAAGCACTTCTGCTGATCGCATTGCAGATGTACGCTGCAAAGACATATCCGGGGGGATCACGCCGCTCCGCGCGCCGCTGTCGCGCGCCCGAGCCTGCGGACCCGCGCCACCCCGCGCAGCACTCCGTCCCAGGGGGGACCTTGAACCGCTCGCGCCACCAGCGCCCCGGCCGCCTCGCGGCCTGCACCGCCGTCGCCGCCCTCGCCGCCGGCACCCTGCTCGCGACCCCCGCCGCGGCCGCCCCGGCCACCGACCGGCCGCACGGCCGGGCCGAGCAGGGCGCCCCGCAGCTCACCGGGCGCCCCGGCCCGTTCGTACCGAAGGGCGCCGCCCCGCGCACCGCGCTCGCGGCGGCCGCGACCCTCGCGCCCCGCTTCGACGCGGACCGCGACGGCATCACGGACATGCTCTACCAGGGCCTCAACGGCAGGTACTACGTCAACCCGGGCGGCGCCGAGGACCACTTCGCGTACCAGGTCGGTCAGGCCACCGCGGACGGCAGCTACGCGTACAAGGACGTCATCCCGGTCGGCGACCCGGACCACGACCGCGACACCAACGTGCTGGCCCTGACGGCCGACGGCACCCTCGGGCTGTTCAACGGCATCGGCACGTCCGGCACCGCGTACTCGCCGAGCTGGTCCGGCCGCGGCTGGCAGATCTACGACAAGGTCCTCGCCCCCGGCGACCTGACCGGCGACGGCCGCGTCGACGTGCTGGCGCGCACCTACGCCGGCGAGCTGTACCTGTACCCGGGCAACGGGTCGAGCACCGCGACGCCGTTCCTGTCCCGGGTGAAGGTCGGCAAGGGCTGGCAGGCGTACGACCAGCTGGTCGGCTCCAACGACATCACCGGCGACGGTCTGGCCGACCTGGTGGCCCGGGACGGCGCCGGCAAGCTGTTCACGTACACCGGCACCGGCCGGGCCACGGAGCCGTTCGCGACGCGCAAGCAGATCGGCTTCGGCTACCAGGTCTACAACCAGTTGATCGGCCTCGACGACGTCAACCGCGACGGCAAGGGCGACCTGTACGCCCGCGCCGTCAACGGCCAGGCGTACCTCTACTACGCGGACGGCAACGGCGGCTTCAAGCCCCGTGTCACCTCCTCCAAGGGCTGGAACTACGCCCGCGTGACGGCGGCGCAGGGCGGCCGCCCCGGCTACGACCGCAGCGACCTCGCCGGCCGCGACGCGGCGGGCACCCTGTGGTGGTACGGGGCGAAGAACGACGGCACCCTCACCGCCCGCGAGCGGATCAGCCCGGTCGGCGAGTGGAAGGGCTACCGCTACATCCGGTCGTCCTCCCTCAACACCAACAGCTACGCCGACACCCTGGAGATCTTCCAGAACCACCTCTTCGTCCAGGGCAACGACATCGGCGCCGGCTGGGGCGTCTACAACACCCTGGTCGGCCCCGGCGACCTGTCCGGCGACGGCAAGGGCGACCTGCTGGCCCGCGACGGCAGCGGCACGCTCTACGTGTACCAGGGCAACGGCAAGGCCACCGGCTTCGCCTCCCGCGTCAAGGTCGGCGCGGGCTGGGGCGGCTACAACAAGCTGACCGGCGCCGGTGACTTCACCGGTGACGGCCGCGCCGACCTGATCGCCCGCGCCACCAACGGGGACCTGTACCTCTACGCCGGCACCGGCGTCGCGAGGACCCCCTTCAAGGCCCGCGTCAGGATCGGCACCGGCTACGGCATCTACAAGAACCTGGTCGCCACCGGCGACCTCGACGGCGACAGCCGCGGCGACCTCGTCGCCACCGACTCCGCCGGCACCCTGTGGCGCTACACCTCGTACGGCACCGGCAGGCTGACCGCCCGCGCCAAGATCGGCACGGGCTACCAGATCTACCCGGACCTGTACTGATCCCACCGCCGCACCGCCACCGCACCCACACCAGTACCAGCACAGCACCTGTCCCAGGGGGGACCTTGAACATCACGCGCCACAAGCGCCTGGGCCGCGTCGCGGCCTGCACCGCCCTCGCACTGACCGCCGGCATGGCCCTGGCGGGAACCGCCGCGGCCGACGGCGCCGCGCCCGGCGTTCCGGCCAAGCCGCAGCTGCACCGCTCCGAGCCGGTCGCGCCCCTGCCGGTGGAGTCGCTCCCCGTGCAGCGTCAGGGCCTCGCCGCACGCGACGCCGCCGCGCCCCGGTTCGACGTCAACGGCGACGGCCTGGAGGATCTGCTCTACCGGCAGATCGGCAACACGTACTACATGAAGACACGGGTCGGCGACGACCAGAAGTTCGAACTCCTCGGCGGGAACGAGCAGGAGACGTTCAAGGACGTCATTCCGGTCGGCGATCTGAACCACGCCCTGGGAGACGGCACCAGGCCCGAGCTGCTCACGCTGAGCGTCACCGGCAAGCTGTCGCTCTACGGGGACATCAGCGCCACCGGCGCGGGCTACGCCTCCTGGTCCGGCAGCGGCTGGAACATCTACAACAAGCTCGCCGCGCCCGGCGACCTGACCGGCGACGGCACGCCGGACCTGCTGGCCCGCAAGTACAGCGGCGAGCTGTACCTGTACCCGGCCACCGGGAACATCTCCACCCCGTTCCGCGCCCCCGTCAAGGTCGGCGCGGGCTGGCAGGGCTACGACCAGCTGGTCGGCGCCGGGGACCTCGACGCCGACGGCCACGCCGACGTCCTGGGCCGCACCCCGAGCGGAAACCTGTACTTCTACAAGGGCACCGGCAAGGCGGCCGCGCCGTTCCGCGCCGGCGTCAAGGTCGGCTACGGCTGGGGGGTCTACAACCAGATCCTCCCCGCGGGCGACCGCAACGGCGACGGCGACGTCGACGTCCTCGCCCGGGACGCCGCCGGCACCATCTGGTACTACGGCAGCAACGGCAACGGCACCTTCGCCCCCCGCCAGAAGTCGGGCACGGGCTGGGAGTGGACCGGGCTGTACGCCGGGCAGGGCGGCATCCCCGCCCACGGCAAGTACCAGATCCTCGGCCGCAACAGCGCCGGGACCCTGTTCGAGTACGCGGCCTCCGCGAACGGCAAGCTGTCCGCGCGCGAGCAGGTCAGCGACACGGGCGGCTGGGCCGGACCGGTGACGGTCCACTTCCCCAGCTCGCTCGGCACCCAGGGCTACGCCAGCTTCCTGTGGCGCTACGACGGCCAGCTGTGGCGCGGCGACCAGTTCGTCGGCCACGGCTGGGGGGTCTACAACTCCCTGGCCGGCACCGGCGACCTCAGCGGCGACGGCATCGGCGACCTCCTGGCCCGCGACAAGTCCGGCAACCTGTACCTGTACCGCAGCAACGGCGGTACCGGCTTCTACGGCCGGATCAAGGTCGGCGCCGGCTGGAGCGGCTACAACGCCCTCGTCGGTGCGGGCGACTACACCGGCGACGGCCGGGCGGACCTGCTGGCCCGCACCGGTTCGGGCAGCCTGTACCTGTACCCGGGCACCGGCAACGCCAAGGCCCCCTTCAAGGCCCGCGTCAAGATCGGCACCGGCTACGGCACCTACAACAAGCTGGCCTCCGCCGGTGACATGACCGGTGACGGCCGCGCCGACCTCATCGGTGTGGACAGCCGCGGCAACGCGTACCGCTACGCCGGCACCGGCCTGGGCGGCGCCAAGACGCTGTCCTCGCGCGTGCTGCTCGGCTCGGGCTGGAACACGTACGTCTCCCTGCACTGAGCCGCCTGAACACCACGGCGCCCCGCCACCGGAACTCCGGTGGCAGGGCGCCGCTGTCCTGTCCCCCGATCAGGACAGCGGTTCGAGGAACTCCAGGCGGTTGCCGACGGGGTCCTCGGAGTAGAAGCGGCGGTGGCCGGGGAGGTTGTCGTCCCAGACGACCTTCGCGCCGCGGTCCGCGAGGCGCCGCGCGTACGCCTCGATGTCGCGCACCCGCAGCCCCGGGTGGGCCTTGGCGGCGGGGCGGAAGTCGGGCTCGACGCCCAGGTGGAGCTGGACCGGGCCGGCGGCGAACCAGCAGCCGCCGCGGGCCGCCAGGACCGGCGGCTTGGGCACCTCGGTCATGCCGAGGACGTCCCGGTAGTAGACGCGCAGCAGGTCCTCCGAGCCGGGCGGCGCGGCGAGCTGGACGTGGTCGACGGATACGAGCATCGGGGTCAGGCCTCCTTGACGGCGACGGCGAAGATCCTGCGGAACGGGAAGACGGTGCCGTGCGGGCCCGGCGGGTAGGCCTCGCGGAGCAGGTCGCGGTACTCGGCCAGGAAGGCGTCGGCGGCCTGCGGGTCGTCGGCGAGGGCGGTCAGCACCGGCCGCAGTGCGGTGCCCTTCACCCAGTCGAGCACCGGGTCCGGACCCGGCAGCAGTTGCAGGTACGTGGTCTCCCACACGTCGGCGGCGCAGCCGAGCGCGCCGAGGCGGGCCAGGTAGCCGGCGGGTTCGAGTACCGGCGCCGGGCGCTCGCCGTGGCCGGACAGGCGGGCGCGCCAGCGCGGGCCGTCGCACAGCGCGGCGAGGAGCCGGTGGCTGGGGGCGTCGAAGTTGCCGGGGACCTGGAAGGCGAAGGTGCCGCCGGGGCGCAGGCCCGCCGTCCAGGCGGCGAAGAGCTCCTCGTGCCCGGGAACCCACTGGAGGGCCGCGTTGGACACGATCAGGTCGTACGGCTCCTCGCCCGGGTCGGCGCCGGAGCCGCTGTCAGGGCCGGGGGCCGTGCCGGGACCCGCCCCGGAACCCGCGTCCGTGCCCGCCCCGGGCCGCCAGCCGGTGAGGTCGGCGGGGCGGAAGTCGAGGCTGCCGCCGCCGGGGGTGGGGCCCGCGTACTCCTTGCGGGCCCGGGCCAGCATGTCCTCGGACAGGTCGAAGCCCGTGATGCGGGCGGTGGGCCAGCGGTCCGCGAGCAGCGCGGTGACGTTGCCGGGGCCGCAGCCCAGGTCGGCGATCCGGGGGCCGCCGCCGGGGAGACCGCCGTCCCGGCCGGCCGGGACGGCACCCGGTGCGCCGGCCGGCAGCTCGGGGATCCGGGCGAGGAGTTCGAGGAAGGGGCGGGCCCGGTGGCCCGCGTGACGCAGGTACTGCGCGGGGTCCCAGTGCGGGGTCGCGTGCATGGTGGTGCCTCCCTACAGGAGTGCGCGGGGCGGCGGCGAAGCCGGTCCGGCCCGTCGCATTCCGATGATCACCCCAGATATATCTTGACGTCAAGAGACTTCATGTCGACAGACCCCTTACAATGATCCGCATGGAGGACGAGGTCGACCGACTGGTTGCGGCATGGCGGCGGGAACGCCCTGACCTCGACGTGGAACCGCTCGAAGTGCTCAGCCGGGTCAGCAGGCTCGCGCGCCACCTCGACCGGGCCCGCCGGATCGCCTTCTCCGAGCACAACCTGGAGCCCTGGGAATTCGACGTCCTGACGTCGCTGCGCCGTGCCGGCGACCCGTACCAGCTCTCCCCCGGCCAGCTGCTCACGCAGACGCTCGTCACCTCGGGCACCATGACCAACCGGATCGACCGGCTCGCCAAGAAGGGCCTGGTCGAACGGCTTCCCGACCCCAACGACCGGCGCGGTGTGCTCGTACGGCTGACCGCCGAGGGCCGCGACCGCGCCGACCAGGCGCTGGCCGGGCTGCTCGACCAGGAACGGGCGATCCTGGGCCGGCTGCCGCGCGCCCAGCGCATGGAGCTGGCCGGACTGCTACGCCGGCTGACCGCTCCGTTCGACAACGTCCCCGGGTAGGTCCACCGGCCGGACCCCGGCCCGCCTGGCCAGCGCCACGGCGGCCAGCGTCGAGTGCACGCCCAGCTTCCCCAGCACGTTCTGCATGTGGGTGCGGACGGTGTGCGGGGACAGGAACAGCCGGGCGGCGACGTCCTTGCGGTTCAGCCCGGCGACCATGCAGCGCAGCACCTCGTGCTCGCGCGGGGTCAGCGATTCGACCAGGCGCTCGCTGTCGGTGCGGTTCTTGCGGGCCGCGGTCAGCTCCCGCAGGACCCCGGTGAGCAGCGCGGGCGGCAGGTGGGTCTCCTCGCGCAGCACCCCGCGGATCACCGCGAGCAGCCGGGACAGCGAGCAGTCCTTGGCCACCCAGCCGGAGGCGCCGGCCTGGAGGGCGAGGGCGGCCCGGCGCGGGTCGTCCCGCTCCGCCAGCACCACCGTGCGGACCGCGGGCTGGCCGGCGCGGATGCCGGCGACGAGGGAGATCCCGTCCACGGGCACCACGGCGGGACCGCTCCCGAAGGACGGTTCGGGCAGTCTTGCGCCGGACACGACGCCGAGGTCGGCGTCGACCAGCAGTACGTCATACCTCCGGCCTTCCGCGACGCCGCGCTCGATGCAGCGCAATGCGGCCGGTCCACTGCCGGCAGCGGACACCTCCACATCGGGCTCCGCGGCGAGTGCCGCGGCGAGCGATTCGGCGAAAATGCGGTGATCGTCGACCACGAGAACCCGGATACGAACCACAGACACCCCCAAGGGTCGGGGAACGGACGGCCGGTCTACGGCGCCCGGATCGGAAACGGATCAGCAGCTGCCGCGGCCGCCGCCGCAACTGGACTGCTACCCCGGTCCGGACGCCGTACCCGACTGTCTCGACCCCTGAAACAACACCGGCCCCCACCGGTGTTGAGCATCAGCGTACGGCGAGCGGTGCACGGCAGTTGGCCGAATCTCAGAAGTTTTCCCCGTGGATTTCTCCCGCGACCTCGACAACTCCCGCGTACCGCACGGTATGTGGCCGCAGGCCCCTCCGCCCACCTGTCCACCGGTGGCCGGAAAGCGCCCCCGGCCGGAGCGGCTGAAGGCACCCGGGGGCCCCGGACCGCGCCCCCGACGCCCTTACGGGGGCACCCCGTACGGGTCGTGAGGCGCCGCCCGTCGGCCACTCTGCGGGGTGCCGGGGGCAGTTGCTCCCCGGGCACGCACCGGCAGACCCGCGGCAAGGCGCCGGGCATCCGGCCTCAGGCACCGGGGCATCCGGCCCCAGACGCGGGTGTCAGGCCTCAGGCGCCGTCGCACCGGGCCGCGTCGCGGCGCAGGGCGAACTCCCAGGCGTCGGTGACGATCCCCGCGAGGTCGGACCGGGTGGGGGTCCAGCCGAGCCGCTCGCGGGCGGTGTCGGCGGAGGCGACCAGGACGGCCGGGTCGCCGGCCCGGCGGGGGGCTGCGATCTCGGGGATCTCCCGGCCGGTGACCTTGCGGACGGTCTCGATGACCTCGCGGACCGAGAAGCCGTTGCCGTTGCCGAGGTTGCAGACGAGGTGCTCGCCGGCGGTGGCCGCGTCGAGGGCCGACAGGTGGGCCTCGGCGAGGTCGGCGACGTGGATGTAGTCGCGGACGCAGGTGCCGTCGGGGGTCGGGTAGTCGTCCCCGAAGACGGAGATGGCCGCGCGCTGCCCGAGCGCGACCTGGAGGACCAGCGGGATCAGGTGCGTCTCGGGGTCGTGGCGCTCGCCGAACTCCCCGTACGCGCCGGCCACGTTGAAGTAGCGCAGCGAGACCGCGGCGAGACCGTGGGCCGCGCACTCCCCGGCGATCATGTGGTCGACAGCCAGCTTGGAGGCCCCGTAGGGGTTGGTGGGGGCGGTGACGGAGGTCTCGGTGAGGCGGCCGTCGCCGTCCTGGCGGGGCTCGCCGTACGTCGCGGCGGTGGAGGAGAAGACCAGCTTGCGGACTCCGGCGCCGCGCATCGCGGCGAGCAGCTCCAGGGTGCCGCCGACGTTGTTCGCCCAGTACTTGCCCGGGTCGGCGACGGACTCGCCGACCTGCGAGGAGGCGGCGAAGTGCAGCACCGCGTCGTAGGAGGCGTCGAGGTACCGGGCCGCGTCCTGGATGCGGCCGTCGATGAGGGTGGCGCCGGCCGGCACGCCGGCGCTGAAGCCGGTGGAGAGGTCGTCGAGGACGGTCACCTCGTGGCCGGCCTCCAGAAGGTGCGCCGCCACGACACTGCCGACGTAACCGGCTCCGCCGGTGACCAGGTACTTGTTCACTCGCTCGCCTCTCAAGGGGATTCTCTGATGTCACACGCTCTTACCGGATCCGGAGCCTCCGGGGAACGGCATCTTGCCGGAAGCCCGCGGGCCGGTGAAGAACTCAGGGCGGCGGCCGCGGTACCGGAGTTGACGCGGTCGGGCTCCGGGCAGGAGGCCCCGCGCGGAAGGCCCGTGGGGAAGCCCCGCACGGGCCCCTCCTCGCGGGACCTTACTCCCGAGGTCTCCCTTCCGGGGCCCTAGGGAGCGTCGTCAAAGTAGCGCCGGCCAGGCGGGACTTCGACGGCACGACCTAGTCCCGGGGCCCCGGCTGTGCCGGGATGCTCGCGCGGTCCAGCAGTCCCGTACGGGCCGCCAGGGCGGCGGCCTCCAGCCGGGAGCCGACGCCCAGCTTCATGAGTACCCGCTGGACATGTGTGCGCGCTGTGCTCGGGGCGATGTTCATGCCGGCCGCGATCAGCCGGGTGTCCTCGCCCTCGGCGACCCGGACGAGCACCTCGACCTCGCGCGGGGTGAGCAGCTGGAGCAGCCGGCTGCCCTCGTCGTCGGGCTGCGCGGCCGGGTTGAGGAGCTCGGCGAAGGCGCTCTGGAGCAGTTGCGGGGAGACGGCGGCCTCGCCGGCCCGCGCCTTGGCCAGGGCCCGCTCCACGCCCTCGATGCGCTCGTCGTGCCGTACGTAGCCGGAGGCGCCCGCGGCGAAGGCGGCGGCGATCCCCCGGGGGCTGGGCACCGGGCCGAGCACCACGACGGCGATCTGCGGGCGCTCGCGTTTGATGCGGACGACGGGCTCGAAGACGCCCGGCTCGGCCGGCGACGCGGTCCCCAGCAGGCACACCTCGGGGGCACGGTTGATCACCAGCTCGGCGGCCCCCGCGGCCGGTGCCGCCGCGGCGAGCACGCGGTGCCCGCGCAGCTTGAGTGCCGAGGCGAGCGCCTCGGCCAGCAGCCGGTGCTCGTCGACCACCATGACCCGTACGCCCATCCGGCCCCCAACGCCGACCCCTACTGCCCCGGCAAGCTACACGCTTGTTCGACGCCGTGGGCCGGTTACCGGTGAGATGACCCCCGTTAGGCCGAAGGGGGCCCCATCCGTTGCCGGATGACGCCCCCTCGTTCAGTCCCTTGCGGTCCGGGACCGCTTCCTGATCACTTCGCCAGGAAGCCGGCGAGCAGGAACTCCCGCTTCGCGTCCTCGGGACGGTACGGCTTGTCGATCAGGACCTCGGAGCTGAACAGCATGCCGTTGTGGTAGCGGATCTCCGAGAAGTTCGAGGAGAAGCTGGTCTCCTTGGTCCGGGTCGCCGGGTCGGCCGGGTTGTCCATCAGCAGGGTCTGCTTCATCGTCTTGGTGTCGATGCTGACGACCTGCCCGCCCGCGTCGTAGGGGGGCCACTTGTACGCGATGATGTTCGGCCCGTCCATGCGGAGCGGGAAGATCGTGTAGCGGCTGCCCGCGTCCGCGCGGTCGGTGGTCTGCTTGCCGGTTGCGAGGTCGAAGGAGACGATCTCGTTGGTGCGCGCGTACTTGCCGGAGCTGTCGTCGTGTTCGGCGGTCGGCAGGTAGATCCGGCCGTTGCCGACGACGACCTTCGCGCAGACCTCGACGCCGGTGCCGGTGGAGCAGTTCGGCGCGTAGAGGCCCTTGGCGAGTCCGATGCGGGTCTTGAGGGCGCCGGTCTTGTCGTCGATGGAGAACACGTCGCTGATGTTGCCGCGGTTGTTCAGGTCGGTGGTGACGACGAGCGGCCTGGCGGAGACGATGCTGGCCCACTCGATGCCCGCGGGCAGCTTGTACGTGGCCAGGGGCGCGCCGGTGACCGGGTCGAGGGACTGCGCGACCAGGTAGCGGTTTTCGTAGTCGCCGCACTTGCGGATGACGGCGAGGCCGCTGCCGCCGGCGTAGCCGAGGTCGAAGCAGGATTCGGTGTCGACCTTCGGGGTCCACAGGTTCTTGCCGCTGGTCAGGTTCCAGGCCGCGCCGCCGTGCAGACCGGCCGCCGCCACCGTCTGGCCGGTGAGCGTGATCTCCTTGAAGTCGACCTTCTCGTCACCGCTCGCGCTGCTCTTGACGGAGCCCTGCCACAGCAGCTTGCCCGCGGCCAGGTCGACCACGGCGACCTCGGTGCACGGCTGGTGGCCGTACTTGCCGACGCGCTTGGCGGGCTCGAACACGATCGCGGTCTTGTCGCCGGCGCCGACGTACTTGCTGGCGGCGCAGACCTGACCCGGGAGCGGGATCGTCCACTTCGGCTTCACGGTCGCCGGGTCGTAGCCGACGATCTTGCCCACGTCTGACTTGGCGTAGACGGAGTCGGTCAGCCAGGAGCCGACGACGTTGTGCAGCGTCTCGATCTTGGGCTGCGGAAGTGCGGCCACCAGCCGGGACTTGGGGTTGGCGGGGGCCTTCTCCACGGCCTCGGCGACCGGCTGCTCGTCCTGCGTGCCGCCGCCCGGGGTGCCGTTCTTGTCCTCGGCCACCGGCTTCTTCAGGCCGGGCTCGTCGGCGGGGCGCGAGGCGTACCAGAAGCCGCCGACCACGATGAGCGCGATGGCGACGAGCGCGCTGAGGACGATCAGGAGCTGGTTGCGCCGCTCCTTGCCGCCACCACCGCCCGCGGGCGGCTGCGGGGCGGGTGCGCCGGGCCCGTACATGGGCGCGGTGGGCGGCTGCTGCGGGAAGCCGTAACCGGGCTGCTGGGGCTGCTGCTGCGGGTGCGGGAAGCCGTAGCCCGGCTGCTGCTGCGGGTACCCGTACCCGCCCTGCGCCGGCGGGCCGCCGAAGCCGCCCGGCGGCGGGTCCTGCGGGGCGCCGAAGCCGCCCTGCGAGGGGTCCTGCGGGGCGCCGAAGCCACCGGCCGGGGGGTCGACGGGCGCGCCGAAGCCGCCCTGCGGGGGCTGGTTCGGCGGGGGTGGTGGCGGGGTGCTCATCGGGTGCTGCCTGCCTCTCGGGACGCGCGGATACGGGGATTACTTGCCGAAGACCATGAGGAGCTTCTCCGACGTGCCGTCCTTGCCCAGGAGCTGGGAGGTGCCGAGGAAGAACCGGCCGCCCGAGTAGGCGATCTGCGGGGTGAAGAAGGAACGCTCGACCGCCGCGGCCGGAGTCGGGTGGCGCAGCACGGTGGTGAGGGCGCCGCCGCCGGTGGGCCAGGAGACGATCTCGCCGGGCTTGCCGCCGGAGATGCTCGGGTCCACGTACGCGTAGATCCGGCCGCCCTCGGCCTGGAGCGGGGTCATGTACCGGTCCTTGGGCGCGGCGGTGCGCCGGACGATCTTGCCGGTGTCGAGGGAGAAGGCGACGACCTCGTTGTCGTGCATCGGGGTCTTGCCCTCGGTCATGAGGAGGAAGGTGTTGCCGACGACGAAGGCGCCCCTGCACCCCTGGAGGTCGCGGCCGAGCAGGTCCGTGCCGCAGTTGGCGGTGAACTTGCCCTCGCCCTTGAGCTGGGTGCGCAGGGTGCCGTTGGAGTTCAGGACCACGATGGCGCGCTTCTGCAGGTCCTCGCTGTTGGCGTCGACGATGACCGGGTCCACCGAGTAGACCTTGTTGATCTTCCAGCTCTTGGGGAACTTGTACGACCACTGGGCCTTGCCGGTCTTCGGGTCGATGCCCTCGACCTGCTCGGTCTCGGCCTTGAAGCAGGTGGTCACGGCGATCAGGCGGCTGCCGCCCGCGTACTCCAGGGGCGAGCAGGTGTCGGTCTGCGTGACGAACAGCTTGCCGCCGTCGCTCATCCTCAGGCCGGTGGTGGGACCGGTGCGGGCGACGACGAGGGTGTTCCCGCTGATCGCGAGCCGCAGGTTGGTCATGATGTCGAAGAGGCCCTCCTGGGCCACTTCCTTGGTCCAGCCCACCTTGCCCGACGCGACGTCGATCTGCTTGAGCTGGTCGCACGTGGCCTTGCTGCCGGTGCCCTTCTCGAAGGCGACGACGATCTTGCCGTTCGGGGCGGCCTCGCGGGTCCGGCCGCAGACCTCCCCGTCGAGCGGGACGGTCCACTTCTGCTTGCCGTCGGCGGCGGAGTAGCCGGTGACGTTCTTGTAGCCGACCTTGGCGACGGTGTCGCCGGAGACCCACATGCCGGGGGTCTGCGCGCCGCTGCCGGGGATGTCGGTGTGGTTGAGCTTGAGCCAGAGGACCTTGTCCTCGCCGGGCTTGCGGCCCGCGTTGAGGTCCTCGTTCTCCTTGCCGCCGTCGCCGCTGCCGTCGCCGTCGTCCACGGAGGGCGAGCCGGAGGGCTTGGCGTCGGCGGGGGTGCTGCTCTGCGCGACGGACTTCTTCGGCTCGTCCCCGTCGTCGCCGGCGAGGACGAAGTAGCCGGCGGTGCCGAGCACGAGGGCCGCGGCCACGACGGCCGCGCCGATCGCCAGGGGCTTGTTGCCGCGCTGCTTGCGCGGGCCGCCGCCGGGCGGCGGGGGCGGGAAGCCCTGGCCCTGCTGCGGCTGGTGCTGCGGGTACGGCTGCTGGGGGTGCTGCTGGTACGGCGGCTGCTGCGGGTGCTGCGGGTACGGCGGCTGTTGCGCGTACGGGTTGGGCCCCGGAGCCTGACCCGGCTGCGGCTGCTGCGGCTGCTGCGGCTGCGCGTACGGGTTGGGGACCTGCTGCGGGTACCCGGGCTGTTGCTGCGGCGGGCCGGGCAGGTGTCCGTAACCGGGAGGTACGGGAGGCTGGTTCGGCGGCTCGTGCGGCGGCTGAGTCATCAGCTCGTACCTTCTGCTTCGGCGGGGCGGGGAGGGGTGGGGGGAGGGCAAGGACGTTCTTTCTATCACTCGGCGCGGACGCAAAACGGGCCGGTCCAGCCCCTGTTCCCAAGGGTGGACCGGCCCGTGACACCGTCGTGATCCTGCCGCGGGGCGGCCGGCGCGCGGGACGGCTACGCGTCCTCGGCCAGCTCCAGCCAGCGCATCTCCAACTCGTCGCGCTCCGTGATGAGTTCCCGGAGCTCCGCGTCGAGGGTGGCGACCTTCGCGAAGTCGGTGGCGTGATCGGCGATCTGCGCGTGCAGGTTCGTCTCGCGGTCCGAGATCTTGTTGAGCTGCCGCTCGATCTTCTGGAGTTCCTTCTTCTGGGCGCGCCCGTCCTTCGCGGCGGCGGTGCTCGCGGCCTTCTCCTTCGCGGCGGCGGCCACGGCGGGAGCCGGCGCGGGGGCGGCCTCGTCGGTCATCCGGCGGCGGCGCTCCAGGTACTCGTCCAGGCCGCGCGGCAGCATCCGCAGGCTCTGGTCGCCGAGCAGGGCCATCACCGTGTCGGTGGTGCGCTCGATGAAGAAGCGGTCGTGGCTGATGACGATCATCGAGCCGGGCCAGCCGTCGAGGAGGTCCTCCAGCTGGGTGAGGGTCTCGATGTCGAGGTCGTTGGTGGGCTCGTCGAGGAAGAGCACGTTGGGCTCGTCCATCAGCAGGCGCAGGATCTGCAGCCGGCGCCGCTCACCGCCGGAGAGGTCGCCGACGGGCGTCCACTGCTTCTCCTTGGTGAAGCCGAACTGCTCGCACAGCTGGCCCGCCGTCATCTCGCGGCCCTTGCCGAGGTCGACACGGTCGCGGACCCGCTGGACGGCCTCCAGGACGCGCAGCGACGGGTCGAGCTCGCCGACCTCCTGGGAGAGGTAGGCCAGCTTGACGGTCTTGCCCACGGTGACGGAGCCGGCCGCCGGCTGGGCCTCGCCCTGGGTGCGGGCGGCTTCGGCGAGGGCGCGCAGCAGCGAGGTCTTGCCGGCGCCGTTGACGCCGACCAGGCCGATGCGGTCGCCGGGGCCGAGGTGCCAGGTGAGGTGCTTGAGGAGGGTCTTGGGGCCGGCCTGGACGGTCACGTCCTCCAGCTCGAAGACGGTCTTGCCGAGGCGGGCGTTGGCGAAGCGCATCAGCTCGGAGCGGTCGCGCGGCGGCGGCACGTCGGCGATGAGCTCGTTGGCGGCCTCGATGCGGTAGCGGGGCTTGGAGGTGCGGGCGGGGGCGCCGCGGCGCAGCCACGCCAGCTCCTTGCGCATCAGGTTCTGCCGCTTGGACTCCTCGGTGGCGGCGATCCGCTCGCGCTCGGCGCGGGCGAACACGTAGTCGCTGTAGCCGCCTTCGTACTCGTGCACGTCACCGCGCTGGACGTCCCACATGCGGGTGCAGACCTGGTCGAGGAACCAGCGGTCGTGGGTGACGCAGACGAGCGCGGACCGGCGCTCCTGGAGGTGTCCGGCGAGCCAGGAGATGCCCTCGACGTCCAGGTGGTTGGTGGGCTCGTCGAGGACGAGGAGGTCCTGCTCGGCGATCAGGAGCTTGGCGAGCGCGATGCGCCGGCGCTCGCCGCCGGAGAGCGGGCCGATGACGGTGTCGAGGCCCTGCTCGAAGCCGGGCAGGTGCAGGCCGCCGAAGAGGCCCGTCAGCACGTCGCGGATCTTGGCGTTGCCGGCCCACTCGTGGTCGACCATGTCACGGATGATCTCGTGGCGGATGGTGGCCGCGGGGTCGAGCGAGTCGTGCTGGGTGAGGACACCCATCCGGGCGCCGCCGGTGTGGGTGACCCGGCCGGTGTCGGGCTCCTCCAGCTTGGCCAGCATGCGGATGAGGGTGGTCTTCCCGTCGCCGTTGCGGCCCACGACGCCGATCCGGTCCCCCTCGGATACGCCGAGGGAGATGCCGTCGAGCAGGGTACGGGTGCCGTACACCTTGCTGACTGCCTCGACATTGACCAGATTGACGGCCATCAGACGCGCTCCAGGTTGGGGGTTTCGACCAGCCCCTCAGCCTAACCCTGCGGGGCTGGTCGCCCGGCCCGTACCGGGGCTCCGCCCCGGACCCCGCGCCTCAATCGCCGGCGAGGCTCGGATCTGCCCGGTCGGGCGGCCGGGGCGGGGTGGGGGACGTTCAGAGGACGGTTGCGCCCGGTGCGGGGGCTGTGGCGGTGCGTGCCGTGCGGCAGGTGCCGGAGGCGAGGAGCGCCGCGGCCACCCGGTCGGCAGTCGCCACGTCCGGCACCAGGAACGCGGTGGTGGGTCCGGAGCCGGAGACCAGCGCAGCCAGGGCGCCGGCCGCCCGCCCGGCGGCAAGGGTGTCGGCGAGCTGCGGCCTCAGCGAGACGGCGGCGGCCTGGAGATCGTTGGCCAGTGCGGCTGCCAAGCCCTCGGTGTCGCCCTTGCCCAGGGCGTCGAGCAGTTCCCGGGAAGCGGCGGGCACGGGGATGGCGTGACCCTCGGCCAGCCGGTCGAACTCGCGGAAGACGGCCGGGGTGGACAGGCCCCCGTCGGCCATGGCGAACACCCAGTGGAAGGTGCCGCCGGTCTCCAGCGGGGTCAGCAGCTCGCCGCGGCCGGTGCCGAGGGCGGCGCCGCCGACCAGGCTGAAGGGGACGTCGCTGCCGAGTTCGGCGCAGATCTCCAGCAGTTCCTCCCGGCTCGCGCGGGTGCCCCACAGGGCGTCGCAGGCGAGCAGGGCCGCGGCGCCGTCCGCGCTGCCGCCGGCCATTCCGCCGGCGACCGGGATGTCCTTGTCGATGTGCAGGTGGACGTGCGGTTCGAGGCCGTGCCGGGCGGCGAGGAGTTCGGCGGCGCGGGCGGCCAGGTTGGTGCGGTCCAGCGGGACCTGGGCGGCGTCCGGGCCGGCGCAGGTGACGCGGAGCGCGTCGGCCGGGGTGGCGGTCACCTCGTCGTACAGGGAGACGGCGAGGAAGACGTTCGCGAGGTCGTGGAAGCCGTCGGGGCGGGCGGCGCCGACCGCCAGCTGGACGTTGACCTTGGCGGGGACGCGGACGGTGACGGACGCCGGCGCGGCGGCGGGCACGGCGGAGCTCACAGGGCGGGCCTCTCGGCGGCGGGCTTGTGCTCCGCGATGCGGGCGAACTCCTCGACGGTCAGGGCCTCGCCGCGGGCCTGCGGGGAGATCCCGGCGGCGACCAGGGCGGCCTCGGCGGCGGCCGGGGAGCCCGCCCAGCCGGACAGGGCGGCGCGCAGGGTCTTGCGGCGCTGGGCGAAGGCGGCGTCGACGGCGGCGAAGACCTCGGCCTTGGTGGCGGTGGTCTTGACCGGCTCGGCGCGGCGGACCAGGGCGACGAGTCCGGAGTCGACGTTCGGCGCGGGCCAGAAGACGTTGCGGCCGATGGCGCCGGCCCGCTTGACGTCGGCGTACCAGTTGGCCTTCACGGAGGGCACTCCGTAGACCTTGTTGCCGGGCCGGGCGGCGAGCCGGTCGGCGACCTCGGCCTGGACCATGACGAGGGTCCGCTCGATGGTCGGGAAGCGGTCGAGCATGTGGAGGAGCACCGGGACGGCGACGTTGTACGGGAGGTTGGCGACGAGCGCGGTGGGCGCCGGGCCGGGCAGCTCCTGGACGAGCATCGCGTCGGAGTGGACCAGCGCGAACCGGTCCTTCTTCGCGGGCAGCCGGGCCTCGATGGTGGCCGGCAGCGCGGCGGCCAGGATGTCGTCGATCTCCACGGCGGTGACGTGCGCGGCGGCTTCCAGCAGCGCCAGCGTCAGGGAGCCGAGTCCGGGGCCGACCTCGACGACCACGTCCTCGGGCCGTACGCCTGCGGTGCGCACGATGCGGCGGACCGTGTTGGCGTCGATGACGAAGTTCTGGCCCTTCTGCTTCGTGGGGCGTACGCCGAGGGCGGCCGCCAGTTCTCGGATGTCGGCGGGGCCGAGAAGGGCGTCGGGGGCGTCGTGCTGCTCTGCGGTGCTCACCGGTAAAGCCTACGGCCGCAGTGCGGCCACGGACTCGCCCCCCGCTGCACGTAGAGCTTCTTGGCCCGGAAGGTCTGCTCGCTCGCGCTCGCGTCCTGGGCGCGGCCGCTGCCGCCGAGGCCGCGCCAGGTGCCGACGTCGAACTGGTAGAGGCCGCCGTAGGTGCCCGAGGCGTCGACGGCGCCGGGGCGGCCGCCGGACTCGCAGCGGGCGAGGGCGCCCCAGTCGAGGTGGTCGGCGCCGTCGACGGAGGTCGGCAGCGGCCGGGTGCCGACCTTGACCACCTGGGTGACGGGGTCGCGGACGACTTCCTCGGTGATGCGGCGGGGCTTCTGGCGGACCCCGTTGACGGTCCGCAGGGCGTAGGTGACGCGGCGGGCGCCGGGCCGGCCGGCCTTCTCGACGACCTCGGTCCCGGCGAACAGCTCCGGGTCCTTGATGCGTTCGACGGCGTACGGGATCTGCTCCTCGCGGACCTCACGGGAGCCGGTGATCCGCAGCACGGTGACGGTCTGGCCGTCGCGGGGGAAGGTCTCGGGGGGCACGGAGGTGGTGTCCTGGCCCTGGAGGCCGATCCCGGCCTGTTCGAGGGCCTCGCGGACGGTGGCGGCGTTGGTGCGGATCGTCCGTTCGCGGCCGTCGGCCATGAAGGTGACGGTCCGTTCGGTGCGGACGCTGAGGGTCAGGCCCTTGCGCGAGATGGGCGCGGAACGGGAGGCGGAGAGGTACGCGCCCTCGGCCCGGACGCCGAGCTGGCGCAGGGCCCCGTCGACGGTCCGGGCGGTGGTCCACACCTGGCGGCTCTGGCCGTCGAGGGTGAGCTGCACGGGCCGGCCGTACCGGACGACGATCTCGTCGCCGTCCTCCAGGTCGGTGCCGGGGCCGGGGGCGATCAGGTCGTGGGCGCCGGTGTGGAGGTGCTCGGCGACGAGCAGCTCGCCGACGTCGTCGGCGAAGGTGTGGAAGGTGCGGGGGACGCCGTCGACGGTGAGGCGGACGGCCTTGTCGCTGGCGACGAAGGCGGAGGTGCCGCCGGCCAGGAACGCGACGACGAGCGCCTGCGGGACCAGCCGCCGCCAGTCCGCCCCGGCCGCGCCCCGCTTGCGCCGCCCGCGACGCCCGGCGGCACGACTCCCCGGCACGGCCGCGCCCTCCCGGGGGTACGGGTCGTACGGGTCGTACGGGTCGTACGGGGTGTACGGATCCGGCTGGGCGTACGGATCGGCCGGGGGGTACGGGCCGGCCGGGGCGTACGGGTCGGCCGGGGCGTAGAGGCCGGCCGGGGGGTACGGGCCGTCCGCGGTGTACGGGTCGTAGGGGTCGTAGGGGTCCGCGAGGCCGGGAACGGCGGCGCCACCGGCCGCCCAGTCGCCGCCCGGGGCGCCAAGGGCACCGGGGCCGTCGCGGTGCCGGCCGGGGGCGTCCCGGGGCGGGGCGGGGGGCTCGGCGGTGGCGGCCGCACCGGCCGGGGCCGCGCGGCGGCGGCCGGTGCCGGGGGTGTCCGCGTCGACGGGACCGCCCTGCCCGGGTACCCCCGGGACCGCGCGACGGCGGCCGGAGGCCCGGTGACTGCTGCCCTGTGTTTCGCTCACAACGCCTGCTCCCTGGTCCGGCCGCCCGGCCGCGTGGCTTTCGGGCACGGGAGACTAGCGGAGCAATCGTCACTCACCAAAGTCGAGCGGCTACCCAGCGTGTCGAGCCGGCGGCCGCATCAGGAGACACCCGGCGACGACTTCCAGGCCCGCCTGGGGGTCTCCTCGGACGGAGTCCGGGGAGTGTGGGGCGGGGGGTTCGGGGCGGAGCCCGAGACGACCCGGCTCCGCCGGGCACCGGGCCCCGCCCGGACCCGCGGCCGGGTCAGTAGTCGAACGCGCGGGCCGTGTTGGCGGCCAGCGCCGTCGCCAGCTCGTCCTCGCCGATGCCGCGGGCGGCGGCCATCGCACGCACCGTGATCGGAATGAGGTACGGCGCGTTGGGCCGTCCGCGATACGGGGCCGGGGTCAGGTAGGGCGCGTCCGTCTCGACCAGGACGAGTTCGAGCGGGGCGACGGCGAGCGCGTCCCGCAGACCCTGGGCGTTCTTGAAGGTGACGGTGCCGGCGAACGACATGTAGTAGCCGGCGGCGGCGCACTCGCGGGCCATGTCGGCGTCGCCGGAGTAGCAGTGGAAGACGGTCCGCTCGGGGGCGCCCTCCTCGCGCAGGATGCGCAGCACGTCGGCGTGCGCGTCCCGGTCGTGGATGACGAGCGCCTTGCCCTGGCGCTTGGCGATCTCGATGTGCGCGCGGAAGGAGAGCTCCTGAGCGGCCATGCCCTCGGGGCCGGTGCGGAAGTAGTCGAGGCCGGTCTCGCCTACCGCCTTGACGTGCGGCAGCGCCGCGAGCCGTTCGATCTCGCCGAGGGCCTCGTCGAGCGCGGCCTGCCCGCCGGGCACCCGCGCGCCCTGCCGGGACCACCCGTCGGGATCGCCGTGCACGATGCGGGGTGCCTCGTTCGGGTGCAGGGCGACGGCCGCGTGGACGTTGTCGTACCGCTCGGCCGTCTCGGCGGCCCACAGGGAGCCCTTCACGTCACAGCCCACCTGGACGACGGTGGTCACGCCCACCGAGGCGGCCTTGCGCAGCGCCTCCTCGACGGTGCCGTCCTGCATGTCCAGATGGGTGTGGGAGTCGGCCACCGCCACCCGGAGCGGCTCGGGCAGCGGCGGAAGTGCGTCCTTCGAAGGGCTCATGGATCCGATCTTATGAGGATCGGCGGAGGCTCAGGAGGAGCGGGATCAGGGCTCAGGAGGAGCGGGAGGAGAGGCAGGCGGAGGAGCAGGAGCGGGCGGGCGTCAGGAGGACGTCAGGAGGAGCGGAACAGTCTGCGCAGCCGGGCCAGGAGTCCGCCGCGCCGCTCCTCCGCCGTGATGGCGACCGGTCCGGGCGCGTCGTGCAGGGGTGCGGTGCGCCGGGCGGGCTTGGCGCGGCGGGCTTCGCGGTCGTCGCCGGTGGAGGGCACGGGGCCCGCGATGCCCGGTGCGATCCGGTGGTGGAAGAGCTGGTCCATCATGCCGAGCACCGAGGAGACCTGTCCCTCCCGCATGATCCGCACCACGTGGCCGCCGCAGTTGAGGCAGGTCGGGTTGGACAGCGGGGAGGGCACCCGTTCGCCCTTGGCCGTGTACATGATGAACGGCTGGCCCCTGCCGTCGACGTGGTGCTCGATCTCGTACGACTGTTCCCAGCCGTACCCGCACTTCATGCACGCGAAGGCGTACGCCTCCCGCACGGTGCGCACACCGTCGAGCGGCAGTGCCGGGGCGGGGACGGGATTGTCTGCGATCTCACTCATGCCAGCTCCTTCGGTCCGCTGGTGACACTTGCCAGTGGACGCCTGTTCCGGCGGGAGCGCATCAGGCCCTGTCGAGTATTGAGCCGCCTTTGGACAGTTCATGCCCAAAGCGCCCGGTGCGCGGCCTAATCTTTGCTCTTCAGGTTAGCTCTTTACCGACCTATGGCACCTTTTGCTCCGCATTCTTTGCCGCCACCACGGCGTCGAAGACTTCGCGCTTGGGTAGGCCTGCTTCCGAGGCCACGGCCGCGATGGCCTCCTTGCGGCGCTCGCCGGCCTCCTCCCGGACGCGGACCCGCCGCACCAGCTCCTCGGCGTCCAGTTCCGCGGGCCCGGTCTCGGGGGCGCCCTCCACGACCACCGTGATCTCGCCACGCACGCCGTCGGCGGCCCAGACCGCCAACTCGCCGAGCCCGCCGCGCTTGACCTCCTCGTACGTCTTGGTCAGCTCGCGGCAGACGGCGGCCCGGCGGTCGGCGCCGAAGACCTCGGCCATCGCGGCGAGGGTGTCGTCGAGGCGGTGCGGGGCCTCGAAGTAGACGAGGGTGCGGCGCTCGCCGGCGACCTCGCGCAGCCGTCCGAGCCGCTCGCCCGCCTTGCGGGGCAGGAACCCCTCGAAGCAGAACCGGTCGACGGGGAGCCCCGACAGGGCGAGCGCGGTCAGCACCGCGGAGGGGCCGGGGACGGCCGTGACCTTGATGTCCTTCTCGACGGCGGCGGCGACCAGCCGGTAGCCGGGGTCGGAGACCGACGGCATGCCGGCGTCGGTGACCAGCAGGACGCGCTTGCCGTTCTCCAGGGCCTCGACGAGTTCGGGGGTGCGGGCGGACTCGTTGCCCTCGAAGTAGGACACGACCCGGCCGGTGGTGTGGATGCCCAGGGCCCGGGTCAGGCCGCGCAGCCGGCGGGTGTCCTCGGCCGCGACGACGTCGGCGGTCTCCAGCTCGGCGGCCAGCCGCGGCGGCGCATCGGTGATCTCGCCGATGGGCGTCCCGGCCAGGACGAGGACGCCGGCGGGGGCTGCGCCGGAAGCGGGGGAAGGCTGCTGCTCTGTCACCTCTCCATCCTCGCAGCCCCGATCACCTGTCTCGCACAGATGCGTTCCCTACGATGACCCGGTGACCAGTACCGCGACTCCCCCGACCGGCCCCGCCGGCGCACCGCCCGGGCCGCCGGGCGCCGACGGGCAGCCCTCCTGGCAGGCCCGGCTGCGCCGCTTCGGATACACCCCGTCCGCCGCGGGCCGCGCCGACGTGCGCGAGCGCCTGGTGCCCCCGTACGCGAAGCCCTCGGGGAACCTGTGGGCGGCGGTCGGGGTGCCCGCGGCGGCGGTGGGGCCGCTGCTGCGGTCGCTGGCCTGGGTGGGGCCGCTGCTGATCGCGCTGGTCGCCGGGCTGCTGCGGTTCGTGAACCTGGGCAGCCCCAAGGCGGTGATATTCGACGAGACGTACTACGCGAAGGACGCCTGGGCCACCATCAAGCAGGGCTACGAGGCGAGCTGGCCCAAGGACGTCGACAAGTCGATCATTTCGAACCCCGACGGGGTCGCGCTGCCCCTCGACCCGGGCTACGTCGTGCACCCCCCGGTCGGCAAGTGGGTGATCGGCCTCGGCGAGTGGATGTTCGGCTTCGACCCCTTCGGCTGGCGGTTCATGACCGCGCTGCTCGGGACGCTGTCGGTGCTGATGCTGTGCCGGATCGGCCGGCGGCTGTTCCGCTCGACCTTCCTGGGCTGCCTCGCGGGCGCCCTGCTGGCGGTCGACGGCCTGCACCTGGTGATGAGCCGCACCGCGCTCCTCGACCTGGTCCTGATGTTCTTCATCCTGGCGGCCTTCGGGGCGCTGCTGATCGACCGGGACGAGGCGCGGGCCCGGCTGGCGGCCGCGCTGCCGCTGGACGACGACGGACGGGCCCGCCCGGACGCGCAGGTCGCGGAGACGCTCCGGCTGGGGCTTCGGCCGTGGCGGCTGGTGGCGGGGGTGTGCCTGGGCCTGGCCTTCGGCACGAAGTGGAACGGCCTGGTGGTGCTGGCGTTCTTCGGCGTGCTGACCGTCCTGTGGGACGCCTCGGCGCGCCGGGTGGCGGGCGCGGGCACGCCGTACGCGGCGATGTTCCGGCGGGACGCGCTGCCCGCGTTCCTCTCGACGGTCCCGGTCGCGATCGGCGTGTACGTGGCCTCGTGGACGGGCTGGATCCTCAGCCCCGACAACGGCAAGGGCGGCTACTTCCGCGACTGGTCGGCCAAGCAGGGCGGCGTGTCGTGGCTGCCGGACTGGCTGACCAGCATGTGGCACTACGAGACCGAGGTCTACAAGTTCCACGTGGGCCTGACCTCGGGCCACACCTACGAGTCGAACCCGTGGAGCTGGCTGGTCCTGGGCCGTCCCGTCTCCTACTTCTACGAGTCCCCGGCCCCGGGCACCGACGGCTGCCCGGCCACCGAGTCGGCCAAGTGCGCCCGCGAGGTCCTGGCCCTGGGCACCCCGCTGCTGTGGTGGACGGCCTGCTTCGCCCTCGTGTACGTGCTGTGGCGGTGGGCGTTCCGCCGCGACTGGCGGGCCGGCGCGGTCCTGTGCGCGGTGGCCGCCGGCTACCTGCCCTGGTTCAACTACCAGGAGCGCACCATCTTCTACTTCTACGCGGTCGTCTTCGTCCCGTACCTGTGCCTGGCCGTCGCCATGATGATCGGCGCCCTCCTCGGCCCGGCCGGCTCCTCGGAACGCCGCCGCACGGTGGGCGCCATCGGCGCCGGCGTCCTGGTCCTGCTGATCGTCTGGAACTTCATCTACTTCTATCCGATCTACACCGGCCAGACCCTCCCCATGGAGTCCTGGCGCAACCGGATGTGGTTCGACACCTGGGTCTGAAGCGCCCGTCCCCCGGCGCCCCTTGAGTACCGGTACTCAGGACACGGCTCGGGGGACCCGTTATTTTGAGCGCGTTCAAAATAACGGGGAGGGGTTTGCGGTGCGCGGAGCGGTGAAGGGGGCCATCGTCGGCGGGGTGTTCCTCGCGATGGCCGGCGGGGCGGGGTACGGGCTGTACGGCCTGCTGGAGTCGGAGGTGCCCGGCGGCGGGTCCGCCGGGACGGCCGAGCGCCGCAGCGGCCCGCCGTCCGAGGAGGAAGTGGCGGACACGGCCCGCAAGTTCCTCGCGGCCTGGGCCGCCGGGGACACGGCCGCCGCTGCCGCCCTGACCGACAACCCGTCCGCGGCACGGGACGCGGTGGCGGACTACCGGGGCGCCGCGCACATCGTGAGGGCCGAGATCACCCCGGGTGCCGCGACCGGAGCGACCGTACCGTTCACGGTGCGCGCCGAGGTCGCGTACGGGGGCGCGGCCAAGGAGTTCACGTACCGCTCGCGGCTGTCGGTCGTACGGGGCGTCACCAGCCGGGATCCGCTGGTGGACTGGCAGCCGTCGGTGCTGCACCCGGAGCTGCGCCGGGGCGAGCGGCTGCGCGGCGGGGAGCCCGCCGCGCCGGCCGTCGAGGCGGTGGACCGGCACGGCAAGCCGCTGACCCCCGAGCGGTACCCGTCGCTGCGGCCGCTGCTGGAGCGGCTGCGGGAGACGTACGGGGCGACGGCGGGCGGGCGGCCGGGCGCGGAGCTGTGGATCGAGCCGGCGTCCGCGGAGCTGCCGAAGCGCACCCTGGTCACCCTCGCCAAGGGGGAGCCGGCGCGGATCGCGACCGTGCTGGACGCGAAGGTGCAGGCGGCCGCGGAGGCGGCGGTGGCGAAGTTCCCGGAGTCCTCGGTGGTGGCGGTGAAACCGAGCACGGGCGAGATCCTGGCCGTCGCCAACCACCGCGCGGACGGGTTCAACGCGGCCATGGAGGGGCGGCGGGCGCCCGGCTCCACGATGAAGATCGTGACGGCCGCGATGCTGATGGACCGGGGTGCGGCTTCGGCGAGCGCCCCGGCGCAGTGCGTCAAGGAGGCGGAGTGGGGCGGCCGGACCTTCCACAACCTGGGCAACCGGGAGCTGCCCGGGGTGAATTTCGCGACCGCGTTCGCCCAGTCCTGCAACACGGCCTTCATCAAGCGCATCGACACGGTGGACGAGGACGAGGCCCTGTCGCGAGAGGCCCATGAGGTCTTCGGCATCGGCATGGACTGGAAGACCGGGGTGGTCTCGCAGGACGGCAGTGTCCCGGAGGCGACCGGGGCCGCCGCCGCGGCGGCGTACATAGGCCAGGGCGAGATCACCATGAACCCGCTCAACATGGCCTCGGTCACGGCCACCGCGAAGAGCGGGGTGTTCCGCCAGCCGGTACTGGTCCCGGCCGGCCTGGACGACCGGCCCCTCGCGACCGCGTCCCGCACCATGAAGCCCGCGGTGGCCCGCCAGTTGCGGGACATGATGCGGCTGACCGCGACGAGCGGCACCGGCGCCCGGGCGATGGCCTCGGTCGGCGGGGACAAGGGGGCGAAGACCGGCTCGGCGGAGGTGGACGGCGCGGGCAGCCCGGACAGCTGGTTCACGGGTTTCAGCGACGACGTCGCGGCCGCGGCCATGGTCGAGGGCGGCGGCCACGGCGCCGACGCGGCGGGCCCGGTCGTGGCGGCGGTACTGCGCGCGGGCTGACGGGGGCCGGTTCTCCGGTAGGGGCCGGTGTCCGACCCCTGTCGCTGTCCGGCCCGGTGCCGGGGCCGACCGGGTGCCGGTGGCCAGCCAGGTGCCCCGGTACTCGATGGCGGCCGGCGTCCGCGCGTAGCCCGAGCCCGGGAGCAGGGCCGCGGCAGGAAGGGAACGGGGCCGTACCTCGGGCCCGGCGCGCTGCGGAAGCTGCGCGGGCCGTCCGGCGTTGCACCATGGTGAGCGGGCACCACCGGGGTGTCCGGGCACTACCGGGGAGTACGGACGTGGACGTCCAGGGCATGGTGGCGGCGGGCTTCGAGCCGGTCAGGGACGCGTTCGTGCGGAACTTCGAGGAGCGCGGCGACCGCGGCGCGGCGGTGGCCGTCTACCGCGACGGCCGCAAGGTGGTCGACCTCTGGGCGGGCACCAAGGACGCCGACTCCGGCCCGGCCTCCACGACCTCCACGGACGGCGCGGCCCCCGGGTCCGGGTCCGCGGCCGAGGGCGCCGGGCCCTGGGCCGAGGGCACCGCGCAGATCGTGCGGTCGGCGACGAAGGGCGTGACAGCGGCCGTTCCGCTGCTGCTGCACCAGCGCGGGCTGCTGGACCTGGACGCGCCGGTCGGCGCGTACTGGCCCGAGTTCAAGGCGGGCGGCAAGGAGAAGACCCTGGTGCGGCACCTGCTCGCGCACCGGGCGGGCGTGCCCGCGCTCGACACCGGCCTGACCCCGGCGCAGGCCGCCGACGGGGTCTCGGGGCCGCGGGCGGTCGCCGCGCAGCGGGCCTTCTGGGAGCCCGGCACGGCACACGGCTACCACGCACAGACGTACAGCTGGCTGCTGTCCGAGCTGGTGCTGCGGGTGACCGGGGAGAGCATCGGCCGGTGGTTCGCGCGGGAGATAGCCGAGCCGCTGGGGCTGGCGTTCTGGCTCGGGCTGCCGGAAGCGGAGGCGCACCGGGTGGGCCGGGTGGCGGCCGTGGAGGCGCCGGAGAGCGCGGCGGGGGCGCTGCGCACCCGGCCGAAGCGGAACGTGTCCGATGCCTATGCTGACCCGAACTCCCTGACCCGCCGCGCCTTCGCGGCGATCGACCCGCTGCCCGACGAGAACGACCCCGGCTACCGCGCCGCCGAACTGCCCGCCTCGGCGGGCATCTCGACGGCCCGGGCGCTGGCCCGGTTCTACGCGGCGACCATCGGGGACGTGGAGGACGGCGGGGCCCGGCTGTTCGCCCCCGCGACCACGGCGCTGGCCGCCGCCGAGGAGTCGGCGGGGCCGGACCGGGTGCTGGTGGTGAACACCCGGTTCGGGCTGGGCTACATGCTGCACGGACCGGCCTCGCCGCTGCTCTCGCCCGCGTCGTTCGGCCATCCCGGCCGTGGCGGTTCGCTGGGCTTCGCCGATCCCGAGGCCGGCGTGTCCCTGGGGTACGTCACCAACGCGCTGGCCAGGAGCGTCACCGCCGATCCGCGGGCCCAGGCCCTGGTCCGGGCGGTCCGTACGTCCCTCACGGCGCTCTGAGCCGACCCGGCGCGCCGGCCTGTCGGACCACCACCGGCCCACCGGGGCGCGGGGCCTGTCGGAACACCACCGGCCCGTCAGACGCCGTCGGCCCGTCAGCGCACCGAGACCGACCGCGGGTCGAAGCCGAAGGGCAGCTCCAGGCGGTGCGCCCGCATCAGGTCGTCGTCGCACAGCAGCTCCTGCGTGCGGCCGTCGGCGACGATCACGCCGTCGCTGAGGACCACCGAGCGGGGGCACAGCTCCAGCGCGTACGGCAGGTCGTGGGTGACCATCAGCACGGTGACGTCCAGCGAACGCAGGATGTCCGCGAGCTCGCGGCGCGAGGCGGGGTCGAGGTTGGAGGAGGGCTCGTCCAGGACGAGGATCTCCGGCTCCATCGCGAGGACGGTCGCGACGGCGACCCGCCTGCGCTGTCCGAAGGACAGGTGGTGCGGGGGCCGGTCGGCGAACTCCGCCATGCCGACCCGGTCGAGGGCGGTCCGCACCCGGGCCTCCAGCTCGGCGCCCCGCAGTCCGGCGGCGGCCGGTCCGAAGGCCACGTCCTCGCGCACGGTCGGCATGAAGAGCTGGTCGTCCGGGTCCTGGAAGACGATGCCGACGCGGCGCCGGATCTCGGCGAGGTTGCGCTTGTCGACGGGCAGCCCGGCCACCCGCACGGTGCCGATGCCGCCGCCGAGGATGCCGTTGAGGTGCAGGACCAGGGTGGTCTTGCCGGCGCCGTTCGGGCCGAGCAGCGCGACCCGCTCGCCGCGGCCGACGGTGAGGTCCACCCCGAACAGGGCCTGGTGTCCGTCGGGGTACGCGTAGGCCAGGCCGGACACGTCGAGCGACGGCGGGGCGTCGGGAGAGGGCGAGGCGTCGGGAGAGGGCGGGGCGTCGGGAGAGGGCCGGGTGCTCACAAGATCCATCCCGTCAGGCAGACGGCCAGGGCGGCCGTGGGCAGTGCCGCCGCGTACGTCCACTGCGCACGCGAGGCGGTGACTTCGTCGATGACCGGCATGGTGCCGGTGTAGCCGCGGCTGACCATGGCCAGGTGGACCCGCTCGCCGCGTTCGTACGAGCGGATGAACAGGGCGCCGGCCGTCTTGGCCAGCACGCCCCAGTGCCGGATGCCGCGCGCCTCGAAGCCGCGCGAGCGGCGGGCGATCGACATCCGGCGCAGCTCGTCGGTGATGACGTCGCCGTACCGGATCATGAACGACGCGATCTGGACGAGCTGCGCGGGCAGCCTGAGGCGCTGGAGGCCGAGCAGCAGGGCGCGCAGCTCGGTGGTGGAGGCGAGCAGCACGGAGGCGGCGACTCCGAGGGTGCCCTTGGCCAGGACGTTCCAGGCGCCCCAGAGGCCGTTGACGCTGAGGGACATCCCGAGGACGTCGGTCCGCTGGCCTTCGGCGACGAAGGGCATCAGGACGGCGAAGGCGACGAACGGGATCTCGATGAGGAGCCGGCGCAGCACGAACCCGGCGGGGATCCGGGCGGCCGCGGCCACGCCCGCGAGCAGCAGGGCGTAGAGGCCGAAGGCCCACACCGCCTCGCGCGGGGTGGACACGACGACCACGACGAAGCCGAAGGCCGCGGCCAGCTTGCAGTGCGGCGGCAGCTCGTGGACGGGCGAGTGCCCGTGCCGGTACAGCTTGTGCGCGTGGCCGGCCCCCATGTCAGCGGGCTTCGCCCGCGACGGCGGCGGGTGCGGTCTCGGCGGCGTTCACAGCGGCGGCGGTGCGGCGGCGCACGGCCCAGAACACCCCGGAGCCGACGGCGACGGTCGCGCCGACGCCGATCATGCCGGCGAGGCCGCCGGAGAGGCGGGCGTCCGCGACGTCCTTGATCCCGTAGTCGGCGAGCGGGGAGTCCTTGGCCGCGTGGTCCTCGACCTTGGCGTCGATGCCCTGGTCGGCGGCGACCTTCTCCAGGCCGTCGGGGCTGGCGGAGGCGTAGAAGGAGACGAAGCCGGCGAGGAGCAGCGCGGTGACCAGGCCGGTGGCCCACACCGCACGGGTGGAGCGGGCGGCGGCGGGGACCGGTGCGGCGGCGGGGGCGTCGACCAGTTCGCCGGCGACGCGGAGCTTGAGCGGGGTGGTGAGGCCGCGGGCGCCGTGGACGAGGTCGGGGCGGACGGCGATCACGGCGCCGACGGTGGCGGCGGTGATGGCGGCCTCGCCGATGCCGATCAGGGTGTGGACGCCGACCATCGCGGTGAGGACCTTGCCGACGGAGACGTCGGTGGTCCCTCCGATGGCGTAGAGGCCGGTGAAGGCGACGGCGGCGGCCGGTACGGAGAGCAGCGCGCCGGCGAAGGCGGCGACGGTCACCGAGCGGCGGGTGGCGGGGAGCACCTTGAGCAGGCCGCGGAAGGTCGCGTAGGCGACGACGACGGTGACCACGCCCATGACGGTGATGTTCACGCCGAGTGCGGTGAGGCCGCCGTCCGCGAAGAGGATGCCCTGCATCAGCAGGACCACGGAGACGCAGAGCACGCCGGTGTAGGGGCCGACGAGTATCGCGGCGAGCGCGCCGCCGAGCAGGTGCCCGCTGGTGCCGGCGGCGACCGGGAAGTTGAGCATCTGGACGGCGAAGATGAAGGCGGCGACCAGGCCGGCGAGCGGCGCGGTGCGGTCGGCGCCGGCGGTGCCGTGGGCGGCCCCGGCGAGTTCGCGGCGGGCGCCGCGCAGGCTGAGGGTCACGGCGCCGGCCGCCACCACCGCGGCGGCGACGGAGACGGGGGCGTTGATGAATCCGTCGGGCACATGCATGGGGGCGGCTCCGCTTCCTGCGGTGTTCGGTCCTACAAAATCCTTAACCGCTCAAGAATAGTGCTCACCTGCAAACGATTGGCAAGAGCGTCCACATCACGAAAAGCCTCGACGCAAAACTCTCCGCATATGCGACATTGGTTAGTAAAGATGACAAAACAGAGGAGCGGGCCGTGACTTCTGCGTCGATCGAAGAGCGGGTACGGGCACGCGTGATCAACGACGACCCGCTCTACCGCGCGGTGCCGGTCTCGCTCCGCTTCGCCCCCGCCGAGCCCCTGGCCGTGCGGATCGTCTTCCCGCCCGGCCTCTCCCCCGAGGGCACCGAGAACGAATGGGTCTTCTCCCTGACCCTGCTGGAGACCGGCCTCCAGTCGCCGACCGGCAGCGGGGACGTCCGGGTCTGGCCGGCCGGCCGGGTGCAGACCGTGGTGGAACTTCACTCGCCGGAGGGAGTCGCCGTCATCCAGTTCGACAGCGCGGCCCTGCGTCGCTTCCTGCGCCGTACGTACGCGGCCACCGGCGCGGCGGCCCCCCGCCGCACGCCCGCCGCACGCTGACACCACACCGGAAAAGACGGCGCCGAGGCGCCGGAAAACACGGCGGCCCGCCCGCACCGGAAGGTGCGGACGGGCCGCCGGGCACATCGGGAGCCGCGGATCAGGCGTTGACCAACTGCCGGTCGGTGTCCGGGTCACCCTGGTCGCCCGCGTCGCGGTCGAGGTGCTTGCGCAGTCCCTCGCCCTCGACGTCGACGTTCGGGAGCAGCTTGTCGAGCCAGCCCGGCAGCCACCAGGCCTTGTGGCCGAGCAGCGCCAGCACCGCCGGCACGATCGCCATGCGGACCACGAAGGCGTCGAAGAAGACCGCGATCGCGAGACCGAAGCCGATCATCTTGACCATCTGCTCGCTGGAGCCGATGAAGCCCGAGAACACCGCGATCATGATCACCGCGGCGGCCGTGACCACCCGGGCGCCGTGCTGGAAGCCCGTCACGATCGCCTGGCCGGGCCGCTCGCCGTGGACGTACGCCTCGCGCATCCGGGTGACGAGGAAGACCTCGTAGTCCATGGCCAGGCCGAACACCACGCCGACCATGAAGATCGGCATCATGCTCATGATCGGGCCGGTCTGCTCGACTCCGAGGAGCGAGCCCAGCCAGCCCCACTGGAAGACCGCGACGACCGCGCCGAGGGCAGCGACCACGGAGAGCAGGAAGCCGAGGGCCGCCTTGAGCGGGACCAGGACGGAGCGGAAGACGAGCATCAGCAGCAGGAAGGCGAGGCCGACGACCAGTGCCAGGTAGGGCAGCAGCGCGTCGTTCATCTTCTGCGAGAAGTCGATGTTCATCGCGGTCTGGCCGGTCACCAGCACCTGCGCGCCGGTGTCCGTCTTGATCCCGGGGCCCGCGTCGCGGATCTCGTGGACCAGGGCCTCGGTCTTCTCCGAGGACGGGCGGTCCTTGGGGATGACGGTGACGGTGGAGGTGTCGCCGGCCTTGTTCGGCTGGCCGGGGATCACGGCCGCGACGCCGGGCATGCCCTTGACGGTGTCGGTGATCTTCTCGACCGCGCCGTCCAGGTCCTTGGCGTCCTTGCCGTCGACGATCATCAGCAGCGGGCCGTTGAAGCCCGGTCCGAAGCCGTCCGACAGTATGTCGTACGCCTTGCGCTGGGTCGTGGACACCGGCTGCGAGCCTTCGTCCGGCAGACCCATCTCCA
Source organism: Streptomyces sp. NBC_00239 (assembly GCF_036194065.1). NCBI lineage: Bacteria > Bacillati > Actinomycetota > Actinomycetes > Kitasatosporales > Streptomycetaceae > Streptomyces > Streptomyces sp. NBC_00239. The sequence goes on along the minus strand of NZ_CP108095.1, from coordinate 4,868,648 downwards.
GCTTGGACACGGGGATCGCGGCGGCGCCGAGGCCGATCACCGCGACCAGCAGGACCATGATCGGGCGGCGCAGCACGAAGCGGGCCCAGCGGGTGCCGCCGTTGGCCTTGGCCTCGCCGGCCGCCGGCTTGCCCTTGCCGAAGAGGCGGGACTTGGTGCCGGCCGGCAGGACGCGCTTGCCGGCGAAGCCGATCATCGCCGGGACCAGGGTCAGGGCGACCAGCACCGCGATGACCACGGTGCCGGCGGCCGCGAAGCCCATCTTGCTGAGCATCGGGATGTTGACGACGGCCAGGCCCACCAGGGCGATGACCACGGTCAGGCCGGCGAAGACGACGGCGGATCCGGCGGTTCCGACCGCCCGGCCCGCGGCCTCCTCGCGCTCCCTGCCCTCGGCCAGCTCGGCCCGGTAGCGGGAGACGATGAAGAGCGCGTAGTCGATGCCGACGGCGAGGCCGATCATCATCGCGAGGGTGGAGGTGGTGGTGCCGAGGTCGAGGACGTTGGCCAGGGCGGTGATGGACGAGATGCCGATGCCGACGCCGATCAGCGCGGTGAGCAGCGGCAGTCCGGCCGCGATCAGCGAGCCGAAGGTGATGACGAGGACGATCGCCGCGATCGCCACGCCGATGATCTCGCCGGAGCCCTGCTCCGGCATGGTCATCAGCGCGTCACCGCCGATCTCCACCGTCAGGCCGGCCTTCTGGGCGGCCTCGCCGGAGTCCTTGAGGGCCTCGCGGGTGTCCTCGGTCAGCTCCATGCTGCTGACCTTGTAGGAGACCGAGGCGTAGGCGGTCGTGCCGTCCTGGCTGGTCGCCTTGGCCTCGTAGGGGTCGGCGACGTTCGCGACCTGGTCGGAGCCGTCGCGCAGGTCCGCGACGGTCTTCTCGACCTCGGCCTTGACGGCCGGGTCGGTGACCTTCTTGCCGGCCGGCGCCTTGAAGACGACGCGGGCGGTGGCTCCGTCGGCGCGCTGGCCGGGGAAGCGCTGTTCCATCAGGTCGAAGGCCTTCTGGGCCTCCGTGCCGGGTATCGAGAAGGAGCTCGACGTCGGGGTGGCGGCCGATGCCGCGCCGAACCCGGCGAGCACCAGCAGCGCGACCCAGGCGAGGGCGACGAGGCGGCGGCGCCGGAAGGCGCCCCTGCCGAGCCGGTAGAGGAAGGTGGCCACGGGGTGGTACTCCCGTTCAGGTCGTGGGATGAGTCAGGGCGTGCGGAAGCCGGCCCGACGACGAGAGCGGCGCTGTCAGGTGGTCCTGCTGGGGATTCAGACTCCGAGGGCGGGGAAGACCACGGAGTCGATGAAGTCGGCGAGGAAGGTCCGGTCCACGGGCCTGTCCTCGATCAGCGGGAGCGAGATGAACGCTCCGATGAGCATGTGCGGCACGAAGCGCAGGGCCGGACAGTCCGGGGTGATCTCGCCCCGGTCCACGGCCCGCTGCAGCATCGCCTGGAGACCGTTGATCTCCGGGTCCACCAGGAGTTCCCGCAGCGCCTTGTGGAGCTCCGGACTCTCGTGCACCGCATGGGTCAGGCCCCGCATCAGCGCGGTGTCCTTCGCCATCTGGGCATCGTCGGAATGGTCGACCATCTGACCGAAGTCGCCCCGCAGGCTGCCCGTGTCGATCTCCCGCAAGGAGACCGGCTGGGTGCAGCGAAGCGCCCGGGCGACCAGCTCCGGCTTGCTCCCCCACTGGCGGTAGAGGGTGGCCTTGCTGGACTTGGTGCGAGCGGCGACGGCGTCCATGGTCAGCGCCTCGTAGCCGACCTCCCGCAGGAGGTCGAGGACCGCTTCGTGGAGCTCGGCCTCCCGCTCCGGGGTGATGCGGCTGCGCCGGGACGCGACCGTGTCGGCCATCTCCGGACTCCCATCCGAACGAAACTGTTTCGTACCGTTGAGAGACTACCCCGATGTCAAGCGAAACGAAACCGTTTCGTTTCGACTTTGCCAGATGCCGGACGGTGAGCTGGATCACCTGTACGAGTTGCCGGGGCCCCCTGACGCGGAAAGCATTGGGGGGTGAGTCACGACGTCGCGTACCTCCGGTTCCCGCACCTGCACGACGACCTGCTGTGCTTCGCCGCCGAAGACGACCTGTGGGTGGCGCCCCTCGTTCCCGAGGGCGAAACCCCCGGCCGGGCCTGGCGGATCACCGTCGACCGGACCCGGGTCGGCCACCCCCGGTTCTCCCCCGACGGCCGCCACATCGCCTTCACCACCTGGCGCAGCCTCGACCCCGAGGTCCACCTCGCCCCCGTGGACGGCGGCCCCGCCCGCCGGCTCAGCCACTGGGGCTCCACCGACACCCGGGTCTGCGGCTGGACCCCGCCCGGCGAGGACGGCCGGAGCGACATCCTCGCCGTCTCCTCGCACGGCCAGCCCTTCTCCTATTTCTCCTGGGCCTACAAACTGCCCGTCGACGGCAGCCCCGGCGGCCGCCTCCCCTGGGGGCCCGTCAGCGACATCGCGGAGCGGGACGAGGGCGGCGAACGGCGCACCCTGCTGCTCACCGGCAAGCCCCCGCACGAGCCCGCCGCCTGGAAGCGCTACCGCGGCGGCGCCACCGGCCGGCTGTGGCTGCACGGCGAACGGCTGCTGCCGGACCTCGACGGCCACCTGGACTCCCCCATGTTCGTCGGCGGCCGGATCGCCTTCCTCTCCGACCACGAGGGCATCGGCAACCTGTATTCCTGCCTGCCGGACGGGACCGGCCTGCGCCGGCACACCGACCACGACGCCTTCTACGCCCGGCACGCCTCCAGCGACGGCGCCCGCGTCGTCTACCAGTGCGCCGGAGAGCTCTGGCTGGTCGACTCCCTCGAAGCGGACGCCGTGCCCCGCCGGCTCGCCGTCCGGCTCGGCGGCCCGCGCGCCGGCCGCCGTACGTACTCGGTGCCCGCGGCCAGCCACGTGGACGGGCTGTCGGTGGACTCGACCGGGCGGGCCAGCGCGGTCACCGTGCGCGGCAGCCTGTACTGGCTCACCCACCGCGACGGCCCGGCCCGCACCATCGCCGACACCCCCGGCGTGCGGGTGCGCCTCCCGGAGATGCTCGGCAGCGGCGGCCAGGTCGCGTACGTCACCGACGCCGAGGGCGAGGACGCCGTCGAGATCGCCTACCTGCCCCGGGCCAGCGGCGACCGCGAGCCGCGCCGGCTGGCCTCCGGCCGGCTGGGCCGGGTACTGGAGCTGATCTCCGACCCGGACGGCGAGCGCCTCGCGATCGCCTCCGACGACGGACGGCTGCTGCTCATCGACGCCACCGAGGAGTCCGGAGGAGAGGTCACCGAGCTGATCCGGTCCATCAACGGGCCGGTCAACGACCTCGCGTTCTCCCCCGACGGGGCCTGGCTGACCTGGTCCCACCCGGGCATCGGCCGCTCCCTGCGGCAGATCAAGATGGCCCGGATCGACGGCCCCGGCGCCCGAGTGATCGTCGACGTCACCAACGGCCGCTTCGAGGACGAGAACCCGGTCTTCACCCGGGACGGCCGCTACCTGGCCTTCCTCTCCTGGCGCGGCTTCGACCCGGTGTACGACGTGCACACCGGCGACCTGTCCTTCCCGCTGGGCTGCCGCCCGTACCTGGTGCCGCTGTCCTCGGCCACGCCCTCGCCCTTCGCGCTCTCCCCGGACGGGCGGCCGGCGGCCGGCGGTCTCGATCCGGCCGACGGGGACGCGGGCGACTCCGGCGACGGAACGGTGACCGTCGAAGTGGAGGGCCTGGAGAACCGGGTCACGCCCTTCCCGGTGGCCGCCTCCAAGTACTCGGCGCTGCACCCCGTCAGCGGCGGCGGGCTGGTCTGGCTGCGCTGGCCCATCTCCGGCGCACTCGGCGAGACCTTCGCCAACCCGGCGGACACCTCCGGCAAGCCCACCCTGGAGCACTTCGACATCACCAAGGCCCGCAAGGCGGAACTGGCCTCGGGACTGGACTGGTTCGCGGTCAGCGGCGACGGCAGCCGGCTGGTCGTCAACGACGACGGGGACCTGCGGGCGGTGCCCGCCACCGAGTCGGGCGACGGCGACTCCACCGTCTACCTGGACATGCGGCGGATCCTGCACGAGGTGGACCCGGCGGCGGAGTGGCGCCAGGCGTTCGAGGAGGCCGGGCGGATCATCCGCTCGTACTTCTGGGAGCCGAAGATGTGCGGGATCGACTGGGACGGGGTGCTCGCCCAGTACCGGCCCCTGGTGGAACGGGTCGCCTCCCCCGACGAGTTCGCCGACCTGCTGCGGGAGGTCCTCGGCGAACTCGGCACCTCGCACGCGTACGTCGCACCCGCCCGCCGCAACGAGGGCCCGCCCCACTACCAGCGGGCCATGGGCCTGCTCGGCGCCAACCTCGTCCCCCGGGACGGCTCCTGGGTGGTCAGCCGGATCCTGCCCGGCGACTCCTCCGACTCCAAGGCCCGCTCCCCGCTCGCCGGCACCGGCATCCGCGAGGGCGCGGTGCTCACCCACGTCGACGGGCGGCCGGTCGACCCGGTCACCGGCCCGTACCCGCTGCTGGCGGCGGCCGGCGGCACCACCGTCGAACTCACCTTCACCCCCGCCGAGGGCGAGGGCCGGGCCCGCCGCGTCGCGGTCGTGCCCCTGGTCGACGAACGCCCGCTGCGCTACCAGGACTGGGTGGCCAAACGCCGGGCGGTGGTCCGGGAGATCAGCGGCGGCAAGTGCGGCTACCTGCACATCCCCGACATGGGCGGCTCCGGCTGGGCGCAGTTCAACCGCGACCTGCGCCTGGAGGTGTCCCGCCCGGCCCTGATCGTGGACGTACGCGGCAACGCGGGCGGGCACATCAGCGAGCTGGTCGTCGAGAAGCTCACCCGGCGGATCCTGGGCTGGGACCTCACCCGCAACGCCCAGCCGGTGTCGTACGCGTCGAACGCGCCGCGCGGCCCGGTCGTGGCCCTCGCCGACGAGGCCACCTCCTCCGACGGCGACATGATCACCGCGGCCTTCAAGCTGCTCGGGCTCGGCCCGGTCGTCGGCCAGCGCACCTGGGGCGGGGTGGTCGGCATGACCGGCCGGCACACCCTCGGCGACGGCACGGTCATCACCGTGCCGATGAACGCGGCCTGGTTCCCCGAGTACGGCTGGTCCGTGGAGAACCACGGCGTCGAACCGGACCTCGCGATCCTGCGCACCCCCCTCGACTGGGCCGAGGGACGGCACGCCCAACTGGACGACGCGGTCTTCCTGGCCCTGGAGCTGCTGGGGCGCAACGAGGCCGCGATGCCGCCGGGCTACACCGACGTACCGGACCGGCGCCGCCCGAAGCTCCCGCCGCGAAGCTGAGGGCGCGGGAGCAGGGCGCGGGAGGAGCCCGCGGGAACGAGCCGTCGGGAAGAGGCGCTCACAGGAAGGGGCCCGTTCCACACCGTCCGGTGTGGAACGGGCCCCTCGGCGCTGTGTGCGTACCCGGTAGCAGTCGGGTGCGGCGCCGTGCCCTGCCGCTTACGACCTGTCGTCGAACTCGTCCCGGATGTCGTCCGTGGACTGCCGGCCCTGCCGCTGAGCGCGCTGTCGCGTCTCGTCGGCGGCCTTCGACGCCTTCTCCCGGTCCGTGCCTTCCCTGGCCTTCTGCGCCTGCTCCTTGAGCTGGTTCGCCTTGTCCTGGAACTGGTCCTTGATGCCCATGCTTTTCACTCCTGGAGGGGTGTCGGTGGTAGGGCCTCGATCAGACTTGCACGCAGGGACAAAGCTCGCATTTCGATCATCCCCGGCTACCGCCGGGAGGTGCCCCCAGGCGTGCGCGCCTGCTCGTCCGCGGCCCCGCCCGCACCCACCAGCCCGGTGCCCACGCTGCCGAGCCGGGGCTCGAACCGCTTCATCTCGCGCTGGCCGACGGCGGCGATGATGCCGGGCAGGTAGCCGCGCGTGCCCTGCATGCCCCGCAGCCACCACTGCGCGTACACGTGCGCGGAGCGCCGCTCGATGCCGGCCACGATCCGGTCGACGGCCGGGCCCAGCGGATAGGTGCGGTTGGAGGGCCACGGCAGCCGCTGGCGCAGCTCCCGCATCACGTCGTCCTGGTCGGCCCCGCGGACCATGTCGGTGTCCGTCCACGACAGGTAGCCGACGCCGACCCGGACGCCCTTGTAGCCGACCTCGGCGCGCAGGCTGTGCGCGAAGGCCTCGACCCCCGACTTGGAGGCGCAGTACGCGGTCATCATCGGCGCCGGGGTGATCGCGGCGAGCGAGGCGATCTGGAGGAAGTAGCCGCGGCTCTCCATCAGGACGGGCAGGAAGGCGCGCGCGGTGACGGCGCCGCCGATCAGGTTGACCTCGATGACCCGCCGCCAGGCGACCGGGTCGGAGTCCACGAACGGGCCGCCGGCCGCGACGCCCGCGTTGGCGACGACGATGTCCACCTTGCCGAAGTGCTGCTTGACCTCTTCGGCCACCCGCGCCATCGCCTCGTGGTCGGTGACGTCCGCGTACCAGTGGGCGCTGTCGGTGTGCAGCCGCTCGGAGACCTCCTTGAGGGCCTCGGGCTCCAGGCCGACGAGGGCGACCTTCGCGCCGCGCGCCGAGAGCTTGCGGGCGAGCAGCTCGCCGACCCCACGGGCCGCGCCGGTCACGACGGCGACCTGGCCTTCCAGACTGTTGCGTGCGCTCACGGCGTCTCCTTCTGGGCCTGCCGGCCGGAAACCTGCGGGGATGGCGAAGAGGGCGGGGATGGCGGAGCTGCCTGCGGAGGAACCCGCGCGGGCAGGTGGGTGCGTACGAGATCGGCGATCCGGCCGGTGACGGCCTCGGGCGCCTCGACGGGGGTCATGTGCCCCACCCCGGCCAGTTCGGTGAGCCCGACGCAGTGCGGCAGCTCGGCGGCCAGGCCACGGGCGTGCACGAGCGGGGTGAGCCGGTCCGCGGTGCCGCCGATCACGGCGGTCGGCACCTTCAGGGCCCGCGCCCCGGCCGTCAGGTCGAGCCCGGCCAGCACCGCGGACCAGGCGTGCCGGACCCCGGTCGGGCAGGCGTGCACGATCCGGGCGCAGGCGTCGACCCGGTCCGGGGCCGCGCCGGGGCCCATGGTGGCGTACTTGAGCACCGCGCGGGCCACCGGCGTGACGGGCCCGAGCGGGGCCCGGGCGCCGAGGACGGCGCGGGTCAGCCGGGTCCGCAGGCCGCCCGGGCGCAGTGGCAGCACGAGCGACTCGTCGACGAGGCGGGCGGCGCCGGTGCTGCACAGCAGGACGGCGGCGGCGTGTTCGGCGAACTCGGGGCGCTCGGCGGCGGCCATCACCGTCATGCCGCCCATGGAGTGCCCGGCGATCACGGCGCGCTCGCCGGGCGCCAGGGTGGTCTTCAGCACCGCCACCAGGTCGTCGGCGAGGACGGTGGTGCCGTAGTGGGCGGCGGCCGGGCTGCGGCCGTGACCGCGCTGGTCGTACGCGATGACCCGGTGGCCGGTGGCGAGGGCGCGGATCTGGGCGGCCCAGAAGGCAGTAGAGCAGGTCCAGCCGTGGGCCAGGACGACGGCCGGGGCGTCCTCGGGGCCGTGCTCCTCGACGTGCAGCCGGGCGCCGTCGGCGGAGACGGCCACGTGCTCGCGGCGGGCCGCGGGCGCGTCGTGGGGTCCGGCGGTGTGGTGCGCGAGGCGGCTCACGCGGCGCCCTCCACGCGCTCCGGCGCGCCGCTTCCGGCCGCGGCGGCGGGGGCGCCGGGGGCGGCTGCGGCGGCGGGGGTGGCCGCGGCGGGCACCCGGAGCCGGTCCCGCTTCCGGTCCCGGTCGCGGTCCCGGATCACCTCGTACTCGGTGAGGTCCACGGACCGCGTCTCGCGCCGGAACTCGCCGGTGGTGCCCGGCCACAGCGTCGTGTTGCGCCCGCTCGCGTCGAGGTACCAGCTGGCGCAGCCGCCGTTGCTCCACACCGTGCGGGTCATCCGGTCCTGCACCCGCCGGTTCCAGGCGTGCACCGCCGAGGGCCGCGCCGCCAGCGCCGCGCGGCCGCCCAGCACGCCCAGCTGCCGCATGTAGTCGGCCATGTAGTTCAGCTGGGACTCGATCATGAGGATCATCGAGCTGTTCCCCAGGCCGGTGTTCGGGCCGATGATCGTCATCCAGTTGGGGAAGCCGGCGGCGGTCGCGCCGCGCAGCGACTGCATGCCGTCCTTCCAGGTGTCGGCGAGGGTCTTGCCCTCGGCGCCCACCACCCGGTCGGCGATCGGCAGGTCCGTCACGTGGAAGCCGGTGCCGAAGATGATCGCGTCGACCTCGGTCTCGGTGCCGTCCGACGCGATCAGCCTGTTCCCGCGGACCTCGCTGAGCCCGGCGGCCACCACGTCGACGTTCGGCCGGGCCAGGGCCGGGTAGTACGTGCTGGACAGCAGGATCCGCTTGCATCCGAGCCGGTACGAGGGCGTCAGCTTGGCGCGCAGCGCCGGGTCCTTGATGGAGCGCGCCATGTTGGCCTTGGCCATCGACTCGATCAGGCCGAGCTGGTTGGGGTGCTTGGTGAAGGCGCCGACCTGGAGCTCGCGCAGCCCCCACAGCAGTCCGCGGCGGGCCGCCCGGGTGAAGGGCAGCTGGCGGTGCAGCCAGCGCTCGACGCCGGAGATGGCCCGGTCGGTGCGCGGCAGCACCCACGGCGCGGTCCGCTGGAAGAGGGTGAGGGTCCCGGTCTCGCCGGCGATGGCGGGCACGATCTGGATGGCCGAGGCGCCGGTGCCGATCATCGCCACGCGCTTGCCGCGCAGGTCGTAGTCGTGGTCCCAGCGGGCCGAGTGGAAGACCTTGCCGGGGAAGTCGGCGAGCCCGGGGATCTCGGGCGTCTTCGGGTCGGAGAGCGGTCCGGTCGCGGAGACGACCACGTCGGCGACGAGGCTGCCAGCCGAGGTCTCGATCTCCCAGTACAACTCCTCGGCGTTCCAGCGCATCATCTCGACTTCGGAGTTCAGCCTGATGTGGCGGCGCAGTCCGAAGGTGTCGGCGACCTGCTCCAGGTACTGCCGGATGTGCCGCTGGCCGGAGAAGGTCCGCGGCCAGTCGGGGTTGGGGGCGAAGGAGAAGGAGTAGAGGTGGGAGGGGACGTCGCAGGCGCACCCCGGGTAGCTGTTGTCGCGCCAGGTGCCGCCGACCGAGTCGGCGCGTTCCAGCACGACGAAGTCCGTGATGCCTTCCCGCCGGAGCCGGACCGCCGCCCCCAGCCCGCCGAAACCGGATCCGATCACCGCCACGCGTACGTGTTCGCGCTCCTGCCCGCCCTCACGCTCGGCCATGCCGCCGCCCTCCCGCAGTCCCTGTCCCAGTACCACGACCTTGCCAGCAATCACTGGCACGATGGGGAGAGTAGAGCAGTGCCGTACTCATGGGTAGGGGTTGCGCGCGGAAAGTTACCGACGGTACGACCCCAAGGCGCCGGACCGGCACCGGCCCGGCCCGAAACCCGCCGCCACCCCATAGGCTGCGCCCGTGGTCGAAGACAGGCAGCCGGCAGAGCCCGCCGAGGGCACCGTACGCGAATACCGGGTGGAGGAACTGGCCGAGGCGGCCGGCCTCCCGGTCCGCACCGTGCGCTTCTACCGCGAGCGCAAGCTGCTCCCGCCGCCGCGCCGCGAAGGCCGCATCGCCTGGTACGACGACCACCACCTGGCCCGGCTGCGCACCATCTCCGCCCTCCTGGAGCGCGGCCACACGCTCGGCGGCATCGCGGAACTGACCGCCGCCTTCGAGAGCGGCCGGGACGTGGGCCAGCTCGGCGAGCTGCTCGGCCTCGCCGACGGCGGCGTCCTGGACTGGTCCGAGGAGACCCCGGTCCGACTGACCCCCGAGGCGCTCGCCGACTACTTCGAGGGCGAGGTCACCCCCGAGAACCTCGCCGCCTCGCTGGACCTCGGCTACCTGGCCGTCGACGGCGACGAGATCGTGCACGTCAGCCGCCGGCTGCTGGACGTCTCCTCGGCCCTCGTCCGCGAGGGCGTGCCGCTCGCCGCCGTCCTGGAGGCGGGCCGCCGGGTCCGCGAGCACGCGGACGCGATGGCGGACCTGTTCGCGGAGCTGATCGCCGGGCACCTGCCCGGCGGCCGGGACGACCTGCCCAAGGCCATGGACCGGCTCCGGCCGCTCGCCAAGAGCGTGGTCGAGGCGGAGCTGTCCATGGCGATGGACCGCAGGCTGCGGACTCAGAACCCGTAGGCGACCGTGACCGGCGCGTGGTCCGACCAACGCTCCGGATGCGTCGAGGCCCGCTCGACGACCGCCTTCACGGCCCGTGCGGCCAGCCCCGGGGTCGCGACGTGCAGGTCGATGCGCCAGCCCGCGTCGTTGTCGAAGGCCCGCCCCCGGTAGGACCACCAGGAGTACGGGCCCTCGGTGTCGGGGTTCAGCGCGCGCACCACGTCGACGTAGCCCGCGCCCGCCTCGTCGTAGACCGTGCCGAGCCACTCGCGCTCCTCGGGCAGGAAGCCGGCGTTCTTCCGGTTGGTCTTCCAGTTCTTGAGGTCCGCCTCCTGGTGGCAGATGTTCCAGTCGCCGCAGACCAGCACCTCGCGGCCGTCCGCCGCGGCCCGCACCCGCAGCGCGGCCAGGTACGCCGCGAACTCCGCCATGAAACGGTACTTCTCGTCCTGCTTCTCGGTACCGGCCTCGCCGGACGGCAGGTAGAGGCTGGCCACGGTCACGCCCGGGAGGTCGATCTCCAGGTAGCGCCCGCTGCTGTCGAATTCGTCACTCCCGAAGCCGACCTGGACGCGCTCGGGCGCACGCCGGCTGTAGACCGCCACGCCGGCCCGGCCCTTGGCCGCCGCCGGGGCGAACACGGTGTGCCAGCCCTCGGGCGCCCGGACCTCGTCCGGGATCTGCCCTTCCTCGGCACGGACCTCCTGGAGGCAGATCACATCGGACTCGGTCCCGGCCAGCCAGGGCACGAAGCCCTTCTTGGCGGCGGCGCGGATCCCATTCACGTTCACGGAGGTCACACTGAGCATCCCGGCACCATACCCCCGCGATTTCGCCATTCCGTACGATGCTCACATGCCGAACGGGATCCAGCTCCGCGTCACCACGTACGACCATCCGGACGCGGTCAAGCTCAACGACGAGGTACAGGTCGAGTACCGCGAGCGCTACCAGGGCGAGGGCGACGAGACCCCGCTGGACCCGTCGATGTTCGTTCCGCCGAACGGGATCTACCTCCTCGCCTACGACGCCGACGGCAACCCCGTCGCCAGCGGGGCCTGGCGCGCGCAGGACGAGAACGAAGAGGGCTACTCGGACGGCGACGCCGAGATCAAGCGGATGTACGTCATACCCGAGGCCCGCGGGCTGGGCCTGGCCCGCCGCATCCTCACCGCGCTGGAAGTCGACGCCCGCGCGGCGGGCCGCACCCGGATGGCCCTGGAAACGGGCGACCAGCAGCCGGAAGCGATAGCCCTCTACCTCTCGAGCGGCTACGACTTCTGCCCCAAGTTCGGCCTCTACCGCCACTACAACTCCAGCCGCTGCATGTCCAAACCCCTCGCCTAACCCCCGGCCGACCTCCGGCCCACTTCAGCCTCGCCGGCTGACCGTGGCGCAGGCGCACCTCCAACCCACCGGCCGACCTGGGCGCATATCCAGCCCCGCCGGCGTTTGAGGCGCACCCCCGCCCAGCCGCACGGGCCGACGCTGCACACACTTCAGCCCCTCCGGCGTTTGAGGCGCACCCCCGCCCAGCCGCACGGGCCGACGCTGCACACACTTCAGCCCCTCCGGCGATTGAGGCGCACCCCCGCCCAGCCGCACGGGCCGACGCTGCGCACACTTCAGCCCCTCCGGCGATTGAGGAGCGGGTCCGGGCAGAGCCCGGTGCCCGGCGGAGCCGGGTTGCTTGGGGCTCCGCCCCAAACCCCGCGCCTCAAACGCCGGCGAGGCTGGGATTTGCCCGCCAGGGCACCTACGAGCCCGGGAATTGCCCCTCGGGCAGCCGACAGGGCTGGAGGTCGCGCCCCAGGGCACCGACAAGGCCCGGGGTGATACCCCGGGTGTCGGGCGGCGGGGTTAGTGCCAGGTGGGGGCGTCCGTGCCCCAGCGGGACGGCGTACGGGCCCAGTCCGCCGGCGCCCCGGCCAACGGCGGCGACGCATACCGCAACCGCCCATACGCCGAATCCGCCCCCCGCAACCACTCCCCCGCGTCGTACGCGGCCCCCGCTCCGCCGGACGGTTCGGCCACCGAGTCCACCTCCCGGCACAGCCAGGACGCCGTACCCGCCAGCGAGAACCGCAGCACCCGCCCACCCCCGTCCGCCAGCGCACGCAGCACCCCGGCCGCGACCAGATACCCCGTGCCGTGGTCGAGCGCCTGCGCCGGCAGGACCCCCGGCCGCCCGTCCGGCCCCGCCTCCAGCGCGGCGATCCCGTACCCGGCCTGCACGAGCGAGTCGAAGCCGCGCCGCCCCGCCCACGGCCCGGCCCAGCCCCACGCGCACAGCCGGGCCACCACCAGGCCCGGGCGCCGGGCCGTCAGTTCCTCGGGCGAGAGCCCGAAGCGGTCCAGCGCCCCCGGCCGGTACCCGCAGACGACCACGTCCGCCTCCGCCAGCAGTTCCTCGAACACCGCCCGGTCCCCCGGCCGCCCCAGGTCCAGCCGGGCCGACCGCTTCCCGAAGCCGGTGTCCGCGTGCGCGTCGTCGTCCTCCGGGAGCCCCGGCGAGTCCACCCGCAGGACGTCCGCGCCCAGCAGGCCCAGCGTGCGGGTGGCGACCGGCCCGGCGATGACCCGGGTCAGGTCCAGGACGCGCACCCCCGAGGCGGGCAGCTCGCCCGCCCCGAGGCGACGCCCGCGCCGGTCCCCGTCCACCGCCTCGACCAGCGGTTGCGGCTCCCCGAGCCGCCCGGCGACCGCGACGGCCAGCCCGCCCGCCGCGTACACCTCTTCCTGCACGTCGGCCGCCGCCCGCCCCGCGAGGACCTCGCGCAGCGCCTCGGGGGTCTGCTCCGCCGGCCCCAGCCCCAGCGCGGCGGCGAGGGCGGCCCGGTGGTGCGGATAGTTCGCGTGCGTCCGCAGCCAGCCGTCCGCCGTCTGCCAGAAGCCCGACAGTGGCGCGAACGACACCGGGGTGCGGCCGTCGACCTGAAGGTGCCGCTCGCTCACGAAGGCCGTGGACACCGCCCCTTCGTCCACCGTCAGGGCCGGCACGGGCGTGCCGTTGCGGACCGCCGCCAGCTCGGCGGCGGCCAGCGAACACGCGCCCACCGTGGCCCGCGCCAGCTCCCGGACCGGCAGCCGACCCCCCGTCAGGGCGCCCGCGCCCCGGTACGTCACCCGGCCCGCCAGTTCCGGCGCGCCACCGAGTGCCGCCCATGCCTGCGCGGTTGCCGCGTCCACCTGCTGATTCGTCGTCATGCTGCATTCTCGACCGGTCGGCGCCACGCGCGGGCCGTGGCCTTCGTCACCCGCCTGCCGCCCCAAACCCGACCCCACCGGATCCGGTGAACCGGTTCGCTCGTACGAGCGACTCGGCGTGACTACGCAACGTGATCGACGCAACACTCTGTGCGTACCCACTTTCGCGTAATCGTTCGGCATGTTTCCCAGAGGAGTGCTCCCATGCGCATCACGCGTCCCCTGCTCGCGGCCACCGGCGCCGCCGCCCTGCTGTTCGGACTCGGCACCGTGACCGCGTCCCCCGCCGTCGCCGACCCCTGCGGCTTCTACAAGACCCACTCCGACGCCTACTACAACCACTGCACGAGCGACGGCTCGCGCGTCGTGATCGAGGTGGAGGTCTTCGGCCCGAACTACGAGAAGTGCGTGGGCCCGGGCCTCACCTGGCTGGGCTCGGCGAGCAGGATCGACGGCGCCTGGTACGTCGGCCGCACCTGCTAGGCGTCTCTTCCGGAAGGCGGCCTAGGACGGCGCCTCCGATGCCTGCCGGCGGAACTCCTCCGCCGGCAGGCCGCCGATCCCCCAGTCCTCCAGGGCCACTTCGTCGATGACCACGAAGGTCGTCGCCGGGCTCTTGCCCAGCACCGACACCATCAGGTCGGTGATCCCCGCGATGACCCGCGCCTTCTGCTCGGGCGTCGCGCCCTCGCGGGTGATCCTCACGTTCACGTACGGCACGGCTCATTCCTCCGTCTCGAAGTGGAAGACCTTGGAGATGACCCGCCAGCGGCCGTCCACCCGCAGCAGGGTCAGGAAGTCGGTGTAGCGGCGCGGACCCATCGCGCACTCCACCCGCGCCAGCGCGGTCACCGGGCCCGCGAACTCGACGGAGACGATCCGGTCCCGGCGCTCCTCCCGCCGCGCGGCCGGCGGCTCCCGGCGGGCGACCACCGGGAAGTACTCCGGCATGGTCAGCCGCAGCAGGGGACCCTCGGTGGCGGTGGCGTACACCGCCTCGGGGTGGAAGACCTGCTCCAGCAACCCCGTGTCGCCGTGGTACAGCCCGTCGAAGTAGTGCGCCAGCACCGCCCGGACCTCGGCCTCGGCCGGCAGTACCCCGCTCACAGGGTGCGCCCGGTGACGTGGCCGCCGTCGACCCGCAGCGCGTGGCCGGTGACGAAGCCGGCGCCCGCGAGGTACAGCACCGCCTCGGCGATCTCGTCGACCTCGCCGACCCGGTCCAGGAGGGCGAGCCCGCCGAAGGCGTCCACGTCGGCGCCCTCGTGCAGCGGGCTGCGGACGATGCCGGCCGCGACCAGGTTGACCCGGATGCCGTCGGCGGCGAGTTCCGCGGCCAGGCTCGTGGTCAGGGCGTGCACGCCGCCCTTGCTCACCACCGGGGCGGAGCAGGGGAATCCGGCGAGCCCGTGGTCGACGAGGACGGTGCCGATGTTGACGACGGAGCCGCCGCGGCCCTGCGCGCGCAGCCGCCGCACCACGGCCTGGGTGGTCAGGAAGGTCCCCTTGAGGTTCCCGTCCAGGAATCCGTCGAGCTCGTCCTCCGTGACCTCCGTGAAGGGCTTGGCGGCGAAGGTGCCCGCGTTGTTGACGAGGACGTCGACCCCGCCGAAGCGCTCGACGGCGGCGCGGACCAGCGCCTCGCCGGTCGCGGCGCTCCCGATGCCGCCGGCCACCGCGGCGACCCGCTCGGGGTGCCCGAGGACGGCCGCGGCCTTGGCGAGCCGCTCGCCGTCCCGGCCGTTGAGGACCACGTTGGCGCCCTGCGCCAGGAAGGCCCGGGCGATGTCCAGGCCGATGCCGCTGGAAGAGCCGGTGACGATGGCGGTGCGGGGCTGAGACATGGCGGAACTCCCGTTGCTCGTACGTCGTTCACCCGGCCCGTTGGCCGGCATCAACGAACCTAGGAGCATCCCGCTCATCACACCACGACGAAGATTGGAGCCTGCCATAATCCCTCGTTATGGGAATGGATGTGGACCTGCGTGACCTCGAACTCCTCACCGCCACCGCGGAGTCCGGCAGTCTGACCGCCGCCGCCGAGCGGCTCTTCGTGAGCCAGCCGGCCCTGAGCCAGCGCCTCACCCGCCTGGAGGACCGCCTGGGCCTGCGGCTCTTCGACCGGAACGGCCGCCGGCTGGTGCCCAATGCGGCGGGCCGGCGGATGCTGGTGGCGGCCCGTCACGTGCTGGGCGAACTGGAGTCGGCCACCCGCGACCTGCGGGAGATGCGCGACGGGCACCCGCTGCGGGTGCGGTTCACGGCCCAGTGCAGCACCACCTTCCCCTGGCTGCCCCCGGTGATCCGCGCCTTCCGCACCCAGCACCCGGAGGCGGAGGTCCGCCTGGAGTCGGTGCCGGACGACGCGCCGGTCCCCGCGCTGCTGGCCGACCGGGTGGACGTGGCGCTGGTGACCAAGCCGGACCTGGAGATGGACCGGGTCAGCATGACCCGCCTCTTCGACGACGAGATGGTGGCGGTGGTCCCTTCGGGCCACCCGTGGGCGGCCCGGCCGCACGTCGAGGCGGAGGACTTCGCCGGCACCCACCTGATGGTCTACGACGTCTACGACCCGAACCGGATCCCGTCGGTGCCGCTCCCGCTGCCGCACGGCGCCCGCCCGGCCCGCATCACCACGATGCCGGTGATCACCGACCTGCTGATCGAGATGGTGGCCGGCGGCCAGGGCATCGCCGTGCTCCCCAACTGGGTGGCCGCCCCGTACGTTTCCTCGCACGGCGTGGGACTGGTCCGGCTGGGCCACGGGGGCCACCGCCGGACCTGGTGCGTCGCCACCCGTCCCGGTCCCCGCCCGCCCCACCTGGAGGCGTTCGTCAACGAACTGACCACCCGCCTCGGCACCCTCTGACGCGCCCCCGACCGCAGCCCCCGACCGGTCGTGCCGGTCGGGCACCGCGGCGGCCGACCATCGGGCCGCCCGGCCCGGAACGCAGAAGATCCCGCCCGATCTTGCGATCGGACGGGATCCTCTATGTCTGTGGACCTGTGGGGATTTGAACCCCAGACCCCCTCGATGCGAACGAGGTGCGCTACCAGACTGCGCCACAGGCCCTTGCGACGTGTGAAACATTAGCATCCCCACCGGCGGATCCAAAAATCCGATCCCCGCAGGTCATGCCTCACTCGTTCGCGGCACGCGGACGCTCCTCCGGCTCGTACTGGTCGAACAGCGGCGTGCGGCCGCGTTCGCGCGGCCGGCGGCGGTCGGCGGGGCGCTGCTGACGCTCGTTCGGGGCGGCGGGCTCGGCCTGCCGGGGCTGCTGCGGCTGCGGCTGGGCGCGCAGCCGGGGCTCCGTCGGCTCGGCGGTGCTGGAGCGCGAGGCACTCCAGGACTCGGCCGGCCCGCTGGCCCGCGGGGCGACCGGCGCGGTCACGTAGGTCGGCAGCGGGACGGGTACGGGCTCCCAGCTCTCGCCGCGTGCCGGACCGCGCTCGCGCTCGCGCTGCTGGTCGACCCATTCGGCGTGGTCGGTCTGCTCGACCAGGGCGCGGCGGCCCGCCTCCTGCGGGGAGACCACGGGTGCGGGTTCGGGCTCCGATCCGGTCTCGGTCGCCGACTCGGCCTCCCGGCGGCGCGGCCGGTTCTCGCGCAACTGCCGGGCCGCGGCCTCGGCGCGCCGCCGGTCCATGGTGAACGCGAACCGCCGCTTCTCCTGGACCCGCAGGTGCACGATGTACGCGCTCAGGAGCACGGCCGGCGCGGCCGGCGCCCACAGCAGGCGCAGGCCGCCGACCGCGGCGACGACGGCGCCGAGGGTGAAGGCGAGGAAGAGGAGCCCGGTGGTGCGCCGGCGGCGCGCGAGGACCTGCGAGCGCTGGCGCCGGGCGCGTTCCGCCGCTGCCGCGCCCGCGGCCGCCGCGGCCGCCTGGGAGGGTCTGGGTTCCGCTCGGGTCGGGGGTACGGCGAGGGCCCGGACGTCGACGGAGCTGATCGCTTCCGTCGGGGCTTCCGGGTCCACGGGGGGCTCCGCCTCTGCACCGCGCTCACGCAGTTCCTTGGCATAACGGCGCTCCATGCCCGCCCGGCCCGACAGCAGCCGGATGGCGGTGGAGAAGCGTTCCGTCGGACGAGCCTCGTTCAGCTCGTCCTGCCTCCGGAGCCACATGGGCACCAAGTAGGCGGCCCAGGCCCCGACAATGACTGCGTAGATGAGGCCGCTGCTGCTCACATCTCACACCGTAGAGGGGTCCGGGCGGCGGCATCGGCCAATTGGGCCGGTGTGTCGCACGATCTGGCTGATATCACGGACTTTTTTTGTGATTCTTCGGATCAGTTTATGGGCGAATGAGCAGTTAATTCGAACAAGTTTTTCATTTCTGGGCGGTGCCCGGCCGCAGCCGGTGCCACCGGCGCAGGAGCCCTTCCGGGACTTCCTCGGCCGTCAGCGCGAACACCAGATGGTCCCGCCACGCACCGTCGATGTGGAGATATCGGGGCCGCAGCCCTTCCTCACGGAATCCGAGTTTCTCCACGACCCGCCGGCTCGGCCCGTTCTCGGGTCGAATGCAGACCTCGATGCGGTGCAGACCGACGGAACGGAAGCAGTGGTCGACGGCGAGCGCAACCGCCGTCGGCATGACACCGCGTCCGGCCACTTCGCGGTCCACCCAGTAGCCGACGTGGCCCGCGCACATCGAGCCCCAGGTGATCCCGGCGACCGTCAGCTGCCCGACGAGCCGGCCCTCGTACTCGATGACGAAGGGCAGCATGCGGCCCGCGTTCGCCTCCGCCCGCAGGTGGCGGACCATCTGGCGGTACGTGGGCCGCTGGATCACCGGGCCCCACGGGGCGGGCGGCGGAATGGTGGCCTCCCACGGCCGCAGCCAGTCGCGGTTGCGCCGGTTGACCTCGCGCCAGGCCGCATGGTCGCGCAGCTTTATCGGGCGGAGGACGACCGGTCCGTCCGCCAGCACGACCGGCCAGGAGGGCCCGTTCAGCTCGGGCTCCCGGACGGCCGCGGGTGGTCGCCCCCGCGGATCTGGTCGACGGCGTGCAGCAGGATGCGGTCGAGGACGGCGAGCCCGTCGCGGACCCCGCCCGTCGAGCCGGGCAGGTTCACGATCAGAGTGCGGCCCGCCACTCCGGCCAGGCCCCGGGAGAGCGCCGCGGCAGGCACCTTCGCGAGGCCCTCGGCGCGGACGGACTGCGGGATGCCCGGGATCTCGTAGTCGAGGACGCGGGCGGTGGCGTCGGGCGTCCGGTCGGTGGGCGAGATGCCGGTGCCGCCGGTGGTGAGGATGACGTCGTAGCCGGCCGCCACCCCGTCGCGCAGCGCCTGTTCGACCGGGTCGCCGTCCGGGACCACCCGGGGGCCGTCGACGGCGAATCCGAGCTTCTCCAGGCCCGCGGCGAGCAGCGGGCCGCCCTTGTCGGCGTAGACGCCGGCCGAGGCCCGGTTCGAGGCGGTGACGACCAGCCCGCGCAGGGCGGGGCGGCCCGCGGCGGCTTCCACCGGGGTGCCCTCGGCGCCCGTGCCGTCGGACGTCGTGCCCCCGGCGGCCGGGCCGTGGCTGTGGCTGTGGGCCTCGCCGCCGCGCGGGGCGTTCACGCGCGGTTCCAGTCGCCGGACTTGCCGCCCGTCTTCTCCTCCACGCGCACGTCCGTGATGACCGCGCCCTTGTCGACCGCCTTGACCATGTCGATCACGGTCAGGCCGGCGACGGCGACCGCGGTCAGCGCCTCCATCTCCACGCCCGTGCGGTCGGTGGTCTTGACGGTGGCGAGGATCTCCACGGCGTCATCGGCGACCGACAGGTCCACGGTGACGCCGGAGACCGCCAGCGGATGGCACAGCGGGATCAGGTCCGGGGTCTTCTTGGCGCCCATGATCCCGGCGATCCGCGCGGTGGCGAGGGCGTCGCCCTTGGGGACACCCTCGCCGCGCAGCAGTTCGATCACCCGGGGCGAGACCAGGACCCGGCCGCTCGCGCGGGCCGTACGGGTGGTGACGGCCTTCTCGGAGACGTCGACCATCCGGGCCGCGCCGGCCTCGTCGATGTGCGTCAGCCTGCTCTGCTCAGGGGTTCCGGGGGTTTCCCCCAGGGAAAACGCTGTCATGTGTGCGTGCCGCTCCCGGTCCGGGCCCGCAGACGTTCGCGCGAGGCCTGTGTGGTCCAACACGCTACCCGCACCCGCGCGGGTTCAGCCGAGCAGGACCACTTCCAGCTCTGCGCCCGGTTCCACGGAAGTGACGTCCTCCGGCACCACGATCAGCGAGTCCGCGTGCGCGAGGGCGGCGATCAGGTGCGAGCCGGAACCGCCGACGGTGCTCACGGTGCCGTTCTCCGCGTCGTACGCGCCGCGCAGGAACTGCCGGCGGGCGACCGGGGAGCCGAGCGCCTTGTCGGCCTCCAGGACCGCGCGGACCACCGGCCGGTGCAGGTCCGGCAGGCCCATCAGGGCGCGGATGGCGGGCCGTACGAACAGCTCGAAGGAGACGTACGAGGAGACCGGGTTGCCGGGCAGCGCCAGCAGCGGGGTGTGGTCGGGGCCGATGGAGCCGAAGCCCTGGGGCTTGCCGGGCTGCATGGCGAGCTTGCGGAAGTCGACGCCGCTGCCGGCCTCGTCCTCGTCGCCGACGGCGGACAGCGCCTCCTTGACCACGTCGTACGCGCCGACGCTGACGCCGCCGGTGGTGACGAGGAGGTCGGCGCGGATCAGCTGGTCCTCGATGGCGGCCCGCAGGGTCTCCGCGTCGTCGGCGACGGCGCCGACCCGGTAGGCGATGGCGCCCGCGTCCCGCGCGGCGGCGGCCAGCGCGAAGCTGTTCGAGTCGTAGATCGTGCCCTCGATCAGGGCCTCGCCGGGCTGGACGAGCTCGCTGCCGGTGGACATGACGACCACCCGGGGGCGCGGCCGGACCCGGACGGTGCCGCGGCCGATCGCCGCGAGCAGGGCGATCTGGGGCGGGCCGAGCACCGTGCCGGCGGCCAGGGCGAGGTCGCCGGCCTGGACGTCGGAGCCGCGGGCCCGGACGTGGGCGCGGGCCTCGGCGGCGCGGTGCACGCGGACCTCTCCCCCGGCGCCCTCGGGGGCTTCGCTCGCCGGGGTCATGCCTGCGGCGGCGCCCGCACCGGCGCCGCCGTCGGTCCACTCGACGGGGACGACGGCCTCGGCGCCCGGCGGCAGTGGGGCGCCGGTCATGATGCGGGCGGCCTGGCCGGGTCCGACGGTGGGCAGGTCCCCGCTGCCCGCCGCGACGTCCCCGATCACCGTCAGCACCGCGGGGAACTCCTCGCTCGCCCCCTGGACGTCCGCCACCCGGACGGCGTACCCGTCCATCGAGCTGTTGTCGAAGGGCGGCAGGGCGACGGGCACGGTGACGTCCTCGACGAGGACACAGCCCTGGGCGTCGAGCAGTTGCAGCTCGATCGGCTCCAGCGGGCGGACCGCGGCGAGGATGTCGGCCAGGTGCTCGTCCACCGACCAGAGGCGCTGGTGGCCGGTGTCCTGCGGTGCGGTGCTGCTCAAGGTGCTACATCTCCTCGGTGACGTAACTGCGAAGCCAGGTCCGGAACTCGGGGCCCAGGTCCTCACGTTCGCACGCGAGTCTGACGATGGCCCGCAGGTAGTCGCCGCGGTCGCCGGTGTCATAGCGGCGGCCCGTGAAGACCACGCCGTGCACCGGACCGCCGACGGACTCGTCCTCGGCAAGCTTCTGCAGGGCGTCGGTGAGCTGGATCTCCCCACCGCGGCCCGGCTCGGTCTCACGCAGTATGTCGAACACGGCGGGGTTCAGGACATACCGTCCGATGACCGCGTAATTGCTGGGAGCTTCCGACGGGTCGGGCTTCTCGACGAGTCCGGTGACTCGTACGACACCGTCCTCGTCGGTGGGTGCGACGGCCGCACAGCCGTAGAGGTGCACCTGGGCCGGATCGACCTCCATGAGGGCGACGACGCTGCCGCCGGTCTCCGCCTGGATCTCCACCATCCGCGAGAGCAGCGGGTCGCGCGGGTCGATCAGGTCGTCGCCGAGCAGGACGGCGAAGGGCTCGCGGCCGACGTGCGGGGCGGCGCACAGGACGGCGTGGCCCAGGCCGCGCGGGTCGCCCTGGCGGACGTAGTGCATGGTGGCCAGGTCGCTGGACTCCTGGACCCGCTTCAGGCGGTCGTCGTCACCCTTGGCCGCGAGCGCGGATTCCAGCTCGTAGTTGCGGTCGAAGTGGTCTTCGAGCGGCCGCTTGTTACGTCCAGTGATCATGAGGACATCGGTCAGGCCCGCGGAGACCGCTTCCTCCACGACGTACTGGATCGCCGGCTTGTCCACGACAGGCAGCATTTCCTTGGGGGTGGCCTTGGTGGCCGGCAGGAACCGGGTACCGAGTCCGGCCGCCGGGATGACAGCCTTGGTGATCACTTGGTGCGACATCGTCATGGCGGCACGATAGCCGTTGCGTATGGGCAGAAGGTTAGATTCCGGTAAATAGAAGCTGATTTAGAAGGGTTTGTGAGTCAGCTGTGATAGAGAACCGTTCCGCCAAGGCGGACCTGCGGCGCGAACTGCTCGCCGCGCGCCGCGCCTTGTCCGCCGAGGCCGTGGCGGCCGCGGCCGACGCCCTGGCCGAGCGGGCCCTGAGCCTGCCCGAACTCTCCGCCGCCGACACCGTGGCGGCCTACGTCCCGGTCGGCACCGAACCCGGCACGCTCGCCCTGCTGGACGTGCTGCGCGGCCGCGGCACCCGGGTCCTGCTCCCCGTCCTGCTCCCCGACAACGACCTGGACTGGGCCGTGTACGAAGGTCCCGCGAGCCTCGCCCCGGTCGCCCACGCCGGGAAGATGCAGTTGCTCGAACCGGCCGGACCGCGGCTCGGGCCGGACGCCGTCACCGGCGCCGACACCGTGCTGCTGCCCGGGCTCGCGGTGGACGGGCGCGGGATGCGGCTGGGCCGCGGCGGCGGCTCGTACGACCGGGTGCTGGCCCGGCTGCAACGGGCGGGCGCGCACCCGGCGCTCGTCGTGCTGCTGTACGCGACCGAGGTCGTCGAGCACGTCCCGGCGGAACCGCACGACCACCCCGTCCAGGCCGTGGTGACCCCGACGGGCGTCCGCCGCTTCGGCACCTGATCCGGACGTCGGACACCATTCAGCCTCGCCCGGGGTCCCCCGGGCGAGGCTCGCCTCGCCTACGGCTTCAGCGTCAGCGTGTCCACCGTCGCCTTGTCCACGGCTTCCTTGCCGAAGGCCCAGTCGAGCAGCTCGCCCTTGGCCCACAGCTCGGTCTGGTCCGTGTAGTGCGAGCTGTACGCGTGCCCGGAGGCGCCGGTCAGGTTGATCCAGCGGGACTTGTCGAGGTCCTTCAGGTTGACGACCATCCGCATCGACGGGACCCAGGTGACGGCGTAGCCCGAGGCCGCGTTCCAGCCGGTTGCGTTGACCGTGGCCTCGCCGCCGCCCAGGTTCCACGGGCCGCGGTTGAGGAGCCACTGCATGAAGCCGGGGCCCTCGGTGCCGATCGTCTGGTTGCGCAGGGTCAGCCGGTGCAGGCGGCCCCACGACCAGGCGCCGGTGTCCTTGCCGAGCTTGGCGGTGAGCTCCCAGCGGGCGTCCTCCATGGCCCGGGCGAACAGCTCGTCGCGGGTCTCGGTGGCCTTGTCGAGGCGGCTGCCCGGCGACTTCCACCAGCTGGACTTCTCGTCCTTCATGAGCTTACGGACCACCTCGAACCAGCGGTCGCCGCCGTCCGGCTGCGCCGAGTCCGCGCTGCGCTCGCCGCACTCGCGGACCATCTCGGCCAGGTCGTCGGCCGGACCGCTGCTGCCCACCGGGCGCACGTTCAGGCAGTCGCCCTCGACCCGCAGCTCCTTGGGCAGCTTGTCGCCGAAGGCCAGCTTGAGGATGTTGCGCCAGACGGCGTTGAAGTACGCGGCGGCCGCGGAGTCCGGCTCCTGGGTGTAGTTCCAGCCCTCCAGCAGCTTCTGCGCCTCGCGGACGTCCGGGTCGGAGATCGGCAG
Organism: Streptomyces sp. NBC_00239; assembly: GCF_036194065.1. Taxonomy (NCBI): domain Bacteria; kingdom Bacillati; phylum Actinomycetota; class Actinomycetes; order Kitasatosporales; family Streptomycetaceae; genus Streptomyces; species Streptomyces sp. NBC_00239. Next base: position 4,845,339 of record NZ_CP108095.1, on the reverse strand, counting down.
CTTCGCCAGGACGGGCGCGAGCAGCGTGGCGATCTCGCTGCTGTTGTCCATCTGCATGGTGCGCATGTCGTCGGTGGAGATCTTGCCGCTGTCCTTGATCTTCGCCTCGATGAGGTCGTTGATCCGCTGGCTGCGGGCGCCGTAGCCCCAGTCCGTGGTCAGCGTGTACGGGTACTTGTCCGTGCCGCTCTGCACCGCGGCCTGGTTGGCGGTGACGATGAAGCCGCGCTTGGGGTTGTACTCCCACGGCAGCTCGTCCTGCGGGATCCACCCCTTGTCCGCGCCCTCGGCCGAGGTCGCGTCCGAGCCGGTGGCGGAGTCGGTGTCGGATTCCGGGGCGTCCTTCGCGGACTTCCAGGCGTACTTCGAGTCCCAGCCGGGGGCGGGCATGCGGCCGTCGCCGGCGCCGCGCAGCGGGATCCGGCCGGGCATCTGGTAGCCGATGTTGCCCTGCGCGCCCTTGCCGTCGGCGTAGATCAGGTTCTGCGAGGGGACCTCGAAGTCGCGGGCCGCGGCGCGGAAGGACGTCCAGTCCTTGGCGCGGTTGATCCGGAAGACGGCGTCCATGGACTTGCCGGGGTCCAGCGCGGTCCAGCGCAGTGCCACCGCGTAGCCGGCGCCGCGGTCGGGAGCGGAGCTGGCGACGGGGGCGCGGGTGCCGACGGTGCCGAGCTCGTCGCTGCGGTCGGAGACCAGCGGGCCGTTGTTGGTGGTCCGGACGGTGATCTTCTTGTCGTCGCCGCCGGCGACCTTGATGACCTCGTCACGGGTGGTGAAGGGGAGGACCTTGCCGTCGTAGCGGTAGCCCTCCGGGGTCACCTGCTCCAGGTAGAGGTCGGTGACGTCGGCGCCGTTGTTGGTCATGCCCCAGGAGATGTCCTGATTGTGTCCGATGATCACACCGGGCATGCCGGAGAAGGTGAAGCCGGAGACGTCGTACTGGCACTGCGAGGAGACGCTGCGGCAGTGCAGGCCCATCTGGTACCAGACCGAGGGCAGCTGCGGGGCCAGGTGCGGGTCGTTCGCCAGCAGCGGCTTGCCGGTGGTCGTGTACGCACCGGAGACGACCCAGGAGTTCGAGCCGATGCCGCTGCCGTTGGGGCCGAGCAGCGCGGGGACCTGGTCGAGGGTCTCGGACAGGGCGGTGAGCCCGGTCTGCAGACCGCGGCCGACGCCGCCCTGGGCGCTGATGCCGTTGAAGCCGCCGCCGCTGTTGCCGCTGCCGTCGGAGGAGCGGCCCGAGCCGTCGGAGCTGCCGGAGCCGGCGCCCTTCGGGTCGTACTTCCCGGTGGCGGAGTCGACCGAGCCGCCCTCGACGATCGGACGGTTCCGGTCGAAGGGGTACGGGGGGTAGAGCTCGTCGATCTGCTTCTTGGAGAGGCGGCTGGTCATCAGCGAGCGGTCGATCTCGTCCTGCATGTTGCCGCGCAGGTCCCAGGCCATGGCCTTGAGCCAGGCCACCGAGTCCACCGGGCTCCAGGGCTCGACCTTGTAGTCGTCGCTGAGCTTGAGGGCCGCGTGCTCGACGGACAGGTCCTTGCCGGACTTGCCGTCGAGGTAGGCGTTGACTCCATCGGCGTACGCCTGGAGGTACTTCTTCGTCTCCGGGGAGAGCTTGGAGTCGTACTCCGCCTGCGCCACCCGGCGCCAGCCGAGGGTCCGCAGGAAGGCGTCGGTCTCGACCTGGCCGCTGCCGAACATCTCCGACAGGCGACCGGAGGTCATGTGACGGCGTACGTCCATCTCCCAGAAGCGGTCCTGCGCCTGGACGTAGCCCTGGGCCCGGAAGAGGTCCTGGTCGTTGTCGGCGTAGATCTGCGGGATGCCGTTCGCGTCGCGCTTGACCTCGACGGTGCCGGACAGGCCCTGGAGCCGAATCGTGCCCGTGGTCTGTGGGAAGGAGGCGCGCACGGCGCTGACGCTCCAGTACGCCCCGTAGCCGACGCCGGCGACGACCGCCAGCACCAGCACAAGGACGATCAGACGGGCGCGTCGTCCCTTCTTCTTGACGGAAGGGGCGGATTCGTTCGCGGGCATCGCTGTCCTTCGAGGGGGCAGGGTGGTCCTGGAGTGCTGGGAGCAACCATAGGCGCAGCGTCCACCCCGTTCGGACGCGGTGTCAGGGACTTCTTCGAACTGGCGTTTCACAATGTGGCAAAGGAGTCAAGAAATCGTCAAAGATTAGGTAAGGTAACGAAGTACTCGCCGCCGGGCCCTCGCCCCCGCGGGTCGTTCGCGACCCGTATTGCGGAATCGTTCCGGCACAGGCAGACCACTTCGAGGGAAAGGGCCGCCCGCTGACTGTCCACCAGCTCAACGAGCTCCTGCTGATCTGCTCGCTCGTGCTGCTCATCGCAGTCGCCGCGGTACGCATCTCGTCCCGCAGCGGCCTCCCCAGCCTGCTCGTCTACCTGGGCATCGGCGTCGCGATCGGGCAGGACGGCATAGGCAACGTCGTCTTCGACAATGCCGAGCTCACGCAGGTCATCGGCTATGCGGCGCTGGTCGTGATCCTCGCCGAGGGCGGCCTGGGCACGAAGTGGAAAGAGATCAGACCGGCTCTTCCCGCGGCGATCATGCTCTCGCTCGTGGGCGTCGCGATCAGCGTCGGCGTGACCGCCGCGGGCGCCCACTACCTGGTCGGGCTCGAATGGCGCCAGGCCCTCCTGATCGGCGCCGTCGTCTCCTCGACCGACGCGGCCGCGGTCTTCTCCGTGCTGCGCAAGGTGCCGCTGCCGACCCGGGTGACCGGCGTCCTGGAGGCCGAGTCCGGCTTCAACGACGCGCCGGTCGTGATCCTCGTCGTGGCGTTCGCCACGGTCGGACCGGTCGACGCGTGGTACGTGCTCCTGGGCAAGATCGCACTGGAGCTGGCGATCGGCGTGGCCATCGGGCTCGCCGTGGGCTGGCTCGGCGCGTACGGACTGCGGCACGTGGCACTGCCCGCCTCCGGCCTCTACCCGATCGCCGTCATGGCCATCGCCGTCGTCGCGTACGCGGCCGGCGCCATGGCGCACGGCTCCGGCTTCCTCGCCGTCTACCTCGCCGCGATGGTGCTGGGGAACGCGAAGCTGCCGCACTGGCCGGCCACCCGCGGCTTCGCGGACGGGCTCGGCTGGATCGCCCAGATCGGCATGTTCGTCCTCCTCGGCCTGCTGGTCACCCCGCACGAGCTGGTCAACGACTTCTGGCCCGCGGTGCTCGTCGGCCTGGTGCTGACGATGGTCGCGCGGCCGCTGGAGGTCTTCATCAGCCTGCTGCCGTTCCGGCTGCCCTGGCGGGAGAAGGCCCTGATGTCGTGGGCGGGCCTGCGCGGCGCCGTACCGATCATCCTGGCCACGATCCCGATGGTCTCCGGGATCGAGGGCAGCGACCGGGTCTTCAACATCGTCTTCGTGCTCGTGGTCGTCTACACCCTGGTCCAGGGGCCGACCCTGCCGTGGCTCGCCCGCACCCTGCGGCTCGGCGACAGCGACCGCAGCCCCACCGACCTCGGGATCGAGTCGGCGCCGCTGGAGAAGCTCCGCGGCCACCTCCTCTCCTTCTCCATCCCGGCCGGCTCCCGGATGCACGGCGTCGAGGTCAGCGAGCTGCGGCTGCCGCCGGGAGCCTCCGTCACCCTGGTCGTACGGGACGAGGAGAGCTTCGTACCGCTGCCCTCGACCGTGCTGCGGCGCGGCGACGACCTGCTGGTGGTGGCCACCGACCCGGTGCGGGACGCGGCCGAGTCCCGGCTGCGGGCCGTGGCGCGGGGCGGAAAGCTCGCCGGATGGCTGGGCACCGGGGAAACAGGGCACACCGGGAGGAGTTCGGGCGGCCCGGGCCCTAGAGGCCCCGGTCGACGAACGGCTCGTTAAACGCAGGTGAAGACAGCCCCTGTCGCTGTAATCACAGGTGCACCTCGCACCTTTCCCTGTACCATGAAGGCACACCAATCGACCAACTCTGTCTGACGCAGAGCTGGCGCGACCGCTCGGCGGCCGTGGCCCCCTCCCGCAGTGGGTGCCCAGGTATCACTCGGTTCGGCGCATGAGGACAGCTCTCGGGGCTCCGTAGTACGGGTGCGGCCCACAAGGCCCGCACCGTCCGCAGACGGGAGCTCTACCAGGCGGCAGAAAGGCCAGGCCGTGGCATCCGCGGTCACGACCGACAAGTCCCGAGCGGGCTACGGGCAGCTTCTTCGCACACCCGGCGCGCTCAGCTTCCTTCTCCCGGGGTTCGCCGCCCGGCAGCCGTTCGCCATGCTGACCATCGGCATCGTGCTGCTGGTCCAGCACACCACCGGCTCCTTCGGCAGCGCCGGCGTCATCGCCGCCGTCACCGGCGTCTCCATGGCCGTCTTCGCCCCCCAGATGGGCAAGCTCGCCGACCGCTTCGGCCAGAGCGCCGTGCTGGTGCCGGTCGTCCTGACCCACACCGCCGCCGTCAGCACGCTCACCGCGCTCGCCCTGCTGGGCGCGCCGCTGTGGGCCCTGGCGCTGGCCGCCGTCCCGGCCGGTGCCTCGGTTCCGCAGGTCGGACCGATGGTCCGGGCCCGCTGGGCCGCCCGCCTGCAGGGCGAGCGCGCGCCGCTGCTGCCCACGGCCGCGGCGTTCGAGTCCGTCACCGACGAGTTCACGTTCGTCGTCGGTCCGGTGCTCGCGACCTTCCTGTGCACCCAGATCCACCCGGCGGCCGGCCTGATCACCGAGGCCACGCTGACCCTGCTCGGCGGCCTGCTGTTCGCCGCGCAGCGCGGCACGCAGCCCAAGCCCGTCGGCCGCACGGCCCTGGCCGGCCAGAAGCACACCTCGGCGCTGTCCGTGCCGGGCGTGCGCGTCCTGATCGTCGCCTTCCTGGGCATCGGCGCCGTCTTCGGCGGCATGCAGGTGTCGCTGGCCGCCTTCTCCGAGGAGATCGGCAACCCGGGCGCCAACGGCCTGCTGTACGGCGTCTTCGCCGCGGGCAACATGATCGCGGGCATCGCCTGCGGTGCCATCGCCTGGAAGATCGGCCCGCGCCGCCGCCTGATCCTCGGGTACGCCGGCCTGACCGCCGCCGCGTCCGTGCTGTGGGCCGTGCACTCCACGCTGCTGCTGGGCGCGCTGGGCCTGGTCGTCGGCCTGTGCATCGCCCCGGCGCTGATCACCGGTTACACGATGGTGGAGCGGCTGGTTCCGGCCGCCTCGCGCACCGAGGCCTTCACCTGGCTGACCGGCGCCGTCGCCTTCGGACAGGCCGCCGCCGTCACCACCGCGGGCCGCCTGACGGACGCCCACGGCTCGCACGCGGGCTTCCTGGTGCCGCTGGCCGCCACGGTGCTGGCGCTGGCCACGGTCGTGGCGCTGCGCTCGCGACTGGCCCCCGCGGCCCCGAGCCGGGTCGTCGGCTCCTCTCAGGACCCGCAGGACGCCGAGGGCTCGAAGGCCTTCCAGGACTCTCAGGACCTCCAGGACTCGCAGGAGCCTCGTGAGCCGCAGGAGCCGCAGACCGCGTCGCGTGACGCGGCGGCCGGCCAGCACGCCCCGCAGGGCGGGCGGAAGGCCCAGGCAGGACAGGCCTCACGGGCCGCTCAGAGCCCGGCCGGACGCGGCCCGAACCGGCCCGCCGGACGTGGTCCGAAGCAGGCCGGCGAGCGTGGGATGGGTCACCGCGTGCCGGTGACGGTGGACTGATCCGGCGGAATGCGTCACCATGAAGCGTCGTTAGCACTCATAGAGCCAGAGTGCCAGGAGGAAATTCGTGCCGACCTACCAGTACCAGTGCACCGAGTGCGGCGAAGGCCTCGAGGCCGTGCAGAAGTTCACCGATGACGCCCTGACCGAGTGCCCGAACTGCAAGGGACGCCTGAAGAAGGTGTTCTCCGCGGTCGGCATCGTCTTCAAGGGTTCCGGCTTCTACCGGAACGACAGCCGCGGCGCGTCGTCCAGCAGCACTCCGGCGTCGAAGCCCGCCTCGACCACGTCGACGGCCGCTTCCACCCCGGCTCCGGCCGCCCCGGCTTCGAGCAGCAGCACCCCCGCTGCCTGACCGGGCCGCGCCCGACCGGGTGCCCGCCGCGCGTCCGCGCGCGGCACCACGCATCGCACGAGGCCCCGCAGCCGACTTCGGCAGCGGGGCCTTCGGCGTGCCCGGAGCCGCCGGTTAGGCTGGCAGTCATGGTCAACGCAGAGATCGGTGTCATCGGCGGTTCGGGCTTCTACTCCTTCCTGGAGGACGTCACCGAGGTGCGGGTGGAGACCCCGTACGGCGCCCCCAGCGACTCGCTGTTCATAGGCGAGCTGGCCGGCCGGCGGATCGCCTTCCTGCCCCGCCACGGACGCAGCCACAAGGTTCCGCCCCACAAGATCAACTACCGCGCCAACCTGTGGGCACTGCGCTCGGTCGGCGTCCGACAGGTCCTGGGCCCGTGCGCGGTCGGCGGCCTGCGCGCCGAGTACGGCCCGGGCACGCTGCTCGTACCGGACCAGCTGGTCGACCGTACGAAGAGCCGCGCGCAGACCTTCTTCGACGGGGAGCCGCTCCCCGACGGCACGGTGCCGAACGTCGTGCACACCACCTTCGCCGACCCGTACTGCCCGGTCGGGCGGGCCGCCGCCATGGGCGCGGCGCGCGGGCGCGGCTGGGAGCCGGTGGACGGGGGCACGATGGTCGTCGTCGAGGGGCCCCGCTTCTCCACCCGCGCCGAATCGCAGTGGCACGCGGCGATGGGCTGGTCGGTGGTCGGCATGACCGGACACCCGGAGGCCGTGCTCGCCCGCGAGCTGGGGCTCTGCTACACGTCCATGGCACTGGTGACGGACCTGGACGCGGGCGCCGAGACCGGTGAGGGCGTCTCGCACACCGAGGTCCTCAAGGTGTTCGGCGAGAACGTGGGCCGGCTGCGCGAGGTCCTCTTCGACGCGGTGGCCGCACTGCCGGCGACCGAGTCCCGGGACTGCCTGTGCACCCACGCCCACGACGGCTGGGACCTGGGCATCGAACTGCCGTAGCCCGGCTTCGGCGAGCCTTGGCGCGCCGCGGCTCAGCCGTAGCCCGGCTTCGGCGAGCCTTGGCGCGCCGCGGCTCAGCCGCGGCGCGGCCTCGGCGGGCAACCCCCGGCTTGTCGCGGCCCGGCTCGGCCTCGACGGGCAACCCCCAGCCTTGTCGCGGCCCGGCTCGGCCCTGGCAGGCAACCCCCGGCTTGTCGCGGCCCGGCTCGGCCTCGACGGGCAACCCCCAGCCTTGTCGCGGCCCGGCTCGGCCCTGGCAGGCAACCCCCAGCCTCGCCGGCGTTTGAGGCGCGGGTCCGGGCGGAGCCCGGTGCCCGGCGGAGCCGGGTTGCCCTCGGCTCCGCCGGGCAACGGACACGGCCCGTCACCGACACGGGTGACGGAGGTATCCACAGGCTGGGGACCGTCCACAGCCCCCAGCGGGACCCGCCACGGTCGTGGATCGTGAGGGACGTCCGGGCAGACGGCCCGGACCCCGAAGTCCCTCACGATGGGCGGTGGTCACCATGTCCGACACCCCGGCTTACCGAATCCCCCCGCACGGCTCCCCCGCCACGTGTCCCCCACCCCGCGGCGTCCCGCCCTTCGCCCCGCTCCGCGTGGGCCGCGGCGGCGACCGGCTCCGCAGGGCCGTGCGGCGCAAGCGGCGCATGACGGCCGCCGGGCTCGCGGTGGCCGCGGCGGCGCTGGCCGTATCGGGCCCCGAGGCGCAGGCCTCCCGCAGCGAACCACCCCCCGCACCGGCATCGCCGCGCCCGGCCGCCGTGCGGCTCGTATCGGCGCCGGTGCGCATCGCGGACGCGGCGACGGTGCGGCTGCTGCGCGCCGGGGACCGGGTCGACGTGGTGGCCGCCGGCGGCCCCGGCCACCCGGGCGCGGAGGCGGGGCGCACCCGCCTGGTCGCCGCGGCGGCCCGGGTGCTCGAGGTACCGCCCCCGGAGCCCGGCACGGCGGAGGCCGGGGCTCTGGTGGTGCTGTCCGTCCCGAGGGGGACCGCCCGGGAGCTGGTGGGCGCGGGCTCGGTGTCCCGACTGGCGGTGACACTGTGCTGATTCGCACCCATGAGCGGTCAAGTCATCTGAACGCGTGCCCCGATTGGACAGTGCGGCACTCGACTGCCGTAGCTTTCGGAACCGTTGGTTCCACGTCCGGTGAAGACGGCACATGCGTAGAGAGGCTCAGTGGTGAGCGAGAAGAAGAAGGTGAGCGTCCTGGCAGGCTTCAAAGCCTTCCTGATGCGCGGCAACGTGGTGGACCTGGCGGTGGCCGTGGTCATCGGCGCCGCGTTCACGAACATCGTGAACTCGGTGGTGAAGGGCCTCATCAGCCCGCTGGTCGGCGCGATGGGCACCCAGAGCCTGGACGCCTATTCCTCGTGCCTCAAGGGACCGTGCTTCGTGGACGCGAAGACCGGAAGCACGGTCGGTGTCGAGCTGCTGTGGGGCACGGTGCTCAATGCCGCGCTCACGTTCCTGATCACCGCGGCCGTCGTCTACTTCCTGATGGTCCTGCCGATGTCGAAGTACCTGGCCAGGCAGGAAGCCCGCCGGAAGGCCAAGGAGGGCGTGCAGGAGACCATGGAGATCACCGAGCTGGAGGTCCTCAAGGAGATCCGCGACGCCCTGGTGGCGCAGCGCTCGGCCGGAGGCGACCAGGACCGCGGGCCCGGGCTGGGCTGACCCGCAGGTTTCAGAGGTGGTGGGGGGGCTTCTCGTCGAGGAAGCGCGCGAGGTCGGCGGCGCTGTCGCTGCTCGCCGCGGGCGGGCGCTCGCCCCATCCCCGGTCCGTGTCGTCCGAGGACTGTTGGTCCAGCGGGTCGTCGAAGACCAGCGCGGGCTTCGGCCGGGAGCCGGGCTTCGACGGGTGCGGGCCGGGGGTGGGGGCGGTGCTCATGACTCCAGGGTACGGCGGGGAGGCGGCGGGCTCAGCTGGGAGCCTCGGCGCCCTTGCGGGCGTAGAACCACCAGCACACCGCCAGGCAGGTCGCGTAGAACCCGATGAACATCCACAGGGCCGTCGTGACCTTGAGGTTCGCGAACATGGCGGGGATGAAGAAGAAGCCGTACGCGGCGATGGCGGAGGAGAAGCCCGTGACGGCGCCCGCCTCCATCTCGGACTGCTTCAGCGCCGCGGCCTCGGCTTCGGGGCCGTTGCCCGCGACGGCCCGGGCGTGCTGGTCGCGGAAGATGACGGGGATCTGGCGGAAGGTCGAGCCGTTGCCCAGGCCCGAGAAGAAGAAGGCGGCCAGGAAGCCGGCGAAGAAGGTCCAGAAGCTGCCCTGGTCGGAGCCGGACGGCAGCGCGAAGATCACGACGACCAGCGAGGCCGCCATGCCGACGAAGGACAGCATCGTGACCCTGGCGCCGCCGATCTTGTCCGAGAACCAGCCGCCCGCCCAGCGCATGAGGGCACCCACGAAGGGGCCGATCCAGGCGTAGGTCGTGGCTTGGTAGCCCTGGGACTCGAAGTTGTCCTTGATCAGCAGGGGCAGGCCGGCGGCGAAGCCGATGAAGGACCCGAAGGTGCCGACGTACAGCCAGGTCATCAGCCAGTTGTGCTTGCGCCGGAAGATGATCTTCTGCTGACTGAAGGGGGCGGCGGCCACCTGCAGGTCGTTCATCAGGAACCAGGCCAGCAGCGCCGTGATCACGAGCAGCGGCACCCACAGGAAGGCGCCGTTCTGCAACCAGATGTCGGTGTTCTCCTTGGCGTCGCGCTGCGGGCCGCCCGCAGGTGCGCCCAGCACGGCGGCGGTGACGACCAGCGGCGCGACCAGCTGCACCACACTGACGCCCAGGTTGCCGAGGCCGCCGTTGAGGCCGTTGGCGCTGCCCTTCTCCCGCTTGGGGAAGAAGAAACCGATGTTCGCCATCGAGGACGCGAAGTTGGCGCCGCCGATGCCGCAGACGGCCGCGATGAGCATCATCTCCCAGTAGGGGGTGTCGGTGTCCTGGAGCGCGAAGCCCAGCCACAGCATCGGCACGACGAGCACGAGCGTGCTGAAGGCGGTGAACTTCCGCTCGCCGAAGATCGGTCCGATGAAGGTGTACAGGATCCGGAAGGTGCCGCCGGTGATGCCGGGGATCGCGGTCAGCCAGAACAGCTGCGACTTGGAGAAGCCGAAGCCGACGTCGCCGAGCTTGACCACGGTCACCGACCAGACCTGCCAGACCACGAAGCCGAGCATCAGCGCGGGGATCGAGATCCACAGGTTGCGCTGGGCGACCCGGTGCCCGGTGGACTGCCAGAAGGCGTCGTCCTCGGGCCGCCAGTCGCCGATCGTGGAGCCGGGGCGATAGGTCTCCGCCCGGTGCGACCGGGGTGTCCTGGTCGTGGGGCCCGGGCTGGGGGTGGGTATGGACATGGTCATCGGTCCTTCGGGTCGAGGAGCCACAGTCCGAGCACGACCAGGAAGGACAGGACCAGGAATCCCGCCCCCCACCAGGCCGTGCCGGTGTTGCCCTTCATCCACTCGTTGACGGTCACCGTCAGCGCCCATAGCTGCCCGACGACGACGGTGAGGGCGAGGGCCAGACGGGCGGACAGCTTCGAGGAGCGCTCCGGCTCCTGTTCGCTGCCGGCGCCGGGGCCGGGGCCGGTGTGCCGGATCCGCGGGTCGCCGTAGCCGCTCGTCGCGCGGATCTGCGGATAGCGCTCGCGTACGGGCTTGTTGAGCTGGGGCTGGGCGCTGCCGGGCCGGTAGTCGGGCCGGGGCGGCAGTGGGTTGTCGCTCATGTCCGCCTGCTTTCGATGGCACCGTCCGCACCGGGGCAGCCGAGCTGGGCGGCCATCTCGGGGCGGGAATCGCCGAACTGCCGGCACAGGGCGTCCCTGCCCTGCTCGCCGGACCGGGCGGTCGCGACGGCCCAGACGCTGCCGTCGGCCTCCTCGGTCAGGAAGATCCTGGGGAGCGGGCGCGGTGGCGGGCCCGCGGTGACCTCTCCGGTGCGGGCGTCGAAGACGCCCTCGTGGCAGGGGCAGTACAGCTCGCCCTCGCTGCCGCGGTCCTCGCGCCACAGCACGGCGCAGGCGAGATGGGTGCAGACCGCCGAGTAGCCGACGAGGGTGCCGTCCTGGAGGCGGACCGCCAAGGCCCGGTCCTCGTCCCCGGGGAACCGGAAGGCCACGGATTCGCCGGGCGCCAGCCGTTCGGTGACCTTCTTGGCCTGGGGGGCCGTCTCGCTGTCGCCGTGCCGGTGGAGGATGCCGGCGGCCACGCCGATGCCGCCGACGGCGAGGCCGCCGGAGACGGTGGCGACGATCCGCAGGTAGTCGCGGCGGGTGGTGAGCGAGTCGGCGCTGATCCGGTCGCGCAGGTGCGCCTGGGCGGCGTCGCCGTTGTCGCCACCGGGATCGGGCTCGCCGGCGGGCGGCGGGGCAGGCGTTTCGGTGACGCTCATCGGACGTCCACTCCGTTCACTTCCACGACGGGCAGCCCGCCCGGCACCGGCCACTGGACCTTGTCGGCGGGGACGACCATCGCCACGCCGGTGCTGACCACGACGTCGCCGAAGGCGAAGGAGTCGGCGACCTGGACACCGGGGCGTTCCGCCTGGAGCTCTTCGAGCGTTCCGTAGAAGAGGGCGCCGGTGGGGCAGACGGTGGCGCACATCGGGGCCAGGCCGTAGGCGGTGCGGTCGTAGCAGAGGTTGCACTTCATCTGGAGCTTCGCCTGGAGGTCGATCTTCGGGACGCCGAAGGGGCAGGCGTTGACGCAGTTGGCGCAGCCGATGCAGCGGGTGGTGTCGGCCTGCTGCACCACACCGTCGGCGGTCACCAGGATCGCGTCGGCGGGGCAGACCTCGGCACAGGGGGCGACCGGGTCCTCGCAGTGCATGCAGACGGTGGGAAGGGAGGCGACGGACCGGCCGGGTTCGGTGTAGTCGAGGTGGATCATCGACTTGCCGCGGTGCGAGTCGCATTCGCGGCAGGCGGAGACACAGGCCTGGCAGCCGATGCAGCGCCCCGGGTCGATGAAGATCGTTTTGCCCATCATGGGGGCTCAGCCCCTCTCTGCCGTGCCGCGCCCCTGCGGGGACGTGGGGGGCAACGGGTCGGCTCGGGAGACCTGTGCTTCCGGGTAGGCCTCTCGGCCGGGCGCGGTGGGCGGGGCCGGCACCTCGTCGACCCGTTCGGCCGGCTCGATCCGGGCGGCGCAGACCTTGTACTCGGGGATCTTCGAGCGGGGGTCGAGGGCGTCGATGGTCAGGGCGTTCGCGGCGGTCGGCACCGGCCAGTGGTAGGGGATGAAGACCGTGTCGGGGCGGATGGCCTCGGTGACCAGGGCGGGGAACACCTCGCTGCCCCGGCGGGTGACGACGCGTACCGGGTCGCCGTTGCGGAAGCCGTGCGAGGGGTGGACCTCCACCCAGGGGCGGGGGGTCTGCTCGACGAGGGCGCCCAGGCGCCGGGTCTGGTTCCCGGAGAGGAAGTGCGCGACGGTGCGACCGGTGGTGAGGGAGAGGGGGTATTCCGAGGTGTAGGGGTCCATGGGCGGGTGCCATTCGACGACCTGCATGTGGATCTTGGCGTCGGGGTGGTAGGTCCGGCCGTCCTCGAACAGCCGGGGGGTGCCCGGGTGGTCGGTGGTGGGGCAGGGCCAGGCGATGCCGCCGGTCTCGTCGAGACGGTCGTAGGTGATGCCGTAGTAGTCGTTGACGGTGCCGGCGGAGGCGATGCGGAGCTCCTCGAACACCTCGCGGGAGCCGGGGAAGTCGAACTTGGCGCCGGCGCCCAGCCGTCTGGCGAGCTCGCAGATCACCCAGGTGTCGGTGCGCACGCCGGCGGGCGGTTCCTGGGCCTTGTTGTGCTTGACCACCCGGGCCTCGGCGTTGGCCATCACGCCCTCGTCCTCGGCCCAGGTGGTGACGGGGAAGACGACGTGCGCGTTGGCCGCGGTCTCGGAGAGGAAGAAGTCGAATTGGGCGTGGAACTCGGTGGCGTCGTAGCCGTCCTTGACCACCGCGTAGTTGGGCAGGGACACGAAGGGGTTGTTGCAGATGCCGATCAGGCCGCGGATCTCGCGGCGCTGCATCTGCCAGACCATTTCCATCATGGAGGTGCCGGCGGGCGGGAGTTCGGATTCCTCGATGCCCCAGATCGCGCAGATCTGCCGTCGGTGCTCCTCGTTCATGATCGAGCGGCCGCCGGGCAGGAGGTCGGACTTCTGGCCGTGCTCGCGGCCGCCCTGGCCGTTGCCCTGGCCGGTGATGGTGCCGTAGCCGGCGCCGGGCTTGCCGATGTTGCCGGTGGCGACACAGAGGTTGATGACGGAGAGGCAGTTCTCGACGCCCTGGGAGTGGTGTTCGATGCCGCGGGCGTGCCAGGCCATCGCCTTGTCGGCCCGGCCGAAGGCACGGGCGACCTGCACGATCTGGTCGGCGGGGATCCCGCAGATCTCGGCGGCCCGCTCCGGCGGGTACTCGGCGACCTTGTCGCGGACCTCCTCCCAGCCGGTGGCGTGGGCGCCGACGAAGGACTCGTCGTCCATCTCCTCCTTGATCACGACGTGCAGTACGGAGTTGAAGAACGCCGAGTCGGTGCCGGGCTTGAGGGCGACGTGGATGTCGGCGGTGCGGGCGATCGCGGTCTCGCGGGGGTCGACGACGATCAGCGTCGCGCCGCGGTCCCGGGCTCCCCACAGGTACTGCGTCATGACGGGGAAGCACTCGCCGACGTTGGACCCGGCGATCAGCAGGCAGTCGGTGAGGAGGATGTCGGAGAAGGGGTTGCCCGCCCGGTCGATGCCGAAGGCGAGCTTGTTGGCGCCGGCGGCGCTGACCATGCACAGCCGGCCGTTGTAGTCGACGTGCCGGGTCTTGAGCGCGACCCGGGCGAACTTGCCGACGAGGTACGTCTTCTCGGAGAACAGGCTCGCGCCGCCGAGCAGGCCGAAGGCGTCGTTGCCGTAGCGATTCTGGATCCGGCGGATCTCGGAGACGGTGAAGTCGAGGGCCTCGTCCCAGGAGGCCTCGCGGAAGGGCTCGTCGCGGGAGTGCCGCAGCAGCGGGGCGGTCAGCCGGTCGGGGTGGTTGACCTGCTGATAGGCGTTGATGCCCTTGGGGCACAGCCGCATCCGGTTGATGTCGTGGTTGCGGGGTTCGACGCCGAAGACCTTGCCGCCGCGGTCCACCCGTAGGTACATGCCGCACTGGACGCCGCAGAAGCAGCAGTGGGTGGGCACGAGGGTCTCGCCGTTCTGGTCGGCGTGCCACTGGTCGGCGGGGATGCCGCCCGCGTCGCGGAAGTTGCGGGTGCCGGGCGGGGCGATGGAGGGGTCGACGGGCAGCGGGCGCGACGGCGGTGCGGCGGTCAATTGAAGCCCTTCTTGACGTGGGTGAGGTAGGCGGTGCCGCGCAGTACCCGCTTGCAGCGCGGGCAGTATTCGACCCAGCCGTCGAAGTCGAGCTTCAGGTCGCGCATGGTGCCGCGCAGGTTCTCCACGTACGGGGCGGTGTCGACGGGCTCGCCGCAGCGCTTGCAGGTGAAGACCTGTTCGTCCTGGCGGGCCGTGTACTTGAAGAGCTGCATGCCGACCGCGGCGGGCCGCTGGACGATGTGGAAGAACTTCCCGAACGGGATGTAGATGAGCGTGAAGACCACCGAGACCATGTGCAGGATCGCCAGGAACTCGTAGCCGCCGCCGTGCAGGAAGATCGACGAGAAGGTGAGGAGGAGGCCCGTCACGGAGATGACGATCAGCATGATCAGCGGGAGCAGGTCGTACGCGAAGCGCTGCCCGGTGATGGCGCCCCGGTCCTTCATGCGCCGCCAAAGGAAGTACGAGGCCCCGGGGATGACCAGCACCGCGGCGACGTCGAGGCCGTGGAACATCAACCAGCCGAGGATGTTCAGGGAGTCGAAGCCGAGGACCTTGAAGCCCCAGACGCGCATCTCGTAGCCGGGTCCGGAACCGCTGCCCGAGGTGAAGGTGAACCAGCCCCAGGTGAGCGGGAAGGTGATCAGCGCGGCCAGGATGCAGCCCCAGAAGATCATCTGGTGGGCGGCCCAGCGGGCGTGCGAGCGGGCGCCGAGGAACTTCTGGAAACCGAGGTAGGTGGCGGTCATCTTCGGCAGGGCGGTTGGGGCCTTGCGGAAGTTCGCCGCCGAGAAGAGGCTGCCGAAGCCCTTCTTGAAGAGCCTGCGCGCGCCCGGGGAGGACACCCACACGGTGTAGCGGTACGCGACGCCGAAGGCCAGGAAGACCGTGGCGACGGCGTACGGCAGCAGCGCCGAGTCGAAGTCCCGCAGGAGCCGGCTGCCGAGCACGATGGCGAGCACGAGCAGGAGGGAGACGACGACGCCGGCCAGGGTGGCCCGTGCGGTGACGGAACGCCCGGCCGGCGGTGGCTGGGGGGCCGCGGGAGGCTGCGCAGCGGCGACTGCTTCTGAGGGCTCGGACACAGCACCACGCTAAGTGGTCTGTACCGATTCGTCCCCCTGTGACGCCTTTACGGGTGTGCCGATCGGGTGATCAAACCGCCCGCAGCCCCTCCGCCGCGAAGGCCGCCTTGGCGGTCTCGATCTGCTGCGGGGTCGGGGACGGCGTGCCGTGCAGGGAGAACTTCATGTCCAGGGCCTCCCACTTGCTCTCCCCCAGCGTGTGGAACGGGAGGACGTCGACGCGGGAGACGTTGCCGAGCGAACCGGCGAAGCGGGCCACGCCCTCGACGTTGTCCGGGGCGTCGGTCAGGCCGGGCACCAGCACGAAGCGCAGGTGGACCTCCTTGCCGAGGGCCGCGAGCCGGCGGGCGAAGTCGAGGGTGGGCCGGAGCGGCCGCCCGGTGACCTTCCGGTAGGTCTCGCGGTCCCAGGACTTGATGTCGAGGAGTACGAGGTCGACGTCGCGCAGCAGGGCGTCGGTGGCGCGGGCTCCGAGGAAGCCGGAGGTGTCGAGGGCGGTGTGCAGTCCCAGTTCGTGCTTCATGCGGTGCAGGAGTTCGCCCGCGAAGACGGGCTGGAGCAGCGGTTCGCCGCCGGAGACGGTGGCGCCGCCACCTGCGGCGGCGATGAACCGCGTGTACTTGGCGGCTTCGGTGATGACGTCGTCGGCCGAGGTGCGCTTGCCGCCCCGCATCCGCCAGGTGTCGGGGTTGTGGCAGTAGAGGCAGGTCAGCGGGCAGCCGGAGAGGAAGGTGACGAAGCGGGTGCCGGGGCCGTCGACGCCGGTCGACAGGTCCCAGGAGTGCACCGAGCCCTCGCTGGGCCGGTGGGTGGCGGCCGCGGCGGGGGTCCGGCAGGCGGCGGCGCCCGCGGGGGCGGGGCGGTCCGCCCCGCCGGAGCGGACGGGGCGGGGGCCGACGGGGATGCTCGTACCGAGGAGGGCTGTCACAGCACTAGAGGGAGCCGTGGAAGGTGCGGTTGAGGACGTCGAGCTGCTGGTCGCGGGTGAGCCGGACGAAGTTGACCGCGTAGCCGCTGACGCGGATGGTCAGCTGCGGGTGGTTCTCCGGGTGTTCCATGGCGTCCTTGAGGACGTCGCGGCTCAGGACGTTGACGTTCATGTGGAAGCCGTCGCCGGCCATGTAGCCGTCGAGGACGCCCGCCAGGTTGGCGATCCGCTCCTCGGGGGTGCGGCCCAGGCCGTCGGGGGTGACGGTGCTGGTCAGCGAGATGCCGTCCTCGGCGTCCTCGTAGGGCAGCTTGGCGACCGACAGGGCCGAAGTGACGTAGCCGTGGGTGTCGCGGCCGTTCATCGGGTTGGCGCCCGGGGAGAAGGGCTCGCCGGCCCGGCGGCCGTCGGGGGTGTTGCCGGTCTTCTTGCCGTAGACGACGTTGGAGGTGATCGTCAGCACCGACTGGGTGTGCTCGGCGCCCCGGTAGGTGGGGTGCTTGCGCACCTTCTTCATGAACTCCTCGACGATCCGGACGGCGATGGAGTCGACCCGGTCGTCGTTGTTCCCGAAGGCCGGGTAGTCGCCGTCCACGGTGTAGTCCGTGACCAGGCCGGTCTCGTCGCGGTGTGCGGTGACCTCGGCGTACTTGATGGCGGCGAGGGAATCGGCGGCGACGGACAGGCCGGCGATGCCGCAGGCCATGGTGCGGCGCACGTCGCGGTCGTGGAGCGCCATCTCGATGCGCTCGTACGCGTACTTGTCGTGCATGTAGTGGATGACGTTCAGGGCGTGCACGTAGGTGCCGGCGAGCCATTCCAGCTGCTCGTCGAACTTCGCCATGACCTCGTCGTAGTCGAGGACGTCGGCGGTGACGGCTCCGGTGGCGGGGCCGACCTGGACGCCGGACTTTTCGTCCCGGCCGCCGTTGACCGCGTAGAGGAGGGTCTTGGCGACGTTCACGCGGGCGCCGAAGTACTGCATCTGCTTTCCGACGGGCATCGCCGAGACGCAGCAGGCGATCGCCGTGTCGTCGCCGAAGCGCGGGCGCATCAGCTCGTCGGACTCGTACTGCACCGAGGAGGTGTCGATCGAGACCCGGGCGCAGAACTCCTTGAAGCCCCGGGGCAGCCGCGGTGACCAGAAGACCGTCATGTTCGGCTCGGGGGCCGGTCCCAGGTTGTACAGCGTCTGGAGGTAGCGGAAGGAGGTCCGGGTGACGAGCGGGCGGCCGTCCTCGCCCATGCCGGCGATGGACTCGGTGACCCAGGTCGGGTCGCCGGAGAAGAGTTCGTCGTAGTCGGGGGTGCGCAGGAAGCGGACGATGCGCAGCTTGATGATGAAGTCGTCGACGAGCTCCTGGGCCTGCTCCTCGGTGAGGAGGCCGGCGTCGATGTCGCGCTGGAGGTAGACGTCGATGAAGGTGGAGGTGCGGCCCAGCGACATGGCGGCGCCGTTCTGCTCCTTCACGGCGGCCAGGTACGCGAAGTACAGCCACTGGACGGCCTCGCGGCCGGTGCGCGCCGGGCCGGAGATGTCGTGGCCGTAGGAGGCGGCCATGGCCTTGAGTTCGCCCAGGGCGCGCATCTGCTCGGAGAGCTCCTCCCGCAGGCGGATGGTTTCTTCCAGCGTGCGGCCGTCGGCCGGGAGGGTGTCGAGCCCGGCCTTCTCCTCCTTCTTGACGGCGATGAGGCGGTCGACGCCGTAGAGGGCCACGCGGCGGTAGTCGCCGATGATGCGGCCGCGGCCGTACGCGTCGGGCAGGCCGGTGACGACGCCGGCCTTGCGGGCGGCGCGGATCTCGGGGGTGTACGCGTCGAAGACGCCGTCGTTGTGGGTCTTGCGGTATTCGGTGAAAACCTTCTCCAGCTCGGCGGAGACCGGGTAGCCGTAGGTCTCCAGGGCGCCGGCGACCATACGCCAGCCGCCGTACGGCATGATCGCGCGCTTGAGAGGGGCGTCCGTCTGGAGGCCGACGATCAGCTCCCTGTCGCGGTCGATGTAGCCGGGGGCGTGCGCGGTGATGGTCGACGGGATGTCGTGGGCGATGTCGTGGACGCCCTTCTCGCGCTCCTGCGGGAACTTGTCCGTGATGGCCTTCCACACGGCGGTGGTGCGCTCGGTGGGGCCGGTGAGGAACGAGTCGTCACCCTCGTACGGCGTGTAGTTCTGCTGGATGAAGTCGCGGACGTCGACTGCGTCGCGCCACAGCCCGCCCTTGAAGCCGTTCCAGGCCTCGCCGTTCACCGTTGCCTCCGCGCGTGTGGCCGTCATCGCCCGCACCTTCTTCGGTCGCCTGATTGCTTGTCTCCATTGCACGCCCTTTGATCGATCATTTGGGGCCGCGATGGTCCTGTGTTGTGGGCCGGAGGTCCTTGTCGACGGGCTGGTGGCGCCGGAAAGGCCCCTCTGACCTGCGGATTCCTTGGGGACTTAAGGCCACGTGCGCTTGTGAACAGATTCACAAGAATGTTCCGCGGGCCACCCGAAGTCGGGACTAGCTGGGTGCTTCGGCACCTTTGCGGGCGTAGAACCACCAGGTCACGACCACGCAGCTGGCATAGAAGCCGACGAAGCCCCACATCGCGCTCGTCACCGCGAAGTTGGCGAACATCGCCGGTATGAAGAAGAAGCCGTACGCCGCGATCGCCGCGGTGAAACCGGTGACGGCGCCCGACTCGATCTCGGCCTGCTTCAGGGCGGCCGCGTACTGCGGGGTGCCCTCGGGGAGGCCCCTCAGGTGCTGGGCGCGGAAGATCACGGGGATCTGCCGGAACGTCGAGCCGTTGCCGATGCCGGAGAAGAAGAACGCGGCCAGGAAGCAGAGGAAGAAGCCGGTGAAGTCACCCGCGGACGAGCCCTGCGGCAGGAAGGTGATGACGCCGATGATCGAGGCCGCCATGCCGACGAAGGACAGGATCGTCACCCGGGCGCCGCCCAGCTTGTCGGCGATCCAGCCGCCCGCCCAGCGAGCCAGCGCACCCAGCGCGGGACCCATCCAGGCATACGTGGCAACCGAATAGTCCGGGAACGTGGTCTTGATGAGCAGGGGGAGAGCCGCAGCGAAGCCGATGAAGGAGCCGAAGGTGCCGACATACAGCCAGGTCATCAGCCAGTTGTGCTTCCGCTTGAAGATGATCTTCTGTTGGCGGAAGGGGGTGGCGGCGACCTTCAGATCGTTCTGGCCGAACCAGGCCACCAGCGCCAGCACCACCAGGACCGGCACCCACACGAAGGCCGCGTTCTGGAGGTGGATCTCCGAGCCGTCGGCCCTCTTCTGGCCCGCGCCGACGGCCAGCACCGAGGTGGTGATCAGGATGGGGGTCAGCAGCTGGACCACGGACACGCCCAGATTGCCCAGGCCGCCGTTGATACCGGTCGCGTTGCCCTTCTCCTGCTTCGGATAGAAGAAGCCGATGTTAGCGAGCGAGGAGGAGAAGTTGGCTCCGCCGATGCCGCAGAGCGCGGCGATCGCGATCAGCGTCCCGTAGGAGGTCTGCGGGTCCTGGACGGCGAAGCCGAGCCAGATCAGCGGCACGATCAGCACGACCGTCGACATCGCCGTGAAGCGCCGCTGCCCGATCATCGGGCCGAGGAAGGTGTAGAAGATCCGGGCGGTACCGCCGGTGATGCCCGGTACGGCGGTGAGCCAGAACAGCTGCGACTGACTGAAGCCGAAGCCGACGTCCTTCAGATTGGTGGCCGTGATGCTCCACACCTGCCAGACCACGAAAGCCACGAGCAGCGCCGGCACCGCGATCCACAGGTTGCGCGTGGCGACCTTCTTGCCGGTGGTCCGCCAGAAGACCGGGTCCTGCGGCGTCCAGTCGGTGATGGTCCGCCCCGGCCGGTACTGCGCCGGATCGGGTGCCGGCGGACGGGTGTCGCGGGCGGGCGTGGCCGTGGGCGAGGCGGGCGAGGCGGAACTCATGGGAGGTTCCTTTGCAGAGAGCTGTCCTGACCTACTCAGTCTTCGCCGCGCCGCCGCCCCGCAGCAGAGGCGAAGGCACCGTCCCGCGCGGGACCAAGTCCCGTGCACGCCGGTGCGTTGGCACACCCGCGCCGGGGTCCTTGGGACCGCCGGCGAGGAGTCCGCCCGGGGCACCCGGCGCACGCGGGCCGCGCGTCCCGCCCGCCACCCCGCTGTCTGCGTGCTGTGCTGGGCGGATGGCGTACCAACCGATGACCGCCCGCAGCCGCCACGAGTCGCACCGCGCGGCGACCCCGCTGGAGCTCTTCTTCGACCTCTGCTTCGTCGTCGCCGTGGCCCAGGCCGGCCGGCAGCTGGTGCACGCGATCGCCGAGGGGCATCCCGGGTCGGGCATCACCGGCTACCTCTTCGTCTTCTTCGGCGTGTGGTGGGCCTGGATGAACTTCACCTGGTTCGCGTCCGCCTACGACGTGGACGACGTGCCGTACAGGATCGCGGCCCTGATCCAGATCGCCGGTGTCCTCGTCTACTCGGCCGGGATCCCCCGGGCCTTCAACGACAACGACTGGGGCGTGGCCGTCCTCGGCTACCTGATCATGCGGATCGCGCTGACCGCGCAGTGGCTGCGGGCCGCGCACGGCGAGAGCGGGCCCGCCCGGGGCTGCGCCCTGAAGTACGCGGCCGGACTGCTGATCTGCCAGGCGGGGTGGGTGGCCCTGCTGGCCGTCCCGGAGGACTCCCGGCGGTGGCTGTTCCCGGTGCTCGTGGTCGCCGAGCTGATGGTGCCGGTGGTGGCGGAGCGCGGGCACCAGACGCCCTGGCACGCACACCACATCGCCGAGCGGTACGGGCTGTTCACCATCATCGTGCTCGGCGAGTCCATCGCCGCGGCCACCGTCGCCGTCCAGTCCGCCCTCGATGAGCACGAGGCGCTGGACCAGCTCCTGCCGATCGCGGCCGGTGGGCTGCTCCTGGTCTTCGCCGCCTGGTGGATCTACTTCGCGGTGCCCGCGCACGAGCGGCTGAGCAGTAACCGCGAAGCCATCCCGTGGGGGTACGGGCATTTCGTGATCCTCGGCTCGGCCGCCGCCATCGGGGCGGGCATCGAGGTGGCGGTGGAGCACGCGATCGGCAAGGCGCACGTCTCCACCGTCACGGCGAACGCGTCCGTGACCGTGCCCGCGGCGCTGTACCTGCTGACGGTCTGGCTGCTGCACTCCCGCCACTTCAAGCGGGGCCGGGCCCAGCAGGCCGTCCTGCCGGTGTCCGCGGTGGCCGTGCTGGCCTGTACGTACACCGGTACGTACGCGGTGCTGTGGACGGGTCTGGTCGCCGCGCTCACCGTCGCCGCGGGCGTGACCCTCGTACAACGGTCCGCCACCCCCACCACCACCTGACGGCCCACCACCCACCCGACCGACCACCCCCCGAACGGTCTTCGCCCGCCCTGCCCACCGGCCCCACCCGAGCACCCGACCCGCCCGCCCGCCCGCCGAACGTCAACCCCAAACCGTCCGGCCCTCACTCGTTGGCGGGAATCTCGGCCCGCCGGGCCCGCCCCTGCGGGCCCGGCGGCGTTCTGGAGCTGAGGATGACGCCCGGCATCGCCCGGCAACAGGAAGAGGTGCGGCCATGACCATCCCGTCGCAGGGCCCGGCACAGGACCCGGATGTCGGCCCGGGAGTCGGCTCGGCAGCCGGCCCGCCAGTCGGCCCGGATCGAGAGAAGCGGAAGGCCGGGGCCGACCGCACCGGGGCCGACCGCTCCGGTGCCGACCCCACCGGTGCCGACCTCGCCGGCGCCGGACTCGCCGACCCCGCCTTCTGGCAGGCGCCGCCCGCCGTGCGCCTTGCCGCCTTCGCCCGGCTGCGCGCCCTCGACTCCCCCGTGTACGTGCCCGAGGGGCGGGGCCGCGGCCACTGGGCACTGGTCCGGCACGCCGACGTCCAGGAGGCCAGCCGGCTGCCCAAGGTGTTCGCGAGCGCCCCGGGCGTGACCACCCCGGAGCCCGCCCGCTGGGTCCGCGCCCTGTTCGGCGACTCGATGGTGAACCTGGACGGCCCCGACCACGCCCAGCTGCGCCGGATCGTGCAGCGCGCCTTCACCCCGCGGCTGCTCGCCGAGACCGAGCGGGACATCGACGCGGTGGCCGCCCGGATCGTCGACGACATGCTGGCCGCCCGGCCCGACGAGTTCGTCACCGCCGTCTCCTCGCGGCTGCCGCTGGAGGTCATCTGCAACATGATGGGGATCCCGGAGCGGTTCCGCGCGGAGATCGCCGACCGCGTCAACCACGCCTCCGAGAACATCGGGGTCGAGCGCGGCATCACCGCCCGGCTGCGGATGCCCGGCCGCGGACTGCGCGCGCTGGCCCGCATGCAGCGGATGGTGGCGGGCATCGGCCGCGACCGCCGCCGCCATCCCACCGGCGACCTGATCTCGGCCCTGGTCTGCGCGAACGTCGACGGGCAGGCCCTGGGCGCCCGCCAGTTGGGCGCGTTCTTCTCACTGCTGATGGTCGCGGGCGTCGAGACCACCCGCAACGCGATCACCCACGGGCTGGCCCTGCTCACCGACCACCCGGACCAACGCGACCTGCTGGTATCCGACTTCGAGGCGTACGCGGACGGCGCGGTCGACGAGATGGTCCGCCACTCGACGCCGATCATCCAGTTCCGCCGCACGGTGGTAGGCGAACACGCCCTGGGCGGGCGGACGTTCCTGCCGGGCGAGAAGGTCGTCCTGTACTACGCGTCCGCCAACCGCGACGAGGAGGTGTTCGGGCCCGACCCGGACGCGTTCGACATCACCCGCAGCCCCAACCCGCACCTGGGCTTCGGCGGCGGCGGTCCGCACTTCTGCCTGGGCGCCCACCTGGCCCGCCAGGAGATGAAGGCGCTCTTCCGGGAGCTGCTCACCCGCCCCCGGGACCTGCGCGCGGTCGGCCTGCCCGACCTGGCGGGCTCCAACTTCGACAACCGGGTCCGCTCGCTGAAGTTCACGTTCACCCAGTGACCGGCCGCCGCCGGGCAGGCTGGGAGCCCGGCGGCGGCCGGCGGTCTCGGACCGCGGTCAGACCCGCAGCTTGGTCACCGGCAGCACGACGTGCGCGCTGCTGGTCAGGTTGGCCTCGTTGCCGGCGAAGGCCTGGAGCATGTCGGCGGTCACCGGCTGTCCCGGCTTCGCCTCGGCCCAGGGGCGGGTGGCGAACAGGAAGTAGACCTGACCGCACTCGTTGGCCGCCGCGGTCCACTCCGGCGGGGCGGTGCACTTGGCGTTCACGCCGGGCATCGTCAGCGCCACCTGCTCGCCCTCGACGAGCACCGTGATCGGGAAGCCGGCGGCTCCGGTGCCGTCGAGCACCTCGTCGCCGATGGGCAGCTTGATCTCGTCGAGGAGCTCACGGACCGCGGCCTCGCCGGCCGCCGGCCCGCCTTCGCCGTCGCCGAGCGAATACGCGAGCAGATACGGGACGTCGTGGTCTTCTTCGGGGTCGCCGATCCACGCGAGAACGGAAAGGGTGCCCAGCCGGGCGCCGCGGGTGGCGGCGGTTTCGGTGTGAGTCGATGTCATGCGCCGCACCCTAGTGCCCTTTCCCCGGACCCTTTCCCGGCCGTTCACCTGGTCGGGTTACGCACGGCTAGATGTGCCAGTAACCCTCTCTGGAATTCGGCAGCATGTTCGCATCCCGGTACTGGAGCTGAACAATGCGCACGTTCTCCGGAATTTCGAAGACGACCCACCCCTCGACCCGCTCTCCGACCTCCAGGGATTCGAAGGCGATCGGCGCGCCGGTGCTCAGCCGGCCGGTCTGGAGGGAGGGGTGCCGGCGCCCTTCGCCGTCGATCGCCCACATCCGCCCGAGCGCCCCGTAGGAGGCGCCGCCCACGTTGACGAACGACATGTCGGCGCCCACCCAGCGGGTCCCCTTGGCCGGGGTGAACCCCTTGTCGACGCTGACCGCCGGGTCCACGAACGCGTCGAGCACGGCCTGCAGGTGGCGCCCGACCCCGCGTCCGTGGACGCGTACGGGCTCTCCGACCCGGGCCGCCTTGGCCGGTGGCGCGTCCGGCGCGGGCGGCTGCCGCTCGCCCTCGTCCACCGCCGCCCGGTCGTCCTGCGCGGGGACCGCCGGCGCGACGGCGGGGGCGCCGGCGGCGCCCTCCGGGGCGCTCTGGCAGCCGGTGGCGCCGAGCAGGAGCAGCGGCAGCAGGGTCAGCGAGACGGGCGCGGCGAGGCGCGGGAGCGGTCCCGGGAGAGGGCGAGCGTGGGGGCGCGGCACGGGTCGCGGGAGAAGGCGCGTGGGGGGTCGCATGGTGGGGTCCCTTCGGGGCGTGGTGCGGCCATCCTCACGCGGTCGCCCCGGCAAATGCCTCCAACGACACGGGTGACTGCGAGTGAGTTCGGGGCGCACGGTCAGCACAATGCGTTCCGACGGTTTTCACCGTCGCCCGCCCCCCACCGGAGGAAATCATGCGCTTTCCCGTATTGGCCGCCGCAGCACTGGCCTCGGCCGCCGCATTCAGCCCCGTAGCAGCCGCCGACTCCTTCACCGGAGATATTTCCGTACAGAAGGAAGCCCACATCTCGCCGGACGGAACCCTCACTCTTTCCGGCACCTACCGGTGCACCGAGCCGTCACCCTCTCGGACGGTTTTCGTCTCCAGCAGCCTGGTCCAGGACGGGAAGCGGCTCGGCTTCGGCGGCACCGAGGCCCGCTGCGACGGGCAGGTGCACGAGTGGCGGAGCAGCGGGCCGGTGGACGGTCTGATGCGCCTCGGCTTCCACGACGGCCCGGCGGCCGTCGACGCGCGCCTGATGACCTTGGAGTCCGAGGGCGGCCTCCCCTCGCCGCGCCCGCTCGCCGGCCGCGAGGAGCCGGTCCTGCTCGTGGACGACCGCACCTGAGGCCGATACCCGCGAGCCACCCCGCCGCGGCCCACCAGGCACCCGGGGGCCACGCCACCAGGGGCCCGATGACACCCGCGGGCCACGCCACCACGAGCCCGACGACACCCGCCGGCCACCCCGTCGCGGCCGGCGGCGGATGCCTACCGGCACTCCGGGGCGACGCTGAGCACCGACAGGTAGGCCACCGAGTGGCAGCCGGGCCCGTCCAGGGCCCGGCCTGCCACGTACGCGGCCAGCGTCGGCACCCCCGCAGCCAGCAACACCAGCACCAGCAGCCCCCTGCGCCCCTTGGTGGAGGCCGCACCGGCCGCCTTGGCGAGCCACCGCATGACCGCTCCCTCGCTTCCTTCACCTACCGCCGCGAGCATCACCCGCACCGTGCACACGCCTTCGAGCCCGATGATCGCCCCACCCCCGCGCCGCCACAACTCGACGTGCCCGCAAGGTCACACCACGTGCAGCCGCGCGCGTCAGCCCTCCGGCACCGGGGCATCGAACTCGCACCACACCGCCTTGCCGTCGCCGCGCGACTCCACGCCCCAGTGCGAGGCCAGCGCGTCCACCAGCAGCAGCCCGCGCCCGGTGGTGGCCGCCTCGCCCGGCGTCCGACGGCGCGGCCACACGCTGGAGCGGTCCTTGACCCACAGCCGGATCCGGCGCACCGGCTCCGGCAGCACCTCCATCGTGAGCACCGCTCCGCCGTCCGTGTGCAGCAGCGCGTTCACCAGGAGCTCCCCGGCCGCCAGCTCCACGTCGTCGGCGAGCTGCGGCACGCCCCAGTCGCGCAGCGCCTGCCGCAGCGCGTACCGGGCCTCGGACAGCCCCTCGGGGTCGGCCTGGTGGACGTACTGGTGGATGCGCGGCGCCCGGTGGGTGCCCGGGTCGGGGGCCCTGCGCAGCACCAGCAGCGCCACGTCGTCCCCGGAACCCCAGCGCTCCCACAGCCGGTCCGAGAGGTGGTCGGCCAGCGCTCCCGCCCCCTGCGGGCCGCTGCGCACCGCGTGCGCGAGCGCGTCCATGCCGACCGTGATGGCCGTGCCGGGTTCCTCGACGAGCCCGTCCGTGCACAGCACCAGCGTCTCGCCGGGCACCAGGTCCAGCCGGGTCTCGGGGAACTCCTCCTGCTCGAACACCGAGGCCAGCCCGAGCGGCAGCCCGCCGCGCAGGTTGGGCCAGCCGGTGCGCCCGTCGTTGTGCCGGATCAGCGGTCCCAGGTGTCCGGCGCGGACCGCCCGCACCCCGCCCGTCTCCAGGTCCACCTGGGCGTACGTGCAGGTCGCGAAGCGCTCGGTGTCGAGCTCGGCCAGGAAGCGGGAGGCCCGGGCCAGCACCGTCGACGGCGGGTGCCCCTCCCCCGCGTACGCCCGCAGCGCGATCCGCAGCTGGCCCATGATCGCGGCGGCGTGCGTGTCGTGGCCCTGGACGTCGCCGACCACGATGCCCACCCGGTCCCGGGGCAGCGAGATCACGTCGTACCAGTCCCCGCCGACCTCCCGCCCGCTCCACGCCGAGTGGTAGCGCACCGCGATCTCACCGCCGGTGATCTCCGGGATCCGGCGCGGCAGCATCGCGGCCTGCAGGCCGGTGGCGAACTCGCGCTCCTGGTCGAAGAGCAGGGCCCGCTGGAGCGACTGGGCGACGATGCCGGCCAGGCCCAGGCACAGGTTGCGCTCCTCCGGGCTGAACTCGGTGCGCCGCCGGTAGAAGAGCACCAGCCCGCCGATCGCCTTGGCCTGCGCGATCAGCGGCAGGTAGGCGGCCGCGTCGAACCGGATCCGCTCGAGGTACGGGCCGATCAGCGGGAACTCCTGGCCGAGCGCGGACAGCGAGGTGACGAAACGTGCCTGCCGTGTCAGCACCACCTGGGACAGCGGCAGCTGTCCGTCCAGCCGGGTGAACCGCCGCTCGCTGAGGATCTCCAGTGACTCCCCGCTCAGCGCGATGATCTTCATGGTGCCGTTCTCGACCAGCCCCAGCGCGAGCCCGTCCGCACCCAGCCGCTCCAGTGCCCCCGCCCCGGTCAGCGCCGCCGTCACGTCGTCCACCGTGACCGCGCGCGACAGCGCCTCCGTGGTCCGCTGCACGATCGTGGTCTGCTTGGCCCGTGCCGACTCCAGCTTCCGCAGCAGCGTCGAGTGCGCCAGCTCCGCGGTCGCGTCCCGGACGATGCCCACGATCCGCTCCGCCGTGCCGTCCGCGGCGCGCAGGATCCGGCCCTGGGTGTGCGTCCACTGCTCCTCGCCGTCGCGCCGCTGCACCGTGAAGTACGAGCCGTACGCCGACTCGCCCGCCGCCAGCGCGGCGGCCACGGCGGCGGCCAGCCGCGCGGCGTCGTCCTCCGGCACCCGCAGCCCGAGACCCTCCGGAGTGCCGTCGAACTCGCCCTCCGCCAGGTCGAAGACCGTCATCCCGCCCGGGTCCAGCTCCAGCGCATCGCGCTCCAGATCCCAGACGAAACTGCCCATCCGGTTCAGGGCGAGCCGGTCCCCCGGGCCGATCCCGGGCTGTGACTCGGTCATGGGACACCTCCGATCCGACGGCCAGGTCGTGCCTCAGGGGCCGGGCCAGCACGGCTGGGAGATCAGCCGCTCCCACTCCTCGTCAGGATGCCCGGGAAGGGTCCGGCCGGCCTCCCGCCAGTGCTTGACGAGGGACAGGTAGATCGCCGGGTGGTCCGGCCGGCCGGGCCGGCCGTACGGCGGCGCCGCGGCGGGCTGCTCCGCACGGCTCGCCGGAATGCGTACCCAGCCCCGGCCCTGCGAGCGCTCCGGGTTCATGACGGACCCCTCTCACCGCGTGAACGACTTCGGGTACCCGGTGCCCAGGTCCGCGGGACCCGCGCCGGCACCGGCGGAGCCCGGCGGCCGGCCCCCCGCGCCCAGGCGGCGGCGGACTCCTCTCACCAGTCTCCCCGCCGAGAAGCCCGCACCGTGTACGAATCGCATGGAAGGGCCGAATGAGGGAGCGGTGAGCAGCCCGGCGAAGAACAGACCCGGGTACGAGCACTCGAATCCGGCGGTCAGCTCCGGCGACCGGCCGCCGGCCACCCGGCGCAGCCCGTCCCGCAGCCCGGCGTCCAGCAGCCGCAGCCGCCCCAGGTCGGGGACGAAGCCGGTGGCCGCGATGACGTGTCCGGTGTCCGACCGGACGCTCTCGCCCCCGGCGGCGGTCAGCCCCAGCCGGATGCGGTCGCCGTCGGGGACCGCCGTGTGCAGCCGGTGTCCGAGCAGCACCGGCACCCGGCCCTCGAACCGCTCCCGCAGCCACCAGGCGCCCGCCGGGCCCAGCGCGGTCGCCGCGATCCGCTCCCGGGTGGCCGCGGGCAGCCGCCGTACCGCCCAGGGCAGCTCGGACCACACCCAGCTGCGCCAGCCGGTGCCCAGCCCCGAGTGCGGGTCGCGCAGCGCGCGCGGCAGCGGCCGCTCCAGCGGCTGCGGCACCGTGTTCCAGCGCAGCCGGCCGGCCCGGGCCACCAGGCGGGGCCGGGCGCCAAGCTCCGCGAGCAGCGCCGCGGTCTCCAGGGCGGCCTGCCCGGCGCCCACCACGGTGACGTCCTGGTCCCGGAACCGGCCGAGGTCGCGGTGGCCGCTGCTGTGCGAGACGTACCCCTCGGGCAGCCCGCGCAGCACCCGCGGCAGGTGCACGAAGGGCATCACCCCGACGGCCAGCGCCACCGTCCGGGACAGCAGGACGTCCCCCTCTGCGGTGGTGATCCGGAACCCGCTCCCCTGCGGGGTGACCGCGGTGACGGTCCGTTCCTCCACCGGGGGCCCGGCGTGTTGCGCGAACCACTGCCCGTAGGCGCTGAAGGTGCCGATCGGCAGCGGATGCCCGTGTTCGGCGGGCACCCCGAGGCCGGTGCAGTACGCGGCGAGGGTGTGCCGCCCGCCCGGATCGGAGAGGTTCGAGGACCAGGGTTCCGATTTGAGGAACATCCCCGCGGGCATGTGGTCGCGCCAGGACGCCATGGGGCGGCCCAGCACCCGCACGGCCAGTCCGGCCGCGGCCGCGTGCGCGCCGATCGACAGCCCGTACGGGCCGGCGCCGATCACCACGAGGTCGTCCATGCCCTTCATGCGCGTCCCTTTCGCGTGGGGGTGGCCCGGGTCACCGGGCGGCCGGGGCCCGCTCGGAGCGCTCCTGGCCGAGGTCGGAGGGGGCCGCCGGAGCCGCCAGGTCCCCGTCCCCGCCCCGCTGCCGGGGCGTCTTGACGACCGCCCGGGCGGTACGGCGGCTCTGCGCGGGGAAACCCCGCAGCGCGCCCCACACCCGGCCCGTCCCCTTGTGGAGGCCGCGGCCGAGGAAGGCCCGGGACATGCTCAGGAACGGCAGCGGGTCGTCCGCCGCGAACCACGCCGGCTCCACCCGGCCGCGGCCGCGCCGGGCCACCGCCCGCGGCGCGCTCAGCGCCGCCAGCAGCGCGTAGTTCTCCGCGACGAAGACCCGTCCGGGCCCCCCGTCGGGCGCCGGCACCTGCTGCCCCGTCAGGTCCATGTACAGGGCCCGTACGAGGTCCAGCCCGGCCGCGTCGGTGAACAGCCGGAACTGCGCGCCGGGCCGCGGGTTGAAGTCGAGCAGCCGCAGCCGGCCCTCCGGGTCCCGGCGGAAGTCCAGGTCGAGGATGCCCCGGTAGTCGAGGCGCTCGGCGAGCCGCAGCCCGGCCCGCTCCACCGCGGGGTCGGGCAGCCAGCGGCCCACCGCGGTCAGCCCGGTGCGCACCGGCCAGGCCAGTTCCTTGCGGCCGGAGCCGGCCAGCAGCGGGCGCCCGCCGCCGGTGAAGCAGCCGTGGAAGAACCAGTCGGTGTCGGGGCCGCCGGGCAGGAACCGCTGGAGCAGCAGCCGGCTGCCGGCCTCCTGGCTGCGCTCGTACAGTCCGCGGGCCCCGGCGGCGGTGTCGATCAGGGTGGTGCTGCGCAGGCCGGTGCCTGCGGGCAGCAGCCAGGGGCGGCTCCACTTCGCGACCACCGGCAGGCCCAGCCGCCAGGCGGCGTCGGCGGCCTCCCGGCCGCTGGAGGGCACCACCGTCTCGGGGTGGCCGATGTCCCAGCGCGCGCAGAGCGCGGCCAGCTCGGCCTTGTCGGCCACGAGCAGCGGCAGTTCGGGGGCCTGACCGGGGCACAGGTACCGGCCCGTCAGACGGTGGGCGATGCGGGCGACGGTGATGGCGCTCAGGTCGTCCATGGCGATCAGGACGGCGGGCCGCCCGATCCGCTCGGAGATCCCGGTCAGGCAGTGCAGGAGCGCGTCGGGCGCCGGGTCGCCCGCCGGCCCGCGGTGGATCGCGCGCAGGTACCTCGACCGGGCCAGCGGCCCGCCCTCGTCCTCGACCACGGCATGGACCTCCACCCCGCTGCGGCCCAGGGATCTGACGGCGCCGAGGGTTCCGTGGTGAAAGGGGTTCCGGTCGAGTCTGAGCAGGAGTACGGGCACATCCGTGGCGAACACGTGCATGAAAACGGTGTCTTTCACCTAGTCGGACGAAGCGGAGGGTGTGCGCAGTCGCGAATGGCCTACCTCAGGGCCACCAGACAGGCCATTATTCGGATCTGATGCCTAACGTCTTTGCTAAGCGCACCGATTCGGGAAGCTCAGGAGACGCCATGTCCAATCCACGCCGCAGACTGGCGAGCACCTGCATCGGCACGGTGACGGCCGGCCTGCTCGCCACGGGAGTCGCACTCGCGGCCCCCGACGACGACGCCACCGGGTCTTCGGACACCGCGCTGGGGGCCTATCTCCACTACGGCGCGCCGGGCGTCTCCCGGATGAAGGAGCTGTCGAGCTGGCTGGGCGGCCGCGAACTGCGCGTCGGGCACACGTACCTGCCCGGCGACAGGTGGTCGAACATCGAGGGCAGGTCGGACTTCCTGACGGACTGGGCGCGCTGGCGCAGGGCCAAGAGCGACCGGCTGTTCGTCCTGAACGTGCCGATGCAGGAGCGCAACGAGGCCGGGGTGCCCGACTACCGGGTGGCGCAGCTGATCAGGGCGGGTGCGGACGGCGAGTACGACCGCCACTTCAAGCGCCTCGCCGAACGGCTGGTCGAGCTCGGGGTCCCGGACACGGTGGTCGTGCTGGGCTGGGAGATGAACGGCGTCACCTACACCCACCGGTGCGGCCCCGACCCGGAGAACTGGAAGGCGTACTGGAAGCGCATCGTCACCACGATGCGCTCGGTGCCCGGCCAGAAGTTCCGGTTCGACTTCGCCCCGAACCGCGGCACGGACGCCATCGGCTGGACCAAGTGCTACCCCGGCGACGACGTGGTCGACATCATCGGGATGGACTCGTACGACCAGGCGCCGGGGCGCACCTTCGACGAGCAGGTGAGCCAGCCGTACGGGCTCCAGCAGCACGTCGACTTCGCGAAGGCGCACGGCAAAAGGATCTCGTTCCCGGAGTGGGGGTTGTTCCGGCACGGCGACAATCCGGAATACATGCGGCGGATGCTCGCGTGGATCGACCGGCACCAGCCGCTCTACCACACCATCACCGACTACTGCCCGCACGGCGTCTGGCAGTGCGACCAGAACCCGCAGTCCTCGAAGGTGTTCCGGGACACGCTCTTCCAGCGGCCCCGGCCGGAGCCCACCCCGCCGGTGCCCACCCCGCCGGTCGTCCCGCCGGTGCCCACGCCGCCGGTCGTCGTCCCGCCGGTGCCCACGCCGCCGGTCGTGGTCCCGCCCGTGCCCACCCCGCCGGTCGTCAGGCCGCCGCTGCCCCCGACGCCCCCGGTCACGCCGACGCCTCCGGTCACCCCGAAGCCCCCGGAGCCGCCGGAGCCCACCACCCCGCCCGTCAACGACAAGGAGTGGTGCCTGCCGCTCGACTTCGGCGACTGGCTGTCCCAGCTCATCGGCGAGCAGGAGGAGGTCTGCGTCTCCTTCGACTGGGACGCAGACGACGATTACTGGCCGTTCTAGCCCGGCCGGCCCGGCCCACCGCAGCATCAGAGCCTCGCACCGTCCGCACGCCACTCGTTGATCCGGTTGCGCCAGTCGCGCGCCGCGGGCATCGCCTCCCGCAGCACGCTGACCGCCCGCTCCCGGCCGGCGACCTGCGATTCGTGCAGCCGCAGCAGCGGCGCGTGCGAGGTCCGGGCCAGCAGGAACCGCCGGTTCACCACGGTCTCCGGCCGCCAGTGGTTCTTGTACGGCTCGTTGCCGCGCAGCAGGCTCAGCACGCCCCGGCCCTCGGCCTGGGCGTGCTGGGCCTCGTGGCGCAGCAGCATCGTGGCCACGTCCACCTTCTTGGCCCGCAGTTCGGGGTCGGCCCCGTACAGGTAGCCGCCGCTGAGGCCGGGCGACATCAGCGTCACGGTCGCCGCGACCACCTGCCCGGCCAGCCGGAACTCGGTCAGCCGGGCGTCCCCGGAGCGCACCATCCGCCGGGTGGCCCGGGTCAGGTGCTCCGCGAACCGCGGTTTCAGGTGCTCGGGCGTCACCCCGCGGCCCCGCCACTGCTTCTCGTGCAGCCGCAGTATCGTCCGCACGGTGTCCGGCACCTCGTGTTCCGAGACCTGGTGCTCCTCGATGCCGAGCGCGTCGATCTTGCGCACCTTGGCCCGGGTGCGCTGGGCGCCCGCCGACGGCATCCGTTTGACGAGCTCGTCGAACGGCACGACGGGGAACTCCGCGCAGGAGGAGTCGGCCAGCGTGTCCACGGTCCCCGGCCAGGCCTCGGCCAGGGCTTCCACCGCGGCCCCCGGCCGCACCTCCCGCAGGTCCACCACCGCGCCGCGCGCGACGCGGTGCAGTCCCTGGGCGAGCGCCGGGACCACGGCGGCGGCGTGCGCCTGGTCGACGAGGACGTCGAAGTAGTCCGTGATCCCGCCACCCAGCGGCACCAGCAGCGGCAGCGGCCGGTGCACCAGCGTCAGGGCGGCGGCCCCGACCAGCACCCCGGCCCGCCGCACCAGCACGATCCGCAGCCGCCCTTCCTTGCCGTACGAGAGCCACCACGAGTGCAGCCAGGCGTGGCTCTGGAAAGGCGTGGCCGTGGGGCAGCGCCGCAGCAGCGCGTTCCACGACTCCTCCAGCGCGGCGAACTGCCGCGGGTCACGGCACAGGGTCACCGCCAGCTCCCGGGACCCGCTGGGGGTCCCCGTGGAGCACGTGGTCATCGCACCGACTCCTTGACCGCTGCGACGGCGGCGGCTTCGGCGGCGTCGCCCTGGGCCGGGGAGGGCAGCGAGGTGTAGGCGGCCGGCTCGGGCACGGCCCCGTCGGTCTGCTCCGGGCGGCGGCGCGGACGGGCCAGCAGCGCGAGGCCGCCGATCAGGCCGCCCGCGCACAGCCCGACGGCGCCGCTGATCGGCGCGGACGGCGAGGCGGGGGCGGCGGGGGCGACGGCCTGGTTGAAGAGGAGCAGCTGCACGCCGGTGTTCTTGGACTGCTGGTTGCTGCTCAGGGTCAGGGCGTCGGCGACGGCGTTGGCGATGTCGGCGGCCGTGGACGCCTTCCGGGCGGTGCCGGTGATCGCGATCATCGGGGATTCCGGCGAGGTCTCGGCGCGGACCTGGGTGCGCAGCTGCTGTGCGGTGATCCCGGCCCGCGGCTGGGCGTAGGCCAGGGTGGCCTGGCTGGTGGCGATGCGCGCGTAGGCCTGGGAGAAGCCGAGGGCGGTGGCCGGTTCGGTGGTGTCGTCGGGCACCGCGATGACGTAGCTGGTGGCCGCGTACTCGGGTGCCTTCAGGACGCCGTACGCGACTCCGGCGCCGAGCCCGAGGGCGGCGCAGGTCGGCAGCACCAGCCAGGCGGGCGGCGGGAGGAGACGGGGACGGCCTCTGCGGCCCCGGCGGGCGGCGGCGGGGGACTCGTTCTTGGGGGTGGCGGACTCGGCCATGTGCGGGCTCACTTCTTCGTGGAGAGGGCGGGGTGGGAGGCGGGTGCCAGGGCGTGCGCGTAGACGTCGAGCAGGCGTTCGGCGCTGCGCGCGATGTCGTAGTGGCGCACCACGGGCGGCGGGGGCAGGCGGCGGGCGCCTGCCTCCTGCCGTGCGCGGAGCGCGGCCACGAGTTCTTCGGTGCCGGCGCCGATCCGCCGGGCCCCGGGGGCCTGGTCGGCGGGCAGGTCGTCGATGGCGGGGCAGGTGACGTGCAGGACGGGCAGCCCGGCGGCGAGGGCCTCGACCACGGCGAGCCCGAAGGCCTCCTCGCGGGACGGCGACACGAAGACGTCCATCGCCGAGAGCAGGGCCGGGATGCCGGGGGTGCGGCCGTCGGCGCTGTCGCCGAGCGGGTCGCGGGCGCCCAGGAGGTGGATGCGGCTCTCGGCGCCGAGTTCGGCGGCGAGCCGGCGCAGCGCGGCCCGTTCGGGTCCGTCGCCGGCGATGACGAGGTGCGTGCCGGGCAGCGCGGCGACGGCCCGTACGAGCACGTCGAAGCGTTTGCCGGGGACCAGCCGGCCGACCCCGCCGACCACGAACGCGTCCTCGGGGAGGCCGGTGCGGGCGCGGGTGGCGGCGCGCGCGGCCGGGTCGAAGCGGAAGCGGACGGCCTCGATGCCGTTGGGGACCACGTGCACCCGGGCGGCGGGCACGCCCCAGCCGTGCAGCCGGGCGGCGACCGTGTCGGACACGGCGACGGTGGCCGCGCCGAGCCGCTCGCTGGCCAGGTAGAGGGCGCGGACCCCGCCGGTCAGCGGCCGGCCCTCGATCTCGGCCTCGCCGAGGGAGTGCTCGGTGGCCACGGTGGTGCCGACACCGGCGAGGCGTGCGGCGAGCCGCCCGTACACGCAGGCCCGGTAGAGGTGGGTGTGGACGAGGTCGTAGCGGCCGCGGCGGATGAAGGACACCAGCCGGGGCAGGGCGCGCAGGTCCCGGTTGCCCCGCATGTCGAGGTGCGCCACCTCGACCCCGTCGGCGCGCAGTCCGTCGGCGACCGGCCCGGGGTTGGTGAGGGTGACCACGTCGCACTGCATCGGCAGGTGTCGCAGCAGCAGCCGCAGCTGCTGTTCGGCACCGCCGATGCCGAGTCCGGTGATGACGTGCAGGGCTTTCACGCGGCGGCTCCGCGGAGGTACTTCACCCGGTGGCGCAGCTGCTTGACGCGCAGCCGGGCGCCGCCGTCGGCCTCGCTGATGTGGGTGCGGGGCATGGCGTACGGGCCGCCGAGCCGGCCGGGGACGATCGCGCAGGCGTACGCGTACCCGGCGGCGCGGGTGGCGTCGACGACCCGGCGGTCGATGGTCCCGTACGGGTAGCAGAAGCCCTCGGGGGCGGTGCCGGTCAGCTCGCGCAGCCGCTCGCGGCTGCCGGCCAGTTCCTGGCGCAGCACGTCGTCGGGGGCGGCGGTGAGGTCCTGGTGGAGCAGGCCGTGGGAGCCGATCTCGTGGCCGGCGGCGGCGACCTCGCGGATGCCGGCGGCGGTGAGGAGCGGCTTGCGGGGGCCCAGCGGGTCCCAGACGTTGTCTTCGCCGAGCCGGCCGGGCAGCACGAAGAGGGTGGCGGTGGCCTCGTGGCGGCGCAACAGCGGCAGTGCCTGCCCGAGGAAGTCGGTGTAGCCGTCGTCGAAGGTGAGGCCGACGAGCCCGGCGCCGCGGCCGGCGGCGCGGGCCGCCCGCAGTTCGCGTACGGAGACCCCGCGCAGCCCGCGCGAGCGCAGCCACACCAGCTGGGCATCCAGGGTCCGGGGCGTGACGGTGATGCCGTACGGATCCTCGGCGGGGTCGGTGAACTCGGCGACCGAGTGGTACATGAGCACCCACGGGGTCCGGGGGGCTCGGGCGGGGTGCGCGGGCGGGGCGCTGGGGGTCGCCGTGTCAGCGGACATGACGGAACCTCTGGGTGATGTGGGCGGGCAGGGAGGTGATTTCGAGTGCCTGTATGGCCATGCCGGCGGCCCCGAACATGGCGGGCACCAGCAGGCAGCCGAGGGCGGCGCTGAGCAGCGGGTTCGGGATCATCGGTCCGGCGATCCAACCGGTGCCGCAGGCCGCTGCGGCGGCGGCGGAGAGCCGGCAGAGGCTGATGGCGACGCGTCGGACCTGGATGGCGATGACGCGGGTGCCGAGGCCGTGCAGGAGCAGGGCGGCGGTGACGCTGATGCCGGCGGCGTTGGCGGCGGCGATCCCGTAGGTGCCCCACCAGCCCACGGCGAAGGCCCCCGCCACGATGTTCACCACGAGTCCCGCGGCCATGGCGCCCATCGGGAACCAGGTGGGCTTCGTGGTGGAGAAGAAGGGCCGGCTGAGCGCTCCGACCAGGCAGTGGCCGAGGAGTCCGATGGCGTAGACCCGCATCACGCCGGCGGTGGCGAGGGTGTCGGCGTGGGTGAACGCGCCGCGCTCGAAGAGGACTTGGATGATCTGGGGGGCGTAGCCGATGACCATGGCGGTGCCGATGAGGACGGCGAGGGAGGCCAGCGCGAGGTCCTGCTCGACGCGGCGGCGGGCCTTCTCGCGCTCGCCGCCGGCCATCGCCTGCGCGACCACCGGGAAGGTGACGGTGCAGATCATCAGGGAGAGCACCATCGGCATCTGCGCGACCTTCTGCGCGTAGTTGAGGTGCGAGATGGCGCCGGGTTCGAGGGAGGCGGCGAGGAAGCGCTCGACGAGGACCTGGGACTGGCGGCAGACGGCGAAGATGATGACGGGCGCGAGCACGCCGAAGGCGAGCAGGGTGGGCCGGTCCCGGTCGCGTTCGTGGCGGCGGGCGGCCCGGTGTCCGGCCGGGTTGCCGAAGCCGACGTGCCGCAGGAAGCCGGGCAGCTGGACGACGATCATCAGCAGGCCCCCGACGGCCACCCCCGCCGCCGCGGCCCGCACCCCCCACACGCTGTGCAGGGTGAGCATCGTCCCGATGATCCCGACGTTGTACGCGACGTAGATCGCGGCGGGCGGCAGGAAGCTGCGGTGGGCGCGCAGCCCGGCGCTGAAGTATCCGGCGATGCCGAACGTCAGGACGGTCAGGGCGGTCAGCCGGGTGCACTGGACGGCGAGCCCGGGGTCGGGCAGTCCGGGCGCGAGGACGGCGACCACCAGCGGCGCGGCGAGCACCAGGACCACGGCGACGCAGGCGAGTACGACGGCCAGCCTGGGCAGCGTCGCGCCGACGAGGAGCCGTACGGGGTCCTGGGCGCGCGCCTCACGGCGGGTCAGCCCGACCCGCCCGGCCGCCCGCCGGGCCAGCGCGTGGCTGAACGCGGGCACCATGAGCAGCGCCATCGCGTCTTCGATCAGCAGCGTGGACGCCATCTCGGGGACGGTCCACGCGATCAGGAAGGCGTCGCTGTCGTGTCCGGCGCCGAAGAGGTGCGCGATGGTCTGGTCGCGGACCAGGCCGAGGACGGCTCCGGCCACGGTCATCACGGCGGTGACGGCGGCCGCCTTCGCGAGGAACCGCCCGAGCGGTGCCGGTGCCTCCGGCTGCCGCCCGGGCGCGGGGCCCACGGGCGTCGGCGCGCCCGGGCCCGGGGGCCGGCCCAGCTCCTTGAAGGGCAGGACCGGGCCACCGGGCCCGGGGGCCGGCGGTCCGGGCACTCCCGGCGGGCGGCCCGCCCCCGGGACGGGGGTGAGCCCCGCGCCGGGAATCCGGCTGCCCATCGCGGGCGTCGTGTCGGTCACCGCGCGGGAGCCCCTTCGAGGGTGTCGCGGGAGCCGATGGCCCACCAGGCGGCGAGGCCGATGATCACACCGGTGAGGACCGTGGAGGGGCCGCCGATGTCGGCGTACAGGAAGTCGGTGAGCTGCCAGACGAGGAGGCCGATGGCGACCAGTCCGCAGTCCCGCATGCGGCGGCCGGCCGGGTCGGGGGCGGCGAGCCGCCGGAGCCCGGCGACGACCACGGCCGCCCAGCCCCCGGCCAGCGCGGTGAGCCCGATCAGCCCCTGCTCGCTGAGGATCAGCAGGTACATGTTGTGCGGGGAGAGCAGCGGCTGGCGGATGTAGGCCTGGCCCGCGCCGGCGGTGTCGCTGCCGGAGGACAGGCCCAGGCCGGAGTGGCCGTCGCGGTGGGCGGGGAAGCCCTTGAGCCCGACCCCGGCGGCGGGCCGCTCCTGCCACATCGACCCGGCGGCGGCCCACATCGTGTACCGGTCGATGACCGACTGGTCGGGGGCGCTGCCCACCTGGGTGATGCTGGTGAGCCGCTCGGCCATCATCGCGGAGCCGACGCCGAGACCGCCGACGAGCACCACGCCCGCGGCGACCAGCGCGGCCGTCACCTTCAGCGCCCGCCGGACGCCGGCGAGCACCATGATCAGCAGGCCGGCCCCGGCGGTGGCGATCCACGCGCCGCGGCTGAAGGACAGCACCAGCGGCACCACCAGCACCAGCGCGCAGGCCGTCGCGGCGGTGCGCAGCCGGCGCGAGACGGTGCCGTCCGGTGCGAGCGCCACCCCGGCCGCGGCCACCAGGCCGTAGGCCACGACGGTCGCCATGCCCATCACGTCGCCGGGCCCGAAGGTGCCGACGGCGCGGATGTTCTCGCCCTGGTAGGAGGCGCCGGTGTGGGTGGCGTACTGCATGACCCCCACCGCGCCCTGCACCACGGCGAGTACGACGAAGCAGCCCGCGGCCAGCCGGAACTCGCGCGGGTCGCGCACCAGCAGCACCACCGCCGCCGGGACCAGCACGAACACCTGGAGGTACCGCACGAAGCCGGGCAGCGCCGCGTACGGGTCCCCGGCGGTGGCGGTGGCCACCGCCAGTCCCACCGCGGGCAGTCCGAGCACCAGGGCGGCGAGCGGGGTCAGCCGCTGCGCCCGCCCGCGCAGCGCCTGCAGGGCGCACACGCCCACCAGGAGCAGCGAGGCCGCGTCCGCCGGGGTGACCTTGCCGGAGGCGGTGGCGTCGCCGGCGGGCAGCGGCAGCAGCAGGAGCAGGACGGTCGCGGCGAGCGGCAGCAGCGGCCAGTGCCGGCGCAGCGGCCCGGCGCCGGCGGGCGGCGCGAGCGGGGCGGCGGCGGCCGGGGTGGCCGCGCGGGGTGCGGGCGCGAGGGTGCTGCTCATGGTCAGCTGCCTCCCAGCCGGAAGCGGAAGAAGGAGGCCGCGGTGCGGGCCAGGATCCACAGGTCCTGCCAGAGCGACCAGGTGTCGATGTAGTGGTTGTCGAAGCGGGCCCGGTCCTCGATGGAGGTGTCGCCGCGCAGGCCGTTGATCTGGGCGAGCCCGGTGATGCCGACGGGCATCCGGTGACGGGCCTCGTAGCCGGGGTGCACGCTGGTGAACTTCGCGACGAAGAAGGGGCGTTCGGGGCGCGGCCCGACCAGGCTCATGTCACCCCGTACGACGTTCCACAGCTGCGGCAGCTCGTCCAGGGACGACTTGCGCAGGAAGCTGCCGACCGGGCTCATCCGGTGGTCGTTGGCCACGGTCCAGCGGGTCGCGGACTCGTGCTCGTTCTCGGGGCGCAGGGTGCGGAACTTCAGCAGGGTGAAGGGCCGACCGTAGAGGCCGACCCGCTCCTGGCGGAAGATCACGCCCGGGCCGTCGGAGAGCCGGACGGCCAGCGCGCACAGACCCATCACGGGCGCGGCGGCGAGCAGGGCGAGCGCGGCGGCAGCGGCGTCGATCAGCCGCTTGCCGCACCGCTCCAGGGGCCGCGCGGACCGCGGCAGCAGCGGCTGTACGGAGAACCCCCACAGGTGGTCGTGGGGCTGGGCCAGCCGCATCCCGGTGACCTTGGCGGTGCCGGCCGGGTCGGCGAGCCAGAGCCGGCAGCCGTGGTCGTGGAAGAGCCGGACCAGGGCCGCGGTCCGCTCGTCGGCCTCGGGCGGCCGGGTGAACACGGCGTCGCGCACGGAGTTCTGGATGACGGCCCGGCGCACGTCCTCGTGGGTGCCGAGCACCGGCAGCGCCCCGCCGGCCTCGCCGTCCGGGGCGGGTCCCGCGTCCGCGATCCCGACCGGCCGCAGCCCGTACTCGGCGCGGCCGTGGAGCGCCGCGGCGACGGTACGGGCGCCTGCTCCGGGGCCGACCACGAGCGCCGACCGGGGGCGGCGGACCGCGCCGCGGCGGCGCAGCTGGTGGACGGACCCGCGGGCCGCGCACGCCAGTACGACCTGGAGGGCGACGGCGGTGGCGAGCGCGCTCCAGCCGAGCGCCCGGCCGGGATCGACCGCGGCGGCGACGGCCGCCGCGGCGCACCACAGCACCAGCGAACGGCCGAGCAGGGCGGGCAGTTCCAGCAGCGCGGACGGGGAGAGCCGGGGCCGGTAGAGCC
Organism: Streptomyces sp. NBC_00239; assembly: GCF_036194065.1. Lineage (NCBI taxonomy): Bacteria > Bacillati > Actinomycetota > Actinomycetes > Kitasatosporales > Streptomycetaceae > Streptomyces > Streptomyces sp. NBC_00239. Next base: position 4,805,033 of record NZ_CP108095.1, on the reverse strand, counting down.
CGGCCTGCGCGTGCAGCGCGGCGAGCGCCACCGCGAGCGGACCGGCGGCCTCCGTCGGCCATTCCAGCCCGGGCACGGCCGCCGTCGTCAGTACGGCGGCCAGGGCGTCTGCGGTGACCAGCGGGACCACGAGCGAACGGCGGCGGACCCGCTGAGGGCGCACCGCGGAGCGGGCCAGGTCGGCCTGCGGCCCGCGCGGCGGGTGGATCGAGGTCACCGCGGGCCGGACGGCGGTGCCGCCGGCCGGGACCGCGGCGGGTCCGGTGCCCTTCCTGCCGGTGTGCGGCGCGTGGGCGCTCTCCATGGTCATCGGCTGTCGTGCTCCTCGGTCAAGGGCTGGGGCCGGCCCAGCAGTTCGTGGTACAGGCCGGTGACCGCGGCCGTGGTGCGCCGCACGTCGAATTCCGTCCGTGCGTGCTCCTGGGCCTGACGTCCCAGCGTGTCGAGCAGCCGCGGTTCGGCGAGCAGCCGGCCGAGCGCCTTGGCGAGCGCCGTCGGGTCCTCCGGCGGCACCAGGCACAGCGGCGCCTGGCCGGGCGGCAGGCTCTCGCGGGCGCCGCTGACGTCGGAGACCACGACCGGCCGGCCGCAGGCCATGGCTTCGAGCGGGGCGAGTGCCATGCCCTCCCAACGCGACGGCAGTACAACGAGATCGGCGGCCCGAAGCCACGGCCTGATGTCGGTGGCGGCGCCCGCGAAGAGCACACCGGGCGGGGCCGACCGGCGCAGCCGCTCGCCGTCGGGCCCGTCGCCGACCAGCACCAGCCGGGCGGTGGGGGCGTGCGCGGTGACCTCGGGCCAGGCCCGCAGCAACAGGTCCTGGCCCTTCTGCTGGCACAGCCGCCCGACGCACACGGCGAGCGGCCCCTGCGGGGAGGACTGGGACAGCAGCGGCAGGGCGGCCCGGGCCACGGCCCGCTCCTCGCCGCCGCCCGGCCTGAAGTGTTCGAGGTCGACGCCGTTGCGGACCACGGCCCAGCGGGCGGCGATCCCGGCGGATTCGCCCGCCCGGCGTTCGGACTCGCTGACGCAGAGCACCCGGTCGGCCCAGCGCGCGCCGAACCGCTCCCAGCGCAGCGCGAGCGCCGCGGTCGTGCCGCCCACCGCGTCGAAGGACCAGGCGTGCGGCTGGAAGAGGGTGGGCAGGGAGCCGCGTACGGCGAGCCGGCCGGCCAGGCCCGCCTTGGCGCTGTGCGCGTGCAGCAGCTGCGGGCGGACCCGGCGCACCACCCGGGCCGCGCCGAGCACTTCGGCCGCCAGCCCCGGTCCGGGCGCGCGTCCGGCCCGCCAGACGTGCACTTCGGCGCCGGCCGCGCGGACGGCGGCGGCCAGCGGGCCGCCGGGCGGGCAGCCCACGACGGCGCGCAGCCCTTCCGTGGTCTGGGCGCGGACCAGGTCGATGACGACCCGGGCCACGCCGCCGTCCACGGGCTGCACGAGGTGGAGCACGGTCAGCCGGTCTCCGGCGGACGCGGCCTTGCGATTGTGTGAGTCCGACTGCACGAGGAGTGATCTCCGTACGTTCAGCGGCGCGCGTCTGCCTGTACGAAGAGCACGCCGAGGAAATGGCCCTGGCTTTCGGCCTCGAACCCGAAACTCAGGCTGCGGGCACCGCCGGACAGCGCGGGACTGATGTCGAATACGTCCGCGTCATATCCGAGGCTGTTCACATGTTCGGGCCGACGCTTGAAAGCCGATCGGCCGAATTCTGTGATAGTAGAATTCATCACATCATTGAACGGGTTTTCGGCATCGCTCAGGGCGACCCGGCGACCGCGGTCCGCCGTGACGCCGAATGAGTCGCCGAGGGCCCCGCGGTCCCCGTCGTAACCGACGATCCCGACCCGGCCCGAGCCGCCGGCGGGCACGTTCATCCCGTCGAGCTTCACCGTGAGCCCGGCCGGCCCGGCGGCCGCCGCCTTGTCCGCCTCGTCCGCCCCCTTGTCGGCGAGCGCCTCGAAGCCGTCCCACAGCGACAGCTCCCGCAGCGGCTCCTTCTCGTGCTCGTAGGCGGCGACGAGGGTCCAGCCGCCCCAGGCGCCGACCTCCGACTGCCCCATGGCGATGTTCAGCTGGGCGACCGTCCACATCCCCGCACCGCGGGCACTGACCATCTCCGTCACGTCGGCGGAGGCCTGGTAGGCATCGCTGCCGTCGGCCGTACGGTGGCCGATCCGGGTGTCGGCCAGGACCTCCTTGTACTCGCCGCCGGGTTCCGCGATCAGCACCCGCCCGTTGTCCTCCGGCGGCTTCTGCTCCCCCACCCGCAGGTTCCCGCCCCAGTACAGCCGCGCGTACGTCACCCGCGCCCCGGCCGGCACCCGCAGTTCGGCGCCGGTGGAGTTGTACGTGTTCGGGTCGCGGTCGAGGTCGCTGTAGAACATGTCGAAGTCGCTGTTGATCCCCGCCGCGCCCTGCTTGACCTCGCGGCAGGTGCGCGAGTCCTGGTCGGCGCGCCGGCCGCAGCTGATGCCCGAGTTGGAGGCACGGACCAGCCCGCCGTGCTGCACGGCGTGGTAGCGCTGCATGAAGGGAATGCGGGGGAATTCCGTCTGGCCGGCCGCTGCCGGAGCGGCTGCCCCGGCGGTCGGAAGTGCCATCGAAACCCCCAGACACGACACCGCGACAAGAGCACGGAAGGCCGTACGCCCGGTCGACTTCGCAGCCTTCGGCATGACCCGGTCTCCAATTTCGATCAAGGCGTCAAAACAGGAGTGCACTTTGTCAGAAATCGGGGTGGAAATCACGCCGGACTCGCGCGTACGGCCTTTTGGGCGATCGTGCGCACCCTTGCGGATGGAGGGTCGTTATGGGGGTGCACCATTGTTCGAACCGAAAGGAAATACGGAGATGAAGAAGAGGCTCATCCGCGGCACCACGATGGCGGTCGCCAGCGCTGCGGTGCTGATGGGCGGCGCGGGCCTGGCCTCCGCCCACGGCGGAAGCGGCGCCAGCGCCGAGGGCGTCGCCGCGGGTTCTCCGGGCGTCCTGAGCGGCAACCTGCTCCAGGTTCCGGTGCACATCCCCGTGAACGTGTGTGGCAACACCGTCAACGTGATCGGTTTCCTGAACCCCGCGTTCGGCAACACCTGCGTCAACAACTAACCCTGCCGCCAAGGGCAGTTGAGGCGCCCGGCCCGCGTGCTCACACGCGCCGGGCGCCTACCTGTCGGCACGGCCAATCGGGTGAACACGCGCAACCGAAACATGGGCCGGGCAGTTGATCCGGTCGCACCTGTTACCGGGCAATCTTGCAGAAAAGGGACGACAGTGATCAAGAAGATGATGGCCACGGCGGCAGTCGCGGCTTCCGTCGTGGGCATGGGCGCGACGCAGGCCATGGCCATCGGGAACGACAACGGGGTCAACACCGTCAACGGCAACGGCGCCTCCCAGGTCTACGGCAACCAGGCCACGTACGGGAACATGAGCCCGCAGATGGCGCTCATCCAGGGCTCGCTCAACAAGCCCTGCATCGCGCTGCCCGCGAAGGCCAACCTCCAGGGCCTCGTCGGCCTCGCCGCGGTCGGCGTCCTCCAGGACGTCCCGATCCTGTCAGCCCCGCAGAACCAGCAGTGCACCGAGAACTCGACCCAGGCCAAGGGCGACGAGCCGCTCTCGCACATCCTGGACAACATCCCGATCCTCTCGGGCAACGTCTCCGCCGGCAGCTGAGCCACCGGCCCCTCGCACACGAGGCCGCCGCACCCTTCGCGGGTCGCGGCGGCCTCGTCGTCGTCAGAGGCGCGTTCGCAGCCTCTTCAATTCCACTCGCAAAAGATCACGAAAAACCGTTTCGGAACCTCCTGAATTCACGCTTCTGTGCATTGGAGTGAATTCCGGGACACTCCCCGAAAACCTCCGGTTTCTTTTTCCGGACCGACTCGTTACTCATACTGCAGCGGCGTTGACGGACAGGAAACTGTGTGCGCAGCGCGAGGGTCGTGTATGCGGCGTACGCCTCTGCGGGAAGGATTTAAAGAAAATGAAGTACACGAAGGCAGCCGCTGTTACGGCCGGTGTTCTGATGGCGGCCGGCGCGGCCACCCCCGCCATGGCCGACTCCGAGGCCCTCGGCAAGGCCGCCCACTCCCCCGGCGTCCTCTCCGGCAACCTGCTCCAGGTCCCGGTGCACGTCCCGGTGAACATCTGCGGCAACACCGTCAACGTGATCGCGCTGCTGAACCCCACGTTCGGCAACGTCTGCGTCAACGACTGACGCAGCGACGCGTCCGCGCCCGCAAGCGCAAACCTCCTCGGGGTGGCCTCGGAGTGCACGGCGGTGCACTCCGAGGCCACCTTGAATTCCATCGCCGGCCAAGGAGCCGGCAGACAGGGAAGGACCCATGCGACAGGTACTGAGCCGACAGGTGCTGAGCAAGGGGATGCTCACGGCCGCGGCCGCGTCGAGTCTGCTGTCACTCGGGGCGGGCGCCGCGTACGCGCACCCCGGCACCACGGCCGAGGCCTCGCACTCACCGGGCGTCCTGTCCGGCAACAGCGTCTCGGTACCGGTCACGCTGTCTCCGAACGTCTGCGGCAACAGCGTGGACGGCGCCGGGGCGCTGAACCCGGCGATGGGCAACGAGTGCGCGCAGGTGACGTCCCACGCACCGCGCGGCTACGGCCAGGGCTACGACTACGAGCGCTACCTGGAACCGGGCACCGCCCGGGACTACGAGCGCTACCTCGAAGACCGCTACGAGCCCCGGCACGCCCAGCCCCGGCACCACGGTGACGACGAGGACGGGTACGACCGGCCGCGCGGGCACGGACCCGGGCCCGGCTACGGAGCGGAGGAAGAGGAGTGCGACGACCACGCGCCGCCCGCCCCGCGCCCCCGCCCGCAGCACGCCAAGCCCGCTCCCGCGCCGCACGAGGCACCGCCCGCGCCGGTGCACAAGCCCAAGCCCCGGCACGCCAAGCCGGCCCCGAAGCCGCAGCCCCACCCGCACGCCAAGCCGAAGCCGAAGCCGGTACCGGTGGTCCACGAGGCCCCGGCGCCCATCCCGGCCCCGGTCCCCGTCCCGGCCCCCGTCCCCGTCCCCGAGCCGGTCCACGAGGCCACCACCCTTCCGGCGCCGGCACCCGCCCCCGTGCCGCTCCCCGCTCCCGCGCCGGAGGCCGTGGTCCCGGCTCCCGCACCCGCACCGGAGGTGCCCGAGCCGCGTCCCCGCCTCGGCCACGAGGAGGTGGTCCCGGCCGCCCCGGCCGCGCCCGCCCCCGCTCCGGAGGCACCCGCCCCGGTGGCTCCGGCTCCGGCAGCTCCCGCTCCCGCGGCTCCGGCCGGGCCGGAGGCCGACCAGCCCCCGGCCAACCCGATGGACGACCGGCCGGTGGACGTCTCCCTGCCGCCCGCCCCGGCGCCCGTGACCGGCGGCCCGGCCGTCACCCCGCTCCCGGCCCCCGCACCCGCTCCGGCACCCCGGCCGGCGGCGGACGTCCCCGTACTCGCCGAGACCGGTGCGGGCGATCCCCTCACCGCGGCGGCTTTCGGGGCGGCCATGCTGCTCGGCGGGGCGGTCCTGTACCGCCGTTCCCGCGCTTCCTGAAAAGAAATTCGAAACCCGAGTTGACGCTGGACGTTTGATCGGAAGAACGGCCATCCGAAGAACGGCCGGAGAATCCCGTGCGCGGATTCTCCGGCCGTTCGTCATTCCTGGTGCCGCAAGAAAGCCCGGGGCTCGGAGTTTCCGCACCGGAGGGCAATCGTTACCCAGGGCGGAAGCGGCGCGAGGGTCGCCGCCGGGAGAAAGGGATTCGCAATGAAGTTCTCGAAGGCCGCCGCTGTCGTCGCAGGTTCGGTGGCCGTGCTCGGAGCCGCCGCCCCCGCCTTCGCCGTCGACAGCGTGCCCATGAGCCTGAACGGCGGGGCGTTCCAAGTGGTCGACGCCCAGGCCCCGCTCACCCAGAACCTCAGCACGCACCTCGTCAACGCGCTCGACGAGCAGGGCGCGGCCGTGGGCACGGCCGTCGGCACCGTCCAGGACGTCAACCAGGCGAAGAACAACCTGCCGGCCGAGGCCCTCAAGACGGGCAACGCCCTCACCCAGGCCACGCCGCTGCTGGGCGGTGTGCACCTCAACGGCGGTCACTGACCGCCTGTCCGTCCCCCCGCCGGCCGTCCCCCGGCCGAGCCGCCCGCAGCCGTCCGCGCCTCCACCCCCCGGAGGCGCGGACGGCTTTCGCCTGCCGGGCACGGGACGGCCGTACGCGCGAAGGCCCCGTACGAAGGCTCGCACCAGGGGCTCCGCGCAGAGGACCCCGTACACACGACTGTGGCGCCGCCGGCCGGAGCCGACGGCGCCACAGAGTGCGCTGGACCGAGATCAGTCGTTGACGCAGGTGTTGCCGAACGCCGGGTTCAGCGCCGCGATGATGTTGACCGTGTTGCCGCAGACGTTCACCGGGATGTGGACCGGAACCTGGAGCAGGTTGCCGGAGAGGACACCGGGAGAGCCCACGGCAGCGCCCTCGGCCTTGGAGTCGGCGACGGCAGTGCCGGCAGCCGCGCCCGCGGCGAGACCGGCGGTGGCCAGGACCAGGGCGGCCTTCTTGGCAGAGTTCATGGGAAGCGCACCTTCTGTTCGACGTTCCGCCCCTGATCCGGGGCTCACACCGAGCGAAACGCTCCAGTCTGCCGGAACGACACGGGCCCGGCCGCGATCAGACCTGTTCAGCGCAATAGTCGTAACTGTGGCACCGCACCGCGCTACGGAAGAGCCGGCAGCTCCGGGAGCTCCGGCACCTCGGGGAGGGCCGGTGTCTCCGGCACCGCCGCGGCCGGCGGGACCTCGGCGGCGGGCGGCAGCTTCGGCAGCTCCACCGGGGGCAGCGCGGGAAGCTTGGGGAGCTCCGGCAGCGAGGGGACGGCCGGCAGCGCGGGCAGGGACGGCAGGGCGGGCAGTGCGGGCAGGGCCGGCAGCTTGATGCCGCCGAGCAGCCCGCTCAGGGACTTCAGGAGTCCGTCGAGGGTCTGGGTGAGGGTGCCCAGGAGGTCCTCGATCGGCCCGGCCCGCTCGGCGGTCTGCTGCCGGTCGATCTGACGGTCGATCTCCTGCTGGACCGACACGATCCGTTTGGTCAGGGCCGCGGCGCCGGGGGCGGCCCCGTCGCCGTCGAGGGCGCTCGCGGGGGCGGCCGCGCCGAAGAGTATGGCGGCGCAGAGGGCCGACGGAACGAGGACGCGAGACGCCTTCTTGCGGTGCATGGATGTTCCTTCGCGTGGTCGTGCGGGACCGGTCGGCCCCTTACCCACGGTGTGAACTGGTGCTACGGAGCGCAACAGGAGTGGGGGCGCTCCGGGCGCCTCCCGCACCTCTGCGCGAGGCCCGTACGGGCGGGCCCGGTCCGGCGGCGACTGAGGACCGGGGGCGCCCGGCGCTCAATATGAAAAGCTCCGCGCGCGCGGGCCGTTTGAGTGAAGCAGGAGAACCAACCCCCTGACGCGCCAGTTGATCAGGGCGCTCCACTAGCGGGCACTCGTGCGACAAAAGGACCAATCAAATGCTCAAGAAGATCATGGCCACCGCCGCGGTCACCGCTTCCGTGCTCGGCACGGGCGCCGCCATGGCCTCCCCGGCAATGGCGATCGGCAACGACAACGGGGTCAACACCGTCAACGGCAACGGTGCCTCCCAGGTCTACGGCAACCAGAAGACCCACGGCGACATGAGCCCGCAGCTCAGCGTGATCCAGGGCACCCTGAACAAGCCCTGCATCGGTCTCCCCGCGAAGCTCAACCTCCAGGGCCTCGTCGGCGCCGCCGCCGTCGGCCTCGTGCAGGACGTCCCGATCCTGTCCGCGCCGCAGAACCAGCAGTGCACCGAGAACTCGACCCAGGCCAAGGGCGACGAGCCGCTCTCGCACATCCTGAGCAACATCCCGGTCCTCTCGGGCAACCTCTCTTCCGGCAGCTGACCTCCGCCCCTCCTTCCGGTCCGGGCCCGCTGGTGCCCGTGGAGCGATGGAAAGGACCCCGGCAGCTTCCAGCTGCCGGGGTCCCGCGCTGTCCGGGTCACGAGGTCCAGAAGTCCCACCAGCGGGTGAGGATGAGCATCCCGATCACCCCGAGGTGCAGCACCGGCGGCACCCACGGGAACTCGCCCAGGAAGGACCGCAGCCACCGCGGAGCCGGCAGCGTCCCGGCGGCGACGTTGCGCGCGGTGGTCGCCCAGAACATGACGAGGGTCGCCGTCCAGGCCAGGCAGCACCACAGGCACAGGGCGTTGATCTCGTACAGGGACTGCTGCATCAGCCAGGTGCAGAAGCCGACGCCGAAGACCTGACCGGCGTTCAGACCCAGCCAGAACCAGCCCCGGTGGCGGCCGCCCGCCAGCAGGCCGGCGCCGACGCAGACCACGACCGCGTACGCCACCAGCCCGAGCATCGGGTTGGGGAAGCCGAAGGCCTCCGCCTGCTCGCTCTTCATGACGCTGCCGCAGGAGACCACCGGGTTGAGGCTGCACGCCGGCTTGAAGTCCGGGTCCTCCAGCAGGAGGAACTTGTCGAGGGTGATCACCCAGGAGGCGAGCAGGCCCGCCGCGCCGGTGACCACCAGCAGCCAGGCGAAAGCCCGGGAGGCCCCGGCCGGTTCGTTCTCGGGTCGGATGCGGGGGCGGCCCTGTTGCCGGGGGATCGCCTCGCCCGCTGTGTTCGTTGCCATGGCCGCACCATACCCCCGCATAACCGTTGAGAACGGGGCCAATCCCCGTACGCTGGAGCCACGTTGACGCGAAGTGGTACGGATGTGGCATGGACCGAGTAGACGCCCTGACGGACGTGGCAGGACTGCGGGTGGGGCACGCACGGCTGGCCCGTGCGGGCGCGCTCACCGGGACCACGGTGGTGCTGGCCCCCGAGGGCGGGGCGGTCGCGGCCGTCGACGTGCGCGGCGGCGGCCCCGGGACCCGCGAGACCGACGCGCTGGATCCGCGCAACGTCGTACGGCGGATCGACGCCGTGGTGCTGACCGGCGGGAGCGCTTTCGGGCTGGACGCCGCCTCGGGGGTGGCGGCCTGGCTGGAGGAGCAGGGCCGCGGGGTGCGGGTGGGGCCGGACCCGCACCAGGTGGTGCCCGTGGTGCCGGCCGCCTGCCTCTTCGACCTCGGGCGCGGCGGCGACTGGCGGGCCCGGCCGGACGCCGCGCTGGGCCGGGCGGCGGTGCGGGCCGCCGCGGACTCGGCGGCCGGCGCGGCGGTGGCCCAGGGCAACGTGGGCGCGGGCACCGGGGCGGTCGCCGGCGGGCTCCGGGGCGGTCTGGGCACGGCGAGCGTGCTGCTGGAGTCGGGGGCGACGGTCGGCGCGCTGGTGGTGGTCAACGCCGTGGGCTCGGTGCTGGATCCGCTGACGGGCGCGCTGTACGGGAGCCTGTTCGCGGGCCGGCTCCGGCACCCACAGCCCGCCGCGCACGAGGCCGCCGTACGACGCCTGGAACGGGCGCGCGAGCAGACGTCGGGGCGCACGGCCGGGTCGGTGCGCCCACCACTCAACACCACCCTCGCGGTGGTCGCCACGGACGTGCTGCTCGACAAGGCGCAGGCGCAGAAGCTCGCCGGGACGGCGCACGACGGGCTGGCGCGCGCCGTGCGGCCGGTGCACCTGCTGAACGACGGGGACACGGTGTTCGCGCTGTCCGCGGGCCGCCTTCCGATGGCCGGCCTCGACGCCTTCAACGCCGTGCTGGCGGCCGGTGCGGACGCTGTGACCAGGGCGGTGGTGAAGGCGGTACTGGCGGCGCGCGGCGTCGACGGGCCCGGCGGGGTGTTCCCCGCGTACCGGGATCTGTACGGGGAGATGTACGGAGATGTCTACTGATCCGTGCGGCAAGGGAGTCGGGCGGCGGCCACGATTTCCGGCGGGAACCTTCTCCGGACGCGGCACGTTTTTCAGAACCCCGGACGCGATGTCAGACCCAGGGGCTACGTTGAGCTTCCGTGAAGTAACTAGCTGCGACGGCCTGGAGACCCACCTTGAGCGATCCGTACGAGACAACCGAGGCGCACCTCGACCGACTCCTGGGCCGCGCCCTCAACTCCTTCGACCTGCCCGACCGGCTGGTCGAGCGCCTCGGCTCGGCGCTCGCCCACAGTTCTTCGCTGTACTCCTCGCACCACAGCTCGATCACGGGGCTGGAGCGTGAGACCTTCCGGCACACCTACCTGCTCGCCGACGGGGAGGCGGTGTCCCTGTGGGAGCTGGCCTACCGGTCGGCGGGGCCGGACCCGCTGCGGCACGAGGTCTTCGGCGCCAAGGCGGAGCTGTCCCTCGCCCTGAACCGGCTGTTCGGCGACGAATTCGACGCGCCCGCGGCGGAGCTGGAGTTCCACGGCGGGCTGGACGAGGACGACCCCGAGCACGACATAGCGGTGCTCGGCGCGCTGTTCGCCCGCGAGGCGGCGGTGCCCGAGCAGCGGCGGGTGTACGCGGTGGACGACTCGGCGGACCACGCCCGCCGGGTGCTGCGGCGCGCGGAGAACGCGGACCGGCCCGGCGCGGACACGGCGCGGCTGCTGCGGTCGGCGTACGCCCACCAGATCACCCAGGCGTTCGGCGGGCGGCAGTGCCTGGCGGACGGCCGGGGCGCCGGATTCACCCTGTACGAGCACGCGTTCGTCCTGATGGACGGGCGGGAGGTCAGCCTGTGGGAGGTCGAGCACACGGCCACCCCGGACGGCCGCCACATGTGCGAGGTGTACGCGGCCGAGGCGGCCGCCCGCGAGGCGATGGAGCTGCGCGCCCGGGTGCGCTGACGGCGGGCCGGGTCGCCCGGCCCGAACGCCCCGATCGGCTGTGACCGCCCCGGGTCGCCCTGATCGGCCCTGCCGCCCTGGCCGCTGTCCGGGCGGTGGCCGGGTCAGGGGGTGGCCGGGTCGGTCAGGGTGAGGTGCAGGGGCAGGTCGCCGGTGATGCGCACCGCTGCGGGGCGCAGGTCGGCCGGGGCGGGCATGGCGCTGCCCGGCAGCTGGACGGCCGCCGCGCCGTGCGCGAGGGCCGCGGCCAGGGCGTCGGGCCCCACGGCTTCCCCGGAGCGCGCGGCGATCAGGAAGCCGGCCAGTGCCGCGTCCCCCGCGCCGACGTTGCTGCGCACGGCCGGGGCCGGGGCCGTGCCGTAGTAGGTGCCGGCCGGGCCGACCAGGAGCTGGCCGTCGGCGCCGAGGCTCGCCAGGACCGTCCGGGCGCCGCGCTCGCGCAGTTCCCGGGCCGCTTCCAGCACGTCGCCGACCGTGGCCAGGGGGCGGCCCACGGCGGCCGCGAGTTCGGAGGCGTTCGGCTTGACCAGGTCGGGGCGTGCTTCGAGGGCGGCGAGCAGCGCGGGGCCCGAGGTGTCGAGCGCGATCCTGGCGCCCGCCGCGTGGACGGCTTCGGCCACGCCCGCGTACCAGTCCGGGCCGAGGCCGCGCGGCAGGCTGCCGCAGCAGGCGACCCACCGGGCGGCGCCGGCCTGGGTGTGGACGGTGGACAGCAGCAGGGCGGACTCGGCGGGGGTGAGTTCGGGACCGGCCGCGTTGATCTTCGTGAGGGTGCCGTCGGGTTCGGCCACGGCGATGTTGGTGCGGGTGGCGCCGGCGATCGAGACGGCCGTGACGTCGACGCCCAGCCCGCCGAGGAGTTCGGCCATCAGGGCGCCGGCGGCGCCGCCGAGCGGGAGGACCGCGGTGGTGCTGCGGCCCGCGGCGGCGACCGCGCGGGAGACGTTCACGCCCTTGCCGCCGGGGTCGACCCGGTCTGAGGGGGCGCGCAGCACCGCGCCCCGCCGCAGGGCGGGCACCTCGTACGTCCGGTCGAGCGACGGGTTGGGGGTGACGGTGAGGATCATGCGCGCACGACTTCCGTACCGGCGGCCTCGATGGCCGCCTGCTGGGCGCGGGCGAGCCCCGCGTCGGTGATGAGCAGGTCGATCTCGGCGAAGGCGGCGAAGCGGGCGAAGTGTTCCTGCCCGGCCTTCGCGGAGTCGGCGAGGAGGACCACCCGCCGGGCGGCGGCGACCGCGGCCCGTTTGACGGCGGCTTCGGCGAGGTCGGGGGTGGTCAGGCCGCCTTCGGGGGTGAAACCGTTGGTGGCGAGGAAGAGGACGTCCGCGCGGATCTCGGCGTAGGCGCGCAGGGCCCAGGCGTCGACGGCGGCGCGGGTGCGGTGCCGGACGCGGCCGCCGACCAGGTGCAGGTCGATGCCCATGTGGTCGGAGAGGCGGGCGGCCACGGGCAGGGCGTGGGTGACGACGGTGAGCGCGCGGTCCACCGGGATCCGGGCGGCGAGGCGGGCGACGGTGCTGCCGGCGTCGAGGATGACGCTGCCGGCGGCGGGCAGCTCGGCGAGGGCGGCGGCCGCGATGCGGTCCTTCTCGTCGGCGGCGGTGGCCTCGCGCTCGGTGAGGTCCGGTTCGAAGTCGAGGCGGCCGGCCGGTATGGCGCCGCCGTGCACCCGGCGGACGAGTCCGGCGCGGTCGAGGGCCTTCAGGTCGCGGCGTACGGTCTCCGCGGTGACCTGGAACTCCTCGGCGAGGGAGAGCACGTCGACCCGGCCGGCGTCGCGGGCGAGGCGGACGATGTGCTGCTGGCGCTCCGGTGCGTACATGTGGGTTTACGTCCGTTCGGTGCCCGAACTTGTGGTTCCGGCACCACCTTACGTCCGCAATAGTCCGAAAAAGGAAACGGACATACCCGCCCTGGTGGGGCTGGGTATGTCCGTACCGGTGGAGCGGAGGTGCGGGACCTCAGACGGTGACCTTGCGGGGGCTGCCGCCCTCGTCGGCTGCGTCGACGGCGTCCGCCGGGGCGGCGGCCGCGACGTCAGCGTCGTCGGCGTCCGACCAGGCGCCGGCCTCGGCCTCGTGGCCGACGCCCTGCTTCTGCTCGGCGGGGAGGGCGAACATCACCGCGAAGATGACGACCAGGACGCCCGCGACCCACCACAGGGCCTGCTCGAAGCCCTCGACGAAGGCGGGGCCGGGGCCGACCTTGGGCAGCTGGTCGTCGACCACGCTGAAGAAGACGACGGAGACCAGGCCGAGGCCCAGCGCGTTGCCCATCTGGCCGACGGTGTTGATCAGGCCGGAGGCGGAGCCGGCGTGCTCGCGCGGCACCTCGGAGAGGACCGCGTCGGTGAGCGGGGCCACGATCAGGCCCATGCCGACACCCATGACGATCAGCGGGGCGGCCATCTGCCACGGGGCGATGTCCATGCCGTACTCGTGGGACATCCAGATGTAGAGGAGCAGGCCCACGCCCATGACCAGGGCGCCCGCCTGGAGCACCTTGCGGCCGAACTTCGGGACCAGCTTCTGCACGGACATCCCGGCGGCGACCGAGACGGCGATGGAGAACGGGATGCCGGTGGTGCCGGCCTTCAGCGCGCTCCAGCCCAGGCCCATCTGCATGTACAGCGTCCAGACCAGGAAGAAGATGCCGGTCGCGATGCCGAAGGTCAGCTGGACGGCGATGCCCGCCGCGAAGCTCTTGACCTTGAAGAGGGAGAGCTCGACGAGCGGCGAGCCGTCCTTGCGGGTCTTGTGCTTCTCGTAGGCGAGGAAGCCGGCGAAGAGGAACGGCACGGCGCCCATGCAGAGGAAGCCCCACAGCGGCCAGTCGTTCTCGCGGCCCTGGGTGAGCGGGTAGATCAGGCCGACCAGCGAGAGCGTCGCCAGGACCACGCCGACCAGGTCGAGGCGCAGCGCCTTGGGGGCCTTGGACTCGCTGATGAACTTGCTGCCCAGGATCAGGCCGGCGATGCCGACGGGCAGGTTGATCAGGAAGATCGGGCGCCATTCGAGGCCGAAGAGGTTCCACTCGGTGAGCAGCGCGCCGAGGATGGGGCCGGAGACGGCGCCGAGTCCGATGATCGCGCCGAACATGCCGAAGACCTTGCCCCGCTCGTGGGGCGGGAAGGTCACGTGGATGATCGCGAGCACCTGCGGGACCATCAGCGCGGCCATGGAGCCCTGGAGCAGGCGGGAGGCGACGAGCATCTCCTGGTTGGCGGCGAGACCGCAGAGCGCGGAGGCGGCGGTGAAGCCGGCGATGCCGATGAGGAAGACGCGCTTGCGTCCGTAGATGTCGCCGAGGCGGCCGCCGGTGATCAGGCCCGCGGCGAAGGCGAGCGCGTAGCCCGCGGTGATCCACTGGATGGCGCTGGTGGAGGTGCCCAGGTCGTGCTGCATGCTGGGGATCGCGATGTTCACGATCGTCACGTCGACCAGGTCCATGAAGGCTGCGGTCATGACGATGGCCAGGGCCAGCCAACGGCGGCGGTCGGCGGCATCGGTGGCCGGGTCGGCCGCGGGTATGTCGTGCCCGTCCGGTTCGGGCTTCTTGGACAGCTGGGTGCTCATGAGGAGAAACGTAGACCGGATGTAGGACAGTCTGTGGCCTATTTCGCTGGCAGCCTTGGGGGTATGACGGACACACCGGCACGGCTGCTGACCCTGCTGTCCCTGCTCCAGACGCCCCGGGAATGGCCGGGCAGCGAGCTGGCCGGAAGGCTGGGCGTGAGCGCGCGGACGATCCGGCGGGACATCGACAGGCTGCGTGACCTGGGATATCCGGTCGAGGCCACCATGGGGGCCGTGGGCGGCTACCGGCTGGTGGCGGGGGCCGCGCTGCCGCCGCTTGTCCTAGACGACGAGGAGGCGGTGGCGATCGCCGTGGGGCTGCGGGCCGGGGCCGGGCACGCCATCGAAGGGGTCGAGGAGGCCTCCGTACGGGCTCTGGCGAAGCTGGAGCAGGTGCTGCCGTCGCGGCTGCGGCACCGGGTGAGCACCCTGCAGACGGCGACGCTCGCGCTGACCCGCGGGGACGGGGCGAGCATCGACCCGCGGACGCTCACGGCGACGGCTTCGGCGGTGGCCGGGCACGAGCGGCTGCGGTTCTCCTACCGGGCGGGCGACGGCGTGGGCTCGAACCGGCTGGTGGAGCCGTACCGGCTGGTGTCCACCGGGCGGCGCTGGTACCTGCTCGCCTACGACCTGGACCGCGAGGACTGGCGGACCTTCCGGGTGGACCGGCTGTCGGACCCCTTCGCGACGGGCGCCCGCTTCGCACCGCGGGAGCTGCCGATGGGCGGGGACGCTGTGGCGTTCGTGTCGCGGGGGCTGCACGGGCGGCAGGAGGAGTACGAGGCCGAGGTGGCCTTCGGGGTGCCGGTGGAGCAGGCGCCGCACTGGCTGGGGCGGGCCGAGCCGGAGGACGGCGGGTGCCGGGTGCGCTTCACGTCGGCGGACTCGCCGGACTGGCTGGCGATGCGGTTGGCGATGACGGGGCTGCCGTTCGCCGTGCGGGCGCCGGGGGCGTTGGCCGCGAGTGCGGCGGCGTTGGGGGCTCGGCTGACCGAGGCGGCCGGTGGCCGGTAGGCGGTGGCCGGTAGGCGGTGGCCGCGTACCGATCCCGTGACTTCGGCGGAGCTGGAGGTACGGGGCGGCCCCGGCACCTGGGGGGGATAGGTGCCGGGGCCGGTTCGGGGGGTCAGGCTGCCGCGTCGAAGCCTGTGTCGCGGGCCATCTTCTTCAGTTCCAGCAGGGCGTGCTTCTCGATCTGCCGGATCCGCTCGCGGGTCAGGCCGTGCTGCTTCCCGACCTCGGTGAGGGTCCGCTCGCGGCCGTCGTCGATCCCGTACCGCATCTTGATGATCGAGGCGGTGCGCTGGTCGAGCTTGCCGATGAGGTCGTCGAGCTCCTCGCTGCGGAGCAGGGAGAGCACGGACTGCTCGGGCGACACGGCGGAGGTGTCCTCCAGCAGGTCGCCGAACTGGGTCTCGCCCTGGTCGTCCACGGCCATGTTCAGGCTGACCGGGTCGCGCGCCCAGTCGAGCACGTCGCCGACGCGCTGCTCCGTGGAGCCCAGTTCGGCGGCCACCTCGGCGTGCTCGGGCTCGCGGCCGTGCTCGCGGTTGAACTCGCGCTGGACGCGGCGGATCCGTCCGAGCTCCTCGACCAGGTGGACGGGGAGGCGGATGGTGCGCGACTGGTCGGCTATGGACCGGGTGACGGCCTGGCGGATCCACCAGGTCGCGTACGTGGAGAACTTGAAGCCCTTGGCGTAGTCGAACTTCTCGACGGCCCGGACCAGGCCGGCGTTGCCTTCCTGGATCAGGTCGAGGAGCGGGAGTCCGCTGCGCGGGTAGCGGCGGGCCACGGCGACGACCAGGCGGAGGTTGGAGCGGATGAAGACTTCCTTGGCGCGCTCTCCGGCGGCGGCGAGGGCTTCGAGCTCCTCGCGCGTGGCGGAGGCCCCCCACTTCCGGGAGCCGGCGGCCTTGGAGTCGGCGGCGGCAGGGTCCGGCGTCACCGTCTCGTCGAGGATCTGGCGGGCGAACACGCCGGCCTCGATGATCTGGGACAGCTCCACTTCCTTGGCGGCATCGAGCAGCGGGGTGCGCGCGATCTCGTCGAGGTACATGCCGACCAGGTCGCGGTCGGCGATCTCCGCGCGGACGGCGCGGACGCTGCTGGCCGTCTCGGACTGACGACGGGCGACGGCGCGGGTTGCCATGCGTGCTCCCTTGCAATGAGTTCGGTCGCGGTGCGGCGGTACTGCGTGGTGCGTCTGGTTGCGACACTCTCCCGAGTGCCCGCATCCGTAGGAAACAACGACTGGAATCGGGACAGAATTCCCACGCCGCGTCTCTTTTTTTGCGATCTTGCAGTACCCTGCCCCACCGCAAAGCGGTGTCCGCCCTGGCTGCGCCCCACCTGGGGAGACGGACCGCGGCGCCGTGTGGTTGCCTGCGCGGGCGACCGAATTGCCGGATACACGCGTAGAACGCCCGAGAGGTCCCCGGAACGGCGTCGGCCTCCCGGAACGCCCCTCCCGGAACGCCGGCGAGGCCGGACGCGCCCCGGCTGGGGTGCGTCCGGCCTCGCCGGTTCCGTACGGGTCGGGGCCCGGGTCAGTGCGCGATGACCGGGACCTTCGCCACGGCGTCCGCGTCCGCGTCGTCGCCGGAGCCGGCGACCGCACCCGCGTCCGGGCGGCCGGTGGTGATGAAGGTGAGGGCGATCACGGCCGAGGCCGCGAGGATGCCCACCGCCCACCAGATGGCGGCGGCGTAGCCGTGCACCATGCCCTGGGCCTGGAGCGCCTGCCGGGCGGCGGCGCCACCGGCGCCGTCGGAGGCGTGCGCCACCAGGTACGAGGTGGTGGCGGAGGCCGCGATGGTGTTCAGCAGCGCGGTGCCGATGGCGCCGCCGACCTGCTGCGAGGTGTTGACCATCGCGGAGGCGACGCCGGCGTCGGCCGGGTCCACTCCGTGGGTGGCCAGCGACATCGCCGGCATGAAGGCCGTACCCATGCCGAGGCCCAGGAGCAGCTGGGCCGGGAGGATCAGCGCCAGGTAGGAGGAGCCGACCTCCAGCTGGGTCAGCAGCAGCATGCCGGAGGCGGCGACCAGGAAGCCGGGGCCCATCAGCAGGCGCGGCGGGACCCGCGTCATCAGCCGGGCGCCGATCTGCGTGGAGCCCGCGATCATGCCCGCGATCATCGGGAGGAAGGCGAAGCCGGTCTTGACCGGCGAGTACCCCTTGACCACCTGGAGGTAGTAGGTGAGGA
Organism: Streptomyces sp. NBC_00239; assembly: GCF_036194065.1. Classification (NCBI taxonomy): domain Bacteria; kingdom Bacillati; phylum Actinomycetota; class Actinomycetes; order Kitasatosporales; family Streptomycetaceae; genus Streptomyces; species Streptomyces sp. NBC_00239. The sequence continues at coordinate 4,787,493 of NZ_CP108095.1, read as the reverse complement.
AGAGGAACAGTCCGAACATCGAGATGACGGCGAGGCCAAGCGAGAGGTAGACGCCGCCGCGGTTGCGCTCGGTGAGGACGCGCAGCGGGAGCAGCGGGGACTTCACCTTGGCCTCGGTCAGGACGAAGGCGGCGAGCAGCACGGCGGAGCCGATGAACAGGCCCACGGTCACCGGGTCGCTCCAGCCCTGGGACTCGGCTCGGGTGAAGCCGTACACGAGGGCGACGAGGCCGAGCGTGGACAGGATGACGCCGGGGATGTCGAGCGGGGCGCGGTTGCGGCCGCCCTTGGGCTCGCGGACGACCAGGTACGCGCCGACGGCGGCGACGATCGCGAACGGGATGTTGACGAAGAAGGTCCAGCGCCAGTTCAGGTACTCGGTGAGGAAGCCGCCGAGGATCAGGCCCACGGCGCCGCCGCCGCCGGCGATGGCACCGTAGATGCCGAAGGCCTTGGCGCGCTCCTTGGCGTCGGTGAACATGACGGCGAGCAGCGACAGTGCGGCGGGCGCGAGCAGCGCGCCGAAGGCGCCCTGGAGGGCGCGGGCGCCGAGCATCATGGCCTCGCCGGTGGCCGCGCCGCCGAGGGCGGAGGCCGCGGCGAAACCGATCAGGCCGACGACGAAGGCGTTCTTGCGGCCCCACTTGTCGGCTATCCGGCCGCCGAAGAGCAGCAGGCCGCCGAAGGCGAGGGCGTACGCGGTGATGACCCATTGCCGGTTGCCGTCGGAGATGCCCAGGTCCTGCTGGGCGGAGGGCAGTGCGATGTTCACGATCGTCGCGTCGAGGACGACCATGAGCTGGGCGAGGGCGATGAAGACCAGTGCTTTCCAGCGGCTCGGGTCGGCCTGCTGGAGGTCACCGGCCGGTGTCGACGGCGTTTTTGGCATGGGAGTAGCCACCTCGTGGTGCGTTTCAGATGAAATGGGACGTGTACGTGAAGTTGTGGGGCGGCGCGGGGCGCCGCGGGATGCGGCCGGCGGGGGCCGCTAGGGGGTGTTCCTCAGGTCGTAGAGGGTGGCCGGGCTGCCCGGCAGCTCGGAGCGGGCGGGCGCGCGCATGCCGTCGAGGAACAGTTGCAGATGGCGGTGCGTGAAGCGGTCGATGTCGAGGCAGCCGGTGCCCGGCAGCGGGCGGCTGAGCTGGGACAGCGCCACCATCAGGTCGCCGGCGGCGACGTCGGGGCGCAACAGGCCGGACTCCCGGGCCCGCGCCATCAGGATTTCGACGGCGGCCTCCAACTCGTCGCGGGCGGCGAGCAGTTCGTGGTGGTCTCGGTCGAAGTCGCCGGAGAGCATCGGGCACAGGGCGCCGATCCGCTCGTCGGCGGCGGCGTGCACGAAGCGGCACAGGGCCGCGAAGGCGTCGGCTTCCTCGGCGAGGGCGGTCTCGGCCTGCGCGGTCACCCGGTCCATGACGTAGAGGACCACGTGGTGGACGAGGGCGGCGCGGTCGGGGAAGTGCCGGTAGAGGGTGGCGTTGCCGATGCCGGCGCGTCGGGCGATCTCGTCGAGCGGGGCCTGGGAGCCGTACTCGACGAACATCTCGCGGGCCGCGACGAGGATCCGCTCCCGGTTGCGCTGGGCGTCGGCGCGCGGTCGCGGGACGGCGCGCCCGGCGGGCGCGTGCTGCTCGCAGCCGGCCGCCCGGTCCGGGTCGGCCGGGCGACTGATGTCCAGCGCGCCCGGTTCCCGCGGTGCGCGCGGCGCGCGCGGCGCCGGGCCGGAGGTGGTCGCGGTCTCCACGGCTGCACTCCCCCTCGTTCGTAAGGTCTCGTGTTCGCAAGGTCTCGGTCGCTCCCCAAGCGGGGAGCTGGTCCCCGTTTCGAGGACACCTGGGTAAACGGGGAGCGCGTCCCCGGTTATTTCACTCTTCTGTGTGACCTGAGTCACACCCCGATCCACGTTCGGACGATCCCGGCGCGCGGTCCGGTCCGACCCGGCAGAGGGTGGGCGCAGGAGCGCAGCACGGGTCCGGCCGGCTGCCGCGGACCCGAAGGCGACCGCATGCCGCAGACCCGCCACCGGATATGCAGACACCGCCGGACCAGCGCGTACATCGGACTCACCGCGCTGGCGCTGGGCGTGACCGCCACCGCGAGCGGCGGCATGAGCGACCGGCCGCGCGCCGCCGCGGGCCCGGTCGCCACCGCGAACGAATCCGCCCTCGCGCCCTGCCGGATCTCCGGAGCCATGGGCGTCCAGATGTCCGAAGGCCTGCCGACCCCGCCCGGGTACTCCCGCTCCACCGGTGAGGTCCGCGCCCTGAACCTCATGATCGACTTCCCGGACGCCAAGGGCGAGGGCACGGCCAAGGACCGGCTGGCCGAGTTCTTCCCGCAGACCTCCGACTGGTTCCGCACCAGCTCGTACGGGCGGCTGGTATACCGGCCCGAGGCCCCGGTATCGAACTGGCTGCGGATGCCGATGCCGTTCGCCGCGTACGGGATCGAGCGCGGCTCCCCGTACGAGCCCGGCTACCGCCAGCTCGTCGAGCACATCGTCAAGGCCGCCGACGCGGAAGTGGACTTCAGCGCGTACGACCTCGTCAACATCCTGGTCACCCCGAACGCCGGGCCGTCCGCCCTCGACACCGTCCTGTCGGTGACCTTCTCCGGGAACGGGGAAGCGCCGATCGCCGACGGTGTCCCGCTGGCCAACACGTCCTTCGTCTACAGCCGGCAGGACGACGGCTCCGGCTCGTACCGCGAGACCGGCTACCGGGTGCTGCCCCACGAGAACGGGCACGTCTTCGGACTGCCCGACCTCTACACCGCGGACGGCGGCGGCGCGGTCGGACACTGGGACATCATGAGCGAGGACTGGGGCGCCAACAACGACCTGCTCGGCTGGCACAAGTGGAAGCTCGGCTGGCTCGACAGCAGCCAGATCAGCTGCGCCGCCAAACCCGGCACCAGCGACCACGTACTCACCCCGCTGGCGGTCGCCGGCGGCGCCAGGAAACTCGCCTTCGCCCCCACCTCCGACTCGGCCGGCATCGCCGTCGAGGTCCGCACCCCGGCCGGCAACGACGAGGCCGTGTGCAAACCCGGCGTGCTCATCTACAAGGTGGACTCGCAGGTCGACACCGGGCGCGGCCCCGTCGCCATCTCGGACAGCGCCCTCGACAGCGGCGGCTGCACCCGGCGCCCCAACGTCCACTCCGAACTCTCCGACGCACCCTTCGGCCCCGGCGAGACCTACACCGACGACGCCAGCGGCATCAGCGTCTCGGTCGTCGGCGAACTGCCCAACGACAGCTACCAGGTACGCATCACCCGCCCCTGAGGGGCCGCTTCGCGGACCCGCCCGGGAGGCGTCGCGGGATCGGCGGAAGTGGCCCGATCGTCAGGGCGGCGGGGCGGCGGGGCGGGGGGCGGGGGACGACTCGACGGACGGTCGAGGTCCACTCGGCCGTCCGCACACCCGTACGAGCCTGCCCCTAGGGTCGTCATACCGGACGACCACCCAGGGAGACCCGATGACAGCCCTCGTGCACCTGCGCCCCAACTCGACCGCATCGCTGCGCCTGGTCTGCTTCCCGCACGCCGGCGGCTCCGCGAGCTTCTTCCGCGAGTGGGCCGACCACGTGCCCCTCGGCGCGGAACTCATGGCCGTGCAGTACCCCGGCCACGAAGGCCGCTTCCGGGACCCCCTCATCCCCACGATGGGCGGCCTCGCGGACGAGGTCACCGCGGAACTCCTCGCCGCCCCGGTGCGCCGCACCGTGCTGTTCGGCCACAGCATGGGCGCTTCGGTGGCGTACGAGACCCTGCTGCGCCTGGAGGCGGCCGGGGCAACGCACTTCACCCGGCTGTGCGTCTCGGGCCGCGCGGCGAGCGGCTTCCCCGCCGACGTCCCGCAGCAGCCCCTCTCCGACGCCGAACTCGACAGCCGGCTGCGGACCCTGGGCGGCACCGACCCCCAGGTGCTCGAAAGCGCCGCCCTGCGCGAGCTGTTCTTCCCGATCATCCGCAACGACTTCTTCCTGGTGGACCGGTACCGCCCGGACCCGGCCGCGCCCCCGGTGCACGCCGAGATGATCGTGCTGACCGGCGACGCGGACCCGCGCATGTCGGAGGCCAAGGCCGACGACTGGGCGGCCCTCACCACGGGCCCCTCCACCACCCACGTCCTGCCCGGCGACCACTTCTACCTCTCGGCCCACACGGAAACCCTGGCCCGCCTGGCCATGACGGCGGTCCCGGCGGCCGCCCGGCCGGTGGACGCGTAACGAAGTCGGGCGGATACGCCGCAGCCGATCAGCCTCCCGTAGGGAACGGCTGATCGGCTGGTCGTACGGAACGGGCCGGTCGTACGGAACGGGTGATCGGCCGGTCGTACGGAACCGGTGATCGGCCGCTCGTACGGGACCGGCGGGATCGGCGACGGTGGTCAGCCGGTGGGGGCGTACCGGTGGAAGCCCTCGCCGCTCTTGCGCCCGAGCTTGCCCGCGGCCACCAGGTCCGTCAGCTGCTCGCAGGGCGCGAACCGCTCGTCCCCGGTGAGCCGGTGCAGGACGTACAGCGTGTCCGCGACCGTGTCGAGGCCGATCAGGTCCGCCGTCCGCAGCGGCCCCGTCGCGTGCCCGAAGCGCTCCTGGAAGATCCGGTCCACGGTGGCCGCGTCGGCGGCGCCCGCCCGGACCGCGCCGGCCGCGTCGTTGTACGCGACGTGCGCGAGCCGGTCGGAGACGAACCCGGGGGCGTCGTGGACGATCGTCCCCTGCTTGCCCAGGGAGTGCAGCAGCGCGTGGGCGCGGGCGAGGGTCTCCGTGCTCGTGTCCTTGGCGCGGACGACCTCGACGGCGTCGTTCGCGTGGACCGGGTTCACGAACAGCATGCCGAGGAGCCGGTCGGGGGACGGGATCTGCCGGCCGAGGAGTTCGACGGGGACCGCCGACGTACACGTGGCGATCACCGTGCTCGCGGGGACGACGGCGCCCAGCGAGCGGACGAGATCCTCCGTGACGGCAATGCTCCCGCGGGCGCACTCGAAGACGAAGGACGCGCCCGCGAGGTCACCCAGGTCGTCGCTGAAACGAATCCGCGCGACGGTCTCCGCCACGCCGTCGGCGGCCGCCCGGCGCAGCATGACGGCCATCCGGATGCCGGCGCGCAGCCGGTCCGGGGCGCCGGCCAGCACATCGGCCGTCGACTCCACGACGGTCACGTCGTGCCCCGCCGCGGCCAGGCACTGCGCCACGCTCAGCCCCAGGGTCCCGGCTCCGACAACGCCGACGGCAAGCCGCGACACGTCACCTGCGGGAACGGGGACGGGGACGGGGACGGACCGAACGATCCGGGCGGGGTCGGTGGAGTCGGGCACGGGGCTCTCCTGACGCGGCATCTCGGCGTGCGGGCCCCGACCAACGTAGGCCACCACCACGGAGAACCACTCGAGGACCACTCGAGCCCACCCCAAACCGGGCACGAGCCCCCGAACCGGCCTGCCGGGTACCGCCCCGCCCTTCCCACCCATCCCTGCCAACCCACCCCCCTGCCCGCCCCGATACCCCCCAGCGCCACACCCCCGACATCGGCTAACCTGTCCTCGACTCGCCTTCGTAGCTCAGGGGATAGAGCACCGCTCTCCTAAAGCGGGTGTCGCAGGTTCGAATCCTGCCGGGGGCACAGCAGTAGACCTGCTGGTCAGAGTGGGTCCAGGGCCCTCCAGCCGATCACGGCCGGAGGGCCCTCGCCACTCCTCGACACCCACATCGCCGACGCGATCGGCATGTCACCCGCGGACGGGCTGACCGTCCGCCCGATCCGGGCCGTGCTGCGGGTGCTGCTCCCGGCGGATCGCCTTGACGACGTCGGCGTATCGGGGGTCAGAGCACGACCGGTGGCGTGTCAGTCCCCTGTGGCAAGGTCACGCCATGGGAGACAGGCAGAACGCAGCCAGGGCCCGGCTGTTGGAGACGCTTCGTCGCAGATCGAGCGATCACACGGACATCGAGCTGCACGTACACCACCTCGTGCCCTGGCGGATGGCCGGTCCGACTGCCGAGGAAAACCTCGTCACACTCTGCGGCACATGCCACAAGGGCCTGGACCCGGACTTCGAACCGACTCTGCGCGAGCTTGCAGGGCTACCCGGCCCGGCAGCAGGTCTGGACGTGGACAACTCAGAGTTCAACGAAGAGGTCGCGCGCTATCGCGAGCTGGTGGAGGAACTGCTGGCTCGTCAACGTCAGTCCGAGACGAGCACGCAGGCCACCGAGCCGTGATCACGCACTCGGGTCAGGGGCGGACGAGGTCGGCGTAGAAGATGACGTTGTTCGTGCGGTGGCCGTTCTTGATCTCGCCGCCGCAGGTGATCAGGCGCAGTTCGGGGCGGCCGGTGTTCCCGTAGACCTTCCGCGTCGGGAACTTCGCCTTGTCGACGTCCTCGACCTCGCGGATCTTGAACGTGGCCGTCATGCCGTCCGCGCGCGGCACCTCGACCACGTCACCGAGCTTGATCTTCTTGACGTCCTTCATCAGGGCCGGCCCGTGCCTGGTGTCGTAGTGCGCGACGAGCACTGCCGCGCCCACCTCACCGGGGGTCACCCCGCCGGTCCACCAGCCGGGGGTGTCGGCTTCGGTGTCGGCGTCCGGAACGCCCAGCTCGCCGTTGGCGTCGGTGGTGAGGTCGAGCATCTTCTTCGCGTCGACGCCGGCCGAGGGGATCTTCAGCCCGGTGGGCCGGGACTTCGGCAGGGCCTCGGCCGTGGACGCCTCCCTCGCCGGGGCGGCGGCGGTGCTGCCGACCTTGGGGTCGGGGGCCATCCCGCTGCCACAGGCCGACAGCCCCGCGGTGAGCGAGGCGGCCAGCGCGGCCGCGGCGGCGATCCGGACGACACGGGGACGGGCGGCGGTGCTGGTGCAGGTCATCGCAGCACTCCGGACGAGCCGCGGCCGCCGGGCGGGGTGAGCGCGCCGCCCTCCAACACCACCTGGTTCACGAACTGCCGAGCCCCCTGCTCCAGCCCGCCGACGACCGACGAAGCGGTCGGTGAGTCCGCGAACGCGGCGCCCACAGGAAGAGCGAGAACGGTGACGGCACCGCCACCGGCACCGGTGGCGATGGCGGCAGTACGGAAGATGGCACCCATGGGCGGGATTCCCCTCGTCGTCTCTGCGTCGCCCTGTCCTGTAGGGCATCCGCCCCGGCGACGACTACGAAGCTACGAGGAGCATGTTCTGGTAATCCGTCGACAATGTAACGTTTGCCCGAATAGGCGGCAGCAAAGCCGTAAAGGGCGTCCGGGCGGAGGCCGTGACAGGCCTCGGCGGGCCGGTCCGGGGGCGCGAAAGCCCTCCCGACCGCAGGCCGGGAGGGCCGCCACCACACCGGGACCTGTCCTGCTAGCTCAGCCCCCTGCTCCGCTCACCGATGCGATCGCCTTGCGGACTGCCGGCACGCTTCAGCTCCGCCTTCGTGTGCAGCCCGCCCTTCACCTTGCTGCGCACGGGGCCTTCGAACCCGTGCCCCTTCGCCCACGGCGGCTCAGCCGGGCGCTGGCCTTCCGCGGCGGCACGAAGGTCCTTCTTCTGCTCTTTGCCCATCCCGTCGTCACTCCTTCGAGAAACGCCTAATCGGACTATTCGGAGCATATGCCGGTCCGCTGCGCTTGGCATCGCGGGAACCGGTCCGCTGCGCTTGGCGGGCGGGTCCACGTGTCACGCCCGTGCCGGGCGGGGCGCACATGCCCGGCTCCCCGCCGGTGGGGGTCCCGCGCGGGTCCGCCGCGCTTGGCGGGTCCGCGTCCCGGCTGTGCCCCGTGCGGGGCGGGGCGTTCGTGTCCGGCCGGCCGCCGGTGGGGGTCCGCCGCGCTTGGCGGGTCGGCGTCTCGGCTGTGCCCGTGCCGGGCGGGGCGTTCGTGTCCGGCCGGCCGCCGGTGGGGGTCCGCCGCGCTTGGCGGGTCGGCGTCTCGGCTGTGCCCGTGCCGGGCGGGGCGTTCGTGTCCGGCCGGCCGCCGGTGGGGGTGCCCCCGCGCTCCGCGCGGGGGTGTTCTCCCACCCGCTCCGCCCGTACAGCGGCATCGAGATGCTGAGGTTTCCAGTGGGGGCTGGGCGCCGTCGGCGGCTGCCCCTACCCCGTACGCCGTACGCCAGCCTCGGCCTCGGCCGGGGGATTCGGGGCCGCTGCGCGGCTGGGACGCGATCCGTTACCGGGATCCCCCGCCCGCCTCCCCACGAACGAGCGCCTTCCCGCAAAAGCCCAGGTCAGGGCACTCCCCAGCCCCTACTCCCCCTCCCCCACCGCCTCCTCGACCAGCGTGTCCGGGCAGGCCGTGCCGCGTGGGAGTTGGTAGGGGGCGGCGAGGCGGTAGACGCCGGGGGTGGGGGCCAGGAGGGTGGTCCATTCGTCGCCTTCGGCGTCCGGGGCGGAACGGAAGAGGCAGCCGGCGATGTTTTCGTCTTCCGTCGGCGGTTCGACGCTCTTGCCCTGCGCGTCGACGAGGCCGAGCCACGGCGAGTACGGGACGCGGATCCGTACCGCCCCCGCCTCCTTCACGTCCACGACGAGTTCGCCCGCGCCCACGCGCCGCACGGTCGCCGGCAGGTCGGCGAGCGGTGTCGGCCGGCTGACCCGGAACAGGTCCCAGTTCTCGTTGCTCCACACCCGCTGGAGGTACGGCACCCCGCTCCGGATGAGTTCCGCTTCGTGCTTGCCCCCCGAGTCGGGTTCGTCGGCGGACAGTACGACGTAGTGGACGGCCCAGCGGTCGAGCCATTCGCGGTAGTTCTCGGAGTCGAGGGTGTCGTCGTAGAAGAGCGGGTTGCGTTCCAGGTCGGCCTGGCGGTTCCAGCCGCGTGCGAGGTTCACGTAGGGTGACAACGCCGACGACTCGCGGTGGCTCCTGGCCGGGACGACCTCGACCCGCCCGCGGTCCGTGCCGGCCTGCTGGAGCTGGTCGACGAGCGGCGCCAGCTCGCGCGCCCACGACGCCGCCGGCGTGGTGTGCACGATGTCGTTGACGCTGTTGATGGTGATCCAGGTGTTGACGCCGACGAACCCGAGGACCAGCGCGTACCACTTGCGCTTGCCGCGTTCCGTGTACGGCAGGGCGGCGACGAAGACCGCGCCGGCGAACAGCATCGCGAGGCGGGTGACGTTCGAGCCGACCTGCGAGTCGACGAGCCAGGTGAGGAACACGCCCACCGCGTACACCGCGGCGGCGAGCCGTACGGTCTTCCACTTCGGCGGCACGAGCACGAGCGAGAGCACGGCGAAGAGGAACGGCAGGGCCGCGGTTCCGATCGACATCGGCTGCGTCCCGGAGAAGGGGAACAGCCACGCCGACAGCCCGACGATGATCACGGGCGGCAGCCCGAGTGCGTACGCGCCCGGCCGCCGCGCGCTCAGGAACAGCGCGGCCGCGACGACGCCGAGGAAGAGTCCGGCCACCGGCGAGGCGGCGGTCGCGAGCCCGGCCAGCGGCGCGGCGACGGCGGCCTTGCCCCACCGGTTGCGGGCCCATTTCCGGGGCCAGCAGAACACGGCGGCCACGGCGCCCAGCGCGAACATCACGCCGAGCCCGAAGGTCACCCGCCCCGATATCGCGTTGCAGAACAACCCGAAGACCGCGGCCATGGCGGGCGGCACCGGATTGCGGACCGCGCCGCGGCAGCGGAACAGGATCAGCGTGACGAGCCCCGCCGACAGGGTGCCGGCGATCATCATCGTCGTACGGACGCCGAGCACGGACATCAGGTACGGCGACACGACGCTGTACGAGACGGGGTGCATCCCGCCGTACCAGGCGAGGTTGTACGCGGAGTCCGGGTGTCGGCCGACGAACTCGGCCCACGCGTCCTGGGCGGCGAGGTCGCCGCCGCTGTTCGCGAAGACGAAGAACCACACCACGTGCAGCACGCCGGCCAGCGCGGTGACGGCGAGCACGACGGACCCGACGGGGTACCGCTCGCGCAGGGCGGCGAACCGCCCGGGCGCGGGGGGCTCGGGCCGCTCGGGCTCGGCCACCTCGGCCACACGCACCCCAGCGGTCCCAGCGCTCCCAGTGGTCCCAGCGGTCTCAGCGGTCCCAGCCTTCCCGGACGCTCCGGCCCCGGCTGTTTCAGGCACGCCGGCCCCAGCAGTCTCAGCCACCCCAGAAGCTTCCGACACCTCAGTCACCTCGGCCACCTCAGGCACCGGCACCTCGGCCACTTCAGAAGCCCCCGGCGCTCCCGGCAGTCCCGGCACCTCAGCCACCTCAGAAGCCCCCGGCGCTCCCGGCGCCCCCGGCGTCTCCGGCTTAGCGGTCGTCACTCGTCGCACCCCACATCGTCCGCCCCGCCCCCAGCCGTAGACGAGAGCCGGCGCCCCGGGGTTCCCGGAGCGCCGGCGCCGTACATCTTCGGGATTCCGGTCGGAATCCCTACCCCTACAGAATCACGACCCTCGGCCGGGCCGTCACCCGACCCTGGTCAGCTTGCTGCCGAAGCCCGGTTCGACCAGGTCCGTCTGGAGTGCCACCGGCACCTTGACCTGGCTGACGCCCGAGCCGACCGTCAGCGTGCCGATCTCCGTGCCCGCCTTCGCGGTGTGCGGGATCTTGGCGCCGGCGCCTGCGGTCCCGTCGCCGAGCTTCACGTCGATCTTGAGCGAGGCCCAGCCCACCGCCTCCACGTCACCGGTGGCGACGACCGCGGTCTTGCCGCCGAGCCCGTCGTCGACGTATCCGACGACGTCGCCCTTCTTGATCACCTTCGCGCCGGTGAGCGCGTCCTGGGTCTCCAGCATCATCTTCTTGCTTGCGGCGATGGCGGTGTCGAGGATCGGCGTCCCGTGCTGGCCGAGCACCGCGCCGACGATGAACTGGTCCGTCTTCCCGACGATCTTGTGCGCGGCGAAGAGCAGGTTGCCGCCGGCGGCCGTGGTGCTGCCCGTCTTGATGCCGAGCGCGCCGTTGTACGGGACCAGGGAGTTCCAGTTGCTCCAGGTCTTGCCCGACGGGTCCTTCCAGCTGGGCAGCTTGGTGATGTCGCGCAGCACCTGGATCTCGATCAGCTTCAGACCCAGCTTGACCTGGTCCTCGGCGGTGCTGACCGTCGTCGCGTCCAGGCCAGAGGGGTCCGTGTACGTGGTGTTGGTCATGCCGAGTTCGCGGGCGGTGTCGTTCATCTTCTTGACGAACGCCTCCTGGGAACCGGCGTCCCAGCGCGCCAGCAGCCGGGCGATGTTGTTCGCGGAGGGGATCATCAGCGCGGCGATGGCGTCGTACTCGCTGATCTTGTGCCCCTCCCGGACGGTGTTGAGGGTGGACTCGTTGTCCGTCTTGTCCTTCTGCCCCTCCAGCTCCGCCGTCTTGTCGACGTCGATCATCGCGCCCTTCTCGCCGCGCTTGAACGGGTGGTCGCGAAGGATGATGTACGCCGTCATGGACTTGGTGACGGAGGCGATCGGGATGGGCTTCTGCTCGCCGTACGACCCGACGGTGCCGAGGCCGGAGGCGGCCATCCAGGCCTGCCCCTCGGTGGGCATGGTCAGGTTCGGCTTGTCACCCGCGAACGTGTACGAGGTGTTCGCGGTCATCGTCAGCTTCGGTTCGGGCAGCGGCCGGACCATCTGCACGACGGCGAAGATCACGGCGAGGAGGACCACCAGCGGGGTCCAGATCTTGAACCGCCGGACCGTGGTACGGATCGCGGTGGGCGGCGGGGGCGGGTTGTTCGTCAGCTCGGCGAGCATGTCGAGCGGCGGCTTCGGCGGCAGCGGCTGCTGCCGGGTCCGCTCGGCCTCGCCGAGGGCACCCTGACCGCCGGAGGCGCCGAAACCCGCGGGCGTCGAGCCGAACGCGCCCGAGCCGGCACCCGGCGCCGACCCGGCAGCCGCGCCGACACCGGCACCAGCCGCCGCACCCGCACCGGCACCGGTACCCGTCCCCGCACCCGACACAGAGCCGTGCGTACGGACCGGGCCGCGGGACGCCGGTCCGGCGGAGGTGCCGGGCGCGCCCTGCTGGGGGGCGGCGGTCTTGGCCTGCGGGGTCCGCGGGCCGGTGTCGTCCTTGCGCAGCGGTACGAAGGTGCTCGTGCGCGAGCCGTCGGACTCGCCGCCGGCGGCGGGCTTCGGCACGCTCGGCGCGGCAGACCCGCCGGACGCTGCAGATCCACCGGATCCGCCGGGCCCACCGGACCCGCCCGGCGCGCTCGGCATGCGGAACACGGCGGTGGGCTGGTCGACGGGCCGGTCCGCCGGAGCCTCGGGACGGGGCCCGGACTCGGGCCCGGTCTTGGGCCCGGCACCGGCCCCAGCCCCGGCACCGGCCCCGCCGATCTTCGGCGCGCGGAAGGCGGTGGTGGGCTGGTCCACGAAGCCGCCCGCGCCCTGGGGCGCGGGTCCCGTCCTCGGGGTCACGGCCTTCAGCACGGTGGTCTCGTCGCTGCGCGGCGGCCGCGGCGTCTTCGGCGTGATGGCCTTGAGCACGGTCGTCTGATCGGCCGGAGCCTCGGGCTCCGCCTTCGCGCCGGCGCTCTCGCCGACCTTGTCGCCGCCGCCGGCCTTGTCGCCGGCCCTGTCCTCGGGCTTCCCGGCCGTGGGCTTGCCGGTCGCAGGCTTGCCGGCCGTGGGCTTCACGGCACGGAACACGGCCGTCTCGTCGCCCGCACCCGTACCGGCCTTCGCACCTGCACCGCCTCCACCAGCGGCACCACCAGCACCTCTGGCACCACCTCGCCCACCGTCGGCACTCTCCGCGCCATCCCCGCCGTCGGCGCCGCCGCCACTCTCGGCACCGTCCGCCGTGGCGACCCAAGCGGCCACGGCCGCACGCAGGTTGTCGCCGTCACCGGCGGCGGCCGGACGCGGCGCACCACCCCGCGGGTCTACGGGCTTTGCATCCGCACGCGGGTCGGAAGAGGAATCGGAGTCGCTCGCTCCGGAGTTGCGGGCAGGCGCGTCGGCAGCACTCGGCGCGCTCTTCGCGGCCGGACGTCGTACGGCGAACCAGTCCACCGGCTCATCGGCCTCGGCCGCATCGGGCCCGGCGGCGGAGGCGCGCTCGCCCCCGGCACCCGTACCGCCCGACGGGGTCCCGGCAGAGCCGGCCGCGCCGGATTCCCCGGCCGCCGCACCCCCGTCGGCAGCCTTCTCGCCCTCCGCACCGGCCCCGGACCGGCCCTGGGCCCGCGACGGCCCGTCGGTGCCGCTCCCGGCCCCGGACGAGCCCTCGGGCGCGTCGGCGGCTCCAGACGGGCGCTCAGGCGCCGCAACGGCCCCGGAAGGGCCCTCAATCGCAGGCGAGTCCTCAGCGGACGGCGACGGCGACGGGGACAGCGACGGCGACGCGGGCGCTGACGCGGACGCGGACGCGGAATCCGCTTCGGACCCGGCGGCGACATCCGGCCCGGACGCCGCTTCGGCCTCCGGCTCCGGCTCCGGCTCCGGCTCCGGCTCCGGCTCCGGCTCCGGCTCCGGCTCCGGCTCCGGCTCCGCCGCAGACGCGGCGTCCGGCACGGAGTCCCGTTCCGGCGTGCGGGGCACCGAGAGGCGGAGACGGGGGTCGCGCTCCTCCGTGGATTCCGCTGTGGAGTCCGCCGCCCCCGACGAACCTTGCTTCACCGACTTGTCGGGGGACTCGCCCGCCACCAGTTCCTCCTCGCTCGCTGTCCAGCTTGTCCAGCTGTCCGAACCGTCTAACAGTGTCCCGTCTCGGGGGCATCGCCCCCGTGGTAGACGAGAACGACATAGCTGCTGGTTCCCCCACAAAGCGGCCAGGCACTCTCGACAGATGAATGTGAGAGGGGTCACCCTGTCACTCATCCACGCGGGGAGGCATGGATGGGCAGGAGCCGCAGAACAATTCCGGAGGAGCTTCTGCTGCTCGCCTTGGACCCGGCCACGGGAACCACGGCGCAGCCGCAGTCGCTCGACCTCGGCCTGGCCGGGGCACAGCTAGTAGAGCTGGCTCTGGCAGGACGGATAGCCCCAGACGGGGATCGTATCGCCGTGGTGATGCCACGGCCGACAGGAGATCCGACCTTGGACTCCGCACTGGAACTGCTGCGCAGGCGCGGCAGTCCGGTTCGGGCCGTCCACTGGATCGGTGGGCCCCGGTTGGGTCTCCGCCAGATTTACCTCGCTCACCTGGAGCGTTGCGGCATGGTGCATGCCGTGGCGGGCCAGATGTGCGGGGTGCTGCCGACGACTCGCTACCAGGCGACCGACACGGCGATCAGCCGGGAGATCCGAGCCCGGCTGGACAGTGCGATCCGCACCGGCGTACCGCCGGACCCGCGGACCGCGGCGCTTGCCGCGCTGGCCCACGCGGTCGGGCTCGGCAAGCACCTGTACCCGGGCAACGAAGGACGGTCGTCCCGCTCCAGGCTGCGGGACCTCATCCGGCACGACCCCATGGGCGGACTCGTGGCGCACGCCGTGATGGACGTCCAGAACGGTGCCGCCGCGCAGCCGCGGCGCGCTCCGGCACCGGGTGCCGGGCACCAGCCCGTCGGGGCGACGGCTTCGGCCGCGTCCGCGGCCGGGTCGGCGTCCGCCCGTGCGGCGACCGGCGGTGTTCCGCTGCAGCCGCGGCGGGGGGTCATGGCCCGCGCCGTCGCGCACTGACGCGCGTACGGGTATTGCAGGCAGGCACGAATACGTTCGGAACCGCCGGCGCGCGGGGAGGACGGGACCGGAACCACCCGGCCCCGCCACCCCGCGCGTCCGCCGTTTCCCCCACCCCGACGCCCGGGGGTGCAATCCCAGTCTCACCGGCTGACCGTGACGCGCATCTCCAGCCTCACCGAGGCCCTGGGGGCAACTCCCAGCCTCGCCGGCGTTGGAGGCGCGGGTCCGGGCGGAGCCCGGCTGACCCCGCACACCCTCCAGCCCCTCCGGCGCACATCCCAGCCCCTCCGGCGCACATCCCAGCCCCTCCGGCGTTTGAGGAGCGGGTCCGGGCGGAGCCCGGTGCCCGGCGTCAGCCGGGTTGCAGTCTTGGGGCTCCGCCCCAAACCCCGCGCCTCAAACGCCGGCGAGGCTGGATATGCCGCACGCAGCACCGGCAAGCCCGGGAGTTGCGCCCCCGGGCACCGGCGAGGCTGGAGGTTGCCCGCCAGTGCGCCAACGTGGCGGTTGACGCGCTTGTGGTGGCGCGGGTTTTCGATCGCTTTCCTGTCACTTTCCCAGCGCCACCCGGCCGTTCGGTGGCAATCTGCACATCAGCAGATACGCAGAGATACACCCAGCGGGCAGTCAGCCAGACGCTCGCAGCCGGAAAGCGGAGGTGCCGTTCCCGTGGCGTCCAATGTCAACCCCACCGTCCGACGCCGCCGACTGGGCATGGAGCTCCGCAAGCTCCGTGAGGACAAGGGCATGACGGCCGAGCAGGTCGCCGAGCGGCTCCTCGTCTCCCAGTCGAAGATCAGCCGACTCGAGAACGGCCGTCGCTCGATCAGCCAGCGCGACGTCCGCGACCTGTGCGACGTCTACGAGGTGGAGGACCGCCGGTTGGTCGACTCGCTGATGCAGATGGCCAAGGACTCGCGCCAGCAGGGCTGGTGGCACGCGTTCGGGGACATTCCGTACAGCGTCTACATCGGCCTGGAGACGGACGCGGCCTCGCTGCGCGTCTACGAGCCGCAGATCATCCCCGGACTGCTCCAGACCCCCGAGTACGCGGCGGCCATCGTGCGCGGCGCGCTTCCCGAGACGGCGCAGCTGGACATCGAGAAGCGGGTGCAGGTGCGGATGCGCCGGCAGGACCGGATCGTCGCGGACGAGTCCGCCCCGGAGCGCGGTCCGCTGCGCCTGTGGGCGGTCATCGACGAGGCCGCGCTGCGCCGCCGGGTCGGTGACGGAGCGGTCATGATCCGTCAGCTGGAGCACCTGATGCAGCAGTCGGAGCTTCCGCATGTGACCGTTCAGGTCATGCCGTTCAGCATGGGCGCGCACCCGGGTGTGAACGGTCAGTACGCGATTCTGGAATTTCCGGACGCTTCGGATTCGACTGTTGTCTACATCGAAGGCGTCACGAGCGACTTGTACCTGGAGAAGGCGAACGACGTTCAGAAGTACAGCGTCATGTACGAGCACTTGCGGGCACAGGCGCTGAATGTCGAGCAGACCCGGGACTTCATCGCGGACATCATCGACGATCACGCCGTTCATGCCGATAAGGGCGCCTAAGCGTCCGCATCTGCCCGCCTGCCGGTAAATCCGGCGGAAAGCCCGAAACGCGGACAGGTCGCGGCAGATACCCGCAGGTCACGGGCTGGCGGCGAGGCGAGCCGGTACGGTACACCGTCAACGCCCGGCCGCGGAAGACCCTACTGGAATATGCCATCCAGTCGAGTGAACGCCCTCTTCAGACTCGGACTTCGGCGAGTAGCGTCGATCACGCCAATCAGGAAAAGGTTGGCGCGAGATCAGCTCGACAGATCTCGAAGCAACTCGACAGCAACTCGACTTCTCAAACCGGAGTGAAAATGGCGATTCACCAGGGTGCCACGATGAACTGGACGAAGTCCTCGTATTCTGCCGGAAACGGTGCATGCGTGGAGGTCAAGTCCCCCGTCGTGGCCGAGATCGCGGTGCAGGACTCGAAGGTGCAGGGCGGTCCGTCCCTCACCTTCGCGCCCGGCTCGTGGACTTCCTTCGTCTCCGGCGTGACCCGGGGCCCGCTGGGGCACCTCGCCTGAACGCAGGGGAGAACACGCCATCCGCAACCGACGCACTACTGACATGAGCCCTCTCGACCGGCACGCCGTCCTGGCCGAGGGGGCTCGGCCATGCCCGGGCCCCCTCCAGAACCGGGACCGGGACCGCGCCGGGACACGGGCGCGGACGCGGGCCGTTCGTACGTACGCCCGGCACGGCGGGTCCGGGGATCAGCGCAGCTGGTCCACGTACCGGTCGGTGCCCGGCACGGTCGGGATGAACGGCGCGACCAGCTCCACCCGCCCCAGCCCGCTCTCCGCGACCTCCGCGTCCAGCCCGCGGAACCGGTCCCAGCACTCCCGCGGGTCGGCCTCCAGGAACCACAGCAGCGTCAGCCGGGTGTCGACGCCCTCGACCTGCTTGACGTAGGTCATGCGGTCGCCCGGCAGCGGGGTCGGCCGGAAGACCGTGACCATGGCCGCCGGCCCGCCGGCCAGCCGCTTCGGCAGGGCCCGCGACCGCAGCCACTCCAGCAGTTCGGCGCGCTGCTCCGGCCCGTCGGCGTCGACGGCCTGGAGGACCAGCCCGCGGTACGGGTGGTCGAGGGCGTGGAAGTCGCGGGGGCCCGCGGCCCCGTCCCGGTAGACGCTCGCCACGTGGTCCTGGAAGGCGGTGAACACGTGCGTGCGGTCCTGGTAGACGCGTCCGTCGCGGTTGAGGCGCTTGTTGATGCCGACGGTCCACTTCATGTGCTCGTCGTACCGGCCGGCCGTCACCCAGTACGTGGAGAGGTAGCAGCCGGCGGTGACGGGCTGGGCGACGGCCGACTTCTCCGGGTACCGCAGCTCTTGCAGCTCCCGGGTCGCCACCCAGCGCCGGCCCGCGTACATCCAGGGCATGGCCATCGCCCCGGCGTAGTAGTGGTCGTCCTCGTACCAGCGGTTGTACGCGAACTCGTGCCCGGGATGCGGCTCGACCATGGTGATCAGCGCGTGGCCGGGCCGCACCCCGTACGGACCGACGGCGGCCAGCTCCGCGTACGCCTCGGGCCGGGTGTCCTGCGCCCGCGAGTCTTCGGTTCGGGGGTCTTCGGTTCGGGAGCCTTCTGCTCCGGATTCTCGGGTCATGCGACCGGTCTAACTGATGCTGTATCAGATTACGAGAGTCCGGCACCGCCGGGGGGCGGGGGGCAACCGCCGTGGGGAGGCGGGGCAGTCGCCGGGAGGCGGGCAGTCGCCGGGAGGCGGGCAGTCGCCGGGAGGCGGGGCAAGCCCGCACTGCCGCCGGCGGCGGGCCGTCCGGCCGGCAGCACTACGCGGACACCGCGGGAACCGGACGCGGACATTGCCCCGGTCCGGCCACAAGGCGGGAGCGCCGGGAACCCGGGCCGCTCCCGCCCGCATCCGTCCTCTCCGAGAGCACGGCGCGAGCACCGCGCCGCACACCCACTCGGAAGGGACCCGGCTCATGCTCAAGGGACGTAAGGGACTTCTGCGCGGCGCGACCGCGGGCATCGCACTCGGACTGGGCACACTCCTACTCGGCGCCCTGGGACTTGCCACCGCACCTGCCGCGCGGGCCGACGCGGCCGGGTTCGGGGACTGTGCCGCCGGGCGCTTCTGCGCCTGGACGAACACCACGGCCACCGGGTCCCGCCTCCAGACGGACACCGACACCCCCTGGCTGGGGAGCACGTACGACAACCGGATCCGGTCCTTCACCAACCGGACCTCGTGGGTCGCCTGCCTGTACTCGGGCCGCAACTACGAGGTGGAGACCGGGCCGGCGGGCAGCTGGACGGCGGTCAGACCGCACACCGCCGGTACGGGCTACAGCGGCACCGCGCACCTGGACAAGAGCTCGCTGAAGTTCGTCCGCACCGCCCGTGAGTGCGTCCTTCCGGCCTTCCCCTTCTGGTGGGACGAGCCCGGCACCACCGCCACCGGCTTCGGCGACCTGAACGGCGACCGGCGTTCCGACGTCCTCGTGCGCGACGAGACGGGCGCGCTGTGGTTCGTCTCGGGCGACGGCGACGCGTGGCTGGCCGGGGTGAGCGGCTGGAACGGCATGAGCGCGATCACCCGGCACGGCGACTTCAGCCGGGACGGCCGGGAGGACCTGATCGCCCGCGAGCGCGCCACCGGGAAGCTGTGGCTGTACCCGGGCACCGGCGACGGGGACTTCCTCCCGCGGCGCGTGATCGGCAGCGTCGGCTGGAACTCCATGTCCCTGATCACCGCGTTCGGCGACCTGACCGGCGACCGCCGGGGCGATCTCGTCGCCCGCGAGACCGCCACCGGGAAGCTGTGGCTGTACCCGGGGACGGCCACCGGCGGCCTCGGCGCCCGCCGGCTGATCGGCGGCAGCGGCTGGGGTGCGATGAACGCGCTGGTCGGCGCGGGTGACCTGACGCGCGACGGCCGCCCGGACCTGCTGGCCCGCGAGACCGCCACCGGCCGGCTGTGGCTGTACCCGGGCACGGCCGCCGGCGGCCTGGCGCCGCGCCGCCTGATCGGCAGCGGCGGCTGGAACTCCATGACGTCGATCGTCGCCAACGGCGACATCACCGGCGACGGGCGCCTCGACATCGCGACGGTCACGAGCAGCGGCAAGCTGATGCGCTACCCGGGCCGCGGCGACGGCACCCTCGCCGCCGGGTTCGTGTCGGACTCCGAGTGGTGGGGGCTCAACGGGGCCTTCTGACCCGGCCCTCCGGCGCCACCGCCCGCCACGGGCAGGAACGGGTATGCACGGGCGGGCACAGGGGGGGGCTGGGGCTGGGCGGCCGGCGCTGGGGCTGGGGCCGGGGCTCGCGCCGGGGCTGGGGTCGGCGCCGAAGCCGGCGCTGAGGCCGGGCCGCCCAACTCCCCTTGCTGGAGCGGGAGTAGAGCAACGCGAAGGGGAGGTACCAACTCCGGAAAGATAGGTGTCGGCTGCACGTAATCCCGGCTAGGGTGGCCGGAATCGCATGCACGTCCGCCGCCGCCGTTCCGGGAGCCCCCATGCCTGCCGCCGCCCAGCCCCCCGCGTTTGCCGCCCGCGCGACCTCGGTCGGCGGCTCGCCCGTACGGGAGATCCTCGCGCTCACCGAGCGGCCCGGGGTGATCTCGTTCGCGGGCGGGCTGCCGGCGCCCGAGCTGTTCGACACGACCGGGCTGCGGGCCGCGTACGACGCCGCGTTCGCGGACAGCGGGGCCCGCGCGCTCCAGTACTCGACCACCGAGGGCGCGCCCGAGCTGCGCGCGACCGTCGCGGCCCGGGCGAGCGCCCGCGGGCTGGCCACCGACCCCGACGACGTGCTGATCACCACCGGTTCGCAGCAGGCCCTGACGCTGATCACGGCGACCCTCGTCGAGCCCGGCGACGTGGTCCTCGTCGAGAACCCCACCTACCTCGCCGCCCTCCAGTGCTTCGGCCTCGCGGGCGCCCGGGTCGTCGCCGTCCCGTGCGACGAGGACGGGATCATCCCCGAGGCCTTGGAGGAGCTGGTGCTGCGCGAGCGCCCCAAGCTCCTGTACTCGGTGCCCACCTTCCAGAACCCCACCGGCCGCACCCTGCCCGCGGCCCGCCGCGCCGCCGTCGCGGAGACCGCCGGCCGGCTCGGCCTGTGGCTGATCGAGGACGACCCGTACGGCGAACTCCGTTACGAGGGCGCCGAGGTGCCGTGGCTGGCCGCGCACCCGGGCGCCGAGGACCGTACGGCGCTCCTCGGCAGCTTCTCCAAGATCATGGCGCCGGGCCTGCGGCTGGGCTGGCTGCGCGCGCCCGCGGCCCTGCGCCGGGCCGCCGCCGTCGCCAAGCAGGCCGCCGACCTGCACACCTCGACCGTGGACCAGATAGCCGCCGCCCGCTACCTCGCCGCCAACGACCTCGACGCGCACGTGGCGAAGATCCGTACCGCCTACGGTGCGCGCCGCGACGCGCTGCTCGCCGGGCTCGGCGACGCGCTGCCGGCCGGGTCGCGGTGGAACCGGCCCGAGGGCGGCATGTTCGTGTGGGCCCGGCTGCCCGAGGGCCTCGACGCGACGGCCCTCCTCAAGCAGGCCATCGCCCACGACGTCGCCTTCGTCCCGGGCGCCCCCTTCTACACCGGCGAACCCGACACCCGCACCCTGCGCCTCTCCTTCACCACCCACACCCCGGAGGAGATCAAGGAGGGCCTGCGCCGCCTGGAACGGGCGTTTTCGGCCTGACCGATGAGTTGCCCTCAGTTCGGGGGTCTACCTTCCTGCGGAACGAGTCGGCACGCGGAGGGCGGGGACGATGAGGATGGCACGCAGGACGGGCTACGCACCGCTACCCGGGGCCGGCCCGTCCCTGTACTACGAGGACCACGGCTCGGGCGAGCCGCTCGTCCTGCTGCACGGCGGCCTCGGCGCGGGCGAGATGTACGAGCCGCTGCTGCGCGCCCTGACCGCGCACCGCAGGGTGATCGTCGCGGACCTGCAGGGCCACGGCCGCACCCCGGACGTTCCGGGCCGGCCGCTGCGCCCGGAGCTCCTCGCGGACGACGTCGCCGCGCTGCTGCACCACCTGGGCGTCGGGCAGGCGGACGTACTGGGCTACTCGCTCGGCGGCATGGCCGCGTTGTGGACCGCGGTCCGGCACCCCGCCCTGGTCCGGCGGCTGGTGCTGGTCTCCATCCCGTACCGGCACGACGGCTGGCACCCGGAGGTGCTGGCCGGCTTCCAGGTCCTCAGCGAGGCCGCCGCCGAACCGATGCGCCAGTCACCGCAGTACGAGCTGTACGCGCGGCTGGCGCCGCGGCCCGGGGACTGGCCGGCGCTGGTCGCCAAGTGCGGGGAGCTGATGCGCCGCCCGTACGACTGGTCCGCCGAGATCCGCGCCCTGACGTCCCCGACCCTGCTCGTGTACGGCGACACGGACTCGATCCGCCCGGCGCACATGGTGGAGTTCTACGCCCTGCTGGGCGGCGGCCTCAGCGACCCGGGCCCCTCCGGGCCGCCCCCCGCCGCGGACGGCCCCCGCCACCGCCTCGCGATCCTCCCGTCCGCCACCCACTACGACATCCTGTCGTCCCCGTCACTGCCGCCCGCCCTGATCCCGTTCCTGTACTTCTGACGTCGTGAGGAGCGCGACGGGGCGGTTCAGAGGGATCACGTCTGCCGCTTGGGCCCGTAGAGGGGGAGGTCGGTGGTCGAGATCGTCCAGTCGGCGATGGTGACGTCCTCGCCGTAGAGGAAGTCGGTGCGGGTGGCGTACCGGGGGCCCGCGGGGGTGGGGTGGATGTCGGTCAGTACGGCGCCCGTCCCGGTGCGGGGGTCGAACAGGGCGTAGACGGGGACGCCCAGGAGGGGGTAGTCACGCACCTTGCCCACCCAGTCGTTCTCCGGATTGGACTCGGACACCACCTCGATGGCCGCGATGACCGTGCGCGGGTCGAACGCCCCCTCACCCGCCATGTCGCTCCGCGCGATCACCATGACGTCCGGGTGCCTGAGGATGCCGTGGGGCTCGTCCTCGACGTCGGGCGTACCCGTGTGCGCCCAGATGTCGTCCGGCATGACCTTCTCCAGGCGCCGGCTGACCAGGCCCGCGGTCAGTTCGTGCGGACGTCCGGGGGACATCATGTCGTGCACGATCCCTTCCTTGGTGATCTCGAACTTTCCGGGAACGGCGTCGTCCAGCGCTTCCAGAGCGTCCCGCATCGCCTTGTACGGCGCGGTGGCACGGCGTGATGCGTCCGATGCGACGGTCATGGCGGCGGCTCCTCGTCTGTGGCCCGGGGCCCGAGTCATCACCTTCATGCTAGGCACCGGTTTCGGGATCGGGGTGGCAGGCGGGGCAGTGGCCGCGGGTCGGTGCGCGGTAGGCGCGGTCGCAGGACTCGCAGTTCTGCAGGGGGTGGACGATCCGGTCCGGGGCGGGGGCTGCCGGGGGCAGCCGGTGGAGCGGGATTTCGGGCGGCAGCTGCTCCCTGAGGCGGTGTTCGACGAAGGCGGCCGGGTGCCAGATGTCGTCGGGAACGTCCGCGGACAACACGCGCGCTGCCACCTCGGGCAAGGCCCCGCGTACGAGCCATACCTCCAGGAGGGGGGCCAGGCGATGTACGTCCCGCTCGGCGAGCAGCAGGCGGGGGTTGCGCTCCCTCAGCCCGCCCAGCACCCGGCGGGCCGCGGCGCTCAGCGGGTCCGCGGGGGCCAGTCCTTGCTGCCCGGCCTCGGACCGGACGCCCTCCGCCTCGTCGGCGCCCGTGGCAACACCCCGCCCCTCGCCGAGGCCCGTGGGGCAACTCCCAGCCCCGCCGATACCCGGAGCAACACCCCCAGCCTCGCCGACGCCCGTGGGGCAACCTCCAGCCTCGCCGGCACCCGGAGCAACACCCCCAGCCTCGCCGACGCCCGTGGGGCAACCTCCAGCCTCGCCGGCACCCGGAGCAACACCCCCAGCCTCGCCGACGCCCGTGGGGCAACTTCCAGCCTCGCCGGCGTTTGAGGCGCGGGTCCGGGCGGAGCCCGGTGCCCGGCGGAGCCGGGTTGTCTTGGGGCTCCGCCCCAAACCCCGCGCCTCAAACGCCGGCGAGGCTGGGAGTTGCCGGTCCGGGGCCGGGTCCGCTGACGGAGGCGGCCGGTCCGGGCCCGGGTCCGCTGACGGAGGCGGCTGGTCCGGGGCCGGGTCCGGTGCCGGGGCCAGGCCGGGGCCGGGTCCGGGTCCGGGGGGACGGTTGCGGTGCGCACCGGGCTGGTTGTACGAGACGGTTCGCGTCACGACGCGGCCACTCGGGAGCCGTTCCCGAGTGCGGGTGAGGTACCCGTACTCCTCCAGCTCGCGCAAAGCCCCCGCGATCCGGTGCTCGCCCTCCGGGAACACGGCGCACAGCGTCTTGATGCCGATCGGGGCGCCCGGCGGCAGCGACTGGATGTACAGGGCCAGCCCACGGGCGGTCAGCGACAGTTGGCGGTGCTGGGCGAGGTGGTTGCCCACCACCGTGAAGTGACTGCGGTGCCGGACGTTGACGTGGACGACACCGGATCGGGCGGTCCCGGCACGAACACGGGACTCTGCGCGCACGGGCGCGTTAGGCTGCGTGAAAGCCATCGGGAAGCTGTTCTCTTCCTCGTGGTCAGGCCCTCGCCCGGGATTGCCGTCCCGGCGGGGGCCGACGTATTTCCATTGTCGGTCGCCGCGAGCATATGCCGGACAACCCTCCCGAAATCCAATCCAGTTGGCCAGGTTCACTCGTGTGAGCTACGGGAGGCAGGGAGGGTCTGGTGAGGTCCTTTCCCCAGTTCCTTTGATTGGTTGACGTCGCCCGCCGCCGGGTCGCGGTCGGCCGGATCCCGGGCCACCGGGTCGCGGTAACCCCGACCCGGCGAGTACCGCATCACCCCAGGTCACAGCCCCACCGGGACGGAGACCTCCGCCCAGACGGTCTTGCGCGGCGCCGGGCCCGGGGTGACACCCCACCGCTCGGCCAGCGCCTCCACGATCACCAGCCCCCGACCCGACTCCGCATCCGGCACCCGGACCACGGGCAGGTCCGCCCCTCGCGTGTCCGTCACCTCGATCCGGAGGATCCCCGCCGCGACGGACATCCCGACCCGGAAGTCCCGCCCGGGCACGCGGCCGTGCGTGACGGCGTTGGCGGTCAACTCGGCGACGACATGCGCCCCCACGGTCAGCGGCAGCCCCCAGGCCCGCAGTTGCTCGACAGCAAGCAACCGCGCGAGCCGCGCACTGCGCGGCGTGGCGGACAGCTGGACCACGAACTGACGTACGGGCGACTCGATTGCGCCGAGTTGTTCATTCATGTGACTCAGCGTGGCCGTGCGTCCCTACGCTGAACAGCGATGACGCCTGTGCGTACGGAGACTGTCCGGACCTTGTCCACTGCTGTCCGGGCTGTCCGAAGCGCGCGTCGGGTACCGGGCGTTGAGGAGGTGGGGCGCATGAGCGCGGACAACAGCGACAGCACGGACGAGCCCGGCTGGGAGGTCGACCCGGAAGACGAACAGGGCGCGGCGGTGATCGCCGCCGTCGGCCGCCAGCTCAGGGCCTGGCGCGAAGGCGCCGGCTTGCGGGCCGGCGCCTTCGGAACGGCGATCGGCTACGGCGAAGACCTCGTCTACAAGGTGGAGGCGGGCAAACGGATCCCCCGCCCCGAGTACCTGGACAGGGCGGACGAGGTCCTGAACGCGAACGGCAAGATCCGCGCGATGCGGCAGGACGTGGAACAGGTCCGCTACCCGAAGCAGGTCCGCGACCTGGCCAAGACAGAGGCTCGGGCGGTCGAGTTGCTGTCCTACGGAAACCACAACTTTCATGGGTTGCTCCAGACGGAGCCGTACGCACGTGCCCTGCTGGAGACCTGGCGACCCGCGTACGACGCAAGCGAGGTCGACCGTCTGCTGGCCGCACGCATGGCGCGACGATCCATCTTCGAGCGCTCCCCCGCCCCTACCTTGAGCTTCGTGCAGGAAGAGGCGACCCTCCGCCGCCCCATCGGGGGCAAGATGGTGCTACGCCAACAGCTGGAGCACCTTCTGGAGGTCGGCCGTCTTCGGAACGTCGAGATTCAAGTGATGCCGATGAACATCGAAGACCACGCCGGGATGGGGGGCTTGATCCAGATGCTGAAGTTCGGCGACGGGACAGCGGTCGGTCGCGACGAGGGCGAGTTCAATGGTCGCCCAGTCTCGGACCCCAAGCAGCTCAGGGTCCTTGAGCTGCGTTATGGGATCATCCGGGCCCAGGCTCTCACGCCACGGGAGTCGATGGCCTTCATCGAGCAAGTGCTGGGAGAGACATGAACGGCAAGACGGAGATGACGTGGTTCAAGAGCAGCTACAGCGACAGCAGTAACGGCAACGACTGCGTCGAGGTGGCCTGGCGCAAGAGCACCTACAGCAGCAGCAGCGACATCAATGACTGCGTGGAGGTCGCCACCACCCCCGCCACCGTCCTCGTCCGCGACTCCAAGAACACCGCCGGCCCCCGCCTCGCCTTCGGCCCCGCCGCCTGGGCCGGGTTCGTCGCGCACGCCTCCGCGCGCTGAGCCTCACGTACACGTACACGTACGCACGCGGCCGCGGTACGGCGTAAAGGTGGCGGCGGAGCTGCCGGTGTGGGGGCGGTGAGCTGCCCCTCGGGCTGCCGGTCGGCGGGGTGTGGCGCTTCTAGCGTTCCCGGTGAACGCAGTTGCCGCACGCACCTCAGCCGTCTGGAGTCAGTCGATGCCCGCGTACCGTGCCCGTCGCCGTCCCGCGCTCGGATTCGTCCTCGCCGGTGCCCTCTCGCTGGGTGTCGTCCTTCCGGCCGCCGTGCCCGCCGCCGCGCAGCCCACGGCCCAGAAGCCGAAGGCCGGGGTCAAGAAGGCCACGCCGCGCCCCGACAAGGGCAGCCCGGGGCAGGGCGCCCCGGCGCCGGTCGCACGCACGACGGGAGCCGGGCAGTTCGCGATGGCCGCGACGGCGACGCCGATCAGCCGCAGCCAGGTGATCGCGCGGGCCAGGACGTGGGTGGGGCTGGGGCTCGACTACAACCAGGGCGGCACCTACCAGGGCTACCGCCGGGACTGCTCCGGTTACGTCTCCATGGCCTGGCAGCTCGCCACCCCCGGGCAGACCACCAACTCCTTCGGCCCGGCCGGGATATCGCGGGTCATCGGCAAGGGCGAGCTGAAGCCGGGCGACGCGCTGAACAACGACAAGATCGGCAACTACGGCCACGTCGTCCTCTTCGAGGGGTGGGCGGATGCGTCGCAGTCCAGCTACTGGGGCTACGAGTTCAGCGGGTCGGGCGTGCACCACCGCAAGATCCCGTACCCGTACTTCGCGGGGAACGACACGGCGAGCTACCGCCCGATCCGCAACCTCGCGGTCACCGACGACACGGCTCCGGTCCCGGCGGGCGGCGACTTCGCGACGGCAGCCGACACCGTGTTCAACCCGGACTCCGGGTCCTTCGACGTGTTCGCCACCGGCACCGACGGCGCCCTGAACCACACCTGGTGGGAGCCGGCCACCGGCTTCGGCACCTGGGCCACGGCGGGCGGCAGCCTGCGCGGGCGGCCGACGGCGGTCTACAACCCGGACTCGAAGTCCTTCGACGTCTTCGCCATCGGCAAGGACGGCCTGCTCCGGCACACCTGGTGGACCCCGGCCACCGGCTTCGGCACCTGGGCCACGGCTCCCGGCTGGCAGGTGGCCGGGGCGCCGACCGCGGTCTACAACCCGGACTCGAAGTCCTTCGACGTCTTCGCCATCGGCACCGACGGCTCCCTCAACCACACGTGGTGGAACCCCGCGACGGGCTTCGGCACCTGGGCGGCCGCGGGCGGCAACGTCACCGGCGCACCGAGCGCCGTCTACAACCCGGTCAGCAAGAGCTTCGACGTCTTCGCCATCGGCAAGGACAGCCTCCTCCGCCACACCTGGTGGAACCCGGCCACCGGCTTCGGCAGCTGGGCCACATCACCGGGCTGGAACCTCGCCGGCGCCCCCTCGGCCGTCTACAACCCCGACTCGAACAGCTTCGACGTCTTCGCCGTCGGCACCGACGGCTCGCTGAGCCACACCTGGTGGGCCCCCGCCACCGGCTTCGGCTCGTGGGCGGCCGCGGGCGGCAACGTCAGCGGTGCGCCGAGCGCCGTCTACAACCCCGCGAGCAAGTCCTTCGACGTCTTCGCCATCGGCAAGGACGGCAGCCAGAAGCACACGTGGTGGACCCCCGCCACCGGCTTCGGAAGCTGGGCGACGGGCCCCGGCACGGTCCTGACCGGATCGCCGAGCGCGGCCTACAACCCGCTCTCGCAGTCCTTCGACGTGTTCTCCATCGGCACCGACCGCGTCCTCAACCACACCTGGTGGACTCCCGCCGCCGGCTTCGGCGACTGGGGCTTCGCCGAGCCCTGGAAGCTCGGCGGCTGACCCGCGCGGTCCCGTGGGGTTCCCTCCTCCCGGCGCGGGCCCTAATCTGACGCTTCGTCAGGCGAAGTGCCGGACAAGGATTCCCGTGCCGGGAGGCGACTCGCATGCTGCTGCAAGGGAAGACCGTCATCGTGTCCGGGGTCGGGGCCGGGCTCGGGCATCAGGTGGCCGCGGCCGTGGTGCGGGACGGGGGGAACGCCGTGCTCGGGGCGCGGACCGAGGCCAATCTCGCCAAATCCGCCGCGGAGATCGACCCCGACGGCACGCACACCGCGTACCGGACCACCGACATCGGGGACGAGGAGCAGTGCCGGGCGCTGGCCGCGCTCGCGCAGGAGCGGTTCGGCGGGGTCGACGCCGTCGTGCACGTCGCGGCCTGGGACTCGTACTTCGGCGGACTGGAGGACGCCGACTTCGGGACCTGGCAGCAGATCCTCGACGTGAACCTGCTGGGCACCCTGCGCATGACCCGGGCGTGCCTGCCCGCGCTCAAGGAGCGCGGCGGGGCCGTCGTCCTCATCGGGACGCAGTCCGCGATCGCCGCGCCCAACGAGGTGCAGCAGGCCGCGTACGCCGCCTCCAAGGGGGCGCTGACCTCCGCGATGTACTCGATGGCCCGCGAGCTCGGCCCGTACCGGATCCGCGTGAACACCGTCCTGCCGGGCTGGATGTGGGGGCCGCCGGTGCAGGCCTTCGTCACCTTCACCGCGCACAGCGAGGGGATACCGGAGGCCGAGGTGCTGGCCCGCCTCGCCGGCCGGATGGCGCTGCCGGAGCTGGCCACGGACGGGGACGTGGCGGACGCGGCCGCGTTCCTCGCCTCCGACCGGGCCCGAGCCATCACCGGGCAGCAGCTTCTGGTCAACGCCGGCGAAGTGATGCGCTGAAGTGGGGCCGAAATGGGGCCGGGGCGGCCGTGAAGTGGCCGTGAGCAGCACCAAACCGCTCACGGTCGGATCATCGGATCGTATGCTCCAGAGATGACCACCACCCCTCCGCAGCCGCCCACCGCCAATGCCATGCGGCGAGCGCTGAAAAGGGCCCGCGACGGCGTCGCACTCGACGTGACCGAGGCCGCCGTCCTCCTCCAGGCGCGCGGCGAAGACCTCACCGACCTCGCCGCCTCCGCCGCCCGGATCCGCGACGCGGGCCTGGCGGCAGCGGGCCGCCCGGGCGTCATCACCTACTCCAAGAGCGTCTTCATCCCGCTCACCCGGCTGTGCCGGGACAAGTGCCACTACTGCACCTTCGTCACCGTCCCCGGCAAGCTGCGCCGGGCCGGCCACGGCATGTTCATGTCCCCCGACGAAGTCCTCGACATCGCCCGCCGGGGCGCCGCGCTCGGCTGCAAGGAAGCCCTGATCACCCTCGGGGACAAGCCCGAGGACCGGTGGCCCGAGGCCCGCGAGTGGCTCGACGCGCACGGCTACGACGACACGCTCGCCTATGTCCGCGCCATGTCGATCCGCATCCTGGAGGAGACCGGACTCCTCCCCCACCTCAACCCCGGCGTGATGTCGTGGTCCGACTTCCAGCGCCTCAAGCCCGTCGCGCCCAGCATGGGCATGATGCTGGAGACCACCGCCACCCGCCTGTGGTCCGAGCCCGGCGGCCCGCACCACGGCTCCCCGGACAAGGAACCCGCAGTACGGCTGCGGGTCCTGGAAGACGCGGGACGCTCCTCCGTGCCCTTCACCTCAGGGCTGCTCATCGGCATCGGGGAGACGCACGAGGAGCGCGCGGACGCGCTGTTCGCGCTGCGCCGCGTGGCGCGCTCGTACCACTCCATCCAGGAGCTGATCATCCAGAACTTCCGCGCCAAGCCGGACACGGCGATGCGCGGAATGCCGGACGCGGAGATCGACGACCTGGTCGCGACGGTCGCGGTGGCCCGGCACATCATGGGCCCGTCCGCCTGCCTGCAGGCCCCGCCGAACCTCGTCGACGGCGAGTACGCACGCCTCCTCGGCGCCGGCATCGACGACTGGGGCGGGGTGTCCCCGCTGACCCCCGACCACGTCAACCCCGAGCGCCCCTGGCCCCAGATCGACGTGCTCGCGGAACGGTCCGCCGCGGCCGGCTTCGAGCTGCGCGAGCGGCTGTGCGTGTACCCGGAGTTCGTGCAGCGCGGCGAACCCTGGCTGGACCCCCGGCTGCTGCCGCACGTACGGGCGCTCGCCGACCCGGCCACCGGGCTGGCCCGGCCGGACGCGGTCGTCGAGGGGCACCCGTGGCAGGAGCCCGACGAGGGCTTCGGCGGCTTCGGGGCGCGCGCGGGCGGCCGCACCGACCTGCACCGCACCATCGACACCGAGGGCCGCACCGGCGACCGACGCGAGGACTTCGACCACGTCTACGGGGACTGGGAGGCGCTGCGCGAGGCGGCCGCGCCCGGGATGGTGCCGGAGCGGATCGACACCGACGTACGGGAGGCCCTCGCGCAGGCCGCCGACGACCCGGAGAAGCTGACCGACGGGCAGGCGCTGGCGCTGCTGCACGCGGACGGGCCGGCGCTGGACGCCCTGTGCCGGGTCGCGGACGACCTGCGCAAGTCGGTCGTCGGCGAGGACGTCACGTACATCGTCACGCGGAACATCAACTTCACGAACGTCTGCTACACCGGCTGCCGGTTCTGTGCGTTCGCACAGCGGCGCACGGACGCCGACGCCTACACGCTGTCGATGGAGCAGGTCGCCGACCGGGCCGCGCAGGCGTGGGACGTCGGGGCGGTCGAGGTCTGCATGCAGGGCGGCATCCACCCCGACCTGCCGGGGACGGCGTACTTCGACATCGCGCGGGCGGTGAAGCAGCGGGTGCCCGGCATGCACGTGCACGCCTTCTCCCCGATGGAGGTCGTGAACGGCGCGACCCGTACGGGGATGTCCGTACGGGACTGGCTGACGGCCGCGAAGGAAGCCGGGCTCGACTCGATCCCGGGGACGGCCGCGGAGATCCTCGACGACGAGGTCCGCTGGATCCTCACCAAGGGCAAACTGCCGGCCGCCGACTGGATCGACGTCGTCAGCACCGCGCACGAACTGGGCCTGCGGTCCTCGTCCACGATGATGTACGGGCACGTGGACCAGCCGCGGCACTGGCTCGGGCACTTCCGCACGCTCGTCGACATCCAGAAGCGGACCGGTGGCTTCACGGAGTTCGTGACGCTGCCCTTCATCCACACCAACGCGCCGGTGTACCTGGCGGGGATATCCCGGCCGGGCCCCACGGACCGCGACAACCGCGCGGTCACGGCCATGGCCCGGCTGCTGCTGCACCCGCACATCACCAACATCCAGACCAGCTGGGTGAAGCTGGGCGCGGAGGGCGCGGCCGAGATGCTGCGGTCCGGGGCGAACGACCTGGGCGGCACGCTGATGGAGGAGACGATCTCCCGGATGGCCGGGTCGGGCTACGGCTCGTACAAGGCGGTCAAGGACCTGGTCGCCATCGCGGAGGCGGCGGGGCGGCCGGCGCGGGCGCGGACCACGCTGTACGGGGAGGTTCCGGAAGAACGGATGCGGGTGGCTGCCGCCTCGGACGGGCATCTGCCGGAACTCCTGCCGGTCCTGGACTGAACCGGCGCGGCGGGGGCAGAAGCCATGTGCCCGGCCGGGGGTCAGCCCGGCCGGGCACCTCCGCCCGCACGCGATCCCCTGGCGCCCCGGGGCGCAGCCCCCGCCTCGCCGGTGCCCGAGCGGCAACCCCTGCCTCGCCGATGCCCTGGGGCCCAACCCCCAGCCTTGTCGGCGCTGCGTGCGGCAATTCCAGCCTCGCCGGCGTTTGAGGCGCGGGGTTTGGGGCGGAGCCCCAAGAGCAACCCGGCTCCGCCGGGCACCGGGCTCCGCCCGGACCCGCTCCTCAAACGCCGGAGGGGCTGGATGTCGCCCCTCGGGCAGCCGGCAGGTCAGTCGGTCAGGAGGTTGTGTTTGAGGTGGGTGAGGGCTCGGGGGGTCAGGCCGAGGGCGTCCGCGAGGTAGCGGTCGAAGGACCCGAACTTCGCCCGGACCTCGTCGTAACCGGCGTCGAGGTACTCGGCCCGGACATCGAGCATCGGCTTGTACACGGCGGCCTGCTGCGCCGGCAGATGCCCGAGGATCGCGTCGTTGGCCGCCTTGCGGTAGTCGTTGCTGGCGAGGTAATCGGCCATGACGGTGTCGGCGGGCACGCCGAGGGCCGTCAGCAGGGCCGCGTTCGCCCAGCCCGTGCGGTCCTTCCCGGCCGTGCAGTGGAAGAGGACGGCGCGCGCGTCTTCGTTGCGCACGCCGTCGAAGACCTGCGCGTAGGCCTTCTTGCCGCCGTCCGTGGACACCATCGCCCTCTCGGCGTCGACCATGGCCCTGACCGCCTCTTCGGGGGTGCGCGGCATCGTCTGGAAGGAACCGGACCCCGCGAAGACGTCGGCGACGACGTACGACGCGCCGGCCGGCACCCGGTCGGGCGCCTTGTCCCGCTCGTCCTGCATGCGCAGGTCGTACACGGTCTTGATGCCGAGGCGCTGGAGTTTGGCCTGGTCGTTCGGGGTGAGCTTGTCGAGGGCGTCGGAGCGGTAGACCGCGCCCATCTTGACCCACTGGCCGGTGGTCGTGCGGTAGCCGCCCGCGTCACGGAAGTTGACCGCGCCTTCGAGGCGGATCTGGCGGTCGGCCAGGCGCAGGGTGGCGCCGCGGCCGGCGTCGAAGGTGAACCACTGGCGGTCGGCCGCGGGCAGGCCGGTGACGACGGCCTCGCCGCTCGCGCCGCCGCGGGCGACGACCTTGCCGCCCGTACGGATCTCCACGCGGCGCACGCCGCGCTCGCCACGGGCGTCCCACTTCAGGGTGTAGGAGCCGTCGGCGGCCGCGGTGACGGTGGCCCGGGTGAACGGGACGGCCTGCCGCGAGTGGCCGTGACCGTGTCCGTGCCCGCGCTCGTGTCCGTGTCCGGGGCCCCAGGAGGTGGTGGCGGTCTCCGCGGTGACGTTCGCGGTCGCGGACGGGGCGACCGCGAGGGAGAGGGTGAGGGCGGCGGCGACGGCGGTCGCGGCGAGGAGGGCCTTCTGGGGTGCCCTCTGGGGTGCCTTCTGGGGTGCCTTCTTCATGGCCACGACACTCCGGGCGGCGGGCGAACGGGCGCTGAACGCGGAGTGGCCGAAACCGACCGACCCGAAGACAAGTGGCAAAACGTGCCACCTTTGGAATCCGGCCGTTCTGCGGTGGTTCTTCGCTCACTTGAGGTCCACTTGCCGGACTCCCTCCGGTTTCGGCCGAAGGCGTCCATTACAGTGCTGCGCCAGGGCCAGTTGGGGGGTTCCATTGAGCTCATCGAGTTCAGCCGTTTCCGCGGTTTCGGCCGTTTCCGCGGCTTCTGCCGCCGCTGCGGTTTCGGCGGGCGTGCCCGACCAGAGGTCCGCCGGCGCGGCCGGCATATGGGGCCGGACCGAACAGCAGGACTTCCGCAGCCGGGTCCGCGGGGCGCTGCTGGGCGCCGCCATCGGGGACTCGTTCGGCGCACCCGTGGCCGGGCTCTCCCTCGAAGACATCCGTGACACGCACGGCGTGGAGGGTTTGGCCGAACCGGCACCCGCGTACGGACGCCGCGGCTCGGTGACGGCCTCCACCCAGCTCACCCTGTTCACCGTGGACGGCCTGATACGGGCCCACGTACGCAGGGACACCGGCGCCTGGCACCCGCCGACCGACGTCCACCGCGCGTACCTGCGCTGGATGGCGACCCAGCACGACTGGGGGCCGGACGAGCGGCGCACGGACAACGGCTGGCTGGCGCAGGAGGAGTGGCTGTACGCGCGACGCGGGCCGGACCGGGCCGCCATGACCGGGTTCGGGGACGAGATCCTCGGCACCCTCGCCAGGCCGAAGAACCCGACCGCGCGGGACGCGGGCGCCGCCGTCCGCTCGGCGCCGTTCGGGCTGCTCGTCGGCTGGGAGCCGTCGCTGGTGCTCCAACTGGCGGTGGAGTGCGCGGCGCAGAGCCACGGCCACCCGGCGGCCTACCTGTCGGCCGGCGCGTTCGCGGTGATCGTGCACGGGCTGACCCGCGGCGACTCCCTCGACTCGTCGGTGCAGCGGGCCCTGGGCCTGCTCGGCTCCAGACCGGGCCAGCAGCCGGTCACCGACGCGCTGCAACGGGCGCTGGGCGCGGTCCGCCAGGGCATGCCGTCCCCCAAGCTCGTCGAATCCCTCTCCCCGGGCGACGGCGGCCACGCCGAGGACGCGCTCGCCGTCGCCGTGTACTGCGCGCTGGTGGCGGAAGACCTCCGGCACGGGCTGCGGCTCGCGGTCAACCACGGCGGCGACTCCACCGCGACCGGCGCCCTGTGCGGCGCCCTGCTGGGCGCCCTGCACGGCGAGACCGCGCTGCCGGCGGCCTGGCTGGCCGGGCTGGAGGGCCGCGCCACGATCCTCGAACTCGCCGATGACTTCGCCATGGAGATGACCCAGGGCCCCTCCCTCCACGGCCCCACCGCCCCCTCCCCCACCTGGCTCACCCGCTACCCCCGCCCCTGACCCTGACCCCGGCCCTGACCCTGACCCCGGCCCTGGCCCTGGCCCCGCCCCCGGGCCTGACCCTGGCCCTGACCCGGGCCTGGCCCTGACCCTGGCCCCGACCCGGGCCTGGCCCCGGGCCTGACCCTGACCCCGGTCCTGACCCCGGGCCTGCCCCTGACCCTGACCCCGGGCCTGGCCCCAGGCCTGCCCTCCAGGCCCGACCCCGGGGCGGCGGCCTCCGGGGACGGGCTGGCGGGGAGGCCTGGCGGGCGGGTTGCCCTTAAGGGCAGGCGGGGGTCGGGTGGGTGCCCTGGGGGGCATGGCCCGGCCCGGTGGGGGACCGGAGCATGGGGAGCATGGTCGACTGCGCCGTGTGCGGGAACCGGTGTGATCCAGGGGAGCAGTTCTGCGGGTCCTGCGGAGCGTTCCTGTCGGACGACACCCCAACCGCCCGCCCGGGCCCGAACGCCGGGGCCGCCGGGACGGGCGGCCCGGGGGCGGGCCCGCCCCAGGGTCCGGCCGCGGGTCAGGGGGCGGGCCCGACCCAAGGTCCGGCTGCCGGTCAGGGGGCGGGCCCGAGCCAGGGTCCGGCTGCGGGTCAGGCCCCGGCTTCCGGTCAGGGGCATGGGCCGGCCTCCAGGCCGGGGCACGGGCCGGGGCAGCGCCCGGGGCCTGCTTCAGGCGCGGGTTCTGCCGGGGGTGCGGGGGCGGGTGATGCGTCGCGCCCGGGGGCGGGAGCCGCTCCGGTGGAGGCGGCCGCGCCGAGTACCGTGCCGCGGCCCGCGTACCCGCCCGCACCCACAGGCGTACCCGCACCCACGGGCGTACCCGCGCCGCCGGTCGGCGGCGGGCCCGGATCCGGGGCCGGGGCCGGGCATCGCCGGGCCGTCGTGCCGCCGCCGCGACCGGCCGGGGCGCCGGCCGAGGTCGTACAGCCTCGGGTGGGGGTGGAGCGGCCCCGGATGCAGCCGCCCCGACCGGTGCGGGAGCCGCAGCACGAGCCGCCGCGACCCGGGGAGTTGATCTGCGGGCAGTGCGGCACCGGGAACGCGCCCGACCGGCGGTTCTGCCGGCGCTGCGGATCCTCCCTCGCGGAGTCGCCCATCGCGCCCCGACCTCCCTGGTGGCGAAGGCTGTTCGGGCGGGGGCGTACGCCCAAGCCGCAGCCGGTCGCCGGGGAACGGCCCACGCGCAGGCAGTGGCGGCGGCCGCGGTTCGTGCTGCCGCTGCTCCTGCTGCTCGTGCTCGCCGCCGCCGGCTACGCGCTGCGCGGGCAGGTGGGGCGGGCCGTGGAGTCCGTACGCGACCGGACCGGCAAGACCGAGCAGGTGCACGCCGTGCGGGTGACCGCCTCCGGGGCGCGGGCGGGGCATCCTGCCGCGCTCGCGGTCGACGGCACCACCGATCGGTACTGGTCGCCGCCCGGCGCGGCCGGTTCCGGTGAGGGGGAGTTCCTGGAGGCCGTGCTCGCCGGGCCGGTCCGGCTCCTCGACATCGTCGTGCATCCGGGGAGTTCGCCGGTGGCCGAGAAGTTCCTCACCCAGGCGCGGCCTGCGGTACTGCGGGTGACGGTCACCGCCGTCGACGGTCGGGAGACCGTCGAGGACGTGCGGCTTGCGGATGCTCCCGGGAAGCAGACGTTTCACGTGGCCGTGAGTGACGCGGTGCGGATCCGGCTCACGGTGCGGGCCGTCTACGGTGCCGGGGGCGGTCGCCATCTCGCCCTCGCGGAGGTCGAGTTCTTCAAACGCCGCTGACCCTGCGGGGCCTGCCCCACCTCACCGGCTGCCCGAGGGGCAACAACCAGCCTCACCGGCTGCCCGAGGGGCAACGCCCAGCCCTCGCCGGCTGCCCGAGGGGCACTACCAGCCTCGCCGGCGTTTGAGGCGCGGGTCCGGGCGGAGCCCGGTGCCCGGCGGAGCCGGGTTGCAGTCTTGGGGCTCCGCCCCAAACCCCGCGCCTCAAACGCCGGCAAGGCTGGATTGGGCGCTGCTCAAAGCCCGCGCCTCAAACGCCGGCGAGGCTGGAAGTTGCACCCCGGGGCGCTGGAGAGGCTGGGGGGTTGCGCCGCAGGGCACGGGCGGGGGTGGGGATCGGCGCGCGGAGCGTCGGCGAGGCTGGGGGTGCCGACCGGGCGGCGGCTATGGGGTGGTGGGGGTGCCGGGGTGGAGGTCCAGGGAGTCGAGCATGCGGGCGTGGCGGCGTTCCGCCTGGCGGGCCGCGACGGGATCGCCGGCCCGCCGGTGGGCGGCGATCAGGAGCCGCCAGACCGCGTCCTGGAAGGGGTCCACGGACAGCGCGTGGGTGGCGGCGGTCACCGCCGCCTCCGTGTGGCCGCGCCCGAGTTCGACCGCGGCCAGCGTGTGCGCCGCCTGCACCGCCTGGTTCCGGTACCGCTCACGGATCGGCACCACCCACTCCGCCGGCCCGTCCTCCGGCAGCAGCTCGCCCGTGTACAGCCGCAGCGCCCGTTCCAGCGCGGCGACCGCCCGCACCGGGTCCCGCCGGCCGGCCGCCCGCAGGCCCTCCTCGACGGCCGCCTCGAAACGCTGTACGTCGCAGCTCCCGCCGGGCTCCAGCACCAGCATGTACGCCTCGCCGGAGCGGACCAGCACCTGCGCCCGCCCCCGGTCCAGGCCGGGTTCGAGGAAGGTCCGCAGCGCGGACACCGCCACCTGGAGCCCGCGGCCCGCCGAGTGCGCCGGGCTTTCCGGCCACAGCGCGGCCATCAGCTCCTCCCGGTGCACGGGCCGCCCCGCGTGTACGGACAGCAGCCGGGCCAGCGCCCGCACCCGCGGCCGGGTCCGGCCCCAGTCCAGCGGCTCGCCCGCCAGGGTGGCCTCGTACCGGCGGAAGCAGCGCAGGGTCAGCGGGGCCGCGGGGGCGGGCCGGGCCGTGGGGAGCGCCGTCGGCGGTACGGCCGGGCGCGGGGCGGGTGGTCGGCCGCGGCGGGCGAGGTACGAGCGCAGCAGCGGAACCTCCGCGGCCAGCCCGTACTCCGCTGCCTCCTCGGCGAGTTCGGCAGGCGGGACGGGGCGTTCCAGCAGGCGCACGAGGCGGGGCGGCAGGGCGCCCAGCACCTCCCGTTCCAGGTAGGTGCGCAGGGCGGCCGCGTCCAGCGGGTCCCGGCCGGCCAGTATCGCGGGTCCGGCGAGCCTCAGGACCCCCGGCCAGCCGCCGGTCAACTCGGCCAGTTCGCCGGGGGCGTCGGGGAACACGGCGGTGATCTCGGCCCCGCTCAGGCGGAGTTCGCGGGCGGTGAGCACGGCGGTCTGGGACAGTTCGGCCCGGTTGAGGTTCAGCGCGGGCATCCGGCGGCCCGCGAGAACCAGCCGTAACTGTGGCGGGGCCAGCAGGGCCAGCTCCTCCAGGACCGCCTCGGCGGGACTGCCGTGCACGAGGTGGACGTCGTCGACGAGCAGCAGCACGCGCTGGGGGCTCCGTTCGACGGCCAGCAACAGGGCTTCCACGGTGGCCGGTTCGGGCAGTCCGAGGCGGCGGGCCAGCAGGCCGAGGAGGGCGGGGGCGCCGCGGGTGTCCCGGCAGGGGTGCCAGTGCAGCACGAGCCGGGGCTCCTTGCCGTTCGGCGCGCCGAAGGCGGCCGCGGTCTGGGTGAGCAGGGTCGTCTTGCCGTAGCCGGCGGGCGCGACGAGCACGGTCAGGGGGGCCGTGCCCTTGGCCAGTGCCGGCACCAGGCGGTCGCGGACCGTTGGCGGGCGCGTCTCCCCTGCCGGGGGGCAGGTGGAGGACCGGTGCTCACTCTCCATCCGGACACAGACGGTAGTCGTAGCGGAGCTGCACGCGCATGACCGTACTAGGGCTACTCGGCCAATGCCAGAGCAGGAACACGGACGTGGCAGCGCACCGGTACCGGCGCGCGCCCCCACCACTCGTCGGCCCCGGCCGGACCTCGGCCACGACGCCCCGGCCCCGCCGTGCGCCTGGCGACAACTCCCTGTCCGGGCGGCAGCGTCCGACCTCGCCGACGCCCCTGGGCAACCGTGCGGACCCGCCGGTCCTCCTCCCCTCGTTGGCGCTGCGGCGGGCGCACGAGGTGGCCATTTGTGGTGATTACTGACGTTATGTCACTCATTCAGACTCTTTTGCCCGTTTGCGGCCTATTGCTGTGCAATATGCGGGAAGAGTGCTGCGTGACGACGCATCACCACCTCTGGCAGGGCCCTGCACGGATCGCGGCGCGGGGTGCACCTGTACGGGGGCGCAGGCGGGGCTCGTGGCCCTGGCCCGTCATCGTCGTGGGCGCTCGGAAGCCTCCTCCGGGGAGGGGCCGGGCTCGAAGTACCAAGAAAGGTCCTGCTATGGCATCGCATGTCATCCCGTCGGCTCCACCCGACAGAAGGCCTCAGCGCAACCTGCTCAAACAGGGGGCCCTCGTCCTGTTCCCCTCGGCCCTCCTGGCCGCGGCCACCCTGATCCCTGGCCTCGCTCACGCCGCCGAAGCGCCCGTGGGCCTGGGGACCGCCACCAACTACGCGGTCCTGGCCGGTTCGACCATCACCAATACGAACGACACGATCATCAATGGAGACCTGGGACTCCACCCGGGCACATCGGTGACCGGCTTTCCGCCCGGCGTGGTCAACGGCACCCAGCACGTGACCGACGCCGCCGCCGCTCAGGCGAAGTCCGACCTGGTCATCGCCTACAACGACGCGGCGAGCCGGGGGCCCGGCGCGTCCACGTCGGCCGACATCGGCGGACAGACGCTGGCACCGGGCGTCTACACGGCCTCGTCTTCACTGGCCATCACCGGAACGGTCACTCTCGACGGTGAGAACAACCCCGACGCCGTCTTCATCTTCCGGATCCCCTCGACCCTGATCACGGCTCCTGCGGGCACCGTGGCGCTCATTCGCGGTGCAAATGCCTGCAACGTGTTCTGGCAGGTGGGCAGTTCCGCCACCCTCGACACGACCACCCAGTTCAAGGGCAACATCCTCGCGCTGGAGTCCATCACGCTGAACAACAGCGCGGTGCTCGAAGGCCGGGCCCTGGCGCGCAACGGCGCGGTCACCCTGGACAACAACACGATCACGAGGGCGGCTTGCGCCGTCGGCCCGCCCGGACCTCCGGGACCGACGGGCTCTCCCGGCCCCACCGGGCCTGCCGGACCGTCGGGCTCTCCCGGCCCTGCCGGCCCCTCGGGGCCTGCCGGGCCTGCCGGACCGTCGGGTTCGCCCGGCGCTCCCGGCGTTCCCGGCCCTGCCGGCCCCTCGGGTTCCCCCGGCGCACCCGGTGCCCCCGGCCCTGCCGGCCCCTCGGGTTCCCCCGGCGCACCCGGTGCCCCCGGCCCTGCCGGCCCCTCGGGTTCCCCCGGCGCACCCGGTGCCCCCGGCGCACCCGGCCCTGCCGGCCCCTCGGGTTCCCCCGGCGCACCCGGTGCCCCCGGCGCACCCGGCCCTGCCGGCCCCTCGGGGCCTGCCGGGCCTGCCGGACCGTCGGGTTCGCCCGGCGCTCCCGGCGTTCCCGGCCCTGCCGGGCCTTCGGGTCCTGCCGGGCCTGCCGGACCCGTCGGACCTGCCGGACCCGCCGGACCTGCGGGTCCTGCCGGACCCGCCGGACCTGCCGGACCTCAGGGACCTCGCGGCGAGAAGGGCGAGAAGGGAGACAAGGGAGACAAGGGCAAGCACGGTCACGACGGCCACGGCAACGGGGAACCGGGCCACGGCCGCGACGACCACGACAAGCCCGACCACCACGAGCACGGCAAGGGCGAGCACGGGCACGACGACCACGGCAAGCCCGGAGACGACGAGGAGCACGACGAGGGCGAGCCCGGTCACGACGGGGGCGAGCCCGGTCACGACGAGGGC
The DNA here is from genome assembly GCF_036194065.1 of Streptomyces sp. NBC_00239. NCBI lineage: Bacteria > Bacillati > Actinomycetota > Actinomycetes > Kitasatosporales > Streptomycetaceae > Streptomyces > Streptomyces sp. NBC_00239. Next base: position 4,747,691 of record NZ_CP108095.1, on the reverse strand, counting down.
AAGCCGCCGTGGGCCGACTTCCTTCCCGGCAGCCGCAGCCTGGGAGATGAAGGTGCGGGCCCTACCGCGAAGAGCGTCAACTTCGCCCATGTGAGCGCCGCGTCCGATCAGCAGGCGGAGCAGGGGTCGACCGACCTCGCCACGGACGGCGCAGGCAGCGAGACCGGTGTCATGGTCGCGTTTGCCGCCGCGTTGGCATTCATCGGAGGCTCGGCCCTCTTCGCCATGAAGAGGACCCGTCGGGGTACGACGACCCGACAGGACTAGCCCCACCGCGACAGCAGGGCCGGTCCGCCGGTCGCCAGCCGAGCCCCTGGACACCTCGCCCGGGGGCTCGGTGGCACGCGCGGGTGATCGGCCCGGAGATCTCGCTGCCCTCACGCGTCCGGAAGGGGCGACGGGCCCGCCTCCGGCCGGAATTCCGTGTCGTAGCCCTTGACGACGTCGGTGAGGAGATGCCCGGTGCCGTCCGGGCTCAGCGCCTGGGCCTGCAAGTGCGCATACATATCGCTGTACAGCCGCACGTCGGATCGTTTCTCCAGATAGACGTCACTGGTGAACCGCTCCAGGTACACCACGCTCACATCGGTGGAGTCGGCGAACTCGAGCAGCGAGAACTGTCCCGAGACACCCGGGTGCGCGCCGGCGTCGTGCGGCAGGACCTGCACGGTGATGTGCGGCTGGGTGGCACCGACGTGAATCAGGTGCTCCAGCTGCTCGCGCATGACCTCTCGGCTGCCCACGACCCGCCGCAGTACCGATTCGTCCAGTACGGCCCATAAGCGCAGCGGATTGACCGGCGCGTTGAGCCTGTCCTGGCGCCGCAGCCGCACCCGAAGACGACTGGCGGCCTGTTCGGCAGTGGCGTGAGGGATCGTTCCGGCAATGACCTCGCGGGCGTAGGCAGGGGTCTGTAAGAGGCCGGGGATCACCAGGGGCTCATAGGAGCGAACCGCGGCGGCTGCGGCCTCCAGCCCGATGTAGGGGCCGTAGGGGACGTCGCCGTAGGCGTTCCACCAGCCCTGCCGGCCGGATTCCCGGGCCATCTGCATCAGCTGGTCGACGAGCAGTCGGTCCGTGACTCCGTACAGCCCGCAGAGGTCACGCACGTCGCGCGGCTTGATGACTCGGCGGCCGTTCTCCAGGAGACTGATCTTGGGCTGGGAGATCAGCAGGCGCGCAGCCACCTGTTGCGTTGTCATACCGCCGGCCTCCCGGAGCCGACGAAGCTCCGCCCCCAGCCGGCGCCTGGTGACCGTGGGATTGACATGGGCACCCACCGGGCGCTTCCCTCCACTCCAAAAAATCTTGTAATGGCGAGCAGATTGACATGATTCAGGGCCAAATGGCCCCTTAATGGCGTCGTGTCGCGCAGCCGAACACGCCTTCGCTCCGTACGCCCCCCTGACATGTCCGGGATGAAGTTGCACAGGGTTGCCGGGCTCCGCCCCGGACCCCGAGCGCCGGCGAGGCCGAGACCACCCACCCGTGCTCGGATCGCCACTCACCGCCAGTGCGGTCGAGGGCCTCAACGGACCGTGCGCACTCAACATTTGGGCGCGCAGCTCGTAGGTTGGGGCCCCCACGTGACGGAGGTGTCAGTACATGCGGATCGCCACCACCATCTTCCTGACGGACCTGACCATCACTCCCGTCCGGCTCGCCCGCGAGCTGGAGGAACGCGGTTTCCACGGGGTCTACCTCCCCGAGCACACGCACATCCCGGTCAGCCGGGACTCGGCCGCGCCGATGGGCGGCGAGCTGCCCGAGCAGTACGGCCGCACCCTCGACCCGTTCGTGGCGCTCGGCCAGATCGCCGCCGTCACCCAACGCCTCGCGCTCGGCACCGGCATCACCCTGGTCGGCCAGCACGACGCGATCGCCCTCGCCAAGCAGATCGCCACCCTCGACCACCTCAGCGGCGGCCGGTTCACCCTCGGCCTGGGCTACGGCTGGAACGTCGAGGAAGCCGCCGACCACGGCGTGGAGTGGCGCACCCGACGCGACCTCGTCGAGGACCGCACGGCCCTGATGCGTGCCCTGTGGGCGCCGGAACCCACCGCGTACGACGGCGAGTTCGGCTCGGTTCGGGCGAGCGCGGCCCACCCGAAGCCGGTGCAGCCGCCCCGCACCCTCGGCGGCGGCGCCCCGCTGTACGGCCCGCGGACCCTGCTGGGCGGCGCCGCCGGTCCCAAGCTGTTCGGGCAGATCGCGCGGTACACGGACGGCTGGATGCCGATCGGCGGCCGCGGCCTGAGCGAGTCGCTGCCGGTGCTGCGCACCGCCTGGGAGGAGGCAGGCCGCGACCCGAAGGACCTCCAGGTGGTCCCGTACGCGGTGCACCCGACCGCGGGGAAGCTCGCGCACTACGCGGAGCTGGGCGTCGAGGAGACCGTCGTCCAGCTGCCCTCGGCACCGGAACGGGAAGTCCTGCGCGCCCTGGACGCCTTCGCCGAGTTCCTCTAGCCGCGCGTAACGGCCCCCGTCCCGGCGCCAGGAGCCGAGGGCCACGGACGACGGGATGCGGGCCACAGGATGCGACGGGGGCTACCCCCACCCCGCCTGGGCCCGCTGCCCGGATGGTCCGATGGATCTCGAACGCGGAGGCTGAACACGTCCGTCCGCTTTTTCGAGGAAAGAGAACCCCCTGTGTTCAGCCTGAAGCCGGTGCGCCGCCGCGCGGCACGCACCACTGCCGTCGCCGCTCTCGCCGCCGCGGTGTGCGCCACCCTGATGACCGGCAGCGCCGGAGCGATCGTCAACGGGAACGACGCCACCGAGCGGTATCCCTTCATGGCGACGATCCCGGAGTCGGCCCCGGACGCGGGCCTGTACGACGGCACCTGCGGGGCGTCGCTGATCGATCCCCAGTGGGTGCTCACGGCCGCCCACTGCGTGCGCGGCGAGGGCCTCGAACTGGACGGGACGGTCCGGATCGGCAGCGCGCACCGGAAGTCCGGGGGCACCGTACGGGCCATCGAGCGGATCGTCGTCCACCCCGGTTTCGTGAGCGGCGACGGGAAGGCGGCCAACACGCACGACATCGCGCTGGTCCGCCTCGACCGCCCGGTCGCCGAGAAGCCCGTCCGCATCGCGGAGCGGGCCGGGCGGCCGGGCACCCCGACCCGGATCCTGGGGTTCGGCACCACCGTCGACACCGAGCTGAAGTTCGCGGAGCGCCTGCAGGAGCTCGACACGCGCCGGGGCGCCCGCGCCGAGTGCGCCCCCGGCTACGCGGACCGGAACCGGCTGTGCACGATCAGCCGTACGCCCAAGGCCATGGCGTGCTTCGGGGACTCCGGCGGACCGCAGCTCCAGAAGGGGCGCCACGGCCGGTGGGAACTGATCGGCGCCACCTCGGGTCCCGGCGCGCCGGGGGTCGCGTGCTCGGACGGTCCGGGCCTGTACGTCAACGTGCCGGCCTACGCGCACTGGATCCGGGACAGCATGAAGCGCAACGGCTGATCCGAACGAAACGCCTAGGGCGGATCCCCGAGAGCGGGGGCCTGTACGACCGTGAACGGGAGGTGGGCCGGGCGGTTGCGGGCGACGAAGGCCTCGACGGCCGGGAGGTCCACGGCCGTCGGGTCGGCAGTTCGCAGCCGGACGGTCAGCAGGGGTTCGGGCGAGCCGGGGAGCGGCGTGCCGGGCGTGGTGGACCACACGGTGGCGCCGCTCTCCTCGACCTCCGCGGCCACCCCGAACGCCTGCCGCACGGCGTCCGCGAGGCCGGCCGCGGTGCCGCGCGCCGCGTACCCGCGTACCGCGCCCGGCACGGCGGCCGGCCCGTCCGCGCCCACCCAGGCGGCGAGGAGCTCCCCGAAGTCCTCGGGGGCCAGCCTCGGGTCGAAGTAGGCGGGCAGGCTGTCGAGGACCGCGAGGACGGGGGCGAGGACCTCGTCGAGGGCCTCGGTGATCCGCTGCGCGGTGTCGTCCTCGGCGTAGACGGCGGGCAGCTGCGGGCCCAGCGGGTGCGGGGTGGGCAACCCGGGGACCAGCCGGCGCCGGGTCATGCCCCCGCCCCCGGAAAGCGGATCTGGTGGTCGTACGAGAACGCCAGGGAGCCCGCGCCGAGGGTGATGCGTTCGGTGAGTTCGCCGCGGCGTCCCGTCTCCGGGTTGGCGGGGAAGAGGCGGACGTGCCGGACCGCCTCGACCCCCGGCACCCGCTGGAGCAGCGCGAACACCTCCCCGCTGTGCACGGCCCGCCCGAAGGGCCAGCCGTCGCCCCCGGGGCCGCCGCGCAGCGGGTTCAGGTACCCGTACAGGGCGGCCAGCGCGGCACGTTCCACCCGCGCCCGGGCGATCCCGGGCTCCGCCTGGAGGTCGGCCACCACCGTCACTCCCTGGTAGTACGGGGGCTCCACGACCAGCCGGGCGCCCAGCACGCGGCGGGCGTCGAGGTGCTCGGCGACCCCCTCCAGGAGGGCGGGCGGGCAGGCCAGCCGGCCGAATTCCAGGCGGCCCTCGCCGTCGTCCTCGGCGGCCGGCACCAGGAGGACCCGTACCCCTCCGGCCCCGGCGTCCACGCACCGCACCCGCGCCACTTCGGGGGCCGCCTGCCGGGTCAGGTACTCGTAGTCCTCGGCGGTCACCGCGCGTTCCCGGGTGCGCAGGGCGAGGGCTCCGCGCAGGCGGGCGTTGGCCACGTCCTCGCCGTCGACGCCGCCGCCCGCCGCGCGCCGGTTCTCGACCCGCGCGATGTACGGGATCGAGCTGCGGAGCACGGCCAGGGACCTGCGGGCGACGTTGCCCCGCCGGCCGCCGCCCGCGAGGTAGGTGCGCACCCGGACCGGGACGCCCTTGGCGGGCACCGCCCCGTACTGGCGCAGGGTGCCGTCGGATTCCCGTACGGCGGGCCCGAAGGCGACCTCGCCGGTGCTGCGGTCGAGCCGTACGTGCCGGTCCAGCGGTCCCGATTCGGCGAAGTGTCCGACCTCCGTCCACGGCAGCCACGCGCCGTCCGGGGCGGCGGTCTCGACGGTGAAGGGCCGGCTGTCGGCGACGACGGGCGTCCGGTCCAGCCGGAAGGTCTGGGCGGGCACGCCCTCGGACACGCCGAGGAGTTCGCCGCCGGCCCGTTCGGCGTGCACGGCCGGGGCGGTGCCGCCGATGGTGAACGCCTCGGCGGCGAGCAGTTCGGGGGTCGCAGAATAGGGCCGCTGCCCCCGGTACGGCTCGGTGACCACGCAGCGCAGCCAGCCCGCGCGCTGCCGGGCCTCGACGGACGCCAGGTGTCCGGCGGGCAGTTGGACGAGGACGTCGCCGGGCCGGTTGAAGCCGCCGGTGCCGTCGCGGTCCACCTCGCAAGGCGTCCAGCCCTCGGCGGTCCATGCCTCCCAGGCCAGCGGCGGCTGCGCCGGGTCGATGCCGTGACCGGCGACGGGGAAGTCCAGGCGCAGCGCGACCACGCAGCGCGGCGCGGCCTGCGACAGCCCGAAGAGCAGGGCGTCACCGGGCCTCGGCACGGGCGAGAAGCAGGGCACCGGGCGGCCGTCGGCCAGCTCGGGCCGCCGGTCGGCGGCGACCGCGCCCGGCTCGGCGCCCTGCACGGCGAGCGCAGTCAACTCGACGGGTACGAGGGTGAGTTCGCCGAGCGTGGAGAAGACGACGGCCTCTTCGGTCTCGGTGCGGTGGGTGGCGATCTCGGTGCCCTCGCGGACCTGCACGGCCTGCGCCTGCGGCGCGGACAGCCAGAAGGTGACGTCGGTGCGGGCGGCGGTGGGCGGGTTGAGCCGCATCCCGATCAGGTCGAGGAAGGCGACGTGGTTCTTCTCGGGCACCCGGTTGAGCCGGTAGATCAGCTGGTCCGTCATGTGCGCGAACGCCTCGATGAGGGTGACCCCGGGGTCGGAGACGTTGTGGTCGCTCCATTCGGGGCAGCGCTGCTGGACCATCCGCTTGGCCTCGTCGACGAGGTCCTGGAAGCGGCGGTCGTCCAGGTGCGGTTCGGGCAGTGCCACTACTCCCCCGCCCCCGTCCCGCCGCCGGCGCCCTCGTGGGCGGGGATCACGTAGAACGGGAAGACCAGGTTGCGCGGGTCGTTGGTGCCGCGCAGCGCGTACCGGATGTCGATGTAGAGGGTGCCCTCGTCGCGGGCGTCGAAGCTGACGACGACGTCGGCGAGTTCGATGCGCGGCTCCCACCGCTCCAGCGACCAGCGCACCTCGTAGGCGAGTTGCGCGGCGGTCGCCGCGTCCGCGGGCGCGAAGACGTGGTCGTGGATGGCGCATCCGAACTGGGGGCGCATGGGCCGCTCGCCGGGCGCGGTGCCCAGGATCAGCCGCATGCTCTCCTCGATCTCCCGTTCGCCGCCGACCAGCGCCATCCCGCCGGTGGCGTCCGTACGGACGGGGAACGCCCAGCCCGACCCGATGAACTGCTCGGCCACCGCGCTCACCCGCCGATCAGGACGGTGGGCGCCCCCATGACGATCGGCGCGCCGCAGGCCGCCATGTCGCCCATCCGGGCCGCGGGCATGCCGCCGATGAGGACGGTGGGGCAGCCGGGCGGGGCGATCACCGACGGCGGGTGGACGGCCGGCGGGGGGAACGAGCAGAGGTGCGGGGTGGACACCACGGCCGCGGGCAGGCCCGCGATGAGCACGGTGGGCACTCCGGGCGGGCCGATCACCCCCGGGTGCCCGGTGGGGTCCCCGACGCGTGCGGCAGGCGGCATGTGTCTACTCTCTTCCCGTCTCGTCCTGTCGCCCTGGACAGGTCAGTTGATGCGGACGAGCGCGGCGCTGATCGAGCAGCTGGCCCCGCCCTTGATCTCGGTGCTGGCCTGGCCGTTGACGCCGACGGTGGTGCCCTTGACGTCCACGGCGCCGTTCGTCTTGAGGCCGATCGCGCCCGCGCCGCCGTCCACGTCGACGCCGGCCTGCGCCTTGACCTGCACGGACTGCCCGGTCAGCGCCAGCTTTCCGGTGCCCGCATCCAAGCTGATCCCGCGGTCGGCCTTGACGGTGACCTGCTCCTTGGCGGTGATCTCCACGGCGCCGTCGCTGTGCACGGTGATGCTGGTGGCCTGCCGGTCGAGGTGCAGGGTGAGCTTCCCGTCGCCGGTGGCCAGCCGGACGCCCTGCGGGCCGCCGCGCGCGTCGAGGAGTTCCAGCCGGTTGCCCGAACGGGTCACCAGGGAACGACGGTTGGTGGCGCCGCTCGTCGAGTCGACGAGCGGGCCCTCGTGCCCGGACGGCTTGTCCTGCCCGTTGTAGAGCCCGCCCAGCACGTACGGGCGGTCCACCCGGCCCTGCTCGAAGCCGACGAGCACCTCGTCGCCGACCTCCGGCCCGAACACCCCGCCGCCACCCTTGCCGCCCGCCTGCACGGTCCGCGCCCAGTCGCTGACGTAGTCGGCGTCCAGCCACGGGAACGCCAGCTTCACCCGGCCGCGGTCCTCCGGGTCGCGGGTGTCGGTGACGGTCGCGTTGACGAGCCCGCCGATCCGGTCCTGGGCGCCGCCCCCGCCGCCGCCTCCGCCCGCGCCCGCGCCGCCGGAGGCGAGCCCGTACAGGGAGCGGTTGGAGCGCCCGCCGACGGTCAGCCAGGTCTGGTAGCCGGTGTCCGGGTCGAAGACGTGACGGCTCGCGGACACCGTGTACTTGCCCTCGAAGGGCTGGCCGACGTTGGCGAGGGTGACCGCCGTGCCGGCGCGCAGCTGCGGGATGCCCATGGCGACCGCGTCGAGTTCGGCGAAGGACCCGGCGAGGTCCGCGGCGAGCGCCTTCGCCGCCTGGTCGGCTTCGGCCTGCGTCCCGTACGGGGTGTCGGTGGCGAGGAAGACGGCCTTCCCGAAAGGTTCGGCGGCCTGCCCGGGCGTGATCCCGAGCCGCAGCCGCTCGCTGCGGTCCGCCGGGGCCCGCCCCACGACCGCCGCCTTCGCCTGCACGTCCCAGCCCCGCACCTCCACCTGCTGCACCTGGTCGGCGGCCGTCACGGCGGCCTGGCAGCGCAGCAGGTTCCGGCCGAATTCGAGCACGTACGGGCTGGCCTGCGGCCGCGTCGACGGGGCCGGCGCGCCCTCCGCGCGGGCGGGCTTGCGGAAAACGAACTTCCCGTCGAGCACGGCCACTTCGGCGCCCGCGAGGTCGGCGAGCCGGTGCAGGAACTCCCAGTCGGTGATGCCGGGCTGCGCCAGGTGCCCGTACACGGTGGTGGTGGCGTCGACGGTGCCGACGGGCAGGCCGGCCCGCTGGGCGACCTTGACGGCGATGTCGGAGGCGGTCATCTGGCGGTAGCCGGCGACCCGGCGGCCGCGGAAGAAGCGGTGCGCGTGGTCGAGCCCGCGGACCACGGTGAAGGTGCCCGTCGTGTCGAGGTCGATCTCCACGGCGGTGACCTCGCCCGACACCAGCAGCTCGCGCCGGGGGCTGTCCCCGGCCCGCGCGAACAGCTTCACCGGGGTACCGATGGTGATTCCCGCCCGGTCCAGCACCTGGTGGTGCGGGTCGCGGAAGCGCAGGACGAACAGGTCGGGCAACTGGGTGCTGTCGTCGACGTACGCGGAGACCAGCAGCTCGGCCAGGGGCGCGGGCAGGGCCTGCCCGCGGACCTCGACGGCCAGGCTGTTCGCGAAGCTCTCACCGGCCATGGCCGTCTCCCAGTTCCTCGGCGGCGGGCAGCAGCAGTTCGGTGCCCGGGGGCAGCCGCATCGGGTCGTCGATGCCGTTGGCGCGGGCGATGTCGCGCCAGGCGGCCGGGTCGCCGTACTCCCGCCAGGCCAGCAGGGCGAGGGTGTCGCCGGTGACGACCCGGTGGACGCGGCGTGCGGCGAGCGCGCCGGAGGTCGGGTTCTGGCCTGGGACCGGGCCGCTGATCTCCTCCAGAGTGACCTGGCAGGTCGCCCGGATGGGCAGCCCGCCGGGCGTGAACAGCGTGTATTTCGCCTGCACTTGGCTGACGTAGCCGACGAATCCGGTGAGCCCGCCCCAGTGGAAGATCACCCACGGCGGTACGCCCTGCTGCCGCTGGTGGGTCTGGTCGGTGGGCACGCAGCAGGCGAGCAGCGACTCCACGGCCTGCACCACGGCGTCGTCGTGCTTGGCGGAGGCGTCGAAGAACATCTCCAGGGTCAGTTTGGACGGGCCGGCGCCCTTGAACTCGGCGGGCCCGGCCTTCTTCGCCCCCTTCGCCGTCTTCCGCTCCCACTTGGCGGTCTTGGCGAGCGTCAGCTCCTTCGGGTTGAACTGGAAGTCGATCTGCCCCATCCGCGGGCCGGGCGTGGTCGTACCGCCGTCGGCGGGCGGCTGGCGCAGCTCCAGGTAGGCCCGCTCCAGCTTGGGCCGGGACCCCTTGGCGGCGCCCGCCCCGGAACTTCCGGGGGCGGCGGCCGGCGGGGCGGACGCGATGAAGGCGACGGGCTGTCCGGCCACGGCGGCGCTCAGCTCCCGCCGTGCAGGAAGCCGTGGTGGGCGATCTCCAGCGTCTCGGTCGCCACCTTGACCGTCTCGGGGGAGAGCGAGGGCCCGGTCCAGCGCACCGGCACCACGTCCATGAGGCTCCACCGGGCCACGACCGTGCCGTCCACGGTCATCGCGCTGATGTGGGCGGTCTTGCGGGGGACCCCGTTGATCATCCCTGAGAGCCAGGCGGTGACCTTCTCCGTGTCCTTGGTGACGGGCCGCGCCAGCTTGATGTTGGAGTACTTGATCCGGGACGGCAACTGCCACACGTACCCGTTGTTCCCGCCCTCCTCCCGCTGCTCCATAACCACCTCACAGCCCAGCCCCTCACAACTGTTGAACGCCCCGAGGCTGATGTCGTCGATCTCGACCATGAAGCACACGCTGACGGCGGGGTCCGACTGCTGCTGCGACTGAGCCATGCGGTGTCCCTTCGGGGAGGCGGGGTGGGTGTGCGGGTTGTACGGGGTGTACGGCTGTACGGGCTGGCTGGGTTACGGGGCCTGCGGGCTGGACGGGCTGGACGAGGACTTGCTGGGGCTACGGGTTGTACGGGTCTTAGGCGGCTGCGGGCCGGCGGGGTCTGCGGGTTGTACGGGTCTCAGGCGGCTGCGGGCTGGCGGTGTCTGCGGGTTGTACGGGGTCTACGGGTCCTTGGCGGCTGCGGGCTGGCCGGTGTGCGGGTTGTACGGGGTTCAGTGGCGGGGGTCCAGGCGGACTCCGGCGCGCTCGCGGTCGAGGCGCAGCTCGGCCCGTAGCAACCGGCTGAGCGGACCGGCCAGCCGGCGCACGAGTTCGTCGGTCGACTCGGCGGGGGCGGCGGCCGGTCCGGGGGCCGGGGCCGCGGACGGGGGCGCGGCCGTCTGCGCCGGGACGCGCGTCCCGTCCGGGGGGTCCGGAGGGTCCGGCGGGTCGGGAGCCCGCTGTACGGCCGGCGTCCACTCCACCGGGACGACCACGGACGTGCTGCCGGCGGCGGGGGCCGGTCCCGCCGGCCCGGCGGACTCCGGGGCGCGCTGTACGAACGCCATGGGCATGGTCGCGGCGGTGGGTGCGGCCGGGGGTGAGGTTGCGGTCGCCGTTGCGGTTGCGGTTGCCGACGCGGACCTCGGCCGCCAGGGCGCCTCGGACCCGCCCCCGCTCCCTCCCCCGCTCCCGGGCGGGAGTTCCCGTACGTCCCGCTGGACGGCCGGGGAGGGGGCGGTGGCGGGTGGCCGGGCCTCCGGGAGTCCCGGAACGCCCGGGGCCCCGGCCCCTCCCGGCGGCCCCGGCGACCGCTGTACGAAGGCCCCGGGCGGGCGGGCCGGCACCCAGGTCACCGGTACGGCGGCCGGGGGCAGGGCCTCGGGGAGCGCGCCCGGCAGCCCGGGGCCGTGGGCGCCGTCGGCCGCGGCCCGTTCCGGTACGGCGCTCAGTTCCAGCGGCCGCTCCCCGACCAGCCCGGCCACCGGCTGGTCTCCGTCCGCGGGCAGGTCGAAGTACGGGACCACCCCGACGGCCCGCTGCACCACGACGTCGGGCGCGTCGAACATCGGGACCGGCACCGCGGGTGCGGGGCCGGGATCCGGGGCGGGTCGCGGCGCGGCGGCGGGCTCGGGAACCCGTACGGGTGCGGGTACGGGTACGGATACGGATACGGCGGGGGGCGTCACCGGCACGGCAGGCAGGGGTGCCCCCAGCCCGACCGGCCGCGTCTGCCGTTGCACCGGGGTGGCGGGGATCCCGGCCGGGCGCGCCGGGGGCAGTGCGGGCAGGGGCGCGCCCAGTCCGGCCCGGCGCGGCTTCGGCGGCCCGGGAGCCGGCGGATCCTCCCCCGCCAAGGACCCGTCCGCAGGCCGGGGGACCGTCCGTTGCACGGGCACCGGGGGTTGCGCGGGCGGCGGCCCGCCGGGCGTCCACTCTTCGGGAGCCGGTGGGGGAAGGAGCGGTTCCGAACCCACCAGTGGGCGTACGTCCGGCACTTCGGCGGGTTGCGGCTCCGGGGGCCGGGGCGTGGGCTCCGTCGGTGACAGGGTCCGGAAGGGGGGCAGGTCCACGGTCCGGGCCGCGGTCAGGGCGTGGCCGGGTGCCGACGGCACCACCGCGTGCGCGGCCGACCCCGCGGGCCCCTCACCGGCTGCTCCGACACCGGCCCGCTGCACCACGGGCATGGCCACCGCAGGCACGCCCGCCTGCGCCACCCGCGCAACCGCCAACCCGCCAGGGGCGACCCCCTCCACCCCCACCGCTTGAGCTACCGCTCCAGTCACCTCCAGCCCCGTATCAAGCCCCGCCGGCGTTTGAGGCGCGGGTCCGGGCGGAGCCCGGTGCCCGGCGGAGCCGGGTTGCTCAGGGCTCCGCCCCGAACCCCGCGCCTCAAACTCCCCCAGACTCCGTCCGGGGGTACCCCCAGGCGAGGCTGGATTTTCCGCGCGCAGCGCCGACAAGGCTGCGGTGGGCTCCGCCCCGGGCACAGGCGAGGCCGGAGTCGTCGCACGCAGCACCGACAACGCAGGGGGTAGCGCCCCGGGCACAGGCGAGGCTGGAGTCGTCGGGCTCGGCGACAGGTCCGACGGGGACCCGGGCAGGGGCGGGGATCCGGGCGGGGGTGTGGGTGTGTGGCGTTGCAGGTTGATGGGCGGCATGTCCGCCGGTGCCGGAGGTTCCGGGGGCTCCGGGACCACCCCGGGGAACGGCCGTCCGGGCCCCGACGGCGACACGGACTCGTCCGGTACGGGCGACGGCGCGAGCCGGTCCGGGACCGGCAAGGGCTCGCCCGCAGTGGGCGGCGACGCGGGGTCGTGCGGGGCGGGCGCCGCCCGGCCCGGCTCGGCCGGACCCCCCTCGGGCCCGGCGGCCGGCTCCGTCCCCGCCGGAACGAACGGCCCCGGCGCGGGCGGCGACCCGGCATCCGGGACCGACTGTCGCTGCGCGACCGCATCCGGCGGCAGCCCGCCGGTGCCCTGGGGCGCGACTCCCAGCCCCGCCGGCGATTGAGGCGCGGGTCCGGGCAGAGCCCGGCGCCCGGCGGAGCCGGGTTGCTCAGGGCTCCGCCCCGAACCCCGCGCCTCAAACTCCCCCAGACTCCGTCCGGGGGTACCCCCAGGCGAGGCCGGATCTCCCGCACGCAGCGCCGACAAGGCTGCGGTGGGCTCCGCCCCGGGCACAGGCGAGGCCGGCGGTTGCGCCCCGGCCATCGGCTCCGGCAAGGGGGGCGCGGACCGCTGTACGGACGCGCTCGGGTCCGGCAAGGGGGACGTCGACCGCTGTACGGACGCGCTCGGCTCCGGCTGGGCGGTCGGGACCAGTACGCCGTGTACGACTCCCGCCGGCGCCTGCGCGGCGACCGCGTGGCCCAGGGGGCGGGACAGCGACGGGTCCTGCCAGGAGACCAGCGCGCTCTCGAACGCCTTCGAGGAGGAGACGAGTCCCGGTGGCCCGATGGTCAGCCGCTGCACCGGCAGGTCGGCCCACTCCGGCCGCCGCGGCCCGGAGGCGACAGCAACGTCACGGGACGGGCCGCTCGAGCCAGGCGCGCCGGGCGCGCCCGGCGCGCCAGCCGTACCGCTCCCGTCGAGCGCACCGGCCGCCCCGCCCACGGCCCCCGCGCCCTCACCCGCCGGCCCCCGCCCGCGGAGCCAGTCCCGCAGCCCGTCGAACACCCGCCCTCACCGCCCCCCGCCGCCCGCGGCGGCCCGGTTCAGCCGGGCGATCTGCTCGACGTACCGGCGTCGTTCCCCGTGTTCCAGGTCCAGGATCGAATCCATCGGCCAGTGGAAGTGGTAGGCGATGTACGCGACTTCGCCGTACAGGTCGTCGGTCGCGTACGTCACGATTCCCCCAGGCGGCCACCACCCGCCAGGTCCACCGCGAACGGCGTGGCGCACGACGGGCAGGTGACCTGCGCGCGGGTGTGGCCCTCGGCGTTGATCCGCCGGTAGAAGTCCTGGAGGAAGGCCAGGTCGGACGCGAACAGGTCCTCGATGACGCCCGCGTGCACGTCCGTCACGGACCCGATCCGTTCCACCACCCGCCCCAGCAGCACCACCGACAGGTAGGCCGGGTTCTCGCGTACGCGGTCGTCCCGCAGCGGGACGAGTTCGTCGCGGGCCGTCGCCAGCCGCATCACGCCCGTCCGGTGCACCCGGCCGGCCCCGTCCACGTACCCGCGCGGCAGTTCGAAGGCGAACTCCGTCCGCATCGAGCCCTCGTGGCCGTCCCGGCCCGCCCACGGATCGTTCGCCGGCGAGTGTGACGACGACGGCGCCTGCGGGGGCCGCCCCGCCGTCTCCTGCCCCGCCAACGCGTCCTGCCCCGCCGCGTCCCGACCGGCCGCATGCTGTCTGCGCATCAGATGACCCAGCCGTTCGTTCCGGTCACGCCACGTCCATCTGCTCGTACGTGATGACGAGCTTCTCGGTCAGGACGCTCGTGTCGCCCGCCTTCAGCGAGCTGATCTCCAGGCTCTTGGGCCACGCGTTGACCAGCGTGTACCGCTTGATCGCGACGCCCTCGTAGTCGAAGACGATGATCGCGCCGCCCTTGCGGGCCGAGGCCATCTTCCCGAAGCGCGCGTCCTTGATCCATTTCTCGAAGCTCTGGTCGGCGGTCAGGCCGCGGGTCAGCGTGACCTCGCCCGCCTTCGCCCGACCCGGCAGCTTCTTGACGACGTACTTGCCGTCGGCCGTGTTCTGCTTCAGCTCGATGACGTCCTGTTCCATCTTCAGGCCCGACACCTCGTTGATCTGCTTGATGATCACGCCGTCGATCTCCAGCCCGAAGGAGTGGCCGACCGAGGTGTCCATGTCGGGAAGTGCCATGCGTCAAAACCCCCTGGTGTCCGCGTACGCGCTCGTCTCCACGTACCGCGCGCTACTCGTTGACGAGACTCGTGCCGCCCGAGAACTGGGCGAGCCGGAAGATCACGAACTCGGCTGGCTTGACCGGTGCGATGCCGATCTCGCAGATCACCTGGCCGGCGTCGATGCCCTCGGCGGGATTCGTCTCGCGGTCGCACTTCACGTAGAAGGCCTCGTCCGGGGTCAGGCCGAACAGCGCGCCCTTGCGCCACTCGTTGACCAGGAACGCCGAGATGGTGCGCCGGATCCGGGCCCACAGCGCGTCGTCGTTCGGCTCGAAGACCACCCACTGGGTGCCGATGAGGATGGAGTCCTCGATGTAGTTGAAGAGCCGCCGCACGTTGAGGTAGCGCCAGGACGGGTCCGAGGACAGGGTGCGCGCGCCCCACACGCGGATGCCGCGGCCGGGGAAGGTGCGGATGCAGTTGACGCCGATCGGGTTGAGGAGGTCCTGCTCGCCCTTGGTCAGGTGGACGGCCAGGTCCACCGCCCCGCGGACGACCTCGTTCGCGGGCGCCTTGTGCACGCCGCGGGTCTCGTCGTTGCGCGCCCACACGCCGGCCATCGCGCCGCTCGGCGGCACGAACCGCATCTGGTTCGGCACCGCGGGATCGGCCACCTTCACCCAGGGGTAGTACAGCGCCGCGTACTTGGAGTCGTAGCCGGCGCCCGTCATCCGCCATTCCTTCACCCGCTGCGGGGACAGGCCGGGCAGCGGGTCGATGATCGCGACCCGGTTCCCCATCAGCTCGCAGTGGGCGATCATCGCGAGCTGGACGGCCTTGACGCCCTCCGCGTCCAGCGCGCCCTGCTCGTACGCGCTCATCAGGTCCGGGACGGCCAGCATCGTGATCTCGTCCACGGTCTCCAGGCCGGCGAAGCCGGTCCGGTCGTCCGCGCTGCCGACGTAGTCCTGCGCGCCGACGGTCACCGGGACGGGCGCCGCGGGGACGGGCGCGGGGGCGAGCGCGACGGTCTGGTTCTCGGGACGGGCCATCGGCTGGGCGGGGCCCGCGTCCTCCAGGGTGATCAGCCGGGAGCGGTCCCGGACCACCGTCACCGCGTACGTGCGCTGGCTGCGCTTGGCCGAGACCTCCCAGGTCTCCTCCGTACGGTCGCCGCGCTTGACGCTCAGGGTGAAGGCGTCCTCGGCCGGGGAGTCGCCGGGCGCGTCGGAGACCTCCACGCTCAGGCCCTCGCCGGTGCCCTCCAGGGCCGCGACCTGGAAGCCGCCGAGGGTGGTGCGGGGGCCCGCGGGCAGGGCCGCCCGGCCGCCGCCGCGCTTCCCGCCGGCGGCCGGGCGCGGTTCCGCGGGGGCGCCTTCCCCGGCCGTGTCGCCGGTGTCGCCGCCCACCCTGACCACGTAGCAGGTGCCGCCGCCGTTGAGGAAGTACGCGTAGACCGCGTGCGCGAGGTACGAGCCCTCGGTGAAGTCGCCGAACGTGCTCGTGAACTGGCTCCAGTTCGTCACCAGGGTCGGCGCGTTGCAGGGCCCCTCCGCCGCCAGCCCGACGAAGGCGGCCACCGCCGTCCCCACCCCTTCGATCGGGCGTGAGCCGGCTTCGACCTCTTCGACGTAGACGCCTGGTGACAGGTACTGAGGCATCCTGGCCCTCCCCTGGGACGTGACGGTCGCCCCCAGCCTCGGGCCGCGCCCGCCTCAAGGTCATGACCTCTCGTACGGCCCGGAGGGAAACCCGGCCTGCCCCTTCGGGCATCACCCGCGCTAACGTCCCGATGATGACGACGAACGACACCACCGCGCAGATGACGGCCGCGGACGATCTCGACCGGTCCGTACGGCTGGCCCTGGACGTGCTCGGCGGGGCGCCGGCCGACGCGTGGGACGGGCGGGCCGGCACGCTGGAGTGGGACTGCTGGGAGACGGTCGAGCACCTCGCCGACGACCTCTTCGCGTACGCCGCGCAACTCGGGCCCGCCGCACCGCCGACGGACCGCGAGGTCCCCTTCGTATACGCGGCCCGCCGCCCCGGCGGCCCCCGCAACACGATCCACGCCGAACGCGCGGCGGGCGTGGCCGGACTGCTCCAGGTGCTGGAGTCCTGCGGCGCGCTGCTCTCGGCGATGGTCCGTACGAAGGGGCCGGAGGTCCGCGCGCACCACGTCTTCGGGGCGTCCGACCCGGCCGGGTTCGCGGCGATGGGCGTGGTCGAGACGCTGGTCCACACGTACGACCTGACGCGGGGGCTGGGCCTGCCCTGGGCTCCGCCGGAGGACGTCTGCGGCCGTGCGCTGGCCCGGCTCTTCCCGGACGCGCCGGCCGGCGTTCCGGCGTGGACCGCGCTCCTCTGGTGCACGGGCCGCACCGACCTCCCGGCCCTCCCCCGCCCCACCCGCTGGCGCTGGCACGGCGAACCCCGCCCCTGACCGCCCGCGGGCGACCCCCGGCCTCGCCCGCTGCCCGAGGGACTCCCAGCCCTGCCGGCTGCCCGAACTGCCAGCCTCGCCGGCGTTTGAGGCGCGGGTCCGGGCAGAGCCCGGCAACCCCGTCGCACCCCCCAGCCCCTCCGGCGCTTGAGGAGCGGGTCCGGGCGGAGCCCGGCAACCCCGTCGCACCCTCCAGCCCCTCCGGCGCTTGAGGAGCGGGCCCGGGCGGAGCCCGGCAACCCCGTCGCACCCCCCAGCCCCTCCGGCGCTTGAGGAGCGGGTCCGGGCGGAGCCCGGTGCCCGGCGTCAGCCGGGTTGTTCTTGGGGCTCCGCCCCAAACCCCGCGCCTCAAACGCCGGCGAGGCTGAGGTGTTGCACCCCAGGGCGCTGGCGAGGCCGGCCGGTCTCCGCCCAGGACCGCCTCAAACGCCGGCGAGGCTGGAGGTTGCACCCCAGGGCGCCGACAAGGCAGAAGGGTGCGCCAAAGTCAGCCGGAGGCTGGGAGCGGGCGGGGTCAGCCGGCCGGGGCTGGAAGCACGCCCGGTCAGCCGGTCGGGGCCGGGAACGGGCGGGGTCAGCCGGGCAGGGCTGGAAGCACGCGGGGTCGGCCCGCCGGGGTCGGGGCCGGCGGGGTCATGTGGTGGGGGTTGGGGTGGGGCGGCGGGCTTGGGTGAGGATGCGGAGGGGGGCCAGGAGGCCGTAGCCGATGTCGCGTCGCAACGCCCGCACCCCGGCGTCCTCGACCTGCGTGAGCTGGTGCGCCATGAGTTCCCGCATCGTGCGCCCGACCGCCCGCAGCCCCGGATCCGCCAGGTCCACGATCCCCGCGGACGCGTCGAGCGCCTCGCGCGCCAGTCCGCACTCCGCCGCCAGGAGGGCACGTACGCCTTCGGTGTCCCGCGCCTGTTCGAGGTCCTCGCGGGTCACGCCGTGCTCGGCGAGCCGGTCGCGGGGGATGCACAGCCGACCGCCGGCGAGGTCGCCCGCCAGGTCGGCGAGGAAGTCGACGCGCTGGGCCGCGTCCACGAACCGGCGCCAGCCCGCCGCCTGCTCCTCGTCCGGCCCGCCCCGGTACTGCAGGCCGGTGAAGACGACGATGCCGGGCCAGGCGTACGCGTCGAGGTAGTCCTGGAAGTCCGCCTCGGCGGCGAACCCGTCGAATTCCGCCTCCGCGCTCGCCGCCCCCGCCAGGAAGTCGTACACCCAGTGTTCGGGCAGCCCGCGCGCGGCGACCGCGTGCGCGTACGCCCGCAGCACCGGGTCCTCGCTGTCGCCGGACTCCAGCGCGTCGCCGACGCGTTCGGTGAGCAGCTTCAGGCCGATCTGTGGGTCCGGGCCCTCCGCGGTGTCGTCGACGAGGTTCATGAAGGCGAGCCCGGCCGTGAGGTACGGGACCAACGGCGGGGCGGCCAGCAGCCGCAGGGCCAGGTAAGGGGCCTGTTCGCGGCGCAGGACCCGGCGGGCGGCTGCCGTGTAGTCCTCCCGTACGTCGGATTCGGTGATCTCGGCGGCGGTGAGGGTGGCGCGCCAGCTGGGCACGGTCGGCGTCTCCTTGGGCGGTGGGCGTGTCCCTGTCGGGCGACCGGGCCTCGCCCACCGTACCCACCGTTTGCCGGAACGTTTCCCCCGTCCCGGCGAAACACGCCCGCACCCCGCCGCCGGAGCCCTACCCTGGAAGGCTCGCCCCGCGCCCGGGGCGCCCCTGCGGCTCCCGGCCGCCACACACGCGTCAGTTGGTGAAGCGGATGCTGACCGGGGTCTTGTCCTTGATGCCGGCGGGGGCCGCCGTGATGACCTCGTCCCACGCGCCGTGCGCGTCCGCGCGGTCGCGCCGGCCCGCCTCGCCGTCCTTCCAGCCGAGCATGTGGCCCACCTCCTCCTCCCGGTAGAGCCGCCTGACCTCGCTGAAGTCGAGGACCGCGCGCACCGTGCGGCCGTTCTCCCGGGCGGCCGTCAGCATGCCCTTCATCGATCCGGAGCAGCCCTTGCACGGCTCGAAGGTGCCGGTGACCTTGAGGTAGATCTCGGTCATGACGGCCCCGTTGGTGCCGCCGGTCACCGTCGCGAGCCAGTTGGTGATCTGCCGTTCCGCGTGCGTGGCGTGGTCGTTGGCGTTGTCGCCCTTGCCGATGTTCCAGGACCTGATCATCACTTCCTTCTTGTCGAACCCGCCCGCCCCCGAGCCGACTTCGCCGCGGGCGACCGAGCCTTCCTGGGCGTCCCCCCGTCCGACCCGGAACGACGTGCCCTTGTGCTGCGCCGCGTCGATGCCGAGCGTGGCGTCCTGGTGCGAGTCGCGGTTGTGGACGAAGGCGTTCTGGAACTTGATCCTGGCCCGGGCGTTGACCATGGCCTTCGCGTCGCCCTTGTCCTTGGTGCGGCGCAGGCCCGCCGCGTCGGCGCTCGCCTGGCCGGGCCCGGCGGTGCTGAGCACGCACCGGAAGTCGAGGTTCTTCACACTGGTGCCGAGCTTGAGCTCGACCCACCGCTTCTCGCCCTCCCGCTGGACCACGACCGTGTCCAGCCCGTGCGCCTGCTTGATGGCCGGCATCATGCCCTTCAGGTCGCCGACCGACGGGGCCGTGGCCCCCTGCGTACGCACGTCCTTCGCGGCGGCGTCGACGGTGGCGGCGTTGCTCTTGGTGCCCTTGTTGCTCTTCTTCCGCACGCCCGGGTTGACCTGGCCGTCGATGGCCCACACGTCGCCGTCCGGCACGGCCTCCAGCTTCGTCATCCCGTACCGGACCCGGATCGCGGCGAGGACCGGGGTGATGGCGGCCCGCGCGACGCCCTTGCCGGGCAGGGCGTTGACCGCGCGCAGGGCGGCGGCCATGCCCTTGTCGAGGCGGGCCTGCTTGCCCTCCGGGGAGTCGTCGCCGCCGCGGACCTTCGCCTTCAGCTTGGAGAGGACCTTCTGGCCGGCGCCCACGATCTTGCCGATGACCCAGTCCACGACCTTCATGACGGGTGCCTGGACCTTCTCCAGGATCGACTTGATCTTCGCAGAGATGCCGCCGAGGCCGAGCAGGCTGGCGAGGAAGTCGAGGACGACCGGGATCGCCTTGGCCAGGCTCTGCTCGATGAGGCCGGTGACGGCGCCGCCTCCGCCGCCCGCGATGGATTCGATGGAGTCGAGGACCGAGTCGACGAAGCTCTTGATCTGTGCCGCCCGGTTCACGAAGAACATCACGACGTCGTAGATCGCCTTGCAGGCCCGTACGAAGGCGGAGGCCGGGTTGAGCAGGGACACGATCCAGGTGATGCCGGCCGTGACGATCTTCTCGATCACGAAGTCCTTGATCGCGCCGATCACGGTGTCCTTGAGGTCGGACAGCTTCTCGACGATCCACTTCCACAGTCCGCCGATGCCCTCGGTGACGAGCACCTGGACCATCTCGAAGCCGCTCTCCAGGGACTTCATGGCCCGCTCGCCGATCCGGGCCACCACCCGGGCGCGGATGTTCGTCCAGGTCAGGCCGAGGATCGACAGGATCAGTTTGACGATGCCCTTGGCGTCGAAGGTCTCCGGGATCTCGATGCCGCCCGCCGACAGCTGACCGAACAGCCACTGCTTGAGGCCGTTCTTGAGGTGTTCGCCGATCCGCGCGCCGAAGGCCAGTACGCCGCCCTTGACGGCGTTGACGAGGTTGCCGAGGAAGCCGATCGGATTCGCGATGATCTTGTCGATGGCGCCGGCGGCCCGCGCCAGCACCCCCAGCAGCATGTCCTTCAGCTTCAGGACGGTCTCGATCGTGCCGGCGACGGCGTCCTTGGCCTTGCCCAGCAGCCCCTTGTTCTCCTCCTGGAGCTTCTTGATCTCGTCGTCGAGTTCGTTGCGCGCCGCCACGTACTTCTCGGCGAGGCCGTCCACCAGGCCCTGCGACTTCTCGGAGACGGCGGACTCAAGCGCCGTGAACTCGCCGCCGATCCCGTCGGCCGCCTGCTGCGCGAACCTCCGCAGTGACGCGGGCTGTTCGGCGACCTTCGCCGCGATCTTCGCCTTGGCGTCCGCGATCCGGGCGGTGGCGTCGCCGAGCCGCTTGCCGATCAGGTCGGCGATGTTCGAGATGCACGCCTTCATCTCGCGCTCGTAGACCACGCGGGCCTCGGCGAAGATCTGGTTGGCGCGCGGCGGCGGGTCGAGGACGGCGTCCGCCAGCCAGCGGGCGGCCCCCGTCACGCCCGAGTACCGCTCGTCCTTCCAGGCCTTCATCTTGGTCTGGTGGTCGGTGTCGAAGGCCGCCTTGGCCGCCTTCTGGCCCGCGTCGAAGGCCTTGTCGACCTCGTCGTCCAGCCCGCCGAGGATCCCCTCGACGTCCTTCTTCGCCGCGTCGAAGATCCCCTTGATCTCCCCCGCGACCCGGGCCCGTTCCTGCTCCTCCTTGGACTGGGCCGCGCCCTGGCCGGCCGCCACCTGCCGGCCCGCGCCGGCCCGCGCCGCCGTCATCGCCTGGAGGCCGGCGGGGCCCGCTGCGGCGGCGCCGCCCTGCTCGGCGGCCACCCGGGCGTCCTCGGCCGCCCGGAACTGCGCCGGCGCGGCCGCCGCGTGCGCGTCGGACTCCTTCTTCGCGGACAGGGCCTGCGCGAACTGCGGCTCGTTGGAGTGCGCCAGTTGCTCCGGGGTCACCTTGGCCTCCGCCATCATGGCGTCGGTCTCCTTGGGACCCGTACTCAGATCGGTCTGCTCCGGCGGGGCCTTGGCGACGGCCGCCGCCTTGGGGTCGGGCGGGGCGAGGGCCGGCGGCGCGGGCTGGCCCGGCAGCGGGGTGACCGGCTTCTCCACGGCCTTCGACTCGTCGGGAGCCTTCGCCGTCTTCTCGGCGACGTCCTTGGCGGAGCCGTCCTTGCCGGCCTTGACCTGACCGGACACCTCGCCCTTGACCTCGTCGGCCTTCCCCGACTGGGTGAACTTGTCCGCCTCGTCGAGGGTCTTCGGCGCCTTGGCGGCTATCGCCGCCGACACCGCCGCGACGAACGCCGCCTTGTCGAAGGCGGCGGGGCGCGCCGTGCCCATCTCCGCGGCCTGGGCGGCCTTGGCCTGCGCCTCCTTGTCGTCGCCGGGGGCCTTGGCCGCGGCTTGCGCGGCCTTCGCCTGTGAGGGGGCGCTCGGGTGCTTGGCGAGGGCGTTCTTCTTGGCCCGCAGATCCTGCGCGACCTTCCTGAACCGCGGGTCGGTCGCTGGCGTCAGCCCGGCCGGCGGGGCCGGCAGCGTGCCGGCGTCCAGCCGCTGTACGGGCATCCGCCGCGCGGCCCCGCCGTCCGGCACGCCCCGCTCCGGCGCGACGGGTCCGTCGCGCAGTTCCCCGCGCCCCTGGGGCGGGCCGACCCGTCGCTCGGCGTGCGCCTGGTCGGTGGCGGCCTGGACGGTCGGCTGCGGACCGTCCGCGGCCGGTCGCGCAGTTCCCCGCGCCCCTGGAGTGGACTCGGCCCGTCGCTCGGCGTGCGCCCCGTCGGGGGTGGCCTGGACGGTCGGCTGCGGACCGTCCGCGGCCGGTCGCGCAGTTCCGCGCGTCGCTGGGGTGGTTGGGCGGGCTACCAGGGCGGCCACCGCCGCGTTGCCCGCGCGGCTCTGCAAGCGCTGGACGGCTCGTACGTCCAGCGCCCGGGTCCGTACCGCCGGGGCCGCGGGCGCGTCGGAGGTCCGCCGGGCCGGCGCCTTCGCCTCCCCGGCGGTGTCCCGGCCCCCGGCCCGGTCCGCCCCGGCCTTCACCGCCGCCGCACCCTCACCGACACCGAACCTCCGCCCGCACCACCCGATCCACCCGATCCACCCCGCCCATCTCCCCGTTCCCGCGCCGGCACCCCGCGCCCGCCACCGGTCCCCTCCGGTCCGCCAGGACCGCCTGGATCGGCCGGTCCAACCAGCCCACCGTCTCGTTCCCGCATCGCGCGCCCGCCGCCGGATCCGCCCGGTTCGCCGAGTCGACCCGGACCACCGCCCCGTCGCCGCGCCGGTTGGCGGCCGGGCCGGGTCTCGGCGGGCTCGGCCCGGCTCCGGCTACTCGGCCGGGGCTTCTTCCTCTTCGGCTTCCTCGGCTCGTTGTACGGAGGCTCCGGTGCCGGGGAGCTCGGGTGCGGGTTCCGGTCCTGGACCGTCTTCGGCGGCGCGTTGCACCGGGGCGACGGGGGCGGGGGCGGACATCGCGCGGTCGGCGGTGGCGACCGCCTCGCGCTCGAAGCGGTCGCCCGGGTCGCTGACCTTGATCCCGCCCTCCGTCTCCGTCCCGTCCACCGGTCCGGACCGCTGCTGCACCACGTGCGTCAGCTCGTGCGCGAGGGTGGTCCGGCCCTGGTGGGAGCCGGGGTCGTAGGCGTCCCGCTGGAAGACGATGTGCGAACCGACCGTGTAGGCGTGCGCGTTGACGGACTTCGCCGAGTCGTGCGCGGCGCCGTCGGTGTGGACCCGTACGTCGCCGAAGTCGTGGCCGAGCCGGCCCTCCATGTCCTCGCGGACCTCCGGGTCGAGCGCCCGTCCGCCGCCCGAGCCGACCACGTCGTGCACCGACGACCGCTGGAGGGCCGCCGCGGCCCCGGCGTTCCCGAGCGACCGCTGGAGCCGCAGCATCCCTCCGGCCCCGAGCACCTCGGGCCGCCCCTCGACCGCCGCCCGCATCAGCAGCGCGTCCGGCGCACCCTCGGGCCCCGCCTTGCCGCGCGCCGCGTTCCCGGACTCGGCTTCCGTCCCGTGCTCGTGGTCATGTCCGTGGCCGTGACCGTGTCCCTGCATGTGCGTCCCCCTGCGATCCCCAGCGGACAGCCCTCCCCACCACCATCCCGCCCCCGCCCCCGATCCCCCAGCCCCCCGAGCACCCCCACCGGGCACCCACCCCTGCCCAATCGAGCACCCTCCCCGCCCCCAGGGACACGAAAGACCACGCGCCCAGCCCCAGACGCCCCACCCCCAACCACCCCCCACAGCCACCCCAGGGGCGCGGGGAACTGCGCGACCAGCCCCAGACGACCCGCACCCAACCACCCGCCACAGCACCCCCAGGGGCGCGGGGAACTGCGCGACCGGCCACGGACGGCCCGCACCCGACCGACCAGCCCCGCCCCGTCCCTCCCCGCCCAGGCAACCCGGCCGGGCCCGGCGGCGCCAAACGGCCACGCCAGGCCAGGCCCGATGACCCCCCACCCCCGCGGAGCGCTACCGCACGGCCCCCACCCACACCCCGAACTCGCTCTCCAGGCAGAGCCGCCCCAGCTTCCGGTACTCCCGCCCCACCGCCACCACCAGGTCCGTCATCGACACCGCCCGCCCCGCGTCGGCCGCCAGGTACGCCGCCGTCACCGCCGCCGACCGGATGTCGCCGCCCGCCAGTTCGAAGGACCGGGCGCAGAAGCCGAGGTCGAGGTCCTCCCCCCGCGGCAGCGCCGCGCCCAGGCACCGGTCCCACAGCGCGAGCCGCTGCTCCGCGTCGGGCAGCGGGAAGTCGACCACCAGGTCGAGCCGCCGCGTGAACGCCTCGTCGAGGTTGGCCCGCAGGTTCGTGGCGAGCACCGCCAGCCCGTCGAACGTCTCCATCCGCTGGAGCAGGTACGCGCTCTCCACGTTCGCGTAGCGGTCATGCGCGTCCTTGACCTCCGACCGCTTCCCGAAGACCGCGTCCGCCTCGTCGAAGAGCAGCACGCCGTTGACCCCGGCGGCCTCGGTGAAGATCCGTTCGAGGTTCTTCTCGGTCTCGCCGACGTACTTGTCCACGACCGTCGCCAGGTCCACCGTGTACAGGTCGAGGCCGAGCGCGCCCGCGACGACCTCCGCCGACATCGTCTTGCCGGTGCCCGAGTCGCCCGCGAACAGTGCCATCACGCCGCGCCCGCGCCCGCCGCCCGGCCGCATCCCCCAGTCGCCGAGCACCCGGTCCCGGTGGCGGGCCCGCGCGGCCAGTTCGCGCAGCTGCCCCAGTACGCCCGCCGGCAGCACCAGGTCCTCCCAGCCCACGGTCGGCCGGATCCGCCGGGCCAGCCGTTCCAGCCCGGACGTGTTCTGGGCGCGCGCCCCGCGCAGCAGTTCCCGTTCCCCCACCGGCCCGTCCGCGAGGACCGCCTGCTGCCGGGCCGCGCCGGCCGCGCGCCGCATCTGTTCGGGCGTGAGGACGAAGGCGGCGACCGAGGGGCCGACGCCGCCGCCCAGCACCGACCGCCACAGTTCGGCGCGGGCCGCCGCGCCGATCCGTTCGGTCTCGACCAACAGCGGCGTACGGTCGGCCCATTGCGGGTCCCAGCCCACCTGCCCGGTCAGCAGAACGGGCGTCCGCAGACCGGCCAGCGCCCGCAGCACCTCCACCGATTCGCGCAGCGCCTCCACGGGTCCGGCGACCAGTCCGGCTCCGGCGAGGGCCGCCTCCCGACCGGCTGCCGCGACCAGCGCCGCCGCTTCCGTACCCGTACGGGCCGCCAGCCGGGTCAGGTCGAGCAGCAGCGCGTCCCGCCCGGCCCCGGCGAGCGCGTCGACAGCCACCTCGCGGGCGGTGCCGCCCGCCGCTTCCCGCAGGTAGACGGGCAGTTGGGCGTGGGTGACGCAGTGCGCGAGGCGCTGCGGCAGGTCGCCGGCGACCGCGGCCGGCAGCGCGCCGGCGGGCGCCGGACGCAGTACGTCGGCGAGGTCCGGGTCGATCGCGTCGTGGCCGAGCAGGTGGGCTGCGACCCGGTCCGGCACCCGCAACGACCGTCCGAGGAACGGCCGTTCGGCTTCCTCCACGAGCAGCAGGCCGCCCCGTAGGAGCGGCCCGTCGGGGGACAGCCGGGCGCGGGCGGCCGCCGACACGGCGGGCACCCCGCACAGGCCCAGTGCCAGCCCGATGGTGGGGCGGCGCCGCGTGACGTCGTCGTTGAGGTACCCGTAGAGCTGCTCGAACCGCCGGTCGAGGTCGGGGGCGAGCGCGATCAGCAGCAGCTCGGTGTCCAGCTCCTGGAGCCCGAAGGAGCACTGCACCGCGTACAGCCGGGAGCCTTCGGCCGCCGTGGCGAGCGCCTCCCGGTCCGGTACGTCCACGGGTTCGGGCCAGGGGACGGTCTGCGGTGCGTCCAGGATCCGCTGGACGGTCTCGTCGGACAGGTACAGCCCGCGGAACGGGTCGTCCGCCTCCGGGTCGGCGGCTCGCCGGGCCGCCACCGCCTGCCGCACCCGCGCCTCGACCAGTTCCAGCCGCCCCAGCAGGTAGTCCATCAGCCCGCGCCCCCGTTCCCGCCCTCGCCCGCGCCCTCGCCCCGCCGGCGCGCCCGCGGCCCCCGGGGCCGCGGCACCCGCCCCCCGCCCCGCGGGGCGCCGCCACCCGCCCCCGGATCCGCTTCGGCACCGGCACCGGCACCGGCACCGGCATCCACACCGGCACCGGCACCGGCACCAGCACCAGCACCAGCACCAGCCGCCGACTCGGCATCCGGTTCCATGTCCGAGAGCCCCACCACCAGCCCGTCCTCCACCGGCGGTCCCGCCTCGTACACCGGGGCCGTCGCCACCGGCGCGCTCACCACCACGTCCAGCGACGGTTTCAGCTCGCCGCCGAGCGCCGACCACACATCCGCGAACGCCCGGTCCTCCGGCGGCGGCAGTGCGATCGACACCGGCACCGGCAGCCCGGTGGCGGTGAGTTCTGGCCCGAGCCGGGTGGCGGGCAGCGCGTCGTGGCGCAGGAAGCACGCCAACAGCGCGGCCAGCAGCCGGTGTTCGTCCTCCGGCCGCTGCGTCCAGGCGCTGATCAGGTACGACAGTTTGAAGTAGCGGGGCGGCAGGGTCCGTGCCGTGATCCGGCCGGTCTCGTCGTAGATGTTCTGGCGTCCCCGCGAGCGGCGCCGCAGGTCCTCCCGGATGTCGTACAGGTACAGGTTGACCGTGGGCGTGTTGCGCCGGGCCGCCCAGTCCCGGGTCGGCGCGTCGAACACCACGTCGATCTCCGAGCCCTCCCCCACCGCCTCGGCCCGCACCAGCTCCCGCAGCGCCTCGTCGACTTCGTGGATCACGCGGCCGTCACCTCCGCCACTGGAAGTCGGAGGGCTGGAGCACCCCGGGCACCACCAGATACGGCGCGCGCACCGGCCGGAACAGCGCCGCCCGGGCGACCGCGTGCGTGGCCGTCAGTTTCCGTTCGCCCAGCGCGTCCTGGACGAGGACCAGCACCGGCGCCGTGAAGGTCCCGTCCGCCCGCACCACGACCGGCGCGGACGCCACGGTGACGCCCTTGCTCCACCGCAGCCGTACGGTCGCCCCCGGCGGGAAGGCGCTGCCGTGCGCCTGGGTCACCGACCCCGGCGGCCCCAGCGGCGGGGTGAGCACGAGCAGCGGCGCCCGTACGGTCACGGCCGCGCTCGCCGTGTTGTTCGCCGGGTTGCGGTCGGTGCCGGTGGTGGTGACGGTCGCCGTGACGGCCCCGGTCAGGGCCGTTTCCGCCGCCAGCACGAGCCGTACGGCGAACCGGCCGCGCGGCGCCATGTCCGGCACCGGGCAGCCGGCCGCGGTCAGGCAGCCCGGCCGGGTCGCCGACACCAGCCGCATCCCGGCCGGCACGGTCACCGTCAGCCGCAGTCCGGTGGCCTTGACCGGGCCGCCGTTGCGCACCACCGCCTCGGCCGTGACCCGGCCGCCCGTGTAGGCGGTACGGGGGCCCGCGGTCACCGCCGCGTTGGGGTCGGCGGAGCGGGTCGCGGGCGGGGGCGGCTGCCGGTCCACGGTCAGCGGGGTGGCCGCGGTGTTGTTGGTCGGGTTGGAGTCGGCTTCGGCGGTCACCACGCCGACGACGGCCCCGCGCAGCGGCGCGCCCGCGGTGACCACCCGGGTCAGGGTGACCGCCGCGCCCGGCGCGAGGTCGCCGAGCACGCAGCCGGTCGGCGCGGGCGGCCCGGGGGGCGCGGGCGGCACCGGCGGTTCGGGCACGCAGGCCGGGGACTCGGACACGACGGTGACGCCGTCGGGCAGCAGCGGTACGAGCACCACGCCCTCGGCGGCGGCGTCGCCGAGGTTGCGGACCGTCCACACCACGGTGGACTGCTCGCCGGTGAGGATCCGTGCGGGGGTCGCGGTGACGCCGACGGCCGGGTCGGGCAGCCGCGGGTCGACCACGGTGAGGTCCACCTGGGCCGTGTCGTTCTCGGAGTCGGGGTCGACGGTGGCGGTCGAGGCGGTGCCCTCGATGGTGCCGGTGAAGGCGTTGGGCGCGGTGAGCCCGAGGACGACGGTCCCGCTCTCGCCGGGTTTGAGGCTGCCGAGCGGGCAGCCGGTGTCCGGGCAGGGCGTGCCGGTGACGACGGTGAGCCCGGGCGGCAGGGTCGCTTTCAGCAGCACCCCGGCGGCTTCGGCGGTCCCGGTGTTCTTCACGGTGAAGGTGACCGTCGAGGGCTGGTTGATCCGGACGACGGGCGGGACGGCGGTGGCGGTGACGGCGAGGTCGGCGGCGACGACGGTGATGACGAGCCGTGCCTCGTTGTCGCCGGGCACGTGGTCGGGCAGGGTGCCGGTGGCGGTCGCGGTCACCGGCTGGTCGCCGAGGGCCGCGCCCTTCAGGGCGAGTGGGATCTCGATGTTCGACTCGGCCGCCAGCGGGCCGACCGTGCAGGTCAGCACGCCTTCCGCGCCGGGGGCGGGGTCGGCGGCGCAGCCCGCGGGCAGCGGGTCCACCGGCGTCAGCCCCGGCGGCAGCTGGACGCGGACGGTGGCGCCGGGGGAAGTGGCGATGCCCCAGTTCTCCAGCAGGATCCCGACCTGGGCGGTGGCGCCGAGGAGCAGCGGCGAGTCGTCGGTGGTGACGTACAGGCGCAGGTCGGCGCTGGCCTGCCAGGTGGGCTGCGACTGGCTGTTGCGGATCTTGCCGGGGAGGATCGCCGTGTCCGTGCCGGCGGGGTCGAGGACCATCAGGCGGTTGACGTGGCCGCCGTCGCCGTAGTCCTGGCGCACGTCGACGGCGAGGCGGTTGCCGGACGGGGACCAGGCCGGATTGTCGGGCCGGTCGAAGTCCAGCCCGGCCGGCCAGTCCCCGACGCGCAGCGGGCAGGTCGCCGCCGCGGGGATCACGGACCGGCAGCCGGAGCCGTCCTCACGCACGGCGAGCACCATCCGGGCCCCGTCGTAACCGGAGTTCACCCGGCTGATGCGCGGCGGCACGTAGGTGGTGGTCTGGCGGACGTACGCGATCTCGTTCCCCCCGGGCCGGTACGCGGGCCGCAGGTCGACGACCCGGCAGGGGTCGTTGGGCCCGTTGCACTGCTTCTGCGATAGGTCGGTCTGCGCCCCGGAGGCAGCGGCCGGCGCCGTCCAGATGTGCCGATCCCGAAGGTCCTGAGCAGCGACCAAGGCCGCACCCTCGGCCTCGCCGGCGTTCGACGCCCGGCGCCGGGCAGTATCGACCCCCGCCGGCGTTCGAGGCGCGGGGTCCGGGGCGGAGCCCCGTGCAACCCCGTTCAGCCCCGGATCGATGGGCCCCGGCAGACACGTGTAGTAGCGCGAGAACGCCAGCCGCGCCCCGTCAGGCGACCACGCCGGGTCCCGGTCGTCGGTGAGACACCGCCCCGACCCGCCAGGCGGCACCACCCCCGGCACGGTGTACAGCAGCCGCCCCGCCCCCGGCCCCGCCGCGAGGTCGACGACGGCGATCTGCCCGTCCGGCTGCGGCCGGTCAGGATCGGGCGCGGCCCACCGCGCGAAGGCGAGCTTCGTGCCGTCGGGCGACCACGCCGGCCGCCCGTGGTGCTCTCCCGGGTCCATCCCGGTGTACTGGAGCGGCACGGCGGCCGCGAGCTGCCCGTCGCCGCCGATCAGGATCCGCTCGGTGGCCGGCAGGTCGGCCGGCCCGGTGGTCGCCACGAAGGCCAGCCGCCGCCCGTCCGGCGCGTACGCGGGATCGGACAGGACGCTCTCCTCCCCCTGGGCGGCCCGGAGTTGGAGTCGGTCCAGGGGGGCTTGCGACCGCGAGCTCTCGATGTTGAAGGCCTCCGGGTCGGTGCCGGACAGCAGGATCTGTGGGGCGCCTCCCGCCGCGGTGTACCAGCTCACCCCCTCCGTCTCGTACAGCTGCACGTCGTCGTCGGCGAAGACCGGCTCGCCCCGGCACAGGCCGCAGGGCCGCGGCTCGGGGTCGACGAGGTACGGCTCGCCGGACAGGAACAGGAGCCGGGAGCCGTCCGGCGCCCACGCCACCTGTCGGTGGTCGTCCTCGTAGCCGCCGCGCGCGAGGGGGACGGGCGCGACGGCGCCGCCGGCCGCGGCGGGCACGGTCGCGAGCACCTGGTCGGTGACGGTGCCGTCGCCGGTGTCCCGCTCCACGGTGGTCACGTACGCGATGCGGTCCTTGGAACGCGGCGCGTCGGGCGCGGCCGGCTCCCACACGGGCTTGGACGCGTCGACGCCGGCCGGGGTGACCGGGCGCGGGGTGCCGCCGGCGGCGACCGTCGTGCGCCAGGCCCGCCCGGCGCGCGTGAACACCAGCTCGGCGCCGTCCGGGGACCAGTCCGCCCAGTCGGCGTCCGGCACGGCCTCGCGCAGCCCGGTCCCGTCCGTGCGGACCACGTACACCCCGGGTTTCGCGTCCGTGCCGGCTCCGATCGACTCCTCGTCGCAGCGCCGGCCGGAGGCGGAGGTGAGGTCCGGGCCGTCGCCCTCCCACGACACGAAGGCGATCCACTCGCGGTCGGGGGAGAGCACGGGGTCCGCGATCCGCCAGCCCGTACGGGCCAGCACGCGGGTCACCGGTCCGTCGCCGGTGCGCCGGAACAGCCCCTCGCCGGTGCCGTCGCGGTCGCTGACCCACACCAGGTCGTCGCCGCGGGCGCGCGCCTGACAGTCGTTGCCCGCCCGGCCGACGGGCAGCAGCGGGGTCAGCGGCCCGCCGACAGCCACGGTGACCACGCTCCGGTGCGGGCCGTCCCCGATGTACGCGATCCGCCCGGGGTCGGGCGCGGGCGGATCGAGCGGCGCGGGGGCCGCGACCGCGGCGAGCGCGGCCGTACCGGCCCGGTCCTCCTGGTCCGCCCGTACGGGCCCCCCGGCGGGCACGGCCGCCACCAGCGCCACCGCGAGCCCCGCGACCAGCCCCCGCCGCACCGCCCCTGCCGCCCCCGCCGCACGGGCCGGGCGCACGCCGGCGGCGGGCCTTGTGCCGGTAGGCGGCCGTACGCCCCGCCGCACGCGGGACGGCCCTACACCCTGCCCCGCGTACGGCAGCCGCACGCCCTGCCCCACGCGCGGCACCCGCCCGTCCCGCACCACGCGCGGCACCGGCACGTCCCGCACCACGACCCACAGCATTCGGCGCACCCGTCGCACTGTTCGCACGCTCCCCCGCCGGACGGGTCCCCCGCGCCACCGGGCGCGCACCTACGCGTACCGGGGTGGCGCCGACGGCGTCCGGACAGCCCTCCTCAGGAAGACCCTGTTCCCTCGCGCGTCCCGCGAACAGCCGGACCAAGGGCAGCCACCCGGGTACCACCCAATGCCCCATAGGGCACCCCCGCCCTCCGACAACCCCAGCCGTGGCGGCGCCGCGGGGCGCAACTTCCAGCCTCGCCGGGCTGGAAGTTGCGCGGGGGTTGCCGGGCTCCGCCCGGACCCGCTCCCTCGAACGCCGGAGGGGCTGAAGCGGGCGCGGGGTCAGCCGGGCGCCGGTCGGGCGCGGGCGTTGACCGGCGCGGGGGTCAGATGAAGCCCTGGCGCATCGCGTAAGCCACGGCGTGCGACCGGTTCCGCAGCTGCAAGCGCGTCGTCACGTCGTGAAGGATGTTCTTCACCGTGCGCTCGGAAAACGACAGCGTCCGCGCGATCTCCGCCGTGTCGCTCCCCTCCGCGACCAGCCGCAACACGTCGACCTCCCGCGGCGCGAGCCCCGTGAAGGCCAGCCCCCGCGGATCCAGCACCTGCCGCTGCAAGCGCCCCACCTGGTCCAGCAGCCGCCCCAGCAGGTCCGCCGGCACGCTGCCCTCGCCGCGCGCCGCCGCGGAGATGACCTGCACGAGCCGCGCAGCGGACGCCTCGGCCCGCCGCACCACGCCCACCACCCCGCATTCGACGGCCGCCACCAGCCCGCCGTCGTCGATCTCGGTGGCGACCAGCACGATCCGGATGTCACCGGTCCGCTGGTACCTCCGCAACGTCTGGAGTTCCGTGTCGCCGACCCGGTCTGCTGACACCACCGCGACCAGCGGCCGCCCCTTGCCCTCGTAGTCCTCCTCGTCGCCCAGCAGTTGGAGTTCCGGGCAGTTCCGCAGCTGCCCCGCCAGCCCCGCCTGCGAGATCGGGTCCTGGGCGGTCAGCCGCACCGGAATCCGCTCCGCACCGCTCTCACCGTGGTAACGCATCGCACACCCCCTGTCCGGCGGAGAGCCCCACCTCTCCGCACACAACCGGTGTCAGTGAACACCCGGGCAGTCAGCAGGCACTCCACATGGACTCAACGGGCAGCGCAGCGTGCCCCCGGGTCTGTCCGTACGGGAGCGGCGGGCCTCCGACCAGGCTCCCTACCGTCGCCTCATGACCACTTCCGCTCATCTCGACGCCGCGCCTGCCTCCGTGCTTCCGGGCGAAGAGGCCCGGATCCCGCTGGAGCTGCGCAACAGCGGAAACGTCGTGGAGCACTACGCCTTCGAGGTGCTGGGCCCGGCCGCCCGCTGGAGCACCGTCGAACCCGCGACGCTGTCCCTCTATCCGGATACCGCGGGCCAGGTGGAGCTGGTGGTCACACCCCCGCGCGACACCACCGTCCCGCCGGGCGAACTCACGTACGGGGTACGGGTGCTGCCGCAGGAGCAGCCGCAGCACGCCACCGTCCCGGAAGGCGTCCTGCACATCCGCCCGTACGCCGATTTCACCGCCGAGCTGACCCCCCGGATGGGTCAGGGCCGCACCGGGGCCGCCTTCCAGGTCGCCCTCGACAACCGCGGCAACTACCCGCTGGCGGTTGCCCTTTCGGGCAAGGACGCGGGCGAGCTGCTCACGTTCACGTTCCCGGCCGCCGCGACCGTCGTCGAACCCGGCCGGGCCGCCTTCGTCAAGCTCCCTGTGAAGCCCAAGCGCCTGATCTGGCGGGGCATGGCCGTCCCGCACGTCTTCCAGGTCACCGCTGCCCCGGCCCCCGGCCCCGACGGCGCCCCGGACGTCCCGCCGGCCCCCCTCGACGGTTCGCTCCTCCAGCGCCCGGTGATCTCGGCCGGGCTGATCAGGATCCTCGTCGCGCTGCTGATCCTCCTCGCCGTGCTGGCCGGCCTGTGGTTCGGGCTGCTGCGCCCGGTCGTGCGCAGCGCGGCCAAGGAAGCGGTGAAGGGACCCGTGCAGACCGCCGCCTCCAAGGCCGCCGAAGCGCAGAAGGCGGCCGAGGACGCCAAGAAGGCCGCGTCGGGCGGGTCCGACGGCAAACCGGGCGACGACAAGCCGAGCCCGTCCCCGGGCGTATCCGTCAAGCCGGGCGAGGGCCCGCAGCCGCTGCCGCAGGCCGCCCTGTTCTCGCACCGCCTGACGGCGAGCGCCTCCGCCAACGGCACGGACTCCGCGACCTACAAGGTCCCCGAGGACAAGGTCCTGCGCCTGACCGACCTCGTCCTGGAGAACCCGCAGGGCGACACCGGTACGGTCACCCTCTCGGTCGCCGGCAAGCCGCTGCTCGCGCCCGCCCTGGAGAACTTCCGCGAGCAGGACTTCCACTGGGCCTCGGCCATCCTGGTCGGCGCCAAGCAGGAGATCACGGTCACGGTCACCTGCCGTACGGTCGGCCGCCCGCCGTCCGGCCCGAACCCGACGAAGTGCGCGACGGCCGCGCTCTTCAGCGGAACCCTGGAGTGACGAAGGAGCAATAGGCCGGCATCCCGACCTCCGCCCACACGGTCTTCCCGACACACCGCTCGGCGACCCCCAGGCCCGCGCGAACTCCGCCACGAGCACCAGCCCGTACCCACCCTCGGCCCCGGCCCGCGCCTCCTCGGAGCGCGGCCGGGGCCGTCGGTCCGCCCGGGCGTCGGACACCTCGACCCGCAGTGTCCGCGTGACAGGCAGCAACGCCATCCGCAGCTCGAAGGCAGAAGCTGCTGACTCGCACCCCACCCATCGACTTCAGCTTCATCGTCGAACGAACGTCGATCTGCAGATCATTCCGCTCAAGCAGGAAGACCACTCGGGCTTCGACGGCCCCATCCGGCTCCTGGAAACCGAAGACAACAAGTGGCTGGGGTACAGCGAAGGCCAGCAGTCGGGACTGCTCATCTCGGAGGCCAAGGACGTCAGCATCCTGCACCAGCGGTATGCCAAACTGCGCTCGCAGGCCCTCAACCCGGCCGAGTTCCGGGGCCTGTTGGAGCGAATGCGAGGAACGCTATGAGCAACGTCGAGTTGCGCTGGTTCAAGAGCAGTTACAGCGGCAGCCAAGGAGACGCCTGCGTCGAGGTGGCCCTCTCCTGGCACAAGTCCACGTACAGCAGCGGCGACGGCGACAACTGCGTAGAGGTCGCCCTCTCCTGGCACAAGTCGTCCCACAGCGGCAGCCAGGGCGACGACTGCGTAGAGGTCGCCACCTGCGCCTGCGAGACCGTCCACGTCCGTGACTCCAAGGTCCAGAACGGGCCAGAGCTGGCGGTCGCCTCCGCCGCCTGGACCGCCTTCCTCGGCTACGCCACCGCGTAAGCGCGTAAGTACGTAAGGACGCAGCCGAACAGGCCCCGCCGGGCCGGGCGTTACTTCACGGCGATGCCCGGGTCCGCGATGCAGCTCGCCATGCCGAACGCACCGTTCGCGGTCGCGCGCTTCGCCTCCTTGCCGTTGACGAGGATGACGCAGTCGGCGGTGCCGCCCTTCTCGCCGAGGATCACGTTGACCGACGGGATCGACGTGACGCCCTTCATCGTGAGCTTCTTCTCCCAGGGGACCGTCTGGTCCTTGAGCGTCTTGGACGAGGTCTGGCCGCCGGAGCCCTCCAGCCAGCCGATCTCGGAGACCTTGCCGGAGCCGGTGACGATGTAGACGACCTCGAAGGTGCCGTTGACCATCTGGTCCGTCTCCTTCTCGATCCTGTCGGCCTCGGCTTCGAGCTTCTTCGTCTCCTCTTCCAGCGCCTTCTGCGCGCCGCACCCGCCGACGGCGGCCATCACGAGGCCGACACCCACCAGAGCGGCCGTTCCCCGACCGAACACCGCACGCACGACCCGCACCGCCATTAAAGAGAACGTAAAGAACACCCCATGGATACCCCATGCGTCCGGTCCGGGGCAAAAGGATCACCGGGCGGGGCGGGGTGGCCGGATACCGCCCACCCGCGCAAGGCCACGTCAGCGGGGCGCCAGCCGGACGTCAGCACCGGTCGCGAGGATGACGGCCGCGGGCCGGCCCGCTTCCCTCCCTCCCGCCCGTACGGGGTGCCCCCAGGGGTACGGCCCACGGGGGTGGTCGTACGCACGGCGACGGCGGGAGGGGGCGGGGCGCGGCCCCGGCGGGCGGCCCACCGGTTCCGGCGGGAAACTGGAACTGATCCTCGCGGACGGCCGCACACCAGCGGAGGAAGCCATGACGGGCATCTCACGGGAGCAGGCTCCCGTGGCCATGCAGACCGAAGGCGCCGAACTGCGCACCGCCGAGATCGGGGGCGGATTCAGCGTCGCCTTCGTGCGGTTCGCGGACGGCACGGACATGACCCCGGCCTTCCAGGGCCTCACCGACGACCTGTGCCCCTGCCCGCACTGGGGCTACGTCACCAAGGGCACCGTCCGGATGCACACCAAGGACGGCGACACCGACTACGCGACGGGCGAGGCCTTCTACTGGGCCCCGGGCCACGCCCCCGAAGCGGTGGGCGAAACCGAATTCCTGGACTTCTCCCCCACCGAGGAGTTCAACAAGGTCGTCTCCCACGTCACCGCCGCCGTCTCCGGCTGACGGTCAGCAGGTCCTGTGGACCTCGCGACGATGGGCGACCCTCAGCACCCAGACGACCAGAAGGCCGTCCTCGACGGTGTAGACGATGCGGTAGTCGCCGACTCGAAGGCGCCAACGGGAGTCACGGCCTCGCAGAGGCTTGATGTCGAGCGCCGACGCGTCCCCGGCAGACAGCGCTTTCTGAAGCTCGGTGAGCCGGTAGAGGATCCGGAGGGCATCCGCTAGCGCTCTGTACCAGATGTACATCTGGTACAGAGCGGCTGATGGGCCCCTGGTCGCGTTACAGCAGGTTGAGGCCGCCGTAGCCGAAGCCGATCTTGACGGCCTTCTTGAAGGGGGTGGTGGCGTTGCCGGTGCCGGAGTAGCGGTACAGGTCGCCGGTCTTCGTGCGGGCCAGGAGGTCGGTGCGGCCGTCCGAGTCGAGGTCGCCGATGCTCAGCACGCGGTTGTACGTGTTCCAGCCGGCGCCGACCTTCTTGCGGGCGCCGAAGGGGGCTTTGTAGCTGCCGGTGCCGGGGTACAGCCACAGGGCGCCGGCCTTGTCGCGGGCGACGATGTCGGCCTTGCCGTCGCCGGTCAGGTCGTCCTGCCCGGCGATCTCCGTGAAGTCGCCCCAGCCGGCGCCGATGCGCACGCGCGGGGACACCCGGCCGTCCGCGTACGCGGTGTACAGCCAGAGCACGCCCGCCTTGTCGACGGCGATGAGGTCGGACGCCGCGCCGCCGCCGATGTTCCCCGGGGAGAGCACCTTGCGGTAGGTCTGCCAGCCCTTGCCGATGTCCCTGCTCTGGGACTCGCCCGCGGCGTCCTTGTCGGTGAAGAGCAGCCGGCCGTCGTTGACGACGGTCCAGAAGCCGTCGCGGACACCGTCCTTGTCGTTGTCGACCTGGGCGACGGCGGTCGCGAAGCCGTAGTTGACGAACGTGTCGAGACGGGGGCGCAGGCCGCCGTTGCCGTCCGGGGCGTAGAAGGAGAGGTACCCGGTGCGGGCGTCCGTGGCCCACAGCAGGAAGCTGGGCGCCGTGGCGGGGGCCGCCGCGCGCGGGGCGGCGAACGCGCCCTGCGGGGCGCCGGCGGCCTGCGCCGCCCGGTCACCGGCGCGGGTCGCGGCGGAACCGGCGTCGGCCGGGTTCCCGGCGGCGGCCGCGGTGCCGACCGTGCCGGCGGTGGCCATGGCGACGGCGGTCGCCGTGACGCCGAGCGCGGTCCTGAACGCGCGGGCGCGCGTGAAGAAGGTCATGAGGGGTCCCCCTGCTGTGAAACCGATGGTCTGGTGCGGCCCGTCGGCAGGATCGGTCCGGAACGAACCGACGGGTAACCGGACACTTTCACACCGCTCGGCCGGCCGGGGAGCCGGGTCCGGCCCGAAAGGACCCGAAAGGAACTGCCTAGCCGCGCGCTCCCGGGATCCAGAACTTGACGAGGGCGCCCTCGCGGAACGGGGACGGGTCCACGCTCAGCTCGCCCGCGAAGGGGCGGTCGAGGACCAGGACCAGGAGCAGGCTGAAGCCGATGAGGGCGGCCACCGAGGTCACGAACAGCAGTTGCATGCGCAGGCTGCGCAGCCCGTAGATGAAGGTCAGCGGGATGATCACGAGCGCGCCGCCGAACACCAGGACCTGGAGGAGGGTGGGCAGCTCGGTGGTGGCGAGGTCGATGCGTTCGCGGCGCTGGCCCGCCGCGTCGTTGAGGCCGGCCGCGGCCTCCTCGTAGAACGTCTGGGTCCGCGCGTCGGTCGGCTCGTACGCCTGCAGGGCCCGGTACATGCCCTCGATGTGCCGCGCCGTCGCCGCGTGGCTCGGCTCGCCCGCGCGCATCTTCGGCCACTGGACCTCGACGACGGCGTGCGCGTAGGCGCCGACGGCCGCCTGCACCCGGTCCCGGTCGGCCGGCGGGAAGACCTCGGCGCTGCGGACCACCAGGGCGAGGTCGGTGGCCTCCTTGGAGACGACCGCCTGCGTGTGGTCCAGCTGGGTCCACAGGGTGACGACGACGAACGCGAGGATGATCCCGTAGATCGCGCCGAACATCCCGAGGACGACGCCGACCATCTCGTTGTGCTCGCCGTCGGCGAGGCGCGGGTGGACGCGCCGGGCGGTCAGGCTGCCGATCACGGCGGCGATCACGATCGCGCCGACGAGCAGCACGGACAGCGTGAACGTGCCGAATTGGTTGAGCAGCCAGAGCGACACGGTCGCCCTCCCCGGGGTGTGCGGGCCGTCGGTCGGTCCGCTGCTCAACGATCACCGGCGGGGGCGGTCACCGGCCGGCCGACTCGGACGGCGGCGCGGACGGCGGGCACAGCCGTCAGCGCCCGGTCCGGCCGGCCGGCGCAGCCGTCGGCGAGCGGTCCGGCCGGCCGGCCCCGAGTCAGCAGACACCGAGTCGGCCGGCCCCGAGTCAGCCGGCGACCTGTTCCGCCGTCCCGGCCGTCCCGAACATCCGCTCCCGCGCGTCGATCAGCTCGTCCCAGTGCTCGGCGGTCCACGCGCAGGCCGCGTCGAGGGGGCCGAGCAGGCCGCGGCCCAGCGGGGACAGCTCGTACGCGACCCGGCGCGGGCCGGGCGCCCCGGTCTCCTCCCGCCGTACGACGAACCCGTCCCGCTCCAGCGCGCGGAGCGACTGCGTCAGCACCTTGGCCGTGATGCCGCGCAACGGGATCCGCAGCTCCGAGAAGCGGCGCGGGCCGCCCTCCAGGCAGCGCAGGATCATCCCCGCCCACTTGTCGCCGACCCGGAAGGGGACCAGGTCGGAGGGGCAGACCTCGTCGAACATCTCCGGGTCGAGGGGGGAGGGTGCGGGCTTGGCTGCGGGTGCGGACGGGCTCATGTGATCAACGTATCCGCGGTACCCCGGAGGTAACCAGGCCGCTGGCTAACGTGCGGACAGAAAGCAGAGCACAGCACGGCACGACAGAGCACGACACGACGAACGGGGTGGATCGATGGGCAGCATTGTGGTGTTCGGGGCGAACGGGCGAGTGGGACGGGCCGTGGCCGCCGAGGCGCGGCGGCGCGGACACGAGGTGACGGCGGCGGGACGGGCCGACGGCGACGTCACCGACGCGGCGGCGGTGGCCCGCCTGGCGGCCGGCCACGACGCGGTGGTGGCCGCCGTGTACGACCCGGGCGCGGACCCCGGGGTCTTCTTCCCGGCGGCGGCGCGGGCACTGGCCGACGGCACCGCGCGGGCCGGGGCCGGACGGCTGGTCGTGGCCGGACTGGCGTCCGTGCTCCCGACCGCCGACGGCACGCTCCTGATGGACACCCCGGACTACCCCCAGGCGTACCGGGCCTTCTACGAGGGCCACGCGGCGGGCGTCGACGCGCTGCGGGGGCCCGCCGGGGGTGGGGTCGACTGGCTGGTCCTGAGCCCGGCCGGGGACTTCGACCACGAGGGCGAGGCGGGTGGGGGGTACGTGGTGGCCCCCGCGGCGGCGGAAGCGCGCATCACCCACGCCGACTTCGCCGCGGCCCTCCTCGACGAAGTCGAGCGCCCCACCCACCACGGCGTCCACGTGGGCGTCACGTCCACCCCCTGACCGGACCCCTCGGGGATCACGGCGGTCACCCGCGGACCGGGGCCCCTCGGGGATCACAGCGGTCAACCCCGGACGCGGGTACGCCGACGGGGCGGCGGGTCAGGCGAGGCCGGCGGAGTCGGCTACGGCGGTGAGCGGGCCGGCCAGGGCGGGGGCGGAGCCGGTGACGGCCGTGCCGATGGCTTCGTCGCCGGCGGCGGTGGCGAGTTGCGCCTGCTCGAGGGTTTCGGCCGGGTTGTCGGTCAGCTCCATGACCTGGCCCACGGCGTCGGCGCCGGGGGTGTCGGCCGCCTGGGCGGCGGTGGGGGCGAGGGCCATTGCCGCGCCGGCCAGGCCGAGGATGGTGAGCGTGCGCTTGATGTTGCTCAAGGTCGTCATGCCAACCCCAACGACCCGCCCCGCCCCTGGTCACCCCACCCCGCCGATGCCCCGAGCGATACCGCGGGCAATCCCCTGCCTCGCCGGGGCAGAGCCCACCCCCGCCTCGCCGATGCCCGGGGGCAACATCCAGCCCCTCCGGCGCTTGAGGAGCGGGTCCGGGCGGAGCCCGTTACCCGGCGCCGGCCTGGTTGCCTTGGGGCTCCGCCCCGAACCCCGCGCCTCAAACGCCGGCGAGGCTGGGATTTGCCGCACGCAGCGCCGGCGAGGCTGGGGGTTGCGCCTCAAGGCGCCGGCGGGGCTGGGGGTTGCGCCCCAAGGCGCCGGCGAGGCTGGGGGTTGCGCCCCAAGGCGCCGGCGGGGCTGGAAGTTGCCCGCCAGGGCGTCACGCCGGGCAGCGGGCAAGGCTGGAGGTGGGGGCGGGTGCGCGAGTGCCCGGTGGCGGTCCGGAGGAACGGAACGGCACCGGGCACTCGGCAGCTCAGCGGGGCACCCGCGACGGGTCACGCCCAGCGGGTCAGTCTTCGACCACCAGGGCGGGGGTTTCCTTGGTGAGGACTTCGCCCCGGAAGAAGGCAGGGCTGCGGCGTTCCGTGATGATCATGATGATCAGGCCGAGGGCCAGCAGGCCCACGCCGATGATGAAGACGCTGCCGACCCCGAGCACCGTGGAGCCCGACCCGTACGCCGGGTCCCACATGTCGAAGAGGGTCTTGAAGAAGACGGCGGCGAGGAGCAGGCCGCCCAGGACCGGGAAGACGCCCTTGAAGAGCAGGTCTCGGCCGGAGCGGGTCAGCTCCTTGCGGAAGTACCACGCGCAGGCGAAGGCCGTCAGCGAGTAGTAGAAGCAGATCATCAGGCCGAGCGCGAAGATCGTGTCCGTGAGGACGTTCTCGCTGAC
The DNA here is from genome assembly GCF_036194065.1 of Streptomyces sp. NBC_00239. Lineage (NCBI taxonomy): Bacteria > Bacillati > Actinomycetota > Actinomycetes > Kitasatosporales > Streptomycetaceae > Streptomyces > Streptomyces sp. NBC_00239. The sequence goes on along the minus strand of NZ_CP108095.1, from coordinate 4,707,402 downwards.
CAGCGTCATGACCGTGTAGAAGAGACCGGTCGCGACACCCGCCATCACCGTGGCCCGCCCCGGCGTCTTGAAGCGCGGGTGGACCTTCGCGTACGACGGCGGCAGCGCCTCGTACGTGGACATCGCCAGCACCGTACGGGCCACCGGGATGAAGGTCGTCTGGAGCGAGGCGGTCGCGGAGGCCAGCACGGCCACGAAGAGCGTGATGCCGAGCACCGGGCCCATCACGGGTCCGGCCAGCGCCGCGAAGACGTTGTCGGAGGTGTCGGGGTTGGCGAGGCCCAGGCCCTTGCCGCCGGAGCCGACGGCCATCTGCGCGGCGACACCGGTGGCCAGGTACGAGCCGACCAGGACGACCATCGCGATGAGCGAGGCGCGGCCGGGGGTCTTCGCCGAGCCGGTGGTCTCCTCGTTGGTGGCCAGGCACGCGTCCCAGCCCCAGTACATGAAGATCGAGAGCGAGAGTCCGGCGGTGAAGGCCGCCATGGACTCGACCGCGAAGGGGTTCATCCAGGACCAGGAGAAGTCCAGGCCGGTGTCGAAGGAACCGGCCGACGCCTTCTGGAAGGCCATCGCGACGAAGATGGCGAGGACCGCGAGCTGGAGGCCGACCAGCGCGTACTGGACGCCCTTGGTGGCGGTCATTCCGCGGTAGCTGATCGCGGTGGCGGCGGCGATCAGGGTGAGGCAGGTCGCGATGTGGACGAGTTTGTTGTCGTCCAGGGCCGCGATCGACGGATTGTTCGTGATCTCGCCGAGCAGCAGCCAGAAGTACGAGGTGGCGACGCCCGCCAGGTTCGAGAGCACGATGATCGTCGCGATCACCAGGCCCCAGCCGCACATCCAGCCGAGGCGGGGGCCGAAGGCCTTGACCGTCCAGGTGAAGGAGGTGCCGCAGTCCGGCATGGCCTTGTTGAGCTCGCGGTAGGCGAAGGCCACCAGCAGCATCGGGAGGAAGCCCGCGAGGAAGACGGCGGGCATCTGGACGCCGACCTCGCCGGCGGTGGACCCGAGGGTCGAGGTGAGGCAGTAGACGGGGGCGACGGTGGAGATGCCGATGACGGCACTGCCCACGAGGCCCACGGAGCCCTTGCCGAGGCCCTTGCCGCGGATGTCGCCGCCCTCGGCGACGCCGCTTACCGTGTCTCCGGCCGGGGGCCGGACGTCCAGCTGAGTCATGGAACAGGACGGTAGGTGCTGCGCATTCAGCATCCGGAGGTCTGAAGTCCGGATATCGGACTCGCGAAATCCCTTCGAATCCTGAGGGCAAGAGACTTAACTCACTCGCAATGCAAGGTTCACGAGCCCGCCGATCATCGTTTCGGCGGGCCCGGAGCCGACATTCCACCTTGCGGAAACCGCATGCATGCCCGTTTTGCCCGTTTCAAATCTTTCCCGCGCAACATTTCAAAGGCACGGGCCGAACCGTCGGATCCCTTGCTCAGCCCGGCCAGACGATCGACTGGATCTCGCTGTACGCGTGCAGCGCGTACGAGCCCACGTCCCGTCCGACCCCGCTGCGCTTGAATCCGCCGAACGGCGCCTCCATGTTCCGGCCGATCGTGTTCACGCCGACCCCGCCGGACCGCAGCCGCCGCGCCACCCGGAAGGCCCGCGCCACGTCCCCCGACCACACGTAGCTGAGCAGCCCGTAGTCGCTGTCGTTGGCCAGCGCCACGGCCTGCTCCTCGTCGTCGAAGGGCACCACCACGACCACCGGCCCGAAGATCTCCTCCCGGACCACCCGCATGTCGTTGGTGCAGTCCGCGAGCAGCGTCGGCGCCACGTAGAAGCCGCGGCCGTCGCCGACGACCGGGCGCTCGCCGCCCGCCACCACCCGGGCGCCCTCCTTCCGCCCCAGCTCGACGTACGACTCGACGCGGTCCCGGTGCGCGGCCGAGATCACCGGCCCGACCACCGTGCCCTGCACCGTCGGATCGCCGACCTTCATGAAGCCGAGGTAGCCGGTGAGCTTCTCCAGCAGCTGTTCGTAGATCCCGCGCTGGGCGAGCACCCGGGTGGGGGCCGTGCAGATCTGCCCGGAGTAGAAGGAGAAGGTCGTGCCGATGCCCATCATGGCCGCGTCGAGATCGGCGTCGTCGAAGACGACGGCCGCGCCCTTGCCGCCCAGCTCCATCAGCTGCCGCTTCATCGAGCGGCCGCAGACCTCCGCGATCCGCTGCCCGACCCCGGTCGAGCCGGTGAAGCTGACCATGTCCACGTCCGGGGAGTCGACCGCGGCCTCGCCGACCGCCACGTCCCGCCCCGACACCACGTTGACCACGCCCGCCGGGACGCCCGCCTCCGCCAGGGCCGCCGCCATCCTGAACACCGACAGCGGATCCTGCGGCGCCGGCTTCACCACCACCGTGTTCCCCATCGCCAACGCCGGCGCCACCTTGCCCGCCGGATTCGCCCACGGGTTGTTGTACGAGGTGATGCAGGTGACCACGCCGACCGGCTGGCGCACCTCCAGCGCGCCCAGCACGCTCGCCCGCCCCATCGGGCCGGCCTCGGTGACCTGCGGCGGCAGCCCGCGCTCGACCGGCTCCAGGGCGCCCTTCGCGTACCGCCGGAACCGGGTCACCCCCACGTTGACCTGCATGCCGCGGGCGATGGCGGTGGTAGCGCCGCTCTCCGCCTGCGCGAGCCGCGCCCACGGCTCGAACTCGCGCTGCATGATGTCCGCGGCCCGGTCCAGGATCGCGGCCCGCTCCTCCGGCCTCGTACGCGACCAGCCCTCGAAGGCGTCACGGGCCGCGGCCGCCGCCTCGTACACCTGCTCGCGGGAGGCCTCCGGGGCGAGCCCCACCACCGACTCGTCGGCCGGATTGACCACCTCGTAGTGGCCGCGGGCCGGGGCGGCCCACTCCCCGCCGATGTAGAGGCGCTGCTCGCCGGTGCCGGCGTCGCTGCCGTCGTTCATCGCGTGCTCACCGTCCTCGTGTCGCGGCCCGACCGCAGCACCGTCCCCGGCACCGCGCCCGTCACCCGGTCGTCGCGGATCGTCTCCACGCCGTTGACGCGGACCGAGACGATCCCGATCGCCTTCGCGTCCAGCCGCGGGCTGTCCCCCGGCAGGTCGTGCACGAGGGTCGCGGGCCCGGCCTCGATCCGCTCCGGATCGAAGAGCACCAGGTCCGCGTGCCAGCCCTCGGCGATCCGGCCGCGCTCGCGCAGCCCGAAGAGCCGCGCCGGGTCGTCGGTGAGCATCTGCACCGCCCGCTCCAGCGGCACCAGCTTGCGGCCGCGCAGACAGTCCCCGAGGAACCGGGTCGTGTACGGGGCGCCGCACATCCGGTCCAGGTGCGCGCCGGCGTCCGAGCCGCCGAGCATGACGTCCTCGTGCTGCCAGGTCTCGGCGCGCAGCGCCCAGCTGTCCGTGTCGTTGTCGGTGGGCATCGGCCACAGCACGGTGCGCAGCTCGTCGTTGGCGCAGATCTCGACCAGGCACTGGAAGGGGTCCTGGCCGCGCTCGGCCGCGATGTCGTTGACGACCCGGCCGGACAGGCCCTCGTTCGCCGCGCTGTACGTGTCGCCGATGACGTACCGGCCGAAGTTCGCGAGGCGGCGGAAGACGCCCGCCTCCTTGCTGTCGGCGCGGCGCAGCAGTTCCGCCCGTACGGACGGGTCGCGGAGCCGGGCGATCCGCTCCGGCACGGGCAGGCCGAGGACCTCGCCCCAGCCGGGGATGAGGTTGAGGGCGCAGAAGGTGCCGAGCGACATGTTCATGGGGGTGAGGATCGGCATGGTCAGGGCGACGATCCGGCCGCCGGCCTTGCGGGCCCGCTCGCTCGGCACGAGCTGGCGCGGTACGCGTTCGGGGACGGCGGCGTCGATGGTGAGGACGTTCCAGTTCAGGGGGCGGCCGGCGGCCGCGCTCATCTCCACGAACAGGTCGATCTCGTCGTCCGAGAACTGGTCCAGGCAGCCCGCGACGATCGCCTCCAGCTGGGTGCCCTCGTGCTCGCCGACCGCGCGGGACAGCGCGAGGAGCTCGGCGGGCTCGGCGTGCCGGGAGGCGACGGGGGCGCCGGCGCCGTCGGAGTGCGTCGAGGACTGGGTGGTGGACAGCCCCCACGCGCCGGCCGCCATCGCGTCGTGGAGCAGGGCGAGCATCTGCTCCATCTGCTCGGCGGTCGGCCGACCGCCGGTCGCGGCCTCGCCCATGACGTGGCGGCGCAGGGCGCAGTGGCCGACCATGAAGCCGGCGTTGACGGCGATCCGCCCCTCCAGGGCGTCGAGGTACTCGCCGAAGGTGTGCCAGGACCAGTCGACGCCCTCTTCCAGCGCGGCGAGGGCCATGCCCTCGACCTTGCTCATCATGCGGCGGGTGTAGTCGGCGTCCTCGGGGCGGGCCGGGTTGAGGGGCGCCAGGGTGAAACCGCAGTTGCCGCCGGCGACGGTGGTCACGCCGTGGTTCATGGACGGGGTGGCGTACGGGTCCCAGAACAGCTGGGCGTCGTAGTGCGTGTGGGGGTCGACGAAGCCGGGGCACACGACCAGGCCGGTGGCGTCCTCGGCGGTCACGGCGTCCTCGGGGGTGAGGGTGCCGGGTGCCGCTATCGCGGCTATTCGGCCGTCGCGCAGGCCGATGTCTGCGACGCGGGCGGGGGCGCCGGTGCCGTCCACGACGGTGGCCCCCACGATCAGGTGGTCAAGCATGACGTCCCTTCATACGACTGTCTGTTTCCCCGCCGGCCCCGACCCCGCGGCCGATCGCAGCGCACCCTCTGCCTCGCGGGCTGGCCGTGGGCACCTTCTGCCCGTCGCGCACCTCCAGCCTCGCGGGCTGCCCGAGGCGCACCTCAGCCTCACCGGCTGCCCGAGGCGCACCTCCAGCTCGCCGACTGCCCGTGGCGCACCTCCAGCTCGCCGGTGCCCTGGGGCGCAACCTCCAGCCTCGCCGGTGCCCTGGGGCGCAACCTCCAGCCTCGCCGGTGCCCTGGGGCGCAACCTCCAGCCTCGCCGGTGCCCTGGGGCGCGGGGTTTGGGGCGGAGCCCCAAGCAACCCGGCTGGCGCCGGGCAGCGGGCCCTGCCCGGACCCGCTCCTCAAACGCCGGAGGGGCTGGCGTGTTGCACCCGAGGGCACCGGCAAGGCTGGAACTGCCACACGCAGCGCACACGGTCCGGGGCGTCGGTGGGGGGCGGGGGTTGCGGCCCCCGGGGAGGTCGGGGCGTGGCCCGGGTGGGGGCAGGCCGCTGCCGCACCCGGGCCGGTCGGGACGGCGGTCCGGGAAGGCGCCGCCCCGGTCAAGGGGGTCAGGACCCCGCGGCCTCGCGGAAGCGCGTCGTCCGGTGGACCGGATCCGTGTCGATCTCAGGGATCACGTGCTCACCGATCAGCTTGATCGTGGTCATCGTGTCCTCGTACGAGACCCCGGTCGGCAGTCCGAAGGACAGCTGGTCGGCACCGGCCTGCTCCCACCGCTTGCACTGCGCCCGCACCTCCGACGGGTCACCGCAGATCAGCAGTTCCTCGGCGATGAGGAGTTCGATGATCTCCGCGTTGTACTCGGGCAGCGTCTCGGGCCACTGCGGAATCGCCTCGGGCCGCGGGAACGTGTCGTGGTAGCGGAAGACCAGCGACTGGAAGCGGTTCATGTTCGCGTTGACCGCGATCTCCACCGCCTTGTCGTGCGTCTCGGCACAGATCGCGGTCGAGGTGACCATGACGTTGTCGTTGACGAAGGCCCCGATCGCCTTCGCCTCCTGGATCGCCGTCTTGTACTGCTCCAGCACCCACTCCATGTCGGAGACCTTCTGGACGCTGAAGCCGAGGACGCCGAGGCCCTTCTTCGCGGCCATGGCGTACGAGGAGGGGGACCCGGCGGCGTACCACATGGCCGGGTGGGCCTTCCCGTACGGCTTGGGGAAGATCTTGCGCGGCGGCAGCGACCAGTGCTTGCCCTGGAACCCCTCGTACTCCTCCTGGAGGAACATCTTGGGGAACTCGGCGATGGTCTCCTCCCAGATCTCCTTGGTGGCGTTCATGTCCGTGATGCCGGGCAGGAAGCCGAGGATCTCGTGGCTGCCCGCGCCGCGGCCGGTGCCGAACTCGAAGCGGCCCTTGGAGAGGTGGTCGAGCATGGTGACCTTCTCGGCCACCTTGACCGGGTGGTTCACCGGGGCGAGCGGGTTGAAGATGCCGGAGCCGAGGTGGATGCGCTCGGTGGCGTGCGCGAGGTAGGCGAGGAAGACCTCGTTCGCCGAGAGGTGCGAGTACTCCTCCAGGAAGTGGTGCTCGGAGGCCCAGGCGTATTTGAAGCCGGACTTGTCGGCCTGGATGACGTACTCGGTCTCCTCGACCAGCGCCTTGTGCTCTGCCTCGGGGTCGACCTTGGACCGCGCCTCAGGCACGTATCCCTGCACGAAGAGCCCGAATTCCAAGGGAGTTCACCGTCCTTTGATTTCTGACGCATCGTCAGATTTGATGAGTCGACTGTTCCATCGGGCGTGCGCGACGTCAATACCTGATGAGTCGTCAGAAACCCGTCGGTGCAGCGTCGGGGATCCCGTCAGAGGATGCTCACGCCGGCCATCCAGCCGCCGTCGATCACGAAGGGCTGGCCGGTGATGTACGAGGAGTCCGCGCTGCTCAGGAACAGGGCCAGCCGGGCCACCTCCACGGCCTCGCCCGCCCGCCCCATCGGCACCACCCGCCCGTACAGCTCCGCCATCGCCTCCGTCGCCTCGGCGGACGGCCCGTCGGGGTCCAGCAGCGCCGGGTTCGCCATCGGGGTGTCCACGGCCCCCGGGCACATGGCGTTGACCCGGATCCCCTTCGCGGCCAGTTCCAGCGCCGCCACCCGCGTCAGGCCCACGATGGCCGCCTTGGTCGCCGCGTACGCGCCCACGAACGCCATGCCGGTCAGGCCGGTGTAGGAGGAGGTGTTGACGATCGTGCCGCCGCCGGCCGCCTCGATCTCGGGGGCCACGGTCTTGATCCCGAGGAAGGAACCCACCTGGTTGACCTGGATCAGCTGCTGGAACTCCGCCAGCGGGGTCGAGACCAGCTCGTTGAAGCGCAGGATCCCGGCGTTGTTGACCAGCCCGTCGACCTTCCCGAAGGACTCCTTGGCCGCGGCGACGGCCGCCGCCCAGTCCGCTTCGCTGCTCACGTCCAGGTGCACGTACCGGGCCCGGTCCTCGCCCAGCTCCTTGGCGACCGCCGCGCCCTGCTCGTCCAGTACGTCACCGAGCAGCACCCTGGCGCCCTCGGCGGCGAAGAGCCGGGCCTCCTGCTCGCCCTGACCGCGCGCCGCCCCGGTGATGACCACGACGCGTCCGTCCAGCTTGCCCATGTCGTTGTCCCCTACTCGTACGTCGCCCGCCGACCGTCGGCCGGTGGTCGGTGGTCGGTGGTCGGTGGTCGTCTAGTCGTTGAGGTGGGGGGCCACTTCGACCCCGAACGCGGTGATCTGATCGACGAGTTCGGCCCGGTCGCGGCTGCGGAAGCGGACCTGGATCTGGTCCACGCCCAGCGCCGCGTACCCGCGCAGCGACTCGGCGAGCGCCTCCGGCTTGCCGGTCAGGGTGCGGCGGCCGGTGTCCCAGCCGGGCTCCCCCACGTACAGCGCCTCGGTGATCGCGCCGATCTCGACGGGCTCCTCGATGCCGGCCTCGGCGCGCAACTGCCGGATCCGGGCGATCTGGGCGGGCAGCTTGTCGCGCGGGTCGCCCTGCGGGAGCCAGCCGTCGCCGCGTACGGCGGCCCGGCGCACGGCGGCCGGCGACGAGCCGCCCACCCACACCGGTACGCGCTGCTGCGCGGGGCGCGGGAGCTGCCCCAGGTCCTTGAAGGCGAACCGGGCGCCCTCGAACTCCGGGAACTCCTCCGGTCCGAGCGCGGCCCGCAGCGCGTCGAGGCACTCGTCGAGCACCGCGCCGCGCCGCTCGAAGTCCACGCCGAGCACCTCGAACTCCTCCTGCACGTGCCCGGCGCCGACCCCGAGGATCAGCCGGCCGCCGCTGAGGTGGTCGAGGGTCGCGTACTGCTTGGCGCTGAGCAGCGGGTGGCGCAGCGCCACGATCGCGACGTGGCTGAGCAGGCGGACGCGGTCGGTGACCGCGGCCAGGTAGGCGAGGGTGGCCACCGGGTCGTACCAGACGGTGCTCATCGCCCCGGCGAGGCGTCGCGGGATCGCGACGTGGTCACAGGAGGCGAGGTAGCCGAAGCCGGCGCGGTCGGCGGCCTGCGCGATGGCCGACAGGTCGGCCGGTGAGGCGGCGGCCTCCCAGGGTTCGGCGTAGATGGAACTCTGCGACTGGACCGGGAGCTGCATCCCGTAGACCAGTCGTCCTTCCGGAAACACGCGCGCCATGGGGCTCCCACCTGACGATTAGTCATACGCCATCCGAGACGACCCATCGTCATACCTGACGCCCCATCAGACAACCCCCACGCACGGCCCGCCGGCCGCCCGAGGCCCGGGCCCGGGCGAAGCCCGGCAAACCCCGCGCGCCTTCCAGCCCCTCCGGCGCTTGAGGAGCAGGTCCGGGCGGAGCCCGGTGCCCGGCGCCAGCCGGGTTGTCTTGGGGCTCCGCCTCAACCCCCGCGCCTCAAACGCCGGCGAGGCTGGAAGTTGCCCCCAAGGCGCCGGCCAGGCTGGAGGTTGCCGGCCAGGGGGTGCGCGCCCGGGCGTTGGCGAGGCTGGAAGTCGCCGACCAGGCGGGGTGTGCCGTCCGGGCACCGGCGAGGCTGGGGGTTGCGCCTCAAGGCGTTGGCGAGGCTGGGGCGCGGCCTCGGACAGCGGCAAGGAGGGCGGCTGCCGCACAGCCGGCCAAGAGCGTGGCGGGTCGGTGGACGCTGCGGGTCAGTGGCCGGCGGGGCCCATGACGATGACCGGGTGTTGGGAGGGGTCGAGGGTTTGCAGGAGGGTCTTCATGCCGGCCGCCGGGATGCCGACACAGCCCTGGGAGGGCCCGTCGTGGTCGACGTGCAGCCAGATGTTCCCCCCCTTGGCCTCACCCTCCGGCTTCGTGGGGTCCAGCGGCGACGCCCCGGTCGCCCGGTTGAAGTTGATCGCGACGACGTAGTCGAAGGACCCCGCCAGGGACTCGCCCTCGACCCCCCGCCCGGTGGCCGTGAACGCGTCGCTGCGGTCGTACGGCAGCCGCGTCCCCGGCGGCTCCGGCAGCAGCCCGCCCGCGTCGGTCAGCGAGAACACCCCGACGGGCGACTGGAGGCCACCGTAATCGCGCGCCTCGGACCAGCCCTTGGCCCCGTTGCGGGCGGGCCAGCTCGGCCCCGGCTCCCAGTCCTGCGAGCCCTCGGCGCGCGTGTACAGGGTCACGGTCGCGTGCGAGGAGTGCGCGGACTCCCCCGTCACGAGGACGACCTGCCGGGAGTCGGCGGGGACGGCGGCCCGGGTGGCGTCGCTGACGTCCGGCAGGGCCTGCGGGCGGTGGGCGCCGCGGTCGGTGCGCCCGGACGGGCCGCCGTGCACCGCCGCACCCTTGTTCGCGTCCGTCCCCAACTGCGCGGAGAGCTGCGGCCGGGCGCCGTCGTGGGAGGCGTACGCCCAGCCCGCGGCGACCACGATGGCCGCGCCGGCGGCGGCCGTGTAGACCAGGCGGCCGCGGCGGGTGATACGCGTACGGTTCCGGGAGGCGTGCTTGCTCATCACCACAAACCGTACACATAGCGCTTTCTTGTCAATTTAGCGTTGAACCATACGCCGCCCGGACCCTACCCTGCCCTGATGCGCACCCAACGGACTCCACGGACCGCAGCCCGCCTCGTCGTCGTGTCGCCGCAGGACACCGTCTTCCTCTTCCGGGACCACAACAGGGAAACGGGCCTGCACTGGCTGCCTCCGGGCGGCGGGATAGACCCGGGCGAGACCCCCGAACAGGCCGTCCTGCGCGAGCTCCGCGAGGAGACCGGCTGGACCGATCTCGCCCCCGAACGGCTGTTGTGCACGTGGGAGCACGATTTCACCCATCAGGGCGTGCCCACCCGGCAGTACGAGCACATCTACGTCACTTCCGGCCCGCTCCGCGACCCCGTCCCGGAGTCCCCGGACGCGCACTGGCGCTGGTGGGACCTGGACGCCCTGGCCGCCACCCGCGACCCCCTCTGGCCCCCCACCCTCCCCGCCCTCCTCCGCGCCCCCTCCCGCGAACCGGTCCACCTGGGCCTGATCCCAAGCCCGACCTCCTGAGGCACGGCGACGCGGACCGGCCGGCCCCGCAGACAACCAGGAGGCACGTGCGCCGCCCTGCGCGACGGGGCCGGCCATCCCCGTCTCAGCGCTTGAACGAATCGGCGTTGAAGACGATGAACCCGCCCATCGGCCGACAGGCCGAGTCGATGCCGGCCGCCGCCACCCGCTTGTCATCGGATTTCCAGAAGCTCCCCGCCGCGACGATCGAGTCACCGGCGAGAAGGCGGCCGAACCCGGGCACCTCGACACCACGCCGATCGCCATCGGCCAGCGGCTGGACCCCCTTCGGCCAGATGGCCGCGGCCGTGTACTCCTCCTCCGCCCGCTTGCCGTGGACGATGAGGCATTGACCTTGCTCGGCGTAGTCGAGCTTCCCCTTGAGGATCATTCCCGGCGCCACCGGCAGCTCGTGGACAAGGATCCTCGGATCGTCCCCGACGACGGAAACACCATCCGATGTACCGGAGGGCGACCCTCCCGCGCCGTCGGTACCGCCCGATTCGCTGCACGCGGAAAGAAGCACCACGCCGAGAGCAAGCGCGAGCGAATTCCTCAGAGGCTTCATACCGTGACCCTTCCAGATGACCGGCTGGACGAGCTGACGCCCACCCGATCGTTCAACCGATCGGCTAGCGCGTCCAGACGTCATAACTGCGATTCTGGAAGAGATAGGCCGGAGTGAAGACACAACGGTTCGTACCGTCGTAGTTGGTCAGGCCCGTGTGGATACCGTAGGCGGTTCCGCCGAAGTACCAAGGTCCGCCGCTGTCACCACCCTGGCATGCGCTCCCGTTCACAACGACCATGTGCTTCAACGAACCGAGGGACACGTTGCGGTACTTGACCGTGCTGCACGTCTTCCCTGAAGTCCGGCCGAACTTGCAAACCGATGTGCCGACAGCGGGCATTGCTGCCCGGTCGTCCGCGTACCGCGCGTTGTTGTAGTCCTGGTAGAAGGTCCGCGAGCTGGCCATGGCACCCGTGGTCACGTACCCGAGGTCACCCGAGGCACCCTGATGGCTCCACACGGTCTTCACCGTCGTCGACCCACCCTGTGCGGCATGGTTGGAGTAGGTCTGCGCGGAGACGGTCGTGCAGTGCCCGGCCGTGCCAATCCTCTTGGTGGCGCTCGTGATGTATTTCAGGTTGAAGCCTGCCGTACAGCCGATCGACAGCGCGCCTCCGCCGCGGGTGTACCCGTCCTGCTTGTCGTAGGACGCATCGTCCGACACCTGGACCCTGACCGGAATGCCTCTCGCGGAGCCCTGAAGGGAGGGAGTCAACTCCTGCGCCACGGCTGCCCGGGCCGCCTTGCCTGCGGGCGCGTTGTGCAGTTCGACGTCGACCACGACTTCGCCCGCCTGGACGTCGTAGGCCGTGATCGCGTTACTGACGTCGCTCCGGCTCAATGCCTGAGCGTGCGCCTGCTCCTGGGCCTCCGCAAGGTCGGCCTCGGAGAATCCGCGATTGCTGACCACTTCGACGGGAACGGGAAGGCCGCCGGCCAGTGCCAGTGCCTCCACAGGCGCTGCGCCCTTGAACGCGAACCATGCACCGTTCTCCGACTTCACCGCACCGGAGAACTGATCGGGATAGGACGCTTCCAGTTTGGCGGCGACTTCAGTGAAGCGGTCTTGCCACCCGACCTGCTCGATGGCTTTGGCAAGCGGGATTCCCTCACCCTTGGCCATGGTTCGGATATCCTCGAGTTCCCCTGCCGTGAGATCGTCAATCACGACGTCAGGAGTGTCAGCCGGACCATCCGGCTGACTTGCCGGAGAGCTTTCAGAATTCGATTTCGCTTGCTCGATGTATGCATTCAATGCGCCCTCGAGCGGCATCCCCCGGTCTTCCGCCGCCTTCCTGATGCCATCGAGGACGGGGCGCTGAACCCCCACTGCACCGTCAGCGTTCAGGAACACCGAAGACTCGGGCACCGGATCGATACCCGCCGCGGCCTCCTGAGGAGCGAGAACTAGCGCTCCGGCTAACGCCGCGATCGCGAACGAGACACTGATCCGCCGTCCGCTGTTCCGTTTGGCACTGTCACTCGACAAAGCCCAATCCCCCAGTTGTCAGTCACCCACCCGGCAGGTCGGCGAAAAATAGATTCCAGGATTCCAGAATCCGGCTCGACGCTATCAGGCATAGCGGGCGAATCAGCGAGGGTTTTCGGCCTTCCGAGGGCAGTGGGTGCGGCGAAGGGCCGGTCGGCGGCGGGCAAAGGGGCGCTCCGCGCGCCGAACGGCATTTCCGCCGGACCACGCCCCGGTCAGCCCGCCCAGAGGCCGTCGGGGGTGAGGCCCAGGAGGTCGATGGCGTTGCCGCGGACGATGCGGTCGACGACGTCGGCGGGCAGGTGGCCCATCTGGGATTCGCCGACCTCGCGGGACTTGGGCCAGGTCGAGTCGGAGTGCGGGTAGTCCGTCTCGTAGAGGACGTTGCCGACGCCGATCGCGTCGAGGTTCTTGAGGCCGAAGGCGTCGTCGAAGAAGCAGCCGTAGACGTGCTCGGCGAAGAGTTCGGCCGGCGGGCGCAGCACCTTGTCGGCGACGCCGCCCCAGCCGCGGTTCTCCTCCCAGACCACGTTCGCGCGCTCCAGGATGTACGGGATCCAGCCGATCTGACCCTCCGCGTACATGATCTTCAGCCGGGGGAAGCGCTCGAACTTGCCGCTCATCAGCCAGTCGACCATCGAGAAGCAGCAGTTGGCGAAGGTGATGGTGGAACCCACGGCGGGCGGCGCGTCCGCGGAGGTCGACGGCATGCGCGAGGAGGAGCCGATGTGCATGGCGATGACCGTGCCGGTCTCGTCGCACGCCTCCAGGAAGGGGTCCCACTCGTCCGTGTGGATGGACGGCAGGCCCAGGTGCGGGGGGATCTCGGAGAAGGCGACGGCGCGGACCCCGCGCGCCGCGTTCCGGCGGACCTCCGCGGCGGCGAGCCGGGCGTCCCAGAGGGGGATCAGGGTGAGGGGGATGAGGCGGCCGTGCGCGTCGGGGCCGCACCACTCCTCCACCATCCAGTCGTTGTAGGCGCGCACCCCCAGCAGCCCGAGCTCGCGGTCCTTGGCCTCGGTGAAGGTCTGGCCGCAGAAGCGCGGGAAGGTCGGGAAGCACAGGGCCGACTGCACGTGGTTGACGTCCATGTCGGCGAGCCGGTCCGGGACGCTGAAGGAGCCGGGGCGCATCTGCTCGTACGTGATGACTTCCAGGCGGATCTCGTCGCGGTCGTAGCCGACGGCCGTGTCGAGGCGGGTCAGCGGCCGGTGCAGGTCCTCGTACACCCACCAGTCGCCGATCGGGCCGTCGTCGCCCTTGGCGCCCATGACGGGCGCGAACTTGCCGCCCAGGAAAGTCATTTCCTTCAGGGGGGCGCGCACGATCCGCGGGCCGGTGTCGCGGTAGCGGGACGGGAGCCGGTCCCGCCAGACGTGAGGAGGTTCAACCGTGTGGTCGTCCACCGAGATTATCTTCGGGAAGGTCTCCATGGGCTCCACGGTAGCGTCGATCTGACGAACCGTCAGCTATTCTGACGGCCGGAACCGGGCACTCCCCGACACCGTGCCCCCGTGTGCCCCGCGCCTCCCGGGCTGACGCGCCCGCCCGCGACAGGGCAGACTGACCAGTGCGCACGCCGCAACGGAAGGCAAAGGGGGAGACAGATGGACGGCATACCCGCCGCCATTCCGCACCAGCGGAAACACCCCGAGGCTCAGACCGGCACGCCCGTCCCCACCGGTGAACCCACCCCCACCGGTGACGCCGGGGCCGCCGGAGCCCGGTTCGCCGTACTCGGAACAGTCCGCGCCTGGCACGGCAGCGAGCCGCTCGCATCCGGCTCGCCCCAGCAACGGGCCCTGCTCGCCGCCCTCCTGCTGCGCGACGGACGCACCGCCACCGCACCCGAACTCATCGACGGCATCTGGGGCGAGGACCCGCCCTCCCAGGCCCTCGCCGCGATCCGCACCTACGCCTCCCGGCTGCGCAAGATCCTCGCGCCGGGAGTCCTCGTCAGCGACGCCGGCGGCTACGCGATCCGCACCACCCCCGCCGCCCTCGACCTCGGCGTGGCCCGCGAACTCGCCGCCGAGGCCGACCGGGCCCGCACCAAGGGCAACCCCGCCCAGGCCCGCACCCTCCTCAACCGGGCCCTTGACCTGTGGGACGGCGAACCCCTCGCCGGGGTCCCCGGCCCGTACGCCGACACCGAACGCACCCGGCTCGCCGAATGGCACCTCCAGCTCCTGGAGACCCGCCTCGACCTCGACCTCGACCTCGGCAGCCACGCCGAAGCCGTCTCCGAGCTCACCGCGCTGACCGCCGCCCACCCACTGCGCGAGCGGCTGCGCGAACTCCTCATGCTCGCCCTGTACCGCAGCGGCCGGCAGGCCGAGGCGCTCGCCGTGTACGCCGACACCCGCCGGCTCCTCGACGAGGAACTCGGCGTCGACCCGCGCCCCGAACTCGCCGAACTCCAGCAGCGGATCCTGCGCGCCGACGCCGAACTCGCCGCCACCCCCGCCTCCTCGGCCGCGCCCGTACTCCGGCGCCCGGCCCAGCTCCCCGCCACCGTCCCCGACTTCACCGGCCGGTCCGCCTTCGTCGCCGAACTCACCGGCATCCTCACCGCGGACGGCGCCGACGGCCAGGTCATGGCCGTCTCCGCGCTCGCCGGCATCGGCGGCGTCGGCAAGACCACCCTCGCCGTGCACGTCGCCCACGCCGCCCGCCCGCACTTCCCCGACGGCCAGCTGTACGTCGACCTCCAGGGCACCGGCCCCAACTGCATGGAACCCGAAGCCGTGCTCGGCGGCTTCCTGCGCGCCCTCGGCATCCCCGCGCACGCCATCCCC
Organism: Streptomyces sp. NBC_00239; assembly: GCF_036194065.1. Taxonomy (NCBI): domain Bacteria; kingdom Bacillati; phylum Actinomycetota; class Actinomycetes; order Kitasatosporales; family Streptomycetaceae; genus Streptomyces; species Streptomyces sp. NBC_00239. The sequence goes on along the minus strand of NZ_CP108095.1, from coordinate 4,692,377 downwards.
GACTCGCAGGCCGAACGCTCCGCCCTCTACCGATCCACCCTCGACGGCCGCCAGGTCCTCGTCCTCCTCGACAACGCCCGCGACGCCGCCCAGGTCCGGCCGCTGCTGCCCGGCACCGCCGGCTGCGCCGCCCTGGTCACCAGCCGGGTCCGGATGGCCGGCCTGGCCGGCGCGCACCTGGTCGACCTCGACGTGATGAGCCCCGACGAGGCCCTCCAGCTGTTCACCCGGATCGTCGGCGAGGAACGCGTCCAGGCCGAACGCCAGGCCGCGCTCGCCGTGGTCGGCGCCTGCGGCTTCCTGCCGCTCGCCATCCGCATCGCCGCCTCCCGGCTCGCCGCCCGCCGCACCTGGACGGTCTCCGTCCTCGCCGACAAGCTCGCCGACGAGCGGCGCCGCCTCGACGAGCTCCAGGCCGGCGACCTGGCCGTCAAGGCCACCTTCGAACTCGGCTACGGCCAGCTCGAACCCGCCCAGGCGCGGGCCTTCCGGCTGCTCGGCCTCGCCGACGGCCCCGACATCTCGCTCTCCGCGGCCGCCGCCGTGCTCGACCTGCCCGTCCACGACGCCGAGGACCTCCTGGAGGCCCTCGTGGACTGCTCGCTGCTGGAATCCGCCGCACCCGGCCGCTACCGCTTCCACGACCTCGTACGGCTCTACGCGCGTGCGTGCGCCGAACGCGACGAGCAGCCGCCAGCCGAGCGGGACGCCGCGCTCTCCCGGCTCCTCGACTTCTACCTGGCCACCGCCGCCGGCGTGTACGCACTGGAGCGCCCCGGCGACCGGCTCGTCGCCCACCTCGCCCCGACCCGCTACCCCGGGCTGGTGCTGCGCGACCGGCACGCCGCCATGGACTGGCTGTACACGGAGGCCAACCCGCTGCTGGCCTGCGTCCGGCAGGCCGCCGCCCGCACCGACCTCCCGGTGAGCGTGCTGCGCCGGGCCGTCGACCTGCTGTGGGCCGCCAAGGACCTGCTGGAGTCCGGCGCCAACTCCCGCCAGTACGAGTCCGCCGCGCTCGCCCTGCGCGACGCCGCGCTCGCCGCCCGCGACCCGCACGCCGAGGGCCGGGTCCGCACCACCCTCACCAACGTGCACCTGGTCGCCGGCCGGTTCGCCGCAGCCGACGACGAGGCCCGGCAGGCCACCGCGCTCGCCCGGGCCGCCGGCGACCCGCTGCCCGGCTGCTGGTCCCCCAACGACCGCGGGATCATCGCGCTCTACGAGGGCCGGCACGCCGAGGGCGAGCGCTACCTCCGCGAGGCCATCGCGAACTTCCACGCCGACGGCAACAACGTCGGCGAGGCCAGCGCGCTGTGCAACCTGTCCCGGATCGAGGCCGCCCTCGGCCGGCTCCCCAGCGCCATCGAACTGGTCGAGCGGGGCATCGCCATCTATGACCGGATGGGCCTGACCCTGCGCCTGGCCAACGGCCGGTACGCCCTCGGCACCGTGCTCACCCAGGCCGGCCGCCTCAAGGAGGCCCAGGCCCAGCTCCTGGAGGCCCTCGCCCTCTTCCACGACAACCGGCAGCCGCTGTGGGAGGGCATCACCCACTACCGGCTGGCCGAGAACCAGCTGGCCGCCGGCCAGGCCACCGCCGCCGCCTCGCACGCCGAACAGGCCATCGCACTGCGCGTGATGGGCGGCGAGTGGCGGCGGGCGTGCGTGGTGATGGTGCTGGGCCGGGCGCTGTTCCGGCTCGGACAGACCGACCGGGCACGGGCCTGCTGGCTGGACGCGGAGGCGGTGTTCGCGCAGCTCGGATCGCCCGAGCTGGCTTCCGTACGGGCCCTGCTGGCCTCGGAGCTCGCTGCCTGAACCGGCCTTTGACACCATGCTGAACGGGGCGTTCATCGTACGTTTATCGCCCCGCGCAACCATGTAATCACTGACCCGCTCGGCGGTCCTCGGGGGAATCGCCGAACGGGCCCGATCCATCATCAGGAGTGACGATGACGACGACCGACAGCGCGACGCCGGTACCCGGCGACGGCGACATCAAGCCGCTCGACAATCACGCCACCGGCGTCGAGATCAAGCCCCTGGGCGACATCAAGCCGATGGACAACCACGCCACGGGCGCCCCGCTGACCGCGCCCGCTGCCGGTCCCGCGAGCGAGGACGTCAAGGCGGAGATCAAGGCCATGGACAACCACGCGACGGGTCCGCGGCCGTAATCGCACCTGCCTGCGCCGGTCACGGGGGTACGGGGGTGCCGACCGGCGCAGGCGTGAGGCCCGTGGGCCGGACCCGGGGGGGGATCCGGCCGACGGGAGCACAAGGTACGGGGGAGCGGCGAGCGCGGTGGCCCGGAGGGGGAGCCACCGCGCTCGCCGCATGCCCGCGCCCGTGCCGGGCGTCGCTAGGGTGGAGACGTGTTCACCTCTGAGGGACCCACCGTGCGGGAGCTGGCCGTTCAGGCGCTGTCGTCCGTCGAGCACGGCTACGACCTGCTCGCGCCGAAGTTCGACCACACCCCCTTCCGGACTCCGGAGCGGTTCCTGACCGCGACCACCCGCGCACTCCGCCCGTACGGCCCGTTCGACGCGGCCCTGGACGTGTGCTGCGGCACCGGCGCCGGCATCGGCGTGCTGCGCGACCTCGGCGCGCCCCGCCGCATCGGGGCCGACCTCAGCGCCGGCATGCTGGCGCAGGCCGAGGCCGCCCACCCGGACGCCGGCTTCGTACGGGCGGACGCACTCGCCCTGCCCTTCGAGGCGGAATTCGACCTGGCGGTGTCCTTCGGCGCGTTCGGGCACTTCCTGCCCGCCGAGCGGCCCCCGCTCTTCGCCTCGGTGTACCGGACCCTGCGCCCGGGCGGGCTGTTCGCCTTCCCGATCGGCGCCCCGCTGCCGGTGACCTCGGCCCTGTACTGGATCACGCTCGGCTTCGACACGGCGATGCGCGTGCGCAACGCCGTCTGGCGGCCGCCGTTCGTCATGTACTACCGGACCTTCCCGCTCGGCGGCGTCCGCACCGACCTCCGGGCCGCCGGCTTCGACGTGTCCCTGACCCCCCTCCCGGAGTTCGGCACCCGCCCGGACGGCACCCCGCGCTGGCGCCTCGTCCTGGCCCGCAAACCCTGACGCGCCAAGAGCGTCAGGGCGTAGGCGCGTGCCTCAGCCGCGGGCCCGGAGTTCCGTCTTGAGGACCTTGCCGCCGGCGTTGCGCGGGAGTTCGGCGACGAATTCGACCTCGCGCGGCACCTTGTAGTTGGCCATCTCCCGGCGTGACCAGGCGATCAGGTCGTCGGCGGTGAGGGTGGCGCCGCGGCGGCGGACCGCGTACGCCTTGCCGACCTCGCCGAGGCGGGCGTCGGGGATGCCGATGACGGCCACGTCGGCGATGTCCGGGTGCAGGCCGATGAGCTGCTCTATCTCCGCCGGGTAGGCGTTGAAGCCGCCGACGATGAACATGTCCTTGATCCGGTCGGTGATGCGGAGGTTGCCGGCGTCGTCCATGACGCCGACGTCGCCGGTGCGCAGCCAGCCGTCGGGGGTGACGGCCCGCGCGGTCTCCTCGGGGTCCTCGTAGTAGCCGCGCATGACGTGGTGACCGCGGACCCACACCTCGCCGTCGACGAGCTTGACCTCGGTGCCCGGGATGGCCCTCCCGGACGTCTCGGCGATCACCCGGGCGGGGTCGCCGCGGCGGCACATGGTGACGATGCCGCTGGCCTCGGAGAGCCCGTACGCGGTCAGGACGGTGGCGATCCGCAGCTCGTCGCGGAGCCGCTCGACCAGTCGCAGCGGGACCACGGCCGCGCCCGTGACCACCAGCCGCAGCGCGGACAGGTCGTACTGGTCGCGGTGCGGGTGGTCCAGGAGGGACTGGTGCAGGGTGGGCGGGCCGGGGAGTACGGAGATCCGCTCGGCGGTGATGTTGGCGAGCGCGGTGTCCACGTTGAAGACGGACTGCGGGACCATCGTGGCGCCGCGCATCAGGCAGGCGATGATCCCCGCCTTGTAGCCGAAGGTGTGGAAGAAGGGGTTCACGATCAGGTAGCGGTCGCCCTCGCGCAGCCCGGCCAGCTCGCTCCACACCGCGTAGCAGCGCAGCGTCTGCGCGTGGGTGATCACGGCGCCCTTGGGCTGCCCGGTGGTGCCGGAGGTGAAGACGATGTCGGAGGCGGTGTCCGGGCCGATGGCGGCGGCACGTTCGCGCACCGCCGAGGCAGGGACGGTGTCGCCGCCGGCGAGGAAGTCCTTCCAGGTCCGGAAGGACTCGGGGGCGTCCTCGGCGAGGACCACGACGTCCTCCAGGTGCGGCAGGCCCGGCAGCGGGCCGCCGCCGGGTCCGACGGCCGCGGCGCGACGCAGCGAGGCCACGTACGAGGTGCCGAGGAAGGTGCCGGTGACGAAGAGCAGGCGGGCCCGGCTGCGCCCGAGCACGTAGGCGGCCTCGGCGCCCTTGAAGCGGGTGTTGAGCGGGACGAGGACGGCGCCGGCCGAGACGGCGCCGAGCGCGCTGACGATCCAGTCGAGGCTGTTGGGGGCCCAGACGGCGACCCGGTCGCCGGCTTCGACGCCGGCGGCGATGCAGGCGGCCGCGGCGCGGGCCACCCGCTCGCCGAGTTCGGCGTACGAGACGCGGGTCCGGCCGTCGACGACGGCCTCGCGGCCGGCGAAGCGGGTGGCGGCGTCGGCCACCAGCCCCGGGACGCTGCCCCACCGCAGGTCCCCGCGCTCGTCCTCGCCGGCGTACTCGTGCCCGTCCCCCCGCCCGTCCCCACACTCGGCCCCGCGCCCGCTCTCGCGCTCGTCCTCGCCCATGGAGATCCTCCCCGCACTCTCGGCGCGCTCCCGGAACGGCCCCGGCACGCTCTCCGCAACGCAGTAGCTGACTATCCGTCAGATTAGCTGTAGCCTTCGCGGCTGTCAGTACCGGTGCATCTCGGAGGTGGCGATGGCGGCAACGCTCAAGGACGCTGCGGCGATAGCGGGGATCGGCCAGACCGCCTTCGCCAAGCAGCTTCCGCAGTCGGAGAAGGAACTGGCCTGCCGGGCCATCCTGGCCGCGCTCGACGACGCGGGCATCGAACCTTCCGAGGTCGACGCCTTCGCCTCCTACACGATGGAGGAGACCGACGAGGTCGAGGTGGCCAAGGCGATCGGCGCCGGTGACGTCACCTTCTTCTCCAAGGTCGGCTACGGCGGCGGCGGTTCGTGCGCCACCGTCGGCCACCTCGCCGCGGCCGTCGCCACCGGGCAGGCGAGCGTGGGCGTGGCCTGGCGCTCGCGCAAGCGCGGCTCCGGCCCGCGGCCCTGGAAGAACACCGCCGTGCAACTGCCCACCCCCGGCCAGTGGACCCGCCCCTTCGGCCTGCTGCGGCCCGCCGACGAGATCGGCATGCTGGCCCGCCGCTACATGCACGAGTACGGCGCCACCCGCGACCACCTCTTCAACGTCGCCCTGGCCTGCCGCAACCGGGCCAACCAGAACCCGGCCGCGATGATGTACGAGCGCCCGCTGACCCGCGAGATGTACATGACGGCCCGCTGGATCAGCGAGCCGCTGTGCCTCTTCGACAACTGCCTGGAGACCGACGGCGCGCTCGCCTGCGTCATCGTGAGCGCCGCACGCGCCCGGGACTGCCGGCAGAAGCCCGTGTACGTGCACTCCGTCGCCCAGGGCCTGCCCGCCCAGCACCACGGGATGGTCAACTACTGGAACGACGACCCGCTGACCGGCCCCGCCTGGACCGCCGCCCGGCACCTGTGGAAGCAGGCCGACTTCGGTCCCCAGGACGTCGACGTCGCCCAGATCTACGACGCCTTCACCCCGCTGATCCCGCTCTCCCTGGAGGGCTACGGCTTCTGCGGGCGCGGCGAGGGCGCGGCCTTCACCGAGGGCGGCGCCCTGGAGATCGGCGGCCGGCTGCCCCTGAACACGGGCGGCGGCGGGCTCTCCGAGGCGTACGTCCACGGCTTCAACCTGATCAACGAGGGCGTCAAGCAGCTGCGCGGCAGCTCCACCGCCCAGGTACCGGACGCCGCGACCTGCCTGGTCACGGCGGGCGAGGGCGTACCGACGTCCGCGATCCTGCTGCGCGCGTGAGGAGCCGCACGATGACCGAGACGACCGACACGACCGCGACGGCCGGCACGGCCGACACGGCCGACACGTCTGGCACGGCCGGCACGGCCGGCACGGCCGGCACCGGCGCGACCGATACGACGGTCCCGGCGACGGCGCCCGCCCCCGCCCCCGCGGCCGCGCCGGACGGGGGCCTGCTGGTGCCCGTCCCCGACGGGGACGGCGCCCCCTTCTGGGAGTACGCGGCCCGCGGCGAGCTGCGCGTCCAGGCCTGCGCGGCCGCGGCCTGCGGGGAGCTCCGCTTCCCGCCCCGCCCGTGCTGCCCGCACTGCGGTTCGTTCGACAGCGAATGGCGCCTGATGAGCGGGCGCGGGCGGATCTGGTCGTACGTGCGCCCGCACCCGCCCCTGCTGCCCGCGTACGCCGCCCAGGCCCCGTACAACGTCATCCTGGTCGAGCTGGCGGACGCCCCGCGAATCAGGCTGGCCGGGAACCTGGTGGCGGCCGCCGGGGCGCCGCTGAACTCGGTGGACCCGGCGCGGCTGCGGATCGGCGCGAAGGTGCAGGTGGCGTTCGCCGACGTGGACGGCACGATCGTGCCGCGTTGGCTGCTGGAGCGCACATGACCGTACGGGTGGACCGGGACGGGACGACGGGCGTGGCCGTGGTGACACTGGACCGCCCGGCGAAGCACAACGCGATCGACCTGGAGACCGCCGCGGAACTGACCGCGACCTGGAGGGAGTTCAGGTCCGACACCGCGGTGCGCGCGGTGGTGGTGACCGGCGCCGGCTCAAAGGCATTCTGCACCGGCATCGACCGGTCCGTGGAGGTGCCGCAGCCGCCGTCCCCGTACACGATCGACGACCCGCTGATCGCGATCGGGCCGAAGGCCAACGACCTGTGGACGCCGGTGGTCGCCGCCGTCAACGGGATGGCCTGCGGCGGGGCCTTCTACCTGCTGGGCGAGGCCGAGTTCCTGATCGCCTCGGACACGGCCACCTTCTTCGACCCGCACACCGGATACGGCATGGTCAGCGCGTACGAGGCCATCTACATGGCCATGCGGATGCCGTTCGGCGAGGTGGCCCGGATGTCGCTGATGGGGACGGCGGAACGGCTCTCGGCGCGGCGCGCCCACGAGATCGGGCTGGTGTCCGAGCTGACCCCGCCCGGGGAGGAGCTGGCGGCGGCCGTCCGGTGCGCCGAGACCATGGCCGGCTTCCCGGCGGCGGCCGTCCAGGGCACGGTCCGCGCACTGTGGTCGGCCAAGGAGGCGGCCCGCACCCAGGCCCTGGCCCACGCCCCGCACCTGATCGCGCTGGGCAACCTGCCGGCGGACCGGCAGGCCGCGCTCTTCGCCGACCGGCGCGCGACCGCCACTGAGGTCCGCACCCGCTGACCGCCCGCCGACGGGCGGAGGCCGGTGGCCAGGGGGCGGTGGCGGAGGGCGGCGGGGGGCGGTGCGGCTAGCTGACGAGCGTGATGCCGTCGATCTCGCAGCGCTTGACGTCCTTGGCGCGCTTGACGGCGGTCATCGGGACGCGGATCTCCCTGGTCTCGTAGGGGTCCAGGGTGATCCGCCCGGTGTTGTCGTCGATCTCGGCCTTCGCGTCGGTGCCCATGAAGTCGACCTCGATGGTGAAGGTGTGCCGCACGGACGAGGTGGACGTGACCTTCAGGGTCGAGTTCGTCTCCGGGGAGCCGGACGAGGTGCGCTTGCGCTTCTTGCCGGTGGCCTTGGACCTGCGGTCGGCCGGGCCCGCGCAGTCCACGATCTCGACCGTGACGAGGTCGCTCGCGGCGGCCGTCGCGGCGGCCGTGGCGGTGCCGGCGCTGCCGCCGGTGCCGGCGACGGTCTGCGCGCCGTTGTCGTCGTCCCAGTCGCTGTCGCTGTGGGTGCCGTTCTTCTTCTTGGAGCTGGAGCAGCCGCCACCGCCCGAGCCGGAAGAATCGTGGCCGCCCGAGCTGGAGCTGCGGCTCTTGCCGCTGCCCGACTTGCTGCCGCCGCCCTTGCTGCCCCCGGACGAGAACCCGGTCAGCGCAAGCACGACCGCGACGAGTACGGCAGCGAGCCTCACATTTCGGCCAGGCACCATCGTTTACCTCCCCCTCGGACCCCGATCCCCCTGGATCGGACCGCCGCGCACGCTATCAGGATCCAGCCACCGCGCCAGACCCGGCGGCGGGGGCGGGGGGCGGGGGGGACGGGGGGGGACGGGGGGGGACGGGGGGGGGACGGGGGGGACGGGGGGACGGCCGGTGGCGGGCGGGTGCTCCCGAGGTGCCGAGCGGGTGGCCCGGGCGTAGCGTCGTCAGCGAGAGCCCGACTGCTGGAGGCCGAGCATGATCCGCAACGTACTCGGCTCCCTGATGGGGCTCGTGGGAGCGACGGCCGCCGTCTGGAGCCCCTTCCGTGCCTGGTACGACGGCCGTCACGGACGCGACTACCGCATCGAAGAGCTGTTCGCGGGCAGCGGGATCACCGCGGACAAGGCCAACCTGGCGGCGTCCATCCTGCTGCCCTTCGTCGTCGCCGCCGTACTCACCCTGCTGGCCGTCCTGCGGCGCTCGCGCTTCCTCATGGCCGCCGCCGGGGTCATCGTGCTCGGGTTCACCGTGCTGTGGATGGTCCGGCAGGGGCAGGCGGCGGGCAGCCTCAGCGTCGGCGGCGAGGGTACGGGCCTGGGCGTGGGCGTCGCGAACGCGTTCTTCGGCGGCGTCCTGCTGCTGCTCGCGGCCGTCGTGATGACCGGGCGGGGGCGGCGCGGCCGGCTCTCCCGGAGCGAGCCGGAGCCCGTGCCGTACGCGCCGGTGGGCGCGCCTGTCCCGCCGGACCGTGGTGGCTGGGCCGACGAGCCGCAGGGTCCGACCCAGACGATGCCGCAGCCGTGGCCCGGGCATGGCCCCGCGCTCGGCGCGCCCCTGGACGGCCCCGACGAAGGCCCGCCCCCGCCTCCGCACGGCCCACCCCTGGGCCCCCCACTGAACAAGCCGTAACCGCAACCTCCAGCCTCGCCCGTGCCCTGGGGGCGCTACCAGCGGGCAACCTCCAGCCTCGCCCATGCCCTGGGGGGCGCTACCAGCGGGCAATTCCCAGCCTCGCCGGCGTTTGAGGCGCGGGGTTTGGGGCGGAGCCCCAAGACACCCGGCTGACGCCGGGCACCGGGCTCCGCCCGGACCCGCTCCTCAAGCGCCGGAGGGGCTGAAGGTGCGCGGGGTCGCCGGGCCCTGCCCGGACCCGCTCCTCAAACGCCGGAGGGGCTGAAGGTGCGCGGGGTCGCCGGGCCCTGCCCGGACCCGCTCCTCAAACGCCGGAGAGGCTGAAGGGGTGCGCGGGGTCGCCGGGCACCGCCCGGGCCCGGGTCGGAGGGGCTGAGACGGGCGGGGGTTACGTCGTGCGGGTGCCTGTGCCCTTGGCTGCGTCGAGGGCGTAGACGCAGCGGTCCTTGCTGCACGCGAAGACGACGCCCGCCTTGGCGACCGGCGAGCCGGCGATCTCACCGCCCGTCTTGAGCTTCCAGCGCAGCTGGCCCCCCGCCGCGTCCAGCGTGTACAGGCAGTGGTCCGCCGACCCGAAGTGCACCCGGCCCTCGGCGACCGCGGGCGACCCCGTGATCTCGCCCCCCGCCGCGAAGCGCCACTTCGGCGTGCCGGTCACCGCGTCCAGCGTGTACAGCGCGCTGCCCGCGCCCAGGTGCACGTTCCCGTTGGCGACCACGACCGGTTCGGACGACTGGCGCGGCTCGGTGGCGATCCGCCACCGGTCCCGGCCGGTCGCGGCGTCGAGCGCGTACACCGTGCCCAGGTGGTCGGCGAGGTACACGCCCCCGCCGGCGACCGCCGGCCCCGGCGCGAAGGCCGGCGGGCAGAGGAACACCGCGGGGGCCTCGAAGTGCCAGCGGACCCGGCCCGAGGCCCGGTCCACGGACAGCACCCGGGTGCCGGCGGAGACGTACGTGTTCCCGTCGGGGGCCGGCAGCACCCGGATCGGCACGTTCCCGCAGGAGGCCGCGTCGCCCACCGGGTACGACCACTGCTCGATGCCGGTACGGGCGTCCAGGGAGCGCAGCCGGGCGTCCTGCCAGATGTAGACGGATCCGTCGTGGACGACCGGGGCGGCCTCGGGGGTCTCGAAGTCCGTCTGCGCGCCGGTGGTCTCCCACAGCTTCTGGCCGGACGCGGCCTCCCAGGCCTGCACCCCGCCGCCGCGGGTCGCGGTGACGACCGTGCCCCGGTCGGCCTTGAGCGCGTACACCCAGGCGTCGGTCTGGAGCCGCCACCGCTCGCCGCCGTCGGTGGCGTCCAGCGCGTACAGCGAGGGCCCGTCGGAGGCGTGGATGCGGCCGTCGGCGACCGCCATCGACCAGGCGACGTCGCGGGTCTTGAACTGGCGGCGGCCGGTGGCCACGTCCAGGGCGTGCACCTCGAAGGAGGTGACGTAGAGCAGGTCGCCGGCGACGGTGGGCGTGCCCCACACCTCGTTCGACATCCGGAACCGCCACGGCCGCCAGCGGCCGCTGTCCGGGGCCGGGCCGGGGCTCGGCACGGACACCGGGGCCGGCGCGGCGGCCACCGAGCCGCCGGGCGGGCGGATCCAGCCGGTGGCCGCGACGGCCCCGGCCTCGACGACGGCGGCGGACCGGCCGGCCCGCGGGCCGGGACCGATCGGCACCGGCGCGTCGGCCAGCCGGACCGGCTCACCGGGCGGGGCGGTCGGGGCGGACCCGGGACGCTGGGCGTGCACGGGCCCGGCGGGCGGGTGCGGCGGCATGGGCGGCGCGGCCTGCCCGGTGCGCGGGTCGGCCCACGGCTCGGAACCGCGCGGCGGGGTCGGCCGGCCGTTGTTGTTGCGGCGGTGCGTGGGGGCGCCCGCGCCGGGGCCGGCGCCGGGGCCGGGGCCGCGTGCGGCACCCGCCTGGGCCGGGGTGCGCGAGCCCCCCGCGCGGCGCTGCTCGATCATGGCGGTGGCCCGCGGGGGCAGCCAGGCCGAGGCGGTGCCGCTGTCGTCGCCGGCGTCGAAGAGGTGCGGGGAGAGCTGGGCCTGCAGGTCGGCCGGGGTGGGCCGGTGTGCCGCGTCCATCTGCATGCAGGACTCGATGAGGGGCCGCAGGTCGTCGGGCAGGCCCTCCAGGTTCGGGCCTTCGCGCAGCAGCATGAAGACGGTCTCGACCGGGTTCGCGCCGTGGAAGGGCGGGTGTCCGGTCGCGGCGAAGACGAGCGTGGAGCCGAGGGAGAAGACGTCGCTGGCGCCCTTGACGCTGCGGGAGTCCTTCGCCTGTTCGGGGGACATGTAGGCGGGCGTGCCGACGGCCACGTTGGTCATGGTGAGCCGGGTGTTCGAGACGCCGCTGGCGATGCCGAAGTCGATGACCCGCGGGCCGTCCTCGACGACGAGGACGTTCGACGGCTTGAGGTCGCGGTGGACCAGGCCGGCGCCGTGGATGGACTGCAGGGCCTCGGCGATGCCCGCGGCGAGCCACCGTACGGCCTGGACGGGCATCGGCCCGCACTCGTTGACGATCTCCTCCAGGGAGGGCGCCGGTACGTACGCGGTGGCCAGCCACGGCACGGCGGCCCGCGGGTCGGCGTCCACGACGGCCGCGGTGTAGAAGCCGCTGACCGCGCGCGCCGCCTCCACCTCGCGGGTGAACCTGACCCGGAAGAGCTGGTCCTCGGCGAGCTCCGTGCGCACCGTTTTGATCGCCACCCGCCGGCCGGACGCCGAGCGCGCGAGATAGACCAGGCCCATGCCGCCGGCGCCGAGCCGGCCGAGCACCTCGAACGGGCCGATCCGTCTCGGGTCGTGCTGCGTCAGCTGCTCCACCACTCGCCTGCCACCTCCCCGTACGGGCTGTCGAAGGGCCCGTTTCTCCAACCCGTGCAGCGTCTCACCACTGGGCACCGAATGGCGGTGCGCACCCTGATTCTGTCGGTCCGGGGCGCCCCGGTCGAACCCGGGGGCGGATCGGGGTGTCTCACCGCGATCCGGACACCTCGGACACTCCCCCCTCAGCGGACACCGCGTCGGGCACCGCGGCGGGCGGCTCGCGGCCGGTTCCCGGACGGCTGTGCGATCGACTCTCGGACTGACTAGTCGAGTTCGGAGAGGAGCGCGAAGGACGCGCCCTGGTTGTCGCTGACGACGGCGATCCGGCCGTGCGGGGTGTCGAAGGGGTGGGCGGTGACCCGGCCGCCGAGCCGCTGGACGGTGCCCACGGAGGTGTCGCAGTCGGGTACGGCGAAGTAGACGAGGAAGTGCGCGGGCATCTCGGCGGGGAAAGCGCCGGTGATCACGCTGCGGCCGGCGATGGCGGTGTCGGAGCCGGGTTCGGTGCCGGGCGGGGACCAGGCCCGGTAGTCGATGCCGGCGTCGTCGCGGTCCTCGGGTACGTAGCCGAAGACGCGGGCGTAGAAGGTGTCGACCGCGTCGCGGGCCCGGGTGTAGACCTCGGTCCAGCAGTACGAGAAGGGCGCGTTCAGCCTCTCGAAGCCGTGGTGGGTGCCGGGCTGCCAGAGGCCGAAGACGGCGCCGCCGGGGTCGGCGGCCATGGCGGAGGTGCCGAACGGGCCGACCGGCATCGGATCCATGATCACCTGGCCGCCGGCGTCGCGGATGCGGGCCGCGGTGGCGCGGACGTCGTGCGAGGCGAGGTAGACGTTCCAGACGGTGGGCATCCGGCCGTCGGGCTTGGGGACCAGCGCGGCCACGTTGCGGCCCTCGCTGTACGCCTGCGTGTAGTGCCCGTACTCGGCGCCCGCGGGCTCCGAGAACGTCCACTCGAAGAGTTCACCGTAGAACCTCTTGCCCGCCTCGAGGTCGGGGAGCGCGGCATCGACCCAGCAGGGCGTGCCCTCTGCGAATGCGGCCATGAGGTCCGGCTCCTTCCCTTGCGCGCGGTTGCGTCCCCGGCGGGCGGTCGCGTCCCCGGTGGGCGGTTGCGTCCTGCCGCCGCGGGCGGTTGCGTCCTGCCGCCGGAGGCGGTTGCGTCCTGCCGCTGCCGTGCTGTCAAGCTAAGCCCCCGCGTTCAGGCGCGCAGCGCGATCCGGCGGTGGCGGGGGGCGGGCGGGCTTGCGATGCCCGGGCCGCGCGGGCCGTCCGGCCTCCGACCACGGATGTTGTCCACAGGCTGTTGATAAGACTGTTCGGGTGGTGGGGCGGGCCCTGCGGGGCTGTTCCCCCACCCGTCCTTTCGCCGTTTCCCGGGGCTCCACCCCGGACCCCCGGTTCTCAAAAGCCGGACGGGCCGGAGGTTGCGCCGGACGGGATGGACGTCGCGCCGGACCGGCCGGACGCCGGTGGCGCCCGTACGCCCGCGGCCGCGCGCAGGCCTGCGACCAGGCACGGACCCGCTCGCGCCCCCGTACGCGGAGCCCGTAACCCCATTTGCAGGCGGCCGAATCGCGCGCCGATCACCCGTCGGTAAGCTGACGGCATGACAGGACAAGTACGCACCGTCGACGGCCGCGTGGCCGGTCGGCGCGGACAGGCGACGCGGCAGAAGCTGCTCGACTGCCTCAGCGAGATGCTCAGCTCCTCGCCATACCGCGACGTCAAGGTGATCGACGTCGCCCGTAAGGCCGGCACCTCCCCCGCGACCTTCTACCAGTACTTCCCCGACGTGGAGGGCGCGGTACTGGAGATCGCCGAGGAAATGGCCACCGAAGGCGCCCAGTTGACGGCTCTCGTCGAGGGCCGCTCCTGGGTCGGCAAGGCCGGCTGGCAGGCCGCGGAGGAACTGGTCGAGGGCTTCCTGGACTTCTGGCGGGCCAACGACGCGATCCTGCGCGTGGTCGACCTCGGCGCGGCGGAAGGCGACAAACGCTTCTACAAGATCCGCATGAAGATCCTGAACTCCGTCACCAACTCCCTCACGGAGTCGGTGAAGGAACTCCAGGCCAAGGGGAAGCTCGACAAGGACATCAGCCCCGCCGCGATGGCCGGCTCCCTCGTCGCCATGCTCGCCGCCGTGGCCTCGCACCAGAAGGGCTTCCAGACCTGGGGCGTGAAGCAGACGGAACTCAAGCCCAACCTGGCGCTCCTCGTCCACCTCGGCATCACGGGCAAGAAGCCGACCAAGTAGCCGGGCGTCCGCGGGGGGCGAGTCCTCGGACGACCACCCGGCACATCCTGTCTGCGCGGCGGCGGACCACTTGGGGGTCCGCCGCCGCCGTGCGTCCGCGGAAGGTCAGCGGCGCTCCAGACGGAACAACCGGATCTCGCGCTCGATCCGCGCCTGGTACGTGGCGTACGGCGGCCAGAACTTCAGCACCGCCCGCCACGCCTCGGCGCGCTCCTCCCCGGCCAGCAGCCGGGCCCGCACGGCGATGTCCCGGCCCTGCCAACTCACCTCCGCGTCGGGGTTCTTCAGCAGGTTCGCGGTCCAGGCGGGATGCCCGGGACGGCCGAAGTTCGAGCCGATCAGCAGCCAGGTCCCGGCCCCCTCCTCCGGCATGCACGCGAGCGGGGTGGTGCGCGGCCGGCCGCTCTTGGCGCCCTTGGCGGTCAGGATGACCCCGGGCAGCATCTGCGCGCTCAGCATCACCTTGCCCCGGGTCAGCTTGTGCACCGTACGGTCCATCGCCGGGATCACGTGCGGCGCGATCTTGGCGAACAGCAGGGTCGAGGACACCTTCTGCATCAGGCGGACACCGGGAGCCATCAGACGGCCACCCTTCCTTCGCTCGCATCGGTCGGGGACGTACGGGGGGCGGCGGGGCCGGGGGCGCTGCTGAGGCCGGTGGGGGTGACGGGACCGGCCGGGGCCGGGGCCGGGGCCGGGGCGGCGAACAGGCCCGCCCGCTGCGCCGCGTGCTCGCGCAGCCGGTGCACGGGCCCGAACAGCAGCTCGTCCGCCGCCGCCCGCTTGAAGTACAGGTGCGCCTCGTGCTCCCACGTGAAGCCGATCCCGCCGTGCAGCTGGACGGCCTCGGCGGCCGTGCTGCGCAGCGCCTCCAGCGCCTGGGCCAGCGCCAGCGGGCCCTGCTCCGGGTCCCAGGCCGCGTAGTAGGCCGCCGAGCGGGCCGCCTGGAGCTGTACGTACAGGTCGGCGAGACGGTGTTTGACCGCCTGGAAGGACCCGACGGGCCGCCCGAACTGCTCGCGACCCTGGACGTACTCCACGGTCCGCGCGAGCGCGGCGCCCGCCGCACCGGCCGCCTCGGCGGCGAGCGCGGCGGCCGCTGCACGGCCGGTGGCGGCGAGCGCCCCGCACACGTCGGCGGTGTCGGCGGCCGCCTCGGTGTCCTCCCCCAGCAGCTCCGCCGGGGTGTCCCGCAGCTGTACGCGGCCCTGCGCGCGGGTCTCGTCCAGGGTGGCCTGCCGGGTCCGGACCAGCCCGGGGGCGTCGGCGTGCACCAGGAACAGCAGGGTGCGGCTGCGCGCGAAGCCACCCGTATGGGCGGCGACCACGAGCAGACCCGCGCTGTGCCCGTCGAGCACCTGGGCGGCCTCCCCGTAGAGCCGCCAGCCGCCGGCGCCACGCCGGTCCGCCGCCGCGGGCCCGTCCGCCGGGCTGCGCACGTCCGCCCCGCTGTGCGCGTCCGCCGCACCGTGCGCGCCTGCCGCGCCGCTCCCCTCTGCCGCAACACTCCCGTCCGCCGGTCCGCTCCCGTCCGCCGGGCTGCCGGTGGCGGGCGCGCGGCGGGCCTGGATGCCGCCCGCACGACCGTCGCCGGCCCAGTCGCCGGGCCGGTTGTCGCCGGTCAGGGCCAGGGCGGTGGCCAGCGCGGTGCCGGGCACGGCCAGCGCGGCCGTCAGGCTGCCGTCGGCGATCCGAGGCAGCAGCGCGGCCCGCTGCGCCTCGGTGCCGAGGGCCGCCACGAGCGGCGCGGCGAGCACGGAGGTGCCGATCAGGGGCCCGGGCAACAGGCTGCGGCCGGTCTCCTCGCAGGCGAGGACGAGCTCGGCGGTACCGCAGCCCACCCCTCCGTACGCCTCGGGGATCGCCAGTCCCGGCAGCCCGAGCTGCGCGGCGAGCTGCTGCCAGAGGTCCTGGTCGTAGCCGGGGCCGGTGCGCACGGCGGCCTTGACCGCGTCCGGCCCGCAGCGTTTGCCCAGCAGTTCCCGCAGAGTGCGGCGGATCTCGTCCTGCTCCGCGGTGAAGGCGGCATCCATCATCGGGCTCCTCCCCGTATCTGACGGGCCGTCATGTTAGGCCGCCCCGAAGCAGATGCACAGAGCCGGGGCGGGCCCGATGCGCCCCTCGACCGGCCCGCCCGCCCCCGCCCCACGCTCCGTGTACGGGTACGGCAATCTGATGTACCGTCAGATTCATGCCTTCAGCTGCCCCCTCCACCCACACCTCCGGCGGCCGGCGCAGGGTCGCCGTCGTCGGCGTCGCCCTCTCCGACTGCGGACGGGTCGACGAGGCCACCCCGTACGCCCTGCACGCCCAGGCCGCCCGCCGCGCCCTCGCCGACTCCGGCCTGGACCGCTCGGTCGTCGACGGCCTCGCCTCCGCGGGCCTGGGCACCCTCGCGCCGGTGGAGGTCGCCGAATACCTGGGCCTGCGCCCCACCTGGGTGGACTCGACCGCGGTCGGCGGCGCCACCTGGGAGGTCATGGCCGCCCACGCCGCGGACGCGATAGCCGCCGGCCACGCCAACGCCGTCCTGCTGGTCTACGGCTCCACGGCCCGCGCCGACATCAAGGCCCGGCGCCGCACCTCCAACCTCTCCTTCGGCGCGCGCGGCCCCCTCCAGTTCGAGGTGCCGTACGGCCACACGCTCGTCTCGAAGTACGCGATGGCGGCCCGCCGGCACATGCACGAGTACGGCACCACCCTGGAGCAGCTCGCCGCCGTGGCCGTACAGGCCCGCGCGAACGCCGCCACCAACCCGGACGCGATGTTCCGCACGCCCATCACGGTGGACGAGATCCTCGGCGGCGACATGATCGCGGACCCCTTCACCAAGCTGCACTGCTGCATCCGCTCGGACGGCGGCTGCGCGGTGCTGCTCGCCGCCGAGGAGTACGTGCCGGACACCGCGAAGGAACCGGTCTGGATCCTGGGCTCCGGCACCGCCGTCTCGCACACCACGATGTCGGAATGGGACGACTTCACGGTCTCCCCCGCCGCCGTCTCCGGCCGCCTCGCCTTCGCCCGCGCCGGCCTCACCCCGGCGGACGTGGACCTCGCCCAGATCTACGACGCCTTCACGTACATGACGCTGGTGACGCTGGAGGACCTCGGGTTCTGCCCGAAGGGCGAGGGCGGTGCCTTCGTCGAGAAGGGCCGACTGCTGCGGGACGGCGAACTCCCCGTCAACACGGACGGCGGCGGCCTGTCCGCCTGCCATCCCGGCATGCGCGGCCTGTTCCTCCTCGTCGAGGCGGTCCGTCAACTGCGCGGCGAGGCGGGGGCCGGCCAGGTCCGCAAACGGGGCGGCCACCTCCCCGAGGTCGCCGTCGCCTCGGGCACGGGCGGCTGGTTCTGCTCCTCGGCAACGATCGTCCTCGGGCGGGGCTGAGCGCTTCCCCCGCGGGGCGGACAACCCCCGCCCGGCAGGGCGTGCACCCCTCCGACCCTGCTGGGCGGACAACGCAGCCTCGCCGGGCGGGCACCCCCAGCCCCCGCCGGGCGGGCTCCAACCCCGCTGGGCGGACAATTCCCAGCCTCGCCGGCGTTTGAGGCGCGGGTCCGGGCGGAGCCCGGCAACCCGTCGCACCCCTCAGCCCCTCCGGCGCTTGAGGAGCGGGTCCGGGCGGAGCCCGGCGACCCCGTCGCACTCTTCAGCCCCTCCGGCGCTTGAGGAGCGGGTCCGGGCGGAGCCCGGTGCCCGGCGCCAGCCGGGTTGTTCGTTGGGGCTCCGCCCCAAACCCCGCGCCTCAAACGCCGGCGAGGCTGGATGTTGCCCCTCAGGGCGTCGGCGAGGCTGGGAATTGCGCCCCAGGGCGTCGGCGAGGCTGGAGGTGCGCCCCAGGGCATCGGCGAGGTCGCAGGGTGGCGGGGTCGCGCGGTCGCGCGGTCGCAGGGTCGCAGGGTCGCAGGGTCGCAGGGCTAGGGTGGCCGGCATGGAGGCCACCGCCACTCACGAAGACTTCGTCAAGGCCCTGCACGCGCAGCGCGTGTGGGACGCCGAGCTGCCCGGCTTCGACCCCGGGAGCGCGACCGCCGACCCGGTCGCACTGTTCCACGCCTGGTTCCTGGACGCCGTACGGGCCGGACAGCCCGAGCCGCACACCATGACGCTCGCGACCGCCGACGCCGACGGCCGACCCGACCTGCGGACGCTGATGCTGCACGACGCCGACGCCCGCGGCTGGCACTTCGCCTCGCACGCCACCAGCGCCAAGGGCCGCCAGCTCGCCGCCCGCCCCGACGCGGCGCTCGGCTTCTACTGGCCCGCCGTGGGCCGGCAGGTCCGTATCCGCGGGGCCGTATCGGCCGGATCCGCGGAGGAGGGCCGGGCCGACCTGGCCGCCCGCACCCGCGGAGCGCTCGCGGCGGCCCTCACCGGGCACCAGAGCGAGGTGCTGGGCAGCGCCGAGGAGCTCGCGCGGGCCGCCGACGCCGCCTGGGAGCGGGCCGGCGCCGAACCGGACGCCGTCAGCGCCACCTGGACCCGGTACGTGCTGCACCCGCGCGAGGTGGAGTTCTTCCAGGGCGACCCGGCCCGCCGCCACGTCCGCCTGCGCTACACCCGCTCGGCCGACGGCGAGCACTGGGCGCGGGAGCTGCTCTGGCCCTGATTCACGCCGGGCGGAAGACGGGCACGGCGATCGCCGCACCGGCCCCGCCGTCCCCGTCCGCCACGTCCGCCCCGTCCGCCGCGTTCGCCGCGTTCCCGGTGCCTTCCGTCCGGAAGGCCACCACCAGCTCCATCCCGACCGCCGGCCCGCCCTCCGGGCAGTCCACCAGCTCGGTCATCATCCGCGGGCCCTCCGCCAGGTCCACGACGGCGGCCACGTACGGCACCCGCCCGCCGAAGGGCGGCAGGTCGTTGCGGTGGACCACCGACCACGTGTAGAGGGTCGCCCGGCCGCTCGCCCGCTCCCAGGTCACGTCCTCGCTCCAGCAGTACGGGCAGAACTCGCGCGGGTAGTGGTGCGCCCGCCCGCAGCCGCCGCAGCGCCGCACCAGCAGCCGCCCGGCGGCGGCGGCCTCCCAATAGGTCCGCGTGAAGGCGTCCGCCTCGGGCAGGTCGAAGCGCGCCGCGGGGCCGCCGGAAGCCGAAGTCAAAGGAAGAGTCCCATCGTGTGGTCGAGGGACCAGGCCTGCCAGCTCATGGCGAAGAGCGCGACGAACGAGATGAGCGCCATCATCGCGTTCTGCCCCTGCTCGGCCCAGTCGTGGATCATCAGCACCAGGTACAGCAGATTCAGCAGCAGGCCGCCGACGAGGGCGACCGGGGTCAGGAACCCGGCTACCAGGCCGAGACCCAGGGCGAGTTCGGCGTACACGACGACGTACGCCATCAGGCGCGGGCGCGGCTCCACGATCTTCGCGAAGCCGGACTTCACGAACGGCCAGCGGTGCTTGCCGGCCACGTCCGCCGCCCACGCGATGCCGGTCCCGCGCTCGAACCAGCCCTTCTTGTCCTTGTGCCGCCAGCTCTCCAGCCACCACAGGCCGAGGCCGATCCGGAGCACGGCGAGCCACTCGGCCCCACTGAGCCAGACGGTCTGCATCAGGCACCCACCCTCCCACCCCAACCGCCACGATCTGACGGTACGTCAGTTCAGCGGATCCGCCGCGGCAGCGCAAGGGGTCGGACGCCGACCGGACCCCCCGCACCGCCGCCCGGGGCGTGTCCCGGGCGGCGGTGCGGGGGCGCTCGTGATCGATTCGCAACCGGATCCCGCCTTGACCGAGACCCATCAACTCTCTGTGCCGATACGCTCACCCTCCATGGCCGAAACCACGGGAACCCCGCACATACGCGACGCCGACGGATCCGCCGCGCCTCCCGTGTACGTGATCGGCGCCGGGCCCGGCGGCCTCGCCGCGGCAGCCGCCCTGCGCGCGCACGGCGTCCGCGCCGTCGTCGTCGAGAAGGCCCCGGACGTCGCCGCCTCCTGGCGCGGCCACTACGACCGGCTGCGCCTGCACACCACCCGCCGGCTCTCCGCCCTGCCCGGCCTCCGGATCCCCCGCCGCTTCGGCCGCTGGGTCGCCCGCGACAACGTGGTCCGCTACCTGGAGAAGTACGCCGAGCACCACGAGATCGAACTCATCACCGGCGTCGAGGTCCACCGCGTCGAACGCGCCGCCGGCGCCGACGGCTCCGGCAGCCCTGACGACGCCGGCAGCCCTGACAGCCCCGGCGGCTCCGAGGGAGTCGAGGGAGCCCGCTGGATGCTGCTCGCGGACGGCGGAAGACGGCTCGCCGCCCGCGCCGTCATCGTCGCCACCGGCTACAACCACACCCCCCGGATGCCCGACTGGCCCGGCCGCGACACGTACTCCGGCGACCTCCGGCACGCGAGCTGCTACCGCAACCCCGGCCCGTACGAGGGCCGCGACGTGCTCGTGGTCGGCGCGGGCAACACCGGCGCCGAGATAGCCGCCGACCTCGCCGCGGGCGGCGCCGCCCGGGTCCGCCTCGCCGTCCGCACCACCCCGCACATCGTGCGCCGCGCCACCGCCGGCTGGCCCGCCCAGCGCACCGGCATCCTGGTCCGCCGGCTGCCCGTGCCGCTCGTGGACCGGCTCGGCCGGATCGTCGCCCGGCTGTCCGTGCCGGACCTCTCTGCTCACGGCCTGCCCCGCCCGGACACCGGCCTGTACAGCCGGGTCAAGGAGGGCGCGATCCCGGTCCAGGACGTCGGCCTGATCGACGCGGTCCGTACCGGCAAGGTCGAACCGGTGGCCGCGGTCGAGTCCTTCGACGGCGCCGAGGTCGTACTCGCCGACGGCAGCCGCATCACGCCGGACGCGGTCCTCGCCGCGACCGGCTACCGGCGCTCCCTCGAAGGCCTCCTCGGCCACCTCGGCGTACTCGACGAACGCGGGCACCCGCGGGCCCACGGAGCCCACACCGTGCCGGGGGCGCCCGGTCTCTACTTCACCGGCTTCACCAACCCCATCAGCGGCAACTTCCGCGAAATGGCCCTGGACGCCCGCCGCATAGCCAAATCCCTCAGCGGCTGACCCCGACGGCCGCATCCAGCCTCGGGCGGCTATAGCAGGTGCAGCCGCCCCCGCGCAGGGATACGCCTGATTTTGGCGAAGTATCCGGCCGATCCCCGCCGTTCACACCGCGCACGCCCACCCGCCACGCAGCCCCCTCCGCACTCCACCCACCCCCTCTGACCTGCACCGACGGAGTCCCCCCGCACGCCCCACCACCCCCACACCCGCCACACCCCGGCCGACGTCGCTCCATCGCAGCCTTGCCCGCCGATTCGGCGCTTACCTAGGGTCCGGCCATGAGCATCCCCACCGAGCCCATCGGCAGCATTCCGCGCCCCGCCTCACTCCAGCAGGCCCTGGCCCTCCAGGCCGAAGGACGGCTTTCCGACGGCGAGTTGACTGCGCTCCAGGCGCAGGCCACCGCCGACACCCTGGCCCAGCTGGCGAAGCTGGGCTGCCCCGTCCTGGTGGACGGCGAGCAGGCCAAGCCGAGCTTCGCCACGTACCCGCTCGCGGGCCTGACCGGGCTCAGCCCGGACGGGGCGGTCATCCCCTTCGCCGACGGCCACACCCGGCAGCTGCCGGCGCTGACCGAGGGCCCGTTCCGCTACGCGACCCGCGCCGTGAGCTACCTGCGCGACGCCCAGCGGCAGGCGGACCTGCCGGTCAAGCAGGCCGTGATCGCGCCGTCCGCCCTCAGCCTGCTCTACCCGGCCACCCCGATCGCCGGGTACTCCCGCGAGCAGTTCCTCGCGGACCTCGCCGACGAGGCCGAGGCCGACATCCGCGAGTGCCTCGACGCGGGCGCGCACTCCGTGCAGCTCGACTTCACCGAAGGCCGGCTGTCCCTGAAGCTGGACCCGAGCGGCGGGGTGCTCGACCAGTTCATCGCCCTCAACAACGAGGTGCTGGGCCGCTTCACCGAGGCCGAGCGGGCCCGGATCGGCGTCCACACCTGCCCCGGCGGCGACCAGGACTCCACCCACAGCGCCGACGTGGACTACGCCGAGCTTCTCCCGAAGCTCTTCGAGCTGAAGGCCGGCAACTTCTACGTGCAGCTCGCCAGCGAGGCGGACCCGGACCGCGTCCTGGCCGTCATCGCCCAGCACCTGCCGGCGAACGCACGGGTGTTCGTCGGCGTGACCGACCCCATCGACCCCCGCGTGGAGACGCCGGAGGAGGTCCGCGACCGGGTACTGGCCGCGGCCCGGCACATTCCGGTGGACCGGCTCGGCACCTGCGACGACTGCGGCTTCTCGCCGTTCGCCGACGACGCGTCCACCTCCCGCGAGGTGGCGTTCGCCAAGATCGACGCCCGCGTCCGCGGCACCGCGCTGGCCGCGGAGGCGCTCGGCCTCTGACCGGCCGACCGGCGCCGGGCCGCCGCCCCCGAGGGAAGGTCGGGGGCGGCGGTCCGGCGCGCTTCCGGCCCGGCTCGATCTCAGCTCGTTCCGTCCGCACTGTTCCTGACACAACGTCAGTTGAGTAATCTGACTACGCGTCAGTTTACCGAGTTCATCGAGCAGGAGCGGGCGGAACGATGCTTGGATCTACTCACGGCACCCTCACCACCGACTTCCGCGCACGCGTCGAGGCCTGCGGGGAGCACCCGCGCATGGCGGTCCACTCCACGGCCGACCCTTCGGCCGGCCGGGACACCGACCTCGACGTCAGCGGCCGGCCGCTGCACGCCGACGTGCCCGACCTGGACCGCTTCTTCCGGCCCGAGTCGGTGGCCGTCATCGGCGCCTCCGACGCCGACGGCAGACCCAATACCGGGATCACGCGCCAGCTGATGGCCTGGGCCGAACGCGTCGGCGCCCGCCTGCACCCCGTGCACCCCACCCGGGAGACCGTCTTCGGGCTGCCCTGCGCCGCCTCCGTCACGGACCTCCCCGAGGACGTGGACCTCGCCGTCCTCCTCGTCTCGGACCCGCTCCCGGTGATCGAGCAGCTCGCCGACACCAAGATCAAATTCGCGGTGGCGTTCGCCTCGGGCTTCGCCGAGACCGGCGAAGAGGGCGCCGCCGCCCAGGCCCGCCTGGCGACCGCCGTGCAGCGTTCCGGCCTGCGCCTGCTGGGCCCGAACACCAACCTCAACGCCTTCGAGGCGTTCCGCGAGGACCTCGACGGCCCGGCGATCGCCCTGATCACCCAGTCCGGCCATCAGGGGCGGCCCGTGTACACCCTCCAGGAGATCGGCATCCGCCTCTCCCACTGGGCGCCCACCGGCAACGAGGCCGACCTCGAAACCTCCGACTTCATCTCGTACTTCGCCGACCAGCCGGAGATCGGGGCGATCGCCTGCTACGTCGAGGGCCTCAAGGACGGCCGGTCCTTCCTCCTCGCCGCCGACCACGCCGCCCGCAAGGGCGTCCCGGTCGTCGCCGTCAAGGTGGGCCGCACCGAGACCGGCGCCCGGATGGCCGCCTCCCACACCGGCAAGCTCACCGGCGCGGACACGGTCGTCGACGCCGCCATGCGGCAGTTCGGCGTGATCCGCGTCGACGGCCTGGACGAACTCCAGGACACCGCGGCCCTCCTCGCCCGCGCCCGCACCCCGCAGGCCGAAGGCGTGGTCGTCTACTCCATATCCGGCGGCACCGGCGCCCACTTCTCCGACCTGGCCACCGAGGCCGGCCTGGTGCTGCCCACCCTCTCCGAGGCCAAGCAGCAGGAACTCCACGAGTGGATCCCCCCGTACCTCAACGTCGCCAACCCGGTCGACAACGGCGGCCACCCGGTCGGCGACTGGCGCGGCCGCAAGATCATCGACGCGATCCTCGCGGACCCCTCGGTCGGCGTGCTGATCTGCCCGATCACCGGCCCGTTCCCCCCGATGAGCGACAAGCTGGCCCAGGACCTCGTGGACGCCGCCGAGGCCACCGACAAGCTGATCTGCGTCGTGTGGGGCTCCCCGGTCGGCACCGAGGACGCCTACCGCACCACCCTCCTCGGCTCCTCCCGCGTCGCGACGTTCCGCACCTTCGGCAACTGCATCACCGCCGTCCGCGCGTACCTCGACCACCACCGCTTCACTACCCAGTACCGCTCCCCCTTCGACGACGCACCCCGCACGCCCTCCCCCTCGTACCGCAAGGCGCAGGCCCTGATGCGGCCCGGCCAGCAGCTCAGCGAGCACGCCGCCAAGCAGCTGTTGCGCGCGTACGGCATCCGGGTCCCGCGCGAGCAGCTCGTCACCAGCGCCGCCGCCGCGGTCCGCGCCGCCGGCCTGATCGGCTACCCCGTGGTCATGAAGGCGTCCGGCCCGCAGCTCGCCCACAAGACGGAACTCGGCCTGGTGAAAGTGGGCCTGACCTCCGCCAGCCAGATCCGCGACGCGTACCGCGAACTCACCGACATCGCCCGCTTCGAGAACGTCCCCCTCGACGGCATCCTCGTCTGCCAGATGGTCGAGCGCGGCGTGGAGATGGTCGTCGGCGTCACCCAGGACCCGCTGTTCGGCCCGACCGTCACCGTCGGTCTCGGCGGTGTCCTCGTCGAGGTCCTGCACGACGCCGCGGTCCGCGTCCCGCCCTTCGGCGAGAACCAGGCCCGCGCGATGCTCACCGAACTCCGCGGCCACGCCCTCCTGGAAGGCGTACGGGGCGCCCCGCCCGCCGACGTCGACGCGCTCGTCGAGGTCGTCCTGCGCATCCAGCGCATGGCCCTGGAACTCGACGGCTCCCTCTCCGAACTCGACATCAACCCCCTGATGGTCCTCCCCCGCGGCCAGGGCGCGGTCGCCCTCGACGCGCTCGCCATCTGCCGCTGAACGGAGCGCACCGTGAAGGACGTCCCGAGCACCCCGGACGAAGTCCGGCACCACACCACGAACTCCGTCTCGTGGATCACCCTCAACCGCCCCGAGGCGATGAACGCGGTCACCTGGGAGCAGCGCGAACGCGTCATCGCACTGCTCGCCGAGGCGAGCGCCGACCCCGCCGTCCGCGCGGTCGTCCTGACCGCCACCGGCAAAGGCTTCTGCACCGGCGCCGACCTGCGCGGCTCGACCTCCTCCGGCACCGGCGACCGCATCACGGGCGACGTGTCCCGCATGATCCGCCAGGGCGCCCAGCGCCTGATCACCGCGGTCCTCGACTGCGAGAAACCGGTGATCGCCGCGGTCAACGGCACCGCCGCCGGCCTCGGCGCACACCTGGCCCTCGCCTGCGACCTGGTCCTCGCCGCGGAGTCCGCGAGGTTCATCGAGGTCTTCGTCCGCCGCGGCCTGATCCCCGACGGCGGCGGCGCCTACCTCCTCCCCCGCCTGATCGGCCCCCACAGAACCAAGGAACTGATGTTCTTCGGCGACGCGGTGCCGGCGGCGGACGCCCTCGCCATGGGCCTGGTCAACCGCGTCGTCCCGGACGACGCCCTCACCGACACGGCCCGCGCCTGGGCCGAACGCCTCGCCCAGGGCCCGACCCGAGCCCTCGCCCTCACCAAGGCCCTCGTCAACGCGTCCCTCTCCACCGACCGCGCCGCCGCCCTCGCCGCCGAGGCCGCCGCCGTCGAACTCAACATGGCCACCACCGACGCCGCCGAGGGCCTGGCGGCCTTCCGCGACCGCCGCCCCCCGAAATACCTCGGCCTTTAGGGGGTCCCCTGCACTCGGCGGGGGCGGCGGCTGGGGCAGTGGTACGGGTGCGGCCAGTGGTACGGGTGCGGGCCGCGCGGGTTCGCTGTCGGTGGGGGCGGGGTTGGTCGTGGGGGCGGGGGCGGGGGCGGGGGTTGTCGGCGGGCGGGGTTGTGAAGGTTCCGGTGGCTGCCCGCCAGTCCAGTGTCCGTCCGGGTCGGGTCGTGGCGTCAAGGGCGCTCCCTTCGGTCGCGTCGCTGCGCGATGACCCTTCGGGCCACCCTTGACACCACGCCCCGCCCCGGAAGGCCCCAGGCCTTGCGACCACCCCCCGGGGGAAGAAGCGGCATGGGGGACGGCCCACCCTTCGACTCCCTTGTGGATAGGCGCGCGGGGTACCGGCTGGGCCCGCCCTCCGGGCGAAGGACCCGCATCAGATCGCTACTCCCACCACTCGTCTCGGCGGCAGCCGGACCGTCCGCGCCTGGACATAAGCACGCACCAATTCGCTGCACAGTCGCACTTGTCCGGCGGCAGCCGGACCGTCAGTGGCTGGGCGACTCCAATGATGTTCGCGGGGGCCCAGATCCTGCTGATCTGGCTTGCCTTGCCTATCTCGTCTGTCTGCCTGCCTGCCTGCCTGCCTGCCTGCAAGGGATCGTGGCGAGACCGTCTTCCGGCACGGATTCGCCTCCGAAAGCGTCTTTTCCGGGGGCGCTGAGCCTCGAATCAGGGCCGGTGAGCGGCTGAGACACGATTCGTTTCCGAGATCCCCACCCTCCTCGCCCAGAGCCTTCCACCCTCCACAAAACCCCAGGTCAGGGGCCTGAGCCTCAGACGGTCCGGCTCCCGCCAAGCCGGGTGGTCGAACCAGCCATCCGACGCGTGCCTATGTCCAGGCACGGACGGGCCGGCTGTCGCCGAGACGGGTGGTCGGCCCGCGATCCGGTGCGTGCCTATGTCCGGGCACAGACGGGCCGGCTGTCGCCGAGACGGGTGGAGCGCGTAGCGATCTGGGGCGGGTCTTTCGCCCGGAGGGCGGGGCCCGGCGGCAATGCCGCGCGCCTATCCGGAAGGGAGTCGATCGGCTGCTCGTCCCCATGCCGCTTCCTCCCCCCCGGGGGGTGGTCGCAAGGCCTGGGGCCTTCCGGGGCGGGGCGTGGTGTCAAGGGTGGCCCGAAGGGTCATCGCGAAGCGACGCGACCGAAGGGAGCGCCCTTGACGCCACGACCCGACCCGGACGGACACTGGACTGGCGGGCAGCCACCGGAACCTTCACAACCCCGCCCGCCGACAACCCCCGCCCCCGCCCCCACGACCAACCCCGCCCCCACCCCGCCCCCTTCCAATCTGACGCTCCGTCAGCTTCAATGCCCGTGTGATGGGACACGCAGGGATGGCGGCCACCGTCGTCCGATACCTCAGGTCAGTCGGCTCCCCGACCTCCGCGGGGCCCGTGGAAGCGCTGCCGCGCCCCGACCTCCGGGCCGTGGGCGAAGACGAACGCGCGCCGGTCTCACCGGCCGAATTCCGCGCCGTCCTCGGCAACTTCGCGAGCGGCGTCACCATCATCACCGCCCCCGCTCCCGACGCCGACCCCGACGCCGCCGACCCCGGCCCCGCAGGCCCCGCCGACCCCGCCGGCCCCGCCGGCCCCGCCGGCTTCGCCTGCCAGTCCTTCGCCTCGCTCTCCCTCGCCCCGCCCCTGGTGACCTTCATGGTCGCCCGCACCTCGACCACCTGGCCGCGGATCGCCCGCGCAGGCGTCTTCTGCGTCAACATCCTCGGCGCCGAACAGGGCGAGTTGTGCCGTTCGTTCGCCGTGAGCGGGGCCGACAAGTTCGCCGGGGTGTCCTACACCCCGGCCCCGGTCACCGGCTCACCACAGCTCGCCGCGGTCCCGGCCTGGATCGACTGCCGCATCCACGCCGTCCACACGGGCGGCGACCACCTCATCGTCGTAGGCCGCGTAGAGGCCATGGGCGCCGCCGGCGAGGGCGCGCCCCTCCTCTTCCACCGAGGCACGTTCGGGCGCTTCCAACAGACCTAGGGCCTCGGACCCGAGCCAGCACCCACCGCACCCGCCGAGGGGCCCGCCAGGGGGCGCGAGGGGGCCCGCCAAGCCCTCGGGCTCCCTGGCGGCCCCCCTCCCCCACCCCCTAGAACGTCAGCACCCCCCGGGCCACCCGCCCCTGGTGCGCGTCGTCGGCCGCCTTCGCGAAGTCCTCCACCGGGTAGGTCTCCGTCACCAGCTCGTCCAGGAGCAGCTTCCCCTCCCGGTACAGCTCCGCGTACAGCGCGATGTCCCGCTGCGGCCGTGAGGACCCGTACCGGCAGCCGAGGATCGACTTGTCCAGGTACATGGACGACACGAGGAACGACGCCTCCTCCGTGAAGCCCGGCACGCCCAGCAGCACCGCCTGCCCGTGCCGGTCCAGCAGGTCGATCGCCTGCCGGATCAGCTTCACGTTCCCCACGCACTCGAACGCGTGGTCCGCCCCGCCCGGCAGGATCTCCTTCACGGCCGCCACCGTGTCCGGCACGGCCGACGCGTCGACGAAGTGCGTGGCCCCGAACTGCCGGGCCACGCCCTCCTTCGCCGGGTTCGCGTCCACGGCCACGATCCGGGTGGCGCCCGCGATCCGCGCGCCCTGGAGGACGTTCAGCCCGATTCCGCCGGTCCCGATGACGACCACCGACTCGCCGCGGTCGACCTTGGCCCGGTTCAGTACGGCGCCCACGCCCGTCAGCACTCCGCAGCCGATCAGCGCGGCGCTCGTGAACGGGATGTCCGCGGGTATCTTCACCGCCTGCACGGCCTTGACGATGGTCTTCTCCGCGAAGGCCGAGTTCGACGCGAACTGGAACAGCGGCTTCCCGCCCCGGGAGAACGGCTGCCCCGGCATCCCGATGGCCTTCCGGCACATCGTCGGCCGCCCCCGGTCGCACTCCCCGCACGCCCCGCAGTTGGCGAGCGTGGACAGCGCCACGTGATCCCCGGGGGCCACATGCGCCACACCCGCCCCCACGGCCTCCACCACACCGGCACCCTCGTGCCCCAGCACCACCGGCGGCGGGAACGGGATCGTCCCGTCGATCACCGAAAGGTCGCTGTGGCACAGCCCGGCCGCGGCGATCGCGACCAGCACCTCACCCGGTCCCGGCTCGCGGATCTCCAGATCGTCGACCACCTGGGCCTGCTTGCCGTCGAATACGACGCCTCTCACCGCGACTCCTTAGGGAGGCCGAGCACCCGCTCGGCGATGATGTTGCGCTGGATCTCGTCCGAACCGCCGTAGATGGTGTCGGCCCGGGTGAACAGGAACAGCCGCTGTGCCTCGTCGAGCCCGAGCTCGTACGGCAGCCCGGGCGCCCAGTCCCGCCCGCCGGCGGCCGCGGCCGCGCCCCGGACCTCCACCGCCAGTTCCCCGAGCCGCCGGTGCCACCCGCCCCACAGCAGCTTCGCCACGCTCGGCGCGCCGGGGTCCTCGGCGTGGGAACGGGAAGCCGCACCAGAACCGGCCCCGCCCGCCCCCTCCGAGCCGGCCCCGCCCAACGTACGCAGCGCGTTCCACCGCATGGTCTGCAACTCCGCCCACTGCCGCACGAGCCGGGCCCGCAACACGGGATCCCCGCCCTGCGCAGACGGGGACTGGGACGGGGACGCGGACGGCAACATGGACCCAGACGGGGTCGGAGTCGGAGTCGGAGTCGCAGACCGCACGAAGCTCTCCACGACACGCTCCAGCTCCGCCGCGAACCCGATCTGCTGGACCAGCGTGGACACGCCCCGCTCCAGTGCGAGCAGCCCCATCGCCACCGCCCAGCCGTTGCCCTCCCCGCCGACGGCCTCCTGCGCCACCGCCCCGTCGAAGAAGACCTCGTTGAACTCGCTCGTCCCCGACATCTGCCGGATCGGCCGCACGTCGACCCGGCCGCCGGGCTGGTCCATGGGGACCAGCAGGAACGACAGCCCGTGGTGCCGGCGCGAGCCGGGCTCGGTCCGGGCGAGGACGAAACACCAGTCGGCGTCCCGCGCCAACGAGGTCCAGATCTTCTGCCCGGTCACGCGGTAACGGCACCCGGAACCAGACCCGGCCCTCCCCACCTCCCGCACCCCGACCGTCCGTATCCCCGCCAGGTCCGAGCCCGCGCCCGGTTCGCTGTAGCCCTGGCACCACAGCTCCTCGCCGCGCGCGATGCCCGGCAGGAAGCGGTCGCGCTGCTCCTGGGTGCCGTACGCGAGGAGGGTGGGCGCGAGGAGGTTCTCGCCGATGTGCCCGACCCGGCCGGGCGCGCGCAGCCGCGCGTACTCCTCGGCCCAGACCACCTGCTGGGTGAGCGTGCCGGCGCGCTGCCCGTACGCGCCCTCCGGCGCCTGCCAGCCCAGCCCGATCCAGCCGCCCCGCCCCAGTTCGCGCTCCCACGCCCGCCGCTCGGCGACGCCCTCGTGTTCGCTGCCGGGCCCTCCGAGGCCCGCGGCCGCCGCGTACGGGCCGGTCAGGTGTTCCTCAAGCCACTCCCGCGCCACCGCCCGGAACTCGTCGTCCGCCGCCCCAAACCCGAAGTCCACGCGCCCTCCCACTCCCCACCACGAGCCGACGTTCCTGACCACGAGCCGCCGTCCTGACGGTCCCGCCGGGTCGGCGCGCTCCGGGCGGCCGTCCCGCTCCGCCGCCTACGCGCCTGGACGTTCGTTCGGGCGTTCGTTCGGGCGCTCCTTCGCGGCCGCTGCCTTGGCCATCGCCTCCAGCTGGACGAGCATCGGCATCGGGTCGGTCCCGACGGTCCCCGGCAGGAAGTCCGCGATCTTCTCGGGCGTCCACGCCCCCTCCGCGTACCCGGCGCGCAGCTCGCGCGGCTGCGCCCAGACGGCGATCTTGGGGCCGGCGATCGTGTAGACCTGCCCGGTGATCCGCTCGCCGTCGACGCCCTTGGCCCGGTCGCTGAGCAGGTACGTGACGAGCGCGGCCACGTCCTCGGGCTCGCCGATCTCCTTGAGCTCCATGGGCACGTTCGCCGACATCCGGGTCCGCGCGACCGGCGCGACGGCGTTGGCCGTCACCCCGTACTTGTGCAGGCCGAGTGCCGCGCTGCGCACCAGCGAGATGATCCCGCCCTTGGCCGCGCTGTAGTTGGCCTGGGCGACGGAGCCCTGGTGGTTGCCGCTCGTGAAGCCGATGAGCGTGCCGCCGCCCTGCTTGCGCATCACGGCCGAGGCGGCCCGGAAGACGGTGAAGGTGCCCTTGAGGTGGGTGGCGACGACGGGGTCCCACTCCTCCTCGGACATGTTGAAGAGCATCCGCTCGCGCAGGATCCCGGCGACGCACACGACTCCGTCGATGCGCCCGAAGTTGGCCAGTGCCGCGTCGACGATGCGTTGGCCGCCGGCCATGGTGGAGATGTCGTCCGCGACGGCGACGGCCTCGCCGCCCGCCGCGACGATCTCCTTGACCACCGATTCGGCGATCTCGCTCGTCGGCTCGCCGCCTTCGATCGAGACGCCGTAGTCGTTGACGACGACCCTGGCGCCCTCGGCCGCGGCGGCGAGCGCGACGGCCCGGCCGATGCCCCGCCCCGCGCCGGTGACGGCCACGACCTTGCCGGCCAAGAAGTTCCCCGCGGCGCCGGCGGTCCTCGCGGTACTCGCGGTCCCCACGGTCCTCTCGTTCCCGACGTTCCCCACGTCCGACCCCTTCCCGCAGTTTCTGACGGACCGTTAGATTCTAGAGCCCATCGGGTCCGAGAGCACAAGACCTCAGGAGGTCTCATGTCACTGCCGGCGGAGTTCCACGAGATGGCCAAGCGCGTGAACAACTGGGGCCGTTGGGGCGCTGACGACGAGATCGGCACGCTCAACCTGATCACCGCCGAGGTGGTACGGGCCGCCGCCGCGGAGGTCCGTACCGGCCGCCGGGTCCCGCTCGCGCTCCCCCTCAAGGAGGACGGGGTGCAGGTCGGCATGATCCCCGGCCGGGTCAACCCGCTCCACACCATGGTGCAGATCAACCAGGAGCTCTTCGGTCCGGGCACGGTGGCCTGCAGCGACGACGCCGTGACCATGGGCCTCCAGGCCGCGACCCACTGGGACGCCCTCACCCACGCCTCCCACTCGGGGAAGATCTACAACGGCCGCCCGGCCGCCTCCATCACCCCGCACGCCCGCGCCCGGTACAGCGGCATCGACAAGGCCACCCCGATCGTCTCGCGCGGGGTCCTGCTGGACGTGGCCCGCGCCAAGGGCGTGGACCGGCTGCCCGGCGGTCACGCGGTGACCCCGGCGGACCTGGCGGAGGCGGAGGAGTTCGGCGGGGTGACCGTCCGCGCGGGCGACATCGTGCTGGTCCGCACCGGCCAGATCCAGGTCTACCTGGCGGGCGACAGGCACGGCTACGGCTTCCCGTCCCCCGGCCTGTCGGTCCACACGCCGCAGTGGTTCCACGCCCGCGACGTGGCCGCCGTCGCCAACGACACGCTCACGTTTGAGATCTTCCCGCCGGAGATCGACAATCTGTGGCTGCCGGTCCACGCCCTCGACCTGGTCGAAATGGGCATGCACCAGGGCCAGAACTGGAACCTGGAAAACTTGTCCACAGCCTGTGCAGAAGTTTCCCGCTACAGCTTCTTCCTCTCCGCCATGCCCGAACCCTTCGTGGGCGGCACCGGCACCCCGGTCGCCCCGGTCGCGATCTTGTAGCCGGGGCACGGTCCGGGTACCGGGAAGCGGGTTGTCCAGGGTCCCGGCGTTTGACCTTCCCCTTGGGTCAGGCCTCACGATGCCGGGCATGGAGGAAGCCACGGGCACCACGGAAGCCGACGCACTGCCGGACGGCGAAGGCGAAGGGATCCTGGACATGTACGAGATCGAACTGCGCGAGGTGCCCGAGCACTTGGTGCTGACGGACCGGCGCCACGTCACCCCGGAGGAGCTCACGGACTGGATCCGGACCGCCTGGGACCGGCTGTCCGCGGTGGCCGACGCGCACGGCGGCCCGTACGGACACCCGTACGTCGTCTACCACGGCCAGGTCGACGAGGACGGCGACGGCCCGGTGGAGATGTGCCTGCCGATCGATCCGGCCCGCGCGTCCGAGGTCCCGGCCCCCACCCGCACCGAACCGGCCCACACCCAGGCGTGCACCCGCATCACCCGCGCCCAGGCCGAATACCCGCAGATCATCTCCGCCTACGACGCGCTCTACAGATGGGCCAGAACCCACCACCGCACCCCGTCCGCGGCCCCCCGCGAGATCTACTTCACCCCGTGGCCCCCCGCCTCCACGCCCACCGCACCGGCCGTCGACATCGCCCTCCCGCTCGCGCGGTAGCGGTCTGCCGCGGGTCAGCGCCCGCGGCAGAGGGCGCTGTCCACGAGCTCGTCGACGTGCTTCATGACCGCCGGGTCGGACGGCTGGGTGGTGACGGCGATGTTGACGGCGCGGCCGTCGTCGGTGGCGCCGCCGCGGGTCTCGTACCCGGTCGTACTGCCGCCGTGGCCCCAGTAGACGCCCCGGCACGACGACAGCGGCGTGCTCACGAGCCCCAGGCCGTAGCCGGTGCCGGGCGCGAAGGGGGCTCCGGCCGGGACGGTGGTGCGCATCTCGGCGAGCTGGGCCGCCGGGAGGAGGCGGCCGGGAGAAAGGAGCGCCCCGAAGAACCGGTTGAGGTCGGAGTTGGTGGAGACCATCTGGCCCGCCGCCCAACCCCACGAGGGGTCCAGCTCCGTGCCGTCGCGCAGGGGCGCGCCCGCCGCCTCCTGGTAGTAGCCCTTGGGGTGGGCCTCCCGGATCGTCAGCTCGCCGGGGGCGGGGAAATAGGTGTGGCGCAGCCCGAGGGGCTTGATGATCCGTCGCTCCAGCTCCTCCGCGAAGGGGCGGCGGGTGACCTCCTCGACGATCAGCCCGGCGAGTACGTAGTTGGTGTTGCTGTACTCCCACTTCTCGCCGGGGTCGGCGGTGGCCTTCTGCCGCAGGGCGATGTCGAGCAGTTGGCGCGGGGAGTAGTACCGCACCTCGTCGCCCAGGTACTTGACGTAGTTGGGCAGCCCGCTGGTGTGCTGGAGGAGCTCGCGGACGGAGATGCGGCGGCCGTCGATGCCGTCGCCCCGGACCAGGCCCGGCAGGTACGTGTCGACGTTGGCGTCGAGGTCGATCCTGCCCTCGCCGACGAGTTGCAGGACGAGCACCGCCGTGAACGTCTTGGTGTTGCTGCCGATCCGCACCTGGCCGTCCCGGGGCACGCCCGCGCCGGTGGCCAGGTCCCCGACACCGGCCGTGTACGTACGGGTGGGCCCGACGCGGCCGTCGCGGCCGTCGCGTCCCCTGACGCTCGCCAGCGCGGCGGGCACGCCGTCCGCACGCACGAGCTCCCGCAGTCCCTGCCGGACGGCATCCGGACCGACGTGCGCGGGTGCGTGGGAGGCGGAGCCCGACTGGGCGAACGCGGCGGCCGGCGCCGCTCCGGCCACCGCCGGCACACCCACGGCCACCGCCATCGCCGCCCCCGCGGCCACCGCGCCGCGGCGCCACCCTCCGCGCCACGCGCCACTGCGCCGACCTGCCGGACTCCACGTCTGTCGTGCCTGCTCACGCATGTGCCAACTCCTGGGGATTGATCAGAAACCTGCCGCGATCTGCGCCTTGCCCACCTTGTCCGGATGCGCTCACCCGCCGCGATCCTGCTACCGCCCGCCCCCGCGGGGGGCTAACCCCCGTCCGGGCGCCCCTTCCGCATCCCCCGGCGCCGCCCCGACCCGCCCTCGGCCTCCCCCACTCCCTCGACCAACCGGCCGCACCCCGTGTCACCCGTCGGGTCGCCGCAGGCCCGCCTACGGGCGCGTCCTCGTGACCTGCGGGCGGCCTGCTCGTGTATGCCTCCGGGTGAGCCCCCGGCCCCCGGACCGAACGGTTCGGGCGGGCCGGGTCCCTCGGACCGGAAGGCATTCCCATGATCAAGACGCTCCTCGTCAGCAGTGCCGCCGCCGCGCTCGCCGCATCCGCGCTGGCCGCGCCGTCCGCCGGGGCGGCCCCCCGGGCCGCCGCCGCACCGGCCGGGCAGATCACCATCGACGTGGTCTCGGTGAACGGCTCCGGCTGTCGGCCCGGCAGCGCGACCGTCGCCGTATCGGAGGACAACACCGCGTTCACCGTGACGTACAGCGAGTACCTGTCCCAGATCGGCATGGGCGCCAAGCCCACCGACTTCCGCAAGAACTGCCAGCTCGGCCTGCGGGTGAACGTCCCGCAGGGCTACACGTACGCCGTCTCCCAGACCGACTACCGCGGCTTCGCGAGCCTGGCCCCCGGCGCCAGGGCCACCCAGAGCGCCGGCTACTACTTCCAGGGCATGTCCGCCACGGCGCGCCGCAGCCACTCCGTCCAGGGCCCGTTCCAGGGCGACTGGCAGGCCACCGACACGGTCGGCATCGAGGCCCTGGTGTTCAAGCCGTGCGGCACGCAGCGCGACTTCAACATCAACACCGAGCTGCTCGTGAGCGCCGGCACCTCGGACACCGCCGCCACCAACAGCTTCATGGCCATGGACTCGACCGACGGCAACATCGCCACCAAGTACCACTTCGCCTGGAAGCAGTGCCCGACCCGCTGACCGCCGGGACGCGGACCCGCCCGGCGGGCCTGAACGAGCCGTTCGGGGACGGCTCGTGCGGTGCTTGCCGGGCTGCCGGGCGGGCGGCCACAGTGGCCCCATGACACCGGCAGACAGCCCCACCACGGCAGACCCGACACCGGCGGAACTGCTCACGGCCCTGGCCCGTACGCGCGCCTCGCTCGACGGGCGGGAGGTGACGTACTGGTGGACCGGGGACGTCCACTCCTGGGCCCCCGGTGAGCCCTACCGGCGCGTGTTCGGGTTCGAAGGGGTCAACGTGGCCCGGCTGGTCGAGGACGGGCCGGGCTACCGACTGCTCACCCGGGAAGCCGCCTTCTACCTCGACCCGCTGAGCGGGGACGTCCTGGAGAGCTGGGAGGGGAAGCCGGTCGTGCACGTCTGGAACGACCCCGCCCACCAGCAGTGGCGGCCCTTCCCGGTGCCCTTCACCCGCCTCGGCGACCAGGTCTGCCTCAGCCTGGAGGTCCCGCTCGCCTACCCCTCGCCGCTGCCCGTCGCCGACTACCCGGAGAACTCCGCCGACGACACGTACCGGGCGCTGGAGATGTTCCAGTTCTTCGCCCCCGCCGACGTGTTCACCACCGACGCGCCCAGCGTGCCCGCCACCATGTCCTGGACCCGGATGTCCCCGTACCTGCCGTGGATGGCCCAGGGGCAGCGCCCCGGCGGGCTCACCTTCCACTGCCGCGGCCGCAAGCTCGGCTCGTACGGGGAGGTCCCCGAGCGGACCCGCGCGTACATCGCCGCCCACCACCCCGAGTACGCGTCCGCCCCCGAGGAGTGGACCGAGCCGAACGAAACCAGCTGGACGTACTTCCGCCGCCTCCACCCGCCCCGCTGACCCGTCTCCGGCCCCGGCCTCCGTTCCGGTGGAACCGCCGGCCGGGGTCCGGCGTTCCTGTTGTCAGTGCGGGGAGGCAACGGGAGGGCGGTCCGGACATGACGCAGGGCGGGAAGATCGCGGTCGTCGTGGCGGCGGTGGCGGGCATCGCGTCCACCCCGCTGATCTGGCTCTTGGACGGCCCGGACGCCGGCCAGCTGGTCGGCGCGACCGTGCAGGGGGCCACCGGCATAGCCGCCCTGGTCTGGGCCCTCCTCCAGCAGCCCGCCCCGGCCGCGCCGGCACCCGCCGGGCCGGTCGACACCGCCGAGGACACCGGCCGGGCGGCTGCCTCCGGCACCGGCAGCAGGGCCAACACCGGCATCCGCCGTCCCGGCGGCACCGGCCCCGGATCCGCCGCCGCGAAGAACACCGGGGAGGCCTCCGCCGAGAACGGCGGCTACTCCAACACCGGCATCGACTACGGCAATTGACGACACGCGGTGGGAGCGACCGCGAGCACCGGCCCAGCGAGGGGCATCGACTCGCCCCGATGGCGCGCCGCTCCCTGCACGCCCTGCGCGGCCGCGACCGATCTGTGGGTGGCGGCACGCGTCCATGCGCGCCCCGAGCGCGGCACGGCAGCCGCCACCCCACGACCCGCACTCGTCAAGGTCAACCCTTGGCGTCCCCTCGCGACGCGTCGCTCACCTCAAGGGTGATCAACGCATGACAGTCCGTCAACTCCTCGTTAGAGGTACATGTGAGGCTGAGGGGTAGGTTCGGGCGTTTTGTCCGCATGGTCGATTTCGCACCAGATCCGCTTGCCGGTGGCCTCGCGCTGCCACCCCCAGCGGTCCGCCAGGCCGTCCACCAGCTCCAGTCCGCGGCCGCTCGTCTCCGAGTCCTCCGCGTGCCGCCGGGCCGGCGGGCAGTCGCTCGTGTCCATGACCTCGACCCGTACGCCGGGCCCGCCGAACAGCATCCGCAGCACCGCCGGGCAGCCGGTGTGCACCACGGCATTGGTGACCAGTTCGGAGATCAGGAGGACCAGCGTGTCGGCGAGCGGCTCGTCCACCCCCACGCCGCATCCCGCCAGGCGGGAACGCGCCCATCTGCGCGCCCGGCCCACTTCGGCGGGGTCCGGACCGACCTCCAGCTGAACCTGAAGCACCTGCACCGCTCACACCATCCGAACCGGCGGACACTTCGCCTCACGACGGAACGGGATCACGGTCCGTGATCCCCTTGCGGAGCAGCATGGTTGACATACAGTCACCACAACAAGCGCTTCGGGCATATTCCAGCGCGAAGGCAGGGGCGTGGTGCATACTGTGCGACGCCCGCGCCGCTCAACCGCTCGCATTCGTCGGAGCGTACCGGAGCGCGCCCTCGACTCCGGTACGTAACGAGTCGGGCGAAGGACACAAACCGATATCAACTCTCCGTAATCGGACATGCGTCCCGCCACGTCCCACCCGTTTCTCAGGCCTCACGGCATCCCGGCACCACTGCGTCACGGGCCTCCCGGCCTCACGACACCGCTGCGTCACGGGCACCCCGCCCTCACGGCATCGCGGCCGCATCCAGCAGCTCCGCCGCGAGGAGCTCCTCCGCCTCCGCCGCCGTGGCCCACTGCTCCGCCCGCACCCAGGCCCGCTTCAGGTGCAGGTGCACGTCCGCCTCCCAGGTGAAGCCCATGCCGCCGTGCACCTGGAGGCAGTCCCGGGCGTTGCGCACCGCCGCCTCGTCGGCGAGCAGCTTCGCGCCCGCGATCTCGGCCGGGTCGGCCGTCACCGCCGCCGCGTAGACCGCCACCCGCGCCACCTCGGCCCGTACCAGCATCTGCGCGCACAGGTGCTTGACCGCCTGGAAGGCTCCGACGGGCTGCCCGAACTGCTCGCGCTCCTTCGCGTACCGCACCGCCAGCTCGCAGGTCCGCAGCGCGCTGCCGGTCTGCAGGGCGGCCGTCAGCAGGGCCCCCTCCGCCCGGTGCCCGGCCGCCGCCACCGGCGGGTGCGGTACGCGCACCAGCGGCGTCAGCGGGTCCACCGAGGCGACCGCCACCGCCTCCGCCGCCGCATCCCCGGCCGCGACCGCCACCGCAGGCTCCGCCCCCGCCACCACCTCCGCCGGCTCCCCCGCCGCGCCCAGCACCGCGTCCGACTCCGCGAGGTACGCGATCAGCCCGCCGCCCAGGTCCGCGGCCGTCACGACCGCCTCGCCGGCCGCCGCGCCCGGCACCGTGCCCGCCGCCAGGTGCGTGGCCACGAGAGGCCCGGGGAGCAGCGCCCGCCCCGCCTCCTCGAAGACCAGGGCCGCCTCCGGCAGGCCCAGTCCGACCCCGCCGGCCGCCTCCGGCAGCCGCAGCGCGAAGAACCCGGCCGCGCCCAGCTCCCGCCACAGCCCCCGGTCCACGACCCCGCCGCCGCGCGCCCCGGGATCGACCCCGCCGGTCGCCGCCGCGCCGGCTCCCCCGGCCTCCGCCCGGTCCACGGCCGCCCGCAGCGCCTCCCGCCCGTACCGCCCCGCCAGCAGTTCCCGTACGCCCGCCCGCAGGTCGCGCTGGTCCTCGGTCAGCTGGAAGTCCACGCCATCCTCACCGGCCCTTCGGAAGGCCGAGTATCCGCTCGGCCACGATGTTCTGCTGGATCTGCGAGGTGCCCGCGGCGATCGTGTACGACAGCGAGGACAGCCGGTCGGCGACCCACTCGCGGTCCGCCTCCAGCGCGCCCGCCCCCAGCACCTCCGCCGCCGTGTCGTACAGCTCCTGCCGGGCGTGCGAGTAGCGCAGCTTGAAGACCGAGCCGCCGGTGCCGGGGACCCCGCCCGTGCGCTGCGCGTCGCTGACGTTCCACTGGGTCAGCCGCCACAGCGCGCCGAACTCCCCGTACAGCCGCCCGAGCCTGCGCCGCAGCACCGGGTCGTCCCAGCGGCCGGTGCTCCGGGCCTCGCGGGCCAGTGCGGCCAGCACCCGGCGGCAGGCGACGACCTCGCCGACGAAGGCGGTGCCGCGCTCGAAGGAGAGGGTGACCATGGTGACCCGCCAGCCGTCGTTCTCCTCGCCCACCCGGTTGGCGGCCGGCACCCGCACCTCGTCGAGGAACATCTCCGCGAACTCGGCGGACCCGGCGAGCGTCCGCAGCGGCCGTACGGTCACCCCGGGCGCGTCCATCGGCATGGCGAGCCAGCTGATGCCCCGGTGCTTGGCGGCGTGCGGGTCGGTGCGCACCAGCAGTTCACACCAGTCGGCGACCTCCGCGTGCGAGGTCCAGATCTTCGAGCCGGTGACCACGTAGTCGTCGCCGTCGCGGACCGCGCGCGTGCGCAGCGACGCGAGGTCGGAGCCGGCGTCGGGCTCGCTGAAGCCCTGGCACCACACCTCGTCGCCGCGCAGCACGGGCGGCAGCCAGCGGGCCCGCTGCTCCGCGGTGCCCTCGGCGGCGATGGTGGGTCCGGCGTGCAGCAGTCCGACGAAGTTGGCGCCCACGTACGGCGCGCCGGCCCGCTCGGTCTCCTCCAGGAAGATCAGGTGCTGGGTGGGGGTGGCCCCGCGGCCGCCGGCGTCCGCGGGCCAGTGCAGGCCCGCGTATCCGGCGTCGTACAGCCGGCGCTGCCAGCCCAGGTCGTGGGCGCGGCGGCCCGGCCAGTCGTCCGGGGAGGGCTTGGGGGGCAGCTCGGGCAGCACCTTGCCGAGCCATTCGCGCAGCCGCGC
Source organism: Streptomyces sp. NBC_00239 (assembly GCF_036194065.1). Lineage (NCBI taxonomy): Bacteria > Bacillati > Actinomycetota > Actinomycetes > Kitasatosporales > Streptomycetaceae > Streptomyces > Streptomyces sp. NBC_00239. Next base: position 4,652,517 of record NZ_CP108095.1, on the reverse strand, counting down.
CCGGAACTCCTGCTCCTCGTCGGTGTACGTGAGGTCCACTAGCCCACCCGGCGGCGGTCGCGGTCGAGGTCCAGGCCCAGCATGCGGATCGCGTTGCCGCGCATCAGCTTGTAGACGGTCTCGTCGTCGAGGCCCTTCACGTGGTCGAGGGCGACGTCCTTGGTGTGCGGGAAGGTCGAGTCGACGTGCGGGTAGTCGGTCTCGAAGGTGGCGTTGTCCCGGCCGACGACGTCGATCGAGGCGATGCCGTGCTTGTCGCGGAAGAAGCAGCAGAAGATCTGCCGGTAGTAGTACGTGGACGGCGGCTCGGGGATCAGGTCCCTGACCCCGCCCCAGGCGCGGTGCTCCTGCCAGACGTCGTCGGCGCGCTCCAGGGCGTACGGGATCCACCCCATCTGGCCCTCGCTGTACGCCAGCTTCAGCGTCGGGAACTTCACCAGCACCCCGCTGAAGAGGAAGTCCATCATCGAGGCCATGGCGTTGTTGAAGCTCAGCGAGGCCTGGACGGCGGGCGGCGCGTCCGGGGAGGCGGCGGGCATCTGCGACGAGGACCCGATGTGCATGTTGACGACGGTGCCGGTCTCCTGGCAGACGGCGAAGAAGGGGTCCCAGTAGCCGGAGTGGATCGAGGGCAGGCCGAGGTGGGTGGGGATCTCGGAGAAGGTCACCGCGCGCACGCCGCGGGCCGCGTTGCGCCGGATCTCCGCCACCGCGAGGTCGAGGTCCCACAGCGGGATGATGCACAGCGGGATCAGGCGGCCGCCGCTGTCGCCGCACCACTCCTCGACCATCCAGTCGTTGTAGGCGCGCACGCAGGCGAGGGCGACCTCCTTGTCCTTGGCCTCGGCGAAGGTCTGGCCGCAGAAGCGCGGGAAGGTCGGGAAGCAGAGCGAGGCCTCGACGTGGTTGAGGTCCATGTCGGCGAGGCGCGCCTTCGGGTCCCAGCAGCCGCGGCGCATCTCCTCGCGGGTGATGCCCTCCAGGGTCATGTCGTCGCGGTCGAAGCCGACGGCGGCGATGTTGCGCTTGTACGGGAACTTCAGGTCCTCGTAGATCCACCAGTCGGTGGGCGGGCCGTCGGGGTCCATGGAGATGACGTACTTGCCGCCCGTGTAGACGAGCTCGCCGATGCCCGCGGTGAGCGGCTGGGGACCCCGGTCGCGGTACTTGGCGGGCAGCCACCTCTCGAAGAGATGGGCGGGCTCGATCACGTGGTCGTCCACGCTGATGATCCGGGGCAGTTCCATGGGGTTCCCCTCGCCGTTTCTCGCCGTTTCTGATGGATCGTCAGAAACAAGCTAGCCCCGCCACCCCTGGACCGACAAGCGCCCGCGCCCTACGCTTCGCAGTCGATCTGACGAGACGTCAGCTGTCGCCGCTCACGGAGGTCAGGGCATGACGGACACCGAAACGGAAACGGGCGCGGGCAGGGGCGCGGCGGCGCACCCGGACAAGGACACGGACGCCACCGCCGGCTCCGCCACCTCGGCCGCCGCCCCCGCGGCCGGCTCGGCCACCTCTGCCACCGCACACCGGCTGGCCGCCGCCCCCACCCTGTGGGAGCTGATCGCACGACGGGCCGCGCTCACCCCCGCCGCTCCCGTCCTCATCGAGGCCGACGGCGGCCGCCGCCTCACCTTCGGCGAACTGCGCGACCGTGCCGAGCGCGCCGCCGCCGGCCTGTACGCGCGCGGGGTGCGCCCCGGCACGGTCGTCGCCTGGCAGCTGCCCACCCGGATCGAGACCGTGCTCCTGTCGGCCGCCCTCGCCCGGCTCGGCGCCGTCCAGTCCCCGGTGATCCCCTTCTACCGGGACCGCGAGACCGGCTTCGCGCTGCGCGAGTCCAAGGCCGCGTTCTTCGCCGTCCCCGGCACCTGGCGCGGCTTCGACCACACCGCGATGGCGCGGCGGCTCGGCGCCCGCGGCGTCTTCGAGGCGTACGAGGACCTGCCCGAGGGCGACCCCGAGCTGCTGCCCCCGCCGCCCGCCTCCGGCACCGAGGTCCGCTGGATCTACTGGACCTCGGGCACCACCTCCGACCCCAAGGGCGTCCTGCACACCGACCGCTCGCTCATCGCCGGCGGCTCCTGCCTCGCGCACGCCCTGCACCTGAGCCCCGCCGACGTCGGCTCGATCGCCTTCCCCTACGCGCACATAGGCGGGCCCGACTACCTGGTGATGCTGCTGCTGTACGGCTTCCCGGCGGTCCTCTTCGAGAAGTTCGCCCTGCCCGAGGCCCTCGACGGCTACCGGCGGCACGGGGTCACCGTCGCGGGCGGCTCCACCGCCTTCTACTCGATGTTCCTCGCCGAGCAGCGCAAGGATCCGGCCACCCCGCTCATCCCCACCCTGCGGCTGCTCGCGGGCGGCGGCGCGCCCAAACCGCCGGAGATCTATCACGCGGTGGTCCGCGAACTGGGCTGCGCCCTCACCCACGGCTACGGCATGACCGAGGTCCCCATGATCACCATGGGGTCGCCCGACGACTCGCCGGAGCAGCTCGCCCACACCGAGGGCCGGCCGCCCGCCGGGATGTCCGTACGCATCACCGGCCCGGACGGCAGCCCGCTGCCCGCCGGCACCGACGGCGAGGTCCGGCTGCGCGGCGAGGCCGTCTGCCGGGGCTACCTCGACCCCGCCCAGAGCGCGGAGGCCTTCGACGCCGACGGCTACCTGATCACCGGCGACCTCGGCCACCTCACCGACGGCGGCCACCTCGTCCTCACCGGCCGCAGCAAGGACGTCATCATCCGCAAGGGCGAGAACATCTCCGCCAAGGAGATCGAGGACCTGCTGCACGGGCTGCCCGGCGTCGGCGACGCCGCCGTCGTCGGACTGCCCGACCCCGAGCGCGGGGAACGGGTCTGCGCGGTCGTCGAACAGCCCCCGGGGGCCGACCCCCTGACCCTCGCCACGGTCACGGCGTACCTCCGCGCCGAAGGCCTCGCCACCCACAAGCTCCCGGAACAGCTCGAACTGGTCGAGGCCCTCCCGCGCAACGACACCCTGCGCAAGGTGCTCAAGTACAAACTCCGCGAACGGTACGCGTGACCGGGCGGGGGCGGAGGCGGGTGGGCGCCCGCCCGCGTCCTCGGCCCCGCCGTCGGCCGCTATCCGGCGTCGGGCGGCTCGACTCCGCAGTAGCCGGCGAAGGCGGTCAGGATCTCGTCCTCGGAGATCCGGCCGTCGCCGTCGGCGTCCAGCGCGGCGGCCACCCCCTCGGCCAGCGCCTGCGGCGTGCCCAGCACCCGCAGCACCCGGGCCGCGGCCTGCGGGGTGGTGATGCCGGTACCGGCCTCGTCGGCCACGGCGACCACGGCGCGCAGGAAGGGGCGGGCGATCTCCGCGAACCGGGCGGGGCTGTCCCGCAGCCGCTTCGCGGCGCCGGTCACGAACTCCTCGCGGGTCACCCGCTGGTCCCCGTCGACGTCCGCGATCCCGGCCATGCCCTGCCAGAAGGCCTCCGCGCCGATGAACACGGCCTGCCCCTTGTCGGAGCGCGCGGTGGTACCGAATTCGGCCAGCACGGCCTTGGCCGCCGCGCTGAAGTCCTCCCGGTCGATATAGCCGTTGCCGTCCTGGTCGAAGGTGGCGAATCGGGCGGCGATCTTGCGCTCGTACTCTGCGCTGTCCATATTCGGCGTTCCGCCTTCACATGTGCGGTGGGTGCAGTTCAAGACAGGCGGCAGCGTACGGCCTGGATGGCCTGGACGTTAAGCGAAGCGGACAACCAAGTGGCCGCACCGCCCCCGCGCACAGGGGCGCGCACCGGGGCGCGCCCTTCAACTCCACCGACGCCCCGAGGGGCAACCTCCGGCCCCGCCGACCCCCTGGGGGCGATGTCAGCCTCGCCGGGACGCCACTAGCACGGACGGCCCGCCCCCGCGGGGATTTTGGGGAAGCTCGGCACCAAAAGGCAGTTGGCCATTACATTCGAGTGGACGACTCAGGGCTGGGGGCTGCCATGGCGAAGGACGCACCACCGCGCTGGGACCGCCGCATGCAGCAACGCCTCGCCCGCGGCGAAGCAGCCGCCCTCGGCGAGCTCTACGACCGCTTCGCCTCACTCGTCCACGGCCTGGCCTACCGCGTTCTGGGCGACGAACGCGCCGCCGACCGGATCACCCGCGAAGTCTTCGGGTACATCTGGGAGAACCCCGACGCCTACGACCCCAAGCAGGGCTCCATGCGGTCCTGGGTCGCCCGGATCACCCAGGGCCAGGCAGTGGCCCGGCTGCGGCAGACCGAATTCGGCCGCGGATCGCGCGAGGAACTGGAGCAGAAGGTGCGCATGGCCTCGGCCGCCGCCCGAGCGGACTACATCGTCACCTCGATGCCCGCACCCCTGCGGGCCGCCCTCGAACTCGCCTACTTCCAGCGCCGCGACTACCGGCAGGCCGCCGCCGACCTCGGAGTCACCGAGGACGAGGCCCGGCGCCGGCTGCGGCTCGGCCTCCAGCTGCTGTCGACCGCCAACGTCCTGACCACCGAGGGCGGTTCCCCGCCCGGCTACGGAACCGTCCGATGAGCGGCTCGGGCAACGCGCACCGCCCCGGCGACGGCGAGGACCGCGGGCCGGTCGCCCCGCGCATCCCCGGCCCCCGCGGAGCCGCCGACGACCTCGACCCCCGCCGCGCCCCCACCCTGCTCCCCGCACCCCCACCGGACCCCGAACCCGACCCCGAACCCGATTCCGGCCCCGGCTCCGACCCCGATTCCGGCTCCGGCTCCGGCTCCGGCTCCGGCTCCGGCTCCGGCTCCGGAGCCAACCCCGACGTCGGCGCCGTCACCGACCCCGGCCCCGGTCCCGGCTCGACAGACACGGAGGAGCCGTCCGAGCCGTCCGCGCTGCTGGAACCGCCCGAGACGTCCGAGCTGCCCGAGCCGCCCGAGGCACAGACCGCCGCCCCCGCGCGGAAGCCGGCTCCCGCGCCGGCCCCCGCACCCGTCGGCCCGCCGACCCACCGCGTGCTGAAGTCGCTGCTGGGCGCGTGGGCGCTCGCCGCGTGCTCGGTGGAGGAGACGCAGGCCGTCGAGGACCACCTCACGGAGTGCGCGCCGTGTGCCGAGGAGGCCCTGCGGCTGCGCGACGCGGTCGCCCTGCTGCACCCCGACGAGACCCTGGACCTGGACCCGCTGCTGCGCTCGCGGGTCCTGGAGGGCTGCCTGGGCCGGCGGCCCGCCCGGATACCGGTACCCGGCTGGGCGGCGCCGTACGACGCCGAGACCGCGCGGCTCGACGCGCTGCTGCGGGACTTCGGCGACGCCGAATGGCACGCGCCGGTACGGCTCAAGTGGTTCGCGCACGAGCGGCAGCAGAGCCGCCGCACCACGGTCGCCGGGGTGATCGGCCACCTGCTGACGGTGGACGGCCTCGTCGCGACCGCCCTCGGGCTCGACGACCCGCTGGGCCCGGACGCGCCCGCGGGCGGACCCGACGTGCGCACCGAGCAGTTCTGGGCGGCCGCGCCGCACCCGGCCACCCGGAAGGTCCGCGAGCCGTGGCGGGAGCAGGGCCACACCCTGGTCCGCACGGTGTCCTTCGCGGGCAGCGGCGCGGACGGGCTGGGCGTGGACTACGGCGGCTTCGCGCTGCCGCTCGCCGACGCGTTCCTGGAGCGGGCCTTCGAGTGCTGGGTGCACGCCGCCGACATCGCGGAGGCCGTGGACTACCCGTACGACCAGCCCGCGGGGCCGCACCTGCACCGCATGGTCGACCTGGCGGCCCGGCTGCTGCCGGGGGTGCTCGCCGAGCGCCGCCGGGCGGGGCTGGCCTCGCCGTCGCGCGGGCTGGTCGCGGCGGGCGCCCCGGGCCGCACCCTGCACCTGGAGATCGAGGGCGCGGGCGGCGGCTCCTGGGACATCGCCCTGGACTCGCCGGGCGCGGCCACCTCGGCGGACCACACGGTGGCCGAGATCGCCCTCGACGGGGCCGAGTTCTGCCGGCTGGCCGCCGGGCACGTCCCGCCGGAGGAGGCCGCGGCCGGGCAGCACGGCGACGCCGAGGCGATCCGTGACGTGCTGTTCGCGGCCGCCTCGCTCAGCAGGCTCTGAGACCGGCCCGTCCACGCCCGCCCACGCCCGATCATCCGAGCCCGTACTCCGCGCCCCGGCACCCGCCCGGACGCGGAGAAGCGGCCCGGATCAGGCGAAGACGACCGTGCGGGAGCCGTTGAGCAGCACCCGGTGCTCGCTGTGCCACTTCACGGCGCGGGCCAGGGCCTGGCACTCGACGTCCCGGCCGATGGCGACCAGCTGGTCGGGGGTGACGCCGTGGCTCACCCGCTCGACCTCCTGCTCGATGATCGGGCCCTCGTCGAGGTCGGCGGTCACGTAGTGCGCGGTGGCGCCGATCAGCTTCACGCCGCGGGCGTGCGCCTGGTGGTACGGCTTGGCGCCCTTGAAGCTCGGCAGGAAGGAGTGGTGGATGTTGATGATCCGGCCGCTCAGCGCCTTGCACAGGTCGTCGGAGAGCACCTGCATGTAGCGGGCGAGGACGACCAGCTCGACGTTCTCCGCGCGCACCAGCTCCAACAGCTGCGCCTCGGCCTCCGCCTTGTTGTCCCGGGTCACCGGGATGTGGTGGAAGGGGACGTCGTACGAGGCGGAGAGCTCGGCGAAGTCGGTGTGGTTGGAGACGACCGCGGCGATCTCCACCGGCAGGGCGCCGATCCGGGACCGGAACAGCAGGTCGTTGAGGCAGTGCCCGAACTTCGAGACCATCAGCACGATCCGCATGCGCTCGTCGGAGCGGTGGATCTGCCAGTCCATCCGGAAGGTGTCGCCGATCGCGGCGAAGCTGGCCCGCAGCTTCTCGACCGTCACCGGGGACTCCGCCTCGAAGTGCACCCGCATGAAGAAGAGACCGGTGTCGCGGTCTCCGAACTGCTGGCTGTCCTCGATGTTGCATCCGGTCATGAACAGATAACTCGACACGGCGTGCACAATGCCCTGCTTGTCCGGACAGGACAGCGTGAGGACGTACTGCTGGGGCGCGCTGGTTTCATGCGGGTCGCTCATGACGCCACAGACTTTCACATTTCGCGGCCCCGCCCGCAGCCTGTCCGACCAGAGGACACGCGGCTTCCCGCGGACCGGTCCTCAGGCCCCCGTGGTCATGATCCGCAGCGCTTCCAGCGAGCACGGCACCATGTCCGGGTCGTCGCCGTCGGCCGCCGCGAGGCGCACGTGGGCGTCGCGGGCGGCGCGGACCGCCTCGGGCCAGCCGTGGTGCTCCAGATACCCGGAGACGGGCGCGTCCGGGCCGACCTGGTGCAGGATCCGCAGGACCCGCAGCACGGCCACGTCGACGAGCGCGGCCTCCTGCGAGTCGCGGAATATCGTGCCGACGTACTTCTCGGCGGACCAGCTGTCGAGCCAGGTGTCCTCGACCAGGCGGTACACCGCGTCGGTGACGTCGCCGTAGCCGTCGAGGCCGGCCAGCCAGTACTTCTCGTGGAAGTCCGGGTCGGAGAGCATGTGCAGCGCCGAGCGCACGTTGCTGCGCCAGCGCCACCACGGCATGTCGTTGAGCGGCATGCCGCCCATGGTGGTGGAGCGGTGGCCGCGGCGGGAAGGGTTCTTCGAAGCTTGGACGAATGTCACGGTCGTCGATCGTACGTTCCTCCCTTCCCGCGATCTTTACGCCCCCGTAGTTCACCTGGATGTCACCGAACGTTGAGTGGACATCACTCGGCCGTTACCCGCGACGCGGAAGTGTGCATGCACATGACCGATAGGCGGCGCACCTTCTCCACTCGCTCGATCGCATCCGCGGCCCGCACGGCCCTGTGTACGGCGTTGGGTGCCTCCCTCATCGGCGGCTGTGGGGTGCTCCCCGGGGACGCGGGGGGATCCGGGGAGCCCCTGACCGTGATGACCTGGGCGCCCGAGGGCACCAAGGCCACCAACATGCCCGGCATGCCCGCGATGGCGAAGGCGTACGAGCGCTGGGTGAACTCCCGCGGCGGCATCAACGGCCACAAGCTGCGCGTGATCACCTGCAACGAGCACAACACGCCGAGCGGCGCCGCCGACTGCGCCCGCATGGCCGTCGACGAGAACGCCGTCGCGGTCGTCGGCTCGTACAGCCAGCACGGGCGCGCCTTCATGGTGCCGCTGGAGACCGCGGGCGTCCCCTTCATCGGCGGGTACGGAGTCTCCGCGGAGGAGTTCCAGAGCAGCCTGTCCTACCCCGTCAACGGCGGGCAGCCGGTGCTGCTCGCCGGCACCGGCCGCCAGCTCGGACGCATCTGCAAGAAGATCGCGCTGGTGCGCCCCGACACCCTCGCCGGCGACAGCATGCCGCTGCTGCTGAACGCCGGCCTCAAGTCCGCCCCGGGCGGGGCCGGCGTGAAGGCGGCCGACATCCGGGCCGCCGAGGACGCCACCAACTACGGCGATGTGGCCGGCGCGGCCCTCACGGAAGCGGGCGCGGGCAGCCGGATGGCGGACACGATCGGCTCCGCCGCGGCCCGCGACAAGGCCGCCGAAGGCTGCGTGACGGCCGCGCTCGGCGAGCGCACCGAGACGTTCTTCGACTCGTTCCGGCGCGTCGAGGGCGAGGACCAGAAGGTGAAGATCGCCTCGGTGCTCGGCAGCGTCAGCCAGGGCCTGGTCAACCGTACGGGCGGCAAGGACGGCCCCTTCGAGGGCGCGTACGTCACCGGCTGGTACCCCGTCGCCTCGGACCCGCTGTGGGAGCCGATGCGCAAGGTGATCAACAAGCAGGCCTTCGCCGACGCCCGCGTCGACCCCGCGGACACCGGCACCCAGACCACCTGGATCGCGTACACGGTCTTCTCGGAGATCATCAGGGGGCTCGGCGACGGCGAGATCACCTCCCGCCGGGTCGCCCGCGCCCTGGACCGCGCCGACGGCGTGAAGACCGGCGGCCTCACCCCCGACCTGCGCTGGCGCTACGAGGACATGCGGGCGGTGGGCGGCTTCCCGCGCATCGTCAACGGCCGGGTGACCTTCCAGCGGGTGCAGGGCGGCGTGCTGACCGCGCAGGGCGAACGCGTGATGGACATGACCGACACCCTGGAATCCGCCCCGACCACCAGCTGACCGACGCCCCGGGGCCGCGCGACCCGCCCCCGGGAGCCGTACGGCCGGCCGGGGCGGTGCGCCCCGGCCGCCGCCGGCCCGGCCCGGCCCCGGTCAGAGCTGGGTGCGGTCGCGGGTCGGCAGGTCGTACTTGCCGGCGATCCGGTTCCACAGCGCCGAGGCGGACTGCTTCGCCTGGGTCGCCTCGCCGCTCGCCTTGTTGCCCGCCTGCGCGTGGCTCGTGTTCCTGGCCTTGCCGCCCTTGCAGAGCTTCTTGCTGCCGTCGACCTGCTCGGCCCACTCCGCGTAGTGGTTGTCGGCCTCGGCGGAAGCCTGCCAGGCCTTCTTCAGCGCGGCGGACAGCCGGGCGTGGTCCGGCAGCTTGTCGACCTGGAGCTCCTGGAGCCGGGTGACCAGCTCCTCGCGCTGCCGGGCGGCGTCGCGCAGGTCGTCGGCGGCCTGGTCCAGGTTGTCGCAGCCCTTGATGTCCTCGACCGAGCGGATGACCGCGGCCCGGCTGTCGTTGCTGTCCTCGAGCAGCTTGTCCAGCTGTATCGCCTGGCCCTTCGCCGGGTCCACGGGCTCCTCCGCGGCCGGCGCGCTGCTGCCGCCCGCCCTGGGGCTGGAGGACTCCGACACCTGCGAGGACTCGGTGGGGCTGTTCGACCCCTTCTCGCCGCCCATCAGGGCGCCCACGCCGAGCCCGACCACGGCCAGGCCCACCACGCCGGCGACGATCAGCGCGACGGGCGTCCGGCGCGGCTCGGGTTCGCCGCCGGGGCCGCCGTACGGCGGCCGGCCGTAGCCGGGCGGCGGGGGCGGCTGCGGGTGGTAGCCGCCGGGGCCGGGCTGCGGCGGGTAGCCGTAGCCGGCGGGCGGCTGCGGCGGCTGCTGGCGGCCGCGGGCGGGCGGCTGCGGGCGCCGCGGCGCCACCGGCTCCTCGATCTTGGGCAGCTGGGCGGTGGACCCGGCCGCGTCGTCGTTGCGGAACAGCCCGTCGAACTCCGGGGGCGGCCCGGACTGCGCGGGCGCGGCGGGCACCGGCGGGATGAACTGCGTCGGATCGCTGTCCGCGGGCGAGGCCGGTCCCCCGGGGGACCCGGCGCCGGCCGGCACCGGCGGCAGGAAGGCCGTCGCCTCGGCGTCCGCACCGGCGGCCTGCGGCCGGTACGGCGGGATCAGCGAGGTCGCCTCGGCGTCCGAGCCCATGGCCTGCGCCTGGTACGGCGGGATGAAGGCGGTCGCCTCGGCGTCCGTCCCCATCGGGGGCTGCGCCCGGTACGGCGGGATGAGCGAGGTCGCCTCCGCGTCCGCCGCCGCCTGCGCCTGCGCCTGGTACGGCGGGATCAGCGAGGTGGCCTCGGCGTCCGTGCCCATGGTCTGGTACGGCTGCTGCGGGGGCGGCTGCTGCTCGTAGCCGGCCGGCTGCCAGTACGGCTGCTGCCCGTGCGGCTCGCTCTCCCCCTGCTGCCCGTACGCCTGCTGCGGCGGCTCGGGCTGTCGGGGCTGCTCCGGCTGCTGCCCGTAGGCCTGAGGCTGCTGCTGCCCGTAGTCATGCTGCGGCTGCTGCTGCGCGTACGGGTCCTGGTACGGCGGCGGTGCCTGCTGCTGCCCGTACGACTCGTGGGAGTACTCCTGGTGCGGGTACCCGTAACCCTGCGGGGGCGGATACCCGTAACCCGGCTGGGGCGGGAGCGGGGATGGCGGGGTCTGCGGCGGTGCCGGTGGCGGAGGGGTCTGCGGAGGGGCGCCCGGACCCCACTCGGCGTCCCACGGCCGGCCGCCGACCGGCGCCGCGGGCGGCGCCTCGGGGGTGCCGGGGACCCAGGGCCCGGAACCGTCGGCGGGCAGCACGATGCCCTCGCGCGGGGGCTGCGCCGCCGGGTACTGCGGTTCGCCCCCCTGGCCGCTCTGCGTCACCGGGACTCCTTCTCCACCTACGGAATCGTCGGCTCACGCTACCGGGTCCTCCTGACGGACTGCCACGCACCCGTGATCAAACTCAAGCAGGCACGCCGGAGTACGGCCGCCGACTTCTCCGTGCCGGCCCGCGGGACGGCTCAGACCGGCTGCATCTCCAGACGCGCGGTGAACTCCCGGACGGCGGCCTCGTCGCGGTACGGCACCAGCCGCCGGCGGAAGTCCTCCAGGTACTCCGCCCCGCGGTTCGTCCGCAGCGTCCCGAGCAGCTCCACCGCCCGCGCGCCGGTCTGGCAGGCCTCTTCCACCTCCCGCTTCTCCACCTGCGCGGCCGCCAGCAGCAGCAGGCCGATGGCCCGTCTGCGGGCCTTGGTCTCGGGCAGCGCCCGCAAGGCCTCCTCGGCCCGCCGCCCGGCCGCGTCCGCCTGCCCGAGGTCGCGGTGGCAGTGCGCGAGCTCGTCGGCCAGGTACGCCGTGTCGAAGTGCCTGATCCACACCGGGTCGTCCCCGGACTCCGGCTCGGCCCGCTCCAGCGCCGACACCGCCCGCCCGGCCAGCACCTGGGTGGCCCGGGCGTCGCCCAGCAGGGCGTGCCCACGCGCCTCGGCCGCGAAGAACATCGCCTGCACCCGCGGGGTCACCTGCCCCCGGGCCCCCTCCTGGGCGGCCCGCGCCAGCTGCGAGATCTCGCGCGGGTTGCCGAGCTCGGCGGCCAGGTGGCTCATCGACGCGGCGAGCACGTAGCCGCCGTACGCGCGGTCGCCGGCGGCCTGGGCCAGCCGCAGGGCCTGGATGTAGTAGCGCTGCGCCAGCCCCGGCTGGCCGGTGTCCACGGCCATGTAGCCGGCCAGCTCGGTGAGCCGGGCGACCGCCGCGAACAGGGACCGTCCGACCGGCTCCCGGTACGAGCCGCCCAGCAGCCCCGACACCACGCTGTTGAGGTAGTGGACGACGACCGGGCGGACGTGCCCGCTGCCGAACCGGTGGTCGAGGTCGGTCAGGGCCTCGGTGGTGGCGCGTACGGCCTCGACGTCGCTGAGGCCGACCCGGGCGCCCGCGGTCCGGGCGACCTGGGCGTCGGCCTGTGTGATCAGCCAGTCGCGGCTGGGTTCCACGAGGGCGGAGGCGGCGACGGTGGAGCCGGCCAGGAAGTCGCGGCGGCCGACGTCGGACCGCCACAGCTCGCAGACCTGCTCGATCGCGCCGAGCACGGTCGGGGAGAACTGCAGGCCGACCCCGGAGGCGAGGTTCTTGCCGTTGGCCATGCCGATCTCGTCGATGGTGACGGTGCGGCCCAGTTTGCGGCCGAGGGCCTCGGCGATGATGCCGGGGGCCCGGCCGCGGGGCTGCTGGCCGCGAAGCCAGCGGGCCACGGACGTCTTGTCGTAGCGGAGATCCAGTCCGTGCTCGGAGCCGCACATGTTCACGCGGCGGGCGAGTCCGGCGTTGGAGCACCCGGCTTCCTGGATGAGCGCCTGCAGCCGTTCGTTCGGCTGGCGGGCTACGAGAGGCCTGGCTGCCATGGAAGAAACCCCCTGAGGCCACGGGTGATCGTTCGACTGATCACTGCCCTGTTGGGATGCGGAGAATGCGTAACTTGCCCGGAACCTGGCACTCTTGCGCTCGCTTGCCGGGGGTTGTCGGATTTCAGGCGTGCGTTCACGGAGGTCGTTACCCAGTCCCCGGTTCCCGGCCTCGTGCGCGCCCCCGCCCATGCACCCGTGCGCCCCGCGTGCAGGATCGATGCGGCACCGGTCGCGCACGCCGCCTGGCTCCGCCCCCGTAACCCCAGGTGACGGGGGGAGTTGTGAAGGACGTGGAAGAGACCATGGGAGTCACGGAAGCCGCACCCATCCCCAAGCAGCGTGGCGAGCAGCTGCTGGACCAAGCCGTGCGGTACGCGGAAGAGCGGCACTGGGACGTGTTCCCCGGTACCTGGCTGGAGCCCGGCGACGGCAAGGAGGTGTGCTCCTGCGGGGCGGCGGAGTGCGCGGCCCCCGGCGCCCACCCGGCGCGCGACGACTGGGCGGCCCAGGCCACCGGCAGCGCCGTCCAGGTCCGCCGGTCCTGGCAGCGGCAGCCCCAGGCCTCGGTCCTGCTGCCCACCGGCCGCACCTTCGACGCGATCGACGTGCCGGAGACCGCCGGATTCCTGGCGCTGGCCCGGATGGAGCGGATGGAACTCACCCTGGGACCGGTCGCGCTGACCCCCGACCGCCGCATGCTGTTCTTCGTCCTGCCCGGCGCCGGCGCCAAGGTCCCGGACCTGGTGCGCAAGCTGGGCTGGTCACCGTCCGCCATCGACCTGAAGGCGCGCGGCGAGGGCGACTGGGTGCCGGCTCCGCCGACCCGGTACGGCGGCCGCGGCGCGGTCCAGTGGGCCCGCCGGCCCACCCCCGCGAACCGCTGGCTGCCCGACGCGGAGGAACTGATCAACCCCCTTGCCTACGCGTGCGGTCGCGAGGCCGCGGATGCCCGCGCCAGGCACGCCTGACACCTTCCGGCCGACGGCTTCGCGCCTCGTATGGTGGTCCGACCAACGGGGAACGAAGAAAGGTGCGGCACATGCCTGACCAGGTGGCTGCGGCTGAGACGGGCGGAGCGGGTGAAGCGGGCGGGGCGCGACCGGCGCCGCCCGCCGCCGTGCGGATAGAAGGCCTGTGGAAGCGCTTCGGTGAACAAGTGGCCGTCTCGGGCATCGACCTGGAACTGCCGGCCGGCAAGTTCATCGGCCTGGTCGGCCCGAACGGCGCGGGCAAGACCACCACGCTGTCGATGGTGACGGGCCTGCTGCGCCCCGACCACGGCCGGATCGAAGTCGCCGGGTGCGACGTGTGGGGGACCGGCCCGGGCGCCGGGCCGGTGGACGTCAAGGCGCGGATCGGAGTGCTGCCGGAGGGGCTGCGGCTCTTCGAGCGGCTGTCCGGCCGTGAACTGCTCGGCTACATGGGCCGGTTGCGCGGACTGCCGGGCGAGGAGACCGACAAGCGGGCCACCCAGCTGCTCGACGTCCTCGACCTCGCGGGATCCCAGCACAAGCTGGTCGTGGACTACTCGACCGGCATGCGGAAGAAGATCGGCCTCGCCGCCGCACTGCTGCACAACCCCGAAGTCCTCTTCCTGGACGAGCCGTTCGAAGGCGTCGACCCGGTGTCCGCGCAGACCATCCGCGGAGTGCTGGAACGTTACACCGCGTCCGGCGCCACGGTCGTCTTCTCCTCGCACGTGATGGAGCTCGTCGAGTCGCTCTGCGACTGGGTCGCCGTCATGGCCGCCGGCCGGATCCGCGCCGCGGGCCCGCTCGCCGACGTCCGGGGCGGGGCCTCCTCCCTCCAGAACGCCTTCCTCGAACTCGTCGGCGCCCACGGCCGCGACGCGGGCGAGTCGCTGGACTGGCTCGGCGGCGGAGCGGCCCGGTGAGCTCCACGACCGGCCTGACCGCACCGAGCGCCACGCCCTTCCCGGCCGCGCCCGCACCCGCCACCGCGGCGGAGCTGGCCCCGGTCTTCGTCCGCCTGAAGCTGTCCCTGCTGCGCAACGGCCTCAAGCAGTCCTCGAAGCGCCGGGCCGCCTTCGTCATCACCCTCGTCTTCGTGGTGTTCTTCGCGCTGCTCCAGCTGCTCGGGCTGATCATGCTGCGCGGCCACGAGCACGCGGCCACCGTCACCGTGGTCCTCGCCGGCGTGCTCGCCCTCGGCTGGACCGTGATGCCGCTGTTCTTCTCCGGCGGCGACGAGACCCTCGACCCCTCGCGCCTGGTGATGCTGCCGCTGCGGCCGGGCCCGCTGGTCGGCGCGCTGCTCGTCTCCTCCCTGATCGGCATCGGCCCCTTCTTCACCCTCTGCCTGGCGGTGGGTTCGGTGGTGGCCGTGGCCCAGGGCCCGGCGGGCATCGCCGTCGGCGTGCTCGCCGTGCCGCTGCTGATGGCCGGCTGCGTGGCCCTGTCCCGCGCGGTGGCCACCGCCAACGTGCAACTGCTGTCCAGCCGCAAGGGCCGTGACCTCGCGGTGCTGAGCGGGCTGGTGATCGCGGTCGGCGCGCAGGTCGTCAACTTCGGCGGCCAGCACCTGTTCAAGGCGGGCGGGATGGACGCGCTCGACCCGGTCGAGGCCGTGGTGCGCTGGTTGCCGCCGGCGACCGCGATCGGCGCCGTCGACTCGGCGGCCCGGGGCGCGTACGGGACCGCGGCCGCGCAACTGCTGCTGACCGCGCTGGGCGTGGCCGGGCTGCTGTGGGCGTGGCAGCGCTCCCTCACCAAGCTGATGGTGACGCCCGACGGCTCGACCATCGCCGCCGCCGGGCCGGCCCGGGACCGCTCCGGCGGCGGACTCGTCCGGCTGCTGCCCGGCGGCCGCACCGGTGCGGCCATGCACCGCTCGCTGCGCTACATGTGGCGGGACCCGAAGACGAAGGCGGCGTGGGTGACCTCGCTGGCCGTCGGCCTGATCGTGCCGGTCTTCAACGCGCTGCAGGGCACCGGGTCGATCTACCTCGCCTGCATGGGCGCGGCCATGCTCGGCGTGCAGATGTACAACCAGTTCGGCCAGGACACCTCGGCGTTCTGGATGGTCGCCCAGACCGTGTCCGGGCCGCGGGACGCGTACGTGGAACTGCGCGCGCGGGCCTACGCGCTGGCGCTGGTCACGGTGCCGTACTCGGTCGTGGTGACGGCGGTGACGGCGGCGCTGGTGGGCAACTGGGCGGCGCTGCCCGAGGCGCTGGGGCTGTCGCTGGGCGTCCTCGGCGGGATGCTGTGCACGGGGGCGGTCAGCTCGGCCCGGTTCCCGTACTCGATCCCGCAGGACGGGGCGTTCAAGAACGTGGCCGCCGGGCAGGGGGCACTGGCCTGGATGAGCATCTTCGCCGGGGCGCTGGCCTCGGCGGCGCTGTGCGCGCCGCTGATCGTGCTGACGGTGTGGCTGCACGTGGCGGGGCAGCACGCGCTGCTGTGGCTGGTGCTGCCGGTGGGGATCGCCTGGGGCGCGCTGTGCGCGTGGGCCGGACTGCGCCTGTCCGCCCCCTGGGTGGCGCGTCGCCTCCCCGAAATCCTGGAGGCCGTAAGCAAGGGCTGACCCCGCCCTCCCGGCCACCCCGGCCCCGCCGGTGCCTGGCGCCGCACCCAGCCTCGCCGGTGCCCTGGCGGCGCACCCCGCCGGCCAACCCCCAGCGTCGCCGGTGCCCTGGCGGCGCACCCCGCCTGGCCGGCAATCCCCAGCCTCGCCGGTGCCCTGGCGGCACATCCCGCCTGGCGGGCAACTCCCAGCCTCGCCGACGCCTTGGGGCGCAACATCCAGCCTCGCCGGCGTTTGAGGCGCGGGGTTTGGGGCGGAGCCCCAAGACTGCAACCCGGCTGGCGCCGGGCACCGGGCTCCGCCCGGACCCGCTCCTCAAGCGCCGGAGGGGCTGAAGGGTGCACGGGGTCACCGGGCCCCGCCCGGACCATCCTCAAACGCCGGAGGGGCTGAAGGGTGCACGGGGTCGCCGGGCCCCGCCCGGACCATCCTCAAACGCCGGAGGGGCTGAAGGGTGCACGGGGTCGCCGGGCCCCGCCCGGACCCGCTCCTCAAGCGCCGGAGGGGCGGGAGGGCGCGCGGGGTTGCCGGGCCCCGCCCGGACCCGCTCCTCCGGCGAGGCTGGGAGTTGGTCAGCCGGCGGGCTGGAGGGTGCCACGGGTAGCCGGCCGGCTGGAGGGTGGCACGGGTAGCCGGCAGGGGTGGGTCAGGGGGCGGGGACGCCGGTCAGGAAGGGTTCCAGGGCGGCTCGCCAGGCGGCGGGTTGGTCGTAGTGGAGGTAGTGGCCGGCGTCGGGGACCTCCGCGTACTCACCGCGCGGCAGCACCCGGACCATCTCCTGCGCCTCGGCCCGCCCGAGCTCGCCGTCCAGCCCCCGCACCACCAGCGTCGGGCACCGCACCTGCGCCAGTTCCTCCCAGTGCGCGTCGTACACCCACGTCTCGCGCGCCTTGAGCATCTGCGCGCGGGAGAACACCGGCCGCCAGCCGTCCGGCCCCTGCGCCATCATGTCGGCGAAGTACGCGCCGCGGGCCGGGCTGGGCCGCTCCACCCACGGGTCGTCCTCGCCGAACCACTGGCGGACGGCCTCGGGGGACGCGAAGGGCAGCGGCCAGCTGTTGAACCAGTCCTCCCACTCGCGCTGGGAGGCCGCACCCAGGGCGGAGGCGCGCATGTCGCAGATGACGAGCGCCTGTACGAGGTCCGGCCGGCGCGCGGCGAGCTGCCAGGCGGTGAGCGCGCCCATGGAGTGGCCGATCACCGTGACGGGCGCGAGGCCGAGCTGCTCGATGGCGGCCTCCGCGTCCGCGACGAACGCCTCACGGCTGTACGGGCCGTCGGCGGGGTGCTCGCTGTGGCCGTGTCCGCGCTGGTCCAACGCGACCGTGCGGCGGCCGCCGGCCAGCCAGTGCGCGGCGTCGGCCCAGTGGGCCGCGCTGCCCATCAGCCCGTGCAGCAGGAGCACCGCGGGGCCCGCCCCGGCTCCGTCGTCGTCCTCGGGGGCCTGCCGGCCCTCGCCGGCCGCCGCGGCGAACTCCCAGGCGGCGAGACGAACGCCGCCGGCTCCCGTCACATCGAAGCGCCGTACCAAGGTCGATGCACCTCCCTTCGCTCCCGCCCAGAGTATCGAACTCGCATTCGAAAACCGGTCTCCGCTCGCCAACACCGCTCTTTCGAGTGACCTTGCTCAAGGATTGGCGGCCGCTGCCGAGGGGAGATCTTCAACGGGAGGCGGGCCGCTCGGGGAAGACGGTCCGAGGGGATTGACCCTGGGAGCTCGGGGCTCCGGGTCAGCCAAGGGGAGGACGGGTCCCGGCGCCGCAAGGCGCCGGGACCTTCCCTTGGAAGCCGTGGGTACGGCGAGGGCCGCGCGGCCCGGGAGAAACGTACGAAAGCCCATTCCGCCCAGACTGGCACGACGGCCGCGCGCAGGCGCCCGGTTCGGCCAGATTGGCACCCCGCCCGGTCGTTCCCCGCACAGGAGCGCACCCGCTGTCCGCTGTGCGGGAGCCTGAGTCCGCGGAGCGGGACGCACGAGGGGTGTGTACGGCCGGCGGCCCGCCGTGCGCGGACCCGCCGCGATGCGGCGTCCCGCGGCGGCAGCCCGCCGTACGGCGACACGGATACGCCGTCCGGGCCCGAGGGTGGCGGGCGGGACGGCGTACGGGTCCGGACCGGGCGCCCGGGGTGCGGCGCCCCGGTCCGGGTGGTCTGCGGCTGCTCGGCGGTCGGCGCCCCGCGGCCGCGGTGGGTGCTCGACGGTCAGCGCTTGGCGACGAACACGTGGGAGGCGATGTCCGCCTCCAGCTCGGCGGCCTCGCCGCCGGAGCCGACCAGCACACCGCCGGGCGACTCCGTCACGCTCACCACGGAGCCGGGCTGCACGCCCGCGCGCCGCAGCGTGTACATCAGCTGCGCGTCCGTCTGGATCGGCTCACCGATCCGGCGGACCACGACGGTCTTGCCCTCGGTGCCGGGGTCCAGCTCGGACAGGCTGACCATGTTGTCGTCGAGGAACGGGTCGGCCTCGGCCTTCTCGCCCAGCTCCTCCAGGCCCGGGATCGGGTTCCCGTACGGAGATTCCGTCGGGTGGCGCAGCAGCTCCAGCACCCGCCGCTCCACCGCCTCGCTCATCACGTGCTCCCAGCGGCAGGCCTCGGCGTGGACCTGCTCCCACTCCAGGCCGATGACGTCGACGAGCAGGCACTCGGCCAGCCGGTGCTTGCGCATGACGCGCGTCGCCAGCCGGCGGCCCTCCTCGGTCAGTTCCAGGTGCCGGTCACTGGCGACGGCCACCAGGCCGTCGCGCTCCATCCGCGCCACCGTCTGGCTGACCGTCGGACCGCTCTGATCGAGCCGTTCGGCGATCCGGGCGCGCATGGGGACCACGCCTTCCTCTTCCAGCTCGAGGATGGTGCGGAGATACATCTCCGTGGTATCGATCAGTCCGGACATACGTGCCCCTCAGTATCGTGCGCTGGCCCTGCCCCCAATTCTGACGCATACCGCCGACAACCGTCCCGCGCCGGGGAAACCGGGCACCCGCCGTTGCCCGGCCACCGGGTTGACCCGCGTATTGACAGGCCGCTGGTCCAGACCGCACCGTGATCGGCGACACGGAAGCACCCCACCCCGGAAGGGTCCTCGGCGCATGAGCGAGAGCAAGCTGGCCGGTCAGTTCTTCGACGCCGCGATCGGGCTGCTGCAGCAGGTCAGGGACGAGGAGTCCGGGCACATCGCCGCGGCCGGCGAACTGATCGCCGAGGCCGTCGCGTCCGGCAACCGGCTCTTCGCCTTCGGCGCCGGGCACTCCTCACTCCCGGCGCAGGACGTGGTCTACCGGGCCGGCGGCCTCGCACTGATGAACTTCCTCTCCGTCCCCGGCACCGCGGGCGTCGACGTCATGCCCGCCACCCTCGGCAGCGCCCTGGAGCGGGTCGACGGCCTGGCCGGGGCGGTCCTCGACAGCAGCCCCGCCGCCGCCGGCGACGTCCTGGCGATCATCTCCCTGTCGGGCCGCAACGCGCTGCCCGTGGAAATGGCCATGAACGCCCGGGCGCTGGGCCTGAAGGTCATCGGCGTCACCTCGGTGGCGTACACGACCGGCACCCGGTCCCGGCACGCCTCCGGCACCTTCCTCAAGGACCACTGCGACATCGTGCTCGACAGCAAGATCGCCGTCGGTGACGCCGAGCTCAGCCTCGACGGCATCGAGGCGCCGTTCGCGCCGGCGTCCACGGTGGTCACCAGCGCGATCATGCAGTCCGTGATGGCCGCCGCCGCGGAGCAGCTGGTCGCGCGGGGCATCGAGCCGCCGCTGCTGCGCTCGGGCAACGTGGACGGCGGCCACGAGTGGAACGGCCGCGTGCTCGCCGAGTACGGCGACCGGATCTTCTTCCGCCACTGACCCGCGCGGTACCCCGCCGTCCCCCGCCGACACCCCGTGCCGTCCGGTCGGCTCAGCGGTTGGCGGTGAGGGCCTCGGCGAGGTCCAGGTCGGCCGCGACACGGGCCGCGACCTCCTCCGCGTAGACCGCGTCGGGGCGCTCGAACGCGGGCCGGGTGGCCGACCGCAGGAAGGTCAGGACGCCCAGGGTCCGGCCCCGGCTGCGCAGCACCGTGCACAGCCCGTGGACGACGCCCTCCGGCCAGCCCTCGGGGTTGCGCACCGGGCTGCTGATCCGGACCGAGCCGACCCGGTCCATTGCCTGGAGCACCGGATGGCCTGGCTCGTACCGGACCGGGATCCGGGCCGCGCTGACCAGCGGCGGCGGCGAGGCCGTGGACCGCAGCAGCCGGTCGCCGACGCTGAGGTCGACCAGCGCGTGGTCCGCGAACCCGGCGAGCGCGAAGTCCAGCCGTACGCCCACCGCCTCGGCCGGGTTCTCGCACTCGGCGGCCGCGCGGGCCGCCCGGTGCATCTGGTTGGTGCGGAACTTCAGCTGCGCGGTGTCCAGCTCGGCCTGGCGGGCCTCGGTGACGTCCTGGAACAGCCAGCCCACCCCGAGCGGCACCGGCTCCTCCGCGAGCGGCGAGGCCAGCAGCAGGAACCCGCACCGCCAGCAGCGCCGCCGCAGCCCCTCCGGAGTGCGCACGGACACCCACAGCTCCACCGGCGCGGGCGGCGCGCCCTCCGCCAGTACGTGCTGGAGCGCGCCCTCGAGCTGCTCCACGCCCTGCACCAGCAGGTCGCCGAGGGGCCGCCCGAGCAGGGCGGTGCGGGTGCTGCCGAAGGCCCGGGCCGCGTGCGTGTTCACGACGGCCGGGCGCAGGTCGACGTCGACGAGGACCACGCCCCACGAGGCGTCGTCGAGGAGGGCCTCGCTGAGGGCGATCGAGCGTTCCAGGTCGATCTGGGTGTGGACCTCGCTGAAGGCGCAGTACACCCCGGCCGGTTTCCCGGCCGCGCCCGGCACCCGGGCGGACTGGGTGCGTACGAGGACCCGTCCGCCGTCCTTGGTCAGCAGGGCGAACTCGTGGACCTGGCGGCCGGGCGTGTCCTGCGCGGCCATCAGGCGTTTCGCCACGTCCTCGGCGTCGGCCGGTCTGGCCGCCCAGCCGGCGAACCCGCGCCGGCCGACGGCCTCGGCCGCCGACCAGCCCAGGATCCGCTCGGCCTCGCGGTTCCAGTGGGTGACGACACCGTCGGCGTCGAACGCGCACAGGGCGGCGTCCATGCCGTCCAGCAGCGCGGCGAGCAGATCGTCGGTGGTCTCACTACGTCCGGAAGCACTCACCTGGAACCCCCTGCAGGTGTTCGTGTGCGGCACGTCAGATCATTCAACTGCAACGTGACGCAGCCCACACCGGGTTCCCGGAAATCGGTGCGCACGCGGTTGCGTACGGGGTCGCGCATCGGCTCACGTGCGGTTCGTCCGCGGGCGCGTGCGCCGGTTCGCGACCCCGGACCGCCCCGGCACCGACCCGGCGGACGGGCTTCGGACCCCCGTCGAAAAAAGGGGTTGAGGGGTCCGCGAAGGCGTTTTAGATTGGCTTCACACCGAAAGGAGGTGATCCGGAGAATGTATGCAAACCGGACGCGTGAGGTGACTGCGGGCTAACGCTCGCTGTCAGCGCGCACCCAGTGCGTTGCCGGCGTGATCGCCGGCCAATCCCAAGCAGTCACCCGACCCGCGGGCTCGCCGGTACGTCCGGCCGGCTCCTCTCACTGCAGGAGAGGAACCCGAGCCCGCGGGTCGTCTGCGTTCCCGGGCGCGCCGCGCGCCGGGGCCGCCCGTACATCCCTGCGGTCCGCTTCCGGGCCGGGTCAGGGGCAGAGGCGCTCGACGCGCCAGGCGCCGCCGGCGGGGCCGGCCTCGCGCACGTAGCGCAGGCGGTCGTGCAGCCGGTTCGCGTGGCCCTGCCAGAACTCCACCTCGTCGGGCGTGACCCGGTAGCCGCCCCACTCGGTCGGCACGGGCACCTGCTCGCCCTCGGGGTAGCGGGCCGCGAGCTCGGCGTACCGCCGGTCGAGGTCGGCGCGCGAGGCGATCACCGAGGACTGCTCGCTGGCCCAGGCACCGAGCTGCGAGCCGTGCGGCCGGGAGCGGAAGTAGGCGGCCGTCTCGTCCCGGCCGGTGCGGACCGCCTTGCCCGTCACGATGACCTGCCGGGCGATCGGGTGCCAGGGGAAGAGCAGCGAGACGTACGGGTTGTCGGCGATCTCGCGGCCCTTGCGGGAGCCGTAGTTGGTGAAGAACACGAAGCCCCGGGCGTCGAACTGCTTGAGCAGCACGGTGCGCGAGCTGGGGCGGCCGTCGGGCGTGGCGGTGGCGACGACCATCGCGTTGGGCTCGAAGAGGTTCGCGTCCGCGGCCTGCTGGAACCACGCGGCGAACTGGTCCATGGGGTCCGCGGCGAGGCCGGACTCGGCCACGATCTCGGATCGGTACTGCTTGCGCATGACGGCGGGGTCAAGGTCCTGGTTCGGCACACCGCCATCCTGCCGCAGGCCGCCCCCGCGCCGGACGGGTGGGCCGGGCAGCGCCGGACAGGTGTGCCGGACGTCACGCTTCCGCGCGGGTGCGGAAGCCGACAAAATCTGGAGGCTGGGCAGCGGTGGCCGCTGTATTTCGCGTCCGCACGGGGCATGACGGGATTGACCCCGCTCGGCCGGGCCGAACCGCGAAGCGCGTGGAAGCGTACAAAGATGTGCGTACCCGCCCATCCTGACGCATGGTCATAGCCGTACCTCGCACTACCTGAGGAGCCGCCTCATGTCCGACTTCGTACCCGGACTCGAAGGAGTCGTCGCGTTCGAGACGGAGATCGCCGAGCCCGACAAGGAAGGCGGCTCGCTGCGCTACCGGGGGGTGGACATCGAAGACCTGGTCGGACACGTCTCCTTCGGGAACGTGTGGGGCCTGCTCGTCGACGGTGCGTTCAACCCCGGTCTGCCCGCGGCCGAGCCCTTCCCGATCCCGGTGCACTCCGGTGACATCCGGGTCGACGTCCAGTCCGCGCTCGCGATGCTCGCCCCCGTGTGGGGTCTGAAACCCCTCCTCGACATCGACGAGCGGACCGCCCGTGACGACCTGGCCCGGGCCGCCGTCATGGCGCTGTCGTACGTCGCCCAGTCCGCCCGCGGGCAGGGCCGGCCGATGGTCCCGCAGAAGGAGATCGACAAGGCCGAGTCGGTCGTCGAGCGCTTCATGATCCGATGGCGCGGCGAGCCCGACCCCAAGCACGTCAAGGCCGTCGACGCGTACTGGACCTCCGCGGCCGAGCACGGCATGAACGCCTCCACGTTCACCGCGCGGGTGATCGCCTCGACCGGCGCGGACGTGGCGGCCGCCCTGTCGGGCGCGGTCGGCGCGATGTCCGGCCCGCTGCACGGCGGCGCGCCGTCCCGCGTCCTCGGCATGATCGAGGAGATCGAGCGCACCGGCGACGCGGTGGCGTACGTCAAGAAGGCCCTGGACAAGGGCGAGCGGCTGATGGGCTTCGGGCACCGCGTGTACCGCGCCGAGGACCCGCGGGCCCGCGTGCTGCGCCGTACGGCCAAGGAGCTCGGCGCGCCGCGCTACGAGGTCGCCGAGGCGCTGGAGAAGGCGGCCCTGGAAGAGCTGCACGCGCGCCGCCCCGACCGGGTGCTCGCCACCAACGTCGAGTTCTGGGCCGCGATCACGCTGGACTTCGCGGAGGTCCCGGCGCACATGTTCACCTCGATGTTCACGTGCGCCCGCACCGCCGGCTGGTCGGCGCACATCCTGGAGCAGAAGCGCACCGGCCGCCTGGTGCGCCCGTCCGCCCGCTACGTGGGTCCGGCCGGCCGCAACCCGCAGGAGATCGCCGGGTACGAGGACATCGCCGCGACCGCCTGAGCGGCACGGGCACGCGGGTGAGGGCGCCGCATCCCCGCGGGGGTGCGGCGCCCCTCGCGTGTCCGTCAGGTGTCGAGGGCGGCGTCGAGGAGGCGGGACCACTGGGCGACGACGCGGGCGCGGCGGGCGGTGTCGTCGGTGAGGACGTTGGCCAGGCCCAGGCCGCGGGCCATGTCGAGCAGGCCCTGGACGGTTTCGCGCACGCCCGGGGCGGATTCGTCGGCGCCGAGCAGGTCGACGGCGATCCGGTGGGTCTCGCGGCCGACCCGCGCTTCGAGTTCGGTGACGCGGGGGCGCAGCTGCTCCTCGTTGGAGGCGGCCACCCACAGCTGGAGGGCGGCGCGGAAGAGCGTGCCGGTGTAGAGGTCCACGAGGGCCTCGACGACGGCGGGGCGGGCGGCCGGGCCGCCGTCGAACAGGCTCCGCAGCGCGGCGGAGCGTTCCTCGGCGACGTACTCGACCGCGGCCGTGAACAGGTCCTCGCGGGTGGGGAAATGGTGCTGGGCGGCGCCGCGGGAGACGCCGGCGCGCTCGGCGACGACGGCCACGGTGGAGCCGGCCCAGCCGTGCTCGGCCAGGCAGGACAGGGCGGCTTCCAGGAGGCGCTGCCGGGTGGCGCGGCTGCGGTCCTGCTTGGGCTCCTTGAGCTCCTTCGGTTCCTTGTGCTCCTTCTGCTCCTTCGGCTCCTTGGCCTCGCCGGGTTCCCGGGGTTCGCGGGCCGGGCGGGTCACGACAGCCATGACGGGTTCCGGCGTTCGAAGCGGGCGGTGATGCCTTCGCGGGCCTCGGCGGAGCCGAAGATCTCGGCCGAGAGGGTGGCGAGGGCCGCGCCGTCGCGGTCGAGTGCCTCCCTGACGGCGCGGGTGACCAGGCGTTTGGTCGTGGCGAGGGCCAGCGGGCCGGCCTTGCGCAGGCCGTCGAGTACGGGCGCGAGGGCCGCGTCGACGTCGTCGGCGTGCAGGGTGAGCAGGCCGATGCGGGCGGCTTCGGCCGCGTCGAAGGTCTCGGCGGTCAGGAAGTAGCGGGAGATCGCCCGCGGGTCGAGCAGGGGCAGCAGCGGGCCGGAGATGACGGCCGGGACGATGCCGAGGTGCACCTCGGTGAAGGCGTACGTGGATCCCGGGCCGGCGGCGGCGAGGTCGCAGACGCCGAGCAGGCCGAGGCCGCCGGCCCGGACGTGTCCGGTGACCCGGGCGACGACGGGCTTGGCCAGCGCCGCGATCTCCCGCAGCAGGGCGAGGAAGTCCGCCGGGTCGCAGGGCGACTTGAGGTCGGCGCCCGCGCAGAAGGTGGTGCCGGCGTGGGTGAGGACGACCGCCCGGACCGCCGGGTCGGCGCCCGCCGCGGCGAGCGCGGTGCGCAGTTCGCCGACGAGGGCGGCGGAGAGCGCGTTGCGGTTGGCCGGGGAGTCGAGCGTGAGGGTGGTGATGCCGTGCGCGTGCGCGGCTTTGACGACCGGTTCCACTGCGGCTCCTCTCGTGCGGGTCTGGCGCCGGGGCCGGGCCGGGGACGCCCGCCCGGCCCCGGCGGGGCGGACGGCGCGCCCCGGCCTGGCGGGGCTCGTTCTGGTACTCGGGTACTGCGGTGTTGCGGTGCTGCTAGTACGACTTGGGCAGGCCGAGGGTCTGGTGCGAGACGAAGTTGAGGATCATCTCGCGGCTGACCGGGGCGATCCGGGCCACCCGGGCAGCCGTGATCAGGGAGGCGAGGCCGTACTCGCGGGTGAGGCCGTTGCCGCCGAGGGTGTGGACGGACTGGTCCACCGCCTTGACGCAGGCCTCGCCGGCAGCGTACTTGGCCATGTTCGCGGCCTCTCCGGCGGCCATGTCGTCGCCGCTGTCGTAGAGGTGCGCGGCCTTCTGCATCATCAGGCGGGCGAGTTCGAGCTCGATGTGGGCCTGGGCGAGGGGGTGTGCGACGGCCTGGTGGGCGCCGATGGGCTCCTTCCACACCTGGCGGGTCCGGGCGTAGTCGACGGCGCGGCCGAGGGCGTAGCGGCCCATGCCGATGGCGAAGGCGGCCGTCATGATGCGCTCGGGGTTGAGCCCGGCGAACAGCTGGAGCAGCCCGCCGTCCTCGTCGCCCACGAGGGCCTCGGCGGGCAGCCGTACCTCGTCCAGGACGAGTTCGAACTGCTTCTCGGCGGACTGGAGCTCCATGTCGATCATGGTGCGGCCGAAGCCGGGGGTGTCGCGGGGGACGATGAACAGGCAGGGCTTGAGGCCGCCGGTCCGGGCGTCCTCGGTGCGGCCGACGATGAGGGTGGCGTCGGCGATGTCCACGCCGGAGATGAAGACCTTGCGGCCGGTGAGCACCCAGGCGTCGCCGTCGCGGCGCGCGGTGGTGGTGATGCGGTGGGAGTTGGAGCCGGCGTCGGGCTCGGTGATGCCGAAGGCCATCGTGCGGCTGCCGTCGGCGAGACCGGGCAGCCAGGCCTGCTTCTGCTGCTCGGTGCCGAAGCGGGCGATGACCGTGCCGCAGATGGCGGGCGAGACGACCATCATCAGGAGCGGACAGCCCGCGGCGCCCAGTTCCTCCAGGACCAGGGAGAGTTCGGCGATGCCGCCGCCTCCGCCGCCGTACTCCTCGGGGAGGTTCACGCCGAGGTAGCCGAGCTTGGCGGCTTCCGCCCACAGCTCCTCAGGGTGGCCGCCCTCGCGGGCGGTCTTGGCCAGGTACTCGCGGCCGTAGCGCTTCCCGAGGGCGGCGACCGCGGCGCGCAGGGCCTGGTGCTCTTCGGATTCGACGGTGGTGCCGGCGGTGGGGCTCATGGTTGCGGTTCCTCCTGGACTACGGCGAGCAGGGCGCCGACCTCGACCTGGTGGCCGGGGACGGCGTGGAGCGCGGCGAGCGTGCCGGAGGCGGGCGAGAGGATGCGGTGCTCCATCTTCATCGCCTCCAGCCAGATCAGGGGCTGCCCGGCGGTGACGGCGGCGCCGGAGACGAGGCCGTCGGCGACGCGGACGACGGTGCCGGGCATGGGGGCGAGCAGGGAGCCGGGTTCGGTGCGGTCCTGGGGGTCCGTGAACCGGGGCAGGGCCGTGAACGTGTGGGCGCCCAGCGGCGAGTCGACGTACACGGTGCCGCCTGCGATGCCGGTGCCGGTGTCGGTGCCGTCCCGGCCGCCCTCGCTGTTCGATTTGTGTTTCACGTGGAACATCCGCTGGACGCCCTCGACTTCGAGGGTGACGCGGTCGCGCGTGACCTCGACCACCGAGACGCCGGGGTGGTCAGGGTGGCTGAGGGGACGCACTCCCTCGCGGGTGCGGTCGTAGCGGACCTCGTGCTCGGCGCCGTCGGGCTCGGAACGGTAGCGGCGCAGCTGCGGCTGGGAGCGTACGTTGCGCCAGGCGCCGAGGCGGGCGGCGGGCGGCGCCCCGGGGGCCGGGGCCGCGGCGGCGAGCCCCGCGGCCAGCGCGGCGAGCCCGGCGCCCGGGGCTCCCACGGTGAGTTCCGGCAGGTGGCGGTCGTAGAAGCCGGTGTCGAGGCGGGCGGCCGCGAACTCCGGGTGCCGCAGGGACCGTACGAGCAGGTCGCGGTTGGTGGCCAGGCCGTGGATCCGGGCCCGGGACAGCGCGTGGGCGAGGGTGCGGACCGCCTCGGCGCGGGTGGGCGCGTGCGCGATCACCTTGGCGAGCATCGGGTCGTAGTGCACGCCCACCGTGTCGCCGGCCCCGAACCCGGTGTCGACGCGGACCTCGCCGGGCACGTCGAGGGCGTCGAGGGTGCCGGTCTGCGGGCGCCAGCCGCGCGCGGGATCCTCGGCGTAGAGGCGGGCCTCGACGGCGTGTCCGGTGGGCTGCGGGGGGTCGACGGGGAGCGGGGCGCCCTCGGCGATCCGCAGCTGGAGGGCGACCAGGTCGATGCCGAAGACCGCTTCGGTGACGGGGTGTTCCACCTGGAGGCGGGTGTTCATCTCCAGGAAGCAGACCCGGCCGTCGGCGGTGACCAGGAACTCCACCGTGCCGGCGCCCTCGTACGAGACGGCCCGCGCGGCGGCGACCGCCGCGGAGTGCAGGGTGGTGCGCACGGCGGCGGGCAGCCCGGGGGCGGGGGCCTCCTCGATGACCTTCTGGTGGCGGCGCTGGAGGGAGCAGTCCCGGGTGCCCAGCGCCCAGACGGTGCCGTGGGCGTCGGCGAGGATCTGCACCTCGACGTGGCGGCCGCGCTCCACGTACGGCTCGGCGAAGACCTCGCCGTCGCCGAAGGCCGAGCGGGCCTCGGCGGCGGCCGCGTCGAGCTCGGACTTCAGCTGATCGAGGTCGCGGACCACCCGCATGCCGCGGCCGCCGCCGCCCGCGGCGGCCTTCAGCAGCAGCGGGAGGTCGGCCTCGGTGGCGCGGGCCGGGTCCACGGGGTCGAGCAGGGGCACGCCGGCGGCGCGCATCAGCTCCTTGGCGCGCGTCTTGGAGGCCATGGCGTCGATGGCGGCGGGCGGCGGTCCGATCCACACCAGGCCGGCGTCCTGGACGGCCCG
Organism: Streptomyces sp. NBC_00239; assembly: GCF_036194065.1. Lineage (NCBI taxonomy): Bacteria > Bacillati > Actinomycetota > Actinomycetes > Kitasatosporales > Streptomycetaceae > Streptomyces > Streptomyces sp. NBC_00239. Next base: position 4,624,237 of record NZ_CP108095.1, on the reverse strand, counting down.
GGCGAACGCGGCGTTCTCGGAGAGGAATCCGTAGCCCGGGTGGACGGCGTCGGCGCCGGCCGCGAGGGCCGCGTCCACGATCAGGTCGGCGCGCAGGTAGGTGTCGGCGGGCGCGGCGCCCGGCAGCCGCACGGCGGCGTCCGCGGCCCGCACGTGGGCGGCCCCGGCGTCGGGGTCCGCGTACACGGCGACGGTGTCGAGGCCGAGGGCGCGGGCGGTACGGAAGATCCGCACGGCGATCTCGCCGCGGTTCGCGACGAGCACGGAGGTGATCTGCTGGGTCATCTGGGGCTCACATCCGGAAGACGCCGAAGCCGCCGCGGGCGCCCTCGACGGGGGCGTTGTGGACGGCCGACAGGCACAGGCCGAGGATCGTGCGGGTGTCGCGCGGGTCGATGATCCCGTCGTCGTAGAGCCGCCCGGACAGGAAGACGGGCAGCGACTCGGACTCGATCTGCGCCTCGACGAAGGCGCGCATCCCGGCGTCGGCCTCCTCGTCGTACGGGCGGCCCTTCGCGGCGGCCGACTGGCGGGCCACGATGGACAGCACCCCGGCGAGCTGCTGCGGGCCCATGACGGCGGACTTGGCGCTGGGCCAGGCGAACAGGAAGCGGGGGTCGTAGGCCCGGCCGCACATGCCGTAGTGCCCGGCGCCGTACGAGGCGCCGATCAGGACGGACAGGTGCGGGACCCGGGAGTTCGACACCGCGTTGATCATCATCGAGCCGTGCTTGACGATGCCGCCCTGCTCGTACTCCTTGCCGACCATGTAGCCGGTGGTGTTGTGGAGGAACAGCAGGGGGATGTCGCGCTGGTTGGCGAGCTGGATGAACTGGGCGGCCTTCTGCGACTCCTCGCTGAACAGCACGCCCTGGGCGTTGGCGAGGATGCCGACCGGATAGCCGTGCAGCGCGGCCCAGCCGGTGACCAGGCTGGTCCCGTACAGCGGCTTGAACTCGTCGAAGTCGGAGCCGTCGACGATCCGGGCGATGACCTCGCGCGGGTCGAAGGGGGTCTTGAGGTCGCCGGGCACGATGCCGAGGAGCTCCTCGGCGTCGTACAGCGGCTCCTCGGCGGCCGCGGGAACCGGGGTGGACCGGCGGTGGTTGAGGCGGGCGACGACCCGGCGGGCCTGCCGGATCGCGTCCTCCTCGTCGGCGGCGAGGTGGTCGGCGAGACCGGAGGTGCGGGCGTGCATGTCGGCGCCGCCGAGGGACTCGTCGTCGCTCTCCTCACCGGTGGCCATCTTGACCAGCGGCGGACCCCCCAGGAACACCTTGGAGCGGTCCTTCACCATGATCGTGTGGTCGGACATGCCGGGGACGTACGCGCCGCCGGCGGTGGAGTTGCCGAACACGACGGCGATGGTCGGGATCCCCGCGGCGGACAGCCGGGTCAGGTCCCGGAAGATCGCCCCGCCCGGGATGAAGATCTCCTTCTGGGAGGGGAGGTCGGCGCCGCCGGACTCCACGAGGCTGATGCAGGGCAGCCGGTTGGCGCGGGCGATCTCGTTGGCCCGCAGCGCCTTCTTCAGGGTCCACGGGTTGGAGGCGCCGCCGCGCACGGTCGGGTCGTTGGCGGTGATCAGGCACTCGGTGCCCTCGACCGTGCCGATCCCGGTGACCATCGAGGCGCCGACCGGGTAGTCGCTGCCCCAGGCAGCGAGCGGGGACAGCTCCAGGAACGGCGTGTCCGGGTCGAGGAGCAGCTCGATGCGCTCGCGGGCCAGCAGCTTGCCGCGCCCGCGGTGGCGTTCGGTGTACTTCTCGCCGCCGCCGGCGAGCGCCTTGGCGTGCTCGTCGTCGAGCGCGGCGAGCCGCTCCAGGGCGGTGGCCCGGTGCGCCCCGTACTCGGGGCCGGCGGGGTCGATACGGGTACCGAGCCGGGTCACCGGCTCACCTCCGGGGGTGTCGGGTCGGGGTCCTCGGTCAAGAGCTCGGCGGGCAGGTCGGCGAGGCGGGAGCGGAACCACTCGCCGAGCGCCTTGGCCTGCGGGTCGAAACGGTGCTGGGCCGCTACCCCCTCGCCGAGCAGGCCGCGGATCTCGAAGTTGAGGGCGCGCAGCCCCGGCAGCCGGTGGCGGGTGACGTCGAGGCCGTGCAGTTCCGGGAGCAGGGTGCGCAGGGCGTCGGTGGTCAGGGCGGCGTCCAGCCACTCCCAGGCGGGGGCGGATTCCGCCCACACCCCGAGGTTGGCGTCGCCGCCCTTGTCACCGCTCCGGGCGCCGAACACGCGGCCCAGGGGTGTGCGACGGGTGTCGGCGGGTCGTGCGGGGCCGGAAGCCGTCTCGGTGTCGGGGGCCGAGGTCCAAGGCGACCCGGCTCCGCCGGGTACCGGGCTCTGCCCGGACCCGCTCCTCGAACGCCGGAGGGGCCGAGTGGGCGGTGGCTCCGCGGGCTGGGACGGCTCCGGGGGCAGCGGGGGCACGCGGGGCGGCACCGGGACGGCGAGGCGTTCGCCCGTGGGGAGCACCGCCGTGTGCGGGACCTCCGCCGCCGGCACGTACTCCGCCGCGAACACCCCGTACGGCTGGGCCGGTCCCGGCGGGGCCGTGACGTGGAAGCCCGGGTAGCTGCCCAGCGCGAGTTCGACGGCGGCCGACGAGAACGCGCGCCCCACCGGGTCCGGCGACGGGTCGCGGACCACCAGCCGCAGCAGCGCGCTCGCCGTCTCCTGGGTGCCGGCGTCGGGGTGGTCCGTGCGGGCCAGCGTCCAGGTCGCCTCGGCGGTCCCGGCCAGCGCGCCGGCCAGCTGGTCCCGTACCAGCGCGGCCTTCTCCTCGATGTCGAGGCCGGTCAGGACGAACACGGTCTCGTTGCGCCAGCCGCCGATCCGGGTCACGCCCACCTTGAGGGTGTCCGGCGGGGCCTCTCCGCGGGTGCCGGAGATCCGCACGCGGTCGGGGCCGTCGGCGGCCAGCCGTACGGTGTCCAGACGGGCCGTGACGTCCGGGCCGGCGTAGCGGGCGCCCTGGGTCTCGTACAGCAGTTGCGCGGTGACCGTGCCCGGGGTGACGGCGCCGCCGGTGCCGGGGTGCTTGGTGACGACCGCCGAGCCGTCAGCGGCGATCTCGGCCAGCGGGAAGCCGGGGCGGCGCACGTCGTGGCGGCCGAAGAAGGCGTAGTTGCCGCCGGTGGCCTGGGTGCCGCACTCCAGCACGTGGCCCGATACGACCGCCCCGGCGAGGGCGTCGTAGTCCCGCGGCGACCAGTCGAACCACCAGGCCGCCGCGCCGCTGACCAGCGCCGCGTCGGTGACCCGGCCGGTGACGACCACGTCCGCGCCGGCCTTCAGGCAGGCGGTGATGCCGCCGCCGCCGAGGTAGGCGTTCGCGGTCAGCGCGCCGTCCCCCGCGAGCAGGTCGCCCCGCGCGAGCAGGTCGTCGCCCTCGACGTGCGCGACCGCGACCGGGACGCCGGCCTTCGCGGCGAGCGTCCGGACCGCGTCCGCGAGCCCGGCCGGGTTCAGGCCGCCCGCGTTGGCGACGATCCGCACGCCCCGGTCGCGGGCGAGCCCGAGGCCCTCCTCCAGCTGCTTCAGGAAGGTCTTGGCGTACCCGAGGTCCGGGTTCTTCAGCCGGTCCCGGCCCAGGATCAGCATGGTCAGCTCGGCGAGGTAGTCGCCGGTCAGCACGTCCAGCGGCCCGCCGGTCAGCATCTCCCGCACGGCCGAGGCGCGGTCCCCGTAGAAGCCGGAGGCGTTGCCGATGCGGAGTGGTCTCGACGGGTCGGGGCCGTGCAACGGAGCGGCGTCGGAGGTCCGGGGCGCCGGGGCGGAGCCCGAGGACGATCCGGCTCCGCCGGCACCGGGCTCCGTCCTGACCCGCGCCTCGGGCGTCAGCGAGGCCGGATGGTCCGCCGTGCCCGTCACCGGTCGGCCCGCGGGGCGCGGCCCGTGCCGGCCGGGCCGGCGAAGGCCTGGGCGATGTCCAGCCAGCGGTCGGCGTCGGCGCCCTCGGCCCGTACCGCGACATCCGCGCGGTGGGCGCGCTGCGTGACCAGCAGGCAGAAGTCGAGGGCGGGCCCGGTGACCCGCTGCGGGGCGTCCGGCGGCCCGTACGACCACACCTCCGCGGGCCCGCCCTCGGCCGCGGGGGCGGTCAGTTCCACCCGGAACTCGCCGTCCGGGGCCGGGAGTCCGCGGACCAGGTACGCGTAGTCCCGGGCGCGTACGCCGATCCGGGCGACGTGCCGCAGCCGCGCGGTCGGCACCCGTACGACGCCGAGCGCGTCCGCGATGTCCTGGCCGTGCGCCCAGGTCTCCATCAGCCGGGCGCTCGCCATCGAGGCGGCCTTCATCGGCGGCCCGTACCAGGGGAAGCGCGTGTCCTTCGGGGCCGCGGCGAGCACCGCGTCGAGGGCGGCCCGGCCGTCCCGCCACCGCTCCAGGAGTTCGGCGGGCGGCAGCGCGGCCCCTTCGGCGGCGCCCTCGTCCACGAAGCTCTCGGGGGCGGCGGCCGCCGTGCCGAGCATCCAGGCGAAGCCGTCGGGGTCGGTCATCGACAGCAGCGCCGCCCGGTCGGTCCAGGCGAGGTGGGCGATCTGGTGGGCGACGGTCCACCCCGCCGCGGGCGTGTCCCGCTTCCAGTCGCCGTCCGCCAACGCAGCGACCAGCAGGTCCACTTCCCGGCTCTCGTCCCGCAGATCGGCGAAGACGGCGAGCACGGCGAGGGCGGCGGGGGCCGCTGCGAGCACGGCGGGAGCCACGTCGGGCACGGCGTCGGGCGAGGCCCCGGGCACGGCGTCGGCCGCAGCCTCCGGCGTGACGCCGGGGGCGCCGGCGGCGGCGGAAGCGGAGGGGGAAGCAGAGGCGGGCGCGGCAGCCGCGGCCAGGGACGGATCGGCGATCGGTTCGGGCACGCGCACTCCCTCGGAGGGGTTCGGACACGGACGGGCACACCGGTGTGAGGGGAAGCGTGGCAGCGCCCCACAAAACAATCAAGCGTGCTTGCATGATTTTCCGGAACGAACTGCGAACGAACTTCCGGTGAGGGATCCGATCTGGCCACCACTCAACTCGACGCCGCACTCGGCGTGTTGCCGTCCGCCCTGTTGAGCCCCGGCCGAAGCCCGCGCCCCGCCGCTTCCTCACAAGGGGGCAATTCCGGTCTCATCCCCGGAACTCGCGAAACGTCGCTGATGTCTGAGCCCATACTGAGCAGCGCTCCGGGCCCCGAGCACTCACACGTTCATGCCACTCGACGAAGAGAGATGAACTGACGTGACCGAAGCCGCCCTGCCCCCGGTGACTCTCTACCCCGAACTCGACGAGGCCGCGCTCACCGCCTTCGTCGCCGCCCTCGAGAGCGGCGACACCGCCGGACTCCCCGCCGCCCGCGCCGCCGAAGTGTCCACCGCCCTCTCGCTGGTGGTCTTCAGTCGCGTCCGCATCCCGGGCGCGGAAGGCGACGAACTCGACGGCGCCCTGTGGCGGCACGCCGACGACCGGCCGCGCCCGGTCGTGGTGATGCCTTCGCCGTGGGCCAAGCAGGGCTGGGTGCTGTACGCGGTCCAGGCCTCCCTCTTCGCCGCCCAGGGCTACCACGTCCTCGCCTACACGGCCCGCGGCTTCGGCCGCTCCGGCGGCGCGGTCGACGTCGCCGGCCCGCTCGACGTCCGGGACGCCCGGCTGGCCCTCGACTTCGTGACCGAGCGGATCCGCGGCGAGGTCACCAAGGTCGGCTTCCTCGGCGACTCGTACGGCTCCGGCATCAGCCAGCTGGCGGCCGCGCACGACGAGCGGATCGACGCGGTCGTCGCGCTCAGCAGCTGGGGCGACCTGGGCGAGGCGTTCTACGAGAACTCCACCCGGCACGTCGCGGCGGTCCGGGCGCTGCTGGGGGCCGCCGCGACCGCCACGCTCAGCGAGGAGACCGCGCAGGTCTTCGCCGACGTGCTCGGCAACCGCAACATCGAGCGGACGCTGGAATGGGCGCGCCGCCGCTCCCCGTACACGTACCGGGAGGAGCTGATCCGCCGGCAGGTCCCGGTGTTCTTCGCGCACGCCTGGCACGAGACGCTGTTCCCGACCAACCAGACCCTGAAGCTGTTCAACGAACTCACCGGCCCCAAGCGCCTGAACCTCTCCATCGGCGACCACTCGGGCCCCGAGATGAGCGGCATGGTCGGCCTGCCCAACCGGATCTGGACCGACGCCCACCGCTGGTTCGGCCACCACCTGCTCGGAAACCAGAACGGCATCGGCGACGAGGGCGAGGTGCTCAGCCAGGTCATGTGGAACACCCGGCTGGAGCCCCGCGCCGACTGGGACGCGGTCACCGCGCAGCGGCAGCGGCTGCACCTGGCGGGCGGCCCGGAGGGCGGCGACGGCTCGCTCGCCGAGAAGGCCGAGACCGGCTGGACCACCCGGGTGCTGACCGGCGTCGACACCCCGGCGACCGTCGCGGACGCGGTGGTGACCGCTGGCTTCGCGGAGATCGCGGGCCGGCCGAAGGTGTACGAGACGGCGGCGATCGACCGGACCGTCGCCGGGGTGTGGACCTCCGCGCCGCTGGACGGGGAGCTGCGGCTGCGGGGCGTACCGCGACTGCGGGCGACGTACACGACCGGGGCCGAGGGCTCCGCCTTCGTCGCGTACCTCTTCGACGTGGGCCCGGACGGCGACGCGCACATCATCACGCACGCGCCGTTCACCGACCTGGAGACGCCCGCCGGCCGGCCGATCGCGGTCGGCATCGACCTCCAGGCCACCGGGTACGACGTGCCGGCCGGGCACCGTCTGATGCTCGCGATCGACGCCCGCGACCCGTTCTACGGGGACGTCAACCTGCCGCGCGGCGTCCTCACGTTCACGTCCACCGACGACGGCCCGTCCTACCTGGAGCTCCCGCTCGACTGATCCGGGACGCCGGCTGATCCGGGACCGGCCGATCCCGGACCGGCCGATCCCGGACCGGCCGATCCCGGACCGGCCGATCGCGGGCCTACGGGGCCGGGGCCGGGGCCGGCCGGGTCCGGGTCAGCGCCATGGTCCAGTTGGTGAGCCAGGTCGTCCCGCCGTCGACCGAGAAGGCCTGCTCCCACAGCGCGGAGGTCGCCGTGATCCGGGACCAGACGAATCGCACCCGCACCGGGAGGCCGTCGTGCGTGTCCTCGCCGTAGAACACGCCGCGGCCGTCCTCGAACCGCCCGACCACCGGCGGGAAGAGGGTCCCGGTCCGCCTGCTCGCCCAGTGGAGCGACCAGTCCCCGGTCGCGGGGTCGTACAGCCCCAGGGTCAGCCCCGCGAACCCCTTGGTCGGGAATTCGATCTCGTCGAAGTTCGCAGCACCGCCGAAGTGCCCGGACACCCGGGAGACGGCCGGGAACTCCTCCCAGTCGCTCGACCCGTCCAGGAAGTCGGTGCGCCAGCGGTTGGCGACCTCCCAGGTCCCGACGAGGAAGTCGAAGTCCCGGCCGGGGGCGGGGGTGGCCGCGGGGGTGGGGACGGTGACGGGGGCGGGCGTTTCGTACGTCTCGTGAAGTGCCATGTGGGGGAACGTAAGCCGCCTCCACTGACACCATCTGTCAGTGGAGCTGCGACGATCCGCCGAGCGAACCAGCCCGTCAGGACGTTTCAGCGAACCAGCCCATCAGGACGTTTCAGGGAAGTCAGGGACACCGCCGAAGCCATGAGATCCAGCCGCCTGCTCTCCATCCTCCTGCTGCTCCAGAACCGGGGCAGGATGACCGCCGCCCAGCTGGCCCGGGAGCTGGAGGTGTCGGTCCGTACGATCTACCGCGACGCCGAGGCGCTGGCGGCCTCCGGGGTACCGGTGTACGGGGACGCCGGCCACAGCGGCGGCTACCAGCTGCTGGACGGGTACCGGACCCGGCTGACCGGCCTCAGCTCCGGCGAGGCGGAAGCACTGTTCCTCACCGGCCTGCCGGGGCCGGCCGCGGAACTCGGCCTCGGGCAGGCGCTCTCGGCCGCCCAGCTCAAGCTGCGGGCCGCGCTGCCGCCGGAACTGCGCAGCCAGGCCGACCGGATGCGACTGCGCTTCCACCTCGACGCGCCCGGCTGGTACACGGACCACGCCGAGGTGCCGTTCCTTCCACAGGTCGCGGACGCGGTCTGGCGGGGGCGGATCATCGAGGTCCGCTACCGCCGCTGGAAGGATCCGACGGACGTGGACCGCCGGCTGGAACCGTACGGGCTGGTGCTCAAGGCGGGCCGCTGGTACCTCGTGGCCGGGCCGGGGCCGCGTACGTACCGGGTGGACCAGATCCTCGCGCTGACGGAGACCGAGCAGGGGACGGCGCCGCCGGAGGGCTTCGACCTGGCCGCGTACTGGCGTCAGGCGCAGGCGGAGTTCCATGCGGGGCTGTACCGGGGGGAGGCGGAGGTACGGCTCTCCCCGCGCGGGGTCGCGCGGCTCACGGGGGCGCAGGCCCGGGCGGTGGCGGCGTCCGCCGCGCCCTGCGGGGACGGGGGCTGGGTGCGGGCGGTCCTGCCGATCGAGTCGCTCGACCATGCGGAGCGGGAGTTCCTGGCGATGGGGACGGATGCCGAGGTCCTCGCCCCACCGGAACTCCGCGCCCGCCTGGCCGCCACCGCCGCCGCCGTCGCGGCCCGCTACACACCCCCTACGCCGTGACCGGCCGGCCCCTGGCCGGACCACATCCAGCCTCGCCGATGCCCCGGGGCGCAACCCCCGGCCTCGCCGATGCCCCGGGGCGCAACCCCCGGCCTTACGGGGTCGAGACGGAGCGGCGGGTTTGGGCGTGGACGGCGCCCATGCTGGCGGTGATGACGAGGGCTATGGCAGCGGCGTCCGTCCAGGAGAGGGACTGGTGCAGGACCAGCAGCCCCGCAAGCGCCGCAATGGCCGGCTCCAGACTCATCAGCACCGCGAACACCGGCGCCGGAAGCCGCCGCAACGCCAACAGCTCCAGCGTGTACGGCAGGACGGACGACAACAGCGCCACCCCGACGCCGAGCAGCAGCGTGGTCGGAACGACCAGCGCCGCCCCGGCCTGCGCAACACCCAGCGGCAGGCACAGCACCGCCGCCACCGCCATCGCCAGCGCCAGCCCGTCCGCCTGCGGGAACCGCCGCCCGGTCCGGGCGCTGAAGACGATGTACGCCGCCCACATCGCACCGGCCCCGACCGCGCACGCCGCGCCCACCGGGTCCAGCGCGCCGAACCCGCCGCCGTGCCCGCTCAGCAGGACCACGCCGACGAGCGCCAGCCCCGCCCACAGCAGGCTCGACAGCCGCCGGGAGACCAGTACGGACAGCGCCAGCGGGCCGAGGACCTCCAGGGTGACGGCCGGGCCGAGCGGGATCCGGTCGATGGCCTGGTAGAAGAGACCGTTCATGCCCGCCATGGCGATGCCGAAGGCGACGACCGTGCCCCAGTCGGCCCGCGTGTACCCGCGCACCCGCGGCCGGCAGACCGCCAGCAGGACCACCGCGGCGGCGGCCAGGCGCAGCGCGACGACCCCCGCGGCCCCGGCGCGCGGCATCAGCATGACCGCCAGCGCGGCCCCGAACTGCACCGAGATCCCGGCCGCGATCACCAGGCCGACCGGCCCGAGGCGGGACGGTCCTCGACCGCGGTCCGGCAGCGCGACGGAGGGCTGGGCGGCTGCGGCGGAGGACACGGCGGTACCTTGGGAAACAGAGGCGGAACGGGTCATTCCCCCAGACTAAGGCTCCCGTAAGGGGCATGTTGCCGTGCTTTTCCTTACAGGTACGTGAAGAGCACCCCCGCCACGGACCTCCGCAATGCCCGCCGACAGCCCTCGGCCCGGCGAACGTGCCGGGCGGGGCGGGCGGGGCGGGCGGGCGAGCCGGGCGACGGCCGCATTCGCGGGCGAGCCAGACCGGACGGGCCGGGCGGGCCAGGCGGGCGCGTCGAGCCGGTCGGCGTGCACCGCGCCCCCGCCGCTCCGGCTACACCCCGTCCGCCAACGCCTCCGCCAGCACTTCCGCCAGGTGCCGGGCCCGACGGTCGGTCAGCTGGGCGACCTGCGTGCGGCAGGAGAACCCGTCCGCCAGCAGCTCCGTACCCGCTCCCGCGGCCCGTACCGCCGGCAGCAGCTGCTCCTCCGCGCACGCCACCGACACCGCGTACCGCCCGGCCCCGCGCTCGAAGCCGAAGTTGCCCGCCAGTCCGCAGCAGCCGCCGGCCAGCTCGCCGGTCAGCCCGGCGCGTTCCCGCAGCCGCCGTTCCGCCGCGTCGCCGAGGACCGCGTGCTGGTGGCAGTGGGTCTGCCCGGCCACCGTGCGGTCCAGCCGCGGCGGCTGCCAGTGCGGGGCCCGTTCCTCCAGTACCTGGGCGAAGGTCCGCACGGCCGACGCGAGCCGCCGCGCCCGCGGGTCGTCCGGCAGCAGCTCGGGCAGGTCGGTGCGCAGGGCCGCCGCGCAGCTCGGCTCCAGTACGAGGACCGCGGCCCCCTCGTCGGCCGCCTCCCCCACCACGTCCAGGGTGCGGCGGAGCACCTTCCGCGCCCGGTCCAGCCGTCCCGTCGACACGTACGTGAGCCCGCAGCAGACCCGTCCGGCCGGCAGGGCGGCCGCGATCCCCGCCGCGTCCAGCACCCGTACCGCGGCGCGTCCGACCTGCGGCGCGAGGTGCTCCGTGAAGGTGTCCGGCCACAGCAGGACACCCCCGGCGCCCACGGCTCCACGCGCGGCTCCACGCGCGGCTCCGCTCACGGCGGCACTCCCGGCTCCACTCCCGGCTCCACTCGCGGCTCCGCTCACGGCGGCACTCCCGCCGGCGGCCCCCGCCGCCCGGCCGGTCCGCCGCCACCACCGGGTGAAGGTCTCCGGCGCGAGCCGCGGCAGCTCCCGTTCCGGAGTCACCCCGGCGAGCCGCTTCGCGCCCGGCAGCCGCCCCAGCGCGTTCGCCGCCCGCGCCCCGCGGACGGCCGCCACCAGGCGCAGCCAGTCCGGCAGGCCGCCCATCGCGTAGTGCGCGGCGGGGCGGATGCGCCCGGCCCAGTGCCGGTGGAGGAACTCCGCCTTGTACGCGGCCATGTCCACGCCGGCCGGGCAGTCGCTGCGGCACCCCTTGCAACCCAGGCACAGGTCGAGCGCCTCACGGACCTCCGGCGAGCGCCAGCCCTCGGTGACCACCTCACCGGCGAGCATCTCGTGCAGCAGCCGGGCACGGCCGCGCGTGGAGTGCATCTCCTCGCCCGTCACCCGGTACGACGGACACATCACCCCGGCCCCGGCCGGCTCCGCCGCCCGACACTTGGCGACCCCCACGCACCGGGCCACCCCGCGTACGAGATTCTCCGTCGCCACCACGGGCAGCACGGGCCGCACGGGGACGGCCGGTCCCGCCGCGGACTCGGCGGGCTCCGCCACAAGTGGCGGCGGGTCCGCCCGGGGTCGCGTGAGTGGTGCGGCCGGTAGCACGGCGAAGCGGAGGTTTTCGTCGAGGCGGGCCGGGCGGGTCAGGATCGCGGGGTTCATGCCGCCCGGCGGGTCCCACAGGTCCTTGTACGCGGCGAAGACGCGCACCACCTCGGCCCCGTACATCCGCGGGAGCAGCTCCGCGCGCGCCTGCCCGTCGCCGTGCTCCCCGGACAGCGAGCCGCCGTGGGCCGCCACCAGGTCGGCGAGTTCCTCGGAGAAGGTCCGGAACCGGGCCACCCCGGCCGCGCTCGCCAGGTCGAAGTCGATGCGCACGTGGATGCAGCCCTCGCCGAAATGCCCGTACGGGGTGCCCCGGAGCCCGTGCGCCGCCAGCAGGGCGCGGAACTCCCGCAGGTAGCCGCCGAGCCGGGCGGGCGGCACCGCGCAGTCCTCCCAGCCGGGCCAGGCCTCGCCGCCGTCCGGCATCCGGGTCGCCGTGCCCGCCGCGTCCTCCCGGATCCGCCACAGCGCCCGCTGCCGGGCCGGTTCCGTGACCACGGCCGTGTCCACCGCGTCAGCGGTCCGCGCGAGCCGCCGCGCGGCCCCGGCGTCGGGCATCTCCACGAACAGCCACGCCTGCCCGCGCGGCAGCAGCGCCGCCCCGGGAGCGCCCCGTACGAGGTCGGCGGCCATGCCCTCGACGGTCAGCGGCCCGAACGGGAGCAGGCCGGCCGCCGCCTCGGCCGCCGCGCTCTCGTCGGCGTACCCGAGCACGGCGAGCGCCGGCTCGCGCGGGACCTCGACCAGGGCGACCCGCGCCTCGGTGACCACGCCGAGGGTGCCCTCGCTGCCGCAGAAGGCGCGCGCGAGATCGGCGCCGCGCTCGGGCAGCAGCGCGTCGACGGCGTACCCGGAGATCCGCCGGGTCATCCCCGGCCGGGCCATCCCGGTCCGCAGCAGAGCCAGGTTCCCCTCCACCAGCCCCCGCAGCCCGTCCCGCAAGTCCACCGGCAGCCCGCCCGGCACGCCCGCACCCGCACCCGCACCCGATCCGGCAGCCACCCGAGACCCGGCCCCGGCACGGCCCGCAGCCGATCCCGCAGCCGCACCGGCACCCGCACCCACGTCGGCGCCGACACCAGCACCGTCACCAGCACCAGCACCCGCCGCCGACGCAGGCGCAGCCGCAGACGCCGATCCACCCGCCCCACGCCCCGCCCCGTCCCCCGGCCACTCCCACCCCCGCGCCAGCCGGATCGGCGCGCCGCCCCCGTACCGCAGCACCTCCAGCTCCCGCACGTTGTCGGCGGTCGTCCCCCAGGCCACCGAGTGGGCGCCGCACGCGTTGTTGCCGATCATTCCGCCGAGGGTGCAGCGGCTGCGGGTGGACGGGTCGGGGCCGAAGGTCAGGCCGTGCGCGGCCGCCCGGGCGCGCAGCACGTCGAGCACCACCCCCGGCTGGACCACCGCCGTGCGCGCCCCCGGGTCCAGCTCCAGCACGGCCGCCATGTGCCGCGTGAAGTCCAGCACCACCCCTGTGCCGGTGGCCTGGCCCGCGATCGAGGTGCCGCCGCCGCGCGGCACCACCGGCACCCCGGCCTCCGCACACACCCGCAGCGCCGCCGCCACGTCCGCGGTGTCGCGCGGGGCGACCACCCCGAGCGGCACCCGCCGGTAGTTCGACGCGTCCATGGTCGTCAGCGCCCGCGCCGCCGGACCGAAGTCGACGTCGCCGCGCACCGCGCCCCGCAGCGCCCGCGCCAACCGGTCCGCCGCACCCGGCCCGCCCTCGTACCGTCCGCCCGCGCCCTGCCCGCCGCCGCCCGGCCCGCCCGCATCCCGCATGTCCGTGCCTCGCATGTCCGTGCCCCGCATGTCCGTCACCCCGACACCCTCCCACCCCTCCCCCGGGTGACTCCGTCTCACCGGGTGGACGCGCCCGGACGGCGCCGACCCGGACCCGATACGCTCCGCTCGTGGCTGAGATCCAGATTCCCGCTGACATCAAGCCCGCCGACGGCCGTTTCGGCGCGGGCCCCTCCAAGGTGCGGACGGAGGCCCTCGAAGCCCTGGCCGCCACCGGCACTTCACTCCTCGGAACCTCCCACCGGCAGGCACCGGTCAAGAACCTGGTGGGTTCGGTACGGCAGAACCTCCGCGACCTGTTCTCCCTGCCCGAGGGATACGAGGTGATCCTGGGCAACGGCGGCTCCACCGCCTTCTGGGACGTCGCGACCCACGGTCTGATCGAGCGCAAGTCCCAGCACCTCAACTTCGGCGAGTTCTCCTCGAAGTTCGCCAAGGCCGCGAAGCTCGCGCCGTGGCTGGAGGACCCGACCGTCATCGCCTCGGACCCGGGCACCCACCCGGACCCGGTCGCCGAGGCGGGCGTCGACGTGTACGCGTACACCCACAACGAGACGTCCACCGGTGTCGCCGCCCCCGTCAAGCGGGTCGCGGGCGCCGACGAGGGCTCCCTCGTACTGGTCGACGCGACCTCGGGCGCGGGCGGCCTGCCCGTGGACATCACCGAGACGGACGTCTACTACTTCGCCCCGCAGAAGTCCTTCGCGTCGGACGGCGGCCTGTGGCTGGCCGCGTTCTCCCCGGCCGCCCTGGAGCGCGCGCAGCGCATCCACGCGTCCGGCCGGCACGTCCCGGAGTTCTTCTCGCTCCCGACGGCGATCGACAACTCGCTGAAGAACCAGACGTACAACACCCCGGCGCTGGCCACCCTCTTCCTGCTCGACCAGCAGCTGAAGTGGATCAACGGCCAGGGCGGCCTGGACTGGGCCGTGGCCCGTACGTCCGCCTCCGCGCAGGCGCTGTACGGCTGGGCCGAGGAGTCCAAGTACGCCGAGCCGTTCGTCACCGACCCGGCGAAGCGCTCGTCGGTGATCGGCACGATCGACTTCTCCGAGGAAGTGGACGCGGCCGCCGTCGCCAAGGTGCTGCGCGCCAACGGCATCGTGGACACCGAGCCGTACCGCAAGCTCGGCCGCAACCAGCTGCGCGTCGCGATGTTCCCGGCGATCGACCCGGCGGACGTCACCGCGCTGACCGCGTGCATCGACTACGTGATCGAGAAGCTCTGACCGCACGCGCGTCCGAGTAGCCCCGCCGAGTACCAGACCGAGGGCCCCCGGTGACACCACGTCACCGGGGGCCCTCGGCCGTTCGGCCGTGCACGACCGTCTCGCCGTGCACGACCGTCTCGCAGGGTACGACCGTCTCGCCGGGTACGGCCGGCGCACCCGCGGCGGCTATCGCACCCGCGGCTGCTATCGCTCCCGAGCCGCTCATGCGACCGGCAGCGGCGGCACCGGGACGGGGAGCGGCGGCACGCCGTCCACGGGCAGCTTCGGGAGCTCCGGGAGCCCCGGCAGGTTCGGTACGGGCAGCCCGGCGCCGAGCACCAGCGCCACGACCAGGTTGACCAGGCCGGTCACCACGTCGGTGGCCTTGCCCCCGGCGTCGGAGGCGCAGCCACACGGACCGGCCGCCTTGACGAGGCCGTCCACCGCCTTCTTCAGGTTGTCCACCGCGCCGGTGATCAGGTCCAGCGGAGCGGCGGCCTTGGCGGGCCCCGAGGCGGGGGCGGCCTGCGCGGCCACCGGCAGCTTGGGGGCCTCCACCGGGAGCTTGGGTGCGTCGACGGGGAGCTTGGGGGCCTCGACCGGCAGCTTCGGCGCCTCGACGGGGAGCTTGGGGGCCTCGACCGGAAGCTTCGGTGCCTCGACCGGGAGGTCGACCGGCGGCTTGGGCAGGTCCACCGGCGGCTTCGGGAGGCCCGCCTTCAGGCCGTCCAGGGCCGCGGTGATCGCCGCGAGGTGCTTGTCGAGTTCCGCCTGCGGCAGCTTGCCGTCCTCCGCCTTGAGGACCGCGTTGACCAGGTCGGTGACCGGCTTGAGCACCGCTCCGATGTCGCCGAGCGTCTTGACCTGCGCCAGCAGGGCGTCGGCGCCCGGCACCGGCACCGAGGCGGTCACGGCGGGCCGTTGGAGTGCGGTCGCCGCGCCGGCCAGGCCGGGCGACACGCCGAGAAGGGTGAGGGAGAGGGCGACGGGGACGACGAAGCGCGTTGTGGGACGCAACTGCTTCTCCTGTTCCGGGGACATGCATCCGCGCATGCGTCCGGACGGGGATCCGGACGCGGAGCTGGATGCGGATGCGGACGTGGAAGGGGACGGGACTACCCCACCCACTACTGAGCACCCGTCAGCAACTCGCAACCGGAGCCCGGCCCCGCTACTGCACCCGTGAGTCCCCGTCACCCGCCTCGGCGTACGAGCCGCTTCAGGCCGAGCACCAGCGCCGTCGCCACCAGCAGCGCCACCGCGCCGACCGTGAGGCTGCCGCCCTCGTCCGCCCCGGCCGGGTCCGCCGCCTGCGAACCGCCCGGCTTCCCCGACCCCTTCCCGGCGCCCTCGGCCGAGCCCGTGCCCGTACCGGCACCCCCGGACCCGGCGGACTCCTCCACCGGCACCGCCACCACCCGGCTGCCCGCCCCCTCCGAGCCGAACATCAGCGCCGAGCCGTCGGGCGCGTACGCCACCGACTCGGCCTGCATCTGGAACGGGGCCGACACGCGCTGTCCCTCCCCGGCCGTGCGCCCGGCCCGCCAGGCGTACGTCTCGGCGAAGAAATAGCCGCGCACCGCCAGCCGCGTGCCGTCCGGCGAGAAGGCGGCGTCCGTGACCCACGGCAGGTCGCCCACCCGGCGGAACACGTTCGGCCCGCCGGCGTCGAGCCGGGCCGGGCCCTCGTACAGCCCGCCCTTGTCCTCGTTCTTGCTCGCGATGTAGACCCGGCCGGTCACCGGATGCACCATCAGGGCCTCGGCGTTGCGCGGGCCGTCGGCGTAACGGACGGTGAACTGGGTGGCCTTGACCGTGGAGTCGCCCAACCGGTCGGGCTCCGGCAGCCGGTAGATCCAGACGTGGTCCCAGCTGCCGTCCCGGTTGTCGCCGATGTCGCCGACGTACAGCCGGCCGTCCGGGCCCAGCGAGATCGCCTCGATGTCGCGGGGGCTGCCGACCCCGGTCATGGCCACCCGGGCCACCGTCCGGCCGGTCGCCGAGTCCACCCCGTACAGGTACGGCCCGTCGTCGCTGTCGTTGTGCGTCCAGTAGACGCCGGGGTGCTTGCGGCTGGCCACGAGTCCGCTGGACTCCTTGATCCGCGGGTCCTCGATGGTGAAGGTGGAGGCCCCCGGCGACTCCGCGGCCGTGGCGGCGGTGGCGGCCGCCGGGAGCAGGGCGGTCACGGCGACGGCGACGGCGGCGGCAGCGGCAGCGGCGGCACGCAGGACAGGACGCATGCCCCCAAGCGTGCCATCCCGCCGACCGGCGCAACCGGCCGCCGCACGCGCCCCACCCACGGCCCGGGCCGCCGCCGCACGCGCCCCACCCACGGCCCGGGCCGCCGCCGCACGCGCCCCACCCACGGCCCGGGCCGCCGCCGCACGCGCCCCACCCACGGCCCGGGCCGCCGCCGTACGGCCCCACCCGCCGGGACCGGCTGGCCCGCCCCGCCGCCGTACGGGCCGCACCCGCGAGCTGGACCGGCAGGCCCGGCCCCGCCGAACGCGCCCCGCGTGGCCAGGCTCACAGCATCGGGCGGCCGTGGGCCCGGGCCGATTCCAGGATGATGACCGGATGCGTTTCATGTTCGTCGGAGACTCCATGACCATCGGGCGCGCCGGCGACTACACCTGGCGCTACCGCATGTGGCAGCACCTCAACGCGTCCTTCGGCGGCCCGTACAAGATCGTCGGTCCGCGCACCGAGGTGTACGACACGTTCGCCGACGCGCCCGTCTCCCACGAGTACGCCGACCCCGGCTTCCCCGAGAACGCCCGCCGCCACCTGGCCGGCTGGGGCGAGGGCTGGCAGCACATGGCCCCGCTGATCGGCGAGACCGTACGCGCCCACAAGCCGGACGTGCTGCTGATCTCGCTGGGCCTGATCGACCTGGGCTTCTACACCGACGCCGACGCGACCGCGGCCAACGCCCGCCGCTTCGTCGCCGAGGCCCGCGCGGTCCGCCCGAACATCCGGATGGTCATGCTCCCGGTGATCCCGAACGTCCGCGCCGAGTCCGACTCCCCGTTCGCCGCGCAGTGCGCGCGCTTCAACGAGCTGCTGGCCAAAGCGGTCGCCGACCTGTCGGAGCCGGCCTCGCCGCTGCTGCTGGCCGCCCGCCCGCAGGACTACGACATCCACCACGACACGTACGACGGCACCCATCCCAACGCCTCGGGCGAGCACCGCATCGCGGGCGAGTTCGCCGCGGTCCTCCACCAGGCCTGGGACCTCGGCACCCCGTACGACCCGGCGCGCTGACCCTGACGTACCCACGGGGTACGGGGCCTCCCCTACCCCTGCCGTCGTACGGGCAGCCCGTACCACGGCGGTACGGATGGCGGTACGGATGGCGGTACGGGCCCTTGCATCGAGTGGACTCAAGGCAGTTGGCTGGTGGCCCATGGAGTACACACAGCTGGGACGCACCGGGCTCAAGGTCAGCCGCATCGTGCTCGGCACGATGAACTTCGGTCCGCAGACGGACGAACCGACCAGCCACTCGATCATGGACGCCGCGCTCGACGCGGGCATCAACTTCACCGACACGGCCAACGTCTACGGGTGGGGCGAGAACAAGGGCCGCACCGAGCAGATCATCGGGACCTGGTTCGCCCAGGGCGGCGGCCGCCGCGACAAGACCGTACTGGCGACCAAGGTGTTCGGGAACATGGCCGGCGACGGCGACCCGTGGCCCAACCACGACCGGCTCTCGGCGCTCAACATCCGCCGGGCCGTGGAGGCGAGCCTCACCCGCCTCCAGACCGACTACATCGACGTGTACCAGTTCCACCACATCGACCGTCTGACGCCCGTCGACGAGATCTGGCAGGCCGTCGACGTCCTGATCCGGCAGGGCAAGATCCTCTACGCCGGCTCGTCCAACTTCCCGGGATACAAGATCGCCCAGGCGAACGAGGCAGCGGCCCGCCGCGGCGCGGTCGGCCTCGTCAGCGAGCAGTGCCTCTACAACCTCGCCGAGCGGCGCGCCGAGATGGAGGTCATCCCGGCCGCCCAGGAGTACGGCCTCGGGGTCATCCCCTGGTCCCCGCTGCACGGCGGACTCCTCGGCGGCGTGATCAAGAAGGAGGTCGAGGGCGGCCGGCGCGCCTCGGGCCGCTCGGCGGAGGCCCTCGCCAACACGGCCGTACGCACCCAGGTGCAGGCGTACGAGGACCTGTGCGAGAAGAAGGGCCTGGAGCCGGGCGACGTGGCGCTGGCCTGGCTGCTCAGCCGGCCGGGCGTGACCGGGCCGATCGTGGGTCCGCGTACGCCGGAGCAGCTCGCGTCCGCGCTGCGGGCGGTCGAGCTGGAACTGGACGACGAGGTGCTGACCGCGCTCGACGAGATCTTCCCGGGCCCGGGCCCCTCCCCGGAGGCCTTCGCCTGGTAGCGGGCGCGCGGCCCCGGCAGTACGAAGGCGTCCGGCAGCGGGCGGGTGCCCGGCAGCGGGCGCGGGCGATGGCGGTGGCGGCCGCCTGACGGGCTACTGCCCGACGGCGGCCGCCACGGCCACGACGACGAACATCAGTACGAGCACACCGGCCATCACACGGTTTCTGGTCTTCGGATCCACGCGTCGAGCGTAACGAACCCGGCGGCTCATCCGGCCAGCGGCCAGGCCCCCACCACCTCGTAACGGGGCTGCTCGCCGGGCACGCCGGACACCGGGAGGCGGCTGCGGACCAGGCACACCTCGCCGACCTGCCACGACGTGCCCTCGAAGGCGGCGAGCGCCTCCGTGTACGGGGTGAGCGAGATCTCGCCGCGGCTGCGGGCCACGGTGAGGTGCGGGACGTACCGGCGGTGCTGCTCCATCGGGATCCCGGCCCGCCGGGCCGCGGCGTCGGCGCGCTCGGCGAGCAGCCGCATCCGGTCGAGGCCGCCGGCCGCGCCCACCCACAGGGCGCGGTCGCCGAAGTGGCCGGAGCCGTGCAGGCGCAGCGGGAAGGATTCGGTGCGGTGGGCGGCGCGGGCCAGGCGCGCGTGCAGCTCCTCCAGCAGGTGCTCTTCCACCTCGCCCATGAAGGCGAGGGTGAAGTGCCAGCCCTCTTCGGCGGTCCACCGCAGCCGGTCGTCGGCGGGCAGGCCCCCGACGGCGGCCCGCAGTTCGGCGACGGCGGCCGGGGGTGGCAGAACGGCGGCGAACAGTCTCATGGAGCCGAGGGTAGGGCGTACCGCCCCGCGGGCGTGCGCCCCGGGCCGGGGCCCGGCCGGGACACGGCCGGGCCGAACCGCGGCCGAAACGCGGCCGGGACGGGGCGGACCCCGTCCCGGCACGCTCCGGCCGGCCCGCCGGCCGCGGGTCAGGCCGCGGAACGGGCCGCGGGTCAGGCCGCGGTGACGAGTTCCCGGCGGCGCGGCACCAGGGCCACGTGCGGGTGCCCCCGGCGCAGGTCGACGCGCAGCCGCAGGCCGCCCACCCGGGACAGCACCAGGCCGACGGCGACGGCCGCGAGCAGCGACGTCGCGCCGCCGGCGGCCATGCCGACGCGGGCCCCGTACGTGTCCGTGACCCAGCCGATCAGCGGCGCGCCGAGCGGGGTGCCGCCCGCGAAGACCATCATGAACAGCGACATCACGCGGCCCCGCATCTCGGGGTCGGTGGCCATCTGCACGCTGGAGTTCGCCGTGACGTTCACGGTGAGTCCGAACATGCCGATCGGGACGAGCAGCAGCGCGAACAGCCAGAAGCTCGGGGCGAACGGCGTGAGCGTCACCAGCACGCCGAAGGCGACGGCGGCCGCGACCAGCAGCCGCAGCCGGCCGACCCCGCGCCGGGCGGCGAGCAGCGCGCCGGCCAGTGAGCCCGCCGCGAGCAGGCTGTTGAGCAGCCCGTACGTGCCGGCGCCGCTGTGGAAGACGTCGTCGGAGAAGGCGGACAGCCACACCGGGAAGTTGAAGCCGAAGGTGCCGATGAATCCGATGAGGACGATCGGCCAGATCAGCTCCGGGTGCCGCGACACGTACTGCAGGCCTTCGCGCAGCTGGCCCTTGGCGCGGGCCACCTGCTCGACGGGGTGCAGCTCCGCCGTGCGCATCATCAGCAGGCCGGCGATGGGTGCGACGAAGGACAGCCCGTTGAAGAGGAAGGCGTAGCCGCTGCCGACGGCGGCGATGAGGACGCCGGCGACGGCCGGTCCGACCAGCCGGGCGGACTGGAAGTTCGCGGAGTTCAGGGAGACCGCGTTGGCGAGCTGTCCGGGGCCGACCATCTCGTGGACGAAGGCCTGGCGGGCCGGGTTGTCCACGACCGTCACGAGTCCGGCGAGGAAGGCGATCAGGTAGACGTGCCAGACCTGCACCTGCCCGGTGAGGGTGAGCACGGCCAGCGCGAGGCCGGTGAGTCCCATCGCGGACTGGGTGGCGATCAGCAGCGGCCGCTTGGGCAGCCGGTCGGCGAGTACGCCTCCGTAGAGGCCGAACAGCAGCATCGGCAGGAACTGCAGGGCGATCGTGATGCCGACCGCCGAGGCGGACCCGGTCAGCGAGAGGACGAGCCAGTCCTGGGCGATCCGCTGCATCCAGGTACCGGTGTTGGAGACGACCTGTCCGGTCGCGAAGAGCCGGTAGTTCCGGATCCTCAGCGAGCTGAACATGGTGGTCTTGGCGGATATGGACGGTCCGGGTGCGGAGTCTGCTCCGGTTCCCGTACTCAAGGGGCGTTCGCCTCCTAGCGAGTGCTCAAAGGTGGGCGAGCTTCTCCAGGACGGGTGCGGCCTCGCGGAGCTTGGCCCATTCGTCCTCGTCGAGCTCGGCCGCGAGCCGGGCCAGGAAGGCGTTGCGCTTGCGACGGCTCTCTTCGAGCATCGCTTCGGCTTCCTCGGTCTGGCTGACCACCTTCTGGCGGCGGTCGTCCGGGTGCGGCTCCAGCCTGACCAGCCCCTTGGCTTCGAGCAGCGCCACGATGCGAGTCATCGAGGGCGGCTGCACGTGCTCCTTGCGGGCCAGCTCACCGGGGGTGGCCGAGCCGCAGCGGGCAAGGGTGCCGAGCACCGACATCTCGGTCGGGCTCAGCGATTCGTCGACGCGCTGGTGCTTCAGGCGTCGGCCCAGCCGCATGACGGCCGAGCGGAGATCGTTCACGGCGGCAGCGTCGTCGCCATGGGAAAGGTCAGGCATGTTCTTTAGCCTAACTCATTACTCAACCTAAAGACCAGGTGAAGCGGGTCCGGGGGCGGTGATACCCGGCACACCGGCGTTGACTGCACGTGTCACCCATACGGGTGAGACACCACCGGAAAGTGACCCACCGTACGCCTGTCTGCCCCGACCCTGTCCGCATGGGGACACACGTGCTCAGCATGCGGATAGACGGGGAGCTGCTGGACCGGCTCCGGGACCACGCCGCAAAACGCGGAATGAGCGTCCAGGACTACGTGGTCCGGACGCTCATCCGCGATGACTTCGACGAGCGCTTCAAGGCGGCCGTCGACGAGACGGAGAAGTTCTACGGGCTCACCTAGGGGCCCGTACGACTCTCGCGTCGGTGGGGGTTACGTGAGGCCGAGGGCCGGCATCGCGTAGTAGAAGACGAAGACCGCCGAGACGACGTACATCGCCGTGGGGACCTCGCGGCCCCGGCCGGTCGCCAGGCGCAGCACGCAGAAGCTGATGAAGCCGAAGCCGATGCCGTTGGTGATCGAGTACGTGAACGGCATCATCAGCATCGCCAGGAAGGCCGGCACCGCGATGGTGAAGTCGCTCCAGTCGATGTCCTTCACCGAGCCGGCGAGGATCAGGAAGCCGACCGCGACCAGCGCCGGGGTGGCCGCCTGCGACGGGACCATGGTGGCCAGCGGCGTGAGGAAGAGCGCCACGGCGAAGAGGGCACCGGTCACCACGCTGGCGAAGCCCGTACGGGCGCCTTCGCCGACACCGGCCGTGGACTCCACGAAGCAGGTGTTCGCGGAAGCCGAGGTGGCGCCGCCGGCCGCGACGGCGATGCCGTCCACGATCAGCACCTTGTTGATGCCGGGGAAGTTGCCGTCCTCGTCCGTCAGCTTCGCCTCGTCGCCGACACCCAGGATGGTGCCCATCGCGTCGAAGAAGCAGGACAGCAGCACGGTGAAGACGAACAGCAGGCCGGTCAGCAGGCCGACCTTGCCGAAGCCGCCGAACAGGCTCACCTCGCCGACCAGCCCGAAGTCGGGCGCCGCGACCGGGTTGCCCGGCCACTCCGGGACCGTCAGGCCCCAGGCCTGACCCGGCAGGTCCGCGATCAGCTGGACGGCGAGCGCGATCACCGTCATGACGACGATCGAGATCAGGATCGCGCCCGGCACCTTGCGGATGATCAGCGCGAGGGTCAGGAGCACGCCGAGCACGAAGACCAGCACCGGCCAGCCGTGCAGGTGGCCGTTGGCGCCGAGCTGGAGCGGGACGGTGGTGTGCGCGGCGTCCGGGATCCGGGAGACGAAGCCCGAGTCGACCAGGCCGATCAGCAGGATGAAGAGGCCGATGCCGATCGCGATGCCCTTGCGCAGGCCCAGCGGTACGGCGTTCATGACCCGCTCGCGCAGGCCGGTGGCGACCAGCAGCATCACGACGAAACCGGCGAGGACGACCATGCCCATCGCGTCCGCCCAGCTCATCCGGGGGGCGAGCTGGAGGGCCACCACGGTGTTGACGCCCAGGCCCGCCGCGAGCGCGATCGGGACGTTGCCGATCACGCCCATGAGGAGGGTGGAGAAGGCCGCGGTCAGTACGGTCGCGGTGACCAGCTGGCCGCCGTCGAGCTGGTGGCCGTACATGTCCTTCGCGCTGCCCAGGATGATCGGGTTCAGCACGATGATGTAGGCCATCGCGAAGAAGGTGGCGAAGCCGCCGCGGACCTCGCGGGCGAGCGTGGAGCCGCGCTCGGAGATCTTGAAGTAGCGGTCCAGTGCGGACACCGGCCCCTGCGGGGAAGGCTGCGGGGAAGTGGCCGTGGTGGGGGCCGACGTGCTCATGCGGTCCTCGAAGGCGGTGCGGTGGGTCCGTGGCGGGCAGACTGCCGGGTTCGCGGATGCATCGTTGCTTCCTACGAACGCATCGCGCCACGGGCAAACCGTTTCAGTATGAACACATGAGCGAAGGGCCGTCCATCTCCGCGCGTAGACCCCCGGGAGCGCCTCCTCGGGACAGCCGGAAGGGGACCCCGCCTAGACTGGGCGCATGGCGAAGTGGACCCCCCTGCACGAGGCACCCGAGCCCCTGGAGGGGCCCGTCGTCGCCACCATCACCGGCGGCACGATCCTCTGGTTCGCCCTCTTCCTCCTCCAGCTCCCCTTCTACGGCTGGTTCGCCGACCGCGACCTGCTGTGGTGGGTGTGGACCTGCGCCGCGGGCGGCGGCCTCGGCCTCATCGGCATCTGGTACGTCCGGGGCCGCGACGCCGCCCTCAAGCGCCACCGGGCCGCCGCGGCGGCGGACGGGGCGACGGACGGGGCATCCTCCGAAGGGTGACCCCACCCCGCCGCCCGGGGGCGACCACGGGAGGATTCGGATCATCCCGAAGTCGGATGTTCGCCCTGCTCGGCGGGTGAAGCACCCCGACCCCGCTTACCGTCGAAACCATGACGCAGCGGGCGAAGATCGACACCGAAGGACCGGACCCGGGCCCCGGCCACGGCACCGCGGCCCCCGGAGCCGCCATCGACGCGGGCGCCGAACTCGACCCGGTCCACCCGGTCAGCCCTCCGGCCCCCCACTTCCGGCCGGGCGGCCTCCTCGGCGCCGAGGTCGCCGAACGCGTCGCCCGCGGCGCCGTCAACGACGTACCCGTCCGCAGCAGCCGCTCCACCCCGGACATCGTCCGCGCCAACGTCTTCACCCGCTTCAACGCGATCATCGGCGTGCTCTGGGTGATCATGCTCATCGTCGCGCCGATCCAGGACAGCCTCTTCGGCTTCGTGATCATCGCGAACACCGGCATCGGCATCATCCAGGAGCTGCGCGCCAAGAAGACCCTCGACGGACTCGCCGTCATCGGCGAGGCCAAACCCACCGTCCGCCGCGACGGCAGGAGCGCCGAGGTCTCCACCTCCGCGATCGTCCTCGACGACGTCATCGAGCTCGGCCCCGGCGACAAGGTCGTCGTCGACGGCGTCGTCGGCGAGGCCGAGGGCCTGGAGATCGACGAGTCGCTGCTCACCGGCGAAGCCGACCCGGTCCTGAAGAAGCCCGGCGACCAGGTCATGTCCGGCTCCTTCGTGGTCGCCGGCGGCGGCGCCTTCACCGCCACCAAGGTCGGCCGCGAGGCTTACGCCGCCCAGCTCGCCGAAGAGGCCAGCCGCTTCACCCTCGTCCACTCCGAACTGCGCAGCGGCATCTCCACCATCCTCAAGTACGTCACCTGGATGATGGTCCCGACCTCCATCGGCCTGATCATCAGCCAGCTCGTGGTCAAGGACAACAACCTCCGCGAGTCCATCGCCCGCACCGTCGGCGGCATCGTCCCGATGATCCCCGAGGGCCTGGTCCTCCTCACCTCCGTCGCCTTCGCGATCGGCGTCATCCGGCTCGGCCGCAAGCAGTGCCTGGTCCAGGAGCTGCCCGCCATCGAGGGCCTCGCCCGCGTCGACGTCGTCTGCCTCGACAAGACCGGCACCCTCACCGAGGGCGGCATGGACGTCACCGAGCTCCGCACCCTCGGCGGCGCCGACCCCGCGTACGTGAAGAAGGTCCTCGGCGCGCTCGGCGAGTCCGACCCCCGCCCCAACGCCAGCCTCCAGGCCATCATCGACGCCTACCCGGACAGCGAGGAATGGCGCTGCACCGAGTCGCTGCCCTTCTCCTCCGCCCGCAAGTACAGCGGCGCCAGCTTCAGCGAGGGCGACGGCGAGAACTCCACCTGGCTGCTCGGCGCCCCCGACGTGCTGCTGCCCTCCGGCGACCCCGCCCTCGACGAGATCGACCACCTCAACGAGCAGGGCCTGCGCGTCCTGCTCCTCGCCCGCTCGCCGCGCGAACTCGACGACCCCAAGGTGGCGGGCGGCGCCCGGCCCACCGCCCTGATCGTCCTCGAACAGCGGCTGCGCCCCGACGCCGCCGACACCCTGCGCTACTTCGACGAGCAGAACGTCCACACCAAGGTCATCTCCGGTGACAACGCGGTCTCCGTCGGCGCGGTCGCCGGCAAGCTCGGGCTGCCCGGCGCCGAGCACACCGTGGACGCCCGCCGGCTCCCCGCCGACCGGGCCGCCATGGCCGAGCAGCTCGACCGCAACGCCGTCTTCGGCCGGGTCACCCCGCAGCAGAAGCGGGACATGGTCGGCGCCCTCCAGTCCAAGGGCCACACGGTCGCCATGACCGGCGACGGCGTGAACGACGTACTCGCCCTGAAGGACGCCGACATCGGCGTCTCCATGGGGTCCGGCTCCGAGGCCACCCGCGCGGTCGCCCAGATCGTGCTCCTCAACAACAGCTTCGCGACCCTGCCCTCCGTGGTCGCCGAGGGCCGCCGGGTGATCGGCAACATCACCCGCGTCGCCACCCTCTTCCTGACCAAGACGGTCTACTCCGTGCTCCTGGCCGTCCTGGTGGTCTGCTCACAGGTGGAGTACCCCTTCCTGCCCCGCCACCTCACCCTGCTCTCCACCCTCACCATCGGCATCCCCGCCTTCTTCCTGGCGCTCGCGCCCAACAAGGAGCGCGCCAAACCGCACTTCGTCAAACGCGTCATGCGGTACGCGATCCCCGGCGGAGCCATCGCCGCCGTCGCCACCTTCCTGACCTACCTGGTCGCCCGCCACCACTACACCGGCGAGGGCGCCCTGGAAGCCGAGACCAGCGCCGCGACCCTGACCCTGTTCCTGGTGTCGATGTGGGTGCTGGCGATCATCGCCCGGCCGTACACGTGGTGGCGGGTCGCCCTGGTCGGCGCGATGGGCGGGGCGTTCCTGCTGGTCCTGGTCGTGCCGTGGCTCCAGGACTTCTTCCAGCTGAAGCTGGTCGGGGTGACCATGCCGTGGGCGGCCGTCGCCATCGCCGCCGGCGCGTCGGCCCTGCTGGAGTTCGCGTTCCGCTGGGTCGACCGCAAGTTCCCCGCGTAACGGCTCCCCCGCCGGCCCGCCGGCCTCTACCCCGTCCGCCAGTCCGACAAGCGGGCGGGCTCGACCCGAGCGGCCCGCGAGCACCCCGTACGACTGCCGCCGACGTGGCGCCACATTCAGCCTCGCCGGCGTTTGAGGCGCGGGGTTCGGGGCCGAGCCCCAACGAACAACCCGGCTGACGCCGGGCACCGGGCTCCGCCCGGACCCGCTCCCCAAGCGCCGGAGGGGCCGGAGGGTGCGACGGGGTGAACAAGGGTGGCGGGGTCAGTCGAACCAGCGGTCCTGGGCGAGTTCGGCGGTGCGGGACGGGTCTTCCAGGAGCGCGGCCACCTCGAAGCGCCGCGGCCACTGCCCGGCCGCCCAGGCCAGCCCCGCCGCCACACCCTCCAGCGTCGCCGCGTGCAGCACCCCGTCCGGCGTCCGCCGCCAGTCCAGCTCCGTACCGGCGGCGATCAACTCCTCGTGCTCCACGTACGTGACCGGCGTGGCGGGCCCGAGCAGGACCCGTACGGACTCCGGGACCTCGTGCTCCTCACCCGGCGAGGTGACCTCCGCCGGCACGGTCTCCGACAGCCGCCGCACCTGGAGCAGCTCGGCGAGGTCGGCCGCCCGCGCCGGAGCGACCGGCAGCAGCGGCAGCCCACCGGCCAGCGGCAGCAGATCGGGCGCGTCGGCGACGACCGCGTCCGCCGCGTCCACCACCCGCACCTCCCCGTCGACGACGGCACGCAGCTCGTCGGGGAGCGTGACCTGCTCGGGGTCGAGGTCGGCGAGGTACCCGTACAGCGCGTGCAGCTGGCGGCCGGTCACCTCGCGGTCCGGGTCGGCGAGCCGGCCGAGCAGTTCGGCGGCGCCGCCCGGCTCGTCCAGGAGCGCGGTGACGGTGGTGCGGACGCCCAGCGCGCGCAGCACCTGCTCGTCCTCGAACCCGGTGGCGTCGGCCGGTGTGTAGAGCCCTTCGAGGAGCGGGTCGCCGCCGGCGGCCCGCAGCCCGGCGGGGCGGCGGCCGTCGAGCACCGGATGGTCGCGCAGCCACCACGCGGTGTACGGGCGGACGGACTGCGTGGTGCCGTCGGGCATCAGGACCCGTACGGGCTGGGTCAGGGCGTCCCGGAGCGGCGGCTGCGCGAGCAGGGCGAGGGCCTGCGGCCAGGCGTCGTCGTCGACGAGGTCGAGGTCGCGGACGGCGACGATCTCGGTGGCGACGGGCGGCAGCGGGCTGTCGGGGAGCTGGTCGAGCACGTCCTCGCACCACACGTCCACGGCGTCGAGCAGCCCCGCGTCGTCTGGTTCGGCGAAGTCGCCCGAATGGGGCTCCAGTTCGTCGGGATCGAGGACCACGTCGGTGGCGCGCACCAGCTGGAAGTTGGCGAGCACCCCGCAGGCGGTGAGCGGCTGTTCGCCCCAGCGCTCGACGAGTTCGGTCTCGCACAGGGCGAGTTCGCCTTCGCGCATGACCTGCGCGAAGGGGCTGCCGGGCAGGACGAGTTCGCCGGCGGGGGCGAGGTCGCCGTCCTCGTCGGCGAGCGCGAGGGCGGCCAGCCAGGGTTCGTCGCCCGGTTCGAGGCCGGCGTCGCGGGCCAGCCCGAGGACGATCTCGGCGAGCTCGTCGGGGTCGGGAGCGTCCTCGTCCCAGATCTCCCCGGCGTCCAGCGAGGCCGCGACGGCGGCCCGTACCTGGGGGGTGGTCAGGACGGCCCGGGGGGATGCGGGGAGCGCGCCGAGCTTCTCCAGCAGGGGGTGCGCGGCGTCGGGGTGGGCGACCTTGAGGCCGAGGCGGGCCAGCGCGGCGGGGGTGTCGGGGCCGGGCAGCAGCACCTGCCGGGGTCCGATGGCGGTACGGCCGGTGGCCAGGGGTACGGGTAGCCCCGAGAGCCGGTCGGGGTCGACCCCGGCGAGGCTCTCGTACAGCCGGTACCACCACTCGGGGGTGCGTTCGATTCCGGCGATCCGCTCGATGGCGTCGCCGAGCGGGAGCCGCCCGACGCCCAGGGTGCGCAGTTCGGTACGGCGTTCCAGCCCGGCGGGGAGCAGCGTGGGCAGCACCTCGGCGAGGACGCGCACGGTGTCGGCGCCCGCGCCTTCGACGACTTCGGCCTCGAAGGGCCGCAGCGCGGTGAGTTCCTCGCTGGGGGCGGCGGGCGCGAGGAACGCGGTGCGGGGCAGCCGGGCGATGACGGCTGCGCGCAGCGCGCCGTCGAGTTCGCCCTTGCCGAGCGGGCCGGGCACGAGGTCGACGAGAGCGGTGCTCACCGGCCGCCAGTCGCCGAGGAGTTCGGCGTACGCGTCGGCGGCGCGCTCCACGAGGAAGTCGGTGAGCGGACCGGGCGCCGGGTGCCGGCGGGTGGTGTCGAGGGGGAACGTGGCGATCAGCAGGGCCGGCACGCCGAGGGGCGCGTCGGTGGGGGTGGGGGCGTGCACGACGGGCGCGGTGGCGGGCCGTACGGGCGCCCCGTCGGCGTCCACGGGGACCGCCCAGGACACCGTCCACTCGGGCCGCAGCCGCTCCTCCACGGGCCGGTCGGCGAGCAGCGCCGGGTCGACGGGCCCGTGGTGACGGACCGTCCGCCAGCGGGTGGTGGCGCCGGCGCTGTCCTCGACGGCGGTGTACGGCCCGTCTTCGCCTCGGCGCAGGGTGCGGGTGCCGTCGGGGGTTTCCACGACGATCTCGCGCAGGCCCGGCAGGGTGAGCAGGAGGGCGTCGTCGATGCCGGCGAGGAGGCGCTGGACGAGGTCTTCGGCGCCGCCGTCGCGCAGCGGGAGGATGACGACGGTGTCGTAGCCGTCGGGGGCGGTGCCCTCGGCGGGCAGCGGGAGCCGCAGCAGCGGCACGTGGCCGTCGCGGCGGCGCAGTTCGTCGTCGAGGCCGGGGTTGTCGGCGGCGGCCTCGCGGGCGAGTTCGCGGGCCTCTGCGAGGGACCATCGGACGCCGCCGTGCCGGCCGACGACGGCCGGCTCGTCGCTGACGGCGAGTACGGCGGCGAAGCCGACGCCGAAGCGGCCGACGGCGCTGTCCGTGCCGCGCTTGGCGGAGGCGCGCAGGGTGCTGAGCGATTCGGCGCCGGTCGCGTCGAGCGGGGCGCCGGTGTTGGCGACGGCGAGGATGCCGGGGCGCAGGGTGAGCCGGAGGCGGCCGGGTACGTCCGCGCGGGCGGCGGCGTCGGCGGCGTTCTGGGCGAGTTCGACGACGAGGCGGTCCCGGTAGCCGCCGAGTGCGAGGTCCTCCTCGGCGTTGGCGTCCTCACGGAACCGGGCCGGGCTCGCGGTCCACGCGTCGAGCACGCCGCGGCGCAGTCTTGCGGTGCCGAAGGGGTCGACTCCGCTGCCGTCCGCTGCCGTCGCTCTCACGGTGCCTCCCAGGTCTGACCGGTTGTCTACCGGTCCCCGAAGGTACCGCGCCCACGGATCCCCCCTCCCACACCCCCACATCACCCATCCGGGGCACCGGGGCGTGCGAGGCGGGCCTCCACCACCATCCAGCCTCGCCGACGCCCTGGGGTGCAACATCCAGCCTCGCCGACGCCCTGGGGTGCAACATCCAGCCTCGCCGGCGTTTGAGGCGCGGGGTTTGGGGCGGAGCCCCAAGCAACCCGGCTGGCGCCGGGCACCGGGCTCCGCCCGGACCCGCTCCTCAAGCGCCGGAGGGGCTGAAGGGTGCGACGGGTCGCCAGGCCCTGCCCGGACCCGCTCCTCAAACGCCGGAGAGGCTGAAGGGTGCGAGGGGTCGCCGGGCTCCGCCCGGACCCGCTCCTCAAGCGCCGGAGGGGCTGAAGGGTGCGCGGGGGCAAGCGCCGGAGGGGCTGGGGGCGCGGGGGTCAGGAGTGGCCGAGGTCGGCTTCGGGGGGTTCCACGGCGGGGACGGAGCCCGTATCCGGCGCCGGGCGCAACGTGAACTCGTCAGACCCGACGGAGTCGAGCACCGGCGGCGCCGGCCGCGGCGGCGTCGGCATGACGGCCGCCTCGGAGTGCCCACCGCACCCGTACGACAGCGAGACCAGCCGCCCGTCCGCCGGCCCGAACTCGTTCGCACACACACCGAACGCCTGCCCGAGCGACCCGCCGATCTTGACGAGGAAGCCGCAGGACACGCACGCGGCGGGCGCGGCCTGCGCCATCGGCGTCTTCGCGCCGAAGGCCTCGTCCCAGCGGTCCGCCGCGGAGTGCAGCCCGTAGCGGGACAGCACCCGCGCCCGCCGCATGCCGAGCTCCTCGGCGACCGACGTGATGGAGCCGCGCTCCGGCACCACGATCCGGTCGGTGACCTCCGCGTCCTCCGCTTCGACGAGCTCGGCCATCTCCTCGGAGACGACGGAGTTCGGCGGCGGCACGTCCTCGCCGGAGTAGCCGGGCTCCAGGCGCAGGTCCTCGGCATCGGTGGGGAGGAGGTCGCCGGGGCCCATGTCGCCGGGCCGCAGCCGCTCGCTCCACGGCACCCACTCGGGGGCGAGGAGCGCGTCGGGGCCGGGCAGCAGCACCGTTTCGTCGAGGGTGACGTTCTTCGCGCGGGAGGCGCGCGTGACGGTCACCGCCCAGCGCCAGCCCCGGTATCCGGCTTCTTTGCACTCGAAGAAGTGGGTGACCACCCGGTCACCCTCCGCGACGGCGGAGACGTGCTCGCCGACCACTCCCGGGTAGGCGGCTTCCTCGGCCGCCTCGCGGGCGAGGTCGACCGCTTCGGCGCACATGCGGTCGGGGGTACGGCTTCGCGTCGTCGCAGCACTCACTGGTCTCGTTCTCTCCTACGCCGTCTCACGAGTGCGCCGTCCGCTGTCGTCCGTAACGACCCGTCGGTCCTGTCCGTACGAGGCGCGGGCGGAGCGGACCAGAGGGCCGCGTCGACGTCCGCGCCCGATCGGCCTCGGGCGCACCTACTCGCTTCCCATTCTGCGGGATGGCGGAGAGGCGCGCGGCCAAGAGCAACCGCCGGTGGCGCGCTACGCACGCTACCTCCTTCACAGCCCTGGGCCCACCTGCACGTCCGATTCGCGGACAGGCGGAGGCTGTGAATCCGCTCCGATCCGCGGACGATCATGCCCCACACCGCGCCCGATCACGACCCGAGCGGCCCCGATCCGGCCCCCGATCCGCCCCAGAGCGGCCCCGGACCGCGGGCGGACCACGGGCGCGGCCCGTGGGCGGATCGGGGGCGGATCGGGGGCCGGATCGGGGGCGGATCGCAGTCGCCGCCGCGCCGGGGCGCGTCTGCGGGAGCCGCTTGGGGCACTATGGCCACGTGGCAGCCGCACGGTCTTCCGACGACGGCTCGGGCCGCGCCCGGAGGGCCGGACGGGCCTTCGGGCGCGCCCTGCACCTGCCCGTCACCGGCACCGCGCGCCGGATCCGCCGGGCCACGCACGCCCACGGGGCCGGGGAATCGGGCCTCGGAAAACTCATCGAGCTGCACGCCGTGAACGGCGCCGGCGACGTGCTGATCACCGTCGCGCTCGCCTCGACGGTGTTCTTCTCGGTCCCCACCGACGAGGCCCGCGGCCGGGTCGCCCTCTACCTGGCGATCACGATGGCCCCGTTCACCCTCCTCGCCCCCGTGATCGGCCCGCTCCTGGACCGCCTCCCGCACGGCCGCCGGGCCGCGATGGCCGCCGCGATGCTGACCCGGGCCGTCCTCGCGGTGATGATGTCCACCGCCGTGGCCACCGGCGGCATCCAGCTGTACCCGGCGGCCCTCGGCGTGCTCGTCGCGTCCAAGGCGTACGGCGTGGTGCGCAGCGCCGTCGTACCGCGGCTGCTGCCGCCGAACTTCTCCCTCGTGAAGGCGAACTCGCGGGTGACGCTGGCCGGCCTGCTGGCCACGGGAGCCGCCGCGCCCGTAGGGGCCGGCCTGCACGCGATCGGGCCGCAGTGGCCGCTCTACGGGGCCTGCGCGGTGTTCCTGGCCGGGACCTTCCTGGCCTTCTCGATGCCGCCGAAGGTGGACTCGGCCAAGGGCGAGCGGCGGGCCCGGCTGTCCACGCACGAGGAGCACTCGCCGCGGCCCTCGCTGCGCACCCTGAGCAAGTCGGTGCTGTGCGGGCTGTGGGCGAACGCGGCGATGCGCGGACTGTCCGGCTTCCTGATCTTCTTCCTCGCGTTCCTGCTGCGCGAGCACCCGCTCGCCGGCCAGAGCGCGGCGGTCTCGCTGGGCATCGTCGGCGTCTCGGCGGGCGTCGGCAACGCCTGTGGGACGGCCGTCGGGGCCTGGCTGCGGGCCCGCGCCCCGGAGGCGATCGTGGCCGCCGTGCTGTCCGTGACGCTGGGCGCGGCGATCATGGCGGCGCTGCTGTTCAGCGGGGTCTTCATGGCGGTGCTGGGTGCCACGGCCGGCTTCTGCCAGGCGCTGGCCAAGCTGTCCCTGGACGCGATGATCCAGCGGGACATCCCCGAGCAGGTCCGCACCTCGGCCTTCGCGCGTTCCGAGACGCTGCTGCAGATGGCGTGGGTGGTGGGCGGCGGCATCGGGATCGTGCTGCCCCTCAACGGCGTCCTGGGGATGTCGGTCGCCGCGTGCATCGTCGCGGCCGGCACCACGATGGCCCTGCGCGGCCTGCTCGCGGCCCCCCGCCACCCCGGCGACGTCACCCGCACCCGGGTCGCGTAGACCCGCGCACCCCGCTCGCGCGACGGCCCCCGCAGCGGTCTCTCCGCCGCGCCCGCAGGGGCGATACCACCGCATTGGTGGCCGAAAAGGGCCGTACGAGGCTGCCCGTGCGGCCGTTCGCCGCGGTGGGAAAGCCCTGACCGGGACCGGTACGCGGCACGCGGAGACCCCGTGCGCCGGGGAACGGGTACGACCGATAGCCTTCGGCTCATGACCGCACCGCTTATCTCGGGTAGGGGCCGCCGCAGCGTCGCGGCCCTCGGGGCCGTGTCCGCCGGCCTCCTCGTCCTCTCCGCCTGCGACAAGCCGACGCCACTGGCGACGGTGACGGTCGGCACCTCGTCCGTGTCCGCCGAGGCCAAGTGCCAGAAGGCCAAGGGCGCGGCGGAGCTGACCGCGGCAAAGGCCCAGGAGTGCCTCAGCAGCCTCAAGGCCACCAAGACCATCGAGTACTCGCGCGGCGACACGCTGCGTCTGGGTGTCGAGCCGGAGGTCGTCGAGGACGGCAAGAAGTGGCAGGCGCTCCTCGACGGGCAGCCGATCACCGAGCCTTCCGACAAGACGTACCGCAGCTTCCCCGGCGCCGACGTCTTCTCGACGGGCGGCCAGGGCGAGGCCCCGGAGTCCAAGAAGCTCGCCTTCCTCCAGGTCGGCAAGGACGGCAAGCCGCTCTCCATCTGGTCCTTCACCCTGAAGCTCAAGAAGTAAGCAGCGCCTTGCACGCGCTCGTCGTGACCGCGGTGGCGGCGGAGGCCGACTCCGTCGCCGCCGGTCTGAGCCCCGGCTCCGCCCCGGCCCCTCATCCGGACGGACCGGTCACGCCGCCGCGCACGCTTCCCGGTGGCTACCTCCTGAGCCGCCACGACGTACCCGGCCTCGCCCTCGACGTGCTCGTCGGGGGTGTGGGACCGGCCGCCGCGGCGGCGGCCACCGCCACCGCGCTCGCCGTCGCCGCCTCCGGCGACCGGCCCTACCGGCTCGTCGTGTCCGCGGGCATCGGCGGCGGGTTCCGGCCCGCCGCCCCGCCCGGCACCCTCGTCGTCGCCGACGCGATCGTCGCCGCCGACCTGGGGGCCGAAACCCCCGACGGCTTCCTGACGGTCGAGCAGCTCGGCTTCGGCCGGGCCCTGCACCTGCCGCCCGCCGAGCTGGCCGCCCGCGCCGCCGAGGCCACCGGCGCGCTGCTCGCCCCCGTACTGACCGTCTCCACCGTCACCGGCAGCGCCGCCCGCGCCGCCGAGCTGGCCGCCCGCCACCCGTCCGCCAGGGCCGAGGCCATGGAGGGCTTCGGGGTCGCCGAGGCCGCCGCCGCGTACGGCCTGCCCGTGCTGGAGGTACGCGCGGTCTCCAACGCCGTCGGCCCCCGCGACCGCGCCGCCTGGCGGATCGGGGACGCGCTCGCCGCGCTCACCGCCGGCTTCCACCGCCTCGTACCCGTACTCCACGGATGGGGAGAACGCCATGAGTGACGCCACCGGCGCGCAGCCGCCCGCGCACCCGGAGCAGGACCCGGAGCAGGACGCGGAGCAGCACCAGCGGGCGCCCGGGCGCCCGCTGCGGATCGCGTACTCGCCGTGCCCCAACGACACCTTCGTCTTCGACGCGTGGGCGCACGGCCGGGTGCCCGGCGCGCCGCCGCTCGACGTCACCTTCGCGGACATCGACCTCACCAACGGGATGGCCGAGCGCGGCGAGTTCGACGTCCTGAAGGTGAGCTACGCGGTCCTCCCATGGGTGCTCGACGAGTACGCGCTGCTGCCGTGCGGCGGGGCGCTGGGCCGGGGCTGCGGCCCGCTGGTCCTGAGCCGCGAGCCGGGCCTCGACCTGCGCGGGAAGACGGTCGCGGTGCCGAGCGAGCGCTCGACCGCGTACCTGCTGTTCCGGCTGTGGGCGGCCGACGTGCTGCCCGAGGGCGTCGGCAAGGTCGTCGTCCTGCCGTTCCACGAGATCATGCCCGCGGTCCGGGACGGCCGGGTCGACGCCGGCCTGGTCATCCACGAGGCACGGTTCACCTATCAGGACTACGGGCTGCACTGCCTGGCCGACATGGGCGAGCACTGGGAGTCCACGACGGGCCTGCCGATCCCGCTCGGCGCGATCATCGCGAAGCGCTCGCTGGGCGCCGCCGCCCTGCGGGAACTGGCCGCGGCGGCCCGTACGTCGGTGCAGATGGCCTGGGACGACCCGCAGGCCTCG
Source organism: Streptomyces sp. NBC_00239 (assembly GCF_036194065.1). Classification (NCBI taxonomy): domain Bacteria; kingdom Bacillati; phylum Actinomycetota; class Actinomycetes; order Kitasatosporales; family Streptomycetaceae; genus Streptomyces; species Streptomyces sp. NBC_00239. The sequence goes on along the minus strand of NZ_CP108095.1, from coordinate 4,589,015 downwards.
CGGCCGTACGTGCGGGCCCACGCGCAGGAGCTGGACCCGGCGGTCGCCGACCAGCACATCGGGCTCTACGTCAACGAGTTCACGGCGAACCTCGGCGAGTCCGGGTACGCGGCCGTCCGCGGCCTGCTGACCCGCGCAGCGGCCGAGGGCCTGGTACCCGCCCTGCACCCGGACGCGCTCGCCTTCCCCTGACGGGTGCCGGCCCCGGACCGCCGGCCGTTCATCAAACAGATGTGCCCCGCCACTCGTTCGAGTGGCGGGGCACAACCGTGTGGAATGCGGTGCGGCTAGACGTCCAGCTGGTCGGCCACGGCCCGCAGCATGCCGGCGATCTTCCCGCCGTGCGCCTTGTCGGGGTAACGGCCCCGCTCCAGCTGCTGCGTGACGTTCTCCAGCAGGGTCGTGAGGTCCTGCACGATGGATGCCAACTCGTCCGGCTTGCGACGCTGCGCGGCGGCGACCGAGGGCGCCGGCTCCAGGACGATCACGGAAAGGGCCTGGTCACCACGCTGGCCGGCGACGACGCCGAACTCCACGCGCTGGCCGGGCTTGAGGGCATCGACCCCGGCAGGGAGCACCGACGAGTGGACGAAGACGTCGCCGCCGTCGTCGCGGGAGAGAAAGCCGAAGCCCTTCTCGCTGTTGAACCACTTGACCTTGCCGGTAGGCACGTCTGTTCCTCGTCCTTGTGTTCGTCGGGTCCGTTTTGCCGCAAAAACGGCTCTGGACAGCAGTACAGCGGGCCCTTTGGCCCGCCTGTCTCCAGGCTAATGGTCCAGGGCCCGCTGACAAGACGTCTCAGGGTCCTTCATGCGGGCTGTCCAGGACAGGGAACTACCCTGGTCGGGTGACTGCTACTCCTGTTTCCGACGAACCCCGTCCCGGTGACGCGCTGGTCCGGACCGGCGGCATCGTGTTCATCGTGGGCGCGGTGGCCACGCTCGTGACGATGGCGCCGCTGTTCCTGGGCACCGAACCGTTCCCGAGCGTCGCCTACGCCGTGTGCATGCTGATGGGCGCCGGCTTCGCCATCGCCGCCGCCGGCGTGCTCCGCTCGATGGCCGCCCAACGCCGCGAGGCGCGGGCCGCGCAGGCACGGGCGTAGGGCCTACCGCCGTGGCCGGCGGTTCCTAGGCGCTCGCCGCCCGGGACGCGTGGGCCGCGAGCCACTCCGGGAGGGCGGTCAGGTCCGGCAGGACCACGTCGGCGCCCGCCGCGCGCAGCTCCTGCGCGGAGCACGGCCCGGTCGGCACGGCCACCGACAGCGCGCCCGCCTTGCGGGCCCCGCGGACATCGCCCACGTGGTCGCCGACGTACACCGAGGCGCCGTGCTCCTTCAGCGCGTCCGCCTTGGCCTCCGCCCACAGCCAGCCGATCAGCGCGTCCGGACGCAGGCCCAGGTGGTCGAGGTGCAGCTTCGCGTTGGGCTCGTGCTTGGCCGTCACGACGATCGCGCTGCCGCCGAGCGCCTGTACGGCCTCGATCGCCTCGCGCGCGCCCGGCATCGCGGGGGTCGGTGCGATGGCGTGGGTGGGGTACAGCGCGCGGTAGCGGTCGGCCATCTCCGGGATCTGCTCCTCGGGGAACCAGTACGCCAGCTCCTCGTCGAGCGGCGGCCCGAGCCGTGTGATCGCCGCGTCCGCGTCGATGTACGTGCCCGTCAGCGCGGCAAGCTCCACGTACGCGGCCCTGATCCCGGGACGCGAGTCGATCAGCGTCATGTCCAGGTCGAACCCGACCGTCAGCGGGCGGGGGGTGGCGGGCGCGTCATTCACTGCGGTGGCTTCGGGGCTCATACCCGCCATTGTGCCGAGCGCCATGGCGAACACACGAACACCCCCTGACCACCACCCGACCCCCCACCAAAACCTCCAACGCTCCCGGTGCCTGGGGCGCCACACCCAGCCTCGCCGGCGTCTGAGGCGAGCCTGAGCGGGAGCCATCCCAACCTCGCCAAAGCCTTGAGGCGCAACACCCAGCCTCGCCGGTGCCCTGCGGCGCAACACCCAGCCTCGCCGGTGCCCTGCGGCGCAATTCCCCCGCCTCGCCGGTGCCTGGGGCGCAATTCCCAGCCTCGCCGGCGTTTGAGGCGCGGGGTTTGGGGCGGAGCCCCAACGGACAACCCGGCTGACGCCGGGCACCGGGCTCCGCCCGGACCCGCTCCTCAAACGCCGGAGAGGCTGGATGTTGCCCCTCAGGGCATCGGCGAAGCCGAAGGGTGCGCCACGGCCAGCCGGCGACGCTGGAGGTTGCCCCCGGGCGTCGGGAAGGGCGGGGGTTGCGCCCCACGGAACCCCCAGGGGGTCAGTGGCGGCGGGAGCGCCACAGGAGGTAGAGCGCGCACGCACCGGCCGCGACGCGGACCATCAGCGGCCACATGTCACCGAACGCATCCCCCGCCGCCCCTTCCGCGAGACGCTCACCCCACCGCCCCTCGGCCCGCCCCCACAGCCACACCACCGACCCCCCGAGCACCGCCCCCGGCAGCCCGAACAGCGCCCACTTCTTCTCACCCGCACCCAGCACCCGCGACCCGTACGCGACCAGCCAGCCCGCCGCGAGCACCAGCCACGAGCCGCTGACCGCGCCGCCGACCAGCACGACGGCCGCCAGCAGCAGGAAGGCGTGCGGCCGGGGCCGCGCCGCGGCCGCGGGCTCGGCGGCAGCCGGTTCGGACACCGCACCGGCCGCGCCCCCGACGGCGCCCTTGACCTGGCGGCGCCGCTCGCGCAACGCCCGTACGACGGTCCGGGCCCGCCCCACCGGCTCCGCGCCCGCCGCATCCCCCCGGCCCGGGTCCTCGGGCTCGGGCCCCTCCGCGCGTTCGACCCGTTCGTCCTCGTCCGTGCCGGAAGCCGGCTTCCGCAGGAGTTCCGGCAACTCGATGCCGCCTGCGAACCCTGGCGGCACCACCAGCCCGGGCAGCGCCCCGGCCTCCGTACCGAAGGCCCCCGGCGCCACCCGCCACCAGTCGGGTTCCCCCCGTCCGGAGCCCAGCTCGTCCGCGCCCGCGAGATGCGGCGGCAGCGCGGCCGTACTGGGCCGCGGCGCCGGCACCGCGGGCTCTCCCGAGCCTGATCCGGAGCCCGAGCCGGAGCCCGAGCCGGAGCCGGAGCCGGAGCCTGAGCCCGAGCCTGAGCCCGAGCCTGAGCCCGAGCCTGAGCCCGAGCCCGAGCCGGAGCCCGAGCCGCCTTTGAAGAAGCGCCGCGGTCCGCGCTGCACGGGCACCCCCGGCACCCCGTCCGCCCGTCCCGCCCCCGCCGTCGGCGGAACCGGCGGCGCCGGGAGCACCGCACCCGTCCCGCCGGCCGATGCCACGGCCGCGGCGATCAGTTCCTCCGGGCTGCCGAGCCGGTCCAGGATCCGGCGCACCGACGCGGGCGTCTCCGGCTCGTACTTGGCACGCTGCCGGTCGATCTCGTTGCGCAGCCCCGACACGAGCCGCATCCGGTCCCCCGACGACAGCTGCCCGCGTTGCGCCAAGTCCCCGACCCGGCTCAGATAGTCGTAGACCAGCTGGTCGCTCTCGATCCCCACGCCCCGGCTCCTCCCGTACCCGCTGCCCCGAAGGTAGCGCCTGGGGCCCCCGTACAGGGGCTAACGTTGGCCGGATGGACCAAGAGGCGAACGTGTCCGACGGAACCACTGTCCCCCACCCGGCCGGCCGCACCCCCGGCGGCTCCGGCACGCCCGCGGCCGCCGGTGCCGCGCCGCGCTCCCTCGCGGAGGCGCTGCGCGCCCGCGACGACGCCTCGCTCGCCGGTCTGCTGCGGGCCCGCCCCGACCTGCTCGGGCCGGTGCCGGCCGACCTGACCCAGCTGGCCACCCGCGCCGGCACCCGGGCCTCGGTCGTACGCGCCCTGGAACGCCTGAACCGGTTCGCCCTGCAGGCCGCCGAGGCGCTGGCGGTGGCCCCGGACCCGTGCCCGTACGGGACCCTCGAAGACCTGATGACCGGCGACGACGACGGGATGCCGGGGACGGCCGCCATCCGGGCCGCGCTGCCCGACGCCGTCGCCACCCTGCGCGACCAGGCCCTGCTGTGGGGCGACGACCAGCGGTTGCGGCTGGTGCGCACCGCCCGCGAAATCCTCGCGCCGTCCGCCTCCCGGCCCTCGCCCACGGGGCTCGGCCCGACCGTCGCCGAGGCCACGGCGGGCATGTCCCCGGGCCGCGTGCAGGAGATCGTCGCCTCGGCCGGCCTGTCGTCCACTCACGACCCGGTGTCGGCGGTGGCCGCGCTGACCGCGCTGTTCACGGACCACGACCGGATGTCGGCGCTGCTCGACGAGGCGCCCGCCGAGGCGCACGTCCTGCTGGGGCGGCTGGTGTGGGGTCCCCCGTACGGGGAGGTCACCGCGAACCCGGCCCAGCCGGTGCGCTGGCTGCGCGACCGCGGGCTGCTGCTGCCGATCTCGGCGCGCACGGTGGTGCTGCCGCGGGAGGTGGCGCTGTACCTGCGCGGCGGCCGCGCGCACCGCTCGCCCGAGCCGGTGGCCCCGCCCGTACCGGCGGCGCACGAGCACCGTCCACAGCTTGTGGACGCGAACGCGGCCGGCCAGGCGCTGGCCGCCATCGGCACCGTCGAGGACCTGCTCGGCCTGTGGGAGCACGCCGGGCCGCTCGTGCTGCGCGCCGGCGGGCTGAGCGTGCGCGATCTGAAGCGGGCCGCGGTCTCCCTCGACGTCACCGAGCCGGTCGCCGCCTTCTGGATCGAGCTCTGTTACGCGGCCGGCCTGCTCGCCAGCGACGGCGAGGCCGACGAGCGGTACGCGCCGACCCCCGCCTACGACGACTGGCTGGCGCTGCCCCCCGAGGAGCGGTGGGCCGAACTCGCGGTGGCCTGGCTGCCCGCGACCCGCACCGCCGGGCTCGTCGGCGACCAGGACGCGAAGGGCCGCACGCTGTCGGTGCTCGGCCCGGACCTGGACCGCTCGGCGGCCCCCGAGGTACGCCGCCGGGTGCTGGGCATGCTCGCCGCACTGCCCCCGGGCGGCGCCCCCGACCGCGGCGCGGTACTGGAACGCCTCGCATGGGAGCGCCCGGTCCGCAGCATGACCGAACTCCGCACCCGCCTCGCCCACTGGACCCTCGACGAAGCCGAACTCCTCGGCGTCACCGGCCGCGGCGCACTCACCTCCCACGGCCGTGCCCTGCTGGGCGAGCCGGCGGACGGTCCGGGCGCGGCGGCGCGGGCCGGTACGGAAGGTGCGCCGGGCGGAGCCGCGCGGGGCGCCACGGTCGGCACCGTGGGCGGAGCCGTCCACGGTGGCACGAGCGAGATCGGCGACGCGGGCGCGCACGGCAGCCCGGTGGGCGGCGACGCCGACGCCCGGACGCGGGCCGCGGTGGCCGCGTTGCTGGGTCCGCTGCTGCCCGAGCCCGTAGACCACGTACTCCTCCAGGCGGACCTGACGGCGGTGGCCCCCGGGCCCCTGGAGCGGCACCTCGCGGAGACGCTGGCCGTGCTGGCGGACGTGGAGTCGAAGGGCGGGGCGACCGTCTACCGGTTCACGCCCGGGTCGGTCCGGCGCGCCCTGGATTCCGGCCGGACCGCCACCGACCTCCAGGACTTCCTGGTCGAGCACAGCCGTACGCCGGTGCCGCAGCCGCTGTCGTACCTCATCGACGACGTGGCCCGCCGCCACGGCCACCTGCGGGTCGGCGCCGCCTCGTCGTACGTGCGCTGCGACGACGACTCGGTGCTCGGCGAGATCCTCGCCGACAAGCGGTCGGCGGGGCTGGGGCTGCGCCGGCTGGCCCCGACCGTCCTCGCGTCCAGCGCCGAGCCGGGCGCCCTGCTCGACGGGCTGCGCGCCCTCGGCTACCCGCCGGCCGCCGAGTCCGCGACCGGCGACGTGCTGGTGGCGCGGGCCGCCCCCCACCGGACGCCCGAACGTTCCGCCCCGGTCCCCGTCCCCGACGGCCCCACCGTCCCGGACCCGGCCCTGCTGGGCGCGGCGGTACGGGCGATCCGCGCGGGCGACGCGGCGGCGACGGCCGTGCGGAAGGAACCGGCCTTCCCGGACGCGGCGACCGCGGCCGCGGTCGCGGCCGGCGGACTCCCGCGCACCAGCGCGGCCGAGACCCTCGCGACGGTCCAGGCGGCCGCCATGACCGGCACGGCGGTGCTGATCGGATACGTGAACGCGGAGGGCTCGGCCAGCCAGCGGGTGATCGCGCCGGTCCGTGTCGAAGGCGGCTTCGTCACGGGCTACGACCACACGGCCGACGACGTCCGCACGTACGCCCTCCACCGCATCACCGGCGTAGCCGAACTGGCCGACGACCAGGCCTGACCCACCCCCACCCACCCCGCGAACTGACCCCGCGCAACTTCCAGCCCCGCCGGCGTTTGAGGCGCGGGGTTTGGGGCGGAGCCCCAACGAGCAACCCGGCTCCGCCGGGCACCGGGCTCCGCCCGGACCCGCGCCTCAAACGCCGGCGGGGCTGAACTTGCACGCCGGGCAGCCGGCAAGGACGGGGGTCGCGCCGGAGGGGACCGTACCGGTGGCGGCCGTTATTCGGTGGCCGACGACCCGGCCGCGCACACATCCTGACCGCATGTCAGAGCAGCCGTCCCCGACCCCCCGCCACCAGATCCGCGCCGCGCACACGGACACCACCGTCACGGTCTACCAGGCCTACGCCCCCCACCTCGGCCTGCCCGCCGCCCACAACCACCGCTTCCCGCCCGCCTGGAAGCGCGACCGGATGACGTGGATCAAGCCCTCGTTCCTGTGGATGATGTACCGCTGCGGCTGGGGCACCAAGCCCGATCAGGAGATCGTGCTCGCCGTCGAGATCACCCGCGCCGGCTTCGACCACGCCGTGCGAAACGCCTGCCTCTCCCACTACGCACCCGGCGTGCACGCCGACCACGCCGCCTGGCAGCGCGAGCTGCGCGCCACCGAGGCCCGTATCCAGTGGGACCCCGAGCGCGACCTCCACCTCGACCCGCTGCCGCACCGCTCCCTCCAGCTCGGCCTCTCCGGCACCCTCTCCCGCGCCTACGCCGACGCGTGGACGGTCGCCATCCGCGACGTCACCCCCCTGGCCCACGAGATCCACGCCCTGGTCCGCGCCGGCGACGACCAAGCGGCCCGCGCGCTCCTCCCCGCCGAACGCCCTTACACCCCGGGCGACGGCGTGGAGTAAGCCCGGGTACGGGCCCGCCGCCCACCGTGGCGCCGGCTGCATGAGGAAGCCCAGCGTGGTGGTCCACCCACCGGACGGCCTGGGTCTGCGCGCGGTGGCCGCCAACGGTTCCCCCGCCGCCCCCGCACACCCTGACCGCGCCGAGCCGACGTCGAGCCCCCGCCGTGCCCCCGTCGTGCCCCCGTCGTCCCTGCGGATACGGCAGACTGGAGGTTTGGCCGTGCGCACCCGGACGGCCACCCCGTGCCGAAGGGATGCGCGTGAACGGGCCCCTCATCGTGCAGAGCGACAAGACTCTGCTTCTCGAAGTCGACCACGAGCTTGCCGATGCGTGCCGGCGGGCCATCGCTCCGTTCGCGGAGCTGGAGCGCGCGCCCGAGCACATCCACACGTACCGGCTCACGCCGCTCGGCCTGTGGAACGCGCGGGCGGCCGGGCACGACGCCGAGCAGGTCGTCGACGCGCTGGTGGAGTTCTCCCGGTACCCGGTGCCGCACGCGCTGCTCGTGGACGTCGCCGAGACGATGGCCCGGTACGGGCGCCTGACGCTCAGCAAGCACCCGGTGCACGGGCTCGTGCTGACCAGCACCGACCGGCCGGTGCTGGAGGAGATCCTGCGGTCGCGGCGGGTCACCCCGCTGGTCGGCGCCCGCATCGACCCCGACACCGTGGCCGTGCACCCCTCCGAGCGCGGCCAGATCAAGCAGACCCTGCTGAAGCTGGGCTGGCCGGCCGAGGACCTCGCCGGGTACGTGGACGGCGAGGCGCACCCGATCGAGCTGGCCGAGGACGGCTGGAAGCTGCGCCCCTACCAGCGGCAGGCCGTGGACGGCTTCTGGCACGGCGGCTCCGGCGTGGTCGTGCTGCCGTGCGGCGCCGGCAAGACGCTGGTCGGCGCGGGCGCGATGGCGGAGGCCAAGGCCACCACGCTGATCCTGGTCACCAACACCGTCTCGGCCCGGCAGTGGAAGCACGAGCTGGTGAAGCGGACCTCGCTGACCGAGGAGGAGATCGGCGAGTACAGCGGCACCCGCAAGGAGATCCGGCCGGTCACCATCGCCACCTACCAGGTGCTGACGACGAAGCGCAAGGGCGTCTACCCGCACCTGGAGCTCTTCGACTCCCGGGACTGGGGCCTGATCGTCTACGACGAGGTGCACCTGCTGCCCGCACCGGTCTTCAAGTTCACCGCCGACCTCCAGGCCCGCCGCCGCCTCGGCCTGACGGCCACTCTGGTCCGGGAGGACGGCCGCGAGTCGGACGTGTTCTCGCTGATCGGCCCGAAGCGCTTCGACGCGCCGTGGAAGGAGATCGAGGCGCAGGGCTACATCGCGCCCGCCGACTGCGTCGAGGTCCGCGTCAACCTGACCGAGAGCGAGCGGCTCGCGTACGCCACCGCCGAGACCGAGGAGAAGTACCGGTTCTGCGCGACGACCGCGACGAAGCGGAAGGTCACTGAGGCGCTGGTGCGCAAGCACCGGGGTGAGCAGACCCTGGTCATCGGGCAGTACATCGACCAGCTCGACGAGCTGGGCGAGCACCTGGACGCGCCCGTGATCAAGGGTGAGACGTCCAACGCGCAGCGCGAGAAGCTCTTCGACGCGTTCCGCGAGGGCGAGATCAGCGTCCTGGTGGTGTCGAAGGTCGCCAACTTCTCGATCGACCTGCCGGAGGCCACGGTCGCCATCCAGGTCTCGGGCACCTTCGGCTCCCGCCAGGAGGAGGCCCAGCGGCTCGGCCGGGTACTGCGCCCGAAGGCCGACGGTCACGAGGCCCGCTTCTACTCGGTGGTCGCACGCGACACCATCGACCAGGACTTCGCCGCCCACCGGCAGCGGTTCCTGGCCGAACAGGGCTACGCCTACCGGATCATGGACGCGGACGAACTGCTGTCCGACAACTGACCGGCGGAGGCCGGACCGGTGGCGGACCGCTCTGAGGAGGACCGGGCTGCGGAGGACCGGTCTGCGGAGGACCGGGCTGAGGGCGGCTGCCCGGCGGAGGGCCGTCCGGCGGGCGGCCCGCTCGCGGGCTGGTGTCCGGCGGGCGGCGGCTGAGCGGCGGGCGCCGCCGGGCGCCGGGCCGGCAGGGCCGCACCGGGGCTGGCCCCCGGGGCGGACGCCGGTACGACGCACAGCCGCCAGGCCGCCGCCACCAGCAGGGCGAGGGCGATCAGCGGGTACGGCGAGGCCAGCGCGGCCGCCGGCCGGTCGGCGCCGAACTCCCAGGGCCGGGCCGCCCGCAGGGCCTCCGCGAACCGGTCGCTCCAGAACTCCGCGCTGGTGGCGGGGAGTACGAGCGCGCCCAGCGCGACGGTCCCGGCGAGGGCGCCGACTCCGGTCAGCGCGGCCCGGATCCGGCCCGTGCAGAGCAGGTAGACGAGGAACACCGCCGGAGTGAGGGTGATCCCGGCGGCGATACCGAGCGCGAAGCCCTTGCCGAGGGAGCCGTCGGACCGGCTCAGGTCCCACAGCACCAGGCAGGCGAGCGCCAGCCCGGCCTGCCCGGGCAGCAGGGCCGGAAACAGGGTCTCCAGCCCCAGCGCGACACCGGTCGCGGCCAGGATCGGCCCGGGTCGCGCGACCCGGCCCGCGAACAGGACCAGCAGCGCCAGCAGGGCCGCGTTGACCGCGGCGAACACGGCCGGCAGCGCCCCGGCCGGCAGCCAGCTCACCGGCAGGAACAGGATCGCCGCGAACGGCGGGCAGCCGGCACCCGGCCGGCACGCGCCCCCGTGCAGCCCGTACACCTCGGCCCCGTACGCGCCACCGCCGTACGCGCCACCGCCGGGCGGGTCGGCCCCGTGCGCGGCACCGTCGTACGCCCCGCGCCCGTACGACTCGCTCCCGTACACGCCGGCGGTCGGGAGTTCGGTGACCGTCGTGGGGAGGTGGCCGCCGCGGATGGTCCACAGGGCGGTCAGCGCGAGGAGCACCCCTGCCAGCAGCACGCCCAGCACGCCCAGGGCGGACAGCAGTGCGCGAGTGGGGAGGGGGCTCCGGGTCACGCGCGTGACCCTAGTGGATCCGCGGGGTGACCCGCCGGTTCAGCGCCGGACTATGTCAGCGTCCTCGGCGTACTCACCGAGGACGACGACGCTGACGACGGCACCGGCGAAGACCTTCGCGGCGCGCAGGACGCCGCCGAAGCTGTGGCGGTGACGGTGGGAGTCGGTGGCTGTGGCGCCGCTCGGGCGGCCGCCCTGGATCGGGGTGAAGGTTGCGGTGCTCATGTATCCATGGTGCGTTTTCGTCCCGGATATGGCATCGGTCTGCGGAGGGAATCCCCTGGCCCCCCGCGTCATCCTCGGGACCTACGGCACCCCCTACGGGCCCACCGGAAGTCCCACCCCACGTCCTACCCCCACCGAGCGGGGGCTCCCATCACCCCGACGGCCCAACCCACCCCCAGCCACGCCGGAGCCCTGCGGCGCCACCCCCAGCCTCGCCGGTGCCCTGGGGTGCAACTTCCAGCCTCGCCGGCGTTTGAGGCGCGGGGTTTGGGGCGGAGCCCCAAGACAACCCGGCTCCGCCGGGCACCGGGCTCCGCCCGGACCCGCGCCTCAAACGCCGGCGAGGCTGAGAGGTTGCCCCTCAGGGCGTCCGCCGCCCCAGGACGTGCACCCTGAACGCCGGCGAGGCTGGAGGTTGCCCCTCAGGGCGTCCGCTACCCCAAGGGCGTTGCCCCTCGAGGGGCGCTCGAATTGGTTGGCCCCGGTGTGCCCGCGCTGACTAGAATCTCCGCTCTTGCCGCCTCCCACCGCACCACTGGGGAGAGCCGCCGCCCGGACGGAAACCGGCCGGCGCCTGTCACTGACCTGATCCCGAGGCCCGACGTCCGAGGCCCGGCCTCCGGGGAGCCCCCGAAGCCGGTCCCTGCGGGCCTGGCCGTCCCCCAGAGCTGGAGGCAGTACCGTGCCCGCGCACGCCCCCGAAGAGCACACCACCACACCGGACACCGGTGCCGGCACCGGCACCGACCCCCTCGCGGGCGAGCGCGCGCACCTCGCGTCGTCCCGGGCCGCGCTGCGCGCCATGCGCGAGGACGTCGAGTCCCTGGACATCCGCGACGTCACCGCGAACTGGGTGAACGCCATCGTCCTCCAGGCCCAGATCGACGACCGGATCAAGGCGCTCGCGGACCTCGCCCACACCCCGCTCTTCTTCGGCCGCCTCACCTACCTGCACGCGCCGGGCGCCGACCAGGCGGAGGGCGCGGAGGGCGAGCAGTTCTACATCGGCCGCCGCCACGTGCACGACGCCGCGGGCGACCCGATGGTCATCGACTGGCGCGCGCCGGTCTCCCAGCCCTTCTACCGCGCCTCCAAGCAGGACCCGCAGGACATCGGGCTGCGCCGCCGCTTCGGCTACACCGGCGGCGAGCTCACCGCGTACGAGGACGAGCACCTCTCCGACCCGGCCGAGGCCGCCGCGGTCAGCAAGCTGCTCCAGCAGGAGATCGAGCGGCCGCGCGTCGGCCCCATGCGCGACATCGTGGCGACCATCCAACCCGAGCAGGACGAGATCGTCCGCGCCGGACTGTCCGGCTCGGTGTGCGTGCAGGGCGGCCCCGGTACCGGTAAGACCGCCGTCGGCCTGCACCGGGTTGCCTACCTGCTGTACGCGCACCGAGACCGGCTCGCACGCACCGGCACGCTGGTCATCGGGCCGAACCGTTCCTTCCTCCACTACATCGAGCAGGTGCTGCCGGCGCTCGGCGAGCTGGAGGTCAAGCAGGCCACCGTCGACGACCTGGTGGCCCGGCCCGGCACGGAGGTGCGCGGCGCCGACCCCGCCGAGACCGCGGTGGTCAAGGGCGACGCCCGGATGGCGGAGGTCCTGCGGCGGGCCGTCCGCGCGCACGTCACGCTGCCCACCGAGCCGCTGATGGTGGTCCGCGGCTCGCGCCGCTGGCGGATCCCGGCGTACGAGCTGGAGGAGATCGTGGGCGAGCTCCTCGCCCGCGACATGCGGTACGGGGCGGCCCTGGCGGCCCTGCCGCAGCGCATCGCGCACGCCGTGCTGGTCCGCATGGAGCAGGCGGGCGAGGCGCCCGACGACCGCGTGCAGGACACGGTGGCCCGCAACGCGGCCGTGAAGGCGGCCGTCAAGGCCGTCTGGCCGGTCGTGGACCCGGCGAAGCTGGTGCTGCGGCTGCTGTCGGACGCGGAGTTCCTCGCGGAGCACGCGGACGGGGTGCTCGACGCCGACGAGCAGAAGCTGCTGCTGTGGCCGAAGCCGTTCCGGAGCGTGAAGTCGGCGAAGTGGTCGGCGGCCGACCTGGTCCTCATCGACGAGGCCGCCGACCTGGTCGAACGGACCCACTCGCTCGGGCACGTCGTGATCGACGAGGCGCAGGACCTGTCGCCGATGCAGTACCGCGCGGTCGGCCGGCGATGCACGACCGGCTCCGCGACGGTGCTGGGCGACCTGGCGCAGGGCACCACGCCATGGGCGACGCGCAGCTGGTCGGAGGCGCTGACGCACCTCGGGAAGCCGGAGGCGGTGGTGGAGGAGCTGACCGCCGGCTTCCGCGTGCCGCGCGAGGTCATCGCGTACGCGTCGCGGCTGCTGCCCGAGATCTCGCCGGGGCTGGCGCCGGTCTCGTCGGTACGTGAGACCCCCGGCTCGCTGGCCGTCGAGGAGGTCGTCGACGCCGGCGCGCTGACGGCGGCCGTCCTCGCCGCGTGCCGGGACGCGCTGCGGCACGAGGGGTCGATCGGGCTGATCGCCGCCGATGCGCGGGTTCCCGCGCTGGCGGAGGCGCTGCGCGCGGCGGAGCTGCCGTACCTCGCGCCGGGCGAGGAGACAACGGTCGAGGCGCGGTTGACGCTGGTGCCGGCGTCGCTGGCGAAGGGGTTGGAGTACGACTACGTCGTGCTGGACGAGCCGGCGGCGATCGTGGACGGCGAGCCGGATGAGCGGACCGGGTTGCGGCGCCTGTACGTGTGCCTGACCCGAGCCGTCTCAGGCCTCACCACCCTCCACCACGCCCCCCTCCCCCAGGCCCTGGCCTGACCCCGGCCCCAGGTCCCTGGACCACGCCCCCGAGCGGGCCATCTCCAGCCCCTCCGGCGCTTGAGGAGCGGGCCCGGGCAGAGCCCGGCGACCCCGTCGCACCCCCCAGCCCCTCCGGCGCTTGAGGAGCGGGCCCGGGCAGAGCCCGGCGACCCCGTCGCACCTTCAGCCCCTCCGGCGCTTGAGGAGCGGGTCCGGGCAGGGCCCGGCGACCCCGGCGCACCCCCCAGCCCCTCCGGCGCTTGAGGAGCGGGTCCGGGCAGGGCCCGGTGCCCGGCGCCAGCCGGGTTGCTCTTGGGGCTCCGCCCCAAACCCCGCGCCTCAAACGCCGGCGAGGCTGAGGTGTTGCGCCCCAGGGCACCGGCGAGGCTGGGAGTTGCCGCGCGCAGCGCCCACAAGGGCTGGGGGTTGCGCCCCAGGGCACCGGCGAGGCTGGGAGTTGCCGCGCGCAGCGCCCACAAGGGCTGGGGGTTGCGCCCCAGGGCACCGGCGACGCTGGAGGTTGCGGCCCGCGGCGCCGGCGAGGCTGGGAGTTGCCGCGCGCAGCGCCGACAAGGGCTGGGGGTCGCGCCCCAGGGCACCGGCTACGCGGGGTGTCGGTGCGGCTGGGTGGGTCAGGTGAGGGCGGTGCGCCATTCCGCCACGGCGGGGGTGGAGACGGGGTGGGTCCAGCCGTCGGGGCGGGCCGCCCCGCCGATGTGGAACGCGTCGATCCCGGCCGCCCGCAGCCCGGGCAAATGGTCGAGCCGCAGCCCGCCCCCGACCAGGATCCGCGCCCCGTACCCCGGCTCGCCCCGCCGCCCCGCCTCCGCGGCAAGAACCTCCAGCCCGGCGTCGACCCCGGACGCGGACCCCGCCGTCAGGTACGTGTCCAGCCCCGGCAGGTCCGCCAGCGCCTTGCGCAGCTGGTCCCGGTCGGCGGCCCGGTCAATGGCCCGGTGGAAGGTCCACCGGCACCCGTCGAGCTCGGCGGCGAGCGTCTCGATCGCCGCGAGGTCCGGCGCCCCGTCCGCCGTGAGGAAGCCGAGTACGAACTCCGTCGCCCCCTCCGCCCGCAGCCCGCGCGCCGCCTCGACCAGTCGCTCCAGGTCCTCCTCGCTGCCCGCGGAGAAGCCGTCGGTGGCCCGGAGCATCACGCGCAGCGGGATGTCGACGGCGGCTCGGATGGCCGCGAAGGTCTCCCGGGGCGGAGTCAGCCCGTCCGCGGCCATGTCGGTGACCAGTTCCAGACGGTCCGCTCCACCGGCCTGGGCCGCGACCGCGTCCTCGGCGTTGAGGGCGATCACCTCCAGGACTGCACGGTTGCTCATGTGGGGGCCTCATTCCTTCGAAAAGCTCGGATGATCGGGTGGATCGGGTGGATCGGGTGGATCGGATGGGTGGACGGGTCGGACGGGTCGGATCGGACAGACCGATGGCGGGGATACACCGGACGACCCGAAAGTCACCGGTATGAAGAATAGGTCTAGTCCAATTACAGGGTACGGGCGCTCGCCCGCGTTCCACCAGCACATTCACGCCACCGCCACCCGTCCCACACCGGGCCGGACGCACCCCCCAGGACAATGACCGCATGCCTACCGACACCGCGCAGCTTGAGGCCCGCTGGCACGAGACCGTGATCGCCGCCCGCACGACCCCCGCCCCCGCGGAGCTCCCGGCCCCCGACCCGGCCACCGCCCTGCCCGGCTCCCCCACCCCGGCCGGGTTCCCCGACCCCGCCCCGTACGCCGCCCGGCTGCTCTCCGCCTGGGGCGAGCCGCAGCGCCGGTACCACAACACCGCCCACCTCCTCGCGGTCCTCGACCACGTCGACCGGCTCGCCGACCACGCCGCGGACCCGGCCGCCGTCCGGCTGGCGGCCTGGTTCCACGACGCCGTGTACCGACCGGACCGCTCCGAGAACGAGGAGCGCAGCGCCGCCTGGGCCGAGCGCGCCCTCGCGGAACTCGGCGTCCCGGCCGCCCGTACCGCCGAGGTCGCCCGGCTGGTACGGCTCACCGTCACGCACGACCCCGCCCCCGGCGACACCGACGGCGAGGTCCTCTGCGACGCCGACCTGGCGGTCCTGGCGGGCGACCCCGACGCGTACGCGGCCTACGTGGCGGCCGTGCGCGACGAGTACGCGTTCGTCCCCGAGGACGCCTTCCGGGAGGGCCGGGCCGCCGTACTGCGCCGCCTCCTCGACCTGCCGCGGCTCTTCCACACCCCCTACGGGACGGAACGCTGGGAGGCCCTGGCCCGCCGCAACCTCGCCGCGGAGCTGGCCACCCTCTGACCGTCCGCAGTCGACCGGCCCGACCGGCCCGACCGGCCAGACCCGCCAGACCCGCCAGACCGGTCCGGCCGTCCGTACTGCGAGACCGCCCGGCGCCGGGGAATGGGACGGCGTTCGTGTTGGTTGGTCCAGTTCATGCCCGCAGCTGCCGAACGCACCCGTATGCCCGTGGCCGTCTACATCCTCGGCCTGTCCGTCTTCGCACTCGGTACGAGCGAGTTCATGCTCTCCGGGCTGCTGCCGCCGATCGCCGCGGACATGGACGTCACGATCCCGCAGGCGGGGCTGCTCATATCCGCCTTCGCGATCGGCATGGTGATCGGCGCCCCGCTGCTGGCCGTGGCCACCCTCCGGCTGCCCCGCCGGACCACCCTCATCGCGCTGATCTCGCTCTTCGGGCTCGGACAGGTCGCGGGCGCGCTGGCCCCCTCGTACGAGCTGCTGTTCGCGTCGCGCGTGCTGGCCGCGCTCGCCTGCGCCGGGTTCTGGGCGGTCGGCGCGGCCGTGGCCATCGCGATGGTCCCGCAGAGCTCGCGGGCCCGGGCGATGGCCGTCATGATCGGCGGACTGTCGATCGCGAACGTCCTCGGCGTCCCGGCCGGTGCGTTCCTCGGCGAGTACTGGGGCTGGCGCTCGGCCTTCTGGGCGGTGGCGGCCGCGTCCGCGCTCGCCCTGGTGGGCATCCTGCTGCGGATCCCGCACATCCCGCTGCCCGCGCAGAAGCCGTCGCTCGGGCGCGAGCTGCGGATCTACCGGGACCGGCAGGTCTGGCTGTCCGTGGCGGTCACCGCGCTCGCCGCGGGCGGCGTGTTCTGCGCGTTCAGCTACCTGGCGCCGCTGCTCACCGATGTCGCCGGGCTGGACTCGGGCTGGGTGCCGTGGATCCTCGGACTGTTCGGGGTGGGCGCGCTGGTCGGTACGACGGTCGGCGGGCGGGTCGCGGACGCGCACCTCTTCGGGGTGATGCTGGGAGGGATCTCGGCCTCCACGGTGTTCCTGTCGGCGCTGGCGTTGTTCGCGTCCGCGCAGGTGGCGGTGGTCGCGCTGGCGTTCCTGCTCGGCTTCTCGGCGTTCTTCACGGCGCCGGCGCTGAATGCGCGGATGTTCAACGTCGCGGGCGCCGCGCCGACGCTGGCGGGGGCCACGACGACGGCGGCCTTCAACCTGGGCAACACGGGTGGGCCGTGGCTCGGCGGCACCGTCATCGACGCCGGTGCCGGCTTCGCCGCGACGGCCTGGGCCGGCGCCGCCATGACCGTCACGGCGCTCGCCCTCACGGCCCTCGCCCTCCGCGTCCACCGGCGTACGCCGGGCGCCCCGAGCCGCGTCATCGCCGCCTCGGAACCCGCCCCCGATTCCACCCCCGCCGCCGTCTGACCCCCACCTCCGCGCAACCCCGTCGCGCCCTCAGCCCTCCGGCGTCTGAGGAGCGGGTCCGGGCAGGGCCCGGCGACCCCGTCGCACCCTTCAGCCCCCCGGCGTTTGAGGAGCGGGTCCGGGCAGGGCCCGGCGACCCCGTCGCACCCGTCAGCCCCCCGGCGTTTGAGGAGCGGGTCCGGGCAGGACCCGGCGACCCCGTCGCACCCGTCAGCCCCTCCGGCGTTTGAGGAGCGGGTCCGGGCGGAGCCCGGTACCCGGCGCCAGCCGGGTTGCAGTCTTGGGGCTCCGCCCCAAACCCCGCGCCTCAAACGCCGGCGAGGCTGAGGTGTTGCGCCCCAGGGCACCGGCGGGGCTGGGGGTTGCGCCCCGGGCACCGGCGGGGCCGGGGGGGGCCGAGCACCGGCGGGGCCGGGGGTTGCGGCCGGGCGCCAGGGAACACGCCAGCCTCGCCGGCGTTTGAGGCGCGGGGTACGGGGCGGAGCCCCGGGGGTTACGGGGCGGGGCGGTGCTTGGGGCGGCGGAGCCCGGCGGCGGTCAGGCGGCGGACCAGCTCCTTGCTGCCCACCTCCACGGCCCCCGCCGCCACCGCATCCGCGTACCGAGACGCCGGCACGTCGTAATGGTCCCGTTCGAACGCCCGCTCCGGCGCCCCGATCCGCGCCGCAAACGCGTGCAGCTCCTCGTACGAGACGTCACTGACCAGGTGCGACCACATGCGGCCGTGCCCCGGCCAGGTCGGCGGGTCGATGTAGAGCGTCACGCCGCGCTCACCGCCCGAGCACCCCGCCGAGCGTCCCGACCGAGGCCACCTTCACGCCCGCCTTCCCGCACACCCAGTGCGGGTCCGGGCCCAGCTCCGGCTCGACGTCCAGCGCGTGCGGGTCGCCATGCGCGCACACCGGGCACAGCGGCCAGCGGCCGTACTTCTCCAGCAGGGCGTCCTGTACGTCCTGGGCGACCAGCCCGGGCAGGTAGTCGACGCCCTCCGGCCACTGCTCCACCCACCAGCGGCGGTGCGTGACCGAGTCCTCGACGAGCGTGACGACATCGGCGTCGGCGACCTCACCCGCTACGAGGTCGGCGAGTACCAGGGCACGGGCGGCGTGAAGCGCCCTCTCCAGTGGGGTCGCGTGGTCCATGCGGCCATTGTGTCCCCTGCGGCACCCAGGGGAGAAGGTCCCCCTGAGGACCGCTGCAAGGCACCGATTTGTGGTGACTCATGGTGCCTTGACGCCCGACTCGTACTGAAAATACCTTTCAAGAGTGAGCACACCGCCGAAGGAAACTTTCACGGACGCGCCCACGGACGCGCCCAAGAGCACGCCCACGAGCACGCCCAAGGACACGCCCGAGGGCTCTTCCGGCGAGGCGAAGGCCACCGCCCCCGCCACCCCCACCGCCCCCGCGGCCCTCCGCACCCGCATCCGCGCCCTCGCCCCCGCCCTCCCCCGCTCCGTGCAGCGCGTCGCCGAGGCCGTGGCCGCCGATCCGGCGGGCTGTTCCGCGCTCACCGTCACCGCCCTCGCCGAGCACACCGCCACGAGCGAGGCCACCGTCGTCCGTACCGCCCGCGTCCTCGGCTACCCCGGCTACAAGGAGCTGCGCCTCGCGCTCGCCGGGCTGGCCGCCCAGCAGGAGGCCGGCACCGCGCCCGCCGTCACCGCGGACATAGCCGTCGACGACTCCCTCGCGGAGGTCGTCGCCAAGCTCGCGGCGGACGAGCGCCAGACCCTCGCCGACACCGCGGCCGGCCTCGACCTCAGCGCACTCGGCGGCGCCGTCACGGCCCTCGCCACCGCCCGCCGCATCGACGTCTACGGCGTCGGCGCCTCCGCCCTGGTCGGCCAGGACCTCGCGCAGAAGCTCCTGCGCATCGGCCTGATCGCGCACGCCCACACCGACCCGCACCTCGCCCTCACCAGCGCCGTCCAGCTCCGTCCCGGCGATGCGGCCGTGGCGATCACCCACTCCGGCACCACCGTCGACGTGCTCGACCCGCTGCGCACCGCCTTCGAGCGCGGCGCGACCACCGTCGCGATCACCGGCCGCCCGGACGCCCCGGTCGCGCACCACGCCGACCTGCTGCTGGCGACCTCCGGCGCGCGCGAGAGCGAGCTGCGCCCGGCCGCGATGTCCAGCCGCACCGGCCAGCTGCTCGTCGTGGACTGCCTGTTCGTGGGCGTCGCCCAGCGCACGTACGAGACCGCCGCCCCGGCCCTCGCCGCCACCCACGAGGCCCTCGCCCCGCGCCACCCGCCCCGCCACACCGTCCGATAGGAGCTCCCGCCCCCATGTACGCCGAACTCCGCGCCCAGCTCGACACCCTCACCACCGAGGCGTTCCGACCCGAACTCGCCGACATCGACCGGCGGTCCACGCTGGACATCGCCCGTCTGATGAACGCCGAGGACGCCTCCGTCCCGGCCGCCGTCGCCGCGCAGCTCCCGCGGATCGCCGCGGCGATCGACGGGATCGCGGTACGGATGGCCCGCGGCGGCCGGCTGCTGTACGCGGGCGCCGGCACGGCCGGCCGGATGGGCGTCCTGGACGCGAGCGAGTGCCCGCCCACCTTCAACACCGACCCCTCGCAGGTCGTCGGCCTGATCGCGGGCGGCCCGTCGGCGATGGTCAAGGCGGTCGAGGGCGCCGAGGACTCGAAGGAGCTGGCCGCCGCCGACCTGACCGCGCTGGACCTCGCGCCGGACGACACGGTCGTGGGCGTCTCGGCCTCCGGCCGCACCCCGTACGCGATCGGCGCGGTCGAGTTCGCGCGCGGGCGCGGCGCGCTCACCGTCGGCCTGTCCTGCAACGCGGGCAGCGCGCTCGCGGCGGCCGCCGAGCACGGCATCGAGGTCGTCGTCGGCCCCGAACTCCTCACCGGTTCCACCCGCTTGAAGGCGGGCACCGCCCAGAAGCTCGTGCTCAACATGCTCTCGACGATCACGATGATCCGTCTGGGCAAGACGTACGGGAACCTGATGGTCGACGTCCGGGCCTCCAACGAGAAGCTGCGGGCCCGCTCCCGGCGCATCGTCGCGCTGGCCACCGGCGCGCCCGACGAGGACATCGAGGCCGCGCTGACCGCGACCGGCGGCGAGGTGAAGGCAGCCATCCTCGTCGTGCTCGGCGAGGTCGACGGCCCCACGGCCACCCGTCTGCTGGCCGAGTCGCAGGGCCACCTGCGCGCCGCCCTCGCCCGCACCCGCTGACCCGTCATCCTCACCCGTACCCGCTGACCCGCTGACCCGCTGACCCGTCATCCTCACCCGTACCCGCTGACCCGCGGATCCGCCGTCCTCACCCGTACCCGCTGACCCGTGGACCCGCCAACCTCACCCGTACGCGCGGGCCCGCCGACCTCACCCGTACCGCAGCACGCCCCCACCCCACAGCAGCAAGGCACCCCCCCACATGGCCACAGACAAGAACCGCGCCACCGCCGCCGCGATCCTTCCGCTGGTCGGCGGCCCCGACAACATCGCCTCCATCGCCCACTGCATGACCCGCCTGCGCCTCGGCCTGCACGACCGATCCCTGGTCCAGGACGAGGCCCTGAAAGCCCTCCCCGCCGTGCTGGGCGTGGTCGAGGACCCGGGGGCACCTCCCAGCGGTGGCCGGGGGACGTACCAGATCGTGCTGGGCCCGGGCACGGTCGCCCGCGTCACCCCCGAGTTCGAGGCGCTCGTCGCGGAAGGCCGCACCGCCGCCACGACGACCATCACTGCGGAGGAGCTGGCGGACCGCGGCGCCGCCCTCAGGCAGGCCCGGAAGGCGAAGAACGCGACCCCCTTCAAGCTGTTCCTGCGCCGCATCGCGAACATCTTCGTCCCGCTGATCCCCGCCCTCATCGGCTGCGGCATCATCGCCGGACTGAACGGCCTGCTCACCAACCTCGGCTGGGCCCCGGCCGTCGTCCCCGCGCTCGCCGCGACGGCCTCCGGCTTCATGTCCCTGATCGCGGTCTTCGTCGGCTACAACACGGCGAAGGAGTTCGGCGGCACGCCGATCCTGGGCGGCGCGGTCGCCGCCGTCATCGTCTTCCCGGGCGTCGCGAAGATCGACGCGTTCGGCCAGCAGCTCTCGCCCGGCCAGGGCGGTGTCCTCGGCGCGCTCGCCGCCGCGCTGCTCGCCGTGTACGTGGAGAAGTGGTGCCGCCGATGGGTCCCCGAGGCGCTCGACGTCCTGGTCACCCCGACCCTCACGGTCCTCGTCACCGGCCTGGTCACCATCTACGGCCTGATGTTCGTCGCCGGTGAGGTCTCGCAGGCCATCGGCACCGCCGCGAACCGCCTCCTCGGCGACGGCGGCGCCTTCGCCGGGCTGATCCTCGGCGGCCTCTTCCTCCCCCTCGTGATGCTGGGCCTGCACCAGGCCCTCATCCCCATCCACACCACCCTGATCGAGCAGCAGGGCTACACCGTCCTGCTGCCGATCCTCGCGATGGCGGGCGCGGGCCAGGTCGGCGCGGCCGCCGCCGTCTACCTCCGCCTCCCCCGCAACCGCTCGATCCGCGCCACCATCAAGTCCGCCCTCCCGGCCGGTTTCCTGGGCGTCGGCGAACCGCTGATCTACGGCGTCTCGCTGCCGCTGGGCCGCCCGTTCGTGACGGCGTGCATCGGCGGCGCGGCGGGCGGCGCGTTCCTCGGCCTCTCCAACCAGCTCGGCCTGGCCTTCGGCTCCACCGCGATCGGCCCATCCGGCTGGGCGCTCTTCCCCCTCCTCGACGGCTCCCACGGCGTGCTCGCCACGATCGCCGTCTACGCGGCCGGCCTGGGCACCGGCTACGTGACCGGCTTCCTCGCCACGTACTTCTTCGGCTTCACGCCGGACATGCTGACCACGCTGAACGCCGCCGAGCCCGACCCCGCCGACCCCACCCACCAACCAGCCCTGACCCCCTGACCGCACACCCCTCAGCCTCGCCGGCTGACCGTGGCGCGCCTTCAGCCTCGCCGGCGCCCTGAGGGGCAACCTCCAGCCTCGCCGGCGCCCTGAGGGCAACCTCCAGCCCCTCCAGCGCCCTGAGGACAACCTCCAGCCCCTCCAGCGCCCTGAGGGCAACCTCCAGCCCCTCCGGCGTTTGAGGAGCGGGTCCGGGCAGGGCCCGGTGCCCGGCGCCAGCCGGGTTTTCTTGGGGCTCCGCCCCAAACCCCGCGCCTCAAACGCCGGCGAGGCTGGAATTTGCCGCACGCAGCGCCGACAAGGCTGGGGTGGCGCCCCGCAGCGCCGACAAGGGCTGGGGGTTGCCGCACGCAGTGCCGGCGAGGCTGGAAGTTGCCGCACGCAGTGCCGACAAGGGCTGGGGGTTGCCGCACGCAGTGCCGCGCGCCGGGCACCGGAAGGGCTGGGGGTCGGACCTCAGGGCGTCACGGGCCGGGCCCGCTCGTGGAGCACCGCGGTCAGGCGGAGGGCCGTGTCGAGATTGCACCGCCCGAGATCGATCAGCGGCAGCCCGTACGCCCCCGCCGCCGAGACCTGGTCCATGCCCACGGACGGCAGCACCACCCCCACCCCGGCGAGCGCCTCCTTGAGCTGCACCACCGCATCCTGCACCGCCAGGAACCGCTCGTGCGTCGTGAGTCCCATTGTCATGCACCTTCTACTCTGAGTATTCGACTTCTCCACACAGAGTGGCGACGCGCTCGCTAGCCTTCAAGGAGGAAAGCAGTACAACCCCACCTGTTGGCCCTGGAGTTGCCATGGCAGGTAAGAGCCTCGACCCCTCCTCCTCCCCCCGCGCCCTGCTCGGCGCCGAACTGCGCGTCGCGCGCGAGCGTGCCGGCCTCAGTCAGGCCGAACTGGCTGAACTGCTCTTCGTCAGCGGTTCGTTCATCGGCCAGCTCGAAGCGGGCACGCGCCGCATGCACCTCGATTTCGCCCGTCAGATCGACGACATCCTCCACACCGACGGCTTCTTCGTCCGCAACTGCGGCGCGGCGGCCAAGTCCAAGTACCCGGACCACTTCGCGGCCGCCGCCGAGGCGGAGGCGCTGGCGAAGGCCATCCGGGAGTACGCGCCCCTGACGATCCCTGGGCTGTTGCAGACCGGCCCGTACGCCCGGGAGATCTTCCGCGCGTACCAGCCGACGGCCACCGATGCGGAGATCGACGAGTTGGTCGCGAACCGCTTGGAGCGAGCCGTCATCCTCAAAAATCCAACAACCCCGATGTTCTGGTGCGTGCTTGACGAGGCCGTTCTCCACAGGGTGGTCGGTGGACCCGCCGTAATGGGCGAAGCGCTGGCTCATATCGCTTCTCTGGCCCGAGCTCACCGGATCATCGTTCAGGTCGTGCCGTTCAAGGTCGGCGCCCACTCGTCGATGGGCGGCTTTCTTCAGCTCATGTCGTTCAACGATGCGCCGCCGCTCGCGTATGTCCAAGGCAACGGTACGGGGCTGCTGTTTGACGATCCGGCCGAAGTGGCCCGCCACTCTCTGTCCTACGATCTGCTCACGGCCACCGCGCTGTCACCCAGCGAATCCCTGGCCTTGATCGAGTCCATGGCGGAGGATTACGCACATGATCAGGATGCCTGAGTACGACCTCTCGACGGCCGCGTGGCATAAATCCAGCTACAGCGACGGCAGCGGCGGTAGCTGCGTCGAGATGGCCACTTGGCGCAAGTCCACGCACAGCGGAGGCGACGGCGGGAACTGCCTGGAGGTGGCCGACGGCCACCCCGGCGTAGTCCCCGTCCGGGACTCCAAGGTCCCCGACGGCCCCCATCTGGTGTTCCGGGACCACGCCTGGGCGGCGTTCGTCACCGCCCTCTGACGGGCTAGAGGTGGGCGTCCAGGAAGGCCCGGACGCCCGCCCCGTCGGTGGCCTCCGTCGTGGTGGCCACCGCCTCGCCGTCGCGGATCAGCACGAAGGTGGGCGCGCCCAACACCTCGTACCGCTTGGTGGCGGCGGGGCAGCGGACGATGTCGGTCCGTACGACGGCGACCCGGCCCGCGTACTCCCGGGCCACGTCCTTGACCACCGGTTCCAGGTCCTTGCAGGCGGCGGCCCAGACGCCCCAGAAGTAGGCGAGCACCGGGCCGCCGACGTGCGCGAGCACGAAGTCGAATTCCGCGTCTTCCTTGGGGTGGTGCACCCCGACTGCTGCCATGCGGTCTTCTCCTCCGTGTCGCGGCCGGCTCGCCCGTCCGCCGCCCCCATCCTCTCCCGTCGGCCGCGCCCGCCCGCGCGCCGGCGTCGGGACACGGCCATCAGGAACGGGCCACGCGAACCGTACCTACGCGCTCCGGGGATTCACCCGCAGCTTGGCCGTGTTGTTCGCGGGGTTCGGGTCGGTGCTCGCGTCGAGGTTGAACCTCGTCGAGAACGTGCCGGAGACGTTCTCGAGGGTCTTCTCCAGCTTCAGGGTGAAGGTGTACGCGAACTCGTCGCCCGGCTTCACGAAGCCCCGGCCGCCGGGCGGCGTCACCGTGCACAGGTAGTACGACACGGTGCCGTCCGCGCGCTTGCGCGCCGCGCAGGCGGGGTCGGCCTTGACCACCGACACGCCCTGCGGCAGCTTCAGGACGCCCTGCACCTCACGGGCCGAGAGGAAGTAGGCGGCGCCCTTGTTGCGCAGCTTGACCGTGGCCTGCACCTTCGCGCCGGCCTTGCCCCGCACGGTCGTGCCGACCGTCGCGAAGTCCGCGCCGCCCGCCACCGACACCGTGCCGTAGTAGTGGCTGTTGTAGCGGTTCACGTCCCGGCCCGTGTCGCCGAGCCCGGTCGAGGCGGCCGTGGGAACCGTCATGAACGTCAGCTCGGGACCCGTGCCGGTGCGCACCTTGAGACCCTTGCGCCATGCCTTGCGGTTCGCCGCGTTGTCCTCGTCCACGCGGATGAAGAACGTCTCCGAACTCGAGGCGTACTCGGCCACCCGGATCCCGGCGGGGATCGCCAGCCGGTAGCTCTTGCCGGGTGCGAAGGTGCCCTTGATGCGGCACTGGAAGGTGGACCACATGCCGAGCAGCGGGCCGTCGGCGCCGACGATGGCGCCCGGACGGTACGAGCAGTTGCGGTGGTCGCCGCCCAGCTGGAGGCCGTACGAGGCCTCCGCGGTGAACAGGACGTCGGTGACCGGCTCGGTGCCCTCGTTGCTGAGGACGAACGGCAGCGGGAGCTTCGCGCCGGCCTTGGGCCGCTCGTTGTGCTTGGCCATCTTCATGACCAGGTCCGGGCCGCCGACCCCCACCTTCGCGGTGACGGCGTTCACGGTGCGGCCCGGGACGTCGGCCGACACCGTCACGGTCCCCCGGTCCCCGAGCTTCGCTCCGGGAAGGGCCCGGACCGCGATCGTGGCCAGCCGGTCGTGGGCGCCCGCGCGCAGCCCGTCGAATCCCAAGTACCCCGACGGGCAGGTGACCTTGGTGCCGGTCACCGTGCAGTCCTCGTGCTCGGGCTCCACGAATTCGGCCTTGGCGAATCCGGCGATGCCCGCGAAGTCCGCGGTGATGGTGAAGGCGCCCTGGAACTCCGTACCCGGGTTGTCGTAGAAGACCCCCAGGTGCTGCCAGCCGCCGGGAGCCATGCTCACGGGCGGGGCGGAAAGCCGGATCGGCGGCTCGGCGGCGGGGGCGGACAGGGCCGCGGGGACGGCGGCTGAGGCGGGGGTGGAGGCGAGCGCGGCCGGTGCCGACAGCCCGAGGGCCGTGAGGCCGGCCGCGGCCAATACTGCGAGACGAGACTTCATGCCCTGTCCGACCCGGTCCGGTGTACGGGAGTTGTACACCGGATGATCACGAACGGGCCACGCCTGGCGGATCTTTGGGCTCCGGGCCAGAGGCCGCCGGTGAAGAGCAGCGCGGTCGGGCGTCCGGTCCGTGGAACGCGATACCCCGATGTCGATCGACACCCCGATGCCGATCGAGGACCCGGTCTAGACCGGGAACGACCCGGTGTCGATCTTCACCGCGAACGGCTTCGGCAGCTCCACCACATCCCCGAACGCCACCCGGTGGCTGTCCTTGTAGACCCCGTTCTCCGGGTTCGTGAACAGCGTGGTGGTGGGGCCGTGCAGGTCGAACCGGTCGATCAGCAGATAGACGGGCACGGGCGCGTGGGCGTACGCCCACAGCTTTTTCTTCCGGTCGTCGTCGGCGTTGCTCTTGGAAGTGATCTCCACGACGAGCAGCGCCTCGGCCGCGTCGATGGGCAAAGCAACGTCGGGATCCGCACCAGCCACCAGCCTGCGCGGCACCATGGCAAGGTCGGGAACGTACAGCCTGCCGAGCGAGCCGATTCGGATGCCGAGTGTCTGGTACAGGCCGATCTCCAGCGGAAGCACGCCGTACCGGGCGCGCTGGAGGAGCTCTGCGATCTCGTTGTGGAACGGATGGGGCGGCGGTGCCAAGTGGATCTGTCCTGCGTCGATCTCGGCGCGCCAGCCCTCCGGCACGTCCAGCTCACGCCAGCTCTGCAGCAGGTACTCCCACGCACGGCCACCGGCGTTCCGGCCGGGCTCGACCATGGCAGCGGTCATCGCGGGTCCCTTCTCCTGTGGCCCATGGCGTGAACCCAGATCGACGGTTGAGCGGCACGAGGCCGCTTTTCCCCAGCGTCCCACGATCGAAGGACGTACGCAGCCGTCCCCGCCCACGGACACACCAGGGGGCCGAAGGCCCACCCCCGTGGGGCCTTCGGCGATCCTGGTCCCCGGACGTGCCGTACACCGGGGGATGCGCAGATGCCGCAGCAGAAAGACACGAACGCCGCAGATCCGCAACGGGCGCTGAGGGAAGCCGCCCGGTCGTTGAACGAGCTGGCCGACCGGCTCGCCGCCGAGGCGGACGCCCGCCCCGCCCCGCGCCCCGGGCCACCCGCCGACGGCCCCGGCATCCGCTACGTACACGGCAAGGCGGAGATCCTCGCCGCCATGCAGGAGCACATCGACGCCGCCCGCATCGAGATCCTCACCGCCCAGCCCGAGGGCCCCCGCCCCGGACCGGTCCTGCGGGCCGCGCTGGAAGCCGTACGCGGCCGGATCTCCGCCGGTGTCGCCATGCGCACGCTCTACCAGCACAGCACCCGCTTCGACGAGGCGACGAAGGACTACGTCCGGACCGTCACGGAGTACGGAGCCCGCATCCGCACCCTGGACGAGTTCTTCGACCGCCTGATCATCGTCGACCGCACGACGGTGTTCCTGCCCGCCAACGCCGACCGCTCGATCGCCGCGGTCGTCACCGAACCCGCCGTCGTCCGCTTCCTCGCCGACACCTTCGAACGGGCCTGGGACCGCGCGGCCCCCTACCCCTTCGTCCCCGTACGCGCCGCCGACGCCGCCGCCGACGTGGTCCCCGCGATCCGGGAAGCCATCGCCAAACTCCTCGCCGAAGGCCGCTCCGACCGCGAGATAGCCCGCCGCCTGGCCATCAGCCTGCGCTCGCTCCAGTCCCACGTGTCCCACCTGAAGGCGGAGTACGGCGCCGAACACCGCTTCCAGCTGGGCTTCCTCATCGGCCAGAACACCACGGCCAACGACGTCGGCTGAACGTCAGCTGAACCTCAGCGCCCCCTTCCGCGATCGCTTCAGCTCGAAGAAGTCCGGGAACCTGGCCAGCGTCTGCGCCGCGTCGAACAGTTTCGCCGCCTCCTCCCCGCGCGGGATCGAATTGAGCACCGGCCCGAAGAACGCCACCCCGTCGATGTGGATCGTCGGCGTCCCCACGTCCCCGCCGACCGCCTCCATCCCGTCCCGGTGACTGCGCCGCAGCGCGTCGTCGTACGTGTCGCTGTGCGCGGCCTCCACCAGGACGTCGGGCAGGCCGGTCTCGGCGAGGGACTCCTTGGCGACGGCGATGAAGTCCTTGTCGCCGCCGTTGTGGATGCGCGTGCCCATCGCCGTGTACAGCGCGGGCAGCACCTGCTCGCCGTAGCCGAGCGCGACCGCCGTGCAGATCCGCGTGAGCGCGAGCGAGCGGTCGACCAGATCCCGGTACCAGTCCGGGAGCTCCCGGCCCTCGTTGAGCACGTACAGGCTCATCACGCGGAACCGGAGGTCCAGTTCGCGGTGGGCCTCCACTTCGAGGATCCACCGGGAGGTGATCCAGGCGAACGGGCAGGCGGGATCGAAATAGAAGTCGACTTCGGCAGGCTGCGGAATCTCAGGTGCTGTCGTCACACCACGACTCTGTCACCTGCGGCGACACCCCCACCACGCCCCCGATACCTCGGGTCCCCGCATTGCACACATCCCGGGGGTCCCGCGCCAACCCGGCTCCGCCGGGCACCGGGCTCCGCCCGGACCCGCGCCTCAAGCGCCGGCGGGGCTGGATGTTGCCCCCAGGGCGTCGCGCCGGGAACGCCGGCGAGGCCAGGGGCTGTCCGACGGGTCGCCGGTCGGGCAGGGGGCGGGGAAAGGGGATGCGGGCCGGGGCTCAAGCCTCGTAGCGTCGCCGCATGACCAGCGACAACGACACCACCGCCGCCCCCTTCGTCCCGCAGGACTTCGACGTGCCGACCGCCCTGAACACGCCTCACTTCCGGCTGGAGCCGCTCGGCCCCGAGCACAACGCGCGCGACCTCGCCGCATGGACGGGCAGCATCGCCCACATCCGGTCCAGCCCGGGCTGGGAAACACAGACCTGGCCGCCGCTCGACGGCATGTCCGCCGAGCAGAACCTCGGCGACCTCCAAGAGCACGCGGACGACTTCGCGCAGCGCAAGGGCTTCACGTACAGCGTGATCGAGGACCCTGACGAAGTCATCGGCTGCGTGTACATCTACCCGTCCCGCGACCCCGCCCACCACACGGCCGTCCGCTCCTGGGTCCGCGCCGACCGGGCCGAGTTGGACGCCCCGCTGCGGACCGCCGTATCCGCGTGGCTCTCGGACTGGCCCCTCGGCAGTGTGAATTACGCGCCCGCCCGACCGTCCGCCTGACCCCCGCTCCGGGCCCGAAGCTCAAGCCTCGGGGTCCGAGCGCTCTGTGTAGGGAATGGGTGGTGGGCGAAGCCCACCACCACCCCCCACCCTCCCCAACTCCCGCCCATACCAGCCGCTATGACTATTCGTGACCGAGTTGCCACGCAGCGCCATCGGGCTCTAGCTTGCGTCTGAACGCAAAATGGCCCCCGCCGGTGCTGGAACACCATGCGAGGGCCTGACCACCGAGATCGCAGTTCAGAACAGGACCGATCCCATGGCTGTCAGCCAGCTTACTGCTGCCCCGCATCCGCTCGCCAAGCCCGGCTACGGAAAAATCGCCGCATCGGACCAACGGCCGCGCGCCGCACACGACTTCGCGCACCTGCCGGCCCGCGAGGCGGCCGTCGCCGGATACATCGACCGGCTCCCCGACGGCTCCGACATCAGCGTCAAGACGCTGGCCGCCGTCCTGCCCCTGTGGGGCCAGTGCGCGTTGCGCACCGCGCTGAACCGGCTGGCCACGGCCGGTCATCTGCACCGTGTGCGGCGGCAGTTGCCGGGTCCGGACAACCGGTGGGTGACCCACACGTTCTTCTCCCGGACCGCCCGTGACGGCTCCTGGTGGACCCGCTTCACCCTTACGGAGTCCTCCGCCCCGGCCGTCGCCGCCTCACCCCCCGCACGGCAGTCCGGCCCGGCCCCCCTGGCTCCGCCACCGCTCGAGGCGCCGACGCCGCGGGCGCCAACCCCAGCCCCTCCGACGCCCGGGGCGCCAACCCCGGCCTTGCCAACGCCCGGGGGGCAATTCCCAGCCTCGCCGACGCCCGGGGGGCAATTCCCAGCCTCGCCGGCGTTTGAGGCGCGGGTCCGGGCAGAGCCCGGTGCCCGGCGGAGCCGGGTTGCTTGGGGCTCCGCCCCAAACCCCGCGCCTCAAACGCCGGCGAGGCTGGATGTTGCACCCCAGGCCATCGACAAGGCGGGGGTTACGGCCCAGGGCATCGGCGAGGCAGGGATGGCGCCTCCGGGCATCGGCGAGGCAGGGATTGCGGCGCCGGGCATCGGCGAGGCTGATGGGGTGTACTCGTCCGCCTACGGCGTACTGGCCTCGCTGGGCCGGACCGCACCCGCGCTGGCGCTTTCCAAGGGCGACTGCACGGCACTGGCCCCCCTCGTCACCCCCTGGCTCGCCCGCGGCATCTCGCCGGACCGGATCCGCCTCACCCTCACGACCGGACTCCCCACCCCGGTCCACCACCCGGCGGCGTTCGTCCGCAAGCGCCTGGAATCCAAGCTCCCCGCACAAGCGAGCACGGCGGGCGCAGAGGGCCCGGCGGCCCCCGCGTCCCCGCCCCGGGCCGAGTGCTACGAATGCGGCGCGCCCGGCCCGCCCACCGCCTTCACCGAGGGCCGCTGCCGCGCCTGCCGCCCGTACACCGCCGCCCCGGTGCACACCCCCACCCTCACCCCCGCCGAGGTCCACGCCCACGCGGCCCGTATCCGAGAGGAGTCACGCCTATGACGGTTCAACCGGCCCACCGGCCCGGCGCCAGGGCACCATGGTGTCGAGGAGGCGACACCATGACCCCCAGCTCCGCCGGCACCGAGACGCACCAGCAGATGGCCGTCGAGGACTTCGAGCGGCTCGCCCGCACGGCTCCCGAGACGGTCACGCTCGAATTCATCCAGGGAAAGCTGGAGGTCAAGCCCGTGCCGGACGGGGATCACGACGAGATCGTCATGTGGCTGCAAGCCATGTGCATGCAGTACCGGCCCGAGCTGGGCCTGTACGGCGAGCGGGGCCTCAAGATCGAGACGTACCGGAACGGAAGGGCGAAGCCCGATGGGGTGCTCGCACCCCGAGGCCACTTCGCGGGGCACGGCGAATGGTCCGATCCCGACGGCGTCCTCATGACCGTCGAGGTCACGTCCCACGACCACGACACCGACCGCCGCGACCGGCACGAGAAGCGCGACGGCTACGCGGCCGCCGGGATCCCCGTGCACTTCCTGATCAACCGCGACGAGCAGACCCTCGTCGTCTACAGCACCCCCGAGAAGGGCAAGTACGCCCAGCGCACCACCCACCCGTACGGCGCCACCGTCGACCTGCCCGATCCCGTACTCGTCACGTTGGACACGGGGAAACTCAAGGATTACGCCCACTGAGCCCCAAGCACCCGGAAACGCCCGAGGGCGGTACCCCCTCCGGTCGGGAAGGGGTACCGCCCTCGGCAAGAACAGCCGATCAGCCCTCAGGGGTTGATCAGAAGTCCATGTCACCGCCCGGCATGCCGCCACCGGCAGCGCCGGCGCCGGCCTTCTCGGGCTTGTCGGCGATGACGGCCTCGGTGGTGAGGAACAGGGCCGCGATGGACGCCGCGTTCTGCAGGGCAGAGCGGGTGACCTTCGCCGGGTCGATGATGCCCTCGGCGATCATGTCCACGTACTCGCCGGTCGCGGCGTTCAGGCCCCAACCGATCTGCAGGTTGCGGACCTTCTCCACGACGACGCCACCCTCGAGACCACCGTTGACGGCGATCTGCTTGAGCGGGGCCTCGAGGGCCAGGCGCACGGCGTTGGCGCCGGTCGCCTCGTCGCCCGTGAGCTCGAGCTTCTCGAAGACCGCGGAGGCCTGGAGCAGGGCCACGCCGCCACCGGCGACGATGCCCTCTTCGACGGCCGCCTTCGCGTTGCGGACGGCGTCCTCGATGCGGTGCTTGCGCTCCTTGAGCTCGACCTCGGTCGCGGCGCCGGCCTTGATGACCGCAACACCGCCGGCGAGCTTCGCCAGGCGCTCCTGCA
The DNA here is from genome assembly GCF_036194065.1 of Streptomyces sp. NBC_00239. NCBI lineage: Bacteria > Bacillati > Actinomycetota > Actinomycetes > Kitasatosporales > Streptomycetaceae > Streptomyces > Streptomyces sp. NBC_00239. Next base: position 4,557,515 of record NZ_CP108095.1, on the reverse strand, counting down.
GCTTCTCGCGGTCGTAGTCGCTGTCCGAGTTCTCGATCTCGGCGCGGATCTGGTTCACGCGACCGGCAACCTGGTCGCTGTCACCGGCACCGTCGACGATGGTGGTCTCGTCCTTGGTGATGACGACCTTGCGGGCGCGGCCCAGCAGGTCCAGGCCGGCGTTCTCCAGCTTGAGACCGACCTCCTCGGAGATGACCGTGCCACCGGTGAGGATGGCGATGTCGCCGAGCATGGCCTTGCGGCGGTCGCCGAAGCCCGGGGCCTTGACGGCGACGGACTTGAAGGTGCCGCGGATCTTGTTGACGACCAGGGTCGACAGGGCCTCGCCCTCGACGTCCTCGGCGATGATCAGCAGCGGCTTGCCGGACTGCATGACCTTCTCCAGGAGCGGCAGCAGGTCCTTGACCGAGCCGATCTTGGAGTTGACGATCAGGATGTACGGGTCGTCGAGAGCCGACTCCATACGCTCCATGTCGGTGGCGAAGTACGCCGAGATGTAGCCCTTGTCGAAGCGCATGCCCTCGGTGAGCTCGAGCTCCAGACCGAAGGTCTGCGACTCCTCGACGGTGATGACGCCTTCCTTGCCGACCTTGTCCATGGCCTCGGCGATGAGCTCGCCGATCTGGGTGTCGGCGGCGGAGATGGAGGCCGTCGAAGCGATCTGCTCCTTGGTCTCGACATCCTTGGCCTGCTCCAGCAGGGCGCCCGAGACGGCCTCGACGGCCTTCTCGATGCCGCGCTTCAGCGCCATCGGGTTGGCGCCGGCGGCGACGTTGCGAAGACCCTCGCGCACGAGCGCCTGGGCGAGAACGGTCGCGGTGGTCGTACCGTCGCCGGCGACGTCGTCCGTCTTCTTGGCGACTTCCTTGACCAGCTCGGCGCCGATCTTCTCGTACGGGTCCTCCAGCTCGATCTCCTTGGCGATGGAAACACCATCGTTGGTGATCGTGGGGGCGCCCCACTTCTTCTCAAGGACGACGTTGCGACCCTTGGGGCCAAGGGTGACCTTGACGGCGTCGGCGAGCTGGTTCATCCCACGCTCGAGACCGCGCCGGGCCTCCTCGTCGAACGCAATGATCTTGGCCATCTGAAGTGGTCCTCCCGGACGGGGTGGATTGCTCCGGACCGCGTTGGCGCCCGCGACGGACGGCCTGCGTGCCTGACGGTTCCTTCCCGTCAGACGCTGCGGGCCTCACCGACCCGGTCCTCGTCTATGTAGCACTCTCACCTGGAGAGTGCTAACGCCAATGATTAGCACTCGACCCCCCCGAGTGCAAGCGGCTCAAGCAACCCGGCCCGATGGGCGAGACAGACGATCAAGGCCGCCGGCGCGGGCGATCGGGGCCGCGGGCACCGGGCGACCGGGGCCGGACGCGCAGGCGGTCAAGACCGCACGCGCGGGCCCGCACGCACGCGGGGCCCGCATCCCGGGTGGGATGCGGGCCCCGCGTGTGCGTGTGCGTCGGTGGTCGATCGCCCGGGCTCAGCCGGCCGGTGCGAGCTTGACCATGTCCGCCTGCGGACCCTTCTGGCCCTGCGAGATCTCGAACTCGACTCGCTGACCTTCTTCAAGGGTGCGGTACCCGTCCATCTGGATCGCGCTGTAGTGGACGAACACGTCCGCACCACCGTCGACCGCGATGAAGCCGTAGCCCTTCTCCGCGTTGAACCACTTGACGGTGCCCTGAGCCATGGCTAACTCCCCTGTTACTGGCCCTTGCGCAGGACCGCCCTTCGCGGTCCCGGGTCAGATACTTGCGCCGGAACGCGTCGACCGCGGCTGAATGTATCTGCCCGGACGCTGTCTGCAACAGGTCATTCCGACGAGAATTCAGGACACGTCAATACGTCGACATTGGACGAAAACCAGGGAGACTTCCGGGCAACTCGGGCGGGACAAACCCTGCCTCAACACCCATAAGGCACAAGCACATTGGCCCGATGTCGACCCTCGCGGGGCACACTCACGCACGTAGGTCACAAACAACGCCGGGGACTACCCCAACCCTACCGCGCCCAATCAAGCAGAATTGCCCCCTCCGCTTTTGCGGAGAGGGCAATTCAGAAGAAGTGCGGGGATCGGGGAATCAGCAGCCGCCCGCGACCGCCGGAATGATCGACACTCCGGCGCCGTCCGGCGTCACCGTCGCGAGCCCGCCCTCGAAGCGCACGTCGTCGTCGTTCACGTAGACGTTCACGAAGCGGCGCAGCTTGCCCTGGTCGTCCAGCACGCGCGGGCCGATGCCCGGGTGGTTCTGCTCCAGGGAGGCGATGACCTCGGCGAGGGTGGCACCCTCGGCGGGGACCTCGGCCTTCCCGCCCGTGTACGTGCGGAGGATGGTGGGGATGCGGACGTTGACGCTCATGGCACTACTGCCTTTCCGGGTACGGAGGGGGATGGTCAGGCCAGGCCGGCGGCGCGGAAGGCGTCCAGGCTCGGGCGGATCGTGGCCGACAGGCCGGTGTCGGACGCGACCGCGTCCAGGGTCTTGAGACCGTCACCGGTGTTGAGCACGACCGTGGTCAGGGACGGGTCCAGGACGCCGTTCTCGATGAGCTTCTTCGTCACGCCGACGGTCACGCCGCCCGCGGTCTCGGCGAAGATGCCCTCGGTCTGCGCGAGCAGCTTGATGGCGTCGACGACCTGGTCGTCGTCGACGTCCTCGACGAAGCCGCCGGTGCGGCGCGCGATGTCCAGGACGTACGGGCCGTCGGCCGGGTTGCCGATCGCCAGGGACTTGGCGATGGTGTTCGGCTTCTGCGGGCGCACCACGTCGTGGCCGGCCTTGAAGGCGGTGGAGACCGGCGAGCAGCCCTCGGCCTGCGCGCCGAAGATCTTGTACGGCTTGTCCTCGACCAGGCCCAGCTTGATGAGCTCCTGGAGACCCTTGTCGATCTTCGTGAGCTGCGAGCCGGAGGCGATCGGGATGACGATCTGGTCCGGGATCCGCCAGCCGAGCTGCTCGCAGATCTCGTACGCCAGGGTCTTGGAGCCCTCGCCGTAGTACGGGCGCAGGTTGACGTTGACGAAGCCCCAGCCCTCGCCCAGCGGGTCGCCGATGAGCTCGGAGCAGAAGCGGTTGACGTCGTCGTAGTTGCCGTCGATGCCGACCAGGTCGCCGCCGTACACGGCGGCCATGACGACCTTGCCCTGCTCCAGGTCGTGCGGGATGAACACGCAGGAGCGGAAACCGGCGCGGGCGGCGGCGGCGCCGACGGCGCCGGCCAGGTTGCCGGTGGAGGAGCAGGAGAGCGTGGTGTAGCCGAAGGCGCGGGCGGCCTCGACGGCGATGGCGACGACACGGTCCTTGAAGGAGTGCGTCGGGTTGCCGGAGTCGTCCTTGACGTAGAGCTTGCCGGTGACGCCCAGCGCCTTGGCGAGGTTCTCGGCGTCGACGAGCTTGGTGAAGCCCGGGTTCAGGTTCGGCTTGTCGGCCACGTCGGCGGGGACGGGCAGCAGCGGGGCGTAGCGCCAGATGTTCTGGGGGCCGGCCTCGATGCGCTGCCGGAGCGCCTCCGGGTCGCCGAGCGGCAGGTCGTACGCCACTTCGAGGGGGCCGAAACACTCGGCACAGGCGAAGATGGGACCGAGGTCGAACCGCGTACCGCACTCACGGCACGAGAGGGCGGTGGCGGGACCGAGGTCGACGGAATCGACCTGGGCAGAGGTGACAGTCTGTACAGCCATGATGGCGAGGCCCTTTCTCCTCATCTTCCCCATGACGAACATCGCCATGAGACGGAATTGGCACCTTCCCGAGTCGGTGGAGGCCTCGCTGCTGTTGCGTGATCGCGAGTTACCGACTGGAGGGTTGCCGGGGCTTCAACGGGCCGTGTCCCTCTGCCCCTCTGGATGAGCGGTATGGCACCGGTGGCGCGCTCACACGCAACCGGGCGTTTGTCCGCGGGCCGACCCCGACATGCGATGGTCGTCCGCGTTGTTCAAGACTGTAACCGAAGGTGCGGGCCGCCGAGACGGCTGTCCGAACCGCGAGATGGATCATATTTCGGTCAGAAACAGGGGAGTACCGACCGTGCTGGAAGAGGTGGAGCGCTGGCTCGCCGGACGTTCCTGGTCGGCGGCCGACCGTCCGCTCGACCGGCTGATCGCCGCCAAACGGGCGGCCGGGACGACCGTCAGCGTCGTGCTGCCGGCGCTCGACGAGGAGGCGACGGTCGGCGAGATCGTCGAGGTCATCCGCCGCGAACTGGTCGAGGCGGTGCCGCTCGTCGACGAGCTGGTGGTCGTCGACTCGGGGTCCTCGGACCGGACCGCGGAGGTGGCCGCGAAGGCGGGCGCCCGGGTGGTGCACCGGGACGAGATCCTGCCCCGGATCCCGGCCCTGCCGGGCAAGGGCGAGGTGCTGTGGCGCTCGCTCCTCGTCACCACGGGCGACATCGTGTGCTTCGTCGACGCCGACCTGCGCGACTTCTCGGCCGACTTCGTCTCCGGGATAGTCGGCCCGCTGCTGACCGACCCGGACGTCCACTTCGTCAAGGCGATGTACGACCGTCCGCTGGGCGGCGCCCCGGGCGGGGGCCCCGGCCCGGGCGGCGCCGAGCAGGGCGGGCGGGTCACCGAGCTGGTGGCCAGGCCGCTGCTCAACCTGCACTGGCCGCAGCTGGCCGGTTTCGTGCAGCCGCTCGGCGGCGAGTACGCGGTCCGCCGCTCGCTGCTGGAGCGGCTGCCGTTCCCCGTCGGCTACGGGGTGGAGCTGGGGCTGCTGGTGGACGCCCTGCACACGGTGGGGCTGGACGCGCTCGCGCAGGTCGACGTGGGGGTGCGGTTGCACCGCCACCAGGACGGCCGGGCGCTGGGCCGGATGGCCGCCGCGATCTACCGGACCGCGCAGGTGCGGCTGTCGCGCGGGCACCTGGTGCGTCCCGAGCTCGTCCAGTTCGAGCGGGGCCCGGACGGCTTCGTGCCGCGCACGTACCCGGTGGACACCGAGGAGCGGCCGCCGATGGTGGAGATCAAGGAGTACCCGCAGCGGCGCGTGGCCTGACCCGTACGCCCGGCCGTGCCCCCGCGCGCCGGAAACGTTTGAGCGGGAGCGACCCGGGCTAGGTTGGCCGCATGCCTTCTCACGTGCTCGTCGCAGCGAACCGTGGCCCGCTCTCGTACGCCCTCGACGCCGACGGGAGCCTCGCGGCCCGGCGCGGCGGGGGCGGTCTGGTCTCCGGACTCTCGGCGGCGCTCGCACAGCAACCGGACGCCCTGTGGGTGTGCGCGGCTCTGGGCGACGCCGACCGGGAGGCGGTCCGGCAGGGCGTCGCCGAGCCGGGCGTCCGGATGCTGGACATCCCCGCCGACGTCTACGCGGACGCCTACAACGGCATCGCCAACTCGGTGCTGTGGTTCCTCCACCACCACCTGTACGACATTCCGCGCGAGCCGGTCTTCGACGCGGGTTTCCGACGGCAGTGGCAGGCGTACGAGACGTACAACCGGGCGTTCGCCGAGGCTCTGGCCGCGGAGGCGGCGCCCGGCGCGGCGGTGCTGGTGCAGGACTACCAGCTGGCCCTGGTGCCGGGCCTGCTGCGCGAGCTGCGCCCGGACCTGGTGATCGGCCACTTCACGCACACCCCGTGGGCCGACCCCGCGTACTTCGCGATGCTGCCGCAGGACGTACGCGAGCGACTGCTGTGGGGGATGCTCGGCGCGGACCGGCTGGGCTTCCACACGCAGGTCTGGGCGGACGCCTTCCGGGGGTGCGCCGAAGCCGGCCCCGGCGGGCTCGGCGGCACCGAGGTCGCGGTGTACCCGCTGGGCGTGGACGGGGAGGAGCTGCGGCGCCTCGCGTACCGGCCGGAGGTCGAGGACAAGCTGGCCGGGCTGCGGGCGGAGGTCGGCGGGCTGCGCACGATCGTGCGGGTGGACCGCACCGAGCTGTCGAAGAACATCGTCCGCGGGCTGCTCGCGTACCGGGAGCTGCTGGCGACCCGCCCCGAGTGGCGCGGCCGGGTGGTCCACCTGGCGTCGGCGTACCCGTCCCGGCAGGACCTGGCCTCGTACCGCGCCTACACGGCGGACGTGGCCCGGCTGGCCGGGGAGATCAACGAGGAGTTCGGCACGGCGGACTGGCAGCCGGTGCTGGTGTCGGTGCAGGACGACTTCGCCCGCTCGCTGGCCGCGTACCGGCTGGCCGACGTGGCGCTGGTGAATCCGGTGCGCGACGGCATGAACCTGGTGGCCAAGGAGATCCCGGTGGTCTCGGAGGCCGGGTGCGCGCTGGTGCTGTCCCGGGAGGCGGGGGCGTACGCGGAGCTGGCGCAGGACGTGTGCGCGGTGAATCCGTACGACGTCTCGCAGACCGCCGAGGCGCTGCACGAGGCGCTGTCGCTGCCGGAGCCGGAGCGGGCGGAGCGCACCAAGCGGCTGGCGGCCGCGGCGACCGCGCTGCCGCCGGCCCGCTGGTTCACCCGCCAGCTGAAGGACCTGCCGCGGGGCCGCCGCCCGGAGTGACGGCGGCGGCCAGGTCGGCGAGGAAGGCCACGACCGAGGCCGGGCCGTCGAGGATCAGGTCCGCGCGGGCGGCGAGCTCGGGCACCTCGGAGGAGCCGCTGCACACCAGCAGGCCGGGCAGGCCGTCGGCGCGCAGCTTCTCGACGGCGGCGAAGGCGGCGAGGTCGCCGAGGTCGTCGCCGGCGTAGAGGACGGCGCCGGCGCCGGTCTCGGCGAGGTACTCGGCGAGGGCGACGCCCTTGTCCATGCCCGGCGGGCGCAGTTCCAGGACGGCGCGGCCGGGTTCGAGGATCAGGCCGTGGCGGTGCGCGAGGTCGGCGAGCGGGGCGCGCAGCGCCTCGAAGGCGGCGGCGGGGTCGGCGGCGCGCCGGGTGTGGACGGCGACGGCCCGGCCCTTCTCCTCGATCCAGGTGCCGTGCCAGGCGCCGACCGCGTCCAGGCAGCCGGGCAGTTCGGCGCGGGCGGCGGCGACACCGGGGTGTTCGGCGGGGGCGTGGACGAGTCCGGAGACCGCGTCCCAGCGTTCGGCCCCGTAGTGGCCGAGGACGGTGAGGTGTTCCAGGCCGGGGACGCCCGCGAAGCCGCCGTAGCGGACGGCGACGCCGGCGGGCCGGCCGGTGATCACGGCCACCGAGAGGACCTGCGGGGCGAGGGCGGCGAGGGCGGGCACGGCGCGGGGGTGGGCGCGGGCCTGCTCGGGGTCGGGGACGATGTCGGCGAGGGTGCCGTCGAAGTCGAGCGCGACCACGGCGTGCGCGGGGGCGCGCAGCAGGGCGTCGAGGCCCTCGCGGCCGGCGGGGGTGCGGGGTTCGGGCAGCGCGGCCGTTTCGGGGCTCCGCCCCGGACCCCGCGCCTCGACCTCCCCCGGACTCCGTCCGGGGGCACCCCCGGGCGAGGCCGGATTTCGCACCTCCGGCGCGTCGGCGGGCTGGTGCGGATCCGGGATGTGCGGATGGCTCCCCATGGCTCCGACCCTACTGGGCCTCAGCGGCGGGCGCGCCGGTCCTCGCGGATCCGGCGGAGCCGGTGGACGGTGCCGGGGGCGTGGACGAGGGCCCGCGGGTCGTCCATGAGGGCGTTGAGCAGCTGGTAGTAGCGGACCGGGGAGATGCCGAGGCGTTCCCGTATGGCCCGTTCCTTGGCGCCGGGGCCGGGCCAGCTGCGGCCTTCGAAGGCGAGCACGGCGGTCTCGCGCTCGGTGAGCGCCTGCCGCCCGTGTCCGTCGTCCGTCATGCCTCCAACATAACCGGCGCCGCCGACACCCCGGCCGGGGTGTCGGCGGCGTGCGCGGTCACGGGAGGGATCAGTTCCCGTCGGCGCGGCGGGCGGTCGACGCGATCGACTCCAGGGCCTTCTCGGGGCGGCCGCCGGGCTGCATGGTCTTGCCGATGTTCCGCTTGATGTCCTCGCTGACCCCGGCCCAGGACTTCTTGCCGACGGGGTAGAGCCGGGAGCCGGGCAGGGCGCTCAGGAAGGTCTTGAGCTCCGGCGAGGCGCCGCCGCGGCCGGCCAGCATGGCCCGGTAGCCGCTGGTGGTGACGGGCAGCAGGTCGTAGGAGCTGGTGAACTTCGTGACGTTCTTCGCCTCGTAGAGGAAGTCGAGGAACTTGCCGGCCGCCTCGCGGTGGCCGCCGCTCTTGAAGGCCATGACCCAGTCGGCGACGCCCATGGTGGGCTTCTCCTGGCCGTCCACGGTGGGCATCGGGACCATGCCGAACTTCACGCCCTTGGCGGCCGCCTGCTTCATCAGGGTCGGGTGGCCGTTGAGCATGCCGACCTCGCCGCGCGCGAAGGCGTCGAAGGCGTCCTGGCGGTTGAGCTCCCAGGGCGCGGTGGCGCCCGTCAGCCCGGCCTCGTACAGGTGCTCCTTGACCCAGTTCAGGGAGCGGGCGTTCTCCGCCGAGTCGATGGCGTAGCTCTCGTCGTTGTCGGTGTAGCCGCCGCCTCCGGACAGGAGCCACATCATGGTCTCGGCCTGGGCCTCCTCGCGGCCCAGCGGCAGCGCGAAGGGGGTCTTGGCGACGCCCTTGAGCTTCTTGGCGTCGGCTTCGAGGTCGTCCCAGGACTTGGGGGCTTCCTTGATGCCGGCCTTGTCGAAGAGGGCCTCGTTGTAGAAGAGCAGTCGGGTGCTGGAGACGAAGGGCATGCCGTACTGGACGCGGCGGATCTTGCCGGCGTCGGCGAGCGGGCCGAGGAAGTCGGCCTCGGTGGTCACCGAGAGCAGCTGGTCGGTCGAGTACAGCTTGTCGGCGGCGGCGTAGTCCGCGTAGGCGCCGATCTGGGCTATGTCGGGGGCGTTGCCGGCCTTGTCGAGCTCGGCGACCTTGGCGTCGACCTCCTCCCAGGAGTAGACGTCGACCTCGACCTTGATGCCGGGGTTCGCCTCGGTGAAGGCGGCGGCGAGGTCGTTCCAGTACTGCTTGGAGGAATTGGCGGGATTGTCGCCGTAGTCGGCCGCCACGAGCCGGAGGGTCACCTCGTTGTCACCGGTGACGGTTCCGCAGCCGCTCAAGGCCACGGTCATGCACAGTGCCGCGGTGGCGGCGGCCAGGTTCCGGTAGCGCGGCTTCACAGCTGTTCCCACCCTCGTAGTCCCCTTCGATTCCCGTTTGTTTCCCGTTCGTCGTTTGTAAGGTCTACACCACTCTCACGCTCCGTTTACACGCGAGGTCGGTGTCCGGGCAAGGACCGAGGTCCCGATTTTGTATGGCCACTCAACAATCCCTTCCAGTGGACTAGACCTGTGCCTGTCCGACACGCGAGACTGTCCCCCGTGAAACCCGTGAAACACGTCATCGCCCTCGATGTGGGCGGCACCGGGATGAAGGCCGCCCTCGTCGGGGTGGACGGCACGCTGCTGCACGAAGCGCGCCGCGCCACCGGCCGCGAGCGCGGCCCCGAAGCCGTCGTCGAGTCGATCCTGGCCTTCGCCGCCGACCTGCACGCCCTCGGGCGCGAGCGGTACGGGCAGAGCGCCTCCGCCGCCGGAGTCGCCGTGCCCGGCATCGTCGACGCCGAGAACGGGCTGGCCGTGTACGCGGCCAACCTCGGCTGGCGTGACGTGCCGCTGCGCTCGATGCTCAGCGAACGCCTGGACGGCATCCCCGTCGCCCTCGGCCACGACGTCCGCACCGGCGGCCTCGCCGAAGGCCGGATCGGCGCCGGCCGGGGCGCCGACCGCTTCCTCTTCGTCCCCCTGGGCACCGGCATCGCGGGCGCCATCGGCATCGCCGGCCGGATCGAGGCCGGCGCGCACGGCTACGCCGGCGAGATCGGCCACATCGTGGTCCGCCCCGGCGGACCCGCGTGCGGCTGCGGCCAGCACGGCTGCCTGGAGACGCTCGCCTCCGCCTCCGCGGTGTCACGGGCCTGGGCCGCCGCGAACGGCGACCCCGAGGCGGACGCCGCGGACTGCGCCAAGGCCGTCGAATCCGGCAACCCGAAGGCCGTCGCCGTCTGGTCGGAGGCCGTCGGCGCCCTCGCCGACGGGCTGGTCACCGCCCTGACGCTGCTCGACCCGCGGACCCTGATCATCGGTGGCGGGCTCGCCGAGGCCGGGGAAACCTTGTTCACACCACTGCGGTCGGCCGTACGGGAACGCGTGACGTTCCAGCGGCTGCCGAACATCGTGCCGGCGGCCCTCGGGGACACCGCCGGATGCCTGGGCGCAGGCCTGCTCGCCTGGGACCTACTCGCCACGGAGGTATCCGCCTGATGTCCGGAAGCGCACACAGCACCGTTCTCTCCGGCGCCAGGGTGGTGCTGCCCACCGGAATCGTCGAGAACGGCCGCGTCATCGTCGAGGGCTCCCGGATCACGGGCGCCGCCGCCGAGAACGCGCAGGTCACCGACCTGTCCGGGCACTGGATCGTCCCCGGCTTCGTCGACATGCACAACCACGGCGGCGGTGGCGCCTCCTTCACCTCCGGCACCGCCGACGAGGTCCTCGCCGGCGTCCGCACGCACCGCGAGCACGGCACCACCACGCTCGTCGCCTCCACCGTCACCGACGACCTCGACGTACTCGCCCGGCGCGCCGCGCTGCTCGCCGAGCTGGCCCAGCAGGGGGACATCGCGGGCATCCACTTCGAAGGGCCGTTCATCTCCCCGTGCCGCAAGGGCGCGCACATGGAGAACCTGCTCCGGGACCCCGACCCGGCCGAGGTCCGCAAGCTCATCGACGCCGCGCACGGGCAGGCCCGGATGGTCACCCTCGCCACCGAGCTGCCCGGCGGCCTGGACTCCGTACGGCTGCTCGCCGAGCACGGCGTGATCGCCGCGATCGGGCACACGGACGCCACGTACGAGCAGACCGCGCAGGCCATCGACGCGGGCGCCACCGTCGCCACGCACCTGTACAACGCGATGCCGGGCCTCGCTCACCGGGCGCCCGGGCCGATCGCCGCGCTGCTGGAGGACGAGCGGATCACCGTCGAGCTCATCAACGACGGCACGCACCTGCACCCGGCCATGCTGGAACTGGCGTTCCACCACGCGGGGGCGCACCGGGTCGCGCTGATCACCGACGCGATGGACGCGGCCGGATTCGGTGACGGCATCTACCAGCTCGGGCCGATGGAGGTCGAGGTCAAGGACAGCGTCGCCCGGCTCGTCGAGGGCGGGTCGATCGCGGGCTCCACGCTGACGCTGGACACCGCGTTCCGGCGGTCCGTCACCGTCGACAAGCTGCCGGTGGAGTCTGTCGTGCAGGCGATCTCCGCCAATCCGGCGAAGCTGCTGGGTCTGTACGACCAGGTCGGCTCCCTGGAGCCGGGGAAGTACGCGGACCTGGTCGTCCTCGACGCCGACTTCGCCCTCAAGGGCGTGATGCGCCAGGGCACCTGGCTCGTAGACCCCCGCCGTTGACGGCCCCCGCCTCCCCGACCCGCGACCCCCAGCCCCGCCGGCTGACCGGAGCACGCCTTTCGGCTACGCCGACGCCCTCGGGGGCAGCTTCCAGCCTCGCCGGCTGACCGGGGGCCCACCCTTCAGCCTCCCCGACGCCCTCGGGGGCAACCTCCAGCCTCGCCGACTGACCGGGGCACGCCTTTCGGCTACGCCGACGCCCTCGGGGGCAGCTTCCAGCCTCGCCGGCGTTTGAGGCGCGGGTCCGGGCGGAGCCCGGTGCCCGGCGGAGCCGGGTTGTTCGTTGGGGCTCCGCCCCAAACCCCGCGCCTCAAACGCCGGCGAGGCTGGATGTTGCCCTCAGGGCGTCGGCAAGGCTGAGGGTGGGCGTTCGGGTGGGACGGGTACTGACGCGCGAGGGAGGGCAGGTGGCATGATCCCCGCACTGGACACGTACGCCCGAACACCGGATCGGGCCCCCGGGGGTGCACCCATGATCCTGACCGTGACGCTCAACACCGCGCTGGACGTGACGTACCACGTCCCCCGGCTCCGCCCACACGCCTCACACCGCGTCTCCGACATCACCGAACGCCCCGGTGGCAAGGGCGTCAACGTCGCCCGCGTGCTGGCCGCGCTCGGCCATGAGGTCACCGCGACCGGATTCGCGGGCGGCCCGGTCGGCGAGGTGCTGCGCACCGCCCTCGCCCACTCCCCCGGCGTCCGCGACGCGTTCGTGCCGTGCGCCGGCACCACCCGCCGCACCCTGGCCGTCGTCGACGAAACCACCGGCGACACCACGCAGTTCAACGAGGCCGGCCCCGACATCGCCCCCGCCGAGTGGGCCGCCTTCCTCACCCGCTTCGAGGAGCTGGCAGCCGGCGCCCGAGCCGTCGCGCTCTGCGGCAGCCTGCCGCCCGGCGTCCCCGTCGGCGCGTACGCCACCCTCATCCGCGCGGCCCGCGCGGCCGGCGTGCCGGTCCTCCTCGACACCAGCGGCGAGCCGCTGCGCCGCGGGGTCGCCGCCCGCCCCGACATCGTCAAGCCGAACGCGTCCGAGCTGGCCCAACTCACCGGTTCCCGCGAGCCCTTGCCCGCGACCCTGGCCGCCCGCCGGCGCGGCGCGCACGCCGTGGTCACCTCGCTCGGCCCGGCCGGCCTGCTGGCCGCCACCCCGCAGGGCGTCTGGCAGGCCGCCCCGCCCGCACCGCTGGCCGGCAACCCGACGGGCGCGGGCGACTCGGCGGTCGCCGGCCTGCTGGCGGGCCTGGCCCACGACGAGGACTGGCCGACCCGCCTGACCCACGCGGTCGCCCTGTCGGCGGCAACGGTAAAGGCCCCCGCGGCGGGCGAATTCGACGCGGGGACCTATGAACTGCTCCGGCAGACCGTCACCGTGACGGCCGGTCAGCCGGGGTGCCGCTGACGCGGCCCGGCGATCAGTCGGTGACCTGACCCTTGGCCAGCCGGAGCTGGTCGATGACGGCCTCGCACTTGTTCGTGGACTCACAGGAGATCTTCAGGGCGTTGGTGCCCTTGGCGAGGTGGATCCACGAGTAGCTCTTGGTCCAGCCCTTCTCCCAGTCGCCTTCAGGGGCGCGCGAGAAGTTCCTGAGGCTTATCGCGCGGGTCTGCACCACACCGTTGATGGTGAGGGTGCCGTCCGCGTCCTTGCCGGGCACGCCGTAGTTCACGAACAGCGTGTACTCGCCCGTCTCGGGGACGTCCACCGTCCAGGTCACGGCCGCGCCGACCTTGTTGAAGCCGCCGACGTACTGGCCGCCCGCGCCCTTCGCACCGGGGACCGAGCTCTCGACCGTGGCGCCGCCCGACAGGGCCAGGCCGGTGCCGGCCGCGGCGTCCGCCTTCGGCATCTCGGCCTTCTTCGAAGGCTTGCTCTCCGGGGTCTTGCCGCCCGGGGTCCGCGGGGCCTCGCTCACCTTGTCCGCGGGGCCGCCGGACAGGTCCTCGCCCTTGTCCTTGCCCTTGTCGGAGATGAGCGCCACACCGATGCCGATGACGACCGCGCCGACCACGGCCACGGCCGCGATCAGCATGCCCTTGCGGCTGGAGCCGCGGGGCGGCGCCGGCTGGGAGTACTGCGGGGGCTGCTGGCCGTACTGCTGCTGCGGCGGGACCCCGTAGCCGCCCGCCTGGATCGCCTCGGGCGCCTGGTAGTGCGGCTGGGGCTGGTGCGGCTGCTGGTGGGGCGCCTGGTGCGCGGGCTGCTGCGGGACGTGACCGCGCTGGCCGCCGTACGTGCGCTCACCGACCGTGCGCACCTGGTTGTACGAGGTCCTCGGGACGCCCGGCTGGGCGCCGGCCTGACCCGGGTAGCCGTAACCGCCGCCGTGGGTGGGCGGGGTGGCACCGGCCGCCTGGCCGTCCGCGTAGAGGTAGCCGAACGGGTCGTCGTCTTCGGGCGTGTTCGCGCCGTTGTTCGGGCCGTTGTTCGCGGGCGTCGTCATCGCAGGTCACTCCTTTCGACCCGGGCGAGCCTACCTCGAACAGGCGCGCTCCCGGGCTGCGGATGACCTCAGCCCGCCCGCCGGTGGGCCTTGGAGCGCGACCGCTTCTCGATGTACATCCGCTGGTCGGCGGAGCGCAGCACCTCGTCCGCGGACATTCCGCAGCTGGCCCAGCCGATGCCGAAACTGGCCCCCACCCGCACCGCACGGCCGTCCACGCGGATCGGCGGGATGATCGCGTTGCGCAGGCGTACGGCGAGATCGGCGGCGTCGGCCGCGCCGAGCCCGTCGGCGAGAACGACGAATTCGTCACCACCCAGCCGGGCGACGGTGTCACCGTCGCGTACACCGGTCGTCAAGCGGCGCGCGACCTCGATGAGCACCGCGTCGCCGGTGTGGTGCCCGAACCGGTCGTTGATCGACTTGAAGCCGTCGAGATCGCAGAAGAGAACGGCCAGGCCCTTGGTGCCGTCGTCGATGTCCGTGGCGGGCGCGACGGTGTGCACGTGGTGGTCGTACCCCCCGGCCTCCGGTCCGACGCCGCCGCCCGGGCCGCCGGCGGCGAGCTCGAAGGGGTCCCCGAAGCCGTCCGGCGGAAAGCCGTGCTCGCCGCCGACGGCGACGCCGTCCCCCGGCCGCCCTTCGAACGCCGCGTCCAGGGCCTCCACGGCGGTCGCCCGTACGGACTGTGGCCGACGGCACAGCCGCGCGCCGAGCCGGGAGCGCAGCTCGGCGCTGTTGGGCAGGCCGGTCAGGGAGTCGTGGCTGGCCCGGTGCGCGAGTTGCAGCTCGTGCCGCTTGCGCTCCTCGATGTCCTCGACGTGGGTGAGCAGGAAGCGGGGCCCGTCGGCGGCGTCCGCGACGACGGAGTTGCGCAGCGAGACCCATACGTACGTGCCGTCGCGGCGGCCCAGCCGCAGCTCGGCGCGGCCGCCCTCGGCGGAGGTCCGCAGCAGGGTGCCGATGTCCTCGGGGTGCACGAGGTCGGAGAAGGAGTAGCGGCGCAGTACGGAGGCGGGCCGGCCGAGCAGCCGGCACAGGGCGTCGTTGGTGCGCAGCAGCCGGCCGTGCTGGTCGCCGCCCATCTCGGCGATGGCCATGCCGCTGGGCGCGTACTCGAAGGCCTGCCGGAACGACTCCTCGCTGGCGCGCAGGGCCTGCTGCTCGCGCTCCAGGCGGACCAGGGCGCGCTGCATGTTCGCCCGCAGCCGGGCATTGCTGATCGCAATGGCCGCCTGGAACGCGTACATCTGGAGTGCTTCGCGGCCCCAGGCGCCCGGGCGGCGTCCGTTGCGCGGCTTGTCGACCGAGATGACCCCGAGCAGTTCGCCGCCGGAGGCGTACATGGGGGCGTAGAGCCGGTCCTCGGGGTGCCACTCGTCCTCGAACCGCGGATCGGGGCCCTCGGTGTGCCACTGGGGGACGTCGTCCTCCAGCAGGACCCAGCCCTCCGTGTGCGGGATGAAGCGCAGGCCGTCCCAGGACTCGCCCATCGACAGGCGGCGCTCCCAGGAGGTGCGGGAGCCGACGCGGCCGGTGATGAGGGCTTCCGCGGCCGGGTTCCCGGCGAAGGCGGCGACGACGAGATCACCGTCGGGGCGGACCAGGTTGACACAGGCGAGCTCGTAGCCGAGGCCCACGACAATGCCGTCCACGACGGTCTGCAGAGTGTCCGCCAGGCTCCGGGCCGTATTGAGTTCGGCCACCACCTGGTGTAGCTGCCGCAGGGTCGCAAGACGGACGTACGGCTCCGACTCGGTCTCCATTGCTCGCTCTCCCCGAGACCTCGACAGCAACTCCAGGTTTGTCATCGGCGTTTCGTTGCGGTGTCCTTTCCACTGAATCACAGTGAGCTGTGCCGCCGGTACACAGGGTCAACAAATCTTGCCCTCTGTGACTCAAGTCACATGAGATGAATTACGGCCGCCTGAATGGCTGGGAGCGCTCCCCCTCATTCCCGCGAGCAAACGATACGACGGCGGGTACGCCGACAGCCCTAGGTCGCGGCTCGGTCGCGCGCCCGATGCACCGCCCGGGAGGGCGAGACTAGCGTTTCGGACGTGTGGAAGACGAGCCCCCCGAGTGCCCCTGCGACGGTCCCCGCGACGACCGCGACCCCTCATGCTGAAGGGGTGAGCAATGACGAGTTCCGCGCGGCGATGTCCCGGCTCGCGGCGGGCGTGGTCCTGATCACCGCCACGGAGCCGCCGCTGAACGAGGACGTCGGCATGACGGCGACCGCGTTCATGTCGGTGTCGCTGGATCCGCCGCTGGTCCTGGTCAGCCTGCGCGAGGGCTCCCGGATGGACGACCTCCTCGCCGAGCAGCCGCTGTGGGGCGTCTCGGTGCTGTCGGAGAGTCAGCGGCACGTGGCCGGGCGGTTCGCGATGAAGGGCCGGATCAGCGACCGGCTGCTCTTCGAGGACGTGCCGTACGTACGCGGCGAGGTGTGCGGGGCGCCGCTGATCGGCGGGGCGCTGGCCACGCTGGAGTGCCGCACCGAGTCCCGGGTCGAGGCCGGGGACCACACGCTGGTGGTGGGGCGGGTGCTGAGCGCGGCCCTGCCGTCGGGCGAGGGCTCCCCCCTGGCGTACTTCCGCGGGCGCTACCGGCAGCTGGGCGGCTGACGGGTCACCAGTCGCGGCCGGAGCGGCCGCGCTTGGTGTCGGCGCGGGCCTTCTTCTCGCGCAGCCGCCGCTCGTTGATCCCGCGCGGGATCTTCGTGGCGCGGCGCGGCTTGGGCGGCGGCGCGGTCGCCTCCGCGAGCAGCGCGGTCAGCCGGACGGCGGCCATCTCGCGGTTGCGCCACTGGGAGCGGTGCTCGGAGGCCTTCACGGTCACGACCCCGCCGACCAGCCGGCCGGCGAGCCGCTCCAGCGCCCGCTCCTTCCACACGTCCGGCAGCGCCTTCGTGGCGGCCAGGTCGAAGCTCAGCTCCGCCTTCGAATCGGAGGTGTTCACGTGCTGCCCGCCCGGCCCGGAGGAGCGCGAGAAACGCCAGACGAGCTCGGACTCCGGCAGGACGACCGAACCGCGGATGACATAGGGACCAGGCATGCCCCCTATGATCCCGCCCCGCCGGACCCCCGTCACTCCTATTTCGCGTCGCAGGAACCCGTCGGGCCCCTCGCTGCGTTATGACAGACAGCGGTAGCTTGACGGTGGCCGGCACGAACCGACGGCCACGGACGACGAAAGAGGAGACATCTCCAATGGCGGTTAGCCTGTCCAAGGGCGGCAACGTCTCGCTCACGAAGGAGGCCCCGGGCCTCAGCGCCGTCACGGTCGGCCTCGGCTGGGACGTCCGCACGACCACGGGTGTGGACTTCGACCTCGACGCCTCTGCCATCGCGGTGACCGCGCTGGGCAAGGTCGTCTCCGACGGCCACTTCGTCTTCTTCAACAACAAGTCCACCCCGGACCAGACCATCGTGCACACCGGTGACAACCGGACCGGCGAGGGCGCGGGCGACGACGAGGCCATCAACGTCAACCTGGCCGGCCTCCCGGCCGACGTCGACAAGATCGTCTTCCCGGTCTCGATCTACGACGCCGATTCCCGCGGCCAGAACTTCGGCCAGGTCCGCAACGCGTACATCCGCGTCGTGAACCAGGCCGGCGGCGCCGAGATCGCCCGCTACGACCTCTCCGAGGACGCGGCGACCGAGACCGCGATGGTCTTCGGCGAGCTGTACCGCAACGGCGCGGAGTGGAAGTTCCGCGCGGTGGGCCAGGGCTACGCCTCCGGCCTGACCGGCATCGCCCAGGACTTCGGCGTCAACGTCTGACCTCCTGCCCGAGCCCCCCACGGCAACCCGCCGCGGGGGGCTCCGCCGTACCCGGCCCCCGGCGTGCGGGGCCGCCCCCCTACGGACCCCCTGGCGGGCAACATCCAGCCCTTGCCGGTGCCCGGGGGCAATATGCGGCCTTGGCGGTGCCCTGGGGGGCAACACCCAGCCCTTGCCGGTGCCCGGGGGCAATACGCGGCCTT
Source organism: Streptomyces sp. NBC_00239 (assembly GCF_036194065.1). Lineage (NCBI taxonomy): Bacteria > Bacillati > Actinomycetota > Actinomycetes > Kitasatosporales > Streptomycetaceae > Streptomyces > Streptomyces sp. NBC_00239. The sequence continues at coordinate 4,539,745 of NZ_CP108095.1, read as the reverse complement.
GGCGGTGCCCTGGGGGCAACACCCAGCCCTTGCCTGTGCCCCGGGCGCGATTCCCGGCCTTGCCGGTGCCCTGGGGGGCAACATCCAGCCCTTGTCGGCGCTGCGCGCGGCAATTCCAGCCTCGCCGGCGTTTGAGGCGCGGGGTTTGGGGCGGAGCCCCAAGACAACCCGGCTCCGCCGGGTACCGGGCTCCGCCCGGACCCGCTCCTCAAGCGCCGGAGGGGCTGAAGGGTGCGGGGGGTTGCCGGGCTCCGCCCGGACCGCTCCTCAAGCGCCGGAGAGGCTGGGGGTGCACCGGAGGGGCTGAAGGGTGCGTGGGGTTGCCGGGCTCCGCCCGGACCCGCGCCTCAAGCGCCGGAGGGGCTGGGGGGTGCCCCCAGGGCACTGGCGAGGCTGGGGGCGTCACCGTCAGCCGGCGAGGCTGGGGGCGTCACCGTGAGTCGGCGGGGCGGGGTGTGCCCAGCGGGCCGGGCGGGGGCAGCCCGCCGTACGGGGGCGTCAGGGTGTGGCGGGTTTGGCTTTGCCGTACAGCCACGTGTCCCAGACGTCGTCGAGGTCGTGGCCGGTGCGCGCCTCGGCGTACCCGGTGAAGTCGTCGGTGCTCGCGCTGCCGTGCCGCCGCTCCGCCGCCCAGCCGCGTACGAGCGAGAAGAAGGCCGGGTCGCCGACCTCCTGCCGGATCTTGTGGAGCACCATCGCGGCCCGGTGGTAGACCGGCGGGTCGGAGATGTACTCGGGCCCCGGCGGTTCGGCGGGCGGGAACGCCCAGATGTCGTCGCCGGCCTCGTCGTCGACGTCGGTGTCGCCCTCGTAGAACCCGTCGAACTTCTCCTGCGCGGTGTAGCCGTCGTGGTCCTCGGACCACAGCCACTGCGCATAGGTGGCGAAGCCCTCGTTGAGCCACATGTCCCGCCAGCTCTTCGGCGACACCGAGTTGCCGAACCACTGGTGGGCGATCTCGTGGACGATCAGTTCCTCGTTCGGGGCGCTGGAGTAGACGGGCCGGGTCTGGGTCTCCAGCGCGTACCCGAGGGTGTTGCCGCGTTCGACGATCGCGCCGGCGGAGTTGAAGGGGTACGGGCCGAATTTCTTGTCGCCCCAGGCCAGGACCTTGGGCAGCAGCGCCAGCGCGGGCGCGCTCCGCTTGGCCTCGGAGGGGTCGACGGCCGAGTAGAGCGGCAGGCCGTCGGGGGTGCGGCCGGTGGTGACCTGGTAGCGGCCGACGGCGACCGTCGCGAGGTAGCTCGCCATGGGCGCGCCGCCGCGCCACTGGAAGGTGGTGCCGTCGGCGTCGCTCACGCGTGATTCGAGGACGCCGTTGGACACGGCCTCGTAGCCGGACGGGACGGTGATCCGAACGTCGTGGCGGGCCTTGTCGCTCGGGTGGTGGTTGCCGGGGAACCAGGCCATGGAGCCGACCGGCTCGCCGACCGCGATCGCGCCGTCCTCGGTACGGATCCACCCCTCCTCGGACCCGTCCGGGTCCTGGAACGACCGCGGCTTGCCCGAGTAGCGCACGACCGTGCGGAAGGACGCGCCCTTCTTCAGGTCGTCGGCGGGGCGGATCGTCAGTTCCTGACCGGCCCGGTTGAAGCGGGCGTCCTTGCCGTCGACGGTGACGGACTCGACGTCCATCCCGTCGAGGTCGAGGTTGAAGGCGCTGAGCGACTGGGTGGCGGCCGCGGTGATCTCGGTGGTGCCGGACAGCTCGCCGCTGTCGGGGGCGTAGTCGAGGGTGATCCCGTAGTGGCTCACGTCGTAGCCGCCGTTGCCCGCCCGCGGGAAGTACGGGTCCCGCAGCCCGGACGCGCCCGGCCGCCCCTGCACCGGGCCGCCCGTACACGCGCTCAGCACGGTGAGCGCGAGGACGGCGGCGACGGCGGCAGCGGGGCGGGTGCGGGTCGTACGGGTCGTACGGGTACGGGTGCGGGTGCGGTGGTCCACGCTCTTGATCCTAAACGGGGCCGCACCCGGACAAGAGGTCAGTTCTGGACGGCCTCGACGCCGGCCTTCGCGAACTTCTCGTCCAGGTCGCCGCTGGGCGCGCCGGCCACACCGATGCCGGCCACGGGGGCGCCCTTGGCCTGCACCGGGACGCCGCCGCCGAGGAACAGCGTGCCGGGGATGTCCTTCAGGTTCGGGGCCTGGGCGAGGCGGCCGGCGAGGACGGAGGTCGGGGCGTTCCAGGACACGGCGGTGAACGCCTTGCGCTCGGCGGACTCGTAGGACTGCGGGCCGGCACCGTCGCCGCGCAGGGTGACGATGGTGTTGCCGTTGCGGTCCACGACGGCGACGCTGACGCGCTGGTTCTCGTCCTCGGCGGCGTCCAGCGCGGCCTGGGCCGCCTCGGTCGCGGCGGCGATCGACAGGTGCGTCGAGGTGACGAAGGCGCCGCCGTCGTCCTTCTTCTTGGCCGCGGCCGCGGCGGGCGCGGCGGCGGGGGCGGGGGCGGCGCTGGCGCTGATGGCACCGAAGGTGCCGGCTCCCAGGGCGGCCGCCAGCGCGGCACCGGTCAGGACGCGGGTACGGGTCTTCATGTCGGGCTCCTTGCAGTCGGCGGGCTGTCCGCTCCTCAATCCTGGGTCCGGACCCGGCCCCCACCCGTCGTCGTACCGGCTGCCGGCGACTGCCGGACCGGCTGACCCCCGGGTCAACCGATCGGCCGATGCGAACCCGCCCCGCAGGTGATCCCCTGAAACCCCACCCCGCCCACCACGCCCGAGGCCCAGCCCCGGCCCAGCCCCGGCCCGACGCCGCTCGGCCGGCGCCCTGCGGCGCAACCCCCAGCCTCGCCTGGGGGTGCCCCCGGACGGAGTCTGGGGGAGTTTGAGGGCGGGGTTTGGGGCGGAGCCCCAAGAACAACCCGGCTCCGCCGGGCACCGGTCTCCGCCCGGACCCGCTCCTCAAACGCCGGAGGGGCTGGGGATTGCCGCCGAGGCAGGGGGGTGCCCCTCGGGCAGCCGGAGGGGCTGGGGGCACGGTGGGGACGGCTACCGCGCAGGACATCGGGCGCGGGCGGTGGGTAGGCGCGGGCGGCATCATGGGGGCGGCGGTGAGAGAGGAGAGGCGGGTCATGGCACACGGCACGGCAGACGGCACCCGCGGCCTCGCCACGGTCGCGCACACCGCCTTCTTCCTCCTCCTCGGCGCCTCACTGGCCCGCTTCCTGCTGCGCCACCCCGGCGAACCCCGCACCCCGTGGATCCTCGCGCTCAGCCTCACCCTGGCCCTGCTCTACGTACTCGGCCCGGCCCTCGGCGCCGCCCCCACCCGCGGCCGCCTGGCCTGGCTCGGGCTGGTCATCGCCACCTGGGTGGTGCTCGTCCTGCTCGCGCCGAGCTTCGCCTGGTGCGCGGTACCGCTGTTCTTCACCGCGCTGCGCACCCTGCCGACCCGCGCCGCCGTGGTCCTCGTCGCCCTCCTGACCGCCCTGGTCGTGGCCGCGCAGATCCAGCTGGGCAGCAGCTTCGACCCGAACCTGGTCATCGCGCCGCCCGCGGTCGCCGCCCTCGCCACCGCCGTGTTCGTCCACATGGAACGGCAGGCCCAGGCGCAGCGCGAACTGATCGACGACCTGATCCGCACCCGCCGCGAACTCGCCGCCACCGAGCGCCGCGAAGGCACCCTCGCCGAACGCCAGCGGCTGTCCATGGAGATCCACGACACCGTCGCGCAGGGCCTGTCCAGTCAGCAGATGCTCCTCCAGGCCGCCGAGCGGACCTGGGACTCCGACCCGGTGACCGCCCGCGCGCACGTCCGTACCGCCACCGAGATCGCGGCCCTCGGGCTGGCCGAGGCCCGCCGCCTCGTCCACGACCTCGCGCCGCCGCAGCTCGCCGGGGGCGCCGGGCTGGCCGACGCCCTGCGGGCCCTCGACGCGGGCCCGGACGTCACCGTCCGCTTCCACCTGGAAGGCGCGCCGGTGCCGCTGCCCGAGCGCACCGAGTCCGGACTGCTGCGCATCGCGCAGGGCGCGCTCGCCAACGTGCGCGAGCACGCGGCGGCCCGTACCGCCGGCCTGACCCTCAGCTTCCTCGGCGACCAGGTGGTCCTCGACATCGCCGACGACGGACGCGGCTTCACCACCGGGGCCGGGACGGGGTCGGACCCCGGGGCCGGGACGAGGTCGGACCCACTGGCCGGGGAAGGGGCCGGTTCCCCCGGCCGCGGCCACGGGCTGCCCGCGATCCGGGCGCGGGTCCGCGCCCTCGGTGGCACGCTGACCGTGGAGTCCGCGCCCGGCGAGGGCACCGTACTGTCCGTCTCGATCCCCATCCCCCTTCCGGAGCACCGGCCATGACCACGACGACCACGACGATCCTGCTGTGCGACGACCACGTGGTGGTACGGGCCGGGCTGCTGGCCCTCCTCGGCAGCGAACCCGACATCGAGGTGGTCGGCGAGGCCGGCAGCGGCGAGGAGGCGGTCGCGCTCGCCGCGAAGCTGCGCCCCGACGTGGTCCTCATGGACCTCCAGCTCGGGGAGGGCATCGACGGGGTCGAAGCGACGCGGCGGATCACCGCCGGGCCGGGCGCACCGCACGTGCTCGTGCTGACGACGTACGACACGGACGCCGACATCACGCGGGCGATCGGGGCGGGCGCCACGGGGTACCTGCTGAAGGCGGAACGGCCCGAGGAGCTGTTCACCGCGATCCACGCGGCGGCTCAGGGGCGCACGGCCCTCTCGCCGCCGGTCGCGAGCCGGGTGATGGCCCACATGCGCGGCTCGTCCCGGCCCACCCTGACGGACCGTGAACTCGACATCCTCGGGCAGCTGGCGCACGGGCTCGGGAACCGGGAGATCGCGCGGGCGCTCTTCATCAGCGAGGCGACGGTCAAGACGCATCTGGGGCGTATCTACGACAAGCTCGGCGTCGACACGCGGGCCGGCGCGGTAGCCGTGGCCAAGGAACAACGCCTCCTGCCGTAACCCCCGTGCCACGACCCCCTCGGCGGGCACCCGCAGCGCCATGACCCCACCGGCTCCCCGTGGCACGCCCCCGTCAACTCCGCGACGCCCTGGGCGCAACACCCAGCCCCGCCGCCTGACCCGCCGCCACTTCAAGCCTCGCGGGCTACCCGAGGCGCCCCCTCAGCTCCGCGACGCCCTCGGCGCAACACCCAGCCTCGCCGGCGCGCTGCGGGCATTGCCGGCTGCCCCGGCTGCCCCGGCTGCCCCGGCTGCAACATCCCAGCTTCGCCGACGCCCTGGGGACAATCCCGTCCTTGCCGGCTGCCCGAGGGGCAACACCCAGCCTCGCCGGCGTTTGAGGCGCGGGTCCGGGCGGAGCCCGGTACCCGGCGGAGCCGGGTTGCAGTCTTGGGGCTCCGCCCCAAACCCCGCGCCTCAAACGCCGGCGGGGCTGGGGATTGCGCCGCAGGGCACCGGCGAGGCTGGGAATTGCGCCCCAGCGCACCGGCCAGGCGAGGGCGGGCTGCGGCCCAGGCTCCGCCTCAAACGCCGGCGGGGCTGGGAATTGCGCCGCAGGGCACCGGCGGGGCTGGGGATTGCGCCGCAGGGCGCCGGCCAGGCGGGGTGCGCCGCCCGGGCACGGGCGCGGCTGGATGCGGCCCGCTATGGCGAGGTCCGGCTCGCACGCCGGCAAAGCCGGGAACGGCGCCCCGCGGCGGAAGGGCGCGTACCGGGGCCGGGTTCCGGACATCCATGCCCTGGGTTCGGACAACCCGGGGCCGGCGCCCGCCGCAGGGCTGTCGGAACGCCCACTCCCGCTGGCACGCTCTCAGCCGCCGCCACCCCGGCCCCAGCGAAGGAGCCCGAGTGACCCACCCACAGTCCACTCCCCGCACCCGCGCCACCACCCGCCGTCCCCCGCTGCTGCTCGCGGCCACCGCCGCGGCCGCCATCGCCGCCGTCGCCGGCGCAGCGCTCGGCCCGCAGGCCGCGACGGCCGCGACGGCCACGGGAGCCGCGCCGGGAGCCGTGCGCGCAACCGACACCGGCACCGCCGCCGCGACCGGAGCCGCCCCGCCAGCCGCAGCCGCAGCCGCAGCCGCAGCCACAAGCAAAGGCACGGGCACGGGCACCCCCATCCGCCTCATCCCCCGTTCGACCGTCACCGACCCCGACGGCACCGTGCACACCCGCTACGACCGGACGTACGCCGGACTGCCCGTGCTCGGTGGGGATCTGGTCGTGCACCGGAGTGCGGACGGGACCGCTCGCGGGACCACGGCGGCCGTCGCCGGGCCGCTCGCGCTGCCGACCACGACCGCCTCGTTCGCGGCGCCCGCGCCTGACGCCCGCAAGGTCGTCTGGGCGGGCGGGGCCGGGCCGGCCGTACTCGCGTGGGAGACCGTGCGGCGCGGGCTGCGGCCCGACCGGACGCCGACCGAGCTGCACACCGTCACCGACGCGACGACCGGCCGGCTGCTGAGCGCGTACGACACGGTCGCCACCGGCACCGGGCACAGCCAGTACGCGGGCACGGTCGCGCTCGGCACCGTCTTCAACAGGCCGCTGTACGAGATGCGCGACCCCACCCGCGGCAACCAGAAGACCCTGGACATGCTCAACAGCCCCTCCGGCGGCGGCCTGTTCAAGGACGCGGACGACGTGTGGGGCGACGGCACCCAGCGCAGCCGCCAGACCGCCGGTGTCGACGCCCACTACGCGGCCGCCGCCACCTGGGACTTCTACCGGCAGATGTTCGGCCGCGCCGGCATCCGCAACGACGGCGCCGGCATCGTCTCCCGCGTGCACTACGGCAACAACTACGGAAACGCCTTCTGGGACAACGCCTGCGCCTGCGTCACCTACGGCGATGGCGCCCCCGGCCACGGCCCGCTGACCACCCTCGACGTCGCCGGCCACGAGATCACCCACGGCGTGCTCTCCGCGATCGGCGTCCCCGGCTACACCGGCGAGAGCGCCGCGCTCGGCGAGGCCACCGCCGACGTGATGGGGGCCTCGGTCGAGTTCCACGCCGCCAACAGCACCGACGTGGGCGACTACCTCATCGGCGAGCGCGCCCTCGGCACCCCGCTGCGCAGCATGGACCGGCCCGGCCGCGACGGCGTCTCGCGCGACTACTGGTCGAAGGACATCGGCTCCATCGACCCGCACCACGGCTCCGGGCCGGCCGCGCACTTCTTCTACCTGCTGTCCGAGGGCAGCGGCCCCAAGGTGATCAACGGGGTCGCCTACGACTCCCCGACGTACGACGGCTCGAAGCTGCTGGGCATCGGCCGGGAGCAGGCCGTCCGGATCTGGTACCGGGCGATGAGCATCTACTTCACCTCCCGCACCACGTACGCCACCGCCCGCACGGCGATGCTGGCCTCGGCCGCCGACCTGTACGGGATGAACAGCACCCAGCAGCAGGCGGTCGCCGCCGCCTGGACCGCGGTGAACGTCAAATAGGTCAGTCGGCCGGAGCGCCGCCCACCGGTACGACAGGTGCGACCTGTACGACCTGTACGACCTGTACGACCTGTACGACCGGCGGGCGGCCCTCCGCACCACACCGTGACACCATGAGGAACGTGCTCGACATCGGCTACTCCCTCTCCCGGCGCTTCCCGGACCCTCCGCAGACCGACTACCGGACCGCGGACGTCCACACCCTGCGCCACGACCTGTTCTGCGGCGACGTGTACCTCGCGGACACCAAGGCGGACCGCGAGGTGTCCACAGCCTGGGGATGGGTGCCGGTGCTCGACTTCGCGTGGGCGCTGTGCGACATCGTCGAGCAGATCGACCAGGACCCGCGCGGCAGCCGCTCGCACGAGCGCCAGTACGCCGAACTCGACTTCACCGAGTCCACCGACTGCATCCTGTTCGAGCGCCGCTTCGGCTGGGTGGACATCGAGGCCGACTGGATGGACGCCGAGGAGCCCCCGCTGACCTTCAGCCACCGGCTGCTGCGCCGCGAGGCCCGCGACTTCCTGCACGACCTGATCGCCGACCTCACCGACATGCACGACGGCCTCGCCGACAACCCGGTCGTGTGGACCCTCCAGTCCCGCTTCCCCCGCATCACCTGACCGGCATCACCCGACCGGCGCCGGCCCGACCCGCGCCACTCGACCGCTCGCCGCTACCGGCCTTCCACCCGTACCCCCAGGTGTGCGGCGAAGGCCGGTGCCAGGTCGAGCAGCTGGGCCGGGCTGATCACCGCGCCCGCCAGCCGGTCCAGGCCGCGGGCGACGTCCACCTCGGCGGCCGCGCGCAGGTCGACGTCGGTCATCCGGGCGCCCGTGAAGTCCGCGCGGCGCAACACGCAGTCCCGGAACTCGACCCGCTCCAGGACCGCGCCCCCGAAGTCCGCCTCGTCGAGCACGCAGCCCTCGAAGACCACGTCCCGCAGCCGGGCCGTGCGCAGGTTCGCGTAGTCGATCTTCCCGCCGCGCACCAGGACCCGTTCCAGGACCGCGCCGTGCAGCTGGACCCCGCCCAGCCGGGCGTCGCGCAGCTCCACGTCCCGCAGCTGGGCCCCGGACAGGTCGGTGCCCACCCCGCGGACCCCGTCGAGGACCGCGTCCAGCACCCGCGCCTTCGTCAGCCGGGCCTCGTCGAGCGCGCACCGCTCCAGCAGGCAGTCCATGAACCGGGCGCCGCTGCCGTCCTGCCCCGCGAGGTCCAGGTCCCGGAACTCCAGCCCGTCGTAGTCCCCGTCCGGCTCCAGCGGCTCGCCCCCGTACGCCGCCATGCCGGCCGGAAGCCGTACCTCCGGCCGTCGGGCCGCCTTCACCGCTCGCTCGTTCCGCGCCATCCCCCCATGGTGGCCCCTGCCACTGACAACGCCCCGGAAAAAACTTCGGCCCGGATGTCACATCCGGCACCCCCTCATCCGTCCTGGGACCGTACGCGCCGCTACGCGGGCCACACCACGGCAAGAGGAGACCGGAACCATGGACCAGCTCACCGTCATCGGAGGCGGCTTCGCGGGACTCGTCGCGGCCATCAGCGCGGCCGAGGCGGGCGCCGCGGTCACCCTGTACGAGTCGCACCGCACCCTCGGCGGCCGCGGCCGCACCGCGGACGGCCCGTACCGGATCAACGAGGGCCCGCACGCCCTCTACAACGGCGGCCCGCACTGGAGCTGGCTGGCCGCCCGCGACCTGATCGGCCCGCTCGCCCCCGTCTCGCTGATCGACAGCACCCGGCTGAAGATGCACCAGGGCGGCAAGCTGCGCTCGCTGCCGCCGCTGGCCGTGTTCCGCCTCGCCCGCCGGCCCGTCTCCGACGCGCCCGTGGACCTCGACTTCCACACCTGGGCGGCCGGCATCGTCGGTGACGCGGACGCCCGCACGACGGCGAACTTCCTCGCCGTGGCGCTCTTCCACCACGACGTGGGCGCGCTGTCGGCCGCCTTCGTCCAGGAGCGGCTGCGCCGGGTCGCCAAGCTGCCGCCCGAGGCCCGCTTCCCGCGCGGCGGCTGGCAGTCCGTCATCGACCGGATGGCCGCCCGCGCCCGCGAGCTCGGCGCGGTGATCGAGACCGGCGCCCGGATCACCGAACTCCCGGCGGAAGGCGGCCCGGTGGTCGTCGCCACCTCGCTGGCCGCGGCCCGCACCCTCCTCGACGACCCGTCGCTGACCTGGGAGAGCGGCCGCACCGCCCTCCTCGACCTGGGGCTGCGCCGCCGCCGCGGGGACCTGTACGCGATCTCCGACCTGGACGCGCCGGGCTGGATCGAGCGGTTCACCGCCCAGGACCCGGGGCTGGCCCCGGCCGGCGAGGAGCTGGTCCAGGCGCAGCTGCCGATCGGTCCCGGCGAGTCGAAGGCGGTCGGCATCGCCCGCGCCGAACGGCTCCTGGACCTCGGCTACCGGGGCTGGCGCGAGCGCACCACCTGGCGGCGCGAGGGCGTGGCGGCCGGCCGCACCGGAGCCGTGGACCTGCCCGGCACCACCTGGCGCGACCGGCCCGCGATCGACCGCGGCGACGGCGTCTACCTGGCGGGCGACCAGGTGGCCGCGCCGGGCGTGCTGAGCGAGGTGTCGTTCAACAGCGCCGTCGAGGCGGTGTCGCTGGCCGTCCGCGCGACCGGCCGGCGGGCCGTGCCGGGCGGCGGGCCGCGGCGGAGCCTTGACCTCAAGTCCGCTTGAGGTTGTTGGGTTGGCCGTACCGCCCGACGCGCACCGCACACCGCGCACCGCGCACCGCGCACCGGATACCGAGTACCGCCGACCTGAGGGAGCCCGCCATGCACGCCGTACGCCTCCACGCCTTCGGCCCCGCCGAGAACCTGACGTACGAGCAGACCGACGACCCGGTGCCCGGCCCCGGCCAGGTGCGGATCGCGGTCGCCGCCGCCGGCGTGCACCTCCTCGACACCACCCTGCGGGCCGGCGTGCCGACGGGCCCGCTCGCCCTCCCCGACCTGCCCACCGTGCCCGGCCGCGAGATCGCCGGCACGGTGGACGCCCTCGGGGAGGGCACCGACCCGGCCTGGCTGGGCCGCCGCGTCGTCGCCCACCTGGGCCCGGTCCCCGGCGGCTACGCCGCGCTCGCCGTCACCGACGCCGACCGGCTGCACCCCGTACCGGACGGGCTCGACGAAGCCGCGGCCGTCGCGATGATCGGCACCGGCCGGACCGCGCTGGGCATCCTCCAGTTCGCCGACCTGGGCCCGGACTCGGTCGCCGTCGTCCCGGCCGCGGCCGGCGGCATCGGCACCCTCCTCGTGCAGTACGCCAAGCGGGCCGGCGCCACCGTCGTCGGCCTGGCCGGCGGCCCCGCCAAGACGGCCCGTACCGCCGCCAACGGCGCCGACCTCGCCGTGGACTACACCGAACCCGGCTGGCCCGAGCGGGTCCGCGCCTTCCTCGGCGACCGGACGGCGACCGTCGTCTTCGACTCGGTCGGCGGGGACACCGGCCGGGCCGCCGTGGACCTGCTCGGCCCCGGCGGCCTGCACCTCGTCTTCGGCTGGTCGGGCTCGGCCGACGGCCCGCTCACCTTCACCGAGGCGGAGCTGGCCGCCCGCGGCATCACCTCCGAGGGCGTACTGGGCCCCGTCATGCTGCGGAAGACCGGTGGCGAGAACCCGCTGCGCACCCTGGAGACCCGCGCCCTCGCCGAGGCGGCGGCGGGCCGCCTGACCCCGGCCGTGCAGCGCTTCCCGCTCGCCGGGGCGGCGGCCGCGCACCGGGCCCTGGAGACGCGCGGCACGATGGGCAAGGTCGTCCTGGAGCCGTGACCGCCGCGGACGCCCGCCAACCGGTATGTCTTGATCCGGCAACATCATCCCGACATGCGAACCGATCGGGACGCGGGCCCGTCCTTGAGGTCAGTAACCGCACCGGGCCCTGCCGCCCGCCGTTCCGGGGGATCCACCGATGACCATGCGCCGTTCCGTCCGCTCCGCCCGCACCGCCGCCGTCGCCGGCGCCACCGCCGCGGCCGCGACCCTCGCCCTCCTCGCCGTCGCCACCCAGTCCTCGGCGGGCTCCGCGCCGGACCGGCCGGCCGCGCCGGTCGCCGCGCCGGTCGCCGCCGTGGCCGCCGCGCCGTCCGTCTCGGGCAGCCCGGCCGGGGCCTTCACCCGCATCGCCGACTTCTACGGCGCCTACATCGACGCCGTGCACGACGGCGACATGCGCACCGCGAACCAGCTGCGCAGCTTCTACCTGTCCAAGCCCCTCCAGCGCAGCCTGAAGGCGTGGGAGGAGCGCAACCACGCCAACGGCGTGCTGCGCGCCCAGAACGTCCCGCTCAAGTGGAAGGTCACCTCCACCGGCAACGGCATGGGCAAGGCCAACGCCACCGTCGCCCTGACCTGGGGCGGCTCGACCACCAAGGTCCACGTCCAGGCCGACCTGGCCACCAAGAAGCTCACCGGCATCAAGGGCTGACCGACCGTCGGCCGACCACTGACCGCGGTCACGGACAGACCGCGGTCACGGGCCGACCGCAGTCACCGGGCCACCCGCAGTCACGGGGCCGACCGCGGTCACTGCGCCGGCGCGGGGGCGCGGGCCAAGACCCCGTCAGCCGATGCCCGCCGCCTCGAGGGTCTTCGCACCGGGCCGCACGACCCGCACCCGAACACATTCCGCAACCCTGGACATGCATACGGAGCGGGGTGTACCACTCCCCCCATGACGCGCACGAAGATCACGACCGCACAGACCTCCGGCACGGTCAACGGCGGCATCTCCTTCTGGTACGCCCAGGACGGCACCCCGCCCCCGCGCGAGCCCCTGCCCGGCGACGCCGCCGCCGACGTCTGCATCGTCGGCGGCGGCTACACCGGCCTGTGGACCGCCTACTACCTCAAGCAGGCCGCCCCCTTCCTGCGCGTCACCGTCCTGGAGCAGAAGTTCTGCGGCTACGGCGCCTCCGGCCGCAACGGCGGCTGGCTCTACAACGGCATCGCCGGCCGCGACCGCTACGCCAAACTCCACGGCCACGACGCCGCCGTCCGCCTCCAGCAGGCCATGAACGCCACCGTCACCGAAGTCGTCGACACCGCCGCCAAGGAGGGCATCGACGCCGACATCCACCAGGGCGGCGTCCTCGAAGTCGCCTACACCCCCGCCCAGCTGACCCGCCTCAAGGCCTTCCACGAAGCCGAGACCGCCTTCGGCGAGACCGACCGGGTCCTCCTCGGCGCCCGCGAAGCCGCCGACCGGATCCGCGTGGCCGGCGCCGTCGGCGCCACCTGGAGCCCGCACGGCGCCCGCATCCACCCCGTGAAGCTCACCAAGGGCCTCGCCGACACCTGCGAGGCACTCGGCGTCACCATCCACGAGTCGACCCCCGTCACCGAGATCGCCAAGGGCCGCGCCGTCACCCCGTACGGCACCGTCCGCGCCCCCTACGTACTGCGCTGCACCGAAGGCTTCACCGCGAGCCTCAAGGGCCACCGGCGCGCCTGGCTCCCGATGAACTCCTCGATGATCGTCACCGACCCGATCCCCGCCGCCGTCTGGTCCGAACTCGGCTGGGAAGGCCGCGAAACCCTCGGCGACATGGCCCACGCCTACATGTACGCCCAGCGCACCGCCGACGACCGCATCGCCATCGGCGGCCGCGGCATCCCGTACCGCTTCGGCTCCCGCACCGACAACGACGGCCGCACCCAGCCCGCGACCATCGAGGCCCTGCGCGACATCCTCGTCCGCTTCTTCCCGCAGCTCGCCGGCACCGGCATCGCCCACGCCTGGTCCGGCGTCCTCGGCGTCCCCCGCGACTGGTGCGCCACCGTCACCCTGGACCGCGCCACCGGCCTCGGCTGGGCCGGCGGCTACGTCGGCAGCGGCGTCGCCACCGCCAACCTCGCCGCCCGCACCCTGCGCGACCTCGTCCGCCAGGACTCCGGCCAGGACGGCCCCACCGACCTCACCACCCTCCCGTGGGTCAACCACAAGGTGCGCAGCTGGGAACCCGAGCCGTTCCGCTGGATCGGCGTCCACGCCCTGTACGCCGCCTACCGCGAGGCGGACCGCCGGGAAGCCGCCACCCACACCGCGGCGACCGCGCCCCTCGCCCGGGCCGCCGACCGCATCTCCGGCCGCCACTGACCCGCACCCGCCCCACGGCAGGAGGGCCCCGCCGAAACGAATCGGCGGGGCCCTCCGTCAGCGCGGTGACCGGTCACCGCGGCACGTCCTACAGCAGCACGTCGAAGGACCCGATGCGGCTCTGGTCCCACCAGCGGTCGACGCGGCTCTGCGCCCCGAACGGCGCGGACGGATCGCCCGTGCCCTCGTGCAGCCACAGCACCCCGGCCGTGTCCTGGGTGACCAGGTCCGCCCGGCCGTCGTCCGTCAGGTCACCCGTACCCGACAGCGACCGCAGCCCGGCCCCGTCGAGGTCCGTCTGCACCCGCGGCGCGAACGGCTTGGCCGCCGCGCCCGTGCCCGCGTACAGCCACAGCGCCCCCGCCGCGTCCCGCGCCAGCAGGTCCGCCTTGCGGTCACCCGTCACATCGCCCAGGCCCGTCAGCTCGTTGAAGACCTTCCAGCCCGCACCGATCCTCGTGCGCACCGCGAACGGCGCCGACGCCTTGCCGGTGCCCGCGTACAGCCACAGCACCCCGCCCTTGTCGCGCGCCAGCAGGTCGGCCCGGCCGTCACCGGTCACGTCCGAGACGCCGGCCAGCTCGTCGTAGATCTGCCAGCCCGCACCGACCTTGGTACGGCCGTCCAGCGGGAACAGGTCGTTCTTCGGCGCGTAGTGCCACAGCACGCCCGCCTTGTCCCGGGCCACGATCCCGCCGCCCGTGCCCCGCCCGGTGAGCGGCGCCAGCTTCGTCACCAGACCGTACGCACCCCACTCCCGGCCGGCCGTCGCGGCGTACGAGGCGAACGGCTCGGAAGCACGGCCGGTGCCCTCCAGGAGGGTCAGCGCGCCGTCCTTCTCACGCCCGAACAGCCGGTGCCGGTCCCACACCGGGTACGGGCTCGCCACCTTGAACGCGGCCTTCACGGCCGGGTTCCCGGTGCTGATCGGCGAGGTCCAGACCTGGTACTCGGCCTTCGCGTCCACCTTCCAGGCCTTCATCGACGCGCCCGCCTTCAGCGTGTAGCCGATGGTGACGTCGCCCGGCGCCAGGATGTCGCACACCAGCCCCGGCGAGACGTCCGCCGGCAGGCAGCGCGCCGAGGGCCCGGCCACGACGTCCGCGACCTCCAGGTTCCGCTCGCCGTACTCCCACACCCGCTGGCCCGCCGACGAGGCGAACGACAGCTTCAGCCGCGCCTTGTCCACCGCGTGCACGGTGACCGACTGGGCCGCCGAGGCACCGGCCGCCACCCCCGGCACCGACAGGCTCAGCTTGTTCTCCGCCACCCGAGCCGGCGTCTTGACCGTCACCGTGGCCGCCGTGTGCGTGCCGTCCTGCGGACGCGCGCCCGCCGCCTGGGCCTCCGCGATGCCCGCGGCGACGCTGCCGCCCGGCGGCACGTACGCCACGCCGTAGTACAGCTTCGTACCGTGGACGGCACCCGCCGTCGCCGCGAGCGCCGGCGCGGGCACGTACCGCAGGCCCTTCGCCGAGCAGGTGTACACGCCCGCCACCCCGGCCCGCGCCTTGCACGGGTCACCGCTGTACAGCGTCGCCTTCATCCCGGCCGGCACCCCGCCGGCCGTCCACTCCCCGCCGGTCAGCGCCCGACGGCTGAGCGCGTAGACGAACGTGCCCTCCGCGTCCGGACTGGCCAGCGTCGGCTGCGGCGCCAGGAACGACGACTCCTCCGGCTTGATCGTGCTGTCGGCCGCCGGATGGAAGGCGAAACCTTCCTCCGCCGAGGCCGACCCCGCCGCCGCCGCGACCCCCGCCAGAGCACCGGACGCGAGCAGCGCCACCGACCCGACGAGCGCCACCGAACCACGTATGCGCATCAAAGAAATTCCCCCGTGAAGACAACGATGAGCTGCAACGTACATGCGAGAAGCCCCGGCGCATCCGCCGGGGCTCCCACCTTGATCCAACTACCGCGCCGCCGCCGACGACTTGACGAACGGCGGGCGCTTCACCCCGGCCGGAAGCCGACGAGGCGACTCAGAGCAGCGAGCCGTACTTGTTCCAGCCGCCGCCGATCTTGACGCGCTTCGCGTACGGAGCCGAGGCGTCCCCCGTACCCTTCAGCAGCCACAGCACACCGGCCGCGTCCCGCGCCACCAGGTCCGCCTTGCGGTCCGAGTCCAGGTCACCGGGCGCACTGAAGGCCGTGTAGCCCTTCCAGTCCGCCACCGCACCCAGCTGCACCCGCGGCGCGTACGGAGCGGCGGCCTTGCCGGTGCCCGCGTACAGCCACATCGCGCCGGCCGCGTCCCGCGCCAGCAGGTCCGCCCTGCCGTCACCGCTCACGTCACCGGCACCCGTCAGGTCGGTGAAGGCGTTCCAGCCCGCACCCACCTTCTTGCGCACCTCGAACGGCGTCTTGGCCTTGCCGGTGCCCGCGTACAGCCACTGCGTGCCGTTCGCGTCCTTCGCCAGCAGGTCCGCCTTGCCGTCACCGGTCACATCGCCCACACCGGTCAGCGACTTGTAGATGTTCCAGCCCGCACCGACCTTCACCGGCTCGTACAGGCCGTACTGCCCGAACAGCGGGAAGTTCCAGAGCACGCCCGCCGCATCGCGGACGACCACCGGGCCGCCCTCCATCTGCACCTTCACCGGCGACAACTTGGCCGCGGCCGTGTACTTGGCCCACTCCTCACCGTAGAACTCGGCCTCGCCGAACACCTGCGGCGCCTTCCCGGTGCCACGGAACGCCGTCAACTGGCCCGCCTTGTCCCTGGCCAGCAGCGTGTGCCGCTCCGTCACCGGGATGTCGCTCTTCACGGCGAACTCACTCTCGGCCTCGGGGCCTTCACCCCAGCCCGGCGCGTACACGTTGTACATCGCGGACACCGCGATCCGCCACGCCGCCGCGGTCGCGTCCGCCTTCAGCGTGTACGAGACCGTCACGTCCCTGCCACCGGCCGCCGTCACATCACACGTGACGCCCTCCCAGCCACCGAGCTCACCCGCCCTGAACTCGCAGTTCGAGGCGCCGGCACCCGGCGTCACCGAGACCAGCTCCACCTTCAGCTCGCCCGGATCCCACTCCCGCTGGCCCGAACCCCGACGGAAGCCCAACCGCAGCTGCCCCGAGTCCAGCGCCTTCACCGTCACCGACTGGGTGACCGTGCCACCCGCCGGCAGCGCCGGGGACTTCAGCGTCAGCTTGTTCTTCTTGGCGTGCTCGGCCGTCAGCACCCGCACGAAATGCGGCTCCACCCGCCCCTTGACCGGTGAACTCTGCGCCAGCTGCGCCTTCTTCACCGCGGCCTTGAGGTCCGACCCGCGCGGCGCGTACGCCACCCCGTAGTGCAGCTTCGTATCGTCCTTCACCGAAGCCGCCGCGGTCACCGCCGGCCCCACGAACCCGGTGTCCTCGCCGGTCGGGCACATGTACACGCCCTTGACCGTCGCCGACGCCGTACACGTGTCGTCGATCCGCGCCGCCATCCCGGCCGGCAGACCGCCCTGCGCCCAGGACGCGTCGGTCAACGGCGCCTTGGACATGGCGAACACGAGCGTGCCGTCCGGCATCCCGTCCACCGTGTCGGGCCTCAGCACGGCCATCGACCCCTCACCCGGGGCCACCACCTGGTCCTTGAACGTGAACGCGTAGTCATCGCTCCCGGCGGCGAACGCGGGCACCGAACCTGCGGCCACCAGCGCCGCGGTCCCCCCGAACACCCCGAGACGCGCCGCGCCCCGCCCCATCAATCCACGCATGTCGCATCTCCACCACGTGAAGGCGGCATAGTGCTGCCGCTGCAACGTCACGTTCCCCTCATGACGTGCGCGGACCGTATAACACGGGCTTTTGTTACAGAGTAACGGCCCCCGCCCACAACGGACGGAGGCCGCCAACCAGGCACTTTGCGCCCACCTCGACGACAGGCGGGCGAACAGCCGGACTAGAACAGCAGGTTGTACTTCTGCCAGCCCGAACCGACCTTCACGCGCGCCGCGAAGGGCTTCGCCGCCGCACCCGTGCCCTGGTAGTACCAGAGCGCACCGGAAGCGTCCCGCGCCACCAGGTCCGCCTTGCCGTCCGAGTTCAGATCACCCGGCGCCACCACGGAGTTGTACGTCTGCCAGCCCGTGCCGATCTGCGCACGCACCGCGAACGGCTTCGCCGCCACACCCGTGCCCGCGTACAGCCACTGCACACCGGACGCGTCGCGCACGATCAGGTCCGCCTTGCCGTCACCGGTCACATCGGTGCCGCCGACCAGCTGGTTGTAGATGTGCCAGCCCGCGCCGACCTTCGCCTTCGCGCCGAACGGAGCGGCCGGGTTGCCCGTTCCCTGGTACAGCCACATCGTGCCCGCGGTGTCCCGCGCCAGCAGGTCGGCCTTCTTGTCACCGGTCAGATCGGACACGCCGGTCAGCGAGTTGAAGGCGTTCCAGCCCGCGCCGACCTTCAGCCGGTCCTTGTAGATGCCGCCGTGCCCGGCCATCCGGTAGAACCACAGCACCCCGGACTTGTCCCGCGCCACCGCGCCCGGACCCGTGCTCTGCACCGTCACCGGGCCCAGCCGGGTCAGCGCCGAGTACTGGTTCCAGTTCAGGCTGTAGCCGACCAGCTCCACCGACTGGAACGGCCTCGACGCCTTGCCGGTACCCCGGTAGTCGTACAGCTCACCGTCCGCGGCCCGGCCCACCACCCGGAAGCGCTCGGTCACCGGGATGGGGCTCGCGACGTTGAAGTCACTCGCCTTCTCCGGGTTGCCCGTACCGAAGTCGTACACCTCGTACGTCGCGGTGTTCCGCAGCCGCCAAGCGGGCGCGGCCGCGCCGGCCTTCAGGTTGTACGTCACCGTGTAGTCGCCCGGCTTCTTGACCGTGCAGCGGATGTCCCCGGCCTCGCCCAGCGAGTGGTCGCACTCCAACGCGTCGGCGCCCGCGCTCGCGGTCACCCCGTCGGCCTCGACCTTGAGCTCGCCCTCGTCCCAGTTCCGGAAGCCCGGGGCCGCGGTCACGTACATCTGGAGCTTGCCCTTGTCGACCGCGTGCAGCTTCACCGTGTGCGCCACGGTGCCGCCGGCCGGCAGCGCCGGCGTCGACAGGGTCATGGTGTTCTGCGCGACGTGCGCCTTGGTCTTCGCCGTGACGGTCGCGTGCGCCCGGCGCGGCCCGATCGGCTTGGAGCCGGCCGTCTGCGCTTCCTTCACGCCCGCGTCGACGCTGGCCCCGCGCGGCACGTAGACGAGGCTGTAGTAGGCCTTCGCCAGGTTCGCGGTGGTGCTCGCCGCCGAGATCTCGGGCCCCGGGTTGTTCCACTCCTTGACGTCGCACAGGTAGATCCCGGCGACCCCGGCCTTCGGCTTGCACCCGTCGGTCGGATCGACCTTGAACCCGCTCGGCACGCCACCGGCCCACGTGCCACCGGTCAGCGCCCTGGTGCTCAGCGCGTAGACGTACGTACCGTCCGGCCCCTCACCGGTCTCCCCGCCCGTGCTCGCCGGCGACAGCCACACCCGGCCCTCGCCGGGCATCACGACCTTGTCCGTGACGGGGTCGAAGTAGAAGGACGGATCCCCGGCCGCGACGGCCGTCCCCGCCACACCGGTCGCGAGCAGCACGGCCGCAACCCCGGCACCCAGCATCTTGCGCAAAGTTTCCCCCAAATACGATCTCGATCGGCGGACGCTAACACGCGCCCGCGAAGGAGTCCCGGGGCGGGGGCCTACGCCTCGAAGTCGTACTCCAGGACGTACGACCCCGAGTCCAGCGTCATCTCGTTCACCTCGACCACCCGCCCGTCCGCCGCGAAGGCCGTCCGCACGATCACCACCACCGGCGTCCCGACCCCCAGCACCAGCCGCCCGGCCTCATCCGCCGACGGCATCCGGGACCGGATCTCCTCCCGGAACCGCACGGGCGCCGCCCCCAGCTCCGCCAGCCGCGCGTACGTACCGCCAGGCCCGGTATCGACCTCAGTGATCGCGGACCCCGCGACGAGTTCCCCCGGCAGCCACGACACCGCCACCATCACGGGCTTCCCGTCCAACACGAACCGCCGACTGCGCACCCACACGGCCGCGCCGGGCGCCAACCCGAGCACCCCGGCGATCCGCCCGTCAGCCGTCTCCTCACGCACGTCGACCTGACCGCCGGCACACCCGGGCCCGCGCCCTGATCCACGCCACCGGCTTCCGCCCGGACCCCACCCTCTGGCGCCGATCCACCTGACCCGGGCACGCAAAAAGGGCTCCGGGTGATCACCCGGAGCCCTTCGCTTCGTTCGAATCCCGCAAGTCAACGAGCCGCTGAGCTGGGATTTGGGCCCCCTGTCGGATTCGAACCGACGACCTACGCATTACAAGTGCGTTGCTCTGGCCGGACTGAGCTAAGGAGGCAGATCGCCACGCGCCGGCTACGGCGCGCGGACCGCCTTCACTGTACACAGCCGCCACCGCGGGCAGCGAAGCACTTTGCCACTCCCGCCGCGCCCGCCGCAGCGGCCCGCGTGAGGAAGATCCGGGCCCCGGGCTACTGACAGGAGCGGAATCGCCGGGTAGCGTGCCCGGGAAGTCCACCTTGGTGGACTAGACAACATCTTCCTTCCACTCGGATCGTCCGGCACGTTCCTGCCGGTAGAAGGGGTTCATTCACCATGGCTTCTGTGACCTTTGACGGCGCGACCCGGCTTTACCCGGGCTCCGACAAGCCCGCCGTCGACGCGCTGGACCTGCACATCGAGCACGGCGAGTTCCTCGTACTCGTCGGCCCGTCCGGCTGCGGCAAGTCGACCTCGCTGCGCATGCTCGCCGGCCTGGAGGACGTCAACGGCGGCGCCATCCGCATCGGTGACCGCGACGTCACGCACCTGCCGCCGAAGGACCGGGACATCGCGATGGTGTTCCAGAACTACGCGCTGTACCCGCACATGTCCGTCGCCGACAACATGGGCTTCGCGCTCAAGATCGCCGGCGTCGACAAGGCCACCATCCGCCAGAAGGTGGAGGAGGCGGCCAAGATCCTCGACCTGACCCAGTACCTGGACCGCAAGCCGAAGGCGCTGTCCGGCGGCCAGCGCCAGCGCGTCGCCATGGGCCGCGCGATCGTGCGCCAGCCGCAGGTCTTCCTCATGGACGAGCCGCTGTCCAACCTGGACGCCAAGCTCCGCGTGTCCACCCGTACGCAGATCGCCGGGCTCCAGCGCCGCCTCGGCATCACCACCGTCTACGTCACCCACGACCAGGTCGAGGCCATGACGATGGGCGACCGCGTGGCCGTGCTGAAGGACGGCCTGCTCCAGCAGGTCGACACCCCGCGGAACATGTACGACCGCCCGGCCAACCTCTTCGTCGCCGGCTTCATCGGCTCCCCCGCCATGAACCTGGTCGAGGTCCCGATCGCCGACGGCGGCGTGAAGTTCGGCGACAGCGTCGTCCCGGTGTCCCGCGAGGCGCTGTCGGCCGCCGCCGACAAGGGCGACCGCACGGTCACCGTCGGCGTCCGCCCCGAGCACTTCGACCTCGTCGAGGACGGCGGCCTCGCCGTCACCGTCAACGTCGTGGAGGAACTCGGCGCCGACGGATACGTGTACGGCACCACCGACGTCTCCGGCACCACGCAGGACCTCGTGGTCCGCGTGAACGGCCGCCAGGTCCCGGAGAAGGGCTCCACGCTGCACGTGGTCCCGCGCACCGGCGAGCTCCACGTGTTCTCGACGTCCACCGGCGAGCGCCTCGCCGACTGACGCCGTACCGCCCGCAGTACGCACTGGCCCCCTGCCGTCGGCAGGGGGCCAGTGTGACAAATACCCCGGCACAACGGTCATTTCGAGCGGTGTACGTCAACACCCCATTCGAAAAACCACGTCGAACCGTCCCCCGACAGGGTGACTAAATGTCGCCAAATCTTCACCGAGCGCTACTCTCGCCCTCGTGACCCACACTGCCCGCCGTATCGGCCGATCGCTCGCCCTGGTCCTGCCCGTCGTCCTGGTGCTCTCCGGGACCCTCGCGGTCACCATGGTCCCCTGGGCCGACACCTCCTCGTCCCAGGTCCTCACCGCAGCCGCCGAGGACGTGTCCGTACCCGCCAAGGTCCGCGCCCCGCACGAGCTGCTGCGCGACAAGCTGCTCGGCGAGCTCCAGGAGAAGAAGGACCCCGGGGTCGTCCTGACCCACCTCCAGCAGGAGGTCGACCGCAGGCCCTCCCTGGCCGGCTACTGCGGCCAGATCGCCAAGGCTCTCGGCCGCGCGGCCGCCGACCTGTACGGGCCGACGAAGGCCCAGACGTACGCCCGGCCCGCCTGCGACACGGCCTTCGCCTCCGGGGTGGCCTCCTTCGGCTGACCGCCGCGCGCCGCGCACCGCGCATAGGCTGCGGTGCATGACGCCAGACCACCCCTCCTCGACAGCTCCGGCAAACCCCGCGGCCGCGTTCCCGGCCGCCCCCACCCAGGCCGTGGTCCTGGCGGGCGGCCAGGGTTCGCGGCTGCGCCCGTACACCGACGACCGTCCGAAGCCGATGGTGGAGATCCCCGGCACCGGGGTCCCGATCATCGGCCACCAGCTGGCCTGGCTGGCGGCCGAGGGCGTCACCGACGCCGTCGTCTCCTGCGGCCACCTCGCCGAGGTCCTCCAGGACTGGCTGGCCAAGGCCGACCTGCCGCTGCGCGTCACGACCGTCGTCGAGACCGAGCCGCTCGGCCGCGGCGGCGGCCTGAAGTACGCGGCCGCGCACCTGCCGCACCCCGACCGCCCCTGGTACGCGACGAACGGCGACATCTGGACGCGCTTCTCGCTGCGCGAGATGGCCGCCTTCCACGAGGAGCGCGGTGCGACCGCGACCCTGGCGCTGGCCCGGCCGCGGATCCCCTGGGGGGCCGTGGAGACCAACGAGTTCGGGCACGTCCTGGACTTCATCGAGTCCCCGCCGTCGCCTTATCTGATCAACGCCGGTGTGTACGTGTTCTCCGAGGAGTTCGCGTCGCTGCTGCCCGATCTCGGTGACCACGAGCGCACCACGTTCCCGCGGCTCGCCCGCGAACGCCGCCTGGCCGGCTTCCCGTTGCCCCAGGGGGCCTACTGGCGGGCGATCGACACCGCGAAGGATCTGACCGAGGCGGCGAAGGAACTGGCCGCGCAGAGGGCCGTCTGACGCCGCGGAGCGGGCCCGGGCGGAGCCCGGCAACCCCGCGCACCCTCCAGCCCCTCCGGCGCTAGACCCTGCGCCCCCTCAGCCCTTCCGGCGTTTGACCCCGCGCACCTTTAGCCCTCCGGCGTTTGACCCCGCGCACCTTTAGCCCTCCGGCGCTTGACCCCGCGCACCTTCAGCCCCTCCGGCGCTTGAGGAGCGGGTCCGGGCAGAGCCCGCCAACCCCGCAACCCCTTCAGCCCCTCCGGCGCTTGAGGAGCGGGTCCGGGCAGAGCCCGGTGCCCGGCGCCAGCCGGGTTGTCCGTTGGGGCTCCGCCCCAAACCCCGCGCCTCAAACGCCGGCGAGGCTGGAAGTCGCGCCCCAGGGCACCGGCGAGGCTGGAGGTTGCCGGCGGGGCGGGGTGTGCCGTCCGGGCACCGGCGAGGCTGGAAATTGCCCGCCGGGCGGGATGTGCCGCCAGGGCGCCGGCGAGGCTGGAGCTGGCCGGCCAAGCGGAAGGGCCCGGCGCGCGGGGTGCGCGCCGGGCCCTTCGTACGTTCCCGCCGGACGGCTCAGCCGAGGAGGCCGCCGACCAGACCGGGCTTGCGCTCCGGCTCGGTGGTGCCGCCACCGGTACCGCCACCGCCGGTGGTGCCGCCGGAGGAGGTCGGACCGCCCGAGGTGGACGGCGGCGGCTGCGGGGTGTTCTGGCGGGGGGTGGTCGCCTCGCCGCTGCCGCTGCCACTGCCGCGGGTCGCGGTCGGGGACTCGGCGCCGCCGGTGCCCGTCGACCGGGTCCGGTCGGGGGTGGTGCGCAGCCCGGCGGGCGGGGTGGAGGCCGCCGTGGCGGGCCCTGCGGGCTTCGCGGCGGGCCGTGCGGTCTTCCCGGCCGGCGTGCGGGACGTGGTGGCCCGCTCCTGCGGGAGCGGCTGGCCGGGCAGGTAGTTGCTGGGGGCATCGCCCGGGCCGGGCACGGTGACCACGGTGGTGGAGCGGACCGCGCCGCCGAGCACCGAGCCGAGGAGCAGGGTCAGGCCGACGACGACGGTCGCGACCATCGCGCCGCGCCGCAGCACCCGCCGGCGCAGGGCCCAGATCTCGGAACGGGGGCCCAGCGTGCGCCAGGCCTCGCCCGCGAGCCGGCCGTCGATGGAGTAGACAGGGGCGCCCGCGATGATCAGCGGGCTCCAGGCGGCGAGGTAGATGATGTCGGGCGCGTCGTAGGCGGGGACCGTCTTCCAGCTCACCGTCATCAGGAGCGCGGCGGACAGCAGCGCCCCGAAGCAGGCGGCGAACCGCTGCCACAGGCCGAAGACGGTGAGCACACCGACGATGACCTGGAGGAACGCGACGGTCAGACCGGCGCCGACCGGGTGTGAGAGCGCGAAGTCGCGCAGCGGTTCGGCGAGCGCCCACGGGTGCAGGGTGCGCAGCCAGGTGACCATGGAGCCGCGTTCGCCGCCGTCGAAGTAGACGGGGTCGCAGAGCTTGCCCATGCCGGCGTAGATGGAGATGAAGCCGAGGAAGACGCGCAGCGGGAGCAGCACGACGCCGAGGTTCATGCGGCGGCCGGGGTAGTAGCCCTGGCGGTCTGCGTCCTGGCCGGCGGGTCGGCGGGCGGCGGCCGCGTGGGCGGCGCCCGCCGCGCCGAGCTCGTCGTGCGCCGGCCCGTAGCCGTCGTACCCGCCACGGCCCCCGTATCCGCCGCCGAAGTCCCTTACGGGGGAGATGAGTTGGGTGTCCTCGTCACGTGGGCCGCGCTGCCCGATGACGGTGGGGGTGGGCATGGTGTCCTCGACCAGCCCGATCCGGGGGATGACCTGGGTGCTGCCGCCGTCCGAGGGGTCGGCGCCGTAGGGGGGGTGGCCCTGGCCGGCTTCGCGTACGGCCTGCAGCAGGCCGCCGGTGGCGGCGCCGTCGGGCGACTTGCCGCTCCACACCACGGGGGTCCGGCGGCGGGTCCGGACCGAGGCCCCGGCCACGGCCGCGGCGCCGCTCAGCGCGGGGACCCGGAGCGGACCGGCGGGGGGCGCGGGCCGTCGGGAGGTGGCGGCGAGCTGCACGCGGAAGCTGGCGTGGTTGACGATGACCTGCGCCGGGTCGCACGGCACCTTCACCATGCTCAGCGCGGGCTGGTCGTCGAACCTGGGCGTTCTGGTGTCCACACTCATCTAACCGAGTGACGAGTGTTTAGGACACTGCCTTGACAGCGGCTGTGTGTCCGAGACCCGTCAATTCCGGCCAGCACGGGCGGAGGCTGGACGGGCCGGAACCAATGTTCGTAATGATTCGTCAGGTGATCTGAGTATCAAGGTAGTTCAGTTCCGTCAGGGGGGCCCGACATGAACAGCAGCCCGAGCGATCGGCCGGACCGGGCGCACAACCAGCTCGTGTTCGCCGATCTCACCGACTACCCGGTGATGGCGCAGGCGCTGGACAACCAGTGGCTGCCGGCCGAACTGGCCGCGGACCGGCAGCGGGCGGGCGCGGTCGCCGGCACGCCGCCCGCCGCCGTGGCCGCCGCGAGCGCCGAATTCCGCCGCGCGCTGGTCAACAGCGGCACCCTGGTGGTGAACCGCGCCTTCCTCCTCAACAACGAGGCGATCTACGCGAATTACCTGCCGACCGCGGACGCGGCCGAGTACGCGGCCTTCGCGAAGCTGCTCAACTCGCGGGCGCTGGTGCCGTACCTGTACACGGAGCGGTCCGCTGCCACCGAGTACCAGTGGGGGTACGACCGCTCCGTGCACCAGGCCTGGTCGCGGATGGTCGGCGACGAGTCCGATCCGGGGTTGGTGCGCTTCGACTGGGACGACGAGCGGAACGCCGACGCGGCGGTGAGCGTGTCGCAGTTCTTCTCCAAGGGGCTGCTGCCGCTCCTGCGGCTCCAGGTCCCGCGACTGGCACGGGACCTGGGGATCCCGCAGGAGCAGGCGGCCGCGATGAGGGCGGGCATCCTCAAGGACATCAGCACGTGGGCCCTGCAGCAGGACCCGGACGCGCCGGTGACCCGCAACGCCCTCTACAAGGAGTTCATCACCCGGCCGGGCACCGAGACCCATCAGATGCTGCTGCGCGACGGCGAACACATCGTGCACGCGAAGCAGTTGATCGACCTGCTCTACAACATCGGCGTGCCGATGATCGCCGACAGCCCCACCCCGCTGACCCCGCCCGACTCTCCCCGCCGCACGGCGCTGCAGGAGGAGAAGAGCCGGGAGGGCAGCGGTTCCGACCAGGACCCCGGCACGGTCTCCAGACTGCTGCGCGGCCTGTTCGCGGACGACCTGCACCGGGCGGTCGACGGTCCCAACTCGTACGCCGGGCTGTCCCTCGACGACATCACGCGGCTGCGGCGCACCGAGGAGTGGCGGGCGTACATCGACGCGCTGGACTCCCTCGTCCGCCAGGGCTTCCGGGACGGGCGGACGCCGACCCCCGAGGAGTTCGCCGCCGGCACCTCCGAGATCGCCCGCCGGCACGCGCAGATGCTGCGCGCCGCCCGCAAGGGCAGCTCCTCGCGCACCGGGCTCCAGCGGGAGATCGTGAGCGTGCTGGTGATCGAGTCGGCGGGTGTGTCCCTTCAGCTCGCGGCGGGCGAGGAGGTCTCGTACCTGTCCGGGTCGATCCAGCTGCTGGGGGCGGTGGCCGGGACCCTGACCATGCGGCTGGAGTTCCGCGACCTCAAGGGCCGGCGGCAGCGCGGCGGCCTGGGGCACTCGCTGACATTTCCCACCCGGCGGCTGGGCAGCCTGAAGAGGGACTGGGACGAGATCCTGCGGACGCACGGGCGCCGGGTCGTCGAGACGGGCGCGGCCGCGCCCGGCCGGCAGGCGCAGGCCGACCAGCAGCCGACTGCGTAGACGGCGCCGGGCACGGCGGCACCGACACCACAGGTACGACGGACACGACGGGGGCGGACGATGGACGGCATCGAGCGGTACGAGGCGCTGCGCGCGCAGCGGCCGGAGCTGTTCCGCAACGAGCCGGACGGGATCGAGATCCTGTCCGACCCGGACGCGCTGGCGGCTGCGGGCGGGGTGCTGTACCAGGACCCGTACGTGATCCTGCTGCGCGATCCGGTGCGCTTTCCGGACGGCCGGGAGGGGACGTACATCCGGGCCCTGGGGGCGACGGCGGAGGCCGGGTCGGTGGTGCTGCCGCTGCTGGACGGGCAGGTGGTGCTGATCGAGCACTTCCGGCACGCGACGCGGTCGTGGCACTGGGAGGTTCCGCGGGGGGCCGGTACTCCCGGTGTCGGGGACGCGGCGAATGCGGCGAAGGAGCTGGCCGAGGAGATCGGGGCCCGGGTGCTGGAGCTGGTCCCGCTGGGCGAGCTGTATCCGGATACCGGGATGGCGGGTGACGCAGCCCTGCTGTTCGCCGCACGCATCGACGTGGTGGGGCGGCTCGCGACGGGCGAGGGGATCCGGTCGGCGGTGGCGGTGCCGTTCGCGGAGGCGGAGGCGATGGTCGGCGACGGCCGCATCACGGACGGCTTCACGATCGCGGTGCTGATGCGTGCCCGCCTGGCGGGGCTGGCCAGCCCCGAGGGCAGTCCTGAAGGCGGGTCCTGAGGGCAGGTCCCGAGGAGGGGACCGGCAGGGCCCTGATCCCTCGCCGGCCGGGGGCTGACCGGCCGGCGAGGAGGTCCGTGCGCTCGCACGCGAGCGCGGCAGGCCCGCGCACGGGTGTGCGCGGGGCTGCGGCGGCCGGGTCAGGCGCGGCGGCGGGCGGCTTCGTAGAGGACCACGCCTGCGGCGACGCCGGCGTTGAGGGACTCGGCGCCGCCCGGCATCGGGATGCGGACGAGGTAGTCGCAGGTTTCGCCGACGAGGCGGCCCAGGCCCTTGCCCTCGCTGCCGACGACGATGACGACGGGGCCGCCGAGGGCCTCCAGGTCCTGGACCTCGTGCGTGCCCTCGGCCGCGAGGCCGACGACCGTGATGCCGGCCTTCTTGTAGTCCTGGAGGGCGCGGGTCAGGTTGGTGACGCGGGCCACCGGGGTGCGGGCGGCGGTGCCCGCGGAGGTCTTCCACGCGCCCGCGGTCATGCCGGCGGCGCGGCGCTCGGGGATGACCACGCCGTGCCCGCCGAAGGCGGAGACGGAGCGGACGATGGCGCCCAGGTTGCGCGGGTCGGTGACTCCGTCGAGGGCGACGATCAGCGGGTCCCTGCCCGCGTCGTAGGCCTCGGCGGTGAGGTCCTCGGGGTGCGCGTACTCGTACGGCGGCACCTGGAGGACCATGCCCTGGTGGTTGAGCCCGTTGGTCATGCGGTCGAGCTCGGGGCGCGGGGCTTCCATCAGGTTGATGTTGCCGCGCTCGGCCGCGAGCTGGAGGGCTTCGCGGACGCGCTCGTCGTTGTCGATGAACTGCTGGATGTAGAGCGTGGTGGCGGGCACGCCGTCGCGCAGTGCCTCGAAGACCGAGTTGCGGCCGACGACCATCTCGCTCTGGCCCTTGGGGCCGCCGCGGCGGGGCGCGGGGCGGCGCTTGGCGGCCTGTCGGGCCATGGCGTTCGCGATGCGGTTCGCCTTGTGCTTCTTGCGGTCCTCGGCCTTCGGGGTGGGGCCCTTGCCTTCCAGACCCTTGCGCCGCTGGCCACCGCTGCCGATCGTGGCGCCCTTCTTGTTGGACGTGCGGCGGTTCCTGCGCTGGCTGTTCCCGGCCATGACCTCTACCTGTTTTCGTTGGTGCTGCGATATGTACGTATGAAGAGTGTGCCGCCCGGAACGCCGGGCGGCACAACATGGCTGGTCCGAGCGGGCCCGGATCAGCGGGGGCCGAGCGTCCAGCGCGGTCCGGCCGGGCTGTCCTCGATGACCAGGCCCGACTGCTGCAGCTGGTCGCGGATGGCGTCCGCGGTGGCCCAGTCCTTGCGGGTGCGGGCGGCCTCGCGCTGGTCGAGGACCAGCCGTACGAGGGTGTCGACGGCGCCGTGCAGTTCCTCGCCGCGGTCGCTGTCGGGGCCGGCCCACTGCGGGTCGAACGGGTCGAGGCCGAGGACGCCGAGCATCGCGCGCACCTCGGCGAGGCGGGCGACGGCGGCTTCCTTGTCGTCGGCGGCCAGCGCGCTGTTGCCCTGGCGGACGGTGGTGTGGATGATCGCCAGCGCCTGCGGGACGCCGAGGTCGTCGTCCATGGCCTCGGCGAACGCGAGGGGCACCTCGGCGGCGGGCTCGACCGGCTTGCCGGCCTTCTCCACGACGCGCTGGCAGAAGCCCTCGATGCGGGCGAAGGCGGACTCCGCCTCGCGCAGGGCCTCCGTGCTGTACTCGATCATCGAGCGGTAGTGCGGGGTGCCGAGGTAGTAGCGCAGCACGATGGGGCGCCACTGCTTGACCATCTCGGAGACGAGCACCGAGTTGCCCAGGGACTTGGACATCTTCTCGCCCGAAAGCGTGACCCACGCGTTGTGGACCCAGAAGTTCGCGAAGTCGTCCCCGTAGGCCTTGGCCTGGGCGATCTCGTTCTCGTGGTGCGGGAAGATCAGGTCGAGCCCGCCGCCGTGGATGTCGAAGGCGCTGCCCAGGTACTTGTGGGCCATCGCGGAGCACTCCAGGTGCCAGCCGGGACGGCCGCGGCCCCACGGGGTCTCCCAGTCGGGCTCGCCGGGCTTGCTGGCCTTCCACATGGCGAAGTCGCGGGGGTCGCGCTTGCCGGTGATGCCCTCCTCGGAGGGCTGCTGGAGGTTGTCGAGCTCCTGGTTGGACAGCGCCAGGTACTCGGGGAAGGACCGCACGTCGAAGTAGACGCTGCCGTCGGCCTCGTACGCGTGGCCGCGCTCGATCAGGCCGCGCATCATCTCGATCATCTCGGTGATGTGGCCGGTGGCGCGGGGCTCGTAGGTGGGCGGCAGGCAACCGAGGGCGGTGTAGCCGTCGTTGAAGGCGCGCTCGTTCTCGAAACCGATCGACCACCACGGGCGGCCCTGGTCGACGGCCTTCCGGATGATCTTGTCGTCGATGTCCGTGACGTTGCGGATGAAGGTGACGTCGTAGCCGCGGTACGCGAACCAGCGGCGCATGATGTCGAAGTTCAGGCCGGACCGGATGTGCCCGATGTGCGGGGCGGCCTGCACGGTCGCGCCACAGAGGTAGATCGAGACGCAGCCCGGCGCGAGCGGGGTGAAGTCGCGGATCTGCCGGGCGCTGGTGTCGTACAGGCGAATAGTCACGGCAACTAGGGTAGTGCGCCTGTGGCAGTGCCCCGCGACCCTTTCGGGGACGCGGGGCGCTTTGTTGCCTAAGTGCCGCTTGGCCTGCCGCCGTGAGCGCGGCCGCGCCCGGCACCGGGACGGGCCGCCCGGCGTGCCGGTCAGACGGAGGGGACCCGGTACACCAGCGCGGTGGCGATGGCCGCGAGGCCCTCGGCGCGGCCGGTCAGGCCCAGCCCGTCGGTGGTGGTGCCGGAGACGGACACGGGGGCGCCCGCGGCCTCGCTCAGCGCCTTCTGTGCTTCCTCGCGCCGCTTGCCGACCTTCGGGCGTACGCCGATGACCTGCACGGACACGTTGCCGATCTGGAAGCCGGCGGCGCGCACGATCCGGGCGGCCTCGGCCAGGAGGGTGACGCCGGAGGCGCCGGACCACTCGGGGCGGGAGGTGCCGAAGTGCGCGCCGAGGTCGCCGACGCCCGCCGCGGAGAACAGCGCGTCGCAGGCGGCGTGCGCCGCGACGTCGCCGTCGGAGTGCCCGGCGAGCCCGTAGCCGCCGCTCGCGTCCTCGTCCCACAGCAGGCCCGCGCACCACAGCTCGCGGCCTTCCTCGAAGGCGTGCACGTCGGTGCCGATGCCGACGAGGGGAATGAGCGGCTCAGTAGGCATCGGTGGCCCTCCTGCGGGCGAGTACGGCCTCGGCGAGTACGAGGTCCAGCGGACGGGTGACCTTGAAGGCCTCCTCGTGCCCGGGCACGAGGACGACGGGGACGCCGAGCTGTTCCACCATGCCGGCGTCGTCGGTGGCGCCCTCGCCGTTGACGGCGATGCTCTCGTGGGCGCGTACGAGGGTCGCGAGGTCGAAGCCCTGCGGGGTCTGCACGGCGCGCAGCCGGGCGCGTACGGGGGTGGCGACCACCGGCTCGGGGGCGCCGCCGGGCTGCGGGTCGACCTCCTTGACGGTGTCGGTGACGGGCAGCGCGGGAACCACGGCGGGCGCGCCGTCGCGGACGGCCTCGACGACCGAGTCCACGGTCTCGACGGGGACCAGCGGGCGGGCCGCGTCGTGGATCAGGACGGCGGTGACGCCCTCGGGGAGCGCCGCCAGCCCGGCCCGTACCGACTCCTGGCGGGTCTCGCCGCCGGGGACGACCACGATGTCGGTGCGGTCGGGCAGGGCGTGCTCGTCGAGGAGGTGCCTGACCTCGGCCGCGCCGTCCGGCGGGGCCACCACGACGACCAGCGAGACGGCCCGGGAGCGGGCCATGGCGCGGACGGCGTGGATCAGCATGGGGGTGCCGCCCAGGGTGCGCAGCGCTTTGGGGGCGCCGGGGCCGAGGCGGAGTCCGCGGCCGGCGGCGGGGATCACCGCGGCGGTGCGGAACGGGCGCGATTCGTCAGACATCGGGAGCTCCGGGCAATGACATCGGGGTCGGCCAGGTTTGTGTCTTCGGCCGACGTGGGTATGGCCCCGGGGGTACCTCCGGCCGAAGGCTGGGGGAAGTGCCGGGCACGATGCCGCGACCGGGGCCCTTTCCGTGACGACCGGTCGGGTCGGCTGTCCGGGCCCGGCACGCCGAGGGTGCGGGCTGTGCGCGCACGAGGCGGGTGCGCGCGGGTCGGACAGGAGGCGACAGCGGGCCTGCCGGCGGGGCGGGCGCAGGTACGGGCGTGCTGAAGCCAGACATGCCGCAGCGCCCGGCAACGACGCCTCCCTATGCGGGGAGGCGTGTCATCGGGCACCGCGGCACGACTGTTGAGTGCACTCGCGTCAGGACGCGAGGACCTCGTCGAGGAGGGCCTCGGCCTTGTCCTCGTTGGTGTTCTCGGCGAGCGCGAGTTCGCTCACCAGGATCTGGCGCGCCTTCGCGAGCATGCGCTTCTCGCCCGCGGACAGCCCGCGCTCGCGCTCACGACGCCACAGGTCACGGACGACTTCCGCAACCTTGATGACATCGCCCGACGCGAGCTTTTCCAGATTTGCCTTGTAGCGACGAGACCAGTTCGTCGGCTCCTCGGCGTACGGTGCACGCAGCACCTCGAAGACCCGGTCCAGCCCGTCCTGGCCGACTACATCGCGAACGCCGACGAACTCCGCATTGTCCGCAGGCACACGAACTGTCAGGTCGCCCTGGGCGACCTTGAGCACCAAGTAGGTCTTGTCCACGCCTTTGATCTGGCGAGTTTCGATGGCCTCGATCAGCGCGGCCCCGTGATGGGGATAGACCACGGTGTCGCCAACCTTGAACGTCATGTGACAGGTACCCCTTCCGTGGCTATCCAGGGTAACACGAGAACTGACTGTTATGAATGGCGTTTTCGCAGGTCAGGGCCTATCTCGGGGCTTGACAACCACGACACGGACGTGCTGCGCGGGGCATCCGGAGGGGGGTATTCGCAGGTGGGAGCGGCTGCCGGCACGGGGCGAAACTGCCACGTTACCTCTCCCGGGTGACACCGGCACTGTGACGTACGTCCCGTTTTGCCGGGTTCCAAGAGGAAAAACTGAACTACTCCGTTCGACTGGCGACCGCCCGTACGGATCGCCTTCCGGCCCAATCCTGGAATTGATCTTCGATCCGGGTCCGCCGGAATAGGGACCCGCCCGGAACCGGCGCCGGAACCCGCCTCGGAAGCGCCGGCGGAGCGTTCCGGTGAAGCGGTACGGGAAGCCCCCGGAAGCCGATGCGAAGTGGCGGGAAATTGATCACGGCCGGAATGTGCGCGATATGTGAACGGCCGGGTATCGGCACGCGTAACCACACGGCTAACAGCCGCCGCATTGCAAGATCGCGGGGGCCGGCCGCAGGCGGGCGGCACCGCGCGGAGGGTCGGGTGCGGGGCCGGGGCGGCGGCTCGGTAACCTAAGCCCGCTGACACACCCTTAGGGCGGCTTTACCTCGCCAGGCGGAGCCCCCGAACCGCTTCCGTCCCGTACGTACCGTCCTAGGAGATGCCGCCGCCGTGAGCCGGACCCTTCGACGCGGCGCCGTTGCCGCCGCCGCCATCGTGTTCTCGATCGGATCGCTCGCCGCCTGCGGCGCGGGCAACGACGCGCAGACCCTGGAGATCAAGCCGGACAACGCGGCCGTCACCAAGGGCGACATCAAGATCCAGAACGCGCTGGTCATCACGCAGCCCGAGAAGGAGGCGAAGGGACCGGCCGTGGTCTCCGCGACCCTCTTCAACGCCGGCCTGACGCCCCAGACCCTCGACGCCATCACGCTGCCCGGCGGCAGCGGCACCGTGAAGCTGAAGCCCGCCACGGGCTCGGGCAAGATCACCGTGCCCGCCGGCGGCTCGCTGGTCCTCGGCGGCAAGGGCAACGCCTCCGCCGTCATCGACAACGGCCACGACGCCGTCAAGGACGGCGACGCCCAGGCGGTCGTCTTCCAGCTGAGCAAGACCGGCGACGTCAAGCTCGAAGCGTTCGTCGTGCCGGCCACGAGCTACTTCAAGGAGTTCGGCCCGACCGAGGTCCCGGCCGCCCCGGGCCCGTCGGGCACCCCCTCCGGCAAGCCGTCCGGCACCCCGTCCGGCGACCCCTCGGGCACCCCGTCGGGCCACGCCTCGGGCACCCCGTCCGGCACCGGCTCGCCGTCGCACGGCGCGGGCCACTGACCCGCGGCGCCGTCCACGGCGCCGACACGCGCGGAGGGCCCCACCCGGGATCGGGTGGGGCCCTCCGCGCGTGAGTGCCCTGCGTGGGCACCTCGGGAGAACCGATGCCTCCAGCGGCTCTCCGAGGTGCTCCGGATGCTCTTTACGGCTCGAACTTGTAGCCGAGGCCGCGGACCGTGACCAGGTAGCGCGGGGCGCCCGGGTCCGGCTCGATCTTGGCGCGCAGGCGCTTCACGTGCACGTCGAGGGTCTTGGTGTCGCCGACGTAGTCCGCACCCCACACCCGGTCGATGAGCTGCATGCGGGTCAGCACGCGGCCCGCGTTGCGCAGCAGCATCTCCAGCAGGTCGAACTCCTTCAGCGGGAGGTCGATCTTGGCGCCCGCGACGGTGACCACGTGCCGGTCCACGTCCATGCGGACCGGGCCCGCCTCCAGGGCCGCGGGGGTGACCTCCTCCGGCTCACCGCGGCGGCGCAGCACCGCGCGGATGCGGGCGACCAGCTCCCGCGAGGAGAAGGGCTTCGTCACGTAGTCGTCGGCTCCTATCTCCAGCCCGACGACCTTGTCGATCTCGCTGTCCTTGGCGGTCACCATGATGACCGGCACGTTCGAGCGGCCGCGCAGCTGACGGCACACCTCGGTGCCGGGCAGCCCCGGCAGCATCAGGTCGAGGAGGACGAGGTCGGCGCCGTTGCGCTCGAACTCGTCGAGCCCGTCGGGCCCGGTCGCGGCGATCGCGACCTCGAAGCCTTCCTTGCGGAGCATGTAGGACAGGGCGTCGCTGAAGGATTCCTCATCCTCGACGACGAGCACTCGGGTCACGGAAGGACCTCCGGGGCAGGAATGGCAGGTTCGGTTTCAAGCACGGAGCGAGCGGTGGTGGCCGTTCCGGAATGCGGGCCCGAGGCGCCGTTCGCGCCCGGGCCGTCGGAGCCGTGGATCTCGGTGCCGCGAGGAGTGCCGTACGCGTCGAGGCTACGCCCGCGCGGAGCCGCCGCCTCCGGCAGTCGCAGGGTGAAGGTGGAGCCCTGGCCCTCGGAGCTCCACACCGTGACCTCGCCGCCGTGCGAGGCGGCCACGTGCTTCACGATGGCGAGTCCCAGGCCCGTGCCGCCGGTGGCGCGGGAGCGGGCCGGGTCCACGCGGTAGAAGCGCTCGAAGATGCGCTCGCGGTCCTTCTCCGGGATGCCGATGCCCTGGTCGGTGACGGCTATCTCGATGAAGTCCCCGCCGGGTGCGGCGACCCGGCGGGCGGCGATGCCGACCCTGGTGCGGGCCGGGCTGTAGTTCACGGCGTTCTCCACGAGGTTGCCGAGGGCGGCGGCCAGCTGGCCGCGGTTCCCCCAGACTCGCAGGTCGGCGGTGCCTCCGGCGGCCATGGTGATCTGCTTGGTCGACGCGGTGTGCCGGCAGCGGTCTATGGCCTCGGCGACCAGGGTGTCCACCCGGACCGGCTCGGCGTCCTCCAGCGGGTCGTCGTTCTGCACCCGGGAAAGGTCGATGAGCTCCTGGACCAGATTGGTGAGGCGGGTCGCCTCGATCTGCATGCGGCCGGCGAAGCGGATGACGGCCTCCGGGTCGTCCGAGGCGTCCATGACGGCCTCGGAGAGCAGCGAGAGCGCGCCCACCGGGGTCTTCAGCTCGTGGGACACGTTCGCCACGAAGTCGCGGCGGACGGCCTCGATGCGGCGGGCCTCGGTGAGGTCCTCGACCAGCAGCAGGACCAGCCGGGAGCCGAGCGGGGCGACCCGCGCGGAGACCGCGAGGGCCTCGCCGCGGCCGGTGCCGCGCCGTGGCAGGTCCAGTTCGACCTGCCGTATCTCGCCGTCCCTGCGGGTGTCGCGCGCCATGTGGAGCATGGGCTCCACGGCGAGCTTCCCGCCGCGGACCAGTCCGAGGGCGTAGGCGGCGGAGCTCGCCTTGACGACGCTGTCGCCCTCGTCCAGCACCACCGCCGAGGAGCGGAGCACGGAGAGCACCGTGTCCACGCCGGGCGGCAGGACCGCGTTGATGTCGGGGCGCATGGCGCTCCGCGTGGGGCGGGCCTGGTCGCGCTCGCTCCAGCGGAACGCCAGCATGGCGATGACACCGGTGCACAACCCGGCGATCGCTGCCGCTGCGGCGACCGCCGCGTTCACGTCCATGGATCCAGGTTAAGCAGGCCGGACGCCACTTCCACAGCCGATCGGGTGGCACCTCGAACAGTCGTCGCCCAGAGTTCACCGTGGCGACTGTGTTGATTCACTTGTGGTGCCGGAGTCCGACGCGTGGCCCACGCACCGTGGGAGCGTGGGGGTCCGAGCCCCCCGGCCACCGGCGCGGAACAGGACCGGGCCCCGGCAGAGACAGAGAGGGACACCCATGCGGGACGCGTACCACGAGGAACTTGACTCGATCGGCGATGCCCTGGTCGAGATGGCCCGGCTCGTCGGCTCGGCGATCGGGCGGGCCACGACGGCCATGCTCGACGCCGACCTGAGCCTTGCCGAGAACGTGATCGCCGCGGACCAGAAGGTCGACGATCTGCAGCACGACCTGGAGGCCCGGGCCATCGCCCTGCTGGCCCGCCAGCAGCCCGTCGCCACCGACCTGCGCATCGTCGTGACCTCGCTGCGCATGAGCGCCGACCTGGAGCGCTCCGGCGACCTGGCCCAGCACGTGGCCAAGCTGGCCCGGCTGCGCTTCCCGGACACCGCGGTGCCGCGCGACCTCACCGCCACCATCCTGGAGATGGGCCAGCTCGCGCAGCGCCTGATGGCCAAGGCCGCCGAGGTGATCATCACCAAGGACGTGGACCTGGCGCTCCAGCTGGAGCAGGACGACGACGAGATGGACACGCTGCACCGGGCGCTCTTCCAGCACCTGATGGACGACCGCTGGAAGCACGGCATCGAAACGGCCGTCGACGTGACGCTGCTGGGCCGCTACTACGAGCGCTTCGCCGACCACGCGGTCTCGGTGGCCAAGCGCGTGGTCTACCTGGTGACGGGCGAGCACGCGGACGAGCTGCAGGCGCCGGTCGAGAACGTCTGACCGCCGGCGCGGGCCGGGGCGGGCGGTGCGGGCCGGGCGGCGGTCCTTTCGGGTCTGCCTCCATGCGCCGTTGACGCGCCCGGAAGGCTGGGCATGAATGGGGCAAGGCCGTACGACGACGCGTACGCCTTCCGAGGAGGAACCATGGCCGATTCCCCCGTCCCCATCACCCCCGAGCAGGACCAGCCGCAGCCCGTCGAGGCGCTGCGGCTCCCGCTCCTCGCCGCCTGCGGATGCGGCTCGGGCTGCGGCTGCGGCTGCCAGTCCGGCGCCCCGTGCCAGTGCGGCGGCTGACGGCGCCGCCCGCGCGCACGCGAAGGGCCCGTCCGGAAGTCCGGACGGGCCCTTCGCCGTCGTAAGCGCTGAACGCACCGGACCGCCTCGGCACGAGGGCGCGTTCACCGTCGGGCGCCCTTAGGTGCCGTTCGCCGCGCCGACCTCCAGGACGCCGACGGTCTGGCCGCCGCTGGTCTCGCCGGTCTCCCGGAAGCCGAGCCGGCGGTAGAACTCACCGGGCCCGGTCGGCCCCGGCTCCCAGGTGGTGAACAGCTCGGTGCCGCCGCGCCGGCGCACCTCGTCGGCGACCGCGGCCACCGCGAACCGCCCGTACCCGCGCCCCTGCACGTCGGCGGAGACGTTCAGCCGCCACAGCCCGCTGCGCCGGTCCGCCGGGTCCTTCTCCGGGTTCCACGGGATGTCCATGAACCCCATCAGGAACCCGACGAGCCGCTCCCCGTCGAAGATCAGCCGCGGCCAGGCCGTCTCCCCCCACGCGTACGCCTCGGCCAGCGAGTGCGCGACCGGCGACACGTTCTTCTCCTGCTCCGGCCGCACCCGCAGCGCCAGCGCCGCGTCCACGTTCGCCGGCGTAACGATCTCCACACGCACGCTCATGCCCCCAACCTAACCAACGCCGAAGCCCCCGCCCACGGAATATCCGCAGGCCGGGGGCCTCTTCGTGCGTCAGGCGCGAGGGCTACCCGCCGCTTACTTCTTGCCCTGGTTCTTGACGGCCTCGATGGCGGCCGCCGCGGCGTCCGGGTCGAGGTAGGTGCCGCCCGGGGTGAGGGGCTTGAAGTTCTCGTCCAGCTCGTAGGCGAGCGGGATGCCCGTGGGGATGTTCAGGCCCGCGATGGCCTCGTCGGAGACGCCGTCGAGGTGCTTGACCAGGGCGCGCAGCGAGTTGCCGTGGGCGGCGACCAGGACGGTGCGGCCGGCCAGCAGGTCCGGGACGATGCCGTCGTACCAGTACGGCAGCATGCGGACGACGACGTCCTTGAGGCACTCGGTGTTCGGGCGCAGCTCCGGCGGGATCGACGCGTAGCGCGGGTCCTCGGACTGGGAGAACTCCGTGCCGTCCGCGAGGGCCGGCGGCGGGGTGTCGTACGAGCGGCGCCACAGCATGAACTGCTCCTCGCCGTACTCGGCGAGCGTCTGGGCCTTGTCCTTGCCCTGGAGGGCGCCGTAGTGGCGCTCGTTCAGGCGCCAGGAGCGGTGGACCGGGATCCAGTGGCGGTCGGCGGACTCCAGCGCCAGCTGCGCGGTGCGGATCGCGCGCTTCTGGAGGGAGGTGTGCAGTACATCGGGCAGCAGGCCGGCGTCCTTCAGCAGCTCACCGCCGCGGACCGCCTCCTTCTCGCCCTTCTCGGTGAGGTTGACGTCCACCCAGCCGGTGAACAGGTTCTTCGCGTTCCATTCGCTCTCGCCGTGGCGGAGGAGGATCAGCTTGTACGGTGCGTCGGCCATGTGTCCGAGCCTAATGGACGCGGTCGAGCGGACGCGCGCTGCGTCCACCCCCCGGACCTGGCGTGCACGCGGCAATTCAGTGGCGTGGACAGACCCCCGGGCGTAATGTGCGGACTGCTGCTGCACCACTTACTTCCGCGGGGGGATTCCGTATGTCCGTTGCCAGTCTGCGGCGGGCCGCACGCGAGAGCGTCGCCGGCCTGCCCCGCGAGTTCTGGTGGCTGTGGACCAGCACCCTCGTCAACCGGCTCGGGGCCTTCGTCGCCACCTTCATGGCGTTGTACCTGACCCTGGACCGGGGCTATTCGGCCTCCTTCGCGGGACTCGTGGCCGCCCTGCACGGTCTGGGCGCGGTCATCTCCTCGCTGGTCGCGGGCGTCATGACGGACCGGCTCGGGCGCCGCCCGACGATGATGATCGCCCAGACCTCGACGGCGTTCTCGGTGGCGCTGCTCGGCTTCATGGAGCACCCGGCGGCCATCGCCGGCGTCGCCCTGCTGGTCGGCATGGCCTCGAACGCGTCCCGGCCCGCGGTGCAGGCGATGATGGCCGACATCGTGCGGCCGCAGGACCGGGTCCGGGCGTTCGCGCTGAACTACTGGGCCATCAACCTGGGCTTCGGGATCAGCGCCGCGGGCGCCGGCTTCATCGCCCAGTACAGCTACCTCGCGGGCTTCCTCGGCGAGGCCGCCCTGACGCTGGCGTGCGCGGTCATCGTCTTCGTGAAGCTGCCCGAGTCCCGCCCGCAGAAGACGGCGGGCGCGGCGGCCAAGGAGCCGGACGTCCGGCTCGGCGAGGTGCTGCGCGACGGCCGCTACATGGGTGTCGTCGGACTCTCGTTCCTGATCTCGCTGATCTTCACCCAAGGCTCGGTGGGCCTGCCCGTGGCCATGGGCTCGGCCGGCTTCTCGCCCGCCGACTACGGGCTCGTCATCGCCGTCAACGGCGTGCTGATCGTCGCCCTCCAGATCCCGGTCACCCGCTTCATCGAGCACCGCGACCCGCAGCGGCTGCTGGTGGTGTCCGCCCTGCTCGCCGGGTACGGATTCGGGCTGACGGCCTTCGCGGACTCGCTCGCCGTGTACGCGCTCACGGTGTGCGTGTGGACGCTGGCCGAGATCGTGAACTCCCCCACCCAGATGGGCCTGGTCGTCCGCCTCTCCCCGGTGCACGGACGCGGCCGCTACCAGGGCGTCTACACGATGTCCTGGGCGGTGGCCTCGCTGATCGCACCGCTGATGGCGGGCGGGATGATCGACCGCCTCGGCGCCGGCTGGCTGTGGGGCTCGACGGCCGTCCTCGGCTCGGTCGCGGGCCTGGGCTACTGGCTCCTGATGCGCAACCTGCCGCCGTCGCCCGCCTCCGAGCCGGTGGTCTGCGAGCCGGGGACGGTCGAGCCGGTGGCCGTCGAGACCGCCGGGACGGCGGCCGCCGATGAGGCCCCCGTCAGGACGGGCGCTGCGTCAGGTGTGTGAACGCGTCCAGGTTGCGGGTCGACTCGCCGCGTGAGACCCGCCAGGCGTACTCCTTGCGGATGGCCGTCGCGAAGCCCAGCTCCAGCAGCGAGTTGAAGGCTCCGTCGGCGGCCTCCAGGACCGAGCCCAGCAGCCGGTCCAGCTCCTCCGGCGTGACCACCGACAGCGGCAGCTTGCCCACCAGGTAGACGTCACCGAGCCGGTCGACGGCGTACCCCACCCCGTACAGGCGCAGGTTGCGCTCCAGCAGCCAGCGGTGGACGCCGGCCTCGTTCTCGTCCGGGTGGCGGATCACGAAGGCGTTCAGGGACAGCGAGTGCCGGCCGATCAGCAGCGAGCAGGTCGTCGACAGCTTCCGGGTGCCCGGCAGCTTCACGACGTACGAGCCCGCCTCCGGGCGCTCCCACTCCAGCTCGGCGTCGTCGAGCGTGCTCTCGACGATCCGTGCGATCTGCTCGACGCGTTCGACGTGCGTGACCCCAGCCTCAGCCATGCAGCGAGCGTACGCGACGGCGGTGATCGTGCATCGCCGCGGTGTACACGTCGGCCGTGCCGCTCGCGGCGGTGTCCCAGCCGAAGAACTGCGCGTGCCGGGCCGCCTCCGCGCCCATCCGCCCGGCCAGCGCCGGGTCGTCCGCGAAGCGGCGCAGCACGGTGGCGTAGTCGACCGGGTCGTGCCCGGCGACCAGGAAGCCCGTGACGCCGTCGTTGACCGCCACCGGCAGCCCGCCGACCTCCGCCGCGACCACCGGGGTGCCGGCCGCCTGCGCCTCTATGGCGACCAGCCCGAACGACTCGCTGTACGAGGGCATGACCAGTACGGACGCCGCCCGGAACCAGTCGGCGAGCCGGTCCTGGTCCACCGGCGGCTGGAAGCGCACGAGGTCGGCGATGCCGAGGCGGGCGGCCAGCTTCTGCAGGCCCTCCGGCTTGGCGAGGCCGCTGCCGCTGGGCCCGCCCACCACCGGCACCAGCAGCCGCCTGCGCATCGAGGGATCCTGCGCGACGAGCTCCGCGACGGCCTTCAGCAGTACGTCGGGGGCCTTCAGCGGCTGGATGCGCCCCGCGAACAGCGGGATCAGCGCGTCCTGCGGCAGCCCCAGCCGGGCCCGGGCCGCGGCCCGCCCGTCGCCGACCGTGAACCGGTCCAGGTTGACCCCGGGGTGGACGACCGCGACCTTGCCCGGGTCCGCCTCGTAGTGCCGTACGAGCTCGTCGGCCTCCTCGGACGTGTTGGCGATGAGCCGGTCCGCGGCCGCCACGATCTGGGTCTCGCCGATCACGCGGGCCGCCGGCTCGGGGGTGTCGCCCTCCGCCAGCGCCGCGTTCTTGACCTTCGCCATGGTGTGCATGGCGTGTACGAGGGGCACGCCCCAGCGCTCGGCGGCGAGCCAGCCGACGTGCCCCGACAGCCAGTAGTGGGAGTGGACGAGGTCGTAGTAGCCGGGCCGGTGCCCCGCCCAGGCCTGCATCACGCCGTGCGTGAAAGCGCACAGCTGCGCCGGCAGCTCCTCCTTGGCGAGCCCCTCGTAAGGGCCCGCGTCCACGTGCCGTACGAGGACACCGGGCGCCAGCTCGACCACCGGGGGCAGCCCGCCCGCCGTCGCCCGGGTGAAGATCTCGACCTCGATGCCGATCGCGGCCAGCCGGCGGGCCAGCTCCACGATGTAGACGTTCATCCCGCCCGCGTCGCCGGTGCCCGGCTGGTGCAGGGGAGAGGTGTGCACGCTGAGCATGGCCACCCGGCGCGGTTTGCGGTGGTGGCCCCCGGGGATCCGGAGCCGAGGCGGGTGGGGGGCGGCGAACGTCGAGCGGCCGGCGGCGATCCGGCCGCCGAGGCCGCCGAGCCGGGACACGTACTGACTCACGTGAGCGGTCCTCTCGCTCGGGCGCTCCGGGCACTCCGGGCATGGCGGAAAAGGGACGGTCTCCGTCCTAGATGGTTCCAACCACGACGGACGCCGCCCGCATTCCACTGTGCAGAACTTTTCTGTACACGGCACGGGCATGGCGGAGGCACGGGCCCGTCACCGGCGCGTGCGGGGGCCGCGCGGGGCCGGGCCGGGGGCGAGACGGAGGCGGGCCGGGCGCGAGGCAGGGGCAGGCCGGGGGCGCGAGGCAGGGCGGCCCGGGACAGGGCGGTGGGCGGGCCCGGGGCGGCCCGCGCGGCCGCATACCCTGGCGTCATGGCCCCCCGCAGCACCCCCGCCCCTCCCCCCGGCCGCCCCGTCGGCACGGTCACGCGCGGGACCACCAACCCGAACCGGCTGCGCCGCATGGACCGCTGGATCGCCGCCACCCACGGAGCCGCGCTGCGCCGCGCCGACGCGCCGGTCGCCGTCGACCTCGGTTACGGGGCGGCGCCCTGGACCGCCGTGGAACTGCTGACCCGGCTGCGGGCCGCCGCACCGGCCGTCCGGGTGGTCGGCATCGAGATCGAACCGGCCCGGGTCGCCGGCGCCCGGCCGTACGAGCGGGACGGGCTGTCCTTCCGGCACGGCGGCTTCGAGGTGCCGCTGGACGGCGGCGAGCGGCCGGCCCTGATCCGGGCCGCGAACGTGCTGCGCCAGTACGACGAGGAGCAGGTGGCGGCGGTCTGGGCACGGCTGTGCGCCCGGCTGGCCCCGGGCGGGCTGCTGGTCGAGGGGACCTGCGACGAGATCGGACGCCGCCACGTGTGGGTCGCGTTGGGGCCCGAAGGGGCGCGCACGGTGACGTTCGCGACCCGGCTGGGCTCCCTGGAGCGCCCCTCGGACCTCGCCGAGCGGCTCCCTAAGGCGCTCATCCACCGCAATGTGCCGGGCGAGCCGGTGCACGCCTTCCTGCGCGACTTCGACCGGGCGTGGGCGGCCGCGGCCCCGTACGCCTCGCTCGGCGCGCGGCAGCGGTGGATCCGTACGGCACGTTCCCTGGCGGTCGACTGGCCTCTCGCCGACGGCCCGCGGCGGTGGCGGCAGGGCGAGCTGACGGTC
This sequence comes from Streptomyces sp. NBC_00239, assembly GCF_036194065.1. Classification (NCBI taxonomy): domain Bacteria; kingdom Bacillati; phylum Actinomycetota; class Actinomycetes; order Kitasatosporales; family Streptomycetaceae; genus Streptomyces; species Streptomyces sp. NBC_00239. The sequence continues at coordinate 4,497,172 of NZ_CP108095.1, read as the reverse complement.
CGCTGGGACGCGCTGCGACCTGCCGACGGATAGCGGAGCAACCCCTTCGGGGGACGAACAGGCGAACCGCTGACGCACGTTGGGGTCGTTGTCCACAAAGCGCCCGGGCGGGGGTGTCGCAATTCGCCGACTCGTGACACCATCCCGAAGGCGACATCAAGTTACTGACGGTAAATCAGCTGTGTCGCCCTCTGACGACCGGAACTTTCGCTGGGGGGACAGTGAACCGAAGGCGCGGCGCCGCCGCACTCACTCTCATCTGCGCCATGGCCGTGCTGTGCAGCCCGGGGCTCGCGCATGCCGCGCCGCTGAAGCCGGAGCCGACCCCGAGTCCCGCCCTTGAGCAGGTGCGCAAGGAGATAGAGGACCTGTACCACCAGGCCGCCGCGGCCACGGACGCGTACAACCTCGCCGAGGAAGAGGCGAAGCGGCAGTCGGACCAGCTGGTCGCCCTCGCCAAGCAGATCGTCGCCGGGCAGGCGCGGATCGCCGACCTGAAGAACCGGGCGGGTGCCGCGGCGCGGGCCCAGTACCGCACCGGCGGGCTGCCGCCGGCCGCGCGGCTGGCGCTCAGCCCCACCCCCAACCAGTTCCTCGACAGCGCGGGCCTGCTCCGCCAGGGCGAGCGCGCCACCAAGGGCATGCTCAGCGAACTGGACCGCACGCAGAACGACTTGAAGCAGTACGCGAGGGACGCCAGCGTCCACTGGCAGACGCTCGAGGCCAACCGGCTGAAGAAGGACGCCGCGAAGAAGCGGGTCGCCGAGAAGATCAAGGCCGCCGAACTGCTGGAGAACCGGCTGGAGGCCGAGGAGAAGGCCCGGCTGCTCCAGTTGGAGCGCGAGGCCCAGTACCGGGCGCAGGACGACTGGCTCAAGACGGGCGCCCTGAAGGACGTCAACGGCAAGGCGACCGACGCCGGGAAGCGGGCCGTGCAGTACGCGACGGCGCAGATCGGCAAGCCGTACGGGTGGGGCGACGAGGGGCCGAACTCGTACGACTGCTCGGGGCTCACCTCGCAGGCGTGGCTGGCCGCGGGGCGGACGATCCCGCGGACCTCGCAGGAGCAGTTGCGGCTGTTGCCGAAGGTGGCGGTCAAGGACATGCGGCCGGGCGATCTGATCATCTACTTCGCCGATGCGAGTCATGTGGCCATGTACATAGGGGACGGCGCGATGGTGCATGCGCCGCGGCCGGGGCGGAACATCACGATCGCCGGCGCGGGCTCCATGCCGATCCGCGCGGTGGTCCGCCCGGACGCCTAACCCCCACGCCCCCGACGCCCCGGGGGCCACCTCGGCCTTGCCGATGCGCTGGGGCGCGACCTCCAGCCTCGCCGATGCCCTGGGGCGCAACCTCCAGCCTCGCCGATGCCCTGGGGCGCAACCTCCAGCCTCGCCGATGCCCTGGGGCGCGACCTCCAGCCTCGCCGGCGTTTGAGGCGCGGGTCCGGGCGGAGCCCGGTGCCCGGCGTCAGCCGGGTTGCCCTTCTGGGGCTCCGCCCCAGACCCCGCGCCTCAAACGCCGGCGAGGCTGGAAGTTGCCCGAGTGCCCGCCTCAAGCACCGGCGGGGCTGGGATGTGGCCCGCGCAGGCCGCGGACCACCTCAGGCGCCGGCGGCATCGGCAACGGCAACGGCGTCGGCACGGGCGGGGGAGGGATCGCCCCGGTGTCCGGCGTGATGTTCGTCATCCCGGTACGCGAGCTTTCCCCCAGGATTTCGGCATATGCCACCGGCCCGGCCCGTCACGCCATTCCGATTCCGCGGCCGGTAACGCTATGGTCCCCGTCTGGCGGGGTGCCGTTCCGCGCACCACCGCACCCTCGGGGGGAGGGAAGGAACCCAGACGATGCCCGTACCCGTACCGCGGCAGAGGGATACCCCGGCCGCGGAGAGCGGTCAGGCCGGTCTGCCCCCGCACTCTCTTACCCTGCTGGTGATCGAGGACGACCCGGCCGGCGGCCTCACCGTCCCCGAGATGCTCGACGGCGAGGGCAACCGCATCCGGATCCGCACCGCGCGCAACCTCACCGAGGCCGCGCGGCTGCTGACGCACGACGTGCACTGCATCCTGCTCGACCTGTCCCTGCCGGCCGGCGCCGCCGCCGACACGGCCGTCGACGAGCTGGCCACGCTGCGCCAGGTGCTCCGGATCGCCCCGCGCCACGCGGTGCTCGTCCTGACCTCCGAGGCCGACGCCGAGCGCGCCGCGGAGGCGGTCCGGGTCGGCGCCCAGGACTACCTCCACCGGGACGAGCTCGACGGCCGGCTGCTGAGCCGCGCCATCCGGTACGCGGTGGAGCGCAAGCGTGCCGACATCGCCCAGTACAAGCTTGCAGAATCGAAACTGCGGGCCCAGGAGAACGCCCGCCTGGAACGCGGCCTGCTGCCCACCCCGCTGCTGGAGGGCTCGGACCTGCGCTTCGCGGCCCGCTACCGCCCCGGCCGCAGCCGCGCGCTGCTCGGCGGGGACTTCTACGACACGGTGCGCACCCCGGACGGCACCGTCCACGCGATGATCGGCGACGTCTGCGGGCACGGCCCGGACGAGGCGGCGCTCGGCGTGGAGCTGCGGATCGCCTGGCGGGCGCTCACCCTGGCCGGGCTGTGCGGCGACGAGCTGCTCGCCACCCTCCAGGAGGTGCTGGAGGTGGAGCGGCCCAACGAGGAGATCTTCGCGACGCTCTGCACGGTGGACATCGCCCCCGACGGCCGCCGCGCCGGACTGTGCCTGGCCGGCCACCCGGCCCCGCTGATCGCCCGTCCCGGCCGACGCGCGCAGCTGCTCCCGTACGAGAACAGCGGCCCGGCGCTCGGCCTGCTGCCGCGGGCCCGCTGGCCGCGCCGCCAGGTCGAGCTGGGCGGCACCTGGAGCCTGATGCTCTACACGGACGGCCTGATCGAGGGCCGGATCGGCAAGGGCCGCGAGCGGCTGGGCCAGGACGGCATGGTCGAGATGATCAACCGGCACCTGGAGCGGGCGCTCAGCGGCGAGGCGCTGCTGGAGGCGGCCGTCACGGAGGCCCGCCGCCTCAACGGCGGCGAGCTCACGGACGACGTGGCCGTGGTCCTGCTGGACCGGGTGGCGGGCGGTCAGCGCCCGCCGTTGTAGGGACCGTACGGGCCGTCGCTGCTGCTGCCGCCGCGGCGCGGGCCGCCGCCCGAGACCTGCCGCAGCGCCGGCCGCACGTCCACGAAGAAGACGATGGTCGCGATCAGCCCGGCGATCTGCAGGAACAGCATCCCGAGGAACATGTCCACCAGGACCGTGATGCCGAGCATGATCAGCCAGAACGGCTTGGTCTGCTTGCCCGCGGCCCGGAACGCGTCCTCGCGGGACGTGGCGGCGAGGACGAGCGCGATGACGGCGGGCACGAGCGTGCCGAAGTACAGCAGCGTCGCGAGGAGCGAGTCGAACTTCTGCATCAACATCCCGGCACCAGCTTCGTCGTCGTGGATCGGACCGTCAGGGCCGTCGCCCGGCCCAGCGGCCAAGTTACCCGCTGACGGGCCAACGAACCGGACCCCCGCCCGGGTGCCCGGTCCGCGTGCCGCATGTCAGCCGGTCAGCTCTGGTCCGCGGGCTCGGCCGGGGCGGCCTTCTTCGCGGCGGGCTTGCGGGTGGCGGTCTTCCGGGCGGCGGGCTTCGCCGGCGCCTCGTCGGAGGCGGCCGCCTCGGACGCCCCGGGCTCGGCGGCGGCCTCGGAGGTCGCGGCCGGGGGCCCGGCGTCGACCGCGTCGGCGATGTCGACGATCTCGTCGGCCATCTCGCCGCGCCACTGCCGCACGGCCTGCTCGCCGTGCTCGGCGACCTTGTCGTACGTCTCCTTGGCGCGCACCGCGTACTCGGCGGCCACGCCGACCGAGCGCAGCGCCAGGTCCTGGGCCTGCTCGCCCAGCTTCTTCAGGTCGGCGTCGAAGGCGCCGATGACCTCGGTGACCTTGGCCGTGACGGCGGCCTGGGCCTCCTTGGCCTTCTCCTGGACCGCCTTGGGGTCGGTGTTGCGCACGGCGTCGATGCGCGCCGGGGCCTCGGCCCGCAGCTGGTCGATCAGCGCCGGCACCTTCTTGGCCCGCTGCACGGCGAGGTCGGCCGTACCGGCGGCGAAGTAGAGGGGAGTGGGGTCGGTGAGGGTCTTGCGCAGGTCATCGGTGATGGCCATGACTGGTCCTCCCGGATCGCAGTTCAGTTCGTTTTCGTGGTGTCCGCGCCATCGGTGTCGCCGTCGGTGCCACCGGGGGTGTCACCGCTGGGGGCTGCGCCGCCGTCGCCGTCGCCGGCAGCGGTCTCCAGGGCGCTCTCCTTGCGGAACGACTCGTAGATCTGCAGGAGCACCTGCTTCTGCCGTTCGTTGATCGACGGGTCGGCGAGGATGGCGGCACGGGTCTCCACCTCGTCCGGCTCGCGCTCGTCGAGTATCCCGGCCCGTACGTACAGCGTCTCGGCGGAGATCCGCAGCGCTTTGGCCAGCTGCTGGAGGATGTCCGCGCTCGGCTTGCGCAGCCCCCGCTCGATCTGGCTGAGGTACGGGTTCGAGACGCCCGCCGCGTCGGCCAGCTGCCGCAGCGAGAGCTGTGCCTGGCGGCGCTGCTCCCGCAGGTACTCGCCGAGATTGCCGACGTTGAGCGTTCCCATGCGCCGATCCTCCCCCACCTTGCTAACTTTTGCAAGCAGACGCTTGCAAAAGGCTTCCTACGCGTCCTCGTCCGGCTCGCGGAGCGCCTCGGCCAGCGGGTCCGACGTCAGCCGGGTCGGGTGCGCGAGGGCCTTCTCGTACGCCGTCCGTTCGAAGACGTACGGCCCGATCGGGAGCTCGCCCCACTCCTCGCGGCGGTACGGCTGCAGGAAGCCCGACCAGGTCACCGTGTCCGCGTCCACCGTGAGCCGCGCGCACAGCGGCCAGCACGCCCACACCCCGCACCGGCAGCCCAGCAGCACCGTCCGGTCGTCGCCCGCCTCGGCGAACCACTCGGCGGACCGGCCCGTGAAGTGGTCGGCCGGCGAGACCAGGTCCTCCTCGGACAGCCCGGCGTGCTGCCCCAGCACGATGCGCTCCCGCGCCGCGTCCGTCAGGTCCGGCTCGCTCTCGGCCAGCTCCGCCGTCCACCGCTCCCGCGTGGCGTCCGCGGCCACCGCCCGCAGGTCGACCCCGTCCACCCGGATCCCCCACAGCCAGTCGCCGACCGGATCCTCCTCCGTCCAGTCCACCCGCTGCGGACAGACGAAGAACTCGATGCTGTGCAACTACTTCTCCTTCGTGCCGATCACCACGTGCGCCGCGTACTCCTCAGATGAGACCACCCGCACCGCCAGCCCGGCGCGCACGAACGCGTCCGCCGTCTGCGGAGCTTGACGGCCGCTCGTCTCGATGAGCAGCCGGCCGCCCGGCGCCAGCCACCCGGGCGCGCCCGCCGCCACCCGCCGCTGCACCGCGAGCCCGTCCGCGCCCCCGTCCAGCGCCACCAGCGGCTCGTACTCGCGCGCCTCCGGCGGGAGCAGCCCGATCTCCCCGGTGGGCACGTACGGCGCGTTGACCACGAGGACGTCCACCCGGCCGCGCAGCCCCGGCGGCAGCGCCGCGTACAGGTCGCCCTCGTGGACCCGGCCGCTCGCCGCCGCGACGTTGCGCCGCGCGTACCGGACGGCCTCCGGCTCGATGTCCGCGGCGTGCAGCTCCACCCCCGGGGTGGCGGCGGCGACCGCGGCGCCGACCGCGCCGACCCCGCAGCACAGGTCCAGGACCACCGACCCGGGGCCGGCCAGCCCGGCCGCCTGCGCGACCAGGAACTCGCTGCGCCGCCGCGGTACGAACACCCCGGGGCCCACCTCGATCCGCAGCCCGCAGAACGCGGCCCAGCCGACCACGTGTTCCAGCGGATGGCCCATGACCCGGCGCGCCACCAGGGCGTCGAGTTCCTCGGATGTCCCGGCGGCCGCAACCAGCAGCTCGGCCTCGTCCTCGGCGAAGACACAGCCGGCGGCGCGCAGGGCCGTCACCACGGGAGAAAGATCGGAAAGCGTCACGTACGGTCACCCTACTCGGAGCGTTGTCGGGCACTGCGGGTACTGCGGGTACTGCGGGTACTGCGGGCACTGCGGAAACAGCAAGGGGGCCCGGGCGGGCCGGGCGGACCGGGCGGCGGGGTCAGGCGTCGAGGAACGTCAGGTCGAGCCGCGCCAGCCGCTCGGGGTCGGCCAGGATGTCGATCTCCACGATGCGGCCGCCGCTGACCGTGAAGCCCAGCACCGCCCCCGGCTTACCGCCGGGCATCGTGACCACCCCGGGCGCGCCGTTGACCATCGCGGGCACCCCGAGGGCGCCCAGCTTCGCGAAGGTGAGGGCCTGCCGGGCCACCGCCGCCGCGCCGCGCAGCAGCTTGGAGGCGCCGCCGGAGCCCGGGCCGAGGTCCACGCGCAGCAGTACGTCCGGGTCCAGGACGGTCAGGAGTCCCTCGAAGTCACCCTCGCGCGAGGCGGCGAGAAAGGCGGAGACGGCCTCCCGCTGGACGGCGAGGTCGGCGTCGGGGGTGGGCGCGCCGCCCCGGACCCGCCGCCGGGCCCGGCTGGCGAGCTGCCGGGTCGCGGCGGGGGTCCGGTCCACGACGGGGGCGATCTCCTCGAAGGGCATCCCGAACATGTCGTGCAGCACGAACGCCAGGCGCTCGGCCGGGGCGAGCTGTTCCAGGACCACCAGCAGGGCGAGGCCCACCGAGTCCGCGATCAGCGCGTCCTGTTCCGGGCCGGGCGGGGGGTCCAGCGGGCCGAGCACCGGCTCGGGCACCCGTACGGGTGCCTCGCCGTAGCCGGTCGGGGAGCCGTCCAGCGGCTCCTCGCGGCGGGAGGCGCGGCGGCGCAGCTGGTCGAGGCAGACGCGACCGACGACGGTCGTCAGCCAGCCACCGAGGTTGTCGACATCGGTGGTGTCGGTGCGGTCCATCCGTAGCCAGGCCTCTTGGACCGCGTCCTCGGCTTCGCTCACCGAGCCGAGCATCCGGTAGGCCACGGCTCGCAGGTGGCCCCGGTTCTCCTCGAACCTGGCCGCCAGGTAGTCGCGCTCGTGCGCCGCCGTCGTCCGCTCCTGCATGGTCCGCTCCCGCGTCGTGTGGTCGATCGCTCCGCCGTACACCCCTCTGACGCACTGGCCCCCACCGATGTGACAACGCCCGCCACCGTCCAAGCCCACCTCGCGGCCAACCCCCAGCCCCGCCGGCGTTCGAGGCGGAGCCTGGGCGCAGCCCGCCCCAGCCTCCCCGGTGCGCTGAGGCGCAATTCCCAGCCCCGCCGGCGTTTGAGGCGCGGGGTTTGGGGCGGAGCCCCAAGACTGCAACCCGGCTCCGCCGGGTACCGGGCTCCGCCCGGACCCGCGCCTCAAACGCCGGCGAGGCTGGGTGTTGCCCCTCGGGCAGCCGGCAAGGACGGGATTGTCCCCAGGGCGTCGGCGAAGCTGGGGGTTACACCCACAGGCGCGGTAAGGCTGGGGTTGCACCCGCAGGGCCGGGCTGGAGGTGGCCGCCCAAGCGGTCGCGCATTGGCAGCCGGTAGCGGCGGCAGCCGGTAGGGGCGGCGGCAGCCGGTAGGGGGTCAGAAGAGGTCGGGGCACCAAGGGCGGCGGGGGGTGTGGAAGAGGGTGTCGGTGCGGGCGGCGGCGCCCGGCACCAGCTCGGACAGGCGCCCGAGCGCGGCCAGGCGCACGGCGGACCCGTCCCCCAGGTACAGCGCCCCCAGCTCGGCAACGCCCAGCCGCAGTTCCGCCGGATCGCCGGTGCGCGTGCACACGGCGGCCCCGTCCGGGCCCACGGCCACCCGGTAGCGCCCCGCGGCCCACCCGTCCGCGTCCTCGACCTCCAACACCAGCGTGCCGGGCACCTCGTACGTACGCGCCTCCAGGGCCCGTACGACGTCCAGCAGCCGCACCCACAGCCAGTCGGCGTGCGTGACGACCGAGGCGGCGCGCGGGTTCGGGAACAGGTCCGGGAGCAGGTCGTCGGGCGCCCGGTAGCCGGTCCGGACGGTCGCGATCCAGTCGATGGAGCACAGGTAGTGCCACAGGGCCCGCTCGGCGGCGGGGGTGAGCGCGATCAGGTCCTTGACGGTGGCGGTGTTCTGCGGGACCTTCGCGTCGCCCCAGCGGTCGTCGGCCGTGTAGACGGCCAGGCCCTCCACCTCGCCCGCGGGCGACCGGTAGACGACGGAGAACGGCTCGGTCCACGGGCGGCCGGGCAGCCGCTCCAGGCCGGTGTTCAGGCTCCACCAGCGGGAGTCCCGGTCGATGACGCCGTGCCGGGCGGCCCGCAGCCGTTCGTGCAGGGCGGGGCCGACGGCCCGTACCTCCGAGGGGTCGGCGAAGTCGATGCGGCCGCCGCACGCGGGGCGGCCGGTGCGGCGCGGGTCGAGGCCGGTGCGCGACACGTCGATCGCCCACTCCGTCAGGGAGGTCGCGGGGCCGAAGCCGTACCGGCCGTAGATCGGGTACTCGGCCGCCACCAGCGTGGCCAGGACGTCGCCGCGCTCGTGCGCGGCCCGCAGGTCGGTCTCCATCATCCGGCGCAGCAGGCCGCGGCGGCGGTGCGTGGGCAGCACGGTCACCCGCGACACGGCGTCCGCGGGCACTTCGGCCCCGCCGGGCACGGTGAGCTTCTGCCGGAACGAGCGGAAGGTGGCGACGCAGCGCCCGCCGTCCGGTTCGAAGGCTCCCTGGATGCGGCTCATGTCGAAGTACTTGGCGCGCTGGACGGCCTCTTCGTCCGTGACCCCGGGCGGGCTGAGGAATCCCACCTGGGCCGCCGTCAGCCACGTACGGAGCTCGGACTCGGCGATCACACGGACGTCGACGGCGGGGGGCGCGGGGTCGGCAGGAGGCGCGGAGTCAGCCGGGGGCACGGAGGCCGCGGCAGGCACGGGGACGGCAGGAGGCAGGGAGGTGCCGGGGGCGCTCATTCGCACCACGCTACGACCGCCCCCGCCGGGCCGTCACCCGAATTTCGCGGCGCCGGGACGGCGGCCCGGCCCCGCCCGTACGGGAGGTCAGGCGAGCAGGTCGTCGACCTGTGCCTCGCCCTCCCGGTACCTGCGGGTGATCTCCGCGCTGCAGTCGTCCGTGGTGTGCTGGAGCTGCTGCCGGCGCCGCGACACCTGGTGCTCGTAGCCCACCAGCCGGGCCATCGCGTCGTGCAGCTCCTCGTCCGTACGGGCCGCCAGGTCGGACAGTTCGACGTCGGAGAGCATCTCGGCGGCCAGCATCCGGTACTCCTCGCTGTGCGGAGTGCCGAGCGTGACGTGCCGGGCCGAGGCGCTGCGCGTGGAGGGGGCGTCGGCGAGGATCTCCGAGAGCCGGTCCACGACGGGCGCCTCCGGGTCGGCCCGCCGGGCCACCTCGGCCCGCAGGATGTCGATGCGGCCCTGCAACAGCCGCCGTACGTAGCTGAGGTCGGCCTCGTCTCGCTGGGCCTCGCGGCGCAGCGTGCGCAGCTCCGGCAGCCGCAGCCCGCCGAGGCCGAGCGCGTGCGCTTGTCCTTGCCCAGGCCCATGCCCGTGCCCGTGCCCGCCGGACCGGCCGCCGACTGTGAGGCCGCCGCCCGGCGTCCCGTCGGGCGCCCGGTCCGCGTCCGCGGTGCGCTGCAGAGGGGGCCGGAGGGCCGTCGGGGCGTTCACGGCAGCCGGTCCCTGAGGCTGCCCGGCACCTGAAGTGTTCATGCGAATCTGTCCCCTCGACCCGTGCGGTACACCGCCTGCGTGCATCGTGCCACTCTCCGTGGTGCCGATGCAGTCGCACTCCACCCGATCGGCCCCGGACGGGTGCACGCCTGCTACACAAGGGGTATGCGAGCAGTGGTTCAGCGAGTGGACGGGGCGGCCGTGACCGTCGCCGGAGAGACCGTCGGCGAGATCGTCGGCGAGGGGCTGTGCGTCCTGGTGGGCGCGACGCACGAGGACACCCCCGAGAAGGCCGCCCAACTGGCCCGGAAGCTGTGGTCGGTGCGGATCCTGGAGGGCGAGAAGTCCTGTAGCGACGTGGCCGCGCCGCTGCTGGTGATCTCCCAGTTCACCCTCTACGGAGACGCCCGCAAGGGCCGCCGGCCCACGTGGAACGCGGCGGCTCCCGGCGAGGTCGCCGAGCCGCTGGTGGACGCGGTCGTGGCGGAACTGCGGGCGCTGGGCGCGACGGTGGAGACGGGCCGGTTCGGTGCGGACATGCGCGTCTCGCTGACGAACAACGGCCCGTTCACGGTCCTGATCGAGGTCTAGGGCGCGGGGTCCCTTCCGGGACCCGTTCGGATACCGGAAGGGTGCCGGAACGGGCCGGCGGCCGCGGCTTCGGGCCGGCGGCCGCGGCTTCGGGCCGGTGGCCGCGGCTTCGGGCCGGTGGCCGCGGCCCGGCTACGGCGCGACCACGACCTCCTGGGCGGCGGCCGTCGTGCCGGCCAGCAGCGGGGCGTCCACCGGGACGTTCCGCTTGACCAGCGCGAGCGCGATCGGCCCGAGCTCGTGGTGGCGGGCCGCGGTGGTGATGAAACCGAGCTGGCGGCCCTCGGCGCCGTCCGCGGCCAGCCGCACCGGCGTGCCGTGGCCGGGCAGCAGCACCTCGCTGCCGTCCAGGTGCAGGAAGACCAGCCGGCGCGGCGGCTTCCCCAGGTTGTGGACGCGCGCGACGGTCTCCTGGCCGCGGTAGCAGCCCTTCTGAAGGTGCACGGCGGTGCCGATCCAGCCCAGCTCGTGCGGGATGGTGCGGTGGTCGGTCTCCAGGCCGAGCCGCGGCCGGTGCCCCTCGACGCGCAGCGCCTCGTACGCGAGGAGTCCGGCGGCGGGGCCGTGCGTACCGGCGAAGGCCGCCAGCTCGCCGCGCGGCAGGAACACGTCGCGCCCGTACGGGGTCTCCCGTACGACCAGGTGCTCGGGCACCTCGGCGATGGAGCCGGCCGGCAGGTGGACCACGGCGAAGTCGTCGGTGCGGTCGGCGACCTCGACGCGGTAGAAGAACTTCATCGCCTCCAGGTAGCCGATGAGGTCCTTCTGGGTGCCGGGCTCCACGTGCGCCCACACCGTCTCGCCGTCGTCAACGAGGTACAGGGCGTGCTCGATGTGGCCGTTGGCGGAGAGGATCAGCGCCTCGGTGGCCTGGCCCGCGGGCAGGTCGGTGACGTGCTGGGTGAGCAGCAGGTGCAGCCAGCTGAGCCGTTCCGGACCGGAGACGGCGACGACACCGCGGTGGGAGAGGTCGACGAAACCCCGGCCGTCGGCGAGAGAGCGCTGCTCTCGGAACAGATCACCGTAATGGGCGGCGACGTCTTCGTCACGGCCTTCGGCCGCCACGGCGCCGGGCAGGGCAAGCAAAGGGCTGGTCATGGACCAAGCGTACGACTGCCTACGACGGGTCCGTCCGGGGCCCGGCAGCGCAGTCCCGGCACTGCCCGAAGATCGCGAAGTGCTTCATGTCGGTGTCGAACCCGAACGTCTCGCGCAGCTTCGCCGTGAAGTCCGCCGCGACCTCGACGTCCGCCTCGATGACCTCGGTGCAGTCCCGGCACACCAGGTGGATGTGGTGGTGCCGGTCGGCGAGGTGGTAGGTGGGAGCGCCGTGCCCGAGGTGCGCGTGCGAGACGAGCCCCAGTTCCTCCAGCAGCTCCAGCGTCCGGTACACGGTGGAGATGTTCACCCCGGAGGCCGTCTTACGGACCTCGACGAGGATCGCGTCCGGCGTCGCGTGCTCCAGTGCGTCGACCGCTTCGAGCACAAGCTGCCGCTGCGGCGTCAGCCGGTAGCCGCGCTGCCGCAGGTCGCTCTTCCAGTCGGTAGTCACCACGCCGCCAGTCTAAGCTCGCCCGTCAATCCCGGGGCGGCCGAACGCGACGGAGCCCCCGGCGGCTGCCGGGGGCTCCGAGGCGTGGTCGCGCGTGCGCGGTGCGGCACGGGCGGTCTGGCGGAACGCAGGCGGTCTAGCGGAAGAAGGCGATGCCGTCGTCCGGCATGTCCGGGAGGTTGCGGGCCATCTCGGCGACCTCTTCGGGGGTGACGACCTTCTTCAGCTGGGCCGACATGTACGGGCGCAGCTCGACCTCGGGGGTGGCCTTCTCGCCCACCCACATCAGGTCGCTCTTGACGTAGCCGTAGAGGCGCTTGCCGCCGCTGTACGGGCCCGAGGCGGCGGTGCGGGCGACCGCGTCCGTGGCCAGGTCGATCTGCGGCTTCTGATCGGCGAGCTGCCCGTACCAGATCTCCACCACGCCCTGGTCGCGCACCATGACGACCTCGACGTTGCGGTCCTTGTCGATGCGCCAGTAGCCGGACTCGGACTCCAGCGGCCGCACCTTGTTGCCGTCGGCGTCGAGGACCCAGCTGCGCGAGGTGTACTCCAGGAAGTCCCGGCCGTCGTGGCTGAAGACGACCTCCTGGCCGAAGTTGCACTTCTCCTCACCGGGGAAGTCGAAGACTCCCGCGCCTTCCCAGGTGCCGAGGAGGAAGGCGAGCGGGACGAGGCCCGGGTTCAGGTCGGACGGGATCTGGATCATGGGTGGCAGCTCTGTCGATCTGTCGGGTGCGGTGGGTGGGCGAGGGGTCCGGGGCGGTCAGACGCTCAGCGCTGGCCCTGGTACAGCTTCTTCACGGCCAGACCGGAGAAGGCGAGAACGCCGACGCAGACCAGGACCAGCAGGGAGGTGAAGACTGCCTCAAGCACGGGGTGCTCCTCGGAGGATTCGTGGGGTCCCCCCGGACGGAGCCGGCGGGAGGTACGGGCCGGTCCCCAAGCCTACTGGTCCGGGGACCGACGCTCTCTGTGAGGTGGGCTGCCAGGGGGTGTCCCTACGGTTCGGCATCCCTGCCGGGGCGGCGCTTGCCGTCGAGTTCGTCCCACCACTCGTCGGACTGCGGGTCGCCCGAGGGGTCGTCCCACCAGCGGTCTTCCGGGCCGCGCCGGTTCGCGATCATCGCCGCGACCGGCGGGATGAGCATCGCCACCACGCACATGGCCACCGCCGCCTCGACCGACCACAGGCGCACGAAGGCCCAGGCGGACACGAAGAGGACGAGGCATCCGCCCATCAGCAGGAAGTAGGCGCGGCGCCGCCGGGCGTACATACCTTCAGGGTAGGCCCGGCCCGCCGGATCCGAACCTCGTGGCGGGCCGCCGTGCGGGCCCCGGACGGCACGAAGGGCCGCACCCCGTTCCAGTGGCGTCCAACCCCCTGGGGTGCGGCCCTTCGGCCGGTCATGCGGTGCTGCCCGAGGGGCGGTCTCAGACGGCGATCGCGACGTCCGTCACGCCGCCGGTCTCCACGACCACGACCTTGCGGTCCGCGGTGCCGCCCGGCACCAGCGCACGCAGGGTCCACTCGCCCTCGGCCGCGTAGAAGCGGAACTGTCCGGTGGCCGAGGTCGGAACCTCGGCGGTGAACTCGCCGCCCTGGTCCAGCAGTCGCACGTAACCGGTGACGGGCTCGCCGTCCTTGGTCACCTGGCCCTGGATGGTGGTCTCACCGGGCTTGATCGTCGATGCGTCCGGGCCGCCGGCCTGCGCTCCACACATGTCTCTGTCCTGTCCTAGAGAAGGTCCTGCGGGTCTTGCCCGCCGCGGCCGCGCAGTGCGTACTGCGTGCCGCGGCGTATCACGGTGCCCGGAATTACTTGTTGGCGCCGAGCTCGATCGGCACGCCGACGAGGGAGCCGTACTCGGTCCACGAGCCGTCGTAGTTCTTGACGTTCTCCTGGCCGAGCAGCTCGTGCAGCACGAACCAGGTCAGCGCGGAGCGCTCGCCGATGCGGCAGTACGCGATGGTGTCCTTCGCCAGGTCGACCTGCTCGGCCTGGTAGAGGGCGACGAGCTCCTCGTCCGACTTGAAGGTGCCGTCGTCGTTGGCGTTCTTCGACCACGGGATGTTGCGGGCGCTGGGCACGTGGCCCGGGCGCTGCGACTGCTCCTGCGGGAGGTGCGCCGGGGCGAGCAGCTTGCCGGAGAACTCGTCGGGCGAGCGGACGTCGACGATGTTCAGGGAGCCGATCGCGGCCACGACGTCGTCGCGGAACGCGCGGATCGAGGTGTCCTGGGCCTGCGCCTTGTACGCGGTGGCCGGGCGCTGCGGGACCTCGGAGCCGTCGACCAGGTCGCGGGAGTCGAGCTCCCACTTCTTGCGGCCGCCGTCGAGGAGCTTCACGCTGCCGTGGCCGTAGAGCTTGAAGTACCAGTAGGCGTACGACGCGAACCAGTTGTTGTTGCCGCCGTAGAGGACGACGGTGTCGTCGTTGGAGATGCCCTTCGCCGAGAGGAGCTTCTCGAAGCCCTCCTGGTCCACGAAGTCGCGGCGGACCGGGTCCTGGAGGTCCTGCTTCCAGTCGATCCGGACGGCGTTCTTGATGTGGTTCTTGTCGTACGCGGACGTGTCTTCGTCGACCTCGACGATGACGACGTTCGCGTCGTCCAGGTGGGCCTCGACCCAGTCGGCGTCTACGAGGACGTCGCTGCGGCTCATGGTGTTCTCCTCCGGGGCAGTGTGCGGCGAGGTGGTGCAGTTGCTGCGGGTGCTGCTGCGTGGGTGCTGCTGCTGCGTGAAGCCGGGGTGCGCTCGATCGTCCTGCGCGGGGAGGCGGAGGGGCGGGAGGCGGGTGCGGTCACGCGGGAAGGGCCGGCGTGCGGCCGAGTGGGAGCGGCTGCGCTCACATCGAGCGACAGAGCATGGCGGCGACGCGGCACAGGTCTACTGCCCGCCGCTTCGTGAGGTCCGCCTGCTGTCGCTTCATAGTCATGGATCGTAGGGACGAATCGGCGGGCCTGTCACCGTTGTGTCATATATCGAGACAGGATCGTCCGAATAGTGGGATGGAATTCGGATTCCGCTGCCGTCCGGGGCCGCCGGGGCCGCCTCGGAGCCCTGTTCATCTACGGTGCGGACCACTCTGTCTCACTATGCGGCCGGAGCCGTTCCGCAGACCTCCGCGAGCCCTCCACCGGGACCCCGGCGGAGCATGCGGGGGCCCGGCGCCGCGGGCCCCGCCTCAGTCGCCGAGGAGGACGTCCCGGCCGGCCAGGGTGGCCCGTACGCCGTCCGCGGACGTGGTCACCCCGGTGAGCCTCAGGCCCGTCGGCAGGCCTTCGATCCTGCGGTCGAAGTCCGTCTTGGAACGGATCAGCCCGGCCAGCCCCGGGAAGCCCTCGCCGGGCACCTCCGCGGCCCGCACGCGGACCGAACTGCCGTCCAGGAGCGTGACCTTGGAGACCACGCTACGCGAGAGGCTGCGGCCGAAGATGCCGATCGAGGCGGTCACCTTCACCGTGCCGGGGGCGCCGCCGTAGCCGACCGTGACCCCGAGGGGCGCGGCCCGCGTCAGGTCCTCGTACGAGAGGAACATCTCGCCGTCGACCCGGGACGCCGTGCCGCCGGACCAGCCGTCGTCCAGGCGGACGTCGTGGAACCGGGCGTCGATCCGGGTGATCCGCACCGGCCGGCCGGAGCTGCTGCGGGTCTCGACCCCGCTCAGCACGGCGTCCACCCGGTCAAGCCGGTCGGACACCGCCTGGGTCAGGAACGGGAACCCGGCGATGTCGACCTCGATGTCACCGGCCCGGGCCCCCCGGTCGAGCCGGACCTGCTCCTCGATCCGGCCCTCGGCCCAGTTCTCCGCGAACCGGTCGGCGCCGACGAGCAGGCCCGCCAGGACCACCCCGATGACGAGCAGGACACGCAGAACACGCGGTATGCGCACGGCTTCCCCCCTGAAATGCCTGAGCGTGATGTGCGCGGGGGGCCGGCCGGTGCGCCCGGCCGGCCCCCCGCCGTTCCGTACGGGTCAGCCGACGACCCGGCCGATGAGCGCGACGGCGGGCGCCGCGACGGCCAGCGGCAGCGCGACCCCGGCCGTCATGTGGACGAACTTCGACGGGTAGTCGTACGCGGCCACCCGCAGGCCGACCAGCGCGCACGCGCCGGCCACGAGGCCCAGCAACGCGCCACCCGCGCCCAGGTCGGTGAACCCGCCGACCGCGATCCCGGCCCCCGTGGCCGCGCCCAGCGCGGCGACGACGGACGCGACCTGCGGCAGCGGCAGGGCCCGCGCTACGGCGGCGACCGCCACGGCCGCCGCCCCCACGGTCACGGCCGCGTGGCCGGCGGCCAGGTAGCCGGTGCAGATGATCGCGAACGCGGCCGAGGCCACGCTCGCCATCAGGCCGTACACGCGCTCGTCGGGCGAGGCGTGGCTGCGCAGCTGGAGCACGAGGGTGAGCACCACCCACACGCCGAGGGTGCCCACGACGGCGCCCGCGGCGTGCTCCTCGGAGACGGCCAGCACGGCGGCGTCGGCCACGAGGGCGCCCGCGAAGGCGAGCACGATGCCCTGGCGGGCCGGCCACATGCCGTTGAGCCGGAACCAGCCGGCCGCGGTGAGCGCCTGCAGCAGCACCAGCGGGCCCAGCAGGACCAGCTCGCCGACCGGGGCCGCGACCGCGATCAGCAGGCCGAGCGCGGCGGTGAGCAGCGCGGACTGCGGGCCGGGGTCGATGATCGGCGACCGGCCCTCGGCACGGGCCTGCTTCGGGTCCCGGATCCGGGTGTTCCCCATCAGGGTCGGCGTGGAGTAGGCGGGCGCCCCGCCCGCTGCCGCCCCGGCCGCTGCCCCTGCCTCTGCCCCTGTCCCTGTCCCCGTACCTGCCCCTGCCTCTGCCTCTGCCTCTGCCTCAAGGCCGGGTTCCATGACGGCTGCCTCCTGCCGGGGCTCGGGGGCGGGCTCGGCGGCCCACTGCTGCTGCGGGGCGTACGCGTACGCCTCCTGGCCGGCCCCCGCGTCGGCGGACGGCTGCCGGTACAGCTCGGCCCCTTCACCACCACCGTGACCGGTGTGACCCATGTGACCGGCGTGACCGGCGTGAGCCGCGTGGTCGGCGTGAGCCGCGTGACGCGCCTGCCCGGTGTGATGCGCCGGACCCGCCTGACCCGTGTGGTCCGGCCGGCCCGCGTGCCGCGCGTGACCCGTGTGGTCAGAGTGACCCACCTGATCCGCGTGACCCGTCTGATCCGCCTGCCCGGGGGCCGCGGGCCACGCCGCGTGCTGCCCGCCGTGGCTCCCTGCGCCCTGCGGGTGCGGCTGGTGCCGGGGCTGCTGGTGTCCGGAGCCGTACGACCAGTCGTCCTGCGCGGCGGGCACCGCGGGCGCGGGCGTCCAGCCGGTCCCCTGCGCGGGCACGCCCGCCTGCGGCCACGCCGGGTCCGCCGGGTACGCCTCGGGCTGCTGGTGCTGCGGGTGCTGCTGCTGGTGCGGTACGGGTGCGGACGGGTCCGGGGCCGGCGGCTGGACCGGCTGGTACGAGGTGTCCCAGGTGTCCGAGGACCAGGTCTGGGTCGCGTACGGGTCGGAAGCCGGGGCCGCCTGCGGGTGCGACTGCGGGTTCGCGTCCGGGTTCGGGTTCGGGTCGTGGCTGCTCATGGGGTCCCGTTCACCCGCCCGCGAACGGCGGGAGGACCTCGACGGTGCCGCCCTCGGTCAGCCGGACCGTGTCGTGCCGGCGCGTGCCCACGGGGTCGCTGTCGACCAGGAAGGAGCAGCGCTTGAGGACCGTGGTCAGCTCCCCCGGGTGCCGGTCGCGGACCGCGTCGAGGGCCTCGGCCAGTGTCTCGGCGGAGTACGGCTCCTCCGCGGTCCCGGCCGCGGCCTTGGCCGCCGCCCAGTAGCGGATGGTTCCCGCTGCCACAGCAGCTCCTTTCGTCCCGCCCGACGGGCGCGCACAGGCCTCCATGATGACGCCTGCCACCCCCGGGACGGTTCAGCGGGCGCCGCCCGGACGGCCGTACGTGACCGAGCCGACAGAAAGAGCCCGCGAACGCCCTCCGCCCCGGAAGCCGAGTGGGCTATTCTGCTGGGCAGAGGATCCGGGCAACGTAGCCCCCGGGTCCTTTTGTGCTTTCAGCACGTTGAACACAGTGCGAACAGTGGTAACCATGCGGACCCCAGGGCGCGGGGAACGCGAAACCGTACGAAGCAGTGCCGCGCAAGTCCTCGACGGGACCGAGGAGGAACCGACGTGATGGGCCAGCGAACCGTTTACGACGAACATCCGACCAGCAGGGCAGGTGGCCGGCGATGAGTTCTCTGCTGCTGCTGACCAACGCCCTCCAGCCGTCGACCGAGGTGCTGCCCGCACTCGGCCTGCTGCTGCACAACGTACGGGTGGCACCCGCCGAGGGCCCGGCCCTGGTGGACACCCCCGGGGCCGACGTGATCCTCGTCGACGGCCGCCGCGACCTCCCGCAGGTCCGCTCCCTGTGCCAGCTGCTGCGCTCCACGGGGCCCGGCTGTCCGCTGATCCTGGTCGTCACCGAGGGCGGCCTCGCCGCCGTCACCGCCGACTGGGGCATCGACGACGTCCTTCTCGACACCGCGGGGCCCGCCGAGGTCGAGGCCCGGCTCCGGCTCGCGACCGGCCGCCAGCAGATCGGCTCGGACGACTCCCCCATGGAGATCCGCAACGGCGACCTGTCGGTCGACGAGGCGACGTACTCCGCCAAGCTGAAGGGGCGGGTCCTGGACCTGACCTTCAAGGAGTTCGAGCTGCTCAAGTACCTCGCCCAGCACCCGGGCCGGGTCTTCACCCGGGCCCAGCTCCTCCAGGAGGTGTGGGGGTACGACTACTTCGGCGGCACCCGCACGGTGGACGTCCACGTACGGCGGCTGCGCGCGAAGCTCGGCCCCGAGCACGAGTCCCTGATCGGCACCGTGCGCAACGTCGGCTACCGCTTCGTCACGCCGGAGAAGGTCGAACGGGCGGCCGAGGAAGCCCGTACGAAGGCCGTCACCCGGGCCGCCGAGGCCATCACCCGCACGGAGGACAAGCCGGTGATCGTCCGAACCGCAGGACGCCCTGCCCAGAGGTAGGTCACCCCGCGTAGACTTTCGCGCGTGGCCAAGGTGACGCGGGACGACGTGGCGCGACTGGCGGGTACCTCTACCGCCGTCGTGAGCTACGTGATCAACAACGGACCCCGGCCGGTTGCCCCGGCCACCCGCGAGCGCGTACTCGGCGCCATCAAGGAACTGGGATACCGGCCCGACCGGGTGGCGCAGGCCATGGCCTCGCGCCGCACCGACCTCATAGGCATGATCGTCCCCGATGCCCGGCAGCCGTTCTTCGCGGAGATGGCACACGCGGTCGAGCAGGCCGCCGCCGAGCGCGGGAAGATGGTCCTGGTCGGGAACTCCGACTACCGGGACGAGCGCGAGGTGCACTACCTGCGCGCGTTCCTCGGCATGCGGGTCTCCGGGCTGATCCTGGTCAGCCAGGGCATGAGCGAACGCGCGGCCAGCGAGATCGAGGCGTGGGACGCGCGGATCGTGCTGCTGCACGAGCGGCCCGAGGCGATCGACGACGTCGCCGTCGTCACCGACGACATCGGCGGCGCCCAGCTCGCCACCCGGCACCTGCTGGAACACGGGCACGAGTACGTGGCCTGCATCGGCGGCGTCGAGAACACCCCGTCGGTCGGCGACCCGGTCGCCGACCACGTCGAGGGCTGGCGGCGGGCCATGCTGGAGTCCGGCCGCTCGGTCGAGGGCCGGCTCTTCGAGGCCCCGTACAACCGGTACGACGCCTACCGGGTCGCGCTGGAGGTGCTGGCCCGCCCCGACCGGCCGCCGGCGATCTTCTGCGCCACCGACG
Organism: Streptomyces sp. NBC_00239; assembly: GCF_036194065.1. NCBI lineage: Bacteria > Bacillati > Actinomycetota > Actinomycetes > Kitasatosporales > Streptomycetaceae > Streptomyces > Streptomyces sp. NBC_00239. Next base: position 4,477,534 of record NZ_CP108095.1, on the reverse strand, counting down.
ACCAGGCGATCGGCGTCCTGCGCGCGGCCCGCGAGCTGCGCATCGACGTGCCCGGGGAGCTGGCCGTGGCCGGCTTCGACGACGTGAAGGAAGCGGCCCTCACGGACCCGCCCCTCACCACGATCGCCTCCGACCGGCCGGCGATGGCCCGCGCCGCCGTCGACCTGGTCCTCGACGACGCGCTGCGGGTGGCCGGCTCCCGCCGCGAACGCCTCAAGCAGTTCCCGTCGGCCCTGGTCATCCGCCGCTCCTGCGGCTGCGGTCCCGCCAGCAGTTCCTGACGCCGGACCTCAGCCCTTATTTCGGGCATACGCGGTTCTGTCGGGCTTCTCAGCGGGCACTCAGGAAGCTCTCATGATCGGCCGGCACAGTCGGGTACATGACCGACAACAGCCACCGCCGTGAAGGCGACCCGCAGCACACCGAGCCGACCCAGCCGCAGCCGCAGGCCCCCTGGGGCGAGCAGTGGCAGCGCGGGCGGGAGCGCCTCGCGCAGGACACGCAGGCCGGCGGCTACCCGCCGCCGCCCGCGTACCCGCCGGCCGCGCCCGGCTGGTTCGAGGCCCACGGCGACCGGCCGGCGCCGGTCATCCAGGGGGAGACCGTGCCCCAGCCGGCCACCCTCACCGGCCACTCCGGCCTCTCGAGCCTTCCCGGTCACGGAGACCACGGCGGTCACGGAGACCACGGCGGTCACGGGGGCCACGGCGGCGGGCCCGCGCACGCCGCCCCCGCCGACCGCCCGGCCCGCGCCAAGCGGCCCGTCGCACTGCTCACGGCCGTGGCCCTCGCCGCCGCGGTGATCGGCGGCGCCACGGCGGCCGGCGTCGAGCAGCTGTTCGGCGACAAGAACGGCACCGGCGGCGCCTTCGCCGGCACGAACGTCTCGCAGTCCTCCAACGGCACCGTCCGGGGCGTGGCCGAGCAGGTCAGCCCGTCCGTCGTGCGCATCGACACCAAGAAGGGCGGCGGCCAGGCCGTCGGCTCCGGCATCGTGATCACCGCGGACGGCGAGATCGTCACCAACAACCACGTGGTCGACGGCGCCACCGCCGTCCAGGTCACCCTCAGCAACGGCAAGAAGTACGAGGCCGAGATCGTGGGCACCGACCCCGACAAGGACCTCGCCCTCATCAAGCTGAAGGGCGCCCGAGGACTCAAGGCCGCCACCCTCGGCAACTCCGACCGGGTCAAGGTCGGCGACCAGGTCGTCGCGATCGGCTCCCCCGACAGCCTGACCGGCACCGTCACCAGCGGCATCGTCTCCGCCCTCGACCGCGAGGTCAGCGTCCCCAAGTCGGAGGACGGCCAGAACCAGCAGCAGAACCCGTACGGCCAGGGCGGCGGCGACGGCGAGAACTGGCCGTTCTCCTTCGGCGGCCGCCAGTTCAACGGCAACACCGGCTCCGACACCACCTCGTACAAGGCCATCCAGACCGACGCCTCCCTCAACCCGGGCAACTCCGGCGGCGCGCTCATCAACATGAACGGCGAGATCGTCGGCATGCCCTCGGCGATCTACTCGCCCGCCACCGGCGGCTCCGGCGCGGGCAGCGTCGGCCTCGGCTTCGCGATCCCCGTCAACACCATCAAGGCCGACCTCGACCACCTGCGCGACGGCGGCTCGGGCACCGGCGGCTCGAACGGCACCGGGAACTCAGCCGACTCCGGTTCCGACGGCGGCACCTTCGGCACCGGCTTCTGACCCCACCGTGCGAGGCTGGGAACACCACGGGCAGCACGGGCGCCGAGGGCCCGGGCGCCCCCCGACCAAGGAAGACGAGCCGGCCGATGACACCCCCCGAAGGCGACCCCCAGCGCATCCTCATCGTCGACGACGAGCCCGCCGTCCGTGAGGCGCTCCGGCGCAGCCTCGCCTTCGAGGGCTACGGCACCGAGACCGCCGTGGACGGACTCGACGCGCTCGACAAGGCGGCCGCGTACGAGCCGGACCTGATCGTGCTGGACGTCCAGATGCCCCGGATGGACGGGCTGACGGCCGCCCGCCGGCTGCGCGCGGGCGGGTCGGTCACCCCTGTCCTCATGCTCACGGCCCGCGACACGGTCGGCGACCGGGTCACCGGGCTCGACGCGGGCGCCGACGACTACCTGGTCAAACCCTTCGAGCTGGACGAGCTGTTCGCACGGATCCGGGCGCTGCTGCGCCGCAGCCGGTACACCGCACCCACCGCGGACGGCGCCGCGCAGGACGACGTGCTGACCTTCGCAGACCTGCGGATGGACCTGGCCACCCGCGAGGTCACCCGGGGCGGCCGGCCGGTGGAGCTGACCCGTACCGAGTTCACCCTGCTGGAGATGTTCCTCGCGCACCCCCGCCAGGTCCTCACCCGCGAGCAGATCCTCAAGACCGTATGGGGCTTCGACTTCGAGCCGAGCTCCAACTCCCTGGACGTGTACGTGATGTACCTGCGCCGCAAGACCGAGGCGAACGGCGAGCCGCGCCTGGTCCACACCGTCCGCGGCGTCGGCTACGCGCTGCGCGCCGGCGACGGCGGCGCCGAGTGAGCCCGCTCAGACGCTTCCGCGCACTGCCGCTGCGCTCCCGGCTCGCCCTGCTCGTGGCCACCGCGGTGGCCGTCGCGGTGGCGGCCGTCGCCGCGGTCTGCTGGTTCATGGTCCGCACCCAGCTGCGCGACCAGCTGGACGCCTCGCTGGTCGCGACCAACCCGACCGACCAGGTGAAGACGGCCCTCCAGGAGGGCTGCGTGGTGCGGCCGGACCCGCCGGAGCCGCAGATCGCCGGCGAGCTGAACGCCACCGTGCAGATCGTCTCCGCCGACGGCAGGCACTGCTGGGTCAGCGGCAAGACCACGCTGCCCGTCACCGGGACCGACCAGGAGGTCGCGGCCGGCGAACGCCCCGCGCTGCTGCACGACGTGACCACCACCGACGGCGTCGCCATGCGCGTGTACACACTGCCCGCGCGCACCGGGCCGCCCGGCCAGCAGCAGCTGTTCGCCATCTCCGTGGCCAAGCCGCTCACCGACATCGACAAGCCGCTGTCCACCCTCGCCTGGGTGCTGCTCCTCGTCTCCGGCATCGGCGTGGTCGGCGCCGGCGCCGCCGGCCTGTGGGTGGCCCGCACCGGGCTGCGGCCCGTCGACGAACTCACCGGCGCCGTCGAGCACATCGCCCGCACCGAGGACCTCACCGTACGGATCCCCGACGAGGGCGAGGACGAGATCGCCCGCCTGTCCCGGTCCTTCAACCAGATGACGGCCGCCCTCGCCTCCTCCCGGGACCGGCAGGCCCAGCTGATCGCCGACGCCGGGCACGAGCTGCGCACCCCGCTCACATCGCTGCGCACGAACATCGAGCTGCTCGCCCGCAGCGAGGACACCGGGCGGGCCATCCCGCCGGACGACCGCCGCGAGCTGCTGGCGTCCGTGAAGGCGCAGATGACCGAACTGGCCGCGCTGATCGGCGACCTCCAGGAACTGTCCCGGCCGGACGCGGCCGGACCCGGCCCGCTCCAGGTCGTCGCCCTGCACGAGATCACCGGGAGCGCGCTGTCCCGGGCCCGGCTGCGCGGCCCCGAGCTGCGCATCACCGCCGACCTGGATCCCTGGTACGTCCGCGGGGAGGCGGCCGCGCTGGAGCGGGCGGTGGTCAACGTCCTGGACAACGCGGTGAAGTTCAGCCCGCCCGGCGGCGCGGTCGAGGTGACCCTGCGCGCCGGCGAGCTGACCGTACGGGACCGCGGGCCGGGCATCGCGGCCGAGGACCTGCCGCACGTCTTCGACCGGTTCTGGCGCTCGTCCTCGGCGCGCGCCCTGCCCGGCAGCGGGCTCGGGCTGTCCATCGTCGCCCGTACCGTCACCCACGCGGGCGGGTCGGCTGAGCTGCGCCCCGCCGACCCGGGGCCGGGCACCGAGGCGGTGCTGCGCCTGCCGGGCGCGCCGACCCCGCCGCCGGATATCGCGTAGCCGCCCCCGCCCGGACGCCCGCCTAGAACGGGTTGTGGGCGATGAGCGACTCGACGAGGCCGCCGCGGGTGTTCGGGAAGTCCATCGGGACCACGCCCAGGCCCGTCCGGCCGGCCATCTCGCCGCCGGCCACGAAGGAGTGGACCTGCGGGTTGAGGCGGTCGGAGTTCCAGCGCGGCGGCATGTACGCGGACGTGCTGGTGTAGTTCACGAACAGCCGGCCGGGCTGCTGGACGGCCTTGCGGAAGTGGTTCTCGATCTTGCCGCGCTTGGCGAACGGCTCCGCGTTGTAGTCGTCCTGGATGTCGAAGTACGTGCCGTCGCCGTAGCGCAGGCCGGGCAGGCCGCCGTTGTCGCCGAGCAGCACCACCTTGCCGCGGGCCTCGCCGAGCGAGGGCAGGCCGGCGCCGATGCGGAACAGCGGGCGCCAGCCCCGGTTGTCGAGGTAGTCGTCGAAGACGGCCCGGAAGGCGGCGTCGCTCTCGCCGGAGTACTCCTGCTTGACGCGCATCAGGACGGTCTCGCCGGGGTGCGCGGCGAGGAAGTTCCAGCAGGCCGCGAGGACGTCGCCGAACATCAGGTTCTGGTAGAAGGCCGCGTGGTGGATGGCGAAGGAGCCGCCCGTCAGCCGGCAGCGCACGTCGAGGAACCGGATGCCCGCGTTCAGCTGGTCCGCGATGGTGATGTTCTGGCAGGCCACGTACAGCCCGCCGTAGAGCGCCCCGGAGTCGTGCGTGCCGGGGATCGTCAGCCGGGTCAGCGGGGTCGCGGCGGGCAGCGCGCCCATCCAGTCCCGCACTCCGGGAGCGGCCGCCGCGCGCCCCGCCCCCAGTCCGGTGCCCACGGCGGCCGCGGCCGCTCCCACCAGAAACGTGCGCCGGTCCAGGCCCATCGGCTTCCCCTCGTCCGCCCTACTGGTCGGTACGGAGTATGGCGTGCACACGTCACAACTGGAAGCCGTCGGACACGACCGCGTCCGACGCCCCGCGGACGCCGGAGGGGCGGCGGGCCGTGATGGCCCGCCGCCCCTCCCCTCGCGAGCGCGGTGCGTTGCGCTGCGTACTACTTGATGATCGTGATCCGGTCCGCGGCCGGGGGCACGAGCGGGGCGGACTCGGACGAGTGCGCACCCAGGTAGGCGTTGAAGACGTCCAGGTCGGACGCGCCCACCAGCTTGTTCTTGTGCTCCTTCAGGACGGTGAAGCCGTCACCGCCGCCCGCGAGGAACTCGTTCATCGCGACGCGGTAGGTGCGCGCCGGGTCGATGGCCGCGCCGTTCAGCTTCACCGAGTCGACGACGATCCGGTCGGCGCCGGCCTTCGTCAGGTCGAGGGTGTAGGTGAAGCCCTTCGAGACCTGGAGGATCTTCGGGCTCGGGCCGTTGACCGGGCCGCTGACCTGCTGCTGGAGCGCGGTGATCAGCTGCGCGCCGGTGAGGTCCACGATGTTCATCATGTTGGTGAACGGCTGGACCGTGAAGGCCTCGCCGTACGTCACGATGCCGTCGGTCGCCTCGCTGCCCGACTTGGCGTACGCCAGGTCGGAGCGGATCCCGCCCGGGTTCATGATGGCCAGCTGGGCCCCGCCCTTGTCGGCCGGGGACAGCGCCTCCAGCTGGGCGTCGGCGATGACGTCGCCCAGCGGCTTCTCGTACGCCGTCGAGCCGCGGCCCGCGATGTCCGCCGCGATGAAGCCCTGCGGGCGGTCGGCGACCGGCTTGGCCAGCTCGTTCCAGCGACCGATCAGCTCGGTCATGTCCGCGGCCTTCTCCTGGTCGCGGGTGACCACGCGGTTGACGGCCTTCACCGGCTTGACCGCGGTGCGGACGATGTCCTTGGTCTTGCGGTCGTAGGTCAGCGTGGATTCCGTGTACAGGCGGCCCAGCGAGGCCGCCGAGGTGACGGAGCGCGGGTTGCCGGCCGGGTCCGGGATGGTGCACGCGTACGCCTGGTGCGTGTGGCCGGTGACCAGCGCGTCGACCTTCGCGTCCACGTTCTTGGCGATGTCGACGATGGCGCCCGAGATGCCGGCGCCCGCGCCCGGCAGGTCGCAGTCGTAGTTGTACGCGCCCGAGGCCGGCAGGCCGCCCTCGTGGATCAGCGCGACGATCGACTTGACGCCCTGCTTGTTGAGCTCGGCGGCGTACTTGTTGATCGTCTCGACCTCGTCGCCGAACTTCAGGCCCTTGACGCCCTCGGCGGTGACGACGTCCGGGGTGCCCTCGAGGGTCACACCGATGAAGCCGATCTTGACGCCGTCCTTCTTCCACACCCAGTACGGTTTCATCAGCGGGCGCTTCGTCTTCTCGACGACCGCGTTCGCCGCGAGGTACGGGAACTTCGCGCCCTCGAAGGTCTTGCCGTACTCGAAGCAGCCCTCCTTGGGGTGGCAGCCGCCGTACTGCATGCGCAGCAGCTCCTGGCGCCCCTCGTCGAACTCGTGGTTGCCCACGCTCGTCACGTCGAGGTCCAGCTTGTTCAGCGCCTCGATGCTCGGCTCGTCGTGGAACAGACCGGACAGCATCGGGCTGCCGCCGATCATGTCGCCCGCCGCCGCGGTCACCGAGTACGGGTGGCCCTCGCGCGCCTTGCGCAGGCTCGTGGCGAGGTACTCGGCGCCACCGGCGGGGATCGCCTTGGTGGTGCCGTCCGCCTGGCGCTCGGTCACGTTGCCGGAGGAACCCTGCGGGGGCTCCAGCGTGCCGTGGAAGTCGTTGAGGGACAGCAGCTGGACGTCGACCAGGCGGCCGGAGTCCGAGCCGCCGGCCGGGACGACCGCCCCGGCCGGGAGGGCGGCGGCCACAAGAGCACCCGCGCCTGCCGTCACCGCGAGAGCGGCGAAGGTCAACCGCCGGTTCCGACGGTGCCGTTGTGGTGTCGCTGACATTCGTTCCCCTTTGCGGACAGCGATACGACTGGGAGGTTCATACGATCTTCTTTGCCGAAAATCGCTAGCGAAGCCTACGGTCAACGCGCGTAGCACAACAGGGGGTAACGGGTTACGACGAGGTTGCGGCTGAGGTCGGGGGAGCTCGCCGTAGGCTCGATGCATGACTGACGCAGCAGCGGCTCTGGAGCCGGGACGGCAGATCCAGGAACTCGACGAACTGACGCACGAACAGGCCGACGCGGTCCTCGGCCTCATCGAGGAAGCCGCCCGCACCGACGGCACCACCGCCGTCTCCGAGCAGGGCAGGCTCCAGCTCCATGGCGGGCGGCGCGCGGGCATCCGGCACTTCCTCCTCACCGAGCGCGGCCGCCTCGCCGGCTACGCCCAACTGGAGGACACCGACCCGGTCGAGGCCCCCGCCGCCGAGCTGGTCGTCCACCCCGCGATGCGCGGCCGCGGGCACGGCCGGGCCCTGGGCACCGCCCTGCTCGCCGCTTCCGGCAAACGACTTCGAGTCTGGGCACACGGGGGCAAATCGGCCGCCCGCCACCTGGCGCAGGTCCTCGGCCTCACCCTCTTCCGCGAACTGCGCCAGCTGCGCCGCCCCTTGGCCGGCGGCTCCCCGCTCCCCGAGCCCGTGCTGCCGGCCGGGGTCACCGTACGCACCTTCGTGCCCGGCGCCGACGACGAGGCCTGGCTCGCCGCGAACGCCGCCGCCTTCGCCCACCACCCCGAGCAGGGCGCACTCGTCCAGCGCGACCTCGACGACCGCAAGGCCCAGCCGTGGTTCGACCCCAAGGGCTTCTTCCTCGCCGAGCGCGACGGCAAGCTGGTCGGCTTCCACTGGACGAAGGTCCACCCCGAGCAGCAGCTCGGCGAGGTGTACGTGGTCGGCGTCCTGCCCGGCGCCCAGGGCGGCGGACTGGGCAAGGCCCTCACCGCCGTCGGACTGCGCCATCTGGCCGACGCCGGCCTGCCCACCGCGATGCTCTACGTCGACGCCGACAACCCCGCCGCGCTCGCCGTCTACGAGGGCCTCGGCTTCGTCACCCACGAGGTGGACCTCATGTACCGCACGGAGTCCTGACCCGCCCGGCCCTCCCCCGCCCCACCCCCGTCCGCACGCGGCAAAACTCCTGGCCACCGGCACCGCGCCGGCGGCCAGGACACAAGAAGGTCACGGCTTGGGCCGGGCGCTCCCTGGAAGCCACACGCCATTAACCGGGCATTCAGACACGCTTGTCACGCTCGCGCCATGCAGCCCGCCGCCGACCCATCCCTGCGCACAGGACTACGGCTGACGGCCGGAAATTCCGACGCGCCTGTACTGCCGCGTGCGCGGAAGAATGGAGGTATGAGCCAGCAGAGCAGCGCCGAGGTACCGGTCCAGCACGTCCAGCCCTCCGTAGGTTCCATAGCCGCGCACCGTCCGCTTTCGGTTTCCGCCGGGATTTCCGACCTGGAACCCGACCTCGACGCCGATCTCGACGCGTACGACGAGGACGGCTCCGACGGCGAGCTCCCCAGCGGCCGCTTCCTCGACCGCGAACGCAGCTGGCTCGCCTTCAACGAGCGCGTCCTCGAACTCGCCGAGGACCCGACCACCCCACTCCTCGAACGGGCTAACTTCCTCGCGATTTTCGCGAGCAACCTCGACGAGTTCTTCATGGTCCGCGTGGCCGGCCTCAAGCGCCGCATCGCGACCGGCGTCGCCACCCGCTCGGCCTCCGGTCTGCAGCCCCGCGAGGTGCTCGACCAGATCTGGACCCGCTCCCGCGAGCTCATGGCCCGGCACGCCGCCTGCTACCAGCAGGACGTCTCCCCGGCCCTCGCCGAGGAGGGCATCGAGCTGATCCGCTGGCCCGAGCTGACGGAGAAGGAGCAGGCACGCCTGTTCACCCTCTTCCGCAACCGGATCTTCCCGGTGCTCACCCCCCTGGCCGTGGACCCCGCGCACCCCTTCCCGTACATCTCCGGCCTCTCCCTCAACCTGGCCGTCGTCGTGCGCAACCCGGTCAGCGGCCACCGCCACTTCGCCCGGGTCAAGGTCCCGCCGCTGCTCAACCGCTTCCTGGAGGCCTCACCCCAGCGGTACGTGCCCCTTGAGGACGTCATCGCCGCGCACCTCGAAGAGCTGTTCCCCGGCATGGAGGTGCTCGCCCACCACATGTTCCGGGTCACCCGCAACGAGGACCTGGAAGTGGAGGAGGACGACGCCGAGAACCTCCTCCAGGCCCTGGAGAAGGAACTCATGCGGCGCCGCTTCGGCCCCCCGGTCCGCCTGGAGGTCGAGGAGTCCATCGACCCGGGCGTCCTCGACCTGCTGGTGCAGGAGCTGAACGTCACCGCCGCCGAGGTGTACCCGCTGCCCGGCCCGCTCGACCTCACCGGCCTCTTCGGGATAGCGGGCCTGGACCGGCCCGAGCTCAAGTACCAGAAGTTCATCGCCGGCACCCACCGCGACCTCGCCGAGGTCGAGTCCGCCTCCGCGCCCGACATCTTCGCGGCCCTGCGCGAGCGCGACGTCCTGCTGCACCACCCGTACGACAGCTTCTCCACGTCCGTGCAGGCCTTCCTGGAGCAGGCCGCCGCCGACCCCGACGTCCTCGCCATCAAGCAGACGCTGTACCGCACCTCCGGCGACTCCCCGATCGTGGACGCCCTCATCGACGCCGCCGAATCCGGCAAGCAGGTCCTCGTCCTCGTCGAGATCAAGGCCCGCTTCGACGAGCAGGCCAACATCAAGTGGGCGCGCAAGCTCGAAGAGGCCGGCTGCCACGTCGTCTACGGCCTGGTCGGCCTCAAGACGCACTGCAAGCTGTCCCTGGTGGTCCGCCAGGAGGGCGAGACGCTGCGCCGCTACTCCCACGTCGGCACCGGCAACTACCACCCCAAGACCGCCCGGCTGTACGAGGACCTCGGCCTGCTCACCGCCGACCCGCAGGTCGGCGCGGACCTCTCCGACCTCTTCAACCGGCTGTCCGGCTACTCCCGCCGCGAGACCTACCGCCGCCTGCTGGTGGCGCCCAAGTCGCTGCGCGACGGACTGATCTCGCGGATCAACAAGGAAGCGGCCCACCACAAGGCCGGCCGCCCCGCGTACGTCCGCATCAAGGTCAACTCGATCGTCGACGAGGCACTCATCGACGCGCTCTACCGGGCCGCCCAGGCAGGCGTGCCCGTGGACATCTGGGTGCGCGGCATCTGCGCCATCCGCCCCGGAGTGGCCGGACTCTCGGAGAACATCCGCGTCCGGTCCGTGCTCGGCCGCTTCCTGGAGCACTCCCGGCTCTTCGCCTTCGGCAACGGCGGCGAACCCGAGATCTGGCTCGGCAGCGCCGACATGATGCACCGCAACCTCGACCGCCGCATCGAGGCCCTCGTGCGGGTCACCGACCCCGCCCACCGCGCCGCGCTGGACCGGCTGCTGGAGACCGGCATGTCCGACTCCAGCTCCTCCTGGCACCTCGGTCCGGACGGCGAATGGACCCGGCACAGCACGGACGCGGAAGGCCAGCCGCTGCGGCACGTACAGGAGATGCTCATAGACGCCCGGAGGCGCCGGCGTGGCTCAGCAAAACCTTGACACCCGTGCCGGTGACGTCCTGGGCGCGTACCTGCGCGCCCAGGCGACCACCTTCCTACGAGGACTGCGGCTCCACGAGGAGAGCGGAGCCGACGCGGCGGAGGGCACCGAAGCCGCCCGCGTGCTGCGCGGGGCCGCCCGCCGGATCAGCAGCTCGCTCGCCACGTTCCGGCCGGTCACGGACCCGGCCTGGGCGGACGGCCTGCGCACCGAGCTGACCTGGCTCTCGTCGACCCTCGCCGACGAGCACGCCTACGGGGCCCGGCTGGGCCGGCTGCTCGACGCCCTGCACCGGCTGTCGGGCACGCCCGAGCTGCCCTCGCCGCGCGGCGCCGGCCGCTCCTCCCTGACCGTGGGCTCGGCCCGGGCCGGCGCCCTGCTGGAACGCCAGCTGACCCTGGCCCGGACCCGCGCGCACTCCGCGACCCTCCAGGCCCTCGGCTCCGCCCGCTTCCACGCGGTCGCGGACGCCGTGGCGGTGCTGGCCTCGGAGGTGCCGCTGGACCGGATCGCGGCCGCGGGCCGTACGGACGAGGTGCTCGTCCCGCTGTCCGCGCAGGTCGCCGACCGGCTGGCGGCCGCCGCCGCGGACCTGCCGCTGCTGCGCGCCGCGCACCCGTACAACGCGGAGGCGCTGGTCGACGACGAACGCCAGGACGCGCCCTGGCACCGGGTCCGCTCGCTGCTGCGGGTCCACCGGTACGCGCAGGAGACCCTGGCGGCGGACGTCGCCCGGCTCACCGCGGCCGGCGAGGCCCTGGACCGGCACCGGGACGCGGCGGAGGCGGCGACCGCGTCGGCCACGGCGGCCCGCACCCCGCGGATCGCCCCGGCCACGGCGTATGCGCTGGGCGTGCTGCACGCCGACCAGCGGCACGAGGTCGAGGCCGCGCGGTACGACTTCCAGCGCATCTGGCAGCGCTCGGCGGTCCCCACGTGACGGGGGGAGCGGCATGAGCGACCTGGAGGCGGCGGGGTGCGTACTGTGGCGGCGCTCCCCGTGGGACGACTGCCTGGAGATCTGCCTGGTCCACCGCCCCCGGTACGACGACTGGTCGCACCCGAAGGGGAAGCTGAAGAAGTCCGAGACCCCGGACCGTGCCGCGGTCCGGGAGGTGCGCGAGGAGACCGGCCAGAGCTGCGCGCTCGGCACCGCCCTCCCCGCGGCGCACTACTACGTGGGCGGGCTGTCGAAGACGGTGCACTACTGGGCCGCGGAGGCCCTCGGCGGCACCTTCACGCCGTCCAAGGAGGTCGACCGGATCCTCTGGCTCTCCCCGGCCGCCGCCCGCAACCGCGTCAGCCACCCCCGCGACCGCGCCCTCCTGGACAGCGCCCTGAACGCCCTCCACTGACGCCCCGGACCTGCCGGCACGGCGCCGGCACCGCGCGGCGCTGCCCCCCGCGCCCGGCACCCGGCACCCGGCACCCGGCACCCGGCACCCGCTGGTGAACGCCCCCGGGGTCTGTCACGCTGGCCGAAAAGCGATCCCCGTCCGCCCCGCGCTCCCCGGCCCCGCCCGGCCCCGCGGGCCCGTCGGGATCGGCCGTATCAGGCCCAAGTCGCCCGGGGGCGCACCATGCCGTCCGCCATGGTTCACCGTCCGTTCACTCTCTTCGGTCGGTCGCTTCATCTGATCTGCCTAATTTCAATCGTGCACGGCGCACGTCGGACGGGAACGAGTCCACCCGCCGCGCATCGAGACGTAACCCCTTAGTAGTCCTCTTCGCACGCCGCCTGAGATCAACGAGACCGGCGGCTCCTGGAAGGAACACCCGAAAGTGAAGCTTCAGCGCAAGAACCGGCTTCGTGCCTCCGCCCTCGGGGCCCTCGTCGTGTCCGGCGCCCTGGTCCTCACGGCGTGCGGCTCCGACGACAACACCAAGTCCCCGAAGGACGGCAGCACCGCTGCGGCCGCCCCGACCGGTGACGCGAAGGCCTGTGAGGGCGCCAAGGGCCAGCTCCTGGCGGCCGGCTCGACCGCTCAGAAGAACGCCATGGACCTGTGGGTCAAGGGCTTCCAGGCCACCTGCCCCGGCGTGGAGATCAACTACCAGGCCATCGGCTCCGGTGGCGGCATCACCAAGTTCAACCAGGGCCAGGTCTCGTTCGCCGGCTCCGACTCCGCGCTGAAGGAGGAGGAGGTCGCCGAATCGAAGAAGATCTGCAAGACCGGCCAGGGCATCAACCTGCCGATGGTCGGCGGCCCCATCGCCATCGGCTACAACCTGAGCGGTGTGGACAAGCTCGTCCTCGACGCCCCGACCCTCGCCAAGATCTTCGACGACAAGATCAAGAAGTGGGACGACGCGGCGATCGCCAAGCTCAACCCGGGCGTGAAGCTCCCGGGCACCGCCATCCAGGCGTTCCACCGCTCGGACGAGTCCGGCACCACCCAGAACCTGGGCAAGTACCTCTCCGAGGCCGCTCCGGCCGACTGGAAGCACGACCCCAAGTCGAAGTCGTGGCTGGCCCCCGGTGGCCAGGCCGCCAACGGCTCCTCCTCCGTCGCCTCGAACGTCAAGGACACGGACGGCGCGATCGGCTACTTCGAGCTCTCGTACGCGAAGAACAGCTCGATCAAGACCGTCGCCATGAACACGGGCGCCTCCGCCCCGGTCGAGGCCAGCACGGAGAACGCCTCCAAGGCGATCGCCGCCGCCAAGGTCAAGGGCACCGGCAACGACGTCGCCCTGAAGCTCGACTACACCACCAAGGCCGAGGGCGCCTACCCGCTCGTCCTGGTGACGTACGAGATCGCCTGCGACAAGGGCAACAAGGCCGAGACCCTGCCGACGATGAAGGCGTTCCTCAACTACGCCATCAGCGAGGCCGGCCAGAAGGCCCTCGCCGACGCGCACTACGCGCCGATGCCGGCCGAGATCGCGGCCAAGGTCCGCGCGATCGTCCCCACCCTCTCCTGACCCACCGCGGGCGGCTCCGCGACTGCGGAGCCGCCCGCACCATCCGGTGCACCGCCGCCTGGAGCGTTCCGCTCCGCAGACCGGAGAAATCATGGACATATCGACTCGAACCGAAGAGGCACCGCGCTCCGCCGTGTCCCGCAAACGGCGCAGCCCCGGCAGCGCCGGCGACCGGATCTTCCTGGGCCTCTCCCGGGGATCCGGCATCACCCTTCTGGTGATCATGGCCGCCATCGCGGCCTTCCTGACCTACCGCACGGTCCTGGCCATCTCCGAGGACGAGGCGAACTTCCTCACCACCTCGGAGTGGAACCCGGCCGGTGACCCGCCGGTCTTCGGCATCGCCGTCCTCGTGTACGGCACGGTCGTCAGCTCGATCATCGCGATGGTCATCGCCGTGCCGGTCGCCATCGGCATCGCGCTGTTCATCTCGCACTACGCCCCGCGCAAGCTGGCCGGCCCGCTCGGCTACCTGGTCGACCTGCTGGCCGCCGTCCCGAGCATCATCTACGGCCTCTGGGGCGCGGTCTTCCTGGTCCCGTACCTGGGCGGCCTGAACTCCTGGCTCGACCAGTTCCTCGGCTGGACGTACATCTTCGACAAGACCAGCGAAGGCATCGCCCGGAACATGTTCACGGTCGGCATCCTGCTGGCGATCATGATCCTGCCGATCATCACCAACGTCACGCGTGAGGTCTTCCTCCAGGCGCCCCGTGCGAACGAGGAGGCCGCCCTGGCCCTCGGCGCCACGCGCTGGGAAGTCATCCGCATGGCCGTCCTGCCCTTCGGCCGCTCCGGCATCATCAGCGCCTCGATGCTCGGCCTCGGCCGCGCGCTCGGCGAGACGATGGCCGTCGCCGTGGTGCTCTCCCCGAGCTTCCTGATCTCCGGCCACCTGCTGGACCCGGGCGGCGGCACGTTCGCGCAGAACATCGCCGCGAAGTTCAACGAAGCCAACGAGTTCGGCCGTGACGCGCTCATCGCCTCCGGTCTCGTCCTCTTCGTCATCACCCTGCTGGTCAACGGCGCCGCCCGCATGATCATTGCGCGCCGCAAGGAGTACTCGGGGGCCAACGCATGAGCCAGCTCGTCCAGGACACGCGCCCCGCGTCCTCCCTGCACAAGTCCCTCAGCCACGCGCGGCTGCCCCGCTGGGCGCCGGCCGCGATCGCCGCGGGCTCCATCGCCGCGGGCACGGCCATCGGCCTCGGCGCCGGGCTGCACAGCAAGGTCCAGTGGGGCCTGCTCGCCGCCCTGATCTTCGTGGCCGGCACCTACGCGATCACCAGCAAGGTCGAAGGCAGCCGCCAGGGCAAGGACCGCGTCGCGACCAGCCTCGTCTGGGTCTGCTTCGTCCTCGCCGTCATCCCGCTGCTCTCGCTCGCCTGGGTCACGATCTCCAAGGGCATCAAGGTCCTCGACGCGTACTTCCTGAGCCACTCGATGAGCGGCCTGCTCGACGCGGAAGAGGGCGGCGGCGTCTACCACGCCCTGCTCGGCACCCTGGAGCAGGTGGGCATCGCCACGCTGATCGCGGCGCCCATCGGCATGCTCACGGCGGTCTACCTCGTCGAGTACGGCCGCGGGAAGCTGGCCCAGGCGGTCACCTTCTTCGTCGACGTCATGACCGGCATCCCGTCGATCGTCGCGGGCCTGTTCATCCTCGCGACCTGGAATCTGATGCTGGGCTTCGGGCCCTCCGGATTCGCGGGCGCCATGGCGCTGGCCATCCTGATGATGCCGGTCGTCGTCCGGTCCACCGAGGAGATGCTCAAGCTCGTCCCGAACGAACTCCGCGAGGCCTCGCTGGCGCTCGGAGTCCCGAAGTGGCGCACCATTCTGAAGGTGGTCCTCCCCACGGCCATCGGCGGCATCACCACCGGCGTGATGCTCTCCGTAGCCCGCATCACAGGTGAGACCGCCCCGGTGCTGCTGCTCGTCTTCGGCACGAAGCTGATCAACCCGGACCCCTTCGAAGGCGCGCAGTCGTCGCTCCCGCTCTACGTGTACGAGCAGTACTCCGTAGGCACCGACGCCGCGCTCGACCGGGCCTGGGCCGCAGCCCTCGTCCTGATCGCCTTCGTCATGATCCTCAACCTGGTGGCCCGCGGCATCGCCCGCTGGAAGGCCCCGAAGACCGGCCGCTGACGCAGCCGAACGAAAGAAGCTGATTCACATGGCCAAGCGCATCGACGTCTCCGGTCTCTCCGCCTTCTACGGCAACCACAAGGCCATCGACGACATCTCCATGACCGTCGAGCCGCGCTCCGTGACGGCCTTCATCGGCCCGTCCGGCTGCGGCAAGTCCACCTTCCTGCGCACCCTGAACCGCATGCACGAGGTCACCCCCGGCGGCCGCGTCGAGGGCAAGGTGCTCCTGGACGACGAGAACCTGTACGGCCCGGGCATCGACCCGGTCGCCGTCCGCCGCACCGTCGGCATGGTCTTCCAGCGCCCCAACCCCTTCCCCACCATGTCGATCTTCGACAACGTGGCGGCGGGCCTGCGTCTGAACGGCAACTTCCGCAAGAGCGAGCTCCAGGACATCGTCGAGAAGTCCCTCAAGGGCGCCAACCTCTGGAACGAGGTCAAGGACCGCCTGAACAAGCCCGGCTCGGGCCTGTCCGGCGGCCAGCAGCAGCGCCTGTGCATCGCCCGCGCCATCGCGGTCGAGCCCGAGGTCCTGCTGATGGACGAGCCCTGCTCCGCCCTCGACCCGATCTCCACCCTCGCCATCGAGGACCTGATCGGCGAGCTGAAGGAGCGCTTCACGATCGTCATCGTGACGCACAACATGCAGCAAGCCGCCCGCGTCTCCGACCGCACCGCGTTCTTCAACCTCGCGGCGGTCGGCCAGCCCGGCAAGCTCATCGAACTCGACGACACGGACCGGATCTTCTCCAACCCGTCCGTCCAGGCCACCGAGGACTACATCTCGGGCCGCTTCGGCTGAGCCGAATCGGAGCAAGACGTCCTGCGGTGCTGCATGGCGGTGCCACCGCAAGGCGAAGGGCCCGCCCCCTGTGAAGGGGGCGGGCCCACTCATTTGCCCGTGCCCGCGGCCACCCGCGGCCACCCGGGGAACGCTCCCCGGGCCCGGGATCAGACGAACGCGAGGTTGACGATCCAGAAGCTGAGCGCCGCGACCAGGGCCGCGGCCGGCATCGTGATGAACCAGCCGAGGATGATGTTCTTGGCGACGCCCCAGCGGACCGCGTTCACCCGCTTGGTCGCCCCCACACCCATGATCGCCGAGGTGATCACGTGGGTGGTGGAGATCGGCGCGTGGAAGAGGAACGCCGAGCCGAACATGATCGAGGCACCGGTGGTCTCCGCCGCGAAGCCCTGCGGCGGGTCCAGCTCGATGATCTTGCGGCCCAGCGTGCGCATGATGCGCCAGCCACCCGCGTACGTGCCGAGCGACAACATCACGGCGCAGGAGATCTTGACCCACACCGGGATCGGGTCGCCCGGACCCTCGACCTCGGCGATGACCAGGGCCATCACCACGATGCCCATCGTCTTCTGCGCGTCCTGGAGACCGTGGCCGAGCGCCATGCCCGCCGCCGAGACGGTCTGCGCGATACGGAAACCGCGCTTGGCCTTGTGCGGGTTGGCCTTCCGGAACATCCACAGGATCGCGACCATCACCAGGTAGCCGACCACGAGGCCGACCACCGGCGAGACGAACATCGGGATGACGACCTTCTCGATCACGCCCGACCAGATGACGTCCGTGCCGCCGGCCAGCGCCGCGCCGACCATGCCGCCGAAGAGGGCGTGAGAGGAGGACGAGGGCAGCCCGAAGTACCAGGTGACGAGGTTCCAGACGATCGCGCCGACCAGCGCCGCGAAGAGGATCCACATGCCCCGGTTGCCGTGGGGCGTCTCGATCAGGCCCTCGCTGACGGTCTTGGCGACCCCGCTGCCGAGGAAGGCGCCGGCGAGGTTCATCACCGCAGCCATCGCCAGGGCCGCCCGCGGGGTCAGCGCCCGCGTGGAGACCGAGGTCGCGATGGCGTTCGCGGAGTCGTGGAAGCCGTTGGTGTACGTGAAGCCGAGCGCGACACCAATGGTCACGACCAGCGCAAAGGTGTCCACGAGGTTCAGGACTCCTTGACCGCGATGGTCTCCACCGTGTTCGCCACGTGCTCGAACGCGTCCGCGGCCTCTTCGAGGACGTCCACGATCTGCTTGAGCTTGAGGACCTCGATGGCGTCGTACTTGCCGTTGAAGAGCTGGGCGAGGAGCTTGCGGTGGATCTGGTCGGCCTGGTTCTCGAGGCGGTTGACCTCGATCCAGTACTCGGTCAGGTTGTCCATCGTCCGCAGGTGCGGCATGGCCTCGGCGGTCAGCTCGGCCGCGCGCGCCAGGACCTCGATCTGCTGCTCTACACCCTTGGGCAGCTCTTCCACCTGGTAGAGGACGACCAGGTCGACCGCCTCCTCCATGAAGTCCATGATGTCGTCGAGCGACGAGGCCAGGTTGTAGATGTCCTCGCGGTCGAACGGCGTGATGAACGAGGAGTTCAGCTGGTGGAAGATCGCATGCGTGGCGTCGTCCCCCGCGTGCTCCGCCGCCCGCATCCGTTCCGCGATCTCGGCCCGGGCGGACGAGTCCGCTCCGAGCAGTTCCATCAGGAGCTTCGAGCCCGTGACGATGTTGTCCGCGGATGCGGCGAACATGTCGTAGAAGCTCGTCTCCCTGGGGGTCAGACGAAATCGCACGGTGAGGTCCTCGGGGTGCATTGGATTCGGTCAGGCTGATGCTAGGCGCATCCTCCGGCCACGGCTAACCGGCAGTTCCCCAGTGTCCTCCATCAGGCAGAGTGGGGAGCACAAGCCCTGCCCCATCAGGCAAAGCCCGATATCCTATACCCATGAGGGGTATATGCCCTCAGGTGACCACGGGAGGACGCATGACCACCTCAGACACCACCACGGAGCCGGAAGCCGCCGGTCACGCGCTCGACGCGGGCGCCGTGCACGGCTACCACCACCAGAAGGACGAACACCTCAAGCGACTGCGCCGGATCGAGGGGCAGATCCGCGGACTCCAGCGCCTCGTCGACGAGGACGTCTACTGCATCGACATACTCACGCAGGTTTCGGCCAGCACGAAGGCGCTCCAGTCCTTCGCGCTCCAGCTCCTGGAGGAGCACCTGCGGCACTGCGTGGCCGACGCGGCCGTCAAGGGCGGCACCGAGATCGACGCCAAGGTAGAGGAAGCCACAAAGGCCATCGCCCGCCTGCTGCGCACCTGACCGCGCCGGACCCACACGATCGGGGAGCCGGGGGGAGCCGGGGCGCGGCGCACGCCACGCCCCTTTTCTCTTTCCTCTTCCCTGCTACGCGCAGCGGACGAGCAGCACCTCGTCGATGCGGTCCAGGCTGAGACGCTCCTCGTCCACCGCGGAAGCCGCGATGATCAGCTCACCGCACAGCTCGATCTCGGCGAGGGCCACGTGGTCCTGGACAGCCGTCCCGACTGCTGCCGGAGTCACGCGCACCACCTCTTCCTGCCGCCGTCGGCACGGTCACCGGCACGGCATCGGTCACCGGCTTCTCAGCGTAGGGAGACCGCCACCGGCCGCGCATGACACGGATGGACCATTTCCGGATACCCGCCGATGGCCCGTTGGCGCCGTCCGCCGCCCTAGTCGGCGATCTTCCCCGCGAAGATGTCCCTGCTTGGCGGCAATTGCACGGTCACCGGCGTACCGAATCCGAACAGGAGCGTCGTCGATGAGACATCGATCACGCCATTGTTGACATAGCTGAAACGGTGCCGGACCTTCCGCAGCAGCCCGGCCTCGTCGAGATAGACGTCGAAGGGCACCGTGTCCTTGCTGAACCCTTTCGCCGCGGCCAGCAGCGCCGCCCGCGCGTGCGGAGCAGCACTGCGCGCCGCCCGCCCGAGGTCCGTCGTCCCGCGGTAGTGCCGGACCTTGGTCCCCGCGAGCTCGGTCTCCCCCACGTACGTGACGTCCTGCGCGCCGCGCAGCAGCTCCGCCGCGGCCATCGGGTCGGTGGCCCCGCCGGTGACCAGGTTGCCGTCGGCGAGCGAGGCGGTGTCCACCCGTACCCACTTGTCGGCGGGCACGCCCGCGCCCCGGTTCTTCATGTAGAGCGCGCCGGGCGCCAGCAGCTCGGTGATCGGCCGGTGGCCGGCCTTGCCCGTCACGTCGGCGGGCAGCATCACCAGCAGCTGGCCGAGCCGGTTGCGGAAGTCCACCCCGCCCTCGCCGCGGATGGTGACCCGGGTACCGCCCGTGGCCATCTCCATCGCCGTACGCGCCCGTGCGCTGCCCGCGCGGGTCAGCGCGTCGGCGGCGCCGCGCACCGCCTCGCCCGCGTCCGGCGCCGGGGGCTGCTCGGCACCGCATCCGGAGGCCGTACCCACCACCCCCAGCACCGCCGCGACGGCGATCCACGCCCCGCCTGTGCGCCTGTGCCGCTGCACCACCATCGCCTGCCAACCCCCAACGCGTGACCGCTGCTTGCCCGAGGCCCCCACCCGCTCCGGATAACGAGCCCCGGGGTTCCCCGTCACGGGACGGGCCCCTGTCGGCGCCAGGTACCGTGGGTGGTGTGGACACGCACTTCGCAGCGCCCCAAGCCGCTCCGCTCTCCGCCGCCACCCCCCGTCCCACCACCCCCGGGCCCACCCCTCCGGCCACCACGTCGGCCGCCCCTCCCGCGGCCGTCCCCGAGCCGCGCGTGCCGGCCCTGGCGGAGCCCGCGCACCACGCCAGCACCACCGAACGGGGTTCGTTCTGCACGGCCCGGTGCAGCTGCGGCTGGCGCGGCCCGGCCCGCCGCTCCCGCGACCTCGCCCGCAAAGACGCCGCCGCCCACAACACCCACCCCGCCTGACCGGCCGGCAGCGGTACCCCCGGCCTCGTCAACTCCCGGGCTTGTCGGCGTTGCGTGCGGCAACATCCAGCCTCGCCGGCGTTTGAGGCGCGGGGTTTGGGGCGGAGCCCCAAGACAACCCGGCTGACGCCGGGCACCGGGCTCCGCCCGGACCGCTCCTCAAACGCCGGAGGGGCTGGAAGTCGCCCCTCGGGCAGCCAGTGAGACTGGCGGCGGCCACCTCGGGCAGCCAGTGAGACTGGAGGTGGCTCCCCGGGCAGCCAGCGAGACTGGAAGGGGCCCCCGGGCAGCCATTGAGACTGGCGGCGGCCACCTCGGGCAGCCGGTGAGACTGGAGGTGGTCACCCCGGGCGTCGGCGAAGCCAAGGGGTGCGCCACGGCCATCCCGGCGGCCACGGCCGCCCAGGGTCGCCCGGACAGCTCACCCAGGTGGCAACCTCCGCACCGGCCGGGTGCCCTGGACCCAGGAGGGGGGACCTCCTCGACAGGGCGGAGCCCATGCCAGGACCTGCAGCCGCACCCCGGATCGCCGTACTCGCATGGGTCTTCCTGTTCGCCGTCGCCCCGCACCAGGCGTGGGCCGGTCAGCGACCAACGGGCAAGCCCTCGCAGCGGCCCCACCACAAACCGGCGGCCCGCCCGGTCGGCACGGCGGACGGCCCCGCCGACGTCGCGCTGGCCATCGGGACCACGACCGCGGCCGCCACCGCCACGGGCCTGTGGCTGCGCTCGCGCCACCGGCGCGAAGCCCAGCAGGGCGGCGAGCCCTGACCGGCGACGGGGCCCGGCGCCCCGGACCGGCCGCCCGTACCGCGGCGGGCGGCCGCGCGGCGGTACGCGCCTGCTTCGGCGGGGCGGCCCTGTGCCTGCTGGCGGCCGTCGTCCTCTACCTCCGCGGCTGACGGGTCGTCCGGGACCAGAACCCCCGGCAGCGCAAAGGGCACGCGAAGCAACCGCCCAGACGGGGCGTCAGGCACGCCCCGCAACCGCACCCCCGGCGGGGCGTCAGGCAGCCAGGTCCCGTTCGGGGAAGCCCTCGCCCGGCGCGCCGGCATGAGCCTGGTTCAGGTCCACGGCCAGCGGCCGCTCGACCGCCCGCGAGCGTACGAGCCACCGCATGCGGGACGACCGGGCGACGGCCCTGACCACGGGCGCGAGGAGGGCCATCGCGAGCGGCGCGAGGAGCAGGACCACGGCGGTCCCGAGCGCGAAGCCGCCCACCACGTCGGTGGGGTAGTGCACGCCGAGGTAGACCCGGCTGAAGCCCTCGGCGAGGGCGAGCCCGATGCCGATGAGGCCCAGCCGGCGGTGGGCGATGAACAACCCGACGCCGAGCGCCATCGCGAGGGTCGCGTGGTCGCTGACGAAGGAGAAGTCGGTCTTGCCGGGGACCAGCACCTCAAGGCCATCGTGCGCCTTGAACGGCCGCTGCCGCCCCACGAATCCGCGCAGCGGCACGTTGATCAGCAGGGCGATGCCGGCGGCGAGCGGTGCCCACACGAGGGCGACGAAGGAGTCGACGGCGGCGGAGTCGCCCTGGCGGCGCGCGCCGCGCCAGCACCACAGGACGAGCAGGACGAGGGCGAGCAGGATGCCGTACTCGCCGACGAGGGCGACGGCCCGGTCGAACCAGCCGGGGGTGGCCTCCGCAAGGCCGTTGATGCCGTAGAGCAGGCTTACATCGGGGTTCGGCCCGCCCGCCGCGAGTCCAGCCATGGTGGTGTGGCCCCTTGCCCTTGCCTTGTCCCCTGCGGACGCACGCCGGTGTGCGTCCCTTCGCCCCCCGCGATCAAGCCCCCGAGACCATGGAACGCCCGTTCTGGCGCGTACGTTCCACTCTCCACCGAATGATCACCCCAACGTTATCGAAGAGTGACTCATCGTCGCAGCTCAGGGCCTGAGCCTTACGGTGTGTCGCCGGCCGCGGCCCGGACGGGGAGCGCTTCGGCGCCGTCCTTCGTGACCCGCGTCGCACCGAAGTAGTCGGGCGTGTCGATCTTGTCAAAGCGGATCACGGCACCGGTGAACGGGGCATTGATCATGTATCCGCCGCCCACGTAGAGGCCGACGTGCCGGATTTCGCGGGAGTTTGTCAGATCGTCAGAGAAGAACACCAGGTCACCGGGGAGC
Source organism: Streptomyces sp. NBC_00239 (assembly GCF_036194065.1). NCBI lineage: Bacteria > Bacillati > Actinomycetota > Actinomycetes > Kitasatosporales > Streptomycetaceae > Streptomyces > Streptomyces sp. NBC_00239. The sequence continues at coordinate 4,455,182 of NZ_CP108095.1, read as the reverse complement.
AGTTCGTCCCGCGAGGGGTGCGGACCCGCGTTGTACTGGTCGTTGGCCACGCGCGGCAGCTCGATGTTCACCGTCCGGTACGCGGCCTGAGTGAGCCCCGAGCAGTCGAACCGGCCGTTCTGGTCGGGCGTTCCGTTGCCGCCCCACAAGTACGGCGTGCCGAGCTTCTTCTGCGCGAAGTAGATGGCGCCGGCGGCCTGCCGCGAGGGCGCCATCCGCCCGACCGGCCGCTCGAAGCTCTCCGCGAGGGTCGTGATGACCTTCACGTAGTTGCGGGTCTCGCGGTACGGCGGCACCCCGCGGTACTTGAGGACCGCGCCCGGGCCCGCGTTGTAGGCGGCGAGCATGTTCTTCACCGGGTCGCCCGGCACGCCCTTCACGTCCGCGGCGAGCGAGCAGTCGTACGAAGCGGCGGACGGGATCGCGTCCTTGGGGTCCCAGATGTCGCGGTCCCCGTCCTTGTCCCCGTCGATGCCGTGGATCCGCCAGGTGTCGGGGATGAACTGCGCGATGCCGCGGGCGTCGGCCGGGCTCACGATGTCCGGGTCCCAGCCGCTCTCCTGGTACAGCTGCGCGGCGAGCAGCGCGGGGTTGAGCGCCGGACAGAGATTGCCCCAGGTCTGCACGAGCGACGTGTACTTGGCCGGCACCGCCCCCTTGGCCAGCCCCGCGAACCGCCCGCCACCGGTCATGATCCCGGCGGCGGCGGAGTACGTGCCGACGACGAGCAGCGCGATGAAGCAGAAGAACACCGCGGTACCGATCCCACTGGCCACCCAGAATCTGCGCATCCGTCAACACTCCCCCATGCCCCGCCCCTTCAAGGCAGTTTGACGCACACCGGCCCGCCCGTCTCCCCCACCCAGCGCACAGGGCGCGCGAACGCCGCGCACATGGCCGGATGACCGCATGGCCATATGGTCTGCCAACCGGCTGACCGTGGCCCGCCAGGCCGGCACCGACGTCAAGGTGACCTCGCGGTTCCTGCGCGCGCTGGAGGGCCAAGGGCCTGGTCGAGCGCGCGGTCGGCCCCGAGGACACCCGCGCCAGGCTGCTGCGCGTCACGGACGCCGGCGCGGCACTGGCCCCGCGCGCGATCGCCGCCGTCGCCGCCGTCGAGGCCGTCGAGGCCGTCGAGGCCGTCGAGGCCGTCGACTCGAGCTTCCTCCGGCCGGTCGCGCGCGAGGAGGCCGTGACCCTGCTCGGCCGGCCGGCCCGGGGGACTCCTCGTAGGCGCGTCCCGCCCGGTTCAGGCCGGGCGGGCGGCCACGAACAGGGACTGGGCGCTGCGGCCGATGGGGCCCTTCTCGTCGTGCAGCTGTGCGTCGGCCAGGCCGAGGCCGGACGGGTCCACGCTGGTGCGGGCCGCCACGCACACCCACTCGCCCACCGGGTGGCGGTGCAGGTGGACGGAGAGGTCGGCGTTGACGAAGACGTGCCGGGAGAAGTCCAGGACGTTGCTGATGCCGTTGCCGGAGTCGGCCGCGACCAGGACCCGGTCCAGGGGCCGGGGTTCGTCGCCTGCCACCAGCGGCACCCGCATGCGCAGCCAGGCCGCGGCCGGCCCCTGTTCCAGGAAGGCGCCGAACGCGAAGCGGGTCTCCGTGGCCGTGTGGTAGCCGACGTCCCACGGCACCGGGAAGAACGGCGCGGCAGGCAGCTCGCCGGGCGCGACGACCAGCGGGCCCTGCGCCACCGCCGGGCCCGGCTCGGCGGTGGTCCGGATCCGCAGGGCGCGGGCCAGCATCACCGGGGCGTCGGCGCCCTCCGGGGTGAGAGCCGCCTCCACCAGCTCCGTGCCGCGGCCCGCGCGCAGCACGGTCGTGGTCACGGACACCGGCGCGATCGGCACCGGGCGCAGGATCTCGTAGGTGATCCGCGCGATCCGCATGTCGGTGCGGGCGTCCGGCCGCTCCTCGACGGCTCGGCCCAGCAGCGCCGCGGGCGGTCCCGCGTGCTGGGAGCCGGCGTCCCACGGCCCTCGCGTGGACTCGGTCGAGCGGTAGCGCCCCTCGTCGGTCCGCTCGTAGAACGCCTCGTGCCCGCCCATGCCGTGCCGCCCTTCCACCCGTACGTCCTGCCCGACCACCGGAACGCTACCGCCGGGTAACCCGGAACGGCCAGGGCTCACGTGGTCAGCGCGCGAAGCCCAGGCCGACGCCCAGTCCCACCAGCACCGAGCCGATGGCCCGGTTCAGCGTCTTCTGCGCCTTGAGCATCCGGTCGCGCAGCCGCGAGTCGGAGAAGAACAGCGCGACCGCGCCGAACCACGCCAGGTGCGCGAAGGCCATGAAGAGCCCGTAGCCCGCCTGCTGCCAGAGCGCCGTGCCCGGGTCGACGACCTGCGTGAACGTCGAGACGACGAACAGGGTGGTCTTGGGATTGAGGACATTGGTGAGGAAGCCGGAGCGCAGCGCGCCCAGCGGGCTCAGCTGCGGCTTCGACTCCAGGTCCACGGTCAGCTCGGCGCGCGCCCGGAAGGTCCGTACGCCGATGTAGACGAGGTACGCGGCGCCGGCCAGCTTGATCGCCGTGAACAGGGCGGTCGAGGACGCGATGAGGAGGCCGACGCCGAGCATCGTGTACGTGACGTGCACGAGGACGCCCGCGGCGACTCCGGCGGCGGCGAACAGGCCGGTGGGACGGCCGTAGAGGTAGCTGTTGCGGACCACCATCGCGAAGTCGGCGCCGGGACTGATGACGGCGAGGACGGTGATGACGGCCACTGCGATCAATTCGGTCATGCCGCGATGCTCGCCGCACCCGCCCGAACGATCAACGGTTTTCCCGGACAGCGCCCGCGGGCAGGGCGCCGCACTCCGGGAACAACCGGGGGAGAATGGCGGCGTACGACGACACGTGCGGCGCGAGCGGTGCCGCACCGGCAGGAGAGCGAACACCGTGTCCGACACCCCCCGGGCCACCCGGCCCGGCAAGACCCCGAAGCACGGCACCGGCGGCCGGGGCGCGGCACCCGAACGGGACCACCTCCGCGCCGACTGCGCGAACTGCTTCGCGCTGTGCTGCGCGGCGCTGCCCTTCGCCGCCTCCGCCGACTTCCCCGTCACCAAGCCCGCCGGCACCGCGTGCGGCAACCTGCGGGAGGACTTCCGCTGCGGCATCCACACCCGGCTGCGCGCCGACGGCTGGCGCGGCTGCACGGTCTTCGACTGCTTCGGGGCCGGGCAGCAGGTCTCGCAGGTGACCTTCGGCGGCGTCGACTGGCGTGCGGCCCCGGAGAGCCGGCAGCGGATGTTCGACGTGTTCCCGGTGATGCGCACGCTCCACGAGCTGCTCTGGTACCTCACCGAGGCGCTCGCCCAGCCCGCCGCCCGCAGCGTCCACCCGGCCGTACGCCGGACCCTCGCCCGTACCGAGGAGCTCACGCGCGCCGACGCGGCCACCCTGGAGGCCGCCGACCCGGGCGCGCTGCGCGCCGCGACCGGCGAGCTGCTCCTCCAGGTGAGCGAGCTGGTACGGGCCGCCCAGGTGCCCGGCCGCCGCAAGAACCACCGCGGCGCCGACCTCATGGGCGCCAAGCTGGCCGGCACCGACCTGCGGGGCGCCAACCTGCGCGGCGCCTACCTGATCGCGGCCGACCTCCAGCGGGCCGACCTGCGCTTCGCCGACCTCATCGGGGCGGACCTGCGCGACGCGGACCTGCGGGGCGCGGACCTGACCGGCGCGCTCTTCCTCACCCAGGCCCAGGTCAACGCCGCCAAGGGGGACAAGACCACCCGCATCCCGGCGGGACTGACCCGCCCGGCGCACTGGTAGCGGCAGCCGTAGCCCGGCCAGGGGCGGACCGCCCGGAACGCCTACTGGCTGCCGCGCCCGGCTCGTGCTCCGGGTGCGGCAGCCAGTCCGGCTATCACCGTTGCCCCGAGATCAGGGCTGCGCCGTGATCTGCGCCCACGGGTTGGGGCAGACGGGGAAGGCGACGCCGTTCGTCGCGCAGACGGTCTGGTAGACAGTCCCGCCCGTCGTCATGACCTTGAGGTACAGGTCATTGCCCTGCGAGGCGAGCGTGCCCGTGCACACGTTCGCCGGGTACGAGGCCGCTTGGACGCCGTCGTTCAGCGGGTTCCACGTGTACGCCGTGAATGCACCCATGCCGCCCGCGCGCGTCCGGTGGCCGAGGGAAGCGACGCCGTTCTTCACGGCGAGGGCGAACTCCTCGGCATTGGACGGCAGGTAGGAGTCGATGCTCTGACAGGGGCCCGGAGGGCCCGCCGGACCGGAGGGACCGATCGGGCCCTGTTCGCCCCGCTCGCCCTGCTCGCCCGGTTCACCGGGGTCTCCCTTGTCACCCTTGGGGCCCCTGGGACCCCGCGGTCCGGGCGGCCCGGGGCAACCGCTGCTGCCCGCCCGCAGGTCGTCACGGTCACGCGGCGGCCGCGGCTTGGGGCACTTGTCCCCGCCGCCGCCACCGCCGGCCGCCGTCTGCTCGGCGACCGCGGCGGTCGTCGCCGCCGCGCCGCCGGTGTCGGCGAACACGGGGGTGCTGAACCCCGCGAGGCCGAGGGCCATCGGCAGCACGAAACCGCCGACGAGCCAATGGCGACGTCCAGTCCTGGTCACAGGACCCATGCGCTTGCTCCTTCGTCGTAACGAACTTGGAGGTGCTTCGGCCGGAAGCGAGATGGAGCATCCCCCGCGCCGCCCTCTCAGATCGAAGGAAAGGCGGAATGTCGGACAAAAGTCAGTGTGATGGCCCAACGCCACGCCCACGGACAGCGGTACGAGCAGCTCGGAGGGGGTCCCCGGCGGCCCGCCGAGCACCGCTCAAACCCCTCCACAACGCGGTCCACCCCCACGGGGACACGGACCCCCGCGAACGGCTCCCCCCGATGGGCCACGCCTTTCCCCCTCCCGCCAGTCATTGCCCGGCGTCAACCCCCGTGGTACACAGAGTGACCATGCAGGCCTTCGCATAGAACCGGCCCACGCCCAGGTCAGGGCCGTGCGACCGCCGGTTCGCAGAAGCGCGCGGAGAGTTCGCGCAAAGAGTGCCGCCAAGTCGACATAATCGGGCGGTTTCATCAGCGAAGATAGTGCGTGACCCCTGCCGCAGGGCATGGGCTACCGGAACTACCCAACTGGGGCGGTGAGTTACATGATCCTGGCAGCCGAAAAGGGCGACATCACCACCATCATCGGCGGAATCGCCCCGAACTGGGGCCCGTTCGGAAGTCTCGGCAGCGAAGCGAAGGTCATGATCGAGGTGGTCATGGCCGTCGCGATCCTGCTCTGCCTCGGCATCGCCATCTGGGGCGCGGCCAAGCAGCGCATCGGGGCCACGGCCCTGCGCGACACCTTCAGCGCCGAACAGGGCAAGGGCCTCATCGTGGCCGGACTCACCGGTGTCTTCATCATCGGATCCCTCGGCACGCTCTTCACGATCGTGTACGGGATGGCCGTCTGACCCTCGCCTGCCCGCCGTCGGCCCCCTGAGGTTGCTTTCCTGATGACGACTCACCAGTCCGCGTCCACGCGGCACCCGGCACGGCTACCGTCGTACTACGCAGGACTGCACACGGCTGAGGGGGCGGACGCGGCATGAGCCACGAGGACGGATACGGCGGGTACGAAGACGAACCCACCAGACGGGTCGGCGGCACCGGCCAGACCCGCACCCGCCTCCCGGAGCCGACCGGCGACCCGTACGGCGGCCCCCGCCGGCCCGCCCGCGCCTCCCGCGGCCTGGTCACGGTGGTCGGCGTCGTCGTACTGCTGATCGCGGCGATCGCGTTCGCGAACCAGGGCGGCGACGAGGAGCCGGGCGGCGAGGCGAAGGGTCCGGCGCCGCGCGCCGAATCCACCACCCCGACCGGCGTCCGCCCGGTGGACGGCAAGAACGCCGGCATCCCCTCCGGCTTCGCCCACGACGAACAGGGCGCGCAGTCGGCCGCCGCGAATTTCGCGGTGGCGCTGGGTTCTGACGGCATGTTCAAAAAGGACTCGCGGCACTTCATCGTCGACACCGTGTACACGCCGGAGGCCGCGAAGCGGTTGAAGGGCCCGCAGGACGAGGCGTACTCCGCCGCTTTCCTCAGCAGGCTCGGGCTGGACGCGAACGGCGACGCACCACAAGGCAGCGCGTTCGTGACCCGGGCCGTCCCGGTCGGGACACGCATCGAGAGCTTCAACGGTACGAGGGCCAAGGTGGCGGTCTGGTACACGGGGCTCATCGGCATGTCCGGTCCCAAGTCCACCGACCCCGTGCGGACCCTGTGGAAGACCTGGACCTTCAACCTGGCCTGGTCGGGCAACGACTGGAAGATCACGGCCGACAACCAGCAGGACGGCCCTGCTCCCGTTCCGGGGGACGTCCCCGCATCGACTTCCGATGACATCAGCAAGGCCGTGCAGGAGTACGGAGGCTTCACCTATGCCCGGTAACTTCCGTACCCGCGCCCGAGCCGTAGCGGGTGTGCTCGTCGGCATGCAGACGGCACTCGTCCTGCTGTCGGCACGTTCCTACGCCGCTCCCACACCCCCGGCCACGACCCCCGGTGCCACGCCGACCCAGCTCCCGGGGACGGCCAACGACCCGTGCGACCTCCTCATCGGCCCCGCGAAGCAATATTGCGAGAACGGCGACAAGGCCGGCGGGTCAGGGCGCAGGGACACCCTCGCGCCCAACCCCACCGACGCCCTCGACCCCCTGACCTCGCTCGCCCGCGGCTGCGCCGACGCCGCCGCGTGGATCGTCGGCAAGCTCAGCGAAGCGGTCAACGGCACCGCCAACGTCGACTTCACCAACGCCGCCTTCCTCCGCCAGTACGCCGTCGTCTTCGCCGCCTCCACGGTCCTCACCCTGGTGCTGTGGCTGCTCGCCGTGGCCAAGCGCGCCATCCGCGGCGTACCCCTGGCCACCGCCCTCTCCGAGGCGATCGGCTTCCTCTGGCTGACCGTCCTCGCCTCCGCCTTCACCCCGCTGATCCTCTACACCGTCGTCTCCGCCACCGACGGCGTCACCGAGGTCATCGCCACCGGCACCGGCGGCCAGACCGACGTGTTCTTCGGCTCCTTCGCCGAGGCCCTCAAGAAGGGCGAGGACATCGGCGGCGGCCCGATCATGCTGATCGTCGTCGCCCTCGTCACCGTCGTCGCCGCCGGCGTCCTGTGGCTGGAGCTCGTCATCCGGGCCGCCCTGCTGTACGTGGGCGCCCTCCTCGGCACCGCCGTGTACGCCGGCCTCGTCGACCGGAACATGTGGGGCCACGTACGCCGCTGGGCGGGCATCATGATCGCCGTCATCCTGATCAAGCCGGTCATCGTGATCGTCCTCGGCCTCGCCGGCGCGCTCTCCGGCGACAAGGGCCCCGACGCCTTCTCCGCCGTGGTCTCAGGACTCGCCATCATCCTCTTGGCGATCTTCGCGTCCGCCATGATCTACCGTTTCGTACCCGGGTTCGGCGACGAGATCGCCTCGGCCCGTACGAACCGCAGCAAGGCCACCGACGGCGCCCAGGCGGCCGCCGTCATCAGCTCACCGGCCTCCCTCGTCTCCCAAGGCATCAAGACCCACAGCAGCCGGGGCGCCCACCGGGGCGGCGGGGGCGGCGAGGCCCGGCCCGCCAACCCGATCTCCGGCGGCGTCGCGGCCCACAGCTCCCGCCCGTCGGGCGGCGGTGGAGGCGGCGGGGTCGGCGGCGGATCTGTCCCCTCCGCCGCACCCCCGCCACGCGGCTCGGGAGTGAACACACCGCACACCAGCAGGACCACAGGCAAGGGAGGTGAAGGGCGTTGACAGCCCAGTCCCACCAGATGTCCCACCAGATCCATCCGGTCGCGCCCCGCCGCACGTATCTGATCGGCCGGGCCCGGCCGAACGCGATCGTCGGCAAGAACCGCGAATCCGGCGAGATCGCCCTGATCATCGCGGGTGCCTTCCTCGGCATGATGAGCGGACTCCTCGTCCCGAACCTCATGCTGCGCATCGTCGCCCTCGCCGGCTTCCCGATGGTCTCCCTCGCCATGGTGTACGTGCCGTACAAGCACCGCACGTTCTACAAGTGGTTCGAGATCAACCGCAGTTACAAGCGCACCCTGCGCCGCGGCACCACGTACCGATCCGCCGCCATGGAGGCCGGGACGAGAGCCTCCGACCGCCGCGAGGTCGAGGTCGGCCCGCCCCCCGGCATCGGCCGGATCAACTGGCTCGCCGCGCCCTTCGGACCCGACGAGATCGCCGTCCTCCTGCACGCCGACCGCCGGACCGTCACCGCGGCCATCGAGATCGAGGGACCCGGCGTCGGCCTGCGCGACAGCGAGGACCAGGAAGCCCTAGTCGACCGCTTCGGCACCCTCCTCAAGCACGTGGCCAACGGCGACGGCTTCGTCACCCGCCTCCAGATGCTGGCCCGTACGCTGCCCGCCGACCCCGACGCGCACGCCAAGGACGTCGCCCAGCGCGGCGACCAGCAGGCGCCCGGCTGGCTCCGCGACTCGTACGACCAGCTCCAGTCGATGGTGTCGACCTCCAGCGAGCAGCACCGCGCGTACCTCGTGGCCTGCATGCACTACACCCGCGAACTCGCCGCCGAGGCCCACACCACCGCCCGCGCCGCCGCCCCGGCCAAGGGCCGCAAGCTCGACAAGGACGCCGGCCTCGCCGTGGTCATGGCCCGCGAGCTCACCGACATCTGCGCCCGCCTCGCCGAGGCCGACATCCGGGTCCGCCAGCCGCTCGGACAGGGCCGCCTGGCCTCCCTCGTGCACTCCATGTACGACCCGGACCACCCCATCGACCACATCCAGGCCATGACCCGGCGCAACGCCTGGCCCGCCGAACTCGACGCGGTCGAACCCACCTACCTCCAGGCCAAGACCCGCGAGTCCTCGACCCGCGCCCCCTGGTGCCACGCCACGGCCTGGGTGAAGGAATGGCCGATGACCCCCGTCGGCGTCAACTTCCTCGCCCCGCTCCTCGTACACACCCCGGACGTGATCCGCACCGTCGCCGTCACCATGGACCTCGAACCCACCGAGGTCGCCATCGAGCGGATGCTCACCGAGAAGACCAACGACGAGGCCGACGCCTCCCGCGCCGCCAAGATGAACCGCACCGTGGACCCGCGGGACATCGCCGCCCACGGCCGGCTCGACCAGAGGGGTGAAGATCTCGCGAGCGGTGCGGCGGGCGTCAACCTGGTCGGGTACATCACGGTGTCCTCGCGGTCACCGGAGGCCCTCGCCCGCGACAAGCGCACCATCCGCGCCTCGGCGGGCAAGTCCTACCTGAAGCTGGAGTGGTGCGACCGCGAACACCACCGCGCCTTCGTGAACACCCTGCCGTTCGCCACCGGCATCCGACGCTAGCTGGAGGGCAGACCCGCCATGCGAGATCCGCTGTCCGCGCTGACGGACGCCTTCACCAGCTTCCTCTTCGGCAAGGTCGAGACGACCCGGCTGCCCGTGCGCACCTCGACCGGCCAAGCCCAGGCCGTCTACCTGCCGACCGCCGCCCCCGGCCTCGGCGACTCCGGCGTCATCATCGGCCGCGAGGTCTACAGCGGGAAGGGCTACATCTACGACCCCTTCCAGCTGTACGGCCAGCAGCTGCCCGCCCCGCACTGGCTGGTCCTCGGCGAGTCCGGCAACGGCAAGTCCGCGCTGGAGAAGACGTACGTCCTGCGCCAGCTGCGCTTCAAGGACCGCCAGGTCGTGGTCCTCGACGCGCAGGGCGAGGACGGCGTCGGCGAGTGGAACCTGATCGCCGAGCAGCTGGGGATAACCCCCATCCGCCTGGACCCGGTCGCAGCGGCCGACGGCGGGATCCGCCTCAACCCGCTCGACCCGGCGATCACCACCACCGGCCAGCTGGCCCTGCTGCGCACCATCATCGAGGTCGCGATGGGGCACGGCCTGGACGAGCGCGCCGGCTTCGCGCTGAAGGTCGCGCACGCCTACGTCAACGAGACCATCCTCGACCGGCAGCCCGTCCTCACCGACATCGTCGAGCAGCTCCGCCACCCGGAGCCGGAGTCGGCCGAGTCCATGAACGTCGACATAGACGACGTGCGCGCCTGGGGCCTGGACGTGGCCCTGGTCCTGGACCGGCTGGTCGACGGCGACCTGCGGGGCATGTTCGACGGCCCGACCACGGTCGGCATCGACCTGGACGCCCCGCTGATCGTCTTCGACCTGTCGCACATCGACCGCAACTCGATCGCCATGCCCATCCTGATGGCGATCGTCGGGGTCTGGCTGGAGCACACCTGGATCCGGCCCGACCGCAAGAAGCGGATCTTCCTGGTCGAAGAGGCCTGGCACATCATCAACTCGCCCTTCGTCGCCCAGCTGTTCCAGCGGCTGCTGAAGTTCGGGCGCCGGCTCGGCCTGTCCTTCGTCGCCGTGGTCCACCACCTCTCCGACGTGGTGGACGGAGCGGCGGCCCGGGAAGCCGCGGCCATCCTCAAGATGGCCTCGACCAGGACGATCTACGCGCAGAAGGCCGACGAGGCACGCGCGACGGGCCGGGTGCTGGGCCTGCCGCGCTGGGCCGTCGAGATCATCCCGACGCTGACCCCGGGCATCGCGGTCTGGGACGTCAACGGCAATGTCCAGGTGGTCAAGCACCTGATCACCGAAGCGGAACGCCCGCTCGTCTACACGGACCGCGCGATGACGGAGTCCTCGACTCCGGAACGGGTGGTACCGGAGGACGTGCTGGCGGCGGAACTGGAGGCGGAGGAACGGGCTCTGCTGATCGAGCGGCAGATGAACGGCGACTCCGCGGAATCCACGGTGGCGTAGATGAGCGGTGAGAAGCCCGCGCAGCGGGGCGAGCGGGGCGGTGTCCCCGACGGGCTGCTGGTGGGCCTGCTGGCCTTCCTGCTGGGACTGACGGTCCTGGTGTGGACGGCCACCGGCCTGGCAGCCCTGTTCGCACGGGGGTCCTGGCCCTCGACGGTGACCTTCCGGAACACTCCGGACGCCCTGAAGTCGCTGATAGCGCAACCGCACGACGTGGCAGCCGCCTGGCCGGCGACCGACCCGGCGGCGCTGTCGAACTGGGGCCTTTTCTGGGGGATCTTCCTCAGCGAGCTGCTGGTGCTGTTCGTGCTGATCGTCTTCGGCATCGGCGTCTTCGCCCGCTCCAAGGCCCGCCGCGCCCGCGCCCGCGCCGCCCGCCTCACCCCGGACCCGGCCCCGGAACCCCGGCCGGAGCCGGTACGGGAGGACCCCACGGCGGCGGCCGCGGCCATGGCGGCGGCCGCCGCGGCCGCGGCGGTACGCGAACTGGCCGCGATGCCGGGGTTCCTGGCGACCCCGGCGGCCGGGGCGGCGAGCGGTACGACGGGCATGGCGGCGCCCGGCACGGCAGGCGCCCTGGCGGGCATCGCGTCGCCCGGTACGGCGCCCGGGGCCGGTCCGTCGCCCGTCCCCCTGCCCGGCCAGGCCCCCGCCCCGGGGCCGGGTCCCGGGCCCGCCCCGCTGCCGGGTCAGTCCCCGCCTCCCACGGCGGGCCACGCGCCGGGCCACGTACCCGTACCGGCCCCCGGCCACGTACCGCTGCGCAAGCTGCCGGCCCCGGTCGGCGGCCTCGGCGCCCCGTATGAGACGGCTCCCGCCCCGGTCCTCCAGTACGGCACCCCCGCCGAACGGCTGGCCGGCGCCGCGCGGCGGATCGCCGAGGCGGAGGGCGCGGTGCTGGTCGTCACGTCCTCCCCCGCCCTGTGGGCGGAGACCAAGGACGCCCGGGCCAAGCTCGGCCCGGTGCTCCTCTACGATCCCTCGCACCTGTGCGACACCCCGGCCCGGATGCACTGGCACCCTGGCAGCGGTTGTACTGACCGGGAGACCGCCGCCGCCCGCGCGGTGGCCCTGCTGGCGCCCGTACGGCCGCAGGCCCGCATCGACGCGGCCGTGGCCGACACCGCGGAAACGCTCCTGCGGAGCTGGCTGCACGCGGCGGCGCTCGACGACCGCCCGTTCAAGCAGGTCCACCGGTGGGCCCAGGGCGGCGGCGCCAACGAACCCGTCCGGATCCTGCGCACCCACCCGAAGGCCGCGCCGGGTCTGGCCGGCGAGTTCGAGAACGCCCTCACCGCCCACCCCGAACGCCGCGAGATCGCCCAGGCGCTGACGGTCCGTGCGCTGTCCTGCCTGTCCTCCATCCACATCCGCGAGGCGTGCACTCCGCATCGAACAGATGCGCTCACGCTGGCATCTTTCATGGACGAAGGGGGGACTCTCTATGTGGTGGGTGAGCCCATCGAGGACCCTCGGACCAACCCCGGGGCGATGCCTCTGCTGACGGCGCTCACCGCGAGCGTGGTCGAGCACGGCCGCCGCATGGCCGCACGGTCATCCGACGGTCGGCTCGACCCACCAGTCACCCTGGTGCTCGACGACATCGCGGCCGTGGCCCCGATCCCGCAGCTCCCCCAGCTCCTCGCCGATCCCCCGCTGCCGATGCTCGCGCTGTGCCGCAGCCCGGAGCAGGCCCGCGCCCGCTGGCCGGAGGCGGCCCTGCCGGCCCTCTGACCGGGCCGGTGACGCCATCCGGCCTCACAACGGTCCGGTCCAAGCGGCGGCCCGGTCCAAGCGGCGGCCCGATTACGCGGTTATACGGCTGCCCGGCTACACGGCTGCCCGGTTACGCGGCTGCGCGGTCGGTGACCGGCCGGCGGCGGGCGGCGGGGTCCCGCAGGGCCGGCAACTGCCAGGCGCCGTCCGGGTGGTAGACGTTCGTGCCGGGCGGCACGATCTCGTCGATCCGGTCGAGCACCACGTCCTCCAGCAGCAGGGAGGCGCCCTTGAGGGAGTTCTCCAGCTGCTCCATGGTGCGCGGTCCGAGGATCACCGAGGTCACGTCGGGGTGCGCGGCGGGGAAGGCCACCGCCAGTTCGGGCAGCGTGCACCCGATCTCCTCGGCGAGCACGACCAGTTCCTCGACGGCCGCGAGCTTGGCCGCGGTCACCGGCAGGGACGGGTCGAAGCGCTCCGGTGCGAGCCGGGCCCGGCCCGCCGTCAGGTCGACCGGCTGCCCCTGACGGAACTTCCCGGTGAGGAAGCCGGACGCGAGCGGGCTCCAGGTCAGCGCGCCCATCCCGTAACGGCGGCACGCCGGCAGCACGTTGGCCTCGATGCCGCGGGCGAGGATCGAGTACGGCGGCTGCTCCGTGCGGAACCGCTGGAGCCCGCGCCGCTCGGCGACGTGGTGCGCGTGCGCGATCTCCTCCGCGGGGAACGTCGAGCACCCGAACGCCCGGATCTTCCCGGCCCGTACGAGGTCGCCCAGCACGCCGAGGGTCTCCTCGATGTCCGTGTCCGGGTCGACCCGGTGCACCTGGTAGAGGTCGATCCAGTCCGTGCCGAGCCGGCGCAGGCTGTCCTCGACGGCGGTGGTGAGCCAGCGCCGCGAATTGCCGCTGCGGTTGCGCCCCTCGCCCATCTGGAAGTGGCCCTTGGTCGCGAGGACGACGTCGTCGCGGCGGCCCTTGAGCGCCTTGCCGGTGATGACCTCGGACTCGCCCGCCGAGTACATGTCGGCGGTGTCCACGAAGTTGATGCCGGCGTCGAGCGCCGCGTGGATGACGCGTACGGATTCCTCGTGGTCGGGGTTGCCGACCGCGCCGAACATCATCGTGCCGAGGCAGTACGCACTCACCTGCATGCCGGTGCCGCCGAGAACGCGATAACGCATGAGAAACCCCCCGTTGAGTCGTTCCGGTGCGGCCGGGACCGGGTCCGGGCCGCACCGACTGTGTTCCGGACTCTAGGAGTTGGAGGGTGCTCTAGATCAAGCCCCGCACCACCGGTCCCGGTTGCCCAAGGGACTCCCGCTATTCGGGCCGGGGGATGGCGAGTTCGAGTTCCATGGCGCCGTCGCCCTCGGGCATCGGGACGACGGTGCCGGTGAAAGTGAAGCCGGCCCGCCGGTAGAAGGCCTGCGCCCGCCCGTTGTCCTCGTGCACGAAGAGCCGTACGCGCTCCAGCGCCGGCGACTCGAGCGACCAGGCCCAATCCAGGGCGGTGTCGAAGAGCGCTTCGGTCAGCCCGGTGCCGCGGTACTCGGGGCGCACGTAGACGCCGACCAGGTGCCCCTGGTCCATGGCGATCTCGCCCTCGAAGAAGTCGGCCGCGCCGGCCTGCTCGACGAGCATGACCACGGAACCGCTCCAGCTGCCGTCAGGCGCCTCGGCGACGAACTGGCGCGCCGCGCCGCCGTGGGAGGATCCCGCGGCCCGGTCCTGCCAGAACGTGTCATCGCGGGCCTCAGCCTGCTCGACGGTCTCCAGGAAGGCTACGGGGGCCGCCGGGTCCTTCAGGGAGGTGATCCGCAGGCCGCGGACCTTCTCCCACTCGTCGGGCCGGATGGCGCGTATCACGTGGTTCGTGTCGTGGTGCACGTTGCTCATGGACCGATCCTAGACAGATCGGCACCTGGCCGTAAACGCAGAAAAGCCCCGCACCATAAGGTGCGGGGCTTTCCCACAATGATTGTTCGGCGGCGTCCTACTCTCCCACAGGGTCCCCCCTGCAGTACCATCGGCGCTGAAAGGCTTAGCTTCCGGGTTCGGAATGTAACCGGGCGTTTCCCTAACGCTATGACCACCGAAACACTATGAAGTTGACCAACCGGGCATAGACACGGTTCGTTACTTCAGAACTAACACAGTGGACGCGAGCAACTGAGGACAAGCCCTCGGCCTATTAGTACCAGTCAGCTCCACCCGTTACCGGGCTTCCACATCTGGCCTATCAACCCAGTCGTCTACTGGGAGCCTTACCCTCTCAAGGAGGTGGGAATACTCATCTTGAAGCAGGCTTCCCGCTTAGATGCTTTCAGCGGTTATCCCTCCCGAACGTAGCCAACCAGCCATGCCCTTGGCAGGACAACTGGCACACCAGAGGTTCGTCCGTCCCGGTCCTCTCGTACTAGGGACAGCCCTTCTCAATATTCCTACGCGCGCAGCGGATAGGGACCGAACTGTCTCACGACGTTCTAAACCCAGCTCGCGTACCGCTTTAATGGGCGAACAGCCCAACCCTTGGGACCGACTCCAGCCCCAGGATGCGACGAGCCGACATCGAGGTGCCAAACCATCCCGTCGATATGGACTCTTGGGGAAGATCAGCCTGTTATCCCCGGGGTACCTTTTATCCGTTGAGCGACGGCGCTTCCACAAGCCACCGCCGGATCACTAGTCCCGACTTTCGTCCCTGCTCGACCCGTCGGTCTCACAGTCAAGCTCCCTTGTGCACTTACACTCAACACCTGATTGCCAACCAGGCTGAGGGAACCTTTGGGCGCCTCCGTTACTCTTTGGGAGGCAACCGCCCCAGTTAAACTACCCATCAGACACTGTCCCTGATCCGGATCACGGACCGAGGTTAGACATCCAGCACGACCAGAGTGGTATTTCAACGGCGACTCCACAACCACTGGCGTGGCTGCTTCAAAGTCTCCCACCTATCCTACACAAGCCGAACCGAACACCAATATCAAACTGTAGTAAAGGTCCCGGGGTCTTTCCGTCCTGCTGCGCGAAACGAGCATCTTTACTCGTAGTGCAATTTCACCGGGCCTATGGTTGAGACAGTCGAGAAGTCGTTACGCCATTCGTGCAGGTCGGAACTTACCCGACAAGGAATTTCGCTACCTTAGGATGGTTATAGTTACCACCGCCGTTTACTGGCGCTTAAGTTCTCAGCTTCGCAACCCCGAAAGGTCACTAACCGGTCCCCTTAACGTTCCAGCACCGGGCAGGCGTCAGTCCGTATACATCGCCTTACGGCTTCGCACGGACCTGTGTTTTTAGTAAACAGTCGCTTCTCGCTGGTCTCTGCGGCCACCCCCAGCTCAGAGTGCAAGACTCATCACCGGTGATGGCCCCCCTTCTCCCGAAGTTACGGGGGCATTTTGCCGAGTTCCTTAACCATAGTTCACCCGAACGCCTCGGTATTCTCTACCTGACCACCTGAGTCGGTTTAGGGTACGGGCCGCCATGAAACTCGCTAGAGGCTTTTCTCGACAGCATAGGATCATCCACTTCACCACAATCGGCTCGGCATCAGGTCTCAGCCTTAATGAGGGACGGATTTGCCTACCCCTCGGCCTACACCCTTACCCCGGGACAACCACCGCCCGGGCTGGACTACCTTCCTGCGTCACCCCATCGCTTACCTACTACAAGTCTGGTTCGTCGGCTCCACCACTTTCCTTTCCCCGAAGGGTCCGGAACGGCTTCACGGACTTAGCATCGCCTGATTCGATATTGGGCGTTTCAAAGCGGGTACCGGAATATCAACCGGTTGTCCATCGACTACGCCTGTCGGCCTCGCCTTAGGTCCCGACTTACCCTGGGCAGATCAGCTTGACCCAGGAACCCTTAGTCAATCGGCGCACACGTTTCTCACGTGTGTATCGCTACTCATGCCTGCATTCTCACTCGTGAACCGTCCACAACTAGCTTCCGCTGCTGCTTCACCCGGCACACGACGCTCCCCTACCCATCACAGCGGGCGTTGGCCCTATTGCTGCAATGACACGACTTCGGCGGTACGCTTGAGCCCCGCTACATTGTCGGCGCGGAATCACTTGACCAGTGAGCTATTACGCACTCTTTCAAGGGTGGCTGCTTCTAAGCCAACCTCCTGGTTGTCTCTGCGACTCCACATCCTTTCCCACTTAGCGTACGCTTAGGGGCCTTAGTCGATGCTCTGGGCTGTTTCCCTCTCGACCATGGAGCTTATCCCCCACAGTCTCACTGCCGTGCTCTCACTTACCGGCATTCGGAGTTTGGCTAAGGTCAGTAACCCGGTAGGGCCCATCGCCTATCCAGTGCTCTACCTCCGGCAAGAAACACACGACGCTGCACCTAAATGCATTTCGGGGAGAACCAGCTATCACGGAGTTTGATTGGCCTTTCACCCCTAACCACAGGTCATCCCCCAGGTTTTCAACCCTGGTGGGTTCGGTCCTCCACGAAGTCTTACCTCCGCTTCAACCTGCCCATGGCTAGATCACTCCGCTTCGGGTCTAGAGCGTGCAACTCAATCGCCCTATTCGGACTCGCTTTCGCTACGGCTTCCCCACACGGGTTAACCTCGCTACACACCGCTAACTCGCAGGCTCATTCTTCAAAAGGCACGCAGTCACGACGCATTGAGTAAACTCAATGCGCGACGCTCCCACGGCTTGTAGGCACACGGTTTCAGGTACTATTTCACTCCGCTCCCGCGGTACTTTTCACCATTCCCTCACGGTACTATCCGCTATCGGTCACCAGGGAATATTTAGGCTTAGCGGGTGGTCCCGCCAGATTCACACGGGATTTCTCGGGCCCCGTGCTACTTGGGAGATTCTTAAGCAAGCCGCTGATGTTTCGTCTACGGGGGTCTTACCCTCTACGCCGGACCTTTCGCATGTCCTTCGACTACATCAACGGTTTCTGACTCGCCGACCGGCCGGCAGACCGATCAAAAGAATTCCCACAACCCCGCATGCGCAACCCCTGCCGGGTATCACACGCATACGGTTTGGCCTCATCCGGTTTCGCTCGCCACTACTCCCGGAATCACGGTTGTTTTCTCTTCCTGAGGGTACTGAGATGTTTCACTTCCCCTCGTTCCCTCCACACTGCCTATGTGTTCAGCAGTGGGTGACAGCCCATGACGACTGCCGGGTTTCCCCATTCGGACACCCCCGGATCAAAGCTCAGTTGGCAGCTCCCCGGGGCCTATCGCGGCCTCTCACGTCCTTCATCGGTTCCTGGTGCCAAGGCATCCACCGTGCGCCCTTAAAAACTTGGCCACAGATGCTCGCGTCCACTGTGTAGTTCTCAAGCAACGACCAGCCACCCATCACCCCACCAGACAAGCTAGTGAGTTCACTGGGGCCGGCATCGCGAAGGTTCGACCAAATCGGCCGTACCCTCAGATACCCAACAACGTGCCAAGCACAATCCCCGCCACTCTTCCGTGTTCCACGCCGAAGCAGTACTTACAGAAGGCTTTGAAGACTGTGCCAACTAATCAACGTTCCACCCATGAGCAACCGTGCGATTCATTCGATCGCAGTCGGCTATATGCTCCTTAGAAAGGAGGTGATCCAGCCGCACCTTCCGGTACGGCTACCTTGTTACGACTTCGTCCCAATCGCCAGTCCCACCTTCGACAGCTCCCTCCACAAGGGTTGGGCCACCGGCTTCGGGTGTTACCGACTTTCGTGACGTGACGGGCGGTGTGTACAAGGCCCGGGAACGTATTCACCGCAGCAATGCTGATCTGCGATTACTAGCGACTCCGACTTCATGGGGTCGAGTTGCAGACCCCAATCCGAACTGAGACCGGCTTTTTGAGATTCGCTCCACCTCACGGTATCGCAGCTCATTGTACCGGCCATTGTAGCACGTGTGCAGCCCAAGACATAAGGGGCATGATGACTTGACGTCGTCCCCACCTTCCTCCGAGTTGACCCCGGCGGTCTCCTGTGAGTCCCCATCACCCCGAAGGGCATGCTGGCAACACAGGACAAGGGTTGCGCTCGTTGCGGGACTTAACCCAACATCTCACGACACGAGCTGACGACAGCCATGCACCACCTGTATACCGACCACAAGGGGGGCACTATCTCTAATGCTTTCCGGTATATGTCAAGCCTTGGTAAGGTTCTTCGCGTTGCGTCGAATTAAGCCACATGCTCCGCCGCTTGTGCGGGCCCCCGTCAATTCCTTTGAGTTTTAGCCTTGCGGCCGTACTCCCCAGGCGGGGAACTTAATGCGTTAGCTGCGGCACCGACGACGTGGAATGTCGCCAACACCTAGTTCCCAACGTTTACGGCGTGGACTACCAGGGTATCTAATCCTGTTCGCTCCCCACGCTTTCGCTCCTCAGCGTCAGTAATGGCCCAGAGATCCGCCTTCGCCACCGGTGTTCCTCCTGATATCTGCGCATTTCACCGCTACACCAGGAATTCCGATCTCCCCTACCACACTCTAGCCTGCCCGTATCGAATGCAGACCCGGGGTTAAGCCCCGGGCTTTCACATCCGACGCGACAAGCCGCCTACGAGCTCTTTACGCCCAATAATTCCGGACAACGCTTGCGCCCTACGTATTACCGCGGCTGCTGGCACGTAGTTAGCCGGCGCTTCTTCTGCAGGTACCGTCACTTTCGCTTCTTCCCTGCTGAAAGAGGTTTACAACCCGAAGGCCGTCATCCCTCACGCGGCGTCGCTGCATCAGGCTTTCGCCCATTGTGCAATATTCCCCACTGCTGCCTCCCGTAGGAGTCTGGGCCGTGTCTCAGTCCCAGTGTGGCCGGTCGCCCTCTCAGGCCGGCTACCCGTCGTCGCCTTGGTAGGCCATTACCCCACCAACAAGCTGATAGGCCGCGGGCTCATCCTTCACCGCCGGAGCTTTTAACCCCCGCCCATGCAGGCAGGAGTGTTATCCGGTATTAGACCCCGTTTCCAGGGCTTGTCCCAGAGTGAAGGGCAGATTGCCCACGTGTTACTCACCCGTTCGCCACTAATCCACCCCGAAGGGCTTCATCGTTCGACTTGCATGTGTTAAGCACGCCGCCAGCGTTCGTCCTGAGCCAGGATCAAACTCTCCGTGAATGTTTACCCGTAATCGGGTGCACACCACGCAAGAGCGGGACGATCACGCCGGAATAAGGCAGATCGTCCACAGCGTCCTCGCTGTAGTGTTGCCTGCCAGATCCGAAGACCTGCCAGGACTTTTTCAAAGGAACCTCAACTCACCGAAGTGAGTCGGGGTATCAACTTCTGGCGTTGATTTTTGGCACGCTGTTGAGTTCTCAAGGTGCGGACGCTTCCTTTGTACTGACCCTCTCGGGCTTTCCTCCGGGCGCTTCCTTCGTTCTTGCGTTTCCGACTCTATCAGACTCTTTCGGGCCCGACTTCCTCGGCGCTTTCCAGGTTCTTCGCTTTCGCGTTTTCCCTTTCCGGCGGTTCCGACTCTATCAGATCCTTTCGGGCCTGACTCCCAGTCAGCGGGGTTTGTCTTCCGGGCTGTTGGGCCCTTCCGACTCCCGAACTCTAGCGGATTTCCCGGACGACCCGAAATCGGGTCTCGGTCGTGAATTCAGGCATGCCGAATTCACTCCCGCTGGGAGATCGTGCTGTGTTGGGTTGCCGCGATGAAGCGGCGGATCGTCATCGCAGAACCGTTCCGGCTCGGGGACAACTCGAAGTACCTTACGGATCCCGCGGGGCCGTGTCAACCTCCGGGGCGGGCCCGGGGATCACCCCCCGATCAGCCCTTCGCCTGGAGGTCCTCCACGCGGTCCAGCAGGCGGGTCAGCATGTCACCGAGGGCGCCGCGCTCCTGCGTGGAGAGGTCCTGGAGGAGGTCCTCCTCGAAGATGGTCGCCGCCCGCATCGCGTCGAGCCACTTGCTGCGGCCCTCGGCGGTGAGCTCCACGATCACGCGGACCCGATTGTTCTCGTCCCGCTCCCGGGTGACCAGACCCTCGGCCGTCATCCGGTCGATGCGGTGGGTCATCGCGGCCGGCGTCAGGCCCAGCTGCTTGGCCAGCTCGCTCGGGCCCATCCGGTAGGGCGCACCGGAGATGACGAGGGCCTTGAGGACCTCCCACTCCGCGTTGCTGATGCCCAGGGCCGCGGTCTGGCGCCCGTACGCGACGTTCATGCGGCGGTTGAGGCGGCTGAGCGCCGAGACCACCTTCTCGACCTGGGGGTCGAGGTCCTGGAATTCGCGCTGGTAGACGGCGATCTGCTCGTCGAGGCTCGGCTCGCTCACGCCTTCGTTGCCCGCTGTGTCGGGGGAGTCACCCATGCCGCGAAGTATGGCACGACCCTGGTTGCCATCTAACTCCTTCGATGTGTACTCTTAACCATCGAACTTTAGTATTGAAGTCTTCAGCTCTAAGGGCAGGTGAAAAATGACCAAGGTGATGGGCGCCGCGATGCGGCGGATCCAGGCGGGCAACGCACTGACCGCGTTCGGGATCGGATTCACGGTTCCGTTCCTCTACATCTACGTGGCTCAGGTGCGCGGTCTGGGTACTGCGACGGCGACCTCCGCGTTCATCGCCTTCGCGCTCGGCGCGCTGGTCGCGCTGCCCTTCACCGGTCGGGTCATCGACCGCCGCGGCCCGGTCCCCGTGGTCATCGGCGCGGCGGTCCTCGCCTCCCTCGGCGCGCTCTCCCTCGGTCTCTCGAACGCCGCGGTGCCGATCCTGCTGTCCGCGCTGGCGCTCGGCGCCGGCCAGGCCGTCATGCAGCCGGCCCTCGCCACGATGATCGTGTGGTGCTCCACCCCGGCCACCCGTACCCGGTCCTTCGCCCTGCAGTTCTTCATGCAGAACCTCGGCCTCGGCATCGGCGGGCTGATCGGCGGCCAGATCGTCGACGTGAACCGGCCGGGCAGCTTCACCCTGCTCTTCGCCATCGAGGCCGTGATGTTCCTGGTGCTGGCCGGCGTCATCGCCAGCGTCCGGATGCCGCACGTCCCGGCCATCAAGGACGCCCGGCCGAAGGACCCGGCCCAGGCGGGCGGCGGCTGGCAGCGGCTGCTGCGCCACAAGGCGATGGTCCAGCTGTGCGTGCTGGGCTTCGTCCTCTTCTTCGCCTGCTACGGACAGTTCGAGTCGGGCCTGGCCGCCTTCGGCACCGAGGCCGCGGGCATCTCCCCCGCCACCCTCGGCTTCGCGCTCGCCGCCAACACCGGCGCGATCGTGATCGCCCAGTTCGTCGTGCTGCGGCTCGTCGAGAAGCGGCGCCGGTCCCGGGTCATCGCCCTGGTCGGTCTGATCTGGACGGTCGCCTGGGTGATCGCCGGGTTCTCCGGCCTCGGCCACGGCAGCGCCGTGATGGCCGCCGGCGCGTTCATCACGACGTACGCGCTCTTCGGGATCGGCGAGGCGATGCTGTCTCCGACCGTGGCGCCGCTGGTCGCCGACCTCGCCCCCGAGGGCTCGGTCGGGCAGTACAACTCGGCGTTCGCGCTGGTCAAGCAGATGGCGCTGGCGCTTGGGCCGCTGGGCGTGCCGGTCGGTGCGGGACTGCCCATGGTCTACATCGGCGTCTTCGTCCTCGTCTCGCTCGGCATCTGCTTCCTCGCGTTGCGGCTGGGGCGGCAGCTGACTGCCGTGCAGGACAACCCGTCGCTGGCCAAGCCGGCCCGCGCGGCAACCACCCCCCACTCCGCCGAGCCCGTCCCCGCGTAACCCCCGCGCCTCCAGCCCCGCCGACTGCCCGAGGGGCAACACACAGCCTTGCCGCCGTGCCGGAGGCGGCTCAGCCGTGGCGGCCGATTCAGCCCCTCCGGCGCTTGAGGAGCGGGTCCGGGCAGAGCCCGGTGCCCGGCGCCAGCCGGGTTGCAGTCTTGGGGCTCCGCCCCAAACCCCGCGCCTCAAACGCCGGCGAGGCTGGGAATTGCGGCCCAGGGCACGGGCGAGGCCGGGGTGGGCCCTGCCCGGGCCCGCGCCTCAAACGCCGGCGAGGCTGGGTTTGCCGCACGCAACGCCGGCAAGCCCGGGAGTTGCACCCCAAGGCGCCGGCGAGGCTGGAAACTGCGCCCCAGGGGTCCGGTCAGGGCGGGCGGGTCAGGGGGCCGGGAGGGCGAATTCGCACCAGACGGCTTTGCCGCCGCCCGGGGTGCGGCGGGAACCCCAGGACGAGGCGATCGTCGCGACGATCGAGATACCGCGCCCCGCCTCGTCCGCCGGCTCCGCCCGCCGCCGCCGCGGCAGGTGGTCGTCGCCGTCGGTGACCTCGATGATCAGGCGGCGGTCGGTGCGCCGCAGGCGCAGCCGCATCGGCGGGGTGCCGTGCTGCAGGGAGTTCGCCACCAGTTCGCTGGCCGCCAGCACCCCGAGGTCGCACAGCTCCACGGGGAACCGCCACGAGGCCAGGACGCCCTGGGCGAAGGCCCGCGCGCGGGGGGCGGCCTCGATGCCGCCGAGGAGCTCCAGGGCCGCGTTGTGGAACAGCTCCGCGTCCGCCCCGCTGCGCGTCGGATGCTGGAGCACCAGCACCGCCACGTCGTCGTCGTGGTCGGCGCCGACGCCCAGGGCCCGCATCAGCCGGTCGCAGATCACCTGCGGGGTGCCCGTCGCCCCGGACAGGGCGCGTTCCAGCGCGGCCACGCCCTCGTCGATGTCCTCGCCGCGCCGCTCGACGAGACCGTCCGTATAGAGGACGGCGGTGGCGCCGGGGCCGATCGCGATGGTGCCCGAGGAGTGCAGCCAGCCGCCGGTGCCGAGCGGCGGACCGGTGGCCCCGTCGGCGCGGCGGACCGTGCCGTCCTCGTCGCGTACGAGGATCGGCAGGTGGCCGGCGGACGCGTACACCAGCCGGCCCTCGTTCGGATCGTGCACCGCGTACACGCAGGTGGCGATCTGGCTGGCGTCGATCTCCGCGGCCAGGCCGTCGAGGAGCTGGAGCACCTCGTGCGGCGGCAGGTCGAGGCGGGCGTACGCGCGGACCGCGGTGCGCAGCTGGCCCATGACGGCGGCGGCGCGGACCCCGCGGCCCATCACGTCGCCGATGACGAGTGCGGTGCGCCCGGCCCCCAGCGTGATCACGTCGTACCAGTCCCCGCCGACGGCGGCCTCGGTGCCGCCCGGCTGGTAGGTGGCGGCGATCCGCAGGTCGTCGGGCTCCTCCAGCTCCTGCGGGAGCAGAGAGCGCTGGAGGGTGACGACGGCCTCGCGCTGGCGGCGCTCGGCGGCGCGGAGCCGGTCGAGGGCCTCGGCGTGATCGGTGACGTCGGCGAGGTGGACGAGGACGCCGTCGCCCTTCGGGTCGGCGGGCGTGCCGATGCCGGTGACCGGGGTGCAGGTGACGGTGTACGAGCTGCCGTCGGGTGCCGTGCGGTTCTTGACCGTACGCGGCTTGCCGCTGCGCAGGACCTGGTCGAGGAGGGGGAGGAGGCCGAGTTCGTCGAGTTCGGGGAGCGCCTCGTGGGCGGGGGCGCCGAGCGGGCGGGGGCCGAACCCGGTGGTGTAGGCCTCGTTGACGTACGCGATGTGGTGGTCGGGGCCGTGGACGAGGGCGACGAGGGCGGGCAGCCGGCCCAGCACCTCGCGGACGGAGAGTTCGTCGAGGGAGGGGACGGTGACGACGGCGCCGCCGGTGCCGCCGCCCGTGCCGGTCCCGCAGACCGTGGGTTCGGCGGGACGGCCGTCCTGGGCGGCGGCGGGTACGGCGGCGTCGGTGTGCTCACCTCGGGCCGCGGGGACGGAGCCCTCGCCGCGCTTGGCCTGGGCCGCGGCGTGCGCGGACCGGGCTGCGGCGCGGCGCTGCGTTCCTGGGAACCGGGCGCTCCAGCGCGTGAAGTTCACTGCGTTCAAGCCTCGTGGTGTCGCTCGTGGTCGCTGTGTCGCTGGCGGGGTGCCCCGGGCGGAGCCGGAGGGTACCGGTGCGGGGCGGGGCCGCCCGAGCCAGGGGTCGCTCGTGCGGGGTCACTCTGTGCAGGTGTCAGCACACCTATGGTCACACGCCCAGTGGGGCCGACCGCACTGACGGCGTCAGTCCGCGGGCTTGGGCGAGGGTGCCTCGGGGGGTTTCTTGGGGCCGCCACCGGCCGCGAGTTCGAATTCGGCCCGCGGGTGTTCGAGGGAGCCGAGGGAGACGATCTCGCGCTTGAACAGGCCGGACAGCGTCCATTCGGCCAGCACCCGCATCTTGCGGTTGAAGGTGGGGACGCGGCTGAGGTGGTAGGCGCGGTGCATCAGCCAGGCGGGGTAGCCCTTGAGTTTGCGGCCGTAGACGTGGGCGACGCCCTTGTGGAGGCCGAGGGAGGCGACGGAGCCGACGTAGCCGTGCGCGTAGTCCGTGAGGGGTTCGCCGCGCAGGGAGGCGATGACGTTGTCGGCGAGGACCTTGGCCTGGCGGACGGCGTGCTGGGCGTTGGGGGCGCATTCGCGGACGGTTTCTCCCCCGGAGCCTTCGGCCTGGGAGGTGCCCCCGGCCGTGGTGTCGGGGACGGCGGCGGCGTCACCGGCGGCCCAGGCGTGCTCGGCGCCGTCGATGCCGAGGCGGGCCGTGCAGCGCAGCCGGCCGCGCTCGTTGAGCGGCAGGTCGGTGGCGGCGAGCAGCGGGTGCGGTTTGACGCCGGCGGTCCACACGACCGTACGGGTCGGGAAGCGCGAGCCGTCGCTGAGGACGGCGACGCGGTCGGCGCAGGACTCCAGGCGGGTCTCCAGCCGGACGTCGATGTTGCGGCCGCGCAGTTCCCGGACGGTGTACTGGCCCATCTCGGGTCCGACTTCGGGGAGGATCCGGTCGCTGGCCTCGACGAGCACCCATTTCATGTCGTCGGCCTTGACGTTGTGGTAGTAGCGGGCGGCGTAGCGGGCCATGTCCTCCAGCTCGCCGAGCGCTTCGACCCCGGCGTAGCCGCCGCCGACGAACACGAAGGTGAGGGCGGCGTCGCGGACGTGCGGATCGCGCGTCGAGGAGGCGATGTCCATCTGCTCGATGACGTGGTTGCGCAGACCGATGGCCTCTTCGACGGTCTTGAAGCCGATGGCGTAGTCGGCGAGGCCCGGGATGGGCAGGGTGCGCGAGATCGAGCCGGGCGCGAGGACGAGTTCGTCGTACTCGATCTCGACGGCGCCGGTGCCCTCCTCCTCGGTGGCGAGGGTGGTGACGGTGGCGGTGCGCTTGGCGTGGTCGATGCTGCGGGCCTCGCCGATGACGATCCGGCACTTGCCGAGGACGCGGCGCAGCGGCACCACGACGTGCCGGGGCGAGATGGAGCCGGCGGCCGCCTCGGGCAGGAAGGGCTGGTACGTCATGTAGGGCTCGGGGGTCACGACGGTGACCTCGGCTTCGTCCGCCCTGAGTCTGCGCTGGAGGCGCAGGGCGGTGTACATCCCGACGTAGCCGCCGCCGACGATGAGGATCCGTGCGCGGGGCGAGGTGCCGGGGGCTGTTCCCCGGGAGTCAGCAGCCTTCACCATCCCATGACGCAACGTGGCCGGGACTTTGTCCACAGGCCCGACAGATTGTGTGACCGAAGGCCACCCCTGCCAGGGGCCCTGAAGGACCCCGAAGTGCGGGGGAATCGTGCAGGTCAGATGGGTCGGACGGGGTGATTCCGGGTGCCCGGACCGGAAAAGTGGGGGCGAATGCTCCGATCGGGCGGTGGTCCATACGGAGCTGCCTCTTCTGAATTGACTCTGGCTCAACTATGTTCGTAGTTCGCCGGGTGCGTCGGCCGGGGCTCAGCTGACCGCGGCCCTCCTGGCGAGAAAGCGGGGATGTCTCCGGGGGGAGACATGAAGATTGACGGGGGATACACATGCATATTTCGGATTTCCATGGATCGGCGACGGCGCTCTCGACCGAGGCGCCCGGCCGTGCGATCGCAGGTGGCGCGGGGATAGGCCGCTCCACTCCGCTGCGCGTGGACGCGCAGCGCAACCTGGAGCACGTCCTGCGCGCCGCGCGTGAGGTGTTCGGCGAGCTCGGCTACGGGGCGCCGATGGAGGACGTGGCCCGTCGGGCGCGCGTCGGCGTCGGGACGGTCTACCGCCGCTTCCCGAGCAAGGACGTGCTGGTCCGCAGGATCGCCGAGGAGGAGACCGCCCGGCTGACCGAGCAGGCGCGGGCCGCACTGGGCCAGGAGGAGGAGCCGTGGCAGGCGCTGTCGCGCTTCCTGCGGACCTCCGTGGCCTCCGGTGCCGGGCGGCTGCTGCCGCCGCAGGTGCTCCGCGTGGGCGCCGACGAGACGGCCGACGAGGCCGGCGAGGCGGTGGACGCACGCGTCCCGCAGCAGCGCCAGTCGCCGGCGGACGGGACCGGGCAGCCGGACCTGCGCGTGG
Organism: Streptomyces sp. NBC_00239; assembly: GCF_036194065.1. Lineage (NCBI taxonomy): Bacteria > Bacillati > Actinomycetota > Actinomycetes > Kitasatosporales > Streptomycetaceae > Streptomyces > Streptomyces sp. NBC_00239. The sequence goes on along the minus strand of NZ_CP108095.1, from coordinate 4,428,401 downwards.
TCGGCCGGCGGCCGGTGGCCGTCGCCGACCCGGACGACTCGGGCGCCGGAGCGCTGCTGGAGGTCGTCGGCCGGCTGGTCGACCGGGCACGGGCCGCGGGCGAACTGCGGACCGACGTGACCGTGGCAGACGTCCTGCTGGTGATCGCCACGGCGGCGCCCGCGCTGCCGGACCCGGCACACCAGGCGGCGGCGTCTTCGCGGCTGCTCGACATCCTGCTCGAAGGCCTGCGCTCCCGCTAGGCCGTCTCTTCCGGAGACGACCTGGGGGCCGTGGCCCTGCCGGTCCCGCCGGGGGCCTGCGGTCATTGGGGCGACAACGACACCGGGCACTGCTCCTCATCCGTTCGGGCGATCCGTTCGCGCGCTCGAACGGATGAGGGGCGACACGGCGATGCGCCGGATCGTGCTCGGATGAGTGGATACCGCGCAGAGGGGTACGTCCGGCGTGCCCTCTATGCCACTCTTTTCCGGTGTACGGGTCCGAGGGTGTCGTGCGGGGGCTTCCGCGATGAGCGTTGACGAGCGGGACGAGTCACTCGGTGGCGCCGCAGCCGAGACCGATGCCGGGACGGGAGCGGTGACCGGAGCCGGGGCCATCGGGCTGCCGGCCCGCCAGGTACCGGCCCAGCGGGAATCGGGCAGCGGCGCCACCACAGCCGAACTCCCGCCCTCCGACGGCGACTTGATCGCACGGATGCGCGCCGGAGACGACGGGGCGTACGAGGAGCTGTTCCGCCGGCACGCCGATGCCGTGCGCCGCTACGCCCGCACCTGCTGCCGGGACGCGCACACCGCCGACGACCTGACCGCCGAGGTGTTCGCGCGGACCCTTCAGGCCGTACGCGGCGGAGCCGGGCCCGACCAGGCGGTCCGCGCGTACCTCCTCACCACCGTGCGGCGGGTCGCCGCCGCCTGGACGAAGACCGCCAAGCGGGAGCAACTCGTCGAGGACTTCGCCGTGTTCGCCGAACAGGCGGCCCGCGGGGCCGAAGCCGGCGCGGCCGCGGCGGCGGACAGCGTCGAACGGGGCGCCGACGTACGGGCGATGGAAGGGGCCGAGCAGACGCTGGCCATGCGGGCGTTCCGCAGCCTGCCCGAGCGGTGGCAGGCCGTGCTGTGGCACACCACCGTCGAGGACTCCTCGCCCAGCGCCATCGCCCCGCTGTTCGGGCTGAGCCCCAACGCCACCGCCGTACTTGCCAGCCGGGCCCGCGAAGGGCTCAAGCAGGCCTACCTCCAGGCCCATGTCAGCGCCGCCCTCAGCCAGGGCGGGGACTGCGCGCAGCACGCCGACCGGCTCGGCGCGTACGCCCGCGGCGGCCTGCGGATGCGGGCGGAGCGCGGGCTGCGCAAGCACCTGGAGGAGTGCGCGAAGTGCCGGCTGGCGGCCGGCGAACTCAAGGACGTCAACGCGGGCATCCCGGCGCTGCTGCCGGTCGCCGTCATCGGCTGGTTCGCCGCCGGGTACGCCGTGAAGGCCGCCGGCGTGGTGGCCGGCGGGGCCGTGGCCGCGGGCGGAGCGGGCGCCGCGGCGGCCGCGACGGGTGCCGGCGGGGCGGCCGGGGCGAGTGCGGGGGGTGCGGCCGGGGCGGGCGCGGCCGCGGGCGGGGCAGGTGCCGGGGGCTCCGGGGCCGGGGCCGCGGCCGCCTCCGAGGGCATCGGGATGCCGGCGAAGGCCGCCGTCGCGGCCGGCCTCGCCGTGGCCACCGCCGCCGGGATCGTCTTCGCCTTCGTCGGCGACGACCAGCCGCAGCCCGTCGCGAAGCCGAAGCCGAGCCTGGCCGCGCCGGTGCTCCCGGCCGAACCCGAGCCGCCCGCGCCCACTCCTCCGCCGGTCCGGCGCAGCGCGCCGGCCGCGCCCGCGGCGCCGCCGGAGACCGAGGCGCCGAGGGCGCCGAAGCCGTCGCTCACCCCGAGGCGGACCGCGGCCGCGCCCCGGCCGAGCCCGCGGCCGTCGTCCCCGCGGCCCGCCCGGCCCGCGCCCAGCCGGCCGCCGGTGGTGGTGTCGCCGCCCTCGCCCAAGCCGCCGAAGCCGACGCCGACGCCGAGCCCGCCGCGGGCGCCGCGCTCGTACCCGCTGTCCTCGCTGGCGTACTCGGTGTTCGGTGACCACACCGGGCCCGAACTGCGCACCGGCCGCACCGGGTGGGTGTGGCAGCGCTGGGGCCTGGTGATCGGCGGGCGCGGCCACGAGCAGGGCCTCACCGTGCGGCCCGGCTCCTCGGTCGCCATCGCGCTCAACCGGCCGTGCCGGGTCTTCTCCGCCCGGGTCGGCGTCGACGACATGTCGCTGGGCGCGCGCGGGGCGTTGCGCTTCGCCGTGTACGCGGACGGGGTACGGCTGTGGCGGTCCCCGGCGCTCGCGTCCGGCGACCAGGCGGTCCCGGTGTCCGTGGGCATCGCCGACCGCGCGAACCTCAGGCTGGTCGTCGAACGCGACGGCCCGCACGGCCACCTGCTGCTCGCCGACTGGGCCGACTCCACCATCACCTGCCCCTGACCCCGCGGCACCCGCCCCCCAGCCTCGCCGGGGCAACCCGCAGCCCCTCCGGCGCCCTGGCGCGCCACGTCCAGCCTCCCCGGCAACCCCCAGCCTCGCCAGGGCACCCCCCAGCCCCTCCGGCGTTTGAGGAGCGGGTCCGGGCAGAGCCCGGTGCCCGGCGCCAGCCGGGTTGCAGTCTTGGGGCTCCGCCCCAAACCCCGCGCCTCAAACGCCGGCGAGGCTGGATATGCCCCAGGGCACCGGCAAGGCCGGGAAGTTAGGCCCAGGCCCAAGAAGCTGGGGGTCGGGGCCCGGGCCCAAGGAGCTGGGGGTGGGGGCCCGGGCCCAAGGAGCTGGGGGTGGGGGCCCGGGCACCGACGAGACCGGGGGGGCGGGGCCGGGGGTTAGAGGGCTCGGCGGTGGGGGGTGACGGTGGGGACGGCTCGGCGGCGGGGGGTGGTGGTGCCGGTCCAGCACGTCCCCCGGCGGGACAACAGGCGGCGCAGCCACAGTTCGGTGGAGACCAGTTCCGCGAGCCCGTCCAGCGGAACGGGATGGCCCTCCGCCGCGTCGACCAGCGCCTGCCGGACCACCCGCGCCTCGATCAGCCCCGCATCCGCCAGCAACGGCGCCGCGAACAGGTCGAGGAGGTCGTCGAGCGCGGCCCGCAGTCCGGCCCGGACCGCGGCGGCGGGCTCGCTCTGGTGGGTGGCCCCCCAGCCGGCCGGCAGTTCGCGCACCCCCGTCGCCGACAGCACGCTGCGCAGGACGGCCGCGCGGGCACCCGGCTGGACCCGCAGGGATTCGGGGAGCGCGCGGGCGGCCCGTACCACCTGGTTGTCGAGGAACGGCGCGTGCAGGCGCTGGCTGCGTACCTCCACGGCCTGTTCGAAGACCCGGTGGTCCCCCGCGTGCCGGGCCAGCGCCGCGCGGGCACGCGCCTCGCCGGGTCGCAGCGACAGCGGCGGCCGGCCCGCCGCCACCTCCAAGCGGATCGATACTTCGGCCAGCGCCTCGCCGGTGAGCCAGCGGGCCGCCGGCCCCGGCCGGGACCAGGTCAGCGCGGCCAGCGAGGCCTCCACCGGGCCGGTGTCCGCCAGGTCGTCGAAGGAGTGCTCGCGCAGCCGCGCGGCCGCCTCCCGGATGCCCGCCATGTAAGAAGTGCGCGAAAGCCTGCGGGCGGCGAGGTACACGGTGAACGGCACCGTCATCGACTGCTCCCCCGAGCGGGCCAGGGCCGCGACGGGGCGGACCAGGTGCCGGCGCCGCCGGTCGAGCAGCAGGTCGGCGAGGCGGGCCGGGTGCGCGTCCAGGACCTGCCGGGCGCCGTGGCCGACGAAGTGGTCGGCGCTGCCCGCGGACAGCCGCCGCCGGTTGCGGGCGGCCACCACCAGCGAAGGGCCGGGCTCGTCGGTGAGCGGGCCGGCCAGGTCGACGTACGGGAGCGCCTCCTCGGCGGCGGCGACCACGACGTGGTGCAGGCGGGGGTTGGCGGCGATGGCCCGGGCGCGTTCTAGTTCGTCCTCGCGGCCGTGCGGGGTGGCCAGGTCGTTGAAGGTGACGGCGAGCAGCCGTTCACCGGCGCCGGTGCCGTGGCCCAGGACCGTGCCGGGGACCCCGGGGAGTCCGGCGGCGAGCAGGGCCAGCGTGGCGGATGCGCTGCCGCCGGAGAGGTCGGCGCCGATGCCGGGGGCCGGCGCGCCGCGGGCCGCGCGCCGTTCGGCGGGACCCATGCCGGGTACCGGTCCGGGGTCGTGGACGAGGGCATCGGGCGCATGCCGCGGGGCCGTGAGCCGGGCGCGCACCGCGTCGACGAGTGCTTCGCGCACGCCCTCCACCGCGCGGTCCGCGTCCAGCTGCGGGGCGGCCACGGCGAGGGAGGCGAGGGGCTCGTAGCCGGTGATCTCGCGGGAGCCCTCGCGCAGGATCAGCGCGTGGCCGGGCGGGATCCGGCGGACCCCCGCGTACGGGGTGCCGTCGCCGAGCGCCTCGGGACTGTCGGGGCAGGCCAGCAGCGCGGCGAGGTGGCCGATGTCGAGCTGGGCCTCGATGAGGTCGGCGAGGGGGAGGGCGGCGGTGGCGTAGGCGGTGCCGTTGGCCCAGGGGGTGTAGAAGACGGGGCGGGCGCCCGCCAGGTCGCCGACGACGGTGATGCGGCGGCCGGCCTGGACGACGACGGTGTAGCTGCCGGGCCACTGGGTGAGGTGGCGCAGCGCGCCCCCGCGGGCGGCGTAGAGGGAGCGGCGCAGTTCGGCGTCGGTGGCGGCGCAGCAGCCGAGGACGGCCAGGCGCGTGAAGGGGTCGGCCGGGTCGGCGGTGACGGTGCGGATCTCGTCGGGGCGCCAGTCGCCGACGGCCCACAGCGGATCGGGGTCGCCCCAGAGCAGCTGGGCGCCCACCGGGTGCACGGTGCGGGCGGCGTCCTCGGCGGGCTCGTCGGGCCCGGAGACGTCGGCGAGACCGCCGTGGGCCTGGTCGGCGAGCCGCCCGGCCGTACCGAAGCTGGCGGCGATACTGCTCCAGCCCACCAACCACCGCATCGCGCCGCCTCCACAGACTGTGGACAAGTTGGGGTCCATGCTGCCACGAGACAGGCGTGCGAGAGGGGTTAAGGGGGGCGCACATGCAAACGAACACGCCCCCGCCATGCGGTATTTGGCGTTCCGTTCCCGGCGTCCCATAGGTCGGATTCAGCCATTCTTTCCGGCGTCCGACGGCGTGCGGGGGGCGCGGTCCGGGAGGCGCGGCCCGCCTCCCGGACCGGTCCGCCACCCGCGGGGATTGAGGCGGCGGCGTCCCCCGGCCCGCCGGATCCGTGCAGCGGGCCGACCCACGCACCCCACATCGAATCGCCGCCCCCCTGAGCGGGCCAGAGCGCACGCGCAGGCGCACGGCCACACGGGCGGAGCACGCGGCCACGGATGCGCCCCGGCCACGACTGTGTGCACGGACAACAATCTCGCCATACGGAAGTCGAGCCCTTAACGCTTGGGATGCGGCGAACTACGCTGGGTTTACGAATGCCGGGCGCCTATGCCCGGCGGCCGTATGTGTTCCGTACCGCCGTTCTGCTGCCGTACTGATGTTCCGTCCGGTACGGCCGTTCCGTACGTCCGTACTGCCGTTCCGCATCGCCGTCCGGGCTGCCGCCCGGTGCGGCTGTTCCGTAATGCTGCGTGCTGCGTTCCGCGTGACGAGGGGTGGCGCATGTCCAGGGAGCTCCGCGAGCCGAACGAGAAGCTCGGCACCGTCCTCGCCCTCGCGGGCATCAGCAACGCCGGGCTCGCCCGGCGCGTCAACGACCTCGGCGCACAGCGCGGGCTGACCCTGCGCTACGACAAGACCTCGGTGGCCCGCTGGGTCTCCAAGGGCATGGTGCCGCAGGGCGCCGCCCCCCATCTGATCGCCGCCGCGATCGGCGCCAAGCTCGGCCGGCCGGTCCCGCTGCACGAGATCGGGCTCGCCGACGCGGACCCGGCGCCCGAGGTGGGGCTCGGCTTCCCGCGCGACGTGGCCGGAGCGGTCCGGTCCGCGACCGACCTCTACCGGCTCGACCTCGCGGGGCGCCGTGGCGGTGGCGGGATCTGGCAGTCGCTGGCCGGTTCCTTCTCGGTGGCGGCGTACGCGACCCCCGCCTCGCGGTGGCTGATATCGCCCGCGGACAGCTCGGTGGCGCGGGAGGCCGCGCCGTTACGCCCGCCCGGCCCCGGCAACGGCGTCGGCACCCGCCCCGGCACCGGCACCGGCACCGGACCCCACGCACCGGCCGCGGGCGCGATCGGCGCGTCCGGATTCCCCGGCGCGTCCGGCGGCGGCGCCCAGCCGGCGGCCCGGCCCGCCCACTCCGCGCTGTCCCCCTACCCCGCTCCGTCCGCGCAGCCCACCGAGCCGCTCCCGCTGGACGCCACCGCCCAGCGCGTCGGCCACAGCGACGTCGCCAAGCTGCGCGAGGCCGCCGAGGACGCCCGGCGCTGGGACTCCAAGTACGGTGGCGGCGACTGGCGTTCCTCCATGGTCCCCGAGTGCCTGCGGGTGGACGCGGCGCCGCTGCTGCTCGGCTCGTACTCCGACGAAGTGGGCCGCGCGCTCTTCGGGGCGACCGCCGAACTCACCCGGCTCGCCGGGTGGATGGCCTTCGACACCGGCCAACAGGAGGCCGCCCAGCGCTACTACATCCAGGCCCTGCGGCTGGCCCGCGCCGCCGCGGACGTCCCGCTCGGCGGCTACGTGCTGGCCTCCATGTCCCTCCAGGCGACCTACCGGGACTTCCCCGACGAAGGCGTCGACCTCGCGCAGGCGGCCGCCGAGCGCAACCGCGGGCTCGCCACCGCCCGCACCATGAGCTTCTTCCGGCTGGTCGAGGCCCGGGCGCACGCGAAGGCCGGCGACTCACAGGCCGCCGGGGCCGCGCTGCGCGCCGCGGAGAGCTGGCTGGAGCGCTCCCGGGACGGCGACTGCGACCCGACCTGGCTGGGTTTCTACTCGTACGACCGGTTCGCGGCGGATGCGGCGGAATGCTACCGGGACCTCAAACTCCCCCGCCAGGTCCGGCGCTTCACCGAACAGGCCCTCTCCCGCCCCACCGAGGAGTACGTGCGCTCCCACGGCCTGCGGCTGGTGGTCAGCGCGGTCGCGGAGCTGGAGTCGGGGAACCTGGACGCGGCCTGCGCCCAGGGCACCCGCGCCGTCGAGGTCGCGGGCCGGATCTCCTCGGCCCGCACCACCGAGTACGTACGGGACCTGCTGCACCGGCTCGAACCGTACGGCGACGAGCCGCGCGTCGCGGAGCTGCGCGAGCGGGCGCGCCCGCTGCTGGTGACCCCCGCCTAACGGGATTGTCAGTGCCGGGGTGCAGACTCGGACGTGGGAGGTGGCATGGACTGCGACGTACTGGTGATCGGTGGCGGGATCGTCGGTCTGTCGACCGCGTACGCCCTGTCGCGCCTGGCCCCGGGGACGCGCGTGGTCGTGCTGGAGAAGGAGGCCGGCCCCGCCCGGCACCAGACCGGCCGCAACAGCGGGGTGATCCACAGCGGGATCTACTACCGGCCGGGTTCGCTGAAGGCGCGTTTCGCGGTGCGGGGCGCGGCGGAGATGGTCAAGTTCTGTGCGGAGCACGACATTCCGCACGAAGTGACCGGCAAGCTGATCGTCGCGACCGAACGCGCGGAGCTGCCCCGGCTGCACGCACTGGTCCAGCGCGGCCGGGAGAACGGCATCCCGGTCCGCGAGCTGGGCCCCGCGCAGATCAGCGAGTACGAACCGGAGGTCGCCGGACTCGCCGCGATCCACGTGGGCACGACGGGCATCGTGGACTACGGCCGGGTCGCCGCCCGCCTCGCCGAGGCCTCGGGCGCGGAGATCGTCTACGGCGCCGAGGCCGCACTGATCTCCCGGCGACCCTCGGCCGTCGCCGTGCGCACCACGTCCGGCCTGGTCGTACGGGCCCGCGCGCTGGTGAACTGCGCCGGTCTCCAGTGCGACCGGGTGGCCCGGCTGGCGGGCGACGACCCGGGCATGCGGATCATGCCGTTCCGCGGCGAGTACCACGACCTGGTCCGTCCCGAGCTGGTGCGCGGACTGGTCTATCCGGTGCCGGACCCGGCCTTCCCGTTCCTCGGCGTCCACCTGACCCGCGGCATCGGCGGCGGGGTCCACGTCGGGCCCAACGCAGTGCCGGCCCTCGCCCGCGAGGGGTACCGCTGGGGCACCGTGCGGCCGCGCGACCTCGCGACCCAGCTGGCCTGGCCCGGCACCTGGCGGGTCGCCGGCCGGCACTGGCGGTACGGGACCGGCGAGATCCACCGCTCGCTGTCGAAGCACGCCTTCACCGAGGCGGTCCGCCGGCTGCTCCCCGCGGTCACCGAGGCCGACCTGCGGCCCGCGACCGCCGGGGTGCGCGCGCAGGCGGTGCTGCGCGACGGCACCCTCGTCGACGACTTCCTGATCCGCGAGGCCCCGCGCACGGTGCACGTCCTGAACGCCCCCTCCCCGGCGGCCACGGCGTCCCTCCCCATCGGCCGCGAAATAGCCCGCCGGGCCCTGACCGCGGCCGCCGGCTGACCCGTACGCGCGCCGCGGCGGGCGGGCCACGGCGTGCCGGGGCGGGGGGTGGACCGTAGAATCGGGGGCACTGTGTCTGAGTCCCTGAACCCCCAGCCCGACGCCTCCTACACCGCCCCCCGCTGGCGCACGGAGCCGCGCTTCCCCGACGGCCCTTCGCCCGACCCCGCCGGTTCGCACCACGAGCGCCGGATCCGCAGCTTCCAGCCGCGGCGCAGCCGGGTGAGCTCGACCCAGGACGACGCCCTGCGGCGGCTCTGGGGCACCTGGGGCTTCGACATCGACGGGCGCGAGGTCCTCGACCTCGGCAAGCTCTTCGACGGCCGCCCCGTGGTCCTGGAGATCGGCTTCGGCATGGGCGAGGCGACCGCCCAGATGGCCGCGGACGACCCGGACACCGGCATCCTCGCCGCCGACGTGCACACCCCCGGCCAGGGCAACCTGCTCGCCCTCGCCGAGCGGGGCGGCCTCACCAACATCCGCGTGGCCAACGGCGACGCGATCATCCTGCTCCGCGAGATGCTGCCGCCGGCCTCGCTCGCCGGGCTGCGCGTGTACTTCCCGGACCCCTGGCCCAAGGCGCGCCACCACAAGCGGCGCCTGATCCAGCCGGAGTTCCTCACGCTGGCCGCCACCCGCCTCGCGCCGGGTGCGCTGCTGCACTGCGCGACGGACTGGGAGGACTACGCCGAGCAGATGCTCGAAGTCCTCACCGCACACCCGGACTTCGAGAACACGCAGGAGGACGGCGGGTACGCGCCCCGGCCCGCGTTCCGGCCGTTCACCCGGTTCGAGGGCCAGGGCATCGACAAGGGGCACGTCGTACACGACCTGCTCTTCCGGCGTCAGCAGAACTGAAAACCCCGCCTCCGCGAGCGACCCCGCTGGCTAGGGTCGTCACGTGTTCCGGGCGTTCTCAGACACTTCGCACACCCCGGCCCGGGTCCGCGTCCCGGCCCGGGGCCACGCCCTGGTCCGGGTCCGCGTCCCGTTCCGGGTCCGCACCCTGGTGCCGGCCTGCGTGCTCGCGACCGCCGGGGTGCTGATCCTCGGGATGGTGCGGGAGCAGACCGGCACCCCGGGCTTCCTGGTGGGGCTCGGGCTCGCGGTCCTGCCGGTGCCGCCGCTGATGGCGGCGTTCCGATGGCTCGGCGTCCGCGCCCGGCCGTGGCCGCAGCTGGTGTTCTGCTTCGCCTGGGGTGCCTGCGCGGCGGCGCTGATCGCCATAGTGGCCAACAGCTTCGCGACCCGCTGGATAGCCGCGGCCACCGCCGACCCCTACGACGCCGACCAGATCGGCTCCATCGCGATCGCGCCGGTGGTGGAGGAGACCGCGAAGGCGGCCGCACTGCTGCTGGTGCACCTCTTCCGCCGGCGCCGCGCCGGCGGCATCGCGGACGGGCTGGCCCTCGCCGGGTTCACCGCGACCGGCTTCGCGTTCACCGAGAACATCCTCTACCTCGGCAACGCCTTCGGGCAGGACCTGGACAGCGGGACGTCGGTCCCCGACTCCCTCACGGCCGCCACCTTCTTCGTGCGGATCGTGATGTCGCCCTTCGCGCACCCGCTGTTCACGGCACTCACCGGCATCGGATTCGCACTGGCGGCCACCGCCGGCCGCCGGGGCGGCGACGACGGCCCCTCGGCGGAACGCCCGGCCGGCCGCCGGGGACGGCGGCTGCTCCCGCTGCTCGGCCTCGCGCTCGCGATGGCCGTCCACGCCCTGTGGAACAGCTCCTCCGAACTCGGCGAGCACGGCTTCCACTTGGTCTACGGGACGGTGATGGTCCCGGCCTTCGCACTGCTGGTCTGGTTCGCCGTCCGCGTGCGCCGCGCCACGGGCCCGCCCGCCGCCGCCCTCGCGGACCCCGGTCAGGCCGCCGACGCCGGGGCCCCCGGCCCGCCCGCCGCCGTCAGACGCTCAGGCCCTTGCCCTGCAGCCACGCCAGCGGATCCTGGGCCACCCCGCCCGTCCGCACCTCCAGGTGCAGGTGCGCGCCCGTGACGTTGCCGGTGGCGCCGACCCGGCCGATGGTCTCGCCCGTGGCCACCGTGCCCGAGGTCGCGGACATCGAGGACAGGTGGCAGTACCAGATCTCCGTACCGTCCTGGAGGCGCAGCACGATCCGGTAGCCGTACGCGCCCGACCAACCGGCCGACACGATCGTGCCGCCGTGCACGGCCTTGACCGGGGTGCCCGTAGGGGCGGCGAAGTCGAGGCCGGTGTGGTGGCCGGAAGACCACATCGAACCGGAGTCGCCGAAGTGCGAGGTGAGCGTGTACGAGCTGGTGGGCAGCGCGTAGGCGCCGGCGAGCTTCGCCAGCCGCGCCTCCTCGGCCTGCTCCTCCGCCTTCCGCTCGGCCTCGGCCGCGGCCCGGGCCTTCTCCTCGGCGGCGGCGCGCGCGGCTTCCTTCGCGGCTTCCTCGGCGGCCTTGCGGGCGGCCTCCCGGTGCTGGGCGGCCTCCTTCGCCGCGGCTTCCTCGGCGGCCTTCGCGGCCGCCTGCTTGGCCTCGGCGGCCGCGGCGTCGGCCTGCGACTCGGCCTGCTGGAGGATGCGGTTGCGCAGCGCCTCACCCGCGTCGGTGCCCGACTCGGCCTGGTCCGGGGCGACTCCGGCGGTGGTCAGCGGGGCGGCGACGGACACGGTGTCCGGCACCTGGCCGGCGGTCCGCTCCCCGTCGACGAAGGAGGTCGCGGAATCCGCGAACTCCCCGATCTCCCCGGACACTCCGGAGAGCATCGAGGGCATGGATATGGAGACCTGCGGGCGGTCCTGCGCGCTGGCGATCCCACCCGCGCCGACGGCGGCGATGACACCGACACCGAGCACGGTCGAGCTGCGGGCGAGGCCGCCGCGCTGCTTGGCCACGCGGTGCCGGCCCCGGGCGGGCCGTACGGAGTCCTCGGTGGGGTTCCACTCGCCCCAGGCACCCGCGTGGGGGCCGTCGAAGCTCTCGGGGGCCTCGGGGGCAGGCGTGTTGGACGCCACGGGGGCGCTCCTTTCCTTCCTTCTCGCCTACCGGGTTAGCTGACGGGTTCGGAGCAGGAAGGTCTCCTACGGGCCCTGTTGGGCCCGATTCACCCCAAATTGGTGGTTCCCCGGTTCCCTTGCGGAATTCGGCGCGTACGCGCACGGTGCCGTCTCTTGCGACGGCTGGGACGACCGCGCTGCGTTATCGAACGGTAATAGACACAGGGGAGTGATTCCAAGCTGTCGCGACTGATCCTTCGCGTGTATCAGCCACGCTCCGACCGGCTCTGGCCTGGACTTTTACGGACAAGATCACTTCAATCCGGGCACTCTGACGGCCCTTTGGGTATCTCCTCGGCCACACGCGTCAACTGACGCCACGTCAACAAGACTGCGGAGTGCGGCGTTTCGACTACGGTCCGTGTCCGAGCGTGCGCCGGAAACGACCGTCCGGTGCCGGAAACGACGAAGGCCCGGATCCAAAAGGATCCGGGCCTCCGTACTGAGTAGCGGGGACAGGATTTGAACCTGCGACCTCTGGGTTATGAGCCCAGCGAGCTACCGAGCTGCTCCACCCCGCGTCGGTAAACCCAACTCTACGCCATCCCGGAGGTCCCCCGCGCCACCTTTTCCCCGGGACCCCCGAGGTCAGAGCGAGGCGAGGAATCCGGCGAGGTTCCGGCGGGCCCGGTCGACCTGCTCGTCCACCGTCAGCGACTCCTCGATCCGCATGCCGCCGTCCGGCTGCTTCTTCCCCCGCGCGTACAGCGAACAGGCCAGGTCGGTGCAGACGTACAGCCCGACCGAGTTCCCCTCCCGCCCTTCCCGGCCCGTCCTGCGGGCGGTCATCAGCGAGACACCGCCGCCCGGATGAGTGGTCAGGCACACGGAGCACATGCTGCGCTGGAGGAGGCTGCGGCGGGCCGTCGGGAAGCGCAGCGTGATGCCGGTCAGCCGGCCCTCGTGCTCGGCGACCAGGTAGCTGCGGTCGGGGGCGGACAGGTCGCGCCAGCCCAGGAAGTCGAGGTCGTCCCACGGCCGGTCGGCCAGGTCGCGCGGCAGCGGCAGCCGCTGCGCCTCGCCCTTCGAGCAGTTCACGAACGAGCCGCGGATGTCGTTCTCGGTCAGTGCCTTCATGGACCGCACGCTAATGTTGCCTAGGACCCCTAGGCAAATGATTAACTCCGTTCGCCGGGCCGGCCCCGGGCCCTCCGGGCACGGGCGGCCGCCGCGACGACACCGACACGGAACGACGGAAGGAGCCCGGACATGCCCCGAGCCGGACTGACCACGGAGCGCGTCGTCGAGGCCGCGGCCGAGCTGGCGGACGAGATCGGCTTCGACCTGATCACCGTCTCCGCCCTGGCCCGCGGCTTCGGAGTGAAGGACGCCAGCCTGTACGCGCACGTCCGGGGCCTCCAGGACCTCCGCACCCGGGTCGCGACCGGCTCGGCCACCGCCTTCGCCGACCGGATCGGCGCCGCACTGGCCGGCCGCTCCGGACGGGACGCGCTGGCCGCCTTCGCCGACGCCTACCGCGACTTCGCCCTCCGGCACCCCGGCCGGTACGCGGCCACCCAGCTCCGGCTGCCCCCCGAGACCCTCGCCGCCTCCCCGGGCCACACCCGCCTCGTCGAGCTCACGTACGCCCTCTTCCTCGGCTACGACCTCGCCGAACCGGACCGCACCGACGCGGTCCGCCTGGTGCGCAGCACCCTGCACGGGTTCACCTCGCTGGAGGCCGCGGGCGGCTTCGGCCACCCCCGCGACCCGCAGGCCTCGTGGGGGCGCGCCATCGAGGCCCTGCACGCGCTCCTCACCCGGTGGCCGTCGGCGCCCCCGTCGGCGACGCTGGCCCCATGAGCTCCCGCATCGGCGTGCGCCGCGTCTACGACCCGCCCGGGCCCGCGGACGGAACCCGCGTCCTCGTCGACCGCCTGTGGCCGCGCGGCATCACCAAGGCGGCCGCCGGCGTCGACTCCTGGCCCAAGGCCCTCACCCCGTCGAACGAGCTGCGCCGCTGGTACCACGCCGCGCAGGACGCCGGTGCGTACGAGGAGTTCCGCCGCCGGTACGAGGCCGAACTCGCCGCCCCCGAAGCCGCCGAGGCCCTCACCGCCCTGCGCGCCCTCGCGGCGGCCGGCCCCGTCACGCTGCTGACCGCCGTCAAGGACCCGGACCACAGCCACGTCACGGTCCTCCTCGCGCACCTCACGCCGACCTGACGCCCCGCCCGGCCGGAGCGCCCCCGGAAACGACCGAGCGCCCCCTGCGGCCGAAACCGGAGGGGGCGCTCAGTGCCAGGCGGGAGGGGACGCCCCCCGCCTGCGAGCTGTAGGCCATGTCGGACTCGAACCGACAACCAACGGATTAAAAGTCCGCTGCTCTGCCAATTGAGCTAATGGCCCGTGACACGCTCACCCCAGAGCATAGCCGGACAGCGCCGGTCAGCCGATCGAGTATCGGCCGACCGGCGGTGCGGTGTCGTCAGGCGATGGCCGCGTAGGCCTTCCAGCCGCTCTTCAGGACCAGCTTGCGGGTGAATCCGCCCCGGTGGTCGGCGTTGTAGAGGTAGACCGCGCCGGCCGGGGTGCGCGCGACGAGGTCCTGGCGGCCGTCGTGGTCCATGTCCCCGCTCGCGACCACGGAGTTGTACGTGTTCCAGCCCGCGCCGACCTTCGCGCGGGGCGCGAAGCCGCCCTTGGCGTTGCCGCGGTAGAGCCACAGCACGCCGGCCCCGTCGCGGGCCACGAGGTCGGTGACGCCGTCACCGGACAGGTCGCCGCGGCCGGTGATGACGGTGTACGCGTTCCAGCCCGCGCCGATCCGGGTGCGCGCGCCGAACTTTCCGTCGGCGGTGCCGCGGTACAGCCACAGCACGCCGGCGCGGTCCCGGCCGAGCAGGTCGCCGTAGCCGTCACCGGTGACGTCGCGGGTGGCCAGCAGCCGGTTGTAGATGCCCCAGCCGGTGCCGATCTGCGCCTTGGACACGTCCCGGTCCAGGGTGGTGTTCTGCCCGGTGGGCGTCAGCCGGTACAGCCGGCCGTCCGCGGTCCGCCCGAGCATGTCGCCGTTGCCGTCGCCGTTCGCGTCGCCCAGCTGCGAGAGGTACGGGAACATCCCGTCCATGTCGATGTAGTTGCCCATGCTGTCGCCGCCCCGGCCGTGGAGGGAGCCGTCGTGCAGCATCGACGGGGTGTCGACGAGGCCGTGGCCGCGCAGGCCCTCCATGGCCACGACCGAGCCGGTGACGCCGGTCTGGCTGCCGGCCTCCACGTCTCGGCCCCACTCCGTGTACAGGCCGCGGTAGCTGCGCACGCTCGTGTAGAGGCGGACGTCGTTGTCGGCGCAGCGTCCGACCCGGGTGGCCGAGACTCCGATCAGCTTGCCGCCGGCGATCAGCGCGCCGCCCGCGTCGCCTTCGCAGTGCCCCTCGGAGGGCACCGCGGGCGCCCCGGGGGCCGGCACGGCGCACAGCGTGCCCGCGGGGAGCGCGCGGCCCACCAGGAGCGCGCAGTCCGCAGCGGACTTCAGGACCTGCTGCTCGGTGTGGCGCCTGGCCTGGCGGCCGCCCTGGGCGAAGGTCCACGACGCGAGGACGGCCTTGGTGCCGGGCGCGTACAGGGCGCTGTCGGCGGCTCCGGCGAGCACCGGGCGGGCCTTGCCGGCCTGCTCGGACCAGATGTGCGCGACGGCCACGCCGGCGCGTCCGGATTCCCGGTCGTACTGCGGGTGCACCCGGTAGTCGGGGCCGCTGCTCCCGCCGGTCTGCGCGCCGGTGCGCAGGTCGTACTGCCAGGCGAAGTCCTTGGAGTTGTCCCGGCCCGTGAAGCAGTCGGGCGCGGCGATCGCGCGGCCGAGGCCCAGCACGATGCCGGTGCAGTTGCGGACGCTGCCGTCGGCGTCGTCCGAGAAGCCGAGCGGCACCACCCAGCCGGGCACGGCCGGTTCGGCGGCCTGGGCGGGCGCGGCGGCGGCGCCCGCGAGCAGGCCCGCCAGAACGGCGCCCGCGGCGGTCACGCCCGCACCCGATCGGGTGAGCTTGCGCAGTGAGTTCATCAATCCATCCCCCTTGATCGGCAGCAGTCTGCCAGCGCGTCGGCCCCCGGACAGCACCGAGCCCCCTGGCACCGGAGTGCCAGGGGGCTCGGATGGGTCAGCCGTCGGTCAGCTGACCGTCTTGGGGGGTTGCGCAGGCTTCTCAGCCGTTGCGCTTCCAGCGCGGCTTGTCGTCACGACGGCCGAAGGAGCTGGAGCCGGAGCCGGAGCTCGAGGGGCGGTGGTCGTCACGACGGCCGTACGGGCGGTCGCCGCCACCGGCGCGGAAGCCACCGGTCGCCGGGCGGTCGTCACGACGGTCGCGGTTGAACGGACGGTCGCCGGCGCCGCGGTGCTCGCGGTTGAAGCCACCGCCGGTGCCGCCACCGCGGTTGTCGCGGTCGTCGCGGCGGAAGCCGCCACCGGTGCCGCCACCACGGTTGTCGTCACGACGCTCGAAGCCACGGCCGCCACGGTCGTCACGGTCGCGGTTGAAGCCGCCACCGCGGTTGTCGCGGTCGTCGCGGCGGAAGCCGCCACCGGTGCCGCCACCACGGTTGTCGTCACGACGCTCGAAGCCACGGCCACCGCGGTCGTCACGGTCGCGGTTGAAGCCGCCACCGCGGTTGTCACGGTCGTCACGGCGGAAGCCGCCACCACGGTTGTCGTCACGACGCTCGAAGCCACGGCCACCGCGGTCGTCACGGTCGCGGTTGAAGCCGCCACCGCGGTTGTCACGGTCGTCACGGCGGAAGCCGCCACCACGGTTGTCGTCACGGCGGAAGCCGCCGCGGTCACCGCCACGGTCGCCACCGCGGTCGTCACGGCGGGCGTAGTTGCCCCGGTCGTCACGACGCTCGTAGGCCGGGCGCTCCTGCGCGGCCTGCTCGGCGACGGCGACGGCCTGGATCTCCGCGGCGACCTCGGCCTCGGCGGCCTCGGTCACCTCGGCGACGGCCGCCTCCGGGTCCTCGCCGCGCTCGCGGGCGGAGCGGGCGACGAGGCGGTCGGCCTCCTCGCGCAGCTCCACGGCACGGCGCGACAGGCGCTCCAGCTGCTTGGTGAGGTCGGCGACCTCACGCTCGGCCTGCTTGGCGGCGTTGTTCGCGGAGTCGGCCTGGACCTCGGTCAGCGAACGGGCGCCGGTGATCTCGGCGACCTCCGGGTCGAAGGCGCCGACGCCCTGGACGATGTGGCGCGTGGCGTCGACGCCCGCGTCCTCCATCAGGCGGAAGATCTGGCGGCGCTGGTGCGGGAGCGCCAGCGACACGACGACACCGGACTTGCCGGCGCGGGCGGTACGGCCCGAGCGGTGCAGGTAGTCCTTGTGGTCGCCGGCCGGGTCCACGTTGAGGACCAGGTCGATGCCGTCGACGTGGATGCCGCGGGCGGCGACGTCGGTGGCGACGAGCGCGTTGACGTAGCCGTCCTTGAAGTCCGCGAGGACGCGGGTGCGGGCACCCTGCGTCATGCCGCCGTGCAGCGCGTCGGCCTTCACGCCGGACTCGACGAGCTGCTCGGCGATGCGGTCGGCGCCCAGCTGGGTGCGGACGAAGATGATGGTGCGGCCCTTGCGGGCGGCGATGGCGGCCGTGACCGGCGCCTTGTCCTTCGGCTTCACGACGAGGACGTGGTGCGTCATGGTCGTGACGTTGCCCTGGGCGCTGTCGACCTCGTGCGTGACGGGGTTGGTCAGGTAGCGCTTGACCAGGGTGCCGATCTCGTTCTCCATGGTGGCGGAGAAGAGCATGCGCTGGCCGCCGCCGGGGATCTGGTCGAGCAGCTCGGTGACCTCGGGCAGGAAGCCCAGGTCGGCCATCTGGTCGGCCTCGTCGAGGACCGCGACCTCGACGTTCTCCAGGGAGCAGGCGCCGCGGTTGATGATGTCGCGCAGACGGCCCGGGGTGGCGACGAGGACGTCGACACCGCGCTCCAGGGCGTAGATCTGGTTGCCCATGGAGGTACCGCCGCAGACGACCTTCATCTTGAGGCCGAGCACGTCGCCGTAGGGCTGGAGGGCGTCCGCGACCTGCATCGCGAGCTCACGCGTCGGCGTCAGGATGATCGCGCGGGGCTTCTTCTTCTCGGTGTGACCACCGGCCAGGCGGGCCAGGGTGGGCAGACCGAAGGAGAGGGTCTTGCCGGAGCCGGTGCGGCCGCGGCCGAGGATGTCCTTGCCGGCCAGGGCGTCCGGGATGGTCGCGGCCTGGATCGGGAAGGGGGAGGTGACGCCGTTCTGCGCGAGCTTGCGCACGACGCCGTCCGGCAGACCGAGGTCGCCGAAGGTGATGGTGGGCTCGGCGTCGGCCTCGTCGGCCTCGTCGAAGGCCTCGACGGCGTCGTCGTCGAGGTCGGTCTGGTCGGTCGTCACGTCGGCCTCAAGAGCCTCGATGGTCTCGTCGACGGCAAGCGTGTCGACGGCCTCGATCGAGTCGTTCTCGGGCATGACGGCACGGTCAGAACTGGAAATGGACATGCGAATGCGAAAACCTTCCGGAGTCTCGGCACGCGCCCATAACTCCGTGAATCGCAAATGCAAGACCGCCTCAATGCGGTCAGCCACGGTAAGGGAGAGTACGCGCCACACGGCGCTCTTCGGTTCGGCGCCGGGCAATGGGATCAAACGATCTATAACCATACGCACCCCTACCCCCTCATGGCAAGTCACCCCCTACTAAACCGTCCCGACCTGCGGTGATTCCTCCGCACCGGCAACCGGAACAGGGTGTTCCGCAGCGGCCTGGGGCTGCGGCTCTGGCACCGTGGAGGGCTCCGGCGGCGAGGGTTCCGGGGTCGGCTCGCCGGTGGGCGGCTCCGACACCGGCGGCTCCACCGGCGGGGTCGGCTCACCGCCGCCGGGACCTCCCGCACCACCCGCGCCACCCGCTCCGCCGGCGCCCCCGGCGTCGCCGCCCGGCTCGGGGTCCTTCGGCCCCGGCCCGGTGCCGCCCGCGCCGCCGCTGCCGGCCGGACCGGAGGGCGAGGGTCCGCCGCCCGGCGCCCCGGCCGCCGCGCCGGGGCTCGGCGAGGCACCGCCCGCGCCGCCCTTCGCCTCCTCGCCGGGCTTGCCGTCCTTGCCCGCCGCCGCGTTCTCGCCCTTCCGGCCCGGGCCGCTGCCGTGCCCGCGCGCGCCCTGCCCGGAGCCGGCCGCGCCGCCGTCGTCGGCGGCCTCCCGCTGCCCCACGGAGGAGGACGGGCCGGGCTTCGCGGCCTCGTCGGTGACGCTCATGCAACCCGCGGACGCCGCGACGGCGAGCGCGGTGACGGCCAGTCGGACGGAAGCGGGGATCTGGCGCACGGGCGGCACCTCCGGAACGGCGTGGGTCCGCGATGAGCGGGTCGATGTGCCCAACTCCCTTTGCCCCGCGAGGGACACGCGTCCGAGGACACAACCTGTCCGCGAACACCCCCACCGGCCCCGCGGGCCCCGCCCCGCAACCGGTCCCGCCGGCCCCGGCCCACCGCCGGCAAGCCCGGGCCCGCCGTCCACGACCTCCGCCCCGGGCCCGGCTCAGCCCCCCGCCAGGCCCTCCGTGACCGCCTGCCCCAGGTGTACGGCGCCCAGCCCGACCAGCACCGACGCCGCCACGTTCGCGGCCGCCAGGAACCCCCGCCCCCGCTCGGCCAGTGCCAGCGTCTCGTACGAGAACGTCGAGTACGTCGTGAGGGCACCGCACAACCCGGTCCCGAGCAGCGCCTGGAGTCCCGCCGGGGCGTCCCCGGCGAGCACCGCACCGGTCAGTGCCCCGAGCAGCAGGCACCCGGCCGCGTTCACCGTGAACGTGCCCCACGGGAAGACCCCGTCATGGCGCGCCTGCACCGCACGGTCCGTCAGGTAGCGCAGCGGCGCCCCGATCGCGGCGCCCACCGCCACCAGCAGCCAGTTCACCGCCCGACCGCCCGCCGCGTCAGCACGGCCGCCGACCAGACCGCGCCGAGCGCCCCGGCGACCGTGAGCCCCGCGTACGCGAGCGCGGTCCCGGCCGCCCCGCGGTCCAGCAGCCGCGCGAAGTCCACCGCGTACGTGGAGAACGTCGTGAAGCCGCCGAGCACCCCGGTACCGAGGAAGGGCCGCACCAGCGGGTGCGCCCACCGGCCGCCCCCGCCCACCAGCACCATCAGCACCCCGATCAGGGCGCAGCCGGCCACGTTGATCCCGAGGGTCGTCCACGGGAAGGCCCCGGGCGCCGCCGGCCACAGCAGCCCGAGCCCGTACCGGGCCAGCGCGCCGAGCACGCCTCCCGCCGACACGGCGGCCAGCACCGGGGCGCGCGGCTCGGCGCGCTGCGCGGGGACGTGCAGGTCGACGTCCGGGTCGACCGCCGCCGCGCCGGGGACCGGGCGGGTCACCCGTACCCCAGGGCGTGCAGCCGGTCGTCGTCGATGCCGAAGTGGTGGGCGATCTCGTGCACGACGGTGATCTCGGTCTCGGCGACCACGTCCTCGCGCGACTCGCACATGCGCAGGGTGGGGTTGCGGTAGATCGTGATCCGGTCCGGCAGCACCCCGGCGTACCACTCGCCGCGGTCGGTGAGCGGGGTCCCCTCGTACAGGCCGAGCAGCTCCGGATCGTCGGGCGCCGGATCGTCCTCGACGAACACCGCGACGTTGTCCATCAGCCGCGTCAGCTCCGGCGGGATCCGGTCCAGGGCTTCCGCGACGAGCCCCTCGAAGTCCTCACGCGTCATCTCCAGCACGCGGCCATTGTCCCCCCGGTGGGGGCCCTTCCCGCGGGTGGGGACCAAACCGTTTTGGCGATAGCCGCCCGGATCCCATATGCTTCTCACGTCCCCGACGCGCTGCAAAGTGCCCGGCGGGCCTTTAGCCCTCATCGTCTAGTGGCCCAGGACGCCGCCCTTTCAAGGCGGTAGCACGGGTTCGAATCCCGTTGGGGGTACGCATTACCGTGTGCAAGACTTGCTCTCGCACACTGCAAGGTCCTGTGGAGCAGTTGGTTAGCTCGCCACCCTGTCAAGGTGGAGGTCGCGGGTTCAAGTCCCGTCAGGATCGCTGAAGCCGGAAACGGTTTCGTGGCTGGGTAGCTCAGTTGGTACGAGCGATCGCCTGAAAAGCGATAGGTCGCCGGTTCGACCCCGGCCCCAGCCACAACCGGAAGGCCCCGTCCATCGGACGGGGCCTTCTTCGTGTCATCCCTCCGTACGGGATCCCTCCGCGCCGGACCGTTCCGCACCGGATCCGTCCGCACCGGACTGCCCGGCGCGGGCCCGGCGGCGGGACTGGACCAGGCCGGTGCCCAGCGCGCCGAAAGCCACCAGCCCGAGCAGCGCCCAGTCCGGCACCGCGTCGGCGAAGCCCCGTACCCACTGCTCCACGGCGAACGAGTCGTCCACGTCGAGCAGCCCGGGCAGCGCGCTCGCGCCGTCGAAGGCCAGGAACATCGCGCCCAGAACGATGAAGAACAGGCCGGACAGCAGCGAGGTCGTGTGCAGTTCGAGGCGGCCCGCCCGCAGGGTCCGGCCGCGCAGCCAGCGCCGCCCGCCCAGCTCGAACCGCTCCCACAGCAGGGCCAGTACGAACAGCGGTACGGCCATCCCCAGCGCGTACACGGCCAGCAGCACGCCGCCGTACGCCGGGCTGCCGCCGACCGCGGCCACCGTGAGCACGCTGCCCAGGATCGGGCCGGCGCAGAAGCCGGCCAGCCCGTAGACCGCGCCCAGGGCGTACACGGACAGCGCGGTGGTCGGACGGATCCGGCCGGAGAGCTCCGCCATCCGCCGGGAGGCGAAGCCCAGGCCCAGGATCTGGGCCAGCCCGAGCGCGATGATCAGCCAGCCGCCGGCGAGCACCAGCTGGTCCCGGTGGCCGTGGAAGAAGCGGCCCGCGAAGGACCCGGCGGCGCCGAGCGGCACCAGGGTGGTCGCCAGCCCCGCGTAGAAGATCCCGGTGCGGGCGAGCAGCCGGGAGGCCGAGTCGATCGAGTACGCGAAGAAGGCCGGGAGCAGCAGGGCGCTGCACGGGGAGAGCAGCGCGAGCAGGCCGCCGAGGAAGGCGGCCAGGTATCCGATCTCCACTACTTCTTCGCCCCCCGGGCCGCCCGGGCCGCGCTCTCGATCGCCTCGGTGAACGCGGAGGCGGGCTGGGCGCCGGCGATGGGCTGGCCGTTGACGAGGAAGGACGGGGTGGAGGTGACGCCGATCCGGTAGGCCTCGTCGGTGTCCTTGGCGAGGGCGGCCTTGGCGGCGGCGCTGTTCATGTCCTTGGTGAAGCGGGCGATGTCGGGGACGCCGGCCTCGGCGGCCAGCCCGGTCAGCCGGTCCTCGCCGAAGCCCTTCTCCTTGGACCCTTCGGCGTAGGCGACGGTGTGGAACCGGTGGAAGCGGCCCTGCTGCCCGGCGGCCCAGGCGGCCCGGGCGGCGGCCTCGGATTCCTTGCCGAAGATCGGGTAGTTGCGCCATTCGATGCGCAGGGTGCCGTCGGCGACGTACTTCTCGACGAGCCCCGGCTCGGTGTCGCGGGCGAACTTTCCGCAGTAGCCGCACCGGTAGTCGGCGTACTCGATCAGGACGACGGGCGCGTCGGCGCGGCCCACCGCCATCGGGTCGGCGGCGTCCCGGCGGGCGAGCGAGACCAGCTGGGCGCGGGCGCCGGCGGGCGGCTCGGCCCCGTTGCCGGCCTGCGGGCCGCCCGGGTCGGCGACGGCGGCCGGGGCGGCCGCGGAATCCTCGGCGGGGGCGGTGGCCTGGTACGAGAGGAGCCCGAGGGCGACGGCGGCGAGCGCGACGCCGGCGGAGATCAGCAGCGGCGTGCGCGCGGAGCCGGCCTTCGGGCGGGCCGGGGCGGACGGGGACGGGGTCTTGGTGGTGCGGGACATGCGGGTGCTCCGGTGGGACGGGATGACGGCGGATGGGCGGTGACCGGGCGGACCGGCCTCCTACACCCGCATCACCGAGAGCTCCACGGGACCCGGCGCGGGCTCGTCGGGGCCGCGTACCGGACACCGTACGGGCCCGGCGTCCGGCCGCCACGGCGGTGCGCCCGGCAGCAGCCGGGCGACGGCGGCCGGCAGGTGGTCGGTCCCGGCCCCGCCGCGCGGCGGCACGGCCGGCCCCCGCTCCGCGCTCCCGCCGTCCCCGGGACCGCACCGGGGACCCGGCCCGGGCGCGGAAGGCACCGCGGACACGGCCACCCATGCGGCCACGGACACGGTCGCGGGCGCAGCGGGCTCGAAGGCACGGCCGGAGACCGAAGCGGAAGCGGCGGCCGCGGCGAAAGCGGAAGCGGAGGCGGAAGTTGCGGAAGCGCCGCTGCCGGCGGCCGTCGGCGCGGCCGGTTGTGGGAGGGCCCAGCCGAGGAGGACCGCCGTGACCAGGGCCGTCACCCGCAGCACGGCCGGCACGGCGGCCCACGGGGACCACAGGCGGCCGGGGCGGGACATGACGGGCCTCTCACTCGCACGGCGGGTCGTTTGGGGGGAACTCGTCCGGAAATGGTACGGGGTGCCACCACAAATGCGTTCGCCACCCGGCGCCCGCGGGTGAGATCCTCGATCAGGTATGTCTACTTCTTTCGCCGCCCTGCAGACGCTCCTCGGTGAGATCCCCCTCCGCGACGCTCACCGGCTCGGCCGACGTCTCGAAGGCGCCCGCCGAATTCGCAAGCCCGAGGCCAAGCAGGCTGTCCTCGACGAGATCGCCGCGGAGGCCGCGAAAGCGGCCGAGCGGCTCGCCGGGCGTGCCGCCCGGATGCCCGAGGTCACCTACCCCGAGGCGCTGCCGGTCAGCCAGAAGAAGGACGACATCGCCGAGGCGATACGCGACCACCAGGTCGTGATCGTCGCGGGCGAGACCGGCTCCGGCAAGACCACGCAGATCCCCAAGATCTGCATGGAGCTGGGCCGCGGCGTCCGGGGCATGATCGGGCACACCCAGCCCCGCCGGATCGCCGCGCGCACCGTCGCGGAGCGGATCGCAGAGGAGTTGAAGTCCGAGATCGGCCAGACCGTCGGCTGGAAGGTCCGCTTCACCGACCAGGTGGACCCGGACGCGACCTTCGTGAAGCTGATGACGGACGGCATCCTGCTCGCCGAGATCCAGACGGACCGCGAGCTGCGCGCCTACGACACGATCATCATCGACGAGGCCCACGAGCGGTCCCTCAACATCGACTTCCTGCTGGGCTACCTCGCCCAGCTGCTGCCGAAGCGTCCCGACCTCAAGGTCGTGATCACCTCGGCGACCATCGACCCCGAGCGGTTCTCCCGGCACTTCGGTGACGCGCCGATCGTCGAGGTCAGCGGCCGTACGTACCCGGTGGAGGTGCGGTACCGGCCGCTCCTGGAGGACGACTCCGAGGACTCCGACCGGGACCAGATCACCGCGATCTGCGATGCGGTCGACGAGCTCCAGGCGGAGGGCCCGGGCGACATCCTGGTCTTCCTCTCCGGCGAGCGCGAGATCCGCGACACCGCGGACGCCCTGGAGAAGCGCAAGCTCCGCCTGACCGAGGTCCTCCCCCTCTACGCGCGCCTCTCGCACGCCGAGCAGCACCGCGTCTTCCAGCAGCACACCGGCCGCCGGATCGTCCTGGCCACCAACGTGGCCGAGACCTCGCTCACCGTCCCGGGCATCAAGTACGTGATCGACCCGGGCACCGCCCGCATCTCCCGGTACAGCCACCGCACCAAGGTGCAGCGGCTGCCGATCGAGCGGATCTCGCAGGCCAGCGCCAACCAGCGCAAGGGCCGCTGCGGCCGTACCTCGGACGGCATCTGCATCCGGCTCTACTCCGAGGACGACTTCGACGCCCGTCCCGAGTTCACGGACGCCGAGATCCTCCGCACCAACCTGGCCTCCGTCATCCTCCAGATGACCGCGGCCGGCCTCGGCGAGATCGAGAAGTTCCCCTTCATCGACCCGCCGGACCACCGCAACATCCGCGACGGCGTGCAGCTCCTCCAGGAGCTGGGCGCGCTGGACCCGTCCGAGAAGGACCCGAAGAAGCGGCTCACCCCGATGGGCCGCCAGCTCTCGCAGCTCCCGGTCGACCCGCGGCTGGCCCGCATGGTCGTGGAGGCGGACAAGAACAACTGCGTGCGCGAGGTCATGGTGATCGCGGCGGCGCTGTCCATCCAGGACCCGCGCGAGCGGCCCTCGGACAAGCAGACCCAGGCCGACCAGAACCACGCCCGCTTCAAGGACGAGACGAGCGACTTCCTCTCGTTCCTCAACATGTGGCGCTACATCCGCGAGCAGCAGAAGGAGCGCGGCTCCTCCGCCTTCCGCCGGATGTGCAAGCAGGAGTACCTGAACTTCCTGCGGATCCGCGAGTGGCAGGACATCTACTCGCAGCTGCGCACGGTCGCCAAGACCATGGGCATCCACGTCAACGAGGCCGACGCCCCCGAGCAGCAGATCCACGTCTCGCTGCTCGCCGGCCTGCTCTCGCACCTGGGCCTGAAGGACACCGACAAGAACGAGTACCTGGGGGCCCGGTCCGCGAAGTTCGCGATCTTCCCGGGTTCGGCGCTGTTCAAGAAGCAGCCCCGGTTCGTGATGTCGGCCGAGCTGGTCGAGACCTCGCGGCTGTGGGCCCGGGTCAACGCCAAGGTCGAGCCGGAGTGGGTGGAGCCGCTCGCCCAGCACCTGATCAAGCGCACGTACAGCGAGCCGCACTGGGAGAAGGACCAGGCGGCCGTGATGGCGTACGAGAAGGTCACCCTGTACGGGGTCCCGATCGTCGCCCAGCGGAAGATCAACTACGGCCGGATCGACCCCGAGGTCTCGCGCGAGCTGTTCATCCGCAACGCGCTGGTCGAGGGCGACTGGCGGACCCACCACAAGTTCTACGCCGACAACCGCAAGCTCCTCACCGAGGTGGAGGAGCTGGAGCACCGGGCCCGGCGCCGGGACATCCTCGTCGACGACGAGACCCTCTTCGACTTCTACGACCAGCGGATCCCCGAGCACGTGGTGTCCGGGGCGCACTTCGACTCCTGGTGGAAGCACAAGAAGCGCGAGGAGCCCGAACTCCTCGACTTCGAGCGGGAGATGCTCCTCACGGAGAAGGCCGCCGGGGTCACGAAGGACGACTATCCGGACTCGTGGCGGCAGGGCGCGCTGAAGTTCCGGGTGACCTACCAGTTCGAGCCGGGCGCGGACGCGGACGGCGTGACCGTGCACATCCCGCTCCAGGTCCTCAACCAGGTCAAGGACGAGGGCTTCGACTGGCAGATCCCGGGCCTGCGCGAGGAGATCGTCACCGAGCTGATCCGGTCCCTGCCCAAGCCGATCCGCCGGCACTACGTGCCCGCACCGAACTTCGCGGGCCGCTTCCTGGACACGGCCGTGCCGTTGCAGGAACCATTGGTCACGACCCTGGCCCGGGAACTGAAGCGGATGGTCGGCGTCCCGGTGAGTGCCGAGGACTTCGACCTGAGCCGGATCGCCGACCACCTGAAGATCACCTTCCGGATCGTCGACGAGCGGCGCAAGAAGATCGCCGAGGACAAGGACCTGGAAGCGCTGCGCCTGCGGCTCAAGCCGAAGGCCCGCCAGGCCCTCTCGCAGGCCGCCGCGGCGACCGCCGAGCGCTCCGGCGGGGAGTCCCTGGAGCGCACCGGCCTGACCGACTGGACCATCGGCACCCTGACGAAGGTCTTCGAGACCCGCCGGGCGGGGCAGCCGGTCAAGGCGTACCCGGCCCTGGTGGACGAGGGGCAGAGCGTCTCCGTACGGCTCTTCGACACCGAGGCCGAGCAACACCAGGCCATGTGGCGCGGCACCCGGAAGCTGATCCTGCTGAACATCCCGGTGAACCCGGCGAAGTTCGCCTCGGACAAGCTCACCAACCAGCAGAAGCTCGCCCTGTCCCGCAATCCGCACGGCTCCATCCAGGCGCTCTTCGACGACTGCGCGACCGCGGCCACCGACAAGCTGATCGCCGACCACGGCGGCCCGGCCTGGGACGAGCAGTCGTTCCGGAAGCTCTACGACAGCGTGCGGGCCGACCTCGTGGACACGACCGTACGCACGGTCGACCAGGTGCAGCAGATCCTGGCCGCCTGGCAGGCCTGTGAGCGCCGCCTGAAGGCCACGAACAGTCTGGCGCTGATGCGCAACGTCCAGGACGTCAGGACGCAGCTGGCGGCCCTCGTGCCGGCCGGGTTCGTCACCCGGACGGGTCTGCGGCGGCTCCCGGACCTGATGCGCTACCTGGTGGCGGTGGACCGGCGGCTCCAGCAGATGCCGGCGGGCGCCCAGCGCGACACCACGCGCATGGAGAAGGTCCACGAGATGCAGGACGAGTACGCGTGGCTGCTGGAGCAGCTGCCGAAGGGCCGGCCGGTGCCGGAGGCGGTCACCGAGATCCGCTGGATGATCGAGGAACTGCGGGTCAGCTACTTCGCGCACGCGCTGGGGACGGCCTATCCGGTCTCCGACAAACGCATCGTGAAGGCGGTGGATGCGGCCGCTCCGTGACCCCCCGCGTGATCGGGTTCGACTACACCCCCTGAGCTGCGGTACAGTCTGATTCGCAGCCGCCCAGCGGCCGCAAATCAAGGACCTGTGGAGCAGTTGGTTAGCTCGCCACCCTGTCAAGGTGGAGGTCGCGGGTTCAAGTCCCGTCAGGTTCGCATAAGAGTCAGGGCCCGCATCTCTCGCAGATGCGGGCCCTGACCCGTTCCCGGCCCCTCCAGGCTCCCGGCTGCTCCCCCCGGCCCCTCCCGCTCCTCTCCAGGGCCCTCCCGGCCCCTCCGTCCGGCCGCAGGCGCACCTCCGGGTCCGAGTCCCGGAGTCGGCCCCGGACCCCTCCCGGAATCACACGGACCTCAGAAGTCTCACCGTCGGAGGTTTCGGCATGCCGTTCGAGCGGAATGATTAATTCCGATTAGCCGATCGGTTCCGGCGGGCCCGAAGTCCCCCGTCCGCATGACCGGTCTCACCCGAGGAGTCCCCTTACGGGTGCAATGCCGGATGTACAAGAGGTATCAGATGTGACGGGTGTCACCACATGAGTTTTTGGAACTCGCACATTTATCGCATGCATACGCCGGCTCAATTTAATATGTGCAATTGCACCTCCCCGGAAGGCTCGGCGCCGGCCCCCTCACCCTCCCCGTGCGGACCCGCCCACGGCCGCCCCACGGGCACAAAAAAATCGCGCTGGACCCGGCGGAGTCCAGCGCGATCGACGACAACGGAGCCTGTTGGGGCAGGTCCGGCCGCATGAAGCTAGGTGGGGTTACCGGATTGGGGGACCCGATAAACGCCCGGCAAAACAGGGGTGCTGCGGTACTCAGGCCTCGCTGCGCTGCTGCGGAATTCCCGCAAGCAGGGCGCGGACCTCAGCCTCGCGGTAACGGCGGTGCCCACCCAGCGTGCGGATGGACGTGAGCTTGCCGGCCTTGGCCCAGCGGGTAACCGTCTTCGGGTCCACGCGGAACATGGTGGCAACCTCAGCCGGGGTCAGCAGCGGCTCGGCATCAGGGGTGCGAGCGGTCATGAGCGGCCTCCTCGGGAGAACCGAACCATCTCGGTTCTTTCCTCTAAATTCTGCACCTTGGCCCGCGTTGCCCGAAATGGACATACGCGGGCCGAGTCGGTTATAGGACGAACGGCTTGTCCTCGGCACTACAACTACACCATCCGTCCAGCCTCGTCGGCCAAACCGATGGAATTGCCCTCTGAGGTGTTCATCCGCGACGGAAGCCGATGGACCAGCCCATAACGGACAGTCACCCCACAGTGACGATCAGTCACACAGCGATCGGGAGCCGCAAAGACCCCCCATAGAGTGCAATACCAAGCATTCCGCC
The DNA here is from genome assembly GCF_036194065.1 of Streptomyces sp. NBC_00239. Classification (NCBI taxonomy): domain Bacteria; kingdom Bacillati; phylum Actinomycetota; class Actinomycetes; order Kitasatosporales; family Streptomycetaceae; genus Streptomyces; species Streptomyces sp. NBC_00239. The sequence continues at coordinate 4,400,069 of NZ_CP108095.1, read as the reverse complement.
CGAACTTGGGCGGAAGGAACCCTCCCCGGACTCCTTGTCCTATTTTGGCACGAGGGTGGGGTAACGGCGCAAGGGTGAAATTAGTGCGGTCCGTCACGCTTGGGCCAATGGCCCGGATCGGGACGTAGGTCCCGGAACAAAGCCCCGAGTGTTACCTATGGGCGGAATCATGTCATCCGCTTCAGTTGGCGAACAGTCTTTCGCGTACCGCGCGCCAGCGCGCCGCCAGAATCTCGTACACCTCGCCGGCCCCGTCGGCGTCCCCGGCGCCCATCGCCGCCAGCCCGGCGGCCAGCTCCGCCGCCGAGTGGTCCGCCTCCAGACCCGCCGCCGGCAGCGCGTGCACCAGACCGCCGTAGTCCACCTCGACCATCGAGCGCGGGTGGAACTCCTCCAGCCAGGTGCCCACCTCCACCAGCCCGGCCGCCAGCGCCGCTCCGGTGCCGTGCTCCTCGTCCGAGCGCCGCAGCACCCGCAGCGCCCGCGCCAGCCGCCGCCGGGCCTGCACCATCGGCGTCCGGTAGCGCAGCAGTTCCCCAGGCACGTACTCCCGCTCCTCGTCCGCCACCAGGACGAACCAGCGCAGCGGCACCTGCCAGACCGCCGTGCGGATCCACGGCCGGGCGTCCGGGTTCCGCTCCCGCCACCGCTCGTAGTCCGCCTGCGCCTGCAGACGCACCACCGGGGGCAGCGCCAGGTCCAGCACCGGGGCGGGGAACTCCTCCGCCAGCTCGCGCAGCGCCAGCCAGCCGCGCAGCCGGGTCCGCCACGGACAGACGAGCAGCACCCCGTCCACGGTGGCCGTGAAGGCGTCCGCACTCTCGTGCACCGGCACCCCCACCGGCGGCACCGGAACCAAATCCGCCAGCGACCGCCGCAGTTCGTCCTGGTAGCCCGGCGCGGCCCCACGGCGGGCGTAGTCCGACCAGTGGGTGCGCTCGGGCTCCTCAAAGGCCGCCAGGGGCTCGTACACCCGCAGGTAGGAGGCGTACGGGACGGTGAGGGAATCGGTCACCCCCACCTCTTCCCCCACGGCCCCGCCGGCTACGCGTACTCCCGGCGGGGGGTGATCCTCGGCACCCGGCACCTACGGGCGCCCCGCAGGTCTTACGCTGCTCCCACACGCCCTCCCCCACCCGCAGGAGGGCCCCCGCCGCATCTCTTATGGGAGTCACCACCGTGACCGAAATGACCGACGGCGTCCTGCACACCCTGTTCCGCTCGGAGCAGGGAGGCCATGAGCAAGTCGTGCTGTGCCAGGACCGCGCCACCGGCCTGAAGGCCGTCATCGCCATCCACTCGACCGCCCTGGGCCCGGCCCTCGGCGGCACCCGGTTCCACGCGTACGCGTCCGACGAGGAGGCCGTGCTCGACGCCCTCAACCTGTCGCGCGGCATGTCGTACAAGAACGCGCTGGCCGGCCTCGACCACGGCGGCGGCAAGGCCGTGATCATCGGCGACCCGGACGTCCTGAAGTCCGAGGAACTGCTGCTGGCCTACGGCCGGTTCGTGGAGTCCCTCGGCGGCCGCTACGTCACCGCGTGCGACGTCGGCACCTACGTCGCCGACATGGACGTGGTGGCCCGTGAGACGCGCTGGGCGACCGGCCGCTCCCCCGAGAACGGCGGCGCCGGCGACTCCTCCGTGCTCACCGCGTACGGCGTCTTCCAGGGCATGCGCGCCAGCGCCCAGCACCGGTGGGGCGACCCGACGCTGCGCGGCCGCAAGGTCGGCGTCGTGGGCGTCGGCAAGGTCGGCCACTACCTCGTCGAGCACCTCCTGGAGGACGGCGCGGAGGTCGTGATCACGGACGTCCGCCAGGAGTCCGTCGACCGGATCCTCGCCAAGCACCCCCAGGTCACCGCCGTGGCCGACACGGAGACGCTGATCCGCACCGAGGGCCTGGACATCTACGCCCCCTGCGCACTCGGCGGCGCGCTCAACGACGACTCCGTCCCGGTGCTCACCGCGACGATCGTCTGCGGCGCCGCGAACAACCAGCTCGCGCACCCCGGCGTCGAGAAGGACCTCGCGGACCGCGGGATCCTCTACGCGCCCGACTACGTCGTGAACGCCGGCGGTGTCATCCAGGTCGCCGACGAGCTGCACGGCTTCGACTTCGACCGCTGCAAGGTCAAGGCCACGAAGATCTTCGACACCACCCTGGAGATCTTTGCCCGTGCGAAGGCGGATGGCATTCCGCCGGCCGCCGCGGCCGACCGGATCGCCGAGCAGCGGATGTCCGAGGCGCGCGCCGCACGCACCGCGTAGCGACTCCTCCGGGCGACCCGCCGGAGCCGGCGTGGTGAGACTCACCCCGCTTCGGCGGGTCGTCCGTCAATAAGGAGCTAAAATCGCAGCTGACCAGCGAGTACGGGGCGTCTCGCAGGCACTGCGCCGAGGCGCGTCATGCGGGCGGCGTACCGTATGGCCGCGGAAGCAGGTACCGTTGAAGCCCTACGGACCGGTCTCTCTGCGGAGAGTCCGTTCCGAATCATGAACGCGTGTCAAGACTCTGGGGCCGTCGAGCCCCGTCACCGAGGGGGTCGAGCCATGGGGCGCGGCCGGGCAAAGGCCAAGCAGACGAAGGTCGCCCGCCAGCTGAAGTACAGCAGCGGCGGGACTGACTTGTCGCGTCTGGCCAACGAGCTGGGCGCATCTACTCCGGTTCCGGTTTCGAACCAGCCGCCGAATGGCGAGCCGTTCGAAGAGGACGACGAGGAAGACGACCCGTACGCCCGCTATGCGGAGCTGTACAACGAGGACGACGACGAGGACGAAGAGTCCGGTCCGTCCCAGCAGCGTCGCGGTGCTTGATTCCAAGCTGAACAGCTGAAAAACGTCTGAACCCGGTCCGGGGCTTGCCCCGGACCGGGTTCAGTGCTGCTCGAAAACAAAAGGCCGTGAAGCAGGTGAGGGGAGCGGGCCGAAGCCCGCTCCCCTCACCTGGATCAACCGATAGTCGGCTGGAAATCAGCAGGTCAGACGGCGTACGTACCGGTGAGGGTCGCACCCTCGGCGTGGTCGCCGCGGTCGAGGATCTCGCCCGCGACCCACGCGTCGACACCGCGGTCGGCCAGCACGGCGAGCGCCGGCTCGACGGCTTCCTGGGGCACGACGGCCATCATGCCGACACCCATGTTGAGGGTCTTCTCCAGCTCCAGCTGCTCCACCCGGCCGGCCTTGCCGACGAGGTCGAACACCGCACCCGGGGTCCAGGTGGCGCGGTCGACCGTGGCGTGCAGGTGGTCCGGGATCACGCGGGCCAGGTTGGCCGCGAGCCCGCCGCCGGTGATGTGCGAGAACGCGTGCACCTCGGCGGTCCGGGTGAGCGCCAGGCAGTCCAGCGAGTAGATCTTGGTGGGCTCCAGGAGCTCCTCGCCGAGGGTCCGGCCGAACTCCGGGATCTCCTTGTCCAGGGCCAGCCCGGCCCGGTCGAAGAGCACGTGCCGCACCAGCGAGTACCCGTTCGAGTGAAGTCCGGAGGACGCCATCGCGATCACCGCGTCCCCCGTACGGATGCGATCCGCACCGAGCAGGTGGTCGTACTCCACGACACCGGTGCCGGCGCCGGCCACGTCGAAGTCGTCCGGGCCCAGCAGGCCCGGGTGCTCCGCCGTCTCGCCGCCGACCAGCGCGCAGCCGGCCAGCACACAGCCCTCGGCGATGCCCTTGACGATCTGGGCGACGCGCTCGGGGTGGACCTTGCCGACGCAGATGTAGTCGGTCATGAAGAGCGGCTCGGCGCCGCAGACGACGATGTCGTCCATGACCATCGCCACCAGGTCGTGGCCGATCGTGTCGTACACGCCCATCTGCCGGGCGATGTCGACCTTCGTGCCGACGCCGTCGGTGGCCGAGGCGAGCAGCGGACGCTCGTACCTCTTGAGGGCGGAGGCGTCGAAGAGGCCGGCGAAACCGCCGAGGCCGCCGAGGACCTCGGGGCGCTGCGTCTTCTTCACCCACTCCTTCATCAGCTCGACGGCGCGGTCGCCCGCCTCGATGTCGACGCCCGCGGACGCGTAGCTGGCACCGGTGCCAGCCTGCGGAGCAGGAACAAAGGACTCAGCACTCATGGGGTTGAGAACTTTCGTGTCGTACTGCGGGTGTCTTACGGGCGACGGAGCGCGTCGGCGGCATCCGTGCCGCCCGCCAGCTCGTTCTCCAGCAGCTGCTTGCCCAGGAGCTCCGGGTCGGGCAGCTCCATGGGGTACACGCCGTCGAAGCAGGCCCGGCAGAGGTTCGGCTTCTGGATGGTCGTCGCCTCGATCATCGAATCGAGCGAGATGTACGAGAGCGAGTCCGCGCCGAGCGACGTGGCGATCTCGTCGACCGTCATGCCGTTGGCGATCAGCTCCGCCCGGGTGGCGAAGTCGATGCCGAAGAAGCACGGCCACTTCACCGGCGGGGAGGAGATCCGGATGTGGACCTCGGCCGCGCCGGCCTCGCGGAGCATCTTCACGAGCGCGCGCTGGGTGTTGCCGCGGACGATCGAGTCGTCGACGACCACCAGGCGCTTGCCCCGGATGACTTCCTTGAGCGGGTTGAGCTTCAGACGGATGCCGAGCTGGCGGATCGTCTGGGACGGCTGGATGAAGGTCCGGCCCACGTAGGCGTTCTTCACCAGGCCGGAGCCGTAGGGGATGCCGCTGGCCTCGGCGTAGCCGACGGCCGCCGGCGTACCGGACTCGGGCGTCGCTATCACCAGATCGGCGTCGACCGGGGCTTCCTTCGCCAGCCTGCGGCCCATCTCGACACGCGAGAGGTACACGTTGCGGCCGGCGATGTCGGTGTCCGGGCGCGCCAGGTAGACGTACTCGAAAACACAGCCCTTGGGCTTTGCTTCTGCGAATCGGGAGGTGCGCAGGCCGTTCTCGTCGATCGCGATGAGCTCGCCCGGCTCGACCTCGCGGACGAAGCTGGCGCCGCAGATGTCGAGGGCGGCGGTCTCACTCGCGACCACCCAGCCGCGCTCCAGGCGGCCTAGGACCAGCGGGCGGATGCCCTGCGGGTCACGGGCGGTGTAGAGGGTTCCCTCGTCCATGAAGACGAGCGAGAAGGCGCCCTTGACCTGCGGGAGGACCTTGGTGGCCGACTCCTCGATGGTCAGCGGCTTGCCGTCGTCATCGGTCTGGCCGGCCAGCAGGGCCGTCACGAGATCGGTGTCGTTGGTGGCCGCCACCTGGGTGGCACGGCCGTCCTGCCGGGGCAGGTCGGCGACCATCTCGGCGAGTTCGGCGGTGTTCACCAGGTTGCCGTTGTGACCCAGGGCAATGGAGCCGTGGGCCGTGGCACGGAAGGTGGGCTGCGCGTTCTCCCACACCGAGGCACCGGTGGTCGAGTAACGGGCGTGACCGACCGCGATATGGCCCTGGAGGGAGCCGAGGGAGGTTTCGTCGAAGACCTGGGACACGAGGCCCATGTCCTTGAAGACGAGGATCTGGGAACCGTTGCTCACAGCGATGCCCGCGGACTCTTGTCCGCGGTGCTGCAATGCATACAGTCCGAAGTAGGTGAGCTTGGCGACCTCTTCACCCGGAGCCCAGACACCGAAGACGCCGCAAGCGTCCTGGGGGCCCTTCTCACCGGGGAGCAGGTCGTGGTTGAGTCGTCCATCACCACGAGGCACATCTTGAGTGTAGGCGAGATCGACCACTGGTCCGAATTGGGGATACCCGGGAAATGTCACAGCACAGAGGGTGACCGGACACCTCCGTATTTGTAGGCGTTTCTTTTGTCGGGACCTACAAGAGCATGCGTACGCGCTTTCGCTTCGCAGCGACTACCGGGGGCCTTGATCGGCTGCGGTTCCCGGCTCGGACGGGATTGTGGCTTCATCCAAGAAGCGGTTGTCCCGATTCCGTCTCGAAAACACCCCCGAAGCGGCCTTTCCGGCCCGCTGCGCGGGCCTCCCGAAGGGTTCCGCAGGCCCCTCCGGGAGGCGTTTTCAGGCCTCGGCCGGCCTACTTCCGGAGGGCCTTGGCACCCAGACTCTTGCCACTGTCCGCGGTCAGCGTCAGGGCGTTGCCCTCGATCGTGACCTTCAGTGCGCCGGAGCCCAGCAGCTCGGTCATCGCCTTCTCGGCGTCGCCCTCGGGGCCGGTGCAGGCCATCCGGGTCGAGGCGATCGGACCGAAGGTGACCGTGTCACCGGCGATCTTGGCCGTGGTGTTGAAGGAGTTGCAGCCCAGGTTGCCGCGGACCGAACCGTCCTTGCCCACGGTGAAGTACGACTTGCCCTCGGGCACGGAGGAGACGCTGTCCAGCGGGGAGCTGCCCCCGGCCAGCGCGTCCACGGACCACTTGGTCCCGGTGAAGGAGGCGGCCTTCGGCGGGGCGACGGCCTTCGAGGTCAGGTTGATCCGGTCCCCGTCGGCGCCGGTCAGGGTGAGCTTGTCGGCACTCGCATCGGCCTTCAGCGCGCCCTTGAGGACACCGGCGTACAAGGTCTCGAACGCCATGTCGTCGCAGGCCATGGTGGTGGTGGCGCCGGGCTTGAAGGTCAGGGTGGCACCGTCGGTGGTGACGTCGGCGGTGAAGCGGTTGCAGCCGTAGTTGCCGCTGGCTTCCTTCCCCTCGATCACCAGGTCGGCGCCGGCCGGGGCGGCGGTCGTCTTGCCGTCCACGGTCACGCTCTCGACGTTCCACTTGATGCCGGTCAGCGCTTCGCCCTCGGGGGCGCTGCCGGTGGCCGTACCGCTGTCGGTACCGCAGGCGGTCATGGCAAGGGCGGCGACGAGGGCCGCGGGCACAAGGCGGAGGGTTCGCATGCCGCTCTGACGTGCCGCCCCCGGAAGCGGTTCCGTGTCCGGCCGCCCCCGGTCCGACCGTATGCCGATCAGCTCATCACCGGGAGTACGGCGGCCAGGTCGGCCCGCTCGCCACTGGCGCTGACCTGCGCTTCGGCGAGCGCCGCCGCCCAGCCGGTCCGCCCCGTGGCCAGCCGTACCCACGTCAGCGGGTCGGTCTCCACCACGTTGGGCGGCGTACCGCGGGTGTGCCGGGGGCCCTCCACGCACTGGACCACCGCGAACGGCGGGATCCGGACCTCCACCGAGCCACCGGGCGCCTTGGCCGCGAGGGCGTCCGCGAGGAGACGGGTGCACGCGGCCAGCGCCTGCCGCTCGAAGGGGATCGCGAGGCCCGCGGCACGGTTCAAATCATCGGTGTGGACGACGAGTTCGACGGTCCGGGTGACCATGAAGTCGGCCAGGGTCATGGAGCCGATGCGCAGGTCGAGCGGCCGGCTGCCGGGATGCGCGGCGAGCGCCGCGGCCAGACGGGCGACGGCGCGCTCGTACTGGACGTCCAGCGGGTCCTCCAGCGAGAGCTCCTTGGCGACCTCGGCGATCCGGCCGGCCAGAAAGGCAGTGGCGAAGGGCCACTCCACGGCCGTGACCTGGGCCTTCGCCGGGGCGGGCCGCTCGGTGGCGGCCGCCAGGGAGTCGATCACCCAGGCGATGTGCGCGGCCAGCTCCCGTACGGTCCAGCCGCCGAGGTGGGTGGGGCGCGCGAGCTGCTCCGCGGACAGCCCGCCCACCGCCTCGGCGATGTGGCCGAACTGGGCGGTCACGGCCGCGTCGATCTTCGCGGGGTCGTAGCTGCGGGTCTTGGGCTTCCGGGCCGTTGGCATGGTCCGAGCGTAATGCGGCCCGCGGCGGCGGCGCGGGACCGTTCGGCATTCGCACAGCCCCGCGGTCCCGGGCCGCACCCGCCGCCCGGGCGCGCGAACGCCGGTGCCCCGCCCTCCTGTTGGGGAGGACGGGGCACCGGAACGGTCACACCGGGCCGGGACTACGCGAGCAGCCCCGGGATGGTGGCCTCGTGCGCGGCGCGCAGCTCGGCCAGCGGCAGGCTGAACTCGCCCTGGATCTCGATCTCTTCGCCGTCCACGACACCGATGCGGGTGGCCGGGAGGCCCCGGGCGCCGCACATGTCGGTGAAGCGGAGCTCCTCGCTGCGCGGTACGGACACGATGGCCCGGCCCGCCGACTCGGAGAACAGGAAGGTGAAGGCGTCCAGGCCCTCGGGGACGATCACCCGCGCGCCGTTCCCGCCCTTGAGGCAGGACTCGGCGAGCGCCTGGATCACGCCGCCGTCCGACACGTCGTGCGCGGCGTCGACCATGCCGTCACGGGAGGCGGAGATGAGGATCTCGCCGAGCAGCTTCTCGCGGCCCAGGTCCACCTTCGGGGGCAGGCCGCCGAGGTGGTTGTGGACGACCTGGGACCAGGCCGAGCCGCCGAACTCCTCGCGGGTGTCACCGAGCAGGTAGAGCAGCTGGCCCTCTTCGGCGAAGGCCATCGGCGTGCGGCGGTTGACGTCGTCGATCACACCGAGGACCGCCACGACCGGGGTCGGGTGGATCGCGATGTCACCCGTCTGGTTGTAGAGGGAGACGTTGCCGCCGGTGACCGGGGTGCCCAGCTCCAGGCAGCCGTCGGCCAGACCGCGGCAGGCCTCGGCGAACTGCCACATGACGTCCGGGTCCTCGGGCGAGCCGAAGTTCAGGCAGTCGGAGATGGCCAGCGGCTTGGCGCCGGTCGCGGCGACGTTGCGATACGCCTCGGCCAGCGCGAGCTGCGCGCCGGTGTACGGGTCGAGCTTGGCGTACCGGCCGTTGCCGTCGGTCGCCATGGCCACGCCGAGGTTGGTCTCCTCGTCGATGCGGACCATGCCCGCGTCCTCGGGCTGCGAGAGGACGGTGTTGCCCTGCACGAAGCGGTCGTACTGGTCGGTGACCCACGCCTTGGAGGCCTGGTTCGGGGAGGCGACCAGCGCGAGGACCTGCTCGCGCAGCTCCGCGGCGGACTGCGGGCGGGGCAGCCTGCCCGCGTCGTCCGCCTGAAGCGCGTCCTGCCAGGAGGGGCGCGCGTACGGGCGGTGGTACGTCGGGCCCTCGTGGGCGACGGACCGCGGCGGGACGTCGACGATCTGCTCGCCGTGCCAGAAGATCTCCAGCCGCTCGCCCTCGGTGACCTCACCGATCACGGTGGCGATGACGTCCCACTTCTCGCAGATCTCGAGGAAGCGCTCGACCTTCGCCGGCTCGACGATCGCGCACATGCGCTCCTGCGACTCGCTCATGAGGATTTCCTCGGGCGAGAGCGTCGCGTCGCGCAGCGGGACGGTGTCGAGGTCGACCCGCATGCCGCCGGAACCGGCCGAGGCCAGCTCCGAGGTGGCGCAGGAGAGCCCGGCGCCGCCGAGGTCCTGGATGCCCGCGACGAGGTCTTCCTTGAAGATCTCCAGGGTGCACTCGATGAGGAGCTTCTCCTGGAAGGGGTCGCCGACCTGCACGGCGGGGCGCTTGGCCGGGCCGGTGGAGTCGAAGGTCTCCGAGGCCAGGACCGAGACGCCGCCGATGCCGTCGCCGCCGGTGCGGGCACCGTAGAGGATCACCTTGTTGCCGGGGCCCGAGGCCTTGGCGAGGTGGATGTCCTCGTGCTTCATCACGCCGATGCATCCGGCGTTGACCAGCGGGTTGCCCTGGTAGCACTCGTCGAAGACGACCTCGCCGCCGATGTTCGGCAGGCCCAGGCAGTTGCCGTAGCCGCCGATGCCCGCGACGACGCCCGGCAGGACGCGCTTGGTGTCGGGGTGGTCGGCCGCGCCGAAGCGCAGCGGGTCGACGACGGCGACCGGGCGGGCGCCCATGGCGAGGATGTCGCGGACGATGCCGCCGATGCCGGTGGCCGCGCCCTGGTAGGGCTCGATGTAGCTGGGGTGGTTGTGCGACTCCACCTTGAAGGTGACCGCGTAGCCCTGGCCCACGTCGACGACGCCGGCGTTCTCGCCGATGCCGACGAGGAGGGCGGTGTTCTCGGGGGCCTTCTCGCCGAACTGCTTCAGGTGGATCTTGCTGCTCTTGTACGAGCAGTGCTCGGACCACATGACCGAGTACATGGCGAGCTCGGCGCCGGTCGGACGGCGGTCGAGGATCTCCCGGATGCGGGCGTACTCGTCCTCCTTGAGGCCGAGTTCCTTCCACGGCTGGGAGGCGTCCGGGGTCTCGGTGGCGTGCTTGACGGTGTCGAGGCTCATGCGGAGACCAGCTTCTTCAGGACCGACGTGAAGAACGGGAGGCCGTCGGTGGCGCCCGTCCCGATCAGCGGCTCGACCGCGTGCTCGGGGTGCGGCATGAGGCCGACGACGTTCCCGGCGGCGTTGGTGATGCCGGCGATGTCGCGGAGCGACCCGTTCGGGTTCACGTCGAGGTACCGGAAGGCCACGCGGCCCTCGGCCTCGAGCTCGTCGAGCGTGTGCTCGTCGGCGACGTACCGGCCGTCCATGTTCTTGAGCGGGACGGAGATCTCCTGGCCCTGCTCGTAGTCGCCGGTCCAGGCGGTCTCCGCGTTCTCGACGCGGAGCTTCTGGTCGCGGCAGATGAAGTGCAGGTGGTTGTTGCGCAGCATCGCGCCGGGCAGCAGATGGGCCTCGGTGAGGATCTGGAAGCCGTTGCAGATGCCCAGGACGGGCATGCCCGCCTTTGCCTGCTCGATGATCGTCTCCATCACCGGCGAGAAGCGGGAGATCGCGCCCGCACGCAGGTAGTCGCCGTAGGAGAAGCCGCCCGCGAGGACGACCGCGTCGACCTGGTGCAGGTCCTTGTCGCGGTGCCACAGCGAAACCGGCTCGGCGCCCGCGAGGCGGACGGCGCGCAGCGAATCACGGTCGTCGAGCGTTCCGGGGAACGTGACGACTCCGATGCGAGTGGTCACCGTCAGTCCTCGACCTTCACGGTGAAGTCTTCGATGACGGTGTTGGCGAGGAACGTTTCGGCCATCTTGTGGATGCGGTCGAGAGCGGCCTGATCGACCGGCCCCTCGACTTCGAGCTCGAAGCGCTTCCCCTGGCGGACGTCGGCGATCCCCTCGAAGCCAAGGCGCGGCAGTGCACGCTGCACCGCCTGGCCCTGAGGGTCGAGGATCTCCGGCTTGAGCATGACGTCGACTACGACGCGTGCCACTGGCACTCCCGGTGTGGTGGTTGGTGCGAAGGCGGTCTCATCAGCGTACCCGGCCGAAATTTCTACGCGGGTAGATATGCCCCGGGCACGCACGGATCGCGGTTTCGGCTTCACCAACACTCCGCAAAATCACCAGGAAAAACACGCTGTCGGGATTGCGGCGGGACACGCGGGCGGGATTAATTGGTCTTCACAATGCGTCGGTAATCGAGGTACAAAGGAATCCATAGTCGAGGTGACTTTAGCCGCGATCCGGCAGGCCATCTGCAGGCACATTGTTCCGAAACATCCATACAGGCGACATCGCAGCACGTCAGCGCAGCGAGATCGCACGAAGGGACCGATATCCGTGGCGCAGCGCGTAGTAGTCACGATCTCCGACGACATCGAAGGCGGAGAAGCGGCGGAAACGGTGGTCTTCGGGCTCGACGGTAAGTCGTACGAGATCGACCTGAATCTTGCCAACGCAAAGAAACTGCGCAAGAGCCTCGCGCCGTTCGTGGCGGCCGGCCGCCGCCAGGCCCGCTCCGGCAAGACCTTCAAGCACACGGCCCTCGCACCCGACCCGGCGGTCGTCCGCGCCTGGGCCCGCTCCAACAACCTCGACGTGCCGCCCCGCGGCCGCATCCCCAAGAAGGTCTACGAGGCCTACAACGAGGCGCACTGACCGCCGATTTGCCAAGCACCCCACCACATCCGCTAGTGTGTGGATCACGCCGAGGGGCCAGACCGCAGGTCAGAACCCCGAAGTCGTGCGGGTGTAGTTCAGTAGCAGAACATCCCCCTTCCAGGGGGAAGGCGCAGTGTGCGATTCCTGTCACCCGCTCTGCACAACGCTTTACCGACCACTCCGGTGGATCAGGTAGAGTGGTGCTCGCACCGCCCGATGGCCCCGGTTTCCCGAGGTCGGAGGTCGGAAGCATGCGGACGTGGCTCAGTTGGTAGAGCATCACCTTGCCAAGGTGAGGGTCGCGAGTTCGAATCTCGTCGTCCGCTCAGAGAGAAGGCCCCAGTCATCTGACTGGGGCCTTCTGCGTTGCCCGGATTCCGGGAACGGGCGGTGTGACGGTCCCCACAGCATTGCGCCCGGACTCCCCGGCCGCACGATCGTGATCGTGACCGGCCGCGGGCGGGGCCGGGCACCCGGTGCGGACGCTCGCGGCGGGCGCGCGGACCTTCGCACCGAAGACGCTGTCGGGCCGGCGTCGGCGAGGTCATCCGGGCAGCGCGCGGCGGAATCCGTTGCGGGGAAACGGAGTTGGCGGCCGACGCGATCGGCGCGCGGGACCCGCCGCCGGCCGCGCGGAAGGCGGCGGCGCCCGAACCGGCCGCGGAGGGAGCGCCGGTGGCGGAGATCGCGGAGCGGCCCCGGCCGCCCCGGAGACGGCGTGGCACCACCCCTGGCCGGCCGTCCCGGAGCGCGGTGCGGCGACCACCACACGGCGGTGCGTCTCGCACGGGACCGAGGTTGGGTATAGTGGGCTTCGCGCTACGGCGCATGCGGACGTGGCTCAGTTGGTAGAGCATCACCTTGCCAAGGTGAGGGTCGCGAGTTCGAATCTCGTCGTCCGCTCAGATGAAGAAGGCCCCGGTCAGTCGACCGGGGCCTTCTTCGTGCGCTCAGTGGCTCCAGGCGAGGCCCGTGAGCAGCTCGTACGCCTCGATGTACTTGGCGCTGGTCTTCTCGACGATCTCGGCGGGCAGCGGCGGCGGGGGCTGCTCGCTCGTACGGTCCCAGCCCGAGGCGGGCGAGGTCAGCCAGTTCCGGACGATCTGCTTGTCGTACGAGGCCTGCGCGCGGCCCGGCTCCCAGTCGGCGGCCGGCCAGAAGCGCGAGGAGTCGGGGGTCAGCACCTCGTCGGCTGCCACCAGGGTGTCGCCGTCGAAGCCGAACTCGAACTTGGTGTCCGCGAGGATGATGCCCCGCTCGCGCGCGACGTCCCGGGCGCGGCCGTACACGGCGAGGGTGGTCTGGCGGAGCAGGGCCGCCGTCTCGGCGCCGACGGTGCGGGCCACTTCCTCGTAGGAGACGTTCTCGTCGTGCTCGCCGACGGCGGCCTTGGCGGCCGGGGTGAAGATCGGCGCGGGCAGCTCGGAGCCGTCCACCAGGCCCTCGGGCAGGGCGAGTCCGCAGACCGTGCGGGTCTGGTTGTACTCCAGGAGGCCGGAGCCGGTGAGGTAGCCGCGGGCCACGCACTCGACGGGGACCATGTCGAGGTTCTTGCAGATCATGGTGCGGCCGGCCCAGTCGGCGGGGGCGCCGGCCGGCAGCTCGGTGCTGATCACGTGGTTCGGGACCAGGTCGGCGAGCTGGTCGAACCACCAGAGGGAGAGCTGGGTGAGGACCCGGCCCTTGTGGGGGATCTCGGTGGGGAGCACCCAGTCGAAGGCGGACAGGCGGTCGCTGGCGACCATGACGAGCTCGCCGGCCTCGTTGCGGTAGAGCTCGCGCACCTTGCCGGTGTGGAGGTGGACGAGGCCCGGAACCTGAACCGGCTCGGGCTTTTCGACGAATCCGGACACGGTGTCTCCCTGTGGTTCTTTACGAAGCACTCCGATTCTCGCGCACGCGCCGGCGATCGTGGTCAAGGGGGGCGGTTCACCGGCGGGTCAGTCGCGCTTGCAGATCCGGTCGAGGAGGTTGGCGGTGGCCCGCTGGATCCGTCCGTCGACGTGGCCGGGGCGGTCGAGTGCCGGGGACCAGGCGAAGGTGCCGGAGGCGAAGACGAGGGCGCCGCTCGGTGCCCGGTAGAGCGAGGTCTCCTGGTGGCGCCGGGCCCCTTCGCCGTCCCGGTACGGGGAGTGGGCGAGCAGGATCCGGCTCTGGTGCTCGGGGAGCTGGGTGCGCGGGTAGTAGCGGTCGGCCTCGCCCGCGACCAGGCCGTCGAGCTCGTCGCCCTCGGCCGCGCCGGTGGCGTCCCAGAGCCAGTGACCGGCGTTGCGGACGACCAGCGGGGCCGGTTCCGGGACCCGGCCGGCGTACTGGATGCCGAGGAGCTGCTGTTCGGCGCGGTCGACCTCGCGCCACAGGGCCGGGCGGCCGGGACCGCGCCGTTTTCGGCAGGTCAGCAGCCGGTCGGGCACTCCGGCGGGCGCGGGGGACAGCTCCACCTGCCAGTACATGGTGTTCGCGGAGAGGAAGACCAGGGAGGTGCCGCCGTCGCGGGCGGCCTCGACGGCCCGGCGCATGGGCACGGACCAGTACTCGTCGTGGCCGGGGAAGACCAGGCCCCGGTAGCGGGCCGGGTCGACGCGGCCGGCGTGCAGGTCGCGGGCGTCGGCGTACGCGAGGTCGTAGCCGTAGCGCTCGGCCCAGCGGATGAAGTCGTAGGCGTGGCCGACGTGCAGGGGGAGGCCGGCGCCCGCGTACGGGCGGTCGAAGGAGACGGTGATGGCCGCCTCCTGCTCGCCCAGCAGCCGGCCCTGCTCGTCCCAGGCGTGATAGAGGCTCGCGCCGGTGCGGCCGTCCTCGGGGTAGAGGTTGTAGGCCTGCCAGGTGATGTCCGGGAGCAGGAGCAGCAGGTCGGCCGGGCGGTCGTCGCGGACCGTGAAGGGGATGTGCGAGCGGAAGCCGTCGACGGTGGTCAGGACCGCGACGTACGCGCCGGGATTCCAGTACGACGGGACCTGTAGGCGCCAGGAGAGCCACCAGTGGTGGCAGGAGACGGTGCGGTCGGCGGCGAGCGGGGCGGGCTGGACGATGCCGGAGAGCATCGGACTGGAGTGGATCTTCGAGGCGCCGTCGCCGCCGTAGTGGCCGATCCGGTAGATGTCCACGGAGAACTGCTGCGGGGGGTCGACGGTGATGCGGAAGTCGATGGCCTCGCCGGGGGCGACCGCGCCGGTGGAGCTGAAGCCCTTGACCTGGCGGTGCACGTCGTCGGCGGTGCGGGGGCCGCTGCTGCGGGCCGCCCGGGGCGGCGGGATGGGGCGGCCGCCGTCGCCCGCCGCGTCCGCGCCGGTGCCCGCGGCGGCGGCCGGGTCCACGTACCAGGGCACGACCTGGCCGGTGTCGTCGAAGTAGAGCTCGCTGCCGCGGAACCACGGGAGCGGGCCCTGGCCGAACGGGTCCGTCACCGCGTGTGCGAGGGCACCCGACTCCCACCTCCGGATCTGGTCCGCACTCATCCCGCTCCCCTCCCTCGCTCCCCCGAACGCGTGCTGCCGCATGGTGCGCGGTGGTCCGCGACCGATCCCAGCACATCACATAACGCACTCACTCCGTCACCGTTCGTCGCGAATTGGCGAGAGCGGAACATACTGATCCGTTTCTGACGATGCGGGGGCGGACCCGGGTGCGGATCCGGTACGAGGCCTCGGGCACCTTCCGGGTGGCTTCGTACGGGCCCACCCGGAAGGGGTCTCACACCAGCCTGACCGGCTTCTCCGGTCGTACGCCGGTCTCCGCGAGCCAGGCCCGCAGGGGTTCCGGATCGCCGTCCTCGACCAAGGCGAGGACCCGCGGGGCGAGGTCCGAGCGGCGCTCGCCCGCGACGAACAGGACCGGGCCGTCGAGCCAGTCCAGGCCCGGGGCGGCACCCGCCGAATCGACCGCGGCGCAGCAGACCATCGCCGAGACGTGGTCGGCCAGCAGATCGCGGCCGCTGCGGGGCGGCTGGAGGGGGAACAGCGGCACGGTGTCCGCGCCCGTGGCGGCCGGTGCCGCGGGCACGGCGGCCTCGGCGCGGGCCACGTCCCCGCTGAGCCGGCCGGCCAGCGCCTCGGACACCGCGCCGTCCGCACCCGACAGGTGGGCGATGACGCGCTCCAGGGTGGGACCGTCCAGGCCGTCGGGACGGTCCAGGCCGTGGGGGGCGGAGGCGGGCTGCGGGGCGTCCGGGGCGGGTGGTGTCCGGACGTCGGGGGCCTGGGCCGGGTCGTCGGGGCGGGCGGCGCGGTGGCCGGCCGGGACCGCCAACACGTCCAGGGCGCGGTGCAGGCGGGCCGCCTCGGTCCGCCACTTCCGGTCCACGACCTCCTCCGGATACGCCTGCCAGTCCACCGGCGCCCAGTCCGGTCCCGGCTGCGCCGGGCCGCCGTGGAAGAGCCGGGCCGCCAGCAGCGAGGCGGCCTCGTCCACCGCCCCCGGCTCCTCCAGGAGATCGCACGCGGGCCGCTCGCCGAGCCGGGTCGCGAAGCCTTCCGCGAGCCGGTCCCGGCGCGAGAGTTCGGTGAGGGCCGACACCACGCCCGCGTCCAGCCGGGACGGCCAGCGGCCCATCCGCCAGGCGGGCAGCGCGACCCGGGTCAGCAGCCGGTCCCAGCCCGCGTACGCCAGCCCGACCTGCTCCTGCGCGACGATCCGCAGCCCGTAGTCCACAGCCTGTGCACGCTCGGAGGCGGCGGTGGCCACCCCCCGCTCCATTTCGGCCGCGTGCTCCTGGCAACGACCCAGCAGCACGCGGCCCAGCCCGGCCACCCAGCCCAGCCCGGGCCGCCCGCCGACCGCGACCGCGGCGTCGAGGCCGCGGACGAAACGGCGGGCCGCGGCTATGTCGGGCTGGGCGGACGGACCGGTGCCGGCGACCACGGGAGCCAGCACGGCGCGCAGCTCGGCCACCCGCATCCACCACAGGAACGGGGTGCCGATGACGAGGACGGGCGCCCCGTCCGGAGCCGCCGCGGGAGCACCGGAGGCGCCCTTGCGGTGGCTGCGGTGCGTTCGGTCCTCAAGCCAGCTGTCGCAGTCCGGAGTGAGCGCTATCGCCGAGGGAGCGGGCACGTCCATCCGGTCCGCGAGGTCGCGGACCAGGCGGTAGAGGTCGGGCGCGGACCGTTCGGCGAGCGGCACGGTCGGGCTCACCGCGGGACTGGCGTGCCGGACGACCGCGGCGAAGACCCCGGCCACCAGCAGGATCACGGCCGCGACGACGCACACCACGACGGTGACGGCCGGCCACGGGTCCCCGGCCAGCCGGCCGGTGGACCGCGCGGAGACCAGGACGACCCCCAGGGCTGCGGGCAGCACGGCCACGGCCGTCGCCCGACTGCGCAGGCGCAGTACGGCGAGTGCCCTGGCACGCGCGCTCAACGCGCCCACCTCGATACCCAAACCGGTTCCGGACACGGCCGGTCGTCACCCCCTCGGTGCCCTGCGCTGGCTTTGCTCACTCCCCCACTGTGGCACCCGCCACCCACATCGCAATGCCGGTGGGCCAAGTGCCGGAATCCTTGCGCGGCACCCTAGTTGGGAGTTCGGCAGGAGTCAGCCGGACTGCTCAGCGTCACCCGATGGAATGGCTTTGGTCAAAGGTGGGTGCGGTTCGGGGCGGCCGGATGCAGACGTACGGACGGGCCCGGGCGCATCCTGCGCGCTCCGGGCCCGTCCGTACGTGTGTGCTGCTCTGGGGCTGGATTTCGCCGCCGCCGAGCGGATTCAGCTCGCTTCGGCCGCTTTTTCTGCAATGTCCGTGCGGTGCTGCGAGCCGTCGAGGCGGATGCGGGCGACCGCCTTATACGCGCGCTCACGCGCCTGCGCCAGATCGGATCCGGTCGCCGTGACGGAGAGCACCCGGCCGCCCGCGCTGACGACGGCGCCGCCCTCCTGGCGGGTGCCGGCGTGCAGCACGTACGCCTGCGGGGCGTCCTCGGCCGCGATCTCGTCGAGGCCCTCGATCGGGTCGCCCGTGCGCGGCGTGCCGGGGTAGTTGTGGGCGGCCACGACGACGGTGACGGCCGCGTCATCGCGCCAGGCGAGGGGCGGCAGGGTGTCGAGGGTGCCGTTGGCCGAGCCGAGCAGCACGCCCGCGAGGGGGGTCTTCAGACGGGCCAGGACCACTTGGGTCTCGGGGTCGCCGAAGCGCGCGTTGAACTCGATGACCCGGACCCCGCGGCCGGTGATCGCCAGGCCCGCGTAGAGCAGGCCGGAGAAGGGGGTGCCGCGGCGGCGCAGCTCGTCGACGGTGGGCTGGAGCACCGTCTCCATGACCTCGTCGACCAGCTTCGGGTCGGCCCAGGGCAGCGGGGAGTAGGCGCCCATGCCGCCGGTGTTCGGGCCGAGGTCGCCGTCGAGCGCGCGCTTGAAGTCCTGCGCGGGCTGGAGCGGCAGCACGGTGGTGCCGTCGGTGATGGCGAAGAGGGAGACCTCGGGGCCGTCGAGGTACTCCTCGATGACCACCCGGTCGCAGGCCAGGGCGTGCGCC
Source organism: Streptomyces sp. NBC_00239 (assembly GCF_036194065.1). Taxonomy (NCBI): domain Bacteria; kingdom Bacillati; phylum Actinomycetota; class Actinomycetes; order Kitasatosporales; family Streptomycetaceae; genus Streptomyces; species Streptomyces sp. NBC_00239. Next base: position 4,381,958 of record NZ_CP108095.1, on the reverse strand, counting down.
CGGGCCTCGGCGAGGTCGGAGGTGACGACGACGCCCTTGCCGGCCGCGAGGCCGTCGTCCTTGACCACGTACGGGGCGCCGAAGGCGTCGAGCGCCTCGTCGATCTCCGCCGCGGTGGTGCAGACGTAGGAGCGGGCCGTCGGGACGCCGGCCGCGGCCATGACGTCCTTGGCGAAGGCCTTGGAGCCCTCCAGCTGCGCCGCCTCCCCGGAGGGGCCGAAGCAGGGGATGCCGGCGGCGCGGACCGCGTCGGCGACCCCGGCGACCAGCGGTGCCTCCGGGCCGACGACGACCAGTTCGGCACCGAGTTCGGTGGCCAGGCGGGCCACGGCCGCGCCGTCGAGGGCGTCGACCGGGTGCAGCGTGGCCACCTCGGCGATGCCCGCGTTACCGGGTGCGCAGTGCAGACCGGTGACGTCGGGGTCGAGGGACAGAGAGCGGCACAGGGCGTGTTCGCGGGCGCCGCCGCCGATGACGAGGACCTTCACGAGTGCAGCCTAGCCCGCGCGGCGGGGTGCCCTTTGTGCGGGCACCCCAATGACCTGCCCCTACTCGTTCGTATATTCCTCCACGACGGTGGCCCCGAGCTCGCGCACGATCAGGTCGTGACCGGTCAGCGCGCTGTCCACGAGGTCCGGGTCGTCGGCCTCCGCGATGTCGTCCTCGGGGGCGACGGGAGGCGGCTGCGGGGCGGACTGCGGCGGGGCCTGCACGTGCTGACCGCCGGGCTGCTGCCCGTGCTGGGGGCCGCCCTGCGGGCCGTGCTGCCCCTGCTGCTGCCCGGGCTGGTGGGCGGGGGGCTGCGCGGGGGCGCCGGCCGAGGGGGCGGCCGGCGGGGGCGGGTTGTAGGCGGGCGCGGCCGGGGCCCCGTACGAGGACATGGCCGCGGGGGCGGCCGGGCCGCCGCCGCCGACAACGGCGTCGATCTTCCAGTTCACGTGGAACTGCTCGGCGAGCACCGCCTTGAGCACTTCCTCGCTGCCGCTGCTCGCGAAGTTGTCGCGGGCCCCGGCGTTGGGGAAGCCGAGCTGGACGGTCGTCCCGTCGAAGCCGGTGACCTGGGCGTTCTGGCTGAGCAGGATCCAGGTGAAGCGGCGGCGGTTCTTGACTGCCTCCAGGATCCCCGGCCACATCGCCTGCACCTGCCCGGCGCCCTGGGCCATCCCGGGCGACGGGGCGGCGGCGGGCACGGGGGCGGCGGCCGCGGGGGCGGGCGTCGCGGCCGGGGCGGGCGCGGGGGCACCGGCGCCGGGCTGGGCGGCGCCGGGCCAGGCGCCGGGGGCGGGTGCCGCGGGCGCTGCCGGTGCCGCGGCGGGGGCGCCGGATCCCGGCTGGGCGGCGCCCGGCCAGGCCCCGGGGGCCGGAGCGGCGGGTGCGGGCTGGGCCTGCGGCCGGGCCGCCGGGGCGCCCGGGGTGGCGGCGCCGGGCCAGGCGCCAGGCGCCGGGGCGGCGGGTGCGGGTGCCTCGGCCGGTTCGGGCACGGCGGCGGGTGCCGGAGCCGCGGCCTGCGGCTGCGCGGCGGGGGGCTGGGCGGCCGGAGCGGGCGCGCCGGGGCCCCGTACCGCCGCACGTGCGGCGGCCGGACCGGCACCGGGCCCGGCGGGCGCCGGCGCCATGGCGTGCGCCTCGGGCCCGGGTACGTACCCCATGGCCGGAGCCGCGCCGCCGGCCACGAAGGCACCGGCGCCGACGGCCGTCCCCGCACCCGCGGCGGCCGCGCCGCGCTCCAGGCGGTCGAGGCGGGCCTGCACGGACCGCTCGTCGTCGAAGGCCGCGGGCAGCAGCACGCGAGCGCAGATCAGCTCCAGCTGGAGCCGCGGCGAGGTGGCCCCGCGCATCTCCGTCAGACCGGTGTTCACCAGGTCCGCGGCGCGGGAGAGTTCGGCCGCGCCGAAGACCGCGGCCTGCGCCTGCATCCGCTCGACCACGTCCACGGGGGCGTCGATGAGCCCCTTCGCACCGGCGTCCGGCACGGCCGCGAGGATCACCAGGTCGCGCAGCCGCTCCAGCAGGTCGGCGACGAAGCGGCGCGGGTCGTTGCCCCCCTCGATCACCCGGTCCACGACCTCGAAGGCCGCCGCGCCGTCGCCGGCGGCGAAGGCGTCGACCACCGCGTCCAGCAGCGAGCCGTCGGTGTATCCGAGGAGCGAGGTCGCCATGGCGTACGTCACGGTGTCGGTGGCCGCGCCGGCGAGCAGCTGGTCCATGACGGACATGGAGTCACGGACGGAGCCGGCGCCCGCGCGCACGACCAGCGGCAGCACGCCGTCCTCGACGCCCATCTGCTCGCGCCCGCAGACGTCGGCGAGGTAATCGCGGAGCGTGCCGGGCGGCACCAGCCGGAACGGGTAGTGGTGCGTGCGGGACCGGATGGTCCCGATGACCTTCTCCGGCTCCGTCGTGGCGAAGATGAACTTGAGGTGCTCCGGCGGCTCCTCGACCACCTTCAGCAGGGCGTTGAAGCCCGCCGAGGTGACCATGTGCGCCTCGTCGATGATGTAGATCTTGTACCGGCTGGAGGCGGGCCCGAAGAAGGCCTTCTCGCGCAGGTCGCGGGCGTCGTCCACACCACCGTGCGACGCGGCGTCGATCTCGATGACGTCGATGGACCCGGGGCCGTTCCTGGCCAGGTCGCGGCAGGACTGGCACTCGCCGCAGGGCGTGGGAGTGGGACCTTGCTCACAGTTCAGGCAGCGGGCGAGGATGCGCGCGCTGGTGGTCTTGCCGCAGCCGCGCGGGCCGCTGAACAGGTACGCGTGATTGACCCGGTTGTTTCGCAGGGCCTGCATCAGCGGGGCAGTGACATGCTCCTGTCCGATGACCTCGGCGAACGACTCGGGGCGGTAGCGGCGGTACAGCGCAAGGGACGACACGCTTACGAGCGTATCCGGGCCCGCCGACAACGGACGGCCACCAAACGCAAAGCGCCCCCCACGCACCCGCCAGAGCCCACTTACCCTTGCTGCCTTCCGGCCCTGGGGGAGTTGGGTGAGATAGCGCCACGTGAGGGGCTGGCCCCAGCGTAGCGGATGAAGGCCCCCGGAATCGACCCGCTCCCCGCCACGGGACCGCCGAGGGACTCCCCCGAGGCCACCGCGGGGAACGCGTTCGCGAGCACCCCTCAACGTCTTGTATTGTTTGCCGCGGAGGATTCGCCTAGTGGCCTAGGGCGCACGCTTGGAAAGCGTGTTGGGGGCAACCCCTCACGAGTTCGAATCTCGTATCCTCCGCCAGTGCCTCACCGGGCACTTGAAGACCCCGACCGGGAAACCGGCCGGGGTCTTCTGCGTTCCGGAGTTGCCGCGCGTGATCTCCGGGGCTCCAGGGCTCAGGGTGTGACGACCACCTTGCCGTGGGCGGCGCCGGACTGGGCCCGGCGGATGGCTTCGGGTGTCTGGGCCAGGGGGTACGTACGGTCGAGGACCGGGGTGAGGCGGCCCTCGCCGGCCAGTTCCGCGAGTCGGCGGATGTCGTCCGCGCGTTCCGAGGAGACCAGGCCGCGCAGCCGGTGGCGCACGAACGGGGACAGCAGCACGGCCCGGAGCGTGCGGTCCGTGCCGCCCAGCCAGCGGCCGCCGCCCTCGCCGCCGACGATCACGAGCGTGCCGCGCGGGACCAGGGCCCGGCGCAGCGCGGACAGCGGGCGGTTGCCCGCGATGTCGAGGACGAGGTCGTAGCGGCGGGTGCCGTCGGTGACGTCCTCGCGGGTGTAGTCGACGACCTCGTCGGCGCCGAGCGAGCGCACCAGGTCCGCCTTGGCCGTGCTGCACACGCCGGTGACGTGGGCGCCGGCGTCCTTGGCCAGCTGCACCGCGTACGTGCCCACGCCGCCGCCCGCGCCGATGACCAGGACCCGCTGCCCCCGGCGGACCCGGCCGGCGTCGCGCAGGGCCTGGAGGGCGGTGAGGCCTGAGATGGGCAGGGCCGCGGCCTGGGCCGGGGTGAGGGTGTCCGGCCGCGTCACGAACCGGTCCTCGGGGGCGCACGCGTACTCGGCGAAGGACCCCTCGCAGATGCCGAACACCTCGTCGCCCGGCCGGAACCGCGTCACGCCCGCACCGACCGCCTCGACCCGGCCCGCGACGTCGCGGCCCCGGACGGGCACCTTGGGGGCGCGCAGCCCGAAGCCCATCAGCCGCAGCAGGTACGGCAGTCCGGTCATGAGGTGCCAGACTCCGGCGTCGACGGCGGCCGCCTGCACCCGGACGAGCACCTCGCCGGGCCGCGCGGCCGGCCGCGGCACCTCGCGCAGTTCCAGCACGTCCGCGGTCCCGTACACGTCCTGCACGATCGCCTTCATGAGCCCGCCCCTGTGGTGTCGGTGGTGCCTGAAGAGCCGCCGGCGCCGCCGGTCGCGGCGTCCGGGTAGTGGAAGACCTCGTCCAGCGGGACCCGGAACACCCGGGCGATCTGGAAGGCCAGCTCCAGCGAGGGCGAGTAGCGGCCCTTCTCGATGGCGATGACGGTCTGCCGGGTCACCCCGACCCGGTCCGCGAGTTCCGCCTGGGTCATCTCGCCGGCGGCGGCCCGCAGCGCCCTGATCGCGTTCGTGACGCGGGTCGGCCTCACCACGGCCGGAAGCCCCACCGGTAGGCGACGATCTTCGCCGTGGAGCCGAGGAGGGCCGACAGGACGAAGGCCAGGTAGAGGGTGTTGGCGATCCAGAAGGGGGCCGTCTCGGCCATCGCCATGACCAGGGCCGCGATCCCGCCGGTGACGACGAAGGACTGGCCGATGTGCTCGCCGTACCGGTGGATCTCCCGGTCCCGCTGGTCGGTGCGGCCGCCGTCGCCGCGGGAGCCGAGCGCGGCCGCGATGTTCAGCGCGATCGAGACCGCGATGGCGGCGCCGACCGTCCACAGCAGCGCGGCCTCGTACGGGGCCTCGGCGAGCGGGGTGCCGCCGGCCGTGCCCAGTACGGCGACGAGGTAGGCCGCGTAGCCGCAGGCCGAGACCACCGCCATGATCCAGGCGCGCTTCTCCTCGATGCCCATGGTGGCGAGCAGGCCGTCGGCCCCCTCGGCGGCGCCCCCGGAACCGGCGCCCCCGCCCGTGTTCCCTGTTCCGTGTGCCACGCCCATACGGCGCCTCCGGCCCGTGATGTCCCGCAGTGGTGTCAAGAATTCTTGACACCGGTGAACGTAGGACCGCCCCCGCGCCATGTCAAGGATTTTTGACACGACAGCGGGGGCGGAGGGTCCGGCGGCCGGGGCCGCCCGGCTACGCGTCCTTCATCGCGGGCATGTCGCCGACGGTCGTCGACAGGTCGATGACCGAGAAGTTCGCGCCCTGCGGGTCGGTGAGCGCCGCGAACCGCCCGAAGGGGCTGTCCATCGGCCCGAACTGGAGCTTCGCCCCGCGGTCCGTGGCACGCTTCACCGCGCCGTCGCAGTCGCCCACGGCGAAGTACACGCAGATGTACGGCGGCACCTCGGCCGGGAAGTCCTTGTCCATGACCATCCGGCCGAGGACCATGTTGTCCTTGCCCCCGACGTGGAAGACCTTGTAGTCCATCACCTCGTCGTCCATCTTCTGCGCCCCGAACGGGAAGACCGACGCGAGGAACGCGTCCGCCGTCGCCGGGTCCCGCGTGAACAGCTCGGCCCAGGCGAAGGACCCCGGCTCGCCCATCTTCTCGAAGCCCTTGTGGTCACCGGGCTGCCAGATCCCGAACACCGCGCCGCTCGGCTCCTTGCCGAGCATCATCGAGCCGAACGTGCCGACCTCCATCGGCTCCATCAGCACCTCGCCGCCCGCCGCCTTCACCTTCTCCGCCGTCGCCCGGGCATCGGGCGAGGCGAAGTACAGACACCAGGCGGACTGGCCCTCCGCGCCCGGCATCGGGGGCACGACGGCGGCCACCGCCTTGCCGTCCGCGTAGGCCTGCGTGTAGTTGCCGTACTCGCTGGAGCTCTCACCGAAGGTCCAGCCCAGTACGTCGCCGTAGAAGGCCTTGGCGCCCTCCACGTCGCTGAACATGGCGTCCACCCAGCACGGGGCGCCTTCCGGGAATTCAGACATGATCATGACTCCGTCTCGATCGTTTTGTCCCGGATGCACACGCTAGCCACCCGGTGCGCCGACCGCGCGCGGAGCGGCCCTTGTCCGGAACATGGAGTCATGGACAAGAAGGCAGGCATCACCATGCGGCTGGCACAGCAGCCGGACGCCGACGCGCTGCTCGCCCGCAGCCCGCTGGCGGCCCTGGTCGGCATGCTGCTCGACCAGCAGGTCCCCATGGAGTGGGCGTTCTCCGGCCCGTACACCATCGCCACCCGGCTGGGAGCGGACGATCTGGACGCGCACGTGATCGCCGCGTACGACCCGGAGGCCTTCGCGGCGCTGCTCTCGGAGAAGCCGGCCGTGCACCGCTACCCGGGCTCGATGGCCAAGCGCGTCCAGCAGCTGTGCCAGTACCTGGTCGAGCACTACGGCGGCGACGCGGCCGCCGTGTGGGCGGACGCCGCTACGGGTACGGAGCTGCTCGGACGGCTGAAGGACCTGCCGGGCTTCGGGCAGCAGAAGGCCCAGATCTTCCTGGCGCTGCTGGGGAAGCAGTTCGGCGTTCGGCCGCGCGGGTGGCGGACCGCCGCCGGGGCGTACGGCGAGGACGGCTGCTATCGCTCGGCGGCCGACATCACCGGCCCCGAGTCGCTGGCGAAGGTACGGGAGTACAAGCAGGCGGCGAAGCAGGCCGCGAAAGCCGCCAAGGCCGCCGGGGCCTGAGCCGGGGCGGGGCCCGGTCCGGACCGGCCGCCGGTGCCTGAGCCGGACCGGAAGCGGGCCGGAGCCGGGACCTCCCGCCGGTTCACCCGGGCGGCCCGTTTTGGGAGACTCGATCACTATGAAGACCGAACTCACCGACACGACGTCCAGCAAGGTCAACGCGGCCCTGCTCGATGCCCGCCGCGCCATCGGCAGCCCCACCATGGGCATGGTCCTCACCCTGCTCGTGGTCACCGACGAGGAGAACGCCTACGACGCGGTCAAGGCCGCGTCCGAGGCCTCGCGCGAGCACCCGTGCCGGATCATCGCCGTCATCAAGCGGCACGGGCGAGCCCACCGCCGGCTCACGCCCACCCGGCTCGACGCCGAGCTGCGGGTCGGCTCGGACGCCGGCACCGGTGAGATCATCCTGCTGCGCCTGCACGGCGAGCTGACCTCGCACGCCGGCCCGGTGGTCCTGCCGCTGCTGCTGCCCGACGCGCCGGTGGTGGCCTGGTGGCCCGCCGACGCCCCCGCGGGCCTCGGGCGCGACGAGCTCGGCAGTCTGGCCCAGCGCCGGATCACCGACGCGTACGCCTCCCTGGACCCGCTGCGGGAGCTGACCGCGCGGGCCGACTCGTACGCGCCCGGCGACACCGACCTGGCGTGGACCCGGCTGACCCCCTGGCGCTCGCTGCTCGCGGCCGCCCTCGACCAGAAGCCGGCGGCCGTGACCGGCGCCGCCGTCGAGAGCGAGGCGGACAACCCCAGCGCCGAGCTGCTCGCCTCCTGGCTGGCCGAACGGCTCGCCGTGCCCGTGGAGCGGGTGGTCACCGACGGGCCGGTCATCACCCGGGTGCGGCTGCAGACCGCGCAGGGCGAGATCACGGTGGACCGCCCGTCCGGCGCGCTCGCCACCCTCGGGGTCCCGGGCCAGCCGGACCGCCGGGTCGCCCTGAAGATCCGCTCCACCGCGGAACTGATCGCGGAGGAGCTGCGCCGGCTGACGGCCGACGAGACCTACGCGTCGGCGCTGCGGCGCTCGCGCCAGACGACGCTGTCCACGTAGTGGTTGTCGTACTGCTCTGACGAGTCCCGGATGTCCTGGAAGGTGGCCTCGCCCGCGTTCACCCGGCCGAGCAGCCGGTAGTAGTCGAAGCGGTCCATGCCGGGCGTGAAGCCGACGAACACCTCGGCGCCGGTCCCGGGGGCCGGGGCGAAGGCGTGCGGGGTGCCCGGCGGCACCGCCAGGAAGTCGCCCTTGCCCAGGGTCAGGATCTCCTCGCCGAGGAGCACCTCCAGGCGGCCGGAGGTGACGAAGAAGAACTCGGTGGCGCGGGTGTGGAAGTGCGCCGGGGCGCCGGCCGCGCCCTCCTCGAAGTGAGCGGTGTTGCAGGTCAGCGCCCCACCGGTGGTGTCCGAGTCGGCGAGCAGGGTGATCAGGCTGCCGGGGGCGTCGTAGAGGGCCTCCGCGGTGGCGGCGCGGGTCAGGTGCGGGGCGGTCTGCGTGCTGTTCTTCTCGCTCATGAAGATCAATTTACCGGGGGCACTGGCCTCGCACAGGGGTCATTCACGCCTCGGAATCCCCGGTCAATCGCGCGGAGGGCGTGCCCTCGCGAGGACCCCGTCGACGACCGCCCGCCGGGCCGGCGCCCGCCCGTCAGCGCCGCCGCCGCGCCGTGCCGAAGATCGACCGGGAGATCTCCCGCCCCAGCTGCGTGCCGATGGACCGCGCCAGCGAACGGAACACCCCGCTGCCCACCACCTGCTCCGCCAGCGACCGGTCCTCGGGCGCCGCCTTCCCCGCCCGCGTCGCCTTCGCCTCCGCCCGCTCCGCCGCCTCGGCCTGCTTCTCGGCCTCCGCCGCAGCGGCCGCCGCCTCGGCCGCCCGTTCCGCCGCCGCCTGCTCGGCGCTGATCTTCTCGTACGCCGACTCCCGGTCCACCGGCTGCGCGTACCGCAAGTACAGCGGCGAGGCCTTCACCGCCTGCTCCAGCGCGGGCTCTTCGATCGGCCCCATCAGCGATCGCGGGGCCCGCAACCGGGTCGCCGCGACCGGCGTCGGCGCGCCCTTCTCGCTCAGCACCGTGACCACCGCCTCGCCGGTGCCCAGCTGGGTGAGCAGCTCCTCCAGGTCGTAGTCCGAGTGCGGAAAGGTCCGCACGGTGGCCTTGAGGGCCTTCGCGTCGTCCGGGGTGAAGGCGCGCAGCGCGTGCTGCACCCGGTTGCCGAGCTGCGCCAGCACGTCCGCGGGCACGTCCTTCGGGGTCTGCGTCACGAAGAAGATCCCGATGCCCTTCGAGCGGATCAGGCGGACCGTCTGCGTGATGGATTCCAGGAACGCCTTCGACGCACCGTTGAAGAGCAGGTGCGCCTCGTCGAAGAAGAAGACCAGCTTCGGCTGCTCCAGATCGCCGACCTCGGGCAGGTCGTCGAACAGGTCCGCCAGCAGCCACATCAGGAACGTCGAGAACAGCTGCGGCTTGTCCTGCACCGCGGGGAGTTCGAGTATGGACACCAGACCCCGCCCGCCCGGCCCGGTCCGCAGGAATTCGGAGGTGTCGAATTCCGGCTCCCCGAAGAATTCCCCGGCGCCCTGCTGCTCGAATGCGGTGAGCGCGCGCAGGATCACGCCCGCGGTCACCGTGGACAGCCCGCCGATTCCCTTCAGCTCCGCCTTTCCGCGGTCGGACACGAGAAAGGCGACCACCGCCCGCAGGTCCTTGAGGTCGATCAGCTCCAGACCCTTGGCGTCGGCGTAGTGGAAGACCAGCCCGAGCGACTGCTCCTGCGTCTGGTTGAGCTGGAGCACCTTCGACATCAGCACCGGGCCGAAGCCGGTCACGGTCGCCCGCACCGGAATACCGGGGCCGATGCCGCCCAGCGAGTAGAACTCGCAGGGGAAGCCGGCCGGCGTCCACTGCTGCGCCACGTCCCGGGCCCGCTCCGCGATCCGGTCGTTCGACGCGCCGGGCGCCGAGATCCCCGACACATCTCCCTTGATGTCCGCGAGGAAGACCGGAACGCCCTGCTCCGACAGCTGCTCGGCGATCAGCTGGAGGGTCTTCGTCTTGCCGGTGCCGGTCGCGCCCGCCACCAGCCCGTGCCGGTTGAGCATCGCCAGCGGAATGCGGATCTGCAGGTCCGGGAGGCAGACCCCGTCCCACAGCAGCGCACCCAGATCGAGCGCCGGGCCGGTGAAGGCATAACCCTCCGCGATCTTGGCCGTGGCGATCTGTTCGCCCGGGCGGTCGGCTGACGGGGTGGTTCCATTCATCTCTCGCTCCCGGATTGGCGCTGTTTTTCACCTTTGCACCCCTGCAGCAAGGCTGCGCCCGCAGCCACCGGCCCGGTAGGCTTTCCGTGTGATCTTCAAGCGCATCGGAAACGGGCGGCCCTACCCCGACCACGGCCGGGAAAGCGTCCGGCAGTGGGCGGACGTCGCGCCGCGCCCGGTCCGGCTCGACCAGCTCGTGACCACCAAGGGACAGCTGGACCTCGAGACGCTGCTCGCCGAGGACTCCACCTTCTACGGCGACCTCTTCGCGCACGTCGTGAAGTGGCAGGGCGACCTCTACCTGGAGGACGGCCTGCACCGCGCCGTGCGCGCCGCGCTGCAACAGCGCCAGGTGCTGCACGCCCGCGTCCTCGAACTGGGCTGATCCCGTCCCCGAACCGGACCGGTTGCGCCTTTCGGGTCGGCCCTCGGCTATTCATAGATCATTTAGTAGGCATCGTCACCGGGTCGCACTACGCTGCGCCCCATGAGCATGCTCACTCCCCCCGGCATGGGCGGAAAGTACCGCGTCACCGGGACCGCCTATCCCCGCATGCGCCGCCCCCGTCGCCGTCGGATCGTGCTCGCGGTACTCGGCTCGGTCCTCGCACTCGGTCTGCTCGGTTACGGGACGCTGCAGCTCATCGACGTGTTCCGGGGCGATACCGATAAGCACACGGCCGCGGGACACAAAGCGAACTGCGTCCAGGGCGCCAAGGGAAAACCCGCCGCGTCCGCCGTTCCCGTAAAAGCCCTGCCCCGGCCGGGCCAGATCACGGTCAACGTCTACAACGCGACTCCGCGCAGCGGGCTGGCGAAATCCGTGGGCGACGAACTCAGGAAACGCGGCTTCCGCGTCGGCAAGGTCGGCAATGCCCCGGCCGGCTTCGACAAGAAGGTGCCCGGCACCGGCATACTGCTCGGCTCCCCCCGGACCGACCAGGCGCTGTTCGCCGTGCTCGGCACCCAGCTCGCCGGCGCCGGCCGGCAGACCGACGCGCGCGAGGGCGCGGACGTCGACCTGATCCTCGGCACGGCGTTCAAGCAGCTCAACACGAAGGAGGACGCGGACCGGGCCATGGCCGCGCTGGCCAAGCCCGCTCCCGCGCCCTCCTCGAAGTGCTGAGCGGCGGAGAAACCCGCCCCTACTCGGCGGAGCCGTACATCCGGTCGCCGGCGTCGCCGAGGCCCGGGACGATGTAGCCGTTCTCGTTGAGGCGCTCGTCGACGGCGGCCGTCACGACGGTCACCGGCGTGCCCGCGAGCTCGCGCTCCATGACCTCGACGCCCTCCGGCGCGGCCAGCAGCACCACGGCGGTCACGTCGTCCGCGCCGCGCTTGATCAGCTCCTGGATCGCCGCCACGAGGGTGCCGCCGGTCGCCAGCATCGGGTCCACGACGTAGACCTGGCGGCCGGAGAGGTCCTCGGGCATCCGGGTCGCGTACGTGGAGGCCTCCAGGGTCTCCTCGTTGCGCACCATGCCCAGGAAGCCCACCTCGGCGGTCGGCAGCAGCCGGACCATGCCGTCGAGCATGCCCAGGCCGGCCCGCAGGATCGGCACCACGAGCGGACGCGGGTACGACAGCTTCACGCCGGTCGTCGGGCCGACCGGGGTCTCGATGTCGGCCCGCTCGGTGCGCACGTCCCGGGTCGCCTCGTACGCGAGCAGGGTCACCAGCTCGTCCGCGAGCCGACGGAAGGTCGGGGAGTCGGTGCGCTTGTCGCGCAGGGTGGTCAGTTTGTGCGCCACCAGCGGGTGGTCGACGACATGGATCCGCATGGACTCAACAGTAACCGGGGAACCCCGCCCGGATCGCCCTCGGCACTGGCATCAACCGGCACGTCCGGGGGAAGGTGGGTGGCGGGGGCCTGCGCCGCGACGTGGCGCGGGACGACGTAACCAGCCTGGGTGGTGACGCCGATGCCCGACGGGCGACCGGGGAACGGACCGGAAGCGGGACCCGCGCGGGAGGAGCCGGAAACCGCGGCGCAGCGCCGGCAGCGACGCGCCCAGTTCCTGCGCGATCTCAACGAGGCGCGGGAGCTGCGCGAGCGGGTGCAGCCGCGGCGGGCCCGCGCGGCCCGGATGCGCCAGCAGATGCGGATGCGCACGTTCCGCTGGTGATCCCGGACGGCCGGAAAGAGACCCGTGAATCGGCCCGGCGCGCACGGCACGGCACGACGCAAGCGCGGAAGACCTCTCGCAAAGCCCTCGTTTCTGCCACGATGCCGATGGGGCGGGTCACGAACGGGCATGCAGGCCGTTCCACCTCCCCCAACCTCCGGCCGGGGGGACCCCCAACCGGCACGCCTATGACCAGTGGGAGAGTCACGGTGTACTTCGCCGCACTGCTCGCGCGCACCGAAGACGGGTGGGAAGCGAGCGACACGGATCTCGACGACGTCGAGACGCTGTCCGATCTGACCGAACTGGCCCGTGATGCCTCGCCCGACGAGGACACGGTCCTCGTCTTCATCGAGCAGGAGGACGTCTGGTTCGGCATCGTCCGGGTCGACGGTGAGGAGGACCCCCGCATCTTTCTGTCGGACGCCTCCGCCGCGGCCCGCAGTTCCTACGGGGAGATCCTGCTGACCGACGAACTCCTCGGCCGCGACCCCGGCGCCGAGGACGACGAGTTGGAAGAACTCGTCGACCTCGACGGCACGGAGGACGGCGAATCCGAGCCGCCCACCGGGGAAGAGGGCTACGAAGACGAACTCCACGAGGACGCGGACACGGCCGCCGAGGCCGTGCCCACCGGACCGATCGGGGATCTGCAGATCCTCGCCGACCTCGGCATGTCCCAGCGGGACCTGCTGGCACTGAGCTCCGACGCGCTCGGCGAGATCGCCGACGCGCTGGGCGCCTCCGAGGTCCTGGAGACCGTCCGCTAGTGAACACCCCGCACGAACGCGCATCCGATCCGGTGCGCGACCCCTGGCGGCCGGCCATGCGCCGGGCGCTTGACGAGGCCGCGCAGGCGGCGCTGACCGGTGACGTGCCGGTCGGTGCCGTCCTGCTCGCCGAGGACGGCACCGTACTCGCCACCGGGCACAACGAACGCGAGCTGACCGGCGATCCGACGGCCCACGCCGAAGTGCTGGCGATCCGCCGGGCCGCCGCCAGGCTCAACGAGGCGGCGCGCGCCGCCCCCGGCCCGGACGGCGGCGGGCGGCGGGCCGGCGAGTGGCGGCTGACCGGGTGCACCCTCGTGGTGACCTTGGAGCCGTGCGTGATGTGCGCGGGCGCACTCGTACAGTCCCGGGTCGCCCGGGTCGTGTACGGGGCGGTGGACGAGAAGGCGGGCGCCGCGGGATCCCTCTGGGACCTCGTACGGGACCGGCGGCTCAACCACCGGCCCGAAGTGATCCCGGGGGTGCTCGGCGAGGAGTGCGCCGCGCAGCTCACCGACTTCTTCCGGACCCTCTGAACGGGCTCGGCGCGGGTCGGGGGCGGGCCCCGGGGCTGCTTCGGGCGGGCTCCGAGGGGGCCTGGCGGGGGCACGTCGGGGGCTCGGCGCGGGCGGATTTCGGTGCACGGGCTCCCGTGGGCTAAGCTCTCTCTCGGTAGCGTGTCCGAGCGGCCTAAGGAGCACGCCTCGAAAGCGTGTGAGGGGGCAACTCCTCCGTGGGTTCAAATCCCACCGCTACCGCTCTTGACGGGAGCCCCGGTTCGTACGAACCGGGGCTCTCGTGCATGCCCGCCGTGACCGCCCGGGGGCTGGGCCGTTGTCACGGCATGACCAAGACCCAGCGCATCCTCGCGGCCGTCGCCCTCGCCGGTGCGGCAGCGGGCCTCGCCGCCCCCGCCGCCTCCGCGGCCACCACCACCCCGCTGCCGGTGGCGGAACTCGTCCCGGCCGCCGCCCCGGACATGCCGGCGGGCGCCGACACCATGAAGCAGCTCCAGGGGCTCAACGAGCTCAACCAGCTCAACCAGCTGATGGCCCTGCCGGACCAGTTGGACCCGGTGCTCGCCCCCGCCGCCCCGGTCCTGGGCCTGGCCAGCGCGGTCGAGTAGGCACCCGGCCGGGCCGCCGCGCCCCCTCCGCCTCCGCACGCAGAAGGCCCCGACCGGGGGTCGGGGCCTTCATCCGTTCGGGACGGGGGAAGCGGCATCGGGGGGACAAGCCGCTTCCCCCGAAGAGGACGGGACCTGCCAGCCCGAGCCGCAGTCAGGGGGGAAGCCTGCGGCTCGGACCCCGCAGTGAGGTCCTGTCCCTCGCCCTCCGATTTCCTGCCAGAACCGGTGGGCTCGAGAACAATCCTGCGCCCTCCCCCCACCCGAAAGGAGCGGCAAAGGGCCCGGACCGATGGGTCATTGGTCCATAAAGACCTGGTGAGTGCGCCTTCCGGACCGGATAGACTCACGCGACTTGCGTGGACCGGCAGGGGAGGCCGTAAACCGATCATGGACACCAAGAAATTCGTCTCGGGCGCCCTCATCGTGTTCGTGCTCTACACGATCATCACCGAGCCGGCCAAATCCGCCGATTTCGTCCAGATAGGTTTCCAGGGCATCTCGGACGCCGCCCAGGGCATTGGTGAGTTCATGACCGAACTGGTGCGCTAACCCCGTACGCCGAAGCGGTTCCCGGTCCTCCGGCCTCCCATCCGACGGGTGGGGGGCCTTCCGTGTTCCCGGCCCCCTTCCTGTCCAACTTGCCCTCAACACGGCGATATACGGTGCTTGCACACAGTGCACATGTCTTGTGATGCTATGACCGCTTTTGACGGATGGGTTGACCGACATGAAGGGGTGGCGTGACCGTGCCGGCCAGTGCAACGCCTCAGGTGCCGCCCCAGCAGGAGGAGCCTCCCGCCGCGAGCCTCCCGGCCCGCCCGCAGAGCACCAGGGGGGCGGACACCCGTGCCCTGACCCAGGTGCTCTTCGGCCAGCTGAAGGACCTGGAGCCGGGCACCGGAGAGCACCGGCGGGTGCGCAGCGCCCTGATCGAGGCGAACCTCCCGCTCGTCCGGTACGCGGCGGCCCGCTTCCGCAGCCGCAACGAGCCGATGGAGGACGTGGTCCAGGTCGGCACGATCGGGCTGATCAACGCCATCGACCGGTTCGACCCGGACCGCGGGGTGCAGTTCCCGACCTTCGCGATGCCGACCGTGGTCGGCGAGATCAAGCGGTACTTCCGCGACAACGTCCGCACGGTCCACGTACCGCGCCGGCTGCACGAGCTGTGGGTCCAGGTCAACGCGGCCACCGAGGACCTCACCACGGCCCACGGAAGGACCCCCACGACCCCGGAGATCGCCGAGCGGCTGCGGATCTCGGAGGACGAGGTGCTGTCCTGCATCGAGGCCGGCCGCTCGTACCACGCCACCTCGCTGGAGGCGGCCCAGGAGGGCGACGGGCTGCCCGGGCTGCTCGACCGGCTGGGATACGAGGACCCGGAGCTGGCCGGGGTGGAGCACCGCGACCTGGTGCGCCACCTGCTCGTACAACTGCCCGAGCGCGAACAGCGGATCCTCCTGCTGCGCTACTACAACAACCTGACGCAGTCCCAGATCAGCGCGGAGCTCGGGGTCTCGCAGATGCACGTCTCCCGACTGCTCGCCCGGAGCTTCGCTCGGCTCCGATCCGCAAACCGTATCGAGGCGTAGCTGAAACGGGTGGAGATCGCTCCGCCCGTTTCCCGACAGATCCGGCCTATTCCGCCCTGTCGCTGCGGAGATATGTCGACTTGACGCTACAGCGTGTTGCCGACATGTGACATTCTGCTGGAACCGCGTTTGCCGCAGCCCCGCCTCCGGTATTCAGGTGGAGGCTGCGTTCCTCCGACGGGCGCGCCCAACGCGACCGTCCGCGACCACAAGGGGGTGGCATGTCCGCAGAACAGGGCAGCTCCAAGGTGCTCACGCTCGTCAAGAGCGAAGCGCCGGCAGTGCTCGACCGCTCGGAAGCCATCGACACCCGCACCCTCTCCCGCGCGCTGTTCCTGAGGCTCGCCGCCCTTGAGGCCGACAGCCCCGAACGGGCGTACGTACGCGACACCCTGATCGAGCTGAACCTCCCGCTCGTGCGGTACGCGGCGGCCCGCTTCCGCAGCCGCAACGAGCCGATGGAGGACATCGTCCAGGTCGGCACGATCGGCCTGATCAAGGCGATCGACCGGTTCGACTGCGAACGCGGCGTGGAGTTCCCGACCTTCGCGATGCCGACCGTGGTCGGCGAGATCAAGCGCTTCTTCCGGGACACCTCCTGGTCGGTGCGCGTGCCGCGGCGGCTCCAGGAGCTGCGCCTCGCGCTCACCAAGGCGAGCGACGAGCTGGCGCAGAAGCTGGACCGCTCGCCGACGGTCACCGAACTCGCCGTCGTGCTCGGGGTGTCGGAGGAGGAGGTCGTCGACGGCCTCGCGGTCGGCAACGCGTACACGGCCTCCTCGCTCGACTCGCCGTCCCCGGAGGACGAGGGCGGCGAGGGCTCGCTCGCGGACCGGCTCGGGTACGAGGACACCGCGCTCGAAGGCGTCGAGTACCGCGAGTCGTTGAAGCCGCTGCTGGCCAAACTCCCGCCCCGGGAACGGCAGATCATCATGCTGCGCTTCTTCGCCAACATGACCCAGTCGCAGATCGGCGAGGAGGTCGGCATCTCGCAGATGCACGTCTCGCGGCTGCTGACCCGCACGCTGGCCCAGCTCCGCCAGGGCCTGATCGGGGACTGACCCACGCGAATCCCCTTCCGCCGTCGCAGGCTTCACAATTGACGGACCGTCAGTAAAACTGGCGGGATGCGAAGGGGATCCCTGTACGCCGCCGCGGCCGCACTGTCCCTCGGTGCGGCCGCCGCTCTGACCGCCTGCGGGAGCTCCGGCTCCGCGGGCTACGCGGCCGTGGGCGCGGCCGGCCCCGGCCCCGAGCGGGCCGCCGGCGACCTCGCCCGCCCGCACGGCCGGACCGAGCTCCAGCCCCTGCCGGGCGCACCCACGGGCGGCGGCACGGCCTCCGCCACCACGGCCCCCTCAGCCCCCGACGGCCACGGCGCGGCAACCGGCGTGGACGGTTCGAGCGGCTCCGCCGGCGGCGGCACGGGCGGCCCGGGCGGCGGGAGTACGGGCGGGGCCGGCGGAGGCGCCGGGTCCGGCGGGGCGGCCGGGAGTACGGGCACGGGCGGCGGCAGCGGCGGCAGTACGGGCACCACCGGGTCCACCACGGGCGGTACGGGATCCTCCGGCGGCAGCACCACGGGATCGACGGCGGGCGGGTCCGCGGCCGCGGGCGGGGCGGGCGGCTCCGCGAGCACGGGGGGCTCCGGCGGCTCGGGCGGCTCGGCGAGTACGGGCGGCTCGGCGAGCACCGGCGGCTCGGGAAGCACCGGCGGGAGCGGCGGGAGCAGTGGGAGCGGCGGGAGCAGTGGTGCCGGCGGGACGAGTGGCGGCGGCAGTACGCCCACCCCGCGGCCCGACCCGGCGCGGCTCACCCTCGGCACGCCGGAGCGGTCCCCCGCGGACCACCGGTGGTGCGAGAACGTGACGGTCGTCTTCCGCAACACCGGCGGAACCGCGGTGCGCTCGGGGACGGTGGGCTTCGCGACCCACATCATCGGCGCCCTCGGCGTGGACTGGGCGACGATCACCTCGTCACAGCCGCTGCCCGCGCCGATCGGCGCGCAGGCGCGGAAGAAGAAGACCTACTCGGTGTGCGTCGAGGCCTGGCGGGTGCCGCTCGGCATGCACATCGAGACCCGCGAGGTCACCGCCGACTGGAAGTGACCCCGCGGGAGGAAACCCGCGGCGGGGGCCGTCAGGACAGGGCGAGCCAGGCCACGCCCGCCAGCACGGCGGCGATCGCCAGGACGGTCAGGATGAGGCCCACGCGCGGGCCGGACTGGGCTGCCGCCGCCACGGGGCGGTGCGGCTCGCCCTCGTCGACGAAGGCGCGGAACATCTGAGTGCTGCCCGCGGGGTCGTAGTTGCCCTCGGGGCCCGGGGTGTTGTGTGCCATGCACGGGACCCTAGCGAACCCCCGGCGCCGCGCCCAAGCCTGCACCCGGTCATCCTTTCCCCTTCCTTTACCGCGACTCGGCCAGATTCGTTTGCCTGTAGCAACCATCCACTCATATGGTTGCTCTAAGCAACAAGATGGGGAGGCGCCGCGTGTACGAGGAACTGGCCCGGCAGCTCGCCGGGGTGGGCGTGGTCAAGCGAGAGCTGGCCCGGACCCTGCCGGCCGACTGTCCGGCCGGCCCGGCCGCCGTGCTGGCCCTGCTGGGACGGCACGGCGAGATGCGGCTGAGCCCCCTGTCCACGCTGCTGGGCGTCGACCTCTCGGTGACCAGCCGGCACGTCGCCCACGTCGTCGAGCGCGGCTGGATCGAGCGGGCGGCCGACCCCGGCGACGGGCGCTGCCGGATCCTGCGGCTCACCCCGGCCGGCCGCGAGCTGCTGGCCGCCCTCGGCGCGGGCTACTCGGCCGCGCTGGAACGGGCGCTGGCGGGCTGGCCCGCCGAGGACGTCCACGTACTGAACACCCTGCTGGCCCGACTCCGATCGAGCTTCTGACCGAAGGAAACACATGGCTACTGCCACACCCACCGGTGTGCGGGGCGAGAGCCAGTCGGAGACCGTGTCCGACAACGCCCCCATGACGCACCGCCAGATCATGGAAGCCCTGTCCGGGCTCATGCTCGGCATGTTCGTGGCGATCCTGTCCTCGACGATCGTCTCCAACGCCCTGCCGCAGATCATCAGCGACCTCGGCGGCACCCAGGCCTCGTACACGTGGGTGGTCACCGCCGCCCTGCTGTCGATGACCGCGGCCACCCCGCTGTGGGGCAAGCTCTCCGACCTGTTCAGCAAGAAGCTGCTGGTCCAGATATCCCTGGTGATCTACGTCCTCGGCTCGGTGGTGGCCGGGCTCTCGCAGAACACGGGCATGCTCATCGCCTGCCGCGTGGTCCAGGGCATCGGCGTCGGCGGCCTCTCCGCGCTGGCGCAGATCGTGATGGCCGCGATGATCTCCCCGCGCGAGCGCGGCCGGTACAGCGGCTACCTCGGCGCGGTCTTCGCCGTCGCGACCGTCGGGGGGCCGCTGCTCGGCGGGGTCATCACCGACACCGCGTGGCTGGGCTGGCGCTGGTGCTTCTACGTGGGCGTGCCGTTCGCCGTGATCGCCCTGGTCGTGCTCCAGAAGACACTGCGACTGCCGGTGGTCAAACGGGACGTCAAGGTGGACTGGGCGGGCGCCTTCTTCATCAGCGCCGCCGTCTCCCTGCTGCTGATCTGGGTCACGCAGGCCGGTGACTCGTACGACTGGATCTCCTGGCAGACCTGGGCGATGACCGGCGGCGCGGTGCTGCTGGGCCTGGTGTTCGTCCTCGTCGAGTCCCGCGCGAGCGACCCGATCATCCCGCTGCGGCTGTTCCGCAACAAGACGATCAGCCTGGCCTCGGCGGCCTCGCTGTTCGTGGGCATCGCGATGTTCTCCGGGACGGTGTTCTTCAGCCAGTACTTCCAGCTGGCCCGCGGCGAGTCGCCGACCATGTCCGGCGTCCTCACCATCCCGATGATCGGCGGACTCTTCGTCTCCTCGACGGTCTCCGGGCAGGTCATCACCAAGACCGGGCGCTGGAAGGCCTGGCTGGTGTCCGGCGGTGTGCTGCTGACCGCGGGCCTGGGCCTGCTCGGCACCCTGCGGTACGACACGGAGTACTGGCACATCGCGCTGTTCATGGCGCTGACCGGTCTCGGGCTCGGCATGATGATGCAGAACCTGGTCCTCGCCGCCCAGAACCAGGTGGCGCCCGAGGACCTCGGCGCCGCCAGCTCCGTGGTCACCTTCTTCCGCTCGCTGGGCGGTGCGGTGGGCGTCTCGGCGCTCGGCGCGGTGATGGCGACCCGGGTGACCGGCTACGTCGAGGACGGGCTGACCGCGCTCGGCCCGAAGGCCGCGGCGCTGGGCCACGGCGGCACCGGCGGGGGCGGCATCCCCGACCTCGACGCGCTGCCCGCGCCGTTCCGCCAGGTCGTCGAGTCCGCGTACGGGCACGGGGTCGGCGACGTGTTCCTGTACGCCGCCCCGACCGCGCTGGTGGCGTTGGTGCTCGTCGTGTTCATCAAGGAGGTCGCGCTGAAGTCCCGGCCGGCCGCGGACGCCCCGGACGCGTCCTCCTAGGAGCCGGTGGTGCCGGCGGCCGCGGTTGCGGGCGTGGGTGCGGCTGCGGTTGTGGGTGCGGCTGCGGGTGTGGCTGCGGGTGCGGTCGTGGCCGCCTGGGCGTCGATGCCGGAGACCAGGACCTCCAGGGCGAAGTGGAAGTCGCCCTCGGGGGCCTGGCGCAGGGTGCCGCAGCCGTGCAGGAACTGGGCGATCGCGAGATGCGCCCCGGCCCGGCCGGCCGCGGACAGCCCGGTGGCGTGCAGGACGTGCTGGACGGAGGCGTCGAAGGCGCGGGCGTGCGGGCCGATGTTGGGGAACACGGCGGCCAGCGGGGAGACCCAGGGGTGCGCGGCGAGCAGCCTCCGGTGCCCGCAGGCGAGGCTCCGCAGCAGGCCGCGCCAGCCGTCCGGGGCGGGAGCCGGCGCTGTGGCCGGGCCGGTGGCCGGGGTAAGGGCGGGGCCGGTGGCCGGGGTGGGTGGCGGGTACTCGCCGAGGGCCGCGTCCAGGGCGAGTTCCAGCAGGTCGTCCTTGGTGT
Organism: Streptomyces sp. NBC_00239; assembly: GCF_036194065.1. Lineage (NCBI taxonomy): Bacteria > Bacillati > Actinomycetota > Actinomycetes > Kitasatosporales > Streptomycetaceae > Streptomyces > Streptomyces sp. NBC_00239. The sequence continues at coordinate 4,361,333 of NZ_CP108095.1, read as the reverse complement.
CGACGTACCAGTAGAGGGACATCGCGGTGACACCGAGTGCGGCGGCGAGGCGGCGCATCGAGAAGCGGGCCAGGCCCTGGGTGTCGAGGAGCCGGACGGCGGCTGCCGTGATCTTGTCCCGGTCCAGCCCCGCGGGCTGCTCGCTGCGGCGTCTGCCGCCGTGGGTGCGGGGCGCGAGCCACACGCTGGTGCGCGGGCAGCCATCGGTCTTCGCGGGGTCGGCAGCAGTCACCATGAGGCACCCTCTGTCATCCGGCGGGGGCGGGCGGGCCCGGAATGCCCGGTCCGCCCCCTTGATGCTAAGCGGTCTCGGGGTGGTGGGGTGCGGTTCCGCGTCGTCCGGTGCGTGCGATCGGCGTGCCGGCCGAAGGCCCTCGTACGGGGCGTACTTGGGTCTTCGGCCGGTGCGGCGTCGGGCCGCCTCCCGTGCCCGAAGGGCTACGGGGGAATGCGTGCCGGGCGGCGCGGGGCCGTGCTTCACCACCCCGAGACCGCTTCGAGAGCGCCTCAGGAGTCGGGGACTTCAGGAGTCGGCTGACTTCGGGGCCGTCAGGTCGTAGAGCGTGGCGCCGCCGACCGTCTTCGCCGTGAAGTTCTGCGCGACCCAGGTGGCGATCGCGGAGCTGGTGCCGCCGCCCGGACCGCCGCCCATGCCGCCGCCACCGCTGCCGACGTAGTAGTGGATCCGGCCCTGCGACACGTACGACTTGAACTGTTCCAGCGTGGGCGAGGGGTCGCTGCCGTTGAAGCCGCCGATCGGCATCACGGCGTGGCCGGTGGCGAGCTGGTAGCTCGCCGCGTTCTGGGCGCCGGTGGCCGCGGCCACCCACGTGTAGCGGTCGGCGTCGGCGGTAAGCGCCTGCTTGAGCGCCGCGCCGACGCTCGTGCCGCCGAGCAGCCCGCCGGGACCGCCGACACGGATCCTGCCGTCGGCGCCGCCGGGTGCGCCCGGTGCGGAGGGTGTGCCCGTACCGGGCGCACCGGGGCCGCCCGTACCGCCCGCGGTGCCGCCCGGAGCGGCGCCGCCGCCCGGGCCCGTGCCGCCCGGAGCGGCGCCGCCCTGCGGCGGGTTCTGGCCGCCGGCGCCGCCGGGGAGGCCGCCCGTACCGCCCTGGCCGCCGGGGAAGCCGCCCTGGCCGCCCTGGGGGAATTCGAAGCCGGGACCCATCCGCACGAGGCGGCCGCCGCCCGGGCCGCGCATGCCGCCGGCGACCGCCGGGCCGGCCGTCACGATCGAGCCGGTGTGGCCCTCCGCGACGGTGGTCAGGCAGTACGCGAACGGGCCGGCCAGCGCCGCCGCGAGGCCCAGCCCGGCCGCCCACAACGCGAGCCGCCGCACCAGCAGTCCGGCCGCCGCGGCCAGCCCGGCCGCGAGGACCAGCCACCGCAGCCACGGCAGGTACCCGTCCGCGCGGCCCAGCAGCACGTACGACCACCAGGCGGTCAGCGCGACCGTGCCGGCCAGGGCCGCCGCCGCGAGCCGCGTCCCCCGCTCCTCCCAGAGGACCACCGCCCCCATGCCCACCAGCGCGGCCGCGTAGGGGGCCAGGGCCACCGTGTAGTACTCGTGGAAGATGCCCTGCATGAAGCTGAACACCGCCAGGGTGATCAGCAGGGCGCCGCCCCAAGCCAGGAACGCCGCCCGGGCCATCGACTCCAGGGAGTCGGTCGCCCGCCGTGCCCGCCAGGTCACCACCAGGCCCGCCGCCAGCAGCACCAGCGCGGCCGGCAGCAGCCAGGCGATCTGGCCGCCTATGTTGTCGGAGAAGAGCCGGCCGATGCCGGTCTCGCCCCAGCCGCCGCCACCGCCGCCCGGGCCGTCCCCGCGGCCGCCGCCGCCCACGCTGCCGGTCTCGTTGCCGTTGATCCGGCCCAGCCCGTTGTAGCCGAAGGTCAGCTCCAGGAAGGAGTTGGTCTGCGAGCCGCCGATGTACGGGCGGGAGGCGGCGGGCCACAGTTCCACGACCGCCACCCACCAGCCGCCCGAGACGACCATCGCGAGCCCGGCCGCCAGCAGTTGGCCCAGCCGGCGGCGCAGCCGTACCGGGGCGCACACGGCGTACAGCAGGGCGAGCGGCGGCAGGATCAGGAAGGCCTGCAGGGTCTTGGTGAGGAAGGCGAGGCCGACCGCGACGCCCGCCCACACGAGCCACCGGGTGCGGCCGCCTTCGAGGGCCCGCAGCACGCAGTACACGGTGACCGTGAGCAGCAGGGTGAGCAGCGCGTCGGGGTTGTTGAAGCGGAACATCAGCGCGGCGACCGGCGTCAGTGCGAACGCCGTGCCCGCGATCAGCCCGGCGGCCGGGCCGAACTGGCGGCGCACGGAGGCGAACAGCACGCCGGTCGTGGCCACGCCCATCAGCGCCTGCGGGGCCAGGATCTGCCAGGAGCCCAGCCCGAAGAGGCGGACCGACAGGGCCATCGGCCACAGCGCGGCCGGCGGCTTGTCCACGGTGATGGAGTTGCCGGCGTCCGAGGAGCCGAAGAAGAAGGCCTTCCAGCTCTCCGAACCGGCCTGTACGGCGGCGGAGTAGAAGGAGTTGGCGTAGCCGGAGGAGCTGAGGTGCCACAGGTAGAGCAGCGCGGTGCCGAGCAGCAGGGCGGCCAGCGCGGGCCGCTCCCAGCGGGGCCGGGCGGCATCGGCGGCTGCGGGCCGTGGCGCGGCGGCGTCGGCGGCGGGTGTGAGTACGGCCGGGGTCATCGGGGGTCCTTCGGGTCGGACGGCTGCCCTGCCGCGCGCCGGTCCGGGAAGACCCAGGCGCGGAAGAGCAGGAAGCGGAGCACGGTCGCGGCGAGGTTCGCGGTGATCAGGACGGCGAGTTCGGTGCTGTGGGCGGGGTGTGCGGTGGCCGCGCCCAGCGAGGCGAGCGAGCCGCTGGTGAGGGCCAGGCCGATCGCGAACACCACCAGGCCCTGTGCCTGGTGGCGGACCGCCCGGTCCCGGCCGCGCACGCCGAAGGTGAGCCGGCGGTTGGCCGCGGTGTTGGCGAGCGCGGAGAGCAGCAGGGCGACCGCGTTGGCGGCCTGGGCGCCGGTGCCGAGCCGCAGCAGGGAGTACAGGCCCAGGTAGCAGAGCGTGGACAGCACCCCGACCACGCAGAATCCGGCGAGCTGGCGGGCCAGTCCGCGCGGCACCCCGGTCAGGGCGCGGTCGCGCGGGTCGTCGCCGAAGGGGCGGGCCAGCCGGTCCAGCGGCAGGGCGCCGACGGACAGGGCGCGGCCGATCCGCCACACCCCCTTGAGGTCTTCGGTGGCGGTCCGTACGAGGTGGACGGTGGAGTCCGGGTCGTCGACCCAGTCGACCGGCACCTCGTGGATGCGCAGTCCGGCGCGCTCGGCGAGCACGAGCATCTCGGTGTCGAAGAACCAGCCGGTGTCCTCGACCAGCGGCAGCAGCCGCTCGGCCACCTCCCGCCGGATGGCCTTGAAGCCGCACTGCGCGTCACTGAATCGGGCCGCGAGCGAGGAGCGCAGGATCAGGTTGTAGGCGCGGGAGATGAACTCGCGCTTCGGTCCGCGTACGACCCGGGAGGAACGGGCCAACCGGGTGCCGATCGCCAGGTCCGAGTGGCCCGATATGAGCGGGGCGACCAGCGGCAGCAGCGCGTTCAGGTCGGTGGAGAGGTCCACGTCCATGTAGGCGAGTACGGGCGCGTCGGACTGCGACCACACCGTGCGCAGGGCCCGGCCGCGGCCCTTCAGCTCCAGCCGGTGGACCCGGACCCCGGGCAGCCCGGCGGCGAGGGCGGCGGCCACCTCGGGCGTACGGTCGGTGCTCGCGTTGTCGGCGACGGTGATCCGGAAGGCGTACGGGAAGGTGCGTGCCAGGTGCGCGTGCAGGCGCCGCACGCACGGCCCGAGGTCCTTCTCCTCGTTGAACACGGGAATGACGACGTCCAGGACGGGTGGCTGCTCACCGGGTGCGGCCGGCGCGGCTGCGGGAACCGCCAGCGGCGCGCGGGCCGGGAGCGTGCCGGGGGAGATGTCGGTTGGCATGCACCGACTCTCGCGAGCCGCGCTGTCACACCTGTGTGGTGCGCCTGTGGCCGTCCTGTGAGCCGGCGGCCGGGACCTCTCCGGAGACCGGCGCGGGCCGGTTCGCGGGCCGGTTCGCGGGGAGGCTCGGCGTCAGGTCCGCGGGGAGGCTCGGCGTCGGGTCCGCAGGGAGATCCGCGGCGGGGTGCGACGCGGGCAGGCTCACCTCGAAGCAGGTGTTTCCCGGGGTGCTGCGTACGGACACCCGGCCGCCGTGCGCCCCGACCACCGCGTGGACGATGGCGAGGCCGAGTCCGGTGGATCCGGCGTTCCGGGAGCGGGAGGCGTCCCCGCGGGCGAACCGCTCGAAAACCCGGGGGAGCAGCGCGGCCGGGATGCCGGGTCCGTCGTCCTCTATCTCCAGGCGGATCCGGTCCGCGGATGTTTCACGTGAAACACGCGCCGTGACGGTGGTCCCGGCGGGGGTGTGAGTGCGGGCATTGGCCAGGAGGTTGACCAGCACCTGGTGCAGCCGGGCCGGGTCCGCCTGCACCGTTTCCGGGGTGGCGGGAAGTTCCAGCCGCCACTGGTGGTCCTGGCCCGCGGCGCGCGCGTCGCTGACGGCGTCGACCACCAGCGGCACCAGGTCGGTGGGCTCGTACGACAACGGGCGGCCCGCGTCGAGCCGCGCCAACAACAGCAGGTCCTCGACGAGTCCGGTCATCCGGGCCGCCTCGGACTCGATCCGGCTCAGCGCGTGCCGGGTGTCGGGGCCGGTCTCCTCACGGCCGCGCCGGGTCAGTTCGGCGTACCCGCGGATCGAGGCGAGCGGGGTGCGCAGCTCGTGACTGGCGTCCGCGACGAACTGCCGGACCCGGGTCTCGCTCTCCTGGCGGGCCGCGAGAGCCGAACCGACGTGCCCCAGCATCCGGTTGAGTGCCGCGCCGACCTGGCCGATCTCGGTCCGCGGATCGGCTTCGGCGACCGGGACCCGTTCGCGCAGGGCCACCTCGCCGCTGTGCAGGCGGAGTTCCGACACCCGGGTGGCGGTCGCGGCGACCCGCCGCAGGGGGCGCAGCGCCACCCCGACCAGCGCCTGCCCGGCCAGTCCGGCCGCGATCAGCCCGGCGGCGGTGACGCACGCCTCCACGAGGATCAGGGTGTTGACCGTCTCGGACACCTCGCGGGTGGGGAAGCCGACCACCGAGCGGCCGTCCGGACCGGTCAGCACCCGGTACGCGCCCAGCCCCGGCAGGTCCGCGTCCACCACCTGCCCGAGGGCTCGCTCCGCGACCGCGGCGAGGGCCTGGTTCTGGGCCGGGGTGAGCGGCGTACGGTGCCCTCCGAGGCGGGCCGCGGCCACGCTGCGGACGCCGTCCACCACCTCGCCGGAGCCGTCCAGCCGGATGCCGACCGTGCCCAGGGGAGTGCCCGGGGCCAGCACCGCGCCCAGCGGCTCCGGGCCGTTGCCCAGGGCGCGGGGCGCGCGTGCGGCCATGTCCACGGCCGTGACGAGCTGGTCGTCCAGCTGGTGCACGAGGTACGAGCGCAGCGCGAGGGTGGTGACGGTGCCGATGGCGATGCCCACGACGGCGATCAGCGCCACGGCGGACACGACGAGGCGGGTACGCAGCGACCAGGGCCGCCGCCGGCCGGGGCGCGGACGGCCGGCGCGCGGACGGCCCGGGCGCCGGCCGGGGCGCGGAGGATCGGCGCGCGGACGATCGGGACGGCGGCCGGGGCGGCGGCCCGGGGCCACTACTCCCCCGGCTTGATCAGGTATCCGGCACCGCGCCGGGTGTGGATCATCGGGCTGCGCCCGTTCTCCAGCTTCTTGCGCAGGTACGAGATGTACAGCTCGACCACGTTGGCCTGGCCGCCGAAGTCGTACGACCACACGCGGTCCAGGATCTGCGCCTTGCTGAGCACCCGGCGCGGGTTGCGCATCAGGTAGCGCAGCAGCTCGAACTCGGTGGCGGTCAGGTGGATCTCCTGGCCGCCGCGCGTCACCTCGTGGCTGTCCTCGTCGAGCGTGAGGTCGCCGACGGCCAGGACCGAGTCCCCGCGGGCGGCCGCGGCCGCGCCGGAGCGGCGGATCAGTCCCCGCAGCCGGGCCACGACCTCCTCCAGGCTGAACGGCTTGGTGACGTAGTCGTCGCCGCCGGCCGTCAAGCCCGCGATGCGGTCCTCGACCGAGTCCTTCGCCGTCAGGAAGAGCACCGGGACGTGCGGCAGCTCCCGGCGGACCCGGCCCAGCACGGACAGCCCGTCCATGTCGGGCAGCATGATGTCGAGCACCACCGCGTCCGGCCGGAACTCACGGGCCGCCCGGATCGCGGCCGCGCCGTCACCGGCGCTGCGCACCTCGCAGCCCTCGTACCGCAGGGCCATCGAGAGCAGCTCGGAGAGGGCGGCCTCGTCGTCGACGACGAGCACCCGGCAGGGCCCGCCGTCGGGCCGCACGAGGGCGGCCTGCGTGCTGGTCGGGACCGGGCGCTGGGATGTGGTCGGAGCGGTCATGGCCCCCAGGCTGCGCACGCCTGCTGAGAGGCCTCTTGTCCTTCTCTGTGAATCTCCTGAGAAAACCCCTGCTGTTGTCCGCCGCCGTCAGCCGCCCGCGGGCGGGTCCGCCGGGTCCGGCGCCAGTCCGAAGAGCGTGGCGGCGTTGTCGTGGCAGACCGCGCGCAGCCAGTCGTCGCCCAGCCCCAGCCGTTCCAGCGCGGCGAGCTGGTGCTCGTACGGGTAGGGGATGTTCGGGAAGTCGGTGCCGAGCAGGATCCGGTCTCCGAGGGCCGCGAGCCGGGGCAGTTCGGCGGGCGGGAAGCCGCCGAGGCGCTCGGCGAAGTCGGTGAACGCCATCGTGGTGTCGAGCCTGACCTGCGGGTACCGCTCGGCGAGCGCGAGGAAGTCGGCGTACTCGGGCATCCCCATGTGGGCGATGACCAGCGGCAGCCGGGGGTGGCGGGCCAGCAGTCGGGCGATCGGCTCGGGTCCGGTGTGCTTGCCGGGCGCGGGCCCGGAACCGCAGTGGATCACGGTGGGGATACCGGCCTCCGCGAGCAGTCCCCACACCGGTTCGAGACGCGCGTCGCCCGGGTCGTACCCGCCGACCTGGAGGTGTGCCTTGAAGACGCGGGCGCCGCCGGCGACGGCCCGGCGGACGTACTCCTCGACCCCGTCCTCGGGGAAGAAGGTCGCCGTGTGCAGGCAGTCGGCGGTACGGGCGGCGAACCCGGCCGACCAGGAGTTCAGCCAGGCGGCCATCGCGGGCTTGTGCGGGTAGAGCATGGCGGTGAAGGCCCGTACGCCGAACTGCCGCAGCAGTGCGACCCGTTCCGCCTCCTCGTGCCGGTAGGTGATGGGCCACTCGGTGCCGGTCAGCGGGCCGGCCGAGTCGAAGTAGTCCCACACTTTGGCGAGGACCCGGCCGGGCATGAAGTGCGTGTGCACGTCCACCAGCCCGGCCCGCAGCCCCAGGCGCTCCCGGAACTCCCGTACCGCCGCGGCCGTCCGCGCGACCGCGACCGCGTCGGGACGCGGTCCCGTGGCGGTGTCGGGGCCGCTGCCGGAGGCCGGGGGCGGGCCCGGTGCGGGGTCAGCGCACAAAGCCGTGGCTGCGCTCGACGGTGCCGACGTGCAGCGTGTAGCTGTCGTACCACTCGTCCCGGCCCTGCTTCTGAGCCGCCCGGTGCTCGCCGTCGGTGCGCCAGGCGGTCAGCGCGGCCTCGTCGCGGAAGTAGGCGACGGTGATGGAGAGTCCGCCGGGGGTGTGCGCGTTCTCGTGGCCGAGGTAGCCGGGGATCTCCTCGACCAGGGCTTTCATACGCGCCGACGTCTCGTCGTAGGCGTCGGCCTGGACGGTGCGCACGGACGTGAAGACCGTCATCAGGTAGGGCGGTTCGAAGGCGGGAAGCGGCTGGATGCTCATGCGCCCACCCTCCGCAAGCCCTCCCGGTCCTGTCCACAGGAAAACCGCCCAGGACGGCAAAGGGATCCAAGATTTGACCTTGGTCGGCAGGGGCGGCCGGGGTCAGAACAAGCCGCTCTGCTCGGCTGCCGGAGCGGCCGGCGGGGCGACCGGCACCACCGGCACGGAGGTGGCCGCGCCGGGATCCGCCGCGACCAGCACCCAGCCCGCCAGCAGCCGGGTGTCGACCACCAGCCCGTCCGCGAGGTGCAGGTCGGGCCCGGCGACGCCCGCCAGCTCGCCGCTGACCACGGCCCCGGCGGTCAGGCCCCCGGCCACCAGCAGCGGCTGCGGGATCCGTTCCAGCCCGAACGCAGCGGTGTGGTCCACGACGTCGCAGGGCAGCCGCTCCAGCGTCTCCGCCCACCCGGCGAGCGCGGCGGCCCGCGCGTGCAGCCCGGCGACCTCGGTCGCGCGCTCCGGCCACGGCGGCAGGGCGGCCCGTACGGCCCGTTTGCGCGCGTACGGGATTCGGTCGGGCACCCCGAGGGCGGCCCGCAGCAGTTCCTCGGTGCGCCGCGCGGCCATCAGCGGCCCCCGGCCCAGCCAGCTGAACGCCACCGCGCCCTGCTCCAGCAGCCGGTCGGCGCCCCGCTCCTCGGCGGTGATCCCGACCTTGACCAGGCCGGGCCCGAACCACGCCAGGTACACGCGGTAGGTGCGCGGGTCGGCCACATTGGTGTCGGCGGCCACCGAGAAGGACCGGTCGAGCCGGGCGCAGTCCGCGCACTGCGCGCTGCCCGCCCGAGGTGCCACCACCGCGGCGCGCGGGCACGGCGTGTGCCGACCGCCCCGCCGCACGCCGAGGCAGCACCGCTCGCCCACGGCGGCGAAGGCGATCCGCTGTCCCGGCCGCAGTGGGCTCTCACGCGGTCCGCGCGCCGCGCCGTCCCACCGGAGCCCGGGCCCCGGCGCCGCCCACCGCACCCCCGTACACCGCCACATGCCCCCACCGTACGAGAGGCCTCCGACAGCGGGCCCCGGCGGCCGGGCAGGACGCGGGGTAGCCGGCACGGACCCGAGGGGAGGCCTGCTCAGGCCGCCGGCTTCCCCTGGAGGATGAGGTCGGTGTACCAGCGCTCCCCGAAGGGGTGTTCCGTACCCCCGTTGTAGGAATAGCGGCCCGCGACGGGCAGCTTCTCGGCCGGTCCGGCGGACTGCAGCACGTCGCAGACGTCCGCCATGCTGGCGACCGGCGTGTCCTTGATGTGGGTGATCACGTCGCCCTCGACGAAACCCGCCTTCCCGGCAGGCGTGTTGGTGGCGGCGTTGAGCACGAACATGCCGCCCTCGACGCCCTTCCCGGACAGCTGGCTGAGCACCTGCTCGCCGGTCGCCGGGTCCTCGAAGTAGTCGGTGAAGGCGGGGTCCGCGAGCGAGATCAGGTTCCAGCCGGCGTTGTTCCGGCTGTCACCCGCCGCCAGCCGGTCCAGGACGGGGCGGGCGTGGTCGCTGCTGATGGCGTAGAACTGGCCCTCCACATTGCTCGCGGCCGTCTGCTTGAGGCTGTTGATGCCGACGATCTCGGCGTTGCCGTTGAGCAGCGGTCCACCGGAGTTTCCTGGGTTGACGGTCGCCGAGTGCTGGATGGTGGAGGGCAGTTCGGGCAGGGAGAGGCTGGGCGCCGCGGCCACGTCGGGCGACTGGACCACACCGCTGGTGAAGACGACCTTCGTGGTCCCCTGGTCGGCGAACGACCTCGGATAGCCGAGCGCCGCCACGACGTCACCGGCCTCGACCTTCCCGCTCTCCCCGAACTCCAGGTCCTTGAGACCGTCCTGGGGCGTCGTGATCTCGAGGACCGCGAGGTCTTCGCAGGGATCGCTGCCGAGCAGCCTGGCGGGCACCGGATCGCCGTCCCCGATCCTGACCTTCAGCGCGCCGGAGCCCTCGATCACGTGCGCGTTGGTGAAGACGAGCGCCTTGCCGGCGTCGTAGACGGCGCCACTGCCGCTGCTCAGGCCCTGCCCGGTGGTGGCCAGCACCTGCACGGTCGCGGGGGCGCCGCGCTCGAAGATCTCCTTGGGCGGGAGGTCGTCCGCCCGGGCGGACCCGCAGGTGGCGATGACGACCGCCACCGCCGCGGGGATCACGATCCTGGTTCTCGCTCGCATGGGGGCGACTCCCCTTCAACGCGGGCCTTCGACGCGGACAGACCCCGTCCCGGCCGGCCTCGGCCCGGAAACGATCATCGGCATTTCCAGCGTAAGCCCACTCCCGCCCACTGTCCTGGCGGCCGCCCGCCCCTCGGTCCCCGCCCCGACGCCCCCGAGACGGCCAACGGCTGCTCAGGCGCGGGGTGGTTCGGCGGCGGTCAGGGCGAGGATCCGGTCCGGTGTCCAGGTGCCGGCGGCGCCCGAACACGCGGACAGGTACCGCGCGGTGTCCGCCGCGTCCCAGGTGCCGGAGGCCAGCAGGCCGCCGACCAGACAGCGCAGGTAGGCCGCGGACGGCGCCGCGGGCGGTACGTCCCCCACGGCCCACGGGGCGGTGAAGGTCAGCACCGGGAGGCCCTCGATCGTGCCGGGGCAGACCAGGGTCTCGTAGCGGCCGGGCCCCATCGTGTGTCGGCCGTCGCGCAGCACGGCGGTCAGGTCCAGGTCGGTCCCCGGGGCCCGGCCCATTTCCTGCGCCGCGATGTCCGACAGCTGCGAGACGGTCACCAGGTGGGCGCGGACGCGTGCGCGGCCGGCCGCCGCCGGGTCGTAGAACCCGCGTCCGCCGGTCCACACCAGGGACTCCGTCGCGAAGTAGAGGCAGCCGCCGAGCTCGACGGAGACCGAGCGCTCCGGCGGCCGCGGATCACGGCAACCCGGGTGGGCGCGCATGCCCCCCGGCGGAGTACCGCCGCCGAGGTACGCGGCCAGCCGGTCCGGGTGCATGTTGGAGCCGTAGGAGGCGTACCAGACCCGCTCGGGGGAGGTCCCGCACGCCGAATCCGGCCCGTCAACACGTCGCACCGCCCGTCACCTCCGCGCCCGTCGGCTTCCCGGATCCCGAATGCCAGAAACCCCCCGGGATGATCCCGGGGGGTTTCTGAGCTGGTGCACTCGGCAGGATTCGAACCTGCAACCTTCTGATCCGTAGTCAGATGCTCTATCCGTTAAGCTACGAGTGCTTGTGCTTCCCGGGGTTTTGCGCCCCGTTGGCCTTGCGAGAACAACAATACATGGACCGCGCCGGGACGCGAAATCCATTGCCCAAACCGCTGCTGACCTGCGGAAACGACTCCATGGCGGGTCGTCGCGAGGCGGCGGCCTCGGCAGCACACTGCCTTCCGCGGGGCCCCGCCCCTTCGCCAGGCCCGCCCGCGCGCGCTCCGCGCAAGGCCCCTGCACCACCCACATGGCCCGCACGGCCCGGATGGCCGGATCGCGTCCACGGGCTCATCCTGGCCGGGAACGACCGAAGCCCCGGTCCGTTCGGACCGGGGCTTCGGTGTTCAGCGCGGAGGCGGAGGGATTTGAACCCTCGATGGGCTTTAAGACCCAAACCGCATTAGCAGTGCGGCGCCATAGACCGGACTAGGCGACGCCTCCAGCACACCCCCGCGTACGTGGGGTGCGTGCAGATGATGACACAGCCCGTGGGCCGGTCACCAATCCACCCCCACGGTACTAGTCACAAGGCGGCCAGGGCAAAGCCTTAGTGACCCCGGCCGCGCCCCGCTCGTTGGGCACGGCATGCTGCGCCGTCTCGTCCTCGCCTCGGCCGTCTCCGCGGCCGTCCTCGCCGCGGGTCCGCTGCCTCCGCTGCCGCTCGGACTGCTCCACGAGCCGGCACCAGACCGGCTCACCGTGACCGTCGCCGGATCCGGCAACCCGCGCGCCGACGGCTCTTACGAGCTGACGTGCGACCCGGTCGGCGGCACCCACCCCGAGGCGAAGCGGGCCTGCGCCCGGCTGCACGCCTTCGCCGAAGAGGGGGCCGACCCCTTCGCCCCGGTGTCGACGCGGAGCACGTGCACCCAGCAGCACGGCGGCCCGGCACGGGCCGAGGTGACCGGGACCTGGCGCGGAAAGCGGGTCCAGGCGGCCTTCGACCGGAAGAACGGGTGTGAGATCAGCCGGTGGAAGGATTTGGAACCCGTGCTTCCGAGTGTGCGCTCCTGACCAGCAACGATGGCAAGACTGCGCCACATCCGCCGCCGGTCGGCGGATCGGTGCACTTAGACTCCTCCCGTGACATGCCGGTAGTCAGGGAGGAAGCGTCGTCGTGAGTAGCAGGCCATCGCGAGGCGCTGCTCGCCTCGCAGCAATACTCGACGCGCTTCCGGACGCGCTTCTCCTCGTGAACGCCAACGGCACCGTGGTGAACGCCAACTCGATCGCGCTCGGCGTCTTCGAGTCCCCCGGTACCGGTCTGGTCGGGCGCGGCCTGCTCTCGCTGCTCCCCGAGTTCGACTCGAAACTGATCCCCGGCTCGATGCGCCGGCCCGGCGACGAGCCCGAGGGCCGCACCAAGCCCAAGCGGATGACGGCCCGCCGCACCGACGGCAGCGAGTTCCCCGCCGAGGTGACCAGCGCCGCCCTCGAGGACGGCCGCGAGGCCTACGCCGACGCCCACCGCTACACCGGCGACGAGCTGCTCATGCTGGTCGTACGGGACCTGTCCGGCACCGTCGACACCGAGGCCGAGCTGGCCCGCTCGCAGCGCCAGACCGAGATGATCCTGCGCGCCGCGGCCGAAGGCGTCGTCGGCACGGACACCGACGGCCGGGTCGTCCTCGTCAATCCGGCCGCCGCCCAGATCCTCGGCTACCGCGCCACCGAACTCGGCAACCGCGAACTGCACGCCCTCGTCGGGCACTCCCGCGCCGACGGCTCGCCCTTCCCCTTCGACGAGTCGCCGCTCGCCGACACCCTGCGCTCCGGACGCAAGCACCGGGTGCGCGGGCAGGTGCTCTGGAACAAGGCCGGCAAGCCCGTCTCCGTGGACCTGACCACCTCGCCCGTACGCGACGGGGAGCAGCTCGTCGGCGCCGTGATGACCTTCACCGACCGCCGCCCGTACGACGCGCTCGCCGCCCGGCACGCCCAGCTGCTCGCCCTCGCCGACGAGGCCCTGCGCGGCCCGCTGGAGGAGCTGCGCGGCGAACTGGCCACGCTGGCCGCGGACGACGCCGGGCAGTTGTGGCCCGAGGCGAACCAGCTGCTGCACCACCTGGCCGCCGGCTATTCACGGATGACCGTGCTCCTCGACAACGTGCTGGGCTTCCAGCGCCTGGACGCGGGCAAGGACCGGCTCGCGAAGGAGAAGGTGCTGCTCGACGACGTCGTGGCGACGGCTGTCGAGGGCGCGGTGGAGCTGATCGGCCCGGGCCGGGCGCAGTTCGCGGTGCACGCGCCGACGATCGAAGCCGAGGTGGACGCGCCGAGGCTGGCGACGGCCCTCGCGCACCTGGTCGCCGACGTGGCCGGGGTCGACGCGACGGGCAAGGCCCCGCTGTCGGCCGCCGGCGGCTACATGGACTCCACGATCGTGCTGGCCGTCGCCCAGCGCGGCGACGTCGTACGGATCGAGGTGCGCGGGCCGTACGCCGGCGGCAACCCGGTCCACGAGCCGATCGTGCGGGGCATCGTGGCCGCGCACGGCGGCGTGCTGCAGACGGTCAAGGTGCCCGGGACCACCGGCAGCGCGTACGTGCTCGAAGTCCCGCTGGGTGCGGGCGCCGGCACGGTGACCCGCCCGGAGCCGGAACCCGAGCCGGAGGCGGCGGGCGGATCCGCGCCCGAGCCCGCGGCTGCCGGAGCCCCCGCGGCTGCCGGAGCCCCCGCGGGCGGCCCGTCGGCACCGGGCGGGAAGCGGGCCCGGCGCGGAGTGGACGCCTTCCTCGACGAGGAGGTGCCGGCCGCCCGGCGACCGGCACCGCAAGGACCCCAGGGCTCTCAGGGCCCGCAGGGAGCGCAGAACGGGCAGGTGCCGCGGGGGCCGGGCGCCGAGGTGGCCGTGCAGGGCGGCGCGGGCGAGGGCGGCGCGCTGGCGCTGCCGTCCGGCCGCCGACGCGCCCGCGGCGCCGACCTGGCACAGGCCCCCGTGAACCCCGCCGGGCTGGCCACCCCGGTGCCCGCCGACGGCACCGGCCGGCGGCGCGGCCGCGCGCTCGAAGAAAGCGCCTCGGCCGCCGCGGCCGGACAGCCGGTGCCCGCTCAGCCGCTGCCCGCGCCGCCGGTGCCGGCACAGGGCCGACCGCCGGTTCCGCCGATGCCCTCCATGCCGCCGATGCCGCCCGTACCTCCCGCCCAGGGCCCGCAGCCCGTGCCGCCGCAGGGGCTGCCCCCGGCCGCGCCCGGCGGTGCCGAGGAAGGCCACGGCCGGCGCCGCGCGCTGGGCCCCGCCCCCGAGAGCCCCGCGCCGCAGGGCGCACCCGAAGCCGTGCCCGCGGCCGGTGGCGGCCGCCGCCGGGCCCTCGGTGCACCCGCCGTGCCCGGCGCCCGCACCGAGACCGGCACCGTCGACCCGTACGGCTCCGACACGCCCGCCCCGGCCCCGGCCGGACCCGTGGCCGCCGCCGGACCCGTGGCGCAGCAGGCCCTGCGGCCGGCCGCGGCCCCGAACACGCCCGGAGCGCCGGGAGCGATCGGCCTTCCCGGCGCTTCCGGTCTTCCCGGCCTTCCTGGAGCTCCCGGCCTTCCTGGACCTGCCGGAGGAGTTCCCGGCGCCCCTGGAGCCCTGAGTGGGCCGCACGCGCCGGACGGGCAGACGCCCAACGGGCAGGCAGTCGGCGGGCAGGCAGCGCCGGGTGCGGCGCCCGAGGCGCAGGGGCGCCGGGCCCGCCGGGTCCTCGGCAGCCCGATCGCGCTGTCCGGCGCCCCCGACGGCGGCACGGCGAACGAGAACCACGCCCCGGCCGCGGCCGCCGACGACCACACGCCCCCGCAGCCGCACCCGCTGACCGCGACGGGACCGGCCGAGGACGGGGCCCCGACCGGCCGCCGTCGCGCGCTGCCGACCACCCCCGCCGCCTGGCCCGTGCCCGCCGCCCGCACCGCGCCCGAAGAAGCTCCGCCCGCCGCCGGGCCGGTCCCGCTGCCCGGCGCCCGCCAGGCCCAGGACTCCCCGGCCGGCCCCATTCCCGTACGGGCGCTCGGCACGCTCGGGCAGGGGGCCGCGCTCGCGCCCCCGTCGGCTCCCGCGCAGCCCGTGACCCCGCCGGCCCCCGGCCGCGCCGGAGCGGGACCGGCCGCCGCCGTACCGCCGCAGTCCGCCGGGGCGCCCGACGGCGGGATCGGGCGCCGGCGGCGGCTCTCCGAGCCCGACAGCGGCGCCGACGGTGCCTCGCTCGGGATCGGCCGCGCCTTCGCCATAGGGGCACCCGCCGCCGACGCCGCCGAGGGCCCCGAGCCGCTCGACGGGCCCGGCGGCGCCGTCGAGGTGCTCCACCGCCCGGTGCCGCAGCCCGTGGACGACGAGCTGCCCCCGGAGCCGCTCGACAACCCGCGCCGGCTCCTGGTGTGGCCCGCGCCCGATGTGACGACCCAGCAGGCGCTCAGCGAACGCGGCTACCGGCCGGTGATCGTGCACTCCCGTGAGGAGGTGGACGCGCAGATCGCCGCGTACCCCGCCGCGCTGTTCGTCGACCCGCTGACCGGGCCGATCACACGCACCGCCCTGCAGTCGCTGCGCCAGGCCGCGGTGGCCGCCGAGGTTCCCGTCCTGGTGACGGCCGGGCTCGGTCAGGCCACCCGGGAGGCCGCGTACGGCGCCGATCCGGCCGTGCTCCTCAAGGCGCTCGCGCCGCGCGACAGCGAGCAGCACCCCTCCCGGGTGCTGCTGCTGGAACAGCACGACGAGATCGCCCAGGCGCTGACCGCGGCCATGGAGCGCCGGGGCATGCAGGTCGCCCGGGCCGACGCGGACACCGACGCCGTGGAGCTCGCCTCCCGGATCCGGCCGAACCTCGTCGTCATGGACCTGATGCAGGTGCGCAGGCGACGGGCCGGGATCGTGGACTGGCTGCGTGCCAACGGGCAGCTGAACCGCACCCCGCTGGTCGTCTACACCTCCGTGGACATCGACAAGTCCGACCTGACCGGCCTGGGGTCCGGAGAGACCGTGCTGTTCCTCGCCGAGCGCGCCACCACCACCGAGGTGCAGGGCCGCATCGTGGACCTGCTGACGAAGATCGGGACCAATTAGCCACCCTGTACGGATGGCCATCACCGACACCCCAGAGCAGAGCGTGCCCGCCGACAACGGCGAGGTGACGCTGCTGATCGCCCGGCAGGTCGAACCCGGGTACGAGGAGTCGTTCGAGGAGTGGGCGCGCGGGATCCTGGACACCGCGGCCCACTTCTCAGGGCACCTGGGCTACGGCCTGTTCCGGCCGGCCGGTGACGGCGCGCCCTGGTTCCTGGTCCACCGGTTCCGGGACAACGCCGCCTTCCAGGCCTGGCAGGACTCCCCGGAGCGGGCCGCATGGTTCGCCAACTGCCAGGGCCACCACCACACCGAGATAGCCCGGCGGGAACTCACCGGCATGGAGACCTGGTTCGCCAAGCCGGGCACGACCCGGCCGGCGCCGCCGCGCTGGAAGATGGCGATCAGCT
This sequence comes from Streptomyces sp. NBC_00239, assembly GCF_036194065.1. Taxonomy (NCBI): domain Bacteria; kingdom Bacillati; phylum Actinomycetota; class Actinomycetes; order Kitasatosporales; family Streptomycetaceae; genus Streptomyces; species Streptomyces sp. NBC_00239. The sequence goes on along the minus strand of NZ_CP108095.1, from coordinate 4,344,842 downwards.
CGGGGCTGGCCATCTTCCCGATCTCGCTGGCGGGCAACGCGCTGCTCGGGCCGTACCTGGTGGACCTGAACTTCGTCCTGCGCACGGCGGCCTTCGCCGTGGTCTTCAGCACCCTGATGACGTACGTGGCGATGCCGGCCGTCAGCCGGCTGCTGCGGGGCTGGCTCAGCCCCCGCTAGAGCGGGCTCCCGGCCCGGGGTGATGTTTCACGTGAAACACGGCCCCGGCGGTGGTTGTTTCACGTGAAACACCGTCCGGGGCCGTGCGTCGGCTACGGCTACGGCTGCGGCTGCGGCTGCGGCTGCGGCTGCGGCTAGCCGAGCTTGGTGACGTCCAGCTCACCGTCCGCGTACTGCTTGCGGATCACCTTCTTGTCGAACTTGCCCACGCTGGTCTTCGGGACGGCCGGGACGAGCGCCCAGCGCTCCGGGAGCTGCCACTTGGCGATCGTCCGGCCCAGGAAGGCGTGGAGGTCCGTGTAGCCCGTCGTGGCGCCTTCCTTGAGGACGACGGTGGCCAGGGGGCGCTCGCCCCACTTCTCGTCCGGTACGGCGACGACGGCGGCCTCGGCCACGTCCGGGTGGGCCATCAGCGCGTTCTCCAGCTCCACGCTGGAGATCCACTCGCCGCCCGACTTGATGACGTCCTTGGCGCGGTCGGTGAGGGTCAGGTACCCGTTGCCGCTGATCACCCCGACGTCGCCGGTCTTGAGCCAGCCGTCCGCGCTGAACTTGTCCTCGGGGCGCAGCGGTTCTCCGGAGGCCCCGCCGTAGTACGCGGCGGCGATCCAGTTGCCGCGCACCTCCAGCTCGCCCGCCGACTCGCCGTCCCACGGCAGCACGTCACCGCCGGGCCCGACCAGCCGCGCCTCGACCCCGGCCGGGAAGCGCCCCTGTGTGACCCGGTACGGGAACTCCTCCTCGGGGCTCAGACCGGCCGGCGGGTGCGCCATGGTGCCCAGCGGCGAGGTCTCGGTCATGCCCCAGGCGTGGACGACCCTTACGCCGAGCTTGTCGTACGCCTCCATCAGGGAGGGCGGACAGGCCGAGCCGCCGATGGTGACGTGCTTCATGGACGAGATGTCCCGCGGGTTGGCAGAGAGCTCGGCGAGCAGGCCCTGCCAGATCGTGGGGACCGCGGCGGCGTACGTCGGCTTCTCGCGCTCGATCATCTCGGCGAGCGGGCCGGGCTGCAGGAAGCGGTCCGGCATCAGCATGTTGATGCCGGTCATGAAGACGCCGTGCGGCAGGCCCCAGGCGTTGACGTGGAACTGGGGGACCACGATCAGGGCGGTGTCGGCGCCGGTCAGGCCCATCGACTCGGCCATGTTGACCTGCATGGAGTGCAAGTAGATCGAGCGGTGGGAGAACAGCACGCCCTTGGGTTCGCCGGTGGTGCCGGAGGTGTAGCACATGGCGGCGGCCTGGCGCTCGTCCAGCTCGGGCCACGGGTAGTCGGTGGCCCGGCCCGCGAGCAGCTCCTCGTAGTCGTGCACGGTGACGTTCAGGCCGTCGAGGGCCGAGCGGTCGCCGGGGCCGGACACCACGACGTGCTCGATGGTCGGCAGGTGCGGGAGCAGCGGCACCAGAAGCGGCAGCAGGGTGCCGTTGACGAGGACCACCCGGTCGGCGGCGTGGTTGACGATGAACACCAGCTGCTCAGGGGGCAGCCGCAGGTTCAGGGTGTGCAGGATCGACCCCATGGACGGGATCGCGAAGTACGCCTCGACGTGCTCGGCGTTGTTCCACATCAGGGTGGCGACGCGTTCGTCCGGCTGGACGCCGAGTTCGTCCCGCAGGGCGTGGGCGAGCGCTCCGGCGCGGGCGCCTATCTCGGCGAAGCTGCGGCGGTGCGGCTCGGGCTCTCCGGTCCAGGTGGTGACCTGCGACCGGCCGTGGACCGTCATCCCGTGCTGCAGGATGCGAGTGACGGTCAGCGGTACGTCCTGCATGGTGCTCAGCAAAGCGTCCTCCCGGTGGGCGCTGCGCGGCGGCAAAAGAGATGCTGCGATTCTGCGCAGGCCGGAGAGGTCCTGTCACTACCCGGGAGTACGAAAGGGGTGGGCGGGGCCGGGCGGGAACCGTCGGACAGGCGGAAACAGGCCGTTCCGAAGCGGGCCTCCGGGAGAAGGACCGTTCAGAGGCGGACGGGGCTGAGCTCCGGGTCCTCGCGGAGCTTGCCGAGGGCCCGCGAGACGGCGCTCTTGACCGTGCCGACCGACACCCCGAGCAGCTCGGCGGTCTGCGCCTCGCTCATGTCCTCGTAGTACCTCAGGACGACCATGGCCCGCTGCCGGTCCGGCAGCCGGGTGACCGCCCGCCACATCGCGTCGCGCAGCACCTGTGCGTCGGCGGGGTCGGCGTACGGCAGGCCCTCGGGCTCGGGCAGGTCCTCGCAGGCGAACTCGTCGACCTTGCGCTTGCGCCACTGCGAGGTGCGGGTGTTGACCAGCGCCCGCCGGACGTACCCGTCCAGGGCCCGGTGGTCCTCGATGCGGTCCCAGGCCACGTACGTCTTCGTGAGGGCCGTCTGCAGCAGGTCCTCGGCGTCGCACGGGTTCGCGGTGAGCGAGCGCGCGGTACGCATCAGCGACGTACCACGCGTCCGGACGTACGAGGAGAACGACGGATAGGGCGTCGCATACGACGGCTTCGACGGGTACGTGCAGACAGGCGTGGTCATGGCTCCACGCTAGAAGTCCGGACGCCCCCGGCGGATCGCCCCGAAGTGCCGAAGGCGCATCCGTCTCAGGTTGTAGGGGTGGGGCTGGCCCTACCTCCTGAAGAAGGAGGCCGCCCGTCACGCACCGTCCGCACCCAGGATCAGGCCGGACGTGGGGACGCCCGTTCCGGCCGTCACGAGCGTGCGGGCCGCGCCCTCGACCTGGTTGACGGAGGTGCCGCGCAGCTGCCGGACCGCCTCGGCGATCCCGTTCATCCCGTGGAGGTACGCCTCGCCGAGCTGGCCGCCGTGCGTGTTGAGCGGGAGGACGTCCTCGGCCACGAATCCGGCGGCCTCGCCCGGCTTGCAGAAGCCGAACTCCTCCAACTGCATCAGGACGAACGGGGAGAAATGGTCGTAGAGGATGCCCACATCGATGTCGGAGGGACGCAGTCCGCTGGTTCGCCACAGCTGCCGCGCGACCACGTTCATCTCCGGCAGCCCGGTCAGGTCGTCCCGGTAGAAGCTGGTCATCCCCTCCTGGCGGCGGCCGGCGCCCTGGGCCGCGGCGGTGATCACGGCGGGCGCGTGCCGCAGCTGCCGGGCCCGCTCGGTGGTGGTGACGACCAGGGCCTGCCCGCCGTCGGTCTCCTGGCAGCAGTCCAGCAGCCGCAGCGGCTCCACGATCCAGCGCGAGGCGGCGTGGTCGGCGAGGGTGATCGGCTTGCCGTGGAAGTACGCGGCGGGATTGTTCGCGGCGTGCCGCCGGCCGGTGACGGCGACGTGCCCGAAGGCCTCCGGGGTCAGTCCGTACGCGTACAGGTAGCGCTGGGCGGTCATCGCCACCCACGAGGCCGGGGTCAGCAGCCCCCACGGCAGCGACCAGCCGAGCGCGGCACCCTCCGCCGACGGCTCGCGGTGCTGCACGCCCGAGCCGAACCGGCGGCCGGAGCGCTCGTTGAAGGCGCGGTAGCAGACCACCACCTCGGCGACCCCGGTCGCGACGGCCAGGGCGGCCTGCTGGACGGTGGCGCATGCCGCGCCGCCGCCGTAGTGGATGCGGGAGAAGAAGGACAGGTCCCCGATGCCGGACGCCTGCGCGACGGTGATCTCGGGGCTGGTGTCCATGGTGAAGGTGACCATGCCGTCGACGTCGGAGGGGCTCAGCCCGGCGTCGTCCAGGGCGGCGTGCACGGCCTCCACGGCGAGCTTCAGCTCGCTGCGGCCGGAGTCCTTGGAGAACTCGGTGGCGCCGATGCCGGCGATGGCGGCCCGGCCGCCCAGCGAGTCGCGGGTGCGGACGCTCATGCCGGCGCCACCTCCGCGGTGACCGTGCCGGTGACGTGGTGGCCCAGGCCGTTGGCGCCGAGGACGCGGATCTCGACGGTGCGGTCACGGACGGCGATCACGGTGCCGGTGAGGACCATCGTGTCTCCGGGGTAGTTGGGGGCGCCGAGGCGGATGGCCACCTTGCGGAGGACGGCGGCCGGGCCGAGGTGGTCGGTGATGTACCGGCCGACCAGGCCGTTGGTGGTCAGGATGTTCATGAAGACGTCGGGGGAGCCCTTCGCCCGCGCGAGCTCCGCGTCGTGGTGCACGTCCTGGTAGTCGCGGGAGGCGACCGCGCCCGCGACGATCAGGGTGCGGGTCACCGGTATCTCCAGCGGCGGCAGCTCGTCGCCGGCCCGCAGCGCAGCTCCGGGGGCGGGGCGGGCCTCGCGCCCGGGCGCCGGGGCCGGGGCCGGGGGCGTCGCGGCCGGGGTCTGCGGGTGGAGGCTCTGCGGGTGGGGGCTCGTCATGCTTCGTCCTCCGCTGCGATCGATGCGCCGAGTTCGGCGAGGAGCTCGGCTCCGGAACCGAGGTACGCGTCCAGCTGGCGCCCCCACAGGAAGTGCCGGTGGACGGGATGGTCGAGGTCGGCGCCCATGCCGCCGTGCAGGTGCTGGCCGGCGTGGACCACCCGTTTGCCGGCCTCGGCGGCCCACCAGGCGGCGGTCAGCGCGTGCCGGCGGGCGGGCAGGGCCTGGTCGATGCGCCAGGCCGCCTCGTACGCCGTGACCCGGATCGCCTCGGTGTCCATGTGGGCGTCGGCGGCCCGCAGCATGACCCCCTGGTTGGTCGAGAGCGGCCGCCCGAACTGCTCGCGCGTGGAGGTGTGCGCGACCGCCCGGGCGAGCGAGCCCGCACACACTCCGGCCTGGAGCCCGGCGAAGGCGGTACGGGCGGTGGCGAGGACGTCCTCGTACGCCCGGCTGCCGCTGCCGGCGCCGCTGCCGGAGCCGCTGCCGGAGCCGGCGCCGCTGCCGATACGTTCCGCCTCGGCCGCGTCCAGGGTGAGGCGGCCCGCCGACCAGGGCGCGGTGGTCTCGACCGGCTCGATCGTGACGCCCGGGGTGCCGGCGCGCACCAGCCACAGCACCCGGTCCGCGTCGGGGACCAGGACGTGGGTGGCGTCGCGCAGCCAGGGCACGTACGGGACGACGCCGGTGAGGCGGGTGATGCCGGGAGCGGCCGTGGTGGTCATGGGGGCCGGACCGGCCGTGGTGGTCACGGAGGCCGGACCGTTCGTGGCGGGGGTGGGCCCGGCCGTGGCGGTCACGGAGGCCGGACCGTTCGTGGCGGGGGTGGGCCCGGCCGTGGCGGTCACGGGGGCGGGACCGGCCGTGGCGCGGGCGGGACCGGACCGTATGAGTCCGCGGGCCGGGAAGGCGCCGGTGGCGACCGCCGTTCCCTCGTACAGGGCGGGCAGCAGCCGGGCGCACTGTTCCGCGCTGCCGTGCCGGGCGAGGGCGAGGATCCCGTACACGCAGGTCGCCGCGTACGGCACTTGGGCGGTGGTGCGGCCCTGCTCCTCCAGCAGCAGGACGAGGCCGAGCAGGCCGACCTCCTCGACGGCCGCGGTGAGCCCGGCGGTGGTGAGCGCCTTCCACAGCTCGGCGTCGCTGCCGGTGCCGGCCGCGGCCAGCCGCTCGTGGGTCGCCAGGTCGGCGAAGATCTGCGCGGCGAGCCCGGCGGCCGCCGCCTGTTCCTCGGACGGGCGGAAGTCCATGTCAGCGCTCACTCCCCTGCGGCTCGTCCGCCCGGAAGACGGGCAGCTCCAGCTCCTCGTCGCAGCGCAGGAACTCCAGCTGTACGGGCATCCCGATGCGCACCTCGTCGTACGGGACTCCGGTGACGTTGCTGACCATCCGCACCCCCTCGGCGAGCTCGACGAGCGCGACCGCGTACGGCGGGTCGAAGGCCGGGAAGGGCGGGTGGTGCATGACGACGTAACTGAAGACGGTGCCGGAACCGGAGGCCTCGACCGTGTCCCAGTCCGGGCTCGCGCAGGCGTTGCAGCCGGGGAGCCAGGGGAAGCGGAGGGTGCCGCAGCCGGTGCAGCGCTGGATGAGCAGCCGGTGTTCGGCGATCCCGTCCCAGAAACCCCGGTTGTCGCGGTTGACCACCGGGCGCGGCCGGCGGGCCGTCGGCCGGTCCGGAACCCTCTCCCTCGGAACGGCGGCGGGGGAGGTGGAGGCGGAGGCCGCGACGGCGGCGGGGGCGGGGGCGTACTTCAGGATCCGGAAGCGGTGCGTCCCGGCGAGTTCGCCGTCCGCGCCCGCCCGGATGTCCATGCGGGTGGTCACGAAGTGCCCGGTGCCCAGCCTGGTGGTCTTGCGGGGGGACACCGACTCGATGACCGCGTCGAAGGTCACGGCGTCGCCGGGGCGCAGCGGCCGCCGGTACTCCTGCTCGCAGTCGGTGGCGACCACCGAGGTGTACCCGGCGCCGTCGAGGAGGGCGAGGAGCTCGTCGTAGGCGGTGGCGCGGCCGGTGCCGTCCGCGTGGCCGGACAGCCCGCCCATCGTCCAGGCCTGGAGCATCGTGGGCGGCGCGATGGCGTCCGGTCCGCTGTACGCCGGGCTGGTGTCGCCCATCGCCTCGCACCAGTGGCGGATCATGGGCTCGTTGACCGGGTCCTTGCCCCGGCCGCCGACGGCCGCCGCCTTCCCCTCGAAGCCGCACAGCTCGTCGTACAGCGCGTCCTCGCCGGGCTGCGTGCGCTGCGTGGATGATGTGGGCTGCGTGGGTGGTGTGCGTGGTGTGGGCTGCGTGGACTGCGTGGGCTGCGTGCGCTGCGTGGGCCGCTGTTGCTCGCTCACCGCTTCCTCCCCTTCATGCCGAGCCGCATCATGGCGACGATCTCGCGCTGGACCTCGCTCACCCCGCCGCCGAACGTGTTGATCTGGGCGGCCCGGTTGAGGCGTTCCAGCTCCCCGCCGCCGAAGGAACCCGGGCCGGGGCCGCGGACGAGTGCGCTGTCGCCGACCACCTCCTGGCACATCCGGTAGACCTCGACGGCGCTCTCGGTGCCGAGGAACTTCACTCCGCTGGCGTCGCCGGGGGCGAGGGTGCCGGCGCCCACGTCCTGGACGAGCCGCCAGTTGAGCAGGCGTACGGCGGCCAGCCGGGCGTGCGCCTCGGCCAGCCGGGCCTGCACCCAGGGGCGGTCGGCCGGGCGCTCCCCGGTGACCGGGTCGGGGGTGCGGGCGTGGGCGACCGCGGCCTCGAAGAAGTCCTCGGCCTGCATGCCGATCGCGGCGAGGGCGACGCGTTCGTGGTTGAGCTGGTTGGTGATCAGCCCCCAGCCGCCGTGTTCGGGCCCGACCAGATGGCCGGCGGGCACGCGCAGGGAGTCGTAGTACGTGGCCGTGGTGGTGAGGTCGCCGACCGTCTCGATGGGGGTCCAGGAGAAGCCGGGGGCGTCGGTGGGCACCAGGATGATCGAGATCCCGCGGTGCTTGGGGGCCTCGGGATCGGTGCGGCAGGCGAGCCAGATCCAGTCGGCGTTCTGGGCGTTGGAGGTGAAGATCTTCTGCCCGTCGATCAGCCAGTCGTCGCCGTCGCGGACGGCTCGGGTGCGCAGGGAGGCCAGGTCGGTGCCGGCCTCCGGTTCCGAGTAGCCGATGGCGAACACCAGCTCGCCGCGCAGGATCCGGGGGAGGAAGAAGTCCTTCTGTTCCGGGGTCCCGTACTTCATCAGGGTCGGGCCGACCGTGTTCAGCGTGACCATGGAGACGGGGGCGCCCGCCCGGTAGGCCTCGTCGAAGAACACGAACTGCTCGTCCGCGCCGCGGCCTTGGCCGCCATACTCCTGCGGCCAGCCGAGGCCGAGCATTCCGTCGGCACCGATCCGGCGGAGCAGCCGGCGCTGCTCGGCGGGCTCCTCGGGGAGCCCGTCGGGCATCAATGCACGGAAGTACGCGCGCAGTTCCGCGCGCAGCCGCACCTGCGGCTCGGTCGGGGCGAGATGCACGGCGGAATGCCTCCTGGGGAGGTCGGGCACGGAAGGTTTTCTGACTGTCCGTCAGATACATCTGCCGTGTCAAGGGCGACGGGAACACCGGGCCCCGCACGGCGAAGCGCCCGTACGACGGGACCCCAGCCGGTCCGGTCGTACGGGCGCTCACAGGTAGCTCACGGGGCGCTCACGGGGCGTTCGCCGGCGTCACGCCGGCGCCCGGCTCACCCCGGGGCGGGCTCCGGGCCCACCCTCAGGGGGCGGCTGCGGGCTCACCGGGAGGGGTGACCGCCGGCTCACCACCAGGGGTGGAAATTCACCGCCACGTTGGAGTTGGACTGGTCGATGGCGGTGAGGGCGGAGCCGTTGACCTGCGCGGTGTTGTTCTGGTTGGACGCGCCGGATCCGGTGGCCACCTGCTGCGAGGTCGAGGAGTTCCCGTGGTTGTTGCCACCCACGCCGCTGCCGATGATGCTGGCGACGCTCGCGTTCGACCCGTCGTTGGCGAAGGATCCCCACCCGTTGTCGGCCTGGGCGACCCCGGAGAAGAGGGCGGCGGCGAGGGGGAGCGAGGCGACGGCGGCGATGACGCGGGCGGTACGGACGAGTGCCATGCTGAATCCTCCATATGTGAACTGCGGGGGCTTTCAAGGCAGTTGGCCGACCGCCTCGAAGTGGTGCTCATGGTGTTCGTGGTGCTCTCGACGTCGAGACCAGAGTTGCCCACCGAATCCCCGGCAAACCACCCCGCAGACGTCGATTCGCTCGCAAGCATGAGCAACTCCGGATAAACCCCGGTCACGCCCCCAAATCGGCAATCCAGAGCCCTGGAAACGCCGAAGAACGGCTCGCCGCAAGGGCTGAACCGTTCCGCCAAATCCACCTGCCCCGGCCATGCCGCCGGATCCCCGAACTCCCCCGACTCGTCGCCCACCTGCCCCCGAGCCAGCCCCGCTTCGTCCCTCACCTGCCCCGAACCACCCCCGGCCCGTCCCTGGCCTGCCCCTACCCGCCCCGGATCCTCAGCGGACCCACGTGGTCCGCTCCTCCTGTGCGTCGTCCTGTGCGCTCCCTGCACGCCCCCGGCGCTCGCGGGGGCGGAAACTCCGGTCGGCGGCTACGCCGCGAGGTCGAGGTCCTGCGGCGTGACGTGCCCAACGGCCGTGCTGTCAGCGGTGGTCGAGCGGCGTACGGAGGGCGAGGATCCGTGGGCCTCGGCGCGGATACGCTGCGCGATGGTGGGCGGCAGGGCCCCGCCGCGCAGCGCCTCCCGCCGGCTCCTGCGGTCCTGCACCGGCACCGACACCCGGGCGGCGGTTCCCGAAGCGCTGGACGTCGCGGAACGGGGTGCAGCGGCGGCGGCAAGCGGCGGCGCCGTCGGAGCGTCGGTCGCGGCGCCGGAGCTCGCGGTACCGGCGGCCGGTCGGGCGGCGGCCTTGGCCGCGGCGCCGAATCCGAGGACGGTGAAGAACGCGACGAGCGCGGTGACGACGGTGGTCCAGAGCGACGCTACGCGGTTGTTGCCAGCCATGACCGACTCCTGATTCCCGATGTTCCGACGGGCGGATCTGAATACATTCGTCATGATGCAGACGCAAATCGGCCCCTACGAGCAACCACGCCCCGCCCACGCAGTTCTTCTGACAAACACCACCCGGTCGGCCCACCGCCCCCGGTTGCGCCCCATCCCGTTCCGTGCCGCACCGGGCCCGCCCCCGCAGTACCCGCAGTGCACACAGCGGCCCCAGTCGCCCCCAGCCGCCCGAGCGGAGCCGCCATCCGCACCGCTGCGGCCGCGCTCTGACCCTCGAACGCAGAAGGGACGCCCCGAACCCGGGACGTCCCTTCTGACCTGCTGCTTCCACACTGCGGTGGGTGTGGGATTTGAACCCACGGTGACATCGCTGCCACGACGGTTTTCAAGACCGTTCCCTTAGGCCGCTCGGGCAACCCACCCGGCTCCGCCCGTGCTGCTGCGGAGCGGGCTACAGCCTACCGGGATCCTCTCGATCACGGTGCCGGTCCCCCTCCGGGACCGGCCCGGCGAGTGTGCCGGGATGGCCGGGCGGGTGTGCCGCGATGCGCCGCCGGGACGGTCAGGCGGTCTGGGCCTTGTCGTACGCGGCCTTTGCCTCGGGGCCGAAGTACGGGCCGAACATGCGGTTCGGCAGGAAGGTGTAGCCGAAGCTGTTCACCGAGACCTGCAGGCCGGTGCCGGTGGCCTCGCTGAAGCCCTGGAACCAGGGACCGCCGCTGGAGCCGCCGGTCATGTTGCAGCCCAGGCTGTGGTCCTTGGAGAGCAGGAAGTCCTTGCCGGAATTCCCGCTGCAGTGGATCAGCTTGCTGCCGTCGTACGGGGCGGCCGCCGGGAAGCCGAAGGCGTACATCGCCTTGTTGTAGCCGCCGTTGAACAGGATGCCCTGGGCTCCGACGACCGAGCTGAGCTTCTGGCCGTTCAGCGGGGCGACGACCGCCAGACCGACGTCGTAGTTGATGTCCTCACTGGCCACCCACTGGTCGGTCGAGAAGGTCTGGGTGGCGCTCCACTGGCCGTACGGCGCGTTCCCGTTGTCGTACGCCGGCACGAACACCCAGTTGGTGTGCCAGGCGCCCTGGTACTTGACGCAGTGACCCGCGGTGATCACCGTGTTGCCGTTCTGGCCGGTGACGGAGTCGCCGGAGCAGGAGGCCGTGCGGCCCTGGAAGGTGAAGAACACCCGGCCGGAGGTACGCACCACCGCGCCGCCGCCCGTCCACGGGCCGCCGGCCTGCGGGAAGGACATCGGCGAGGCCGTGGTCGGCCGGACCACGGTCGGTGCGACCGGGGCAGCCGGGGCGGCGGGAGCCTTCGCCCAGGCGCCGGGCGCCGCCACCAGGTCGAGGGGCGCCGCGGAACGCATCCGCTCGGCGGTCCAGAAGCCCTTGGTGTGCTGCGGCTTGAACGAGGTGGCCGTGACCCCGGGCGCGGGGGAGACCGGGGCCGGGGTCGCGGCCGAGGGGGTGGCGGCCGTCAGTGCGCCGGCGACGAGGGCGCCCGCTGCCAGCAGGACGGAGACGGCCGTTCGAGGACGGTTCACGCAGGACTCCTTCTGCCGTGCCGGGGCCGGTCGGGGCCCGGGCAGGGTGGGGGTGAAGTGCTGTCGGTGCGGATCGACGAAACGAATGCAGCGGCCGGATCAGCCGGTTCGGCTGCATCGGCTGGATCAGCCGTCAGCTGGTTCGACTGACTCGGCGTGCGGCAGGCAGACTGCCACGGCCGGGCTGGAATGTCAGGAACTCGTCGGAACGTTCGGTCGGCCCCGACGGAAATCCGGCCGGATTCCGACCCCACTCCGTCGCAAACCCGCCCGCCGACCACCCGCTCGCCGACCACCCGCCGACCACCCGCTCGCCGGCCGCGCCCGCCACGCCTCACACCGTGAGCAGCACGCCCGCGTACGAGACGCCGGCCACCACCACCCACGCGCTCAGCCCCAGTACCGCCGCCCGGCCGCCCGTCCGCGCCAGCGTCGGCAGGTGGACGGCGCTGCCCAGCCCGAACAACGCGGCCGCGAGGAGCGCCTCCTGGGCGGTGTGCGCCCACTCCAGGGCCTCCGCCGGCAGCAGCCCCGTCGCCCGTACGCCCGCGGCCATCAGGAAGCCCGCCACGAAGAGCGGCACGGGCGCGGGCCGCTTGCCCGAGCTCGTACGGATCCCCGCCCGCCGGGCACGCAGCGCGAAGGCCACCGCCGCGACCAGCGGCGCGAGCATCGCCACCCGCATCAGCTTCACCAGGACCGCATCGCCCAGGGCTGCCGGTCCGGCCGTCTGTGCGGTGGCCACCACCTGGCCCACGTCGTGCACGCTCGCCCCGACCCACCGGCCGAACTCCGCATCGCCCAGCCCCAGAGGCTGTTGCAGCAGCGGGAGCACCGCGATGGCCAGGGTCCCGCACAGGGTCACCAGGGCCACGGACGACGCCACGTCCTCCTCGTCGCTGCCCGACACCTCGCTCACCGCCCCGATCGCCGAAGCCCCGCAGATCGAGTAGCCGGTCGCGATGAGCAGCGGCTGGTCGCCGGGCAGTCCGAGGCGGCGGCCGAGCCAGAGGGTGCCGAGGAAGGTGGCCGCGACCACGCCGAACACCATCGCCACCGTGCCCCAGCCCAGCCGGACCACCTGGTCCAGCCCGAGCCCCAGTCCCAGCAGCACGATGCCGATCCGCATCAGCCGCCGCCCGGCGAGGGACAGGCCCGGTCGGCCGGCGCCGCGTACGAAGGTCCGTATCCGCGGCAGGTGGGCGACCGTGATGCCGAGGACCACGGAGGCCGTGAGCATCGGAACGGCCGGAACCAGTCGGTGCACCGACCAGGCCACGGCCGCGCCGAGGACGGCCACGAGCAGCCCGGGCCAGCTGCGTGTTTCACGTGAAACATCCGGAGCGGGAGCCGGCCGGCCGGAAGCGTGTCGGTCGGCAGCCGCGGGCCGGGGCTGCGGCCGGTGCAGGAGGGCCATCAGTCGGCCGGCAGGGTGTAGACGCGGCGGACGCTGCTGCCGAGGCGCGCGACGTCGGCGCCGTAGACGTGCAGGGATATCGCGGTCGTACGACAGGAGTTGCGCACCCGGTGGATGTCACCGGGCGGCGCGAACCCGCAGACGTCGCCCTGGCCGTTCACCACGTCCTCGGTGGGCACGAGCCGGGCCCGGCCGGGGCCCGGGGCGAGCCGGTAGCGGCGCTCGCTCTCCTCGCCCTGGTGGACGCCCGCCACGCACCAGGAGACGTGGTCGTGGATGGCCGTCTGCTGGCCGGGCAGCCAGACCAGCGCGACCACGGAGAAGCTGCCGTCCCGCTCGGCGTGCACGATGTGCTGCCGATAGCGTTCCGGATCGCTCTCCTGCTGGGCGAGGGTGAGCAGATCGGGGGCGCCGAGGTGCGGCGCGAGCTTCTCGCCGACCAGGTAGGCGGTGAGGTCCGGAGGCAGGCCGCGGTCCACGACCGCGCGTATCTCGCCGATGAGGTCGGTCATCCGCGCGGTCACAGTCAGCGCTGCGGTCGTCGTCGTGGTCATACGGGCAGCGTCCGACTGTCCGTCCATCACGTCCAACGACAGTTTTCACCTGAAATCCCAAGCCCTGCTTATGGGTTCCCGGAATGCCGCCCGGCCGGCGCCCCGTCGTCATTCCACCGCAGCCCCCTCCGCGGCCCCGCCACTGGCGCGCCGCGGCCCGGCCTCAGCAGCCGACCCGGTTCGCCGCCACCCGGCGCAGCTCGTCGAGCACCGCCGCGGTCGCCGGAATCCGCAGGTGTTCCCGGTAGACGTAGGCGGAGATGTGGCGGCGGGCCGCGGGCTCCAGGCCCCGCCCGCACACCCGGGTCAGGGAGAGCGACGGGAGGAGCAGGGCGGGCATCATCGCCACCCCCAGGCCCTGCCCCACCAGGCTCTGGACCACGAGGTTGTCGTCCGTCGCGAAGACGATCTCGGGGACGAAGCCGAGGCCGGCGCACTCGTGCAGCAAGTTCGCCCGGCACCGCGGACAACCCGCGATCCACCGCTCCTCCGCCAGATCCGCCAGCTGTACGGAGCGCCGCCGGGCCAGCGGATGGCCGTTGGGCAGCAGCACGGTCAGCTGGTCCTCCAGCAGCCGCACCTCGACGACCTCGTCCGGAACCTCCTCGTGCAGCCCCGGGTAGGTGAAAGCCAGGGTGATGTCGCACTCGCCGCGCTGCAGCCGGTGCAGCGAGTCCGGCGGCTCGCCGTCCAGCAGCTCCACCTGGATGCCGGGGTGCTCCTTGGCCAGCCCGCTGAGCGCCTCGGGGACCAGGGTCGCGTTGGCGCTGGGGAAGCCGCACAGCCGCACCCGGCCGGTGCGCAGCCGCGCGTACGCCTTCATCTGCTGCTGGGCGGCGCCGAGGCTGCCCAGGATGGCCACGGCGTGCCGGGCCAGCGACTCCCCGGCCTCGGTCAGCTGCATCCGGCGGCCGACCCGCGTGAACAACGGCGTGCCTACGGCGCGTTCGAGCGCCTTCATCTGCTGGGTTATCGCCGGCTGGGTGTACCCGAGCACACGGGCGGCCGCCGAGTACGACCCGGCGGTGACCACCTCGTGAAAAGTCCTGATGTGCCGGGAGTCGAACACGGTCGAAGCATAAGCGGACGTTGGGAGGGGCCGAAGGCGGAATCCCGCCTACGGCCCCTCCCGATTCAGGTCACTCGGCCGCATCCGCGCGCCCGGCCGCCCGCCGGCCCGCAGGCCCGGAGCACGGAGCCCGCAGCCCGCAGCCCGCAGCCCGCAGCCGATCGCTACTTGTCGCCGACGCGCGAGCCCAGGGTCAGGTCCACCGTCGATGCCTTGCCGCCGCGCAGGTACGTCACCTTGACCACGTCGCCCGGCTTGTACGTCCAGATCTCGCTGATCAGCGTCGGGCCGCTGTCGATCGGCTTGCCGCCGAACTGCGTGATCACGTCACCGGGCTTGAGCCCCGCCTTGCCCGCCGGACCGTTCGGGTCGACGAGCTCGGAGGCGGCCGCGCCTTGCTCGGAGATCTTGGCGCCGTCGCCCTTGGCCTGCATGTCCACGGAGACGCCGATCACCGGGTAGACCGGCTTGCCGCTCTTGATCAGCTGCTCGGCCACGTTCTTGGCCTGGTTGATCGGGATGGCGAAGCCGAGGCCGATGGAGCCCGCCTGCCCGCCGCCGAAGCCGCCGCTGCCCGCGGACTGGATCGCCGAGTTGATCCCGATGACCGCGCCCCGGCCGTCCAGCAGCGGACCGCCCGAGTTGCCCGGGTTGATCGAGGCGTCGGTCTGCAGCGCGCTCATGTACGAGTTCTGCTTGCTCTGCCCGTCACCCGAGGCCACCGGGCGGTTCTTCGCGCTGACGATGCCCGTGGTCACCGTGTTGGACAGGCCGAACGGAGCGCCGATCGCGATCGTCGAGTCGCCGACGGCGACCTTGTCGGAGTCGCCGAGCGGCAGCGGGGCCAGCCCCGCGGGCGGGTTCTTCAGCTTCAGCACGGCCACGTCGTAGCCCTGGGCCCGGCCGATGACCTCGGCCTCGTACCGCTTGCCGTTCGAGAACGTCGCGGAAAGCTTTCCGCCGTCCGCGGCGGAGGCCACCACGTGGTTGTTGGTGAGGATGTGGCCCTGCTGGTCGTAGACGAACCCGGTGCCGGTGCCGCCCTCGCCGTCGCCTCCCTGCGCCTCGATGGTGACGACGCTCGGCAGCGCCTTGGCGGCGAGGCCGGCCACGGAGCCCGGCTCGCGCTGGAGGTCCTTCGGGGTGACGCCGGCGCTGACGGTCGTCGAGCCGTCGACGCTGTCGCCGTTCTTGGCGAGCTGGTAGCCGATGCCGCCACCGATTCCGCCCGCGACCAGGGCGGCCACGAGTGCGGCCGCGATCAGGCCGCCGCGGCCCTTGCGCTTGGGCGCCGGCTCCTGCCCCAGGGGCGCACCCCAGACGGGACCGCCGCCGTGCCCGCCGTGCCCGCCGTCGTACGGACCTCCGTGCCCGCCGCCATCGGCGTACGAGGGCACCGCGGGCGGCGGCGGAGGCCAGCCGCCCGCCTCGGCACCGGCCGGGGCCGCGGCCGGCGGGGCGGCCGGAGCCGCGTACGGACCCGCCGGGGGCTCCGGCGGCGTGGCCGGCAGCTGCTGGGTGGCCTGGCCGGTGGCCGGCAGCTGCTGGGTGGCCTGGCCGGTGGCCGGCAGCTGCTGGGTCACGGGGCCGGTGGGCGGCAACTGCTGAGTCGCCGCCTCGGCGTGCGGCAGCTGCTGGGTCCTCGGGTCGACCGGGGCCGGGGCCTGGGCCGGGGGAGCCGCCGGGGCCGCCGGGGCCGCCGGGGCCGCCGGGGCCGCCGCCGGATAGTCCGCGGCGGCCTGGTCGGCCGGCGGCCGGGCGTCCGCCACCGCGGGCCGGGCCGGCGCGTGGTCCGGGGCCTGGGCCCGTGTCGGGGCCGGTGCCTGCCCCTCGGGGGCCTCGGCCGGCACGGCCTCGGCGTACTCGGGGCTGGGAGCGGCCACCGGCACCGGGGGTACGGACGGGGCCTGCGGGGGCGTCGGGGCCGCGGTGCCCTCGTTCTCGGTGCTCACAGCTCTCTCTCCTCGTCACGCACGGCTGCTTGGATACCGGTCGGGCTGAACGTCCGGCCGGCCGCACAAGTTCCTGGGCAAAGCCTTTCCCATGAACCGTCAGAGCACTGTAAGCCGGACCTGTGCGTCCTCCCGCCATCCTTTACGCCAGGCATTTCGGTCGCATCTCCAGCGCATCCCGCCCGCCCCGCCCACCGCGGATGACACCATGGCCGGGTGACCCACGCACGGCAGCCGATCGGCCTCCAGCACCCGAAGACGATCCAGGTCGTCGCCCACCGCGGCGCCTCGGAGGACGCGCCCGAGCACACGCTGGCCGCGTACCGCAGAGCCATCGAGGACGGCGCGGACGCCCTGGAATGCGACGTGCGCCTGACCGCGGACGGGCACCTCGTCCTCGTCCACGACCGCCGCGTGAACCGGACCTCGAACGGCCGCGGCGCGGTCTCCGCCCTGGAACTGGCCGACCTGGCGGCGCTGGACTTCGGCTCCTGGAAGGACCGCGAGGAATCCCCGGACTGGGACGCGGAGGGCGCCGGCGAGCCGGACCCCGAGCGCACCTCCGTGCTGACCCTGGAACGGCTCCTCGAACTCGTCGCCGACGCGGGCCGCCCGGTGGAGCTGGCCATCGAGACCAAACACCCGACCCGCTGGGCCGGACAGGTGGAAGAGCGGCTGCTCTTCCTGCTCAAGCGCTTCGGCCTGGACTCGCCGCCCGTCGGCGGGCCCTCGCCGGTGCGGATCATGAGCTTCTCCGCGCGCTCCCTGCACCGGGTGCGGGCCTCGGCGCCGACGATCCCCACCGTGTACCTGATGCAGTTCATCTCGCCGCGGATGCGGGACGGGCGGCTGCCGGCCGGCGTGCGCATCGCGGGGCCCGGGATCCGGATCGTGCGCAATCACCCGGGTTTCATCCAGAAGCTCCAGAAAGCCGGCCACTCCGTGCATGTGTGGACCGTAAATGAGCCAGAAGATGTTCAGCTCTGCGCTGATCTGGGCGTCGAAGCGATCATCACCAATCGACCGCGACAGGTCCTGTCCCAACTCGGCCGCTAATCACACCAGTTGCTCTTCTCCCACCCGTGACGGGGTGTGCCCCGGCGCATCCGGTCCGCGTCCGCTCATCATGAATGCGTCAGCCGCGTCCGCTTCGGCGGTTTCCGGTCCAGGCCATTGGGGCATCCAGACCATGCGTGGGGCTAAGGAGGTTCCGGGGGTGGCGTTGGTGGTGGCACAGGAGGTGCCCACGTCGTCGTGCATGGCCGTAGCCCATGGTCCTGCGGGCGTGGGCCAGGCGAGGCACCGGATGCGCGAGCAATTGCGTATCAGCGGGGTGTCCGAATCGGTCGTGGACGATGCCGTTCTGATCCTTTCCGAACTTCTCAGCAATGCCTGCCGACACGGCCGGCCGCTGGGTGCCGGGGAGGTGGGCGAAGGCGACATCCAAGCTGCATGGCGGGTGGACAAAGCCGGCCGGCTGACCGTGGAAGTGACGGACGGAGGCGGCCCGACCCGCCCGGTTCCGGCCACACCCTCGGTCACCGCGCACGGGGGCCGCGGGCTGAACATCATCAGCGCGCTCGCCCAGGACTGGGGCGTACGGGACGGCGCGGGAGGCGAGGTCACCGTGTGGGTCGTCGTTGCCTCCGGGCATCGCCATGACGATTTCGCTACGCGCGTTGCGCCGCCCCTGCTCGACTTCATGACGGCCTTCGACGATCTCGAATCCTGCCCTCTGGGCACCGACCACTGAGGCGGCGCGCCGCCCGCCGCAGCGCGTCCGGCTCCGCAAGCCGCCGGGCGCCCGCCGAAAGGCGGCGGACCCTCATCCGAAAGGCGGCGGACCCTCATCCGGAAGACGGCGGGCCCTCTTCCGGAAGAGGCGCTCTTCCGGAGGACACAGGGCGCCGTTCCGGGGGCGACGCTCGCGGTCCCGGCAGCCGGGGGCGGCCGGGTGCAACGGATAGGCTCGCGCCGTCAGCACGAGCTTCAACCGGGAGACACCCACCATGGCCAAGAAGCGCCCCCAGCCCAAGGGACACCAGCCCAAGGGCGCCCAGCCGCAGGTCACCGACGGCGAAATCCCGGTGGTGGGTGCGCGCGAGCCGTGCCCGTGCGGCTCCGGCCGCCGCTACAAGGCCTGCCACGGCCGGACCGCGGCGCACGCCGTCACCGAGCTGGTGCAGCGCCCCTTCGAGGGCCTGCCGGGCGAGTGCGACTGGGTGGCGCTGCGCGAGCTGGTGCCCGCCGCGACCGTCCCGCTCACCCTCAAGGGCGGACTGCCCGACGGCGTGCCGTCGGTGACGCTGGCGACGGTGCTCCCGATGGCCTGGCCGGCGCTGCGCCGCGAGGACGGCTCCGTCCTGCTCGGCCTGCAGAACGACACGTCGACGGGTGACCTCGGCCGCGACCTCGCCGACACGCTGCAGCGCGCGCTGACCGCCGAGCCCGGAACGCCCGTCGCGGCCCGCCGCGTGGAGGCGGACGGCCCGCGCCTGGTGGACCTCCTCGACACCGACAGCGCTTTCGAGCCTGTTGTGCACACCGGATTCGAATTCTGGATTCCGGAGTCCGAGGACACCGTGAACTCCTCGCCCGAGATCGCGGCCTCTCTGGAGCGCGCGAACGCCGCTGCCATCCCGACCGTGAAACTCACCGGAGTCGACGCCGCGTACTGGTGCGAGACGCCGGAGAAGAACCACCTCCGCTGGGTCATGCCGCACGCCGAGGAGAAGCTCCTCGACGCTCTCGCCCGACTGCACGCGGCCGGCCTCTCCTCGCTCGGTGAAGGCACGCGTCTGGTCGGCTCTTTCCGCGCGCACGGACTGATGGTGCCGGTGTGGGACCTGCCGACCGGGGTCACCGCGGAGGACGTCGAGAAGCCCGCGGCGGAGCTCGCCGAGCGCCTCGCCACGGCTCTGGCCTCGGACGCTCCCCTGACCGCCGAAGAGCGGCGGGCGCGTGGCGGCCTCACCAACCGCCAGGTGACGCTCAGCTGACACCGCCGGGACACCCCCGGCACGCCGTTGCCGGCCAATGATCCGGAATGAGCCATTCAGATTGATGGGCGGGCCTGGTGACTCCGGTCACAACTCCCGCTAATCGTCGGCATATCGGTGTCCGAATATCCGAGATCGAATTTGCGAAGACGCGATCTCTTGTTACCGTTCTTGTAGCCCGGTCGCTGGTGCATCCCCCGTCGCCAGCGACCGGGCGCTTCCATTTCAATCCTCAACCGGATCCCCGGAGTTGCTCCCCGCGCGGAGCAGAAGCGGGCCTTCCTCATCCGGTACGGCGTATTCCGCAACTGCCGTCCAGGCTTCGGACGCCGCATCCGACGGTTCTTTCGGGGTCTCGCACACACCCGGTTCGTCGCCCGCCGGCACCGCACAGTGGATCTGTACGGTCCGCCCGGCCGGACCCATCAGCGACAGCACCGCCCCGAGCGGCCGGCCGGTCGTGTTCCGGTAGTAACTGCGCCCCCGGGCCTGCCCGTCACCCGTCAGCACACAGGTCTGCGCCTCGACGCCCTCGGGGGAGGACAGTTCGGGTCCGCACCGGGCATCCGTACGGGGTCGCGACTGCTGCGGACCGGATGCACCCGCACCACTGGCACCGCCCGCACCACCGGCACCGCCACCATCGCCGGCACCAGCGGCGTGGCGAGCACCACCCGCACCGGCAGCACTCGTTCCGTCGGCAGCGCTCCCGCCGCGGTCCGAAGCGCGCTGCCGGTCCCCGGTGGCGCGCCCGGCGTCCGGGTTCTTCGCGCCGGGCTCCCGCAGGCCCAGCGAGGACAGCAAGCCACCCCCGCCGGGGCGTGCCCCGGCCGACGGTCCGGCGAGCGCACCGGCGAGGGGGACCGACAGGATGATCAGCACACCGGCACCGATACCGATCATGCGGAGATTCATTCGCCGAAGATAGCGACGCGGGAATGGGGCGCAGCGGGCCGCGCGCCCAATTCCCTTGGAACTCGGCCCCGGTCACACCCGTTCGAGTGAAGAGCCGGGGCTACGGGCTCAGTAGGCGAGCCGGCTGCCCCCGTCGGACGCGCCACTGCTCGCCTCGACCAGCGCGTCCACGACCGCCTCGACGTCCGGCAGCCACGGCCGCGCCGAGCCGGCCAGCGGCGCGCGCTCCCAGCGCACCCGTCCGCCGCGGACCCGCGAGGGCGGCAGCGCGAGGTAGCCGCCCTCACCGTGGAAGCGCAGCGAGGAGGGAACGCCGTCCTTGGCGTAGAGGAGTTCGCCGAGCCGCTCCAGCGAGTACGGGGCGACGAGGATCGACATCCGGGTCGGCGTCGCCACCACCGGGCCGAGCCGCACGCCCGTGGCGCCGAGCCTGCGGAGCGCCGACCCGCCGGCCGCGGCCGGCAGGCTGACGGCGCAGGGCGCACGGCCGCCGGTCGCGAGGATCACCGGCGCGGTCGGCCGGTTGGTCCACCACCAGCGGACCATGCGCTCGTCCGTGGTGGCGGCGAGCAGTCCGGGGTCGAAGGGGTGCGCGCCGGGCACCACGCAGTCCGGGTCGGGGCACGCGCAGCGTTCGCCCCCGTCGGCCGCGGGGACCGAGCCGACACCGGGAAGTACGGGCCACTGCCATGCGGTGGCGCAGGTCAGGGCTGCGTCGAGGAGGACGGCCGGGGCGTCGTGCCGGGGACTCCCCCACACCCGTCCCGGGGTCGCCGCTCCCAGGAGCCGCCGAAGACGCCTTCCGAGGATCTCGCGCATGAGCGCTCGTTCCTTTCCGTTGAACGCCGAGGGCCACATCACACCATGTATGCGGTGTTTCACCACATGTGCATGTTTCGGGTCACTATCCGCTTGCTGAGGTTTCATGCGGTTCGTGCGGTTTTACCGGTCCATGAAACGCCTGGCGGGGCCGGCGCGCGACTGGCGCCGGGCAGGGTCCCGGTGGAGCGAATCCGAGAGCCCGTTGAACACGTCCCGCCTGTCCGGGGATGAGGCACGGCCTTCGCCGACAAGGACGAACAGCCTCGCCGAGCGGTTCCCGCCTGGATCCAGAGCGGTGCCAACCGGCTCTGACCATCACCGATTACGTACCCCTCACGCACGATATGACGCTGCGGCGGGCACGTTCAGTCGACCGCAAAAGAGGTCCACTCCCGGCATTTTTCGGCCAAGTTCGAGCCTTGACCGTACGGGGAGTTGTCGTCTCACGGACACCAGGATTCCCACCTGGGCAATGCTGGACATCGCTCCACCTGTGCGTGTAGATGTGGACCCCTTGCAGCCAGTGCAGATTGATCTGGGGGTTTGCGATGCGTTATGGCGAATCACACCAGGTGGAAAGGCGGATGCCATGAGCGCCCCGCATCTGCCGAAAGTGGCTGGAATCGATCCAGCAGTTCCGGCTCCCCCGCACACTGCCGCGCCCGCGCCCGCTCGCCCGGCCCCCGCAGCGGCACCCGGAGCCCCGCATCCGCCCGCCCCCGGCACGGTCATCCAGGACCGCCTCGCCGGCTGGGTCTCCGACCTCACCACCCTGCACGAACTCACCGAACGCCTCGCCCGCACGGCAGGCCTCGACGCGTCCCTCCAGGAGATCCTGAAGGCCGGCGCCGCACTGGTCGGCGCCCGCCGCGCCCTGGCCGTACTCGAACCTGCCGACGGCCTCGGCCCCGCCCTCACCGTCGGCCTCGGCCTCGGCCACGCGGAGCTCGGCCACATCGAGACCATCCCCCGCAGCGCCACCCCGTACGGCCGCATCCTCGACGGACTGCCCGACGCGGAAGGCGGCAGCGAACAGCTGCCCGAACCCGGAGCAGCCGCGGGCACCGGCGGCTACACCGCCCCCGTCGACCCCCGCTACCGCGAGGTCGCCGCCCGCCTCGGATACGCCGCCAGCTACGCCCTGCCGCTGGCCACCGAAACCGCGGGGCGTCTCGGCGCCGCGGTCTGGCTCTACGACGAACACGCCGAGCCCTCGGAACGCCGACGCCACCTCGCCGGCCTCTACTGCCGCTACGCCACCGAGCACCTCGCCCGCGTCCTGGAGGTCGAACGGGCCCGCACCCGGCTCGCCACCGTTTCCGAGGAGCTCCTTCCCAGCAGGCTCCCGCGCGTCTCCGGCGTCCGGCTGGCCGCCCGCCACCGCACCGGTCCCCTGGGCGGCGGCGACTGGTACGACGCCCTCCCGCTGCCCGAAGGCGCCCTCGGCCTCGCCGTCGGCTCCGTCACCGGCTCCGGACCCAGCGCCGTCGCCGCCATGGGCCGACTGCGCGCCTCCCTGCGCGCCTACGCCGTCATGGAGGGCGAGGACCCGGTCGCGGTCCTGTCCGACCTCGAACTCCTGCTGCGCCTGACCGAGCCCGCCCGCTCGGCCACCGCCCTCTTCGCCTACTGCGAACCGGCCCGCCGGAAGATCATCCTGGCCGGCGCCGGACACACCCCGCCGCTGCTCATCGGCGAACGCCGCACCGAGTACGTCGAGACCTCGCTCTCCGCCCCGCTCGGAATGCTCTCGTGCTGGGAGGCGCCCAGCGTGGAGCTCGATCCCGCACCCGGAGAAACGGTGCTGCTGTACACCGACGGGCTGCTCCAGCGCACCGGCGACCCGATGGACCGCGCCTTCGCCCGGCTGCACGCCGCCGCCGCGAGCACACCCAGGTCCGCCCGCGAGGACCCGGCCGCGCTCTGCGACCACATCCTGCGCACCGTGCTCCCGGGAGGCCGGGACGCGGTGGATTCCGACGAGGACATCGTGCTCCTCGCGGCCCGCTTCGACTGACCCGATGGCCGTGGCCGCCCGCCCCGCGGCCCCGGCTGGCACCGCACGATCTTGGTAATAGGTCTTCCGGCCCTGGGCCCCCTTCCGCACGACCGTACGATGGAGACGGTTCAGTGTCGTACCAGGAGGAGACGGACCCGTGGCCGAAGAGCTCAACCCGGAGACGCCGGAGAACCCGGAAACCCCGGAAGAGGCGCAGCCCAAGAAGAAGATCAAGCAGCGGAAGAACGGCCTGTACCCGGCCGTCACCGACGAGCTTGCCGAGAGCATGCGGTCCGGCTGGGCCGACACCGAGCTGCACGGGCTGGAGCCGATCGAGCAGGCGGCGCACACCGCCACCCGCCGCGCCGCGCTGTCGGCCCGCTTCCCCGGTGAGCGCCTCGTCGTCCCCGCGGGCCGCCTCAAGACGCGCTCCAACGACACCGAGTACCCCTTCCGCGCATCGACGGAGTACGCGTACCTCACCGGCGACCAGACCGAGAACGGCGTGCTCGTCCTCGAACCCGCCACCGAGGGGCACACCGCCACGATCTACCTGCTGCCGCGCTCCAACCGCGAGAACGGCGAGTTCTGGCTCTCCGGCACCGGCGAGCTGTGGGTCGGCCGCCGCCACTCGCTGGCCGAGGCCGAGCAGGTCCTCGGGCTGCCCGCCCAGGACGTGCGCGAGCTCCCGGAGGCCCTCAAGGAGGCCACCGGCCCGGTCCGCGTGGTCCGCGGCCACGACTCCGTCATCGAGACCGCGCTGGCCGACAAGGTCACCGCCGAGACCGACGAGGAGCTGCGCGTCTACCTCTCCGAGGCCCGCCTCGTGAAGGACGCCTTCGAGATCGGCGAGCTGCAGAAGGCCTGCGACTCCACCGTCCGCGGCTTCGAGGACGTCGTGAAGGTCCTCGACAAGGCCGAGGCGACCAGCGAGCGCTACATCGAGGGCACCTTCTTCCTGCGCGCCCGCGTCGAGGGCAACGACGTCGGCTACGGCTCGATCTGCGCCGCCGGCGCCCACGCCTGCACCCTGCACTGGGTCCGCAACGACGGCGCGGTCCGCTCCGGCGACCTGCTGCTGCTCGACGCCGGCGTGGAGACCACCACCCTCTACACCGCCGACGTCACCCGCACGCTGCCCATCAACGGCACGTACACCGACATCCAGCGCAAGATCTACGACGCGGTCTACGAGTCCCAGGAAGCCGGCATCGCGGCCGTGCAGCCCGGCGGCAAGTTCCGCGACTTCCACGACGCCTCGCAGCGCGTCCTCGCCGAGAAGCTCGTCGAGTGGGGCCTCCTCGAAGGCCCGGTGGAGCGCGTCCTGGAACTCGGCCTGCAGCGCCGCTGGACCCTGCACGGCACCGGTCACATGCTCGGCATGGACGTCCACGACTGCGCCGTCGCGCGCACCGAGTCCTACGTCGAAGGCACGCTGGAGCCCGGCATGTGCCTCACGGTCGAGCCCGGTCTCTACTTCCAGGCCGACGACCTGACCGTGCCCGAGGAGTACCGCGGCATCGGCGTCCGGATCGAGGACGACATCCTCGTCACCGAGGACGGCAACCGGAACCTCTCCGCCGGCCTGCCCCGGAAGTCCGACGAGGTCGAGGCCTGGATGGCCCGCCTCAAGGGCTGACACCCTTCACGCACCGCCGGCCGGGCCCCGAGGGGCCCGGCCGGCGG
Source organism: Streptomyces sp. NBC_00239 (assembly GCF_036194065.1). Lineage (NCBI taxonomy): Bacteria > Bacillati > Actinomycetota > Actinomycetes > Kitasatosporales > Streptomycetaceae > Streptomyces > Streptomyces sp. NBC_00239. The sequence goes on along the minus strand of NZ_CP108095.1, from coordinate 4,320,410 downwards.
TGTTTCACGTGAAACACCGCAACTGCACCTCACGACACCTTCAACAGTGCGCCCTCACGCCACTTCAAGACCTTGTCGAAGCTCACCACCGCACCGCGCCCGGGCCGGTTGCGGAACAGGACGTGATCGGCGAGCTCCTCGATCAGGCACAGGCCCCGCCCGTTCTCCCGCAGAGCCCCGGACGGTTTGCGCCGGGACCCCACGTGCGCCGGAAAGCCCGGCCCCCGGTCCGCCACCTCGATCCGGCAGCAGTCCCCGTCCAGGTACGCGGTGACGTCATACGCCTCGGTGCCGTCGGCCACCACGCGGTCCGCCCCCGCGCCACCGTGCTCCACGGCGTTCGCACAGGCCTCGGTGAGCGCCACCGAGAGGTCATAGGAGATCTCCGGGTCCACCCCCGCGGTCTCCATGGTCCCGAGCAGCAACCGCCTGGCGAGCGGAACGCTCGCTGCTTCGCGCCGCAAGTGGAGAGACCACCAGATGCTCATACCGATACCTATTGCCGCCCACGGCAGCCGGTAAGCCACGGCCGGCCGACAGACCCCCCGAATGGCCGACGCGCGCCCTTCATCCACCGGTGTATGCGCCCGGAAGCCGTTTCCCCGCTGGGCCGTGAGAGGGAAGCGCCGAACGGGACGCATGGGACCTTACGGACCTGCTGTATGGACGCCGTGAGCGCAGTGCGATGATGACCCGGCCATGCCTCACCCCCGCTTGATGCGCGCCGGAGCCGGACCGCGGCTCATCAGGGCCGCGGTGTTCGCCGCGGTCTGCGTCGCGCTGTCCGGGGTGGGCCACGCCGTGGCCTCCTGTGCGACCGTCCCGCTGTGGGCCCTCGCCCTCGGCTTCCTCGGAGTGTTCGCCTGCGCAGCACCGTTCTCCGGCCGCCGCCGCTCACTGCCCGGCATCACCGGCGCACTCGCGGGCGGACAGCTGGTCCTGCACTCCCTGTTCGGCCTCGGCCAGCACACCACCGGACCGGCCGACCCGGCCGCCGGCTCGCTCGCCGACCTGGCCGCACGGCTGATCTGCGGCGGCAACGCCATACCCCTGACACCCGCACGGGCCCGGGAAGTACTCGACGCGGCCGGCATCGACCCCGCCACCGCGCTCGCCCAGACACACGCCCACGCAGGCCACGCCGCCACCGCCGCCGAACCCGCCACGGGCCTGCTCTCCCTGCCCATGCTCCTCGGCCACCTGCTGGCCGCACTGGCCGCGGGCTGGCTGCTCGGCCGCGGCGACCTCGCTCTCGAACGCCTGCTGCGCCTGTCCGCCGACGGCACTCCCGTACGGCCGCTGCGCGCGGCACTGGCCTTCGTACGCGCCCTGCGCGCGGGACTCCTCGCCGCGGACCACCCGGCCCCGGCCCTGCCCCGCGACGAGCGGACGGCATCCGCATCCCCCGGCAGAGAAGCCCTCCAGCACACCGTGATCAGGCGCGGGCCGCCCGCGGCACTCGTCCTCGCAGCCTGACACGGCACCGACTCGACTCCACCGGGCATCCGGCACGGGAGCAGCGGTGCCGGTATGCCCGCGCGCACCCGCGAGCGGCCCACCGTTCCCCGCTTCCAGTGGAGTTTTCCGCCATGAAGATCTCTCGCGTACCCGTCGCCGCCGCCCTGGCCGCCGGATCCGTCCTGCTGCTCGCCGGCCCCGCCTTCGCACACGTCAGCGTGCAGCCGGGCCAGGCCGAGAAGGGCGGCTACGCCACCATCAACTTCAAGGTCCCCAACGAGCGCGACAAGGCGTCGACCACCAAGCTGGAGGTCAGCTTCCCGGCCGACCACCCGCTCGCGTCCGTCATGCCGCAGGACGTGCCCGGCTGGACCGTCGAGGTCACCAAGAGCAAGCTCGCCAAGCCGCTCAACCTCCACGGCAAGCAGATCACCGAAGCCGTCACCAAGGTGACCTGGACCGGCGGAAAGATCGCCCCCGGCCGCTTCCAGCAGTTCCCGCTCTCCGTCGGACAGCTCCCCGAAGACGCCGACCAGATGGTCTTCAAGGCCATCCAGACGTACGACAACAACGAAGTCGTCCGCTGGATCGAGGAGACCAAGGAAGGCGCCGAGGAGCCCCAGAACCCGGCCCCCGTCCTCAAGCTGACCGAAGCCAGCGGCGAGGGCCACCACGGCGGCGCCACCGGCGGCAAGGACGCGGACTCGGCGAAGAACCAGGACGCGAAGAACGACCGCCACGACGACGAGAAGGCGGAGGCCGCGGGCTCCGACACCACCGCCCGCGCGCTCGGCATCACCGGCATCGTCGTCGGCGCCGCCGGCGTGGCCTTCGGGGTGGCCTCCCGCCGCCGCTCCTCCTGATCCGCACTTTTCCGAACCACCGGCACCAGGGACACATCTCTCCATGCGCACCACACGTGTGACAGCCGCCGCCCTCGCGGCGGCGGCTGCACTCACCCTCGCCGCCTGCAGCAGCGACACCGGCAAGGACTCGTCGGTCGCCGTCGTCAGCACCCCGTCCAAGACCACGGGGGGAACCGTCATCGACCGGCCCTTCGCCAAGCCGGACATGGTCCTGACGGACTCCCACGGCAAGAAGTTCAACCTGCGCGAGCAGACCAAGGGCAAGCCGACGCTCCTCTACTTCGGCTACACCCACTGCCCCGACGTCTGCCCGCTGACCATGGGCAACATCGCCTCCGCGAAGAAGGCACTCCCCAAGGCGGACCAGGACCGGCTCCAGGTCGTCTTCGTCACCACCGACCCGGACCGGGACACCCCCGCCTCCCTCGACAAATGGCTCAAGGCCCAGGACCCGTCCTTCATCGGACTGACCGGGGACTTCAAAACCATCCAGGCCGGCGCCCGCACCATGGGCATCGGCATCGAGGCCGCCAAGAAGGAAGCCGACGGCAGCGTCGTCTCCATGCACGGCGCCCAGGTCATCGCGTTCTCCCCGAAAACCGACGAGGGCTACGTCCTGTACGGCGAGGACACCACAGTCGACGACTACGCCAAGGACCTGCCGAAGATCATCAAGGGAGAGAACCCGTGAACCGCCGCACCACCACCCTCATCGCCGCCGCACTCTCCCTGACGGCCGCACTGGCGATATCGGGCTGCTCCTCTGACGCGGACAAGGACGCCAAGCCGGACCTCTCGGTGAGCGGCGCCTTCATGCCCGAGCCCCTCAACACCGACATGGCCGGCGGCTTCCTGGTCGTCAAGAACGACTCCGGCACCGCCGACAAGCTGACGTCGGTGACCAGCCCGCTCTCGGACGACGTACAGGTCCACGAGACGAAGAACCAGAAGATGCAGCACGTCAAGTCCCTCGACGTGCCCGCCAACGGCGAACTCAAGCTGGCTCGGGGCGGCAGCCACATCATGTTCATGGGGCTGAAGAACAAGCCGAAGCTCGGCGACAAGGTCGCCATCGAGCTGCACTTCGAGAAGGCCGGCCCCGTCAAGGTCGAGCTCGACGTGAAGGACCGGACCCACAACCCGAAGAACCACTGACGGAACGACCACTGACGGAACGAGGGACTGACTCGCCATGACGGCCACCGCCCCCGCCCCCGCGCCTGCGGCACCGCTCCTGCGGCTGCTGCTGGTCCTCGCCGCCCTGCTGGGCACGCTGCTCGCCGCGGCCGCACCGGCCTCGGCGCACGCCGCGCTGACCGCGAGCGACCCCAAGGACGGGGCGGTGGTCGCCACGGGCCCCGCCCAGGTCAGCCTCTCGTTCTCCGAACAGGTCGCCCTCGGTGACGATTCGATCCGGGTCATGGACCCGGCCGGAAAGCGTGTCGACACCGGCGAACTGCGCAACCTGTGCGAAGGATCGCTCGTCAAGCACGCGGTCGTGCTCCACTCCGGACTGCCCAACGGCACCTACACGGTGGCCTGGCAGGCCGTGTCCGCGGACAGCCACCCCATCTCGGGCGCCTTCACCTTCTCCATCGGCGCCCCCTCCAAGACCTCCGTCGTCCTGCCCGACCAGGCAGCGGGCGGCGGCCCGGTCGGCCTCGCCTACGGCATCGCGCGCTACGTCGCCTACGCGGGCTTCATCCTCCTGGTCGGCGGCGCCGCCTTCGTCCTGCTCTGCTGGCGGCGCGGCGCCGGCATCCGCGCCGTACAGCGCGTGGTCCTCTACGGCTGGGCCGCACTCACCGCCGCGACCCTGACCATGCTGGTGCTGCGCACCCCGTACACCGGCTCGGGGAAGTTCGCCGACGCCTTCGACCTCACCGGACTCCAGGCCGTCCTCGAAACCAAGACGGGCGCCTCGCTGGTGTCCCGACTGCTGCTGCTCGGGGCGGCCGCACTCTTCGTCGCCGTACTGTTCGGCGCCTACGCCAGGCGCCAGGCGGCCGACGCCGCGGCAGGCACCCCGCACGCCGGAGGCGTGACGGCCACCGTGGACGGAGACTCCCCTACCCGCGACGAAACCAGCGACCTGACCTTCGGGCTCGCCATCGGAGGCACCGTCGTGGCCGGCGGAATCGCCGCCACCTGGGCGCTGTCCGAACACGCCTCCACCGGCATCCAGCCCGGCATCGCCATGCCCGTCGACATCTTCCACCTGCTCGCGGTCGCCGCGTGGCTCGGCGGCCTCGTCACACTCCTCGTCGCCCTCTACCGGGTGCCCGACCTCGAACGGGCCGCGGTCCAGCGGTTCTCCAAGGTCGCTTTCGCGAGCGTGATCGTCCTCGTGGCGACCGGCATCTACCAGTCCTGGCGCCAGCTCGGCACCTGGTCCGCCCTGACGGGCACCGACTACGGCAAGCTCCTGATCGTCAAGGTCGGACTGATCGTCGTGCTCGTGGGCGTCGCGTACGTGTCGAGGCAGTGGACGGCACGGCTGGGGGCGGCCCCCGCCGCGGTCGAGATCGTCACGCAGCGTGTTTCACGTGAAACATCGCCCGAGGCCGAGGCAAAGGCCGAGGCGGAGGCGGAGGCGGAGGCCAAGGCGTCGGCCGAGGCGGAGCCCGCAGCCGCACTCGCAACCGAGCCCGAACCCGCACCCGAGCCCGAACCGGTCACCGTCCCCGAGGACCCGCAGGACCCGCAGGGCCCGCAGGACCCCAAGAGGGCCGCCCAACTGGCCCGGCAGCGCGCCGCCCAGGCCACCGCCCTGGAGAAGAAGACCCGCGACGCCGACCCCGACCGGGCCGGACTGCGCCGCTCGGTCCTCGCCGAGGCCGCCGTCGCCGTCGTACTCCTCGCCGTGGCCACCACCCTGACCAGCACCGAGCCGGGCCGGGCCGCCGAACAGGAGACCGGCAGGGGCAGCGCCGGAGCGCCCGCGGTGCCCAACCGGCCCATCAAGATCACCCTGCCCTTCGACACCGGCGGCGAGGACGGCAAGGGCACCGCCCGACTCCAGCTGGACCCCGGCCGGACCGGGTCCAACACCCTGCACCTGTGGCTGGACCGGCCCAACGGCAAGCCGCTGGACGCCCCGGAAGTGAAGGTCTCCTTCACCCTGCCCGCCAAGGACGTCGGCCCCCTGCCACTCGTCCCCGACCACGCGGGCAGCGGCCACTGGACCTCCTCCGGCGTCCAGCTGCCGCTGGCCGGCACCTGGCGGATCGACGTGACCGTCCGGACCTCCGACATCGACCAGACCACCGTCAACAAGAACGTGAAGATCGGCTGACCCGCGTGACCGAGCATGTGACCGACATCGAGATCTCCAGGCGCCGGCTGCTCGGCACCGTCGGCGCTGCCGGCGCGACCGGGCTCGCGCTCGGCGCCACCGGCGGCGCCCTGGTCCACTCCACCGTTTCCGACAGCGGCGACCCGCAACGCCCGGCCGCCGGTTCCCTCGCCGCCCTCGGGGCGACCGAGGTCGCCTTCCACGGCGACCACCAAGCGGGCATCACCACGCCGCTCCAGCTCAAGGGCCACGTCGTCGCCTTCGACCTGGCCCCCGGGGCCGGCCGCAAGGAGGCCGCGGCCCTGATGCGCCGCTGGTCGCGGACCGCGAGCCGGCTCATGGCCGGGCAGCCCGCCGACACCGCCGACACCGGGATCGCACTCGACGCCGGACCTTGCTCGCTGACCGTCACGTTCGGCTTCGGCCGCACCTTCTTCGACCGCACCGGACTGACGGCCCGCCGCCCGGTGGCACTGGATCCGCTGCCGGACTTCTCCTCCGACCAGCTCGACCCCAAGCGCAGCAACGGAGACCTGTGGGTCCAGATCGGCTCGGACGACGCCCTGGTCGCCTTCCACGCGCTGCGGGCGATCCAGAAGGACGCCGGGGACGCGGCCAGGGTCCGCTGGCAGATGAACGGCTTCAACCGCTCACCCGGCGCCACCGGCACGCCGATGACCGCCCGGAACCTGATGGGCCAGATCGACGGCACGGGCAACCCGAAGCCGCAGGAGCCCGACTTCGACAAGCGGATCTTCGTCCCCGAAACGGGCTCCCCGGACGGGCAGGCGTGGATGGCCGGCGGCTCGTACGCGGTCGTGCGCCGGATCAGGATGCTGCTCGACGACTGGGAGAAGCTGCCGCTCGGCAAGCAGGAGAAGGTCATCGGCCGCACCAAGGCCGACGGCGCACCCTTGACCGGCGGCACCGAGAAAACCGAGATGGATCTCGACAAGATCGGCCCGGACGGCAAGGCGGTCATCCCGGCCAACGCGCACGCCCGGATCTCCGCGCCCGAGCAGAACGGCGGCGCGGCGATGCTGCGCCGGCCGTTCTCGTACCACGACGGGATCGGGCCGGACGGCGTCCCGGACGCCGGTCTGCTCTTCATCTGCTGGCAGGCCGACCCGATGCGCGGCTTCGTGCCGGTCCAGCGCAAGCTCGACCGGGGGGACGCGCTGTCCGCCTTCATCCGGCACGAGGCGAGCGGCCTGTACGCCGTGCCGGGCGGCCCGCGGGCGGGCGAGTTCGTGGGGCAGCGGCTTCTCGAAGCGTGAACGGTCCCGCGGGCGCTCCGGCGGATCGCACTACGCTGATCTCATGTCCGCGACCCGTTTCACGTATCTCGGCCCCGAGGGCACCTTCACCGAGGCCGCCCTCCGCACGCTGCCGGAAGCCGCCACGCGCGAGCTCGTCCCCATGGTGTCGGTGCCGGCGGCACTCGACGCGGTGCGCAACGGGGAAGCCGCCGCGGCGCTCGTGCCGATCGAGAACTCGGTGGAGGGCGGGGTCACCGCGACCCTCGACGAGCTCGCGTCCGGCGAAGCGCTGATGATCTACCGCGAGGTGCTGCTGAAGATCGCGTTCGCGCTGCTGGTGCGGCCGGGCACGAAGCTGTCGGACATCAAAACGGTGACCGGGCACCCGGTGGCACAGCCGCAGGTGCGCAACTGGCTGCGGGCGAACCTCCCGGACGCCGTGTGGGAGTCGGCCGCGTCGAACGCGGACGGCGCCCGGCTGGTCCAGGAGGGCCGCTACGACGCGGCCTTCGCCGGCGAGTTCGCCGCGGCCACCTACGGCCTCGAAGCCCTCGTCACCGAGATCCACGACGCGGAGAACGCGGAGACCCGCTTCGTCCTGGTGGGCCGGCCCGCCCGGCCCGCGGCGCCCACCGGCGCCGACAAGACCTCCGTGGTCATCTGGCTCGGCGAGGACCACCCCGGTGCACTGCTGGAGCTGCTCCAGGAATTCGCGGTCCGCGGGGTGAACCTGATGCTGATCCAGTCCCGGCCGACGGGCGAGGGCATCGGCAACTACTGCTTCGCCGTGGACGCCGAGGGCCACATCTCGGACCGCCGGGTCAGCGAGGCCCTGATGGGCCTCAAGCGCACCTGCCCCAACGTCCGCTTCCTCGGCTCGTACCCGCGGGCGGGCGTGAGCCTTCCCGAGGTGCGCGCGCCGCGGCCGGGCACCTCGGACGGCGACTTCACCGCCGCCTCCGACTGGCTGACCCGCTGCCTGGACGGGCGGGGCTGAGCCACCCCCGGGGCGGGTCACCATCGGTTTCCGCCGGTCCGGGGAGGCGGTCCTGGACCGACGCGAGCTCAGGCCCACACTATCCACAGAGTTATCCACAGGTGGCCTGCTCGACCTGGGGACAAGTCGACACGGAGGGCCGACATGGTCGACAAATCGGCCGTTCGGCGTTGGTGAACTCCCGGGTCCCGCGAGGCGAACGACGTCACCCGCGTGCCGTTGATCAACTCTTTGGGGCGAGGCATTCCCACCCGAATGAGTGTCTGAGCCAGGTTTGAACAAGGAATGCCCCGGCCCGCCACCCGACCCGGAATGATCAATTCCCGCATCCACAGAGCGCCCCCACAGGCTGTGGATAACAAAGCCGGTCACCACAATTCCTGTGGACAACGAGCGGTCCGCGACCCCGCCGCCCCAAGGCGTCCACACCCGACCCCCGTCCACGGGGTCGCCCTATCGTGCCCCTTTTCGGGGAATGAGGTGGGGTTTATTGACTTTCCCGTGAGGGTCGCGATCAGGCCACACGCGTCCAGTTTTCCATTTACCGCAATTAGGACATAGCGACACGCAGCGTGATATCGATGTGAGTCCGCGAACCCCAGGCCGGTAGCCTGGAGGGGTGATTGACCTCCGGCTGCTCCGTGAAGACCCCGACCGTGTTCGCGCCTCCCAGCGTGCTCGTGGAGAGGACGTCGATCTTGTCGACGCCCTGCTCTCCGCCGATGAGCGCCGCAGGTCTTCCGGCGTGCGCTTCGACGAACTGCGCAACGAGCAGAAGTCGCTCGGCAAGCTCATCCCGAAGGCCTCTCCGGAGGAGCGGGCGGAGCTGCTGAAGAAGGCCGAGCAGCTGAAGGCCGACGTGAAGTCCGCCGAGGCCGAGCAGAACGAGGCCGACGAGGTCGCCAAGAAGCTGCTCCTGCAGCTCGGCAACATCGTCCACCCGGACGTGCCGGTCGGCGGCGAGGAGGACTTCACCGTCCTGGAGACGCACGGCACCATCCGCGACTTCGCGGCCGAGGGCTTCGAGCCCAAGGACCACCTCGAACTCGGCGAGGCGCTGGGCGCCATCGACGTCGAGCGCGGCGCCAAGGTCTCCGGCTCCCGCTTCTACTACCTCACCGGTGTCGGCGCGCTGCTGGAGCTCGCGCTCGTCAACGCGGCGATCGCCCAGGCCACCGAGGCCGGCTTCATCCCCATGCTGACCCCGGCGCTGGTCCGCCCGCGCGCCATGGAGGGCACCGGTTTCCTCGGTCAGGCCGCGGAGAACGTGTACCACCTGGAGAAGGACGACTACTACCTGGTCGGCACCTCCGAGGTCCCGCTCGCCGCGTACCACATGGACGAGATCATCGACGCCGACAAGCTGCCCCTGCGGTACGCCGGCTTCTCCCCCTGCTTCCGCCGCGAGGCGGGCACGTACGGCAAGGACACCCGCGGCATCTTCCGCGTCCACCAGTTCGACAAGGTGGAGATGTTCTCCTACGTCGCCCCCGACGACGCCGAGGCCGAGCACCAGCGTCTGCTCGCCTGGGAGAAGCAGTGGCTCAGCTCCCTGGAGCTGCCCTTCCAGGTGATCGACGTCGCCACCGGCGACCTCGGCTCCTCCGCCTCCCGCAAGTTCGACTGCGAGGCGTGGATCCCCACCCAGGGCAAGTACCGAGAGCTGACCTCCGCCTCGAACTGCAACGGCTTCCAGGCCCGCCGCCTGTCGGTGCGCATGCGCGAGAACGTCAACGGCAAGAGCACCGTGCAGCCGCTGGCGACGCTCAACGGCACGCTGTGCGCCGTGCCTCGCACCATCGTGGCCATCCTGGAGAACCACCAGCAGGCCGACGGTTCGGTCCGGGTCCCCGAGGCGCTCCGCCCCTACCTGGGCGGCCGCGAGCTGCTGGAGCCGATCGCCAAGTGAGCTTCCCGTACCGGCTCGTCGCCACGGACCTCGACGGCACGCTCCTGCGTGGCGACGGCACGGTCTCGGAACGCACCCGTGAAGCGCTCGTCGCGGCCACCGCGGCGGGCGCGGCGCACATCATCGTCACCGGCCGGTCCGTGGCCTGGACCCGGCACATCCTCGACGATCTGGAGTACCAGGGACTCGCGGTGTGCGGCCAGGGCGCCCAGCTCTACGACGCCGGTGCGCACAGGCTGCTGACCTCGGTCACGCTGGACCGCCAGCTGGCCGGCCTGGCGCTGGCCAAGATCGAGAGCGAGATGGGTCCGGTGGCGTTGGCCGCCAGCCGTGACGGTCTGGACGGCGAAGTCCTGGTGGGCCCCGGCTACCGGGTGCAGGAAGGCCCGCTGCCGCACGTGTTCCTCAAGGACACGACGCAGGTGTGGGCGGCTCCGCTCAACAAGCTCTACATCCAGCACCCGGAACTCGACGACGACGCGCTCACCCAGGCCGCCCGCCAGGTGGTGGGCAGCCTCGTGGACATCGTGATGGCCGGCCCGGGCGTGGTGGAGATCCTCCCGCTCGGCCTGAGCAAGGCCACGGGTCTCTCGCTGGCGGCGCGGCGGCTGCGGGTGAAGGCGGCCGAGACGATCGCCTTCGGCGACATGCCCAACGACATCCCGATGTTCGCCTGGTCCGCGCACGGCGTGGCCATGGCCAACGCCCACCGTGAACTGAAGGCCGTGGCCGACGAGACCACGACCTCGAACGAAGAGGACGGCATCGCCGTCGTGCTGGAGCGCCTGCTCGGCGCCTGAGCACCACCGGAGGGATCCGTCAGGACAGGATCCGCAGCCCGGACTCAGGGAAGTCCGGGGCAGCCCGCGCCTCTCGGCGCGCTCGAAGTGGCTGCCCCGGACTTCTTGTTTCTCCCCGCGTCATCCACTCTGCCCCTCCCGAAAGCCGCAGACCAATGAATTTCGGCCGGGCGCAGGAGCCGGGGGCGCGGCCGAGCACGGACCGCCATGGCTATGTTTCACGTGAAACAGGCTGCGGGTGCCGGGTGAGGGGCCAGGCCAGCAGACCGATGGCCAGCGAGATCGCGTGGCCGAGGTCGGTGAACGTGCCGCCGGTCAGCAACGGCAGCGCGAAGAACGCGACGGCGCCGCCGAGGTAGAGCCAGCGCCAGGGGCCGGGCAGCCGGTACGTGAGGACGCCGACGGCGGCGGCGAGCCCGTAACTCACCCCGATGTCCACGACATGCGCCATGCTCCGCGGGGCCCGGTGGTCGCGGATCGCCATCAGGACCACGTTCTGGCTGATCAGGGTCGCCGTGACATGGGCCGTCGCGACGATGGTCAGCCACCTCAGGGTGCCGAGCCAGCGTTCGACCGGAGCGTGGAAGAGCTCGAAGAGGACCGCGTACAGCGCGAGTGAGGCTGGGTTCTCGATCCAGAACGCGCTGGTCAGCAGGGACCGCACCGGGTGCTTGACGAGCTCGTGGATGTTGCTGCTGTTGCGGTGCAGCAGGACGTGGTCGAGGTGGTCGGGGGTGAGTGCCACGATGACGCTGGTGACGGCGATGATCAGCAGCCATATGTGCGTACCGGGCGACGAGCGCACCCAGGACCGCAACGGCCTGGAAGGCTCGGGCTCGGGGTGCAGCATCATGTGCCGATCATGACGCGCAACGCCGTGCCCCGCCCGGTATACGTACCAGGCGGGGCACGGGGGTTCGGGGTGCGCGGGAGGCCTACTCCTCGCCCGCCAGGGTCAGGCGGCGCAGCTTCTGGCCGGCGAACACGGTGGCCGCGACGGTGACCACGGCGAGCAGGATCGCCGCGGTGGGGAGGCCGACGGCGGAGTCGATGGAGCCTTCCCCGCTGACCTTCTCGGCGAGGGCCAGAGCCCACTGCTGGACGCTCAGCGTCTTGGCGCCGGGCACCAGGCTGCCGAACAGGGACTCCCACACCAGGGCGTAGACCAGGCCGAAGACCACCGCGTGGCGGCTGACGGTGCCCAGCAGCAGGAACAGCGCGCTGTAGGCGATCGATGCGACGAGGGCCGCGATCGTGTAGGCGACGGCGATCTGCTGTCCGTTGCCGTTGAGGATGTAGCCCGCGATCAGGGTGGGCACCGCGGAGAAGACCATGGTGACGGCGATCGCGACGATCAGCTTGGTCATGATGATCGTGGGGCGCTTCACCGGCTTGGCGAGCAGGTAGACGATCGAGCCGTCGTCGATCTCGGGGCCGATCGCGCCGGTGCCGGCGATGACGCCGATGAGCGGCACCATCGTGGCGAGCGCGAAGCCGCCGAGGAGTCCGGCCGCCACCCGGTCGTCGACGCCGGTGAGGGCGCGGACGGCGATGGCGATGAGCACCAGCAGCGCCGGGAGTGCGAAGAGGATGAGCGCGCGGCGCCGGCCGAGCAGGGCCCGGTAGGTGAGCCGGGCAACCGTGGGGTTGTACATCGATGCCAGCTCCTTCAGGCCGCTACGAGATAGGAGAAGACCGACTCGAGGGACTCGTCGGAGGGCGAGACCGTCAGCAGCCGGATGCCGTGCTCCCGGGCCACCTTGGGGAGGAGCGCGGTGAAGCGCCCGAAGTCGACCGCCTGGATGCGCAGTGCGCCCTCGGTCCGGTCCACCTCGATCCCTGCGGTGGACGGGTCGGCGATCAGGGCCGCGGCGAGTGCGCGGTCGTCGGAGGACCGGACCAGGTAGCGGTGCGGGCGGTCCGTCATCAGGCGGCGGATCTTGCGGAAGTCACCGGAGGCGGCGTGCCGGCCGGCGACGATCACCTCGATGTGGGAGGCGAGCTGCTCGACCTCCTCCAGGATGTGCGAGGAGAACAGGACGGTGCGGCCTTCGTCGCCCATCCGCCGCAGCAGGTCCATCAGCTGCATGCGCTGGCGCGGGTCCATGCCGTTGAACGGCTCGTCGAGCAGCAGCACGGACGGGTCGTGGACGAGCGCCGAGGCCATTTTCACGCGCTGCCGCATGCCCTTGGAGTACGTGGCGATCTTGCGGTCCTGCGCGTACTCCATCTCGACGGTGGCGAGGGCGCGCTGCGCGGCCCGCTCGTCGAGGCCGTGCAGCTCGGCGTTGGCGACGACGAACTCGCGGCCGGTGAGGAAGTCGTACATCGACTCGCGCTCGGGCACGACGCCGATGTGCTTGTACACCTGCTCGTTGCGCCAGATCGGGGCGCCGTCGAGGGTGACGGTTCCGGTCGACGGGGCGAGGAAGCCGCCCATCATGTTGATGAGGGTGGACTTGCCGGCGCCGTTCGGGCCGAGCAGTCCGGTCACTCCGGGGGCGATCCGCATCGTCACGTCGTTGACGGCGACGACATTGCCGAACCAGCGGGAAGCGTGGTCGATGTCGATGATGGTCACAGTCCGGCCTTCCGGTAACGGCTCATCAGGGCGGCGTACGAGCCGGCGATGAGGGCGAACACGACCAGCAGGTAGACGGCGCCGACGCCGGCCGAGGGACCGTCACCGCCGGGGAAGGCCGAGGTGGCGCCGAGGAAGGCGGTCTGCACCCCGTCGATCAGCGTGATCGGGGAGAACAGGCCCATCCACTCGATGGCGCCCGTGTTGCCGGTCTCGTACGCGACTCCCTGGACCGCCGAGACGGCGCCGTACGGGATCACCAGGAGGGCGATCACCGCGGCGACACCGAAGCCGCGCCGCGGCGTGAGCGCGGCCATGACCAGGCCGATTCCACCGAAGAGGAGCGAGAGCAGCAGCACCGAGACCATTCCCTGGGCGAACCCCTTCGTCTGGTCCGCGAAGTCGAATTTGGCCAGCAGCGCACCGATGTACATGACGAGCAGGGGCGCCGCGGTCAGGAGGAAGAGCGCGGACACCATGGCCGCGTACTTGGCGACCACGTAGTCGACGCGCTCGATCGGCCGCGAGAAGTACAGCGGCACGGTCTTGAAGCGCAGGTCGCGGGAGACCGACTGCGGGGCCTGCGAGGCGAGGTACAGGCCGATCACCATCTGCAGGTAGAGGGCGTACGACGTGTACTTCAGCGGCAGGTCCGTCGAGCCGGGCACCGCGATGGCCACCGCGACGATGATCGCAGCGGGCAGGCACATCACCGCGAAGAGCAGCATCGGCAGCACCTTGGACTTGGCCGAGCGGCCGAGTCCGTAGGCGCCGCGCAGGGACTGCGAGTACAGCGAGCGGCGGGCGTAGGCGCGGCCGAGGCGGGTGCCTTCGTACGACCGGTAGCCGATGTTGTGGATCTGGGTGGAGGCCTCAGGCGCCATCGGAACCGGCTCCCTTCCGAGCTGCGTGTGCGGTGGCCGCGGTGTTCGCGGCCCAGGCGGCGGCGCGCTGGGCGGACTGCTGGTCGGGGAGCGCCTGCGCGTCCTCGCGGAAGACCTCCGCGATGTGGTGGCGGCGCTGTTCCATCCGGACCAGGCCGAGGCCGAGGCCCGCGACGGTGTCGCGGACGATGTCGTACGTCTCCTCGCCGGCGGCCTCGACCAGGAGGATGTGGCCGGCGCCGGGCAGGCCCTGCTCCTCACCGGCGTGCAGGGTGACGCCGGCGGCGCCGAGGGCCTCGCGCAGGGCGCGGGTGCCGTCCGGGTGGGTGTCGGAGTCGGTCACCTCGACCGCCAGGGTGGCGGTGGTCTGGGTGAAGTCGCTGGTGGAGCTGGAGCGCAGCAGCTTGCCGCCGTCGACGACCACGACGTGGTCGCAGGTCCGCTCCAGCTCGCCGAGCAGGTGCGAGGTGACGAGCACCGAGATCCCGAAGTCGGTGTAGATGCGGCGGATCAGGCCGAGCATCTCGTCGCGGCCGACCGGGTCGAGGCCGTTGGTCGGCTCGTCGAGCAGCACCAGCTGCGGGTCGTGGACGAGCGCCTGGGCCAGCTTGACCCGCTGCTTCATGCCGGTCGAGTAGCCGCCGATGGGTCGGTACCGCTCCTCGTAGAGGCCGACGTGGCGCAGGGTGTCCGCGGTCCGCTCACGGGCGGCGGTCGGGGGCAGCCCGGACATCCGCGCCATGTGCACGACGAACTCGGTGGCCGAGACGTCGGGCGGCAGGCAGTCGTGCTCGGGCATGTATCCGACCCGCTCACGGATGGCGCTGCCATGAGTGGCGACATCCAGTCCGAGCACGGCGGCGCGGCCCTCGGTGGCGGGGGACAGTCCCAGCAGAATCTTGATCAGCGTGGACTTGCCGGCTCCGTTTGCGCCCACCAGGCCGGTCACACCAGGCCCGATGTCGAGGGAGAGCCGGTCGAGGGCGGTCACCTTGGTGTACCGCTTGCTCAGGCTTTCGGTCGCGATGACAGTCACGTTTCGAAGGTAGTGGCGCGACCGGCGGCGAGCGTCAGACCTGGAGGCCGGACCTTGTCAGCCTTCAGGCGTACGTGCCCGTAAGGGGCCTGCCCGCAAGAGTGACAGGGGAAGGGCGGGCGCCATGAGTTTTCCACAGGTCTGTGCAGGGCTCTTGACGTGATCTCCAGGCATTGTCACATTCATCAGTGGCAAGTTACGGGCGGGTACGGCTACACGGACGGGCGGGTGGCATGGCCGGTAGGGCGTCAGCAGTCGGGGACCGGATCTCCCCGGAACTGCGGGGATTCAAGGAAGTGCAGCGGCTCGCCTACGCGTGCGCCGAAGCGGTCGCCGGGCAGCTCAAGCCCGGTGTGACCGAGCGCGAGGCGGCCCGGATGCAGCGCGACTGGCTGCACGAGCGCGGCGTACGGGACTGGTTCCACCGGCCGTTCGCCTGGTTCGGCGACCGGACGGCGTTCGTGAACTTCCGGATACCCCTGCAGTTCTTCCCCACCGGCCGGCGCCTGGAGCCGGGGATGCCGTTCATCCTCGACATGGCCCCGATCCACCGCGGGTACGCCGCCGACGTCGGCTACTCCGGCAGCCTCGGGCTCAATCCCGTGCAGGACCGGCTCATGGACGACCTCCAGGAGCACCGCGCGCTGATCCTCGCCGAGGTGCGGGAGCGGCGGCCGCTGCGGGAGATCTACGAGGACGTCGAACGCCTCATGACCCGGCAGGGGTACGCGAACCGGCACCGCGCCTATCCGTTCGGCGTGATCGCGCACAAGGTGGGCCGGGTCCCGGAGCGGCGCTGGTCTCCCACCGTGTTCGGATTCGGCACGCAGTCCCTGAAGGGGCTGGCGAGCGACGCGCTGCACGGCCACCGCGAGGGCTGGTCGCCGCTGTGGAGCCCGTACACGTTCTCCGACCACCCGCCGCAGCCGGGCCTGTGGGCGGTCGAACCCCACCTCGGGTTCCGCGGCACCGGCGCCAAGTTCGAGGAACTCCTCGTGGTCACCGATTCCCGGGATCCCGAGGAGAGCGCATTCTGGCTGGACGACGACCTGCCGCACGTGCGGCGCTGGGCAGAGGGGAAGGCGGCGTGAGCATGGCGGCTCTGAAGGATGCGCGGGAGCGCTGGGTGTCGACCGGTGGCGTGGAGCTGTGCGTCGCCGAACTCGGCGACGCGTCCCGGCCGACCGTACTGCTGGTGCACGGCTACCCCGACAGCAAGGAGGTCTGGTCGGGTGTGGCCGAGCGGCTGGCCGACCGCTTCCACGTCGTGCTCTACGACGTCCGCGGGCACGGCCGTTCCAGCGCCCCGCAGCCGCTGCGCGGCGGGTTCACGCTGGAGAAGCTGACCGACGACTTCCTCGCCGTGGCCGACGCCGTCAGCCCGGACCGGCCGGTGCACCTGGTCGGCCACGACTGGGGCTCCGTCCAGGGCTGGGAGTTCGTGACGGTGCGCCGCACCGAGGGCCGGATCGCCTCCTTCACCTCGATGTCCGGGCCGTCCCTCGACCACTTCGGCCACTGGATCAAGAAGCGGATGTCGCGGCCCACCCCGCGACGCACCGCCCAGCTCCTCGGCCAGGGCGCCAAGTCCTGGTACGTGTACATGCTCCACACGCCGGTGCTCCCGGAACTGGCCTGGCGGGGACCGCTCGGCAAGCGGTGGCCGG
Organism: Streptomyces sp. NBC_00239; assembly: GCF_036194065.1. Taxonomy (NCBI): domain Bacteria; kingdom Bacillati; phylum Actinomycetota; class Actinomycetes; order Kitasatosporales; family Streptomycetaceae; genus Streptomyces; species Streptomyces sp. NBC_00239. The sequence continues at coordinate 4,303,658 of NZ_CP108095.1, read as the reverse complement.
CGCTCATGCAGCGGGTGGAGAAACTGCCCGCCGACGGCTATCCGACGGCCTCGCTGCCGTCCGACGCGGCCCACGGCGCCTGGCTCTACCGGGACAACATCCGGCCCCGGCTGCGCCGGCCGCGCCCGGACGCGTACGCGCACGCACCCGTCCAGCTGATCACCCCGACCGGGGACGCCTTCCTCTCCGAGCGCCTTTACGACGACCTGGAGCAGTGGGCGCCCCACCTGCGCCGCCGCACCCTGGATGCCAAGCACTGGATCCCGCGCAGCCGTCCCGACCAGGTGGCCGCGTGGATCGCCGGGTTCGTCGACGCGCACGAGGACCGCGGAGCGGGGCAGGCGGCCGGTGTGGTCGCGCCGAGCGGTGTCACGGCCCGCCCGGACAGCGCGGGCGGCCGGTACGCCGACCGCTTCGGCGGGCGGCTGGTGCTGGTGACGGGCGCCGCGAGCGGCATCGGGCGGGCCACGGCCTTCGCCTTCGCCGAGGCGGGCGCCCGGGTGGTGGCCGTCGACCGGGACGCGGAAGGTGCCGCCAGGACGGCCGAGATGGCCCGGCTCCTGGGCGCCCAGGAGGCCTGGGGCGAGGTGACCGACGTCAGCGACGAGCAGGCCATGGAGAAGCTCGCCGCGAAGGTCGCCGCCGAGTACGGAATCGTGGACGTCCTGGTCAACAACGCCGGGATCGGGCTGTCCGGGTCCTTCTTCGACACCACCGCCGAGGACTGGAAGAAGGTCCTCGACGTCAATCTGTGGGGGGTCATCCACGGCTGCCGGATATTCGGCCGCCAGATGGCCGACCGCGGCCAGGGCGGGCACATCGTGAACACCGCGTCCGCCGCCGCCTACCTGCCCTCCCGGTCCCTGCCCGCCTACAGCACCTCCAAGGCGGCGGTGCTGATGCTCAGCGCCTGCCTGCGCGCCGAGCTGGCCGGCAAGTCGATCGGGGTGTCCGCGATCTGCCCCGGGATCGTGAACACCAACATCACCGCCACCACCCGGTTCGCGGGCAGCGACGCGGCCGAGGAGAAGCGCAAGCAGCAGCGGTCCTCGCGGCTGTACGGGCTGCGCAACTTCCCGCCGGAGAAGGTCGCCGACGCGATCCTGCGGGCCGTCGTGCGGAACACCGCGGTGGTCCCGGTGACTCCGGAGTCCCGCGGCGCCCTGCGGATGTCGCGGTTCACGCCCCGCGCGCTGCGCGCCCTCGCCCGGATGGAACCTCGGCTGTGAGGCTGCGGCCGTGAGCCCGTACGGCCGAGCGCGGCACGGGCATACCCGGCTTCTTGCGGCAGTCGTACCATCCCTCGCAGGAGGGTTCGCCGCGCAGGCCCGTGGCGTGCCCGGCCGCCTCGCCGGCCGTCCGGGCCGTGGCGGGCGCACGGTGGGCCGTGCCGCGTTGTCGTAGAGCCGGTGGCTAGGGAGTGGGATTGTCCGATCAGGCGGTAGCCGAGTACCGGATCGAGGATCTGGCGCACCACAGTGGTGCGACGGTGCGGACGATCCGGGCGTACCAGGACCGCGGACTGCTGCCGCGGCCCGAGCGGCGGGGGCGTTCCAACGTGTACGGGGACACCCATCTGGCGCGGCTCCGGCAGATCGCCGATCTGCTGGACCGCGGCTACACCCTGGCGTCCATCAAGGAGCTGCTGGAGGCGTGGGACGCGGGGCGGGGTCTGGGCGGGGTGCTCGGTCTGGTCGCCGAGGTGCACGGGCCGTGGACCGACGAGGAGGCGGCCCGGATCAGCCGGGACGAGCTGGACGAGCGGTTCGGCGGCCGGCCGGACGATCGGGCCGTGGACGAGGCGGTGGAGCTGGGGGTGCTGGAGCGGATCCCGGGGCGGGTGGACGAGTTCCTGGTGCCCAGCCCGCAGGAGCTCGCCGTTGCGGCGGAGCTGCATGCGGCGGGGGTGCCGCTGCATGCGATCACGGGTCATCTGCGGGAGCTGCGGGGGCAGGTGGAGAGCATCGCCTCGCGGTTCCTGGAGTTCACGACCGAGCACGTCTTCGCCCGCTACCTGGGGGTGCACGCCGTCGACGGCTGCGCGGAGGAGGTTCCGCTGACGGATGCGGCGGCCACCGAGGCGGCGGCGATGGTGCGGCGGCTTCGGCCGCTGGCGCAGCAGACCGTGGACGCCGAGCTGGCCCGGGCGATGCGGCTGTTCGCGACGCGGCACCTGCAGCAGCATCTGGGGGCGCCGGGCCGGCCGCCCGCGCCGGCGGGCCCGGCCCCGGTGGCCCTGCCCGCCGAGACGGTTCGGGCGGTGCAGGAGCTGGTGGGCCCGGATCATGTCGCGGCGTTCGTCCGGGCGGCGACCGAGCGTGAGCTCCAGGCCCGCACCATGAACGATCTGGCGCGTCGACGGGACGGGTGACTTACCCACAGGCGGGCCCGCCACCGATCACACAATCGCCGACATTCCCCGGCAAAACGGCTGTGGATAAGATAGTCCGGCTGTGGATTACTTTAACTGACTGCCTTGTAGGCGGCGTTGATCGGAGCCACGTCGACGGCCGGGGTCCGGTGTCCGTAGAGCAGGGCCGACAGGGCCAGGCCGGCTGCGCCGCCGGCGAGCTGGGCCAGGACGAAGCCGGGCAGTGATCCGGGGGCGATTCCGGTGAAGGAGTCGGTGAAGGCGCGTCCGATGGTGCCCGCCGGGTTCGCGAAGGATCCGGAGGAGGTGAACCAGATCGCGGCGGCGATGTAGAGGGCGACGGCGGCGGGGACGAGCCGGGGGCGGCCGATGCGGCCGAGTCCTTCGATGACCAGGACGAGTCCGGCGGTGGCGACGATCTCGCCGATCATCAGGTGTCCGCCGTCGCGGGTCTGGGTGGCGAGGGTGCCGGGGGTGCGGCCGTACATGGTCTCGGCGAGCAGGGCGCCGCTGATGGCGCCGGCGGTCTGGGCAGCGGTGTAGGCGAGGGCTTCGCGGCCGGTGAGGCCGGCGGCGCCGGAGCGGCGGGTCCACCAGGCGGTGAGGGTGACCACCGGGTTGAGGTGGGCGCCGGAGAGCGGCCCGAAGAGGGTGATGATCAGGCCGAGGCCGATGGCGGAGGCGGCCGAGTTGGCGAGCAGGGCGACGCCGGTGTCGTGGGTGAGCGCGGCGGCCTGGATGCCGGATCCGACCACGATGGCGAGCAGGGCAGCGGTGCCGGTGAACTCGGCGGCGGCCCGGCGCGGCAGTGGGGCGGGTGCGGGCATGGGGATTCCCCCTTCGAGGCAGGTCGGTGGGGACGGTCGACTCCGTCAACGGAAAATGTATTCCGTATCTTGGAAGTGCGATAGAGCCTGCCCGCCGCGGAAAAGGCGTGGTGGACCGCGGCCCCGGGCGGGCACGCTGGCCGTATGGACGAACGACGCGCCGTGAAGGTGTCGAAATATGTCTCGAAGCACCTGCGGCACCAGCCGGAACGGATCGGACTGGCGCTCGACCCGCAGGGCTGGGTGGAGATCGACGCGCTGATCGCCGCGGCCGCGGCCCACGGCTTCGCCTTCAGCCGGTCCGAGCTCGACCACGTCGTGGCCGCCAACGACAAGAAGCGGTTCGCCGTCGAGGGGTCCCGGATCCGGGCCAGCCAGGGGCACACCGTCACCGTGGACCTCGCCCTGCCGGCCGCCGAACCGCCCGAGTACCTCTATCACGGCACCGTCGCAGCCGCCCTCGACGCGATCCGCGCCGAGGGCCTGCTGCCGATGCGGCGCCACCACGTGCACCTGTCGCCGGACCGCGACACCGCGACCCGGGTGGGGGCCCGGCGGGGCCGCCCCGTCGTCCTGTCCGTGGCCGCCGGCGCGATGCACCGGGCCGGTCACGTCTTCCGGGTCAGCGCCAACGGCGTGTGGCTGGCGGACGCGGTGCCGCCGGAATTCCTGCGCCTCCCCTGAGTCCCGCCCCGGGTCTCAGCCGGCGCGCAGGAAGGCGCTGGTGGAGACGCGGCCCACCAGCTTCATCCGGGTGTGCCCGGCCAGGTGGGCGTCGGCCGCTTCCTGGACCCCGGGCCAGCGGCCGTCGCCGTAGTCGTCGAGCACCACGATCGCGCCGGTGGCCGCGATCTTCTCGGCCCACTCAAGGTCCCGCGCCACCCCTTCGCTGGAGTGGTCACCGTCGATCACGATCACGCCATAGCGCCGGTCGGAGAGCGCCTCCCGGACGTCAGGATCCTGTGAGAAGCCGCGGTGCAGCCGGAGCCGCTCGGGGTCCACACCCGCGTACCGCAGGTTCGCCCGCACGATGTCCTCCGTGATGGGCGTTCCCGACGGGTCGCGGGTGATCTCCACGCCGGGCTGCAGCTGCACCGGTGCGATCGGGTCGACGATGGTGAGCTGGTACGCGAGCCCGCGCCGCAGGATCTGCCGCGCCATCCCACCCGCGAACAGCCCGTACAGGGTGCCGATCTCCAGGATCTCCCCGTTCGGCGGACCCAGCAGCGGTGTCGTGGTCAGCTTGCCGAGGATGTTGGCCGTGGAGCCGGCGATCCGGCCCACCCCTCGCGACTCCAGCTCCACCAGGGTCCGGAAGGCCTGGGCGGTCTCGGTCCAGGCCCCCGGACGACCGGCCACCGCGGCGATCTCGTCCGAGAGCTTCCGGAACATCTCACGGCTGGGCATCCGGTCGTTCAGCCGGCCGTCCTTGCCGTAGAGCAGGTCGTACGAGAAGGGCCGGCTGTGGTGCTCGGACAGCTGCTCCTGCGTGCGGCGCAGCTCCTGGCGGAGGTTTTCGATCTGCCGGTCGGCCGAGCGCAGCCGACGGTCGATGCGCCGGTCGATCCGGTCGACCACGGGCTGGAGCAGGCGCCGCGCGGGGTGGACGCGGAGGGCGTCGGTCATGGAGTTCTCCTGGATGTGGACCGTTTCACGTGAAACGACGCTAGTGAGTGCGCGGTACCCGCCCAAGGTCCCCGGGCGGATGTTCTCGCGCTGTCACCTCCCCAACCCCCGCTCGTATCAACGCCGTTCACGAGGAATCCACCCGTCCCGCACGCCCGTGCGGAACACCCACGACCCGTCGGCACCCCGCACCCCGGACGTAGGCTCTGTCCCATGAGCAACTCCTTGCGCCTGAGCACCGTGATCCTTCCCGTCGACCGCTGGCACGAGGGAGGTCGCGCCACCTGGCAGCGCGCCGAGGAGCTGGGATTCCACGCCGCGTACACCTACGACCACCTGTCCTGGCGCACGTTCCGCGACGGGCCGTGGTTCGGCGCGATCCCCACCCTGACCGCCGCCGCGACGGCCACCAGCCGCATGCGCCTGGGCACCCTCGTCACCTCCCCGAACTTCCGGCACCCCGTGACCCTCGCCAAGGACCTGATGTCGCTGGACGACGTCTCCGGCGGCCGGATCACCCTCGGCATCGGCGCCGGCGGCAACGGCTTCGACGCCACCGCCCTCGGCCAGGAAGCCTGGACCCCGCGGGAGCGCGCCGACCGCTTCGCCGAGTTCGTCCCGCTGCTCGACCGGCTGCTCACCGAGGGCGCCGTGACCCAGCAGGGCACCTTCTACTCGGCCGACGAAGCCCGCAACCTGCCGGGCTGCGTGCAGCGCCCCCGGCTGCCCTTCGCCGTGGCGGCCAACGGCCCGCGCGGGCTGAAGCTCGCCGCCCGGTACGGCCAGGGCTGGGTCACCACCGGCGACCCGAAGCTCTTCGACGAGGGCACCCCCGAGCAGTCCGTGGCAGCCATCCAGGGCCAGCTGGAGAAGCTCGGCAAGGCCTGCGCGGAGCTGGGCCGCGACGCCGCCGAACTGGACAAGCTCCTCCTCACCGGCTTCACCCCCGACCGCGGGCGCCCCCTGGAGTCCGTCGACGCCTTCGTGGACTTCGCCGGCCGGCACGTCGAGCTCGGCATCACCGAGATCGTGATCCACTGGCCGATCGCCGACTCGGAGTACGCCGCCGACCAGCAGGTGTTCGAGAAGATCGCGACCGAAGCGCTGGCGCAGCTCGGACAGTAACCGGCCGAATTTCGCCGGACCGGCCCCCTCAGCGCCCTGATCTGCGGTCATGGGTCCGGTCCGGCGCCCCCATGAGTGAAGATGGCTGTGTGACCGCAGCTCAGCACCTCCCCGCCCCCCGGCTGATCGCCACCGACCTCGACGGAACGCTGCTGCGTGACGACAAATCGGTCTCGGAACGCACCGTGGCGGCCCTCGCCGCCGCCGAGGAGGCCGGGATCGAGGTCTTCTTCGTGACCGGACGGCCGGCCCGCTGGATGGGCGTGGTCAGCGACCACGTGCACGGACACGGCCTGGCCATCTGCGCGAACGGCGCCGCCGTCGTCGACCTGCACGCCGGACGGAAGTTCATCGAGGTGCGGTCCCTGCCCCGACCGGTCGCGCTGGGCGTCGTACGGGCACTGCGGGAGGCCGCCCCCGGCACCTCCTTCGCGGTCGAGCTGACCACGGGCATCAACTACGAGCCCACGTACCCGCCGTTCTTCCAGGATCCCGGGGCCAACGTCGCCACCGCCGAGAAGCTCCTCGCCGAGGAGGCTCCCGACACCGCCGCCCCCGTGCTCAAGCTGCTCGCACACCACCCGGAACTCGCCCCGGACGCGTTCCTCGCCCTGGCCCGCGCCACCGCCGGCGAATACGCCTCGATCACCCGCTCCAGCCCCACCGCGCTGCTGGAGATCAGCGGGCTCGGCGTCTCCAAGGCGAGCACCCTGGCGCTGTGCTGCGCCGAGCGCGGGATCTCCGCCGACGAGGTCGTCGCGTTCGGCGACATGCCCAACGACGTGGAAATGCTGACCTGGGCCGGCACCTCGTACGCGATGGGCAACGCCCACCCCGACGTGATCGCCGCAGCCTCGGGCCGTACGGTCGCCAACAACGAGGACGGCGTCGCGGTCGTCATCGAGCGCATCCTCGCCGAACGCGCGGCCGCCACCGACGCGTAACGCAGCGCCGGCCCCGGGAACGGACCGGGGCCCGCCGCATCCCGCGCAGGCAGGATCCGAAAGCGACGGCCTAGAGCGGCGCCTCCCAGACCAGGGTGGTGCCGCCGCCGTCCTCGCCGAGCCCGGGGCCGTACCAGCTGGCGCCGCCCAGGGACTCGGCGCGCCGCCGCAGGTTGCGCAGCCCGCTGCGCCGGCCGCCCTCCGGAATGCCGACACCGTCGTCCGCGACCTCCAGCCGGACCGCGGGCCGCCCGTCCGCCAGCGTGGCCGCGGCGTCGAGCACCACCTCGATGCGCGAGGCCTCGGCGTGCCGGAAGGCATTGGACAGCGCTTCTCGGAGCGCGGCGATGAGGTTCTTGCCGACCAGCTCGCCGACCACCGCGTCCACCGCGCCGAGGAACCGGTGCGCAGGCTTGAAGCCGAGCGGCACCGCCGCCATGTTGATCTCCCGCAGCACCCGGGTGCGCAGCCCGGACGGTGCCTCCGCCGGGCCCTGCTGCAGCGCGAAGATCGCCGTGCGGATCTCCTGGATCGTGACGTCGAGTTCGTCCACGGCCTTGCCGACGCCGTCCCGCACCTCGGGCACGATCGACCGGCGCTGGGCGCCCTCCAGCATCATCCCGGTGGCGAACAGCCGCTGGATCACCAGGTCGTGCAGGTCGCGGGCGATCCGGTCCCGGTCCTCGAACACGGCGAGCCGCTCCCGGTCCCGCTGCGCCTCGGCCATCATCAGGGCGAGCGCCGCCTGCGAGGCGAACTGCGTGGCGAGCGTCCGCTCCGACTCGCTGAAGGGCCGCTTGCCGCGGGCCCGCGGGGTCACCAGGGCGCCCAGCACCCGGCCCCCGCTGTGCAGCGGCAGCATCATGCAGGGCCCGTACTGACGGGTCAGGTTGTTGGTCATGCGGGGGTCGCTGGCGGCGTCGTCCACGAAGACCGGCTCGCCGGCCATCAGCCGGGTCACGATGGGGCTCTCCGCCGGGATGAGCACGCCGAGCGAGGACGCGGGGTTGTCCGAGGAGACGGCGACGATCTCCATCGCGCCCTCCTCGGCGGGAAGGAGCACGATGCCCGCGGCCGAGTCCGCGAGATGGCGGGCCTGCTCGGCGACCACGGTCAGCGCGTCGTCCGCGTCGCCGCCCGACAGCAGGGCGGTGGTGACGGCCACCGAGCCGTCGATCCACCGCTCGCGCTGGGTGGCCGCCTCGTACAGGCGGGCGTTCCCGATGGCGATGCCGGCCTCGGTGGCGAGCACGCGGACCATGTGGAGGTCGTAGTCGTTGAACTCGCCGCCGCGCTTCTCGGCGAGGTAGAGGTTGCCGAAGATCTCGCCCTGGACCCGGATCGGGACACCGAGGAAGCTCTTCATGGGCGGGTGGTGCGGCGGGAAGCCGGCCGACCGCGGATCGTCCGTCAGGTCGGCCAGCCGGACCGGCTCCGGGTCGCGGATCAGCGCGCCGAGCAGCCCTCGGTGACCGTCGGGACGGTGTCCGATCAGCCGGGCCCGCTCCGGGTCGATGCCGTACGTGACGAAGTCCGACAGGCCCCGACCCTCGGTGTCGACCACGCCGATCGCCGCGTACCGGGCGTCGGCCAGCTCGGCGGCCGTCTCACAGATCCGGTCCAGCGTGGAGTGCAGCTCAAGCCCGGTGCCGACCGACCGCATCGCCTCCAGCAGCTGCGGGACGCGGGCGGTGAGCTCGGTGGACAGGCCCTGCAGGCTCCGCGTCGCCCGGGTGGCGGCTTCGAGGGGATCCGGCGGTTGCGGCGACTCCTGCAGTGACATGCCCTTGAGAGTAGTTAGTCCCTTTTACTGGGGAAAGTCGGAGGCTTTGCCCCGACGGACGCCGATCCTCACCCGCCCGGCACCGCCCCAGCCGGCACCGCCTCTCACGCCACCGGCACGACGGCCTCGCGTTCCCGTGCCAGCATCCGCCGCAGCGGACCCTCGGCCGCCGCCAGGTCCTCGTACGGCCCGCGCTGCACGATGCGGCCGGCGTCCAGGACGACCACCTCGTCCACCGCTTCCAGACCCGCCATCCGGTGGGTGATCAGCACGGTGGTCCGTCCCTCGGTGGCGGCGAGCAGATCGGCGGTGAGCGCGTCCGCCGTCGCCAGGTCCAGGTGCTCGGCGGGCTCGTCCAGGACCAGCACCGGGAAGTCCGCCAGCAGCGCCCGGGCCAGTGCCAGGCGTTGGCGCTGACCGCCGGAGATCCGCTCGCCGTGTTCCCCGACCAGGGTGTCCAGCCCATCGGGCAGGGCGTCGGCCCAGTCCAGCAGCCGGGCCGAAGCGAGCGCGGCACGCAGCTCCGGCTCGCTCGCTCCCGGGCGGGCCAGGCGCAGGTTCTCCCGTACCGAGCTGTCGAAGAGGTGCGCGTCCTGGGCGCACAGGCCGACGAAGCGCCGTACGTCGTCGCCGTCGAGCGCGGCCGCCTCGGTGCCGCCCAGCCGGTACGAGCCGGCCGCCGGGTCGAGGAAGCGCAGCAGCACCTGGGCGAGCGTGGTCTTCCCCGACCCGGAGGGGCCGACCACCGCGATCCGGCGGCCCGCTTCGAGGGTGAGGCCGACGCCGTCGAGGGCCGGGCGCTCCTGGCCGGGGTGGCGGGCCGTGACGTCCTGGAGCCGCAGCGGGAAGGGGCCGGCGGGCACGGGCGCGGGGGTCTGTGGTTCGGCCACGGGCAGCGGCGCGTCGAGTACCTCGTACACCCGCTCGGCGCTGCGCTTGACCCGCTGGCGGTACTGGACGGCGATCGGCAGGCCGGCCACGGCTTCGAAGGCGGCCAACGGGGTCAGCACCACGACCGCGAGGGACACCCCGCCGAGCCGGCCGTCGGCCACGGCGGCGACCCCGACCACGGCCGCGAACACCACCGTCAGCCCGCAGACGAGGGCGGACAGGCCGCTGCCCAGCCCGGTGGCGGCGGCGCCGCGCGACGCGATCCGGGTGAGCACCCGGTCCGCTTCCCCGGCCCGGTCCCGCCGGTCGCCGAGCGCTCCGGCGACGGTGAGTTCCGCGGTGCCGGCGAGCAGATCGGCCGTACGGGTGGCCAGCTCGCCGCGGGCGGGCGCCAGCCGGCGCTCGGCCTGCCGGGCAACGAACGCGGTCAGCGCGGGTACGCCGATCCCGGCGAGGAGCAGGCCCGCCGCGAGGACCGCGCCGGCCTCGGGCAGCAGCCAGGCGGTGAAGCCGACGGCGCCTACCGACACCAGGAGGCCGGTGCCGGCGGGCAGCAGCCAGCGCAGCCAGTAGTCCTGTAGGGCGTCCACATCGGCGACGAGCCGGGACAGCAGGTCCCCGCGCCGGGTGTGGCGCAGTCCGGCCGGGGCGATCCGCTCCAGCCGCCGGTAGACGGAGACCCTCAGGTCGGCCAGCATCCGCAGGACGGCGTCGTGCGACACGAGCCGCTCGCCGTAGCGGAAGACCGCCCGGCCGATGCCGAAGGCGCGGGTGGCCGTGACGGCCACCATCAGATGGAGGACGGGCGGCTGCTGGGAGGCCCGCGAGATCAGCCAGCCGGAGACGGCCATCAGGCCGACGCTGCTGCCGACGGCAAGGGCTCCGAGCAGCAGCGCCAGGAGGAACCGGCCCCTGCGCGGGCCCGCGGCGGCGCGCACCCGGGCCAGCACGCCGGAGCCGGCCGCGCCGACACCGGGGGCCGCCGCGCCCGGCGGGCCGTCCGCCGCCCCGGTGTCCGCCCCGTCACGAAGCCCGACGACATCCCCGTCGCCGACGGGGCCACCGGCACCGGAGCCCGGTCCGGCGTCCGGCAGCACAACCACAGCCGCACCCGCACGCACGCCGGTGTCCGCGCCCGAACCGACGCTGGATCCCGCTTCGGCAGCCGGGGTCTCGGCCGGAGCCAGCGACAGCATCCGGTCCGCCACCGCCAGCAGGGCCGGCCGGTGCACGACCAACAGCACGGTGCGGCCCACCGCCAGCCGCCGGACCGCGTCCACGATCCCCGCCTCGGTCTCGCCGTCGAGCCCGGCTGTGGGCTCGTCCAGCAGCAGCACGGGCCGGTCCGCCAGGAATGCCCGGGCCAGCGCGAGCCGTTGTCGCTGACCGGCGGACAGCCCGACACCGCCCTCACCGAGCAGGGTCTGCGCGCCCTTCGGCAGCGCCGCGACGAACTCCGTGGCGCCCGCGTCCCGCAGGGCCGCCGCCACCGCCTCGTCCGACGCGTCGGGCCGGGCCAGCCGTACGTTCTCCGCGATGCTCCCGGCGAACAGGCAGGGCCGCTGCGGCACCCACGCGATCCGCTCCCGCCAGGCCTGCGGCGACAGCTCGGCCAGGTCGGCGCCCCCCACGAGCACACGGCCGGCCGTCGCCGGTACGAAGCCCAGGAGCACTTGGAGCAGCGTGGACTTGCCCACCCCGCTCGGCCCGGTCAGGGCCACGCACTCACCGGGCTCCAGCGTCAGCGAGACGGGTGCCAGCGCATCCGCCGCCCGTCCCGGGTAGCGGACGGACAGCTCCTCCACGGTGATCCGCAGCGGGCCGTCCGGCAGCGGCCGGGTCCCCGCCACGACCGCGTCCGGTGTCTCCAGGACCTCGAAGATCTCCTCTGCGGCCGCCAGCCCTTCCGCGGCCGCGTGGTACTGCGCCCCGACCTGCCGCAGCGGCAGGTACGCCTCGGGGGCGAGGATCAGGATGACCAGGCCGGTGTACAGGTCGAGTTCGCCGTGGACCAGCCGCATGCCGATCGTCACGGCCACCAGGGCCACCGAGAGCGTGGCGAGCAGCTCCAGGGCGAAGGAGGACAGGAACGCGATGCGCAGTGTCCGCAGCGTGGCCCGCCGGTAGTCGGCGGTGATCGTGCGGATCGACTCGGCCTGGGCCTTGGCACGGCCGAACACCTTCAGGGTGGGCAGCCCGGCCACCACGTCGAGGAAGTGGCCCGACAGCCGGGACAGCAGCCGCCACTGGCGGTCCATCCGGCTCTGGGTGGCCCAGCCGATGAGGACCATGAACAGCGGGATCAGCGGCAGCGTGACCACGATGATGGCCGCCGACACCCAGTCCTCGGTGACGATCCGGGCCAGCACGGCCACCGGGACGACCACCGCCAGCCCCAGCTGGGGGAGGTACCGCGCGAAGTAGTCGTCGAGCGCGTCCACTCCGCGCGTGGCCAGGGCGACCAGCGATCCGGTCCGCTGCCCGCTCAGCCATCCCGGGCCGAGGTCGCTCGCGCGGGCCAGCAGCCGGCCCCGCAGCTCCGACTTCACGGCCGCGGCGGCCCGGTGCGCGGCGAGTTCCGTGAGCCAGGAGACCAGTGCCCGCCCGACCGCCACCGCCGCGAGCAGGAGCAGCGGCGTCCGCAGACCGCCCTGGTCCAGGCCCTCTTGGAAGGCACCGACCACGATCTCCGCGAGGAGCATGGCCTGGCCGACGACCAGCCCTGCCCCGACGAGGCCGAGTGCCACCACCGCCGCGAGGAAGCGGCGGGTGGAGCGGGCGTACCGGAGCAGGCGCGGGTCGATCGGTTTCACGTGAAACATCCCCCTCGGGAGGACCGGGGGAGGTGTTTCACGTGAAACATCCCCCGCGGCAGGGCGGTGTGCGGATCAGTGAGCGGGTTCGGCGATGTGCTGCGTGCCGATCCGCTTGCGGAACACCCAGTACGTCCAGCCCTGGTAGAGCAGGACGACGGGGGTGGCGATGGCCGCGCACCAGGTCATGATCTTCAGGGTGTACGGGCTGGACGAGGCATTGGTGACCGTGAGGCTCCACGCGTCGTTCAGCGAGGACGGCATGACGTTCGGGAACAGCGTCAGGAAGAGCATCGCGACGGCTGCCGCGATGGTCACGCCGGACAGGGCGAACGCCCAGCCTTCGCGGCCCTTCAGGGTGCAGCCGAGGGCCGCCATCAGTGCGACCACGGCCACCAGCATCGCGCCGAGGCTCTTGCCGTCACCGCGCGAGACCTGGGTCCAGATCAGGAAGACCAGCGCCAGCACGGCGGTGACCGCACCGAGCCGCACGGCCAGACTGCGCGAGCGCTCCCGGATGTCACCGACCGTCTTGAGCGAGGCGAAGACCGCGCCGTGGAAGGTGAACAGGGTGAGGGTGACCAGGCCGCCGAGGATCGAGTAGACGTTCAGCAGGTCCCCGAGGGTGCCGACGTACTCCATCTCCGAGTCGATCTTCACTCCGCGGACGATGTTGGCGAAGGCCACGCCCCACAGGAACGCCGGGATCAGCGAGGTCCAGAAGATCGCGTGCTCCCAGTTGGTCTGCCACTTCTCCTCGGGCCGCTTGGCCCGGTACTCGAAGGCGACGCCGCGGACGATCAGGCAGAGCAGGATGAGCAGCAGCGGCAGGTAGAAGCCGGAGAAGAGCGTGGCGTACCACTCGGGGAAGGCGGCGAAGGTCGCGCCGCCCGCGGTCAGCAGCCACACCTCGTTGCCGTCCCAGACGGGTCCGATGGTGTTGATGAGGACTCGCTTCTCCTTGCGGTCCCGGGCCAGCAGCTTGGTGAGGACGCCGACCCCGAAGTCGAAGCCCTCCAGGAAGAAGTAGCCGATCCAGAGGACCGCGATCAGCACGAACCAGACGTCGTGGAGTTCCATGTCTCGCTCTCCTCAGCCTCAGTACGAGAAGGCCATCGGGCGGTCGGCGTCTTCGTCGTCGCCGCCGATCCGGGTGGGCGGGTTGAGATCGGCCTCCGTGAGTTCGGGCGGGCCGGCCTTGACGTACTTGACGAGCAGCTTGACCTCGATGACCGCCAGCACGGCGTAGAGCAGGGTGAAGCCGATCATCGAGGTGAGGACCTCGCCCTGGGAGACGCCGGGGGAGACCGCGTCACGGGTGCGCAGCACGCCGTAGACGACCCACGGCTGGCGGCCCATCTCTGTGAAGATCCAGCCCCAGGAGTTGGCGATCAGAGGGAAGGCGATCGTCCAGAGGGCGATGATCCAGTACCACTTCGCGAGCCGGGGGCTGAGCGCCTTCTTGAAGAGCACCAGGTGCGGCACTTCGTCGGCTCCGGTCCGCAGGCCGGGCGGCAGCATGAACTTCTTGCGGGTGAGCCAGAGTCCGATCAGGCCCAGCGTGAAGGACGCCATGCCGAAGCCGATCATCCAGCGGAAGCCCCAGTAGGCGACGGGGATGTTGGGCCGGTAGTCACCGGGGCCGAACTTCTCCTGCTCGGCCTTGTTGACGTCGTTGATGCCGGGGACGAAGGAGTCGAAGTCGTCGTTGGCCAGGAAGGACAGCAGGCCGGGGATCTCTATGGCGACCTTGTTGTGGCCCTTGTCGACATCGCCGTAGGCGAAGATCGAGAAGGGTGCGGGCGCCTCGCCGTCCCAGAGGGCCTCCGCGGCGGCCATCTTCATCGGCTGCTGCTTGAACATGACCTTGCCGAGCAGGTCACCGCTGATCGCGGTGAGCAGGCCGGCCACCACGAGGGTGATCAGGCCGAGCCGCAGCGAGGTCCGCATCACCGGGATGTGCTTCCTGCGCGCCAAGTGGAAGGCAGCGATGCCCACCATGAACGCGCCGCCGACGAGGAAGGCCGCGGTGAGGGTGTGGAAGAACTGGGTGAGCGCGGTGTTCTGGGTGAGCACGAGCCAGAAGTCGGTGAGCTCGGCCCGCCCGCGCTCCTCGTTGATGCGGTAGCCGACCGGGTGCTGCATCCACGAGTTGGCCGCGAGGATGAAGTACGCGGAGAGGATGGTGCCGATCGAGACCATCCAGATGCAGGCGAGGTGGATCTTCTGCGGCAGCTTGTCCCAGCCGAAGATCCACAGGCCGATGAACGTGGACTCGAAGAAGAAGGCGATCAGGGCCTCGAAGGCCAGCGGCGCTCCGAAAATGTCGCCGACGAAGCGGGAGTAGTCCGACCAGTTCATGCCGAACTGGAATTCCTGGACGATGCCGGTGACGACACCCATCGCGATGTTGATCAGGAAGAGCTTTCCCCAAAACTTCGTGGCTCTGAGGTACTTCTCGTTGCCCGTCCGCACCCACGCGGTCTGCAGGCCTGCGGTGAGCGCGGCGAGCGAGATCGTCAGGGGCACGAAGAGGAAGTGGTAGACGGTGGTGATGCCGAACTGCCATCGCGCCAGGGTCTCCGGCGCCAAAGCTAGGTCCACGTCGTCTTCTCCTTACACATCGCCGTGGTCACATCGGCAGTTTGCCTGCTTAATACCGGCCAATCCGGTATGAACAGGACACGCTTGTGAACGCGTTCACATTCACAAGCATTATGTCGTACCGGTTCATCGACCCCGAAGGGGGGTCCCCCCTGGTCAAGAAATTCAACATCTTGTTGAATTTGGCCATGCAGATACGGATCTCCTGGCCCGCCGGCCAGCTCACCGCCACCCTCGACGACACCCCGACCGCCCAGGCCCTGGTAGCGGCCCTCCCGCTGGTCTCCAGCGCCCACACCTGGGGCGAGGAGGTCTACTTCGACACCCCGGTCTCCGTGGACCTGGAGGACGACGCCCGCCAGGTGGTCGACCCGGGCACGGTGGCCTTCTGGACCGAGGGGGACGCCCTCGCGCTGCCCTACGGCCCGACCCCGATATCGCGAGGAGGCGAGAGTCGCCTGGCGAGCCCGTGCAATGTGCTCGGCTCACTCGACGGCGACCCCCGCCTCCTCGCCACCGTCCGCGACGGCGACCCGATCAGGGTGGAACGGGCCGGCTGACCGGCCCGCCCCGGCGCCCCGCAGAGCGCCACCCCTCCCTACAGCTCCTTGCGGAACGCCTCCGCCGCGTGCAGGAAGAGGTCATTGGCCTCGGTCTCACCGATCGTGACCCGCAGGCCCTCGCCCGCGAAGGGCCGGACCACCACACCGGCCTTCTCGCAGGCCGCGGCGAAGTCGGCGGTCCGCTCCCCCAGCCGCATCCACACGAAGTTGGCCTGCGTGTCGGGGACCGTCCAGCCCTGCTTGAGCAGCGTCTCGTGGACCCGGGCGCGCTCGCCGACCAGCGACCCGACCCGCCCCAGCAGCTCGTCCTCGGCGCGCAGCGAGGCCACGGCCGCGTCCTGCGCCAGCTGGCTCACGCCGAAGGGCACGGCCGTCTTGCGCAGCGCCGCCGCCACCGGCTCGTGCGCCACCGCGAACCCGACCCGCAGGCCGGCCAGCCCGTACGCCTTGGAGAACGTACGCAGCACCGCCACGTTGGGCCGGGTGCGGTACAGCTCGATGCCGTCCGGGACGTCGGAGTCGCGGACGAACTCGCGGTACGCCTCGTCCAGCACCACCAGCACGTCGGAGGGCACCCGGTCCAGGAAGCGCTCCAGCTCCGCGCGGCGCACGGCGGTGCCGGTGGGGTTGTTCGGGTTGCAGACGAAGATCAGCCGGGTCCGGTCGGTGATCGCGTCGGCCATCGCGTCCAGGTCGTGCACGTCCCCCGGGGTCAGCGGGACCTGCACGGACGTCGCGCCCGAGATCTGCGTGATGATCGGGTAGGCCTCGAAGGAGCGCCAGGCGTACATGACCTCGTCGCCCGGGCCCGCGGTGGACTGGATCAGCGACTGGGCCACGCCCACCGAGCCGGTGCCGGTGGCGATGTGCTCGACCGGGACCCCGAACCGGTCCGCCAGCTCGTTCATGAGGCCGGTGCAGGCCATGTCGGGGTAGCGGTTGAAGTTGCCGGCCGCCGCGATCACGCCCTCCAGCACCCCGGGGAGCGGCGGATACGGGTTCTCGTTGGAGGACAGCTTGAATGCCACGGCGCCTCCGGCCGCGGCGGGCTTCCCCGGCTTGTAGGTGGGGATGCCATCCAGCTCGGCTCGCAGCTTCGGGCTGTTCTCGCTCACCGCAGGTCCTCCTCGACCGTCCCGTACAACTCAATACTGCTCACCTTATGAGGATTCCGCCGTCCCGAGAATGGCTGGCCGAAGGAAAGTGGGGGGCGCATGCATATATGCATGCGCTGGTGGCTCGCGCCGTGGCGCGCGTCCCCCGTAAAGGTGAGTTGAGACCACTTCGAGACATCACCACCTTGGCATGCCCGTACCGATCGACAAGCGGCACCCAGGCCCCTGCACCCCAAATCACCTTTGTTTTCAAGGTCATTGGGGGTGGCGAACCGTGCAGAAACGTGCCTGTCAACGACTGCATATGCATTCGGCCCAGCCGGCCTTCAGCGCCCTACTATCGGCTCGCCATGACAGCAGCAGGGAAGCATCAGGTGAGCCGGACGGAGACCCCCCGGCGGGCCGGCCGGCAAGGACGGGCGGGCATCAGGGACGTCGCGGCAGCGGCCGGCGTCTCCATCACAACCGTGTCGGACGCGCTCAATGGCAAGGGCAGGCTGCCGGACGCCACCCGCCGCCACGTCCGAGAGGTGGCCGACCGGCTGGGTTACCGCCCCTCCGCCGCGGCCCGAACCCTCCGTACCGGCAAATCGGGCCTCATCGGCCTGACCGTGACCACGTACGGGGATGAACCTTTCACCTTCACCGAATTCGCGTACTTCGCCGAGATGGCCCGAGCCGCCACCTCCGCCGCGCTCGCCCGCGGCTATGCCCTCGTCATCCTCCCCGCCACCTCGCGACACGACGTCTGGTCGAACGTCGCGCTGGACGGCACCGTCGTCATCGACCCCTCCGACCACGACCCCGTCGTCACCGAGCTGGTCCGCCAGGGCCTGCCCGTCGTCTCCGACGGCCGGCCGGCAGGATCCCTGCCGGTCACCGCCTGGGTCGACAACGACCACGAGGCCGCCGTCCTCGATCTGCTCGACCACCTGGCCTCCGCCGGCGCCCGCCGGATCGGCCTGCTCACCGGCACCACCACCGACACCTACACCCGGCTCTCCACCACCGCCTACCTCAACTGGTGCGACCGCGTGGGCCAGGACCCGGTCTACGAGTCCTACCCCGCCCACGACCCGTGCGCCGGAGCGGTCGCGGCCGACCGGCTGCTCGCCCGCCCCGACCGCCCCGACGCCGTCTACGGCCTCTTCGACCCCAACGGCACCGATCTGCTCGCCGCCGCCCGGCGCTACGGGCTGCGCGTCCCGGACGACCTGCTGCTCGTCTGCTGCAGCGAATCCACCGTCTACGCCACCACCGAGCCCCCCATCACCACGCTCTCCCTCAAGCCCCGGCGGATCGGCACGGCCGTCGTCCAACTCCTCATCGACGCCATCGAAGGAGTGGACACCGGGCGGCCGGTCGAGCAGGTGATACCGACGGAACTCATCGTCCGGACCTCCTCGCAGCGCAGGCAGCCCCGCACCACGGTCAGCCCGCCACGCTCACCGTCGAAGGACTGAGAACGAACAATTCGGGATAAAAGGCCAAGAACAGGCCTGTGCGGCTCGGGTCCGTCCAGGATTCACCACCCCTGGTGCGTCACAGAGCGCGAGCCGCATTCCTATGATGGGCGCACGACATCACGGACCCTCCGGCCAGGAGGGTCCGCGGATGTGCGGCAGCGCGACGGTGGTGGAGGGGTCGATGACTCAGGGGGCCGGTCAGGGACCCGTGGTGCGGACGGAGACGCTGCGGGACTTCCGCGTCCCCGGAACCGCTCCCGTTCCGTACGCGGAACCCGTGTCGTACGGGCAACCCGTCCCGTACGAGGAACCGGCGCCGTACCCGGAGCCGGCCCCCTACGCGAAGCCGGTTCCGTACGCGGAGACCGCGGAATCCGCGCCGTACCCGGAGCCCGCCCCGTACGAGGAAGAGGCCGAGGGCTACGACGGCTACACCCCGACGCAGCGCGACCTGCCCGTCATAGGGGCGCGGGCCGGGGACACCGTCCAGGTCACCTACGTGCCCGAAGAGCGGCCCGGCTCCGGCCTCGGCCCGCTCTACGTCGTCGGCGACGTCCACGGCTACCTCGACGAGCTCGTCACCGAACTGCACGCGCAGGGCCTCATCGACGCCGACGGCAACTGGTCCGCGGGCAACGCCCGGCTCTGGTTCCTCGGCGACTTCACCGACCGCGGCCCCGACGGCATCGGCGTCATCGACCTCGTCATGCGGCTGTCCGCCGAGGCCGCCGCCTCCGGCGGCTACTGCAAGGCCCTCATGGGCAACCACGAGCTGCTGCTGATCGGCGCCAAGCGCTTCGGCGACACTCCCGTCGCGTCCGGCGCCGGCACCGCCACCTTCCAGGCCGCCTGGCTCCTCAACGGCGGCCAGCGCACCGACATGGAACGCCTCCAGGACGTCCACCTCCAGTGGATGTCCCGCCTGGACGCGGCCGTGCTGGAGGACGGGCACCTGCTCCTGCACTCCGACACCACCGCCTACCTCGACTACGGCAGCTCCATCGAAGACGTCAACGACAAGATCCACGAGCTGCTCAACCTCAACGACGCCGACGAAACCTGGGACCTGTTCCGGAAGTTCACCCGCCGCTTCGCCTTCCGCGACGAGGAGTCCGGTCCGGCGGCGGTCCGCGAACTGCTCGACACATACGGCGGGCAGCGCGTGGTCCACGGCCACAGCCCCATCCCGTACCTGCTCGGCGAGGTCGGCACCGAGGACTCGGACGGCGAAGGCGGCCCGGTGGTCGAAGGCCCGCACGTGTACGCCGACGGCCTGGCCATCGCCATGGACGGCGGGGTCACGATGGCCGGAAAACTCCTCGTCGTGCAACTGCCGCTGAGCGACTGAGCGTTCACCGTCCGGGGTATTTCAGGAAAGCCCCTGTCACCGTATGGCGTGGGCGCTCTACCATCGCTTTATCCGTAGCAGGCTCTCCTCCGTTTCCGCCGTTTGTCCGGAACTACGCGGGCATACCGGCCCGACGGAGTATCGGGGGATGCACATGACCAGCGCTCCGCACCTGCTGAACGAGGACCGGCCGGAGTTCGGACGCCTTCTCGACGAGGCATTGCGCACCGCGCACGAGCGACCGGAACTGTCCGCGGTCGGCGAGCGGCTCAACACCGAACAACTGCGCACCATGGCAATGAATGCCAGCGCTCTGCTCACCACCGCGGCAGCCGCCGAGTACGAGCATTATGTGAAAGTACGAGAAGAACTGCGCGACGAGGTCGCGTCGACTCCCGTGGGCGGGGAACCCGACGGCCCGGCAGGCGCGGGCGCCGGAGCGAGCGCCGTCGTGGCGGTCCTCGCGCCGGTCCTGGCCGGCACCGCCATGGTGATCTTCCTCCTGGTGGGCTACTGCCTGAAGATGCTCGACCCGGAGCCCGCCTTCGCGAACACCATGCTCACCGTCGGCTGGCTCTTCGGCGCGCTGACCGCCGCGGCCATCCTGTGCGCCGCGATCGGCCTCCTCGTGACCGCCGTGCGCAACAGCTCCACCGAGGTCGTGGCCGACGCGCAGGAAGCCGTACCCGACGAGGTCTCGCGGGCCCGCGAGGCCTGGCGGCACGCCCTGCTGGAACGCGGCATCATGCCGTTCCTCCAGGACGCGCTGGCCGACCCGAGCGCGGATCCCGCGGCGCGCACCCCGCACCGGCCGCGCGGCCGGATCCCCCACCTGGGCTACGACCGGCCGGACTTCACCAGCCCGGGCACGTCCGGGACCTCCACCCGGCCGGGGTACAGCGGCCCCGACTTCACCAGCCCGGACTTCGGCGGGCCCGGCGCCCGGCCGGCCCGGACCGAGGGGGACGGGGACTGACGGGGGCGGGGACTGAGGGGACCGGGACCGGAGCCTGCCGAGCCGGACGGCCCCCGCCTTCCCGTGGCCGGGTCAGAAGATGCCGGCCCGGCGGGCGTCGCGGATCCACGACGGGAACTCGGAGAGCAGCCGGTCGTAGAGGTCCGGATCGGGGACCGTGGCGATGTCGTCCACCGCGAAGAAGCCCACATTGTCCACCCGCCGCCCGGGCATCGTGTCGAAGCGTTCCAGCACGCCGTAGTTGGCCCGGCCGAGACCGACGAACTGCCAGAAGACCGGCTCCTCCACCGCCTCGCGCAGCTCCCGCTCGATCTCCGCGTTGCGGTAGACGCCACCGTCGGAGAAGAACAGCACCAGGGTCGGATCGGCGGCCGGATGCGCGCGGACGAACTCGCGCACCTGCCGGATGACCTTCTGCTCCTCGTTCTGGATGCCTACGGTCCGCATGTCCACCTGTCCCGGCTGGAGGCCACGGGGAGGTTTGCGCCGCCCGAATACGGTGAACTCGCCGATCCGCACGTGCAGCCGGAGCCACTCCGGGAGTTCGCCCAGCCGCAGGTCCGGCAGCCGGGCCGGGTTCGAGGCGAAGGTCCACGCCTGCATCTCGCCGTCGTCGTCCAGTTGCGCGGCCACCGCGGCCATCCGCTCGACCACGTCGGACACGACGCCCTTCGCGTACAGCGAGGCCATGGATCCGGAGGCGTCCAGGATGAGCACCACCCGGGCCCGGACCCCGCTCGCCCCGTGCTTGCTCAGGCTCACCGCGACCTGCTCCTTGCGCAGGGACAGGCGCTTGCGCATCTCGACCGGAAGCCGCTCCTCCCCCTTCGTGAGCCGCGGCCGCGCCGGTTCGGGGGCCGGCGCCGGTACGGGTACGGGCGCCCGGACCGGTACGGGCGCCGGGGCGGGCGGGCGTACGGGTGCGGGCGGAGCCGTACGGACCGGCGCGGGCGGGCGTACGGGCGGCCGGGACGTACGTGCCGGTGCGGGCGGGGCCGTACGGACGGGCGGAGCGGGCGGCGGGGGCGGCGCGGGCGGGGGAGCCGGGGCGGCGGGCGGCGGGTCGTCGACCGTGATGCCGAAATCCGTGGCCAGTCCGGCGAGTCCGGCCGCGTACCCCTGCCCGACCGCCCGGAACTTCCACTGCCCGGCCCGCCGGTACAGCTCCCCGCCGATGATCGCCGTCTCCGTGCCGGCCGCCATCGCGAACAGCGCCAGCTCGGCTCCCGTCGCCGCGTCGAGCAGCCGCAGGGTCAGCCCCGGCACCTGCCCGAAGGTGCCGCCGTCGGCCGACGCGCAGAGCAGGACCCGTTCGACGGCGGGCTCCAGGCGGGCCAGGGCCACCTCGACGGTGTCGGTCCAGACCCCCGGCCCCCGCCGCTTGCCCAGGTGCCGCACCGCGCCCGACGCGTGCTCGGGCTGGTTGTAGAAGACGAAGTCGCCGTCGTCGCGCACCCGCCCGGCGGCGGTGAGCAGCAGCGCCGACGCGTCCGAGTCGGGTACCCCCGGCCGGTCCGCCCAGCTCAGCTCGGCGCGCACGACGGGAGCGGCGACGGGCAGGTTGGCCCCTTTGGACATGGCAGTCGCAGTCACGTCCTCAGTCTGCCGAGCCGACTCCCCGCCCGGCCAGGGTCCGTGGGCATCGGCCGGAAACAGGCGCTGCCCGGAACCAATGGTTCCGGGCAGCGCCTCCCCCGCCCTCGGGTCCCCCCCCCTCGGGCTGCCTCAGGTCCCCCCTCGGGCCTTCGGCGCGGATCTGTGGAGCCGCGGATCCACGGATCCGCCGCGCCACAGGTAGTCGGTTCGACCGTTTGTCAGTCGGCCAGCGGCAGGTACACGCGGTTGCCCGCGGCCGCGAACTCGGCGGACTTCTCCGCCATGCCGGCCTGGATCTCGTCGGCCTTCAGGTCGCCGCCGTGCTCACGGCGGATGTCCTGCGAGATCTTCATCGAGCAGAACTTCGGGCCGCACATGGAGCAGAAGTGCGCGGTCTTGGCCGGCTCGGCGGGCAGCGTCTCGTCGTGGAACTCACGGGCCGTGTCCGGGTCGAGGGCCAGGTTGAACTGGTCCTCCCAGCGGAATTCGAAGCGCGCGTCGGACAGCGCGTCGTCCCACTCCTGCGCGCCCGGGTGGCCCTTGGCCAGGTCCGCCGCGTGGGCCGCGATCTTGTACGTGATGACACCGGTCTTCACGTCGTCGCGGTTGGGCAGGCCCAGGTGCTCCTTGGGCGTCACGTAGCAGAGCATCGCCGTGCCCCACCAGGCGATCATCGCGGCGCCGATGCCCGAGGTGATGTGGTCGTACGCGGGCGCGACGTCGGTGGTCAGCGGTCCGAGCGTGTAGAACGGCGCCTCTTCGCAGATCTCCTGCTGGAGGTCGATGTTCTCCTTGATCTTGTGCATCGGGACGTGCCCGGGGCCTTCGATCATGGTCTGGACGTTGTGCCGCTTGGCGATCGTGTTCAGCTCGCCCAGGGTCTTCAGCTCGGCGAACTGCGCGGCGTCGTTGGCGTCCGCGATCGAGCCGGGGCGCAGGCCGTCGCCCAGCGAGTAGGTGACGTCGTACGCCGCGAGGATCTCGCAGAGCTCCTCGAAGTTCGTGTAGAGGAAGTTCTCCTTGTGGTGCGCGAGGCACCACGCGGCCATGATCGAGCCGCCGCGGGAGACGATGCCGGTCTTGCGGCGCGCGGTCAGCGGGACGTACGGGAGCAGCACGCCGGCGTGGACCGTCATGTAGTCGACGCCCTGCTCGGCCTGCTCGATGACCGTGTCCTTGTAGATCTCCCAGGTCAGGTCCTCGGCGCGGCCGTCGACCTTCTCCAGCGCCTGGTACAGCGGCACGGTGCCGATCGGGACGGGGGAGTTGCGCAGCACCCACTCGCGGGTGGTGTGGATGTTGCGGCCGGTGGAGAGGTCCATGACCGTGTCGGCGCCCCACTTGGTCGCCCAGGTCATCTTGTCCACCTCCTCCTCGATGGAGGAGGTGACCGCGGAGTTGCCGATGTTGGCGTTGACCTTCACCAGGAACTTCTTGCCGATGATCATCGGCTCGATCTCCGGGTGGTTCACGTTCGCCGGGAGCACCGCGCGACCTGCGGCGATCTCCTCGCGGACGACCTCGGGGGAGACGTTCTCGCGGATCGCGACGTACTCCATCTCCGGGGTGATCTCGCCGCGGCGGGCGTACGCGAGCTGGGTGACGGCCTGGCCGTCGCGGCCGCGGCGGGGCTGGCGGGGGCGGCCGGGGAAGACCGCGTCGAGGTTCTTGAGGCCACCGCGCGGCGAGGTGTGCTTGATGCCGTCGTCCTCGGGACGCACGGGCCGGCCCGCGTACTCCTCGGTGTCGCCGCGGCCGATGATCCAGTTCTCCCGCAGCGGGGCGAGGCCGCGCCGTACGTCGGTGTCGATCTGCGGGTCGGTGTACGGGCCGGAGGTGTCGTACAGCGTGACGTCCTGGCCGTTGGTGAGGTGCACCTGGCGGACCGGCACCTGGATGTCGGGGCGGGAGCCCGTGACGTACCCCTTGTGCCAGCCCGGCTTGCGCTCGTCCCCGCCGTCGCTGTTCTGGCTGACGGCAGGCGTGCGTGCGTCCTGAATGGTCATGAGACCTATCTCCCTACGCCGGCATTACCCGGTAACAGGTTCGGCGGTCGACGCAGCCTCTTCCCGTACCCGTCTCTCGACGCGCGTACGGTGATCAGCGCCCTCTCAGCCCGGTGCTCCGAGCTCCCGCGTTGTGCAAAGGTGCCCCCACGCTAGCGTCATCTGTGGCGTGCTGAACAGTGGGCCCCCTCATCTCTTGCGATGATCAGGCAGTGACGACCTCGCCGCAGCCCCCCACAGAACCCTCCGGTCACAGCCATGGGCACGGCGGAGAGCCGGGCCACGGACACGGCCGCGACCCGGGCCACGGGCACGGGGGCGACTCCGGCCACGGGCACGGTGGCGGCCACGGGCACGGCAGCGAGCCGGGGCACGGTCACGGGCACTCACACGGCCACGGCCCGGCCGCGCCCGTCTCCAAGCACCTGCGCAAGGTGATCGCCGCGGTGCTGATCCCGTTCGCGACCGCCGTCGTCGTCGGACTGGTGGTGCTGTGGCCGGGCGGCGCGCCGGGCCACGAGCGCACCGGTATCGGCTTCGACCGGCAGACCCAGCAGGGCCGGGTGGCGCGGCTGGACATGGTCGACTGCAAGAGCGTCAACGCGGCCCAGACGCCTCCGCCCGCCGACCCGTCCAGCCCCGAGGGGGGCAAGACGAACCCCTCGCAGCAGGACCTGTGCGGGAAGGCGACCGTCGAGGTCACCTCCGGCCGGGACCGCGGCCGCACCTTCGTGGAGATCGTCCAGCCGGGCGCACCGCGGCAGTTGAAGCAGGGTCAGGAAGTCGTCCTCGCGTACGCGCCGGACGCGCCCCGGGACCTCCAGTACTCCGTCATCGATCTCAACCGCAAACTTCCGATGGCCGTGCTGGCCGGGATCTTCGCGCTGGCGGTCGTCGCGGTCGGCCGGCTGCGGGGGCTGTTCGCGCTGATCGCGCTGGTGGTGAGCTTCGGGGTCCTGACGCTGTTCATCCTGCCGGCGATCCTGCAGGGCTCGAACCCGCTGGTGGTGGCGGTGGTCGGGGCCAGCGCCATCATGCTGATCGGCCTGTACATGTGTCACGGGTTGTCGGCGCGTACGTCGGTCGCGGTGCTGGGCACCCTGGTGTCGCTGCTGCTGATCGGGGTGCTCGGATCGCTGTTCATCGACTGGGCGTTCCTGAGCGGGAACACGGACGACAACACCGGGTTGATCCACGGGCTGTACCCGGGGATCGACATGAGCGGCCTGCTGCTTGCAGGTGTGATCATCGGATCGCTGGGTGTGCTCGACGATGTGACGGTCACCCAGACGTCGGCGGTGTGGGAACTCCACCAGGCGGACCCGTCGATGGGGCCGCGGGCGGTGTACCGCGCGGCCATCAGGATCGGCCGGGATCACATCGCGTCGGTGGTGAACACCCTGGTCCTGGCGTACGCGGGCGCGGCGCTCCCGCTGTTGCTGCTGTTCTCGATCGCACAGAGCAGCATGGGCTCGGTGGCCACCAGCGAGCTGGTCGCCGTGGAGATCGTACGGACCCTGGTGGGGTCGATCGGCCTGGTGGCGTCGGTTCCGGTGACGACGGCGCTGGCCGCGCTGGTGGTCTCCGCCGACCGGCCGGGGTCCCCGGGAGCCGGGCCGGCCGGACCGGTCCGCGGCGGCCGGGGACGGCGCCGCAAGCACTGACTCGTCTGGGTCGGGTCCTGTGGTGGGGTGGTCGGGGTCCGCGGGTGCGCCGGGTCCGGGGGGTGGTCCGCGGGCCGGGGTCGGGCCGGGGTCAGCCCGCGTTCTGCTCGTTCTGCCTGGTCTCGGCCAGGATCTTGTCGAGTGCGTCGTCGAGATGCTGCTCGAAGTCGCCGAGGTTGCGCTCCTGGCCGAGCGGCACGAGCCGGTCGGTCCGGTCGAGGAACGCCACCAGTGGAGCCGCACTGGCACGGAACAGGGCCCGGTCGCTGCCGACCTGGAGCCGGATGTGGACGTCGGACAGCTCCTCCGGATCGGTGGGGGCGATGTGCACATCACCGTCACCGCACGGCTTGTTGATGCCGTCGAGAAGGAGTTCCCGGCCGAACGCCCAGGTCACGGGCATGTCGCCGGGGAGGTGGAAGGTCAAGCGGATTGCGTAGGGGTCACGAGCGTCGTACCGGAGTTCCACCGGGATCCGGAACGAGAGCTCCTCAGAGACGAGGAAGCTCATCATGACCTCTGCCTGTACCGACTCGCGCATTGCCTACCCCGCTGTAAGTGGAAGTGGCCAGGAATGATCCCCCAGGGCCCTCTTGACAAGAGTGGTGGAAGCGGCAAGAGATCACAAGGAGTGAGTTTTCAGATACTGATAGAGAACGAGAGGGTACTCAACAGCGCGCCTACTTCACTCCGTAGCCGATCAACCACACAGAGCAATCGGTCCTGCTGGTGCAGAGGGAGAGAAATCGCCATGGTCGCGGCGGCGTCGCCGGCCGTGATCGGGATGGCCGCGCAGACCGTTCCGAGGGCGTACTCCTGGCGCTCGACCACCGGCTGCATCCGCTCCAGGGCGGCGATGCGGTCCTCCAGGGACCGAACATCGCGCACGGAGTACGGGGTGACGGCCTGGAGGGGGTGGCGGGCGTAGTGGTCGCGCCGGGTCTTCTCGTCGAGCTGGCCGAGCAGGCACTGGCCGACGGCGTGCGCGTGACCGGTCTCGCGGAAGTCGGCCCACTCCTCGACGGCGGGGTCGCCGGGGGTGTCGGACACCCCGACCACCTCGATCTCGCCCTCCCGGTAGACGGCGAAGTAGACGGGGGCGCCGATGACGTCACGGAAGTGCGCGAGCGAGTCGAGGATCATGCTGCGACGTTTCTGCTGGAGTCCGCCGCCCGCCAGCCGCTCGGCGGCGTCACCGAGGACGAACACTCCGCCCTCCCGGCGCAGGTAGCCCTCGTGGGTCAGGGTGCGCAGCAGGTGGTAAGCGGTGGGGAGCGGGAGCCCGGCCTCGCGCGCGAGCTGCTTCGCCGGAGCCCCGTCGCCATGAGACCCGACCGCTTCGAGCAGCCTCAGCGCCCTCTGCACCGAACCGATCAGGGTCGGAACAGCGGCGTTGTGAACCGATGGCAAAGCTCACCCCCAGGCGTGGCGGCGGGCCATTGGGGTGACCCACCCGCGGGGGCCGCCCCCGCAGCTGCCGCGTTCCCTGGGGGTCGATGCGCCGCGGTGCCGATATGACCGCAGGTCAGAGCAGTGCGATCGGCTGCGGCACCCAGGAAACGACACAGATTGCCACTCTATCCGCCGATTCCTGGCATGAGGGGGGTTTAGGCCCCATCGATCCCCCGGCCGGGTTAATCGGCGTAACGGGGGACCGACCGTTACCCAAGGCTCCTACCAGTCGCTTCGCCCGGCCTTCGGCTTCGCTCCGCCAAACGCCTTCACGAGGAAGACCAGCCCGCCGACGAGAGCCGCGAACAGCAGCACATTGAAGGCGAAACCGATCAGCGAAGAGAGGATCGAGCCGATCACTCCGCCGAACACGAAAAGGGCAATCAGCGGAATGGCGACCCACTTTACCCAACCGGGCATACCGGCCAAAGTCTCTCGGAACCCGTCCATGTGCTCTACCTCTTCCGCTCTTCCCGCTCTTCGCGGACCGTGCCGCGCTGGCTCCTACTGCTTCGATGCTAGGAGCGCGGGAGGCCGTACGGGCGGCCCCGATCCCTTGGAGTCCCCTGATCCGACCCCTAAGGGAAACGGGCCGACAACGGCGGTGGACCCTCAGGGACGGACCGGGTCCGAGCAGGTCAGGAGCCCTCCGGCGGCGAGAAGACCACCAGCACCTTCAGGTCCTCGGAGATGTGGTGGAACCGGTGCGGCACCCCCGCCGGCACGTACACCACGCTGCCGCGCGCGACCGTCGTCGTCTCCTCCCCGACCGTGATCGAGGCCCGCCCGCTGACGACGAAATACACCTCGTCCTCGCGGTGCGGCTGCTGCGGATCACTCCGCCCGGCATCCAGCGCGTACAGGCCGACGGACATGTTGCGTTCCCTGAGGAACTGGAGATACGCGCCGTCGTTCGCGGCCCGCTCCGCCTCCAGTTCGTCCAGTCGGAATGCCTTCATCGCTGGTGTGCCCCTTGCGTTCACTCGTGTTCCGGGTTCCGTGTTTCCGCTGCGCTGCCGATGTCACACGCGGATCCTCTCTGCCACGATCAGACACATGACGAATTTCGTAGTCAAGACGGTCGCCAATGCGGCGGCCCTTGCCGTGGCGATCTGGCTGCTCGCGGGACTCACCCTCGACGACGGCAGCAGCCTCGGCAGGAGGACCCTCACCCTCATCCTGGTCGCGCTGATCTTCGGCCTGGTCAACTTCCTCGTCAAGCCGATCGTGAAGTTGCTCTCGCTGCCGCTGTTCATCCTCACCCTCGGCCTGTTCACGCTCGTCGTGAACGCCCTGATGCTGATGCTGACCTCCTGGCTGGCCGAGCAGTTCGACCTCAGCTTCCACGTGGACGGCTTCTGGTGGGCGGTCCTCGGCGGCCTGATCATCAGCATCGTCTCCTGGGCCCTGAACCTCGTCCTGCCGGACAACAGGTGAGCGACCGCCCTGCCCACCGCGGCCGCTTCGACGGCTTCGTCAGCTTCGTCGGCGTACCGGGGGAGGACCCGCGATGAACGATCCCGCACCGTCCTACGGAGACGGCACCCGCGCCGTACGCGCCGGCCTGCCCGAACCCGTCAAGAACGAACCCACTCTGCCCGGCCCGGTGTTCGCCGCGCACTTCCACCTGCCCGGCGACGTCGAAGGCCCGTACACCTACGGCCGCGACACCAACCCGACCTGGACCCTGCTGGAACGGGCCATCGGCGAGCTGGAGGCCCCCGGCCTGGACGGCGCCGAAACCGTCGTCTTCGCCTCCGGCATGGCCGCCGTCAGCGCCGTCCTCCTCGCCCACGCCCGCACCGGCGACACGGTCGTCCTCCCCGACGACGGCTACCAGGCCCTGCCGCTCGTGCGCACCCAACTGGAGGAGTACGGCGTCGAGGTCCGCACCGCGCCCACCGCCGGCGAGGCCCAGCTGGCCCACCTCGACGGGGCACGGCTGCTGTGGATCGAGAGCCCCTCCAACCCCGGGCTCGACGTCTGCGACATCCGCGCCCTGGCCGAGGCCGCGCACCGGGCCGGAGCCCTGGTCGCCGTGGACAACACCCTCGCCACCCCCCTCGGCCAGCGCCCGCTGGAACTCGGCGCGGACTTCTCCGTGGCCAGCGGCACCAAGGGACTCACCGGACACGGCGACCTGCTCCTCGGATACGTCGTGTGCCGGACCCCGGAACTCGCCGCGCGCGTCCGGAACTGGCGCAAGATCGTCGGGGCCATCCCCGGCCCGATGGAAGCCTGGCTCGCCCACCGCTCGCTGGCCACCCTCCACCTGCGCGCACAGCGCCAATGCGGCAACGCCCTCGCCGTCGCCCAGGCCCTGGCCGGCCGCACCGACGTGACCGGCCTGCGCCACCCGGGCCTCCCCACGGACCCCGCGCACAAGACGGCCACCCGCCAGATGGCCTCGTACGGCAGCGTGGTGTCCTTCACGCTCCCCGACCGCGCCCACGCCGAGCGCTTTCTCGCCGCGCTGCGGCTCGTCGAGGACGCCACGAGCTTCGGAAGCGTACGGTCCACCGCCGAGCGGCGCGGCCGGTGGGGCGGGGACGCCGTACCGGAAGGCTTCATCCGCTTCTCCGCCGGCGCCGAGGACACCGAAGACCTGGTCACGGACGTGCTACGCGCCCTCGACCTCGCCGCAAGCCCGCCTGCGTAGACGCCCTACGCACAACGGACGGTCCGAGCCTCCCCCCTCATGGCTCGGACCGTCCCGGGTTCCACGCGCGAAGAACCACACAGACAAGGCTAGTTGACTCTGCGTCAGAGTCCAATCACGCTAACGACAGAGACCTATCGACATATTTATAGTGGGGACCCGGACGAGACCTGCCGAGGGGGCAGCCGTGGACCTGGCCCTGCTGCGCACCTTCGTCGCCGTACACCGCGCGGGCTCCTTCACCCGCGCCGCAGCCCTCCTCGGACTCTCCCAGCCCGCGGTCACCTCGCAGATCCGCACCCTGGAACGCCGACTGGGCCGCCCGCTGTTCGTCCGGCGCGCCCGCGGCGTCACACCGACCGCCGTCGGCGACGAACTCGCCCACAAGGCCGCACCCCACCTCGACGCCCTCCTGGAGATCACCGAGACCGAGTGGGACCCGGACGCCGGCTTACGCACCCTCCACCTGGCCGGACCGCCCGAATTCCTCACCCTGCGCGTCCTGCCCGCCCTGACCCCGCTGATCGCCCGCGGACAGATGCTGCGCACCGCACTGCCCGGCGACGCGCAGGACGCGCTGGCGGGCCTGGCCGCCGGACACCACGACCTGGTCGTCACGACGGCCCGGCCGCGCGGCGGCCTGTTCTCCACGGAGGTGCTGTGCGACGAGGAACACGTCCTGGTCGCGGCGCCCAACTGGGCGTCCCTCGTCGACCGGGCGGCGCTGCGGGACACCGGGCCGGACGCCCTGGCCGGCGTCCCGGTGGTCGAGGTCCACGAATCGCTGCCCCTGGTGTCCCGGTACTGGGCCGAGGTCTTCGACACGCCGCCGGTGGTCACCGCCTCGGCCGTCGTGCCCGACCTGCGAGCGGTCCTGGAGTACACGGCGGCGGGCGGCGGACTCGCCGTACTCCCCCGGTACCTGTGCGAGGAGGCCCTGCGGACGGGCCGGGTGGTGGCGCTGCTGGACCCGCCGGTCCCGCCGCTGCGCTCGTACTTCCTGGCCGCGCGGGCCGGCACGCTGGCCCATCCCCACCTGGCACCGGCCCACGCTCTGCTGCTGCGGGCGGCCGCCCACTGGTGAGCCGGCCGGACGACCGGCCGCCCACACGGATGCGCCCGGAGAGTTTCAGAACCCCTGTACTGGGCCACTCTTCTCCCATGACCGAACGTCCTGTGGTCAAGCGCACCGCCCGCGCCATCCTGCTCGACGGTGAAGACCTCATCCTCATCAAACGGACCAAGCCCGGCGTCGACCCGTACTGGCTCACCCCCGGCGGGGGAGTCGAACCGGAAGACGCCACCGTCGTCGACGCCCTGCACCGCGAGGTGCACGAGGAACTCGGCGCGAAGATCACCGATGTCGTGCCCTGCTTCGTCGACACCGTCGAGCACATCGCCGAAGGCGGCGTGACCGGCGTGAAGGTGCAGCACTTCTTCGTCTGCCGCCTCGAATCCATGGACACCGCACTGCGGCACGGCCCCGAAGTGGACCAGCCCGAAGGCGAATACGAGATCGTCCGGGTGCCCTTCAGCCGGGTCGGCATCGCCGCCGTGCACCTCGTCCCGCTCTCCCTGCGCCACTACCTCGACGGCAACATCGAAGGCGTCCGCGCGATGCACGCGCCCGACCTGGGCTGACCTCGCGGCCTGCGCCCCGCCGGACCCCCGGGCCCGGCGGGACCCGGCACGCGGGCCCCGCGCCCTCAGCTCGCGGCGCCCACCAGCTCCTCCACCGCGTCGTGCCGGATCCGCTCCCCCGGGATGCCGATCCGTTTCAGCGCGTCCACCCCGCTGCGGATCAGCCCGGGCGGACCCGAGATGTACGCGTCGTACGAATTCCACGGCCCGTGCTCCCCCACGGCCTGCGGCAGCTGCCCGGTGAGGCCCTCGGAGACCACCGGGCGCACCGACAGCCAGGAATGCGACTTCTGCAGGCCCAGCAGGGTGTCGATGTCGTACAGGTCGACATCGGTGCGCGCCCCGTAGAACACCTCCACCGGCCGCCGCTCCCCGTGCTCCGCGACGTCCTCGATGAGCGCCTTGATCGGCGCGATGCCGGTACCGCCGCCGAGGCACAGCATCCCGTTCTCCGTGCTGTGGTCCACCACCATCGAGCCGGCCGGCGGACCCAGCCGCAGCACGTCACCGGGCCGGGCGTGCCGGACCAGGGCATTGGACACCCAGCCCGCCGGAACGGCCTTGACGTGGAAGGACAACAACCCGTCGGCGCGGGGCGCGGAGGCGAAGGAGTAGTGCCGCCACACCCGCGGCCACCACGGCGTCTCCAGGCTCGTGTACTGGCCGGCCAGGAACGGGTACGGCTGGTCGGGGCGGACGGTGATCACCGCGATGTCCGGGGTGCGCAGGTCGTGCGAGACCACCTCCGCCTGCCACCAGGCGGGCGCGACCTGCTCGTGCTCCGCGGCCGCGTCGATCATGATCTGCGAGATCGCCGTGTACGCCCGGACCCACGCGGCCTCGGCCTCCGGCCCCCAGGTCTGCGTGGCGTAACGGGACAGCGACCCGATCAGGGCCTCGCCGACCGCGGGGTAGTGCTCGGGGCGGGTGCCGTACTTGCGGTGCCCGCTGCCCAGCCTGCGCAGGTACGGCGCCAGCACCTGCGGGTTGTCGATGTGCTCGGCGGCGGTCAGCAGCGCCTTCAGGAGGCGGTCCCGCTGGACGTCCATCGCCGCCGGGAACATCTGCCGCAGGTCGGGATGCCCGGTGAACAGGAGCGCGTAGAAGTACGAGGTGACCTTGTCGGCGATGGGCGCGACCTCGGTCAGCGTCCGACGCACCAGCAGCGCGTCGGGAGAGGGCTCGGAGGCGCTCTGCGGTGGTGCGGTGGGCCCGCCGTCCAGACGCCCCGGAGCTCCGGGCGCTACCGGTGCGCCGGCGGGCGCGGCCACGGGCCGCGCGCCGGGCGGTGCCGGCTGCTGAGCCGTACCCGCCGCCTCCCGCGGTGCGGCGGACCTGCCTGCTGCGGGACCCACCGGACGTATCTGTGCCAGACGTCTGGGCGGCTTGGTAGGCGGAGCGTCCATGCGGTGCCTCGCTTCGAGCATCTCGGTCGGTCGGCGCCCGCCACGGCCTCGAATCCGTGGTTCCGGGTTTTCGCAGCATGGCACCCGGCAGCGAGAGATGTGTCGAATAGCGAGAATTCAGCGTTTCATGGCCGAGATTCCCGTTAGGATCCCCCGCCGTTCACGCCCGCCCGTTCACGCCCGCTGCCGCGCCAGCCCGAAGGCCTCCCGCAGATCCCGGCCCTCGTAGACATGCGTCGCCGTGGCGGCCAGGCTCGGCCGGGCATTGACGGCGACCGAGACGGGAACGGCCTCGAAGAGCACCGCATCCGTCATCGAGTCCCCGTACGCCACACAGTCCTGCAGGCTCACACCGAACCGGGTGCACAGCCGGCGCGCCACCTCGGCCTTGCCCGCCGGAGTGAGGATGCCCGCCACATCGACGGGCCGGGTGAAGGGCACCGGAGGGAAGACAGAACCGTGAGCGGAATGGGCACCCCAGTCCAGGAGCCGCTCCACGAAGAACGAAGGGGACAGCGAGATCACCGCACAGTAGTCCCCGCGCTCGCGGATCTCCTGCCAGACCTCACGGATCCCCGACAGCCAGGGGGCGCCGTCGAAAGCCGCCCGGACATGCGCCTCGGTCAGCCCGGCCCACAGCTCGCGCAGCCCCAGGGCGAACTCCGGAGGGCCGATCCTGCGCGCACTGAACTGCCGCTCCAACTCGGCGATCTCCGCGTCCAGGCCGAGCTGCCGGGAGATCTCCACCGGAGCAGCCGACCCGTACATCAACGTGCCGTCGAGATCGAAGAGGTGCAGTGCCGTCATGGCACAAGAGGCTAGTGGGCATGTTTCACGTGAAACATCGGCTTCGGTGAAATCCCGGCCCACCCCACCGAACAGCACGGTGTTTCACGTGAAACATCAGGCTGTTTCACGTGAAACACGACCCGGGAAACCGAAATCTGCTGGACGCCCCCTCGGCCCTTGATCCAGTCTGGACCGGTGCCCACACCTCACCTCGCCACCCTGGCCATCCGCCCCCTGACCCTGCAGGACCTCTCCGGCTGCGCCGACCTCTCCGAGGACCGCGGCTGGCCACGCGAGGAACACAAATGGGGGCTACTGCTCAGCGCGGGCACCGGCTACGGCATCGACGCCCCCGACGGGCAAGGCCTCGCCGCCTCGTGCGTGGTCACCTCCTACGGCGACTCGACCAGCAGCCCGGCCCTCACCGCCATCGGCATGGTCCTCGTCGCCGAACGCTATGCCCGCCAGGGACTCGGCCGCCGCCTCATGACACAGCTCTGCGCGGAACTCGCCCCGACCCCCCTCACCCTCCACGCCACCCCCAACGGCCGCCCGCTCTACGAAGAACTCGGCTTCAAGGCCACCGGCCGGGCCGAAATGCTCGTGGGCCACTTCACTCCGTCCGCCCCCACCCCCGCGGACCCGATCACCGGGACGGTACGACCCGCCACCGCCGCGGACCTCCAAGCCATCCTGCGCCTGGACCGCGACGTCTTCGGTGAAGACCGCACCCACATGATCACGCGGCTGCCCTCGTTCGCAGACCGGCTCTTGGTCGCCGAAGACGAAGACGGCACCCTCACCGGCTACGCCGCAGCCTGGCCCAACATGAACACCCACGTGGTCGGCCCCCTCATCGCCCAGGACACCGCCACCGCCCAGGCCCTGGTGGCCGCACTCGCCGACACCACCGACCGGCCCCTACGCACCGACATCGACATCCGGCACGCCGGCCTCATCGACTGGCTCAAGGCCCACGGCCTGCAGTCCGTCGCCTTCAACGCCGTCATGACCCACGGCATCCCGGCCCTGCCCGGCGACTGGACCCGACGCTTCGCCCCGCTGACCGTCGCCGCGGGCTGACACCCCACCCGCACGGCGGGCCGCAGAACACACCACCATCACCGCCACCCCTGTCAGCGGTCCGACCTACCATCCGGGCATGAGCAGCCACCCCCGGATCAGCACGGCCGACCGCCGCAACCGGCTCGGCATCCGCCACCGCCTGGCTCCCTCCGCCCACGCCGCCACGGCGGCCGAAGCAGCGGATGCCGTGGTCGCCCTGCACGCCACCGACGCGGCCACCGTCTTCCTGTCCGTCCGGGCCCGCACCGGCGCCGACCCGGCCGCCATCGAGGACGAGTTCTACGCACAGCGGACCCTGGTCCGGCTCCTCAGCATGCGCAACACCCTCTTCGCCGTCTCCACCCGCCTCGCCCCGTACGTCGACTCCTCCACCGCCCGCGCCATCGCGGCCAAGGAACGCCGGACCCTGCTCAAGCACCTCGACGAAGACGGCCAAGGCCTCGACGCGCACTGGCTCGCCCAAGCAGAGGAAGCCACCCTCACCGCCCTCGACACCCACGGCCCCGCCACCGGCAGCCAGCTCTCCGCCGCCGTGCCGCTCCTCCAGAAAAAGATCACCATCGGCCGCGGCAAGAAATACGAAACCACCACCGGCGTAGCCACCCGCGTGATCCGTCTCCTCGCCGCCGACGGCCGGATCCGCCGCGACCGACCCCGCGGCAGCTGGACCTCCAGCCAATTCCGCTGGACCCACACCGAGCCCTGGCCCGCCCTCCCGCCCGCCGACGCCCGCACGGAAATCGCCCGGCGCTGGCTCCACGCCTACGGCCCCGCCACCGAAGCCGACCTCAAGTGGTGGACCGGCTGGACCCTCACCGACGCACGCAAAGCCCTCGCCGCCGCCGGCACCGAAAACGTACTCCTCGACGACGGCACCACCGCCCTCGTCACCCCCGGCGACACCGAACCCACCCCGGCACCCGAACCCTGGGCAGCCCTGCTCCCCGGCCTCGACCCCAGCGCCATGGGCTGGGCCGACCGCAGCTTCCACCTCGACCCCGCCCACCGGCCCGCACTCTTCGACTACGCCGGCAACATCGGCCCCACCATCTGGTGGAACGGCGAAATCATCGGCGGCTGGGCACAGCGCCCCGACGGGAGCATCGTCCGGCGACTGCTCACCGACCCCGGCCGGGAAGCCACCGCCGCGATCCACACCGAATCGGAACGCCTCGCCACCTGGCTGGGGGACACCCTCGTCACCCCGCGCTTCCGCACCCCGCTCGAACGCGAACTCGTCGCGTGACACCCCGGCCGGCCCAGTCCCCTCACTGATCCAGGCCGCGCCACCCCTGAGGATCCACCCCACCCGGGACACCCGCCTCCGGGTCGTACGGCTCACGCGTGAACACGAACGACCCCAGATCCAGGTGCTCCACCGAACCGTCCGCCCGCCGCACCACCCTCAGACACTCACCCGCGTGGTAGCCGGTCAGCCCGATCCACGTCCCGTCCGGACCCGACCGGAACCGCGCACCGCGCCCCACCGGCCCCACCGGCCCCAACGACAGCTCCCCACCCGGCAGCAGACGCAGCACGTTCGGCGAAGTCCCCCAGTACCAAATCCCCGTGATCGCCACCACCGCCGGATCCGCCTCCGCCACCGGAAGCGGCCGCCACGGCTCCGGAATCCGCGGCTCGGCCTCCGCGACGATCCGCACCAGATCGACCGCAACCCCCGAAGCAGGCAGCCCCGACGTGCAATTGGCCAGCACCACCGCCGCCAGATCGTCCGCCTCGCTCACCCACAGACCCGCCACGAAACCCGGCAGCGAACCACTGTGCCCGAACATCACCCGGCCGCCCTCGTCCAGGACCTGCAGCCCCAGCCCGTACCCGGCCTGCGGCGACCCCGCCTCCGCCGGCACCGCAGGCGTCCGCATCTCCCGCACGCTCCGCGCACTCAGAACCCGGTCGTCACCCCGCGCCAGGAACACCGCGAAGCGGGCAAGATCCGCCGTCGTGGACCACAACTGACCGGCCGGCGCCATCAGCCCCAGATCCTCCAGCGGCTCCGGCATCAACACATCCGCCCACGGATGCACCGCCCAACCACCCGCATGCGGGGCCTGCGGATGCGCACTCGTCCGGTCCAGCCCCAGCGGCTCCAGCACCTCGGTCCGCAGCACCTCCTCCCACGGCCGCCCCCGCACCGCCTCGACCAGCGAACCCAGCAGCGTGTAACCGGGATTGGAGTAGTGGTGCCGACGCCCCGGCTCATGCCGGAACGGCTCCTCGCCCAGCACTTCCGCCAACCCCGGCCGCAACGCACTCGACGACCGCTCCCACCACTCACCCGGCGTCTCCGCCGCCAGCCCGGCACTGTGGCACAGCAACTGAGCGATGGTCACCTCACCCGCCGTCGTACCCGGCAGGTGCTTCTCCAACGGATCCGACAGGCTCAGCAGCCCCTCGTCCCGCAACCGCAGCACCAGCACCGCCGTGAACGTCTTCGTGATGGAACCCACCCGGTACTGCACCCCGCCGTCCGGGCCATGCCCCTCCACCGACGTACGCGACCCCTCCCACACCGTCCGCCCACCCCGCACGACAGCGGCGACGACCGACGGGGCACGCCCCTCCGACTGGGCGACGGCAAGCCGGTGCAGCAGGGCCCGGCGCGTGGCCGGCAGAAGCTCTTCAGGCACATAAGTCATGCCCGCAGCTTCGCACTTCCCCCTGCCCGGATCATCCGACTTCTCCCGCGTCGTTCACCAGCAACGCGATCTGCACCCGGTTGTTCAACCCCAGCTTCGCCAGGATCCGCGACACATTCGTCTTCACCGTCGGCACACTCATGAACAGCTCCGCGGCGATCTCCGCATTCGACTTCCCCGCACCCACCGCCACCGCCACCTCCCGCTCCCGGTCCGCCAGCACCGCCAGCCGAGCCCGCGCCTCAGCCGCCCGCGACCGCCCACCACCCGACACCTGCGCCATCAACTGCCGCGTCACCGCCGGCGACAGCACCGGCTCCCCGGCCGCCACCTTCCGCACCGCCGCCACGATCTCCGGCGGCGGCGTGTGCTTCAACACGAACCCCGCCGCCCCCGCACGCATCGCCCGCACCACATGCTCGTCCGTGTTGAACGTGGTCAGCACGATCACCTCGGGCGCCCCCGGCCGCCCCCGCAGCGCCTCGGTCGCCGCCAGCCCGTCCACCGTCGGCATCCGGATGTCCATCAGCACCACATCCGGCGCGTGCAGCGCCACCAGCGGCTCCACCTCGCTCCCGTCCGAAGCCTCCGCCACCACCTCGATGTCCGGCGCACCCCCCAGCATCAGCCGCAGCCCGGAACGGACCAGCGGATCGTCATCGACCAGCAGAACCCTGATGTCAGCACTCACGCCGACCACGGTAGCCACGCGTACAACCGGAAGTCCCCACCCCACCCGCCGTGTTCAAGCCGCCCACCCGCCAGCTCCACCCGCTCCGCCAGCCCGTTCAGCCCCTGCCCCGCCCCCGGAATCCCCACCGCACCGCCCACACCCGGACCTCCCGCACCCGACCCGCGCACCGGCACCGCATTGCGCAGCTCCAGCTCCAGACCCCGCCCCGGCAGCCCGCCCACCGTCACCGTGACCTCGGCATCCGGCGCATGCTTGCGCACGTTCGTCAGCCCCTCCTGCACCACCCGGTAGGCCGTCCGGCCCACCACCGCCGACACCCCCGCCAGATCTCCCTCCGGCAGCACCAGCACCACCCGCAGCCCCGCCTCCCGCGACTCCCCGACAAGCCGCTCCAGATCACCCACCGTCGGCTGCGGCCGGTCCCCGTCCTCGCCACCCGGCGACCGCAGCACACCGATGATCTCCCGCAGGTCCTCCAACGCCTGGTGCGCACTGTCGCGGATCACCGCGGCCGCCCGCCGCACCTCCTCCGGCGAGGCTCCCCGGTTGTACTCCAGCGCCCCGGCATGGACGCTCAGCAACGACAGCCGGTGGGCCAGCACGTCGTGCATCTCCCGCGCCACGTCCTCCCGCGCCTGCCGCCGCGCCGCCTCCTCGGCCTGCTCCGCCCGCCGCCGCAGTTCGGCCACCAGCTGCCGCCTCGACCGTACGTACAGCCCCCAGCCGAACGACGCGGCGACCAGGGCGAAGTACACGATCGCCGACCAGGTGCGCGGCAGATCCGGATCGGGGCGGCCCCACAGGAACACCACGAGCGGCGCGAGCGCGAGCCCGCCGACCCACCGGCTCACCCGCAGCGGACGCAGACACGCCACGGTGAACAGCGCCACCATGATCGGCCCCGTCGCGAAATGCGACCACGTGCCCACCACCGGCAGCGCCAGTGCCAGCGGAACCGGCCACCGCCGCCGCAGGAACAGCGACGCACACGCCAGCGCCCCGACCAGCTGGTCGTAGAACAGCTGCGTCTCCGACAGGTCCGTCCCCACCAGCACCTCCTCGGAGCTGGCCACCGAGAACGCGGCCGCGAAGAGGAAGAAGCCGATGTCGGCGAAACGATCACGAACGGTCCGGCTGGTCATGCCCGCAATCTACGGTCCGCCACCGCCGCGGGACGGCCCGCGCAGGGCCGTCGATACTTCCGGACGACACGGGGCGGCCACCGCGCTACTTCGGTCGCCGCCACCACTACCCGCGGCCGATACCGGGGACCGCGGGCCCGCTCCTACCGTCGAGGCATGAAGAGCATCCTGGGTTTCCTCAGCTTCGTACTGATCGCCGGCGGGATCAGCGGCCTGATCCGCGAGTGGCTGCACGGCTTCGCCCTGTTCGGCTTCCTCCGCCACCTCAGCCCGGACGGCTACGAGGTCTACGCGAACCTCGTCTTCATCGTGCTCGGCACCGCCCTGGCGCTCGTCAACCGCTCCCTGCCCCGCCAGACCCCGTCCTGACCCACCGGAAGCCCGTCCTGGCCGGCGGCTACGTGTTGGCCATGTCCACGAAGCGCGAGTAGTGGCCCTGGAACGCGACGGTGATCGTCGCAGTCGGGCCGTTACGGTGCTTGGCGACGATCAGGTCGGCTTCGCCGGCCCGCGGGGACTCCTTCTCGTAGGCGTCCTCGCGGTGCAGCAGGATCACCATGTCGGCGTCCTGCTCGATGGAGCCCGACTCACGCAGGTCGGACACCATCGGCTTCTTGTCCGTGCGCTGCTCGGGGCCACGGTTCAGCTGCGAGAGCGCGATCACCGGGACCTCCAGCTCCTTGGCGAGGAGCTTGAGGTTTCGCGACATGTCCGAGACTTCCTGCTGGCGGCTCTCGGGCCGCCGGGAGCCGCCGGACTGCATCAGCTGCAGGTAGTCGATGACGACGAGCTGGAGGTCGGCGCGCTGCTTGAGCCGACGGCACTTGGCGCGGATCTCCATCATCGACAGGTTGGGCGAGTCGTCGATGTAGAGCGGCGCCGCGGACACGTCGGGCATGCGGCGTGCCAGCCGGGTCCAGTCCTCGTCGGTCATCGTGCCGGAGCGCATGTGGTGCAGGGCGACCCGGGCCTCCGCCGACAGCAGGCGCATCGCGATCTCGTTGCGCCCCATTTCGAGGGAGAAGATCACGCTCGGCAGATTGCTCTTGATGGAGCAGGCACGGGCGAAGTCGAGGGCGAGGGTGGACTTGCCCATGGCGGGTCGGGCGGCGATGACGATCATCTGGCCGGGGTGCAGGCCGTTGGTCAGCGAGTCGAGGTCGGTGAAGCCGGTCGGTACGCCGGACATCTGTCCGCTGCGGGATCCGATGGCCTCGATCTCGTCGAGTGCGCCTTCCATGATGTCGCCGAGCGGCAGGTAGTCCTCGGAGGTCCGCTGCTCGGTGACGGCGTAGATCTCGGCCTGGGCGCTGTTGACGATCTCGTCGACGTCTCCGTCGGCGGCATAACCCATCTGCGTGATCTTCGTACCGGCGGTGACGAGCCGGCGCAGGACGGCCCGCTCGTGGACGATCTCCGCGTAGTACTCGGCGTTGGCCGCGGTCGGCACGGACTGCACGAGGGTGTGCAGGTAGGCGGCGCCGCCGACCTTGGCGATCTCGCCGCGGCGGGTGAGTTCGGCGCCGACGGTGATGGGGTCGGCGGGCTCGCCCTTGGCGTAGAGGTCGAGGATCGCCTGGTAGATCGTCTCGTGGGAGGGGCGGTAGAAGTCGTGGCCCTTGATCACTTCGACGACGTCGGCGATGGCGTCCTTGGACAGGAGCATGCCGCCGAGGACGGACTGTTCGGCGTCGAGGTCCTGGGGCGGGACGCGTTCGAAGCCGCCTCCGCCGCCTTCCCAGGTGCTGTGGCCGTCGCTTTGGCCTTGGTCGTCGCCGCGTCGGCCGCCGCCGTCGTTCCGGCGGGACCGGGAGACGGGCAGACGGTCGCCTGGACCGGCGTCGGCCCAGGGGTCGTCCATGGGCTCGGAGATGCTCACCGGGCCGCCTCCTCCCGTCCGCTGCGCGGACCTCGCCGTGTCACTCTTTCTACGACACGGCTCTGACATTTGGGGCGCCCGAATCCGCTCTCGGCGCGTCGGGGCGCCGGTCCACGGTAGGCCTGCCGGCACCTTCAGCCAATCTTGTTATCCACAGGGCGTGTGGATGAAGCCCCCAATGCTGTGGGTAACTCACTCCTTCCTGTGCACGGACCAGGGGACGACGCTGTGGACAAAATCTCACCCACCCCCGCCACACCCCACTTGACCTGCGGTTTCTCCATCCACGACCTGTGGGGGAGAAAAACTTTCCCGGTTCCTTCAAGATCGTCGCGAACGGCGCCCGAACGAGCTGCCAAGCGACGCTAAAGTAATAGATGTATTGCGAGTGCACCCATTACCTGTGGAAGATGAGACTGCGCCCATGACACAGGCTCCCGCGAGACCCCGGACCACCCTCCGCAAGCATGACCGCGAGATCTTCACGCTCGCCGTTCCCGCCTTCGGCGCGCTCGTCGCCGAGCCCCTCTTCGTCATGGCCGACAGCGCCGTCGTCGGCCACCTCGGGACGGCCCAGCTGGCCGGACTCGGCATCGCCGCCACCCTGCTCACCACGGCCGTGAGCGTCTTCGTCTTCCTCGCCTACGCCACCACCGCGGCGGTGGCCCGCCGGGTCGGCGCGGGAGACCTCAAGGCCGCCATCCGCCAGGGCATGGACGGCATCTGGCTCGCCCTGCTGCTCGGCGCGGCCGTGGTCGTCACGGTCCAGCCCACCGCCCCCGCCCTGGTCTCCCTACTCGGAGCCTCCGACACCGCCACCCCGTACGCCGTCAGCTACCTACGGATCGCCTCCCTGGGCATTCCGGCGATGCTGATGGTCCTGGCGGCCACCGGCGTACTCCGCGGACTTCAGGACACCCGCACACCGCTCTACGTCGCACTCGGCGGCTTCACCGCCAACGCGGCCCTGAACGTGGGCCTCGTCTACGGGGCCGGTCTGGGCATCGCCGGATCCGCCTGGGGCACGGTCATCGCCCAGTTCGCCATGGCGGCCGCCTACCTCGTCGTCGTGGTCCGCGGGGCCCGCCGCCACGGCGCCTCGCTACGGCCGGACGCCGCCGGGATCCGGGCCTGCGCCCAGGCCGGCGCCCCGCTGCTGATCCGCACCCTGTCCCTGCGCGCCGTGCTGGTGATCGCCACCGCGGTCGCCGCCCGGCTCGGGGACGCGGACATCGCCGCCCACCAGATCCTGCTCGCGCTCTGGAGCCTGCTCGCCTTCGCCCTGGACGCCATCGCGATCGCCGGCCAGGCCATCGTCGGCCGGTACCTGGGCGCCGGTGACGCCGAGGGCGCACGCGCGGTATGCCGCCGCATGGTCCAGTGGGGAATCGTGTCGGGCGCGGTGCTCGGGGTGCTGGTCGTGATCACCCGTCCGCTGTTCGTCCCGCTCTTCACCGGCGATCCGGCAGTCCAGGACGCCCTGCTGCCGGCTCTGCTCGTGATGGCGGTCTCCCAGCCCGTCTGCGGCATCGTGTTCGTCCTGGACGGGGTCCTGATGGGCGCCGGCGACGGTTCGTACCTCGCCTGGGCGATGCTCGTGACGCTGGCCGTCTTCGCTCCGGTCGCCCTGCTCGTGCCGGTCGTCGGAGGCGGGCTCACGGCGCTGTGGTGGGCGATGACCCTGATGATGCTGGTCCGCATGGCGACCCTCCAGCTACGCGCCCACTCGGGCCGCTGGCTGGTCACGGGCGCCAGCCGCTGAGGCTGTTCCCCGCGAACAGGCCGCCGCGTTTCACGTGGAACAACGACCGGCCCGTTTCACGTGAAACGACGACCACCCCTGTTTCACGTGAAACACCGACCAGCCGCCTGTTTCACGTGAAACATGCAGAAGGGCCGCACCCCCGAGGGGGTGCGGCCCTTATTGCGCAGCCTTAGGCCGCGACGACCTCGACGCCCACGTTCGCGGCGACCTCAGGGTGCAGACGCACGGAGACCTGGTACGAACCGAGGGTCTTGATCGGGGCAGACAGCTCCACGCGGCGCTTGTCGACCTTGGGACCACCGGAGGACTCGATCGCCGTGGCGACGTCGGCCGGGGTCACGGAGCCGAAGAGACGACCGGTGTCACCCGAGCGGGTGGACAGGCGGACCTTCAGGCCCTCGAGCTTGGCCTTGATCTCGTTGGCCTGCTCGATGGTCGCGATCTCGTGGATCTTGCGGGCGCGGCGGATCTGCGCCACGTCCTTCTCGCCACCCTTGGTCCAGCGGATCGCGAAACCACGCGGGACCAGGTAGTTGCGAGCGTAGCCGTCCTTGACGTCAACGACGTCGCCGGCAGTGCCGAGGCCAGAGACCTCGTGGGTCAGGATGATCTTCATTTTTCGGTCACCCTTCCCTTATCGCGCGGTGGACGTGTAGGGCAGCAGCGCCATCTCACGGCTGTTCTTGACGGCCGTGGCGACGTCACGCTGGTGCTGCGTGCAGTTGCCGGTCACGCGGCGGGCACGGATCTTGCCACGGTCGGAAATGAACTTCCGCAGCATGTTCGTGTCCTTGTAGTCCACGTACGCGGTCTTGTCCTTGCAGAATGCGCAGACCTTCTTCTTAGGCTTGCGCACAGGCGG
Organism: Streptomyces sp. NBC_00239; assembly: GCF_036194065.1. Taxonomy (NCBI): domain Bacteria; kingdom Bacillati; phylum Actinomycetota; class Actinomycetes; order Kitasatosporales; family Streptomycetaceae; genus Streptomyces; species Streptomyces sp. NBC_00239. Next base: position 4,259,908 of record NZ_CP108095.1, on the reverse strand, counting down.
CTTCGCCATTGTGTTTCTCCTGTGTGATCAAGAAGTGGGGAACGGGCTGCCCTAGAAGGGCGGCTCGTCCGAGTAGCCGCCGCCGGAGCCGCCGGAGCTGCCGGAGTTTCCACCCCAGCCACCCCCGCCGCCCTGCGGCTGACCGCCGGCCGGCGCGCTGGAGGCCCAGGGGTCGTCGGAGGGAGCTCCGCCGCCCTGCTGGCCGCCACCGCTGGGGGCTCCGCCCCAGCTGCCGCCGCCGCCACCCTGCTGGCCGCCGCCACCGCCGCCGTATCCACCCTGGCCACCGCGGCCGGCGGTCTTGGTGACCTTGGCCGTGGCGTTGCGCAGGCTGGGGCCGACTTCCTCGACGTCCAGCTCGTAGACCGTGCGCTTGACTCCGTCACGGTCCTCGTAAGAGCGCTGGCGAAGCCGGCCCTGGACGAGGACGCGCATGCCGCGCTGGAGCGACTCGGCGACGTTCTCAGCCGCCTGGCGCCATACCGAGCAGGTCAGGAACAGGCTTTCGCCGTCCTTCCACTCATTGGTCTGGCGGTCGAACGTGCGCGGGGTGGACGCGACGCGGAACTTCGCGACGGCCGCCCCGGAGGGGGTGAAGCGCAGCTCGGGGTCGTCGACGAGATTGCCGACGACCGTGATGACGGTCTCGCCTGCCATGGATGAACCTCTCGGCGGGGATTGCTGCTGGCTGCTGGTGCTTGGCTACTCGAACCCGATGACCTGTGAGCTAGAAGCTCAGTGGGTCTCGGGACGGAGGACCTTGGTCCGGAGGACCGACTCGTTCAGGTTCATCTGTCGGTCAAGCTCCTTGACGACCGCAGGCTCGGCCTGCAGGTCGATGACCGAGTAGATGCCCTCGGGCTTCTTCTTGATCTCGTAAGCGAGACGACGACGGCCCCAGGTGTCGACCTTCTCGACCTTTCCGTTGCCCTCACGGACGACGGAGAGGAAGTTCTCGATCAGCGGGGAGACAGCGCGCTCCTCGAGATCGGGGTCGAGGATGACCATCACTTCGTAGTGACGCATGTGGAACCCACCTCCTTTGGACTCAGCGGCCACGGTCGTTCCGTGGCAGGAGGGTCGTGATGCGTGCTGCACGATGACTGAGAGCAGACACCGCGCAGACCGTACAGAGTACCTGCTCACCTCCTTCCGGTTGAAATCCGGGACCAGAGGGCCACAATCTGTACACATCGGGTGTGCGCGGTGCTAGGACCGGCGAAGCGGCCGGCGAGGCGCTGCGGCACCGTCTCTCCTTCGTCGGGAGGTGCCTCATGGCACAGGCAATGCGACCGCAGCCGTCGATCTCTCTCTTGTCGACCGACCACAAGCCCCACCCGCTCCAGGACACGCTCCTCGCGGTCACGCTGGTGCTGGGCGCCGTGGCCTTCATCACGGCCTTCTTCCACCACCTGCACCTGCTGAGCTCGTGGACCGGCTTGATCGGGATCCTGACCGGGGCCTACGGCCAGTTCGTCTCGGAGACGACACGCGAGCGTTTCGCACTGATCATCGGCCTGGGCGCCTCGGCCATCGGCTTCTTCCTCGGCATGGCGCACGGCGGGCTCTTCGGGGGCTGGCTGGGCTGATCCGGGCGGCTCCGCGACAGGGGCGCGGGCGGGCTGCGGCCGGGCCGCGGCCCGCCCCTGCCCGTCCCCCAGATGGGTGGCGCCCTTGTCGCAGTAGGCTTCGCGCCATACCCAGCGAAGCCGCCGGAGGAGACACCCCGCATGAGCCTGTCCCTGAGGACCATCAGCCGAGAGCAGCATCTGGCCTATATCCAGAGCCTGTCCTCGGCGAGCCACTGTCAGGTCCCGGCATGGGCCGACGTCAAGAACGAGTGGCGTTCGGAGAGCCTCGGCTGGTTCGACAAATCCGAAGAACTCGTCGGTGTCGCGCTGGTGTTGTACCGCCAGCTGCCCAAGGTGAAGCGGTACCTCGCGTACCTTCCCGAGGGCCCGGTCATCAACTGGTACGCGCCCAATCTCGACGAGTGGCTGAAGCCGATGCTGGCGCACCTGAAGAGCCAGGGCGCGTTCACCGTGAAGATGGGCCCGCCGGTCGTCATCCGGCGCTGGAACTCGGCCGCCATCAAGGCCGGTATCCAGGATCCGGAGGTCAAGCGCCTGCGTGACGTCGAGGCGTCGCACATCGAGCCGCGCGCTTTCGAGGTCTCCGACAAGCTCCGCCGGATGGGCTGGCAGCAGGGCGAGGACGGCGGCGCCGGATTCGGTGACGTGCAGCCGCGTTACGTGTTCCAGGTGCCGCTGGCCAACCGTTCGCTGGACGACGTCCTCAAGGGCTTCAACCAGCTGTGGCGCCGCAACATCAAGAAGGCCGAGAAGGCCGGCGTCGAGGTGGTCCAGGGCGGTTACGAGGACCTGCCCACCTGGCAGCACCTGTACGAGATCACGGCCGAGCGGGACAAGTTCCGCCCGCGCCCGCTCAGCTACTTCCAGCGCCAGTGGACGGCCCTCAACTCCGAGGACCCCAACCGGATGCGCCTGTACATCGCGAAGCACGAGGGCGAGCCGCTGGCGGCCGCCACGATGCTGACGGTCGGCCAGCACGTCTGGTACTCGTACGGCGCCTCCGCGAACCACAAGCGCGAGGTCCGTCCGTCGAACGCGATGCAGTGGCGGATGCTCCGCGATTCGTACGCGCTGGGCGCAAGCGTGTACGACCTGCGCGGCATCAGTGACACCCTGGACGAGAACGACCACTTGTTCGGCCTGATCCAGTTCAAGGTCGGCACGGGTGGCGAGGCCGTGGAGTACGTCGGAGAGTGGGACTTCCCGCTCAACAAGGTGCTGCACAAGGCGCTCGACATCTACATGTCGCGGCGCTGACGGCTGCCGCCACCTCCTCTCCCCACCCTTTTCGAGAAAGGCTCCGTTCGGGTCATGGCGCTCACGCTCTACGTCGACACCGCGCGCTGGCGTGCGCACCAGAAGCAGGTCCTGGACCAGTTCCCGGGGATGATCCCGGTCTGCAAGGGCAACGGCTACGGGTTCAGCCACGAACGGCTGGCCGATGAGGCGACCCGGCTCGGCGCGGACGTCCTGGCCGTGGGCACGACGTTCGAGGCGTCCCGGATCAAGGACATGTTCAGCGGGGACCTGCTGGTCCTCACCCCGTTCCGGCGGGGTGAGGAGCCGGTGCCGCTGCCGGACCGGGTGATCCGCTCCGTCTCGTCCGTCGACGGGGTCCGTGCGCTGGTCGGCGTCCGTGTCGTCATCGAGTGCATGAGCTCGATGAAGCGGCACGGCGTCTCCGAGCAGGATCTGGGGATGCTGACCTCGGCCATCGAGGACGTGCGGCTGGAAGGTTTTGCCCTGCACCTGCCGCTGGACCGGCCGGACGGCTCCGACGCCGTCGAGGAGGTCATCGGCTGGATGGACCGGCTGCGGGCGGCCCGGCTGCCCCTGCACACCATGTTCGTCAGCCACCTGCGGGCCGAGGAGCTGGTGCGGCTGCAGCAGCAGTTCCCGCAGACGCGGTTCCGGGCCCGCATCGGGACCCGGCTGTGGCTGGGCGACCACGACGCCACCGAGTACCGCGGTGCGGTGCTGGACGTCACGCGCGTCGCCAAGGGGGACCGGTTCGGCTACCGGCAGCAGAAGGCCGCTTCGGACGGCTGGCTGGTCGTGGTCGCCGGCGGTACCTCGCACGGTGTGGGCCTGGAGGCGCCCAAGGCGCTGCACGGTGTGATGCCGCGGGCCAAGGGCGTGGCGCGGGCCGGGCTGGCGACGGTCAACCGCAACCTGTCGCCCTTCGTGTGGGCGGGCAAGCAGCGCTGGTTCGCGGAGCCTCCGCACATGCAGGTGTCGATCCTGTTCGTGCCGTCGGACGCGGACGAGCCGAAGGTCGGTGACGAGCTGGTGGCCCACCTGCGGCACACGACCACGCAGTTCGACCGCATGGTCGACCGCTAGGGCCCATGAGCGCCCGGCGGGGCCGCCGGGCGCTCATGGGCTGTGCTCGGGGGGCGGTCAGTACCCCCAGTCCACCCGCTGTCCCTGTGAGGGCGCCGCGTCCTGCGGCGCCCTCGCTGCGTCTCCGAGCACGAACACGTCGGGGGCGCCGTCCAGCACGCCGCCGGAGGGGTCGTCGGAGCCGTCGCGCCGGACCGGGTCCCGGTCGGGCCGCAGGATGTCCCGTACGACCACGGCGCACAGGTAGACCGTGGCGAGCAGGTGTGCGGCGATGGCCAGCTGGTAGCCCTCGAGGGGCAGCCCCTGGTGTTTGTCGCCGCTGCTCGTGTAGGCGAGGTACATCCAGATGCCGAGGAAGTACACGACCTCGCCGGCCTGCCAGATCAGGAAGTCGCGCCAGCGGGGCCGGGCGAGCGCGGCGAGCGGGATGAGCCACAGCACGTACTGGGGCGAGTAGACCTTGTTGGTGAGGACGAAGAAGGCCACGACCAGGAAGGCCAGCTGTGCCAGGCGGGGGCGGCGCGGGGCGGTCAGGGCGAGCAGTCCCAGGCCGGCGCAGAGCAGCAGCATGAGGGCGGTCGCGTACGTGTTCGCGTCGTCCAGGGGGTTCCCGGAGCGCTGCGAGACGATCAGCCAGAGGGAGCCGAAGTCGACGGGCCGTTCCTGGCTGAAGGTGTAGAACTTCCGCCATCCCTGCGGCGCCGCCAGCATCACCGGCAGGTTGACGACCAGCCAGGCGGCGGCCGCGCCGCCGAGGGCCGTCCCGTACGCGCGCCGTTTTCCGGCCCGCCAGCACAGGACGAACAGCGGGCCGAGGATCAGGACGGGGTAGAGCTTCGCGGCGGTGGCGAGGCCGATGAGGAGGCCGAAGGCGAGCGGCCGGCTCCGGGACCACATCAGCAGGGCGGCCGCGGTGAGGGCGACGGCGAGCAGGTCCCAGTTGATGGTGGCGGTGAGGGCGAAGGCGGGTGCCAGGGCGACGAGGAGGGCGTCCCAGGGGCGGCGGCGGTGGGTGCGGGCCACGCAGACGGCGATGACCGCGGCGCAGGCCATGAGCAGGCCCGCGTTGACCATCCAGTAGATCTGTTCGCGGTGCTGCATGGATCCGCCGTGTGGGGTGAGCCAGGAGGCGAATTCCATGAACAGGCCGGTGAGCACCGGGTACTCGAGGTACTGCATGTCGCCGGGGATCCGGTCCAGGTACGGCGTGAGGTTGTCCGAGAAGCCGCGGGCGACGTACAGGTGCGGGATGTCGGAGTAGCAGGCGTGCGTGTACTGCGATCCGGCCCCGCGGAACCAGGCCCAGTCGTAGCAGGGCAGTTTCTGCACCATGCCGAGGGCGAACATGCCGAGGGCGACCAGGGCGACCACGGCGACCGGGGTGATGCGGTGTCCGCCGGTCACGGCCCGCCTGCCGAGCGGGCCGCCGAGCAGCTCGCTGCCCGCCGCGGCGACCTCGTCCTGCTGGGTGGGCGGTACGGGGCGGTCCCCGTGCACCTTCGTCATGCGCACATCCTGCCGTACGGCGTCTCATGCGGTGAGGGCCGCCGCACCGGGGTGCGACGGCCCTCAGGGGGGCTCTGGAGGGGCTGTGGGCGGCCTGTGGGCGCCCTTGGACCGGGGTCCCGGGCCGAGGCCCCGTAGGCCGGGTCAGCCGCCTTCGGCGCCGGAGATCAGGCCGCTGTTGGAGCCTCCGTTGCGGCCGCCGGGTCTTCCGCTGCTCGACGGGCTGGTCGTCGGCGTCGGCTCGCCGGTCGCCCCGCCGTCGGAGGCGCCGCCGCTGTCGTTGCCGGTGGTGGTGCCCGAGTCCGTGCCGCCGTCGGTGTTGCAGTCCCACTGCCAGGGCTTGCAGGACGGCTTGCCGCCCCGGGACGGGGTGGGTGAGGGCGACTTGGTGGGACTCGGCGTGGTGGCGCTGGGCGTGGGCTCCACGGTCTTGGTGAACGTGGGGGTGGGCTTGGGGGTGGGGGCGCCGTCGGCGTCCGCGTCCACGCCGATCTCCTCGGCCTCCGGGAATTCCTTCTCCGGGGTGCCCTTGACGGCGTCCCGCATGTAGTTCACCCAGATCTCGGCCGGAATGTCACCACCGTGGATGGACGGGACGTCGCCCGTGCCGTTCATGGAGATGAGCTTCTTGTCCTTGGAGGTCGGGTCGGTGCGGAACAGCGTCACCGCGGTCGAGAGCTGCGGGGTGTAGCCGACGAACCAGGCCGACTTGTTGCGGTCGGTGGTGCCGGTCTTGCCGGCGACCGGCCGGCCCAGCTTCTTGGCCTTGGTGCCGGTGCCGTTCTCCACCACGTTCTGCAGCACCTTGGTGATGTTGTCGGCGATGGAGTTGTCCATCGCCTTCTGGGCCGCGGGGGGCTCGAAGCCGGACTGTTCCTTGCCGTCCTTGAGGACCTTCGTGACGGAGAACGGCTCGTGGTGGGTGCCGGAGGCGGCGAACGTCGCGTACGAGTCGGCCATCCGGATGGCGCTCGGGGTGGACGTGCCGAGGGCGAACGACGCGTCGTCGTTCGGGTTCATCGAGTCCTTGAGGATGCCGGTGGACTCGGCGACCTGGCGCACCTTGTCGTGGCCGACGTCGAAGACGAGCTGGGCGAACGGGGTGTTGATGGATTTCTCCATCGCCTCGTTGAGCGTCACGTACCCGAAGCGGGTGGGGCTCTCGTTCTTCTGCCGGAACGGACGGCCGTCGGCGTAGCGCAGCGGTTGGCCGTCGCGGTTCTTGATGACCGTCAGGTCGTTGCCGTTGTACTTGCTGTCCGCGGAGATGCCCTCGCCGTCGGAGTTCTGCGTGCCGTACTGCATGGCCGCGGCCAGCACGTACGGCTTCCAGGTGGAGCCGACCGGGACACCGATGGTGTTGGCGTTGTTCGAGAAGTGGTTCTTGTCGAAGCCGGCGCCGCCGTACAGGGCGACGATGGCGCCGTTGCTGGTGTCCACGGAGGCGGCGCCGAACTGGACGAACTTGTCCGTCCTGGGCCGGGCCTTCTCGTCGAGGAACTCCTTGCGCGTCTTGTCGACGGCCTTGGCGAGGGCGTCGACCTTCGGCTTCTGGAAGGTGGTGTGGATCTGGTAGCCGCCGCGGTCCAGGTCCTCGGGCTTGAGGTCCAGCTTCTTCATGACGTACTGCTTGGCCGTCTCGACCAGGTAGCCGGTCTGGCCGGACAGCGAGAGGGCCTGCGCGGAGGGCTGGAGCGTGGGGAACACCTTGTACTTGTCCCGCTCCGACTGCTCCATCCGGCCGACCTCGACCTCGCGGTCGAGCACCCACTTCCAGCGCTTCTTGGCGCGCTCCGTGTTGCCCTCGGGGGTGGCCGCGGCGCCGATGCCGCCGTCCGGGTTGTACAGGTTGGGGCCCTTGAGCAGCTGGGCGAGGAAGGCGCTCTGGGAGGGGTTGAGCTCCTCGCAGTCCAGCTTGAAGTACGCCTGGGAGGCCGCCTGGCAGCCGTAGGCGTTGCGGCCGAAGTATGCGGTGTTGAGATAGCCCTGCATGATCTCGGGCTTCTTCTTCGTGGCACCGACCTTTATCGAGATGAAGAGCTCGACGACCTTGCGCTTGAGCGTCTGCTCCGAGTCCAGGTAGGTGTTCTTCACGAACTGCTGGGTGATCGTGGAGCCGCCCTGGGTGTCGCCGCCGGTCGCCATGTTGAAGACGGCGCGGCCGATGCCCATGGGGTCGACGCCCTTGTCGTCGTCGAACGAGGCGTTCTCGGCCGCGATCACGGCGTCCTGCAGCGACTTCGGGATCTTCTCGATGGGCACGATCTGGCGGTTGCGCTCACCGCCCACCGCGGCCATCTGGGTCTCGTCGGCCCAGTAGTAGACGTTGTTCTGGGCGATCGCGGCCTGCTTCTCGCTGGGCGTGCCGACGAGGGCGAAGGCGATGCCGGCGCCCGCGGTCAGCAGGGCCGTGAAGCCGAGCGCGGTCCCGCCCACCAGCTTCCAGCTGGGCACGAAGCGCTTCCAGCCGTGCTTGTTCGCGCGCGGGTAGTCGATGAACCGCTTGCCGGCGGCCTCGCCACCCCGGCCCTGGGGCTCCGCACCGCGCCGACGGCCGCCGCGCTGCGCGGCCCGCCGGGCCTCGGCGCGGCTGCCGTGGACCGATTCCTGGCCGTAACCGCCCTGGGCGTGGCCGCCCTGGCCGTACGGATCCTGGCCGCGGCCATGCTGTCCGTACGGGGGCTGGCCGTAGGGGGACTGACCGTACGGGGCAGCGGGCGCTCCGGTGGGGACGTCCCGTCCGTCCGCGCCTCTGCGACCGGGACGCTGCTGCGCGGCCCGGCGGGCCGCGGCGCGTCCACCGCCCTGCGACTGAGGCGGTTTACGACGGTGCTCGCTCATCGAACGACTACTCCTCGGGCAGGCGAGTGACGCCTGAAGCGGCAGTTGAGTTCCGGTCCCCCCGGTGTCTGCCGCACAGACTACGCACGGTCAAAACGCTCGCAGCGCAGAAGTTCACCCCAAATCAGGCAACTTGCCTCCTACGAATTGGTGATGTGACGCCGGTCACCATGTCCGGCCTTGCCGTCTGCCCGCGCCCGTTCTATCGTCCGGATGTATCGAGTCGATACATCAGCTCGGCATAAGGAACCAGGGCGGAGGAGGAGGCGGCGAGTGAGCAGACGCTCAGGAATCCTCGAATTCGCCGTCCTCGGTCTGCTTCGCGAGTCCCCGATGCACGGTTATGAGCTGCGGAAACGGCTCAATACCTCACTGGGGGTGTTCCGGGCGTTCAGCTACGGAACCCTCTACCCCTGCCTCAAGACGCTGGTGGCGAACGGCTGGTTGATCGAGGAACCGGGGAATGCCCCGGAGGACGCCCTCGCCGCTTCACTCGCGGGGCGCCGTGCCAAGATCGTCTACCGGTTGACGGCGGAAGGTAAGGAGCACTTCGAGGAGCTCCTGTCCCACACCGGACCCGACACCTGGGAAGACGAGTCCTTCGCGGCCCGCTTCGCCTTCTTCGGCCAGACCGAACGTGAAGTGCGGATGCGGGTGCTCGAAGGCCGTCGGAGCCGTCTCGAGGAGCGCCTGGAGAAGATGCGGGCCTCACTGGCCCGCACCCGGGAACGCCTCGACGACTACACGCTTGAGCTGCAGCGGCACGGAATGGAGTCCGTGGAGCGCGAAGTGCGCTGGCTGAACGAGCTCATCGAGAGCGAGCGGGCGGGACGGGATCGGCGACGACCCGAATCGCCCGACGACACTGCAAAGTGAGGGCCTGCGGATGCAGGCGCTCAACCGGAACACTGAGAACTGACAGGGAGCAACCGGAATGGGTTCGGTTCGCGTAGCCATCGTCGGCGTGGGCAACTGCGCCGCCTCGCTGGTGCAGGGCGTCGAGTACTACAAGGACGCCGACCCGGCCACCAAGGTCCCGGGTCTGATGCACGTCCAGTTCGGCGACTACCACGTCGGTGACGTCGAGTTCGTTGCCGCCTTCGACGTCGACGCGAAGAAGGTCGGCCTCGACCTCTCGGACGCCATCGGCGCCAGCGAGAACAACACCATCAAGATCTGCGACGTCCCGAGCGCGGGCGTCACGGTCCAGCGCGGCCACACCCTGGACGGCCTCGGCAAGTACTACCGGATGACCATCGAGGAGTCCGACGAGGCTCCGGTCGACGTCGTCCAGATCCTCAAGGACCGCCAGGTCGACGTCCTCGTCTGCTACCTCCCGGTCGGCTCCGAGGCTGCTGCGAAGTTCTACGCGCAGTGCGCCATCGACGCCAAGGTCGCGTTCGTCAACGCCCTCCCGGTCTTCATCGCCGGCACCAAGGAGTGGGCGGACAAGTTCACCGAGGCCGGTGTCCCGATCGTCGGCGACGACATCAAGTCGCAGGTCGGCGCGACCATCACGCACCGCGTGATGGCGAAGCTGTTCGAGGACCGCGGTGTCCGTCTTGAGCGCACCATGCAGCTCAACGTCGGCGGCAACATGGACTTCAAGAACATGCTGGAGCGCGAGCGCCTCGAGTCGAAGAAGATCTCGAAGACGCAGGCCGTCACCTCGCAGATCCCGGACCGCGAGATGGGCGAGAAGAACGTCCACATCGGCCCGTCCGACTACGTCGCGTGGCTCGACGACCGCAAGTGGGCCTACGTCCGCCTTGAGGGCCGTGCGTTCGGCGACGTCCCGCTGAACCTCGAGTACAAGCTCGAGGTGTGGGACTCCCCGAACTCCGCCGGTGTCATCATCGACGCCCTGCGCGCCGCGAAGATCGCGAAGGACCGGGGCATCGGTGGCCCGATCCTCTCCGCGTCCTCGTACTTCATGAAGTCCCCGCCGGTGCAGTACTTCGACGACGAGGCCCTGGCCAACGTCGAGAAGTTCATCAAGGGCGAGGTCGAGCGCTAAACAGCGCCGACCGGCCGGGACGACACGTCTTCGGCTGTCTTTCCGCAGAGGGTCCCCGGACAATGTGTCCGGGGACCCTCTCCGTGTGTGACCCTTGCCCACATGCCTGTCGTACGTGATCTGCGCGTACTCCTGCGCCTCAGGGACTTCCGCCACCTGCTCGCCGTGCGACTGCTCTCCCAGGCCGCCGACGGCGTCTACCAGGTGGCCCTCGCCACCTATGTGGTCTTCTCCCCCGAGAAGCAGACCTCGCCCGCCGCGATCGCCTCCGCCATGGCCGTCCTGCTGCTCCCGTACTCGGTCGTCGGCCCCTTCGCCGGGGTCCTGCTCGACCGGTGGCGCCGCCGCCAGGTCTTCCTCTACGGCAATCTCCTGCGCGCCTTCCTGGCCTGCGGGACCGCGGTCCTGGTCCTCGCCGCCGCCCCCGACTGGCTGTTCTACGCGTCCGCCCTCTCCGTCACCGCGGTCAACCGCTTCGTGCTGGCCGGGCTCTCCGCCTCCCTGCCCCGCGTCGTCGACGCGGGCCGGCTGGTGACCGCGAACGCGCTCTCGCCGACCGCCGGAACCCTCGCGGCCACCGCCGGCGGCGCCCTCGCCTTCCTCGTCCGGCTGCTCGCCGCGGACTCCAACGCCCCGGTCGTGCTGCTGGGCGCGGTGCTCTATCTGTGCGCGGCCCTCGCTTCGCTGCGGCTGGCCGTCGGACTGCTCGGCCCGGACCACGGCCCGGACCACCGTCATCCCCGCCTCGTCGAGGCCCTCGCCCTGACCGCGCGCGGGATGGCAGAGGGCCTGCGCCACCTCGCGGCCCGCCGGGAGGCCGCCCGCGCCTTGGCCGCCATGACCCTCATGCGGTTCTGCTACGGCGCGCTCCTGGTGATGCTGCTCATGCTCTGCCGCTACGCCTGGTCCGACCGCGAGTCGGACGGGCTGGCCCTGCTGGGCCTGGCGATCGGGGTGTCCGGAGGCGGGTTCTTCGTCGCGGCCCTGATCACTCCCTGGGCCGTGGCCAGGCTCGGCACCCACGGCTGGATCACCGCCTGCGCGGGGATCGCCGCCGTCCTCGTGCCCGCCCTGGGGCTGCCCTTCACGGTCGCACCGGCACTGGTGGCCGCGTTCGTCCTGGGGCTGGTCACACAGAGCGCGAAGATCTGCACCGACACCGAGGTCCAGTCCCGGGTGGACGACGCCTTCCGGGGCCGGGTCTTCGCCGTCTACGACGTGCTGTTCAACGTCGCCTTCGTGGGCGCGGCGGCGGTGTCCGCCCTGATGCTGCCGCCGGACGGGAAGTCCGTGGTCCTGGTCCTCTTCGTCGCCGTCCTCTACACCGCGGTCGCGCTGGGACTCATGCGGAAGGGGCGACGTTTCACGTGAAACAACGCCCCTGTTTCACGTGAAACATCGCCCTCGCAGCTACTGCCCCGCCGCCCTCGGCCCGCCCCGTCGTCCTCGATGTTTCACGTGAAACATCGAGGACGGGTCGCGGCGTCGAGCCCTGCGGCGGCCGGCTCAGCCCTGGGTGGCCCACCACTCCTTGAGCGCCTCGGCCGCGGCCTCCGAGCCCATCGGCCCGTTCTCCAGCCGCAGCTCCAGCAGGAACTGGTACGCCTGCCCGATCACGGGACCGGGCCCCACGCCCAGCACCGCCATGATCTCGTTGCCGTCGAGGTCGGGCCGGATCGCGTCCAGCTCCTCCTGCTCCTGAAGCTGCGCGATGCGCTCCTCCAGGCCGTCGTAGGTCCGCGACAGCGCGGTGGCCTTGCGCTTGTTCCGCGTGGTGCAGTCGGAGCGGGTCAGTTTGTGCAGGCGGCTGAGCAGCGGACCCGCGTCGCGCACGTACCGGCGCACCGCCGAGTCGGTCCACTCGCCGTCCCCGTAACCGTGGAAACGCAGGTGGAGCTCGACCAGCCGCGAGACGTCCTTGACCATGTCGTTGGAGTACTTCAGCGCCGTCATGCGCTTCTTGGTCATCTTGGCGCCGACCACCTCGTGGTGGTGGAAGGAGACCCGCCCGTCACTCTCGAAGCGGCGCGTGCGCGGCTTGCCGATGTCGTGCAGCAGCGCGGCCAGCCGCAGCACCAGGTCGGGGCCGTCCTCCTCCAGGTCGATCGCCTGCTCCAGCACGATCAGCGAGTGGTCGTAGACGTCCTTGTGCCGGTGGTGCTCGTCGCTCTCCAGCCGCAGGGCCGGCAGCTCGGGCAGCACGTGGTCGGCCAGGCCGGTGTCCACGAGCAGCGCCAGCCCCTTGCGCGGCCGGGCCGAGAGCAGCAGCTTGTTGAACTCCTCGCGGACCCGCTCCGCCGAGACGATCTCCAGCCGGTCGGACATGGCCGTCATCGCGGCCACCACGTCGGGAGCCACCTCGAAGTCCAGCTGGGCGGCGAACCGGGCGGCCCGCATCATGCGCAGCGGATCGTCCGAGAAAGACTCCTCGGGCGTGCCCGGGGTCCGCAGGACCCGCGCGTCGAGGTCCTCCAGGCCGCCGTGCGGGTCGATGAACTCCTTCTGCGGAAGAGCCACCGCCATGGCGTTCACCGTGAAGTCGCGCCGGACCAGGTCCTGCTCGATCGAGTCGCCGTACGAGACCTCGGGCTTGCGCGACGTCCGGTCGTACGCCTCGGAGCGGTACGTGGTCACCTCGATCTGGTAGCCGTCCTTCTGCGCGCCGACCGTGCCGAAGGCGATGCCGACGTCCCAGACGGAGTCCGCCCAGCCGCGGACGAGCCCCAGCACGTCCTCGGGACGGGCGTCTGTGGTGAAGTCGAGGTCGTTGCCGAGCCGGCCCAGCAGCGCGTCCCTGACGGAGCCCCCGACGAGGGCGAGACTGAAGCCCGCCCCCTGAAAACGGCGGGCAAGATCGTCTGCGACAGGGGAGACCCGCAGCAGCTCGGTCACGGCGCGCTGCTGCACCTGGCTCAGGGCGCTGGGGGTGTCTTCGTTGGCGTTCGGCACAACAGAAGAGGGTACGTGGCCCGCCCGGTGCGAGCTCCCCGGTTTCCGCCCAGGTCGGGCAGCGGCCACCCCACGGCCCGGACGGCAGGCACCCCGCCCCGGCCGGCGTGCACCCGGGCCCCGGCGATCATGTGGAGCAGTCCGCGGCACTCACGCCCAGCGGCTCTCGTTACCATGCGTGGACGCACAACCGACGACCACTGACACGACGAGGGACGGGCGAGCGCGTGGCCGAGGCGGCAGACATCCAGGGGACCACCCCCGCTCCTGCCCGCCGCTGGCTGCGGCGGGCAGTCGTTCTGCTCGCCGGAACGCCGGTGCTGGCCGGGCTGGTGTACGTACAGGCGGGGTCCTCCGCACAGGCCGCGCCGACCGCCCCGAGCGCGCCGGCCGTCCCGTCCACGCCGGCCGGCCCCCGCTCCGGGTCGTCCACGGTCGAAGTGTCCGTGGATTCCCTCACACCGAGCGCGCCGGTGAAGGACGACACCCTCACGATCACCGGGACCGTCTTCAACCGCGGCCCCGAGGCGATCACGAAGGCACACGTCGGACTCCGCGTCGGAGCGGTCCTCAGCGAACGCGACTCGATCGACGAAGCCACCGAGGGGACCACGTTCCGCCCCGGTGTCGACCCCTCGGAGATCGACTCGGCGTACGCGGTGAAACTCCCCGACCTCGCCGCGAAGACCGCCCAGCCCTTCACACTGAAGATCCCCGTGAGCAAGCTGGAGCTCGACGAGGACGGCGTGTACCCGCTGGGCGTCTCGATGTCCGGTGAAAGCGGCGACCGCGGGTACGAGCAGGTCCTGGGGCTGCGCCGGACCCTGCTGCCCTGGCAGCCCGACGCCGCCGCCAAGCGCTCCCAGCTCAGCTACGTGTGGCCGCTGATCTCCACGACCCACCTGACGGCGGAGACGGGCTCGGACGAAACCCAGACCCCGGTCTTCGAGAACGACGACCTCGCAGCCGAGCTCGCCCCCGGCGGCCGCCTGGAGCAGATGGTCACCCTCGGATCCGGGCTGCCCGTCACCTGGGTCATCGACCCCGACCTGCTCGCCAGCGCCGACGCGATGAAGGGCAGCTACCGGGTCCGGACCGCGGACGGCAGCACCGTACCCGGCACCAACCAGGACATCGCCAAGCGCTGGCTGAACGCCCTGGAACAGGCCGTCCAGGGCAAAAAGGTCGTCGCCCTCCCCTTCGCCGACCCCGACCTCGCCTCCCTCGCCCACCGCGGCAAGAACGTCTCCGGCTCACTGGGACAGCTCCGGCCCGCCACCGAGAAGGCCAAGCAGGCCGTGGAGACCGTCCTGCACGTCACCCCGTCCACGGACTTCTCCTGGCCGGTGGACGGGGCCGTGGACCCCGCGATCGTCAGCGTCGCCACCTCCGCGGGCGCCCACAACGTGCTCGCACGCAGCGACAGCCTCCAGGAGACCGGCGGCCTCGGCTACACCCCGTCCGCGGCCCGCCCCATCGGAGCCGGCCGCACCGCCGTCGTCGCCGACGCCCGCCTCTCCACCGCCTTCACCGGGGACATGCTCAGCGCCGAGAAATCCACGCTCGCCGTGCAGCGCTTCCTCGCGCAGAGCCTCGCCCTCAACCTCCAGGACGCCGACGCCCAGCGCAGCTTCGTCGTCGCCCCGCAGCGCATGCCCACCGCCAGCCAGGCACAGACGATGGCCCAGGCACTGCGCGCCCTGCAGCCCGGCCGCTGGACCCTGCCCGTCGACCTCGAAACCGCCGCCAAGACCAAGCCGGACCCGGACGCCACCTCCCTGGTTCCCGGCGCGGGCCAGTACCCCCAGGCACTGAGCCGCCAGGAACTGCCGCAGTCCGCCTTCGAGAAGATCCGCACCACCCAGAACACCCTCGACAACTTCAAGGTGATCCTCACCAAGCCCGAGCGGGTCGAATTCCCCTTCGGCAACACCTTCAACCGGGAGATGTCCACCTCCTGGCGCGGCCGCGCCCAAGAGGGCCGGACCTACCGCAACGAGGTACAGGACTACCTGATCACCCTCACCCAGCGGGTACAGCTGATCCCCAAGTCGGACGTCACCCTCTCCGGCCACAGCGCGACCGTCCCGGTCACCGTCCAGAACAGCCTCGTCCAGGACGTCCAGGGCCTCGTCCTCAAAGTGAAGTCCACCAACCCCACCCGACTGATGTTCGGCGACTCCGGCGAGGCCGAGCAGGACGTCACCATCACGGGCGGACACAGCCAGTCGGTCAAGTTCACGGCGAACGCCACGGCCAGCGGCCCCGTCGAGGTCACCGCACAGCTCTTCACCAAAGAAGGCGTCCCCTACGGCAAGGAGCGCCGCTTCGTCGTCGACGCCACCGAGATCACCGCCACGGTGATGCTCGTCATCGCCGGCGGCATGCTGCTCCTCGTCCTCGCCTGCATCAAGATGTACGCCAGCCGCAAGCGCGCCGCGGCCCGTGCCGCCTCCGAGGAGAGCACGCAGCCGAGTGACCCGACACCGGACACCGCACCCGAAAGCGGTGACCCGTCCGGCCCGGGTGAGACAGTGGACCGTTGAGCGATGCCGTGGCCGGCCGGCCTGGGGACGATGAGGTGGGGTTTCGATGAACGCGCCGTACGACGGTGACCGCGCGCAGGGCGCCGGCGGTCCTGCGCCCGCCCGGGACACGGGCCAGGGCGCACCGCTGCCGGGACAGGCCACGCCGCCCGCGCCGCCACAGCCCGACCCGTACGTCCAGGACCCGTACGTCCAGGACGCCTACGACCGCGACCCCTACCGGTCCCAGGACCTCTCCTGGCAGGACCCGGTGACGGAGGCGCTCTACGACCGCGCCTCCCACCCGCCGCCCCCGCCCGGCACCTTCCAGGAGCCCGGCCCGCTGTACGGCAGCCCCGCCGCCGCACCCGGCTACGCCCCCGACCCGCGGGTCTGGGCCCAGACCCCGCCGCCCGAGCCCGACGGCCCCTCCCGCCACCTGCCCTACGGCGACCACGCCACCACCACCCAGTTCGTCGGCGTGGACGCCCTGGTCACCGAGGCCGCCGACGAGCAGCCCGAGCCCGACGCCTTCGCCCACCTCTACCGGGACCAGCAGGCCCCCGGCACCCCGGCACCCCCGACGCCCGCCGCCGAGGAACCCCCGGTCGCCACCCCCGCCCCGGCCAAGCCGGCGGGCCGCGCGTCGAGCCTGCTGAAGTCCTCGGCCCTGATGGCCGCGGGCACGATCGTCTCCCGCATCACCGGCTTCCTGCGCACCCTGGTGATCGCGGCGGCCATCGGCGTCGGCACCCTCAACGACACCTACCAGGTCGCCAACACCCTCCCGACGATGATCTACGTCCTCGTCGGCGGCGGCGCCCTGAACGCCGTCTTCATCCCCCAGCTCGTGCGCGCGATGAAGAACGACGACGACGGCGGCGAGGCCTACGCCAACCGACTCCTGACCCTCGTCGTGGTCCTCCTCGCCGGCGTCACCACGGTCTGCGTGCTCGCCGCACCCCTGTTCATCCGGATGATGTCCACGAAGATCGCATCCGACCCCGAACAGCTCGACGTGGCCGTCACCTTCGCCCGCTACTGCCTGCCCACCATGTTCTTCATGGGCATCCACGTGGTGCTCGGTCAGATCCTCAACGCCCGCGGCCGCTTCGGCGCGATGATGTGGACCCCCGTCCTCAACAACATCGTCGTCATCGCCACGTTCGGCACCTTCATCTGGGCCTTCGGCGGATTCACCAGCTCCGGCGTCACCGCCGCCAACGTCACCGCCGACGGCGTACGCCTGCTCGGCCTCGGCACCCTCCTCGGACTCACCGTCCAGGCCCTGGCCATGTTCCCGTACCTGCGCGACGCCGGCTTCCGGCCCCGCCTGCGCTTCGACTGGAAGGGCCACGGCCTCGGCAAGGCCGCCCGCCTCGCCAAGTGGACGTTCTTCTTCGTCCTGGCCAACCAGCTCGGCCTCGTCGTCGTCACCCAGCTCGCCACCTGGGCCGGCTCCGTCGCCGAGAAGCAGGGCCACTCCGGCACCGGCATCACCGCCTACAACTACGCCCTGCTGCTCTGGCAGATGCCGCAGGCCATCATCACCGTCTCCGTGATGACCGCCGTCCTGCCCCGCATCTCCCGCTCCGCCCACGACGGCGACGCCGCCGCGGTCCGCGACGACATCTCCTACGGACTGCGCACCTCCGCCGTCGCGATCGTCCCCTGCGCCTTCGCGTTCCTCGCGCTCGGCGTACCGATGGCCACCCTGCTCTACGCAGGATCCGGCGCCGGCGCCCAGAACATCGGCTACATCCTGATGGCCTTCGGCCTCGGCCTCATCCCGTACTCCGTGCAGTACGTCGTGCTCCGCGGCTTCTACGCCTACGAAGACACCCGGACGCCGTTCTACAACACGGTCATCGTCGCCTCCGTGAACGCCGCCGTCTCCGCCGCCGCCTTCCTCGTCCTGCCCGCCCGCTGGGCCGTCGTCGGCATGGCCGTCGCCTACGGCCTCGGCTACACGGTCGGCGTGGGCGTGGCCTGGCGCCGCCTGCGCACCCGCCTCGGCGGCGACCTCGACGGCGCCCACGTCATGCGCACCTACGCCCGGCTCGCCGGCGCCTGCCTGCCGGCCGCCGCACTGGCCGGCGCCTGCGCGTACGGCATCACCCGAATGCTCGGCAGCGGCATCACCGGATCCCTCGCCTCCCTCATCGCCGGCGGCATCGTCCTGCTGGGCGTGTTCCTCGCCGCAGCCAAGCGCATGCGCATCGACGAACTCAACGCGATGGTCGGCATGGTGCGCGGACGTCTCGGACGCTGATGCGCACAACCATCACCGCCCGCCGCGTGTCGTGCATAGCGGCGGACTGTGGGCACAATTGGCATGGCTTTGCAGACTGGCGGACAGCGCGCAACGGATGGGGAGGCAGGAACGACGGTGGCGGAACGTAGCACGGCTGCCGTCGACGTGGCCGACAACAGCGGAGACAAGCCGCTGGCCGCCAAGGCGGCGAAGGCCACGGCCGACGGGGCAGCGGAGACCCAGCAGTCCGGAACAGCCCGGCAGGACACGGACAAGCCCACGCCCGAGGCGGAAGGCGAACGCAAGGGCACGGCCACGACAGCCGCGCCCGAGCTGCACAGCGGCCACAAACTCGCCAGACGCTACCGCCTGGAGGAGTGCGTCACCCGTCTGGACGGTTTCAGCAGCTGGCGCGCGATGGACGAAAAACTCCGCCGCGCCGTCGGCGTCCACCTGCTGCCCGCGGACCACCCCCGCGCGCGCTCCGTACTCGCCGCCGCCCGCTCCTCGGCCCTCCTCGGCGACCCCCGCTTCGTCCAGGTCCTCGACGCCGTCGAAGAGAACGACCTCGTCTACGTCGTCCACGAGTGGCTGCCCGACGCCACCGAACTCACCGCGATCCTCGCCGCCGGCCCCCTCGAAGCCCACGAGGCCTACCAGCTCGTCAACCAGGTCTCCCAGGCGATGACCGCAGCCCACCGCGAAGGCCTCGCCCACCTGCGGCTGACGCCCAGCGCCATACTGCGCACCTCCACCGGCCAGTACCGGATCCGCGGCCTCGCCGTGAACGCCGCCCTGCGCGGCATCACCAGCGAACGCCCCCAGCGCACCGACACCGAAGCCATCGGCGCCCTGCTCTACGCCGCCCTCACCCAGCGCTGGCCGTACGAGAACGACGCACACGGCCTGACCGGACTCCCCAAGGGCGTCGGCCTGATCGCCCCCGACCAGGTCCGGGCCGGAGTCCACCGCGGACTCGGCGAACTCGCCATGCGCGCCCTCGCCAACGACGGAGCCACCGCATCGCGGCAGGAACCGGCCTGCACCACCCCCGAGGAACTCGCCAAGGCCGTCACCGCCATGCCGCGGATCCGGCCCCCGGAGCCCGCGTTCACCGCCCCGCCGGACTACCAGCACACCACCTACCAGCAGGGCAGCTACGGACGCCCCCAGCCCCACCCGGCCGTCGCCCAGCCCGTCGCCACCCCGCCGGCCCCCCTGCAGAGCCGCACCGGAAGGGCCCTCAAGTGGGGCGTCGCCGCGCTGCTCATCGCCTCGCTCGGCCTCGGCAGCTGGCAGCTCGCGGACTCCCTCCTCGACCGGTTCAACGCCGACAGCGGCCAGCAGCAGACCGAACGCCAGGAAACCGACGACACCCCGAAGAAGAAGGAACCCGGCAAGCCCCTCGCCCTCGACGACGTCTCCGTCTTCGCCCCCGACGGCGACGCGATAAACGAGAAGTACAGCGCCAATGCGTTCGACGGCGACACCGGATCCGCCTGGGTCACCCCCCGCTACGAGGACTTCGCGAACTTCGGCAACCTGACCGCCCGCAAGGACGGCAGCGGCCTCGTCATCGACCTCGGCAGCGTCAAGAACGTGTCCGGACTGGACATCGACCTGTACGCCGCCGGGCAGACCGCCGAAGTCCTCGCCGCCGCCCCCGACGCCTCCTCGCCCTCCTCACTCGCCGACTTCCCACAGCGCCTCACCAAGCTGGAAAGCGTCGGCAAGAAGCTCAAGACCGACCTCGAAAAGCCGGTCCGCACCCGGTACGTTCTGATCCACATCACCGAGTTGCCGTCCGACGGCAGCGCGGACGGCTACCGGGGCGGCATCTCCGAGATCCACGTTCTGGGCTGAGCGCCCCAAGTACCGGGGCCGACAGAGTGCGGGGGAGTCACGTGAGTCCTGGCCCAGAGAGCCAAGGAGTTCCCGACGAGGAACTCCTGGCCCGCCATGTCGCCGGCGACCCCGACGCCTTCGGCGAACTCGTACGCCGCCACCGCGACCGCCTCTGGGCCGTCGCCCTGCGCACCCTCAGCGACCGCGAGGAAGCCGCCGACGCCGTCCAGGACGCCCTCGTCTCCGCCTACCGCGCCGCCCACACCTTCCGCGGCCAGTCCGCCGTCACCACCTGGCTGCACCGGATCACCGTCAACGCCTGCCTCGACCGGGCCCGCAAGGCCGCCACCCGGCGCACCTCCCCGCTCGACGACACCGACCGCCTGGAAAGGCTCCTGGAGCCCCACGAATCGGCCGAGGCACCCGCCGAGCGACAAGACCTCCACCGCGAGCTCCTGGCCGCCCTGAGCACCCTCCCAGCCGAACAGCGGGCCGCCCTGGTCCTCGTCGACATGCAGGGATACCCCGTGGCCGAAGCCGCCCGCATCCTCGACGTGCCCACCGGCACCATCAAGAGCCGCTGCGCCCGGGGCCGCGCAAGACTTCTCCCGATGCTCACTCATCTGCGCAACGGCACCGGGGATAACAACGGCGCCGACCGGGGAAGGAACCGGTCGCAGGGGACACCCGTCCCACCAGCAGCAGAACCCAGGGACCCAGATGCTGTGAAGGGCGGAGGTGGGCGAGCGTGACTTCTACAACCGGCACAATCCGGCACCCGGACGTCTCGGAGATCTCCGACCTGACCGAGGGCCTGCTCTCGCCGGCCCGGACGGCCGAAGTGCGCGAGCACCTGATCACATGCGCCCTGTGCGCCGACGTACGCACCTCCCTGGAGGAGATCCGCGGGCTGCTCGGCACGCTGCCCGGCCACCAGCGGATGCCCGCCGACATCGCCGGGCGCATCGATGCCGCACTCGCCGCCGAGGCCCTCCTCGACGCGACGTCCCCCGAGGCCCGCCGGCCCGAACCGGCCCCGGCACCCCACACTCCGGCCCCCGATGTTTCACGTGAAACATCGCTCCCCGCCACCGCCGCAGTCCCGAAGAGCGGACCCACCACCACGGCCGGCACGGGCTCCAGGCCCCCCGGCCGTCCACGCGCCGCCACCGGCCCCGGCCGCACCCGAGGCCGCCGCGGGATCGCCGTCCTGGGCGCCCTCACCGGAGCCGCCGTCTGCGCCCTGGGCATCTTCCTCTCCCAGACCGGCCAGCCCAGCATGACCGCCTCGGACACCAAGAGGGAGATCAGCGGCGCCATGGCGTCCGCCATCCCCTCGACGGAATTCACCGCCGCAGGGCTGGAAGGCACCGTTCAGCAGCTCCTCGGCGGCCAGAACACCGCCATGAGCCGGCAGGACCCGACCACCCCCCAGATGGACACATACGGAGACGGCAGCGGCGACGCTCCCCGGGTGGCCGCACCCACCGACCTGCCGCCGTGCGTCAGCGCCGGCACCGGACGCACGGAGACGCCCCTCGCAGCCGAACACGGCACGTACCGGGGTACGGAGGTCTACCTCCTCGTCCTCGCGCACCCGGGCGACACCGCCAAGGCGGACGCCTACCTCGTGGACGCCACCTGCGAGAACAGCGCAGCCGCCGGCCCCGGCAAAGTCCTCCTGAAGGGCTCCTACCCCCGTCACTGAGGCTCGCCCGCGGTCACGCGGACCGCCCGGGAATGCACGCGCCGTAGGATCCGTTGGGTGGGGTGAGACCACGCACCGGCCCCCCGGTAGTCAGCAGGCAGTCCGCAGAGACGAGGAAAACACCCGTGAGCGACGTTCGTAACGTGATCATCATCGGCTCCGGGCCGGCCGGTTACACCGCCGCCCTGTACACCGCACGCGCTTCGCTCAAGCCGCTGGTCTTCGAGGGCGCCGTCACCGCCGGTGGCGCGCTCATGAACACCACCGAGGTGGAGAACTTCCCCGGCTTCCGCGACGGCATCATCGGCCCGGACCTCATGGACAACATGCGTGCCCAGGCCGAGCGCTTCGGCGCCGAGCTCGTTCCCGACGACGTCGTCTCCGTGGACCTCACCGGTGAGATCAAGACCGTCACCGACACCGCCGGCACCGTGCACCGTGCCAAGGCCGTCATCGTGACCACCGGCTCGCAGCACCGCAAGCTCGGCCTGCCCAACGAGGACGCCCTCTCCGGCCGCGGCGTCTCCTGGTGCGCCACCTGCGACGGCTTCTTCTTCAAGGACCAGGACATCGTCGTGGTCGGCGGCGGCGACACCGCGATGGAGGAAGCCACCTTCCTCTCGCGCTTCGCCAAGTCCGTCACCGTCGTCCACCGCCGGGACTCCCTGCGCGCCTCCAAGGCCATGCAGGACCGCGCCTTCGCCGACCCGAAGATCAAGTTCGCCTGGGACAGCGAGGTCGCCGAGATCCACGGCGAGCAGAAGCTCTCCGGCCTGACGCTGCGCAACACCAAGACCGGCGAGACCTCCGAGCTCCCCGTCACCGGCCTGTTCATCGCCGTCGGCCACGACCCGCGCACCGAGCTCTTCAAGGGCCAGCTGGAGCTCGACGACGAGGGCTACCTGAAGGTCGCCGCCCCGTCGACCCGCACCAACGTCACCGGCGTCTTCGGAGCCGGCGACGTCGTCGACCACACCTACCGCCAGGCGATCACCGCCGCCGGCACGGGCTGCTCCGCCGCCCTGGACGCCGAGCGGTTCCTCGCGGCGCTCTCCGACGCGGAGACCGCGGCCGCCGCCGTCTGACCCGGCACCACCGAGCTCCCCCACACCCCACCGCAGTACAGAAGAAGGAGGCCGTTGTGGCCGGCACCCTGAAGAACGTGACCGACGCGACGTTCGAGGACGACGTCCTCAAGAGCGACAAGCCCGTCCTGGTGGACTTCTGGGCCGCCTGGTGCGGCCCGTGCCGCCAGATCGCTCCGTCCCTCGAAGCCATCGCGGCCGAGTACGGCGACCAGATCGAGATCGTCAAGCTCAACATCGACGAGAACCCGGGCACGGCCGCCAAGTACGGCGTCATGTCGATCCCGACCCTGAACGTCTACCAGGGCGGCGAGGTTGCCAAGACCATCGTCGGCGCCAAGCCGAAGGCCGCGATCCTCCGCGACCTCGACGGTTTCGTCGAGCTGAAGCAGGCCTGACCCGCACCGTTTCACGTGAAACAGGGCCGCCCTCCGGGGCGGCCCTGTTCTCGTTTCCCCACCCGGACCCGCTCAGAGCGGGCGCAGCGCCGGCTCCTTCTGCACCGCACCCAACAGCCGGTCGAGGGCATGCTCCACGTCCTCCTTCCAGGACAACGTGGAACGCAACTCCAGCCGCATCCGCGGATGAGCCGGATGCGGACGCACCGTCTTGAAACCCACCGACAGCAGATGGTCCGCCGGCAGCACACACGCCGGACCCGCCCAGCGGGCGTCACCGAACGCCTCGACCGCCCGGAACCCGCGCCGCAGGAGATCCTTGGCCACCGTCTGCACGATCACCCGCCCCAGCCCCTGTCCCTGGTACCCGGGCAGGATCCGGGCCGTGATCAGCTGCACGGCATCAGGCGAGACGGGACTTGTCGGGAAGGCCAGCGACCGGGGCACATACGCGGGTGGTGCGTACAGCACGAAGCCCACAGCGACGTCGTCCACATAGACCACCCGGCCGCACGAACCCCACTCCAGCAGCACGGCGGAGATCCAGGACTCCTTCTCCGACTCCGAAGTGCCCGCCTTTACCGCGGCTTCTCCGCTGACCGGATCGAGCTCCCAGAAGACACAGGACCGGCAACGCTCGGGCAGGTCCTTGAGGTTGTCCAGCGTAAGCGGTACAAGCCGACGGCCCATGATCCGACAAACCCTCCGACGGCTCCCAGTCCCAGGCCCACCGAAACGAGCCCGGTGCGACTCACCGATCGCATGGCCCCCGCCCTCCAGGTTGAGGTGCTCTTGAGTGGAAATGCCATACCTGACCGCATCGTATCCACCCAGTCATTGCGCCGATACCGGTAGAAAGCAAAGGGCGGGCCTCAGCCCGCCCTTCACGTCCTCCACCGGCTCAGTTCTCGGCGCCGCCCTGCTCCAGTACCCGTCCCTCACCCGGAGCAAGCGTCCCGAGAATCCGCTCAAGATCCTCCATCGAGGCGAACTCGACGGTGATCTTGCCCTTCTTCTGACCCAGGTCGACCTTCACCCGCGTCTCGAACCTGTCCGACAGCCGCGAAGCCAAGTCGGTCAGAGCCGGCGAGACCCGGGCACCGGCCCGCGGACCCTTCGGCTTCACCGAACTCGCCGGGCTCGAACCCATCAGCGTCACGATCTCCTCGACCGCACGCACCGACAGCCCCTCGGCCACGATCCGGTGCGCCAGCAGGTCCTGCTCCTCGGAATCCTCCACCGACAGCAAGGCCCGGGCATGCCCGGCCGACAGCACACCCGCCGCCACCCGACGCTGCACCGGAGGAGACAGCCGCAGGAGCCTCAGCGTGTTCGACACCTGGGGCCGCGAACGACCGATCCGGTCCGCCAGCTGATCATGCGTGCAGTTGAAGTCCTGGAGCAGCTGGTCATACGCCGCCGCCTCCTCCAAGGGATTCAGCTGCGACCGGTGCAGGTTCTCCAGCAGCGCGTCGAGAAGCAGCTTCTCGTCATCCGTATCCCGGATGATCGCCGGAATCCGCTCCAGACCCGACTCCCGGCAGGCCCGCCAGCGCCGCTCGCCCATGATCAGCTCATAGCGCTCGGCACCCACCTGCCGCACCACCACCGGCTGAAGCAGACCCACCTCCTGGATGGAGGTCACCAGCTCCGCCAGAGCGTCCTCGTCGAACACCTCACGCGGCTGCTTCGGATTGGGCGTGATCGCATCCAGCGGAATCTCCGCGAACGTCGCCCCCGCGACCGTCGGCAGCTCCGCCTCCGGCTGCGCCACCAATGTTTCACGTGAAACAGCGCTGTGCGGAAGCGTCGCCACCTTCGCCGCCGCCACCCCACGCTCCGCCGTCAGCAACGGCACCGCCGAAGGGGACGTGGAACCCGCCCCCACGGGCGTGGACGGCTTCTCCTGGGGAGCAGCGGGAATCAGCGCACCAAGCCCCCGCCCCAGACCCCTACGTCGCTCACTCACTGGACCCCCTCCACCATGCTCTGCTCATTCTGGGCATCGCCCATGTGGGCGTGCCGGCCGTCGTACGCCAGCCCCACACCCTTCAGCGCGATCTCCCGCGCCGCCTCCAGATAAGAAAGGGACCCGCTGGAGCTCGGGTCGTAGGTGAGCACCGTCTGGCCGTAGCTCGGAGCCTCCGAGATACGCACCGACCGCGGGATGCTCGTCCGCAGGACCTCATTGCCGAAGTGACTGCGCACCTCGTCGGCCACCTGGGAGGCAAGCCGGGTCCGTCCGTCGTACATCGTCAGAAGGATCGTCGACACGTGCAGGTCCGGATTCAGGTGCGCCCGCACCAGGTCCACGTTCCGCAGCAGCTGCCCCAGCCCCTCCAGCGCGTAGTACTCGCACTGGATCGGGATCAGCACCTCGGCCCCCGCCACCATGGCATTGACCGTGAGCAGCCCCAGCGACGGGGGGCAGTCGATCAGGATGTAGTCCAGCGGCTGCTGGTACGCCTGGATCGCGCGCTGGAGCCTGCTCTCCCGGGCCACCAGCGACACCAGCTCGATCTCGGCACCTGCCAGATCGATGGTCGCGGGCGCACAGAACAGCCCCTCGACGTCCACCACCGGCTGGACGACCTCCAGCAGCGGCCTGCTCTCCACCAGAACGTCGTAGATGGACGGCACATCGGCGTGGTGGTCGATCCCCAGCGCAGTGGACGCATTGCCCTGCGGGTCCAGGTCGATCACAAGAACCCGGGCACCGTGCAGGGCGAGCGAAGCCGCCAGGTTCACGGTGGTCGTGGTCTTGCCCACGCCACCCTTCTGATTGGCGACCACCATCACCCGGGTCTGAGCCGGACGGGGCAGCGACTCACCCGCACGGCCCATCGCCTGCACCGCCAACTGGGCGGCACGACCATCAGGGGTAGCCATCGGGGGAGATGTTTCACGTGAAACATCCTCGCCCGCCGACTCGGAGCGGGGACCGGGGACCGGATCGGCCATGGGCCCCGCGAGGTTGGCGTCGGACCGCACGGATTCACTCTCCTCGACGACTTCAGGCTCGGGATAGACAGAGCCTGCCATGCCATCGGGGTCGCGAACCAGCGGGGCCCGTCCTCCTGTGGATGATTCCACCGATGTGGACAAGTCTGTGCCCCCCGTGTCCTTACGGGCTCGAGGGGACGTGGCCGCACGGCCGCGGCTGATGATTCCGTGCAGCAGAGAGCGACGTTTCACGTGAAACACGATGCACGGAGCGCATCCTCAGCCCGCTACGACACTCCGAAATCCATACCTTTAGGGGCGCAACGGATCAACGGCGCCGACGGGTACGCCCCACCCGGGCCGCCTTCGCCCGCTTGGCCGCGAACCGCACCCCACCCGGGCTCTCCCCGACCTCCACCCGCACCACCGTGGACAGCGGGTCGACCACGCCCTCGCCCACCTGAAGCACCGAGGTCTTCACCACACCCAGCCGGCTCAGCGCGGCCTTCGCCGACACCAGCTCCTCATCGGCCGTGTCGCCCTTGAGCGCGAGCATCTCTCCGTACGGCCGCAGCAGCGGAACACCCCACCCGGCCAGCCGGTCCAGCGGCGCGACCGCACGCGCGGTCACCACGTGCACCGGCTGGAGCTTGCCCAGCATCTCCTCGGCACGCCCGCGCAGCACGGTCACATGGTCCAGGCCCAGCAGCTCGACGACTTCCTGGAGGAAGGTCGTCCGCCGCAGCAGCGGCTCCAGCAGTGTGATCTTGAGGTCCGGCCGGACCAGCGCCAGCGGAATACCGGGCAGACCCGCACCCGAACCCACATCGCACACGGTGACACCCTCGGGCACCACCTCGGAGAGCACGGCACAGTTCAACAGGTGCCGCTCCCACAGGCGGGGCACTTCACGCGGCCCGATCAGGCCGCGCTTGACGCCGGCGTCCGCCAGCAGCTCCGCGTACCGGACAGCCTCCGGGAAATACTCGCCGAATACCGCCCGGGCCTCTTCGGGAGCCGGGGGAAGCTCAGCTGCTGCCTCCGTCACGGGGACCGTCCTTCCGTACCGTGCTGTGATGACACTGAACACTGTGATGGTGTGAATGCCAGGCTGACAAAGATCGGCCCCGCCTGCGATACAGACGGGGCCGATCTCTCGACTCGCTCCGGATCAGGCCGGGAGCACAACGACGAAGCGCTGCGGCTCCTCGCCCTCGGACTCGCTGCTGAGGCCCGCGGCGGCGACAGCGTCGTGGACGACCTTCCGCTCGAACGGGGTCATCGGGTCCATCTTCACCGGACGGCCACTGCTCTTCGCCTCGTCCGCGGCCTTGGCACCGAGCGCCGCGAGCTCCTCGCGCTTCTTGGCGCGGTAGCCGGCGATGTCCAGCATCAGGCGGCTGCGGTCACCGGTCTCCCGGTGCACGGCCAGACGCGTCAGCTCCTGCAGCGCCTCCAGGACCTCGCCGTCACGGCCGACGAGCTTCTGCAGGTCCCGGGTGCCCGAGTCACTGACGATGGAGACCGCGGCCCGGTCGGCCTCGACGTCCATGTCGATGTCGCCGTCGAGATCGGCGATGTCGAGCAGACCCTCAAGGTAGTCGGCCGCGATCTCGCCCTCCTGCTCCAGGCGGGTGAGAGTGTCGCCACCCTCAGCGGCGGCGGAGGTGGTGCCTTCCGTCACGGGATGGACTCCTTCTTACTTCTTGGAAGAGGGCTTGGGGGGATTCTGCCGCTGCGACTTGCTCTGGCGCTTCGGCTGCTGCCGCTTCGCCAGACCACCGCTCGCCGCATCCGCGTCCGCCGTGGTCTCGGAGCTCTTGATCACACTGCCGTCGGCCTGCGCCGCCAGACCCTGCTTCGACAGCGCGGTGATGAACCGGCGCTCGTTGTCGTTGCGGTCCGGACCCTTGGCGACGATCGCGGCGACGATGTTCTTCCGGCGCCGGCCCTTCACCTCACCGTGCGAGCTGACGTGCTTCAGCAGACGCGACAGGTAGTGGTCCTGAGCCTTCGAACCCGGCGTCGGGTTCTGGTTGATCACGTACATCTGCTGGCCCATGGTCCACACGTTGGTGGTCAGCCAGTAGACGAGAACACCGACGGGGAAGTTGATGCCCATCACGGCGAAGATCACCGGGAAGATGTACATCAGCATCTTCTGCTGCTGCATGAACGGCGTCTTGACCGACAGGTCCACGTTCTTCTGCATCAGCTGGCGCTGCGTGTAGAACTGGGACAGCGACATCAGCACGATCATGATCGCGGTGACGACCCGGACGTCCGTGATCGAAGCGTTCAGCGCGGCGACCTTCTCAGCGCTGTCCGTGAACTTCGCAGCCAGCGGAGCACCGAAGATGTGCGCCTGACGGGCACTCTCCAGCAGCGGCTGGTCGATCACGCCGATGGTCTTGCCGTTGGCGATGCTCGCGAGCACGTGGTACAGCGCAAAGAAGAACGGCGACTGCGCCAGGATGGGAAGGCACGAGGAGAGCGGGTTGGTACCCGTCTCCTTGTACAGCTTCATCATCTCTTCGGACTGACGCTGCTTGTCGTTCTTGTAGCGCTCCTGGATCGCCTTCATCTTCGGCTGGAGCGCCTGCATGCCCCGCGTCGCCTTGATCTGCTTCACGAAGAGCGGGATCAGGCAGATACGGATCAGGATCACCAGGGACACGATGGACAGGCCCCAGGCCCAGCCCGTGTCAGGACCGAAAATAGCCCCGTACACGCTGTGGAACTGGACGATGACCCAGGAAACAGGTGTGGTGATAAAGCTGAACAGACTGGCAATCGTGTCCACTAATCAGGCTCCTTGAGCATTGCGAGGTCTACGCAACGCACTGCGCAGCTGTTCATGCCAACGCGGGCGTTTACGAGCTGGGACATGATCAACACCACCCGGCGACCACGGATTGCACCGCAGAATCCGCCAGGCGGTGAGAGCTGTCCCCTTCACCGCACCATGCCGGTCGATGGCCGTGTACCCGTAGTGCGAACACGAGGGGTAATAACGGCACACCGGCCCGAGCAGCGGACTGATCGTCCACTGGTACAGCTTGATCAAAGCGAGCAGCGGGTACTTCATCGAGCCGCGCCTCCCACCAGCAGCCGCTGCAGAGCGGCATCCAGGTCCCGGGCCAGCTGTTCATGGTCCGCGTCACCCGATCCGGGCAACGCGCGAACCACCACCAGGCTACCGGGGGGCAGAACGGAGAGCCGCTCGCGCATCAGGTGCCGCAGTCTGCGCTTCACCTGGTTGCGGACGACGGCTCCGCCCACTGCCTTGTTGACGACGAAACCCGCACGCGTCGGGGAAGCAGAGTCCCCCGGCTCGTGCGGGTCCGTTGCACCGCTGGTACGTAGGTGGACGACGAGGAGCGGGCGTCCAGCCCGACGCCCTCGTCGTACCGCGGTCGCGAAGTCCTCGCGCCGCCTCAGCCGATGTTCGGTAGGCAGCACGACGTCATGACCTGTGCGCGATTACGCGGACAGGGCGCTGCGACCCTTGGCACGACGGTTCGCGAGGATCGCGCGGCCGGCACGGGTACGCATACGCAGACGGAAACCGTGGGTCTTGGCGCGACGACGGTTGTTCGGCTGGAAGGTGCGCTTGCTCACTCGGGGGCTCCAGAGAATGAATCGTTGTGGCGGGACATCGCCTGGCTGTCACCGTGCGCCCACGAGAAACTCGCGTATCGCCCGAGTGGCACCGCTAAACGATCACTAATAGTGACCTTCGCCCATCGGTAGGCAGGCGGCAGCAGCCATCGACAACTCGACCTCGTTACGGTACGCGCGGCTACGCCATCCGGTCAAACCGAGCCGGATGCGCCCCACACTGTGCACAGCCTGTGGACAACAACTTGAACCGTAGCCGTCACGCTGACTACCTTGGCTTGACCCCGCATTTTTTTGTCCCGACCGTCCCAAAGAACCACACATTCGTGGGACCTGTGAGAGAGCGTGCCCTGTGGCTGACGTACCTGCCGATCTTGCCGCAGTGTGGCCACGGGTCCTCGACCAGCTGCTCGGAGACGGCACGCAAGGGATCGAACCCAAAGACCAGCAGTGGGTCGAGCGCTGCCAGCCGCTCGCCCTCGTCGCCGACACCGCCCTCCTCGCGGTTCCCAACGAATACGGCAAGCAGGTCCTCGAAGGCCGCCTCGCCCCACTGATCAGCGAAACCCTCAGCCGGGAATGCGGCCGGCCGATCCGGATCGCGATCACCGTCGACGACTCCGTCGGCGAACCCGCCCCGGCCCCGCCCACGCCCCAGCCCCGCTACGAAGAGCAGGACCGGCGCGAACAGGACCGGCAGCAGGACCGACGGGACCAAGACCGGCAGCAGGACCGCCGCGACCAGGACGGCCGCGAGCACGACCGGCGCGACCAGGACCGGCGCGACCAGGACCGCCGCGACGGCTACGAGAACTACGGGCAACGCCACGGCGACGACCAGCTCCCCACCGTCCGCCCCGCCTACCCCGACTACCAGCAGCAGCGCCCCGGCGCCTGGCCCCGGCCGCAGCAGCAGGACGAATACGGCTGGCAGCAGCCCCGCCTCGGCGGCTTCCCCGAACGCGACCCGTACTCCACGCCCCCGCAGCCCCAGCACGGCTACGACCAGCAGCCCCCGTACGAGCCGTACCCGTACGAACCCAAGCCGTACGAACAGCAGCGCCCCGACCGCTCCGAACAGCAGCCCGGCCGCCCCGGCGGCGGCGTCGGCCCCGCCGCGCCCCCGCCGGCCCCGTCCGGCTCCTCGTCCGGACCCGTCGAACCCACCGCCCGGCTCAACCCCAAATACCTCTTCGACACCTTCGTCATCGGCGCCTCCAACCGCTTCGCGCACGCCGCCGCGGTCGCCGTCGCCGAAGCACCCGCCAAGGCGTACAACCCGCTCTTCGTCTACGGAGAATCCGGACTCGGCAAGACCCACCTGCTGCACGCCATCGGGCACTACGCGCGGAGCCTCTACCCCGGCACCCGCGTCCGGTACGTGAGCTCCGAGGAGTTCACCAACGAGTTCATCAACTCCATCCGCGACGGCAAGGGCGACGCGTTCCGCAAGCGCTACCGCGAGATGGACATCCTGCTCGTCGACGACATCCAGTTCCTCGCGAGCAAGGAGTCGACGCAGGAGGAGTTCTTCCACACCTTCAACACGCTCCACAACGCGAACAAGCAGATCGTCCTCTCCTCCGACCGGCCGCCCAAGCAGCTCGTCACCCTCGAAGACCGCCTGCGCAACCGCTTCGAGTGGGGCCTCATCACCGACGTCCAGCCGCCCGAGCTGGAGACGCGCATCGCGATCCTGCGCAAGAAAGCCGTCCAGGAACAGCTCAACGCCCCGCCGGAGGTCCTCGAGTTCATCGCCTCCCGGATCTCGCGCAACATCCGCGAACTGGAAGGCGCGCTCATCCGCGTCACGGCCTTCGCCAGCCTCAACCGGCAGCCCGTGGACCTCGGACTCGCCGAAGACGTACTGAAGAACCTCATCCCCGGCGGCGAGGACGCCGCACCCGAGATCACCGCCGGCGCGATCATGGCCGCCACCGCCGACTACTTCGGGCTGACCGTCGACGACCTCTGCGGATCCTCCCGCAGCCGGGTCCTGGTGACGGCCCGGCAGATCGCCATGTACCTGTGCCGCGAACTCACCGACCTCTCACTCCCCAAGATCGGCGCCCAGTTCGGCGGCCGCGACCACACCACCGTGATGCACGCCGACCGCAAGATCCGTGCCCTCATGGCCGAACGACGCTCCATCTACAACCAGGTCACCGAGCTCACCAACCGCATCAAGAACGGCTGACACGGGCCCACCACGGGCCCCGCACGCGAACCGAAGGGGCGCTCCGGGAGACCTCCCGAGCGCCCCTTCGGCATAGCCCGGAGAGGGGACTTGGAAGCGCGATCGGAAGCCGCTCGGAGGCGACGGGGGACGGGGGCGCGGACGCATCCGAGGGGCATCCGGGGGCTTCTGCAGGGCTTCCGGAGGGCGTCCGGAGGGCTTCTGCCAGGCGTCCGGGGCGCGTCGGGAGGCCGACAAGCCGGTGGACATACGAGCAGTCCGTTCGATTAGTGAGGTGGTTACGCAAGTTACCCACAGATGTGGTGAGTTTTTGTCGTCCACACCCTGTGGGGTCAGCTCACTACCCACAATCCATCCACAGGCAAGCAGGGTGAGGGACCATCAGCGCAGGTCAGGAGGCTGTGAAAATGTGGGCGAAAGTAATCCACAGCCTGTGGACAAAAAATCTGTCCACAGGTCCGCCCACAATGTTGTCCACCGGTGGCCCACAGGGCAGGGCGGCTTGTGCACAGCTCGGGGTTCCTTCTCCACACCGTTGTCCACTGTTCGGCAACGAAACGGCCCCCGTCACCGCCCGGAGTGAAAGGCGTCACACCAACGTGGACGGTTGGGCTGTGGGCAAGCCGGGTAAAGCTGGGGACGGATCTGTGGAGTAAACGGCCCGTCCTGGGGACGGACTGTGCAGAACTTTTTGTTCTCCACAAGCAGGGCATGTTGTCCACCGGTGTCACCCACAGGGTCTGGGGACAAAAAAGCGGGGGTGACCTGCGGAAACCGGGTTATCCACCGTTTCCACAGGGCCTACTACTACCCCCATAGAGAGTTAGCTCGGAATCGGTTTTCAAGCAGGGCCTGTGCACAACTCGCTCCTCGGCCTCCCCGGCGACTCGGGCCCGACTTGACGGGCAGCAGCACCGACTGTCGGCGCCGTACGTCAGACTGGTCTCCGGCATCCAGCCGACGACGAAGGCCAGCAGGGCGAGCCAGCAACAGCAGGAGGCGGTTCCGGTGAAGATCCGGGTGGAACGCGACGTACTCGCGGAGGCGGTGGCGTGGGCGGCCCGTAGCCTTCCGGCCCGACCGCCGGTGCCCGTTCTCGCGGGCCTCCTCCTCAAGGCCGAGGAAGGCTCCCTGAGCCTGTCCGGCTTCGACTACGAGGTCTCGGCCCGGGTCTCCGTCGACGCGGACGTCGAGGAGGACGGCACCGTCCTGGTCTCCGGCCGCCTGCTCGCCGACATCTGCCGCGCCCTGCCCAACCGGCCGGTCGAGATTTCCACAGACGGTGTACGAGCGACCGTCGTCTGCGGCTCCTCCCGCTTCACCCTCCACACCCTGCCCGTGGAGGAGTACCCGGCACTGCCCCAGATGCCCACCGCCACCGGCACCGTCCCCGGTGAGGTCTTCGCCTCCGCCGCCGCCCAGGTGGCCATCGCCGCCGGCCGCGACGACACGCTGCCCGTGCTGACCGGTGTGCGCATCGAGATCGAAGGCGACCGCGTCACCCTGGCCTCCACCGACCGCTACCGCTTCGCGGTCCGCGAGTTCCTGTGGAAGCCGGAGAACCCCGAGGCCTCCGCCGTCGCCCTGGTGCCCGCCAAGACCCTGCTGGACACCGCCAAGTCCCTGACCAGCGGTGACACGGTCACCCTGGCGCTGTCCGGCTCCGGTGCCGGCGAAGGCCTCATCGGCTTCGAGGGCGCCGGCCGCCGCACCACCACCCGGCTGCTGGAGGGCGACCTCCCCAAGTACCGGACGCTGTTCCCCACGGAGTTCAACTCCATCGCCGTGATCGAGACCGCGCCGTTCGTCGAGGCCGTCAAGCGCGTCGCCCTCGTCGCCGAGCGGAACACCCCGGTGCGCCTCAGCTTCGAGCAGGGCGTGCTGATCCTGGAGGCCGGCTCCTCCGACGATGCACAGGCTGTGGAACGTGTGGACGCCAAGCTGGAGGGCGACGACATCTCGATCGCCTTCAACCCGACCTTCCTGCTCGACGGCCTGAGCGCCATCGACTCCCCGGTCGCCCAGCTCTCCTTCACCACCTCGACCAAGCCGGCGCTGCTCAGCGGCCGCCCCGCCGTCGACGCCGAAGCGGACGAGGCGTACAAGTACCTGATCATGCCGGTGCGGCTGTCCGGCTGACCGACGGTCCTCCGGCCCAGGTCCTCGCAGCTCAGGCCCGGTTCCGCGACGCGCGGGGCCGGGCCTTGCGACTCCTGTGGGGCCGGGCCCGCGCGCCCGGCGTAGGCTCGGAGCCGGGAGAAAGCCCGGGAATCCCCGGGAAAGTCGGCCTCAACGCTTAAGGAACCACCTGATGGAGCTCGGTCTCGTCGGTCTCGGCAAGATGGGCGGCAACATGCGCGAGCGCATCCGCCGCGCAGGCCACACCGTCATCGGATACGACCGCAACCCGGACCTCGCAGATGTCCACAGCCTGCGCGAACTTGTGGACGGTCTGCAGGGCCCGCGCGTCGTGTGGGTCATGGTGCCCGCCGGTGCGGCGACCCAGTCCACGATCGACGAGCTCGCCGAGCTGCTCTCCCCGGGCGACATCGTCGTCGACGGCGGAAACTCCCGCTGGACCGACGACGAGAAGCACGCCGCGGAGCTCGCCGCCAAGGGCATCGGCTTCGTCGACTGCGGCGTCTCCGGCGGCGTGTGGGGCCTCGAGAACGGCTACGCGCTCATGTACGGCGGCGAGAAGGACCACGTCGCGGCCGTCCAGCCGATCTTCGACGCGCTCAAGCCGGCCGGTGAGTTCGGTGCCGTGCACGCCGGCAAGGTCGGCGCCGGCCACTTCGCCAAGATGGTTCACAACGGCATCGAGTACGCCATGATGCAGGCCTACGCCGAGGGCTGGGAGCTGCTGGAGAAGGTGGACTCGGTCACCGACGTCCGCGAGGTGTTCCGGTCCTGGCAGGAGGGCACGGTCATCCGTTCCTGGCTGCTCGACCTGGCGGTCAACGCGCTGGACGAGGACGAGCACCTGGAGCAGCTCAAGGGCTTCGCGCAGGACTCGGGCGAGGGCCGCTGGACGGTCGAGGCGGCGATCGACAACGCGGTGCCGCTGCCCGCGATCACCGCGTCCCTGTTCGCGCGTTTCGCCTCGCGTCAGGACGACTCCCCGCAGATGAAGATGATCGCCGCGCTGCGCAACCAGTTCGGCGGCCACGCGGTCGAGAAGAAGTAACGACAGAGCAGCAGCCGGGGGAGGTCGGCGCACCATGCACGTTTCGCATTTGTCGCTGGCCGACTTCCGCTCGTACGCCCGGGCCGAGGTTCCGCTCGACCCGGGCGTCACGGCTTTCGTGGGGCCCAACGGGCAGGGCAAGACCAATCTCGTCGAGGCCATCGGCTATCTGGCCACCCTCGGCAGCCACCGGGTGTCCTCGGACGCGCCGCTCGTGCGGATGGGCGCCGAGCGGGCCGTGATCCGGGCCGCCGTCACCCAGGGCGAGCGGCAGCAGCTGGTGGAGCTGGAGCTGAATCCGGGGCGTGCGAACCGGGCCCGGATCAACCGGTCCTCGCAGGTCAGGCCGCGTGACGTGCTGGGGATCGTACGGACGGTGCTGTTCGCGCCCGAAGACCTGTCGCTGGTCAAGGGTGATCCCGGGGAGCGGCGGAGGTTCCTCGATGAGCTGATCACGGCGCGGTCGCCGCGGATGGCGGCGGTCCGGTCCGATTACGAGCGGGTCCTCAAGCAGCGCAACACGTTGCTGAAGTCCGCGGCGATGGCGCGGCGGCACGGCGGGCGGTCGATGGACCTGTCGACGCTGGACGTGTGGGACCAGCATCTGGCGCGGGCCGGGGCGGAGCTGCTGGCGCAGCGGCTGGATCTGATCGCGACGCTGCAGCCGCTGGCGGACAAGGCGTACGAGCAGCTGGCGCCCGGCGGTGGTCCGCTGGGGCTGGCGTACCGCAGTTCGGTGGGCGAGGCGGTCGACTCGGCTGTCCACAGCACGCGTGAGGAGCTGTGTACGGCGCTGACCCAGGCGCTGGGCGAGGCCCGGAAGCAGGAGATCGAGCGGGGTGTGACGCTGGTCGGTCCGCACCGTGACGAGCTGGTGCTGAGCCTGGGCGCGATGCCGGCGAAGGGGTACGCGAGTCACGGGGAGTCCTGGTCGTACGCGCTGGCGCTGCGGCTGGCGTCGTACGACCTGCTGCGGGCGGAGGGCAGCGAGCCGGTGCTGGTGCTGGACGACGTGTTCGCGGAGCTGGACGCGCGGCGTCGGGAGCGGCTGGCGGAGCTGGTGGCGCCGGGTGAGCAGGTGCTGGTGACGGCGGCGGTGGACGATGACGTTCCGGGTGTGCTGGTGGGTGCTCGGTACGCGGTTGCGGGCGGTGAGGTGACCCGGCTGTGAACGACAAGGACGCGCAGGGCGAGCCGCGGAAGGTTCCGGAGCCGTCGGGTGTGGATCTGGCCCGGCAGGCGCTCGCGGCGGCGAAGGAGGCGGCGCGGGCGCGGGGCGCGGCGGTGAACGACCGGAAGCGGGCGCGGCAGGGCGGGCTGCGGTCGGGTGCGCGGGCGGACGGCCGGGATCCGATGCGGCTGGGGGCGGCGCTGGAGCGGATGCGGACCGAGCACGGCTGGGAGCAGCCGATGGCGGTGGCCGGTGTGATGCAGCGGTGGGACGAGATCGTGGGTCCGGATGTGGCGGCGCATTGCCGGCCGGAGGCGTACGACGCGGATCCGGAGAAGCGGGAGCTGACGGTCCGGTGTGATTCGTCGGCGTGGATGGTGCAGCTCAGGCACCTGACTCCGCAGCTTGTGGCGCGGTTGAACGGGCAGCTGGGGCAGGGAACGGTGCGGTTCATCAAGGTGCTGCCGCCGGGTGGTGGGGGGCGTCGGTGGGGGCCGTTGAGGGCGCCGGGGAGTACGGGACCTGGGGATACGTACGGGTGATGGGTGCCGGCTGTGGGGTGTGGGAGGTGTGGTGTCCCGCACGGTCGCCGGAGGTTGACAGCTCGAAGGGCTGGATGCCCGTGTGAGCCTCTTTGGGCCCCTTCCCGGATATGGGGAGTCGGGCGACATGGGTTCAGGGCGGCACATGCGGACTCAGGTACCGGCAAACCCCCATTCATGTCCGTGGTACCGGTAGACTGGGGGAGAATCCCGTTCTTCTGCGGGATCCCGCTGAGAACGCTGACAACGCAGAACGACGCAGCCGCTCCTGCTTGCATGCCTGCTGGCCCGGAGTACGGCCTGTGCTGTGCCAGAAAGGGCGCTTCGTGGCCGATTCCGGCAACCCCAACGAGAACAAGTCCACAGCCGACGCGAGCGGCGAGGCCGCGGGGGCCTCGTACACGGGAAGCAACATCCAGGTCCTGGAGGGTCTGGACGCGGTCCGCAAGCGGCCCGGTATGTACATCGGCTCGACCGGTGAGCGTGGGCTCCACCACCTGGTCCAGGAGGTCGTCGACAACTCGGTCGACGAGGCGATGGCCGGGCACGCGGACACCATCGACGTGACGATCCTGGCGGACGGCGGCGTGCGCGTCGTCGACAACGGCCGCGGTATCCCCGTCGACATCGTGCCGTCCGAGGGGAAGCCGGCCGTGGAGGTCGTCCTCACGGTGCTGCACGCGGGCGGCAAGTTCGGCGGTGGCGGTTACGCCGTCTCCGGTGGTCTGCACGGTGTCGGTGTGTCCGTCGTGAACGCGCTGTCGACGCGGGTCGCGGTCGAGGTCAAGCGTGACGGCTACCGCTGGACGCAGGACTACAAGCTGGGTGTCCCGACGGCGGCTCTCGCGAAGAACGAGGAGACCGCTGATTCCGGTACGTCGGTGACGTTCTGGGCCGATCCCGATGTCTTCGAGACGACCGAGTACTCCTTCGAGACGCTGTCGCGGCGTTTCCAGGAGATGGCGTTCCTGAACAAGGGCCTGACGCTGTCGCTGACCGACGAGCGCGAGTCGGCGAAGGCGACGGTGGGTGCGGACTCCCCCGAGGAGGCCGAGGAGAACCAGGCGCGGACGGTGAAGTACCACTACGAGGGCGGCATCGTCGACTTCGTGACGTACTTGAACTCGCGCAAGGGTGAGCTGATCCACCCGACCGTCATCGACGTGGAGGCCGAGGACAAGGAGCGGATGCTCTCGGTCGAGATCGCGATGCAGTGGAATTCGCAGTACACGGAGGGTGTGTACTCCTTCGCGAACACGATCCACACGCATGAGGGCGGTACGCACGAGGAGGGCTTCCGTGCGGCGCTGACGGGTCTGGTGAACCGCTACGCGCGCGAGAAGAAGCTGCTGCGCGAGAAGGACGACAACCTTGCGGGCGAGGACATCCGCGAGGGTCTGACGGCGATCATCTCGATCAAGCTGGGTGAGCCGCAGTTCGAGGGTCAGACGAAGACCAAGCTGGGCAACACGGAGGCGAAGACCTTCGTGCAGAAGGTCGTGCACGAGCACCTGAACGACTGGTTCGACCGGAATCCGGTGGAGGCTTCGGACATCATCCGCAAGTCGATCCAGGCGGCGACGGCGCGTGTGGCGGCCCGCAAGGCGCGTGACCTGACGCGTCGCAAGGGTCTGCTGGAGTCGGCTTCGCTGCCGGGCAAGCTGTCGGACTGTCAGTCGAACGATCCGACGAAGTGCGAGATCTTCATCGTCGAGGGTGACTCGGCCGGTGGCAGTGCGAAGTCGGGCCGCAATCCGATGTACCAGGCGATCCTGCCGATCCGCGGCAAGATCCTGAACGTCGAGAAGGCGCGGATCGACAAGATCCTCCAGAACACCGAGGTCCAGGCGCTGATCAGTGCGTTCGGTACGGGTGTGCACGAGGACTTCGACATCGAGAAGCTCCGCTATCACAAGATCATTCTGATGGCGGACGCCGACGTCGACGGTCAGCACATCAACACGCTGCTGCTGACGTTCCTGTTCCGCTTCATGCGGCCGCTGGTCGAGGCGGGGCACGTGTACCTGTCGCGTCCGCCGCTGTACAAGATCAAGTGGGGTCGTGACGACTTCGAGTACGCGTACTCGGACCGGGAGCGCGACGCCCTGGTGGAGCTCGGCAAGCAGAACGGCAAGCGGATCAGGGAAGACTCGATCCAGCGCTTCAAGGGTCTGGGCGAGATGAACGCGGAGGAGCTGCGCGTCACGACGATGGACGTGGACCACCGCGTCCTCGGCCAGGTCACGCTGGACGACGCGGCGCAGGCCGACGACCTGTTCTCGGTGCTGATGGGTGAGGACGTCGAGGCCCGGCGCTCCTTCATCCAGCGCAACGCCAAGGACGTTCGCTTCCTCGACATCTGAGTCGGTCTCTGCTGACCGCCTGAAAGGATTTTTGACCAGCGATGGCCGACGAAACCACTCCCACCTCCGAGAACACCGAAGAGGACCAGCCTGTGCTGCGGATCGAGCCCGTCGGGCTCGAGACGGAGATGCAGCGCTCCTACCTCGACTACGCGATGTCCGTCATCGTGTCCCGCGCGCTGCCCGACGTACGGGACGGCCTCAAGCCGGTGCACCGTCGTGTGCTGTACGCGATGTACGACGGCGGCTACCGGCCCGAGAAGGGCTTCTACAAGTGTGCGCGCGTCGTCGGTGACGTCATGGGCACGTACCACCCGCACGGTGACACCTCGATCTACGACGCCCTGGTCCGCCTGGCGCAGCCGTGGTCGATGCGCATGCCGCTGGTGGACTCGAACGGCAACTTCGGCTCTCCGGGCAACGACCCGGCGGCCGCGATGCGCTACACCGAGTGCAAGCTGATGCCGCTGGCCATGGAGATGCTCCGGGACATCGACGAGGAGACCGTCGACTTCCAGGACAACTACGACGGCCGCAACCAGGAGCCGACGGTCCTGCCGGCGCGTTTCCCGAACCTGCTGGTCAACGGCAGTGCAGGTATCGCGGTCGGTATGGCCACCAACATTCCGCCGC
The DNA here is from genome assembly GCF_036194065.1 of Streptomyces sp. NBC_00239. NCBI lineage: Bacteria > Bacillati > Actinomycetota > Actinomycetes > Kitasatosporales > Streptomycetaceae > Streptomyces > Streptomyces sp. NBC_00239. The sequence continues at coordinate 4,220,188 of NZ_CP108095.1, read as the reverse complement.
ACAACCTGCGCGAGGTCGCGGCCGGCGCGCAGTGGGCGCTGGAGCACCCGGAGGCCTCGCACGAGGAGCTCCAGGACGCGCTGATCGAGCGGATCAAGGGTCCTGACTTCCCGTCGGGTGCGCTGGTGGTGGGCCGCAAGGGCATCGAGGAGGCGTACCGGACCGGGCGCGGCTCCATCACGATGCGTGCGGTGGTGGAGGTCGAGGAGATCCAGAACCGCCAGTGCCTGGTGGTGACGGAGCTTCCGTACCAGACCAACCCGGACAACCTGGCGCAGAAGATCGCCGACCTGGTGAAGGACGGGAAGATCGGCGGGATCGCCGACGTCCGCGACGAGACCTCGTCGCGGACGGGTCAGCGTCTGGTGATCGTGCTGAAGCGCGATGCCGTCGCCAAGGTCGTGCTGAACAACCTGTACAAACACACGGATCTGCAGACGAACTTCGGCGCGAACATGCTGGCGCTGGTGGACGGTGTGCCGCGGACGCTGTCGATCGACGCGTTCATCCGGCACTGGGTGCAGCACCAGATCGAGGTCATCGTCCGGCGTACGAAGTTCCGCCTGCGCAAGGCGGAGGAGCGTGCGCACATCCTGCGCGGCCTGCTGAAGGCGCTGGATGCGATCGACGAGGTCATCGCGCTGATCCGGCGCAGCAACACGGTCGAGATCGCGCGTGAGGGCCTGATGGGCCTGCTGGAGATCGACGAGATCCAGGCGAACGCGATCCTGGAGATGCAGCTGCGGCGGCTGGCGGCGCTGGAGCGTCAGAAGATCGTCGCGGAGCACGACGAGCTCCAGGCGAAGATCAACGAGTACAACGCGATCCTGGCCTCGCCGGAGAAGCAGCGTTCGATCGTCAGCGAGGAGCTGGCGGCGATCGTCGAGAAGTTCGGCGACGACCGGCGTTCGAAGCTGGTGCCGTTCGACGGTGACATGTCCATCGAGGACCTGATCGCCGAAGAGGACATCGTCGTCACGATCACGCACGGCGGGTACGTCAAGCGGACCAAGACCGAGGACTACCGGTCGCAGAAGCGCGGCGGCAAGGGTGTGCGCGGCACGAAGCTGAAGCAGGACGACCTGGTCGACCACTTCTTCGTGTCGACCACCCACCACTGGCTGCTGTTCTTCACGAACAAGGGCCGGGTCTACCGGTCGAAGGCGTACGAGCTGCCGGATGCCGGCCGTGACGCGCGCGGGCAGCACGTGGCGAACCTGCTGGCGTTCCAGCCGGACGAGAAGATCGCCCAGATCCTCGCGATCCGCGACTACGACGCGGCGCCGTACCTGATCCTGGCCACGAAGGCCGGCCTGGTGAAGAAGACGGCGCTGAAGGACTACGATTCGCCGCGTTCGGGCGGTGTCATCGCGATCAACCTGCGGGAGACCGCGGACGGCGGTGACGACGAGCTGATCGGTGCGGAGCTGGTGTCCGCCGAGGACGACCTGCTGCTCATCAGCAAGAAGGCCCAGTCGATCCGCTTCACCGCGACGGACGACGCGCTGCGCCCGATGGGCCGTGCGACGTCCGGTGTGAAGGGCATGAGTTTCCGCGAGGGTGACGAACTGCTCTCCATGAGCGTCGTGCGCCCGGGTACGTTCGTCTTCACCGCGACCGACGGCGGCTACGCCAAGCGGACGCCGGTCGACGAGTACCGCATCCAGGGTCGTGGTGGCCTGGGCATCAAGGCCGCCAAGATCGTGGAGGACCGGGGTTCGCTCGTCGGCGCGCTGGTGGTCGACGAGAGCGACGAGATTCTCGCCATCACGCTCAGCGGTGGTGTGATTCGTACGCGAGTCAACGAAGTCAGGGAGACCGGCCGTGACACCATGGGCGTCCAGCTGATCAACCTGGGGAAGCGCGATGCCGTGGTAGGCATCGCTCGTAACGCCGAGGCCGGTCAGGACGCTGAAGAGGTCGACGAGACCGACGCAGTCGAAGGACTGGCCGCCGAGGCCGCCGAGGGCACCGAAGCCCCGGCCGGGGAGCACGAGGAGTAAAGCGTGACTGGAGCCACGGGCGCCGGGTCGGCCACCACCGGAGCGAACGGTGCCCGTGGCCCCGCCGCGGAGTCTCAGGGTGGGGCTGCCCCCGCCGAAGGCAGGGGGAGGACCGTGACGGACCCGCGAGGGCCGCAGGCGCAGCCGCAGGCCGCGCAGCCGTACCACCCGCCGCAGGCGTACGCGGCCTCGGGCACCGGCCCGGGGGCGTCGCCCGGCGGTGAGCGGGTGGCGCGTGCCGGGACGGCCCGTACGCAGCCGCGTACCCGCAAGGCGCGGCTGCGGGTGGCCAAGGCCGACCCGTGGTCGGTGATGAAGGTCAGCTTCCTGCTGTCGATCGCGTTGGGCGTGTGCACCATCGTGGCCTCGGTGGTGCTGTGGATGGTCATGGACGCGATGGGCGTGTTCTCGACGGTCGGCGGCACGATCAGCGAGGCCACGGGGTCGAACGAGAGCAATGGTTTTGATCTGCAGTCGTTCCTTTCGCTGCCGCGGGTCATCATCTTCACCTCGGTGATCGCAGTGATCGACGTGGTGCTGGCGACGGCTCTGGCCACGCTGGGCGCGTTCATCTACAACCTGTCCGCGGGCTTCGTGGGCGGTGTGGAGCTGACGCTGGCCGAGGACGAGTAGTCCTCGGACGGCCCGCTCGACCCCCTGTGACCTGCGATTTGGGAACTCCCGGGTGTGTGCGCTAATCTTCAGAGGTCAGCGCGCGAGCGCGGCGGGGCTATAGCTCAGTTGGTTAGAGCGCATCCCTGATAAGGATGAGGCCACAGGTTCAAATCCTGTTAGCCCCACAAGACGGCAACGGCCCGGCGGAGATTCTCCGCCGGGCCGTTGCCGTTGTGCGTCGGGGTCGTTCCCAGGTAACCAATCGATATCGGTCGGTGTGTATAGTCGGGCGCCAGAAGTCCCCTACGTCAACGAAAGACGAGGTCGCGCGGTGAAGAAGCTGCTCCTGGTCGCACTGGCCGCCATCGGCGGTCTCCTCGTGTACCGCCAGATCCAGGCGGACCGCGCCGAGCAGGACCTGTGGACGGAGGCAACCGACTCCGTGCCTTCTGGTTCCGGTGTGTGAGACCCCCGGCTGAGTTCATGAAGCCCCGGCTGCCGCTGCGGCCGGGGCTTTGTGCTGTTCTGGGGCAGTAAGTTCCGTTTTGCAAAGTTTAGGTTGCGCTGGCAAATTCGGGGTGGTGTGGGATGAGTCGGATCCGCGTGGTGGCGGTGGCGGGCGCGGCCCTGGGACTGCTCGGCGGGCTGCCGGCGCCGGCTTTCGCGGCGGACGCGTACCCGTACGTGACAGCGCCGGGCGCGCGGCAGGTCAGGGGCGCGGACAGCACGGCCACGGCGCCCGCGCTGGAGACCGGCGGGAGCTACGAGGACTCCGTCGCGCCCGGTGAGCGGTTCTACCGGATCAGCCTCGACGCCCGGTCGAGCGTGTACGCGGCCGCGGTGGCACGCCCCGGGCCGGGGACGGCCGTTGCGTACGGGGACGGCATCGACGTGGTGCTGATGACCGCCGGCGGCCGAGAGTGCGGGAGCGGCGACCGCGGGATCTTCGCCTCGGAACAGCCCCGCCCGATCACCGACGTTGCGGTGCGCCGCCTCCGGGAGGACGCCGACTGCCAGGATGCCGGGCTCTATTACGTGAAACTGGTCCGCACCTCCGGCAAGGATTCGGACCGGGAGCCGTGGCCGGTCGAGCTGACCGTGATGCGCGAGCCCGCACTCACCACCGGCACCGCGCCCGGACCGGCACCCAGCGGGTGGCCCTCCGCGGTCCCGGTGCTGCCGCCGGAGGCGGGGACGGTCCGCGCGGGCGGCACCGGCTTCAACGACGCGCGCGCCCTGCACACGGGCGCCTGGCGGGACGGCCTGCATCCGGGACAGACCCGCTTCTACCGCGTCCCGGTCGAATGGGGGCGGCAGTTGAGCGTGAGCGCGGAGCTGGCAAAGGCGCCCAGGACGACCAAGGAGCACGGGTACGCGGGCAGCGGGCTGTCCGTGAGCCTCTACAACCCGGCCCGGGCCCTGGTGGCCTCCGAGAGCGCCCCGTACGACGGGAAGCAGGCGATGGCGGCCCTCGGCCGGACCGCGCCGGTCGCGTACGACAACCGCTTCTCGACCGACGGGCGGGTGCGCGGGACGGGGTTCGCCGGCTGGTACTACCTGGCCGTCACGGTCGGTGCGAAGGTCGGTGAGTTCGTGGCCGACGCGGAGGCGCTGCCGCTCACCCTGCGGGTGCGGACCGAAGGCGGCCCGGCCACGGCTCCGCCGTACGCGGAGGACGCCGTCGCGGCGGGCTTCGGGGTGTCCGGCGCGGACCGTGCGGCGGCGGACGAGGGCCTCACGGCGGTGGAGGCCCGGGAGTCCGCCGACCGGCGCTCGGTGATGAGGACCGTGGCGGCGGGCGGCATCGGCACCGGCGCGGCGCTGCTGCTGGGACTGGGTGGATGGGCGCTGCTGGCGCGGCGCAGGGGCCCCGGGCCCGGCTGAGTGCAGCAACGGACTGTCGGGGGCGGGGGTCGAGCGCCCAAGGGGGACTCAGGGCCTTCTGAGCGGCCCAATGGGGGCCTGGGGGTCGGCTGAGCGCCCTGACAGGGGTCTGCGGGTCGCCTGAGCCCCCCACGGGCGTCTGCGGGTCGCTGAGCGCCCCGACGGGGGTGTCGGGGTCGCCGGCTGAGCGCCGGGCAGCGGCGTGTCAGGACTGGCTGAGTGCCCAGAACCCCACGGCGAAGCACACCAGGGCCAGCAGCAGAACCGGTACGGCCACCTTGGCCGGCGGGCCGGGCCGGGGAGCGGGCACGGCCTGCGGGAGCCGCTGAGGGGCCGTGTAGGGCCTTGTGGGCTCGGGCGGGGCGAGACGGAAGCTGCCGGTCTCCGCAACGGGCGCGTCCGGGGAGGGTGTCTGCGGGGGCAGCCCGTACTCGGGTGGCCCGTACGCCTTTGGCCCGTATGCCGTCGGGCCGTGGGTTGTGGGGCCGTGCGTCGTCGGGCCGTACAGGGGTGGCCCGTACAAGGGTGGCCCGTTCGAGGGTGACGGCGATGGTGACGGTGATGCGTATGGGGCCGGGACGGGCGGCGTGGCGGGGGCGGCCTCGGGCGGGGGTGATGTTTCACGTGAAACAGCGCCGAAGGCCGTCTGCGTGGGCACACCCGGTGCGTCCGCGGTCGGCGTGGCGGCGCCTGCGTACGGCCCGGAAGGCGGTTTCGCGGGCGCGGCGGGGTGCGGGAACTCAGGAGCGGCCGGAGCGGCCGGTGGCGGGGCGCCAAAGGCCGTGGGGGCGGCGGGGGCCGGGGCCGGGGCGGCGGGGGGTGTGGTGGCCGCCGGAGGGGGGCGCAGGGGGCCGTCGGGGCCGAAGCCGGGGGGTAGCGGACCCAGTTGGTCGAAGACCTCGACGGGTTCCTCGTCGGGTCCGGTGGGCGGCAGCAGTTCTACGGCCTCGGCGAGGGCCTTGCGGGCGCCGGTGGCCGTACGGAAGCGCTGTAGCGGGTCTGGCTGCAGGAGGCTCGCTATGACCTGCCAGAGCGGTTCGGGGACGCCCTGCGGGGCCGCCGGGGTGCCGTGGGCCAGGAAGTGTTCCACCAGGGCCTGGGAGTCGGGTTTCTGACCCTTCAGCAGGTACAGGGCGACCAGTCCGGCGGCGAACAGGTCGGCCGGGAAGTCGGGTTCTTCGCCGAGGAGTTGTTCGGGGGCGAAGTAGCCGGGGGTGCCGACGACGTAGTGGGTCTCGGTGAGCCGGGGCTCGCCCTTCCGCATGGAGATCCCGAAGTCGGACAGCCGCAGGTGCGGCCGCCCGGTTCCGGTGGCCTCCATGAGGATGTTGGCGGGCTTGATGTCCCGGTGGATCACGCCCTCCGCGTGCACCGCCGCCAGTCCGGACAGGAGCTGGTCCAGCAGCGAGCACACGAACCGTGGCGGCAGCGGCCCGTAGTCGCCGATGACATGGGCGAGGGAGCCGCCGCGCACCAGGTCCATGGTGAACAGGACCTTGTCGTCGTCCGCCGCCCAGCTGGCCGGGGCCAGCACGTGGGGGTGGTCGATGCGCAGCGCCTGTTCCCGCACGAACCGCAGCAGGGTGTGGGCGTCGCTCTGCTGGAGCACCTTGGCGGCGACGTAACGCCGGCGCCGGTGGTCCCAGGCCCGCCAGACTGCGCCGACGCCGCCCCGCCCGATCGGATCGGCCAGTTCGTACCGGCCCGCGAAGACCTCACCCATCGCGCTGCGCCCGCTCCCCGTCCGGTGTCAGCCCTGGTGCGCCTCGTAGTGCGACACCGCGTCGGCGGTGCGGCCGGCGCCGTACACCCGGAGGAACTCTGCCAGTTCCGGGTGGGTCGGGGCGAGGGTGTCGGCCGCATCGATGATGTCTCCGGCGGCCGAGACCGAGCGGAGCAGCGACTGGATCTCGCGGACCACGCGCTTGACGGTGGGTGCGCCGGAACTCGTGGTGGTCTGACCGGTGTTGCTGAGCACCGAGCCGCCCTGGGTCTTCTTGATCTCGTCCATGCGGTCGGTGGCCTCCGCTGCGCTCACGCTGCCGTCGGCGACCTGGCTCGCCAGTTCCTGGAGGGCCTGGACGCGCTGGACGACGGCCGGGTTGCCGATCTTGGCCCGCTGTCCGCTCATGAGTTGGGACAGCATGGGCGCCGACAGGCCGAGCACGGCAGCGAGGCGAGCCTGGTTCAAGCCGAGGTCATCTATGAGTCGGCGGAAGAGCGCGCCGAGCGGCTCCCCGTACCAACTCCGCTGAAGCTCTCTGGCTCTCGCCGTGGCCTCTTGCTGCACTGCGTCCACTACTACTCCCCTTCGCTGGTGCGAACCTCGCGAGCATCTTACGGAGCGTGGTCGCCCACCGGGAGTCCCTATCCTTTTGCGGTATCGGGGGGGTAACCCGGTACTCTGTTCTGCGGAAGTGGCCGCGCGGTTGTCCGTGCCGGTCGCCTTCGCTGCTCGGGGCCTTAGCTCAGCTGGTAGAGCGCTGCCTTTGCAAGGCAGATGTCAGGGGTTCGACTCCCCTAGGCTCCACCCTCGAAGACCCCTTCGACCTGCGGAAACGCGGTCGGAGGGGTCTTTTTTCACGCCTGCTCGGCGGGGATTCTCATGGGGTTCTCATGAAGGGTCCGGGCCGGGGGCGGGTGCGGCGGTGGTGAGGGCCGCGGTGAGGTCGCTGCCGCGGGCGACGAAGCCGAAGCAGTGCTGGACGTTGTAGAGGGTGGCTTGGAGGCAGAAGTCGGGCGAGGTGGTGCCGACGCCGTCTTCGAGGAGGACCGCGTCGTAGCCGAGGCAGGCGGCGTCGGTGAGGGTGGCCATGACGCACTGGTCGGCGTTGACCCCGGTGAACAGGAGGGTGTCGACGCGGAGGTTGCGCAGCACGGAGTCGAGCGGGGTGTCGAAGAAGCCGCTCATCCGGTGTTTGGCGATGTGCAGGTCGCCTTCGGCGGGGATGAGGCCGTCGACGACGGCGGCGCCCCAGCTGCCTTCTTCGAGGACGGGGGTGCGGGCGCCGGGCAGGTACGAGCCGATGCCCTGGCCGGTGCCGGCGAGGTCGTAGGCGTGGAGCACGTTGGGCGGGATGTTGGCCCGGTCGGGGCGGGCGCCCCAGTTCAGCCAGATGACGGGGACGCCGGCGGCGCGCAGCGGGGGCAGCAGGGCGGCGATGGACCGGGTGAGGCCGGCGGCGCCGGAGACGTCGAGGCCGATGGAGGCGAGCCAGCCGTCGGGGGAGCAGAAGTCGTTCTGCATGTCGATGACGAGGAGCGCGGTGCGGGCGAGGTCCAGGGTGAGGCGCTGGGGTGCGGCGGGGACGGTGACCGGGTGGCCGGGTGCGGCCGGGCGGCGCAGGTCGGCGTCGGTGGCGGAGGCGTGCCAGGTGTTGCGCGGGGTCGGGCCGAGGGGGGCGAGGCCGTGTGGGGTGGGGCCGAGGGGGGTGGGGGCGAGGTCACGCACCGGCTGCTCCGGGGCCGGGGGCGTCGGTGGAGGTGTCGTGGCCCGTGGGGGTGGTCGGCGCGTGGTTGTGGGTGTGAGGCTCGTCGAAGGCGGCGGCGTTGTCGGGTGAGTGGGTGACGGCGCACAGCAGGCGGACCTCGCCGCGCTGCCAGAGGGTGCCGACCTCGGCGAAGCCGGCCTTCTGGAGGGCTTCGAGGTGGACGGCGAAGGCGGCGGAGAGGTCGCTGTGGTTCTCGCCGTCGTAGCCGCGGCGGGTGCGTTCGGCGACGGCGGCGGCGAAGGCGGGTTCGGCCTGGACCTCCTGCCACCAGCCGTACCAGCTGTCGGCGGCGTCCGGGCGGGCGCGGCGGGCCCGTTCGCGGGTGAGGAGGGCGCGGTCGAGGCGGGAGAGGACGGGGGAGGCGGTGCGGTCGCGTTCGAGTTCGTCGCAGTTGACGAGGATGCCGCCGGGCCGGAGCAGGGTGGTGAGGCCGCCGTAGAGGGAGGCGAGGACGTCGGGGGCGAGCCAGTGCAGGGCGGTGGTGCTGAGGACGGCGTCGGGCTGCCGGTCGAGGCCGAGCGCGGCCGCCCAGTCGGGGTCGCGGAGGTCGACGTCGGCGAAGCGCAGGCCTTCGGTGCCGGCGTACGCGGCGCGGCCCAGTTCGATGAGGAGCGGGTCGGCGTCCACGGAGACGACGGTGGCGGCGGGGATGCGCCGCAGCAGGCGGACGCCGATGGAGCCGGGGCCGCAGCCGAGGTCGACGACCAGGGGGTCGGGGCGGCCGGCGGTCTCCTCGACGACGTCGACGAGGGCGGTGAACTGGGCCTCGCGTTCGGGCAGGAAGGTCTCCTGCTGGCGGTCCCAGCGGTCCACCCAGGCGCGGGCGGTGGCGGCGTAGCCGGATGCGGAAGTCATCGGTGGTTCCTCGTGTCCTCGGGTCGGGCGGGGCGATGTTTCACGTGAAACAGCGTTGAAAAGCAGCGTCGAGGTCCGTCTGGACGGTCGGGTCAGGCGGGTTCGACGTCGTAGAAGGAGGGGCCGTCGAGGTAGCGGATGGTGTTGGCGTCGCGCAGGACGGTCTCCTCGCTGTCGTGCATCAGGACCACGACCGCCGGGTAGCTGAGGTCGTCGACGGTGCGGGCGAGGGTGGCGCCGGGCCGGACGTACACCTTCAGTTCGGCGAAGCTCTCCAGGTGGCGGATCTCGTCGAGGCCGCGGTAGCCGCGCAGGGTCCCGGACAGCGGGGAGACCAGGCCGACGAACGCGCAGAAGCGGCCCGGGGGGACGGGGTCGGCGTGGCGGGCGAGGAAGCGCTCGGGCCGCAGGTAGGCCTCGGCGGTCCAGTCGAGCTGGGAGCTGCCGTGTGCCTGCTGGGCGTGCAGGGGCAGGTTGGCGCCGCAGATCCGGGCGCCGGCCTCGATGAGGCGGGGGCCGTCGGCGGTCAGTTTGATCTCGACGTGGGCGGGTCCGTGGGCGATGCCCAGGGCGTCGAGGACGCGGCCGGCGTAGGCGGTGAGTTCGTCTTGGACCGGGCCGGTGCGCTGCATCAGGTAGACGGTGTCGGAGAGGTCCTGGACGCCGTTGGCGGTGATGCGGGTGGTGCGCCAGATCTCGCAGACGCGGTGGACGCCGTCCCGGCTGACGGTGTTGACCATGTATTCGGTGCCGCGGAGGTATTCCTGGGCGACGGCGCCGTCGTTGAGCTGGGAGAAGACGTTCTCCCGGCCGGAGATGCGGTCGAAGGCGGCGGTGGATTCGTCGGGGGTGGCGCAGAAGTGGATGCCGTTGCCGGCGGCGCTGCGCAGGGGTTTGACGACGATGCGCCCGCCGTGTTCGCGGTGCCAGGCATCGAGTTCGGCGGCGGAGCGGGCGAGGAGCTGGCGGGCGGCGGGCACGCCGGCGGCTTTGACGGTTTCCACCATGACGTATTTGTCGCGGCGGGCGGAGCTCAGCGCGGTGCCGTTGGTGGGAAGGCCGAGGGATTCGCTGAGGGCGTCGGCGAGTTCGACGCCGATCTCGCCGCCGGCGACGACGGCGACGGGCCGGTGGGCGGCGACGGCGCGGGCGGTGGCGGCCAGGTCGCCGCGGTGGACGATGTTCTCGGCGTACGGGGAGAGGTCGAAGGCGCCGCGGTAGGCGGTGGGTACGTCTTCGGTGCTCTGCACCCGTACCAGGGTGGCGCCCTGCTTCTGGAATTCGTCGGCGAGGGTCTTCGACAGGCCGTACGTGTCGACGAGGGCGACGACCGGGGCGGCGGGGGTGGGTGTCGGGTGCGCTGCGGTCATGTCGGGTCGGCCTTTCCGGCGGGGTCGGGGAGCGGGGCGGTGGCGGCCGGGCGGGGCGGGGCCGGCCGGGGCAGGGCGAGGCGGGCGGTGAGGCCCACCAGGGCGGTGAAGGCGCCGATGGCCGCGAATCCGGCGGAGGGTCCGGCCCAGCCGGCGGCGAGGCCGGCCAGGGGGGCTCCCAGGGCGTTGCCGCCGGCGAGCGCGGAGCCGTAGAGGCCCATGGTCCGGCCGCGGGATTCCTCCGGTCCGGCCGTGCTGACGGCGGTGGCGGTCGCGGCGAAGGAGGAGGCGGAGAGGACGGCGGCGGGCAGGACGACGACGAGCAGCACCCGCCAGTCGGAGGTCAGTGCGAGGGGGGCGGTGACGAGGCCGAGGAGGCAGACCGGGGCCCAGGCGGGCACGGGGAAGGTCAGCGTGCCGAAGAGGAAGCCGCCGGCGACGGCGTACAGGCCGGTCGTGGCGATCAGGAGGCCCACCCAGGCCACGTCGCCTTCGGCGCGGAGCACGCCCAGCAGGGAGATCTCGAAGCCGGAGGACACCGTGCCGGCGGCGAAGGTGCAGGCCAGGAGGGCGAGCAGGGAGGCGCCGGGCCGCCCTGTGCGCGGCTCCGCGGGGCGGTCCGGCGGGCCGGCGGGGGCCGTGGGCGGGCGGGCCGGCACGTGCATAGCCAGGGCGAGCGTGCCGAGGACCAGGAGGCCGCCGAGGGCGCGGGTGGTGACGGCCGGGGACAGCTGGGTGGCGAGGACGGCGGCGGCTCCGGGGCCGACCAGGTAAGACAGCTGGCTGGTCATGGAGTCGAGGGCGAAACCGGCCTGCCGGTGTTCGGCGGGCACCCGGGCGGCGACCACCAGGCGGACCACGGTCGATCCGGGCACCAGCAGCAGCCCCGACAGGAGCGCCGCCCCGACCAGCGCCGGGTGCGGGAGCGCGGCGGCCGTCGCCCAGAACAGGCCCTGCGCGGTGGCGCTGACCAGCAGGACGGGCCGCATCCCGTACCGGTCCATGGCGCGGCCGAGGAAGGGCGAGCCGGTCATCGCGCCCAGCATCCAGGCCCCGGTGACCAGTCCGGCGGAGCCGAGGCCGCGGTCCAGGCCGAGCGTCACCTGGAGGGCCAGCACCACGGGGATCGCGATCACGGGGAGTTTCACGAACCAGCCGAGGGCGATGGTCCGGCGGAGCCCGGGGACCTTCAGGACCTGCCGGTACTGCTTCATCCGAGCATGTCCGCGTAGAGCCGCTGCTCCAGCCTGCGCAGGGTCGCGTAGTCCCGTTCCAGCCGGTCCCGGCTGTCGGCGACGAGGTAGAGGTTGCCGGGGCAGGTGGCGAGGTTGACGGTGCGCTCGAGGACGTCCACCGCGTCGAGGGTGGTGTCCATGCCGTGGAAGGAGGGCAGTCGGCGGATCGGGTCCAGGTCGGGGGCGCGGACCACCTTTCCCTCGAGGTGGCTGAGCAGGTAGACGTGCCGGGCGTGCCGGGCGGGGCTGGGGCGGGGCCGGGTGATGGCGTGCTCGAAGCCCTGCGGGTCGAGGTAGCCGAGCGGCAGCAGGGAGTTCTGGCTGCGGCCGGTCAGGGTGAGTGCCGCGGCGGGGTCGCAGGCGCCTTCGATGCGGGCGCCGGTCTCGATGAGGACCGGGCCGTCGGCGGTGGTCATGATCTCGCTGTGGGCGGTGCCGTTGTCGATGCCGAGGGCGGCGAGGACGTCCTGGAGGTAGGTGGCGAGGACGCCGTAGTCGGCCTCGTGCGGGTGGACGAGCTCGGAGTACGTGCAGACGGCGGTGGCGCCGACCATCTGCCGGTGCATCCGCCACACGTCGGTGACGTGGTGGCGGCCGCGGGAGCTGACGGAGTTGACGGTGAACTCGACGCCGCCGCCGTGTGCGATGTCCTGCTGGACCAGGAGTTCCTCGTTGAGGCGGCCGAAGAGGCTGACCGAGCCCTGGAGTTCGGCGAACGCGGCCTCCACCTGGGCGGCGGAGGAGCAGAACCGCACGCCTTCGGCGGAGGTGCCGGCCAGCGGTTTCACGACGACGTGGCCGTCGCTGCGGGTGGTGAACCAGTCGACGGCGGCGGCCGGGTCGGCGGTGCGCAGGTGGGGGATGGCGGCGAGGCCGTTGGCGGTGAGCAGTTCGGCCATGTGGAACTTGTCGCGGCGGCCGTGTGCCATCCGCGGGTCGAGGGCGGGTACGCCGGGGTAGTGCGGGGTGAGGCGGTCGGCGAGGTCCACTCCGGATTCGCCGCCGGGGACCAGGCAGGACACGTCGTACGGGCGCAGGCCGTGCAGCAGGGTGTCGAAGCCGTCCGCTTCGTTGAGGACCAGAAGGAAGTCCTGCGGGCGGAAGGAGGCTCTCCAGAACGCGGAGTCGCTTTCCTGGCTGAGGACGGCCACGCAGCGGTAGCCGAGCCCGTTGAACAGCTGCGCGAGCTTGGTGCCGGCGCGCAGCGGATCGATGATCACCACGACGGACCGGGGGACGGCGGTCATTGCGTTCCACTTCCTTGCCTGGGTGCGGTGCGGGTCGGTGCTGCCGCTTCTGGGGTGCGGGCGGTGCGGGCGGTGCGGGCGGTGCGGGGCGGTGCGGGGCGGGCCGGGACGGGGCCCGCCCCGCACCGGGTCAGGCGGCCGTGGTGCCGGTGGCGGTGGCCGGGTCGGCCGCGGCGGCGAGCTCCTGCCAGAAGTCGGCGAGCAGGTCGAGGTAGCCGGTGAAGCCGTACTCCAGGGCGGCCAGGTCCTCCTCCGTCGTGCACAGGGCCGCGGAGCTGGAGACGGCGTGCAGCTTGTGCTCCTTCTCGGCCGCGCCGATGTGCAGGTAGAAGAACTCGCAGTGCTCGTGGAAGTCCTCGAGGGCGAAGTGCCGCATGTAGTTGCGGGAGCCCTCGTAGAGGTAGACGAGCTGGGCGTAGGCGTGCCATTCCTGGGCGAGGAGGGCGCCGCAGCCGACCTTGACGTTCTCGTGGCCGAAGAGCTTGGCGCCTTCGTCGACGACCCGCTGGGTGGCGGGCAGCACGGTCGGGTCGATGTCGTCGAAGGCGACCTCGCGGCCCCGGATGCGGGAGAGCAGCACCGAGAAGAAGTTCTTGAGGAGGACGGTGTGGACCTTCTTCGGGTCGCCGTTGCCCATCTCGTCGTTGAGGTTCTCGACCGTCTCGGAGCGGGCGACCAGGTCGTCCGGGGACATCCGCAGGAAGACCAGTGCGAGCCGGTTGACGGTGGGTGCGACCTGGGCGAAGAAGTTCCGGGCGACGATCTCGACCTTCTCGGCGGGCAGCTCGGTGGAGCGCCACAGGTCGTAGAAGGCGTTGTTGAGCGCGGGGTGGCGGTAGACGGACTCGGCGAGCTCCAGGACCCGCTTCTCGTGGGCGCCGTTCTCGGTGGGGTGGGTCTCGGTCTCGGCGACGGACATGGCTCGTCCTTTCGGGGGCGGTGCGGTGGACAGGATCAGCGGGATGAGGTGGATCACCAGCGGCGGGTCTCGCCGAAGAATCCGGGGACGTCCAGGAGGCGTCCCAGTTCGCGGGCGCGGCGGTGGAGGCGGTGGCCCACGGCGAGGTCGAGCACGCCCAGGCCGAACGGTGAGAAGACCACCGGCCGGTCGGGTGTCAGGGTGACGCGGCCGCGCAGCACGTCGGCGAGGGTTCCGTCGATGAAGGACCGGTCGCCGCCGAGGAGCTGCTCGGCGAGGTGCGGCGAGGTGTTCGCCTTCAGGCAGTGCTCGACGTCGTCGACCACGTTGCGGGCGGTGAGCAGGAGCTCCGGGTGGAGGTCGCGCAGCGAGATGTTGAGCACGGTCTGGCCGGCCCGCAGGGTGTGTTCGGTGCCGATGTACGGGTGCAGGGCGGTGGTGGCGAGGACGACGAGGTCGGCGGTGAGGGCTTCGTCGAGGCTGCCGGTGCGGACGGCGTGGCCGGCCGTGCCGTGGCGTTCGGCGAGGTGGCCGGCGAGCGCCGCTGCGGAGTCCGCGTCGAGGTCGTGGCAGACCACGTCGGTCAGTTCGATGCCGGTGGCGGCCAGGTACCGGCAGACGGTACGGGCGATCACACCGGCGCCGACCACGCCGATGCGGGCGGGCGGGCGGTCGCGGAGTGCGGTGGCCGCCAGGGCGGCGGACGCGGCGGTGCGCGCGGCGCTGATGCCGGCCGATTCCAGGAGGGCGAAGGGGTAGCCGGTGCGGTGGTCGTTGAGGACGAGGACGGCGGAGGCGCGGGGCAGCCCTTCGCGGGTGTTCGCGGGGAAGCTGCTGATCCATTTGATGCCGGCTACGGCGTCGGCCGCGTCCGTGTCCGCGGGCTGTCCTGCCCGGTGTGCCGCGTGTGCCGTGGGGGTTTCCGGGCTGCCGAGGAAGGCCGGCAGGGCGATGATCCGCGCGTCGGGCTTGTCGGGGAAGCGCAGGAAGTAGCTGTCCGGGTTGACGGTGCGTCCCGCGTCGTGGGTCAGATAGGCGTCCTCGACCCAGGAGATGACCTCGCTCTCCCGTCCGTCGAGGAGTTCGACGATGTCCTTGCCGGCCAGTACGGAGAATTCGGGCATGTGAGGAGGGGCTCCGGTGGTTCGGTGGTGAGCGTGTCGGTCCCGTGCGTGTCGGTCCCGTGCGTGTGAGTCCCGTGCGTGTCGGGGCCGAGGGTGTCGGGGCCGAGGGTGTCGGCCACCCACGCGTCGTCGTAGAGGGTGCTGAGGTAGCGGTCGCCGAGGTCCGGTGCGATGACCAGGACCCGGCTGCCCGCCGGGATGTCCGGGGCGAGCGCGGTCACCGCGGCCAGGGCGGTGCCGGTGGACGCGCCCGGCAGCAGCCCGTACGTGCGGGCCACCCGGCGGCAGGTGCGGACGGTGTCCCGTTCGGCGACCAGGACCTTGGTGAAGGAGCCGTCGTCGGCGAAGAGTTCGGGGCGGCGGCTGGCGCCCAGGCCCGGCAGGAACCGGCGGCCGGGTTCGCCGCCGAAGATCACCGAGCCGTCCGCGTCCACGGCCACCACCCGGGTCGCCAGCCGCTTTTCGCGTACCGCCTGGAGGCAGCCCATGAAGGTGCCGGTGCTGCCGACGCCGATGAACAGCCAGTCCGGCACCCCGAATCCGTCCAGGACCTCCGCCATGGTGTGGCGTTGGTGGGCCCGGGCGTTGGCGGGGTTGCGGTACTGGTTGAGCCAGACCAGGCCCGGGGTGCTGCGCAGCCGGTCCTCGATCAGGTCGATGCGGGTCTGGAGGTAGCCGCCGCCCGCGTCCCGGCGGGTGACGACGACCACCTCGGCGCCCAGGGCCCGCATGTGGCGCAGGCTCTGTGCCGGCGTGTTCGGGTCGGTGACCAGGGTCAGCGGGTGGCCCGTGGCCGCGCAGAGGGTGGCCAGCGCGATGCCGAGGTTGCCGGAGGTCGACTCGATCAGGGCGGCGCCGGGCCCCAGCAGGCCCTCCTCCTCGGCGGCGGCCAGCATCTCGCGGGCCGTCTTGAGCTTGATGGAGCCCGCCGGGTTGAGGGCCTCCAGCTTCAGCGTGGTCCGCAGGTGCGGGACGAAGCCGGGCAGGGTCAGGAAGGCGTACGGGTCGCCGAGGTCGTGGACCCGGTCGGTCACGCCTGACCCTGGACGTGCGACAGGGCCTGGTCGAGGTCCTTGATGATCGCGGTGACGTCGTTGCTGTAGCCGAGGGCCAGGCGTACGGTGCCGCGCGGCACGCCGATGCTGACGAGCTCTTCCTCGGAGTACTCGAAGTACGTGAAGAAGGTGCTCTGCTCGACGAGGGTGTGCGGGGCGCCGAAGTTGGAGGCCATGAAGGGGACCTGGAGGCGGTCGACGACCGCGGCGGTCTGCTCCTCGGTCATCTTCAGCTCGAAGGTGATCACGCCGCCGAAGCCGTTGAGGTACTGCTGGGCGAGCTTGTGGTGCGGGTGGCTTTCGAGGCCGTTGTAGTAGACGCGGTCGACGGCGGGGTGGCCCTCCAGGTAGCGCGCGACCTCCAGGCCCATGGCGTTCACGCGGTCCATGCGCAGCTGGAGGGTGTAGAGGCTGCGGCGGAGCAGGAAGGCGGTGTTGCCGTCGGTGATGGGGCCGGTGGTGTCGCGGTACCAGCGCAGCTTCTCGATGAGTTCCTCGCGGCCGGAGGCGACGCCGCAGACGATGTCGCCGTGGCCGCTGAGGTACTTGGTGGCGCTGAAGAGCACCAGGTCGACGCCGTGCCGCAGGGCGTGGAAGTTCGGCGGCGGGGAGAAGGAGCTGTCGAGGGTGAGGAGGACGTCGGGGCCGGCGGCCTCGCGGACCCGGGCGACGTCGATCAGGTACATGTGCGGCGAGGAGGGCATCTCCAGGTGCACGAGTTTGATCTTCCCGCGGAGTGCCGCGATGTTCGCGACGAACGCGTCGGGGTCCCGGATCGAGAACTCGTGCACCTTCACGCCGAACTTCGGCAGGATGTGGTGGAAGACGTTGCGGACCTGCCGGTACGACTCGGAGGGCAGGACCACCTCGTCGCCGGCCTCCAGGAGCGTGAGGAACGCGGTGACGTGGGCGGCCATGCCGGAGGCGAAGAGCAGTGAGCTCTCGGCGCCGCTGAGTTCGCTGAGCTTGTTCTCGACCTCGATCCACGTGGGGTTCGAGTAGCGGCCGTACCGTCCGGCGGGCTCCGAGCGGTCGTGCAGGCCGGCCTTCACGTGATCGGCGTTGTTGAAGTAGTACGAGGCGCTCTGGTAGGTCGGCGCCTCGATGCTGTTGGTGTACGCGTCGGTGCTGCGGTGCTTGGTCATGCCGGCTCGGGCTCCTTCGTGGGTCGCGCGGGGCGGGAGGCAAGGGGTGCGGTCGTCGTCCGGGGCCGCCGTGGTCCGGGGCGCGGGGTGGCCGCTGTCGTCCGGGGCGGGGCGGTCGTCATCCGAGGTCGAGCGCCATGAGGTCCTCGACGGTCTCGCGGCGCACGATCACCCGCGCGCGGCCGTCGGCGACCGCGATGACGGGCGGCCGCGGGATCTGGTTGTAGGTGTGCGCGAGGCTGCGGCAGTACGCACCGGTGCCCGGTACGGCGACGAGGTCGCCGGCCCGCACGTCGGAGGGCAGGTGGTCGTCCTTGACGACGACGTCGCCCGCGTCGCAGTGCTTGCCGACGACCCTGACCAGGGTGGGCTCGGCGTCCGAGACGCGGCCGGCGAGCTGCACCGAGTAGGTGGCGTCGTACAGGGCGGTGCGCACGTTGTCGCTCATGCCGCCGTCGACGGCGACGTACGTGCGCAGGCCCTCGCGGACCTTGACGGTGCCGACCCGGTACAGGGTGACGCCGGAGGGGCCGGCGATCGCGCGGCCGGGTTCGATCGCGAGGCGCGGTACGTCGGTGCCGAGGGCGGCGCACTCCTCGGCGACGACGGTGCGCAGGATGTCGGCCATCCGGGCGGGCGGGGTGGGCTCGTCGTCGGCGGTGTAGGCGATGCCGAAGCCGCCGCCGAGGTCGATCTCGGGCAGGGCGATGCCCTCGGCGCCGAGCTTGGCGCGCAGGCCCAGGAGCCGGCGGGCGGCGGCCACGAACCCGTCGGTGGTGAGGATCTGGGAGCCGATGTGGCTGTGCAGGCCGCGCAGTTCCAGCAGGCCGCCGCGGGCCACCCGGCGGACGGCCTCCTCGGCCTCGCCGCTGACCAGGGAGAACCCGAACTTCTGGTCCTCGTGGGCGGTGGCGATGTGGGCGTGGGTGTCGGCGCGGACGCCGACGGTGACGCGCAGCAGGACCTTGGGGCGGGTGCCGGGGAACTGTGGAGCGAGCGCCTCCAGGCGGTCGAGCTCCTCGCGGGAGTCGACCACGATGCGGCCGACGCCGTAGGCGAGGGCGGCGGCCAGCTCGGCCTCCGACTTGTTGTTGCCGTGCATCAGGATGCGGTCGGCCGGGTAGTCCACGGCCTTCGCGTAGGCGAGTTCGCCCTCGGTGCAGACGTCCAGGCTGAGCCCGGCCTCTTCCGCGAGGCGGGCGCTCGTACGGGTGAGGAAGGCCTTTCCGGCGTAGTAGACGTCGAAATCGTGGAAGGCCGTCCGGAATTCGGAGCAGCGCATCCGGAAATCGGTTTCGTCGAAGAGGTAGGCGGGTGTGCCGAAACGCTCGGCGATTTCCGTGACGGGAACGCCGCCGATGTTCAGCACACCGGCGGGGTCCTGTGCGGCTGTCGTCGGCCATACCCGGGGGCGCAGCGCGCGGACGTCGGCCGGCGCGGGTGACGGGTGGATTTCTGCAACGGACACGGAATTCCCTTGGTGAGAAATGCTGACGGGGGTGTGGTCCGAGGACCGGAGCGGGCCGGGTGGCGGTCCCGGCGGCGCCGCGGGCGGGACGGCGGTGTTCGGCTGCCGGGTGTCAGATGTCGAGCAGCAGAATCGCGGCGAGCACGAACATGACGATTCCGCAGGAGACGTTGACGCGCCGGGTGAAGGTCTTGCTGTTGGCGAACCGCTTGCTCAGCGCGCCGCTGGCCACGCCCACGAGGGCGTCGGCGGCGAAGCCGATGCTCACGAAAATGGAACCGAGTACGAAGAGCTGGGCCGGGACGGGCCATCCCGAAGGCGAGGTGAACTGCGGCAGGAATGCCACGTAGAAAACAATCACCTTGGGGTTCGTGAGATTCACGATCATCGCCTTGTAGGCGATCTTCGCGTGTGACCGCCGGGACTTGTCCGCGTTCACCGACAGATCCGACTTGTCTCGGATGATGGAGACGCCGAGATAGATCAGATAGGCGATTCCGATGCCCTTGAAAATCATCAGGAGCCAGGGGTACTCGGACATGAGGAGAGCCACCCCGAGGGCGGCGAGCACCGCGTGCACGAACATGCCGCCGGCGACTCCGGCGGCTGCCGAGACGCCGCCCGTCCGGCCCTGTGACACCCCGTAGGACATCACGTACAGCATATCGGGGCCGGGGGTTATGCAAACAATTGTTGCGGCCAGCAGAAACGACAGGAAAAGAGTGCTCTGTATATCCATTGCTCTCTTGCTTTCGTAATGGCTGCTGAAGCCACCGCAACCCCCCGGAACGATGTTTCCACCCTGCCATCCCGCCCCTGTCCACGCGGCCGCGTGCAGGCATGCTTATATGCACGAGCTACATCAGGAGGGGTGAATAAAATGGACGAACGCGACATACCGGGTATTGATCTGCTCGCGCCGCTCAGTTCTTTGGAACTGGCCGTCTATACACGCGCGGTGGAGAGCTCCGGGTTGCGGGACATGGACGCTTTCACACTGGAGGGCATTCCGCAGGCCGAAGTGAAAAAAGCGGTGCGGAGCCTCGTGGAACGACGCCTGCTGCTCGCCGTCGGCACCCCGGAGGCGCACTACGTCGCCGCCTCCCCCGACGCCGCCTCCGACGAACTCGTCCACCCCGTCGCCCAGCAGGCCCGGCAGCTGCGCAGCGCCGCCGACCGGCTCCGCGACGAGCTCACCCCGGTATACGAGGGCGGCCTCGCCCGCAGGCTGCGCCGGCCCGCCGTCGAAGAGCTGCACAGCGTCTCCGCCGTACGCGACCAGCTGACCAGACTCGCAGCTCAGGCCACCTTCGAGGTCCTCACCTCGCAGCCCGGCGGAGCCCGCGACGAAGACGTGCTCCAGGAGGCCATGACCCGGACCGAGGAACTGCTGGGGCGCGGGGTGCGGATGCGCACGCTCTACCAGCACACCGCCCAGTTCAGCGCGACCACCACCTCGTACGTGGAGATCGTCAGCGAACTCGGGGCGGAGGTCCGCACCCTCGGGGACGGCTTCATGCGCATGATCGCCTTCGACCAGGAGGTCGTGGTGATCGAGCTGCGCGACAACCCGCTCGGCGCGCTGGTCATCCGCGAGCCGAATATCGTCGGTTTTCTCGTGGCGACCTTCGAGCGCATGTGGGGACAGGCCGAAGAATTTCCGACAAACCATGGGAGAGACCAGGCCATTTTCGCCTCGGACAAGGCGAAGGAGGATATTATCCGCCTGCTTCTCCTCGGCGAACAGGACAAGGTCATTGCCCGGCGCATGGGCATGACCGTGCGGACCTGCCAGCGGCACATCGCCAAGATCATGGAACGCATCGGAGCGAAGAGCCGCGTCCACGCCGGCTACCTCCTGCGCGAAATGGAGGGAAGTATCCCGTCGGCGGTCGTGGCCCCGGACAGCAGCGCGCCCGGGCAGCCCGACACCCGAGGGTGAAGGGCCGCCCGGGCGGCGCGAGCGCTCAGGCTCCGAACACCGGCCCGTCCGTACGGGCCAGCCGCCCGGCCGTCCGCGGCACGCGCAGGGCCTCGGCCGACACCGGGCCGTCCGCGGGCACCCCGAGCACGGCGGCCAGCCGGGCCGACCCCTCGGGCAGCAGCGGCGCGGCCCACGCCGACAGCGCGGCCGCCACGGCGAGCTGCCCCGCCAGCGCGGCCCGCCGCGGGGCGGCCGCCTGCGACCGGCCGAAGTCGGCCGACCGGCCGAAGTCGGCCGACCGGCCGAAGTCGGCCGACCGGCCGAAGTCGGCCGACCGGCCGAAGTCGGCCGACCGGCCGAAGTCGGCCGACCGGCCGAAGTCGGCCGACCGGCCGAAGTCGGCCGACCGGCCGAAGCCGGCCGACCGGCCGAAGCCGGCCGACCGGCCGAAGTCGGCCGCGGCCGTCACCATGTCGTCCAGGAGCACGACCGCCCGGCGCGGGTCGAACCCGGCCGCGCCGTACGCCCCGCGCAGCTCCGCCAGCAGGCCCAGCAGTCGCCCGCGCAGCCGCTCCCAGGCCGGACCGGCCGGCTCCTCCGCCGGAACCCGGCCCCCGCACTCCTCCCGGACGGCCGCGAACAGGCCCTCCAGCCAGCCGTTCCACAGCCCGTCCAGCCGCGCCCGGCCGACCGCCGGACCCGCTTCCCCGGCCGCCGCGTCCGGCCCGGGGCGGGACCCGGCGGCCGGACGGCGCCGCGCGCACACGGTGTAGCGCAGGGCGTCGCCGCTGCCGCCGTACAGCCCCCGCAAGGACGCCGCCGCTGCCGAGGCCGACGCCTCGTCCGGCCCGTGGTCGGGGAAGGGGCCCCGACGGCCGTCCGGGCCCGCCGGGTACAGCGCCCGGCGGGCTTCCGAGCGCAGGAACCGGCTCAGCACGTCACCGGCGACGTACGGCCCCGCGATCTCCTGGACCGCGAACTCGTCGACCGCGTTCTCGTCGACCGCGATCTCGTGGACCGGGGCCTCCCCGACACCGGGAGCACGCGTCATCGGGCGAGGTCCGCCAGCGAGGACCCGTTCACGGCGTCCGGAACCGGCTCCCCGGCGAAGGCCAGGCGCACCGATTCGGCCACCGACACGCCGGCCTTCTCCTGGGCCTCGCCGGTCGACGCGCCCAGGTGCGGGGTGACGACCACCGAGTCGAAGTCGAACAGCGGGGACTCCGTGGTGGGTTCGAACTCGAAGACGTCGATGCCCGCGCCGGCCACCCGCCCCTCCTTGAGGGCGAGCGCCAGGGCCGTCTCGTCCACGATCCCGCCGCGAGCCGCGTTGATGATCCGGACGGTGGGCTTCACCTTCCGCAGCGCCTCGTCGCCGATCAGCCCGACGGTGTCGGGCGTCCGCGGCAGGTGCACGGTGATGAAGTCGCTGCGGCCCAGCAGTTCGTCGAGCGGCACCAGTTCCACGCCCAGCTCGGCGGCCCGCTCGGGGCGCACGTACGGGTCGTACGCGATCAGGTGCAGGCCGAAACCGGCCAGCCGCTGCGCGACGAGGATGCCGATCCGGCCGAGGCCGACGATGCCCGCGGTCTTGCCGACGAGCTCGACCCCGGCGTACCGCGAGCGGGCCCATTCGCCGCCCTTGAGCGCCGCGTTGGCCGCGGCGACGTTGCGGGCCGAGGCGAGCAGCAGCGCGATGGCGAGCTCGGCGGCGCTGACGATGTTGGAGGTCGGCGCGTTCACCACCAGGACGCCGGCCGCGGTGGCCGCGCGGACGTCCACGTTGTCGAGGCCGACGCCGGCCCGCGCGACGATTTTCAACCGGTCGGCGGTGGCGAGAACTTCACCGTCCACCTTGGTGGCCGAGCGCACGAGAAGGGCATCCGCACCGACCACGGCCTTCAACAGCTCTTCGCGGTCGGCGCCGTCACAGTGTCGGATCGTGAATTCGGGCCCAAGGGCATTGAGGGTCGCCTCGCTCAGCTGCTCGGCGATAAGAACGACGGGTCGGCGGATTTGAGACATCCTGTGCGTACTCCTGGGTCGGAATCGGAGCGGTGGATCGGCCGGGCGACGGGATTCCGTGAGAAATTCACGAAAAATTGTTGTCAGCCCCAGCCGAGGTCCTTCTTCCCCGTGGCCGAGTGAGCCGCCGAGGCGCCCGAGGTGTCCACGGAACCCACGATTCCAGCACCAAGGAGCCCGGCAAACGCCCCGGTAAGGGTCATAGCGGACATGAGCGTGACAACGATTCGCTTCATTGCTGATCCCACTTCAATGGCGGTGCGGATAACGGCGATGCGGTACGGCGATGCGGTACGTCCGCGAGTGCGGAGAACCGCTCTTCGCGACTCCTCCATCATCGGACGCCGACCGGACGGACGGTGCCGCGGTCATGTGTCGCATTGTGGAGATGCGCATTTTGCCGGGTGAATGAACCGCGCAATGCGGACAGAAGTATAAAAGCGCCCCGAAATCCGGGGGTCCGCATTGTTTTCACAGTCGCCGTCCGGATGCCGGACAGAAAGAAAAGGTGGGTTCTTTCCGGCAGTGTGCCAGGAAGAACCCACCTGTGAAGCCTTTTCACCGCCGCTTTTCCGGCGGAAGCCGATCAGCCCGCGAGCCCGCCCCCGGCCCACGGGTCCGCCCCGAGCCGATCAGCCCGCGAACCCGCCCCCGGACGCCCCGGCCGCCGGGACCGCCGGCCCGCCCGGAGCCAGCCGGGCCACCGCGTCCACCACCGGCAGCTCCTCCCGCGCACCCGTACGCCGGTCCTTCAGCTCCACCACCCCCTCCCCCGCCCGCCGCCCGGCCACCACGATCCACGGCACCCCGATCAGCTCCGCGTCCGCGAACTTCACCCCCGGCGACACCCCCGCCCGCTCGTCCACCAGCACCCGCAGCCCCCGACCCGCCAGCGACCCCGCCACCTCCAGCGCCAGCTCCGTCTGCACCGCCTTGCCCGCCGCCACCACATGCACGTCCGCCGGCGCCACCGCCGCCGGCCAGCACAGCCCGCGCTCGTCCGCCGACTGCTCGGCCAGCGCCGCCACCAGCCGCGACACCCCGATCCCGTACGAACCCATCGTCACCCGCACCGGCTTCCCGTCCCGGCCCAGCACATCCAGCCGGAACGTGTCCGCGTACTTCCTCCCCAACTGGAAGATGTGACCCACCTCGATCGCCCGGTCCAACACCAGCGCACCCCCGCACGCCGGACACGGATCCCCCGCCTCGACCACCACCACGTCCAGGTACCGGTCCACCACGAAGTCCCGCCCGCACACCACGTTCCGCGCATGCGTGTCCACCCGGTTCGCCCCGGTGATCCACGCCGTACCCGGAGCCACCCGCGGATCCGCCAGGTAAGGCACCTTCCCCAGCCCCTGCGGCCCCACGTAACCGCGCACCAGATCCGGCCGGAGCGCGAAATCCTCCTCCGTCACCAACGCGACCACCGCCGGCGCCAACTGCTCCGCCAGCTTCCCCAGATCCACCTCGCGGTCCCCCGGCACCCCCACCGCGGTGATCTCCCCGTCCACCTTCACCAGCAGGTTCTTCAACGTCGCCGACGCCGGCACCCCCAAAGACGCGGCCAGCGCCCCGATCGTCGGAGTCGCCGGCGTCGCCACCTCCTCCAGCGCCGGCACCTCACCCGCCACCGGCACCAGCGGAAACGTCACCGCCTCCGTGTTCGCCGCGTACCCGCACCCCGGACAACCCGCGAACGTGTCCTCCCCCGCCGCCGCCGGCGCCAGGAACTCCTCCGACGCCGAACCGCCCATCGCCCCCGACACCGCCGCACAGATCCGGAAATCCAGCCCCAGCCGCGTGAAGATCCGCTCGTACGCCGCCCGGTGCAGCGCGTACGCCTCCGCCAGCCCCTCGTCCGTCACGTCGAAGGAGTACGAATCCTTCATCTGGAACTCCCGGCCCCGCAGCACCCCCGACCGCGGCCGCGCCTCGTCCCGGTACTTCGTCTGGATCTGGTACAAGATCACCGGCAGATCCTTGTACGACGTGCACTGGTCCTTCACCAGCAGCGTGAAGACCTCCTCGTGCGTCGGACCCAGCAGGTACTCCGCACCCTTGCGGTCCCGCAGCCGGAACAACAGGTCCCCGTACTCCGACCACCGCCCGGACGCCTCGTACGGCTCCTTCGCCAGCAGCGCCGGCAACAGCACCTCCTGGCCGCCGATCGCGTCCATCTCCTCGCGCACCACCCGCGACACGTTCTCCAGCACCCGCCGCCCCAACGGCAGCCAGCTCCACACCCCGGCCGAATTCCGCCGTACGTACCCCGCCCGCACCAACAGCCGGTGGCTCAGCGTCTCCGCATCCGCCGGATCCTCCCGCAGCGTCTTCACCATCAACCGGGACATGCGCTGGACCTGGAACATGCTCACTCCCGCGAGAAGGGTGCCGACCGCCATGAAAGCCCCCGGAACACCCCGGGCGCAATGCAGATTCCGGGCGAAACGACGGCACCCGAAGGGCCCGGACCCCACCGGGATCCGGGCCCTCCAAGGGTCCGCCATGTCTCGAATCGCCTACCGCCTCAGCGGTCGTCCTGCTCGCGCCCCGCCTCCGCATCCGCGTCGTCCAGGGCCCGCTCCGGCCCGCTCCCGTCCACCGCAGCAAGCGGCGGCCGATCCGCCACCTCCGTCGCCGCCGGCGGCTCCACCAGCCAATCCGGATTCGACTGCCGGTCCCACCACCTCCACGCCGCGAACGCCCCGGCCGTCAACAACCCGACCAGCGCCACACCCTTCAAGACCCGGCGCGTACGAGCCCGCCGCTCCTGCCTGCCGACCAGCCGCTGAATCTCCTTCGCCGCCACCTGACCGCGCAGCGCCACCAACGCCGCCGAAGACCGGGCGGCAGCCTCCTCGGCCACCGGCTGCGCAGCGGCCACCGCACTCTCGAACCGCGGCTGCACATAATCAGCCGCGTGCCGGCACGCACTGCGCGTACCACGCACCATCCGTACCGCGGTGTCGTCCACCTGCGCCGGCAACGCATCACGGGCCTGCACCAGCCGCGGCGCCACATGCGCCCCGTACTGGACACGGGCCTGCCGCGCCGCCTCCTGGGCCGCCCCCGACACCTTCGGGGCGAGCCTCGCATTCGCCTCGTGCGCATAATGCGCCGCCGCGTCTCTGGCAGTCTCCGCGTACGGCGCCACCGCCTCCGCTGCGTGCCGGACGCTCTCCTTCGCCGTGCTGGCAGCGGCGAGCACGCCTTCCGTGCGGGTCACGTGATCACTCCTCCTCGGTGGCGGACACAGTTCACCTTTCCACCCTTTGACGGATCATGCCTGCCATAACGCCTTCCGGCATGCGAGGGCAGGCATCCGGGTGTCCGCGTGTCTGCGTGTCCCAGGTGCGTCCATGCGAGGATCGAGCGACGTCAGCGAGGACCTCAGCGAGGACTAGGGAAGGCAGATTCGTGGCCGAGAAGCTTTACGCCACCCTCAAGACCAACCAAGGCGACATCGAGATCGAACTGCTGCCCAACCACGCACCCAAGACCGTCCGCAACTTCGTGGAACTCGCCACCGGCGCACGCGAATGGACCAACCCCGAAACCGGCGCCAAGTCCACCGACCGCCTCTACGACGGCACCCTCTTCCACCGCGTCATCAGCGGCTTCATGATCCAGGGCGGCGACCCCCTCAGCAACGGCACCGGCGGCCCCGGCTACCAGTTCCCCGACGAGTTCCACCCCGACCTCGCCTTCACCAAGCCCTACCTGCTCGCCATGGCCAACGCCGGACCCGGCACCAACGGCTCCCAGTTCTTCATCACCGTCGCCCCCACCGCCTGGCTCACCCGCCGCCACACCATCTTCGGCCAGATCACCGACAAGGCCTCCCAGGCCGTCGTCAGCGCCATCGCCGCCACCCCCACCAACCCGCGCACCGAGCGCCCCCTGGAAGACGTGGTCCTCCAGACGGTCGCCATCGAGAAGCGCTGACCCCCGCGGCGCCCATGGACACCGACCGCCTCCCCGGCTGCTACCGGCACCCCGACCGCCACACCGGCATCCACTGCACCCGCTGCGACCGGCCGATCTGCCCCGAGTGCATGATCGACGCCTCCGTCGGCTTCCAATGCCCCGACTGCGTCCGCACCGGCTCCGGCACCGGCCACCCCCCCACCGCCACCGAACCCCGCACCGTCGCCGGCGGCCCCGTCGCCACCGACCCCAGCCTCATCACCAAACTGCTCATCGGCCTCAACCTGGCCGTCTTCCTCGGCGTACGCGTCTACGGCGACGAATTCATGGTCCGGCTCGGCCTCGTCGGCCGCTACTTCGACCCCGCCAACGGCTGGGAAGGCGTCGCCGAAGGCCAGTGGTACCGCCTGCTGACCTCGATGTTCCTCCACGAGGAAATCGTCCACATCGGCTTCAACATGCTCAGCCTGTGGTTCCTCGGCCCCCCGCTCGAAGCCGCCCTGGGCCGCTCCCGCTTCCTGGCGCTCTACCTCGGCTCCGGACTCGCCGGCAGCGCCCTCGTCTACTGGCTCGAAGCACCCCAGCAGCTCACCCTCGGCGCCTCCGGCGCGATCTTCGGCCTCTTCGGCGCCACCGCCGTCCTCATGCGCCGGCTGCGCTACGACATGCGCCCCATGATCGCGCTGCTCGTCCTCAACCTCGTCCTCACCTTCGGCTGGGGCGGCATCTCCTGGCAGGCCCACATCGGCGGCCTCATCGGCGGCGCCGTCATCGGCTTCGGCATGGTCCACGCCCCCCGCGAACACCGCGCCCTGTGGCAATGGGGAAGCTGCGCACTGGTCCTCGCGGCCGTCGTCGCGACCGTCCTCCTGAGGACCGTCGCGCTCACCTGAGCGGCAAGTTGTCCACAGTCCGTGGTGGATCTTGTGCACGACGTGGGGACGCCGGGAACGACAAGGACCCAGGTAGATGCCGGTATCAATCACACCGGCGTCAACCTGGGTCCAAGTTATCCACAGATCTTCTGTCTTTTCCTCAGCTGTGGATAACACTGTGGATAACACTACGGAGAGCTTGACTTACTTCCACTGGGTGGATACGCCGAAGCCTCCGGCGATGAAGCCGAACCCGACCACGATGTTCCAGTTGCCGAGGGACTCGATCGGCAGCCGCGTGTCGGTGACGTAGAACATCACGATCCAGGCGAGACCGATCAGGAAGAGCGCCAGCATCACCGGGGCGACCCAGCTGCGGTTCGTCAGCTTGATCGTCTGGGCCTGCTTCGCGGCCGGCGGCGGCGTGTAGTCGGTCTTCTTGCGGATACGTGACTTCGGCACGAGGGTCTCTCCTGTCGATGCGCTGGGGACTCTGCCTCCCCCGGGCGTCCGTTAGCGTAGTGGGTCTTGAGGCGTTGAAGGAGAAGGGTACGTTGAGCAATTCCGACCACTCCCACCGGAGGCCGGTCCGGCTCCTGACCCTCGCCGTGTTCGCCCTTGCCGGGCTCATCTTCGTGACGAGCTTCAACACCTCCAAGGGTACGAACATCCGCACGGACGATTCGCTCCTCAAGCTGTCGGACCTGATCCACGAGCGCAGCCAGAAGAACGCCGGTCTGGAGGACAGCACCGGCGCCGTCCGCCGCGAGGTCGACGCCCTCGCCCAACGCGACAACGGCAGCACCCTCGCCGAGGACGCCCGGCTGAAGGCCCTGGAGAACGCCGCCGGCACCGCCCCGATCACCGGCTCCGCCGTCACCGTCACCCTCAACGACGCCCCGCCCGGTGCCAAGGCCCGCATCCCCAACGTGCCCGAACCGCAGCCCAACGACCTGGTCATCCACCAGCAGGACCTGCAGGCCGTCGTGAACGCGCTGTGGCAGGGCGGCGCCCGCGGCATCCGCGTCATGGACCAGCGGCTGATCTCCACCAGCGCGGTGCGCTGCGTCGGCAACACCCTGATCCTGCAGGGCCGCGTCTACTCCCCGCCGTACAAGGTGACGGCGGTCGGCGACACCGGCGACCTCAAGCAGGCCCTGGCCGACTCGCCCGCGATCCAGAACTACCAGCTGTACGTGAACGCGTACGGGCTGGGCTGGAAAGTGGACGACCACAAGCGGCTGACTCTCGACGGCTACTCGGGCACAGTGGACCTCCACCATGCGAAGCCAGTGGAGATCTCTTCCTGAGCTGCCGCGCCCGCGCTCCCGTCCGGGCCGGCGCCCGCGCCTGCGGCCGCGCTCGCGTCCCGAGCCGGCGGCGGTGCTGCGCCTGGCCGTGCGCGGCTTCAGCGAGCTGTGCCTGACCGCCGGGACCGTCATCCTCCTCTTTGTCGTGTACGTGCTGTTCTGGACGGGTGTGAAGGCCGACCGGGCCATGGACGGGGAGCTCGCGGGGCTGCGCGACCGGTGGGCGCAGGAGGCCGCGGCGGCGGGCCGGGGGCAGCGGGGCGCCCCGGCGGCCGGAGAGGCGCCCGAGCGGGCGCCGGGGGGCGCTGCCGGGGCTGCTGCGGTTGCCGCGCGGCCGGCGGGGCGGGCGTTCGCGGTGCTGTACGTGCCGCGCTTCGGTTCCGGCTGGCGCAAGCCGGTGCTGGAGGGCACCGCGACCGGGGTGCTGAAGAAGGGGCTGGGCCACTATCCGGGGACCGCGCAGCCCGGTGGCGTCGGCAATTTCGCGGTGGCCGGCCACCGGCGCACGTACGGCGACCCGTTCAAGGACTTCCCGCGGCTGCGTCCCGGGGACGCGGTGATCGTGAAGGACGCGGCGGCCACGTACACGTACACCGTGCGCAGGGGTCCGGTGCGGACGGTGCCCTCCGACGTGGCGGTGATCGACCCGGTTCCGGCGAAGTCCGGCTTCGGCGGGCCGGGCCGGTACCTGACGCTGACGACGTGCGATCCCGAGTGGGGGCACAGCCACCGTCTCATCGTGTGGGCGGAACTTTCGCAGACCCGGCCCGCGGGGCAGGCCAGCCCGTAGTCTGTTGCCCGATACGGAACGGAAGGGACGGCATGTACGGCTGGATCTGGCGGCACCTGCCGGGCAACGCGTGGATTCGCGCGCTGATCTCCCTCGTACTGGTCCTGGCCGTGGTGTTCGTGCTGTTCCAGTACGTCTTCCCGTGGGCCGAGCCGCTGCTTCCGTTCAATGATGTGACCGTCGACGAGGGATCGGGAGCCACCCGGTGAGCGCGCGCATTCTGGTCGTGGACAACTACGACAGCTTTGTTTTCAACCTGGTCCAGTACCTGTACCAGCTCGGCGCCGAGTGCGAGGTGCTGCGCAACGACGAGGTGGCGCTCGCGCACGCGCAGGACGGCTTCGACGGGGTGCTGCTGTCCCCGGGGCCGGGCACGCCCGAGGAGGCCGGGGTGTGCGTGGACATGGTCCGGCACTGCGCGGACACCGGGGTGCCGGTGTTCGGCGTGTGCCTGGGCATGCAGTCGATGGCGGTGGCGTACGGCGGCGTGGTCGGGCGGGCTCCGGAGCTGCTGCACGGCAAGACGTCGCCGGTGGTGCACGAGGGGCTGGGCGTGTTCGCCGGGCTGCCGTCGCCGTTCACCGCGACCCGGTACCACTCGCTGGCCGCCGAGCCGCAGACCCTGCCGGACGCGCTGGAGGTCACCGCGCGGACCGAGGACGGGATCATCATGGGGCTGCGGCACCGCGAGCACGATGTCGAGGGCGTGCAGTTCCACCCGGAGTCGGTGCTCACCGAGTGGGGTCACCGGATGCTCGCGAACTGGCTGGTGCGCTGCGGTGACGCGGGTGCCGTGGCGCGGTCGGCGGGCCTCGCGCCAGTGGTGGGCAAGGCCGTCGCGTGACGGCGGTCGCGCCGCACGCCCCCACCGGGGGGCGGGCCGCGCGGCGCCGGGCGGCCCAGGAGGCCGCCAAACGGGCGCGCAGGCGGGCCCGGGGCGGTCCGGTGGTCGTCGCGAGTCGTGCGGCCGGTGAACTGTTCATCACGGTGGGCGTGTTGATGCTGCTCTTCGTGACCTATCAGCTCTGGTACACGAACGTGCTCGCGCACCGGAAGGCGAACGAGGCCGCGGGCAGTCTGCAGCGGGACTGGGCGAACGACCGCGGGGGCCGGGCCGCGCCGCAGGCCTTCGAGCCGGGCCAGGGTTTCGCCGTCATGTACATCCCGAAGCTCGACGTGAAGGTGCCGATCGCCGAGGGCGTCGGCAAGGCGAAGGTCCTGGACCGGGGCATGGTCGGGCACTACGCGGAAGGCGCGCTGAAGACGGCGATGCCGGGTGACCGGACGGGGAACTTCGCGGTGGCGGGGCACCGCAACACGCACGGGGAGCCGTTCCGGTACATCAACCGGCTGCAGCCCGGTGATCCGGTGGTCGTGGAGACCCGGGACGCGTACTACACGTACGAGATGACCTCGATGCTGGCGCAGACGCCGCCGTCCAACGTCTCGGTGATCGAGCCGGTTCCGGTGGGGTCCGGTTTCACCGGTCCGGGCCGCTACCTGACGCTGACCACGTGCACGCCCGAGTTCACCAGCACCTACCGGATGGTGGTGTGGGGCAGGATGGTCGAGGAACGGCCGCGCGACGAGGGCGTGCCGGCCGCGCTGGCCGGCTAGCAGGCAGGGGACGGGAAGCAGTTGTCAGGCGCACCGAGACGCACGCGGGACCGGATCGCGGGCGTGCTGAGCTTCACCGGGGAGCTGCTGATCACGGCGGGGCTGGTGCTGGGCCTGTTCGTCGTCTACTCGCTGTGGTGGACGAACGTGCTGGCGGACCGGGCGGCGTCGGAGCGCGGCGACGCGGTCCGTGCGACGTGGAACAGCAGCCCGCCGGCGGCGGGGCCGGGCGCGCTGGACACGGGTGACGGGATCGGCTTCCTGCACGTGCCGGCGATGGGCGGCGGCGAGGTGCTGGTCAAGAAGGGCACGTCGGCGGAGGTCCTGAACGACGGGGTGGCCGGCTACTACACGCAGCCGCTGAAGTCGGCGCTGCCGTGGGACCGGCAGGGCAACTTCACGCTGGCCGCGCACCGGGACGGGCACGGGGCGAAGTTCCACAACATCCACAAGCTGCGGGCGGGCGATCCGGTCGTCTTCGAGACGCGGGACACGTGGTACGTCTACCGGGTCTTCGCGGAGCTGCGGCAGACGTCGAAGTACAACACCGAGGTGCTGGCCCCGGTCCCGAAGGAGTCGGGCCGCACGAAGGCGGGCCGCTACATCACGCTGACGACGTGCACGCCGGTCTACACGTCGAAGTACCGGTACATCGTGTGGGGCGAGCTGGTGCGGACGGAGAAGGTGGATGCGGCGCGCACGCCGCCGGTGGAGCTGCGCCGCTGACCGAGTGACTTGGTGGAGTCACTCAGTCAGCGATGGCTGTGGATAACTTGCGTGACTGGGCTCCTTGCAGGAGCTCAGCTGAAAGGGACAGCCTGTCCCTTTCAGCGCTAGCGCAGCACCTGGAGCTTGGTTCCGGCGCTCCAGGCCTCCAGGAGGCCCCTGTGGACGGCCGTGATGCCGGTCTCGGCGGCGATGGCCAACGCTTCGCGGGTGAAGCCGCACGTGGCCACGTAGAGGGCCACCTCGGCCCGGTGCAGGACCTTGGCCGAGCCGAGGAACTTCTGCATCTCACCGCTGAGGATGGAGCGGAAGGGCGCGAAGTTCTTGCACTGGACCGCGACCCGGCGGCCGTCGGCGGTGTAAGCCGTGATGTCCGACCCGCGGTCCCCGTGCCCGCCGTGGACCTCCACCTGCGTGCAGCCGTCGCGGCGCAGCAGGCCGGCGACGTGGTGTTCGAACTCCCGCCAGTTCATGGCGTCCATGCCGGCCATCACCCCGGCGTGCGGGCGCGGTAGCGCGGCGGTCCGGTAGACGCGCCGCTTGAGTGCCTCGACGTCCTCACGGAGAGAGGTCAGCTCGCTGCGGTGCTCGCTGATGGTCTCGAGGATGACGTTCAGCATCGGCACTACCTGGGTGCGCAGAGCGTCCTTGAAGGCCGGCCTGTGGATAAAGTTATCCACAGGCTGAGTCCTGGCTGTGTACTCGATGTCGAGCAGGTAGGTACGCACCTGACGTGCGACTTCGCTGTCCCGGAGCAGCATTCCGACGTTCAGAACTGCCCGCCGAGAGAAGATCGCGACGGACCGGGAGCGCGAGGGCATCTGACAGACCTCCTTAAAGGAGGTCAGTTCTGAACCTGACAAGACGTGGTAGCCGCTCCCTTCGAGTTCCTCTCGGTGATCAACGACCAACGACTCAACGGCCTTGATGCCCACCTGGTAGTACGCCGCCACCATCGCCGTTGTCACGTGAAGTCCGTCCGGCAGCAAGGTCAGGACCTTGACCCGGTCCAGAACCTCCGTGCGTTCGAGTACTCCCGTGCGGAGCGTCCTCGATTCGAGCAGGATTGTCTCGTTCACCTTGCCTGTTCTCCCTCCCCGGGCGGGGTTCGGACACCCCACCTCATCGGGATAACGAGTACCGACATATGAAGACACGTTCCGCTTATCCGTTATCCCCGTGTCGGGCCCGGGCACGAGAAAGGCCCGGTTCCCCCCGAGGGGGTAACCGGGCCTTCGTCAGCTGACGCGGTCAGTTGCCGCGGAGGCCGCCGATGAAGCCGCCGCCGCCCTGCTGGCCGCCTTGCTGGCCGCCCTGGTCGCCGCCTTGGCCCTGGGCCGTGCGGACGTTGACGGCGGAGCCGGCCGCGACCGGGGTGCCGGCGCCGGGCTCCGACAACAGGATCAGCGCGTTCTCGTCCTGGGGGCCGGAGACGACCGAGCCGAAGGCGAGGTTGTTCTGCTGGAGGATCTGCCGGGCCTCGGCGACCGTCTTGCCGAACAGCTGCGGTACCTGGACCTGCGCCGCCGCCTTCGCGATCTTCACGTTGACGGTGGAGTCCTTGGCGACCTCGACGTTGGGCGCGAGGCTCTGCTCGACGACCGTGCCGGGGGTGGCGGTGGAGTCGACCTCGGTGGTGCTGCCGAGCTGGAGGTCTTCGTCCTCCAGGGCCTTCTTCGCCTCGTCGACGGTCTTGCCCGACAGGTCGGGGACGGTCGACTTCTCGGCCTCCTTGGCGACCGTGAGGGTCACCGTGGAGCCCTTCTCGACGGAGGAGCTGCCGGGCGGGTTCTGCTTGAGGACGGTGCCGGCGGTGCGCTCGGACTCCTCGTTCTTGCGCTGGACGTCGAAGCCCTTGTCCTTGAGGGTCTTCTCGGCCTCGTCGAAGGAGACGTTGATGACGTCGGGTACGAAGACCTTCGGGGCGCCGGTGGAGACGACCACGTTGATGGTGTCGCCCTTGGTGACGTCGGCGCCGGCCGCGGGGTCCTGGCTGCAGACGCTGCCCTTGGGCTGGTTCTCGCAGGCTTCCTTCTTCGCCTCGACGACGGTCAGTCCGACGTTGCCGCCGTTCTTGACCGCCTGGGCGAAGACGGTGCCGACGAGGTCCGGCGCGGCGAAGGTGTCGCTGCCCGTCTTGCGGGTGAGGGTGGTGCCGATGAGGATGGCGCCGACGAGGACGAGGATGGCCGCTACGGCGAGCAGGACGGTGGAGGCCTTGCTCTTCTTCTGGCGGCGGGTCGAGCGGCCGCCGTCGTCGTAGCCGTGCGGGGGGTAGCCGCCGTCGCCGCCGGGCGGCATGGGCGGCATCATCGAGGTCTGGCCGGGGTCGGCGGTGCGCAGGGCGGTGGTGGGCTGGTCGTAGCCGCCGTGGCCGTAGCCGTGGTTCTGGTCGGGGTAGCCGTAGCCGCCGTATCCGGGGGCGCCGAGGGCGGCGGTGGCGGCGACGGGCTGGCCGTCGAGGCAGGCCTCGATGTCGGCGCGCATCTCGTCGGCGGACTGGTAGCGGTAGTCGGGGTCCTTGACCAGTGCCTTGAGGACGATGGCGTCCATCTCGGGGGTGATCTCGGGGTCGAAGTTGCTCGGCGGCTGGGGTTCTTCCCGTACGTGCTGGTAGGCGACGGCGACGGGGGAGTCGCCGACGAACGGGGGCCGGACGGTGAGCAGCTCGTAGAGGAGGCAGCCGGTGGAGTAGAGGTCGGAGCGTGCGTCGACCTGTTCGCCCTTGGCCTGCTCCGGGGAGAGGTACTGGGCGGTGCCGATGACGGCTGCGGTCTGGGTCATGGTCATGCCGGAGTCGCCCATGGCGCGGGCGATGCCGAAGTCCATGACCTTGACCTGGCCGGTGCGGGTGAGCATGACGTTGGCCGGCTTGATGTCGCGGTGGACGATGCCGGCGCGGTGGGAGTACTCGAGGGCCTGGAGGATGCCGCTGGTCATCTCCAGGATGCGTTCGGGCAGCAGTCGGCGGCCTGAGTGCAGGAGCTCGCGCAGGGTGGAGCCGTCGACGTACTCCATCACGATGTAGGGGATGGAGATGTTGTCGACGTAGTCTTCGCCGGTGTCGTAGACGGCGACGATCGCCGGGTGGTTGAGCGAGGCGGCGGACTGGGCCTCTCGGCGGAACCGGGCCTGGAAGGACGGGTCGCGGGCGAGGTCTGCCCGCAGCGTCTTCACGGCGACGGTGCGGCCGAGCCGGGTGTCGTGCGCGAGATAGACCTCGGCCATGCCACCACGGCCGAGCACCGAGCCCAGCTCGTACCGGCCGCCGAGGCGACGCGGCTCTTCCATAACGTTCCAGCCCTCTCCGTCAGTCCCGACCGCACCCGTGTGTGTGGTCCGGCGGTGTGCTGTTCGCGCAAAGGCTACCGGCCGTGTGTGTGTCTGCCGTCCGTGACCGCAGGCTGATATCGGACCGGTACCGTTCGCCACCGGGGTCCGGTGGCGTGAGGTGTGTCACCTTCGGTCGGCTCCGGTGCTACCCCTGGGCCTTGAGGACGGCTTCCATGACGTCCTTGGCGATGGGGGCGGCGAGGCCGCCGCCGCTGATGTCCTCGCGGGTGGCGCCGCTGTCCTCGATGACGACGGCGACGGCCACGGCGCCCTTGTCGGTCTTGGCGTAGGAGATGAACCAGGCGTAGGGGCGCTTCTTGTTCTTCTCGCCGTGTTGGGCGGTGCCGGTCTTGCCGCCGACGGTGGCGCCGTCGATCTGTGCTTTCGTGCCGGTGCCGTTCTCGACGACGTTGACCATCATGTCCTGGACCTTCTGCGCGTTCTCGGGGGAGAGCGGGCGGCTCATCTCCTCCGGGTCGGTGCGTTCCAGGACGTCGAGGTTGGGGGCGGTGAGCTGGTCGACCATGTACGGCTTCATGAGCTTGCCGTCGTTGGCGACGGCGGCGGCGACCATGGCCATCTGGAGGGGGGTGGCGGCGGTGTTGAACTGGCCGATGGCGGACTGGGCGTTGCCGTCGCGGCTCATGGTCTTGTCGTAGACGCTGGCGAAGGCGCGTACGGGGGTGTCGATCTCGGCGTCGTTGAAGCCGAACTTTTCGGCGGTTTCGACCATTTTGTCGCGGGTGACCTTGTCGCCCATGTTGGCGAAGACGCTGTTGCAGGACACTTCGAGCGCCTTGTTGAGGCTGGCGTTCTTGCAGCCGCCGTGCTGGTTGACCATCGGGGTGAGGGTGCCGGGGAGGATGTACGGCTCGGGGGTGTCGGTGGGGGCGTTGATGTCGGTGACGACGCCGTGTTCGAGGGCGGCGGTGGCGGTGACGACCTTGAAGGTGGAGCCGGGCGGGTAGGTCTCGCGCAGGGCGCGGTTGACCATTTCCTTGTTCTTGCTGTCCTTGAGGGTGACCCAGGCCTTCTCGTCGCTCTTGGAGTTGCCGGCGAAGGAGGAGGGGTCGTAGGACGGGGCGCTGGCGAGGGCGAGGATGGCGCCGGTGCGGGGGTCGAGTGCGACGACGGCGCCCTTGTTGCTGGCGAGGCCCTTGAAGGCGGCTTTCTGGGCGGCGGGCATCAGGGTGGTGACGACGTTGCCGCCCTGCTTCTTGTCGCCGGTGAACATGCCGATGGTGCGGTCGAAGAAGAGCCGGTCGTCGTTGCCGGTGAGGATCTTGTCTTCGAGCTTTTCGAGCTGGGTGGAGCCGAAGGCCTGGGAGGCGAAGCCGGTGACCGGTGCCCACATGGGGCCGTCGATGTAGGTGCGCTTGTACTTGTAGTCGCTGCCGTCGGTCACGGCGGAGCCGGTGATGGGCTTGCCGCCGTTGACGATGATGTTGCCCCGCTCCTGGGCGTACTGGGCGATGGCGACCCGGCGGTTCTCCTTGCGGGTGCTGAGTTCTTCGGCCTGGACGTACTGCAGCCAGTTGGTGCGTACGAGGAGGGCGAGGACGAGCAGCCCGCAGAAGATCGCGATGCGGCGCAGCGGCTTGTTCATGAGGGTCGGACCACCTGGGTCATCTCGGCGTCGGGGGACGGGGCGGGGGCCGGTGCGGGTCGGCGCGCGGTGTCGCTGATGCGGATGAGGATGCCGATGAGGGCCCAGTTGGCGATGACCGAGGAGCCGCCGGAGGCGAGGAAGGGCATGGTCATGCCGGTGAGGGGGATGAGGCCCATGACGCCGCCGGCGACGACGAAGATCTGGATGGCGAAGGCGCCGGAGAGGCCGATGG
The DNA here is from genome assembly GCF_036194065.1 of Streptomyces sp. NBC_00239. Lineage (NCBI taxonomy): Bacteria > Bacillati > Actinomycetota > Actinomycetes > Kitasatosporales > Streptomycetaceae > Streptomyces > Streptomyces sp. NBC_00239. The sequence continues at coordinate 4,183,403 of NZ_CP108095.1, read as the reverse complement.
CGAAGAGCTTGCCGAAGGGGTCGCGGGCGGCGAGTGCGGTGCGGGCGCCGCGTTCGATGATCAGGCCGTAGAGGAGGAGGAAGGCCATGACGCCGGCGAGGCCGAGTTCTTCGCCGACGGTGGAGAAGATGAAGTCGGAGTTGGCGGCGAAGAGGATGAGGTCGGAGTGGCCTTGGCCGAGGCCGGTGCCGAGGACGCCGCCGGAGCCGAAGGACATGAGGGACTGGCCCACCTGTTCGCAGGCGCCGGAGGTGGTGTAGCAGGCGAAGGGGTCGAGCCAGGCGTTGACGCGGGCTTCGACGTGGCCGGAGAAGCCGGCGACGACGACGGCGCCGCCGACGGACATGAGGAGGCCGATGACGATCCAGCTGGTGCGTTCGGTGGCGACGTACAGCATGATCACGAACATGCCGAAGAACAGCAGTGAGGTGCCGAGGTCGTTCTCGAAGACGAGGATGAGCAGGCTCATCGCCCAGATCATGAGGATGGGGCCGAGGTCGCGGCCGCGGGGCAGGTAGAGGCCCATGAAGCGGCGGCTGGCGAGGGCGAGGGCGTCGCGTTTGACCATGAGGTAGCCGGCGAAGAAGACGGCGATGACGATCTTCGCGAATTCGCCGGGCTGGATGGAGAAGCCGGCGACGCTGATCCAGATCTTGGCGCCGAAGACGTCGGCTCCCAGGCCGGGGACGACGGGGAGGATCAGGAGGACCAGGGCGGCGGCCATGGAGATGTACGTGAACCGCTGGAGGGTGCGGTGGTCCTTGAGGAGGAGCAGGACGCCGACGAAGAGGGCGATGCCGACCGCGGTGTAGAAGAGCTGGTTGGGCGCCGAGGGTGAGAAGGCGCCGAACTGGCGTTTGGCGAGGTTCTGCAGGCGTTCGGACTGGTCGAGGCGCCAGATCAGGACGAGGCCGAGGCCGTTGAGCAGGGTGGCCAGGGGCAGCAGCAGCGGGTCGGCGTACTTGGCGTAGCGGCGTACGACGAGGTGGGCGAGGCCTGCGAGGAGGCCGAGGCCGAGTCCGTAGGCGAGCATGCCGGGGGGCAGCTTGCCGTGGACGGCGAGGCCCACGTTGGCGTAGGCGAAGATCGGGATGACCACGGCGAAGGCGAGCAGCAGGAGCTCGGTGTTGCGCCGGCTCGGCAGCTCGATGGCGCCGATGGTGGTCGTGTTGGTGACAACGCTCATGGTGTGGCGGGCCCCCTGTGCCCGCTTACTGCTCCAGCTATTACTGCTCGTCGCACAGGCGGACCAGCTTCTGCTCTTCGGCGCTGAGGCTGGGTCCGGGTGTGGGTGTCGGGTTGGTGCGGGTGGTGGTGCCGGCGTCGGGTGCGGGCTTCGCGGTGGCTTCTGCCTTGCGGCGCTGCTCGTCCTTCTGGCAGGCGGAGGCCTGGGTGGCCAGTTCCTTGATCTTCTCGACCGCCTCGTCGCGGCTGCCTTCGCTGATCGTGTCCTTGACCAGTTTCTGCTTGAACGACGGCAGGTACTTGAGTTCGATCTCGGGGTGGTCCTGGTCGACCTTGGAGAGGCTGATCCAGGCCAGGTCCTGGCTGATGCCCTGGTAGAGCGCGACGTGTTCGTCCTTGACGCCGACGTAGTACTGGGTCTGGGTCCAGCGCCAGCCGCCGTAGAGGCCGCCGCCGATCACGCCGGCGACGAGGAGCAGGAGGAGGGACCGCTTGAGCCACTTGCGCCCTTTGCGGGGGGCGAATTCGTCGTCTTCGTCGTCGTAGTCGTCGAAGCCGTCGTGGTCGCCGAAGCTGCCGTACGTGCCTTCGGGTGCGGCGCCGTAGCCGGGGGTTTCGCCGCTTCCGGGCGGGCCGAAGCCGCCGGCGGGCGGGGCCTGGTGGCGGCGGCCGAGGCCGGAGGCGCGGCCGGCGGGGGTCTGCATGGCGCCGCCGTCGAACAGCTGGTGCTGGTTCTCGGCGACCGCGCCGACGACGACCGGGGTGTCGGTGTACTGGGCGGCGAGGGTGTCGCCGCTGTCGGTGTCGAGGACGTCGGCGACGATGCAGGTGATGTTGTCGGGGCCGCCGCCGCGCAGGGCGAGCTGGATGAGCGCCTGCACGGTTTCGTGGGGGCCGTGGTAGCCGGCGAGGGTTTCTTCGAGGGTCTGGTGGGAGACCACGCCGGAGAGCCCGTCGGAGCAGATCAGGTAGCGGTCGCCGGCGCGGACCTCGCGGATGGAGAGGTCGGGTTCGACGTGGTCGCCGCTGCCGAGGGCGCGCATCAGCAGCGAGCGCTGCGGGTGCGTGGTGGCTTCTTCCTCGGTGATCCGGCCTTCGTCGACGAGGCGCTGGACCCAGGTGTGGTCCTGGGTGATCTGGGTGAGGACGCCGTCGCGGAGCAGGTAGGCGCGGGAGTCGCCGACGTGGACGAGTCCCAGGCGCTGGCCGGTCCACAGCAGGGCGGTGAGCGTGGTGCCCATGCCTTCGAGCTGGGGGTCCTCCTCGACCATGACGCGCAGTTGGTCGTTGGCCCGCTGGACGGCGGTGCCGAGGGAGGTGAGCAGGTCGGAGCCGGGCACGTCGTCGTCGAGCTGGACGAGGGTGGAGATCACCTCGGAGCTGGCGACCTCGCCGGCGGCCTGGCCGCCCATGCCGTCGGCGATCGCGAGGAGGCGGGGTCCGGCGTAACCGGAATCCTCGTTCCCCTCGCGGATCATGCCTTTGTGCGATCCGGCGGCGAACCGCAGGGACAGACTCATGTGCACCTGCCCAGTCGACGATGCCTCCGGGTACAACCGGTCTCGAGCCACACTGCCCACCCTCCGGTCGGGAGCGCGCTCGGGTCCGCTGTGGGGACCGCCGCGGCTCGCTCGCTCCGCTCGCTCATTCTCGTACTACTTCCGCAGCTCGATGACGGTCTTGCCGATGCGGATCGGGGCGCCCAGCGGAATGGGTGTCGCTACGGTCAGCCGGGCCCGGTCGAGGTAGGTGCCGTTGGTCGAACCCAGGTCCTCGACGATCCAGTTGCCGTCGCGGTCGGGGTAGATCCTGGCATGGCGGCTGGAGGCGTAGTCGTCGTCCAGCACGATGGTGGAGTCGTGGGCGCGGCCCAGGGTGATGGTCTGCCCCTGGAGGGCGACCGTCGTGCCCGTGAGGGTGCCCTCGGAGACGACCAGCTTGGTGGGCGCCCCACGGCGCTGGCGCTGCTGCGGGGGTGCGGCCTGTCGGCCTCCCTGCGGCTGCTGTGCGCGGGTGTCGCCCCCGCCGCGGCGTGACGAACCGCGCTGGGTCACCCGCGTGCCGAACAGGTCGCTCCTGATGACCTGGACGGCCACGATGACGAACAGCCACAGTACGGCCAGGAAACCCAGCCGCATGACCGTCAGGGTCAGCTCTGACATTGCCCCCGCTTCACCCTTCGGCTTGCCGGTAAATGATGGTCGTGCTGCCCACGACGATCCGCGAGCCGTCGCGGAGCGTAGCGCGGGTGGTGTGCTGCCCGTCCACCACGATGCCGTTGGTGGACCCGAGATCCTGGATCGTCGAGGGCGTTCCGGTCCGGATCTCACAGTGCCGGCGGGATACGCCGGGGTCGTCGATCCGCACGTCGGCTTCGGTGCTGCGGCCCAGCACCAGCGTCGGGCGGGAGATCTGGTGGCGGGTGCCGTTGATCTCGATCCAGCGGCGCAGTCGGTCGCCGCCGCCGGGCGCGGGCGTCGGGCCGGTGGGGCCCGGTCGCCGCTGCGGGCCGCCCGGGGGCGGGCCGGCAGGCATGGGGGGGACGGCGGCCGGCGGGTAGCCGTAGCCGCCGGGGCGCTGGGCGCCCTGGGTGCCGTGGCCGGGGTGCTGCTGTTCCGGCTGCGGCTGGGAGGTGGAGGAGGCCAGGGTGCGGCTGCGCACGCGGTAGAGGCCGGTGTCGAGGTCGTCGGCCTTTTCCAGCTGCACCTTGATGGGTCCCATGAAGGTGTAGCGCTGCTGCTTGGCGTAGTCGCGGACGAGGCCGGCGAGCTCGTCGCCGAGCTGGCCGGAGTACGGGCTGAGCCGCTCGTAGTCGCCGGCGCTGAGTTCCACGATGAAGTCGTTGGGGACGACGGTGCGCTCGCGGTTCCAGATGGTCGCGTTGTTGTCGCACTCGCGCTGGAGTGCTCCTGCGATCTCGACCGGCTGGACCTCGGACTTGAACACCTTGGCGAAGGTGCCGTTCACCAGACCTTCAAGTCGCTGCTCGAACCTCTTCAGGACTCCCATGGGGCACCTCCTCCGTCGTTGTCGCCCTGGTACTGCTTACTGATCGTATCCACGCGTGGGGAAATCGGCTGGTTCCCCTTATCTGTCCGGCGGACGAGTGTTGCCCCTCACAAGGGATCGTAGAGGCGGCTCCCGGACAGTGTCCCGCACCTGGCGGGGACAGCGGGAGGGGAGGGGCGGGCGGCGGTGGCCGGTGCGGTGTCGCGGGCGGTGCCGGGGGGCGGGGAAAGCGATGTGATTCCACCCCGTCCGACGTGCTAATGTTCCGATGTCGCCAGGGGAACGGCCCGCAAGGGAAGCCCCCCGGTAGCTACTCGGGCGAGTGGCGGAACGGCAGACGCGCTGGCTTCAGGTGCCAGTGTCCTTCGGGACGTGGGGGTTCAAATCCCCCCTCGCCCACAGCAAGCGGAAGCCCCGCGGATCACAGATCCGCGGGGCTTCTTCGTGTGCGCGGACGGCGGCGACTTTCGTCGCGCGGGGCGCGACGAAAGAGAGCGGACACCGAGGTGGCCGGTGCCTAGGGTCGGGGCGTGGACGTGAAGGAGAAGCTGGGCCGGGGCTGGAGCTGGCTGAAGGGCCCGGATCCGTGGCCCCGGCGCCGGGTGGCGGCGGAGTTCGTGCTCGCCGGGATGCTGGCGCTGATGGGTGCGGGCATCGCGGATCTCGCGGGGGATCCGGACTGGAAGGTGGCGCTCACCGGGGTCGGTGTGGCGTTCCTCTCGTTGTTGCGGCGGCGGATGCCGGCCGGGGTGCTCGTGGTGTCGTGCGCGCTGGGCGGCTGGCTGGCCGGGATGGCGCTGGTGACGATCCTGGCGGGCTGGACGGCGGGGCGGCGGATCGTCGGGGTGGGGCGGGCGATCGTCGCGTTCACGCTGGCGTTCGTGCTGAGCGTCGGGGTGTCGGTGGCCGTCGAGGGGCAGCCGCTGAGGCTCCTCCAGATGATCTTCTTCGCGACGTTGATCTTCCTGGCGACGACGGTGGTGCCGGGTCTGGCCAGCCGGTACTGGAACCAGCGGCGGACGCTGCTGCACGCCATGCAGGACCGCAACGCCCAGCTGCTGCGGGAGCGGGAGATGGTGGCGGGGCAGGCGCGGCTGCGGGAGCGGCAGCGGATCGCGCAGGACATGCACGACAGCCTCGGTCACCAGCTGGCGCTGATCGCGGTGCACACCGGCGCCCTGGAGGTGGATCCCGCGCTGACCGAACGCCAGCGGGAGGCCGTGGGGGTGCTGCGGCAGGCGTCGGTGGCGGCGATGCACGAGCTGCGGGAGGTCGTCGGGATCCTGCGGGACGGGGTGGAGGCGCCGGACGCGGGGGACGACGCGCAGCCCGCGGCGCGCGGGGTGGCGGGCATCGAGGGGGTCGTGGAGGCGGCACGGGCGGCGGGCACCGAGGTGCGGCTGACGGTTTCGGGGCCGGTGCGGGCGCTGGCCGCGGCGTGCGACCACGCGGCGTACCGGATCGTGCAGGAGGCGCTGACCAATGCGTACAAGCACGCGCCGGGTGCGGCGATCGCGGTGGAGCTGCGGTACGAGGACGATTCGCTGGTCGTGGAGATCGCGAACGGGCCGGCGGCCGGGCCGGGGGCCGGTGAGGTGGTCAGCGGCGGGCAGGGGCTGACGGGGCTGCGGGAGCGGGCCCGGCTGGTCGGCGGGATGGTGCACGCGGGGGCATCGCCGGACGGCGGGTTCCGGGTCGCGGGTGTGCTCCCGTACGGGGCGGAGCAGGCGGGGCCGGTGGTGGCGCCGGTGGACGCGGCCGACGACTTCGGGCAGCAGGCGCAGCCGGTGCCGTTGCGGGGGCCGGGGGTGCCCGGGGACGGGAGTCCGGTGGACTGGGCGGCCGTGGACCGGGAGCTGGCGGGCCGGGCCGGGCGCAGCAGGCTGCGGGGGGTCGCGCTGGGGTGTGGGATCGCGGCGTTGGCGGGGGTGCTGCTGCTGATCGCGGGCGGGGTGCTGTTGTACATGGTGGTGGGGACGGCGCGGGAGGCGACGATCGGGCGGCCGCAGTACGACGGGGTGAAGGTCGGGGATTCGGAGCGGAGCGTGCGGGCGCGGCTGCCGGAGGGCAGTGATCTGCTGACGTCGGGGCTGGACGGTTCGGGGCCGTTGGCGCCGGAGGGGTCCGACTGTCTGGTGCTGTTGTCGGAGGAGACGTCGGAGGATCTGAAGGAGGAGCAGGTTTTCCGCTTCTGCTTCAAGGGCGGCAAGCTGATCGAGAAGACGTCGTACGAGGTGGACAGGTAGGAGGAGCGCGTGGTGAGCGGTGTGGTGCGGGTGGTCATCGCCGACGACGAGCCGCTGATCCGTGCGGGGATCCGGATGATCCTGACGTCGGACCCGGGCATCGAGGTGGTCGCGGAGGCGCCGAACGGCCGGGAGGCGGTGGAGTGCGCGCGGGCGCACGCGCCGGACGTGGTGCTGCTGGACATCCAGATGCCGGTGATGGACGGGCTGACGGCGCTGGGTGAGCTGCGGCGGGCGGCGCCGGGGGTGCGGGCGTTGATCCTGACGACGTTCGGGGAGAAGGACAACGTGCTGCGGGCCCTGGCGGAGGGCGGTGCGGGGTTCCTGTTGAAGGACTCGGCGCCGGCGGAGCTGATCGGGGCGGTGCGGGCGGCCGCGGCGGGGGACGCGTACCTGTCGCCGGCGGCGACCCGGCACGTGGTGGATCAGCTGGCGGCGGGTGCGGACCGGGCGGGGCGGGGCCGGCAGGGGGTTTCGGCGGCCGAGGCGCGGGAGCGGGTGGCGGAGCTGAACGAGCGGGAGTTGGGGGTGCTGGCGCTGCTGGGCGAGGGGTTGTCGAACGCGGATGCGGGGCGGCGGCTGCACATGAGCGAGGCGACGGTGAAGACGTACGTGAGCCGGATCCTGGCGAAGCTGGGGTGCGACAACCGGGTGCAGGCGGCGCTGCTGGCCAGGGACGCGGGCCTGTAGCGCCGCCTGCGGGTGCCCACCGCCGCGGGCGGCGGTGGGCGGCGGCGGTCCGGTGTCAGGCGGGGGTCAGCTGGTGGGGAAGTCGTCGGCGGTGCGGACGCGGTCGCGGATCCACACGCCGGCCTCCTTCAGGCGGCTGGTGCCGGTGTAGGGGCCGCCGGCGTTACAGGTGCCCGTCTTGAAGACGGCGCCGGAGCGTTCGTCGTCGGAGTAGTTCCAGTTGACCCAGGAGATCTTCTTGGCGGCCATCAGGTCCAGGTACTTCTGGCTCTGGCTGAAGTTGTTGGCGCCTTCGCCCTCGTAGTTCTGGGTGCCGAACTCGGTGACGAAGACCGGGATGCGGTCGGCGGCGCGGGACAGCGCTTCCAGGTACTCGGTGCCGTGCGAGGCGGCGTAGAAGTGGAACGTGTACATGATGTTGGTGGCGCGGACGGGGTTGTTGACGACCTCGGCCTCGGTGCCGTCCTCGGAGAGGCCGAACGAGGACCAGGCGCGGGTGCCGACGATGATCGGCGCGTTGCCGTCGATGGTGCGGACGACGGGGATGGTCTTCTCCGCGTAGGACTTGATGGAGGCCCAGGAGACGCCGCTGGGTTCGTTGGCGATCTCGTAGAGGATGTTGTTCTTGTCCTTGTGGCGGTTGGCGATCTCGGTGAGGAAGGTCTTGGCGAGGCTGAAGCTGTAGTTCGGGTCGCCGGGGTCGAGCATGTGCCAGTCGACGATCACGTAGAGGCCGCGCTTGGAGGCCTCGTCGATGAACTTGTGGGCGAGGTCGGTGAATTTGCGCGGGTTGGTTTCGTAGCCGTCTTCCTGGACGTAGGTCGATATCCGCAGGACGTCGGCCTTCCAGTCCTTGGCGAGGGCGTCGAGGGAGGCGCCGGTGACGCACTGGCTGTACCACTGGGTGCCGTGGGTGCTCATGCCGCGCAGCTGGACGGGCTTGCCGTACTGGTTGCAGAGCTTGGTGCCGCAGACGGTGAGCTGGCCGTTGACGGCGACGGGGGTGTCGCCGACGGGCGGGACCGTGCCGTCGGCGGTGACCGCGAGGTGGTCGGCGTTGGGGCCGCCGTTCGCGGTGGTGGCGGTGGCGCGGACGGTGTTGGCGCCGGCCTTGAGGGCCGCGGTGACGGAGACGGTGGACCAGGTCGTCCAGGCGCCGGTGGGGGCGAAGGAGACGGCCGGGGCGATGACGGTGCCGTTGACGGTGATGCTCATGGGGCGGTCGGCGGTGCTGCCGTTGGCGAACCGCAGGGTGAGGGTCGCGTTGCCGGCCTGGGCGGCGTTGACCGTCCATTCGACGTGACTGCCGGTGGTGTTGTCGTAGTTGACGAACCCGGTGCCGGTGAAGCCGGTGTGGTTGGACTCGACGAGGCCCTTCGAGACGGTGGCGGTCTCGGCCTCGTAGGTGGTGGCGGCCGCGGGCGCGGCCTGCGGTGCGGGGGCGGCCTGCGGTGCGGGGGCCGCGGCGGCCGGGAGGGCCGCGGAGGCGAGGGCGGGGGAGGCGAGGCCGGTGAGGAGTGCGGCGGCCAGGGCGGCGACGTGCGAACGGGCTCTCATGAGGGGTCTCCTGGAGCTGCGCTGGGATAGGAAAGTTTCCTAACTGTCATGGGATATCAGTGACTTCCGTGAAACTGCAAGGGTCGGTACGGTCGTCCGATTGTCGATCTGTGCACCGAGTACGGGTGCGCGGCGGGGACCGGGACCACCGAGAACGAGGTTTGACCATGAGTGAGCGCATTCCCGAGGTGGCCGGCTTCGCGCCGCGGACCGTGCAGGGCGCCCCGCGCGCCGAGGGCCGTGCGCTGCGGACCGGGGTCCCGCGGGCGGCGCACGCGACGCTCACGCCGAGGCCGGGACGGCCGGACGCGGTCCGCGCGGTCGAAGAGTCGAACGCCGGACGGGTCGCGGAGCTGACGCCGATACGGGTGGGGCGGATGACCGCGAACCCGTTCGCGTTCCTGCGCGGCGCGGCCGGGCTGATGGCGCACGACCTGGTGGGCACGCCGGTCACCGGGGTCGGCGCGCAGCTGTGCGGGGACGCGCACGCGGCGAACTTCGGTCTGTACGGCGATGCGCGCGGGCGCCTGGTGATCGACCTGAACGACTTCGACGAGACCGTGTTCGGGCCGTGGGAGTGGGACGTGAAGCGGCTGGCGGCCTCGCTGGTGCTGGCCGGGCGGGTGGCCGGGGCGTCCGAGGAGGTGTGCCGGGAGGCGGCGCAGGACGCGGTGGGCGCCTACCGGCGCACGATGCGGCTGCTGGCGAAGCTGCCGGTGATGGACGCGTGGAACGCCATCGCGGACGAGGAGCTGGTGTCGCACACCGATGTGCGGGACCTGATGGGGCTGCTGGAGAAGGTCGCGGAGAAGGCGCGCAACAACACCAGCGCGCGGTTCGCGGCGAAGTCCACGCACGACGTGCCGGGCGGCGGGCGGCGGTTCGTGGACGCGCTGCCGGTACTGCGGCGGGTCGGGGACGAGGAGGCGGCCGCGGTGGCGGCCTCGCTGGGCCCGTACCTGGGCACGCTGCAGCCGGACCGGCTGCCGCTGCTGGCCCGGTACGCGATCCACGACGTGGCGTTCCGGGTGGTCGGCACGGGCAGCGTGGGCACCCGCTCGTACGTGGTGCTGCTGCTGGACCACCGGGGTGAGCCGCTGGTGCTCCAGGTGAAGGAGGCGCGGCCGTCGGTGCTGCTGCCGCACCTGCCGGAGGTGGGCTTCGAGGCGGCGCCGGAGGAGCACGAGGGGCGCCGGGTGGTGTCCGGGCAGAAGCGGATGCAGGTGGTCTCGGACATCCTGCTGGGCTGGACGACGGTGCAGGGGCGGCCCTTCCAGGTGCGGCAGTTCCGCAACCGCAAGGGCAGCGTGGACCCGGCGGCGCTGAGCCCGAGCCAGCTCGACGACTACGCCCGGCTGACGGGAGCGCTGCTGGCGCGGGCGCACGCGCACAGCGCGGACCCGCGGGTGATCGCGGGGTACGCCGGCAAGAGCGAGGAGCTGGACGAGGCGGTGGCGGCGTTCGCGGTGGCGTACGCGGACCGCACGGAGGCCGACCACGCGGACCTGGTGGCGGCGGTGCGGGCGGGCCGGGTGGCGGCGGAGGAGGGCGTCTGAGGAAGGTGCCCGGGGAAGGTGCCGGAGACGGGTCCGAGGAACGTGCCGGAGACGGGGGCTGGGGAAGGTGTCCGAGGGGTGGCGTCCGAGGAAGGTGCCCGGGGGGTGGCCGGGGGTCTGCCGGGGGCGGGAGGGCCTAGGCTGGACGGGTGAGTGACGAGGAGCAGCCCGAGGCGCGGCTGGGGCGGGCCGTGCGCGCCGCCGAGCAGGCGCTGATCGAGTTCGAGATCGCCGTGGAGACCTTCCGGGTGGAGGTCGAGAACTTTTCCCGGCTGCACCACCAGAAGCTCGGCCCCATGTACACCCGGCTCGACGAGCTGGACGCGCTGATCGCGGAGGCCCGGGCCGCCCGTACCGGCGATCCGGAGGACGTGCGCAAGGCCGCCGAGGCCCGGGCGCTGGTCATGCCCATGCCCGGCGTGGACGAGCTGTTCCAGGACTGGCTGGGCTCCGACGGGATCCCCGACGACGCCGCGGCGATGCTCGCGGGGAGCCCGGTGCGGCCGCCGGAGCGGGTGCGGCCCTCGGAGGAGGCCCGCAAGCTGTACCGCGAGCTGGTCCGCCAGGCCCATCCCGACCTGGCGCGGGACGAGCCGGAGCGGCAGCGCCGTGACGCCTTCATCGTGCGGGTCAATGCCGCGTACGCCCGGGGCGGCGAGGCGGAGCTGCGCGAGCTCGCCGAGGAGTGGGCGGCCGGGCCGGAGCCGGAGCAGCCGCAGCCGACCGAGGCCGAGGAGCTGTACGCCCGGCTGGAGTGGCTGGCGCGGCGCAAGGAGCTGCTGACGATGGTGGCCGCGGAGCTGGAGGACAGTGCGATCGGCGCGATGCTGAAGATGGCGCCCGACGACCCGGACCGGCTGCTGGAGGAGATCGCCGAGCAGCTGCTGGCGCAGGTCGCGGAGCGCGAGAGCGAGCTGGCCGGGCTCACCGGCTGACCGGTGGGCCGGGCGGCCGTCGGATAGGTTCGGACCGGCTGCCGAGCCCGGGATCCCGGGAGCCGGGGAGCCCCGGGTACGCAGCACAGGCTTCGAGCTACGAGCTACGAGAGAAGGCGTTATGAATTTCGGTCCGCTCCCCTCGGTGGACGCCGCCGCCGTGCCCGCCGACGGGTTCGTCCTGGACGTCCGTGAGGACGACGAATGGCAGGCCGGTCACGTCGAGGGCGCCCTCCACGTCCCGATGAGCGGTTTCGTGGCCCGCTTCGGCGAGCTGACGGAGGCCGTCGAGGACGGCCGCCGGGTGCACGTGATGTGCCGGGTGGGCGGCCGCTCGGCGCAGGTCACGCAGTACCTGCTCCAGCACGAGATCGACGCCGTGAACATCGACGGCGGGATGCAGGCCTGGGAGGCCGCCGGGCGCCCGATGGTCACCGACAGCGGCAGCCCGGCCTTCGTGCTGTAGGTCTGTCCCGCCTCGTCACGGGCCCGGTCGGCGCAGGTGCCGGCCGGGCCCGCGCGCGTGTCGGGGGCGGGCCCGCGGGCGTGGCGGGGGTGGGCCCGCGGGCGTGTCGGGGGCGGGCCCGCGGGCGTGGCGGGGCGGCGGTGTCAGGCGAGGGGGTGGGCCGCCAGGAGGTCGCCCAGGGCCTCTTCGTGGGCGGCGGCCGGGCCCAGCGACAGCTCCAGCTGCTTGGCCCAGGCGTGGTAGCGGTGCAGCGGGTAGTCGGTGTCCGCGCCGAAGCCGCCGTGCAGGTGCTGGGCGGTCTGCACGACCCGGCGCACGCCCTCCGAGGCCCAGATCTTGGCGACCGCGACGTCCCCGGCGGCGGGCAGCGGGCCGCCCGCGCCGCTGTCGAGGCGCCAGGCGGCCTGCCAGAGGGTGACCTCCATGGCCCGCAGGTCGATGTAGCGGTCCGCGGCCTGGACGGCGACGGCCTGGAAGGTGGCGACGGGGAAGCCGAACTGTTCCCGCTTGGCCGTGTACGAGCCGGTCATCGCGAGGACCCGCTCGCCCAGGCCCAGGGCCAGCGCGCAGGTGCCGGTGGTGAGCAGCAGGCGCAGCCGCTCCCACGCCCGGGCGTCCTCGATGACGTACGCGGCGGGGATCCGTACGGCGTCCAGGGTCAGCTCGGCCAGCCGTTCCCCGCTGGTGGAGAACTGGTCGGCGAGGTGCGTTCCGGGGGTGTCCCGGCGGACCAGGGCGAGGACCGCCGCGCCGTCGCCGGTGTGTGCGGGGACGGCCGTGAAGTCGGCGCCGTGCGCCCAGGGGACCGCGGTCTGCGCGCCGTCGAGCAGCCAGTGGTCGCCGTCCCGGCGGGCGGTGACGGCGAGCTCGGCCGGGTCGTGGCCGGTGCGGCCGGCGGCGGCCGCGGTCAGGACCAGTTCGCCGCGGCCGGCCCGGGGCAGCAGATCTCCGGCGAGTGCGGGGCCCGCGTGGGCCTGGACGGCCAGGGCGGTGGCGCAGTGCTCCAGCAGCGGCACCCGGGCCAGCACCCGCGCGGATTCGCGCAGGACCAGGCAGAGGGCGACGGTGTCGAGGCCGGCGCCGCCGTGCTCGGGGGCGAGGCCCAGGCCGAGCAGGTCGGAGCCGGCCAGCCGGGCCCACAGCGGCCGGTCGAAGTCGTCGGCGACCGCGCCGGGTGACAGCGCGGGGCTGGGGACCCGGTCGGGGGCGACGTCCGCGAAGACGGCCTTCGCCGCCTCGACGGCGGCCTGCTGCTCCTCGGTGAAGGTGAAGTCCACTGCCTGTCCTCCCGCGCGCACCGGAACCTGCTCCGTCGTGGCCTGCCCGTCGGGCGCACTGCGCCTGACGGTGCGTCAAGATAGAACAGGTTCTGGAAAAAGCACAGGGCCGGTGCGGCGGTCGGGCGTGGGGTCAGCGGTCGAAGTCGAGCTCCACCTCGTCCGTGAGCGGGTGCGACTGGCAGGCCAGCACGAAGCCGGCGTCGGTCTCCTCGTCCTCCAGCGCGAAGTTGCGGTCCATGCGGACCTCGCCCGAGACCACGAAGGCCCGGCAGGTGCCGCACACGCCGCCCTTGCAGGCGTACGGCGCGTCCGCGCGGTTGCGCAGCACGGCGTCGAGCAGGGACTCGCCGTCCTGGACGGGCCAGGTGCCGGAGCGGCCGTCGAGCCGGGCGGTGACCGTGCTGCCGACGGCGGCTGCGGCGCGCTCCGCCGGGGCCGGGGTGGCGGCGTCCGCGACGTGGAAGATCTCCTCGTGGATGCGGGTGCGGTCCACGCCCAGGCCGCGCAGGGCCCGCTCGGCGCCCTGCACCAGCCCGTAGGGGCCGCACAGGAACCAGCCGGCGACGGAGTCGACGGACAGCAGCGCGGGCAGCAGTGCGGTCAGCCGGTCCTCGTCGAGGCGCCCGGAGGGCAGCCCGGCCTCCTGCTCCTCCCGGGAGAGCACGGTGACCAGCTGGAAGCGGTCGGGGTAGCGGTCCTTGAGGTCGGCGACCTCCTCCAGGAACATCGTCGAGGCGGCCGTGCGGTCGGCGCGGACCAGGCAGAACCGGGCCTGCGGCTCGGCGGCCAGCAGGGTCGCGGCGATCGACAGCACCGGGGTGATGCCGCTGCCGCCGACGATCGCGGCGAAGTGTCCGGGGCGGGGTTCGAGGACGAACCGGCCGGCGGGGACCATCACGTCGAGGACGTCGCCGGCGGCGATGTCCTTGTGCGCGTACGTGGAGAAGGCGCCGCCCTCCACCAGGCGCACGCCGACCCGCAGGGTGTGCGGCCCGTCGGCGCCGGGCGCGGGCGAGCAGATCGAATACGTCCGGCGGACCTCGCCGCCGAGGGCGTCCTCGGCGTCCTTGCGCAGGGTGAGGTGCTGGCCGGGGGCGTGCCGGTACTCCTCGCGCAGCTCCGGCGGGACCCGGAGGGTGAGGGCCACCGCGTCCTCGGTGAGCCGGTCGACCGCGGCGACCGTCAGCTGGTGGAACGCGCCGTGGCGGGCCGCAGCCATCTACAACTCCTTGAAGTGGTCGAACGGTTCGCGGCAGGACGCGCAGCGTCGCAGGGCCTTGCACGCGGTGGAGGAGAAGCGGCTGAGCAGCTCGGTGTCGGTGGAGCCGCAGTGCGGGCAGCGCACCGACAGGGTGACCGGTACGGGTCCCTCGGCGCTGTGCGGGCGCGGCGGTGCGATGCCGAACTCGGCGAGCTTGCGCCGGCCTTCCGCGGTGATGTCGTCGGTGGACCAGGCCGGGGCCAGCACGGTGCGCACCGAGACCTCGGGTATGCCGTGGTCGTGCAGGACCCGCTCGATGTCGGCGGCCATGGCCTCGATGGCGGGGCAGCCGGTGTAGGTGGGGGTCAGGTCGACTTCGGCCCGGCCGTCGCCGAGGACCCGCACGCCGCGCAGGACGCCGAGCTCGGTGAGGGTGAGGACGGGCAGCTCGGGGTCGGGGACCGACCCGGCGAGCGCGGCCAGCTCCTCTTCCAGGCGGGTCGCGGTCACCATGTCGCGCCCGGGTGGCTGCGGTGCAGGTGCTGCATTTCGGCGAGCATCCGGCCGAAGGACTCGGTGTGCAGGCCCTGCCGGCCCGCGCCCGCGGCCCAGGCGCCGCTGCGCGGCCCCTCGGGCAGGGTCAGCCCGGCCCGCTCGACGATGTCGGTGACGGTGGCGAGCCAGCCGGCCTCCAGGGCGGCGAGGGCCGCCTCGTCCAGGCCCAGGCCGTCGACGGGCCGGAACATCTCGCCGGTGAACCGCCACAGCGCGGCGAGTCCGGCCTGCATGCGCCGGCTGCTCTCCTCGGTGCCGTCGCCCAGCCGCAGCGTCCACTGCTCGGCGTGGTCGACGTGGTAGGCGGTCTCCTTGACGGCCTTGGCCGCCAGCGGGGCGAAGGGTCCGTCGCCCGCGGCCAGTTCGGTGAACAGCAGCCGCTGGTACACGGAGAAGTAGAGCTGCCGGGCGATGGTGTGCGCGAAGTCGCCGTTGGGCTGCTCGACCAGCTGGAGGTTGCGGAACTCCCGCTCCTCCCGGAGGAAGGCGAGCTCGTCCTCGTCGCCGGCGAGCGACAGCAGGATCCGGGCCTGTCCGAGCAGGTCCAGCGCGATGTTGGCGAGGGCCACGTCCTCTTCGAGGACGGGGGCGTGGCCCGCCCACTCGCCGAGGCGCTGCGCGAGCACCAGGGCGTCGTCTCCGAGCGCGAGCGCGGCCCGGTCCACGGTGGTGGTCACAGGTGCCGCACCCCCTCGGGGATGTCGTAGAAGGTCGGGTGCCGGTACGGCTTGTCGCCCGACGGGGCGAAGAACGGGTCCCGTTCGTCGGGGGAGGAGGCGGTGACAGCGGTGGAGGGCACCACCCAGATCGACACGCCCTCGTTGCGCCGGGTGTAGAGATCGCGCGCATTGCGCAGCGCCATCTCCGCGTCCGGTGCGTGCAGGCTGCCGGCGTGCGTGTGCGAGAGCCCGCGCCGCGAGCGGACGAACACCTCCCACAGCGGCCATTGCGACGTGCTCATGCCTTCACCCCTCCGTGCTTGCGGGCGTACTCCGCCGCTGCTTCCCTCACCCAGGCGCCCTCTTCGTGGGCCCTGCGGCGCTGCCCGATCCGCTGCTCGTTGCAGGGGCCGTTGCCCTTGATGACCTCCCAGAACTCCGTCCAGTCGATCGGGCCGAAGTCGTGGTGTCCGCGCTCCTCGTTCCACCGGAGGTCCGGGTCGGGGAGGGTCAGGCCGAGGGCCTCGGCCTGCGGTACCGCGATGTCCACGAACCGCTGGCGCAGTTCGTCGTTCGAATGCCGCTTGATCTTCCAGGCCATCGACTGCGCCGAGTGCGCCGACTCGTCGTCCGGCGGGCCGAACATCATCAGCGAGGGCCACCACCAGCGGTCCACCGCGTCCTGGGCCATCGCGTGCTGGGCCTCGGTGCCCTGCGAGAGGGCCATCAGCAGCTCGAAGCCCTGCCGCTGGTGGAAGGACTCCTCCTTGCAGATGCGGACCATGGCGCGGGCGTACGGCCCGTAGGAGCAGCGGCAGATCGGGACCTGGTTGGTGATCGCCGCGCCGTCCACGAGCCAGCCGATCGCGCCGACATCGGCCCAGGTCAGCGTCGGGTAATTGAAGATCGACGAGTACTTCTGGCGGCCGCTGTGCAGCTTGTCGAGGAGTTCGTCGCGGCTGGTGCCGAGGGTCTCGGCCGCGCTGTACAGATACAGCCCGTGCCCGGCCTCGTCCTGCACCTTCGCCATCAGGATCGCCTTGCGCCGCAGGGAGGGCGCGCGGGTGATCCAGTTGGCCTCGGGCTGCATGCCGATGATCTCGGAGTGCGCGTGCTGGGCCATCTGGCGGACCAGGGTCGCGCGGTACTCCTCGGGCATCCAGTCCCGCGGCTCCACGCGCTCGTCGGCCGCCACGGCCGCGTCGAACGCGGCGACGAGCGCCGGGTCCGGCGCCTGTCCTGCCGCCGCGTCCTGGGTCATTGCCACCATGCCGGCCCCCTGCCGCTGTCCTGCCGAGTCCTGCGACCGGCCCTACCGACCGATCGTTCGGTTCATGCTCTTCAATGGTGAGTCGGCGGCCCGTAGGGTGTCAACCTCTGTGGATGGCTCTGTGGACAGATGAACGATCGGGGCGGGATGGATTCGAACGAGCACGAGGCCCCGCGCGGGCCCGTGACGGAGGGGGCGGAGGCGGCGGAAGGGGCTGAAGTTGCCGCCGACGAGGCCGCCGACGAGGCCGCCGAAGACGGCGTGCCCGCGCCGCGCGCTCCCGGGCTGGCCGGGCTCTCCGGGCCGTACCGGATCGCGGCGGCACTCGTCCTGGCGGCCGTCGCCGTCGCCGCCTGCTGGCACCTCGCCCTGGTCTTCCTGCACGTGGCACCGTCGAACACGCTGACCAAGGAGTACGGGCAGACGGTGGACGAATGGGTCTATCCGGAGTTCGAGCAGAACTGGAAGCTGTTCGCCCCCAACCCGCTCCAGCAGAACATCGCCGTCGAGGTCCGCGCCCAGATACGCACCCGCGGCGGCGACCGGGTCACCACCGGCTGGCGCGACCTCTCCGCCGAGGACGGCGCCGCCATCCGCCACAACCTGCTGCCCAGCCACGTCCACCAGAACGAGCTCCGCCGCGCCTGGGACTTCTACACCGGCTCGCACGACGACCAGAACCGCGCCACCGGCGACCGCGGCGAGCTCGCCGAGGCGTACCTGCGGCGGATCGTGCTGCGCCGGCTGACCGACCCGCGCCCCGGCGGCGCCCTGGACCAGGGGGGCGAGGTGCTGCGCGTCCAGCTGCGGTCCGCGACCGCCTCCGTCGCCGCGCCCCCGTGGAGCGACGAGAAGATCGACACCCAGACCTACCACCGCCAGCTGCCCTGGTGGCTCGTGACGGAGGCCGACCGATGAGCACCCGTCCGCCCGGAAGCGGGCCCGCCCCCGCCGCCCGCCCCCACGGCACCCTCCAGAGCCGCGCCCGTACGGCCTCCGCGGCCCTCGCGCGCGCCGTCGGGCAGATCACCGGCCGGGCGCTGGGCCCCTACCAGAGCGCCGTCATACGGATCGGCTTCGCCGCCACCTGGCTGTTCTTCCTGCTGCGCGAGTTCCCGCACCGGCACGAGCTGTACGGCCCCGACGGGCCGTGGAGCTGGGAGCTCGCCGAGCGGCTGGTCGCCTCCAACAACGCCTTCACCGTGCTGCTGTGGGGCAGCGGCGGCCTGTGGTTCGAGCTGGTGTACGCGGTGGCCGTGGTCTCGGCCCTGCTGCTGGCGCTGGGCTGGCGCACCCGCGCCACGTCCGTGTTCTTCATGATCGGCGTGCTGTCGCTGCAGAACCGGTCCGTCTTCATGGGCGACGGCGGCGACAACGTCATCCACCTGATGGCGCTCTACCTGGTGCTGACCCGCTGCGCGCAGGTCTGGTCGCTGGACGCCCGCCGGGCCGCCAGGGCCGCGGAACGGGAGGTTCCGGCCCGGGACGCGGCCGGTCCGCTGCTGTGGTTGGTCCTGGGCGTCGTCCTGGTGGTGACCGCGCAGAAGGGCGCCACCGGCAGCCTGCTGATCGTGCTGTTCGCGGCGCTGTGGACCGCGCACGCGGTGTGGTGGGTGGCGGACCGCAACGACCCGAAGGGCGAGGCCCGCGCCCTGTTCGACGTGATCGGCAACCTCGTCCACAACGCCGCGATGCTGATCATCATGGCCGAGGTCTGCCTGATCTACGCGACCGCCGGCTGGTACAAGATCCAGGGCTCCCGCTGGCAGGACGGCACCGCGCTCTACTACCCGCTCAACCTCGACTACTTCTCGCCCTGGCCGGCCCTGTCCACGCTGCTCGGCAGCAGCGGGGTGCTGGTCATGCTGCTGTCGTACGGGACGGTCGCCGTGCAGGTGGCGTTCCCCTTCACGCTCTTCAACCGGCGGGTCAAGAACGTCCTGCTCGCCCTGATGATGCTGGAGCACGCGGGCATCGCGCTGGTGCTCGGGCTGCCGTTCTTCTCGCTGGCGATGATCACCGCCGACGCGGTGTTCCTGCCGACGGCCTTCCTGCTGTGGCTCGGCTCGCGGACGGCCGCGGTCCGCGACCGGCTGCCGGCGCCGCTCCGCCGCCGGAACGCGGCAGCGGACGAGGACAGGGGCACGGACAGGGGCACGGACCCGGACGGGGAACCGGCGTCCGCGGAGCCGCAGCTCCCGGCCCCGTCCGCCCCGCCGCACGCCGAGGCCGGCCGGTCCGTGTCCTCGTAGGGTGGGGGCATGAGCGAGTACGGCGGGCGGCCGCAGCACGGTGACGGGGGCGCGGTCGCGGAGACCGTGCTGAGGTGGCGGGCGACCGCCGACGAGGGCGCCGTGCTGCTGGACGGCTTCCACGCGCTCAAGCACGCCCTGCGCTTCGGCGCGCAGGTGCGGACCGCGATCGCCGACGACCGGGCCGCGCTGCTGAGACTCGCCGCCGAACTCGCCCCGGACGTCGCCGACGAGGTCTCGGCCGTCGTCCGCGAGGTGCCCACACAGGTGCTCCACGAGCTGCTGCTGCGGGTCCACCCGACCGGGGTGGCCGCCCTGGCCGCCCGCCCGGACCGGGCCGCGAACCTCGACGCCCTGGCCCGGCTGCCGCGGCCCGCGCCGGTGGTCGTCCTCGACAACCCGCGCCACCTGGGCAACGTGGGCGCGGTGGTGCGCCTGGCCGCCGGATTCGGGGCCACCGGGGTGGTCACCACCGGCGACCTCGACCCCTGGCACCCCAACGTCGTGCGCGCCGGGGCCGGACTGCACTACGCCACGGCCGTGGAGCGGCTGGTGCTCGACGAGCTGCCGCCCGGGCCGCTCTTCGCCCTCGACCCGGAGGGCGCGAGCATCCGCTCCTTCACCCTCCCCGACGACGCGGTGCTCGCCTTCGGCTCCGAGCGCCACGGCATCTCGCCGCAGCTGCGGGCCCGCGCCGACCACCTGGTGTCCCTGCCGATGCGCCCGCAGGTCTCCAGCTACAACCTGGCCACCAGCGTGGCCATGACGCTCTTCCACTGGGGAGGTCCGGCGGAGCTGCCGCCGGACCTCCCGTAGTGCGGCTACGCCTGCCGGCGCACCTCGACGACCCGGAAGCGGTTGGCCACGAACGCCCCGTCGCACAGAGCGGCGTTCGCGGCCGGGTTGCCCCCGGAGCCGTGGAAGTCGGAGAAGGCCGCGGTCTGGTTCACGTACACCCCGCCGGTGAGGTTCAGCGAGAGCTGCGCCGACTCCTCCAGACAGACCTCCTCGACGGCCCGCTCGGTGTCGGGGGAGGTGGTGTACGCGCCGACGGTCATCGCGCCCTTGTCGCGGACGGTACGGCGCAGCAGGTCCAGCGCGTCGGCGGTGGAGTCCACCGCCACGGCGAAGGACACCGGGCCGAAGCACTCGGACATGTACGCGGCCGCGTCGTCCGGCTTGGCGGCGTCCAGCTTGACCATGACGGGCGTACGGACCACGGCGTCCGGGAACTCCGGGTTGGCGACCTCGCGGGAGGCGAGGGCGACCTCGCCGAGCCCGGCGGCGGCCGCCAGCCGCTCCTTGACCCCGGGGTTGACCAGGGCGCCCAGCAGCGCGTTCGCCCGGGCGTCGTCGCCGAGGAGCTTCTCCACCGAGCCGGCGAGGTCGGCGACGACCTCGTCGAAGGACTTGTGGCCGCCGTCGGTGGCGATGCCCTCGCGCGGGATCAGCAGGTTCTGCGGGGTGGTGCACATCTGGCCGCTGTACAGGGACAGCGAGAAGGCCAGGTTGGAGAGCATGCCGCGGTAGTCGTCGGTGGAGTCGACGACGACCGTGTTGACGCCCGCCTTCTCGGTGTACACCTGCGCCTGGCGGGCGTTGGTCTCCAGCCAGTCGCCGAACTCGGTCGAGCCCGTGTAGTCGATGATCTTGATTTCGGGGCGCAGGGCCAGGGTCTTGGCGATGCCCTCGCCGGGCCGCTCGACGGCCAGCGCGACCAGGTTCGGGTCGAAGCCGGCCTCCGCGAGGACCTCGCGGGCGACCTGCACGGTCAGCGCCAGCGGCAGCACGGCCCGCGGGTGCGGCTTGACCAGGACGGGGTTGCCGGTGGCCAGCGAGGCGAACAGGCCGGGGTAGCCGTTCCACGTCGGGAAGGTGTTGCAGCCGATCATCAGCGCGATGCCGCGGGGCACGGCGGTGAAGGTCTTGCCGAGGTTCAGCGGGTCCTTCTTGCCCTGCGGCTTGGACCAGTCGGCCGACCCGGGGACCCGGGTCTGCTCCGCGTACGCGTACGCCACCGCCTCCAGGCCGCGGTCCTGCGCGTGCGGGCCGCCGGCCTGGAAGGCCATCATGAAGGCCTGGCCGCTGGTGTGCATGACGGCGTGCGCGAACTCGTGGGTGCGGGCGGAGATGCGGGCCAGGATCTCGACGCAGACGAGCGCGCGGACCTCGGGTCCGGCGTCCCGCCAGGCGGCCATGCCGGCCTTCATCGCGGGCAGCAGCACGTCCGGGTCGGCGTGCGGGTACTCGACGCCGAGCTCGGGGCCGTACGGGGAGACCTCGCCGCCCGTCCAGCCGTCCGTGCCGGGCTGGCCGAGGTCCAGGCGGGTGCCGCGGACGGCCTCGTGCGCCGCCAGGCCGTCGGCCGGGGCGCTCTCGCCGTAGGCCTTGGGGTGCTCGGGGTGCGGGGACCAGTAGGCGCGGCTGCGGATCGCCTCCAGAGCCTGGTCGAGGGTGGGCCGGTGCTTCTCGGTGAGCACGGGGACGGTGAGCTCGGCGGCCATCAGGGACCAACTCCTCGTTGAGCCGGGCGGGATCGGGCCTGCTGCGGGCCGACCCCGGACCGGGCTGCGGGCTGAGATCAGGCAAGAGCAGGGTCGGCAGAGCAGACTGGAGTTAGAGTAACCGAACGATCGGTCGGGACAAGAGGGCCTGCCGCTCCTTGTGGACAAGTCATGCGAGAGGATCGGGGTCATGACAGGAATCGAGCGGTCTTCCACCGTGGCGGTCGTCGGCGCCGGAACGATGGGCCAGGGCATCGCCCAGGTCGCCCTTCTCGCAGGTCACCGCGTGGTGCTGTACGACGCGGCGGCCGGCCGCGCCCACGACGGCCGGGGCGAGGTGGCCGCCCGGGTCGAGCGTCTCGCCGCCAAGGGCCGCCTCGACCGCGCCGAGGCCGACGCCGCGATCGGCCGGATCACGGCGGTCGGCGACCTCGCCGAGCTGTCCGGGGCCGCGCTCGTCGTCGAGGCGATCGTCGAGGACGCCGCGGTCAAGCGCGAGGTGTTCGCCGCCCTCGAAGCCGTGGTCGCGCCGGACTGCCTGCTCGCCACCAACACCTCCTCGCTGTCGGTCACCGAAATCGCGGCGGGCCTCAAGCACCCCGGCCGCTTCGTCGGCCTGCACTTCTTCAACCCCGCGCCGCTGCTCCCGCTCGTGGAGGTGGTCAGCGGCGACGCGACCGCGCCCGAGAGCGCGCAGCTCGCCTTCGAGACCGCCGCGCAGTGGGGCAAGACCCCGGTCCGGTGCGCCGACACCCCCGGCTTCATCGTCAACCGCATCGCCCGGCCCTTCTACGCCGAGGCCTTCGCGGTGTACGAGGAGCGGGCCGCCGACCCGGCCACCATCGACGCCGTGTTCCGCGAGAGCGGCGGCTTCAAAATGGGCCCCTTCGAGCTGACCGACCTGATCGGCCAGGACGTCAACGAGGCCGTGACCCGCTCGGTGTGGGAGTCCTTCTTCCGCAGTCCCAAGTTCCTGCCGTCGCTGGCCCAGCGCCGCCTGGTGCAGTCCGGCCGGCTCGGCCGCAAGGCGGGCCGCGGCTGGTTCGCGTACGAGCCCGCCGCCGACGCGCCCGCCCCGCACACGGCCGGCCCCGAGGCGGCCCCGGCGGAGGTCACCGTCGTCGGCGACCTCGGGCCCGCGGCCGACCTGGTCGACCTGATGGAAGAGGCCGGCATCTCGGTGGCCCAGACCCCGTCGGGCGGCCCGTACATCCAGCTGCCGGGCGAGGGCCAGCTGGTGCTCGCGGACGGCAAGACCTCCGTCGAGTTCACCGACGTCGTCTACTTCGACCTCGCCCTCGACTACCGCGGCGCCACCCGGATCGCGCTGTCCGCCTCCGAGGACACCAGCCCGCAGACCCTCGCCGAGGCCGTCGGCCTGTTCCAGAAGCTCGGCAAGAAGGTCAGCGTCATCGGGGACGTCCCCGGCATGATCGTCGCGCGGACCGTGGCCCTGCTGATCGACCTCGCCGCCGACGCCGTCGCCAAGGGCACCGCCACCTTCGAGGACATCGACACCGCCATGCGGCTGGGCGTCAACTACCCCCTCGGACCCGGCGAATGGCACGCCAAGCTCGGCCAGGACTGGGCGTACGACCTCCTGCACCACCTCGACGAGCGCTGCCCCGGCGGCCGGTACGCGCCCTCCCTGGCGCTGTTCCGGCTGGGCTACGCGGCCGGCCCCGACGACGCGTACGAGGGCGACGAGAACGCGTACGGCGGCGGGGGCGCCGGGGGCGGGGTGAGCGCGCCGTGACCACCGTGAAGCGGGACACGTACACCCCCGAGACGCTGCTCACGGTGGCCGTGCGGGTCTTCAACGAGCGCGGCTACGACGGCACCTCGATGGAGCACCTGTCCAAGGCCGCCGGGATCTCCAAGTCCTCGATCTACCACCACGTCGCCGGCAAGGAGGAGCTGCTGCGCCGGGCCGTCAGCCGGGCGCTCGACGGCCTCTTCGGGATCCTCGACGAGCCGGGTGCCGGCCGCGGCCGGGCCATCGAGCGGGTCGAGTACGTGACGCGCCGCACCGTCGAGGTGCTGGTCGCCGAGCTGCCGTACGTGACGCTGCTGCTGCGGGTGCGGGGCAACACCCGCACCGAGCGGTGGGCGCTGGAGCGCCGCCGCGAGTTCGACCACCGGGTCGCCGACCTGCTCAAAGCCGCCCAGGCCGAGGGCGACCTGCGGGCCGAGGCGGACATCCGGCTGGCCACCAGGCTGCTCTTCGGCATGGTGAACTCGCTGGTCGAGTGGTACCGGCCGCACCCGGAGTCGGGTGCGGACACCGAGCAGGTCGCCGAGGCCGTCGTGGCCCTCGCCTTCGACGGCCTGCGCACCGCCTCCTAGCGCCGTCGGACGCCCATGACGCGCCTGCCCCCGCCCGGTTCCCCCGGACGGGGGCACGCGCGTCTCAGGGGCGCCCCGGGCAGCCCGCCGGCGGCCGCCCCCCGGGGCGCCCGGCGGCGGGGTCAGCCGGCCGTGAACGGGTCGAGGTCCGTCTCCTCGAAGACCAGCAGGGTGCGCGTCGACAGCACCTCCGGGATCGCCTGCAGCCGCGTCAGCACCAGCTCGCGCAGCGTCCGGTTGTCCGGCGTGTGCACCAGCAGCAGCACGTCGAAATCGCCGCTGACCAGCGCGATGTGCGCCGCCCCCGGCAGCTCCTGGAGCTGCTCGCGCACGGTGCGCCAGGAGTTCTGGACGATCCGGAGCGTGATGTACGCGGACGCGCCCTGACCCGCGCGCTCGTGGTTGACGCGCGCCGAGAAGCCGCGGATCACGCCGTCGTCGATCAGGCGGTTGATCCGGGCGTACGCGTTCGCCCGCGAGACGTGCACCTGCTCGGCGACCGACCGTATGGAGGCACGCCCGTCGTTCTGCAGCAGGCGCAGGATCGCCCGGTCGATGGAGTCCAGCGGACGCGGCGGCGCGGCCGGGACCGGGGCGTCCGCCGCCGGAACCGGCAGCGGAGCGTCGGGGCCGTTCCCCGCCGCCTCGGCCATTTGTTCATCGGTCACGGCCCCCGGCCTCCCTGTCCTGGACGTCCTGCACCCATCACAGGCTGTGGACATCCGTTTGTCCACAGCCTGAAGCCGCCTGTAGCCAAAATGCGTCCACGACCGAACAATCGGTAGGTGAGGCGCCTCACACAGCGCGCCGCCCTGCCCGCTTCCCACGAGGAGGTGTACGCCGCCATGACGGTCCAAGAGCTGCCCGGTGCCGGTGCGGACTACCGCCCGACCCCGCCGCCCGCCTGGAGGCCCCGCATCGACGCCGCCCCGCTGCTCCCGGACACCGAGCCCCACCGTGTGCTCGGCACGCCGGCCGCGGACCGCCTCGACCCGGCCCTGATGCGCCGGCTGTACGCGGAGCTGGTCCGCGGCCGCCGGTACAACGCGCAGGCCACCGCGCTGACCCGGCAGGGCCGCCTCGCGGTCTACCCCTCCACCGTCGGGCAGGAGGCGTGCGAGATCGCCGCCGCGCTCGTCCTGGAGGAGCAGGACTGGCTCTTCCCGAGCTACCGCGACACCCTCGCCGCGGTCGCCCGCGGCCTGGACCCGATGCAGGCCCTCACCCTGCTGCGCGGCGACTGGCACACCGGCTACGACCCGCGCGAGTGCCGGATAGCCCCGCTGAGCACCCCGCTCGCCACCCAGCTGCCGCACGCGGTCGGGCTCGCCCACGCCGCCCGCCTCAAGGGCGACGACGTGGTCGCGCTGGCCATGGTCGGCGACGGCGGCACCAGCGAGGGCGACTTCCACGAGGCGCTGAACTTCGCCGCCGTGTGGCAGGCCCCGGTGGTCTTCCTCGTGCAGAACAACGGCTTCGCGATCTCCGTACCGCTCGCCAAGCAGACGGCCGCCCCCTCCCTGGCCCACAAGGCCGTCGGGTACGGCATCCCCGGCCGGTTGGTCGACGGCAACGACGTGGCCGCGATGCACGAGGTGCTGTCCGAGGCCGTGCGCAAGGCGCGCGCCGGCGGCGGCCCGACCCTCATCGAGGCCGTGACGTACCGGATGGAGGCGCACACCAACGCCGACGACGCCACCCGCTACCGCACCGACGCCGAGGTCGAGGCCTGGCGCGCCCACGACCCGATCATGCTGCTGGAGCGCGAGTTGACGGAGCGCGGCTTCCTCGACGACGAGGGCATCCAGGCGGCCAAGGACGCGGCCGAGAGCATGGCGTCGGACCTGCGCGACGCGATGAACGCCGACCCGGTGCTGGACCCGATGGACCTCTTCACCCACGTGTACGCGGAGCAGACCGGTCAGCTCCGCGAGCAGGCCGCGCTGCTGCGGGCCGAGCTCGAAGCCGAGGAGCAGTGATGGCGACCGCGACCGCGGCCAAGCCCGCCACGATGGCGCAGGCCCTGAACCGGGCCCTGCGCGACGCGATGGCCGACGACCCGTCCGTGCACCTCATGGGCGAGGACGTGGGCGCACTCGGCGGCGTCTTCCGCATCACCGACGGCCTCACCAAGGAATTCGGCGAGGACCGCTGTACGGACACCCCGCTCGCGGAGGCCGGCATCCTCGGCACCGCCGTCGGCATGGCGATGTACGGGCTGCGGCCGGTCGTCGAGATGCAGTTCGACGCGTTCGCCTACCCGGCGTTCGAGCAGCTCTTCAGCCACGTCGCGAAGATGCGCAACCGGACCCGCGGCGCGATGCCGCTGCCGATCACCATCCGCGTGCCGTACGGCGGCGGGATCGGCGGCGTCGAGCACCACAGCGACTCCTCCGAGGCCTACTACATGGCCACCCCCGGCCTGCACGTGGTGACCCCGGCGACGGTCGAGGACGCGTACGGCCTGCTGCGCGCGTCGATCGCCTCCGACGACCCGGTGATCTTCCTGGAGCCGAAGCGGCTGTACTGGTCGAAGGCCGACTGGAACCCGGCGGCTCCGGCTCCGGTGGCCCCGATCGGCCGCGCCGCGGTGCGCCGCACCGGCGCCAGCGCCACCCTGATCACGTACGGGCCGTCGCTGCCGGTCTGCCTGGAGGCGGCCGAGGCCGCCCGCGAGGAGGGCTGGGACCTGGAGGTCGTCGACCTGCGCTCGCTGGTGCCCTTCGACGACGACACCGTCGCCGCGTCGGTCCGGCGGACCGGGCGCGCGGTGGTCGTCCACGAGTCGACCGGCTTCGGCGGGCCCGGCGGGGAGATCGCCGCCCGGATCACCGAGCGCTGCTTCCACCACCTGGAGGCGCCGGTGCTGCGGGTGGCGGGCTTCGACATCCCGTACCCGCCGCCGATGCTGGAGAAGCACCACCTGCCGGGCGTGGACCGGATCCTGGACGCCGTGGCACGCCTGCAGTGGGAGAACTGATGCCTCAGGTGCTGGAGTTCAAGCTGCCCGACCTCGGTGAGGGGCTCACCGAGGCGGAGATCGTGCGCTGGCTGGTCGAGGTCGGCGACGTGGTCGCCGTGGACCAGCCGGTGGTCGAGGTCGAGACGGCCAAGGCGATGGTCGAGGTGCCGTGCCCGTACGGCGGGGTGGTGACCGCCCGCTTCGGCGAGGAGGGCACCGAGCTGCCCGTCGGCGCGCCCCTGATCACCGTGGCCGTGGGCGCCTCCTCGGTGCCGGAGGAGGCGGCCGGTACGGCCGCCGCCGAGTCCGCGTCGGCGGGTTCGGGCAACGTGCTCGTCGGCTACGGCACGGACCACTCCCGGCCGGCCCGGCGCCGCCGGATCCACCCGGCGGGCGTCGCCCCGGCAGCCGCCCCGGCCGCAGCCGCCGCCGTCACGGCAGTGGCCGCCCCGGAGCCGGCCGCGGCTCCGGTCCGCACCCCCGCCGGGCGGACGGAGCCGGTCGCGGTGATCTCGCCGCTGGTGCGCAAGCTGGCCCGGGACCACGGGATCGACCTGCGGGCCCTGGCCGGCAGCGGGCCCGACGGCCTGATCATGCGGGCGGACGTCGAGGCGGCCCTGAAGGCCCCCGAGACGGTCGCCCCCGCCGCACCGGCCGCTGCCGCCGCGCCCGCGGGGCGCGCCCTCACCGGGGAGCGCATCCCGCTGAAGGGGCTGCGCGGCGCCGTCGCCGAGAAGCTCTCCCGCAGCCGCCGCGAGATCCCGGACGCCACCTGCTGGGTGGACGCCGACGCCACCGAGCTGATGGCCGCGCGGGCCGCGATGAACGCGGTGGGCGGGCCGAAGATCTCGGTGCTGGCGCTGCTGGCCCGGATCTGCACGGCCGCGCTGGCGAAGTACCCCGAGCTGAACTCCACTGTGGACACCGTGGCGAAGGAGATCGTCCGGCTGCCCGGCATCCACCTGGGCTTCGCCGCGCAGACCGAGCGGGGCCTGGTGGTTCCGGTGGTCCGCGAGGCGCACGGCATGAACCCGGAGGAGCTGTCGGCCGAGTTCGCACGGCTGACCGAGCTGGCCCGCACCGGCAAGCTCGCCCCCGCGGACCTGACCGGTGGCACCTTCACCCTCAACAACTACGGGGTGTTCGGGGTCGACGGCTCGACGCCGATCGTCAACCACCCGGAGGCGGCCATGCTCGGCGTCGGCCGGATCGTCCCCAAGCCGTGGGTGCACCAGGGCGAACTGGCGGTCCGCCAGGTCGTCCAGCTGTCACTGACGTTCGACCACCGCGTCTGCGACGGCGGCACCGCGGGCGGCTTCCTCCGGCACGTCGCGGACTGCGTCGAGAACCCGGCGGTGCTGCTGCGCTCGCTGTAGCCGAGGGCATCGCGCGTCCCAGCCCGCGCGGCGCTTGAGCGCACCGGCGCGGAGCTCCGGCCCGGGGGCCGGGGCGGAGCCCCGGGGAACGGCGGAAGGGCGGGTAGGGGAAGGCCCGGCAGGGCGCCCCCACCCGCCCCGCCGGGTCACCGCGTCAGCAACAGCTTCCCCACGTGCGTGCTCGCCTCCAGCACCCGGTGGGCCTCGGCGGCCTCCCCGAACGGGAAGGCCGCGTGCACCACCGGCCGCACCAGCCCGCTCTCGACCAGCGGCCAGACGTGCTCCCGTACGGCGGCGACGATGGCCGCCTTCTCCTCCAGAGGACGCGAGCGCAGGGTCGTCGCGGTGATCGCGGCCCGCTTGGCCAGCAGCGCCCCGAGGTTCAGCTCGCCCGTGCGGCCGCCCTGCAGGCCGATGACGGCCAGCCGCCCGTTGACCGCGAGCGCCCGCACGTTCCGGTCGAGGTACTTGGCGCCGATGATGTCGAGGATCACGTCCGCGCCCGCACCGCCCGTCGCCTCCTTGATCTCGGCGACGAAGTCCTGCTCGCGGTAGTCGATCAGGATGTCGGCGCCCAGCTCCGCGCAGCGCGCCAGCTTCTCCTTGCCGCCCGCCGTCACCGCCACCCGGGCGCCGACCGCCTTCGCCAGCTGGATCGCCATGGTGCCGATGCCGCTCGATCCGCCGTGCACGAGGAAGGTCTCGCCCGGACGCAGGTGCGCGATCATGAACACGTTCGACCACACCGTGCAGGCCGCCTCCGGCAGCGCGGCCGCCGTGGCCAGGTCCACCCCGGCCGGCACCGGCAGCAGCTGGCCCGCGGGCACGGCCACCTGCTCGGCGTAGCCGCCGCCGACCAGCAGGGCGCACACCTCGTCGCCGACCGCCCAGCCGGTGACGCCCGGTCCCAGGGCCGTGATGCGGCCCGAGCATTCGAGCCCGGGGTAGCGGGAGCTGCCGGGCGGCGGGTCGTAGAAGCCCTGCCGCTGGAGGAGGTCGGCGCGGTTCACGGCGCCGGCCGCGACCTCCACGAGGACCTCGCCGTCGCCGGGCACCGGGTCGGGCACCTCGGCCCACACCAGGGCCTCGGGCCCGCCGGGCTGGGGAATCGTGATCGCATGCATGGCCCGGAGGGTACGCCAGCCCGGCCCCGACTCCCGGCTCCCCCGGACCGGTTGGCCGGACCGGACGTACGGGCCGGACGCACGACCAGGATCCAGGAGCCGGACGCATGGCCGTAGACGCGAGCCGTGCACGAGCCGTGCGCACGAGCCGTATGTACGGCCGTCCCCACGCGCCGGACGCGCGGGAGCGGCCGGGGCTCGTACGCGCGGGAGCGGCCGGGGCTCGTACGCGCGGGAGCGGCCGGGGCTCGTACGCGCGCCCGGTCGCGCGGGCTACTCGGCCGGGCCCAGGGTGGTGGCGGGCGGGGCGGCGCGGACCACCGCGATCACCCGGTCCGTCAGCTGGAGCGGGCTCGCGTGCGGGTCGTCGTACGGCAGCAGCCGGTGGCCGCGCACCACGCTGACCACCAGGTCCGCCGTCTCCCGCACCCCGCGTCCGGCCTCCGCCCGGGTCACCGGGCGTTCGATGAGGTCGAGGCCGCTGCCCTGCTGGATCAGGTCCTCCATCACCGCGCCCGCGCTCGGGCTCAGCACCGACAGCCCCAGCAGCCGGCCGGCCGCACTCGCGCTCGTGATGACGGCGTCCGCGCCCGACTGCCGCAGCAGCGGGGCGTTCTCCTCCTCGCGCACCGCGGTGACGATCTTCGCGCCGCGGTTCAGCTGCCGGGCCGTGAGCGTGACCAGCACCGCCGTGTCGTCGCGCTGGGTGGCGATGATGACCTGGCGGGCCTTCTGCACCTCGGCCCGGATCAGGACGTCGGAGCGGGTGGCGTCGCCGACCACCCCGGTGAGCCCCTCCGCGTTGGCCATGTCGATGACCTTGGAGCTGGGGTCGACGACGACGACGGACTCCTTCTTCAGCCCGGTGGCCAGCAGGGTCTGGAGCGCCGAGCGGCCCTTCGTGCCGAAGCCGACGACGACGGTGTGGTCACGCAACTGCTTCCTCCAGCGGTTCAGCCGCCACTCCTCCCGGGTCCTCTCGGTGAGGACCTCAAGGGTGGTGCCGACCAGGATGATCAGGAACAGCACCCGCAGCGGAGTGATCAGCAGGATGTTCATCAGACGGGCGCTGTCGCTGTACGGGACGATGTCGCCGTATCCGGTCGTCGACAGGGTCACCGTGGCGTAGTAGACGCAGTCGAGGAGGTCGACGTTGTCGTTGGCGTTGTCGTGGTAGCCGGCGCGGTCGGCCCAGACGATCAGGACCGTCGTCAGCAGCACCATCAGGGCCATCACCAGCCGTTTGGTGACCTGCCGCAGCGGCCTTTCGACCTCGCGTCGGGGCAGTTTCACCCGGCGGGTGACGAGGCTCTCGTCGGCCTGGCGGGCCATCGCGTCGTGGCCGGGAAGTTTCACGTGAAACATCCCCCCGGCGCCCACGGCAGGTCGAGCACGTCCAGCTCCTCTCCCTCGTGCGCACCGTGCGGCGGCACCACGGCCATCGCGTCGGCGGCGGCGATACCGCGCAGCATCGCGGGCCCGTTGTAGTGCAGCGGTACGCAGCGGTCGGCGTGCAGCATCACGGGGATCAGCCGGGTGTCGTGCGGATGCCCCTGGACGTCGTCGTGGACCGGCGCCGGGTACGGGTCCCGGGGTGCGAGCCCCGCCCGGACCCGCAGCAGCGGCTCGGCCAGCGTGAGAAGTCCGGACACGGCGGCCAGCGGATTGCCCGGCAGCCCGACCAGATGGCGGCCCGGACCCAGCCGGGCCAGCAGCATCGGATGGCCGGGGCGTACCGCCACCCCGTCCACGAGCAGCTCGGCGCCGACCCGGCGCAGTACGGGGTGGACGTGGTCCACCGGCCCGGCGGCGGTGCCACCGGTGGTGACGACCAGGTCGGCGGTGGAGGCGGTGACGGCCTTGTAGAGCGCCTCGGCGTCGTCGCCCAGCCGGCGGGTGGCGACGACCTCGGCGCCGAGCGCGGCCAGCCACGGGCCGACCATCGGGCCGAGCGCGTCGCGGATCAGGCCGTCGTGCGGCAGCCCTTCGGTCAGCAGCTCGTCCCCGAGTACGAGGATCTCGGCGCGCGGCCTCGGCAGGGTCTCCAGGGCGTCGTAGCCGGCCGCGGCGGCCAGGCCGAGCACGCCGGGGGTGATCAGCGCCCCGGCGGGCAGCAGGACGTCACCGGACCGGCACTCCTGGCCGCGCGGCCGGATGTCCTGCCCGGTGACTACCTCGCGCTCCGGGTAGAGCTGCCCCTTGGCGTCGGTGCGGGAATGCTCGCTGCGGATCACGGCGGTGGTGTCGGCGGGGACGCGGGCGCCGGTCGCGATCCGGACGGCCTCGCCGTCGGCGAGCGGGGCGGGGCGGCTGCCGCCCGCGAGGACCCCGCCGTCCCGGACCCTCCAGGGGCCCGGTCCCGCGACGGCCCAGCCGTCCATGGCGGAGGTGTCGAAGGAGGGCAGGTCGGTCAGGGCGGTCAGGGGGGCGGCGAGCACTTCGCCCAGCGCCCGGTCCAGCGGCACCGACCGGGGCTTCGCCGGGTGCGCCTCGGCGCACCGCGCGGCGATGGCGCGGGCCCGGGGCCAGGGCGTGGCCCGGTGCGGGGTGGCGGCGGCCGGGGGGCGGGGGCCGCGGCTGACCAGGGCCAGGGCCTCCAGCACGGCGTCCTCGGCGTCGCCGGCGGCCGGGGACGCGTTCTGTCCGGTGCGGCCGTCGGCCCCGGCCTCCCGGCCCTGTGCGGTCATCCGGTGCCGGGCCCGGACTCGGCCGCCCAGCGGCCGGCAAGTGCGGCGGCGCGGCGGGTGGCCTCTTCCAGTGACAGGCCGCCCTGGCCGGCCGCGTATCCGACCAGGAAGGTCGTCAGCGGGGCGGCGGGGCGGGCCACGCCGTGGGCGGCGTCACGGGCGAGGTCGAGCAACGCGGGGATCTCGACGTCGAGGTCGATGCCCAGCTCGGTCTTGACTGCGGTCATCCATTCGTCCAGCACGTGCCCATGCTCCCTGATGCGGGACCGGGCGGCCGCGAGATCGTCCCAGGTGTCGCAGTCGAACGAGGCGAGGGGTGCCGCGGCGGAGGTCCAGCCGAGGTCCAGCTCCGCGGTCAGCAGCCGCAGCGGCAGGCCGCTCAGGGTGCCGTGCTCGGTGGCGATCAGCGCCAGTTCCCGGCGCAGCGGCTCCGCCCGGTAGGCGGCGACCAGCGGCTGGTCGCGGCCCTCGGCATCGGTGAGGAGCACCCCCTCCCGGCCGGACGGGCCGGCGCCGCCGGGCGCGTCGAGGGAGTCGAGGGAGTCGAGGAGGGTGCGTACGGTCTCCGGGCCGAGGAAGGGCAGGTCGGCGGAGAGGACGAGCACCCGGTCGGCACCGACGTGCCGCAGGCCGGCGTGCAGGGCGGCCAGCGGGCCGCCGCCGGGCGGCTGCTCCAGGGCCCAGGTCACCGGGCGGGCGGTGGCCCGGCGGCCGCCGACCACGACGGTCACGGCGGCGCCGCGGCAGGCGTCGAGCACCCGGTCCAGCAGGGCCCGGCCGCCGACGCTCAGGCCGGGTTTGTCGGCCCCGCCGAGCCGCCGGGCCGCGCCGCCGGCCAGCACGATCGCGTCAAAGGTCATGCCCCCGAGTATGCGGGTCCCGTCTGCCGCCCCCGCGGGCCGGTTCGGCCGGCCTTCGATCCGGCCCCCGCGCCCGTCACCAGGCCCCGGGAAGGACGAAGCCGGGGCCCGCACACGGCGGACCCCGGCATGATCGGTGGGACGGCCGGCCCGGGCGGGCTGACGGCCGGCTGCTGCTCGCTTACAGGTACGGGCCGGAGCGGATGGCGCCGTGCTGCCCGTCCTCGTCGTCGTGCGACGTACCGGGCGGCAGTGCGCGGCGCATCTGCTCCAGCTGGGCCCGCGCGGCCATCTGCTGCGCGAACAGGGCGGTCTGGATGCCGTGGAACAGGCCTTCCAGCCAGCCCACCAACTGCGCCTGGGCGATGCGCAGTTCCGCCTCCGAGGGGATCGCCTCGTCGGTGAACGGGAGCGACAGCCGCTCCAGTTCCTCGACGAGCTCGGGAGCGAGCCCGTCCTCCAGCTCCTTCACGGAGCTGGCGTGGATGTCCTTGAGCCGGACCCGGCTGGCCTCGTCGAGAGGAGCCGCTCGGACTTCTTCCAGAAGCTGCTTGATCATGCTGCCGATCCGCATGACCTTTGCGGGCTGTTCGACCATCTCCGTCACGGGGACCTCGCGCGACTCGTCATCGGCGCCGCCGACCTGCATCCCGTCCTGGCCCACGATCAGAACCTGCGGGGGGCTGTCCTGCGACCGTTCACTCCTCGGCATCTCCATGCCGCCATTGTCTCGCACACCTTCGTCAAGACACGGTGTGCCCCCGCGCGGGTGTGATCCACCCTGCACGGGGGCACGAGATCGTGCGCCGGCGGCTCAGGCGGCCGCCCGGCGGGCCAGTGCCCCGCCGGAACGCGTCACCAGGGCCGCGAGCACGGCCGCGCCCACCGGAACCGCGACGAGCAGCAGCGCCAGCGTCGACCAGGGCACGACCACCGGGATGTACGGCTCGCTGGTGTCCTGGCCGTAGCCCTGGGCCACCAGGTCGCGGAACCAGGCCAGCTGCTCGCGCCGTTCCGTCAGCCGCAGCCCCACCGCGGGCAGCAGGCCCGCCGCGGAGCCGAGGACCACGCCCATCGCGGCCACCACCCCGCACTGGAACCCGCTGAGCGTGCGCCGTACGCGCGGTGCGGCGCCCACCGCGGCCAGGGTCTTCAGGTCGGCCTCGGCGTCGGCCTGGGCCAGGCCCGTGGCGATGCCGGCCGCGCCGATCGTCACCAGCCCGGCGAAGATCGCCAGGGCCAGCAGGACGAGCGTGCCGGAGCTTTCGTAGCCGTTCTCGACGTACAGGTCCGGGTCGGCGCCCATCCGGTCGAACGCGCCGTCGGCCCGCTGCCGCTCCTGCGTCGACGGAGCCCGCTCCAGCGTGAAGTACGAGCCCAGGGGCACCGTCTTGAGGCCCGCGGCCTTCGCGGTCGCCGGCGGCAGGATCAGCTTCAGGCCGTACGCCTCGGCGGAGGTGGCCGCGTGCACGGCGAACTGCTTGCGCTCGCCCGGCGGCTCGCGGTCGGCCTGCCGGGCCGCCTCGGCCTTCTCCTGGTCGGCGATGACCAGCAGGCCGACCTTGCCGTTCTTGACGTGCCGTCGGTCGAAGGCGACCGGTGTGCCCGCCTTCAGCGCCCGGACGGCTGCCGGGTCGTCGATGCGCAGGGCGGCCAGCAGCTTCTCGTCCGCGACGGCGATCTCCTGCTCCGTGTAGTGGTTCACGGACGTGCAGCGCCAGTCCTTGCTGAAGTTGCGGCGCTCCTCGGGAGTGAAGGCGTCCGGGCCCTCCTTGCTGTTCCACAGCGGGCATTCCTGGTCCTTCGGGATGACCAGCTCGACCTGCCCGCAGCCCTTCGAGACCCCCCACCGGTCGCAGTCGGGCCGGCCGACGTACAGCCGCTCCACGTCCGCCCGTACGGCGACCGGGAGTTCCTTGCTGACCGCCTGGCGGACGGCGGGTATCTCCCGGTAGCCGCCCGCGTCCTTGGCCAGCACCCGGCCGCCGAGGTCGGGCAGCTGGGCGGTGTACTCGTGGCGGTACTGGGCGTCCCGGCTCTCCTGGTACGTCGCCACCGCGACGGTGCCGGCGACCGCGGCGAGCACCGCGGCCACGGCCGGAGCCGTACGGCCCCGGTTGCGGACGGCGTCGCGCAGCGCGAGCCGCGGGGACAGCGGGAGCCAGCGGCCCACCCGGCCGAACAGGCCGACCAGCACCGGGGTCAGGGCCACGACGCCCAGTTCGGCGAGCGCGCTGCCCGCCGCGACCACGGTGAAGCCCAGGTCGGTGGTGCTGCCGTAGAGCGCGATCGCGGCGCCCAGGGCGATGGCGATCAGGCCGGCCACCGGCAGTACCCGGCTGGCCCGGCGCACCCCGCGGCGGCCGGTGAGCGAGGCGAGCACGGTCTGCCGGGAGGCGGTGACGGCCGGCACGATCGCGGCGAGCAGGCCGGTCAGCACGGCGAGGCCGCCGATGCCGAGGATTTCCAGCGGGCGCAGGTCGAAGTGGCCCCAGCGGGCGCCCAGCTGCTCTTCCAGGACCGGCTGGAGGGCGAGCGTCAGCCCGATGCCGAGTCCGGTGCCGACGACCGCGGCCGCGACCCCGATGACCAGGCCGCCCGAGAGGACGATGGCCCGGATGTGCTTGCGGTCGCCGCCGTTGGCGCCGACCAGGCCCAGCTGGCGGCGCGAGCGCCGGGCGCCGACCGCGAAGGCGGGGCCGGCCAGCAGGCAGATCTCCAGCATCGCGAGGCCGACCACGGTGGCGAGCGCCGCCATCTCCGCGGTACGGCTGCCGATGCTCTGCTCGTAGCGCTGCTCCTGCCGGTAGTACGGCACCTCGGAGTCGGCGGGCGGGTCCAGGACCACGGCGCGCGAGGCGACGACGACGCCCTTGGCGTTGGCCGCCTTGACCATGTTCCACGTGAAACCTTCGCCGCCGACCGCGACGAGGTAGCTGCTGTTGAGGCCGACGCTGCCCAGTCCGGCCGCCTTGACCGCCTTGTCGAGCGGGGCGAGGAAGGTGCCGGGCGGGGCGATGAGGGCCTTGGCCTTGAGCTCGTTCGGCAGCTCGTACGCGCCGGTGATCACGTACGGCCGGTCCATGCCGCGTGCGACGACCGTGGAGCCGACGAACAGGCCGGAGGCGTCGAGGAAGGCCGTGGTCGCCGCGACCTCGCCGGCCTTGGCCGGGAAGCGGCCGCGGTCGAGCGCCGTCAGCCCCGCGGCCAGCGGGTTCGCGGTGTCGAGCTCCCGTACGGAGACCTCCAGCAGGCCGTGCCGGGTGCGGACCTTGGCGCTGCCTTCGGTGTCCTTCAGGAACTTCGCACCGGGCGGGAAGGCCGCCTCGACGTCGGTACGGCTGTCCGTGGGCGGCGTCCACTGGTCCGCGTAGCCGCCGACCGGGGCGTAGCTCTCCCCGTCGGGCTGCTGGTACACCGGCCCGCCGAGGCCGGGGTCGGAGATCCGGGCGTCGGCCGCGCCGAGCACGCGGTCCAGCTTCTGCCCGGTGGAGAGTTCGGCGCTGCGCAGGGTCAGGTCGGCGGCGCTGACGCCCAGGATGGGCAGGGCGATCATCGAGAGGACGAGGAGGCTGCGGCCCTTGGCGCGCACGGCGTCCCGCCGGGCGATCCGGATCGCGGCGACCCAGGAGTGGTACCAGGAGTTCACTGGGCGGCCGCCCGCCCGGTGAGCAGCGACTCGGCGTCGGTGCGCAGGGTCTCGTCGACGACGCGGCCGTCGCGCAGGAAGACCACCCGGTCCGCCCAGGCCGCGAAGCGGGGTTCGTGGGTGACCAGGACGCCGGCCGCGCCCGCGTCGCAGCGGGCCCGCAGCAGGGCGAGCACGGACTCGCCGGTCTCGGAGTCGAGGGCGCCGGTGGGCTCGTCGGCGAGCACCAGGCGGCGGTCGCCGACCAGGGCGCGGGCGATGGCGACGCGCTGCTGCTGGCCGCCGGACATCTCGTCGGGGAAGCGGTCGGCGAGCTGGGGCAGGTTCATCTCGGCGAGTGCCGCCAGGGCGTGGACGCGGGCCTTGCGGGCGGAGACGCCGTCGAGTTCGAGCGGCAGGGCCACGTTCTCGGCGGCGGTCAGGGCCGGGATGAGGTTGTAGTCCTGGAAGACGTAGCCGATGGAGCGCCGGCGCAGGGCGGCGAGCTGTTTGCGGTTCGCGGTGGTGATGTCGGTGCCTTCGACGATCACCTGGCCCCCGGTGGGGGTGTCGAGGCCCCCGGCGAGGGTGAGCAGCGTGGACTTGCCGGAGCCGGACGGGCCCATGACGGCGACGAGCTCGCCGGGATGGACCGCGAGGTCGATGCCGCTGAGGGCGTGCACCTCGGTGGCGCCGCTGCCGTGGACCCGGGTGAGCTGTCGGAGCTCCAGGACGGGTGAGCGGTGGGGCTGGTCGGGCATGAGGGGTCCCCCCTGGGACGTGGGTCAGCTCTGTGCGGGTCGGGTGGCGGCCGGTGCGGACGCGTGGGCCGGGTGCGGGCCGGCGGGCGGGGCGGCCGGAGGCGGCTCGGTGGTGGCTCCCCGTTCGGCCAGGACGGAGAGCCGCACCAGCCGGGATTCGGAGTGGTCCAGCCACCGTGCTTCGGCCTCGGTCTGGAAGATCAGCTGTTCGATGACGAGCAGCCAGGCCACGTCGTCGCGCTCGCGGGCCTGCCCGTTCTCGATCGCGGTGAGGGCCTGCGCCTTGAGGCGCGTGTAGTCCTGCATGGCCCGGATGGTGGCGACGCGCTGGGCCTGGATGACGGCGCGGATGTCGACGCCGGGTGCCCCGACGGCCATCGCGAGCTTGATCGACAGCTCGTCGCGGGGCGGGTTGGTGCGTTCGACGGGGCGCTCGTACCAGGAGTGGAGTTCGGTGCGGCCGGTCTCGGTGATGGCGTACAGCGTGTGGCCGGCCTCGTCCGCGCCGTCGGGCGCGACCAGCCCGTCGCGCTCCAGCCGGGCGAGGGTCGTGTAGACCTGCCCGACGTTGAGCGGCCAGGTGGAGCCGGTGCGGGATTCGAATTCGGTACGCAGCTGGGAGCCGTACCGGGGGCCTCGCTCAAGCAGGGCGAGGAGTCCGTGGCGGATCGACATACTCAGTATGTATACCGAGTATGTTCGCGAGCACAACCGTCTGGCGATCTACATCCTGAGGGGGACCCGCCGCTCCCGGTCCGCCGCCGGGGGGAGCCGGGGGGCCCGGGTCAGCGGCGCAGCCGCATCCCGAGGAAGGCCAGACCCAGGCCGATCAGGGCCAGCCCGGCGCCCAGCGGCACCATGTGCGCGGCCAGGTCGGCGACCCGCGAGCTCTGCTCCCCGCCCAGGGCGCTGACCGGCGGCGCCGCCGGACTGGGCTCGGCGCGCGGGGGCGGGGGTGGCGGCGGGGGCGGTTCCGGCTTCGCCTCGGGTACGGGCCGTACGGCCGGCACGGCCTGCGGGTTCAGCTCGGCCTCCTCGGCCGCCCGCCCGGGCCGCGCCCGCCCGGCCCCGGCGACGCTCCCGGCCAGCTCGTCCCCGCGGGGGGCGTCGGGCGCGTCGGGTGTACGGGGAGCCGTGGGAGTGGAGGACAGGGCCGCACGGGACAGGGCCGCACCCCGCAGGGCCGCACCGGACAGGGCCGCATCGGACAGGGCCGGACCCCGCAGGGCAGGACCGGGGCAGTGGGCCGGCGCCGCGGCGGCGTACCCGGGGCCGGCGGGCAGCAGTACGCCGAGGGCGCACGCCGCTCCGGCCGCCCATCGGAGCGAGCGAAGGCGTGAAGTCACGGGGCCCCTCCCGTCCCGACCTGCCGAGGTGTCAGGCTCAGACTCACACGACCGAACAATTCCGGCATCCCGGGCGGTCTGTGCGGGGAGGAGGCGGAGGGAGGGGCGCAGGGAGGGGCGGCGGCGACCGGGCCCGGACGGCCCGGTCGGACCCGGCGCCCGGGCCCGACGCCCGGACTCGCGCCGGGGCCCGGCGGTGCGGACGGGCCGTCAGGTCAGGCGGGGTTGCCCGTGGAGATCTCCAGGGTGAACTCGGCCTTGTCCGGGTCGACGTCCGTGCCGGGCGAGGGGAACTGGTCGAGGACCGTGTCCTCGCCGAACACCGCCTCGTCCTTCGGCTTCTCCTTGAGCGTCCAGCCCGCCGCCTGCAGGCACAGCTTCACCGAGTCGAGGTTCTTGTAGCGGAAGTCGGGTGCCCGGACCTTCTTCGCGTCGTCGTAGGACTCGGCGGCCTCGCTGCATTCCTTCGCCTCGATGGTGCGGGTCAGCTCCGGGCCCTTGTGCCCCGGCTTCTGGCTCGCCGGCGCGGACGAGGACGTGTTCGCCCGGATGGGGCCGTCCTTGTCCTTGTCGCCGTCCTTGGTCGTGACGTAGATCAGTCCGCCGATCGCCAGCAGCGCCACCGCGGCGGCGCCGGCCACCACGGGGGTGTTGCGCCCGCCGCGGCGGGCCGGGGCGCGGCCGCCCGCGGGCGGCGTGGGCGCGGACATCGCGTACGGCGGCGGGGTCTGCACCTGCTGCGGGTAGGCCTGCTGCGGCGGGTACGCGTAGCCGCCGGTCTGCTGCGGGGCCGGGGCGTGCTGCGGGGCCGGGGTGTGCGCCTGGGGCATCGGCGCGTGCTGCTGCGGCTGGGGGTGCGGCGTGTGGGCCGGCTGCGCGTACGGCGCGCCGGTGCCCGCGCCGGAGTACGGACCGGGCTGGTACGGCTGTTGCAGCGCCTGCGGCGGCGGGGCCTGGAGGGAGGCGTCCACCGGCGGGAAGACGGTCGAGCCGACGCCGGCGCCGCTGTTCACGGGCCCGCCCTGGACGATCACGGGAGCGGCGGTCCGGCCGGCCGACAGCACCCGGTCGCACGCGTCGCGCATCGCCGCGGCCGTGGGGAAACGCTCGTTCGGGTTCTTCTTCAGCGCCCGGGCAACCAGGGCGTCCATCGCCGGAGTCAGGGCTCGGTTGACGCTCGACGGCGCGACCGGCTCCTCCTGCACGTGCGCGTACGCGATGGCCAGCGGCGAGTCCGCCTCGAAGGGCAGCCGGCCGGTCAGCAGCTGGAAGAGCATGATGCCGACGGAGTAGAGGTCGGAGCGGGCGTCCACGCCGCGGCCGAGCGCCTGCTCGGGGGAGAGGTACTGCGGGGTGCCCACGACCATGCCGGTCTGGGTCATGGAGGTGACCCCGGACTGCATCGCGCGGGCGATGCCGAAGTCCATCACCTTGACCAGGCCGCGCTTGGTGATCATGACGTTGCCGGGCTTGATGTCGCGGTGCACCAGCCCCATCTCGTGGCTGGCCTCCAGCGCCGCCAGCACGTCGGCCGTCACCTTCAGCGCGCGGTCCGCGGGCATCGCCCCGTGCTGCGCGATGTCGGCCTGGAGCACGGAGCCCAGCGGCCGGCCCTCCACGTACTCCATGACGATGTACGGCATGGGGCCGCTGTCGGTGTCCGTCCCACCCATCGAGACGGTGTCCTCGCCGGTGTCGAAGACCGAGACGATATTGGTGTGCGACAGTTTGGCAACAGCTTGGGCCTCACGCCTGAAGCGCTCGCGGAACGACTGCTCGCGGCCCAGCTCGGTGTGCATCGTCTTGATGGCCACCTGGCGGTCGAGCGAGGCGTCGTAGGCCAGGTACACCGAGGCCATGCCGCCCTCGCCCAGCAAGTCCCGTAGCTGGTAACGGCCACGGGCCAGGGAACCGCCTGCGTACCGGCCCTGAGTGCCGTCCTGGCTCATGACTGTGCTTCCCCTCGGGCGCTACCTGCGGGACCTGGCGATCCGTATGACGCGGCCCAGTCTGCCGGAGGGCAAGCACACGTCAAGCCGGGGTTCCCGTTCCGTGACCACACCCGGACCGCGCGTAGACCTTGCGCGGACGACGCCTCAATCTCTGACCGGTCGGCCGCGCCGAGGCTGTAGCGTTCGTCGGAGCACCCTGCACAACACCACCGCGACCCCCGCTGGGAGCGGCCAGAAACGACGGCGAGGACTGATGTCACCCGAACCCGAGGGAAACGGCTCCGGGATGTCGGATGTTCCTGAGCAGTTCGGCGCGGGCGGCCTCGTCGGAGAGGGCCGCTACCGGCTGACGCACCGTCTCGGCCGCGGCGGCATGGCCGAGGTGTTCGCCGCCGAGGACGTCCGGCTGGGCCGCACCGTCGCCGTGAAGCTGCTGCGCGCCGATCTCGCCGAGGACCCGGTCTCCAAGGCCCGGTTCACGCGCGAGGCGCAGTCCGTCGCCGGCCTCAACCACCATGCCGTCGTCGCCGTGTACGACTCGGGCGAGGACCGCGTCGGCCAGAACGTCGTCCCCTACATCGTCATGGAGCTCGTCGAGGGCCGGACGATCCGGGATCTGCTGATCAGCGCCGAGGCGCCGGGCCCGGACCAGGCCCTGATCAT
The DNA here is from genome assembly GCF_036194065.1 of Streptomyces sp. NBC_00239. Taxonomy (NCBI): domain Bacteria; kingdom Bacillati; phylum Actinomycetota; class Actinomycetes; order Kitasatosporales; family Streptomycetaceae; genus Streptomyces; species Streptomyces sp. NBC_00239. Next base: position 4,142,333 of record NZ_CP108095.1, on the reverse strand, counting down.
CGTGTCGGGCGTCCTGGAGGCGCTCGCGTACTCGCACCAGCACGGCATCGTGCACCGCGACATCAAGCCCGCGAACGTCATCATCACCAACACGGGCGCCGTGAAGGTGATGGACTTCGGCATCGCGCGCGCCCTGCACGGCGCGCAGTCGACGATGACCCAGACCGGCATGGTCATGGGCACCCCGCAGTACCTCTCCCCGGAGCAGGCGCTGGGCAAGGCCGTCGACCACCGCTCCGACCTGTACGCGACCGGCTGCCTGCTGTACGAACTCCTCGCGCTGCGGCCCCCGTTCACCGGTGAGACCCCGCTGTCGGTGGTGTACCAGCACGTCCAGGACGCGCCGGTGCCGCCGTCGCAGGTGGCGACCGTCCCGGCGGAACTCGACGGCCTGGTGATGCGTTCGCTCGCCAAGGACCCGGACGACCGCTTCCAGAGCGCCGAGGAGATGCGCGGGCTGGTCCAGTACGCGCTCCAGATGCTCCACGAGCAGGGCCCCAACACCGGTACGTGGAACACCGGCCCGGTCGCCATGGCGCTGCCGCACGGTCAGGGCGGCGGGCACGCGCCCACCACGGCGATGTCCCACCCCGGCTCCGGCCCGCAGCCGCACTACCCGCAGCACAACACGACGTCCCAGTTCGGGCAGCCGATGGTGCCGCCGCTGAACCCGGACGACGGCTCGGCCTTCGGCGGCGGTGGCGGCTACCACGACGGCAACGGCGGCCGGGGCTCCGGCGGCTGGAAGATGTGGCTGTTCGCGGCGCTCGCCGTCGTCGCCATCGCGGCCGGTGTCGTGTACGCGCTGGACAAGGCGGGCGGCGGCAAGAGCAACAACGAGACGCCGCCGAAGTCGCCCGGCGTCTCCGCGCCGAAGAGCCCGTCAGCGGACTCGCCGAGCCCCGAGGAGCAGTCGCCGACCGAAGAGGAAGAGACGCCGACGGAGGAGCAGCCCACGTGGGAGGAGACGCGGGAGCCCACGCGTCAGCCGACGCACGAGCCGACGCCGACCCCGTCGACCGAGCCTCCCACCACGGAGCCGACGGAGACCACGGAGCCGACGGACGAGCCCACGGACGAGCCGACCACGCCGGAGAGCCCCGACACGGGCGGCGGCGGCGAGAGCCCCGGCGCGAACGGCGACCCGGCCGGCGAGGGCCAGGGCCACGCCCAGTAGCGCGCGTCAGAGGGCGTGCTGGAACTGGCGTTCCACGGCGGTCTCCAGCGTGTGCACGGTGACGAACTGGGGCTCGATGCGCAGGTAGACGGGGTCGAACAGGTCCCCGTCCACGTAGTGCGGGCCCGGCCCGAAGAGGTGCAGCTCGGCCGTGGTCGGCTCGACGATCTCGGCCGTGCCCGTGAACTGCACGGACCACAGCGCGGCGTCGCCGCTGTTGAAGTTGTCGGCGCCGTAGGCGACGACGCTGCCGCCGCACGCCCGGTGGTGGTCGAAGCCGGCGTGCATGCGCAGGACGACCCTGCCGTCCACCACGATGTGGCGGGCCGCGGCGAGGAACGGCAGCGCGCGCATGCTGGTGGCCACGCGGCCGTAGGGCACCCGGCGCAGCAGTTCGATGGCGTGGAGTTCCTCGGGGGACATGATCCCCACTCTCCGGCACCCGCCCGGCGCCGGAAAGAGGATCCCGCCCCGATGATCGAGGACGTTGGTCCCGATACCCGCCCGGCGTGTCGGGGAATCAGCCCGGAGCGGCCCGGCTGACCGGGGCCGGCTGGGTGCGCGGGGGGACCGGCGCCGGAAGAGCGCTCGGGGCACGCGGGGGGACCGGCGCCGGCAGGGTCAGCGCTTCTCCGCCTGGATCCGGGCGACGTAGGCCGCGGCCTGCGAGCGGCGTTCCATGCCGAGCTTGGAGAGCAGGCTGGAGACGTAGTTCTTGATCGTCTTTTCGGCCAGGTGCAGCCGCTCGCCGATCACGCGGTTGGTGAGGCCCTCGCCGATCAGGTCGAGGATCTTCCGCTCCTGCTCGGTGAGGTTCGAGAGCCGGTCGTCGCCCTTGCCGTTCTTGCCGTCGCGCAGCCGCTCCAGCACCCGGGCCGTGGCCACGGGGTCGAGCAGGGACCTGCCCGCGGCGACGTCGCGGACGGCGTTCAGCAGCTCATTGCCGCGGATCGCCTTCAGCACGTACCCGGAGGCGCCCGCCATGATCGCGTCGAACAGCGCCTCGTCGTCCGCGAACGAGGTGAGCATCAGGCATTTGATGTCCTCGTCCTGGGAGCGGACCTCGCGGCAGACCTCGACACCGCTGCCGTCCGGCAGCCGTACGTCGAGGACCGCCACATCGGGGCGGGTGGCCGGAATGCGCACCAGGGCGTCAGCGGCGGTACCCGCTTCACCCACGACTTCGATGTCCGATTCGCTGGAGAGGAGCTCATAGACGCCCCGACGTACCACTTCGTGGTCGTCAAGGAGGAATACAGTGATTTTTCCATCTTCGCGCACTACGTCAGTTTCACATACTCACCCCTTCCCTGCCGCAGTTACCCGGGATAACGTGCCGTTGTTCCGGCCCCCTGCAAGGCTGTGACCAGTGGTTGTTCCAGAAACCTCGGATTTACTTGGAAATCCAAGTAAAAACGCAGGTCAGATGGGGTTTCGCAGTTATGCGGAGCACTGGGTAGCGTGCTTAGTGCAGGGCACTCGCCGGGGCGACTGTCACGCCTGAATCCCGCCGAGTCGCACCCACCCCGTGCGCGAGTACGGATCAGGCGAGCCGCACTGGTCCCCGGACGACCCCGGGTGCCGGACCGACGGAGGAGCACACGTGACCGTGGAGAGCACTGCCGCGCGCAAGCCGCGACGCAGCAGCGGCACCAAGCGAGCGACGGGCGCCGACGCCCGCAAGAGCGCCGCTGCCACCCAGAGTGCCGAGCCCCAGCTCGTACAGCTGCTGACGCCTGAAGGGGACCGGGTCGAAGACGCCACGTCTTCGGAGTTCGCCCCCTACGTCGCCGACATCACCGCCGACGACCTGCGCGGGCTGTACCGCGACATGGTCCTGACCCGCCGCTTCGACTCCGAGGCCACCGCCCTGCAGCGCCAGGGCGAGCTCGGACTGTGGGCCTCGCTGCTCGGCCAGGAGGCCGCGCAGATCGGTTCCGCCCGCGCCCTGCGCGACGACGACTACATCTTCCCGACCTACCGCGAGCACGGCGTGGCATGGTGCCGCGGGGTCGACCCGACCAACCTGCTCGGGATGTTCCGCGGTGTGAACCACGGTGGCTGGGACCCGACCACCAACAACTTCCACCTGTACACGATCGTCATCGGCTCGCAGACGCTGCACGCGACCGGTTACGCCATGGGCATCACCAAGGACGGCGCCGACTCGGCCGTCATCGCGTACTTCGGCGACGGCGCGTCCAGCCAGGGCGACGTCAGCGAGGCCTTCACGTTCTCGGCGGTCTACAACGCCCCCGTGGTGTTCTTCTGCCAGAACAACCAGTGGGCGATCTCCGAGCCCACCGAGCGCCAGATGCGCGTGCCGCTGTACCAGCGCGCCGCCGGCTTCGGCTTCCCGGGCGTCCGCGTCGACGGCAACGACGTCCTGGCCTGCCTGGCCGTGACCCGCTGGGCCCTGGAGCGGGCCCGCAACGGCGAGGGCCCCACGCTGGTCGAGGCCTTCACGTACCGGATGGGCGCGCACACCACCTCCGACGACCCGACCCGCTACCGGGCCGACGAGGAGCGCGCGGCCTGGGAGCACAAGGACCCGATCGAGCGCCTGAAGGCCCACCTGCTGGCCTCCGGCCACGCCGACGACGCCTTCTTCGCCGAGCTGGAGACCGAGAGCGAGACCCTCGGCAAGCGGGTCCGCGAGGTCGTACGCGCCATGCCCGACCCGGACACCATGGCCATCTTCGAGAACGTCTACGCGGACGGACACGCGCTCGTCGACGAGGAGCGCGCCCAGTTCGCCGCCTACCTCGCGTCCTTCGAGGGGGGCAACTGACCATGGCCATCGAAAAGATGTCGATCGCGAAGGCGCTCAACGAGTCGCTGCGCAAGGCCCTCGACACGGACCCGAAGGTCCTGATCATGGGCGAGGACGTCGGCAAGCTCGGCGGCGTCTTCCGCATCACCGACGGACTCCAGAAGGACTTCGGCGAGGAGCGGGTCATCGACACCCCGCTCGCCGAGTCCGGCATCGTCGGCACCGCCATCGGCCTGGCCCTGCGCGGCTACCGGCCGGTCGTGGAGATCCAGTTCGACGGTTTCGTCTTCCCCGCGTACGACCAGATCGTCACGCAGCTCGCGAAGATGCACGCCCGCGCCCTCGGCAAGATCAAGATGCCGGTCGTCGTGCGCATCCCGTACGGCGGCGCGATCGGCGCGGTCGAGCACCACTCCGAGTCGCCCGAGGCGCTGTTCGCGCACGTCGCAGGCCTCAAGGTGGTCTCGCCCTCGAACGCCTCCGACGCCTACTGGATGCTCCAGCAGGCGATCCAGAGCGACGACCCGGTGATCTTCTTCGAGCCGAAGCGCCGCTACTGGGACAAGGGCGAGGTGGACGTCGAGGCGATCCCGGGCGAGCTCCACAAGTCCCGGGTGGCGCAGGCCGGCACCGACCTCACCCTGGCCGCGTACGGCCCGATGGTGAAGCTGTGTCTGGAGGCGGCCAAGGTCGCTGCCGAGGAGGGCAAGTCGATCGAGGTCGTGGACCTGCGCTCGATGTCCCCGGTGGACTTCGACGGCATCCAGGCCTCGGTCGAGAAGACCCGCCGCCTGGTCGTCGTGCACGAGGCCCCGGTGTTCCTGGGTGTCGGTTCGGAGATCGCCGCTCGCATCACGGAGCGCTGCTTCTACCACCTGGAGGCGCCCGTGCTGCGCGTCGGCGGATTCCACTCGCCGTACCCGCCGGCCCGCCTGGAGGACGAGTACCTGCCGGGCCTGGACCGCGTGCTCGACGCCGTCGACCGCTCGCTGGCGTACTGAGGAGAAGGTCAGTGACGACGATGACGACGAATACGGCGAACGGCGCGTTCAGCGAGTTCAAGATGCCCGACGTGGGCGAGGGCCTCACCGAGGCCGAGATCCTCAAGTGGTACGTCCAGCCCGGTGACACCGTCACCGACGGCCAGGTCGTGTGCGAGGTCGAGACGGCGAAGGCGGCCGTCGAGCTGCCGATCCCCTTCGACGGGGTGGTGGCCGAGCTGCGCTTCCCCGAGGGCACCACGGTCGACGTCGGCCAGGTGATCATCACGGTGGACACCGGTGGCTCCGGCGCCGTTGCCGCGGCCGTGCCGGCGCCCGCCTCGGAGCCCGCGCCCGCCGCGGCGGAGGAGGCTGCTCCGGAGGGCCGCCAGCCCGTCCTGGTCGGCTACGGCGTCGCCGCGAGCTCGACCAAGCGGCGCCCGCGCAAGGGTGCCGAGGCGCCGGCCGCCGCGGCCCCGGCCGCTCCGGTCGCCCCCGTGGCCCCGGCGGCTCCCGCGGCACCGGCCGCGCCGGCTCCGCTGAGCGGCCAGAACGGTCACCACGCGGTGCCGGCCGGGGAGCGTCCGCTCGCCAAGCCGCCGGTCCGCAAGCTCGCCAAGGACCTGGGCATCGACCTCGCGGCGGTCGTCCCCACCGGCCCCGGCGGGGTCATCACCCGCGAGGACGTCCACGCGGCGGCCGCCCCGGCGCCCGCCCCGGTCGCCGCGGCCCCGGCTCCCGCGGTGCCGGCCGAGGCCCCCGCAGCGGCTCCGGTCTCCGTACCGGACGCCGCCGCCCGGGAGACCCGTATCCCCGTCAAGGGCGTACGGAAGGCCACCGCGCAGGCGATGGTCGGCTCGGCCTTCACCGCGCCGCACGTCACGGAGTTCATCACCTTCGACGTGACGCGCACGATGAAGCTCGTCCAGGAGCTCAAGGACGACCCGGACCTCGCCGGGCTGCGGATCAACCCGCTGCTGCTCATCGCCAAGGCGGTCCTCGTCGCGATCCGCCGCAACCCGGACGTCAACGCGTCCTGGGACGAGGCGAACCAGGAGATCGTGCTCAAGCACTACGTGAACCTGGGCATCGCGGCGGCGACCCCGCGCGGCCTGATCGTCCCGAACATCAAGGACGCGCAGGCCAAGACCCTGCCGGAGCTCTCCGAGGCACTGTCCGCGCTGGTCGGCACGGCCCGCGAGGGCAAGACCTCCCCGGCGGACATGCAGGGCGGCACGATCACCATCACCAACGTCGGCGTCTTCGGCGTCGACACCGGTACGCCCATCCTGAACCCGGGTGAGTCCGCGATCCTCGCGGTCGGGGCGATCAAGGCGCAGCCGTGGGTCCACAAGGGCAAGGTGAAGGCGCGCCAGGTCACCACGCTGGCGCTGTCGTTCGACCACCGGCTGATCGACGGCGCGCTCGGCTCGAAGTTCCTCGCGGACATCGCGGCCGTGCTGGAGCAGCCGAAGCGCCTGATCACCTGGGCGTAGCGCGCATCCCGTCCGGCCGGCGTGCCGGACGAACGGAAAGGCCCCTGCCAGATGTGGCAGGGGCCTTTCCGCGCCTTGCGCGCCCCCTCCGGCCTTCGCCGGTGCCCTGGGGGCAACTCCGGGCTGGCCGGCGCCGCGTGCGGCAAATCCAGCCTCGCCGGCGTTTGAGGCGCGGGGTTTGGGGCGGAGCCCCAAGGCAACCCGGCTCCGCCGGGCACCGGGCTCCGCCCGGACCCGCGCCTCAAACGCCGGAGGGGCTGGACGTGCGCAGCGTAAGGCGGCGGGGGTGGGAAACGGGGTTGCGGTGGGGGCGGGTATGGCGATCATGAAGGCTGATATTCATCGTTGCCCCGGAGGCCGCATGCTGTTCCGCTCCACCACCGCCGAAGAACTCGACCGCGTCGCCACGTACCCGGCGCACGGGCCGGTCCCGGCGATCGCCGAGGTCCGCTGCCGGGAGGAGTTCGCCGCTCGGCAGTACCGACCCGAGTGGACCTGGGTCGCCGAGGCCGAGGACGGCGAGATCCTCGCGCGGGCCCTGTGGTGGGGCCGGGAGGACGCCGAGCATCCGATCGCGCTCGACTGCCTGCACGTGCGCGACGCGGTGGCCGACCCCGTCAGGGTGGCCGCGGGCCTGCTCACCGCCGCCCACGCGGCGTTCCGCGCCGCCGGCGCGAAGAAGCTGCCGCTGTACAACATCCTCGCGCTGCCCGGCGACTGGCGCGAGCAGCCCCTGATCGTGGAAGGCGTGACCTGGCGGCAGGAGGCCGCCCGCGCGGCGGGCCTGACGCAGGAGAACGAGCGGCTGCGGCTGGAGTGGACCCCCGAGTCCCCGCTGCCGCCCGCCCCGACCCGGCTGGTGTTCTCCGAGGCCGGCGACGACGCCTTCCTGGACGTCTTCGCCCGCATCGCGCAGGGCAGCCTCGACGTCAACACGCAGCGCGAGCTGGCGGAGATGGGCGTGGCGGAGCAGGCCCGGGAAGACCTGCGGTTCTACCTGGACTGCCCGGGCGAGCGCTCCTGGTGGCGGCTGGCGCACCTGCCCGACGGCACCCTCGCCGGTCTCGCGCTGCCCTCCCGTACCCCGTACCACCGCAACGTCGGCTACCTGGGCGTGGTCCCCGAGCTGCGCGGCCAGGGGCTGATCGACGAGATCCTCGCCGAGATCACCCGCTTCCACGCGGCCGAGGGCGCCGACCGCATCACGGCCACCACCGACACCGTCAACGTCCCGATGGCGGCGGCCTTCCGCCGGGCCGGCTACCAGGTCCCCGAGGTCCGCCTGATCATGGAGCCGGAGCCGGAGCCGACGGCGGTCTGAGGCCGGGGCGGCCCGGTCACGCGGCCTGATCACGCGGGGTCTGATCACACGGGGTCTGATCACACGGTCGGAGCCGGCCCGGGGGCCGGGTCCGGCCGCGTGACAGGTGGCGGCGGGCGGCTACTCCCAGGGCAGGTTGCGCCAGGGGCTCGCCGGGTCCGTCGTCAGGGCCCGGTGGGTGGCGAGGGCGGACTCGTACCAGGTGCCGAACTCCTCCTCGTCGAAGTGCAGGCAGCGGCCGAGGACGTACGCGGCGGAGAAGTCCTCCCAGGACCGGTAGTTGGTGCGTACGAGCCTGCCGGCGCGCAGCACGGCAGCCTCGGTCTCGGCGAGCGTGCAGTAGCCGGCGGCCAGTCCCCAGCGGGCCATGCCGGAGGCCCGGCCGTAGTCCCAGCCCTCGGCGGTGCGGACGAAGCCGTCCTCGGGGAGCAGGCCGTCCGCGCGGAACCGGGCCTCGTAGCGCGCGATCCGTCCGATCAGCCGCTGCACGCCCGCGATCTGCCCGTCGATCTCGGCGGCGCTGCGCGGCCGTCCCTGGGTGACGCCGTCCGGGGTGATCTGCGGCTGGGCGGCCTCTTCGGCGCCCTGCCGGATGATGTGCCCGGCGGTCTCCCGCCAGTGGTCGAGGCCGACCGGGCCGGCGAAGTCGCGGGCCATCCGGTGGCGCAGTCCGAGCACGAACTCCCAGACGCCGCTGACCATGTCGGCTTCGAGGAGGCGTTCCTGGGTGCGCATCCACTCGGCGCGGCTGTCGACGCCCCACCATTCCTTGAGGGTCCGCTTCTCCAGTTTGTAGCCGATGCCGTGGTACGCGAGGGCGTTCCAGTAGCGGCCGTTGGTCACCGCGATGTGCGCGCCGCAGGCCAGCCCGAAGGCGACCGGGCCCTGGAGCGGGCCGCCCACGGCGAGGGTGTGCACCTGCCCCTTGGCGAGCCCCGGCTCGGGCGTCCGGGCGGCGTGGAAGCGCCACAGCTCCCGCGCCTCGGGCCCGGTGGGCAGTACGGCTTCGCAGGGGCTGCCCGGGTTGACCACCAGCCACGGCGGGTCGGTGTCGTCCCACGCCTTCGCGAACCACTCCAGGTCGTACACGCAGTAGACGGGGTCGGCGACGGGCGGCGGCAGCATCCCGCCGGTGTACACGGCCAGGCACGTGGTGCGGGTCTGCGGGTTCCAGTACGGGTGGAACACGGTGGTCCGGGGCCGCTCGTCGACGTCGGCGCGCGCCTGCATCATGTAAAGGTCCGCGGCGCCGAGCACGTCGTAGTACGCCGGCCAGTCCCCGCGCACCTTCGCCTCGTACAGCGCCTGCTCCACGGAGCTGGGCGCCGTCCACACCGAGGCCGCCTGCTCCTGGTTAGTCCACCCCATACCCGCAGCCTAAGCGCTGCCCGCGCACCACCAGGAGAGCGTCCCCGGCCGGGGGCCCCGGCCGGGGACCGGGAGTCAGTGCAGCCTGAGGAGGCTCTTGAGGCCGGCGTGGTCGGAGGGCCACAGGCCGGACGGGGTGCGGTCGGCCTGCCGGGCGCCGACCCGCTGGGTCGCCCGTGCGGTGATGTCGCCGCGGTAGAGCACGTAGTCGATGCGCTGGGTGAGCTGCGAGGCGAGGTTGCGCAGGTCGGGGGCCTGGCAGCAGGTGAAGCCGGGGTCGCGGGGGCGGGTGGCGGTCCAGGCGTCCTTGAAGCCGGCGGCCAGGAGGTTGGCGTGGCTCTGGGTGGCCGACGACGGCGTGGCGCCGACTCCGCCGGCGGCCGAGTTGAGGTCGCCGAGCAGGACGGCGGGGAGCGTGGTGTTCAGCGGCCCGGTGAGCAGCTCGGCGGCCTGTGCCTCCTGGACGGTGCGGGAGGCGGGTTCGAGATGCGTGCTGACCACCCGGGCGGTGCGGCCGTGCAGGGTGGCGTCGGCCGCGACCCAGCCGCGCTTCACCTGGAGGGGCGGATTCGGCGGGCACCCGAGCAGCGCGAGGCACAGGGGCACGAAGTTCTGGAACTGGGCGGACTGCGCGTTCGTCACGGAGAAGGCACGGGTGGGCAGGTCGGTGCGGGCCAGGAGCACGTCGCGGTCGGTGAGGCGGATGTCCTGGAGGCCGGTGGGTGTGGACCGCGGCGCCTCGAAGTCGCTGCCGACGGTCACCTCGGCGACGGCCCTGTAGTGCTTGCCGCGGGCGGACAGCTCGCGGAGAAGGATCTTCAGGAAGTCGTACTCGACGTGGGTGGCGCTGCTGCTCGGATCGGCGGGGGTCTGGCTGCGCCAGAGCGCGGCCTCCTGGAGGCCGACGAGGTGGGGGTCCCCGTCGGCGATCTCGTCCGCCAGGACCTTGGCGCGCTCGGGGAAGTTCGTCGCCTGCACGTTCGCGTACACGGCGGTCACCGCGGCGACCAGCGCCTGCTGGCCGGTGGCGGCGAGGACGGGCGCGAGGTCGGCGCCGAGGTACAGGTTGCGGGTCATGACCCGCAGCGGGGACCGGCCCCCGGCGGCCGTGACCGCATCTGAGGCCGGGTCTGAGGCCGACTCTGAGGCCGAGTCCGAGGCGGCGGCTTCGGTGAGTGACCCGGGTGCGAGCAGCGCGAGCGCGCACACGGCGGACGTGAACCAACGACGGCGAGTCATGCAGGCAGCCCTTTCGGTAGAAATGTGGGCATATGCCCGCATTCCCGGCCAACCTAGGGCGGCCGCAGGGATGCGGCGATCCACGTGTAGGCCGCCTGGCCGCCTGCCGCCTGCCGTCTGCCGCCTGCCGCCTGCCGTCAGGCGGGCGCGGGTGCCCGGTTGCGTGAGCTGTGGGTGCGTAGTCGGTGCACGGGGGGCGCAAGGCAGCTCTACGAGCACGTGTCGTAACCAAATGTTACTTTCATTGGGCGCACGATATCCTGCGCCCAATGAAAGTTTCCCCGAGCCTGCTGCCCCTGCTGCGGTCGCCTTTGCAAGGTGAGCTCCTGGCGCTCCTGCTCCTTCACCCGGAACGCGAGTACGCCATCACGGAGCTCGCCAACGACTTCGGCGCGTCGCCCTCGACCGTCCTCCGTGAGATCGGCCGGCTCACGGAGGCGGGAATTCTGGCGGACCGGAAGGTCGGCCGGAACCGCCTCGTCACGGCGCGCACGGACACGCCGCTGTACCGCCCGCTGAGCGATCTCATGTCTGTCACCTTCGGCCCCGTACCCGTGCTCGCCGAGGCGCTGGCCGGCCTCGCCGGGGTGCGGCAGGCGTTCATCTACGGTTCCTGGGCCGCCCGGTACAACGGTGAGCCGGGCCCGCCCCCGGCCGACGTCGACGTCCTCGTGGTGGGTGACCCCGACGCGGACGAGCTCTTCGACCTCGCCGAGGAGGCGTCCCGCCGGCTGCGCCGCGAGGTCAACACCCACCGGCTCTCTCCCGAGGCGTGGGCGAGCCCCTCGGCCGATCCGTTCCTCACCAGCGTGCGCGAGCGTCCGCTGATCCCCCTGGACCTGAACCGGGAGACACCGTGACCCGCTGGAACCAAGGCCGAGCGACGATCGACGCACTGATCGACAGTGGTCGCCTTGAGCGCGTCCCCGCGTCCCGGGAGGCCGCCGCGGCCGAACTGGTCCGGTCGCGCACACACATCCGCTCCGCGCGCCAGCTGCTGGCCGGCGACCCGGAAGGTGCGTACACGCTGGCGTACGACGCCGCCCGCCGTGCGCTGGCCGCAGTGCTGCAGAACCAAGGGCTTCGCTCCACGAGCCGGGGCGGGCACACGACCGTCTACGAGGCCGTCCGCGCCCAACTGGATCCGCCGCTGGGGTCCATCCTGCGACCGTTCAACCGCATGCGCGCCCGGCGCAACGAAGTCGAGTACCGGTCGTCGGAAGCGCCGGAAGTGACCGCTGACGAGGTGGCGGCCGACATCCCCAAGGTGGAGGCGTTGATCGAGCTCGCGGAGAAGGCGATCCCGAACATGCCCCGCTACTGAGGCACGTCCAGGACCCGCGCCGGACCGGGGGCCGGCCCCCGGTCCGGGGTCCCGCGGCGGGCGTGCAGCAGGAGGCCGATGTACACCAGGTCGAAGACGCTGCACAGGATGCCGAGGCCGAGGATGAACGGGGAGTCCTCCAGCACGCCGAAGAGGATCGTGGGGGCCAGGGTGCCGAGCCATTTGGCGACGGCGAGGGTCAGGTTCTGGCCGCGGGCGCCGCCGCGGGCCGCGAACACGCCGATGAACAGGCCGGACATCAGCAGGTTCTGGAGGAAGGCCGCGTTGCGGGTCGCGTCGTGCAGCCCGAAGTGCGCGAGGAACAGCCACTGGACGGCGAATCCGGCCCCGAACACGAGCACGCTCCAGGCCGCGAACATCGGCCGCGTGACGAAACCGGGCAACTCGGCTCGCCCGTACGCGAGATACGTCCAGATGATGGCGACGTCCGCACCCGCCCACACCACGTTCACGACGCCTTGGAGCGAGACCCCGTCCATGGCGGCGGTGACCGCGTACGTCGTCTCCCAGGCGAAGTTCAGCGCCAGCGCGGCCACCGGCATGGCGTAGGTCCGCTCCCGGAACCCGGTCCGGATCGCCACCACGTACACGACCGTCCACGCCAGCCCGCTGACAGCGGTCAGGAACAGCTCCATGCGGCAACTCCGTTGGGGAATCCACGACACCGGGCGTCGCACCCTAACCAACACGTCCCCCGGACGGAACGGCTCACGGGGAGTCGGTGGGGAGGGCGAGGTCGGCCCAGACGGTTTTTCCGACCGTGCGGTCTGTTACGTCCCAGCACTGGGAGAGGGCGTACACGATGTGCAGGCCGCGGCCGTAGCGCTCGTCCGAGGCGGGCTGGCGCAGGCGGGGGCGGCGCTCGCCCTTCGGGTCGGTGACGGAGACCCGCAACAGCTTGCCCTGGAGGCTGAGTTCGACCCGGATGTACCGGTCGCTGATGCTGCCGTGCAGCAGGGCGTTGGTGGCGAGTTCGCTGGTCACGAGCGCCGCGTCCGCGGCGATCGAGGGGTGACCCCAGGCCACGGCGAGCCAGGCGGCTCGGCGCCGGGCCGCGGTGACCGACTCCTGTAGTGGGGCGTAGTTCCGTACGTCGTACCGCGTGATGTCTGCATTCACTGCGCGCACCTCCGTGTGCGGCGGGGCGCCGTCCCGGCCGGTGGCCTGCCGCGCCCGGGCATGCGGGCGCGGTGCACTTCCGCCAAGTGGCGCCATGCGGTGAGTAGTTCGCTCATCACCGACGGTAGGGGAGTAATCGATCTGGGGGCAAGCGATTCCGGGGATATCTATCCCCATGGGGTATGTCAGACTGGCCCGGCAACCGAAAGGTGGGCCAAGTGGCGGTAAATCAGGCGGCGATGGGCAACCGGGTGTCGACCGTGCTCGCGCGCCGGCTCGGTGGGGAGTTGCTGCGGCTACGCGATGCCGCCGGTCTCACGCAGCCGCAGGCGGCGCAGGCTCTGAGTGCGACGGCGGCGAAGATCGCCAAGATGGAGCACGGCTGGGTTCCGTTCCGGGACCCGGACATCAAGGCGTTGTGCGTCCTCTACGGCGTGGACGATGAGGAGCGTGTCACCCGACTCCTCGACCTGGCGCGGCTGGATCGCGAACGACGCAAGGCCAAGGGTTGGTGGCAGGAGGTCCCCTACATGCGGGACTTCACCGAGTACGTGGCGATGGAGGATGTCGCCACCCACATCCGTACCTGGCAGCTGTCCCTCGTGCCCGGCCTCTTGCAGACGGCAGAGTACGTGCGTGCCCTCGGCGTGAACTCGGATGCGTGGCGGAACCCCGACGAGATCGAAGCATTGGTGGCGACGCGGATCAAGCGCCAGGCGCGTCTACGGGGAGACGATCCGCTGCATCTCCACGCGGTGATCTGGGAGGCGGCCCTACGCCAGCAGATCGGAGGCGCCGACGTGATGCGGGCCCAGATGCGCCACCTCGTGGAGATGGCCCAGCTGCCGCACGTGCACGTACAGGTGCTGCCCTTTCGGGTTGGTGCGCACCATGGTGCGGCAGGGGCGTTCAACCTGCTGTCGTTCGCGGAACCCGACGCGATCGACGTCGGCTATGCCGAAGGCGTCGCGGCTACTCTGTGGGTTGAGAGCGAGGTCGGAAATGCGGCCTACGCGCGTGCGTTCGACCGGCTGTCGCGGCTCAGCCTCGCTCCTCACGATTCCGTGAACCTGATCAACAGCATCAGCGAGGGTATGTAGCCATGGCCGAGTTCGAATTCATAAAGTCCAGCTACAGCGCCGACACGCTGAGCTCCGACTGCGTCGAAGTCGCCCGCAACGTCCCCGGGACGGTCGCCGTGCGGGACAGCAAGCGGCCCGACGGGCCCGTGCTGCGGGTCGGGGCCGCGGCCTGGGGGGTCTTTGCCGACGGCGTGAAGTAGCGCGCGGTCTTCCACCGGGCGGCCGGCGGAAGACCCGCAGCAATGACCGCTACGGCGAGGCGGTGGTGTGGAGGGTGGCCACGCCCTTCTCGTCGATCATGCAGCTCTCGTCGGCGGACTTGTTCCTCAGGCGACGGAGGACGTCGCTCTGGTCGCCCGCGATGCAGAACTCCGCGCGGAGCGGCGGCGTGCCGTAGTACACGCCGTTGTCGCCGGGGCAGTCGAACACGGCGGGGTTGGGGTTCGCGCAGCTCTGGCCGGCGGGGGCGTCACGCCGTTTGGGGTGGGTGAAGCCCGCGCAGTGCATCATTTCGTGGATGAGGGTCTGGGAGATCTCCTCGTCGCCCTGTGGGAACAGAACCCCGAAGTTGACGTTCAGCTGCGACCCCCCGACGGTCGCACTCGCATTCACGCCGGCCTCGTTGTTGGTCGTGTGGTGAATGGCGCGATCGTAGGCCTGGTGGAGCTTCTGCTTCTCCTGCGCCGACAGGTTGTTGCACGCCGAGAAACGCGTCAGCGCGAACCTGTGCCGGTCGAGCGTCCTGTTCCGGTTCGCCGCGGAGATGTCGCTCGCGAACGTGAAATGCGAGAGGACGAAGTTCATCGGGAAGGCCGGCCCGATGGTGTTGCCGTTGACGTCGTGGGCGAAGACGCCACCGTCCTGCGTCGTGACGATGATGCGGTTGCCGACCGTGATGACGAAGCGGTCGAACGAACCGTTGAAGGCCACCTTCGATCCACCGAACGCGAAGCCCGGCCCGATGGTGTTGCCGTCGACGTCGTGGCCGAAGACCTTGCCGTCTTGTGTGATGACGATGATGCGGTTGCCCATGGTGACGACGAAGCGGTCGACGGCACCGTTGAAGGCGACCTTCGAGCCGGCGAATCCGAATCCGTTCCCGATGGTGTTGCCGCTGACGTCGTGGCCGAAGACGCTGCCGTTCTGGGTGAAGACCATGATGCGGTTGCCCATGGTGGCCACGAAGCGGTCGACGGCACCGTTGAAGGCGACCTTTGATCCGGCGAATCCGAATCCGTTCCCGATGGTGTTGCCGCTGACGTCGTGGCCGAAGACGCTGCCGTTCTGGGTGAAGACCATGATGCGGTTGCCCATGGTGGCCACGAAGCGGTCCACGGCACCGTTGAAGGCGACCTTCGAGCCGCCGAACGCGAATCCCAGCCCGACCGTATTGCCATTGATGTCGTGGCCGAAGACGCCACCGTTTTGTGTGGTGACGATGATGCGATTGCCCATCGTGACGACGAACCGGTCCACGGAACCGTTGAACGCGACGGGGAAGGGGGCGGAAACAGGCATGATCCGTTGCCTCCTGAGCGGGGCTACTCGAAAGTCCCCTGTGAAGCCGGCCGCGGCAGGACGACCGGCGTGCCATCCGACGGTAAATATGCCGCCGCACGTTGGCGACCCGAAACGGCTGTGTGGGTGACTTCCCGGCCCCCGCCGTCGATCCGGCCTGATCAGGGGCGTTTCACGGGTGCCCGGCGCGGCAGGCGCGGATCTTCTCGCACCGGAGTGCCCCTGACCGGGCAAAGGAGAAGGGGCCTGCGATGCCCCCGTGGCACCGCAAGCCCCTTCCCTGGCAGCCCCGTTGGCGGGCTACCCGTTGAGGATTAGTCCTCGTTGTCCGTTATGGGCCGCATCGGCATGCGGTACTGCGAGCCGAAGGTCCAGTTGGACAGCTTTATGGCGTCGGTGTAGCGGCTCGCGTCGTTCAGCAGGACGCCGATGACGGTCTTGCCGTTGCGGGTGACCGCGAAGACCAGGCAGGGGCCGGCCGGCGTGTTGGTGCCCGTCTTGACGCCGATGGCGCCCGGGTACGCGTAGCCCGGGTCCGCGTCGGTCTTCGGGCGGATGAGCATGTTGGAGTTCTTCCACGTGTACCAGCGCGGGTTGCCGTTGGGGGCAGTCGCCGTCGCCTTGGCGTACGGGGTCTTCACGATCCCCGCGAACGTGGTGTTCTTCAGCGCGGTCCGCGTGAGCTTGGCCAGGTCGCGCGGGGTGGTCCAGTTGTTCTTGGTCGGCGAGTTGCCGTCGAACGAGTCGAACTTCGTGTTCGTCAGGCCCAGCGCCTTGGCCTTGGCGTTCATCTGCGCGATGAAGTTCGTCTTGCGCGCGGTGTAGGTCGTGCCCTTGCCGTACGCGTCGGCCAGCGCGGCAGCCGCGTCGCAGCCCGACGGCGCCAGCATGGCGTTGAGCATGCCCGCGGTCGTCAGCTTGTCGCCGACGTAGATGTAGGCGCTGCTGCCCGAGACCGACGTCTGGTGGTTCCGGTGGGTCTGGGTGAGCGTGATCTTGCGGCTCAGGTTCAGGCCCGGCGTCTGGAGGACGACGAGCGCAGACATGATCTTCGTGGTGCTGGCCATCGGACGCTTGGTGTCCGCGGCCTTGCTGAAGAGGGTGGCGCCGGTGGTGCTGTTGAACATGAACGCGCCCGAGGCGGTCACGGTCGGAGTGGCGGCCTGGGCGGGCGCGGTCGCCAGCACCGTGCCGGCCATGACGGCCCCGGCGGTGAGCGTGACGGCCGCGGCTCGGCGCACACGCGGGAGGCTGAGTATCAAAATACGTCCCCGAGTTCAGTGGCACCTCAGCGAAAGCAGTGAGGTGAGGGACCGCCTGCGGTGCGGGCCCTTGATCAGAAGACGCTCTCGGCTCGCGAAATGGTGCGCTGCAATCGTCATTCTTGACCGTTCCGCAACCTTCCGTGTCCGATCAGTCACTTACGTGCGGGTTCGGGTAACCCGAAGCGGTGGTCCTCCGGTCAACACCCGCGTGCGGCCGTCCGGATGGCGATACGGTGCGGCGGCCTGAGTGCTGTTGTATCTATGCTGTGTGCATGCCACCGGTCAGCGCCTCCACCTCCACCTCCACGTCTGCGTCTGCGTCGCCGTCGTCGTCCGCCGCCACCGCCGTCGCGGCCCCCCGGCAGCCGCCCGCCGCCGACCGCGTCTACCGGCACGTGAAGCAGGGCGTCCTGGACCGGCGCTACGAAGGCGGCAGCCTGCTGACCGAGGGCGAGCTGGCCGAGGCGGTCGGCGTCTCCCGGACGCCGGTGCGCGAGGCCCTGCTGCGGCTGGAGACCGAGGGGCTGATCCGGCTCTACCCCAAGAAGGGCGCGCTGGTCCTGCCGGTCTCGGTGCAGGAGATCACCGACGTGGTCGAGACCCGGCGGCTCGTCGAGGAGTACACCGCCCGCCGCGCCGTCCCGGCCCCGCCCGCCCTCCTCGAACGCCTCGAAGAGCTGCTGAGCAGCCAGCGGGAGCACGCCGGGGCCGGAGACCTGGCCGCCTTCGCGGTGGCCGACCGCTGCTTCCACGCCGAGATCGTGCGCAGCGCCGGCAACGAGATCCTGTCCCGCCTCTACGACCAGCTGCGCGACCGCCAGCTGCGGATGGGCGTGGCCGTCATGCACATGCACCCGGACCGGATCGACCGGAACCTGACCGAGCACACCGAGATCTACGAGGCGCTGCGCGCCGGTGACCCGGACCGGGCCGCCGCCGCCGTCCTCGCCCACCTGGGCCGCGTCGACCTGCTGGTCCGCGGCGGTGAGGTCCGATGACCGCCGTCCCGGAGCCGACCGGCGCTCCCCGGCCGACCGCCGTCCCCCGGCCGACCGTCGCCCCCGAGCCGCTCGGCGGCCGGCGGGCCGTCGCCGTGTGGTCGATCGCCGTCGCCGTGTACTTCGTCGCGGTCATCTTCCGTACCAGCCTGGGCGTGGCCGGGCTGGACGCCGCCGACCGCTTCCACGTCAACGCCTCCGCCCTCGCGACCTTCTCGCTGCTCCAGCTGATGGTCTACGCGGGCATGCAGATACCCGTCGGCCTGATGGTCGACCGGCTCGGCACGAAGAAGGTCCTGACGCTCGGCGCCGTCCTGTTCACCGCCGGGCAGCTCGGCTTCGCGCTCTCCCCCTCGTACGGGATGGCGCTCGCGGCGCGGGCGCTGCTCGGCTGCGGCGACGCGATGACGTTCATCTCCGTACTGCGCCTGGGCACCCGCTGGTTCCCGCCGCACCGGGGGCCGCTGATGGCGCAGCTCGCCGGGCTGGTCGGGATGGCGGGCAACCTGGTGTCCACGCTCGTCCTGGCGCCCGTGCTGCACGGGGTCGGCTGGACCGCGGCCTTCGCGGGCAGCGCGGTCGCCGGCGTCGTCGTCATCGTCCCGGTGCTGCTGTTCCTGCGCGACCACCCCGAGGGCCACGAGCCGGAGCCCCACGCGCCGGAGCCCGACGCGGGCGCGCCCGGCCGCGGCTTCGTGCGCGAACAGATCGCCCGGTCCTGGCGGGAGCCCGGCACCCGGCTCGGGCTGTGGGTGCACTTCACCACGCAGTTCCCGGCGATGGTCTTCCTGCTGCTGTGGGGGATGCCGTTCCTCGTCGAGGCGCAGGGCCTGTCCCGGACCACCGCCGGCGCGCTCCTGACCCTGGTCGTCGCCTCGAACATGGCGCTGGGCCTGGTCTACGGGCAGCTCGTCGGCCGCCGGCAGAGCGCCAGGATCCCCCTCGCGCTCGGCACGGTCGCGGCGACCGCCCTGCTGTGGGGCGCGACGCTGGCCTACCCGGGCGAACACGCCCCGATGTGGCTGCTGGTCGCCCTGTGCACGGTGCTCGGGGGCTGCGGGCCGGCCTCGATGGTCGGCTTCGACTTCGCGCGGCCCGCCAATCCGGCCGCCCGCCAGGGCACCGCCTCCGGGATCACGAACATGGGCGGCTTCCTGGCGTCCATGACCACACTGCTGGCCGTGGGCGTCCTGCTCGACGCGACCGGCGACAACTACCGGATCGCGTTCTCCTCGGTCTTCGTCCTCCAGGCCCTGGGCACGGCCCAGATCCTGCGCCTGCGCCCGCACGCCCTGCGCCGCGAACGCGAACGGGCCGCCGAGCGCGAGCGCGACGCCGCGCTCGCGTCCGACCGCGCCGCCGGTCAGGGCGTGACGGAGAACTCCCGCAGGATCGCGTCGGCCAGTTCCTGATCGCCCTCGATCTTGATGCGGTCGCCCGCGGTCTGCGGCCGGATCCGGCCCGCGGCCAGCCGGGAGTACGTCTCCCAGTCCATCGCCAGGGTCACGGCCGGGCCCAGCGACGGGGTCCCGTCTATGCTGCCGCGGCCCTCGGCGTCCACCCGTACCGTCCGCATGAACTCCAACGGGCCGTGCACGTCGAGGACGACCGCGGTGCCGGCGGGCGCGCCCGCCTTCTTCGCGACGACCTTCGGCAGGCCCGACAGCATCAGGTCGCGGGCGATGTGCGCGCCGGGGGAGTCGAGGTTGCCGGGGGCGCCGAGCGCGACGCGCAGGTCCTGCTCGTGCACCCAGATGTCGAACGCGCGGATCATCATCGCGTGGTGCAGGGTGACCTGGTCGCCGAGCGGGCCGCGGACCATGGTGGTCTGCGGGTCGCGCTTCTCGTTGCGCAGCTGGCGGGCCCGCCGGATCGTCACGTACTCCAGCTCCGAGGTCATCTCGGGCGCGGTGTGGTGCCGGCGGACGTCGACCTGCACCTCCATGTACCGGCTGAACTCGTCCACCACGTGCCGCAGATCGCGCGGCAGCGAGTGGATGGGCCGCGGATCGCCGAGCTGCTCGGTGTCTATCCCGATGACGTGTGACACCACGTCACGCACCGACCAGCCGGGGCACGGCGTGGGCCGGTTCCACTCGCCCTCCGTCAAGGGTCCGACGAGTTCGGATATCGCCTCGATGGAGTGGGTCCATGCGTCGACATAGGGCTGGATGCTGGGATGGACGGTCACGGGACCCCTCGTGCTGCTGATCAGTGGCGACTTGAGCTCGTAGCGGAGTGGGAGGCTTGATTCTCAAATTTACGCTGCTGAGGAGCACCCCGGCAGTGCTTTCGTGTGACGATCGTAGGCCCGAGTTGACGGCTTCCCGGCCAGGACGGTGGTACTGTGCGCGCTTCGCTGATCCAAATCGCTGTGAACGACGGGGAGTCGGCGGATTCCCGGCGGGCCCGCACCGCCGGGCTGGTGCGCGAACAGAGCGGCGCGGACCTGGTCCTGCTGCCCGAGCTGTGGCCGGTCGGAGCCTTCGCCTACGAGGACTTCGAGGCGGAGGCCGAGGAGCTCGACGGGCCCACGCACGAGGTGATGTCCAAGGCCGCCCAGGACGCCGGGGTGTGGCTGCACGCCGGCTCGATCGTGGAACGCGGCGCCGACGGCACCCTGTACAACACCACCCTCGTCTTCGCGCCCGACGGCGCCCTCGCCGCCTCCTACCGCAAGATCCACCGCTTCGGCTTCGACCAGGGCGAGGCCGTCATGATGGGCCGCGGCGACGAACTGCGGACCGTCGAGCTGCGCCCGGACTTCGTCCTGGGCCTGTCCACCTGCTACGACCTGCGCTTCCCCGAGCTGTACCGGGGGCTCGTGGACGCCGGCGCCACCGCCCTGGCCGTCTCGGCGGGCTGGCCGGCCCGCCGCCGGGGGCACTGGACGCTGCTGTCGAAGGCCCGGGCCGTCGAGAACCAGGCGTACGTCCTCGCCGTCGCGGAAGCCGGCACCCACGCGGGCGTGGAGATGGCCGGGCACAGCATCGTCGTCGACCCGTGGGGCGAGGTCCTCGCCGAGGCTGGCCCGGGGGAGGAGGTCCTGACCGTGGACCTCGACCCGGCGAAGGTGGCCGCGACGCGCGAGCAGTTCCCGGCGCTGAAGGACCGCCTGCTCGGTCTCACTCCCCCGCCCGGCCGCCCGTGACGTCATGACAGGGGTGTGTCCCGGGGCCGCCGCTCCGAGCACGGTGTTCACCGGGCTCGGAGCGGGGGCCGGGGCCGGGGCGGGGGATCCCCGGGCCTTGGGGCACCGGGGTGAGACGCCCGGTGGGCAGTACTGTTCCAGACACCGCTGATGTTCAGCTGACGCGCGCTTATGGCCCGCTGACGTGGAAGGCCCAGCCGCTGCTCAGTCGTCGCCGCCGGGCTCGCGTTCCTTTTCCGCCATCCGGATCACGCACACCGCGACGGCGATCAGCAGCGCCGGGTCGGCGTCCTCCCGGACGAGGTTCACGGCGTACGTCTCCCGCAGCTGGAACCATTTGCGGGAGACGTGCGCCAGCAGTTCGCCGTCGTACTCGATCGTGAACTCGCGGTCCAGGATGCGGCCGCTGACGTCCAGTTCGGTCCCTTCGACCAGTGACACCCGGAAGTGGTTGCGCAGCAGCGACAGCCGCTTGCGGCGGATGACGGCGAGCCGGCGGCCGTCGTGCTCCAGCGTCATCGCGTCGCGCAGGCTCAGCATCTTCTCCCGCACGGTGATCAGGATCCGCCCGTCGGGGTCCTTCAGCTCGAAGGTGTCACGCAGCCGCAGCGCCTTCCCGTCCACGAGGAAGGCGTGCCGGCCCGCCTCGTCCTCGATCCAGTAGTCGTCCCCGACGGCCAGCAGTTTGTCCCGAACCAGGTATTTCATGCCGGTAGAACTGCCCGGGATAGCGTGGGGCCATGTCACCCCGGCTTCTGTACGTCACCGACCTCGCCTACCCGGCCCAGGGCCGCCGGTACTGCGACGAGGACATATTCCTGACCGCCAGGCTCCGCGAGGAGTTCGCGCTCGCGCTGTGCCACCCCCGGGACGCCGCCGCGCTGATGGACGGCTACGACGCGGTCGTGGTCCGCAACAGCGGCCCGGTCCTGCACTACCAGGAGGTCTACGACGACTTCCGGACGCGGGCCCTGGAGCGCGGCACCCGCGTCTACAACCCGCTGACCGGCCGCGCCGACCAGGCCGGCAAGCAGTACCTCGTGGACCTGACGGCCGCCGGGCTGCCCGTCATCCCCACCGTCGACCGCGCCGAGGACGTCCACCTGCTGCCCGCCGCCCCGCAGTACGCGGTCAAGCCCAAGCAGGGCGCCGACTCCGTGGGCCTGGTCTTCACCGCCGAACCGTCCGGCCCGGCCGGGGAGATCCTGATCCAGCCCCGCATCGACTTCTCGTACGAGGTGTCCTTCTACTTCGTGGACCGCGACCTCCAGTACGCCCTGTACGCGCCCGACCCGGCCCGGCGCTGGGTCCTGGAGCCGTACGCGCCCACCCCGGCCGACCTGGC
The DNA here is from genome assembly GCF_036194065.1 of Streptomyces sp. NBC_00239. Lineage (NCBI taxonomy): Bacteria > Bacillati > Actinomycetota > Actinomycetes > Kitasatosporales > Streptomycetaceae > Streptomyces > Streptomyces sp. NBC_00239. The sequence goes on along the minus strand of NZ_CP108095.1, from coordinate 4,120,156 downwards.
CTTCGCCCGCCGCTTCGTCGACTGGAACGGCCTCGACCACGGCATCCAGCGCGTCGACGCCTGCCGCGCCCCCTCCGGCGAGCTGCTCCTGGTCGAGCTGGAGGACCTCAACCCGTACCTGTCGCTGGACCTCCTCCCGGACCACACCCGGGGCTCCTTCGTGGCCGCACTGAAGAACTCCCTGCACGCCTTCCTCGGCGCCTGACGGCGGGGCACCGGAGTACGGGCCGGGGTGCGGCGGGGCACGGCGGCGGGGGCACGGGCGCCCCGGCGGGGGCACGGGCGCCGGGGTGCTCGTCACAGCGCGTTCACACGCGGATGGCAAGCTTGAAGGATGAACGATGCCGCCCCGGCGCCCACCCCCGCGCCCGAGCCCCGCCGCCGTGCCCGTGTCCGTGCCCCCGAGCTGATCGGCAAGGGGGGCTGGCTGAACACCGGCGGGAAGGACCTCACCCTCGCCGACCTGCGAGGACGGATCACGATCCTCGATTTCTGGACGTTCTGCTGCATCAACTGCCTGCACGTCCTCGACGAGCTGCGCGAGCTGGAGGAGAAGCACCGGGACACCGTCGTGATCATCGGCGTGCACTCCCCGAAGTTCGTGCACGAGGCCGAGCACCAGGCCGTCGTCGACGCCGTCGAGCGGTACGAGGTCCACCACCCCGTCCTCGACGACCCCGACCTCGCCACCTGGAAGCAGTACGCCGTCCGCGCCTGGCCCACCCTCGTCGTCATCGACCCCGAGGGGTACGTCGTCGCCCAGCACGCCGGCGAGGGCCACGCCCACGCCATCGAGCGGCTCGTCGAGGAGCTGGAGGCCGAGCACGAGGCCAAGGGCACCCTGCGGCGCGGCGACGGCCCGTACGTGGCGCCCGAGCCCGTCGCCACCGACCTGCGCTTCCCCGGCAAGGCCCTGCTGCTGCCGTCCGGGAACTTCCTGGTCTCCGACTCCACCCGGCACGCCCTCGTGGAGCTCGCGCCCGACGGCGAGAGCGTCGTACGGCGCATCGGCAGCGGCGAGCGGGGCTTCGGCCCGGACGCCTTCAGCGAGCCCCAGGGCCTCGCGCTGCTGCCCGACGGAGACGTGATCGTCGCCGACACCGTCAACCACGCGCTGCGCCGCCTCGACCCCGCCACCGGCGAGGTGACCACCGTCGCCGGCACCGGACGGCAGTGGTGGCAGGGCTCGCCCACCTCCGGCCCGGCCCTGGAGACGGACCTGTCCTCGCCGTGGGACGTCGCCTGGTGGCAGGGCAAGGTGTGGATCGCCATGGCCGGCGTCCACCAGCTGTGGACGTACGACCCCGAGGCGGGGACCGTGCAGGTCGCGGCCGGCACCACGAACGAGGGCCTGGTCGACGGGCCCGCCGCCGAGGCCTGGTTCGCCCAGCCCTCCGGACTCGCCGCCGCCGGGGACCGGCTGTGGATCGCCGACTCCGAGACCAGCGCCCTGCGCTACGTCGAGCGCACCGAGGACGGCGAAGACGGCGGGTACGCCGTGCGGACCGCCGTCGGCACCGGCCTCTTCGACTTCGGGCACCGGGACGGCCCGGCCGGGCAGGCGCTGCTCCAGCACCCGCTCGGCGTGACCGCCCTGCCCGACGGGTCCGTCGCGGTCTGCGACACGTACAACCACGCGCTGCGCCGCTACGACCCGGCGACCGGCGAGGTCACCACGCTGGCCACCGATCTGCGCGAGCCGAGCGACGCCGTGCTCGTCGGCGGCGACATCGTGGTCGTGGAGTCCGCCCGGCACCGCCTCACGCGGCTGCGGCTGCCCGAGGAGGCCGTACGGGTCCCGGAGGTCGCGCACCGCACGCGGCGGGCCGCGACCGAGGTGGCGCCGGGCAGCCTGCGCCTCGACGTGGTCTTCCAGGCGCCCAGCGGCCAGAAGCTCGACACCCGCTACGGGCCCTCCACCAGGCTGCTGGTCTCCTCGACCCCGCCCGAGCTGCTGGCCGAGGGCGCCGGCCAGGGCACCGACCTGGCCCGCGACCTGGTCTTCGCGGACGGCGTCGGCGAGGGCGTGCTGCACGTCTCCGCGATGGCCGCGTCCTGCGACGACGACCCGGCCAACGAATATCCGGCCTGCCACGTCCACCAGCAGGACTGGGGCGTTCCCGTCACGCTCACGGCCGGCGGCGCGACCCGGCTGCCGCTGGTCCTCGCCGGCCTGGACGAGGACGGCCCGCAGGCCTGACCGCACCGCCCGCGCACGCGAAGGCCCGCCCGGTCACGACCGGGCGGGCCCTTTCGCGCGCGTACGCCGTGGAGAGGTCAGCCCTCCAGGAAGGCGACCAGCGCGTTCGCCAGCAGGAACGGGTCGTCGGCGCCGCACAGTTCACGGGCGCTGTGCATCGACAGGATCGCCACGCCGATGTCCACGGTCTGGATGCCGTGCCGGGCGGCCGTGATCGGGCCGATCGTCGTGCCGCACGGCATCGAGTTGTTGGACACGAACGACTGCCACGGCACGCCGGCCCGCTCGCAGGCCGCCGCGAACACGGCCCGCCCGGCGCCGTCGGTCGCGTACCGCTGGTTGACGTTGACCTTCAGGATCGGACCGCCGTTGGCCCGCGGGTGGTGCGAAGGGTCGTGCCGCTCGCTGTAGTTGGGGTGCACGGCGTGACCCGTGTCGGAGGACAGGCAGACGGTGCCGGCGAAGGCGCGGGCGCGGTCCTCGTAGCTGCCGCCGCGCGCGAAGACGGATCGTTCCAGCACGTTCCCCAGCAGGGGGCCGTCCGCGCCCGTGTCGGACTGCGAGCCGTTCTCCTCGTGGTCGAAGGCGGCCAGCACCGGGATGTAGTCGAGCTTGGAGTGGGTGGCGACGGCGGCCAGCGCGGCCGTACCGGCGTGCACCGACAGCAGGTTGTCCATCCGCGGGCCCGCCAGCAGCTCCCGGTCGCGGCCCAGGTAGGCCGGCGGCTCGATGGAGTGGACCATCAGGTCCCAGCCGGCCACCTCGCCCTGCGGCAGCCCCTCTTCCTCCTCCAGGAACGCGATCAGGTCGCCCTCCTGCACCTCGCCCAGACCCCAGATCGGCTGCATGTGGCGCTGCTTGTCGAGCTTGAGGCCGTCGGTGTTCACCGACCGGTCCAGGTGCACGGCCAGTTGGGGAACGCGCAGCAGCGCCCGGTCGATGTTGACCAGCCGGTGGCTGCCGTCACGCAGCGTCAGACGGCCGGCCAGGCCCAGGTCGCGGTCCAGCCAGGTGTTGAGCAGGGTGCCGCCGTAGATCTCCACGGCGATCTGCCGCCAGCCCTGCGAGCCGGTGTCGGGCAGCGGCTTCACGCGCAGGTTCGGCGAATCGGTGTGCGCGCCGACGATCCTGAACGGCGTGTGCGCGGCCGCGCCTTCGGGGACGTACCAGGCGATGATCGCGCCGCCGCGCAGCACGAACTTGCCACCCGCCCCCGCGTCCCAGGAGTCCGTCTCCGACAGCTGACGGAACCCGGCCTTCTCCAGCCGCTCGGCCGCATTGGCCACGGCATGGTACGGCGACGGACTCGCCGCCAGGAAGGTCATCAGGTCGTCGGTGTGGCCGCGGTCGAAGCGGGCGGGAGAGCTCATGAGGTTCACCTTAACGACGGTCGTGTTCACCAGGTCCGGAGTCGGTGGGCGGCCGGAGCGCCACGCGTGCGGCGCGATGCTCCCCCAGGCCGCCGGGGCATCCGCACAGGGCTGCTCCGCCGCGCCCTGAGCGGTCTCGGGGAAGTGGGCCGTGCCTCACTTCCCCGAGACCGCTCAGCCCGACGGACGGTCGAAGCGCCGGCCCAGCTGCCGCCGCTCGCCCCGGCGGATGCGGGGCAGCATCTCGGGGGTCTGGGGCGGGCGCTGTGCGCGCTTTTTGCGTCCGGCGCAGAAGATACAGGCCTCACCGGGGGGCGCGTCCGGATCGATGGGCGCGCCGGGGTGTTCCGCGCACCCCGAGGCGTTGCGCGGCCGGGACAGTTCACGGGCCACGATGAACGCCCGGTGCAGGTCGTCGGCCACGTCGACGAAGGCGTCGCCGGGGGAGCCGACGCCCAGGTGGAAGGCCTGTTCCTGGACCTTCGCGACGCACGCGCGCAGCTGCTCCACGCTGTACGGGGGGTCCGGGACGGGGTAGCCGAGCCGGCGCTGCTGGTCGGCCGGTGCGGGTCCCGCGCCGCGGCCGCCCTGCCGGCGCAGGCCGCGGCGCCGCCGGTCGTTGCAGATCAGGCAGCGGCCCCAGCCGTCCGGGGACTCCGGATCGAGCGCGCCGTTGGGGTGTTCCGGGCAGCCGGTGTAGCTCTTGACCGGAGCCAGCCCCGCGGCCGTCTGGAACGCCGCGTACAGGGCGTCGGCGACCGGCTCGTACTCGGCCGGGTGGGCGCCCTCGTAGAGCTCCTTGACCTGGTCGCCGAGCGAGCCGATCTTGCCGTGCAGCTCCTTGAGCTGGAACGGCCGCCCGGTCGGGACGGAGTACCCCCGGCTGCCGTGCTGTTCCTGCGGACTCATGACTAGAGCCTCCCACGGACGTCCGACAAAGGGGGCCGGGGTGCTGCCGTGACGCAGCGCCCCGGCCCCCTCGGGCCCGGTGCCGGAGGCCGGCGGGGTTGGGGTCCCGGGGGTGTCCCCCGGGCTCCCGGCCGGCCTCCGGTTTGGTTCCGGTTGTGCTCCGGTGGTGTCTTCGGACTTTAGAAGACGGCCTCGTCGAGCTCCATGAGGGAGTTGTCGACGGCCTCGGCCAGGGAGCGGGCGACGGCGACGCCCGGCAGGACCTGCGAGGCGAAGAACTTCGCGGCCGCGATCTTGCCCTGGTAGAAGGCGGTGTCCTTGGCGGACGCGGTCGGCAGCTTCTCCGCGGCGACGGCGGCACCGCGCAGCAGCAGGTAGCCGACGACGACGTCACCGGAGGCCATCAGCAGGCGGGTGGTGTTCTGGCCGACCTTGTAGATGTTCTTGACGTCCTCGCCGGTGGCGGTGAGGTCGGTGATCATCTGGCCGACGATGGCCTCCAGGTCCACGGCGGCCTTGGCCAGCGCGTCGCGGGCCGGGGCCAGGTCCTCGCCGCCCTCGCCCTGGGCGAGGAACTTCTTGATCGTCTCCGAGAGGACGTTCAGGGCGGCGCCCTGGTCGCGGACGATCTTCCGGAAGAAGAAGTCCTGGCCCTGGATCGCGGTGGTGCCCTCGTAGAGGGTGTCGATCTTGGCGTCCCGGATGTACTGCTCGATCGGGTACTCCTGCAGGTAGCCGGAGCCGCCGAAGGTCTGCAGGGACTGGGCCAGCTGCTCGTACGACTTCTCCGAGCCGTAGCCCTTCACGATCGGCAGGAGCAGGTCGTTGAGGCCGACCAGCGCGGTGACGTCCTCGCCCTCCGCCTGCTTGAAGGCGATCTCGTCCTGGACCGTCGCGGTGTACAGGACCAGGGCGCGCATGCCCTCGGCGTACGCCTTCTGCGTCATCAGCGAGCGGCGGACGTCGGGGTGGTGCGTGATGGTGACCTTGGGCGCGGTCTTGTCCATGAAGTTCGCGAGGTCGGGGCCCTGCACGCGCTCCTTGGCGTACTCCAGCGCGTTCAGGTAGCCGGTGGAGAGCGTCGCGATGGCCTTCGTGCCGACCATCATGCGGGCGAACTCGATGATCATGAACATCTGGCGGATGCCGTCGTGCTTGTCGCCGATCAGCCAGCCCTTGGCGGGGTGCTGGTCGCCGAAGGTCATCTCGCACGTGTTGGAGGCCTTGAGGCCCATCTTGTGCTCGACGTTCGTGGCGTACACGCCGTTGCGCTCGCCCAGCTCGCCGGTCTCCCAGTCGAAGTGGAACTTCGGGACCAGGAAGAGCGACAGGCCCTTGGTGCCCGGGCCGTGGCCCTCGGGGCGGGCGAGGACGTAGTGGAGGATGTTCTCCTCCATGTCGTGCTCACCGGACGTGATGAAGCGCTTCACGCCCTCGATGTGCCAGGAGCCGTCGGCCTGCTGGATCGCCTTGGTGCGGCCGGCGCCGACGTCCGAGCCGGCGTCCGGCTCGGTGAGGACCATGGTGGAGCCCCAGCGCTTCTCGACCGCGATCTGGGCGATCTTCTTCTGGGCCTCGTTGCCCTCCTCGTGGAGCACGCCGGCGAACGCCGGGCCGGAGGAGTACATCCAGATGGCCGGGTTCGAGCCGAGCAGCAGCTCCGCGTACGCCCAGACCAGGGAGCGCGGGGAGGTGGTGCCGCCGATCTCCTCCGGCAGGCCCAGGCGCCAGTACTCGGAGTCCATGAAGGCCTGGTAGCTCTTCTTGAAGGAAGCCGGGACCGGGGCGGTGTTCGTCGCCGGGTCGAAGACGGGCGGGTTGCGGTCGGCGTCCTCGAAGGAGGCGGCCAGCTCGTTCTCGGCCAGGCGCGCGATCTCGGACAGGACGTCCTTGGCGGTCTCGCTGTCCATCTCCGCGAACGGTCCGGTGCCGTACACCTTGTCGCGGCCGAGCACCTCGAAGAGGTTGAACTCGATGTCTCGGAGGTTCGGCTTGTAGTGCCCCATGGCGACGGCTCCGTTAAAGGCTCGGGGAGGCGGGTCCTCGTACTACACGTACCAATCGGTAACGTAATGATGCTACCCACCGGTAATAAGACGCAACCCCTGGCGACTGTGACCAGCGTCAAGCCCGCCGCGAAGCCTGGCGGGAATCCGTGCCCTGGCGCGAGGGCCCGCTCGGTAGTGTGTCGCCCATGTACGGCTACGACCAGAACGTGAATGCCGGGCAGCAGTACGCCCCGCAGCCGCCGCCACAGCAGATGGCCGGGGGCTACGCCGAGCAGCCGCTGTACCCGGAGCCGTCGCCGCCGTCGCTCGCCGACGCGGTGCGCGCCTTCACGACCGGGTCGCTGTCCGCCGAGGACTTCCAGCAGATCTTCGCCTCCTCCAAGGTCTACTGCCCGCGCGGTGACACCCCGGGGTTCCTGGCGCTGCACAACACGCAGCAGCCGGTGATCCCGATGTTCACCACGCTCAAGGAGCTGCGCCGGTACGCCGGCAAGGAGTCCAAGTACTTCGTGATCACCGGCGCCGAGGTGATCGACCTGCTGCCCACCGGCTACGGCTTCGTCCTCGACATGGAGGGCGACCACCGGATGGTCTTCGACGCGAAGGCGGTCGAGCAGATGGTCGACTTCGCGATGCGCCGGATGTACGGCTAGACGCCATTGCCGCGCAGGCGGCTAGACGCCACTGCCGTGCAGGCGGCTGACCGCGGGTCGCCGCCGGCCTGCGTCGCTCGCACCATGGAGCCCTCGGGGAATGATTCCCGGGGGCTCCTTGCTGTGTGGGTGGCAGAAGGTTCGAGTTTCAACTAAACTCGAAACGGAAAGGGAGGCCGACCATGCCTGCAGTGACTGTGGAGAACCCGTTGACGCTCCCGCGCGTCGTGGCGCCCCAGGCGGCCGTGCCGCGCAAGGTGCTGGCCGTGACGACCGCGCCCACCGGCTTCGAGGGCGAGGGCTTCCCGGTGCGGCGCGCCTTCGCCGGGATCAACTACCAGTACCTCGACCCGTTCATCATGATGGACCAGATGGGCGAGGTGGAGTACGCGCCGGGCGAGCCGAAGGGCACCCCCTGGCACCCCCACCGCGGCTTCGAGACCGTCACGTACCTGATCGACGGAACCTTCGTCCACCAGGACAGCAACGGCGGCGGCGGAGTCATCAACGGCGGCGACACCCAGTGGATGACCGCCGGCGCCGGACTCCTCCACATCGAGGCACCGCCGGAGTCCCTCGTGGTCAGCGGCGGCCTCTTCCACGGACTCCAGCTGTGGGTGAACCTCCCCGCCTCCGACAAGATGATGCCGCCGCGCTACCAGGACATCGGCGGCGGCCGGGTCCGGCTGCTCACCACGCCCGACGGCGGCGCGCTGCTGCGCGTCATCGCCGGCGAGCTGGACGGCCACGAGGGCCCCGGCATCACCCACACGCCGATCACGATGATCCACGCGACCGTCACCGCGGGCGCGGAGCTCACCCTCCCGTGGCGCGAGGACTTCAACGGCCTCGCGTACGTGATGGCCGGGCGCGGCAGCGTCGGCGCGGAGCGGCGCCCGGTCCAGACCGGGCAGACCGCCGTGTTCGGCGAGGGCGGCTCGATCACCGTGCGGGCGGACGCGTCGCAGGACGCGAACGCGCCGGACCTGGAGATCGTGCTGCTGGGCGGGCGGCCCATCCGGGAGCCCATGGCGCACTACGGGCCGTTCGTCATGAACAGCCGCGCCGAACTCCAGCAGGCGTTCGACGACTTCCAGGCCGGCCGGCTGGGGACCATCCCCACCACCGAGCGCACCGGCCTCGGCCACCGCGGCGCCGGCGAGGCGGACGAGGACTGACCGCGACGGCCACCCGCACCGTGCCACGACGACACAGCCCCAGGTCATCGACCTGGGGCTGTGTCGTGCCGTCGTGGCCGTCGGCCGGTGCGCCGTGCCGGCCGTGATCGCCAGGGGGTCAGCAGTGGGCCCTGGTGTCGCCGGTGTCCCCGGTGCAGGTGTCGGTTCCCGAGTCGCCGTCCGCGGCGTCGTTGCCGCCGACCTCGTCGACGGCGCCGATCGTGTCCTCGCCCGAGCCGCCGGTGCCGGTGTCCGCGCCCGCCCCGAGGGCGAGGGTGTCGTCGCCGGAGCCGCCGTCCGCCAGGTCGTCGCCGTCGCCGCCGACCAGGACGTCGTCGCCCGAGCCGCCGTAGACGCTGTCCTTGCCGTCGCCGCCGTGCAGGCGGTCGTTGCCGGAGCGGCCGTACAGGACGTCGTTGCCGCCGAGGCCGCACAGGACGTCGTCGGCGCTGGTGCCGGTCAGGACGTCGTCGCCGGGGGTGCCGACCAGGGTGCAGTCGAGCGGGTCGGCGATCCCGGTACCGGCCGCGGCGGGGACCGGGTCCGTGTTCCAGGAGGTGTCGGGGACCGGGTCCGTGTCCCAGGAGGTGCCGGGGAGGCCGCTCGCGGGGCGCAGGGAGGCGGCTCCTGCGGTGCCGGGTGCCGGGCCGAGCGGGCCGAGGAGGGCGAAGCCGCCCACGAACAGCCTGCCGTCCGGCAGCACCCGCACCGTGCTGTACCGGCTCAGCGAGAAGGCGCGGGGGCCGTCGGCCGGGGTGCCCGCGAAGGCCGGGCCGGGGCCGCCGGGGGCCGCGTACGCCGCCGGGACCGGGGCCAGCACGGCCGCTGCGGCCAGTGCGCCCACGCCGAGGGCCGTTGTCCACCTGATCAAGGTCTGCTCCTTGTCGCCTTCCCCCTGTCCGGTGTCCAGGGTGTGCGGGCGGTCCGGGCGCGCGAGGGCAGCCACGCCGAACGGTGCAGTCATACGATCTGTAAATCACCGCACTGGATCAGTGGGGTGAGTGGTGGATGGTGAGCGTTGAGCGGTGAGGGGTGGGGGCGATCCGCCGGGGTCAGTCCAGGACCGGCACCGACGCCGCGTCCCCGTCCCCGCCGTCCTCCGACCCGCCCCCGGTCTCGCACAGCTCGAACCAGATCGACTTGCCCTCGCCCTGCGGGTCCACGCCCCAGGTGTCCGCGAGCATCTCCATCAGCAGCACCCCGCGCCCGCTGGAGGCCATCTCGCCCGGGTGCCGCTTGTGCGGCAGTTCGTCGCTGGAGTCCGCGACCTCCACCCGCAGCCGCCGGGCGCCGAGCTCGCCGACGGCCTCCGCGACGAGGAGCGCGTCCCCGTCCGTGTGCATGAGGACGTTGGTGACCATCTCGGAGACCATCAGCACCGCCGAGTCCACCTGGTCGGGGTCCGTCCAGTCGTGCAGCAGCTCCCGGATCTGCCGCCGGGCGCTCGCGATCCGCTCCGGCTCCACCTGCGCCACCGTGATCACCGTACGGCGGGCCGGCCGGACCGGGGCCGTGCCCGCGCCGCCACAGCCGCAGCCCGCGCCCTCCCGGCACAGCAGCACCACGGCTATGTCGTCCTCGCGGCGGTCGGCCAGCGGGCCGGTGGTGTGGTGCGAGGACGGCCCGTGGACCGCGGAGACCAGCAGATCGGCCAGTTCCTCCAGGCTCTCCGAGCCGTGCGCCTCGGACTCCAGGATGGATTTGAGCCGGGCCCAGCCGGTGTCCAGGTCGTGCCCGCCGGTCTCGATCAGCCCGTCGGTGCACAACATCATCGTCTCGCCCGGCTCCAGCGTGAACCGGGTCGTCGGGTAGTCGGTGTCCGGGACGATGCCCAGCGGCAGCCCGCCCGCCGTGGACCGCATCAGCACCGTGCCGTCGGTCATCCGCACGGCGGGCTCCGGATGCCCCGCGCGGGCCAGCTCCAGCACGCCGGTCGCCGGATCGCACTCCACGTACAGGCAGGTCGCGAAGCGCGGGTTCAGGAAGTCGTCGTCCCCGTCGGCGGCCGGACCCGCCCCGGCCGCGCCGCCGAGCGCGGAGGTGTGCAGGCCGGCCAGGAAGCGCGAGGCCCGGGAGAGCACCGCGTCCGGCCGGTGGCCCTCCGAGGCGTACGCGCGCACCGCGATCCGCAGCTGGCCCATCAGTCCGGCCGCCCGCACGTCGTGCCCCTGCACGTCCCCGATGACCAGCGCGAACCGGCCCGACGGCAGCGGGATCATGTCGTACCAGTCGCCGCCGACCTGGAGCCCGCCGCCGGTGGGCACGTACCGCGCGGCCACCGTCATGCCGGGGATCTCCGGACCCAGCGTGGGCATCATCGAGCGCTGGAGCCCGGTGCTCAGCTCCCGCTCCGACTCGGCCACGCCGGCCCGCTGGAGGGCCTGCGCCAGCATCCGCGCGACCGTGGTCAGCACCGACCGCTCGTCGGGCGAGAAGGACACCGGATGCCGGAAGGCGGCCATCCACGTGCCCATGGTCCGGCCCGCGACGATCAGCGGCAGGAACGCCCACGAGGCCCGCCCGAACCGCTGCGCGAGCGGCCAGGTCGCGGGGAAGCGCCGCTTGTACTCCTCCGGCGAGGGCAGGTAGATCGCCCGGCCGGTACGTACCACCTCGGCGGCCGGGTAGTCCGTCTCCAGCCGCATGTCCGAGAACGGGCCCTCGTCGCCGGCGTCGTGCCCGTGGTGCCCGATGATCGACAGCCGGTCGCCCGCCACCCCGAACACGGCCAGACCGTCCGGACTGAAACCGGGCATCGACAGCGAGGCCGCCACCCGCAGCACCTCGGCCGTGGACCGGGCCTCGGCCAGCGCCCGCCCGGCGTCCAGCAGGAACGCCTCCCGGGAGCGCCGCCAGTCGCCGGTGATGGCCGTGTGGTCGCCGGTGGTGCCGGGCTGCGGCTCGGCGATCTCCTGGAGCGTGCCGATGAGCTGGAAGTCCGTGCGGTCCACCATCGGCTTGGAGCGGCTGCGCACGGTCCGCAGCACCCGGCCGTCCTCGTCCATGATCCGCAGCCGGGCCTCGGCGAGGGTGCCCTCGGCGGCCGCCAGGCTCACGATGCCGTTGACCTCGTTCCAGTCCACCGGGTGGAACCGGGACCGCACCGCCGACTCCGGGACCGTCGCGGGCCGCGGGGGCAGGCCGAGCAGCCGGGCGGCCTCGCTGTCGAGGCTGACCGTGCCGGACACGTTGTCCCACCGCCACAGGCCGGTCGCGACGGCGGCCAGAACGTCCTCGGTACGCACTGACTCATCTTTACAGCTGAAAGCACCGGTTTGCCCGGCAGCCGCCGCGCGATCCGGTCACAGGCGGACCGGCAGGTAATCTGGGGTGGGCCCTTATCAGGCCCCGCCCACCCTGCTGTCCCTGCTATCGCAGAGAACCTCGCAGAGCACCTCGCGAAGAACTGGATGAATGATGCATCGGTACAGGTCCCACACCTGCGGCGAGCTCCGCGCCTCCGACGTCGCCTCCGACGTCCGGCTGAGCGGCTGGCTGCACAATCGTCGAGACCTGGGCGGCATCCTCTTCATCGATCTGCGTGACCACTACGGCATCACGCAGCTCGTCGCCCGCCCCGGTACCGCCGCGAACGAGGCCCTGAGCCACCTCACCAAGGAGACCGTCGTCAAGATCGACGGCAAGGTGGTCTCCCGCGGCGCGGACAACATCAACCCCGAGCTGCCGACCGGCGAGGTCGAGGTCGAGGTCGAGACCGTCGAGGTGCTCGGCGCGGCCGCCCCGCTGCCCTTCACCATCAACACCGACGACGGCGTGAACGAGGAGCGGCGCCTGGAGTACCGCTTCCTCGACCTGCGCCGCGAGCGCATGCACCGCAACATCATGCTGCGCTCCGCCGTCATCGCCTCGATCCGCTCGAAGATGGTGGCCCTCGGCTTCAACGAGATGGCGACCCCGATCCTCACCGCGACCTCCCCCGAGGGCGCCCGTGACTTCGTGGTCCCCTCCCGCCTGAACCCGGGCAAGTTCTACGCCCTGCCGCAGGCCCCGCAGCAGTTCAAGCAGCTGCTGATGATCTCCGGCTTCGACCGCTACTTCCAGATCGCGCCCTGCTTCCGCGACGAGGACGCCCGCGCCGACCGCTCGCCGGGCGAGTTCTACCAGCTCGACGTGGAGATGTCCTTCGTCGAGCAGGAGGACGTCTTCCAGCCGATCGAGAAGCTGATGACCGAGCTCTTCGAGGAGTTCGGCAACGGCCGCCACGTCACCTCGCCGTTCCCGCGGATCCCGTTCCGCGAGTCGATGCTGAAGTACGGCAACGACAAGCCCGACCTGCGCGCGCAGCTCGAACTGGTCGACATCACCGACGTCTTCGAGAACTCCGAGTTCAAGGCCTTCGCCGGCAAGCACGTGCGCGCCCTGGCCGTCCCGAACACCGGTGACCAGCCGCGCAAGTTCTTCGACGGCCTCGGCGACTTCGCCGTCTCCCTCGGCGCCAAGGGCCTCGCCTGGGTCCGCGTCGGCGAGGAGGGCGCGCTCACCGGCCCGATCGCGAAGTTCCTCACCGAGGAGAACGTCAAGGTCCTCACCGAGCGCCTCGGCCTCCAGGCCGGCCACGCCGTGTTCTTCGGCGCGGGCGAGTTCGACGAGGTCTCCAAGATCATGGGCCCGGTCCGCGTCGAGGCCGCCAAGCGCGCCGGCCAGTTCGAAGAGGGCGTCTTCCGCTTCGCCTGGATCGTCGACTTCCCGATGTACGAGAAGGACGAGGAGACCGGCAAGATCGACTTCTCGCACAACCCCTTCTCGATGCCGCAGGGCGGCCTGGAGGCCCTGGAGACCCAGGACCCCCTGGACATCCTCGGCTGGCAGTACGACATCGTCTGCAACGGCATCGAGCTGTCCTCCGGCGCGATCCGCAACCACGAGCCCGACATCATGTTCAAGGCCTTCGAGATCGCCGGCTACAGCCGCGAGACCGTCGAGACCGAGTTCGCGGGCATGCTGCGCGCCTTCCAGTTCGGCGCCCCGCCGCACGGCGGCATCGCCCCGGGCGTGGACCGCATCGTGATGCTCCTGGCCGACGAGCCGAACATCCGCGAGACCATCGCCTTCCCGCTGAACGGCAACGCCCAGGACCTGATGATGGGCGCGCCGACGGTGCTGGAGGAGGCCCGCCTGCGCGAGCTGAACATCGCCCTGCGCAAGCCGGTCGAGACGAAGCAGGTCGAGGCCAAGCCGGCCGGCGACCGCCCGGTCTCCGAGGCCGTCCACCCGGACGCCGCCCGCTAGGCCGGATCCGTCCGAACGAAGCCGCCCCCGGTCGGTCACCCGAACGGGGGCGCGTTGCCCTCGCGGAACAGCCGGGTGTCTCCCTGGACACCTGCGAGGCGAAACTGCAGAGCGGCGGCGCGCGCTGCGTGATCGAGCTGATCCGCTGAGCGGAAGAACGCGAAGGGCCCGGGATCCGCACGGATCCCGGGCCCTTCGTCATGCCCGAGCCGGATCAGTGCAGGCCGCTGTAGACCTGCCAGCCGGTGCCGAGCTGGGCGCGGGCGCCGAAGGTGCCCTTGCCGGTGCCGTTGAAGCGCCAGATCCTCCCGCTCGTGTCGCGGGCGACCAGGTCGGCGCGGCCGTCGCCGGTCAGGTCGTTGACGCCGACGAGGGCGTTGTAGGAGCCGCCCCAGTCCTTGGCGAGGAGGATGCGGGCGCCGAAGGTGCCGTCGCCCTTGCCGTACATGCGCCACAGCTCGTTGGACGCGTCCTGGAGGAGCAGGTCGCCGATCCGGTCGCCGTTGAGGTCCCCGGCGCCGACGATCTTCTTGAAGCCCTTGTACGAGGTCCCGAGCGAGACCTTGGGGGCGAAGCCGCCGGAGCCGGAGCGGGCGGTGGCGTACAGGTACAGCGCGCCGGTCTTCGGGTCTCGGGCGATCAGGTCGGCGCGGCCGTCCTTCGTCACGTCACCGGGCGAGGTCAGGATGTCGTACGCGTTCCAGCCCTTGCCCAGGACCGTGTGGTTGGTGGTGGGCACGATCTTGGCGGCGCGGTTGGGGTTGTAGCGGCGCAGCTCACCGGAGGGCATCCGGACGAGCAGGTCGTTGTCGCGGTCCCCCGGCACGACCCCCCCGATGGGGACCGGCAGGAAGCCCTTGGGCCAACCCGTGGTGGTGACGCTGCCACTGAAGTTGCCGCTGCCCGCGTGTCCGTACGCGATGCGCAGGCTGCCCGAGGACGTGGTGGACATCAGGTCCCCGGTCCCGTCCGGGGTCCCGGCGCGGGAGCCGAAGTCACGGCGTACGGCCGAGCCGCCCAGCATGGTGACCGTGCCCCGGCCCAGGACGACCGCGGTCGGGGACTCGGCGCCGGTGGCCTTGAGCTCCCAGCCGGCCGGGCCGTTGGGGGCGAAGTACTTCTTGTCCGTGTACCCCTCCCAGCGGGGCCTGATCTGCTGGGACAGGTCGCCCTGGATGGTACGGAACACCCTGCCCGCGGTGTCCTTGAGCGTCAGGGTCCAGCGGACCGGCCGGTTGGTGTTCCAGACCGGGTCCCAGATCGTCACCGGGGTCATGTTGCTGACGGTGACGGTGGCGGGCACCGTGGAGGACACGAGGGCGACGGGCGGCTCGGTGCTGGTGCGGGCGGCGAACAGCTGCTCCGGGGTGTAGCCGTTGTCCCCGGACCAGAACGCGGCGCCGGCCCCGTCCTTGCCGACGGCGACCTCGCCGATCTCCTCGGTCTCGGCGCCGGTGACCTGGGAGAGCCGTACCGGCGCCGTCCAGGTGCCGGTCCTCGGGTCCCGTGCCGTCTCGGTCACGGCGTAGGCGTTCGGCCCCGCCGAGGCCCAGAGCTGGGACCACACCACGCGGACCGTGCCGTCCGGGCCGATCGCGGCGTCGTGGTGGCCGCGGATCTCGCGGTCCGTGGCGCGGGCGACGTTGGCGGCCGGGGTCCAGGCGGCGGCGCCGGCGGCCAGCGTCGAGCTGTTCAGCGCGGTCGTGGTCTTGGCGCCGTCGTACCGCGACTCGGACCAGACGATCGTCACGTCGCCCCGGGGGGAGACCAGCGGTTCCGGCGTGTCGATGTGGGCGGCCGGCAGGGCGTGGCCCAGCTGGCGGGGGACGCTCCAGCCGGCCGACTCCGGCCGCCGGACGGCGCCGTGGACGGCCAGCGTGGTGCCCTCGTAGCCCTCCGCCTGCGCGTCCTCGTCGGTCCAGGTGACGGCGATGGTGCCGTCCGGTCCGGCGCCCAGGTTCGGCTTGGCCGTCCTGGCGGCGGGCACGGTCAGCGGGGTCGGCGCGCTCCACGTCCCGTCGACGGAGGGACGGCTGAGCGTCTCGATCGAGGACAGCTTGTCCCGGTCGGTGTGGCGGCGGAACGCGATCACGGCCACGCCCGCGGTGTCCACGACGATGTCGGCGGCCGTCACGGAGTCCGCCGCCGAGGCCGAGGTGGCGACCACGGCGGGCTTGCTCCAGACGCCGTTCGCGCCTCGGGTGGCGGTGGCGACCGTGCTGACGGTCTGCCACGGACCGCCGTCGGTCGGCTCCGTGCGGCCGGACCAGACCGCGGAGAAGATGCCGCCGGGACCCGCGGCCAGCCGCAGCCGGTCGATCCGCAGGGCGTCGGCGTTCGCGAGGACCTCGGCGGGCTGCGTCCAGACACCGGTGGCGGTGTTCAGGGTGGCGGCCATGACGCGGGCCTCCAGCCGGCCCTCCTGGGTGACGTCGGCCCGGAGGGACTCCGCCCACACGGCGGTGACCTCGTTGCCGGTGCCGGCCACGAGCTGCACGTCGCCCCGGTCCGTCGGGGTCTCGGCGAGCAGCTTCGCCGGGC
Organism: Streptomyces sp. NBC_00239; assembly: GCF_036194065.1. Taxonomy (NCBI): domain Bacteria; kingdom Bacillati; phylum Actinomycetota; class Actinomycetes; order Kitasatosporales; family Streptomycetaceae; genus Streptomyces; species Streptomyces sp. NBC_00239. The sequence goes on along the minus strand of NZ_CP108095.1, from coordinate 4,104,046 downwards.
CCCAGGTGCTGCTGCCGGGCGCGCGCAGGGCCGCGTACAGCCGGCGCTTGGTGGTCCCCTCGACGATCGCGTTCCACAGGGCGACCGCCGAACCGTCGGAGGCGACGACGAGCTCCTTGTACCCGGCGGAGTACGCGGTGCTGCTCACGGGGCCCGCCAGGTTCCACGGCGGGAGCGCGGCGGCGGCCGTGGCGGCCGTGGCGGCAGCCGGGCTCGCGGCGGTCGCCGCCGACGGGACGGCGAGGGCCCCGGTCGCGAGCAGGCCGGTGGCGGTGAAGGCGGCGGCAGCCAGCCGGCCGCGGGAACGGGCGGGTACGCCCATGAGGCGGGTTCCTTCCAGCATGCGGTGTGGATCACCGAGTTGGACCCGCCAGGCACTCGTACGGTTGTACGTCGAACGAAATTTTCCTGGGTGACGGGCAAGGGAAAGGCGGTGTTCCCACCCCCGTGGGGAGCACCGCCTCGCCCGTGGCCCGCCGAAGCCCCCCGATCAGGGGGACCCACGGGCTGCTAGTGGACGCCCTGGTAGACCTGCCAGCCGGTGCCCAGCTGGGTGCCGGCGCCGAAGGTGCCCTTGCCGGTGCCGTTGAAGCGCCAGATCCTCCCGCTCGTGTCACGGGCGACCAGGTCGGCGCGGCCGTCCCCGGTCAGGTCCCCGGCGCCGACCACCGCGTCGTACGAGGCGCCCCAACCGGCGGCGACCAGGACGCGGGCGTCGAGCTTCCCGCTCTTGTTGCCGTTCATGCGCCACAGCTCGTTCGAGGCGTCCTGGAGGAGCAGGTCGCCGCGCCCGTCGCCGTTGAGGTCGCCCGCGCCCACGATCTTCTTGTAGCCCTTGAAGCCGGCGCCCAGCGACACCCGCGGGGCGAACAGCCCGGTCGCGGCCACGGTGTCGTACCGGTACAGCGTGCCGGTCTTCGGGTCGCGGGCGATCAGCTCCGGCCGGCCGTCCCCGGTCAGGTCGCCGGGCGAGGTGATCAGGTCGTACGCGTTCCAGCCCCTGCCGAGCACCTTGTACGGGCTGCTCGGCTTCAGTGCGGCCCCGCAGGCGGGCGTGTAGCGGCGCATCACGCCGTCGGCGAGGCGGACCAGGGTGTCGTTGCAGCGGTCGCCGCTCATGTTGCCGACGGGGACCGGGCGGAAGCCCTTGGGCCAGCCGGTCGTGGTGGAGCTGCCGCTGAAGTTGCCGGTGGCCGGGTTGCCGTAGGCGATGCGCAGGCTGCCCGAGGCGGTGGTGGAGAGCAGGTCCCCGGTGCCGTCCGGGGTGCCGGCGCGGCCGCCGGCGTCACGGCGTACGGCCGCGCCGCCGGTGACGGTGACGGTCCTGCCGGAGGCCAGGACGGTGTCGGAGGCGGCCTGCGGGCCGCGCGCGGTCAGCCGCCAGGTCAGCGGGCCGTTCGGCGCCAGGGCCTTGGGCGTCGAGGTGTCACGGCCGTTCCACTTCGGCGCGATCGTGCCGGTGGCGTACCCGGAGAAGGTCCGGAACACCCGTCCCGAGGGCTCGGTGAGGGTGAGTTTCCAGGACTCGACCTGCTGGTTCAGCTTCCACTCCGGTGCCCACACCACGGAGGACGGGGTGGTCCCGGCGAGCGCGGCCGTGGCCGGGACCCGGGCCGAGACGGTCCCGACCGGCGGCCGGAAGGCGGTCCGGGAGGACTTGACGCCCTCCCCGTTCGACGCGTTCCACAGCACCGTCGCGGAGCGGGCGGGCCCGGCCGCGATCTGCCCCCCGCCGCGCCAGGCAGGAGCCTGCGGACCGTCGTGCGGGACCGGCACCGGGGCGGACCACGCGCCGTCGTCCGGGGTCCGGGTGGCCGTGGTCAGCTGCTCCCACCGGGCGGAGTCCTGGCTCCGCGTGGTGGTCCACAGCACCCGGACGGTGCCGTCCGGGCCGATGGACACGTCGTGCCCGGTGCTCGCCCTGGCCGTGCTGATCTTCTGCCTGGACCAGGTGCTCCCGTCCGCGGGCAGGGTCGCGGAGTAGAGGTCCTCGGCGGTGTCGTCCCCGCGGTCCTGCCACTCCCACCACACCAGCGTCACATCGCCGTCCGGCGCGATGAGCGGCTCCGGGGCCGGGACCGTCGTGTCGTCGGCCCACACCGGCACCTGCTGGACGGGGCCCCAGGCGGCGGCCCCGGGCCGCCGCACGGAGACGAGGACGTCCTGGTCGTCCACGTCCTCCCCGGCCTGCTCCGGCCACGTCACCACGAGCGAGCCCTCGGGGCCCGCGCCGATGTTCGGCTCCCGGGTGCCGACCTGGAGCGCGGAGAGCGGGACCGGTGCGCCCCAGGCCCCGCCGAGGCCCTCCCGGGTGACCGTCTTGATCTGCGCCCGGTCCCCCGGTGCGGTGTGGCGGTACGCGATCACCGCGGTGCCCGCGGTGTCCACGGCCGCGTCCGCCGCGCCCACGGATTCCCCGTCCGCGGTGGCGGCGGCCACCGGCACCGGCGTGCTCCAGACGCCGTCGGCCGCCCGGGCGGCCGCGTACACGGCGGACGTGGCCGTGGAGGCCGGGTCCTGTCCGCCCACGGGGCGCGAGGACCAGACGGCGGTGGCGGTGCCCTGCGGGCCCGGAGCCACTTGCACGTCCGCGACGAACGCGGCCGCCCCCATGCCGAGCAGCTCGTGCGGCGCGGACCAGGAGCCCGCCGCCCGGAAGGCGGCCGTCATCAGCCGGGTCGCGGGGACCGGGCCGCCCGGCTGCTGCGCGGCGCCCTCCGCCCACACCGCGGTGGCCACCCCGTCCGCGCCGGTGACCAGGCGCGGCGCGATCCGGTCGGTGGCGCCCGAGCCCAGCTGCTTCGGCATTCCCCACAGGTCGCTGTCGGCGGGCCGCACCGCGGCGAAGACGTCGGCGCGGTCGCGCCACAGGGCGACCGCGGAGCCGTCGGGCAGCGCGGCGACCTCCATGGCCCGGGCCGCGAACTCGTCGGAGCCGACGGTCACGGGCGCGTTCCACACCGGCAGCGGCGCCGCGTGGGCGGCGCCCGCGGTGAGCAGCGGCTGGGCGAATCCGCCCGTGACGATGAGCGCCGTGGTGGTCGCGGCGGCCGCCAGGCGGCCGCGCGTGCGGGCGTGCATGCCCATGGAGTAGGTCCCTTTCCCCCGTCGGACTGGTGCCGATCATGGAATTGGACATGCGAGGGCCCCGCACGGTTGTACCGTGCGGGGCCTTTTGTTCACGCGTTCGTCCCGTCGCCCGGGGGGACGGGAGCGGCCGGGCTATTCGGCCGGCTTCTCTTCCAGGCGGGGGAAGAGCACCGCGCCCTTGGTGACCGTGGCGCCGACCGGGAGCAGGCCCCACGTGCCGGCGTCCTGGACGTGCTGGTCCGCGAGCGGGCCCAGGTCGGCGGCCTCGGCGCCGAGCGAGTCCCACAGCGCCTGCGAGGTCTCCGGCATGACCGGGTTCAGCAGGACGGCGACGGCGCGCAGCGCCTCGGCCGCCGTGTAGAGGATGGTCGCGAGGCGGGCGCGGCCCTCCTCCGACTCGTCCTTGGCCACCTTCCACGGCTCCTGCTCCGTGATGTAGCCGTTGACCTGCTTCACGAAGTCGAAGATCGCCAGGATGCCGGCCTGGAAGTCCAGCTCGTCGCCGATCTTGGCGTCGGCCTCGGCCACGGCCTTGGCCATGCCCTCGGCGATGGCCTTCTCGGCGTCGCCGGCGGCGGTGGCCGCGGGCAGCGCGCCGCCGAAGTACTTGCCGACCATGGCGGCCACGCGCGAGGCGAGGTTGCCGTAGTCGTTGGCCAGCTCGGAGGTGTAGCGCGCGGAGAAGTCCTCCCAGGAGAAGGACCCGTCCTGGCCGAAGGCGATCGCGCGCAGGAAGTACCAGCGGTAGGCGTCGACGCCGAAGTGCGCGGTGAGGTCCTGCGGCTTGATGCCGGTCAGGTTCGACTTCGACATCTTCTCGCCGCCGACCATCAGCCAACCGTTGGCCGCGATCCGGCCGGGGACCGGCAGGCCCTGCGCCATCAGCATGGCGGGCCAGATGATCGCGTGGAAGCGGAGGATGTCCTTGCCGATGAGGTGGACGTTCGCCGGGAAGGTCTCGCCGAACTTCGCCGGGTTCTCGTTGTAGCCGACCGCCGTCGCGTAGTTCAGGAGCGCGTCGATCCACACGTAGATGACGTGCTTGTCGTCCCACGGGACCGGGACGCCCCAGTCGAAGGTGGAACGGGAGATCGACAGGTCCTCGAGGCCCTGCTTGACGAAGTTCATGACCTCGTTGCGGGCCGACTCGGGCTGGATGAACCCGGGGTTGGCCTCGTACAGCTCCAGGAGCTTGGGGCCGTACTCGGAGAGCTTGAAGAAGTAGTTCTCCTCCTTGAGGATCTCCACCGGCTTCTTGTGGACGGGGCACAGCTTGGTGCCGGACTCGTCCTCGATCAGATCGCCGGGGAGCTTGTACTCCTCGCAGCCCACGCAGTACGGGCCCTCGTAGCCGCCCTTGTAGATCTCGCCCTTGTCGAACAGGTCCTGGACGAACTCCTGCACACGGTCGGTGTGCCGCTTCTCCGTGGTGCGGATGAAGTCGTCGTTCGCGATGTTCAGGTGCTCCCAGAGGGGCTTCCAGGCCTCCTCGACGAGCTTGTCGCACCACTCCTGCGGGCTGACGCCGTTCGCCTCGGCAGTGCGCATGATCTTCTGACCGTGTTCGTCCGTGCCGGTGAGGTACCACACCTTCTCGCCGCGCTGACGGTGCCAGCGCGTGAGCACGTCGCCTGCGACGGTCGTATAGGCGTGGCCCAGGTGAGGAGCGTCGTTGACGTAGTAAATCGGGGTCGTGACGTAGAACGCCGCGCCCTCGTGCTTCTCGGATCCAGTGGCCGCCATGGGCGAAATCCTAATGGCCCGGACGGGCGGGGTTCACCGCGATATCAGGGGGTGGACCCCGCCCGGGTGAACGCCTCCCCCGGCGGACCGGGGGAGGCGCGGGCGGCGGTGCGCGCCGCTCAGCGGCGGAACTCGCCCAGCAGGCCCTTGACCAGGGCCGACGAGGTGAGCTCGCGGGGGGCCGGGCCGGCGTGGAAGAAACCGGCGTTCTCGGCGTCCAGCTTGCGCAGGAAGTCGAAGGCCTTGGACTCGTGATCGCCGAACGCGACGAACTGCCAGTGGATGTCGTGTCCGGCCGCGTCGGCGAGGGCCTGGCGGGCCGGCTGGCGGTTGTCGGGTGCGCCGTCGGTCTGGAACACGACGAGGGCGGGGCCGTCCGCGCCGGCCTTCTCGTAGTGCGCGACGACCTCCTCGACGGCCCGGTGGTAGCTGGTCCGGCCCATGTGTCCGAACCCGGCGTGCAGGGCCTCGACGCGGCCCTCGTGGTTGTCGAGGGTCAGGTCGCCGGTGCCGTCGATGTCCGTCGAGAAGAACACGGTGTGGACCGTGGCCGCCTCGTCGAGGTGCGCGGCGAGGGCGAGCACGTGGTCGGCGAGGTGCTGGGCGCTGCCGTCCTTGTAGAACGAGCGCATCGAACCGGACCGGTCGAGCACGAGGTACACGCGGGCCCGCGCACCCCCCATGCCGCGCCCCCGCAGCACGTTGCCGGCCGCCTTGTAGGCGTCCCCGAGCCCCTGCGCCCGCGCCCGCACCCGAGCCAGCGAATGCGCCGGCCCACCTTCGGTGTCGGCGTCCGCCTCGGCGACGGGCCGGTTCTCGGTGGCGGGCTCGGCCTCCGTCTGAGCGGCGGGCTCGACGACGGCTTCGACGTCGGACCCGGTCTCAGCCGCGACCACGGCCTCGACAGCGGCCTCGACAGCTGACTCCACTACGGCCTCCGCTTCGGCGGCGACCGGTTCGGCGGCGACCGGTTCGGCGGTGACGTCGGCGGCGGGCTCGGCGACGGGCTCGACCTCGGCGGCGGCCGGTTCGGCGGCGACCTCAGCGAGGGGCTCGGCCCCCGCCTCGGCCGGCTCGGCGACGGGCGCGGCGACGGGCTCGGCCTCCGCCTGAGCGGCGGGCTCGGTCTCGGCCTCGGCCGGTGCGGCGGCCTGCGCGGTAGCGGGTTCGGCGTCGGCGTCCGCCTCGGCGGCGGGTTCTGCGGCGGCCTCCGTCTCGACGGCGTGCTCGGGCTCGGCCTCGGCCGGTGCATCGGCCTCCGCGTCGGGCTCGGCTTCGGCGACGGCGGCTGCGGCGGCGATGCCCTCGGCTTCGGCCACGACCTCCGCCTCGGCGGCGACGGCCTCGGCTTCGGCTTCGGCCTCCGCGGTGGCGGCCTCGGCCTCGGCCTCGGCCTCGGGCTCGGCCTCGGGCTCGGCCGGTACGTCGGCTTCCGCGGCGGCCGGCTCCGGCTGGGCCTCGGCCGAAGCGGGCTCGGACCCCTCGGTGGGTTCGGACTCCGCTTCCGCTTCCGCTTCGGCTTCGACTTCCGTTTCGGCGGAGGCAGAGGCGGGTGCGGGGGCGTCGGGACCACCGGCCGCCGGCGCCGAAGGCGCCACCGGCTTGCGCTCGGCCGAGCGCGCCTCGGGGACGAGCGCCTCCGCCGGCGGCAGCAGGTCGACGCCGCCGCGGGCCGGTTCGGCGACCGGTGCCGCGACCGGGACCGCGACCGGGTCCTGGTCGCGCGGCGCGCCCTGCTGCGGCACGGTCGGGTTGTCGAAGGCGGCGGCCACCAGCTCGGCCGCCGCTTCGAGCGGCGCCCGCTCGCCGGCGCCGGCCTCGGCCGGCGCGGCCGTCCCGGCGGCGCGGTCCGCCTGCGCCGGGAGCGCCGCCTGGACCTGCTCATCGGTTCCGGTGGCGGCAGCGGCTTCGCCCTCCGCGCGTTCGCGGCCGAATACCTTGCGCAACAAACTCCGAATACCCATGGGCGAGGCCTTTCGCATGAGCTGGGGGTGCGATGTTTGTCCGTACTGCGGGTTATTGGGGGAAAGATCCCTGCCCAGAGTGGACACGTAAGGTTATCGGTCCCACGGCCGGTTACCAGGGAGGGGCGCCCCCGAGCGTGCCATTCCGTGGCGCCGGAGGCGAACTCCCGCCCCGCCGTGCCGGGTTCACCCCCCGTTCACCCACAGGCTGCCGCAGTGGCGAAACCCGGCCCTACCGTCACGGCTGGATTCATTCCGACACGATGTCGGCGCAGGGGGCGTCGCCGTGTACTCAAGGAGGACATACGTGCGCAAGCTCCTGCCGCTCGCCAGCACCCCGCACTCGGGCGGTCGTTCCGCGCTCACCTGCCGCTTCCGCTGCGGCGACGCCTGCTTCAGCGAGGTGCCCAACACCTCGTCCAACGAGTACGTCGGCGACGTCATATCCGGCGCGCTCTCGCGCCGCTCGATGATGCGCGCCGCGGCCGTCGTGACCGTCGCCGCCGCGGCCGGCACGGCCGCCGTCACCGGCAAGGGCGGCGCCACCGCCGTCGCCGCCGGCTCGCCGGCCTCCGCCGCCGCGACCGGTACCGCCGAGGGCCGCGCCGCCCGCGGCCTGCGCTTCACCGCCGTCGCCCCGAACACCGCCGACCAGGTCACCATCCCCGAGGGTTACGCGCAGAACGTCGTGATCCGCTGGGGCGACCCGATCCTGCGCGGTGCGCCGGCCTTCGACGAGAAGAACCAGACCGCCGCCGCCCAGGCCGGTCAGTTCGGCTACAACAACGACTTCCTCAGCCTGCTCCCGCTGGACGACGACTACGAGCGCCGCCAGATCCTCGTCGCCAACCACGAGTACACCGACGAGATCCTGATGTTCGCCGACTACGACGCGAACAACCCGACCCGCGAGCAGGTCGAGATCGCCTGGGCCGCCCACGGCCTGGGTGTCGTCGTGGTCCAGGAGGACCACCGCAGCGGCAAGCTCACCGCGGTCCGCCGCCACGAGCTCAACCGCCGCCTGACCGCCACCAGCGAGTTCCGCCTGACCGGCCCGGCCGCCGGCAGCGACCTGGTGAAGACCTCCGTCGACCCGACCGGCACCAAGGTCCTGGGCACCCTCAACAACTGCTCGGGCGGCACCACCCCGTGGGGCACCACCCTCCACGGCGAGGAGAACTTCAACCAGTACTTCGCCAACGGCGGGGCCGTCACCGAGCCCGTCCAGGCCGCCCGCCTGAAGCGCTACGGCGTCACCGGCGCCGCCTCCGAGCGCAAGTGGGAGCGCTTCGACAAGCGCTTCGACGTGCTCCAGGAGCCGAACGAGCCCAACCGCTTCGGCTACGTCGTCGAGCTGGACCCGTACGACCCGAACTCCACCCCGCGCAAGCACACCGCGCTGGGCCGCTTCAAGCACGAGGGCGCCCAGCCACGCCTCACCGAGGACGGCCGTCCGGTCGTCTACACGGGCGACGACGAGCGCTTCGACTACTTCTACAAGTTCGTCTCCTCGAAGCGGATGAAGAAGGGCAAGTCCCGCGCCGCCCGCGAGCACAACCTGACCCTGCTCGACGAGGGCACCCTGTACGTGGCCAAGCTCACCGGCGACTCCCCGGCCGCCGAGTTCGACGGCACCGGCAAGCTCCCCAACGACGGCGAGTTCGACGGCACCGGCGTCTGGATCCCGCTGGTCACGGCCACCGCCGCGGGCGCGACCTCGCACGTCGAGGGCATGACCGCCGAGGAGGTCTGCGTCTTCACGCGCCAGGCCGGCGACAAGGTCGGCGCCACCAAGATGGACCGCCCCGAGGACATCGAGCCCTCGCCGCGCACCGGCCGCGTCTACGTCGCGCTGACCAACAACACCAACCGCGGCAAGCCCGGCCAGCCGGGCGCCGACGAGGCCAACCCGCGCAACCTGAACAAGCACGGCCAGATCCTGGAGCTCGCCGAGCACTGGAACGACCCGGCCTCCGACGGCTTCGCCTGGCGCCTGTTCCTGGTCGCCGGTGACCCGAACGACCCGGCGACCTACTTCGCGGGCTTCCCGAAGGACAAGGTCAGCCCGATCTCCTGCCCGGACAACGTGACCTTCGACTCGCACGGCAACCTGTGGATCTCCACCGACGGCAACCAGCTCGGCAGCCACGACGGCCTGTTCGGCGTCGCGACCGCCGGTGAGCGCCGCGGTGAGCTGAAGCAGTTCCTGACCGTCCCGCGCGGCGCCGAGACCTGCGGCCCGCTGGTCCAGGACAAGCGCGTCCTGGTCGCCGTGCAGCACCCGGGCGAGCTCGACGGCGCCACCGTCGAGAACCCGCTCTCCACGTGGCCCGACGGGCCCGGCAAGATGGTCCGCCCCGCCGTCGTCAGCGTGTGGCGCAAGGACGGCCGCAACATCGGCGTCTGACGCGGCCGGTCCGTGTGCCGAGTTGAGGGGTGTTTCACGTGAAACATCGTGAAACCCTCCTCAACTACCGTCCAACGGCACATGAATGGGAAGCCTGAGCGTCGTCAGCGCACCCCCGTCCGGGGCGTTGGCGAAGCTCAGGCCGATCCCGAGCACGGCGGCCTGGCCCACCACGATGGTCAGGCCCAGCCCGTGCCCCTTCCCGCGCCCCGGATCCCCGGTGCGAAAGCGCTTCGGCCCCTGCCGGATCAACTCGTGCGGGTACCCGGGGCCGCTGTCGTGGACCGACACCACCGGCCCGGCCACGGTCACCGTCACCGGCGGCCGGCCGTGCCGGTGCGCGTTGACGAGCAGGTTGGTGAGGATCCGGTCGAGCCGCCGCCGGTCCGTCAGCACCACCGCCGGCTGCTCGACGCGGACGTCGACGGGCAGCCGGGTGGCCCCGACGATCCGCTCGACCGTCGGGCCGAGGTCGCACCGCGCGAGATCGGCGTGCTCGGCGCCGGCGTCGAGCCGGGAGATCTCCAGCAGGTCCTCCGTCAGCAGGTGCAGCGCCCGCAGCCGGTCGTTGATCATTTCCTTGGGCCGGCCCTCGGGCAGCAGCCCGGCCGCGGCCAGCGATCCCGTCAGCGGGGTCCGCAGTTCGTGCGCGACGTCCGCCGTGAACCGCTTCTCCGCCTCCAGCCTGTTCTGCAGGGTCTCCGCCATCGTGTCCAGCGCGATCGCCACGTCCCGCACCTCGTCCCCGTGCCGCGGCCGCCCGCCGTCCGGCCCCGGCTGCGACCCGTCGAGGGCCACCCGCGCGTCCAGGTCCCCCTCGGTGATCCGGCGGGCCACCGCGGCCGTCCGGGCGAGCCGGCCGCTGATCCGGCGGGCCAGGAACAGCCCGGCCAGCGCCACCGTCCCGGCCGCGAGCGCGGCGGAGGCGAGGATCGCGGTGTCGATGGCCCGCAGCCGGTCACGGGTGCTCTCGTACGGGATCCACACGGCGAGGGCCTTGTCGTCGGCGGGGGCCGCCGCCCACATGACCGGCACGCCGCCGCGGGTGCCGACCATGGTGCCGCTGTGCCCGCGCGCCACCAGGGCGGCCAGCGGCGTTGGCAGGCCGGCCGGATTCACGGCGCTGGGCACGTCGCCGTGGGTGGTGCCGTACGCGTAGTGCGAGAGCGCGTGGTCGAGGGCGCTGTCGGCGTCCTTGCGGACCTCGCCCGTCAGCTGCCGGGCGACCACGTTGTGCACGAGGATCCCGAGGACGGCGGCCACCGCGCAGCAGACCGCGGTGGTGGTGGCCGCGATCTTCCAGCGCAGGCTGCTCATGCGCCGCGGCCAGGGCACGTCAGGCCCCCGGCTCCGGGCAGGGCGTGCTGTTCTCCTTGAGCGAGGCGCACTCGTCGAGGGTGAGCTGCTGGAGGGTCATGGTCCCCACGTCCGGGTCCCATTCGTAGTCGGAGATGGCCACGTAGGCGGGGTTGGACGTCGGTTCGCGGACCGCGAGGTGCTCGGCCGCGACCTCGACCCCCTCCAGGACGGAGCCCCGGGCCAGCACCCGGGTGACCTTGCCGGCGCGGACGGTGTAGACGCGCAGTTCGCTGAGCCGGCCGTCCACGTCCACGGCGGTGATCAGCTCGTCCTTGCCGTCGCCCGTCAGATCGTGGAAGACGGGCGGGCGCACCGGGCAGCCGGCGGGCGGGTTGCCGCGGGCGGGGCACAGCGCGAGCCGCTGCACGGCCCGCGGGTCGACCAGCTCCCCGGTCCCGCCGTCCTGCCGGGTCGCGGCGGTGATGTCGGCCCGCACCACGCTCAGGACGTCGGCCCCGCGCATGTCCCCGTCCGGCACGGTCGGCAGGCCCGGCACGGTCGCCGAGGGGCCGGCGTGCTGCCCCGGCACGGGCGGGGAGGGGCGCACGTCCGGCCACAGCGCCTGCGGCGCGTGCACCTCGCCGCGGTCACCCTCGTCCCGCAGCCCGTCGGCGTCCGCGCACCCGGCGACCACGCCGCACAGGACCAGGCCGCCCGCCACGGCGCGGGCGGCCGGGCGGAGGCGGGGCGGACGCGAGCAGGGGTGCCGCATGCCCCGATCGTCCCCCGGCAGCGCCCGGACGGCCCCGGCGGCAGGGCCGTTCGGGGGATGCGTGGGCGGGCGGCAGTGGTGGCAGGCCGGTTCAAGGCGTGGGGGCGGTGATGGCGCGGGCCGCGGCGACTTCCTGGCGGACCGGGGCGAGTACTCCGTCCTCGTCCCCGGGCCCTTCGTACGGCACCCGCACCGCGGTCGGCACCGGGCTGCTGCGGACCCCGGCGGCGAGCTCCCGCAGCTGTTGCGTGACCGCGTCGACCTCCTGCCGGCCGGGCGCCGCCGCCCCGTGGTTGACGCGCACCCGGGCGGCGGTGGTCGCGTCCACGATCCGCTCCACGGCGACGACCAGCGGCCACCAGGCGGTCGCCCTGGTGCCGGTGGGCGGCGGCTCGGTCAGGGCCCGCTGGAATTCCGAACGTACGCAGGACAGGTCGCGGTAGATCCGGCGCCGGGCCTGCACCCGGGCCACCCGGGCCGCCCGGAGCGCGGCCTCCGAGTCGGGCAAGGCCCCGAAGGCCCGTTCCACGTAGCGCGCGGCGTCCTCGACGGTGTCCGCGAGCCGGTCGCCGACCCGGGTGTGCCAGCTCTCGGGCCACAGCAGGTACCCGGCGACCAGGGTGATGGCGCAGCCTATGAGGCTGTCCAGGAGCCGCGGCCGGATCAGGTCGAAGCCCTGGTGGTTGAGGAGGTCGGAGAGCAGCAGGATCACGGGGGTGATGGCCACGGTCTGGAAGACGTACCCCTTGGCGGAGAAGGCCGGGATGAGGGCGCCCAGCACCACCATCACCGGCACGTCCCACCAGCCGCGCGGCACCTCGGCGAGCACGGCGGCCGCGATGACCAGCCCGCCCGCGGTGCCGAGCGCGCGCAGCACCGCCCGGGAGAACACCGAGCCGAAGTCCGGCTTGAGGACGAAGGTGACGGTCAGCGCGACCCAGTAGGACCGCTCGATCTCGACCAGGGAGACCAGCGCCTGGGCCAGCCCGATGCACAGCGCGAGCCGCAGTCCGTACCGCCAGGAGTCCTCGGAGAACATCACGTCGCGGGTGGCGCGCCGCACCCGCACCCGCAGCGCGGCGGGCCGCCCCAGCCGGTCGTCGACGTTGGACGGGTCGGGCTCCGCGAGTTGGACGATCTTCGCGGCGTGCCGCAGGGCCGCGTCGATGGCGCGCTCGGCCGGGCCGTCGGGCGGGCCGGGCAGGTGGAGCACCGGGATGCCGGTGCGGCCCTCCTCGACGGCCGCGGCGAGTTCGCGTACCGCCGCGGGGATCTCGGGCGGCAGCGGGCGGCCGCGCAGGTGGGCGGCGGGCGCCGCCTCGACGAGCGGGATGACCACGTTCAGCTGGGCGAGGATCCGCACCAGGGCGGGGCTGCGGCCGTGCACCCGGGCGCGCCGCGCGAGCACCAGGTCGTACGCCTGGTTGAGGGCCTGGGTGACCTCGACGCGGCGCTCCTCGTAGCCGGGCCCGCCGGCGGCCTCCAGCAGGGCGGCCAGCGAGCGGTAGGTGGCCGCGACCGCGGCGCGTTCGGGCCGGCGGCCGCGCACCGGCCAGCCGAGCAGGGTGAGGAGGAGGACGAACAGGCCGCCCGCCGTGAGCAGGACGGGCGCGATCCACCAGGGCCGCGGCATCGCGAGCCCGGCTCCGACGACCGCGTTGAGCAGGAGCAGCAGGCCCGAGACGGAGGCCACCGTGCCGATGGAGGAGATCATCCCGGAGACGAGGGCGACGAGGGTGAGGGCGCCGACGGCCATCCAGCCCTCGCCGTAGACGAGGGTGCCGAGGGTGACGCCGACCGCGCCGAACAGCTGCGGGACGGCGATGTTGAAGACCCGCATCCGGTACGCGTCGGCGGTGTCGCCGATGACTCCGGAGAGGGCGCCCATGGAGACGAGCGCGCCGTACTGCGGCTCGTCCAGGGCGAATCCGACGGCGAGCGGTGCGGCGAGGGCGATCCCGGCGCGGGCCACGGCGGCCCAGGGGACGGGCGCGGAGCTCGGCCGCAGCCCGTTGAGCAGCCATCCGGGAGGGGAGAGGGGGAGGGGGCGGGGTCGTGCGGGCCGTGCCTGTTCCGTGCCCTGTTCGGTGCTCATGCCGCTTCCGTGCTGCAGGTCGAGATGCCGGGAGAAATCAGCTCGCGAATCGTTCCTTCTACGTGCTTTCAAGACTATGGGGTGGTTAAGAGCTTTTTGGTCTCAAGGTGCGCGCCTGGCAGGGACGTCCGCGGGCCCGGCCGCCCGTACCTCCGCCCGCCCGCCGGGGCGCGGCCGGCCGGGCAGCCGGCCGCCGAGCCACGAGGCCAGCGCCACGGCCGCACCGGTGGCGAGCACGATCCAGGCGGCCGTGCTCAGGAACGCGGTCAGGGCGTCGTACACGGCGCCCGCCGCCGCCCGGTCCACGTCCGCGGGCAGGTCGCCCAGGGTGAGGCGGCGGCACACCGCGACGGCGGCGATCAGCAGCAGCCCGCCGAGCGCCAGCCCGACGCCGGTCGCGGCCAGTGCGCGGCGCCGGCGGCGGGCCGCGGCGACGGCGCCGGCGGCGAGGACGAGGGTCAGGGCGGGGAGCCAGACTCCGGCGATCTGCAGCACGTGGAAGCCCTTCCGGAGCGCGCCGAGGTTCTCGTATTCCATGACGGTGATCGCGGTGCGGGAGACGGGGATGCGGTCGACGAACGGCACGCCGTCGGCGGCGAGATCGGCCTGCACCTGTTCGACGGCGGGGGCCAGGTCGACGCTGACGGTGTTGCCTTCACCGCTGGTCAGGGCCTGGAAGAAGGCTTCGTGAGCGGCCCGGTTGGCGGCGTTCCACGCGGTCTGGAAGGCCCCCGAGCCGACGAACGAGACGACGGCTTCGCCGAGGAGGGTCTCGACGCCCTCCTGGAAGGGGCCGGCATCGATCTGCCGGGCGATGGCGTCGGTGGCCCGGCGGGCGACGGCGTCCTCGACGGCCGGGTCGGTGGCGAGCGGAGCCATCGCGGCGACGTACCGGTCGGGGTCGCCGATGACGCGGTCGGCCCAGACGGCGACCGCGCTCAGCGCCACGAGGACGGCGAGCAGCGCGACCAGTGCCGCCGTCAGTGCCGCCGAGAGTGAATTCCGCACGTCACCAGGGAACGACGGGTGGGGCCGGACCCGCGACCGCTGTTCGTGCGGCCGGGTGTGTCCGCGTCCGGCGCGCCGTCGTCCCGGGCCCCGACCGTTGATCCACTTGCCGGGTGGCGGGCCCGGGTGTGCCCTGGAGGGTGGGGGAGGCCGGGCTGCTTCGGCGGCCCCCGAAAGAAGGAGCCCGCCATGGCACACGCGGCACCGACCGCCTCCGCGCGGCACATGGGCACGCTGCGGGACCTGAGCACAGGCGCCTGGGCCTGGCCGCTCACCCTCGGCCTGGTCTACGGGGTCTACGCGGCCTTCATGAAGCGCCAGATGGGCCCCGTCGACGCGGGCAACGTCTTCTACGGAATCCTGTGCGGCGTCCTGTTCGCCGGCGTGCTGTTCCTGCTCGCGCGGGTCGGCCCGCGCCTGCGCCAGGAGCCCCGGGCGGCGGCCTACGGGGCCTTCGCCGGCATCGCGATGGGATACCTGTACAGCCTCGGCGGCGACTCGGTGCTGCGTTCCACGGGCATCGGCCTCGCCGTGGGCGCGGTCGTGGGCATCTCGGCCTTCTACCGCTACCACACCCGCGAGAACTGACCGGGCGGGCGGGCGGGCCGGGCGTCGACGCCCGGCCCGCCCGTTGCAGTACTCAGGCGCGGTCGCGCGGCTCCTCGGACCCGGCGGCCCGCACCGGCTCCCGGTCCCGGTCCCGGTCACGGCCACCCGGGTCGGTCTCCGGCGGCTGGATCCGCAGCGGCTGCCCCGGCCCGTCCTGCGGCGGCCGGGTCGCGGGCGCGGACGGCGGCTGGGGGGTGCTGCGGGCGGCTTCCGCGCGCAGCATCGCGTTCAGTGCGGCAAAGGGGTCGATGGGCATGGCGAAGTCCTCGCGGTGTGGGGGTGAGCGTGGGGGGTGTGCCTGCGTCGAGTGCCGTCGGGCGCTCTCAGCAGCGCAGCACCACGCTCCGCACCGCTCGGAGGGAGTCCGGCGCCGTGACCCGCCCGGGCGCGGTGACCCGTACGCTCCGCCCGGCGGCGGGGCGGTCCGTCCGCGCCGCAGTACGCCCCGGTGCGGGCGTCTGGCGGCCGCTGGGCCGGACGGCGGGGCGCTGCTCGGTGTCCGACGCGGGATCGGCCGGGCCCTCACCCGAAGGCTCGGTCGGCGCCGCGGGCCCGGACGGCCCTGCGGGCGCGGCGGGCGAGGAAGGCGGCGCGGCCGTGGCGTACGCGGGGGCGACGACGAGCAGCGCGAGGAGGGCGAGCAGCAGCGCGGAGGCCGCTGCCGGCCACCTCGCCACCGCGTACCGCTTCCCGCTCATGCCCTGGATGTGCCCGGCGCGGGCGCTTCTGTGCGCGACACCGCCCGAGAACCCCCCGACCGGGGGAGGCTGCCGGCGTCATATGCCGCCGAACGGGTGAGGCCGGGGCCGGGCGGCGGGGGACGCCGGGCCGGATTCACCCCTCGGCAGACGGCGCGCCGGGGCCCTGGCCGGGCTCAGCCGACCACGACGAGTCCGAGCACGACCGCCGCGGACCCGAGCAGGGCGGCGGCGGTGTGCATGGCGGTGTGCCCGTAGTCCTTGAAGACCAGTTGGCGGACCAGGCCGCCCACCGCGGCCAGCGTGGTGATCACGGCGATCTGCGGGACAAGCGGCACCTGGAGGAAGACGACGAGCAGCAATAAGCCCGCGCTGACCCACAGCGGGCCGCTCCCGGTCCAGCCGTGCCAGTCCCAGATGCCTCTGCCCGCGATCGGCTCGTCCATGCCAGACCCCCGTTGCAAACGACGCCGTGGCACGCAACTCCGCGTGCTCACAGCGCCGTTGTACCGGATGGGAGGCCTACGGGGCAGCCACCGCGGGGGTTGCGGAAACATCACCGGCGGGGGCGGGTGCGAGCAGCCGGTGGGCGAACTCGCCGAGTACCAGCCCGATTCCGGTCCACAGGGTGGCCTGGATGGCCAGCGAGGAGAGCCGGAACTGCCAGATCAAAGTGGCCGGGAAGTCGGCCGGAACCTCGTCGATGGCCGGCAGGAAGGCGTACGCCAGCCCGATCGCCACCACGAAGAAGGCGCCGCCGGCCACGCACGCGTACCAGGTGCCCAGGCGCGGGGACAGCCGGCGGCCGATGATCACGGCGGCCGCGGACAGCAGCACGCTGAGCGCGATCATCAGCAGGTACAGGGCCGTGCGCCGGCCCGCGGTCTCGGGGTCGCCGACGGCCGGGGGGTTGGCGGGGTACTTGAAGAACGGCACCAGCGTCACGGTCAGGAAGGCGCCGCCCGCGACCAGTGCGGCCGTCGCCCGCGCCCCGAACCGGCCGGTCCGGCCGAGCGCGAAGCACAGCACCAGCGCGGCGATGCCGCCGAGCGCGACCCCGTAGAGGAGGACGCCCGTGCCGAGGCCGGCGGTGGACTGGAGCGCCCGGCTGACCGGCGCCGCCTCGTCGTGGTGGTGGCCGCCGGAGGCGTGCGCGGCCGCCTCTTCGATGGCGATGGCGGCGTCGACCTTGGGTTCACCGAGGAAGTACGAGACGAGCAGGGCGAGCACGCCGGCGGCGAGCCCCGCCAGCATGCCGCGGACCAGCAGGGCTCTTACCGAGGGAGAGTTCACTGTGAGGGTTCCTCGGCGATCAGTGGCAGGGGAAGCCGAGGAGGTGGCGGCCGTCGTGCAGCCACTCGTGGACCGTCTCGCCCTCGAACAGGGCGGTGGCGCCCTGTTCGGCGCCGACGAAGTAGAGCAGGACCAGCATCAGGACCCCGAAGAACACCGCCCACGGGGCCAGCGTCCGCAGCGGAATCGGGGCGAAGGGTGCATCGGTGCCGGTTGCGGCGGGCACGGCGGAATGAGCCATGGCAGAACCTCCTGGGGAACACGCGTCCCGGTCATGTGGTGCTCTGAACGACGGCTACGGGTCTGACTTCCCCCCTGGTGCGGGAGGTACACAGTGGCGCGACCGTGCCGGAGTTTCACCGGTACTTCCGTCATACCGTCGTCATGTCGTCCGAGACCGTACCGCTTGCGTGGCCTGAACACCACGGCGCATGACGCACGTCTCACGCCCCGGTCGTGCGGACGGCGTCCCGTGCGCCCCCGTCCGCCCATGTGCCCCCCTTACGCGCCCGCGTACGCTCCGGGCATGGCGACTTCGACGGTCCGCGTGCGGCTGCTGACCCCTGCCCTGGAGCCCGGATTCCGCTTCGGCGCGGGCGAGGCGCCCCCCGGCGCCCCGCTGCTGCGCGGTCCGGACGCGGGCGCGTGGACGGGCCGCACCCTGGACGAGGTGGCGGCCGCCGACCCGGCGGGCGTCCGCAGCTGGCTCACGGACCCCTCGTACGCCCCGCCCGGCGGCGGCGAGTCGGTGGCCGCGCTGGTCACGCGGGTCGGCGGCTGGCTGGACGGGCTCGCGCCGGGCACGGTCGAGGTGACCGTGGAGCAGGCGGTGGTACGGGCGGCCGTGGTGCACGCCCTGGAGCTGCCGGCCGCCGTGTTCTGGCGCCTGGACGCCCGCCCCCGCACGCTCACCGAACTCGGCGGTCGCGCGGGGCGCTGGAACCTGCGCCTGGGCAGGCCCTGCTGACGGCGGGTCCTGCCGACGGCGGGCCCTGTGGACGGCATGCCCCGCTGACGGCGGGCAGCTGCGTCAGGCGGTGATCCAGTCGCTGGTCGCGATGACCGGCTGTACGCCGTCGCGGTGGACGGTGCCCTCGATCAGGCCGTACATCCGGTCGGCGGCGAAGTAGACCTCGTTGTCGTTCTTGAGGCCGAACGGCTCCAGGTCCACCAGGAAGTGGTGCTTGTTGGGCAGGTTGAGGCGGACCTCGTTGACCCGCGGGCAGTTGTCCAGGACCCGCTCGGCCATCTGGTTCAGGGTCTGCTGGAGCGAGTACGAGTAGGTCTCCGCGAACGCCTGGAGCAGGTGCTTGCGGGCCTTCTTGTACGCGCTGTCCCAGTCGGTGTCCGGGTCGGTGGCGGCCAGGTTCGAGTGCGCCCAGCGGGCGGTCACCTTGGTCGCCAGGATCCGGTCGTACGCCTCCTGGAGCGTCGTGTACTTGTCCTTGATGTAGCCGTGGAACTCGGAGTCGGTCGAGTTCATGACCGTCAGGTCCTTCAGGCCGGAGATGATCTGCAGCCCGGTGGTCTCGCTGTACGTGATCTGCGCGGTGCGCACCTCCTGGCCCTTGAGGGCGAAGGAGTGCTGCTCCTTGCGGGTGGGGACCGGGATCCGCTCCCAGACGTACTCCTCGATGCGGATCTGCGCCTCGCGGATCGGCTCCTGGGAGGAGACGAAGTGCCGGGCGAGCAGGATGCCGAAGGCCTCGGGGGAGTCGATGCCGTGTTCCTTGGCGAAGGCGTACACGGTGTTCTTGGTGGTGTCGGTCGGAAGGCAGTTGGCGTTGTCGCCGGTCAGGTGCACGTCGCGGAACTCGCCGCGCAGCGCCACGGAGACGTTGAGGTCGCGGATCTCGTGCCAGGAGCCGTCGTTGCCCTTCCGGGTGACCTTCACGAGTCGGTTTTCGGCCTTGCCGTACTGGTTCTGCGCGAGGACGTGCTTGCTCATGCTGTCTTCCTTCGGGTCACGGAGTCCGGTCGTCTGGATCCCGTACGCCCGGCGTCCGGCAGCCGCCCCGGAGCCCTCCGGCCGTGCCGCCCCCCGCCGTCCGGCCCCGCGGGGCCGCCCCGGGACTGACGTGCATCCCGGTCCGTAGGTGCTTCTTCGGATTGCAACACGGTGGCGGGGCTTCCGGCGGGGCGCGGATCCTCCGATCGTGGCCCGCCGCTTTCGGCGGACCGCCCAACCGGACGCGGCGGCGAAGATCTCGCGCCAGGCGGCCGGGTCGGCGGCTTCGAGGTCGTCGAGCGGGATGAAGCGGGTGGTGCCGGCGTTGTCGACGACCGGTCAGAGAGCCGCGTCGAAGCGGGCCAGGTCGCCGATGAGCCGCTTCAGCAGGGCCGGCGGCACGGTCTCGTCGAGGAGTTCGCGCAGCTGGGCGGTGTGCGCCTCCAGCGCCGCGTGCAGTTTCTGCTCGCCCAGGGGTGTGTGCCTGAGCAGGAAGGCTCGGCCGTCGCAGGGGTCGGGTTCGCGGCTGATCAGGCCCTTGGCCAGGACCCGGGCCACCAGGCGGGTGGTGCCGCTGGACGTCAGCCCGATCGCCTCGCCGAGCGGCGCCGCCTGCGCGGTGTGGCCGGGCTGCTGCCACAGCCGCAGCAGCAGCTCGAACTCGGGCCCTTCCAGGCCGGACGCGGCGGCGAACACCGGCCTGGTCCGGTTCTGCATGACGTGGACCACCCGGCTCAGGTGCCCCAGCAACTGCACGCCGTCGGCCGCGGCGAGTCGGTCGATGCTCTCTCCCATGCCTGCGATCTTTCCAGATCCGGCCCGCTCCGACCGATTCCGCACCCTGGAGAGATAGCTGCTTAGGCAGGTATCCTCACCCGTATGAGTTTCTCCGCCCGCACCCGCCGCGCCGCCGGGACCGCTGCTGGGGCCGCCGGGACTGCCCAGGGGGCAGCCGCCGGGAGCGCCGGCGCCGCTTCCGCCGAGGCCGCGGCCTCGGCCTCGGCAGCCCCGGCTGCCGCCCCGGCCCATGCGGCCGTCGCCCCGGCCGCCCCGCGGCTCCCGCTGCGCCTGGTGCTCGTCCTCGGCGCGCTGTCGGCCTTCGGGCCGCTCAGCCTGGACATGTACCTGCCCGGACTGCCGGAGCTGGCCGGGGACCTCGGGGTGGGCGCGGCGGACGCGCAGCTCACGCTCACCGCCTGCCTGCTGGGCCTGGCCTTCGGCCAGCTGGTCGCCGGGCCGCTCGCCGACCGGTGGGGCCGTCGCCGCCCGCTGCTGTGGGGCCTGGCCGGATACGCGGTGGCCTCCGTGCTGTGCGCCTTCGCCCCCAGCGCCCCCGCGCTCACCGGGCTGCGGCTCCTCCAGGGCCTCGCGGGCGGCTTCGGCATCGTCATCGCCCGCGCCGTCGTCTCCGACCTGTACGAAGGGCCCGCCGCCGCCCGGGTGTTCTCCCTCCTGATGATCGTCAACGGCACCGCGCCGATCCTCGCCCCGCTGGCGGGCGGCCAGCTGCTGCGGCTGACCGACTGGCGGGGCGTGTTCTGGGTGCTGTCGCTGACCGGCACGCTGATCCTCGCCGGGGCCGCGGCCGTGCTGCGCGAGACGCTGCCGCCGCAGGCACGCGGCGGCGGCGGACTCGGCGGGACCGTAAGGGAGTTCGGGGCGCTGCTGCGCGAGCGGGGGTTCCTGACCCCGACCCTGACCGGCGCCTTCGCCTTCGGCGCGCTGATGTCGTACATAGCCGGGTCGCCGTTCGTCCTCCAGGAGGTCTACGGGCTCGACGCCCAGCAGTTCAGCCTGGTCTTCGGCGCCAACTCGCTGGGCCTGGTGCTGTCCGGGCAGCTCGGCGGCCGGCTGGTGCGCCGGCACCCGATGCGGCGGCTGGTGGGCTGGGGCGTGGCCATGAGCGGCACGGGCGCGGTCCTGCTGCTGGTGTCCGTATCGGCCGGTCTGGGGCTGCCCGGGGTGCTGCCCGCGCTGCTGCTGGTCGTCTCCGCGATCGGGCTGACCGCGCCGAACACCGCGGCCCTCGCGCTCCAGGGGCGGCCGCGCACCGCGGGTACCGCGTCGGCGCTGCTCGGCCTCTTCTCGTACGCCTTCGGTGGGCTTGCGGCGCCGTTGGCCGGGCTGACCGGGGCGGTGTCCGCGTTCCCCATGGCCGTCGTCATAGCGGCCTGCGCCCTCCTCGCCACGGTCACCCACCTCACGGGCGCCGGCACCCGCAAGGACACCTAGCCAGGCCCCCGCCGGCGGCCGACCCGGCCCCACCGCCACTCCGCCCGGGCGGCGACTTCCAGCCTCGCAACGCCTTGAGGTGCAACCCCCAGCCCCACCGCCGCCCGGGCGCCACACCCCGCCTGGCCGGCAACCTCGAGCCTCGCCGGTGCCCGGGCGCCACCCCCGCCCGGCCGGCAACCTCGAGCCTCGCCGGAGCCCGTGGGGCAACTTCCCGCCCCGCCGGTGCCCGGGCGGCACACCCGGCCCGGCCGGCAACCTCGAGCCTCGCCGGTGCCCGTGGGGCAACTTCCAGCCCCGCCGGCGTTTGAGGCGCGGGGTTTGGGGCGGAGCCCCAAGACAACCCGGCTGGCGCCGGGCACCGGGCTCCGCCCGGACCCGCTCCTCAAACGCCGGCGGGGCTGAGGGTGCGACGGGGTTGCCGGGCTCCGCCCGGGCCCGCTCCTCAAACGCCGGAGGGGCTGGGGGGTGCGACGGGGTTGCCGGGATCCGCCCGGACCTGCTCCTCAAGCGCCGGAGGGGCTGGGGGGTGCGACGGGGTTGCCGGGCTCCGCCCGGATCCGCTCCTCAAACGCCGGAGGGGCTGAGGGTGCAAGCGCCGGAGGGGCTGGATTGGGCCGTCACGGCTGAGCCGGCTCCGGTGCGCCGGCGAGCGGCAGCCGGCAGGGCTGGAGGGGCGTCACGGACGGGGTTTCAGGGGGCGGTGGCGGCCGTGCGGATGGTTTCGCCGTAGTCGCGGAACAGGCGCAGGCGGGGGCCCCCGGCGCCCCCGCCCGCCGCGCCCGCCGCGGCCTCCGCGTCCAGGAGGCGGGTCCACGCGCGCGCGGCCAGCGCACGGGCCTCGGCGCCGGCCCAGCCGACGGGCAGCAGTTCCGGCGGCAGCAGGGGGTCGGGGCTCATGGCCCGGCTGAACGCGGCGGCCATCCCGACCGCGTCCACCAGCGCGTCCCGCCCGCCCGCCGCCGACCCCGCGGGCGCCGGCCGCGCGAGCACCGCCCGGGCGATCCCGGCGAGCTCCCCGTACCGCCCCGCGATCTCGTCCAGCGGCCACAGTGCGGCAGCCACCGCGCGCGCGGACGACGCCTCGCCGACCCGCAGGTCCCGGCTGGTCGCGAGGGTGAGCGCGGACCGGATGCCGAGCCGCTCGGCGGCCTCGCCGACCGGCCCGCCGATCGCGTGCGGTCCCGCGTACAGCCCGCCCTGTACGGCGGCGGCGCCCAGCGCCGTCACCGTCTCGCGCAGCGCGTCGCGGGCCGCGCGCCGCGCCTCCGGCACGGCGAAGGCGATCAGGTGCCAGGTCCCGTCCCAGGGCGCGTCGCCGCGGTCCTGCCGGTAGGCGAGACGGACGTATCCGGTGCGCGCCGCCAGCTCCTCCCCGGCCGTCCCGGAGCTCCGCAGCACGGCTTTGCGGCCCCGGCCCTCCTGGCTGAACGTGCCCTCCGCGACGAGCCGCCGCACGCACAGCCTGACCTGCTGGTCGGTCATCCCGAGGGCCTCGGCCGCCGGGTACAGCTCGTCGGCGGCGACCGTGCCGTCCTCGCGGACGAGGGCGTGCACGAGCAGCCGGGTGGAGATCTCGGTGGTCACGCGGCGGCTCCGGGGGTGCGGGGGGTGTGAGGGGTGTCGGGGGTGAGGGGCGCGGCGGGGGTGATGGCGCGGTGCATGGTGGTGACCGCGCCGAAGCCCATCAGGCGGCGCAGCCAGGGCGTCTGCTCGGTCCGCCCGGCTTTGAAGCCCTGCCGTTCGTACAGGGCGCGGGCCCGCGGGTTGACGTCGATGACGTCCAGCCGGACCTCGGTGCAGCCGTGTGCGGCGGCGACCGCGTAGACCTCGGCGAGCAGCCGGCCGCCGATGCCGGAGCCCCGGCAGCCGGGGTCGACGGCGATGCCGTCCATGACCAGCTGGCCGGCGGCCGGGGTGCGCTCCAGCAGTGCGAGCAGCGGCAGCCGGAGCAGCCCGCGCGGCACGCCGTACGCGCGCAGCACGTCCCCGGCGGTGCCGCCGGTGAGGCCGTACCCGCCGACGCGGAACCCGGCGACCCCCACGATCCGGCCGCCTTCGATCGCCGTCACGGCCCGGTCCCGGTGCAGGTGCGCGGCGATGAAGGCGCGCCCGGCGGGGGCGGGGCCGAGGGCCGCGCCCAGTTTCCGCCCGAAGGCCTCCCAGTACAGCTCGGCGACCCGGTCCTCGCCGCCCTCGGGCACCTCGTGTCGTAGCTCCATGCGGACGAGTGTAGTACGTTCGAAATAGAAACGATCGTTTGGAGAGTGAAATAATGCGTCGGTGGATCGGATGGGCAGGACCGGTCGGGTGGGCCGGACGGGTCGGAGGCTTACCGGGGAGTGGGGCCGGGGCCCGGCAGCGCGGGGGCCGGGGTCGGCGGCGGACCGCGCTGCGGATGGTGCTCTGGATGGCGCTCGGCGCGGTCGTGACCGCGCTCGCCCTCACCGGCGTGGCCGTCTGGCAGAACACGTACGCGATCCAGGAGCGCCGGGTCACCATCCCCGGGCCCGGCGGGGTCCCGCTCGACGCGGTGCTGGCCCTGCCCGAGCGGCCGGCCGGACGCGCCGGACTGGTGGTGTTCGTGCACGGCGACGGGCCGGTCGACGCCACCCACGACACGTACTACCGGCCGCTGTGGGAAGCCTTCGCCCGGGCCGGGTACGCGTCGCTGTCCTGGAACAAACCGGGGGTCGCCGGCTCGGCGGGCGACTGGCTGGACCAGACCATGGACGACCGGGCGGCCGAGACGGCCGCCGCGATCGGCTGGGCCCGCGGGCGGCCGGAGATCGACCCCGGGCGGATCGGGCTGTGGGGGATCAGCCAGGCCGGCTGGGTCCTGCCGAAGGTCGCCGCCCGCACGCCGGGGATCCGCTTCGTCATCGCCGTCTCGCCCGCCGTCAACTGGCTCCGCCAGGGCCGGTACAACACGCTGGCGGAACTCGCCGACGAGGGCGCGCCGCCGGAACGGGTACGGGCGGCCCTCGCGGCGCGCGAGCACCGGCTTGCCCTGCTGCGGAAGGGGCTGCCGTATGACGGGGCGGACATCACGCCGGGGCGCTGGCGCTTCATCGTCCGCAACCACCGGGCGGACGCGACCGCCGATCTGCGGGCCGTGCCGCGGGGGGTGCGGGTGCTGCTGGTGCTCGGGGGGCGGGACCTCAACGTGGACGTGGCGGAGACGGAAGCGGTGTACCGGCGGGTGTTGTCGGGTGGGGCGTTGCGGGTGGTCCGCTATCCGGCCGCGACGCACGGCATCGTCCCGGAGGCGGTCGAGTCCTCCCCGCTCCGGTCCACCCTCACGGCGGTCTTCGCCCCCCGAGCGCTCTACGCCCCCGGCTACCTCTCCACCCAGGCGGCCTTCCTGAACTCGGCCTGACCCCGAGGCCGGTGCCCGGGCGGCACACCCCGCCGGGGCGGGGGGATGCCCCTCGGGCGGGGAGCGCGGTGCGGGAGGCGGGGCGGAGAATGGAGGTGGTGGGGTCGTGGGTTGTGGTGCGAGGGGACGGGGCGGGATGAAGATTTCGGGGCGGGAGTTGAATCGGGCCACGCTCGCGCGGCAGTTGCTGCTGGGGCGGGAGCCGCTCGGGGTCGAGGACGGGATCCGGCGGGTGGTCGCCCTCCAGGCTCAGCAGCCCGCGTCCCCCTACCTGGCGCTGTGGAACCGCCTCGCCGACTTCGACCCGGCCGCCCTCGACGAAGCGTTCGCCCGTCACACCGTCCTCAAGTCGACCCTGATGCGGATCACGCTGCACGCCGTGCACGCCGACGACTACCGGGCCTTCCGCGAGGCCGTTCAGCCGGTGCTGCGCGGCGCCCGGCTCGGCAGCCGGTTCACGGCGTCCGGGTTGACCGTCGAAGACGCCGACGCGCTGGTCCCGGAGGTGCTGGCGTTCGCCGACCGGCCCCGTACGAACGCGGAGTGCGAGGCGTGGCTCGGAGAGCGGCTCGGCGCGCCGGCGCCGCCCGGCGCCTGGTGGGGGCTGCGGGTGCACGCGCCGCTGGTGCACGCGCCGACCGCCCCGCCGTGGTCGTTCGGGCACCGGCCCTCCTACCTCGCGCCGCGGGTCACCCCGCCGCCCACCGGCACGGCGGACGCGGCGGCGGAGGCGGCGGGCCTGCGGACGCTGGTGCGGCGCTACCTGGAGGGCTTCGGGCCCGCGTCGGTTGCGGACGTGGCCCAGTTCGCGCTGGTCCAGCGGGCCCGGGCCCGTACGGCCCTGCTGTCGCTCGCCGACGAGACCGTACGCCTGGTGGGGCCGGACGGCGTGGAGCTGTTCGACGTGCCGGACCGGCCGCGCCCGGCTGCGGACACCCCGGCGCCGGCCCGGCTGATGGCCATGTGGGACAGCACCCTGCTCGCGTACGCCGACCGCAGCCGGATCATCCCGCCCGCGTACCGGCCGCTGGTCATCCGCCGCAACGGCGACGTGCTGCCGACGCTGCTGGTCGACGGGTACGTGGCCGGTGTGTGGCGGCCCGCCGCCGGCGGTGGCATCGAGGCGACCGCGTTCCACGAGCTCCCGGACGAGGTGTGGGGCCAACTCGCCGACGAGGCGCGCTCCCTGACCGCCCTCCTCGCGGACCGCGACCCACAGGTCTACCACCGGTACGCCCACTGGTGGCCCAAACTCCCCCCGCTCCCCCCGGCCCACCTCCTCATCTGACGCCACGCCACCTCCAGCCGGGTTGGTCTTGGGGCTCCGCCCCAAACCCCGCGCCTCAAACGCCGGCGAGGCTGGGGGTTGCGCCTCAAACGCCGGCGAGGCTGGAAGTTGCCGCACGCAGCGCCGGCGAGGCTGGATGTTGCGCTCCGCGCGCCGGGTTTCGTCAGGGCTTAAATTACTCCGCGGTATGGCGTGACTTCGTATGCGGGCAGCAGTAGAACTCGTTCCCATTCCACTGAGAGTGAGGGACGTCACATGAGTGGTAATGCCATGCACGACAAAGGATCCAAAGGATCCCACGGCATCTCGCGCCGTGGGTTCATTGCTGGAACCGGTTCCATTTTTGGCGTGGCCGCGCTGAACGGCCGCGCCTCCGCCGCCCCGGCCTCCCGCACCACCGCCCGTACGGTCGCCGCGGCCGCCTCCGTGCCCGTCGAGAACGGCGCCCGCGTGCCCGCCCTGGTGATCGGCACCGGGTACGGGGGGTCCGTCGCCGCGCTGCGGCTCGCCCAGGCCGGCGTCGACGTGCACATGATCGAGATGGGCATGGCCTGGGACACCCCGGGCTCCGACGGCAAGATCTTCGCCAACACCACCAAGCCCGACTACCGCTCGTACTGGCTGCGCACCCGCACCAAAGCTCCGCTCAGCAACTTCCTCGGCTTTCCCATCGACAAGGACGTCCCGAAGTACACGGGCATCCTCGACGCCGAGGAGATGGGCGGGATCATCGTCTACCAGGGCCGCGGCGTCGGCGGCGGCTCGCTGGTCAACGGCGGGATGGCGGTGACGCCCAAGCGGGAGAACTTCGGCGCGATCCTCCCCACCGTGAACGCCGACGAGATGTACTCCACCTACTACCCGCGCGCGAACGCCGGACTCGGCGTCGCCACCATCGACCCGGTGTGGTTCGAGAGCGCCGCCTGCTACCAGTACGCCCGGGTCGGCCGCAAGCACGCCCAGCGTTCCGGCTTCCCGTTCGTCTTCGTACCCGACGTGTACGACTGGGACTACATGAAGGCCGAGGCCGCCGGCACCGTGCCGAAGTCGGCGCTCGACGGCGAGATCCTCTACGGCAACAACCACGGCAAGAAGTCGCTCCAGCAGACCTACCTCGCCCGGGCCGCCGCGACCGGCAGGGTCACCATCTCCCCGCTGCACCGGGTCACTTCGGTCTCCCCGGCGGCCGGCGGCGGCTTCACGGTCGCCATCGAGCAGATCAACACCGGCGGCGACACCGTCGCGACCAAGACGGTGACCGCGGACAAGGTCTTCTTCGCGGCCGGGAGCGTCGGCACGAGCAAGCTGCTGGTCCGCATGAAGGCCACCGGGGCGCTGCCCGGCCTGAACGACGAGGTCGGCAGGGGCTGGGGCGACAACGGCAACGTCATGTGCGGCCGCGCGAACCACATGTGGGACGCGACCGGCAAGGTGCAGGCGTCGATCCCCACCGGTGGCATCGACAACTGGGCCGCGGGCGGCGCCTTCGCGGAGGTCGCACCGCTGCCCACCGGGATCGAGACGTACGCGTCCTTCTACCTCTCGATCACCAAGAACCCGAACCGGGCCGAGTTCACCTGGAACGCCGCCGCCGGGAAGGTCGACCTCAACTGGCAGACCGCCTGGAAGCAGCCCTCCATCGACATGGCGAAGACCATCTTCGACAAGATCAACGCCAAGGAGGGCACGATCTACCGGACCGACCTGTTCGGCACCAACAAGATCTGGGGCGACCACCTCACCTACCACCCGCTCGGCGGCGCCGTGCTGGGCAAGGCCACCGACAACTACGGCCGCCTGCACGGCCATCCGGGCCTGTACGTGATCGACGGCGCGCTGATCCCCGGCAACACCAGCGTGAACCCGTTCGTCACCATCACGGCCCTCGCCGAACGCAACATCGAGAAGATCATCGCCACCGACCTGTAGGACGGGACGGGAGGAGCGGGAGAGGGAGGGACGGGGTACGCCGGGCCGGCCGACCGCCTGCACGCCGGGCCGGCGCACCCCTTCCCCCTTCCGCACACGTGCGCGCATCCCGGCGCACCCCTTCCCCCTTCCGCACACCGGCCCGCCGGGACACGCCCCGTGCGCGCATCCGCCCGGACGCGCCCCCGGACGCGCATCCCGCCCGTACGCGCCCGCGCCCCCGCTCCCGCCCGCTCAGTGCCCGGGCAGCACGCACACCGCGTCGAGGCCGAGCACGTGGTTGAGCCGCCCGAAGGCGAGCCAGGAGCCGATGCTCATGGTCAGCTCGACGATCTCGTGCTGGCTGTAGTGCGCGGTCATCCGCGCCCAGAACTCCTCGTCGAGCCCGTGGTGGTCCAGCGCGTACCGCTCGGCGTACTCGGCCGCCAGCCGGGTGCGGTCGTCGAAGGCGCCGGTGGTCCGCCACTGCTCCACCGCCCCCGCGAACTCCTCCTCGACCTTCTCGCCGTCCCGGTCGGTGCGCCAGTCCAGGCAGAACAGGCAGCCGTTGATCTGTGCGATCCGCAGCCGGGCCGCCTCGAACTCGCGCAGCCCCAGGGTGGTGTGGGCGTACACGGACAGCGAGAAGTTCGAGGCCGCCATCCCGATCTCGGGGACCATGTCGCCCCACACGTACTCGATGGGGTGCTTGCCTTCGGGGATGTCGATGTTCACGGCCGTTTCCTTCCGAGTCTGCCGACGGCGGGGCGCAGGGGGACGTCGAGTGCGTCGTACAGTCCGGGTTCCGCGGCGACCAGCCAGTCGATCGCGCCGACCAGCCGGCCGACGGCGGTGGCGTTGCCGCCGGCGGAGCGGTTCTCGCCCTCGTCGGAGGCCTCGACGGTGACCTCGATGCGCGGCCGGCCCTCGACGATCACCCGGTGGGCGCCGTCCCCGCCGTCCGGCGGCACCGGCCAGTCCGGCGCGCAGTCCCGGTGGATGCGGGTGACGTGCTCGATGACGATGCGCGGCTCGCCCTCGACGATGCCCTGCACCTCGAACCGCACCGCCCCCTGGGTGCCGGCCGCGAACTCGCCCATCGTGCGGGTGGTGACGTCCGCGTCGAGCGGGCGCCGGTCCAAGGTCTCGCGTATCTCGTCGAGTTCGACGCCGAGAGCCCGCGCCATCAGCCGGATCTGGCCGCCCCACACCATCGTCGGGACGCAGGGCAGCAGCATGGGCGGGTCGTAGTCCATGGGCTGCCCCATGCCGACCAGCACCCGCACCGACTCCTCCTGGTCGTACGTGGAGTAGTCGAAGATCTCCTGGCAGCGGATCGCGTCGACGGTGCTGCCGAGGCCGCTGACCAGCAGGGGCAGGACGTCGTTGCCCCAGCCCGGGTCGACGCCGGAGACGAAGAGTGAGCCGCCGCCCGCCGCGACGGCGTCGAGCACCGGGTCGCGCAGCTCGGGCGGGGCGCCCAGCTGGTCGTAGAAGGCGTAGAGGGCCGGGGTGACGACCACGGCGCCGGCCCGGATGGCCCGGACGACGTCGGCCTGCGCGTCGTCGGGGCGGATGTCGCCGGAGGCCGCGTACACGACGGCCTGCGGTCGGGCTGCCAGTACGGCTTCGATGTCGTCGGTGGCGGCGACCCCCAACACCTGGTCGAGCCCGGCGAGTTCGCCCGCGTCGCGGCCGACCTTCCCGGGACTGTGGACGAGCACGGACGTGAGTTGCAGGTCCGGGTGGGCCTCGACGGCTCGGATGGCGGCGCGGCCCACGTTGCCGGTACCCCAGACAACCGTGGAAATCATGCGCGGAGGGTAGCGAGCGGGCCCGGAGGTTCCTAGTGCCGCGACCCGCCGAATGTGACGGTCTTTCAGATTTCTGCGTGGTGGGGGAGGTTGTCCGGCACGACGTCCGCGCGGGCGGCCCCCGGCTACGCTCCGGGCATGGCTGAGGACATGGTGGGGCGGTCCGGACGGGTGACCGGGACGGTGGGGCCCGGCACGGTCGGAGAGGTCATGATCGCGGTGCGGGGCGGCGCGGAGGCCTTCCTCGCGCACCCGGCGCTCGCGGGCGAGCGCTTCGAGGTCGGGTCGGTGGTGACGGTGGTCGAGTACATGCCGCCGCGCACCGTGTACGTGGCCGCTGCGTACGGCTGACGTACGCGGCCCCCGGCGTACGGCTGACGGCCGCCCGCGGCGTACGGGCTTACGGCGCCCCGCGGCGCGTCTTTGTCCGCGCGTTTGTCCGCGCGCGGACCCCGTTGCGCATCAAGATGGCGACAAGCCGTTCCCGGGATCTTCTGCGCCGGTGCGGGCGGGCGCACAATCGCCCTCGTCGACGCCGTGCGGCGTCGCACGAAGGGGGCGAATGCCGATGGTCATCGGTGTGGTGGCGGGATCCGTTCTCGCCGGAATCGCGGTCGTGATCGGCCTGTTCAAGCTGATGTGGCGGGTGGCCGAGCCCAACGAGGCGCTGGTCATCTCGGGTTCCACACACAAGACCGAGGGCCTGGGCGAGGGCATGGGCTTCCGGATCGTCACCGGTCGCGGCACCTTCGTGGTGCCCGGCGTACAGGCGGTGCGGAAGCTGTCGCTGGACCTGAACGAGACCCAGCTGTCGGTGGAGTGCGTGACCCAGCAGGGCATCCCGCTGAAGGTGCGGGGCGTGGTCATCTTCAAGGTCGGCGACGACTTCGTCTCGATCGCCAACGCGGCCCGCCGCTTCCTCGACCAGCAGAAGCTGATGCCGGAGCGGGTCCACATCGTGTTCGCCGGCCATCTGCGGTCCATCGTCGGCGGGTTGACGGTCGAGGACATGATCCGGGACCGCGAGAAGCTCACCGGTCAGGCCCGCGCGGCCTGCGGCACGGAGATGGAGAAGCTGGGCCTGATCGTCGACTCGCTCCAGATCCACGAGATCGAGGACCCGACCGGCTACATCAAGAACCTCGCGATGCCGCACGCGGCGGCGGTGCAGCGGGACGCGCGGATCGCGCAGGCCGAGGCGAACCGGCTGGCGACGGAGGCCGAACAGACCGCCTTCGCCCGGATGGCCGAGGCCACCCGGGACAGCGAGATCCTCCAGGCCGGCTACCAGGCCGAACGGGACAAGGCGGCGGCCACCGCGAGGCTGGCCGGACCGCTGTCAGAGGCCGCGGCCCGGCAGGAGGTCGTGGTCCAGGAGACCCGGGTCGCGCAGCTGGAGGCGCAACGGCGCGAGCAGCAGCTCCAGGCGGACGTGCGCAAGCCGGCGGACGCGCGGGCGTACGAGAAGCGGACCATCGCCGAGGCGGAACGCGACGCGCGGATCTCGGCCGCGCAGGCGAAGGCGCAGGAGACGGAACTCGCGGCGGCGGCCGAGGCGACCCGGGTGAAGACGGCCGCGGCCGCCGAGGCCCAGGCCACGGAGGCGCGCGGCCTCGCGGCCGCGACGGCGACCCGGGCCACCGGTGAGGCGGAGGCGGCGGCGACCCAGGCGCGGGGCCTGGCGGCGGCTGCCTCGGCGAAGGCGAAGGGCCTCGCGGAGGCCGAAGCGATCAAGGCGCGGGCGGCGGCGCTGGCCGAGAACCAGGAGGCGGTGGTCGCCCAGCAGCTCG
This sequence comes from Streptomyces sp. NBC_00239, assembly GCF_036194065.1. Taxonomy (NCBI): domain Bacteria; kingdom Bacillati; phylum Actinomycetota; class Actinomycetes; order Kitasatosporales; family Streptomycetaceae; genus Streptomyces; species Streptomyces sp. NBC_00239. Next base: position 4,072,709 of record NZ_CP108095.1, on the reverse strand, counting down.
CCGAGAACTGGCCGAAGATCGTGGAGGCGGGGGCGAGTGCATTCGGGAACGTGGAGCACATGGTGTTGCTGAACGGGGCCGAGGGGATGTCGGAGATGTTCGCGAAGGCGCTGACGATGGGCGGTACGGGGCTGGGCCTCGCCCGCCAACTCCTGTCCACGATGAACCCCCCGCACGACGAGACCGCCGTCCCGGCCCCCCGCAACGCCCCCACCCCGGCCGACCCGGCGCCCCGCAACGCCCCCGCCGACCCGGCCCCCTCCCACCCCATCCCGATCACCGACTGACCCGCCCCCTCAGAGGGGCAACATCCAGCCCCGCCGGCCGCCCGCGGCGCCCCTTCAGCTTCGCCGGCGCCTTGAGGGGCCACATCCAGCCCCGCCGGGCTGACCGGGGCACGCCCTTCAGCTTCGCCGGCGCCTTGAGGGGCCACATCCAGCCCCGCCGGGCTGACCGGGGCACGCCCTTCAGCTTCGCCGGCGCCTTGAGGGGCCACATCCAGCCCCGCCGGGCTGACCGGGGCACGCCCTTCAGCTTCGCCGGCGCCTTGAGGGGCCACATCCAGCCCCGCCGGGCTGACCGGGGCACGCCCTTCAGCTTCGCCGGCGCCCTGAGGGCCAACATCCAGCCCCGCCGGCGTTTGAGGCGCGGGGTTTGGGGCGGAGCCCCAAGTCCGACCCGGCTGGGGCCGGGTACCGGCCGACGCCCCGGCCTGGGGCGCCCTCACTACGGCGCCGCAGGCGCCCCAGGCGCCACCGGCAACAGCTCCGTCACCACGAACGCCACCACGACCGCCAAAATCACCACCGGCATCATCGCCGCGCTGCCAAGCAACAGCACCACCAGCACCACACTGCTCACCGGCAGCCGCAGCGTGGCCGCCGCGGCCGCGGCCAGGCCCGCCGCCATCGCGGGTACGGCCCCCAGGCCCGGCAGCGGCGCGAGCAGTACGCCCGCCACCGCGCCGAGGAACAGCGCGGGGAACACCGGACCGCCGCGCAGACTGCCGAGGCACAGCGCGTACGCGACGCCCTTGAACAGCAGGACGGCGAGCAGCGCGCCGACGCCCCAGGCGTGCGGGTCGGCGGCCAGTGTGGCCAGCGTCGCCTGCCCGGACAGGGCGACCTCGCCGGGCGAGCGGCCGGTGATCAGCGCGTACAGGCAGGCGCAGGCCGCCGCGCCGAGCGCGCACAGCACGGTCCGTACGAAGGGCCGGGCCGCGACGTACCCGGCGATCGCCCGGGCTCCGGCCAGCACCGGGTGCAGGGCGACGGCGAGGGCCCCGGCGATGACCACCGCCCACACCACGTCCGCCGCGTCCAGGCGGGGCAGCGGCCCGCCGTGGTGCACGGAGAGGTTGCCCGTCGCCAGCCCGGTCCACCGGCCGAGGCCCGTGAAGACCAGGGAGCCGACTCCGCTGGACAGCAGGGCGGGCAGCATCACCGCGAACAGCTGCGGCCCGCCCACGCCCGCCACTTCGATCAGCAGCACCGCGGCCACCAGCGGATTGCCGAAGATCGCGGCGACCGCGGCGGCCGCTCCGGCCGCGCCCATGAGCGCGGTGCTCTGCGCGGTGGCCGGCACCTGGGCCAGGTTCCGGAACAGCACGGCCAGCCCGCCGCCCAGCGCGATCAGCGGGCCCTCCGGTCCGAGCACCGCGCCGAACGGCAGGCAGGCCAGCGCCGCGATGACGACCCCGGGCAGCGCGGCCGACGTGGCGCCGCCCGTGTGCAGCCCGGACGCGGGGACGTGCCCGCCGCCGCCGCGCAGGTGTTTGGCGACCAGGCCGACGACCGTGCCGGCGAGGAGCAGCAGCGGCAGCGGCCACCACCAGGGCGGGGTGTCGTGGCCGAGCGCCTCCGGGATGTCCGTCCACAGCGCGTGCTCCACCTTGTGCAGCGCGACGAGGAACCAGAAGGCGGCGAGGGACACCGGGACGCCGATGAGGGCGCAGAAGCCGAGCAGTTTGAGGTATCCGGGGCTGCGGAGCAGGTGCCGCAGGACCTCCGCCTCCTCCGGCTGCGCCGCTGCGGGCGGACCGGCGGGGCCGCCGCCGGGCTTACCGGCAGGCCTCCCCGCGGCGGGCGGTTCGGCCCCGGGATGCGACTGCGGCATGGGTCATTTCCTTTCCGCTCCCCCGATCGATGATCCGCCCGGGCCGCTTCCCGCGCCGCCCGGGGAACCCGACGCCCGCCGGCTCACGCCGATCTGCACCGCGCCGAACAGCATCTTGGCGACCACCCCGACCACGATCAGGTCGGCGACCATCTGCCCGGTGGTCAGCGCGCGGGCCGCCTCGCTGGTGGGCACGATGTCCCCGAAGCCCACGGTCGCGAACACCGTGACCGTGAAGTAGAGGGCGCCCGTCCGGTTCAGCGGTTCCGAGAACGACTGCGGCACCGCCTGGGAGAGGAGGACGTATGCGGCTGAGAACAGCAGCAGGAAGAGCGGTACGGCGGTGGCCAGCGCCTCGATGGCGCGCAGCCGCGGGTACCGGGCATGGGTGATGGCGGCGACCTGCCACGCGACCACCAGCCCGAAGGTCACGAGGCCGAGCCCGAGCGTCACGACGGTCAGGACACCGAACCCGCGGTCCAGGGGGGCCGCGTAGAACATGGCCGTGAGCAGGACCACGGAGCCCAGCGAGCGCAGCACGGTGGCTGCCAGGGCGCGTCGGCGCTGCCGGGCTGAGCTTTCCACGCTCATGCCCGCACCTCGCACGCGACGGGATGTTCCGAGGCGAGCCCGCTCCGCACCTTCCTGGGCGCGGACACCACCGGCGCGAAGGCCGCGATGGGCAACGGGTGGACCGTGATCACCGGGCCGATGAGGAACAGGTCAAGCAGCACGGCCACCGTCCTCGTACGACGTCCAGACCAGCGGGAACGCGCCGCTCCCGGTGCGCTCGACCCATTGGAGCCGCTCCCGTAGTACCGGCCGCCGGTCCTCGGGGGCCGCTTCGAGCAGGCGGCCGAGCAGGTCCCGCATCCTGCGCAGAGCCATCGGGGAGCCGGCCGCCGCGAAGGCGACGTCGTCGACGGCGGTCCGTACGTACTGCTCCCAGCCGGGGACGGGGACCGTCACCCGCAGCCGGCCCGCCTCGTCGGCGAAGCGGCCGACGTCCAGGTCGCGGTCGGCCAGCCGGGTGAGGAGGTCTTCCAGGCGGTCCATGCTGTCCACCGCGGTCGCCGGATCGTTGACGGCCGCCGACAGGGCCCGCAGTGCGATGTCGGCGAGCAGTCGGAACGGCAGTTCGGGGTCCTGGTCGAAGGTGCGCTCCACGCCGGTGACCAGGCCGGTGACGACGGCGTCGCGCAGGGCCCGGGAGGGCGGGGGAGCGCCCGTCACCGCGGCCAGCGCCATGCCCCGGGAGACGGTACGGCCGGGGGCGACGCGGAAGTCGACCGCGCAGTCGTGCCGCCGCGCCGCCAGGACCAGGGCGGGCACGTCGATCTGCTGGAGCACGCGCGCCGGACCGGGCCAGGCGACTGCCTCGTACGACCCGTACGACCCGTACTCCTCCGGTACGGGGCGCTCGGAGTGCTCCGGGGGCTGCGTGGGCGGCGACCCGGCCGGGGGGTCGGGGGCGTACGGGCGTACGTACAGCGTGTCGAAGAGCTGGTGCGCGCGGGTGGTGATCGCGGTGAGGGCGTGGCCGAGCTGGATCGAGCCGAACGCCCTCATCTGCAACGTCCTCATCAGGGCGAGGGCGGTCAGGGAGAGCACCACGGCCGCACAGGGGACGAGGAGCGAGACCCGGTCGCGGGCGCCGATGACCAGCGCCGCGCTGATGCAGAAGACGAACACCCCGACGCTGAAGGCGAAGAGCCGCCAGACGATCGGTTCGTCGCGGAACAGGCCCAGGCGCGGAGTGAAGGTGCTGGCGGAGAACTGCACGACCAGGAAAAGCATCGAGTAGATGATGCTCACCAGGCTGATGACACCGAATCCGAGCGTGAACAGCAGGCTCACCACGGGCCGGGCGTCGACCTGGGGCCCCGCGTGGAGCAGCGGCACCAGCAGCCCCAGCACCAGCCCGGCGGCCGCGCAGACGAGCTGGGCCAAGTCCCGGCGCATCTCGCGAGTCGGCCTGCGGGACATGCGGCCTCCTTCACGGGCGCGGCGCTGCCTCGGGGAGAGATGCAATCACGGGAGGGACGGGACCGGGCGGCGAAATGCCGGATATAACTGCATTTCTTCATCCTGCGTGGAAGGGTGGGGGACTGACGTCGGGAACCGTCCCCGTGAGGAGTTCACCGTGCCCGTGCCGCGTGCGCTGCCCGTGCCCGAACCGGAGCACGGGCCGGAAGGCGGCCCGGAAGGGGGCCCGGAAGGGGGGCCGCGGTCCGGGCCGCGATCCGGAGCGCGGCGTCTCGTCGTACCCCGGTGGATGCGCAGGCACACCCCGCTGCTCGGCCGGCTCCTGGAGCAGTTCGCGGCCGTCAAGATCCTGGACTGCGCGTTCCGACTGGCGGCCCAGGCCTTCCTCGGGGCGCTGCCGGCCCTCTTCGTCATCGGCGCCCTCGCCCCCGACTGGATGCAGGACCAGCTGGTCCTGTCGATCCGCAGGACGCTGGGGCTCCAGGACGCCGCTCTGGACCAGGTGCGGGAGGTGTACTCCGCCACCGGCACCACGGCCATCGCGAGCACCGGCACGGTGGGGATCGTGGTCACGCTGCTGTCGGCCACCGCCTGCAGCCGCGCCCTACAGGCGACGTGCGAGCGTTCCTGGCACCTCCCCAAGGCCAAGGCCCGGCTCGCGGCCTGGCGGTGGGTGGCCTGGCTCACCGTCTGGCTGGCCGCACTCGTCTTCCAGGGGCTGGTGCAGGACGCCTTCGGCGCCGGCCGGGCCGCCGGCGCCGTCCTCGCGGCGGCCGGCGGCACGCTGCTGTGGTGGTGGACCCAGCACCTGCTGCTCGGTGCCCGGATTCCGTGGCTGCCGCTGCTGCCCGGTGCCGTGCTGGCGGGCGTCGGGGTGCAGCTGCTGTCCGCGGCCTCGATGTTCTACATGCCGCACGCGGTGGAGCGCAGCATGCGGCAGTTCGGCAGCCTCGGTTCGGTGTTCGTCCTGATGTCCTGGCTGATCGGGCTGTTCGTCGTCATCACGCTCGCGATCGCCATCGGCTACGTGCTGGTCCACGAGCCCCGGCCGGCACGCTGGCTCCGCACCCCGAGGGCCGCGCCCCCGCCGCCGTGACGGACCCACCGCCGTGACGGACCCGCCGCCGTGACGGCCCGGCCGCCGTGACGACGGCCCGAGCGTCAGTCCCCGGGCCTCCCCGCCGGCCGGTCGGCGCCGCCTCCGACCGCGCCTCCGACCCGGCCGGACGGGTTCACGCGGACACGGGCGGCCTTTCCCGGCCGATGGCGTCGAGCAGCAGCTTCGCGGCCGTCGCCGCCCCGTCGGTGCGGATGCTGTCCGCCACGGCCTCCGCCCGGGTCCGGGTCCCGGGCGCCAGCGCGGTCCCGAGCGCGGCCGAGAGGGACTCGAAGGTCGGCGTCGGGCCGTCGTGCGCCGCGCCGATGCCCAGCTCGGCCACCCGCGCGGCCCAGTACGGCTGGTCCGCCAGCTGGGGCACGACCACCTGCGGCGCACCGGCCCGCGCGGCCGTCGTCGTGGTCCCAGCGCCGCCGTGGTGCACGACGGCGGCCACCCGCCCGAACAGCGCCTGTTGGTTGACCTCGCCGATCACGTGGACGTCGTCCTTGTCGTCGGTCGGTTCCAGGTCGGCCCAGCCACGGGAGAGGAGGACGCGGCGCCCCTGCGCGCGGACGGCCTCGACGACCGCCCGGGTGACGTCCTCCGCCTCGCGCACCGGAATGCTGCCGAAGCCCACGTACACCGGCGGTTCGCCGGCGTCCAGGAACGCCTCCAGCCCGGCCGGGAGCGGCCGTTCGTCCGGCCGGATCCACGCGCCGGTCTGCACCACGTCGAGGTCCGACGGCTCCGGCCACGGGCTGAGCACCGCGTCGGCCGCCAGCAGCGGCCGGCCGGTCAGGACGTGATCGCGCACGTCGTCCACCGGGGACAGGCCGATCGACGCGCGGTGGGCGTTGACCGCCCCGCCGAACAGGGCGTTCAGGCTCTCGGCGTTCAGGTCCCACAGCACCCGGTTGTCGGTCACGTCCTGCGGGAGCGGCCGGCCCGGCCACGGCAGCGGCGGGTGGTGCGGCGACGGCAGGTACGCCGGGAAGTACGCCACCGTCCGGAAGGGGATGCCCAGCTGCTCGGCCACCGACCGCGCGGCCGCCACGGCCGGGACCAGGCCCGTCGCCACCACCGCGTCACAGCCCTCGGCCACCGGGGCGATCGCGTCGTACGCCGTGGTGAGCAGCGCGGTCACCCGCTGCGCCAGGCCCTCGGCCTTCGGCGGCGCCGTCCCGGTCACGACCGCCTTCACGACCGGCCGCAACGGCTCGCCCACCGGCGTCAGCGGCAGCCCCACACCGCCCAGCAGCTCGGCGAAGTCCGGCGGCGCGCACACCCGCACCTCCGCGCCGAGCGCCCGCAGGCTCAACGCGAGCCCCACCATCGGCTCGACGTCCCCGCGCGACCCGTACGCCATCAACAACACGCGCATGCAGCGACCCTCATTCTTGTGAATCTTCGATTTCTCGGGCTACGGGCAGGTGGGGTTTGCGCCGACGGAGTCGAGCAGCAGCCTGGCGGCCACGGCCGCGCCGTCCGTACGGACCGTGCCGGCAAGGGCAGTTGCCCGGGCGACCGTCGCGGGGGCCAGGGCCGCCCGGAGGGCGGCCGACAGGGACGCGCTGCTCGGAACCGGCCCGTCGTCGGGTGCCGTGCCGATACCGAGGCCGGTCACCCGGCCGGCCCAGTACGGCTGGTCCGCCCCCTGCGCCACCACGACCTGCGGCGCCCCGGCCCGCGCGGCGGTGGTCGTGGTACCCGCGCTGCCGTGGTGCACGACGGCGGCGACCCGGCGGAACAGCGCCTGCTGGTTGACCTCGCCGACGGCGAAGCAGTCGTCCCGGTCGTCGACCGGGTCCAGCCCGGCCCAGCCGCGGGAGACCACCACGCGGCGGCCCTGCGCCCGGACCGCCTCGACCGCCGCCCGGGCCATGCCCTTCGCACGGGCGCCCAGGGGCGTGCTGCCGAAGCCCACGTACACCGGAGCCGTCCCGGCCTCCAGGAACGTCACCAGCTCGGGTGGCAGCGGGCGTTCGTCCGCCCGCAGCCACGCACCGGTCTGCACCACACCGAGCTCCGTCGGCCGCCACGGGCTCAGGACCGGGTCCGTGGCCAGCCAAGGGCTGCCGGTGAAGGCGTAGTCACGGACGCTGTCGACCGCCGGGAGGCCGGCCGCCGCCCGACGGGCGCCCAGGGCGGCGCCGAACATCTCGTTCGCGTTGCGGGCGTCCACCTCCCACAGCTCCAGGTTGTCCCGCACCCCCGGCGGCAACGGCCGGCCCCGCCGCGCGGGCGGCGGCTGGTGCGGCGACGGCAGGCCGACCGGCGTGTGCGCCGCGTGCACGTACCGGATGCCGAGCCGCTCGGCCACCGACCGCGCGCCGGCCGTCACCGGCAACGGCCCCGTCGCCACCAGCGCGTCGCACCCCTCGGCCGCCGCGGCCAGCACCGTGAACTGCGCGTCCATCAGATCGGCCATGCGCTGCGCCAGCCCCGCCGCCGACCCCGGCACCACCGTGGTCACCAGCGGACGCACCGGGGCGCCGACCGGCACCAGCGGCACCCCGACACCCGCGAACAGCTCCGCGAACTCCTCGTCCGGCGGCGCGCACACCCGCACCTCGGCGCCCAGTTCCCGCAGCCGCACGGCCAGCCCCACCATCGGCTCGACGCTCCCGCGCGCCCCGTAGGCAGACAGCAACACCCGCACTCCGCACCCCCTGTGGCCTCGTACTTCGGCTTAGGTGGGCGATTCTGCGGCACCACCGGGGTCTTGCCGCAAGCCCCCCGGTGGGCTATATCTTGATCATGGAAAGAGGTGGGCGCTCCCTCTTCCCACCCCCCCCCGGTCACCGCTACGGGAAAACCGCGATCGGCGGCACGCGGTCATCAACACCGGCTCATCAACGCCGGGTCATCAACGCCGGATCACCAACACGGACTCATCGGCACGGAGCCGTCGCCACGGGGTCATCGGCACGGGTCACCCGTGGGTCAGTCCCTGTCCGGGCTGCCCGGGGCGCGGGTCATGTTGCGGAACAGCCCCCGAGGCCGCGGGGTCTTGGTCGCCCGTGCTCGGGGAGGTCACGGGGTGCGGCGGGCCGTGGTGTCGGCGGTGTCTTCCGATGCCAGGGTGACGGTCGGGGCCGGGCCGGTGCCGGTGATGTCCAGGACCGCGCGGCCGCCCATGAAGCGCAGGTCGACCCGGGTGGTGTCGCCGTCGGGCAGGCGGTGGATCCGGGCCGCCGGGTAGTCCAGCCCGACGAGGGCGGTCCGCAGCGCCTGGTGGTCGGCGGGGGCGGCCTTCCGCAGGGCCTCGGTGATCCGGCGGGCGTGCCGGTCTCCGACGCAGCGCTCCGCCTCGGACAGCGGCGCCTGCGCCGCGGTGCCCGGGCGGGCCGGCGTCGCGTCGGGAGCGGCCGTCGCCGGGTCGTCGAACGGGACCGGGACGGCCCCGTCCGCGTCCGGCGTGCCGGGCGGCGTCTCGCCCGGGCCGTAGCGGGGCGTGACCGGTCCGGAGCCGCCCGGCAGGTCCTCGGGACGGGGGGCCTCGCTCCACGCGTCCGGGGGGAGGGGCGCGTCGGCCGCGCCCTTGTCGGCGGGGGCTCCGGGGGGGGGGGGGGGGGGGGGGGGGCAGTCCGTCAGGATCCGGGCCGTCAGCTCCATGAAACGCATCTCCGCCTCCTCGGCGCCGGAGGCGTGCGACGCGGCGGCCGGACGGGCCTTGGCGGCGGGGGACCGGTCGGCGTCCGCGTGCGGGGCGCCGCAGGCGGAGAGGGCCAGGGCGCCGAGCACGGCCGCGATCAGGGGCTTCGGGAGGGAGATCGTTCGCATGACCGCAGCCTGCCGGTGGCCCGCCGTCCCGCACGTGAGTACACGTACTCACTTTCCGCCTCAGGACCGCCGATGAGTACCCCGCCGGCTCCCCGGGCCGCCGAACGCGTACGGAGGAGCGGAGCCCCCTTCGCGTGTGACGCGTGTGAGGGGATGTCAGCCGCGCTCTTCCTCCTCGGCCTCCATGCGTCTGATTCCCTCGTGGGTCAGGGTGACCATCGCGGGGGTGTTGCCCGGCTCCCAGTCGACGGTGATCAGCCCTTCGCCCGCCAGGTAGGTGCAGGCGGCGGCCAGATCCTGTTCCGGCACGTGGAGTTCGCGCCGTAGCCGTGCTCCGGTGATGCCGAGGAGGCGGTTGCCTTCGACGGCTTCGTACAGGACGCGGAGCACCTGTCCGCGGTAGGTCTTGCGTTCGCGCAGTGTGGCCATGACCGCGTCCCTTCGTGTGCGAGGAGGGCTCCGTGACGGCCCGTCGGGTCTTCCCGGGCGGGTCTTATCGGATCTCGTCGGAGTGGGGGCCGCCGCCGACGGGGGGCAGGCTGGTGGCCAGCCACGAGCGGGCGGGGCCGGCGGGCGTCGCCGTGTCCACGGTGAGGTGGAGCCGTGTGTCGCCGTCGAGGCCGGGGTAGCTGCGCTGTTCCGCTCCGGCGAAGCAACCGCGCAGGGCTTCCGCGACCGCGCGGGCGGCTTCCGGCGTGTGCGCGATGATCCGTACCTCGGCGTGCCCGAGCGACGGCAGCGTCTGGGTCTCGATGTGCTTCACGTGGGCGTGTCCCTTCAGGGTGGGCGAGAGGCCGGCAGGCCGGGGCGCCGTGGCGCCCCGGCCGCTGACCCCGGTCGGAGGAACGTCCGTTCCTCACCGGTCGGCACCCGTTCAGTGGGCTCGACGACTGGTGTCGTCCGGTTGACCGGGAGGCCGTGGCAGCGGGTCGCTGAAGTGGTAGGCCGCGATCCGCGCGTCGTGCTGCGCGTTGAGCAGGTGGATCAGGCGCATTCCGATGCCGATCGCGAGGATGATCACTGCGATGAGGACGATGGTCTCCACGGAACTCAACTCCAGCCGTTTCCGGGCAGCGGGAGGGCGCTTCGTCCCATCGGGTGCCCGAAGGGGGACATGCAGGCCCCGCCTTCGCCCTCCCAGGTGGCCTCCCGGAGACGGGCGTCGCGGGTGCCGCCTCCGATGACGGCTTCGTTGGCCATCAGTACGTCCGCGGTGAGGGCACTGCCCGGTATCGCCGCTGCGGCCATCAGGCGGGCCGCGCTCGCGCGGCCGGTGTCGGGCGGGACGACCAGCAGGTCCCAGCGGCCGACGGTGTAGGAGAGCAGGATCAGCTTGTCGGGGTCCTGTTCGGTGAACCAGCCCACGTGCAGCGTCTGCCCGGCCACGGGAACCGTGTGCGGGACGACGGGCCAGCGGGAGGGGTTCACGGTGACGCGGGTGATGCGGCCCCAGGGTTCGACCAAGGCGGCCACCAACACCGGGAGCTCGGCTTCGAGGTCCCGGGAGTAGGGCCACCAGGCGCCGTCGAGCTGCCCGGCGAGCATGGTCTTCGGAGTGAGGGACAAGCGGGCCGGAAGCTGTGCGGCGAGGTCGCGCGGCGCGGTCCGTTCGAGGGCGGTGATCATGATGCGGACCTGCCCCCGGACTGCCCGTCGGCAGCCCGGTTTTTTGGCGATCGCCGGAAACGACACCTGCGTGAACGCCGGTGTGCGAAGTGCTCCCGGTGCTTTCACTGTACGCCTGTTCGGCCGGCTATGACCGGGTGTGACCAGGTATTTTCCGGCGGGCGGTGGGGAACGGGAGGCGGGAGTACCGTGAAAAGGACGGCAGGCCGCGCACGTCACCCGGCACCGGCGCCGACCTGCGACGCAGCACGGCCGCACTCCGTAGACGGGCGGACCGACATGGCTGACTCCGACACCCCTCACACGCCCCCACTGCTCCTGCCGAGTGCGATCCACCAGGCGATCCAGCCCGGCACGGCGCTGCTGCGGCTGGAAACCACGCAGTCCCGCAAGGGGCTCCTGGACGGCGCGTGGTGGCCACGCACCCGCGACATCGAGACCGAGCTGCCGGCGCTGATCAGTGTGTTGACGGGGCATCTCGGGCCGATCACCCGCGTGGGCGTGGACGCGTCCGCCTGGAACGGCCTCCCGCCCCGCCTGGTCGTCGACGGCCAGGTCGTGCACCTCGACTCCGACCCCGTCGGCGACGACACCGTCCTCGTCACCCGTGGCGACAACGACCACTTCGCCCTGCTGGTGGTCCCCCCGGACACCACCGCGGAGGCCGCCCGCGAGGCGATGGCCCGCGCCGTCCGCGCAGACAACATCACCGAGGCCGCCCAGATCCTCATCGCCGCCACGCCCGACCCCGCAGCCGGCGGGGCCGGCGGCCCGGCGGCCTGACCGGGAGTCCCGGCGGCCGGGGCAGCGCTCGGTGGCCGGATCGTCCTTCACCCGTTCGCCGTCGGACCGGTACGCATTCGGCGTCGGACCCGTACGCAACAGAGCCCGGCCGGGGTCACTGCGGGCCGGCCGGGCTCTGGGCGTGTGGACGAGTGCCGCTCTGCTCAAAGCGACTCGTCGTGCAGGTCCTCTTCGCGCAGCAGGTCGTCCTCGCGGCGGCGCGAGGTCTCCTTCTGACCCTGCTTCTGTTCCCGTTCGCGGGACTGCCTGCCCGGCTGGGGGTGGGCGGGGTCTCCGGGTCGATGGTGACCCTGTGCCTCGCGCCCCTTGCCCGGCTCCTGGTGCTTGTCCTGCGTACCGCCCATGACAGCGACTCCTCTTGATGCGTGGGTACGGATTCCTCTCGGATCACGCTCACACGCACCGTGGCGGTCTGCATCATGTCGACCGCGAAGCGGGGCACACGGGTGACGCCCAGCCGATGGCCGCGGTTCGGCCGCGGCGAGGTCAGGCCGCCGTCGCCGCCGCGCGTGCGCCGCTGCGGGTCTCCTGCCGTACGACGTGCCGGCGCCGGGACGGCATGCCCACGGTCGGGTGGGCGACGCCCCAGGCCGCGCCCTTGCAGATCAGCTCCTTCAGGAGGGTGGCCGCGCGCCCCGTCAGGGCCTTCTCCACCGCCCGGTCGTCGGGGGTGACGGACTGGATCAGGGCCTCCTTGCGGCCGAGGGAGATGCACTGCACGGAGTAGTGGATGGCGATCCGGGGCACCTTGGCGCCGGCGAGCCGGGCGGAGATGGCGTCGGCGGCCTGCCAGGCCATGGGGACGCCCGAGGCGCAGGACATGCGCAGGGGCTTGTCGCCCGGGCCCATCGCCATCGCCGCGTCGCCCACGGCGTACACGTCCGGGTGGGAGACCGAGCGCATCGTGCCGTCGACCACGATCCGGCCGTGATCGGCGAGTTCCAGGGCGGTGGCTCCGGCGATCGGGTGGACGGCGAAGCCGGTGGTCCAGACCGTGACGTCGGCGGGGAGGGTGCGGCCGTCGGCCGTCGTCACGCGGTCCGCCGCCACGTCGGCGACGGCGGTGTGTTCGTGGACCGTGATGCCGAGCTTGTCCACGACCTTCCGCAGGTGGGTGCGGCCCTTCTCGGAGAGCCAGTCGCCGAGGGCGCCGCGGGCGGCCAGGGCGACGTCGAGGTCGGGGCGGGCCTCGGCGATCTCGGTCGCGGCCTCCAAGCCGGTGAGGCCGCCGCCGACCACGACCACGGGCCGGCCGGCGTCCAGGGCGGCCAGGCGGTCGCGAAGACGCAGGGCGCCGGGGCGGCTGGAGACCTCGTGGGCGTGTTCGGCGGCGCCGGGGACGCCCCCGTCGTTCCAGTTGCTGCCGAGGGCGTAGACGAGCGTGTCGTACGCCAGCTCCACCCGCTCGGGGCCGTTCGCGGCGGTGACCGTCACCGTCTTGCGGTCCACGTCCACGGCGGTGACCTTCGCGAGCTTCAGCTCCACACCCGTGCCCGCGAGCATCTCGTCGAACGGGCGGGGCCTGAGCTCCTGCCCGGCCGCGAGCTGGTGCAGCCGGACGCGCTCGACGAAGTCGGGCTCGGGGTTCACGAGGGTGATGGCGACGTCCTCGCGGTGCAGCCGCTTCGCGATGCGGCCGGCGGCGGTGGCTCCGGTGTAGCCGGCTCCGAGGACGACGATGCGGTGCTGCATGTCCGTGCTCCTGTCTGGGAGGGTTCCGCCGCTGTCTTGCGCGGTGTCGTCCCTTGAACCGGACAGCCCGGGGTTTCCTGACAGGACCGGGTGTGAAGCACGTCACACGAAATCGGAGGGGTGGGGGCGGCGGGGCCGGCGAGGCCGGAGGCGTTGAAGGTTCAGAGGGTGTGGAGCGGCGGATTCGGGTGGTCCGCGGCCGCCCACTGCTCGGTCGCGCGGACGAGCTTGTCGGGATTGACCTGGTGGCGGACCGCGGCGATGCCCTCCGCGGTGACCTCCAGGCAGCTGATCCCGACGACCCGGCCGTCCACGACCGCCACGATGGCGGGCCCGCCGTTCGCGGTCGTCGCGTAGATCTCGGCCACGCCGCCGACATGGGCCCGCTTGGCCGGGCCGGGCTTGAACAGACCGCGCAGGAACGTGGCGACGGCGCGCGCGCCCTCGAACGCCTTCGCGCGGGCCAGGACCTTCCCGCCGCCGTCGCCGACCGAGACGGCGTCCTGGGTGAGGAGGCGTACGAGGGGCTCGGTGCGGCCCGTGGTCGCCGCGGCCAGGAACTCCTCGACGATCATCCGGGCGGCGGCCTCGTCGATCTCGGTGCGCGCCTTGCCGTCCGCGATGTGCTTCTTGGCCCGGTGGTAGATCTGCTGGCAGGCGGCCTCGGTGATCTCCAGGATCTCCGCGATCTCCCGGTGCGGATAGGCGAAGGCCTCGCGCAGCACGTACACCGCCCGCTCGCCCGGCGACAGGCGCTCCAGCAGGACGAGGACGGCGTACGACACCGACTCGCGCTGCTCGGCGGTGTCGGCGGGGCCGAGCATCGGGTCCCCGGCGAGCAGCGGCTCGGGCAGCCACCTCCCCACGTACGTCTCACGGCGGGCGCGCGCCGAAGTGAGCATGTTGAGGCACCAGTTGGTGAGGACCTTCGTCAGCCAGGCCTCGGGGACCTCGATCCGCTCGACGTCGGCGGCCTGCCAGCGCAGGAACGTCTCCTGCACGGCGTCCTCCGCCTCGCTCGCCGAACCGAGCATCCGGTAGGCGATGGCCTCCAGCCGGGGCCTGGCGGTCTCGAAGCGCTCCACGTCACTGGTCATCAGGGCCATGTCAGCGATCCTAGTGCGGTCACAGCACTGGGCGCCCGGTTCGCCGGTGAGGTGTCCCGGTGGGAGCCGTCGGCCGTCCTCGGCCGGCAAACGGTCCAGCACGGCGGCCGGTTCGCGGCGTTCGGCTGCGATCGCGGCCCTGATCTCCGCGGGACTCTTCCACCTCAACCGGAACACCAAGCCCTAGCCGGCGAAGAAGGCCCAGGTCGCCGACCTGGGCCTTCTCGTACGAGCTGATGACGGGCGCCCGGCCGTCGGGGGGATGCTCGAAGGCTCTAGCCGGCGCGGAGCGGCCTCGTCAGGAGGGGCAGTACAGCGGGGACTCCGGCGGCGGTCTGCTTGACCGCGGCGCCGAGCGTCTCGCCCTGCCTGTCGACGATGCCGCCGGCCAGCCCGCCGCCCAGTGCCGCGGCGCCGGCGGGGCCTGCCAGGAGCTTCTCGGAGGCGGCGGGGCCCGTCGGGAGCGACCCGTTCTCGGCCGATGCGGCCGATGCGGCCGGAGCGATGGCCAGGGTCATTCCGGCCACGACCACGCCGGTGGTCACGATCTTGTGCAGCATGCCCATCAGAACTACCTGTTCTCTTGCTGGTTCTCGGTCTTCACGGGTTCTCGGCCGCTCGGGGCGGTCTGACGGCTACGCCCCGAGGCGCTGCTCGGCCAGGCGGGTGCCCTCGATTCGCGCCCGGATCTTGGCGAACGCGGTGTCCCGCGGAGTCGACTTGTCGTCGGCGAAGGGAGCGAAGCCGCAGTCGTCGCAGGTGCCGAGCTGCTTGAGCGGGATGAACTCCGCGGCCTCCAGGACCCTGTCGCGTACCTCCTCGGGCGTCTCGACCCGGGGGTTGATGGGGTCCGTCACCCCGATGAAGACACGCTGATTGGGCTTCAGGTGATCCCGTACCAGGGCCAGCACGCTGCGGCGGTCGGGCTCGCTGGCCATCTGGAGGTAGAAGTTCCCCGCGTGCAGGTCGAAGAACCTCGGCAGGAACTTCTTGTAGTCGACGTCCGCGCTGTGCGTGGAGTCCTGGTCTCCGCCGGGGCAGGTGTGCACGCCGATGCGCTGCCGCTCTTCGGGGGAGAAGCGGTCGAGGACCTCGTTGTTCAGGGCGACGAACTGCCGCAGCATCCCTCCGTCCGGGTCGAGCTTGAAGGAGATCCGGCCTTCGGTGAAGTCCATCTGGACCTTGTGGGCGCCCCCTTCGAGGCAGCCGCGCAGGTCTGCCTCCGCCTCGTTCACGAGGTCGTCGTGGAACTGCTCCTTCGAGTACCCGCTGATCCCCAGGGGCGGGTAGAACATGCTCAGCATGGACGGTGCGATCACCGCCTGCTTCACCGGCAGGTCGGTCATCGACCGGATCGTCCGCAGCACCTCGCGGGTCTTCTTCAGGTAGTCCCCGCCGTGCGCCTGGTACCGGAAGTCCCGCTCCGTCAGCAGGGGCAGCTGGCGGGTGTGCCCGTCGGCGAACGGCACGACCTGGCCGCCCGGATTCAGCTTCAGCCCCGCGACCGGATAGGTGGCGAAACTCGGCTTGCTCTGCTCGCCATCGGTGATGACCGGGGAACCGGTCGCGATGAACCTCTCGATCGTGTCGCGTAACGCGCGGTCACGGTGCTTGTCGAGTTCTCGCTGGGTGATCCGTCCCTCGGCGAAGTCCTGGTTCGCCCGGATCAGGTGCGCCGGGCGCGGAATGCTCCCGATCGGCTCGGTCGGCAGGGAGACCTTCGACGGCGAGCCGCCCGCCGTCCTGGTACGGGTTTGCGCGGCGGCCTCGTCTCCTCCGAGCCCGAGCCCACCACCGACCGCCACGGCTCCCGTCGCCACGGCGGCGAAGCCGGCGGACTTGAGGAAACTGCGTCGATCGCTGCCGTTACCGGAGGACGACGGATTCGCCCCGTTCAACGTGCTCACAAGTTGCTCCTTCGCTGAGGTCCTGAGCGGCCCCCGGCGACTGGGGACTGGGGACCGGAACGGCAACGCGCTGGAGCAACTCAAGGAACCGGCCCAGGAGTTGGGCTTCACCCGATGGTGTGGAGAGGTGGCCGAGACCCATGGTGGAACTGGCCGAGACCGTTTGGCGGAAGGTCGCACCCGATGGGTGCCCGATGGGCGCCCAAGGCGGCCTGATGGCGGCCGGCAAGCCGCAGGGGCGGACCTGGCGGAGGGTCCGCGCCCGAATGGCACTCCCGAATCGCACTCTTTCGGCGACCGAGGCCCGCCGATTCCGACGGGCACGCTCGGTTCAGGCCGAGGGCGGCGGCGCGGATGATTCGGCGGCGCGGCGGTACTCGGCGTTGATGCGCTGGGCTTCCTCGAGCTGGTCCTCGAGGATGATGATGCGGCAGGCGGCCTCGATGGGAGTGCCCTGGTCGACGAGTTCCCGGGCGCGGGCTGCGATGCGCAGCTGGTAGCGCGAGTAGCGCCGGTGGCCGCCGTCGGAGCGGAGCGGGGTGATCAGGCGGGCCTCTCCGAGGGCGCGGAGGAAGCCCTGGGTGGTGCCGAGCATGTCTGCCGCCCGGCCCATCGTGTAGGCGGGGTAATCGTCGTCGTCGAGACGGCCGAACGAGTCGTCTGCTGTCATTGAACCTCTCTCATGGAACGCATGGAGGGGCCCTGGTGCCGTACGGCACCAGGGCCCCGAAGGAACTACTACACCATCCGTCGGCCCTGATACTGCGCCGACCCTGTGTTTCCGCCTACCCGGCCGAGATGCTGCCGGGAGTGCGGGGATCGCGGTTGCTTGACCGGAGACCACCTCACTATCGATGTCCTGCGGTACCCGGGCTCAGCCTTTCGGCCCGGGCGATCCTGATGGTGCTCGGCTCCTCCGTTCTTCCCTCGGTGATCAACTGCTTACTGCTGGTACTGCTGGTACTGCTGGTACTGCGTACTGCTGGTGGCCTGCGTCAGCGCCACTCTTCGACAGCCAGCCCCGTCGCCCGTCCTGCGTCTGCTCTGGCTTGGAACCCCACTGCCGAACTTCCCGGTGCGCGCGCCCGCAGCCGACGCCTTCACCGAGGTACCGCTCACTGACTTCACTGCTGGGTACTGCGCACTGCACTTGCGGGTACTGCCACTGCGCTAACTGCTGGTACTGCTCACGGCGGCCCCTGATCACTGCGGGCCACCCGGCCCGGTCGTCAGTCCCGTCGCCGTCCTGCAACAACCCTGGCTTCGGAACTCCACCACCGCGCCGTCCTGCGCACTGCAACTGCGGGTACTGCGGGTACTGCTGCCCGGCAGTTCGTCTCTGCCAGGCCCTTCTGTCTCCCTGGGCTACGAGAGAAACCATAACCACGCCACAGGCCAATGTCTACTCCGGCCGTCATAGATTTTCGTGCGCGTCGAGGAGAGCTAGACCGTCGCGGTCGGCCCGGACGCGCAGAGCGGCCTGCACAGCAGGTCAGGGGCTTCGGGAGACGTGACCGAGCGCGTGGAGCCCCCCGGGGCTCGTCGATCGGCGTCGTGCTCCGCCGGTTGAGAGAACGGGACTACCGGTGCATAAAATCGGCTCCCATGTCGAAGCCTGACGAGCTGCTCGTTGACGTTGCCACCCTGGTGGAGTCCGGGCAGAGCAATCAGATGTCCCTGACCGTGGTCACCGGTGGCGCTGTCATCACCGGTCGGCTGGCACCCGAAGCCGTGTGGAGGCAGCGGGTGTCGGAGGTCCTGACGGATTCCGCCCACCTGGGCGAGTTCGCCGCCATCTTCACCGCCACGACACCCCACGAGGGACCGCCCACTCATCTGCACTTCCATGTGGCCCGCATCCTTCAGGGCACGGTGGGGATCCCGGAGACGGGTGGGATGTACCGCGTCTCGATCGCGGATGTCAGCGCCTGGACCATGGGCGATTTCAGCTACTCCGACCACTGACCCGACATCGCGTAAGAAGTCCTGGTACGCGGGAGGACCCGACCGGCTTGTGCCGGTCGGGTCCTCCTCGCTGTGCGGGTGCCGGCTTGCGCCGGTCCTGTCCGTCAGGCGGTCACCGGGACGCCGAGCATCGCGGAAGCCTGCTGGAGTGGGCTGAGGACGCGCGTGGGCATGGCGGTCCGGGGGCCGCGGCAGGTGAACCCGAGCCGGGTCATGGCCCGGAGGACTTCACCGGCGCTGAAGTCACGGCGGTCCTGCCGAGTGATGACCTGGCCGACCTGCTTGACGGGGTAGGTACGGCGCCCGATGATCACTGACTCGCCGACGACCTGCTCGGGCTTGATGCCCTTCATCGACTCCAGGACACCGGCCTTGGTCAGGTCGAACGGGAAACGGGCGATGACACAGCGCATGTTGCCTCACAGGAAGAAGAAGAGGGGGACGGTCGTGCCGTGGTGAGGCGGTTCAGCGGGCAAGGGCGAGGACGCCCAGAGCACTGCCCTGGTCATTGACGACCGGCAGGGCATTGACTCGGCGGTAGCGCATCGCGTGTTCGGCTTCGGCCATCGTGGTCACGGGTGAGGTGACCGGCCCGCGGTCACCCAGCAGGTCGCGGAGGCGGACCTGGTCGGTGTACGCCGCGCTGTCGCGGATGGCGGCGAGCTGGGCCTGCGTGACCAGCCCGGTGCACAGGCCGTCCTCGTCGCAGACGAGCAGATGACCCGCGCGGGCGCCGGCCATGACGGCCAGGGCCACCTCGACCGTCATGTCGTCACAGACCTGGGGACCGGCCGCCTCCATCGCGTCGCCCACCGTGCGGTGCACGGGGTCGGCGTTCGCCGAGCGGGGCTGCATCTGGATCATCGTCAAAACGTGCCTCCTGCAGAGATGGGTCAGTTTCCTGATCACGTGCTTCTCAGGCCGCCGCATCGAAGGCGGACTGCCGCACGCTCGCGCGCCGGACTGTCGAAGCGGGCCGACGCCTGCCACGGGAGGCCGCACTGCGCTTGGCGCGTTCGACGACCGGCGCGGTGATGACGACGGGGATGCCGGAGGGGGCCTGGGCGCCGGTGATACGGCTCAGGGCCTCTTCGCCGGAGCGCACCTGGGTGGTCTGCGGGGTGATGCCGGCGGCCTGCATGAGGCGGGTCATGTCGCGGCGCTGGTTCGGGGTGACGAGGGTGACGACGCTGCCGGACTCGCCGGCGCGGGCGGTGCGGCCGCCGCGGTGGAGGTAGTCCTTGTGGTCGGTGGGCGGGTCGACGTTGACGACGAGGTCGAGGTTGTCGACGTGGATGCCGCGCGCCGCCACGTTCGTCGCGACCAGCACGGTTACGTGTCCGGTCTTGAACTGGGCGAGGGTGCGGGTGCGTTGGGGCTGCGACTTGCCGCCGTGCAGGGCGGCGGCGCGGACACCGCTGTTGAGCAGGTCCTCGGTCAGCCGGTCCACGGCGTGCTTGGTGTCCAGGAACATGATCACGCGGCCGTCGCGGGCGGCGATCTCGGTCGTGGTGGCGTGCTTGTCGGTGCCGTGGACGTGCAGTACGTGGTGCTCCATCGTCGTGACCGCACCGGCGGACGGGTCGACGGAGTGCACGACCGGGTCGGTCAGGTAGCGGCGCACCAGCCGGTCCACGTTGCGGTCCAGGGTCGCCGAGAACAGCATCCGCTGGCCCTCGGGGCGGACCTGGTCGAGCAGGGCGGTGACCTGCGGCATGAAGCCCATGTCGGCCATCTGGTCGGCCTCGTCGAGGACGGTGATCGCGACCTGGTTCAGCCGGCAGTCGCCCCGGTCGATCAGGTCCTTCAACCGGCCGGGCGTGGCCACGACGACCTCGGCGCCTCCGCGCAGCGCTCCGGCCTGCTTGCCGATGGACATGCCGCCGACGACCGTGGCCAGCCGGAGCTTCACGGCGCGGGCGTACGGGGTGAGCGCGTCGGTGACCTGCTGGGCGAGCTCGCGCGTCGGTACGAGGATCAGCGCGAGCGGCTGCCTCGGCTCGGCGCGCTGTCCGGCCGTACGGGCCAGCAGCGCCAGGCCGAAGGCGAGGGTCTTGCCGGAGCCGGTCCGTCCGCGGCCGAGTACGTCGCGGCCCGCGAGGGTGTTGGGGAGGGTGGCGCCCTGGATCGGGAACGGCACGCTCACGCCCTGCGCGCCCAGGGCCGCCAACAGCTCGGCCGCCATGTCGAGATCGGCGAAGGCCTCGACGGCGGGCAGAGCGGGAGTGATCGTCTTCGGCAGGGCGAACTCGCCTTGGATCGCGGCGGGCCGGCGGCCGTAGCCGCCGGAGCGGCTCGGACCTCCGGAACGGCTCGGGGCCGACGAGCCGAAGCGGCTGCCCCGCTCCGAACCGGCGGCAGCGCCGAAAGCGGGGCCGCCGGTGCGGCTGCGGGTGCGAGAGGAACGGTCGTTCGTACGTGTGCGGTTCATTCAGAACCTTCCTTGATGCGGCACATATCAAGGAATTCCGCAGCGGAAACGCAGTGCGAGGAATCACGAGAACGGGCCGAATGGAATGCGAAAGCGACTCTGCCCTACAGGGATTCTGTACGGGCGCAAGCGCCGAGACGGGATGGCGTCATGCGGACGCGAAACCAAGAAAAATCGAGGGGGTGAAGCGCCGAGCGGGCTGTAACCCAAATGCTTCGTCACGCAGGTGACACCACTGCGGGAAAAGTGTGCAGCTGGGGCCCGCACCCCGAGGGATGCGGGCCCCAGCTACGAAATGCGCGTCAGCGTCAGGCGGGAACGATGTTCTCGGCCGTCGGGCCCTTCTGGCCCTGCGCGATGTCGAAGGTGACCTTCTGGCCTTCCAGCAGCTCGCGGAAGCCCTGGGCGGCGATGTTCGAGAAGTGGGCGAAGACGTCGTCGCCGCCACCGTCCTGCTCGATGAAGCCGAAGCCCTTGGCCGCGTTGAACCACTTCACGGTGCCAGATGCCATGTCATATCTCCTTTGGGGCAGTACACCGGCATCCGCACTGTACGGACACCGTGTCGCCGCGATGATGCCCCGCCGGAAAATGACCCGGAAATATGAAGCACTCGAATGTGGCGCGGAGGCCGACTGGAGCGCTTGAAGTTTGTGGGTACCAAAACTGCAACCGAGATCGACAGTAGCACGCCGCAGCGCTTTTCGTGCGGTAAATTTCTCCACCGTGTGCCGTGCGGAAAAACTCTCCCCGCGGGGTCCGTTAAATTCTCCGACCGCGGGGACAGATATTGATTCCCCCCGAGTGCAGCGTTACGTGAGCAAGGGCGTCCGCCGGGCTGCGACGTGCAGGCCGGGGGACCGCGTCTCGCGGCGCGGGACCGGCGCGAGCCCGGTGGTGCAAGTGGTGCGCGAAGAGCCCTCCGGCCAGGGAGTACCTGCGATTTGGGGCACGCGGAGGGCGCGGCGAGGGCGGTGGGGTCGAGACAACTACGCCGGGTCGTTCGTCTGGCGAGAGTCCCATCGGAGCAGACTCACGGAACCGGTGTGACTGGCGGGGGTGTCGAGCAGCCGAGCTGGTTGCCTCGGTCAGGCGGGGGCAGGCTAAGCAGTGCACCGGCCGTGCTGTGATCGTGCGAAGGGACCTGAGGATGATCCAGGCAGCGGACATTCGCGAGTGGCGTACCCACGAGGTGGTCGACTCGGGCGGGCACAGGATCGGCGCGCTGGAGGCCGTCTACGTGGACACCAGCACGGACGAGCCGGCCATGGCCACCGTGCTGGTGGGGCTGCCCACCCGGCACCGGCTGGTCTTCGTTCCGCTGGACGGCGCGATCGTCGGGCCGGGGTACGTCAAGGTCGACTACGACAAGGCGCTGGTGAAGAAGAGCCCTTCGATCGGCACGGACGACGTCCTGCCCGCCGAGGAAGAGGCGGCCGTCTTCCAGCACTACGGCCTCACCTACCGGCCCGGTGCGGGCGGCGAGCGGCAGCTCGCCCGCCGCTGAGCCCCTACCCACCCGAGGAGGCGTCGGCATCGTGAAGATTTTCTTGATCCTGGTCATCGTGGCGATGGTGCTGGGCATCATCGGCGCTGTCGCCGAAGGCCTGCTCTATCTGCTGTTCATCGGCATCCTGGTCTTCGTGGCGGCCTTGGTGTACCTGGGTATGCACGGGCGTCGCTCCGGACGCCGCCACCTCCGCTGAGAAGGCAGGGTGGGGGCAGGGTGGCGTGACGGCCGTCATGCACACGTCCCCGGTCTCGGAGGTGCGGGAGTGGTCTTCCCCCCCCCCCGCTGGGCCACGGCGGCTACCAGTAGTGCCGTCGACCGCCCCACCTTGTGTCCGACGGATCCCAGGAGCCACAGGATGACGCCGATGACGACCAGATGATCCCGATGGTCCACAGGATGGAGATGCCGACCACGTAGCCGACGACCAGCAGGATGATTCCGAGGACGATCATGATGTGCCTCGATCTCGCGTAGTGACGCAAGCCTCCTGCACCCAGGCTAGATCCGCCCTCGACGGTGGCTTCCCGGACAGCGCGGTCCTACCGTGGAGAGACAGCGAGCGTACCTATGGAGCGCGCCATGCTCGTCATCCTCGGACTCATCCTCTTGATCGCCGCGCTGGTCGTCGGCGTGACCGGCGTCGTCACCAACGACGGCAGCGTCCACGAGCTGACCGGTGCATTCTCCGTATTCGACTACCACGTCACCGGCTCCACCGGCTCACTCTTCCTCTACGGCATCGTCGTCGGGGCAGTGGCCATGCTCGGGCTGAGCCTTCTCCTGGCCGGTGCCCGCCGCACCTCTCGCCGCGGCCACGACGCATACCCCAAACGCACGGCGCGCCGCGAGACGGCCGCTGTCGGCAACGACCGCGAAGACGTCGTAGACCAGCGCGGTATCTCCCGCCCGCAGACGACGAGCGCGCGAGAGCCCAACCCGGAAGGCGAGCGCCGCAGGGGGCTCAACCCGTTCAAGCACCGATCCGAGCCGCGGTAGACCGGCAGGTCGATCGCCGGCCAACCAACCGCGGAGGTGCCCCTGGACGGGGCATCCCCGGCAGAAGAACGAAGGGTGGCGACCCGTGAGTATCGGCAAGAAGATCGCGCACAAGGCCGAGGCGGTCAAGGGCGGCGCCAAGAAGACCGTCGGCCGTGTCACCGGCAGCTGGCACCTGCGGGCCGAAGGCCGTGGTGACCAAATCAGGGGCAACGCCAAGCAGGCTGGGGCGAAGATCAAGGACGCTTTCAAACACTGACCACTGCGCCCGCCCTGTCGACTCACGGCTGGGCCCCGGAGGTGCCAGATATGGCCATAAGGAACGGCAGTGCCGCCCAGGCCGGATCCCGGGGGCGGCGTCTGTCCAACAGCCGTGTCATGGAGGTCCTGTCCAGGGTCGGACTCTGCGCGCGGGGTGTGATCTACGTACTGGTGGGGGCGCTGGCCGTGCAGATGGGGTTCGGCGGCGACAGTGGCAAGGAGGCCGACCGGTCCGGCGCGGTGCGGACCATCGGCGAGCAGCCGTTCGGCCGGGCGCTGCTGTGGGCGCTGGTGGTGGGGCTGGCGGCGATGGCGCTCTGGCGGCTGTCCGAGGCCGCGTTCGGACAGGCGGTGACGGGCGGCGACAAGTGGACCCGGCGCCTGGGCTCTGCAGGGCTGGCGGTCTTCTACGCCGTGATCTGTATCGGGGTGGTGCAGACCGCGCTGGTCGGCGGGTCCGCCGGGGGCCGTCCCGGCGATGAGACGTCGAAGGACTACACCGCGAGGGTGCTGACCTGGCCCTTCGGGCGGGTTCTCGTCGGTGTGGTCGGAGCCGTCCTGGTCATCGTCGGCGTGGTGATCGTGGTCCGGAGCCTGATGCGGAAGTTCGAGCAGAATCTCCGGACGGACGAGATGAGCCCGACGACGCGGCGGGTCGTCGCGGGGCTGGGCATCGTCGGCGGCGTGGCGACCGGCGTGGTCGCGGCGGTGGCCGGGCTGTTCGTCGTGCTGGCCGCGGTGCGGTTCGATCCCGGCGAAGCCAAGGGCATGGACGAGACGCTGCGTTCGTTCGCCGCCACGCCCGCCGGCCCCGTGCTGCTGATCGCCGCGGCGGTGGGCCTCCTGCTTTTCGGGCTCTACTCGTTCTGCGAGGCCCGCTGGCGCAAAGCCCCTGAGCACGGCACCTCGGCAGAGGAGCCGACCGAAGCCCCGGGCTCAAAGACGCGCCCAAGTGCGCCCTAGCGAGGGCATCGCGTCGATGCCGTGGGCCGCTTGACTCCGTTCGGGCGCTTGCGCAGCGCGATCCGCCGCTCGCGGGCCGGGCGCAGGTGGGGGTGGGGCAGCGGCATCGACCTGTCGCGGCGTTCGCTGGGTTTCGCGGCGCTCGGGTTCCTGACACCGGTGCCGCTGCTGATCGTCGTGTCCGCGGTCGATCCGGCGAGCGGTCGGGGCTTCGCGCAGTGGCCGACGACGAGCTCCCCCGTCTGGCACGGGCGCTGAAACGGCGAGGGTGAGGCTCGGATCTCCCGCAATCTTCTCCGCTCAGGGTGGTGCGGACCGTTCCGGACTCCGGTCGTCCCACGGGAGCAACGTGTGCCGCCTGATGTGTCGTCGGGAGACAGCCGTGGAACAGCAACCCGCCTTGGGCAGGGCGCCGGTCAGCCGCTGGATCGCTCTGAGCGATCCCGCCGGGCCAGGGGCTTGGCACGGCTCCGCCCCGGTGTAGTGATCAACACCGACGAGTCGTGACGTCGACGGCGTGTGCGGCTGTATGCCTCAAGGCCGGCGTCGGGAGGCACCCCAACTCCAGGACGACTGGCGGGAAGATGACGTTGCGTGGCGGGGTGCAGCGGAGCTGCAGGTGCTCGCTGGAGGTGAGGGTGAGGAGCCGCGTTGGCTGCCGCTGGAATCCGCTGATGGTCAACGATGCCTGACGCCGCTGGAAGTCGTGCTGGAGGTCGAGCAACAGGTGCAGTGCGAAGACGTCCATGAAGGGCACACCGACGAGGTCCAGGTGTAAGGGGGCGCCATTGGCTGCCGCGGTGGCGGTGGCCTGGTGGAGGGGGCGGGCAGGTGTCCATGTCCAGTTCGCCGGCCACCGTGATGACTGTGCCTTCTGGATCGTGGCTCGTGGTGACGCGGATGCCGTCGTTCATGGTTCGCCCCCGTTCAGGGGTCGAGCCCATCACGGTCGCCCGCAGATGCGGGAGAGAAGGCCGCTGAGCGCGTGGCGTAGGGCCGCGCGCAGCCGAGCGAGACCACCCGTACCAGGCCTTGGCCACTGATATGGCCGTAGGGGCGGCGCGGGGTCTCCCACCAGACCAGGCTGGTTGTCCCCCTTACGGTCCCGAAGCCATGGCCGTAGTCCAGACGACGCCCGGCCGTTCTCAGAGCCCGGCAGGGGCGAGTGTGAACCGGCTGGGCTCT
Source organism: Streptomyces sp. NBC_00239 (assembly GCF_036194065.1). Classification (NCBI taxonomy): domain Bacteria; kingdom Bacillati; phylum Actinomycetota; class Actinomycetes; order Kitasatosporales; family Streptomycetaceae; genus Streptomyces; species Streptomyces sp. NBC_00239. The sequence continues at coordinate 4,047,277 of NZ_CP108095.1, read as the reverse complement.
GCGTGCGTGGGTGAGTGGTGCTCTGCAGACGCCGAGGAAGAGTTCCACGCTCCCGCCGGGGCTGGGGTACGGCAGGTCGAGGGCGGTGGCAACGATGGGGTTCACCGGCGGCCTCCGGGGTTCTCCTCGGAGAGGCGGGAGGTCTCGATGCCTTCGCCGGAGCGGTACTTGAGGCCGTGCTGCCGGTAGCTGGCCGGGGCGCCGTGGGTGCGGAGGAAGACGATCTTGCCGAACGTCAGGCGGGAGTTGGGGCATGCGGAGGGCACGGCAGACCCTGAGAGGTCTAGGCGACGCGAAAGCCCCAGGTCGCTGACCTGGGGCTTTGTCGTGGAGCGGATGACGGGAATCGAACCCGCGCTATAAGCTTGGGAATCACCCGGCACTTGGGCCTGCGTATGGCTCCTGACCTGCGGAAACGTTCAACGACGGTCCCGTTGAAAGTGTCTCGAAGGGCTGCTTGTTTACCGCTGCTTACTGCCTCTACTGGCACGTTATGGCACGGCTCCCTGCCCTGCCCGTGGATGCAATGGCTGCCCCTACTTCATGAGCTGTGCCGGAAACCCTTGCCGGTGCAGTCGAGGGGGTCGGGTGAGAGGCCGAGGAAGCGGTCGCGGAGGGCGTCCCAGGCGGCGAGCCGGGTGAAGTCGGGGGCGTCGAGGATGTCCTGGCGGTCGGTGAGGAAGGGGTTCGGCAGGAGGACGGTCATCATCTGCTCGTCGCGGCCGTTGAAGAGGCGGGCTCCCCAGCTGACGGGGGCTCCGTCGGAGCCGATGCTGCGGTAGAGCTCGGCGCGGGAGCAGCGTCGGATGCGGCCGAGTTCGGGGCCGGAGGCGGTGTGCTCGCCGATGCAGAGGTGGAAGTGCCAGGCGCCGAAGTCGACGGTGGCGTAGCCGTCGTTCATGGTGATGGCGGTGGGGGCGCCCGGGGCGCCGACCTCCCAGGCGGCGCCTTCGATGATGGGCCCGAAGTGGATGTGCTGCCAGTGGTCGGTGAAGACGGTGGTGACGAGGTCGAGGAGGGTGGCTTCGTCGACCGGGAGGGGCCAGACGTGCTGGGTGCCGCCGCCGGGGGTCTCGATGACGGTCGGCTCGGTGGTGGTCATGAGGTCTTCTCCTTGGGGTTGAGGACGCAGTCGCCGCAGGTGCCCGCGCCCGGCACGCGGTAGTACAGGCAGCAGTTGCGGCGACGGAAGGCGAGCGGCCCGTCGGGGGTGGCGGTGCGGCAGGTGCCGGTGCCCGCCAGCGGCGGGCGGTCCAGCAGCCCGCGGACGAGGGGTACTGCGGCGTACGGGGCGTGCGGCTCCCTGGCGAGCAGGACGCGGTGGGCTCCGATCAGCGCGGATGCGGCGTTGCCGCCAAGGGTGTGCGGGGAGACGCCGGACACGCGCCGTACGGCCTCGGCCCACGGGGCCAGGTTCTGGACGGCGACGGTGTGGTGCAGGGCCGGGAGCGGCTCCTCGTCCACCTCCCGCGGGTCGGGCAGCCACAGGTCGAGGGGGCCGGAAGCGGGCAGCCGCCACCACAGCCGGTCGGTGCCCAGGTCGGGCACGCGGCCGGTGAGGGCGGCGCAGGCCAGGGCGATCGACCAGAGCCGGGAGGCGGTGCCCAGGTGGAGGGTGGACGCGGCCACCCGGGGCTGGTCGGTGCCCAAGCGGCCGGAGACGACGCGTAGGCACTCCGCCAGTACGTCCGAGTCGCCGTACAGCTCCGCCAGCGGCCGGAAACCGCCGCCCACGGGGCGGGCCCCGGTGGTCACGGCGAAGTACGGTCCGATGCCGGAGACCCGTGCCAGGACGGCGGGGGTGATGACGGAGGTCACCATGTCCGCACCGTCCGTGTCAGCTCGTGGAAGCTGCGGGTGCGGACGACCTGCCCGTCCGGTCCGGTGAGGGTGAGCCGGTCCTCTCCGTCGCAGCTCACCCGTGTGAGCGCGTCCGGGTCGCCCGGGTCCGCGACGGCCAGTCCTTCCCGGGCCAGGGCCCGTTCGAGGAGCGGGAGCACATCGGGTGGCGCGTCCACGGCTACGTCGGCCCGCGCGGTGCGGCGCAGTCCGAAGCTGCCGGAGACCGGATCGAAGGCGAGGTGGTCGGCGTCGAAGGCGCCGGCGACGGCCCCGCTGCGGATCAGGTCCTCGGGTGCTCCCGCGTGGACGCGGGAGCCGCGGTCGACGAGCCAGACGGCGTCGGCCACGCGCAGCGCCAGCTCCAGGTCGTGGGTGCTGACCACGACAGTGAGGCCCTTGTCCCGGGCGAGGTCGCGCAGCAGCACGGTGAGGGCCACGCGTGAGGGCACGTCGAGGAAGGCGGTCGGCTCGTCGAGGAGGACGACCTCGGGCTCCTGGGCCAGTGCCCGGGCGGTCAGGACGCGCTGGCGTTCGCCGTCGGAGAGTTCGGCGGCCGGCCGGTCCGCCAGATGTTCCGCGCCCACCGCCTTCAGCGACCAGTCGACGGCGGCGTGGTCCGCGGCCGTGAGGCGGCCGGTGAACCCGGTGTGCGGGTGGCGGCCGAGCCCGGCCAGTTCGCGTACGGACAGCAGCCCGGGGTCGACGCGGTCGGTCAGGACGACTGCCAGCCGTCGGGCGAGAGCGGCCGGCGGCTGGTGCGCCAGGTCGGCCCCGCCGATGTGTATTCGGCCGTCGAGTGGCGGCAGGAGCCCGCACAGGGTCCGCAGCAGCGTGGACTTGCCCGCGCCGTTGGGCCCGAGCAGTACGGTCAGTTCACCGGCCCGCGCTTCCAGGTCGAGCCCCGACAGCACGGCCCGTCCGGCTCGCCGTCGGCGCGGTGACCGGGTGCGGTAGCCGACGGCGAGCCCCTGGGTGGCCAGGCCGCCGGGGTGGTCCGGTCCGCCGGCCGTGTCCTGGACGGGTTCGGTCATGGTGTCGGTCACGAGGCCACTCCTTGTACGCCGCGGCGGCTGCGGATCAGGAACGCGATGACGACGGGGGCGCCGAACAGTGAGGTGATGGCGTTGAGCGGCAGTACGGAGTCCGTGCCGGGTGGCTGGCTCAGCAGCGCGCACGCCAGGGCGAGGAACGCTCCCGCGAGCATCGACGCCGGGATGAGCGCCCTGTGGTCCGAGGTCCCCAGCGCCACCCGGGTCAGATGCGGCACGGCCAGGCCCAGGAAGGCGACGGGTCCGCAGAACGCGGTCGCCGCGCCCGCCAGCAGCGAGGTGCCGAGCAGCGCCAGATCGCGGCTGCGGCGGACGTTCAGCCCCATGGTGCGGGCGTAGTCCTCGCCCAGCAGCAAGGCGTTGAGACGCTTGGCGGTCAGCAGCGCGGTCAGCAGACCCGCGCCGATGACGGGCAGCATGACGTGGAGGTCGGGCCAGGTCGTGGCGCTGAAGCTGCCCAGGCCCCACATGACGAACTGCTGAGCGCGCTCGGGCCGGGCGTAGACGAGCATCACGCCGACCACCGCGGTGGCCGCCGAGCCGATCATGACGCCGATGACGAGCAGGGTGACGGCCGACTGCACCCACCGAGAGAGGAGCAGGACGAGGGCCAGTACGGCGGCGGCGCCGAGCGAGGCGGCGAGTACGACACCCAGGCGCCCCAGGCCGGCCAGGTTTCCGGTGAAGCTTCCGGCGACGCCGCCCGTGCCGACGACCACTGCGGCGACGCCCATGCTGGCGCCCGAACTCACCCCGAGGGAGAACGGGTCGGCCAGCGCGTTGCGGAACAGGGTCTGCATCTGTACGCCGGCCACCGCGAGGGCGGCGCCGACGGCGGTGGCGGTCAGCGCGCGCGGCAGTCGGACCTGCTCGACGATCACCGTCCATCGCGGGTCCTCGGCGGTGCCGCCGAACAGGACCCGGACCACGTCCGCGACCGGCACCCGGTGGGAGCCGGTCGCGATGGTGAGAACGAACAGCGCGGCGGTGCCGGCGGCGAGGGCGAGGACGACAGCGAGGCGCCGCCGCCCCGGCCGTACCGTCACCGGGGTGTCCGGGGCGTCCGGCGAGGCGGTCGGCGCGGTTGCCATGTGAGTCGTCACGCCTTGGGCACCTGCGTGTAGAAGGTGAAGGCGTGGTCCTTCGCCTGGTCCGGGTGGATGAGCGCGAAGAGGTCGGCGAGGACCAGGTCGGGGCGCAGCACGCCGCGCTCGAAGTAGTCGTTGCCGCCGCCGGGGCCCAGCGCCTTCGTGTTCGTCCAGACCGCACCGCCGGAAAGGGCCTTCAGCTGCCCGTAACGGTTGTCGGCCTTGACCGCGTCTGCGGTGGACGTCCACTTCTGGTCGGCTATCCAGACCGGGGACGCGCCGCCCTTGGCGTACACGGCCTCGAAGTTCAGCTGGAGGTTGCCGGTTCCCGCCTCACCGGCCCAGGGGTACGTGCCGCCCGCATCCTTGATCAGCTGGGCGGCGTAGCTGCCACCGGCTGGCATGTACCAGGTGCCCTGGTACATCGTGCCGGGCAGCACCTCGACGGGCTTGCCCGCCGCGACCGCCTGCGCACCCTTCTCGGCGACCTTCCGGTAGTCGCCCTCGATGGTGTCGAACACCTCGCCGGCGCGCTTCTCCGCTCCGGTGAGCGCGGCCATCGCCTTGACCCACTCGGCGCGTCCGAGCGGACTGGACTCCAGCCACTCGGCGTTGGCGACCACGGCGATGCCGGCCTGACGCAGCTTCGGGTACTGCGGGTCGTCGGTGCCCTGGGTCATCAGCACGTCCGGCTTGGCGCCGATCACTGTCTCGGCGTTGAGGGTGCGGTCCTTGGCGTACTCGGTGACCTTGCCCGCCTTCACCCGCTCGATCACCTGGGCGGAGGAGATGTTCGCGGCGCTCGCGACACCCGTCAGGACGTCCAGGGTGCCGGTCTCGGTGAGCAGCGGCAGGTGGGTGGTGGACGCGGAGTACAGGCTCTTGACCGGAACCGTGACCTGCTGCGCGGACGCCAGCTCACCCGTCAGCTCCGGCTTCGGCGCACCGCACTTGACCAGCACGTACGACTCCGGCTTGCCCTTGGGATAGGGCTCGTTGACCGTGAGGACCTGATAGCTCTTCTCGTACCGGAGCGTGAAGTTCTTGGCGTGCTCCACCGTCGACTTGACCGGGAAGTAGTCCTTGGCCGGGTCGAAGTCCTTGACGCAGCCCTCGCCGGCGGCGGTCTGCGCCTTGGCGTCGGCGGGCGGGCCGGTGTCGCTGCCGCACGCGGTGAGCGTGAGGGCGACCGTGAGGAGGGCTGCCGCGGCGGCCTGACGGCGGCCGGGCGTAACGGATCGTACGGACAAGGTGACTCCTGGTGGCATGCGTGGACAGCGCGCACCGGCACTCCGGGGCGCGCGTGATGCGGCGTACGGGAAGGGACCCGCCGAGGAAGGGGGTCGTCAGAACCTGAGGGAACGGGCCCGTGCGTCAGGCCGGGCAGGCCCGGCCCCACAGGGCCACGAGCAGCGCAGAGCCGCCGTCATTGGTACGCAGGCACACGAGTGCCACCGCCTCTCCTGGGGAAATCCGCCCCGTACTTCGAGGTGCGACGGCGTGAGTCTCCTGACTCGGGATCAACGCTTCTCCGGCCTTCCCACCCCCGGATGGGGCGGTGGCCATGGCGGAGTTACTCCCCCTACACAGTGGCGGTACCGTGCCGGAATCTCACCGGCTTCCTCGTTCCGCCGTCGCTTGTCAGGCGGAAGCATCGCAGAATCGGCCACGGCCACGCCAGACCCACAGCTGTGCGACCAGCCACAGGAGGTCACGCCTTGAGGCGCCCCGCGGTAACGGGATGTGGCGTCCATCCGCTGTCCCGGCGTCACTCGTGTGTGGTAGCGGCTCGTGTGCTTGTGGTCAGAAAGGCCTGGGGCTCTGGGAACGTTGACGCGGGTCGGCGCAGGACCGCCACCGCGTAACGCCTTCGTCGACAGGGAGAGACGGATGACCACCAAGGACATCGGGCCGGAACCTCAAAGCTTCGACCTGGAGAAGGCGACGCTCGAGAACACGCACTACCGCGCGGTCGCCTGGACGGGGAAGTACCTTCAGCTGACCCTCATGTCGATCCCGGTGGGTGAGGACATCGGCTTGGAGGCGCACCCGGAGACCGACCAATTCCTACGACTCGACGCAGGCCGGGGCCGCGTCCAGATGGGCCGTACGGAGGATCGACTCGACTTCGACCGGGAGGTCGAGGACGGCTGGGCCATCTTTGTACCGGCCGGCACTTGGCACAACGTCACCAACATCGGTGACGAGCCCCTGCAGCTCTACGCCGTGTACGCGCCGGTCCACCACGCGTCGGGCAAGATTCATGGGACAGCCGCCGACGCGGAGCGCGATGAGGACTCCGGGGACGACGAGCCGGCAAGCTGGTCGGTCCAGCGCGCCCAGCAGCCGCCGGACGAGCACGCCTGACCGGCGAGGGCGTCTCGCGACACTACTTCCCGGCCCCGACGCGAGCAGCCCGGCGGAGCCGCGCATGGCACGCTGGCCCCGAAAGGTCTGGACAACGAACAAGCCCCAGGTCGTTGACCTGGGGCTTTGTCATGGAGCGGATGACGGGAATCGAACCCGCGCTATAAGCTTGGGAATCTATGGCGCGCAAGACAGCGGTAAGGCGCCTGAACTGCGAAAACGGCCTACCGAGCCAGCTGTCGCGAGGGCCTGCCCATACTCGTATTGACCGCTGTGCACCGCTCCAAAGGGCACGGATGGGGCACGGCTCGGTTGGTGTAGTGGAGCGGAGCGTTCTGGCCCTTCGAACCGCGGAGAGCTCCAAGTCTCGACATCCTGTCCCAGAGCCGACTTCGCGCACGCAAGTGGCTTCTTCCTGAGCCTAGCTCGGAGGGCGACCACGCTGGTGTTTCTCCATCGGATGGCTGTGACAGTCCTTCCGCGTGAGGCCGTGACCCGTTCCACAACCGGTGCTCCGAAAGAAGTACGGCCGGGGGTTCCCAGGTGGAGGTTCCGGAATGTTGGCTTCCTGGTGTCTCAGCGGAGCGGTGGCCGCCGCCGGCGAGGGCGGCGGCCACTGGTTCCCCGCTTCTCTTCCGATGGCGCGCACCGTTGACGGGATGGGGCCGGAAGTGACTGCGGCCGCATCGGCCAGGGCCGTGGCGATCCGTATCCCATTGGCGGTATCGCAGCGAGCGAGGGAGCCGGACGATCGGGGCGCCCTGACGAAACGCCAGGAGAGGACTTGCTTCACGGCCTACGGCATCACTTGGCATAGCTAGGCCGTCACGTACTGCCTTGCGCCGGTGCCCACGGCTTCACTCCCCGTGTCCGCACCATAGCTTGACATAACGAGACCGTCACATACGCCGATTTGTCCCTGCCGCGTACTCGGCTGAGGCCCTACGGTCCAGGAAGCGCAAGAGGGGATCACTGCGGCCGATGTCCTGGACAGATGGCGACCACGGTGAACCCCTCTGCAGCCTCAGTGCCCGATAACAAGCAAGGAGGCTCCGTTGGAGCGTATGACGGTCCCCGCTGGCCACACCACACCACCATGCGATGAGTGCACGAACCGTAATCTTCGGCGGGCTCGAGTGGCCGATACTGTCCGGCTATTCGCGTTGGCCACATCAGTGATCCTCGCAGTGCTCGGAGTCGTCGTCGCTGTCGTGTCCGTCATCCAGGGGGACTCGGACCTGGCAAAGACGACCTGCACGATCGCCGGAGTGGGAGTGGCTGCTGCCGCAGCACTGCACCACACCGGCAGGCAGAGGTGAGGACGCGACGATGAAGTTCGGCGGTCCACATAGTTCCTTCCCAGGTGCGCGGCGGGGGCGGGTACGTTGCCGCCATGGCTGACTTCTTGATCGTGATCACGACCGTGGACAATCAGGACGCCGCGCGGAAGCTGTCGCGCTCGGCGGTGGAGGCGAATCTGGCGGCCTCCGGGCAGGTGACGGGGCCCATCGAGACGACGTACCGCCATCTTGGCGAGGTCTCCGAAGGCGCCGAGTTCCAGGTGGCCTTCCGTACGGCTGGTGACCGGCGCGAAGCGCTGGAGAAGCACTTGGTGGACAACCACCCCTACGACTCGCCGGAGGTCATCGCCTTCACCATCGACGCCGGCCGCGCTGAGTATCTGGACTGGATCACCCGGGCCACCCGTTAGCCCTTCGCCCGTTCCAGCAGCGCACCGACCGGGGCGAGCGACCGGTGGGGCTCCAGCCGCTTGACCATCAGGCGGGCCCGCCCCATCGGTCTGATCGATGCGAGTCCCTCGGAGAGGTCGAACACCCGGGTCGTGATCGCGGTCGCGTGCTCGATCTCGCCGGCGTCTAGATAGGCCGCCGCCAGCCACGACAGGTACAGCGCCTTGTCTCGGGACCGGGAGTCGTCGTACCGGCCCAAGGCGTCCTCCAGTGCCGGGATCGCCCTCAGGGGCCGGTGCAGCTCCGACCAACACCGACCCGTCATGATCGCGATCTCGTCGCGGTCCACCCAGTACGCCCAGTCGGGGCCCGGCTCGTCGCCGGGCTCGTGGATCGCCTCTTCGGCGAGGCCCAGCGCGTAGTCCGCTTCCCGGGCGTTCCCGGAGGTCGCGTGCTGCCAGGCCAGTCGGTCGGCCAGTAGCGCCCGTACGACGGGTGCCGTCCCCGAACCGAGCGCCTCGTACGCGGCCGTGGCGAAGCGGATCCCGGAGTCGCCGCCCACGGTCCATTCCAGGTAGGCGAGGAAGGCCAGCGAGTTGCCTTCCAAAGAGCTGTCCTCGGCGGCGCGTGATGCGGCCAAGGCGGTCATGTAGTGCCCGCGGGCCTCCTCGTACTGGCCCGCGTCGTATGCCGCCCAGCCTGCGAGTTGGGCCTGTTCGGCGATGATTCCCCGCAGCCCCCTGCCGGTCGTCTCGCTGTAGACACCCTCGTCGGCCAGCCGGGTCGTGGTCGCCAGCTCGCGGACGTACATCTGGTAGGTGTCGCCACCGCCCACGAAGTCGTCCAGGCGCCGGAGCCGGGCGGTGCGCTGGCTCAACTGCCTCGGAACGTCTGCTCCGATCCTCTGTCCTGACGAGAGCAGGGAAGAGGGCTGTATGACGGCGATCCCGGCGCCGGCCGAAGCCGTCATGAATCCGCGGCGGTCGAACACTTCGTTCTCCTGGTCGGTCTGGTCCTTCTGCTCCTGTCGGCGAAGGCGACGGGCGAGAGCGACGGCCCGGCGGAGCTCCTCCTCGGGTACGCCGAACTCCGCGGCCAGCAGTGCCCGTGAAGCCGGGTCCGGCAGCCGCTCGTGGGTCTCCCACCTGGAGACCGCGCCCTGCTCTAGCGGGTACCCCCGCCGCGCGGAGAGATCCGCCGCCAGACCCTCCTGTGTGCGTCCGCCGGCCATGCGCAGGCGCCGCAGCAGCGGCCCGATCGGCTCCACGCCGTCGCCCTCGTTCGTGGTCATCATCGCCATCCCCCGACCGTCGGCAGAGCCCTGATCCCAGCCTGGCCATAAAACCTGGCCATGTCCCCGAAATGGCCATGCCTTCTGGCCCATCCATCCAAACGCGTACGGCAGTTGACTGGTCACAGCCGCCCGGAAATGGCGGCCTCCCCCTCGCAGCGGGCCGCAAGGCCGTACCCCATGTCGCACCTGCGGCCCGCTGCGTCCCCCGGAGCGAAGAGCCAGCCCGAGCCCAAGGAGAGAGCCGTGGCCCCTCAGATCCGTCCGCGCCAGCGTCAGACCGTGCCCGGCTGGGTCAGCGAAGGAACGCCGGTCTTCGACCCGCTGGAAAACCGGCGGGGCATCGTCCAGTTCATCGGCGAGTACGAAGACCCGGCCACCCGTGTCTCTTACGCGAACGCGGTCTTCGCCCGGCCCGAAGGCGGCGGCTCGGAGTGGATCGTCAAGGACCCCTCCAGCCTGGAGCGGGGCTGAACCGCAGGGCCCTGCGGGGATGGCGCCAGCAGCTCGCAGTCCTGCTCTACATCGCAGCCACCTGCGTCCTGGTGGTCACTCTCGCCCTCGCCGGCGATACGGGGCGCTGACCCCACAGGTGCACGCGCAGCACCATCCCCACCCCCAGATTTCCCGCAGGAACCCCTGCGGGCCACATCAAGGATCAGGAAGGAGTACGGGATGAACGAGAACGCTCCCACCGAGCAGGCCAGCGGTCTGCTGATCGGTGTCCGCCGGATCAACGCGGCGCGGTCGCGCGCCGAAGAGGCTTCGGACAACACCGGTGGCAAGTCGGACATGAACGACACCTGATCGACCGAGGAGACCCACGGTGATTGATTCCGCATCGTGGGCGCAGCGTCTGGGCGGGGACACGTTCCTCGCCCAGACGTGTTTCCGCGCCCACGCAGTGATCCGTTCAGCCGGCACCACGGTCCCTGATCTCCTGACCTGGGACGACATCAACGAGATCGTCGCCGCGCACCGGCTGGAGCCGCCCCGCATGAGACTCTCCCGCGCGGGGGAGGCCGTCCCCGCGACGGCGTACTCCGTCCTGCGCACGAACCGGCGCGGGGTGTCCTGGTACCAGCCGCAGCCGACGGAGTTCCACGCGCGCCTGGCCGAGGGCGCGTCCCTCGTCATCGACGCGATCGACCAGATCCACCCGCCCGTCCGGGCAGCCGCCGCTGGCCTCGAACGGTTCTTCCGGACCCCCGTCCAGGCCAACGCGTACGCCTCCTGGACGTCCGAAGAGGGCTTCGGTACCCACTGGGACGATCACGACGTCGTGGTCCTCCAACTTGAAGGCTCCAAGCGGTGGAAGATCTACGGACCCACCCGGCAGGCACCAGCCTGGCGCGACGTCGAAGCCCCCGAGGCCCCGACGGGCGAGCCGATCGCGGACATCGTCCTGACGCCCGGCGACCTGCTCTATCTGCCGCGCGGTTGGTGGCACGCGGTGAGCGCCGACCAGGGCACCGCATCGCTCCACCTCACCTTCGGGCTGGCCACGCAGACCGGCGCGGAGTTCCTCGGATGGCTGTGCGACGACCTCCGGACCAGCGCAACCGTCCGCTCCGACGTCCCTCGCTTCAGCACCCCCGAAGAGCGGACGGACTACCTGGGTGCCGTACGCAAGGAGGTGCTGGCCGCTCTGGAGGACCCGGCGGTTCTGGACCGGTGGGAGAAGTCGCTGGCCACCACACACCCGGGGCACCCGCGCCTTTCCCTGCCGCACCTGACGACGGTTTCGCCCGAGCCCGGGATCACCGTCCAGGTCACCGTGCCCCGCGCCCGGGTGGACCAGGACGCCGAGACGGTGACCTTCTCCGGCGCCGGGCGCGAGTGGACCTTCGCACTGCCCGCCGCACCGCTGCTGCACCGCCTGGCCGGCGGGCAGCCTGTCACGCTCGGGGACCTCGCCGCCGCATCCGGTCTCACCGTTGCCCAGAGCGCCGAGGTCGTCTCGGCCCTGGTCGGTGGACAGGCCGCCGCAGTGATCGGGGCGCCCAGGTGACCGCCGCCCTCGGGCTCGGGACGTATCGGGTGCGCGCTGTCGAGGAGCCGGCGCGCACCGCGTGCTCCGACGGGCTGGTCTGGCTGGACACGGCACCCAACTACGCCACGGCCCACCGGACACTTGGCCCGGTCATTGCCGACCACCCCCGCGTGATGGTCGCGACGAAGACCGGGTTCTTCACCCGGCAGGAAGGCGAGGCCGCGGTGGCGGCCGGAGTCCTTACGCCCGAGGAAGCCGCCGTCGGCCACAGCCTCCACCCCGGCTTCGCACGCTGGCAGACCGATCGCTCCCTCGCGGCCCTGGGCCGCGCCGACATCGTGTTCGTGCACAACCCCGAGCACGCTGACCAGGACCGTGCGGTGCTGCACGCGCGGCTGCGCGGTGCGTTCTCCGTGCTGGAGGAGTACGCCACCGCAGGCCGCATCGCCGGATACGGAGTGGCCACCTGGTCCGGCTTCCAGCACGAGGCATTCACTGTCCCCGAACTCCTCGCCCTGGCCAAGGAAGCCGCCGGATCGGGTGAACACCACCTCGGCGCCATCCAGCAGCCGGTCAGTCTCGTCATGGTCCGCCCGATCGCGCTCGCCCTCGGCGGGCGGGGCCCGCTCGTCCAGGCTCGCGCCGCCGGCCTGCTGACCTTCGGCTCCTCTCCCCTGCACGGCGGCGAACTCCTCGACTTGGCCACACCCGAACTCGCCGAGTTCATCCGACCCGGCACCAGCACGGCCGCCGCCTGCCTCCTGGCTGCGGCGTCCTGCCCGAGCCTGGACGTGGTACTGCTGTCCGCCAGTACGCCGCAGCACTGGAAGGCCGCCAAGGAGGCCATCGCCTCCCCCCTCGAACCGGACCAGCTCAGGAGGGTCACCGATGTACTCGCCCAAGGATGAGACCACCAGGGCCCGCATGGAGGACGCCCTTGCCACCGCCTCCTCGCATCTGGCGACCGCTCCGACGGGTCCGCTGTCCTGGGGATGGCTCGGTCGGACCATCGGCTCACGCACCGAGAACGGCCACTGGCTCCGCGTCCACTGCGGTGAAGCTGCCAAGACCCCCACCACCCGGAACGAGGGCATCGCGCTCGCCGAGGAACGGGTCTCGGACAAGGTGTCCCGACCCCACCTCCACGACCTGTACCGATGGCAGGGTGGGGAGTACGTCTTCGAGGCCGAGCTGATCGACTACGTCGCCCAGCCCGTCATCTCCCCGGAAACCCCCGACCTTACGGAGGACCCAGGTCTCCCAGACTCCTGGTGGGCGACGCTGCGGGAGAGCCTGGACGCCCTCAGCGCTGCCGAGCCGCCCCGCGAGACCATCCGCCAGTCCTGGGCGGACCGCGTGTTCCCCGAATTCCTCGGCATCCCCGCGCCGACCATCACCGAGCGCGTCACCGGCCACGCCGATCTCCAGTGGGCCAACCTCACCCACTACCCCCTCGTCATCCTCGACTGGGAACGCTGGGGCGCCGTCCCCGTCGGCTACGACCCGGCCATGCTTTACGTCAACAGCCTCCGGGTCCCCGCCGTCGCCGCACGCATCCGCATCGAATTCGCCGACGTCCTGGACACTCCCGCCGGCCGGATCGGCGAACAGATCGCCCTCGCCGAAATGCTCCAGGCCGTCGGCCGCGGTTGGTACAGGGAGCTGGCTCCACTGTTGCGCCAGCGCGCGGGGGAAGTGACGGGCGTCCTTCCTCGCTGAGCGTCAACAACGAAGGAGACAGACCAACATGATCGAACGAGTCCGAGCCGTCCTCGTCACCGCGGACGACACGATGCTGGTCATCCGCCGCACCAAGCCCGGAACCCCCGTGTACTGGGTGCTGCCCGGTGGAGGGGTCGAGGAGAGCGACGAGTCCCGGGAGGCCGCCCTCCACCGGGAGATCCACGAGGAGATCGCGGGGAAGGCCGACATCGTCCGACTCCTGCACACCATGGAGTCCGACACCGACCGTCAGCTCTTCTACCTCGCCCGCATCGCGACATGGTCCTTCGAAGACCGCACCGGCCCCGAGTTCAGCGCCGAGGGGCGCGGCGAATACGCCCTGGAGGAGATCCCGCTGACCGTGGAGGGGGTCGACAGCATTGACCTCATGCCTGAGGAGATCGCTCACGTCCTGCGGGGTGCCATCAGCTCCGGAAGCCTCGGGGGCGAGGCAACGCGCTGAGCCCTCGACACGTCAACGCATCGCTGGGGCCGGCACTGAGATGAGCCGGCCCTGGCGGCATTGCACATGCGGTGCTCGGCCTCGCCCGCGGCTTCTGAGGCCGAGCAGCGACCGCTACTGGACCAGCCGGAGCACCGGCCTCTGTTCCTGGACGCCCAGCAGGTCCTGCACCCTCTTGCTAGTCCAGGCCAGTTCATGAGCCAGTTGGGCGACGGAAAGTCCCGCTTCCTTCGCAGCCAGGTCGAAGGCCTGTCCGAGCAGCGAAGGTTGTTCACCCGGGAAGCTCGATACCGATTCCGCGGTGAACCCCGGCTGACCGTCGAGAGCGCGTAGGCGCTGGTAGGTCCTGCTGGCCGTGGCGTCGGAGATCAGTCCCAGCTCGCGGCAGCGGTAGACGAGCGAGTGGAGGGAGACTCCCCAGACCTCTCTGAGCTCGGCCAGCCGTGCAAAATCCATTCGCCGTGGCAGGAGCGGCAGGATGCTGTCCTGAGGGGTCAGGAACTCGGCCGCGAAGGCGTCGGCCTCCTTTTCCTGGCGACTGTCACCGGTGGCATCGCCGTGAAGCACCAGGTGGCCCAGTTCATGCGCGGCGGTGAACCGGTGCCGGTAGATGTCGTCTGCCCGGTTGGCCGTTAGTACGACGAGTGGGCGCGCGGCCCGGGTGGAGAAGGCGTCCACGCTCGCCGCGGAAGGATCGCTAGCAGGCGGCATGACCACCACGATCCCGTGGGATTCCATCCGCCGCACGAGGTGCGTGACAGGGCCGTCACCGAGGCCCCAGCGCCTGCGCAGCTCGCGGGCGGCGGACGCGGGGTCGGTGGACAGCTCTTCACCGGGGTGGACCTCCCCGCCGGCGAAACCGGGCAGATCGACGAGAGGCAACTGGATCCGCTGTTCCAGCGCGTACGTGAGCTCCCAGACCTGCTCGGCGAAGGCGAGCGCTCGCTCTCGCTGGGACTTCGGCGTGCTGCGCAGGCTTCGGAAGTGCGCCATGGACGCGTCGAGCCGATTGGCCGGTCGTCCCAGCAGGAAGAACGTCACCGGAACCCCGAGGATCTCGGCGAGACGGGGAACCAAGTCAGGTCGTGGCTTCGACACACCCGTCTCGTACTGACCCACCGCGGCAGGCGTTACCCCGAGCTGTACCGCCACGTCCTTCTTCGTCATCTCCGCCAACCGACGGGCTTGCGTCAGCCGGGTGGGATCGAAGCCGTCGGAGATGGCACGCGGCGTGGCGCCTCGTTCTTCCGTACCGGGAATCAGGTCTTGCTTAGTGAGTCGCATCGTCTTCGCTGGTCTGGTCCTCGACGGGTTCTGCCTCGGTCTGAGCGGGCACCTGCAGGGCCCGGTCCGAGGCGGTACGAGAGGACAGCGTAAGGGTGGGTTCGGTTCCGTCGGCGAAGCTGGTGTGCGCCGTGGCCTGGCTCGGAATGCTGATCGGCTGCGGAGTGTACGAAGTGACCGACTGCGGCAGGTGGAGCGCTTCAGGATCGGTGGCCCACTCCAGCTGCCGGTTCACTCCGAGCGCCGCGATGCCCCAGTACGCCTCGAGGAGCTCGGAGGCGTTGCACGCGAAGGGCACCAGGATCAGCTGGGTGCCCTGAGGGACGGTTGCCAGAGCGCCGCGCGGTTCGGCGGTCGAGACGGTCGGCCCGAAGTCGAGGTCGAACGGGTCCTGAGCATGCTTCGGAGCCGGGGCGAAGGTGAAGAGCTCCTGTACCAGCCGGGACTGGCTAGGGATGCGTGCGCTGCGTACGTCCGACTTGGTCTTGGAGTACCGGAACGGATAGAGCAGTCCGTTGCCGATGAGCATCAGTTCGAAGGGGAAGCCGAAGGGCTGGACCGCGCGGGCACCGGGCAGCTCTTTGAGCTCGTCCTGCAACCGCTCGTACTGGTTCTGCCACCTGGTGGTGCCGAAGGTGTTGTAGGTGCGGGACGCGGCTTGGTCCTGTGCGGCCTGGGCGTTGGCCTGCATGTTGCGAAGACCCTGCCCGACGCCGAGACGGACAGCGGCTGCTTGCTTCCCAAACACGTCAGTCGCCCACGACGACGAAGGCATACTCATGCGGACGACTCCTAGGGTCGGACTACGCATCGAAGCATTCCAGTGCGGCTCTGACTTTAGTTGATGTCGCAGATTTTGCACAACTGCTTCAGAGCTCGGCGTGTTCGCAGCGCTCCAGCCTCTCGGGAACATCCTCTTCTGCTGCTACAGCGCCCTACGGGGCCAACGCCGTGATGCGTTGGCCCCGTAGGGCTCTTCCCTGCGGCGAGGTGTTGGGCTCAGCGAATACGGCGCTGCTGGGTGCGTTCGGCTGACCTGACTGGGGGAGGAGCAGCTATCGACTGCCTTGGGGCGGGTTGCGGTGGCAGGTCGGCGAGGCGGCGCAGGCGCCAGACGAGGACGTCGCTGATGGAGGTGGCGGTGTCGAGTTCCCTTCGGGTAGCGGCCTCGGTGAGGAGGGCGGCTGGGTCGTGGCCGGCAGCCTGGGTGTCGGCGAGGGAGGCTGCGAGGGCGGGCCAGGTGGGCTCGGTCAGGATCTGCTCGGCCAGTTCAGGCAGCGCGTGGCGGAGGATGGCCATCTGCCGCTGCTGAACCCGTACGGCCAGGCGTCGGCCCCGCTGGGCGAGCAGGGCGGTGGGCTGGGATGAGGCTTGCTGGTAGGCGGCGTACAGGTGCTCTGCCGTCTGGCGGGCGGCTTCGGCTTGCTGGTCGTGCTGGCGGACCTGGTGCCAGTGCCGGGCCGCGATGGCCGCGAGGCAGATCACGTCGAGCATGATCGCCAGGGCGGCTGCGTCCTTCGGGGCGGGTTCCCGCACGATCGCCTTGACCGCCCGCCGGGTGGCCTGTGCCTGTTCGTGGCGGGCTCGGATGCGGGATCGGTTGGCGCGCTCGAACGCGGCTGCTGCCTGGAGGAGCTGCGGCTGTAGGTCGACGGGTGCGATCAACGGGAGGGCGTCGAGGGTTTCGGCGAGGACCGCGATGTGTGCCTGCGCTACGCCTTCTTCGCTGCGGTCGAGGAGGTCGGGGAGGCGGTCGGTGGCGTCGGTAACCTGCTGCCACGCCGGACGGCTGTTGTCGCTCTCCGGGCTGGCCGGTGCGAACATGCTGGTGAAGCGCTCTGCGATCTTGGGGTAGGAAAGGTCCGGGGCGAGGGTAGAGCCGGAGAACCACACCGGGTGCCCGTCCTTGTTGGTGTCGCCGTCCAGGGCGACCTTGTAGCCGCGCACGTCCCCCGAAGGGAAGTGCTGGACGTCCACCAGCACCCCGGCGCCGGCTAGGACCTGGAAGAACTCCTCCGTGCTCGTGGCTGCGGAGAGCGCGGTGCGGACGGTGGTGCGCAGCCTTTCCCTGGGCGTGGTGGTGCGGCCGGTGCGGCGGGCCTTCTCCTGCTCGGCGCGTGTGGGCCGCTTGGCGGCGGTCCGGTCGCCGCGTATGACCTGGCGGAGCCCGTACTCCTTCTCGATGGCGGCGAGTTCCTTGTCTGCACGCGCGTAGTCGTTCCAGTGGCGGGGCTCGCGGAGGTCTCCGCGGACCTTGGTGGCGACGATGTGGATGTGGTCGTCGGCGTGGCGGACAGCGACCCACCGGCAGGCGTCGGGGTCGCCGGCCGGGGCGATGCCGGTGGCGTTCAGGACCCGGCGGGCGATCACCGCCCATTCGTCGTCCGTCAGGGTCCGGTCCTCGGGTGCGGCCCGGACCGAGCAGTGCCACACGTGCTTGTCGGGGGCGCGGTCGCCTGCCTGCTTGACGCGAAGGTCGAGAACCGTGGCGAGCTGGGTGCGGGTGGCGGTCTCGTCGCGGCCAGGGTCGGGGGCGAAGCCGTCGAAGGACGCCACGAGGTGGGGGTCGGTGTGTTCGTTGGCACGGCCTTCTCCGTAGAGGTAACGCAGGACACCGCGGGTGTCGGCGCCGGCCTTGCTGATCTTCGCGATCAATCAGGCCGCCCGTTTCGATGTGGCGGCCTTGTCCGCCACGATATCGACTGACGTGGCGGCGTCGCGGGCGAGGGCGAGGACCTGCCGGGCCTCCGTGAGGACGGCGGCGTCCCCAGGGTGTGGATGGTCTCCGGAGTTCAGCCGCTTGGCGATCTGGTTGACGTTGTTGCCGATCGCGGCGATCTCCGTACGCAGGGCGGCTAGCTCGTCGATCAGGTCGTCGTGGCTGGTGCGCTGGGCGGGCAGGGTGAGGTCGCCGTCGAGGTGGGCCATGACGACGGCGCCGACGTAGTGTGCACCGGCCAGGTTGAGTCGGCGGGCTTCGTCGGTGATCGCGGTGTGCTCGGCGAGGCTGTAGCGCACGTCGACGCGCTCCTTGCGCTGCACCTTCTGGCGGGCGCGACGGCGGGCGACGCGGTAAAGCGCGGCCTCGTCGGCTGCCCGTACGGCGACGGGCAGGCCGGCGTCGGCGGCACCGGCCACCTCCTCCTGCCCCGGTGCGCCCTCGCGCCGGGGTTCTGCCTCCGCCACCCCCGGGGCGGAGGCAGCGTTGGACCGGCCCTTGGACGGTCCAACGCCATACCTTGCTGCCTGGTCTGGGGCTGGGGTATGGGCGTTGTGCTCCTGGTGGACAGTGGGGTTGGGGTTGGGGTTGGGGTTGGGGTTGGGGTTGGGTCGGTCGGGCATGCCGGACCTTTCTTCGATGGTGGGGTTGCCTCAGCGAGCGGAGTGCGGGAAGGCCCCTCGGCCCACCCGCGGCGCCAGTGCGGGTGGGCAGGCCGGATCACTGGACGGCGGAGGTGTGCCCGTCCAGTTCGGCCTGGATGATGTCTTTGGCCTTCTCTGCAAGGTCCTTGTTGATGGTGAAGCCCTTGTCGCGGACGGTGTCCTCGATATGACGGCGGGAGGCGTTTCCGGCCCGGCCATGCTGAGCAGTGCGGCCGATCTCGACGGCCTGCTCCAAGGTGGCGCTGGGCTTGCTTCTCGCCAGCTTGGCCGGGGTGTCGATTTCCGCCTCTTGTTTCCGCGGGGGATCGGCCCCATCCAGGCTCGCCGCCAAGGGGGTTGGCGCAGCAGGGGCGGGTGCCGGCGCCTGGCTAGGTTCGGGCACGGGGGCGGACTTGTGGCGCGTGAAGGCTTGCGTGTCCGCGGTGTTGTGGCGGGCGGCGGGTTGGCGTTGGACGAGCAGGTAGAAGTGGACCGCGCCTGCCAGCGCGAGCGGGGCGATGGCGGAGATGGCGCCGACGGTGATGTCGTCCAGTGGGAGCCCGGTGTGGCGGGCTTGCTGGTTGAGGCGGATCGCGTGGAGCACGTTGGCCCAGATGCTGGTGACGGTGGCGAGTGCGACCAGCGTGGCCACGTAGAGGCGGGCGCGCAGGGGGCTGGCGTGCAGGACCAAGAGCGCGCCGATGCCCAGGGCGATGAAGCCGTCCACGAGGAGGGGAAAGACGTAGGTGAGGGCTGGGTGGACGTGGCTGGCGGCGGCCATCTGGCGCAGGGCGTCGTAGGACAGTGCGAAGGCACCGAGAGACATGAGGGCGACCCCGGTACGGATCGCCAGGGCCAGTCGGGGTTGCGCCGGGGATGGGGTGGGGGAGGACGAGATGGCGTGCGAGGGCAAGCGTGAAGCTCCAGGGAGGGTGGCGGGGTTCGCAGGGGTGGTGGCCGTGATGGGTGTGGACTCGTCCCACCCGTCCCCGTGCTGGTCAGGGCAGGTACGGGTTGATCACCTGATGTCGAGTCGACTCGTTGCACGGGTCGGAGACCGTGCACGGGGGCGGTAGGCGAGACGAGTGGGTACGAGTCGGTACGGGTGCCCACCGGTCCCATCACGAGGACCGGTGGGCGGGCAGGCGCGGACTTTGCCTGGGGCGGTTCGGCGAGGTCAGTGGCTGCTGATGTCGAGTCGACTCGTTGCGGCGTCTTGACCCGTCCCCGTGCTGACCTGCGCGGGGACGAGTGGGACGGGACGCGGAGGGTCAGGCGCCGGTAGCGGGTTGGGCCTCGGCTGTGGGCTTGTCTGGAGGGCAGTACCGGCTCCAGGCGTCCGCGAACTGCGTCGGGGCGAAGCCCTTGGCCTGGTTCCCGTCCGGGAAGCGGCGGTTGGCCGAGCGGATGCCGTAATCGTCGAGCAGGATCTGCAGGCCGCGCGGGGTGAGTCCCCTGGGGCTGTGCTCGGACCACGGCGCCTCCGGGTCGGCGTTGAGCAGCTCCAGCAGGCGGCCGGTCCGTAGAGCCGACGGATTGCCTTCGCCAGCGAAGATGCGGCGGATGTCCGTGAGGATGCGGATCTTAAGTCCACCGTCCCCGTCGCGTCCGGACTCGTAGTCGGTCATCACCTTGCACGCGACGCGGGATATCCGGGGCCATTTGCCGCCCGCGAGGTCGGCGACGCTGATCAACGGCTCCCACGTGTCAGCGGCGCGGTCTTCGACGGGAAGCTTGGGTTCAAGGGCCCTGGCCTCCTCGTGCAGGCCGCCCAGCCAGGCCGCGAGCCGCTCGCGAAGTTCCTGGACCACCAAGTCGTCCCGGCCGTTTCGCCAGGGAGCAACCTCCTCGCCGTCGAGGCGGCGGCGCATGCGGATGACCACTGACCGGTCCATGAGCGTGTCGGGCAGGTCCCCGATTCCGGCCAGGGCTGCCATGGCGTAGGTGGAGAACTTCTGCACCTCGTGATTGGGCCCGGACACCCGCAGGGTGGGTCGGTTGCGGCTGTGGCCCGCGTTGAGCAGGCCGCGCATCTCCTCGTTCTTCTCCGCGACCTTCGCCGACCCGAAGATCGTGTCGATCTCGTCGACCATCAGGGTGGGCGGGTTGCTTCCGTCGATCGAGCGGAAGATCGCCGCAGCTGACGCGCTGACGGTGATCAGCGGTTCGTGGACGGACTCGTGCAGGACCTCCAGTAGCCGCGACTTCCCGCATCGCTTCAAAGGTCCCACCACCGCCAGACGTGGGGCGTGCTGCCATGCCGTCTGCAAGTGGGTGGCTGCCGCCCACAAGGTGGCTGCGGTCAGGGCCTCCTCGCTCGGCATGACCACGTAGCGGCGGATCGTGGCCCGCAGCTCGTCCAGGAGTTGTTCCCCGATCGGTGCCTCGTCAGGATCCTGCGCGTCCATCGGCGGATCGTTCGGGCGGCCGGGGACGGCGACGGGCGGCCATATTTCCTTGGACGGCGTCTCAACGAGGGCAGGGGGCGTCGGCTTCAAGAGGGCGGCTCCTTTGCTGGTGGCCGCTTTGCTGGGCCACCTTGTGGAAATTGGGCAGGAAACCCGGCGAGGCCGGGGGTGTGGACAACACAGCCACACCCCATGCGAAAAAGTCCAGGGTTCACTCTGCTTTCTCTCAAAACTTATGCTCGGCACATGGTGGTGGTTCCGGAATACCGGATGAGGAATCGGGCCGCAGAGTCGGTGATGGTCGGCCCATCGCTCACAGCAGACGGGAAACTGTTCCCATATGGCTGCGGGGCAAGCTACAACACACCAATGCCTCCACGCTCACTTGAAATCGGCCCTGCCGGACGGGCCGCGGCCCGCGCCATCGAACGCACCCGCGTCGCCCTCGGCTACTCGCAGCGCCAGCTCGCCGCCCGGGTCGTCGCGCTCGGCCGGCCCATGACCTTCACCGCGCTCTCTCGCATCGAACGCACCGTGCGGCGCTGCGATATCGACGACCTGGTCGCCATAGCCGCCGCCCTCGGAACGCCGCCACAGGCACTCCTCGCCGACTGGCCCACAGACCTCCTGTCGGCTGGCGAGGCCGCAACATAGCCGACGATCCCCGGTCAGCCAAACCGGGGATTCTCCGGACCATTGGTGTTCCCGGTGCACCTTCTCGCTCCGGCCCGAGTCAGAACTCTTTCCACTTTTCGATAGGAAGCTCTTGCGTCGATCTCCGATACCCCCTGCCCGAAAAGACCTCGTTGCCATCCAGGGGATAGGTGAGGTGGGAGGGAATGCCGCGTCCAGTGAAACCCCTACCGTGAAGGGAGCCAATTCCGCCGACCGTCTGCTCACGGTCGACGAGGCCGCGGGGCGCCTTGGAACCGGTGTGCGCTTCATTCGACGCCTCATCTCCGAGCGCCGCATCGAGTACGTCAAATTGGGCAAGCACGTCCGCATAGCCGACAGCGTCCTGACCGCCTACGTGGCGGTGCGCACGGTCGCGCCCGTCCGCACCCGGCGGGTGGGCTACGGGACGGCTGCCTGATGCCTCCTGCCCGCAAACGAGTTCCCCGCCGTAGCTTCGGTGCGATCCGGAAGCTGCCCTCGGGGCGCTACCAGGCCCGCTATCCCGGAGCGACCGGCATCCTCCGTGCGGCCCCTCAGACGTACGAGACCAAGCGCGATGCCGAGGTTTTCCTCGCTCAGATCCAGGCCGACCAGTCACGCGGTGACTGGATCGACCCGACGGCCGGCGAGGTGCTGTTCGCCGAGTACGCCCGGCGCTGGATCGATGAGCGCGGCATCGCCCCGACCACCGATGAGCTGTACCGGCGGCTGCTGCGCCTCCACCTGGAGCCTGCCTTCGGCAGTCAGTACGTCAACACCATCAGCCCTGCCAAGGTGCGGACTTGGCGTGCGGAACGGCGTACGGCGACCGGTGCGACCACCACGGCGAAGTCTTACCGGCTACTGAAGGCGATCATGCAGACCGCCGTCGAGGACGAGTTGATCCGCCGGAACCCCTGCTCCATCCGCGGCGCGGGCCGCGAGGACGCCGACGAGCGGCCAGTCGCCACCATCGACCAGGTCTTCGCGCTCGCCGAAGCCATAGGTATCCGCTGGCGACTGATGGTGCTGCTGGGCGCCTTCGCCTCCATGAGGCCCGAGGAGCTGGCCGAGCTGCGCCGCGGCGACATCGACCTCGACACCGGATCCGTGCGCGTCCGACGTGCGGCTCCGGAGCTGAACACCGGACGCCGGGTGATCGGAGATCCCAAGTCCCGGGCGGGCAAGCGGGAGATCATGCTGCCCGGCTTCGTCCTCCTCGACGTACGCCGGCACCTGGACTGGTACGCCCAGCCCGGACCCGAGGGTCTGGTGTTCGTGGGGGAGAAGGGCGCCGCCCTGCGCGGCACCACCTTCGGCCGCAAGTGGCGCAAGGCCCGGGATGCCGTCGGCATGCCGAAGGAGTTCCGCTTCTACGACCTGCGCCACACCGGAAACACCCTCGCGGCGGACACCGGCGCCAAGCTGAAGGACCTCATGGTCCGCGCGGGCCAGTCGTCCGAGCGGGCCCAGCTGATCTATCAGCACTCCACCAAGGCGCACCAGCGCACGCTCGCAGACAACATCGACGCCGACGTCCGTCGCCAGCGCACGCAGCCGGACCGGCAGAAGGGCGGGACCACGGCAGCCACCGTCCACAAGCTGGTGCCACGACTTCCGGCTCCCGGTGGGGCCGCTCGGAGGAGGTGACGCTCCAGCGTGTGACGTAGGCCCCCATCGCGGGCCGTGGCAGATCAGCGATCAATCTGACGCCCCGTGAGGGGACTTATGGCACGCGAATGGCACGCGGGCTCTTAGAGGTCTAGACAACGAAGAAGGCCCAGGTCGTTGACCTGGGCCTTCTTGTAAGAGCGGATGACGGGAATCGAACCCGCGCTATAAGCTTGGGAAGCTCATGTTCTACCATTAAACTACATCCGCATTGCGGGACAGGTGACTGTGCCGCGTGCTCGGACACTGTACCTCATGATCGGCCCCCGGTGTTTTGCGCCGTGGGGTCGTGCTTGTTTTCGGGGTGGGATACGGGTGCGGGGAGCGGGAGTTGAGGCGTAGCGTGGGTGTTCGGAGCGGCGGATGGAGTGGGCTCCTGTTCATCCCCTAATGTGGCGATTCGTCGCAGCCTGGTTTGTTGGGGAAAGGGACTCGATGGAGCACACCGTCGTCCGTTGTGCCGAAGGGCACGTGTTCAGCACCGCTTCGTTTCCGTTGCAGCACCTCGGTGCCGGCCGGATCGGGCCCGGGAGGCTGCTGCGCTGTCCGCGGTGCGCGCGGCTGCGTCATGCCGTGCCCGTGGGGGCGGTGAAGCGCTAACCGGGTCGGTCTCCTCCTCCGGATCTTGCGCGTCGAGCGGGATCCGGGGGATCCGGGAGGTCCGGAGGATCCGGGTCCGGCCCGGCGTCGGGAGGTCGGCGGGCGCGCGCGGGCGGCTTCGATTGGGGGTGGCCCGCGCGCTCTGCGTATCCTCGGGACGTGCTTCTCTCAGACAAGGACATCCGGGCCGAGATCGACAGCGGACGGGTTCGCATCGACCCGTTCGAGGAATCGATGGTGCAGCCCTCCAGCATCGACGTACGTCTCGACCGGTTCTTCCGGGTGTTCGAGAACCACCGCTACGCGCACATCGACCCCGCCACCGAGCAGCCGGACCTCACCCGGCTGGTCGAGCCGGAGGGGGACGAGGCGTTCATCCTCCACCCGGGCGAGTTCGTTCTCGCCTCGACGTACGAGGTCATCTCGCTCCCCGAGGACATCGCGTCCAGACTGGAGGGGAAGTCCAGCCTGGGCCGCCTCGGTCTGGTGACGCATTCGACCGCCGGCTTCATCGACCCCGGTTTCTCCGGGCACGTGACGCTGGAGCTGTCGAACCTCGCCACCCTGCCGATCAAGCTGTGGCCGGGCATGAAGATCGGGCAGCTGTGCTTGTTCCGCCTCAGCTCGCCCGCCGAGTTCCCGTACGGGAGTGAGCGCTACGAATCGCGGTACCAGGGCCAGCGCGGCCCGACGGCGTCGCGGTCGTTCGTGAACTTCCACCGCACCCAGGTGGGAAGGCCGGAATGACCCAGGTACGCGAATCCCTGACGTACGACGGCTTCGGGCGGGCCGTCCGCGAGCTCGCGCAGACCATCGCCGACGACGGCTACGAGCCCGACATCGTGCTGAGCATCGCGCGCGGCGGCGTCTTCGTCGCCGGCGGCCTCGCCTACGCGCTGGACTGCAAGAACATCCACCTGGTCAACGTGGAGTTCTACACCG
Organism: Streptomyces sp. NBC_00239; assembly: GCF_036194065.1. NCBI lineage: Bacteria > Bacillati > Actinomycetota > Actinomycetes > Kitasatosporales > Streptomycetaceae > Streptomyces > Streptomyces sp. NBC_00239. The sequence continues at coordinate 4,022,849 of NZ_CP108095.1, read as the reverse complement.
GCGTGGGCACCACGCTGGAAATGCCCGTGATGCTGGCTCCCGTCCCCGAGGCGATCGACTTCACCGACAAGAAGGTGCTGATCGCCGACGACGTCGCCGACACCGGCAAGACGCTCAAGCTGGTGCACGACTTCTGCCTCGGCCACGTCGCCGAGGTGCGGTCCGCGGTCGTCTACGAGAAGTCCCACTCGCTCGTGAAGTGCGAGTACGTGTGGAAGCGCACGGACGACTGGATCGAGTTCCCGTGGAGCGTCGAGCCGCCCGTGGTGAAGCGGGCCGGTCAGATCCTCGACGCCTGACGTCCCCGCAGCCGTACGGCGAAGGGCCCCGGTGCGCAGTGCGCGCGCCGGGGCCCTTCCGTATGCGTGTCGGGGCTACAGGGTGCCCAGCTTGATGATCGAGAGCAGGGCGACCAGCTGGATGGCGGAGGCGCCCAGGGCCTTGGGCCACGGCAGGTCGTGGGTCTTGCTGACGAGCGAGGTGAAGAGCGCCCCCGCGGCCAGCCAGGTGATCCAGCCCAACACCTGGACCAGGCCGTTCTCGCCGCCGAGGAAGATCGCGAAGATCAGGCGGGGCGCGTCCGTGACGGACATGACGAGCATGGAGAGGCCCACGGTGGGCTGCCAGGCCCCGTCGCCGCCCAGCTGGCGCGCCAGGGTGTGCGTGACGGCGCCCAGGATCAGCCCGCAGATGACGAAGGCGACACCGGCCGACAGGACGACCGGTACGGCCTTCGAGAGGGTCGCGTTGATCGCGTCCTCACGGGCCTCGTCCAGGCCGAAGACGGCCAGCAGGCCGTAGAGGAACGTCACGACGAGCGCGGGTCCCCAGACGGCGTAGTCGCGCATCTGCTGGAACGTGGGGCCCGGGCGCATCACGATGCCGCTCAGGAGCTCCTTCCAGGGCAGCCGCGGGCCCGCGGGCGCGGCGGCGGGGCCGCCTGCCCGGTACGTCGCGCCGTCGCCGTACGGGTCGTCGCCGATGGAGAACGCCCGGGTGTGCCCCGGATCGTTCGCCTGCCCGCCGAACGGGTCGTGCCCCGCCGGTCCGCCGTACGGCTGCTGCTGAGGCGGGTAGCCGCCCGGCCGTCCCTGCTGCGGGTGCTGCGGGTGCTGTTGCGGGTACGGGTCCGCGAAGTACTCCGGCTCGCCGTGCTGCCCGCCGCCGGTGGCGCCCTGCTGGGGCCACTGCTGCTGCGGGGGGTAGGGCTGCTGACCGTACGGCGGCGGCGACTGCTGCTGTCCGTACGGCTGCTGCCGCGGGGGTTGTTGGGGAGTGCGGTTGTCCCGGCCGCGTCCGATCCTGAATCCAGCCACGTGATCGAACGTACCTGGTCGGGCGGGGGTCGGTGGGCGGGCGGCGGGAACACGCGGGCTTTGCGGCTGACCTGTGACATCCCCTAGGGGAACCCCGGGGGGCTGGCCCCCGGGGCGACCAGTAGTCCGGTTTATGGCTGTTTACTCGGTTGCGTGGCAGTCTGCGGTTGACCGTTACATTGCCTACGGATTACCCACATATGGCACCCGTAGCTTCGTTTCTGCCGCCAGCCAGTACCGACATCCGTCACGCAGCAGGAAGCCACGAGGAACAGTCATGCGCGTCACCCGCCGCACCGCCCGTACCGCCGCCGTCGCCGCCGGAGCCCTCGCCGTCCTGGCCTTCCCGGCCGGCGCCGCCTTCGCGGACTCGACCGGATCCCCCGCCCCGCAGGCCGCCCCCGGCGCCGACCGGCCGGCCCAGCCCGACGAGCAGGGGAACCCCGACGAGCAGGCCAAGCCCGACGAGCAGGCCGAGCCGGACGGGACCGAGCGCGACGAGCAGAACAAGAACACGGACGAGCAGAAGAAGGACGAGTCCGGCCGGAAGGACGAGACCGGTCAGAAGGACAAGTCCACGCTGCGGTCCTTCGTGACCACGGTGAAGCTCGCCGACGGGTCCGTCGCCAAGGTCTACTCCTTCGGCGACGAGCACTTCGAGGCCGAGATCCTCGCCGCCGGCGCCAAGCTGGACACGCTGGTCAGCAAGGGCGGCGAGCCCGCGTACGGGCAGCACAACGGCCTGCACGTGGTCCTCCAGCCGAACGGCACCGTGACCTCCTGGATCGAGGGCGGCGACAAGAAGGACGAGTCCGGGAAGGACGAGTCGAAGAAGCCGCGGCCGAAGCAGGACGAGAACCGCCGCCAGGCGTCCTCGGTACGGATCACCCTGCCGGACGGCCGCATCGCGAAGCTGGTCAAGGGCGGGTCGGCCGGCCCGCGCGTCGAGATCTCCATGCCGAACGGCAGCTTCCTCGGCGCCGTCGACCTGAAGCACCCCAGCACCGTCAACGACGGCTGGACGTACAAGCTCGTCATGGACGGCAAGGTCGCCACGTTCGTCGTCATCGACGGCAAGCACGGCGGCTCCAGCCGCGTCTACGCCTTCGACGGCCGCCTGATCGAGAAGTACGACGTGCAGCGCGACGGCCGCCACCGGGACCACAGGAAGGCCACCGGCGACGCGCGGACCACCGCCAAGGCCGCGGACGGGACCGCCGCCGCGGACCGGCACGTCATGCCCAGGGGCGGCGTGAAGGCCGGGGCCGAGGGCGTCGAGACCGGCTCCTCCGAGGCGCCGGTGCTGCTGGCCGCGGGCGGCGGCATGGCCGCCGTCGGCGCCGCGGGCCTGGGCTTCGCCCTGCTCCGCCGCGGCCGCAACCAGCAGGGCTGACCCGCCCCGCTCCACACACGGCGAACGGCCGGTCTTGCCACGGGGGGCAGGACCGGCCGTTCGTCATGTCGTCAGCCGTACGTCACCGGGCGCGCCGCGCGTCACCGGCGCACGGCTCGACCGTCGGCTCGCGCCGCCCGCTCAGGCGGCCGGCTCCGGCTCGGGCTCCGCGGCCGGCTCGGGCTCCGGGTCGGCCGGGGTCTTGACCGAGTCCAGCAGCAGCTGGGCCACGTCCACGACCTGCACCGACTCCTTCGCCTGGCCGTCGTTCTTCTTGCCGTTGACCGAGTCGGTCAGCATGACCAGGCAGAACGGGCAGGCCGTCGAGACGATGTCGGGGTTGAGGGACAGGGCCTCGTCGACGCGCTCGTTGTTGATGCGCTTGCCGATCCGCTCCTCCATCCACATCCGCGCGCCGCCGGCGCCGCAGCAGAAGCCCCGCTCCTTGTGGCGGTGCATCTCCTGCTGGCGCAGGCCCGGGACGGCCGACATGATCTCGCGCGGCGGCGTGTAGACCTTGTTGTGGCGGCCCAGGTAGCACGGGTCGTGGTAGGTGATCAGCCCGTCGACCGGGGTCACCGGCGTGAGGCGGCCCTCGTCGATGAGGTGCTGGAGCAGCTGCGTGTGGTGGATGACCTCGTACTCGCCGCCGAGCTGCGGGTACTCGTTCGCGATGGTGTTGAAGCAGTGCGGGCAGGTCGAGACGATCTTCTTCGCCGACTTCGGCTTCTTCGTCGACTCGTCCTCGTCGTCCTCGCCGAACGCCATGTTCAGCATGGCCACGTTCTCCTGGGCGAGCTGCTGGAACAGCGGCTCGTTGCCCAGGCGGCGCGGGGAGTCACCCGTGCACTTCTCGTCGCCGCCCATGATCGCGAACTTGACGCCCGCGATGTTCAGCAGCTCCGCGAAGGCCTTCGTGGTCTTCTTCGCCCGGTCCTCCAGCGCGCCGGCGCAGCCGACCCAGTAGAGGTAGTCGAACTCGGAGAGGTCCTCCGCGTCCTTCCCGATGATCGGGACCTCGAAGTCGACCTCCTTCGTCCACTCGACGCGCTGCTTCTTGGCCAGACCCCAGGGGTTGCCCTTCTTCTCCAGGTTCTTGAGCATCGTGCCCGCCTCGGACGGGAACGCGCTCTCGATCATCACCTGGTAGCGGCGCATGTCGACGATGTGGTCGATGTGCTCGATGTCGACCGGGCACTGCTCCACGCACGCACCGCAGCTGGTGCAGGACCACAGCACGTCCGGGTCGATGACGCCGTTCTCCTCGGCGGTGCCGATGAGCGGGCGCTCGGCCTCGGCCAGGGCCGCGGCCGGGACGTTCGCCAGCTGCTCCGGCGTCGCCTTCTCGTTGCCCTCCATGTCCTTGCCGCCGCCGGCCAGCAGGTACGGGGCCTTGGCGTGCGCGTGGTCGCGCAGCGACATGATCAGGAGCTTGGGGGAGAGCGGCTTGCCGGTGTTCCAGGCGGGGCACTGCGACTGGCAGCGGCCGCACTCGGTGCAGGTGGAGAAGTCGAGGATGCCCTTCCAGGAGAACTGCTCGACCTGGGAGACGCCGAAGACGTCGTCCTCGCCCGGCTCCTCGAAGTCGATCTCCTTGCCGCCGCTGGTCATCGGCTGGAGCGCGCCCAGCGCGGTGGACCCGTCGGCGTTCCGCTTGAACCAGATGTTCGGGAAGCCGAGGAAGCGGTGCCAGGCGACACCCATGTTGGTGTTCAGCGAGACCGTGATCATCCAGATCAGCGAGGTGCCGATCTTGATCATCGCGGTGAAGTAGATGGCGTTCTGCAGCGCGCCGAGCGAGAGCCCCTTGAAGGCCAGGACCAGCGGGTACGAGACGAAGTACGCCGGCTCGTACGAGTCCACGTGGTGGATCGCGCCTTCGAGGCCGCGCAGCGCGAGGATCGCCAGGCCGATGGTGAGGATGACGTACTCGACGAAGTACGCCTGCCAGGCCTTGGAGCCGGCGAAGCGGGACTTGCGGCCGGCCCGCGAGGGCAGCGACATCAGGCGGATCGCCATCAGGACCAGGATGCCGAGGACCGTCATCAGGCCGATGAACTCGATGTACAGCTCGAACGGCAGGAAGCCGCCGATGACCGGCAGCGTCCAGTCGGCCTGGAAGAGCTGCCCGTACGCCTGCGCCAGCGTCGGCGGCAGGGTCAGGAAGCCGATGGCGACGAACCAGTGCGCGAAGCCGACGATGCCCCAGCGGTTCATGCGGCTGTGGCCGAGGAACTCCCTCACCAGGGTGAGCGTGCGCTCCTTCGGACGGTCCGTGCGGCTGCCGGCCGGGACGGGCTGGCCGAGCTTCACGAACCGGTAGATCTGCGCCACGGCTCGGGCGAGCAGCGCGACGCCGACCACGGTCAGGACCAGCGACACGATGATCGCGGCGAGTTGCATGCGGGGGCTCCTCGGGCGGGCCTGCGAAGGGATTACTAAGCAGTAACTTATTCAGTCAAGCCTGAGGTTACCCACTTATAGGGCCGCACTGTAGTTGTGCCGGCGGTGATCTGTGTCGCTCAGGCAACCCTTTGCCGCGTGGCCGCCTGCGCGGACGCGGGTGCGGACACCTGCGCGGATGCCTGCGCGGATGCCTGCGCGGGCGCTTGCAGGGGCGGGCGCGCGGTCGCCTGCGCGGATGCCCGCGCGCGCGTGCGGAGGGCCGCCCGGGGGGTCTGCGCGAGGATCGCCAGGTCCATGCCGAGCCAGTGGTGCTCGACGTAGTGAAGGTCCAGCAGGGCCATTTCCTCCCACGGCAGGTCGGAGCGCGCGCTCACCTGCCACAGCCCCGTCATCCCGGGCCGTACGAGCAGCCGGCCGCGGGGCTCGGGGCGGGCGTCGGGGCGCGGCCCGACCAGGGACATCTGGCCGCGTACGACGTTCAACAGCTGCGGGACGCCCTGGAGGCGGTGCTCGCGCAGCCAGCTGCCGGCGGCGCCGTCGGTGCGCAGCAGCCAGCGCCGGTACGGCCGGCCCCCGAGGCCGGCCGCGGGGGTCCGCACGAAGGGGTTCGCCAGGGGGCCGCCGGGTGCGGTCGCGGCGACGGCGGCCGCGGCGAGCAGCAGCGGTACGGCGGCCAGCGCGAGCAGGACGAGTGCCGCGGCGGTGTCGCACACGCGCTTGGCGGACGGGGGGCGCGGGGCTCGGGCGGGCCGGGCGGTGCGGGGGGCTCGGGCGCGGGGGCTGGAGACGGGCATGGCGGAACGATGCAGCCGTGGTCGAGGTCGGCTCGCGCTGGCGCGCGGCACGGTCGCCCGCTCGGGCGGGTTTTCTCCCCCACCCCGCCCCTTCCCGAAACCGGGGCTCCGTCCCCGGCTCCGCCCGAGGGGCCGCCCGCCGAACCCAGCCCCGCCGGCGTTTGAGGCGCGGGGTCCGGGGCGGAGCCCGGGAGGGCGGCCCGCGGGCGCCGGCTGGGCCTCGCCGGGCGGGGTTGCGCGTAAGCCGTACCTAAAGGTTGAGCCGAGCCGACTCAGCTCTGTTGACGCCGGCGCAGCGGTACGGCATCCTTGAGCCTGTTCCACTCAAGTCATATGGAGGCATTGAAATGGCACGTGCGGTCGGCATCGACCTGGGCACGACTAACTCCGTCGTCAGCGTTCTCGAAGGCGGCGAGCCCACCGTCATCACCAACGCAGAGGGCGCCAGGACCACGCCGTCCGTCGTCGCCTTCGCCAAGAACGGCGAGGTTCTGGTCGGCGAGGTCGCCAAGCGCCAGGCGGTCACCAACGTCGACCGGACCATCCGTTCGGTCAAGCGCCACATGGGCACCGACTGGAAGATCGAGCTCGACGGCAAGAGCTTCAACCCGCAGCAGATGAGCGCCTTCATCCTGCAGAAGCTCAAGCGCGACGCGGAGGCCTACCTCGGCGAGAAGGTCACCGACGCGGTCATCACCGTGCCGGCGTACTTCAACGACTCCGAGCGCCAGGCCACCAAGGAGGCCGGTGAGATCGCGGGTCTGAACGTCCTGCGCATCGTCAACGAGCCGACCGCGGCCGCCCTGGCCTACGGCCTCGACAAGGACGACCAGACCATCCTCGTCTTCGACCTCGGCGGCGGCACCTTCGACGTCTCGCTCCTCGAGATCGGTGACGGTGTCGTCGAGGTCAAGGCCACCAACGGTGACAACCACCTCGGTGGCGACGACTGGGACCAGCGCGTCGTCGACTACCTGGTGAAGCAGTTCGCCAACGGCCACGGCGTGGACCTCTCCAAGGACAAGATGGCGCTCCAGCGCCTGCGCGAGGCCGCCGAGAAGGCGAAGATCGAGCTCTCGTCCTCGACCGAGACCACGATCAACCTGCCCTACATCACGGCTTCCGCCGAGGGCCCGCTGCACCTGGACGAGAAGCTCACGCGCTCGCAGTTCCAGCAGCTGACCGCGGACCTCCTGGACCGCTGCAAGACGCCGTTCCACAACGTCATCAAGGACGCGGGCATCAACCTGTCCGAGATCGACCACGTGGTCCTGGTCGGCGGCTCCACCCGCATGCCCGCCGTCGCGGAGCTCGTCAAGGAGCTGACCGGCGGCAAGGACGCCAACAAGGGCGTGAACCCGGACGAGGTCGTCGCCATCGGCGCCACGCTCCAGGCCGGTGTCCTCAAGGGTGAGGTCAAGGACGTCCTGCTCCTCGACGTGACCCCGCTGTCCCTCGGTATCGAAACCAAGGGCGGCATCATGACCAAGCTCATCGAGCGCAACACCACGATCCCGACCAAGCGGTCCGAGATCTTCACGACGGCCGAGGACAACCAGCCGTCCGTGCAGATCCAGGTCTACCAGGGCGAGCGCGAGATCGCGGCGTACAACAAGAAGCTCGGCATGTTCGAGCTGACCGGCCTGCCGCCGGCCCCGCGTGGCGTCCCGCAGATCGAGGTCTCCTTCGACATCGACGCGAACGGCATCATGCACGTGACCGCGAAGGACCTCGGCACGGGCAAGGAGCAGAAGATGACCGTCACCGGCGGCTCTTCGCTCGGCAAGGACGAGGTCGACCGGATGCGTCAGGAGGCCGAGCAGTACGCCGAGGAGGACCACCGCCGCCGCGAGGCCGCCGAGACCCGCAACCAGGGCGAGCAGCTCGTCTACCAGACCGAGAAGTTCCTCAAGGACAACGAGGACAAGGTCCCGGCCGACGTCAAGGCCGAGGTCGAGTCCGCGGTCGCCGAGCTGAAGGACAAGCTCAAGAACGAGTCCGCCGACGGCGACAACTCGGCCGAGATCCGCACCGCGACCGAGAAGGTCGCCGCGGTCAGCCAGAAGCTGGGCCAGGCGATCTACGCGGACGCGCAGGCCGCCCAGGGTGCCGCCGGCGCCGAGGGTGCCCAGCAGGCCGCCGACGCCGCCGACGACGTGGTCGACGCCGAGATCGTCGACGACGAGAAGCCGAAGGGCGGCCAGGCGTGACGGAGGAGACCCCGGGCTTCGAGGAGAAGCCCGAAGTCCCCACCGGCGCCACGCCCGAAGACGCCGAGCCGAAGGCCGCCGAACCCTCCGAGGAGGGCGCGGCGGCCCCGGCCGGGGACGCAGCACAGGATGTCGCTCTGCTGGCGCAGCTGGACCAGGCCCGTACCGCGCTCGGTGAGCGCACCGCGGACCTCCAGCGGCTCCAGGCCGAGTACCAGAACTACCGTCGCCGGGTGGACCGGGACCGCGTCACGGTCAAGGAGATCGCCGTGGCGAGCCTCCTGAGCGAGCTGCTCCCGACCCTCGACGACATCGGCCGCGCCCGCGAACACGGCGAGCTGGTCGGCGGGTTCAAGTCGGTGGCCGAGTCCTTGGAGACGGTCGCCGCCAAGATGGGCCTGCAGCAGTTCGGCAAGGAGGGCGAGCCCTTCGACCCGACGATCCACGAGGCCCTGATGCACTCGTACGCGCCGGACGTCACCGAGACGACCTGCGTGGCGATCCTGCAGCCGGGGTACCGGATCGGTGAGCGTACGATCCGCCCCGCGCGGGTCGCGGTGGCCGAGCCCCAGCCGGGCACGGCCGCCAAGGCGGAGGGCTCCGAGGAGTCCTCCGAGCAGGACGGCGAGTAACGAGTAACACCCGGAAGCGGGAGGAGGGACGTCGATGAGCACGAAGGACTTCGTCGAGAAGGACTACTACAAGGTTCTCGGCGTCCCCAAGGACGCCACCGAGGCCGAGATCAAGAAGGCGTACCGGAAGCTCGCCCGCGAGTTCCACCCGGACGCCAACAAGGGCAACGCCGAGGCCGAGGAGCGCTTCAAGGCGATCTCCGAGGCGAATGACGTCCTCGGCGACCCGAAGAAGCGCAAGGAGTACGACGAGGCCCGCGCGCTGTTCGGCAACGGCGGCTTCCGTCCCGGGCCCGGCGCCGGCGGCGGATCCTTCAACTTCGACCTGGGCGACCTCTTCGGGGGCGCCCAGGGCGGAGCGGGCGGATTCGGCGGCGGCGGGCTGGGCGACGTGTTCGGCGGCCTGTTCAACCGCGGCGGGGCGGGCGGTCCGGGCACCCGGAGCCAGCCGCGCCGCGGCCAGGACATCGAGTCCGAGGTGACGCTCAGCTTCACCGAGGCGGTGGACGGGGCCACGGTCCCGCTGCGGATGTCCTCCCAGGCACCCTGCAAGGCCTGCGCCGGCACCGGCGACCAGAACGGCACCCCCAGGGTGTGCCCGACCTGCGTCGGCACCGGCCAGGTCTCGCGCGGCGGCGGTGGCGGATTCTCGCTCACCGACCCCTGCGTGGACTGCAAGGGCCGCGGCCTGATCGCCGAGACCCCCTGCGAGGTCTGCAAGGGCAGCGGCCGGGCCAAGTCCTCGCGCACCATGCAGGTCCGCATCCCGGCGGGCGTCTCCGACAAGCAGCGGATCCGGCTGCGCGGCAAGGGCGCGCCCGGCGAGCGCGGCGGCCCGGCCGGCGACCTCTACGTGGTGGTCCATGTGGACGGCCACCCGGTCTTCGGCCGCAAGGGCGACAACCTGACCGTCACCGTGCCGGTCTCCTTCGTGGAGGCCGCGCTCGGGGCCGAGGTCCGGGTGCCGACCCTGGGCGGCCCGTCCGTCACCCTCAAGCTGCCCCCGGGCACGCCGAACGGGCGGACGATGCGGGCCCGCGGCAAGGGCGCGGTCCGCAAGGACGGCACCCGCGGCGACCTGCTGGTCACGGTGGACGTGGCGGTGCCGACCGAGCTGTCCGACAAGGCCCGCGAGGCCCTGGAGAACTTCCGCGCCGCCACCGCGGGCGAGGACCCGAGGGAAGAGCTGTTCCAGGCCGCGAAGGGAGCATGACGCCATGACCATGGATGGTCGCCGACGCAATCCGTACGAACTGACCGACGAATCGCCGGTGTACGTCATCTCCGTCGCGGCGCAGCTCTCCGGGCTGCACCCGCAGACCCTGCGCCAGTACGACCGCCTCGGCCTGGTCTCCCCGGACCGTACGGCCGGCCGCGGCCGGCGCTACTCGGCCCGCGACATCGAACTGCTGCGCACGGTGCAGCAGTTGTCGCAGGACGAGGGCATCAATCTGGCCGGAATCAAGCGGATCATCGAACTGGAGAACCAGGTCGCCGCGCTCCAGCAGCGGGTCGCCGAGCTGTCGGCGGCCGTGGATGGCGCCGCCGTCGCGATGCAGCAGCGGGAGGCCCAGGTGCACGCCTCGTACCGGCGCGACCTGGTCCCGTACCAGGACATGCAGCAGACGAGCGCGCTGGTGGTGTGGCGGCCCAAGCGGTCCGCCGACTGACCGCCTCCTGACCGCCGGTCGACCGCCGACCGGACCGGCACCCGTCGGGCCCGTGACCTTCCGGGCCCCTGAGCGGCCGCCTCGCGGCCGTTCGCGTACGGATCTCAAAGGGCCCCGACCGGTTCGCCGGCGGGGCCCTCAGCCGTCCCCGGGGGCTTCGAGGATGCCCGACTGGGCGATCAGGTAGCCGAGTTGGGCGCGGCTGCCGCTCCCGAGGTGAGTGGCCAGCTTGGCGATGTGCGCCCGGCAGGTCCGTACGTTCATGCCGAGCCGGCGCGCGATGGCCTCGTCCACGTGACCCTCCACGAGCAACTGGGCGATCGAGCGCTGCACCCCCGAGATGCCCGACGGGGTGCGGTTGTACGGGATCTGGTCGAGCAGCGGGATGCCCCGCGCCCACAGCTGTTCGAACACCTTGATGAGGTAGGCGACCACGCCCGGGTGCCGCAGCTCCAGCGCCACCTGCCGGTCGTCGCTCGCCGGGATGAAGGCGACGGTCGTGTCGAAGATGATGAGCCGCTCGAACAGCTCCTCCAGCGTGCGGACTTCCACCTTCCCGGCGGAGATGCGCTCCACGTAGGCGAGGGTGCCGCGGCTGTGCCGCGCGGTGTGCTGGTAGAGAGTCCTTATGCTGACCCCGCGGTCGGTGAGCGGCTGGTCGCGCTCCAGTGCCTCGGTGAGGGCGATGACGGGCCGGGCGCCGCCGGGCTGGATCGTCAGCATCTCCGTGTGGCAGTCGGCCGTGGCGAGGTTGAGGGCCGCGTTGATGCGGTCGATGCCCTCCAGGACCGTGATCGCGTGGGTGCTGGCCGGATTCTGGGCGCTGATGGCCAGGAACGGCTCGAAGGCATCGGTGAGCTCCAGCGAATCGCGTCTGCGATCTTGGATCTCTCGCTCGATCGGGTGAAGGCGCTGTGCGAGTGCGACGCTCGGGGGAACCGGACGGAGAGAGTTAACGTCATCCGGGTCAGGCTGCAGTAGGGCGAATTCGAGTAGGCACGGAGCGTTTTTCACGTCCGCACGTGCGATGCGGCCGGTGCGCAGCGCGCTGGCATAGAGGCGCGTCCCCTCGCCGCACAGGGCACTAACAGGGTGGGGATGTGTCGGCTTTGTGCTGTTTATAGGCAAAACTCCACCCCCCAGGGTCCTGAACATGCAAGAACATGATGCATCGTCCCTGTGGCATTGACGTGCCCGAATGAGCCATCGTCTTGTCTCGCGGGGGAGAGGATTTCATCAAGTGAGGACGAAGCCGACCATGAACAAGAGAATGCTTCGCTCGGCGCTTGCCACTGTCATCTTCTCGGCTGTGGCCTGCGGGGGGTTTGTCGAGGCAGCCACCCTGGGTGTGGCTGGAACCCATCATGCCGAGGCAGGTGGCCCTCCGGACAGCGGATGGCACGCGAGCCCTCTGGACAGCGGCTGGCGTCCCGCGGCCCCGGTGGAGGGTTCCGACGGCGCGGCGGACGCGGATGCGGCCACCTCCACCACCGGGATGACGGCATGACTCCTGACGATCGCTCCTTCCGCAGGGAAATGGCTTCCGCGTACCGCTCCGGCTGGCAGTTCGTGGATCTCGTGACGGCGATCCCCCACGCCGGCGACTCCCTGATGGTGACGTTGTTCGGCCAGCCGATCGTCGTCGTCCGCGAGGAGGACGAAGACGTCCGCGCCTACCGGTGCCTGCGCAGGCCCCGCGGCGCACCGCAGCCCGTCCGGTGTGAAATCCGGTACGGAATGGTCTTCGTCAATCTGGATCAGCGTGACCACCAGCTCTTCGAACCCGACATCACCACCGCCACCCCCCGCAGTGCCTGACGCGATTCCCCCGTCGTTCCAGATCGCTCAGGCGCTTCCCCCACACAACGGCGCCATCGTGGACCTGACCACGATGGCGCCGTTGTGATGTCCCCGTCCATGCGCGGACCGGCCATTCTTCCGGCCCGGTAGATCGTCCGGAGGCCGTCGTCGTCCGCTCCGGGCGGCCCTTTGCGTACGGATGTCAGGCGCGGCCCATCGCGCGGTCGAGCGTGATCTCCAGGACCACCCGGTCCGGATTGGGCGAGGGGGTCCGCCCGTACCGCACGGCGTAGCGCGCGACCGCCTCGGCGACCGAGGCCTCGTCCGTACGGATCACCGCGCGGCCCTCCAGGGTCGCCCAGCGCCGCCCCTCCATCTGGCACACCGCGACCCGGGCCGGGCCCGGGTGCGCGGCCAGGACGTTGCGGACCTTCTTGCTGTGCTTGTTGCTGATCACCCGGGCCAGTCCGGCCTCCGGGTCGTACGTCACGCCCACCGGCACCACGTGCGGGGTGCCGTCGGGGCGGGCGGTGGTCAGCGTGCAGACGTGCCGCTCCCGCCAGAAGGCGAGGTACTCGGGCGTCGGGTTGAGTGGATCCAGGGCCATGCGGCCGAGCCTAGTGCCGTGGCCGGGAAGGTCCACCGGCCTTCGCGGCCACGGCACCGGGGCGGTCGCACGGCGTCCGGCGGTCTCCCGCGGATCGGGCCGCCCGCGCGCTCCGATTTCGGCCTTGAGTGGAATAGACTCAACTTTGTGCACGTTGATCTAGTCAGTTTTGTCTTGCTGATCGTCTGAGAGAGGAGAAGCCGCACGTGGACGCCGAGCTGACCAACAAGAGCCGTGACGCGCTGAACGCCGCCACCAGCAGGGCCGTGAAGGACGGGCACGCGGACCTGACCCCCGCCCACCTGCTGCTCGCCCTGCTCACGGGCGCGGACAACGAGAACCTCACCGACCTGCTGGCCGCCGTCGACGCCGACCAAGCCGAGGTGCGCGCCGGCGCCGAGCGGCTGCTCGCCGCGCTGCCCAGCGTGACCGGCTCCACCGTGGCGCCGCCCCAGGCGAGCCGCGACCTGCTGGCCGTACTCGCCGAGGCCGACCGCCAGGCCGGCGTGCTCGGCGACGACTACCTCTCCACCGAGCACCTGCTCATCGCCATCGCGGCCAAGGGCGGCCCGGCCGCCGAGGTACTGGAGCGGCGCGGCGCCACCGCGAAGAAGCTGCTGGACGCATTCGAGACTGTACGAGGAGGACGGCGGGTGACCACCCCCGACCCGGAGGGCCAGTACAAGGCCCTGGAGAAGTTCGGCACGGACTTCACGGCCGCGGCCCGCGAGGGCAAGCTCGACCCGGTCATCGGCCGGGACCACGAGATCCGCCGGGTGGTGCAGGTGCTGTCCCGGCGCACCAAGAACAACCCGGTGCTGATCGGCGAGCCGGGCGTCGGCAAGACGGCCGTCGTCGAGGGCCTCGCCCAGCGGATCGTCAAGGGCGACGTCCCGGAGTCCCTGAAGAACAAGCGCCTCGTCTCGCTGGACCTGGGCGCGATGGTCGCCGGGGCGAAGTACCGCGGCGAGTTCGAGGAGCGCCTCAAGACGGTCCTGTCGGAGATCAAGTCGAGCGACGGCCAGATCATCACCTTCATCGACGAGCTGCACACGGTCGTCGGCGCGGGCGCCGGCGGCGACTCGGCGATGGACGCGGGCAACATGCTCAAGCCGATGCTGGCCCGCGGCGAGCTGCGGATGGTCGGCGCGACCACCCTCGACGAGTACCGCGAGCGGATCGAGAAGGACCCGGCGCTGGAGCGGCGCTTCCAGCAGGTGCTGGTCGCCGAGCCGAGCGTCGAGGACACCATCGCTATCCTGCGCGGGCTCAAGGGCCGCTACGAGGCCCACCACAAGGTGCAGATCAACGACAGCGCGCTGGTCGCCGCCGCGTCCCTGTCCGACCGGTACATCACCTCCCGCTTCCTGCCCGACAAGGCCATCGACCTCGTCGACGAGGCCGCGTCCCGGCTGCGCATGGAGATCGACTCCTCGCCGCTGGAGATCGACGAGCTCCAGCGCTCCGTGGACCGGCTGCGGATGGAGGAGCTCGCGCTCAAGAACGAGTCCGACCCGGCCTCGCGCGAGCGCCTGGAGCGGCTGCGCAAGGACCTCGCCGACAAGGAGGAGGACCTGCGCGGCCTGACCGCCCGCTGGGAGAAGGAGAAGCAGTCCCTGAACCGGGTCGGCGAGCTCAAGGAGCGCCTCGACGCGCTGCGCGGGCAGGCCGAGCGGGCCCAGCGCGACGGCGACTTCGACGCCGCGTCCAAGCTGCTGTACGGCGAGATCCCGGCGCTGGAGCGGGAGCTGGCGGAGGCCTCCGAGGCGGAGGCCGAGGCCGTCCGGGACACCATGGTCAAGGACGAGGTCGGCCCCGACGACATCGCGGACGTGGTCGGCGCCTGGACCGGGATCCCGGCCGGCCGGCTGCTGGAGGGCGAGACCCAGAGGCTGCTGCGCATGGAGCAGGAGCTGGGCCGCCGCCTGATCGGCCAGGAGGAGGCCGTACGGGCCGTCTCGGACGCCGTCCGGCGCACCCGGGCGGGCATCGCCGACCCGGACCGGCCCACCGGCTCGTTCCTGTTCCTCGGCCCCACCGGCGTCGGCAAGACCGAGCTGGCCAAGGCGCTCGCCGACTTCCTCTTCGACGACGAGCGGGCCATGGTCCGCATCGACATGTCGGAGTACGGCGAGAAGCACAGCGTGGCCCGGCTGGTCGGCGCGCCGCCCGGCTACGTCGGCTACGAGGAGGGCGGCCAGCTCACCGAGGCCGTCCGGCGGCGCCCGTACAGCGTGGTCCTGCTGGACGAGGTGGAGAAGGCGCACCCGGAGGTCTTCGACATCCTCCTCCAGGTGCTCGACGACGGCCGCCTCACCGACGGCCAGGGGCGGACGGTGGACTTCCGCAACACCATCCTGATCCTGACCTCGAACCTGGGCTCGCAGTACCTGGTCGACCCGCTGGCCGGCGACGACGAGAAGCGCGAGCGCGTGATGGAGGTCGTCAGGGCCTCCTTCAAGCCGGAATTCCTCAACCGCCTCGACGACCTGGTGATCTTCTCGGCGCTGAGCCGGGACCAGCTGGCGCACATCGCCGAGCTGCAGATCGCCGCGCTGGCCAAGCGGCTCGCGGAGCGCCGGCTGGCCCTGGACGTCACCCCGGCGGCGCTGGCCTGGCTGGCCGAGGAGGGCCACGACCCGGCGTACGGCGCCCGCCCGCTGCGCCGCCTGATCCAGACGGCGGTCGGCGACCGGCTGGCCCGCGAGATCCTCGCCGGCGAGGTCAAGGACGGCGACACGGTCCGTGTCGACGTGGCGGGCGACGGCCTCCTGGTGGGTCGGGCGCTGTAGCCGTCCCGTCACCATCGGACAGGATCCGGCCCTTGCGGGCCGGATCCTGTCCGCCCGCAGCGGATAGGTCTGCCAGGGGTTGCCACGATGCGGCCGGGATGGGGGAGGATGGCGGTATCCGCACGAAGGGAAAACACGGTGAGCATCGACCCGGCCTCGATTCCGAACTTCGGAGGGCAGCAGCCCGATCCGCAGGCCTCTGGACCGGCGGGTCCCGTCGTGCCCGATCAGGACCTCGTCAAGCAGCTTCTCGAGCAGATGGAGCTGAAGTACGTCCTCGACGACGAGGGTGACCTCGCGGCGCCGTGGGAGGAATTCCGCACGTACTTCATGTTCCGTGGCGAAGACGAGCAGCAGGTCTTCTCGGTGCGGACGTTCTACGACCGCCCGCACAAGATCGAAGAGAAGGGTCACCTTCTCGAGTCGATCGACGACTGGAACCGCCGCACCCTGTGGCCCAAGGTCTACACCCACACCCACGACGACGGCTCGGTCCGTCTGATCGGTGAGGCGCAGATGCTGATCGGCACCGGCGTCTCCCTGGAGCACTTCGTGTCCTCCACGGTCAGCTGGGTCCGCGCGTCGATCGAGTTCGACAAGTGGCTCGTCGAGCAGCTCGGCCTGGAGCAGGAGATCGACTCCACGGACGGCGAAGAGGGCGACTCCGAGGCGTAAGCCCGCCCGCCCCCCCCAGCACCACCCCGGAGCCCGGTCGCACCCCGCGACCGGGCTCCGCACCGTTTCCGGGCCGGCCCGCAACGCCCCGCACTGCCCCGCCGCCGGGCCCTAAAGGCGGCGCAGGCGGGCGGCGGCTTCCTCCAGGACCTCTTCCTTCTTGCAGAAGGGCAAGGCATGAGCGCGGAGCATCAAGGGAACTCTGGCACTCAGAACACAATCTGAGTATAGTCTGAGTATGAGCCTTGCTTACCTGGGAGCCGCGCCCGAGTCGGTTTCGTTCACGGATCTGTCGAGGAACCCGAAGGCCGTAGCTGCCCGGGCCGCCGCCCTCGGTGCTCTGCGCGTCACGCATCGGGACGCACCCGACATGGTGCTGACGACCGCCCGGCATGCGGAGCGCACCGAGGAGAACCTCACGACGGCGTCCCGGCTCTTCCTCGCGCTCATGAAGCACGATGACGGAGCCCGGTCGCTCCTGCTGGCGCTGCCGGAGGTCTTCCCCTGGGTGCGGCATCTGGATGACGAGGAGATGCGGGCGTTCACCGTGGAGCTCCTGGAAGCGCTGTCCGACGCGGCGGAGCTGGGTGCGCGGGAGGCCGTGCACCGCGCGCTCGTTTCCTGGCGGGCCACGGCTCGCATCAACTCTGATCCGGATCAGCTCAAGGAAGCGCTGCGTCCGCTCGACGGGGACGACCTGGGTTCGGTCGAGGTGAGCGGGTGAGCCCGAAGAAGGGCGATCGTGTCAGCGTCCCGCCTCTGAACGGGTGGAACGTGGTCTTCGGGACCACGGAGGCGGTGGCACCAGCTGCGCGGGAGGCTCTCCACCAAGGAGTGGAAGGGCTCCGCGCTGGAGCAGTGGGAGTTCGAGGTCACTAGCGGCGGCCGCGTGCGCTACCTGGTCAGCTCGGAGACGTCGACCGTCATCCTGGTCTACGCGTCCACGAGGCACCCCAAGGACACCGAGTAACTCGTGGTGCCCGTGTGGCACGGGCCCGGGTGAAGGCCGGGCCCTGTGCCCGCACGTCCATCCGGCTCGCTCTCAGCGAGCCAGCCGACCGAGGCGGTCCACCGCCTCCTCCAAAACATCCGTTCGCTTGCAGAAGGCCCAGCGGACGTGGGTGCGGCCGGCGGCCTTGTCGTCGTAGAAGACGGCGTTGGGGATGGCGACCAGGCCGCAGCGTTCCGGGAGGCGGCGGCAGAAGTCGATGCCGTCGCTCTCGCCGAGCGGGGAGATGTCGGTGGTGATGAAGTACGTGCCGGCCGGGGCGAAGACCTCGAAGCCGGCGGCGGCCAGGCCCTCCGAGAGGATCGCGCGCTTGCGGGTCATGTCCGCGAGGAAGCCGGCGTAGTACGAGTCCGGCAGGGCCAGCGCCCGGGCGATCGCGTACTGGAACGGGCCCGAGGAGACGTACGTGAGGAACTGCTTCGCCGAGCGGACCGCGGTGACCAGCGCGGCCGGGCCCAGGGCCCAGCCGACCTTCCAGCCGGTGAAGGAGAACGTCTTGCCGGCGGAGGAGATGGTGACCGTGCGCTCGCGCATGCCGGGCAGCGAGGCCAGCGGGATGTGCGCGGCGCCGTCGAAGACCAGGTGTTCGTAGACCTCGTCGGTGACGACGAGCAGGTCCCGTTCGACGGCCAGCTCGGCGACCGCGGTCAGCTCGGCGGCGGTCAGCACGGTGCCGGTCGGGTTGTGCGGTGTGTTCAGCAGGAGCAGCCGGGTGCGCGGGGTGACCGCGGCGCGCAGCTCGTCCAGGTCGAGCCGGAAGGCCCCGTCGTGGGGGCGCAGGGTGACCGGGACGCGGGTGGCGCCGGCCATCGCGATGCAGGCCGCGTACGAGTCGTAGTACGGCTCCAGGGCGATGACCTCGTCGCCGGGTTCGAGGAGCGCCAGCAGGGCGGCGGCGATGGCCTCGGTGGCACCGGCGGTGACCAGCACCTCGGTGTCGGGGTCGTAGTCCATTCCGTAGAAGCGCTGCTGGTGGGCGGCGATCGCGGTGCGCAGCTCGGGAATGCCCGGGCCGGGCGGGTACTGGTTGCCGAGGCCGGTGCGGACGGCGTGCGCGGCGGCCTCGGCGATCTCGGCGGGGCCGTCCGTGTCGGGGAAGCCCTGGCCGAGGTTGAGGGAGCCGGTGGACACGGCCAGGGCGGACATCTCCGCGAAGATCGTCGTGCCGAAGGCGGCGAGGCGGCGGTTGAGGAACGGGCGGCTGCTCGCCTGTGAGGCGGGGCGCGGTGCGGTCATGGGCGCCATCCTGGGCCGAACCTCTGGACTTGCTCAAGTGTGCTTTGGGCCGTGACGCGCCCGGGAATCCCCCTGTCACGCGGGACGCGGGGATCCCGCCGCCCCGGGGGACCGGGGCATCACGGAAGGGGGCGACGATCATGATCGTGGCCTTTGTGGTACTTGTGGCACTTCTGCTCGGCGGACTCGTCTGGGTGATCGTGCGGGGCGCCCGAACGACGGCGTCCGGCGGGTCGCGGTCCGGCCGGTCCGGCCGGCGCGGCAGCTGGTGGAGCGACGGGGGTTCGTCCGGCTCCTCCTGCTCGGGCTCCTCGTCCTGCGGGTCCTCCTCGAGTTGCGGTTCATCCGGTTCGTCCGGATCCTCGTGTGGTGGGGGAGGGTGTGGATCCAGCTGACAAGGAGCAGCGGGCATATGCCCGGAACGAGGCGTCCGGTAGTACCAACTACTGCCGGGCGTCTTCCTGTTGAACAGGTGAACTGGATAGCCCCCGAGGGGATGTAAACCCCGTCAAGTTGGGTAAAAACGCTGTGAGTGCCGTGCCTTTCATGATTCCCTCGGTTGAGTAGACCAGTCCTCGGACCTCCTGGACTTTCCTGCTGGATCCGAGCCGGCGAGACCCCCACCCGACTGATTCCGGCCGGGGCGAGTCCGGCCCACCTCCCTTGCGCGTTTGCGGAGCCGACTCATGCTCACGACCCTCAAGACCACCTACACCGACACGCGTGCCGCCGACCTTGCCTGGGCCCTGGGTCGCGAGCCGCTGCCCGCGCTGGCGGTCCTCCATCTGGAACTGGCGGAGGCCAGGGTGGAGTTGCGCCTGCTGGGCGCTTCCCACCAGGTGCTGCTGGAGGAGGGTGACGTGCTCTGCTCGGAGACGGTCGCCTGCATCCCCGGCAGCAGCACCCCGCTCCCGCTCGGGGTGGCCAAGCGGGTGGGCGACTGGGAGTACGAGTTCGCCGCGCGCGTGGAAACCCTCTCGCAGGGCCAGTTCGCGGGGCGCGCACAGGAGCTGCTCGCACTGGTGGCCGATCACCCGAACGGCCTTGCGGGCACGTTTCCGGGCAGTCCCTATGCCTTCACCGCGATGCTCGCGCAGCGGATCGACGGCCAGGTGCGCTGGCGGACCTGGCACGCGTACCCGCAGGAAGGCCAGCTCGTGGCGACGCGCACCCGGGTCGGGGTGCGCATGACCGCGGCGGCCTGACGGGTACGCGTCGGGACGGGCGGGCGCCGCAGCGCAAAGGTTCCGCCAACTGGGGGGAGTGGAACGCCACTTGCACCCATGTGGGTGACGGGGTGTGGGCATGCCGTGACGTACGGTTCGCTCCATGATCGACCGTTCCTCTCGCTACGGCGGGGAAGCCGCGAGCGGTCGCGGCACCCGCGGCGCGCCCGGCACCCCCGGCGCGGGCGCCCCCGCCACGCCGGTCGCGTCCGCCGACCCCGAGCCCGGCAGCCCCGCCGCCGCGGCGCCCGGCCCCGGCGCGCCCGGCCGGCGGCCGGAGCCGCGGACCGACCGGTCGCTGCCCGTACGGCCCGACACCGCCCGGCTGCTCGTGCTGGCCACGGTGTTCGTCTGCGCGGCCTGCGGACTCGTGTACGAGCTGGAACTCCTCGCCCTGGCCTCCTACCTGATCGGCGACTCCGTCACCCAGGCCTCCGTCGTGCTGTCCGTGATGGTCTTCGCGATGGGCGTCGGCTCGCTGCTCGCCAAGCGGCTGCGCGAGCGCGCCGCCGCCGGCTTCGGCGCCGTCGAGGCGGTGCTCGCCCTGGTCGGCGGCCTCTCCGCGACCGCCCTCTACGCCAGCTTCGCCTGGCTCGGCGAGTCCCGGCCCGCCCTCGTCGCCTTCTCCCTCGCCATCGGCATCCTCATCGGCGCCGAGATCCCGCTGCTGATGACCCTCATCCAGCGGGTCCGGCGGCAGGACGCGGGCGGCGCCGTCGCCGACCTGTTCGCCGCCGACTACGTGGGCGCCCTGGTCGGCGGGCTCGCCTTCCCCTTCCTGCTGCTCCCGGTGCTGGGCCAGCTGACCGGCGCGATGCTCACCGGCACCGTCAACGCGGCCGTCGGCGGCGCGCTCGTGCTGTGGCTGTTCCGCCGCGACCTCAGCCGCCGTGCCCGCTGGCTGCTGCTGACCGCCAACCTCGCCGTGCTGGCCGTACTCGGCTGCGCGACCGTCCTAGCCGACGACTTCGAGGAGGTGGCCCGCCAGGCGGTGTACGGCGACGAGGTGCGGGTCGCCGTCCAGACCGACGTACAGGAACTGGTCCTCACCGGCCCCGACCGCGGCTCGCCGCGCTCCCTCGACCTCTACCTCGACGGCCGGCTGCGGGTCAGCGGCTACGACGAGCACCGCTACCACGAGGCCCTCGTCCACCCCGCGATGTACGGGCCGCACGGCCGGGTGCTGGTCCTCGGCGGCGGCGACGGACTCGCCGCCCGGGAAGTGCTGCGCTACCCGGACGTCCGCTCCGTCACCGTCATCGAACTCGACCCCGGGGTGGTCCGGCTGGCCCGCACCGACCCGATACTGGCCGCGCTCAACGGGCACGTGTACGCCGACCCCCGGGTGCGGGTGGTCACCGCGGACGCCTTCCGCTGGCTGCGCGGAACCGGCGGCCGGACCCCGTACGACGTGATCGTCTCCGACCTCCCCGACCCCGGCATCACCCCCAGCACCAAGCTGTACTCCCAGGAGTTCTACGGGCTCGCCGTCCGCGCGCTGCGGCCCGGCGGCCGGATCGCCGTGCACGCCGGCCCGCTCTCCACCCGGCCCCGCACCTACTGGACGGTCGAGGCCACCCTGCGCGCCGCGGGCCTGGCCGCCGTCCCGTACAGCGCCGGCGGGCGGCTGTCCGGCTTCGCGGCCGGCCCCGACCGGTCCACCGGCACGGCCGGATCGCCGCAGGACTGGGGCTTCCTGCTCGCGGCGCCCGGCCGCGCGCCGCAGCTGCGGGTCGGCCAGGAGGCGGCCTGGCTGCGCTCGCTGTCCACCGAGGCGCTGCGCGCGGCCGCCCGGGACGCCGAGCGCCTGCGGATCCGCGGGCTGCCGCCGTCCACGCTGCCGCATCCGCGCTACACGTGAAACGGTGCGGGTGCAGGAGGGGCACTCGTCGGTAGGCTCGTTCTCATGGAGCATCAGGTGTTCGTTCCGGTACCGGCAGCCAACCTCCGTGCAGTGCTTCGCGACCCCGCGCGCGTGTCCCGGTGCGTCCCCGGGCTCCAGCGGGACGCGGACGCCGAGTCCGGCCCGCTGGCCGGCCGGCTCAAGCTCCGCGTCGGCGGCAGCACCGTCACCTACCGCGGCGCGCTGCACCTCGCGGAGCGCGACCCCGACACCTTCGAGCTGACCGGCGAGGGCACCGAGGCCCGCGGCACCGGCACGGTCAAGCTGTCGCTGACCGTGTCCCTGCGCCCCGTGGCGGGCGGCACCCAACTGGAACTCGTCGGCACCGGCCGCGCCGACGGCCGCGCGGCCGCCTTCGACCCCGACGCCGTGGGCACCGCCGCGCGCCGCGTGCTGGACCGGGCGGTGAGCCACCTGTCCGCCCTGGCCGCCGCCGACCTCCAGGAACCGGGTGCGGCCACGGACCCGCTCCCGGGGGCGGAGAGCCCCGATGCGGACGGGCCCGGGACGGAAGGCCTCGGGGCGGTCGCCGCCGGTACGGACTCCGCCGGTACGGACGGCCCCGGCCCGGACGCGGACGCCCTGCTCGGCCCGGCGGACCTCGATACCGCTGATCTCGGCCCTGCGGACCCGGGCCCCGCCGATCTCGGCCCGGACGGGGTCGACGCGGCCGACCTCGACGCGGCCGACCTGGACGCGGCCGGTGCGGACCGGCCCGGCGGGGACGACGTGTCCGGGACCGGTCCGGATGCCGCCGAAGGGGCCTCCGTGTTCGACGCCGAGGTGCCGCCGCCCTCGCTGGACCCGTTCCTCGACGACGAGTTCACCGAAGCCGTCCGGCCGCCCGCCGAGGCCGCGCACGCCCGCCGCACGATGATCGGCCGCAGTGCCGAGGAGGTCGACCACGCCCCGCCGCGCGGCCGGTACGCGCCGGTCCCCGGACCCGACGCGGGCGCGTCGGGCGGCCAGTTGCGCTGGCTCGCCCCGGCGGCCGCCCTCGCGCTGGCGTCCGCAGTGGTCGCGGCCCGCGCGCTGCGCCGACGCCGCTAGGAGGGTGTCCGGGTCCACCGGACGCTCCCTGACCGCCGCGCCGCCGTAGGGTCGGGTCCATGAGTACCCAACTGACGGCGGGCGGCGCCGAAGTGGTCGTGGACCAGGAGAACGGCTGCCGGATCAGCAGCCTGCGCATCGACGGGGTGGAACTGCTGCGGCAGGGCCCGAAGTACGGCGCGTTCCCGATGGTGCCGTGGTGCGGCCGGACCCGGGACGGCGAGTTCCGCAACGGCGGCGCCCTGCACCGGCTGCCCCTCAACGCCCCGCCGCACGCCATCCACGGTTTCGGCCGGGACGCCGCCTGGCGGCCGGCGCGGGTCGAGAAGGCGGAGGCGGCCTTCACCTACGACCTGGCGGACCCCTGGCCCTACCCCGGGCGGGTCACCCAGACCGTCGTGCTCACCGAGGACGCGCTCACCCTCGGCATGGGCATCGAGACGTACGCGGACTCGTTCCCGGCCCAGGCCGGCTGGCACCCGTGGTTCCTGCGCAACCTCGGAGGGCAGGACGTACGGCTCGACTTCGACGCCGAGTGGCAGGAGGAGCGCGGCGACGACCACCTCCCGACCGGCCGGCGCATCGACCCGAAGCCCGGCCCGTGGGACGACTGCTTCGGCATGCCGTACGGCGTGGACGTCACCCTGACCTGGCCGGAGCAGCTGGAGCTGAAGGTCGCCAGCCGCGCCGAATGGGTGGTCGTCTACGACGAACAGGCCGAAGCCGTCTGCGTGGAGCCCCAGTCCGGGCCGCCCAACGGCCTCAACACCCTGCCGCGGCTGGTCACCCCGATCGACCCGCTGGAGGTCGCGACCACCTGGACCTGGCGGAGGCTGTGACGGCCGGGGGCGTACCGGCCCCCTAAGCTCATGGGCATGAGTGACATGCGTGGTGAGCTGCTGCAGCAGATCAAGGACAAGGCCGTCGTGCACGGCAAGGTGATCCTCTCCTCCGGCATGGAGGCCGACTGGTACATCGACCTCCGCCGGATCACCCTGGACGGCGTCGCCGCCCCCCTCGTCGGTCAGGTCATGCTCGACCTCACCGCCGAGCTGGACTTCGACTGCGTCGGCGGTCTGACCCTCGGTGCAGACCCGGTGGCCACCTCGATGCTGCACGCGGCCGCCGCCCGCGGCTCCCGCCTGGACGCCTTCGTCGTCCGCAAGGCGCAGAAGGCGCACGGCATGCAGCGCCGCATCGAGGGCGCCGACGTCAAGGGCCGCCGCTGCCTGGTCGTCGAGGACACCTCGACCACCGGCGGTTCGCCGCTGACCGCCGTCGAGGCGGTCCGTGAGGCGGGCGGCGAGGTCGTGGCCGTCGCGACGATCGTCGACCGGGGCGCCGCGGACGCCATCGCGGCGGCCGGTCTGCCGTACCTCACGGGCTACCGGCTGCCCGAGCTCGGCCTGTCCTGACCTCCCTTCGGCGCCAGACCGCCGAAGTCCGTCCTGAACGCGGCGCCCCGGATCCGGAATGTGGGATCCGGGGCGCCGCGTCGTGCGGAGCGGAAGTGGTGACTCAGGTCCCCGGTGTGCCGTGGACAGCTGTTGACCTGCTCTTTTCCCGGCGGGGGGAATGTTTCACGTGAAACGCTCCACACGGCACGGGTGGAGTGTCGCGCGGAGTCTGGAAAGATAGGCCCGACGGTGACGTCGCACCCAGGTCAGGGCCAGCAATCGCACACTCCCCGCACATCCAAGGAGCGGACAGATGCCCATCGCAACCCCCGAGGTCTACAACGAGATGCTCGACCGGGCGAAGGCAGGCAAGTTCGCCTACCCGGCCATCAACGTGACCTCGACCCAGACCTTGCACGCTGCCCTGCGCGGCTTCGCGGAGGCCGAGAGCGACGGCATCATCCAGATCTCGACCGGTGGTGCCGAATTCCTGGGCGGCCAGCACAACAAGGACATGGTGACCGGCGCGGTCGCCCTGGCCGAGTTCGCGCACATCGTCGCCGCCAAGTACGACATCACGGTCGCGCTGCACACCGACCACTGCCCCAAGGACAAGCTGGACGGCTACGTCCGCCCGCTCCTGGAGGTCTCCGCCGAGCGCGTGGCCAAGGGCCTCAACCCGCTGTTCCAGTCGCACATGTGGGACGGCTCCGCCGAGACCCTCGCCGACAACCTGGCCATCGGCCAGGAGCTGCTCGCGAAGGCCGCCGCCGCCAAGATCATCCTTGAGGTCGAGATCACCCCGACCGGCGGTGAAGAGGACGGCGTCACCCACGAGATCAACGACGAGCTGTACACCACCGTCGAGGACGCGATCCGCACCGCCGAGGCCCTGGGCCTGGGCGAGAAGGGCCGCTACCTGCTCGCCGCCTCCTTCGGCAACGTGCACGGCGTCTACAAGCCGGGCAACGTCGTCCTGCGCCCCGAGCTGCTCAAGGACCTCCAGGCCGGTGTCGGCGAGAAGTACGGCAAGTCCTCGCCGTTCGACTTCGTCTTCCACGGCGGTTCGGGCTCCACGGCCGAGGAGATCGCCACCGCCCTGGAGAACGGCGTCGTGAAGATGAACCTCGACACCGACACCCAGTACGCCTTCACCCGCCCGGTCGCGGACCACATGTTCCGCAACTACGACGGTGTCCTGAAGGTCGACGGCGAGGTCGGCAAGAAGTCCACCTACGACCCGCGCACCTGGGGCAAGCTCGCCGAGGCGGGCATGGCCAAGCGCGTCACCGAGGCGTGCGCGAACCTGCGCTCCACCGGCACCAAGCTGAAGTAACACCGCCGCCCACAAGGGGTCATTGCCGCCGGGTCCCGGCGGGAATGACCCCTTTCGGCCGTCTTGGCCGACTTGACGGAGTCCGGGGCGGACGTGGCGCGCGGGGCCGTGCGGCAGCGATCGTTTTCCGTGTGCCCCGGGGAGCGCCTGTCCAGGGGAGGGCGCGGCGCCCCCCGGAGCACGCGGGTCCCTCGCGGGTCCGCACGCGAGCGGTGGCGCCCGCCGGGTACGAGGGTTCCCGGTGGGCGTGCCGTTCCGTGCGGGTGGGGCGGCCCGGCTCCGCCGCGCACCGGGCTCCGCCCGGACCCGCGCCTCAAACGCCGGCGGGGCTGGGTGTGCGCCTCAAACGCCGGCGGGGCTGGGTGTGTGCCGCTGGAATCCGTGGTGGCCGGGTGCGTCGGGTGGGTGGTCGGCGGGGCAGACTGGGGCCATGTCCATTCACGAGAACCTCCTCGGGGGTCCCGCCCCGACCCACCTGCCCGACGACCCGGAGCCCCGCGAGCTGCTCGCCGCCGGCACCGACCCGGCCGAGGTCGCCGCGAAGTACCCGTCCTCCTCGCTCGCCTGGGCCCGCCTCGCGGACGACGCCTTCGAGGCCGGCCGCGCCGTCGAGTCGTACGCGTACGCCCGCACCGGCTACCACCGCGGCCTGGACGCGCTGCGCCGGGCCGGTTGGAAGGGCCACGGCCCGGTGCCGTGGGAGCACGAGCCGAACCGCGGCTTCCTGCGCGCGCTGCACGCCCTGTCCCGGGCCGCCCAGGCCATCGGCGAGCAGGCCGAGTACGAGCGCTGCTCGACCTTCCTGCGGGACTCCTCCGCCACGGCGGCCGACACCCTCGGCTGATCCGCATCCGGCCCCCGCGCGGCGCGTCGGCGCGGCGCGGGGGCCGTTGCGCGTCCGGGCCGCAGACCGCAGCCGTCGGGCCGTAGACCGCGGGCTGTGGCAGCCGTCCGCCGTCAGCCCTCCGCCGTCAGCCGTCAGTGGTCAGCGGCTGCGTCCTCCTGTGCGCGGATGTCCGGGGCCGGGGCCGGCCGGCCGGTGAGCTTCAGCAGCGGTCCGGTCATCAGGGTGGTGACCAGGGCGACCACGGTGAGTATCGCGAGCAGCGGGCCGTCGATGATGCCCGCCTCGTGGCCGATCTGGAGGACGACCAGCTCGGTCAGTCCGCGGGTGTTCAGCAGCACTCCGAGGGTGAACGACTCCCGCCACGGCAGGCCCGCGTACCTCGCGACCAGCCCCGCGCCGCCGATCTTCCCGATGACGGCCACGGCCAGCAGGCCCAGCAGGACCAGCCCGCCGCCCGAGGAGAGGTCCAGGCTCGACAGGTCCACTCCGAGCCCGAAGCCCAGGAAGAAGAAGGGCAGCAGCACGGTCTTGGACGTGGTGGCCAGCGGCTCGGCGGCGGCGACGGCGAACGGGTTGCCGGCCGGCCACACCAGGCCCACCAGGAACGCGCCGATGAGCTGGTGCACGCCTAATGCGGCGGTCAGCGCCGCGGAGGCGGCGATCGCGGTGGCGAGCACGACCCGGAGGGTGGCGAGGTCGGCGGTCTCGCCCTTGCGCGCGAACCACCCGGCCGCCGCCCGGCGCACCGGCCCCAGGTAGACGGCGACGACGACCACCACGATGAGCGCGCGTACCGCCGCGTCCCGGTGGTCCGAGCCCTGGGACAGCGCGAGGATCGCCGACAGCGCCAGCCAGCTGCCGCCGTCACCGACGGCCGCGGCGAACAGGCTCAGCCGGCCGGGTCGGGTGCGGGAGAGGTCCAGGTCCTCCAGCATGCGGGCCAGCACCGGGAACGCCGTGATGCTGATCGCGCATCCGACGAACAGGACGAAGACGGACTCCGGCAGCCCCGCGGGCGTGTAGCGGTCCGCGAGCGGCAGCGCGGCCAGGGCGCCGCCGACGAACGGCACGAACAGGGAGGCCTGGCTGACCAGCAGGCCCTGTCGGGCGGTGCCGCGCACCCGCATCGAGCAGAGCTCCTGCCCGGTGAAGAACATGAACACCGCCAGGCCGATCTGCGCGAGCCCGGAGAACATGGGCAGCACGTCCTTCGGGAACAGCCACGCCGCCGCCTCCGGGGCGAGTGCGCCCAGGAGCGAGGGGCCGAGGGCGATGCCCGCGATCACCTCGCCCATCACGCGCGGCTGGCCCACCCGGACGGCGAGCGCGCCCGCGGCCCGCGACAGGGCGAGGACGGCGGCCGCGCCGAGGAAGAAGTGGCCGATGGTGTCGAGAGGAAACATGGGGTTCCGTTCTGCCGGGCTCCCGGCCGGGCGGGTGCGGTACGCCGGGGGCAGTGCCGTGCGGTACCGACATGATCCGCACGACCCGGCCGGGGCCGGTCCTCGGGGGCGGTGGGGCCGGGTCCCGGGGGCCGTCAGTGGCGGGGGCGGCGGCCGAGTGCCATGCCGCCGAAGAGGAAGACCACGCCGAGGACGCCGGAGATGATGGCCGTCGTGGTCCCGGCGGGCTGGTCGCTGGCGTGCAGGACGGCCGTCACGAGGCCCATCACGCCGCTGATGTAGCAGAAGATCGTCAGGAAGATCTTGAGGTTCGGATTCATGGGGGGCGGGTCCAATCGGTGGTGGGTGGTGCCGGCCGGTCGGCCGTCCGGCGCCGGACGGGCCGGATCAATGGGGGGCGGTGCCCGTGGCGGTGAAGCCGAGCAGCATCACGTACGCGTCCGGGTCGGTGCGGAAGCGGTTCCACCGGTCGGCGGCCAGCGCGAACTCGGCGAGGCTCACCACACCGGCGGCCACGAGCGGCTGGAGGCGGCCGGGGCCCAGGTGTGGGGCGAAGGCCTCGACCGGGTGGTCGTCGTTGGTGCTGGCGAACGGGCGCAGGGCCACGTCCTCATAACCCGCGCCGCGCAGCAGCCGGGTCAGGCGCCGCCCGACGGTGCGGTCGCCGCCCGCGGAGGCCTGGGCCTGCGAGAGCTTCCCGTGGATCGCGGCCAGTTCGGGGTACGCCGGCTCGGCCAGGCCCCAGCAGGCCGCGTCGACCTCGGTCACGGCGATCCGGCCGCCGGGCCGCAGGATGCGCAGCGCCTCGGCGAGCACGGCCTGCGGGTCGGCCAGGTGCTGGAGTACGTAGCGCAGCAGGACGAAGCCCGCCGAGTCGTCCGGGAGCGGCAGGGCCGCGCCGTCGGCGACGAGGAGTTCGGCACCGCAGCCGTCGGCGTGGGCCAGCAGGTCGCCGTCGATGTCGACGGCGGTGTGGGTGAGCCCGGGCAGGGCGGCGCGCAGCCTGCGGGTGACCGCGCCGGAGCCGGCGCCGATCTCGACGAACGGACCGGCCTGCGCGTCCAGGCCCGCCTCGCGCAGGATGCGCAGTTCGGCGCCGAAGGACAGCTCCGCCTGGGCCTCCAGGCGGGCCAGCTCGCCGGCGAGCCCACCCGCCGTGGTCGCGGCGGGGTCGTACGAGCCGCCGACCGGGCCGGCGGCGGGGGAGGTCGGGGTGGACGTGGTCATCGGGGCCTCGCAGTCATCCGCATGCCGTGCTTGGGTCGCAGGGTCACCAGGGCCTCCGGCTCCACCGGGAAGCCGGGCTCCAGTTCGAGGCGGGTCGCGCGCATCAGGACGGCGAGCACCAGCGTGGCCTCGACCAGGGCCAGGTGTTGGCCGATGCAGATGCGCTCGCCCCCGCCGAAGGGCAGGTAGAGGTGGCTGGGCAGGTCGGCGTCCTCGAAGCGGCCGGGTACGTACGCGTCGGGCCGGTCCCAGTGGTCGGGGTGGCGGTGCAGCACCCACTGGCTGACGCACACCAGCGCGCCGGCGGGGATGTCGTAGCCGTCGATCGTGTCGGGGCCCTTGGCGCGGCGGGAGATCAGCCACACCGGCGGGTAGAGCCGCATCGCCTCCTCGATCGCGCGCCGGCAGTGCACCAGGTCGGGCAGGTCGGCGGCGGTGGGCGTGCGGTCCCCGAGGACGGCGTCGATCTCCGCCCGGACCTTCTCGGCCTCCTGCGGGTGCCGGTCGAGGAGGTACAGCGTCCACGTCAGGGCCTTGGCGGTGGTCTCGTGGCCCGCCATGACCAGGGTGAGCACCTGGTCGCGCAGCTCCTCGTCGTCCAGTTCGCCGATCATCGCGTCGAGCAGGGACGCGGACCCGTGCGCGGGGGACTGCCCGCCGCCGGCCGCCCGCCGCGAGGCGATGACGGTCCGGGCGATCAGCTGGAGGAACATGCGCGCCTGTACGTATCCCTTGCGGCGCAGCGCGGTGTCCGCGGGATCGGGGTCGGGGTTCGGTACGTAGTGCCCCATGAAGCGGTTGGCGGCGTCGACGGCGCGGCCGAAGCCCTCGCCGGCCGCGCCCATGTCCACGCCCAGCACGGCACGGGTGAGGATCGCCAGCGTCAGCGAGGTCAGGTGGTGCTCCACGGGCAGGGCGGTGCCTTCGGCCATGGCGTCCCGCCAGCGCTCCAGCAGCGCCTCGGTCTCCTCGGTGATGATGCCGTCGAAGGTGGCGACCTCGGTGCGGCGGAAGGCGGGGGCGCACTGCTTGCGCTGGCGGGCCCAGTCGGCGCCGTTGCTGGTGAGCAGCCCGTTGCCCAGCAGCGGGCGCAGCATGGCGTCGTCGGGGGTGCCGGCCTTGGTGTAGTTGCCGGTGTTGTCCTTCAGCACGTGCCGCACCAGGTCGGGCCGGTGCAGCATGAACACCCGCTCGCCGTCGCTGACATGACTGGTGATGTCGCCGTACGTACGATGCATTCCGGTCACGAAGGCCAGCGGGTCGGCGCGCATCAGCTCCATGTCCACGGGGGTGTCGGGCCCTGGTGGGACGGTGCCCGCCGGTGCGTGGGTCGCTGTCACGTGAACCTCCGTGGGTGGCTGGATCCGGTGTACGCAATCCCCTGCGCGAACCGGCCCTGCGTTACGTATCGGCTGTCGGTAATTCCGTAATCGCCGGGGGAATTCCTCCGGCAGTGCTCCGGGCCCGCGCCGGACGGGGACCGGCGTGAGAGCATGCATATGCGCAGGCCAGGGCAACCGGGCCTGCGGGTGCGGGTGGTTGGGTCACAGTAACGCCCGGAAAGAATTGGCTCAATGCTTATCGGTGGGGCCCGGATACTCATTGGCCGGGCGTCTTCGGATTACGTTTCTTTGCGTCTTGGCGGACGGTTCCCCGCCGTGTGATTGTTTGCTCGTCGCCGGCACAACGACTGAATCGAATCCGAAGCAAACCGAAGGAAGAGGAGAGTTCACATGGCGCTCGACCCGCAGCAGCGTGCTGAGTTCGTGAACTGCTACACCCGGGTTCTCATCAGCGCCTGGTCCGACGAGGCGTTCTCCGCGAAGCTCGCCAACGAGCCGCGGACCGCGCTCGCCGAGTCCGGCCTCGAACTCCCGGCCGACGCCGAGATCGTCATCGTCACCCAGGCCCCCGACGGCCACGAGCAGGGCAACCTGGACGTCCAGGTCGACCTGTGGGAGGCGGGCCTGGCGACCGGCCGCTACGAGTTCCACATCCCCGCGACCCCGACGGTCGACCCCGTCGAGCTCAGCGAGGGCGAACTGTCCGACGTGGCCGGCGGCGTGGACGACATGTCCGAGTGCACCTACTGCTGCTGCCCCTGCTGCTGCTGCACCTGACAGGCGCTCGCAACCCTTCCCACTTTGCCGGAGCGTCCCATGCCCACTGCGCTGACGGAGCATCCCGTTTCCGTACGCGGACTTTCCAAGCGATACGGTGACGTCCAAGCGGTTCGCGACATCAGCCTCGACATTGTTCGCGGTGAAGTGTTCGCACTGCTCGGGCCCAATGGCGCAGGAAAGACCACGACCGTCGACATTCTGACGGGAGTGCAGTGGCGTACCGGTGGAGACGTGCGGGTCCTCGGCCATGATCCGGCCGAGGATCCGCGGGAATGGCGAGCGAGAATAGGCGTGGTGCCCCAGACGACGGGCACCTACTCCGATCTGACCGTAAAAGAAGTCGTCACGCATTTCGCCGCCATGTATCCGGCCCCGCTGCCGGTCGGCGAAGTGCTGGAGATGGTGGGGCTCGGCTCCCTGCACTCGCGTCAGGCCACCGCACTGTCCGGCGGCCAGCAGCGCCGTCTGGACGTAGCGGTCGGGGTCGTCGGCGACCCCGAACTGATCTTCCTGGACGAGCCGACCACCGGACTGGACCCGGTGGCCCGCCGCGAGGCCTGGGAGCTGGTCCGCTGGTTCGCCGACCGCGGCCGTACGACCGTCCTGACCACGCACTACCTCGATGAGGCGGAGGAACTGGCGCAGCGGGCGGGCGTCGTCGTCGGCGGCAGGCTCGTCGCGTGCGGGCCGCTGGCTTCCCTCGGCGGCCGCGACCAGACCCCCGCCACCGTGAGCTTCGGCCGCGGCGAGGCACTGGCCGACGTCCCCCTGCCCCCGCTGCCGCCCGACACCGAGGTGGCGCCGTCCGGTCCGTGCACCGTGTCGCTGCGCACTTCCGCGCCCTCGCACGTGCTGGGCCTGCTCCTGCCGTGGGCGCACGCGGCGGGCGCGCCCGAACTCGCGGACCTTCGCGTGCACCGTCCCACCCTCGAGGACATCTACCTGAGCCTGATCGACAGGGAGAGCAGGGAGAACGCCGCATGACCGCGCTCGTGCCCGAAACCAGGTCCATGAACCCGTCCCCGCCCCGGTACGACGGCGGAGCGGCCCGTACGGTCTCGGACGTGCCCGCACGCCCGGCCGCCGCGCGTGCGGCCCGGGGGTACGCGCGGGCCTGCGCGGCGCGCTCGTCCGTCGAGCTCAGAGCGTTCTTCCGCAACAAGCAGTCGCTGGTGTTCACGCTGCTCTTCCCGGTGATGCTGCTCGTCGTCTTCGGCTCGATCTTCGAGGGGAAGGTCGAGGGCACCGACACCGACTTCCGGCAGGTCTTCATGGCCGGGGTGATCGCGGCGGGCGTCATGAGCACCGCGTTCTCCGGCCTGGCCATCAACGTGGCCATAGAGCGGGACACCGGAACGATCCGCCGCCTCGCCTTGACGCCGATGCCCAAGTCGGCCTACTTCGTGGGCAAGCTGGTCCGCGTCGTGGTGACCACGGCCCTCGAAACGCTGCTGCTCATCGGCATCGCCGTGGCCGCGTTCGGACTGCCGCTGCCGCAGACGGCCGAGCGGTGGAGCACCCTCGCCTGGTGCCTCGCGCTGGGCACCGCGGCCTGCGCGCTGGCCGGCACCGCCTACAGCGCGCTGATCCCCAACAGCCGTTCCGCCGCGGCCGTGGTGACGCCCGTGTTCATGGTCCTGCAGTTCATCTCGGGCGTGTTCTACCCGTTCGAGAAGCTGCCGCTGTGGATGCAGAACACGGCCGCGCTGTTTCCCGTGAAGTGGATGGCGCAGGGCTTCCGCTCGGTGTTCCTGCCGGACTCCTTCACCGCCGTGGAGCCCGCCGGCTCCTGGGAGTTGGGCCGGATCGCCCTGGTTCTGGCGCTGTGGGCGGTCGGCGGGCTGCTGGCGACCGGCCTGACGTTCGGCTGGCGCGGTCCGCGGGTGCGCTGAGCGGCCACGACCCACGACAGCGGCCGGGCGAGAGCAGTGCCGTGAACAGGAGAACGCGTAGATGACCGAGACCGCCGGGCTGCCCGCCCACCTGGCCCACCCCTTCAGCCCCGCCGGGCGCATCGACCCGTACCCGGCCTATGACTGGCTGCGGGCCCACGACCCCGTGCACCGCGACCCGATGACCGGCGTGTGGCTGGTCACCGGGTACGCCGACTGCGCGGCGCTGCTCAAGGACCCGGCGTTCTCCGCGGCCGCGGGCCAGCGCGAGCGGTCCCGGGACGACGACCTGCCGGTGTCCATGCTGACCACGGACGGCGCCGACCACACCCGGCTGCGCGCGCCCGGCGCCCTGCTGCTCGGCCCGGCCGCCCTGGCGTCCGTCTCCGACGCGATCGCCGCGGACGCCGACGCCCTGCTCGACCGGGCCGTGGAGCGCGGCATGCCCGTCGATGCCGTGGAGGAACTCGGCGCGCCGCTGGCGACCGCCGTCCTGGCGAGGCTCTTCGGCCTCGCCGAGGACCAGCGCGCGACGCTGGCCCAGCTGGCCCGCGCCGCGTCCGTCAACCTCGACCCGCTCGCCCCGCCGCACGTCGCCCGCCTGGGCCGGGCCGCCATGGGCGAGCTGACCCGCTTCCTCGACGCGCACGCCGCGTGGGCCGACCCGGGCTGCCCGCTCGGCCGGCTGGCCGCCGACCCCCGGCTGACCCGGCCCGAGATGCTGGGCGTCCTCGGTCTCGCCGTCGTCGGTGGCTGGCAGCCGCTCGCGGAAGCCGTCGGCAACGCCCTGTACTGGCTGCTGCCGCGCCCCGACGTACGGGCGGCCCTGCGCACCGCCGGTCCGGACGCGGCCGAGACCGCCGTGGACGAGCTGCTGCGGCTCGAAGCGCCGATCCCCTTCACCGCCCGCGTCACCGCCCGCGACGCCGAGCTGCCGGGCGGCCCCATCCCCGCCGGGCAGCGGGTCCTCGCGGTGGTCGCCGCCGCCAACCGGGACCCGGCCGTCTTCGCCGACCCCGGCGAGCTGGTGTGGGACCGGCGGCCCAACCCGCACCTCGCCTTCGGCGGCGGCCCGCACTTCTGCCTGGCCGCCCGCCTGGTCAAACAGTCCGGAGCGGTGCTCCTCGGCAGGATCGTCCGACGCTTCCCCGAGGCCGTCATCGCGGGCCCGGACCCGCGCTGGGCCCCGTCCCTGATCCCGCGCCGCCTCGCCGCCCTCCCCGTCGCCCTGGGCACGGACGTACGGGACGCGGACGTACGGGACGCGGCCGGACTGGAGGGCGCACATGCCTGAGGTGGTCGTGATCGGAGCCGGAGTCGCGGGGCTGGCCTGTGCCCAGCGCCTCGCGCAGGCCGGCGTCGACGCCCTGGTCCTGGAGGCCCGGCCCCGGATCGGCGGCCGTGTCCGCACGTTCCGCCCGGCCGACGGCGGGCCGGCCCTCGAACTCGGCGCGCAGATCGTGCACGGCGACCGGAACCCCGCCCACACCGTCCTCGGCCCGCTGCCCGCCGCGCCCCGCCCGTCGGCCGCGTACGTCGTGTCCGGCCGCGTCGCCCGCCCCATGGGCCTCCTCGCCCGCGGCGCGAACCCGCCGTGGGCGCTGGAGGGCAGGCTCGCCGCATACGCCACCCCCGGCGGTCTCAGCGTCGGCGGCTGGCTGGCGGCGAGCGGTGCCACACCCGCCGAGGCGGCCACCGCCCGCGAGTGGCTGCGCCAGACCTGGGCCGCCGACCCCGACCGCCTCGACGCCGCCGACGTGGCGGCCGCGGTGCGCCAGGACGGCGGCGGCCGCGGCGAGTTCACCGTCCCCGGCGGCATGGAACTGCTGCCCCGCGCCCTCGCCGAAGGCCTGGACGTGCGTACGGGCGTCCCCGTCCGCCGGATCGGGACCACCCCCGAGGGCGGCGTACGCGTCGTCACCGGTGACGGCGAACTGACCGCGGACCGGGCGGTCCTCGCGGTACCGCCGGTCGTGGTCGACGGCGGCCTGCTCACGGTCGACGGGCTCGGCCCGGACAAGACCGCGGCGGCGCGGACGCTGGCGCCCGGCGACGGCTTCTGCGCGGTGGTGACCCTGGCGGGTCCGGCCCCGGAAACGGCCTCCGTGTTCGACGCGGACGGCGTCGGCGGTTTCGTCTCGTGCCGGCAGGGCCGTCCCGAAGTGCTCATCGTCGCCAAGTCCGCCGCGGCCGCGTGCGTCCGCGAGGCGGCCGGGTCGGCGGTCCACCTCGCCGCGCTGCTGGCCGTGGCGCTGCCGTGGACCAGGGGCGTCGAGGCGGTGGACGTCGAGACCGCCGACTGGGCCGCCGACCCGTACAGCGGCGGGGCGTTCTGCGCGCCGGGACCGGGCTCGGACCGGGCGGCCCGGGACTGGGCCCGTCCCCTGGGCGGGCGGGTGTTCTTCGCGGGGGAGGCCGCCACGACCGGGCGCGCCTTGCCGTGGCTGCAGGGTGCGTACGCCGACGGGCGGCGCGCCGCACAGGAAGTTCTGGAAGCGGGGAAGCAGTGACAGCAAAGATCCACTCGGGGTGGTACCTGGCCGCGTTCGCATCGGACCTGGACGGCGAGGTGGTCCCGCTGGCCATCGGCGCCCGCCGTCTGGTGGCCGTGCGCAGGGAGGGCGGGCTGCGGGTCTACGACGCCGACTGCCCGCACCGCGGCGCCCATCTCGGGTACGAGGGCCGGGTGGAGGGCGGCTGCCTGGTGTGTCCGTTCCACGGGCGGCGCATCGGAATGGGGCAGCCCTCGGGCGGGGGCAGCCGGCCCTGGGTGCGGGAGCACGAGGTCGTCGTGTGCGGTGACGCCGTCTTCGTGCGCCTCACCGACGGGCCGGACGACGACCGCGGGCTGCGCACCGTGCTCAAGGAGATGGCCGAGTCGATGCCGCTGGTCAAGGCGGTGGAGCGGCCGGTGAACGCGCCCGTGGACATCATCGTCGAGAACGTCTTCGACATCGAGCACTTCCAGGCGGTGCACAAGGTGTACCGGGTCTGCGGGATGAAGCATTCCACCGGTGCGCACGGCGAGTTGGTGATGGACGGGGAGTTCCCGATGCCGTCGTCGCCCTGGCGGCCCGACCGTGGTGAGGCGGCTCCGGAGGCCGGGCCGTACGTGCCGCGCTTCCACGGCCGTGCGTACAGCCCGGGCGTCGTCGTCACCGAGTTCGGCCCCGCCGACGAGGTGCACGTCATCGTCACCGGCGCGGTGCCCGACGGGCAGGGGGGCTGTGTGGTCCGGGTGGCCCTCGGCGTCCGCGAGGGCCGCGAGGACCAGCTGCCCATGCTGGTCGCCGGCAGCGAACGGGCCGTGGCCGAGGACGTGGTCGTCTGGGAGAACCTCAACCCGCGGATGGCGCCGCGCTTCGACGCGGCCGACGCGGCGGTCGTCGCCTACCGGGAGTTCTGCACGGGGTTCGCCGAACTGGGAGACGTGCCGGTGGCCGGGGAGGCGCCGTGACGGGGGCCGACCCGGGCGCCGGCCGCCACGTCTGCCGCGAGCCGCTGCCCGGCGAGCGGGAAGGCGCCTACGACGGCCTGCGCACCCTCGCGTACGGCAGTGGCCCCACCGTGCTGTGGGTGCACGGCTACACCATGGACGCCACCTTGTGGCGGCCCTTGTGGCGGCTGCTCCCCGGACTGCGCCACGTCGGCGTGGACCTGCCGGGGCACGGCGGCTCCGAGGCGCTGCGCCCGGGGGTGACCATGCCCGAACTCGCGGCACGCATCGCTGGGTTGGCTCGTGCGGAGGGGGCCCGGCGGTGGGTGGGCCTGTCCTTCGGGTCGACCGTCGCGCTGGAGGCGGCGCTCGCGTACCCGGACGAGGTGGAACGGCTCGTCGTCGGCGCGCCGACCCCCGCCGGGGGACCGCCCGACCCGGCGGCCCGCAAGCGGTACATCGAACTGCTGATGCTCCGCCGGATGCGGGGGGCGGAGGCGGCCGAGCAGCTGGCCGACCTGTGGATGACGGCGCCGCCGGACATCTTCCGGGGCACCGAGGCGCATCCGGTGCTCCGCGCCGAGCTGCGGTCCGTCGTGGCCCGCCACTCCTGGGCCGAGCTGGACGACGGGTCGATGGCGGGGCTCGGAGCCCGTGTGCACTCCGGGGAGGAACTGGCGCGGATCACGGCGCATGTGCTCGCAGTGACCGGAAGCGACGACATGCCCGTATTCCATGACAATGCCGCCCTGCTGTCCCGGGTGGTGCCGCAGTGCCGCACCTTTGTGGTGCCGGACGCCGGACACCTGCCCTTTCTGGAACAGCCGTGGACGGTGGCGCCGCTGCTGCGGGAGCACCTCTTGGCCGGTTAGACGCTTAATGGGCGCGTCGGCGCCCATATAAAGTGATCATGGAAAGCTAATTGGGGGTCTGGGGGGACATGCCGATTTATGCGCTTGAGTTCTTTGGGTCGATCCTCCAAGTGATGGGGCTGGTGGAGGGGCCTGACCTTGCCTTTTACTTCGGCCGGCATCTGATCGAGGAACGGTCGAAGCCGGTGGGGAACGCACTGACCCTGCATTTCGCCCCGCACGCCGGGGTGGGGCAGGCGAGCCGTGAGGTGCGCGTACTCGACGGCGAGGGGCGCCTACTACGCCGCTGGGCCTACCACGGCATAGGCGGAATCCCGCCAGTCTTGCCACCCTTCGCCGTCCTGGAGCACCCGTACGCGGTCGTGCAGGCCGCCGTGCTGGCCAAGGGCGCCGGCGTGGTCGCCCTGGTGGGCGGTATCGGCTCGCCGCGGAACTCCGTTGCCCTCGCCCTGGGCGCTCGCGGCTGGCGCATGGTTTCCGGCCAGTACCTGGTGGTCGACCGCGTCACCGGCGAGACGCTGCCCTACCAGCTGCCGCTCGAACTGCGCGGCCCCGCCCTGGAGGCCGCCCGCGCGGCCGGCCTCACCGACTGCCCCGGCACCGACGCGCGCCCGGTCCGCTCGCCGCTGACGGGCTCGTCCGTCATGGTCCGCCCGGAGCGGCTGATCGCCACGGCGGCCATCGGCGAACGGCTGGGCCCGGCCACCCTGGTCCGCCTCTGCAGCGCGGGCGCGCAGCGCTCCCGCCTGGAGGACTGGGACTTCGCCGCCTCGGTGTGGCCCACGGAGGCCTCGGCCGACCCGGCCTTCGCGGCCGCCCCCCGGATGCGCCTGCTGATGCCTGAATCGGGCGGCGCCGAAGAGGCCGCCGACCTGCTCGACGCACGACTGAACGCGACCGCCCCGAAGGGAAACGCACCGTGCCCCGCCGTACCTCCTACGTTGACGGAACTCCTTGCTGGATCGACCACGTAGGCGTCGATCCCACCGGTGCCAAGGACTTCTACGCGGCCCTCTTCGGCTGGGAGTTCCGGCCCGAGGGCGGCCACGGCTACCACCTGGTGCTGCTCGGCGGCGAGATCGTCGGCGGCCTCGGGCCGAGCCCGGCCGGACCGCGCTTCGGCTCCGCGTGGACCGTGTACCTCGCGGCGAAGGACCTCGACGCCGCACGGCAGCGGGCCGAGAAGCACGGCGCCCACGTGCTGGTGCCGGGCGTCCCGGCCGGCGGCAACGGCCGCCTCAGCCTCGCCGTCGACCCCCTGGGCGCGGCCTTCGGGCTGTGGCAGGGCGCCCACGACGAGGGGGTGGTGGTCGTCGACGAGGCCGGTGCGATGACCGGCGCCGTGCTGCACACGCCGCAGCCGGGGGAGTCCGGCGACTTCTACCGCGAGGTCTGCGGCGCCCGGCCGGAGACCGGGGAGGCGGCGGACGCGCGCTGGGTGCCGCGGTTCGGTGTGGCCGACATCGGCGCCTTCGAGGACCTCGCCCGCGCGGCGGGCGGCCGCGTCCTCGCCCCGGGACTGCTGAGCGACCCCTGGGGTGCGGTGTTCGGAGTGACGGAGGGCTTCGGCCCGGCCCGCTGAATCCCGGTCCCTTCGATTACGCAATCCGCCCGGTACTTAATCCCCCGCTGCGCATCGCCGCCTGTTCATTCCGGCCGCGTGCCGTGCGAAGGTCGTTGCGGCCGATGAAAAACCGATGCGAGGCATCCGCCGCAGACAATTCCTGTGCGTCCGTCGGCGTAATGGAATGCGGCGGAATTGCGTCGGGGGAAAGGGGAGGGTAACGCGATGGCATCCGAGATCGTGGTCATGGGTGGTGGGCCGGCCGGCTCCATCGCCGCGACGCTGCTGGCCCGCCAGGGCGCGCGCGTGAAACTGCTGGAGCGCGCCCATTTCCCGCGGTATCACATCGGGGAATCCGTGGCGACGTCCTGCCGGTCCATCATCGAGCTGGCCGGCGCGCTGGAGAAGGTGGAGGAGCGCGGCTACCAGGTCAAGGAGGGCCTGCTGCTGCGGTGGGGCGCCGAGCGCGACTGGGTCGTCGACTGGCCCGAGATCTTCGGTACCGACGCCCAGACGTCCTGGCAGGTCGACCGCGCCGACTTCGACGACGTACTGCTGCGCCACGCCGCCTCCCAGGGCGTCGAGGTCGTCGAGGGCGCCCAGGCCCGCAAGGTGCTCTTCGAGGACGGCCGCGCGGCGGGCGTCGAGTGGACCCACGAGGGCCGGGAGCACACCACCCGCGCCGACCACGTCATCGACGCCACCGGCCGGGCCGGGCTGATGTCGGTGCGCCACCTCGACAACCGCACCCCGCACGACGTGTTCCGCAACGTGGCCGTCTGGGGCTACTACCGGGGCGCGACGCTGCTGCCGAGCACCCCCCGAGGCGGCATCAACGTCATCTCCGCCCCCGAGGGCTGGTACTGGGTCATCCCGCTCAAGGACGACGTGTACAGCGTCGGGTTCGTGACCCACCAGGACCACTTCCTCAAGCGCAAGCAGCGCCACGCGAGCGGCGCGGAGGGCATGGAGGCCCTGTTCCTGGACGCCGTGCAGGAGTCGGAGACGGTGCGCGAGCTGGTCGAGGACGCCGTGTTCCAGCACGACGTGCGCGTGGAGCAGGACTTCTCGTACACGGCGGACAGCTTCTGCGGCCCCGGCTACTTCCTCGCCGGCGACTCCGCGTGCTTCCTGGACCCGCTGCTGTCGACCGGCGTCCACCTGGGGATGTACAGCGGCATGCTGGCCGCCGCGTCGATCCTCGCGGTCGACGCGGGCGAGGTGACCGAGGACGAGGCGCTGTCGTTCTACGAGGCCCTCTACCGCAACGCGTACGCCCGCATGTACTCGATGGTGTCCGGCTTCTACGAGCAGTACCGCGGCAAGGCCACCTACTTCTGGCTCGCCCAGCGGCTCGCGCGCGGCCGCCACCCGGAGCTGATGGACCGCGAGGCGAACGCGGCCCCGCTGCGCTCCGCGCCGGACAGCGAGGCCTTCGCGGCGCTCACCGCCGGGGCCCTGGACCTCGACGACGCGCAGCGGGCGGGCGGCGCGGGTCCGCTGCCCGCCGAGGTCCTGGCCGAGCGGATGTCGCCGCGGCGCGGCCTCGTCGGCCGGGACGCGGCGACGGGGCTCTACCTGGTGACCAGCCCCCGGCTGGGCATCGGCCGGGCCGGCCGGTCCGCGCAGGCGGCGCACGCCTGATCCCGGGGGCCGCGGGCGGGGGCGTGGGCGGGGCGGTGGGCCGGGGTGGCGCCGCCGCCCACCACCCGTGGTCACAGCGGCATTTCCTCGCCGATCGCGCCCGCCAGCTCCCGCCGGCTGTGGATGCCCAGCTTGCGGTAGATGCGGCCCAGGTGGGTGTCGACGGTGCGCTTGCTGAGGAACAGTTTTTCCGCGACCTCCAGGCTGGAGCTGCCGCGCACCACCAGCTCGGCCACCCGCTGCTCCGCCGGGCTCAGCAGGGTGCGCTCGCGGCCCGGCGCGGGCTGGGGCGCCGGGCCCCGCTGCTGGGGCACGCCGTCCAGGATCGTCGTCGCGGCGGCCTCCTCGCCCAGCGCCCGGTACGAGGCGGCCGCCTGGGCGCGCCAGGTCACGCAGGCGGGGTTGGTGATGCCGCGCAGCGCGAGCCGGTGCCCGCAGTCGAGGAACAGCAGGACGGCGGTGGTGTGGTCGCCGCGGGCCGCGGCGACCGTGGCGTGCGCCTGGAGGGACAGCGCCTTGATGAACGGGTGCGCGTCCCCGACCACCGGCTCCTCGGCCAGCAGGGCGGCCGCTTCGGCGGTCCGGTCCAGGCCCACGAGGGCGCGGGCCGCGGCCGCGCGGGCCGCGGCGGCCAGTGCGGCGGCGCCCAGTCGGTGGGCGAGGTGCAGCGCGGTCTCGGCGTCGGCGTGCGCGCCGGCGTGGTTGCCGCGGCGGTGGCGGACCTCGCTGCGGACGAGGTGGGCGAGGAGCGCGGTGGCGAGGTCGCCGGCCGCGCCCGAGATGCTGATCAGCCGGTCGGTGAGGGCCGCGGCGCCGTCGAGGTCGCCGGTCCAGGTCAGGGCCAGGGCGGCGCCCACCGGGCCGGCCGCCGCCCCGGGCGCCGACCGCTCCCCCAGGCCGGTCGTGCCGGTCGCGACCCGCAGGGCCATCCGGCGAGCGGTGCGGAGCCGGCCGCTCGCGGCGGCGGCCGCGGCGAGCGCCCCGGCGAAGGTGTGCGCG
The DNA here is from genome assembly GCF_036194065.1 of Streptomyces sp. NBC_00239. Classification (NCBI taxonomy): domain Bacteria; kingdom Bacillati; phylum Actinomycetota; class Actinomycetes; order Kitasatosporales; family Streptomycetaceae; genus Streptomyces; species Streptomyces sp. NBC_00239. The sequence continues at coordinate 3,981,390 of NZ_CP108095.1, read as the reverse complement.
GCCGGGTCCGACGGGTTCGCGGCGGCCAGCCGGGCCGCCCGGCGCAGACCCGAGCGGTGCCCGGTGAGCAGGGTCTGGGCGGTCAGCCGCAGCAGGTGCTCGCGCGGCGGGGCGGGCAGCGCCGCCAGTTCCCGGCAGACCCGGACGAAGGGCTGGGCGCCCTCGATGCGGGAGACGAGCGCGGGGGAGGCGAGCCGGGCCAGCGCCTCGGCGCGCCGGACCGGGCCCAGCGGGCTGTCGGCGGCGGCCGCGGCCTGGCGTGCACAGGCGTCGAGGTCGCGGTGGAGTTCGACGGCGCCCAGCCGAACCGTCAGGTCGAGAAACGATTCCTCTCGCTCCTGGGCCTCCTTCACCGCGTTCTCGTCGTCCTCGGCCGCGGGCGCGCCGCGCTCCTCCAGCAGGGCGAGCGCGCGCCGCAGGTAGCGGGCGGCGGACTCGTGGTCGCCGACGCCGGCGGCCTGCGAGCCCGCGCCGCGCAGCACGTCGATGCCCCAGTCGCAGCCCGCCAGGAGCAGCTGCTCCGCCGTCTGCCGGGCCGGGGCGCCGAGCCGTGCCATCACGGCCGCGGCGCGCCCGTGCAGCAGCAGCCGCTCGTGCGCCTTCACCCGGGCGAGCACGGCCGGCCGGACCGCGGCGTGCGTGAAGCGGCCCGGGGCGCCGGCCTCCAGGAGCCCGGCCCGTACGAGCGTCTCGCGGGCCTGCTGCTCGTGCACCTCGCCGTGCTGCGAGAGCGCGCCGCACACGGCGGGGTCGGTGTCGGGGCCCAGGACGGCCAGCTGCGTGAGCAGTTCGCTCGCGCACGGGTCGTCCTCGTCGAGCCAGGCCAGCACGGTCTCCGACAGGGCCTGCGCCCCGATCGGCAGCACCTGCTCGGGGTCGGGCGAGCCGGGCGGCACGTGGGTGCGCCGCAGCCGGGTCACCAGGTCGTGCAGCACGAGCGGGTTGCCGTGCGCGAGGGTGTGGCAGAGCGCCGCCAGCTCCTGGTCGACGGGGCTCTCGAAGGCGCGGTCGACCAGTTCGGTCGTACAGGTCGGACACAGCGGCTCCGGCCACAGCCGCAGCAGGTACGGCAGCGGGCCGAGCTCCTCGGCCACCTGCGCGGCGGCGGAGGCCGGCAGCGTGGCCACCATCAGCACCGGCAGGTCGTCGAGCCGCCGGGCGATGTACGAGAACCAACGCATCGAGTGCGGGTCGGCGTTGGTCAGGTCGTCGACGAGGATGGCCACCGGCCGGTCGACGGCGAGGGCGCGGGTGGTGCGCAGCAGACCCAGCAGCGCCTCGTGGGTGGGCCCGGCCTCCCCCGGCCCGGGTACGGGCGTGCCGTGGCCGCCGGCGCCGCCGAGCACCGGGTCGAACAGCTGGCTCACCATGCTGTACGGATACTGGCTCTCGCTCGGATGGCAGCGTGCCCGCAGCACCAGGGTTCCGGGCGGCAGCAGCCGGGGCACGGCGTTCAGCAGCGCGGACTTCCCGATTCCGTGGGACCCGTGAATGGTGGCCACGGTCGGGCGTCCCAGGGCGAGTTCGGCGATGGCCCTCTGGAGGAGATCCATCTCGCGCTCACGGTGGTAGAGGTCCCCGGTGGGTGAATGCATTGGGTCAATGTCGCATTCCGTAGGGTGCAGATCAAGACAAAGGGCAGTCGGATCAGTGCAGTTGGCCGCGGTGCTCGCGGAATAACCGGATGGATCAATTCCGTGCGAGGTCGTGTGTGTCCCGGCGCTCTCCCCGGCGCCCGTCCCGGTACGTACGAAACACCTTCGGACTACGTATCCGGAAGGGTCTTCCTGCGTATCAGGTGAAGCATTTACCCGCGGTCGGCCTCGTGTTTGTGTAGCCGGTGCGATGCCACGTCAGGCCCGATCGCGAGAACCAAGGGGGACAGATGGAAAAGCCGCGGCTCAAGGCCCATTTCCACGCCGAAGTGCTGGAGGGCGAGCGGGTCTTCCTCTACGCGGAGGGCCAGAACTACCTGGTGCCCGGGAAGGCGGCCGCGGCCGTGCTGCCGCACCTGGACGGCCGCAAGACGGTCATGGAGATCGTGCAGGCGCTCGCCGGCACGCTCCCCGTACCGGCCGTGTTCTCTGCGATCAAGCGGTTCGGCGCCGCCGGTCACCTGGCCGAGGGCCGGCCCGACCTGCCGGAGGCCACCCTCGCCTACTGGGACGCCCTGGGCATCGACCCCGCCCGCACGGTCGCCGCCGCGCCCGTCACCGTCTCCGCGGCCGAAGGCGTCGACCCCGGCCCGGTCCTCGAAGCGCTGAGCGCGCTCGGACTGGCCGCCCGCACCGGCGACTTCGACGCCGTGCCGGAGGAGGGCATCTCCGTCGTCCTCGTCGACGACTACCTCGACCCGGCCCTCGAAGTCCGCAACGAGCGCCAGCTGGCGGCCGGCCGGCCGTGGCTGCTGGCCCGCACCGGCGGCGTCGCGCCCTGGATCGGCCCCTTCCTCGACCCCGACCACACCGGCTGCTGGACCTGCCTGGCCCAGCGCCTGGCCGGCAACCGCCAGCTGGAGCGCTACCTGGCCGGCAAGCGCGGCGAGACCGTGCCCCGCCACCCGGTCCGCGCGGGCATCGCGGCCGGACCGCTGGCCGCCGCCGGCCTGATCGCCGCCGAGGCCGCCCGGATCTCCGCCACCGGCGAACCCGGCGCCCTGTGCGGGCAGATGGTCACCCTGGACCTCGGCACCCTGAAGACCGAGAACCACCCGCTGATCCGCCAGCCCCAGTGCCGCTCCTGCGGCGACCCGGCCGTCTTCAGCGGGCGCAGCCCCAAGATCGTGCTGGCCTCCGGCGACGCCGTCCACACCAGCGACGGCGGCTACCGCGTCAACAGCCCCGAGGCCACCCTCGCCCGCCTGGAACGGCACATCAGCCAGCACCTCGGCGCCATCACCAAGCTGGCCTCGCACACCCCCGAGTCCAACACCCTGACCTACAGCTACGCCGCGGGCCACAACTTCGCGATGGTCAACGACAGCATGGACCTGCTGCGCCGCAACCTGCGCGGCCAGAGCGGCGGCAAGGGCCGATCCGAGATCCAGGCCAAGGTCAGCGCCGTCTGCGAGGCCATCGAGCGCTACGTCGGCGTCTGGCGCGGCGACGAGCCCGTGCAGCGCTCCGCCTACCGCGACCTCGACCCGGCCACGGTCGTGCACCCCCGCAGCCTGCTGCACTTCTCCGACGCCCAGCTCGCCGACCGCGCGGCCTGGAACAAGGACCCCGCCAACCGCCTCCACAAGGTGCCGGACCCGTTCCCCGAGGACGCCGCCATCGACTGGACCACCGGCTGGTCCCTCACCCACGACGAGGAGCGCCTCGTCCCGGCCGCCTACTCCTGGTACGGCCACCCGGACCTCCAGGACCACTTCTTCTGCATCGCCGACTCCAACGGCACCGCCGCCGGCAACTCCCTCGAAGAAGCGATCCTCCAGGGCCTGTGCGAGCTCACCGAACGCGACGCCGTCGCCGTGTGGTGGTACAACCGGCTGCGCGTCCCGGCCTTCGACATGGACTCCCTCGACGACCCGTACGTGGACCGGCTGCGCGCCTTCTACGACGCCATGGACCGCGACCTGTGGATGATCGACATCACCACCGACCTCGGCATGCCCGTGTACGCGGCCGCCTCGCGCCGCCGCCACAGCGTCGAGGACGTCATGGTCGGCTTCGGCGCCCACCCGGACCCGCGCGTCGCGGCCTTCCGGGCGCTCACCGAGCTCAACCAGTTCCTGCCGATGATCGACAAGCGCGACGCCGACGGGGAGACCGCGTACCTCGTCAGCGACCTGGAGACGCTGACCTGGCTGAAGACGGCCACCGTCGCCTCGGAGCCCTGGCTGCTGCCCGACCCGGAGCTGCCCGCCACCAAGGTCGGCCCGCAGGCCGGGTTCGACCTCGCCGAGCGCATCCGCGACCAGGTCGAGCGCATCAAGGAGGCCGGCTCCGAGGTCATCGTCGTCGACCAGACCCGCCCCGACCTCGAACTCAACGTGGTCAAGGTGATCGCCCCCGGCCTGCGCCACTTCTGGCGCCGACTGGGCCCCGGCCGGCTCTACGACGCCCCCGTCCGCATGGGCCGGCTCGCCGAGCCCACCGCGGAGGCCGACCTGAACACCTGGAACGTCTTCTTCTAGACGCCCTCCCGGCACGCTCCCTCCGCGCCGGCCCCCCCGGGACCGGCACCGATCACCCGCCACACCGCCGCGGGCCGGGGCACGCCCCGGCCCGCGCCACCTCAGGGCTGGAGCCATGACCCTTACGAGCACACTGACGAGCGGGGTGCCGGCCACGGCCGCCTACACCCTGACCAGCCGGCTGGCCCGGGGCGGGGCCTTCGCGGACGGACAACTCACCACCCGTGCCGGCACCGTGCGCCTGGGCACCCTCAGCCCGGGGGCCGCGGCCGCGCTGACCGCCCTCGGCGAGGCCGACCGCGACGAGGCCGCGGTCGGCGCGCTCGTCACCGCGCACGACGGCGAGACGGGCCTGCTGCGCTGGCAGCTGCTGCGGGCCCGGCTCGACGCCGGCGGCATGTTCGAGCACGCGGTGACCGGCCCCGACGGCACCCCGGTGGCCCGGCTGGTGCCCGTCGGCCGCGGCGGCACCACCCTGGCACCCGCCCCGCGCGGCCCGGTCCGGCTCAGCCGGCACGCCCTGCTGACCCCCGCCGACGGCACCCTGTCGCTGCGCGCCCCCGGCAGCCCGCTGGCCGTCGAACTCGGCGCGGGCGCCACCGCCCTGCTCCCGCTGCTGACGACCTGGACCGAGGAGGTCCCGGCCCCGCTGCTGCGGCTGCTGGCCACCGCCGGCGCGCTGGCCCCCGGCGGACCCGGCAGCGACCCGCAGGCCGAGGAGCGCGGCAGCGTCCAGTGGGACCCGGTCGACCTCGCCTTCCACGCCCGCACCCGGACCCCCGCGTCCGCCCCCGGGTACGGCGGCACCTACCGGCACGCGGACCGCTTCGGCCCCGAGCCGGCCGTCGCGCCCGGCGGTGGCGGGCTGCGGATCGCGCTGCCCGTACCCGACCTCGACGCCGTCACCGCCCGGGACCTCACCCTCACCGAGGCCATCGAGCAGCGCACCTCCACCCGCGCGCACGACGACGCCAGCCCGCTGACCGTCGCCCAGCTCGCCGAGCTGCTCTACCGGACCGTCCGGATCCGCGGCACCTCCACCGGCAGCGACGGCCAGGAGCTCGCCGACCGCCCGATGCCCAGCGGCGGCGCCGTGCACGAGCTGGAGGTCTACCCGCTGGTGACCCGCTGCGAAGGCCTGGAGCCGGGGCTGTACCGGTACGTCGCCGACCGGCACGAGCTGGAGTTCGTCTGCGCGCCCGGCCCGGCCACCGCGTCCCTGGTCAAGGAGGCCCGGGGCGGCACCATGATGGACGCCGACCCGCAGGTGGTCCTGCTGCTCGCGGCCCGCTTCGGCCGCGTCATGTGGAAGTACGAGACGGTCGGCTACCCGCTGATCCTCAAGCACGTCGGCGTGCTCTACCAGACCGTCTACCTGGTGGCCACCGCCATGGGCCTGGCCGTGTGCGGCCTCGGCGGCGGCGACACCACCGCCTTCGCCGCCGCCACCGGCCGCGATCCGCTGCTGGAGGGCACCGTCGGCGAGCTCGTCCTGGGCAGCCGCCCGGCCGGCCGGAGCGCCACCGGCAGGGCCGCGGCCGCCGTGGCAGCCGTGGACACCCCGGACACCCCGGACACCCCGGCCGCCCCCGCCACCGAGCCCGCCGCAGCGGGCTCCTGACGGCGAGGGGGAAACATGGCCATGAAGTTCCGCTACCAGGCGCTCCAGCGCAAGCGGCAGCCCGACGAGCTCGACGCCGCCGTCATGCTCGCGGCCCCGCGCGGCTGGATCGCCGTCTTCGTCGTGCTCATCGTGATGGTCGGCGCCTGCGTATGGGCGGCGGTGGCCCGCCTCGACGTCACCGTCGAGGCCCCGGGCGTCCTGAGCCACCCCGGCGGCACCAGCCAGGTCCAGAGCCCGTACACGGGCATGGCGCAGGACCTGCTGGTCCGCCCCGCGGACCTGGTCCGGGCCGGGCAGCCGCTCGCCCGCCTCACCGGCGAGGCCGGGACGGTCCGTACGATCACCAGCCCGTTCGCCGGCAAGGTCATCAGTGCCACGCTCACCACCGGCCAGTTCGTCCCGGCCGGCGCCACCGTCGCCACCATCGAGCGCACCGACCTGCCCGGCGACCGCCTCGTCGCGCTCGTCTTCGTGCCCGCCGACCGGGCCGCCCGCCTGGTGCCCGGCCGGCCCGTCGACCTGAACGTGTCGACCGCGCCCCCGGCCGTGTACGGCCTGCTGCGCGGCACGGTCACCCGTGTCGACCCGTACCCGCTGACCCGCGAGGGACTCGCGGCGATCGCCGGCGGCGAGCTGGCCGCCCGGAGCTTCCAGCAGGACCAGGCGCCCCGCCTGGTCACCGTCGACCTGATCCCCGAATCAGGCTCCAGCTCCGGCTACGCCTGGAGTTCCGCCAAGACCCCGCCGATCCGGCTCAGCTCGCAGACCTCCGTGTCCGCGTCCATCGCGCTGCGCACCCAGTCGCCGTTCGACCTGGTGCTGGGGCGCTGAGCGGCGCCGCCGGCGCCGAGACACCCGACGACAAGCTGAGGAAACGGCAGCCATGAGTGACACCAGGACCCGACCCCCCGTGGCCGCCTCCCGTCGGGACGCCCGCCGCACCAGGCGCAACGCCGCCCGCACCCGCCGCTGGGCCCGGCGCCGCGCGCACCGGGTGCCCACCGTCCTCCAGATGGAAGCGGTGGAGTGCGGCGCGGCCAGCCTGTCGATGATCCTCGCCCACTACGGGCGGCACGTCCCGCTGGAGGAGCTGCGCGCCCTGTGCGGCGTCTCCCGGGACGGCTCCCGGGCCAGCGCCGTCCTGGCGGCCGCCCGCTCGTTCGGGCTCGTCGCCAAGGGCTTCCAGGCGGAGACCGACCAGTTGGCGGAGAAGCTCCGCATCGGGCCGGTCATCATCTTCTGGGCGTTCCAGCACTTCATGGTGGTCGAGGGCATCAGCACCCGGTTCGGCCGCACCCAGGTCGCCGTCAACGACCCGGCCAGCGGTCCCCGCCTGATGGAGTGGTCCGAGTTCGACTCCGGGTACACCGGCATCGCCCTCACCTTCGAACCCGGCCCCGACTTCACGCCCGGCGGCCGCCGCAGCAGCACCGCGGCCGCCATCCTGGACCGCCGCCTGCCGTCCGGGCGCGCCCTGCCCCTGGTCCTGCTGGCCAGCCTGCTGCTGGTGGTACCGGGCATCGTCGGCGCCTCCTTCTCGCGGGTCTTCCTCGACCGGGTGCTCGCCTCGGACTCGCCCACGGCAGTGCTGCCGCTGGTCGCGGCGATGCTGGTCACCGCAGTGATGGTCTTCGTCCTCACCTCCGTGCAGCAGCACTACCTGCTGCGCATGGAGATCCGTACCGGCCTGGTGGCGTCGGCCCGCTTCTTCCGCCACCTGCTGCGGCTGCCCATCGAGTTCTTCCTGCAGCGCCGCCCTGCCGAGGTCGCCAGGCGCGTCGCGAGCAACGACACCGTCGCGATGATCCTCTCGCGCGACGTCGCCGCCACCACCATCAACCTCGCGCTCGTCGTCTTCTACGGCGGCCTGATGGTCCGCTACGACGTCCTGCTCGGCCTGCTGGGCCTGGCCACCGCCGCCTTCAACGTGCTGGTCCTCCAACTGGTCGCGCGCTCCCGCAAGGACGCCGTCAACGTGCTGCGCGCCGACCGCGGCAACCTGGTCAGCACCACCTTCGCGACCCTGTCCACCATCGAGTCGGTCAAGGCGACGGGCGCCGAGCCGGACGCCTTCACCCGCTGGGCCGGCTTCCTCGCCAAGGTCACCACCGCCCAGCAGCGGCTCGGCCAGACCACCGCGGTGCTGACGGTCCTGCCGCCCCTGCTGGCCGTCGTGAACATCGGCGTCATGCTGCTCGTCGGCGGCCTGCGGGTGGCCGACGGCGTCCTGAGCGTCGGCATCCTCGTCACCTTCCAGACCTTGCTGGCGGCCATCAGCCGCCCCGTCACCCAGCTCACCAACCTGGGCAGCCGGCTCCAGGAGATGAACGCCGACCTCAAGCGCATCCACGACGTGGAGAGGTACCCGCAGGCCCGCGGCTTCCGGCCGGGCGCGCCCGGCACGGACGACGCCCCGGACGGCCGCGCCGACGTGCCCGCCAACCGGCTCGACGGCGAACTCGCCCTGCAAGACGTCACGTTCGGATACGGCCCGCTCGCCGCGCCCGTCGTCACCGGACTCACCCTCACCGTCGCCCCCGGCTCCCGCACCGCGATCGTCGGCGGCTCCGGCAGCGGCAAGTCCACCGTCGGACGCCTCGTGACCGGCCTGTACGAGCCGCGCTCGGGACAGATCCTCATCAGCGGACGGCCCACCGAGGAGATCCCCCGCACCGTCCTCGCGGCCTCCATGGCCTACGTCGACCAGGACGTGGCGCTCTTCGCCGGCACGGTGCGCGACAACCTCACCCTGTGGGACGACACCGTGCCCGACGAGGTCGTCCTCGCCGCGCTCCAGGACGCCGCCGTCTTCGACGAGGTCATGTCCCGCCCCGGCGGCCTCAACGCCAAGGTGTCCGAGCAGGGCAGCAACTTCAGCGGCGGCCAGCGCCAGCGCCTGGAACTCGCCCGCGCGCTCGCCGCCCGCCCCACCCTGCTCGTCCTGGACGAGGCCACCAGCGCCCTCGACCCGGCCACCGAGCGCACCGTCATGGACAACCTGCGCCGCCGCGGCTGCGCCTGCCTGATCATCGCCCACCGGCTCTCGACCGTGCGCGACGCCGACGAGATCATCGTGCTCGACCGGGGCGTGATCGCCGAACGCGGCAGCCACGACGAACTGCTGACCGCCCAGGGCCGCTACGCCGCCCTGTTCGACTCCAGCCGCTCCGAGGAAACGGACACGCTGTGAACCCTCCCACCTCCGCGGCCGCCCCCGCCCGGACCCTCTGCCTCGACGACCCCGCGACCCTGCTGTACGTGGAATCCGGCGCGGCCGACCTGTTCGCAGTGGAACGCGGGCCGGACGGCGGCGACGGCGACGGCGAGGAGCACGGCCGGCGCTACTTCCTGTGCCGCGCGGAGGCCGGCATGATCGTGGTGTGCGGGACCGGCGGCGAGAGCCGCCACACCGTCATCGCCCGGCCCGTGCTCGACGCCCGCCTCAGCCGGCTGCCGCTGACCCTGCTCGACGACGTCCGCCAGGGCCGGGCCACGCTGCCCCGGCCGGACGGCGTCGGCGGCGGCCCCGCCGTACTCGACCACGCCCGGCTCCTCGGCGGCCTCACCCTGGGGCTCACCGCCCTGGCCGACGCGCTCCCCGGCGCCCTCGCGCCCCGCCAGTTCACCTCCCTGAGCACCACCGACGCCACCGAACTCGACCAGGGCGACGTGGCCCGCTCCGTCGACGGCGTGCAGTTCGTCCGCGTGGAGTCCGGCCTCCTCGACCCGGGCGACCCGGCCACCGAGGGCGCCGCCGGCGACCTCGACGGCGAGGAGGGGACCGGTGTCCTGGAGCCCGTCGGCCCCGGCGTCGAGCTGGTCCTGACCGAACAGGACTGGGTCCGGGCCCGCGGCGCCGCCCGCCTCACCACCGCCTCCCTCCTCGCCGTCTACCGGGAGGGCCGGCTGACGGCCGCGCTGGTCGAGCACGCCGCCCGGCTGCGTACCACCGTCGACCACCGCATCGCCGTCCAGCGGGTCCGCGAGCGCGCCGAACTCGCCGCGCGCCAGGCCCAGGACGGCCGGGTCCTCGCCTCCGCGGTCCGCGCCTTCGACGCGGTCCTCCAGGACACCGGCACCCGGGTGAAGCTCGCGGACGTCGCCGACGACACACCGATGCTCGCCGCCGTCCGGCTCGTCGCCTCCAAGCAGGGCTTCTCGGTCCGCCCCCCGGTCCGCGGCGGTGGACCGGGCCGCCGCAGCGCCGCCGCGGACCTGCGGGCCATCGCCCTCGCCTCCGGGTTCCGCACCCGCGGCATCCGGCTGGAGGACCGCTGGTGGACCCGGGACGTGGGGCCGGTGGTCGGCTACCACGTCACGGGCAGGCCGGTGGCGCTGCTGCCCCTCGGCCAGGGCTACGTGCTCGTCGACAACGGCGAGGTCACCGTGCTCGACGCCGAGAAGGCCGCCCGGGTGCGCCCCACCGCCGTCGTGCTGTACCGGCCGCTGCCGGCGGACGTGCGCGGCGTGGCCGGGCTGCTGCGGTTCGGTTTCTCGCCGTCCCAGGGCCACGGACGCGACATGGCCCGGCTCGCCCTCACCGGCGCACTCGTCGCCCTGATCGGCCTGATCATCCCGGTGATGACCGGCAAGGTGCTCGGCGAGTTCGTCGCGGACGCCGATCGGAACCTGATCGTGCAGGGCTCCCTGGTCGTCATCGGCTCGGGCCTGGTGACCGCCGCGCTGTCGGTCGTGCAGAACCTCGCCGTCCTGCGGCTGGAGAGCCGCTCCGGCGCCGCCATGCAGGCCGGGCTGTGGAACCGGCTGCTGTCGCTGCCGGCCGGGTTCTTCACCCGCTACTCCACCGGCGAGCTGGGCACCACCGTGCTCGGTGTCACCGCCGCCCAGGAACTCCTGTCCGGAATGCTCACCACGGCCACGCTGGCCCTGCTGACCGGCCTCGCCAACCTGGCCCTCGTCTTCTGGTACGACCTGACCCTGGCCCTCGTCGCCGCCGGCCTCACGCTCGTCGGCGTGCTGGTCGCCGCGGTGGCCGGCCGCCTGCAACTGCGCTGGGCCCGCCGCGAGTACACGCACGAGCAGGCCATGTCCGCGATGGTCTTCCAGATGCTCACCGCCATGCCGAAGCTGAGGGTGGCCGCGGCCGAGGAGCGGGCCTTCGCCGAGTGGACCCGGCTCGCCGCCCGCGGCCACGGCCTGTCCGCCCGCGTCCGCCGGGTGCAGAACAGCGTCACCACCTTCAACGCGGGCTTCCCCCTGGTGTGTTCGGCGGTCGTCTTCGGGGTGACCGCCGGCCCCCTGCACGGGGAGGTGCCGATCGCGACCTTCCTGCCGTTCTTCGCGGCCTTCAACCTGCTCCTCGCGGCCGGCCTGCAGTTCACCGCCTCCGTCGTGAGCGCCGTCGGGACCGTCCCCATGCTGGAGCGGCTGAAGCCCATCCTCGAAGCGGAGCCGGAGAACGACGGCACCAAGGTCGACCCCGGCGACCTGTCCGGCCGGATCGCCGTCTCGCACCTGTCGTTCCGCTACGGCCAGGACGGCCCGCTCGTCCTCGACGACGTCAGCTTCACCGTGCAGCCGGGCGAGTTCATCGCCGTCGTCGGCGCCTCCGGCAGCGGCAAGTCCACCCTGCTGCGGCTGCTGCTCGGCTTCGAGACCCCCCTGTCCGGCAGCCTGTTGTACGACGGCCAGGACCTCGCCGAGCTGGACGTCTCGGCGGTCCGCCGGCAGTGCGGAGTGGTGCTGCAGAACGGCTCGCTCCAGGCCGGCGACATCCTCGCCAACATCGTCGGCTCCGGCGGCCACACCACCGACGACGCCTGGGCCGCCGCCGAGATGACGGGGCTGGCCGACGACATCCGGGCCATGCCGATGGGCATGAACACCGTGCTCTCGGAGGGCACCAACACCCTCTCCGGCGGCCAGCGCCAACGCCTCATGATCGCCCGCTCCCTGGTGGCCCGGCCGCGCCTGGTCTTCTTCGACGAGGCGACCAGCGCCCTCGACAACCCGACGCAGGGCCTCGTCGCCGAGAGCACCCGCCGCCTGAACGCCACCCGGATCGTCATCGCGCACCGGCTGTCCACCGTGGTCGACGCGGACCGCATCGTCGTCATGGACCGGGGCCGGATCGTCCAGCAGGGAACGTACGAACAGCTCGTCGCGGAAACGGACGGCCTCTTCGCCCGGCTGGCGGGCCCGCAGATGTCCACCAGCGGGAACCGGCCGTGAGGCGACCTGAAGTGACGGCGCGTCGTCTCCTGGTGCGGGCGTCGCGCCGCGCGCCCGTCCGACGGCTCCCGGCATCCGCCGCCAGGTGAGATGATCCTTCCGGAACGATACGCTCCACGACCAACCCGCCCGCACCGCAAGGGACTTGTGGCCGGGCGCGACCGAACCACCGAGCAGGGGGAACCCACCATGTCGCAAGGCCCGAGGTCGGCCATCACCAACCTGAACGTGCTGCTGCCCGTGGCGTACGCGCTGGCCGTCGCCCTCACCGCGATCCTCACCTCCGGCAAGCCCCTCACCGTCGTGGCCGTGGCCGGCGGCCTGGGCCTCGGCCTCTGGTTCGCCTTCGGCCGCCGCCGCGCCACCCGCGGCTGACGGGCGCATTCCAAGATCCGCACCTCCGCGGTGAACCGCGGAGGTGCGGAACGCCTCTTACCTCTTGTACGGACCGCCCGTCGACCGGCGGGCGGCCGGGCGGCGAAGGGGCGGACGCGTGGGGAAACGCGGTCTGAAGCGCAGTACGGGAAGCGGTGCCGGGCGCGGGGCGCGACCGGGCCGGTCCCGGCTGACGTCCCGCGGCAGGGGAGTGCTCGGCCTCGGCCTGGCCGTCCTCGCCGCCGCGGCCCTGTACGGCGCCCGGGGCGGCGCGGGCGCCCCGTCGGACGCGGCCGGCGCCCGCCTCGACGCGCACGGCCGCCAGGACGCGGGGCAGGAAGGCCGACCGGAAGACGAGCGGGCCGGGCAGCCCTCGGCCGCCCCCCGTGCCGCGGGCCAGGACCGCGCCAGCCGCTCCACCGTCCCCCACCAGGGCCCCGGCACCTTCCGGACCGCCCGTGCGGCCGGCGGCCCCACCGGCAGCGGGCAGCCGCGCCGCTACGCGGTCGAGGTCGAGGACGGCTCAGGCCTGGACGCGGACCGCGCGGCCGACGAGATCCGCAAGATCCTCGCGCACCGGCAGAGCTGGGCCGCGCACGGCCGGGCCGCCTTCCTGCTGGTCGACGAGCGGCCCGACTTCACCATCAAGATCGCCACCGCGGACACGGCCGACCGGCTCTGCGCCGCCGAGAACATGGACACCGGCGGCGAGCTGAACTGCGAGACCTCGTTCGGCGTGGTCGTGAACCTCAAGCGGTGGGTCACCGGATCGCCGCGTTTCGACGGCCCGCCCGCCACCTACCGGCACCTGATCATCAACCACGAGGTCGGCCACGCGATCGGCATCCGCAACCACCTCGGCTGCGCCGGCCCCGGCCGCCCCGCGCCCGCGATGATGCAGCAGATCAAGGGCCTGGACGGGTGCGTCTCGAATGCCTGGCCCTACGACGCCGAGGGCCGCTACATCGAAGGTCCCGAGTTGCCGTAGTCGGCGGAAGTGCCCCAGATCACTCTAGAGCCGACCCGTAGGGGCAGGTTTATGATGCCCGGAGGGGACCGGGGCTCCACAGCCTTCAGGAAGGAGCGGACCGCTACCCGGAAGCTCGTATCGAGGAGACAGCGATGTCGCACAGCCTTGATGCCTCCGGAGCCGGTTCGGACACCCCGAATCTCGACTTCGCGGGCACGACGCCCTACGAGGACTACGTCCAGGCGGACGTCCTCACCCACCTCCAGCACCTGCGCTCGGACGACCCGGGCGAGATGGTCTTCCTGGTCACCACCCAGGTCATGGAGCTGTGGTTCACCGTCATCGTGCACGAGTGGGAGACCGCGGCCCGCGCCCTGCGCGAGGACCGGATCACCGTCGCGATGGACGCGCTGAAACGATCCCTCCGCGAGCTGGAGGCCCTCAACGCCTCCTGGCGCCCGCTCGCCCAGCTCACCCCCGCCCAGTTCAACTCGTACCGCGGCGCCCTCGGCGAGGGATCCGGCTTCCAGTCCGCGATGTACCGCCGCATGGAGTTCCTGCTCGGCGACAAGTCCGCCTCGATGCTCGTCCCGCACCGCGGCGCCCCGCGCGTGTACGCCGAGCTGGAGAAGGCGCTCTGCGAGCCCAGCCTCTACGACGAGGTGCTGCGCCTGCTGGCCCGCCGCGGCCACGCCGTCCCCGCCTCCGTCGTCGAACGCGACCTCTCCCAGAAGTACGAGCCGTCCGCCGAGGTCGAGGCCGTCTGGACCGAGATATACCGCGACGACCAGCACGGCGAACTCGTCCGCCTCGGCGAGGTGCTGACCGACGTCGGCGAACTCGTCTGGCGCTGGCGTAACGACCACCTGGTCGCCACCCGCCGCGCGATGGGCTCCAAGGTCGGCACCGGCGGCTCCGCCGGCGTGGCCTGGCTGGAGAAGCGCGCCACCAAGAACGTGTTCCCCGAGCTGTGGACGGCGCGCAGCCATGTCTGAGACGACTCCCGCGCTCGCGGACCGGGCCGCGGCCCTCGACGCCGCCGACGAACTCGGCAAACTGCGCGAACGCTTCACCCTCCCCGACGGGGTCGTCTACCTCGACGGCAACTCGCTGGGCGCGCTCCCCGCGTCCGTCCCCGGCCGCCTCGCCGACGTGGTCGCCCGCGAATGGGGCGAGCTGCTCATCCGCTCCTGGGACGAGAGCGGCTGGTGGACCGCGCCCGAGCGGATCGGCGACCGGATCGCACCGCTGGTCGGCGCCGCCCCCGGCCGCGTGGTCGTCGGCGACTCCACCAGCGTCAACCTCTTCAAGGCGCTGGTCGCCGCGGCCCGCCTGGTGCCCGCCGGCGAGGGCCGCGACGAGCTCCTCGTCGACGCCGCGACCTTCCCCACCGACGGCTACATCGCCGAGTCGGCCGCCCGGATGACCGGCCTGCGGGTGGTCCCCGTGGAGCCCGGCGCCCTGCGCGCCGCGCTCGGGCCCCGTACCGCGGTCGCGCTCGTCAACCACGTCGACTACAAGTCCGGACGCCTGCACGACCTGCCCGGCCTGACCGCCGCCGCGCACGCGGCGGGCGCGCTGGTGGTCTGGGACCTGTGCCACAGCGCGGGCGCCCTGCCCGTCGGCCTGGACGAGCACGCCGTCGACCTGGCGGTGGGCTGCACGTACAAGTACCTCAACGGCGGCCCCGGCGCGCCCGCCTACCTGTACGTCAACGAGCGCCACCAGGCGGACTTCGACACCCCGCTGCCCGGCTGGAACTCGCACGCCGAGCCCTTCGCCATGACCCCCGGGTACGTCCCCGCCGAGGGAGCCGTGCGCGGCCGCGTCGGCACCCCGGACATCCTCTCCATGCTCGCGCTGGAGGCCGCCCTCGACGTCTGGGACGGCGTGTCCGTCGAGGCCGTCCGCGCCAAGTCGCTGGCGCTGACCGACTTCTTCCTCGAATGCGTCGCGGCGTACGTGCCGGCCGGCGCGGTCGAGCCGGTCACCCCGGCCGCCCACGCGGAGCGCGGCAGCCAGGTCTCGCTGCGCACCGAGAACGCGGCGCAGGTCATGCGCGAGCTGATCGCGCGCGGTGTGATCGGCGACTTCCGCAGCCCGGACGTGCTCCGGTTCGGCTTCACGCCCCTGTACGTCGGATTCGCCGACGCGGAGCGTGCGGCCCGGACACTGGGTCACATTTACGAGTGACCGCCGCCGCCCCCGCGGGGCGGCGAGGCGAAACGATGCGCCAAGGGGGCGGGCGGGTGCGGGAGCATCCGCCCGCCCCGGGGCGCCCCCCATCCCCCCTCCGACGCCTGGTACGGTCCCGCTGCCCGGATCTATTCGATCT
Source organism: Streptomyces sp. NBC_00239 (assembly GCF_036194065.1). Taxonomy (NCBI): domain Bacteria; kingdom Bacillati; phylum Actinomycetota; class Actinomycetes; order Kitasatosporales; family Streptomycetaceae; genus Streptomyces; species Streptomyces sp. NBC_00239. The sequence goes on along the minus strand of NZ_CP108095.1, from coordinate 3,965,756 downwards.
CCGCGCCGAGAGCCGTACGAGAGGTTGAGCCCGCTTGACCGACCCCGCAGTGGAACGGGACGCAGCCGAAGCCGAATCGGCCTTCTCGCACCCTCCCGTCGCGCCGGACGCCACCGCCTCCTACGGCGAACACCCCGACCACGTCGTGGACTTCTACGCCCCGCGCGGCGGCCCGGGCACCGGATCCGCCCCGCTGGTGGTCCTGCTGCACGGCGGCGCCTGGCGCGCCCCCTACGACCGCGCCCACGTCACGCCGCTCGCGGACTTCCTGGCCCGCAGGGGATTCGCCGTCGCCAACGTCGAGTACCGGCGCGGCAGTTCCGTACCGCACCAGGCCGCCGGGGACGGGCCCGGGGACGGCGCCGGCGCGGGCCGTCCGGTGGCCGGCCGCTGGCCGGAGACCTTCGACGACGTAGCCGCCGCCATGGACGCCCTGCCGGAGCTGGCCGCGGCCGCGCTCCCCGCGGCCGACCCGCGCCGCACCGTCGTCACCGGGCACTCCGCGGGCGGCCAGCTCGCCCTGTGGGCCGCAGCCCGCCACCTCCTGCCCGCCGACTCGCCCTGGCGGACGGCGTCCCCGCCGCGGCTGCGCGGGGTGGTGGCGCTGGCCCCGATCGCGGACTTCACGGTCGCCGAGCAGCTGGACGTCTGCCACGGCGCGTCCGGCCAACTGCTCGGCGGCCCGGCGCACTTCCGCGCCCGGCTGCCGTACGCGGACCCGGCCGCGCTCGTCCCCACCGGGATCGCCACGACGATCGTCCACGGCCGCGAGGACATCGTCGTACCGCCGAAGGTGGCCGAGTCGTACGTGGCGGCGGCCGCGAAGGCGGGCGAGATGGTCGGCCTGACCCTGCTCGACGGCGTCGGCCACTTCCCGCTGATCGACCCGGCCGCGGACGCCTGCGCGGTGGTCGCCGAGGAACTCGCCCAGCTGGCCTGGTAGCGCTCGCGAGAGCCGCAGCGGGAGCCGGAATCCCGAGCCCGTCGGCGCGTGCGGGCCGCGCGTCCGCGCCTCCGGCCCGCCACGCGTCGGCGCCCCCCCTCGACGGCACGACAACCCGATGCCGAGGTGTCACCCGAATGGCTTACCCTGCGGGCACGGACCGCCGTCCGGACACCGCGCCGACCTGCCCTGACCGGGCGTCGGCGACCGGCGGACGGCGGCCCTGTCACTGCACCCGCCGGATCCCGGCGGGTCCTTCAGGGGGGTATCCACATCGTGCGTACGCGCACCCTCACGGCCGCGACCACTCTCGCGACCGTCTTCAGCTCCGCCGTGCTCGCGGCGGTTCCGGCCGCCGCCGACAGCCGGGTCGAGGTTCCCGTCAGCAGCTTCACCGACACCGTTGCCGACGGCGTGCACCAGCGGCTCTTCCTCAGCGACGGGTACGGGAGCGACAACATCGTCGTCACCGACTTCGCCGGCAAGACCGTGGGCAAGGTGCCCGGGCTGCGAGACGTCACCGACCTGGTGCTCAGCACCGACTCGGCAACGCTCTACGCCGCCGTCCGGGGCGCCGACAAGATCGTCGCGGTGGACACGGCCACGCTCGAGGTCACCGCCGAATACCCGACCGGCGACGGCTCCGAGCCGTTCCAGGTCGCCACCGGCGAGGGCGGCCGCATCTGGTTCAGCTTCGGCGACCAGTGGGACTCCGGTCTCGGCCTCATCGACACCACCGACCCGGCCGCGCCCGTGGTCACCAAGTACGACGACGAGCAGGCCGGCCACAACTTCGCGACCCCGCCGCTGCTGCGCACCGACCCGAAGGCGCCCGGCCGCCTCGTCGCCCTCGACCACGGCATCAGCTCCGGCCCGGTCGTCGTCTACGACACCACCGGCGCGGCCCCCGCGGTCAGCGTCAAGGAGGACAAGGGCGGCTTCTTCAACGACGCCGACATCACCCCGGACGGCGCGAACATCGTCATCGCCGGTCCCGGCCGCGGGCTGGCCGAGTACCGGATGTCCGACCTGAAGCAGGTCGGCACGTACCCGATGGAAGAGGAGGCGAGCAGCGTCTCCGTCGCCCCCGACGGCACCGTCGCGGCCGGCTCCCGGGGCTTCGGTGAGACCACCCCCAACCTCGCCGTCTTCACCCGCGGCGCCGGGAAGCCGGCCAGCCTGCGGAAGATCCCGCACCAGCACGGTGTCGCCGAGCGCGGCCTCGCCTGGTCGGGCGACGGCCGGACCCTGTTCGCCGTCAACGACTCGTGGGGCTCGCCGACCACCCCGTTGAGCGTGCTCACCAACCCGCGCCAGTACGTGACCACGGCCACCCTGACCGGCCCGGCCAAGGCCAACCGCGGCGCCGCGCTCACCCTCACCGGCAAGATCGGCGCGAGCATGGCGCTGCCCGCAGGGACCCCGGTCACGGTCACCCGGACCGACCTGGAGTCCCCGCAGGGCAAGGCGCTCGCCCCGGTGAAGGTCGACGCGAAGGGCGCGTTCACCGTCAAGGACACCCCGCCCGCGGGCGGCAAGGTCACCTACAAGGTCGCCTACGCCGGCGACGCCACGTACGCGGGTTCCGCCGCCTCGCTGCCGGTGGAGGTGTCGCGGGCCACGGCCACGCTGACCCTCGACCGCAACAACCAGACCTTCGAGTACGGCGCGGGCGTCTGGTTCACCGCGCACCTGGGCGCGACGTACAAGAACCGCACGCTGGAGATCTGGGCCGACCCGTGGGGCGGCGACAAGCCGAACAGGCTGCTGCGCAGGGCCGCGGTGAACGCGAACGGCGACATGGCCGCCAAGCTGGAGATGACCCGCGACACCACACTGGTCGCGGTCTTCGCCGGGGACGCCCGCTACGCGCCGAGGACCGTGAAGATCACGGCGAACACGAAGGCCCGCGTGTCCACCGCGCTGACCGGCTACTACAAGACGGCGAAGATCGGCACCGTCTCGTACCGCTGGTACCGCAAGTCGGTCTCGCCGGTCGCGACCAGCACGATGACCTACTTCCCGGGCCGCAAGGCGCGCTTCGAGCTGGAGGTCTACTACAACGGGCGCTGGTACCCGTCGAGCCCCGAGTTCTTCAAGCTGGGCACGAACGGCAAGGTCGCCGTGAAGCTCGGCGCCCCCGGCGAGTCGGGCATCCGCGCCCGCGTCCGCTCCGCGTACGTCAACAACGACTCGGGTGACTACGTGAACTCCACGGCGATCTCGGCCTGGCAGTACATGTACTTCACCAACTGACGCCCGGCCCCGGGCGTGCCGAAGGGGTGGGTCCGCCGGTCCGGCGGGCCCACCCCTTCGTGGTCGTGCGGTGCCGGCTAGACGAACGAGTTGATCTCGATCGTCTCGGTGCGGCCGGGGCCGACGCCGATCGCGGAGATCGGGGCGCCCGACATCTCCTCCAGGGCCTTCACGTAGGCCTGCGCGTTCTTCGGCAGGTCGGAGAAGGTCTTGGCCTTGGTGATGTCCTCGGACCAGCCGGGGAGGTTTTCGTAGATCGGCTTCGCGTGGTGGAAGTCCGTCTGCGAGTACGGGAGCTCCTCGACGCGCTTGCCGTCGATCTCGTACGCGACGCAGACCGGGATCTGCTCCCAGCCGGTCAGGACGTCCAGCTTGGTGAGGAAGAAGTCCGTCAGGCCGTTCACACGGGTGGCGTAGCGCGCGATCGGCGCGTCGAACCAGCCGCAGCGGCGGTCGCGGCCGGTGGTCACGCCGCGCTCGCCGCCGATGCGGCGCAGGGCCTCGCCGTCCTCGTCGAACAGCTCGGTCGGGAACGGACCGGCACCGACGCGCGTGGTGTACGCCTTCAGGATGCCGATGACCCGGGAGATCTTGGTCGGGCCCACGCCGGTGCCGGTGCAGGCGCCGCCCGCGGTCGGGTTCGACGAGGTCACGAAGGGGTACGTGCCGTGGTCGACGTCGAGCAGGGTGCCCTGGCCGCCCTCGAACAGCACGACCTTGTCCTCGTCGAGCGCGTTGTTGAGGATCAGCGTGGTGTCGGCGACGAACGGCTTGATCTGCTCCGCGTACTGGAGCATCTCCTCCACGATCGCGGCGGCGTCGATCGCGCGGCGGTTGTAGAGCTTGGCGAGCAGCTGGTTCTTGCCCTCCAGAGCCGCCTCGACCTTCTGGGTGAGGATCGACTCGTCGTACAGGTCCTGGACCCGGATGCCGACGCGGTTGATCTTGTCCGCGTAGGTCGGGCCGATGCCGCGGCCGGTCGTGCCGATCTTGCGCTTGCCGAGGAAGCGCTCGCCGACCTTGTCGAGGGTGACGTTGTACGGCGTGATCAGGTGGGCGTTTCCGCTGACGAGCAGCTTGGAGGTGTCGACTCCGCGCTCGTTCAGGCCGCGCAGCTCCGAGAGCAGGACGGCCGGGTCGATGACCACACCGTTGCCGATGACCGGCGTGCACTCAGGGGTGAGGATTCCGGAAGGGAGAAGATGCAGCGCATACTTCTGGTCGCCTACGACAACCGTGTGGCCGGCGTTGTTGCCGCCCTGGTAGCGCACCACATAGTCAACGGAACCACCGAGGAGGTCGGTGGCCTTTCCCTTGCCCTCGTCACCCCACTGAGCTCCGAGCAGCACAAGAGCGGGCACAGGCGTACACCTCTTCCGGATGGGGCATGTCCAAGGTCAGGGGGCGTACCACGATGTACACCGCAGGCTGAGCCGTCGGACCGGTGCCCCGGAATAGACGAAGGCCCTGGCGCAATAGCGCAAGGGCCTCTTGCACAAAGATGCTACCCGAGGAAGGACCGAGGTGTCGGCTCCAGAGCCCACCATGAGCCATGCGGGCGCGGCGGAAGCCGCCCTGCTGGTGCTCGTCGACCCGGTCGCCCGCCGCCTCGACGGCGAGTCCGTACGGATCGCGAAGGACGTGTTGTGTGCCGGGGCGGCGGCGAAAATCTGCCTCCCCGAGGGACCCGAGGAGTTCGCGCGGGCACTTGCCCGCCGGGGTCATCGCCGCCCGGTGATCGTGGGCGACGACCGGGCGCTGGTGCGTGCCGTGTCGCTGCTGTACCGGGACCGGGAGCTCGCGGACGGCGCTCTGGCGCTGGTTCCGGTGGGGGCTCCGAGCGCGCTGGCGCTGGCCCGCTCGCTGGGCGTGCCGACGGGTGCGGTGGCCGCGGCGCGGGCGGTGCTGGACGGCCGGGTGCGCCGCTGTGACCTGCTCGTCGACGACAGCGACGGGGTGGTGCTCGGCGGGCTGCGGCTCGCGCCGCCGCCCGCGGTGGCCCGGGCGCGGGTCCGGCAGGGCCCGGGCGGCGGCGGCGTCGGCGCGGGCGGGCCGGCCTCGGTGTGGAGCGCCTGCCGCTCGCTGGTACGGACGCTGGTGCGGCCCCCCGTCGGCGGGGCGGGCGGGCCCGGCGGGTCCGGCGGGGTCGGCGTGGGCACCCACCGGCTGCGGATCGAGGCGGACGGCGTGGTGATCAGCGATGTGGACCGGCTGGTCCGGGACGTCTCGGTGGTGAGCCGCGGAGGAGCCGCCGAGGTGATCGTCCGTACGGGTGACTCGGCGGCGCCGGTGACGGCGCGGGCCCTGTCCGTGACGGTCTCGGGCGCGGATTTCCGCTACCGGGCCGACCACCACCTGACCGGCCCGGTCCGCCGCCGCACCTGGACCCTCCGCGCGGGTGCCTGGGGGCTGACGCTGCCGCGGTAGGCGCGGGGGCGTCAGCACTCGACGAGGAGCTCCCGCAGGCCCCGGATCACATAGCCCTCCTGCCACTGCGGCTCGCGGACGAGCCGCAGTGGTGGCCGGTCCGCCGCGAGCAGCGCCCCGAACGAGGCCGCCAGCTCCAGGCGGGCCAGCGGCGCCCCCAGGCAGTAGTGGATCCCGGCGCCGAAGGTGATGTGCGGATTGTCGGTACGGACGAGGTCCAGCTCGTCGGGACGGGCGAACCGAGCCGGGTCCCGGTTGGCCGACCCGAACAGCAGCGCCACCTCGCTGCCCCGCGGCAGCACGGTGCCGCCCACCTCGATCTCGTCGAGGACCCAGCGCTCGAACATCTGCAGCGGGGTGTCGAAACGCATCAGTTCTTCCACAGCTGTGGACAACACGGCGGCCGGATCCGCCCGCAGCGCCGCGAGCTGCTGTGGATGGCGGAACAGGGTCCACCAGCCGTTGGCCGTGGTGTTGACCGTGGCCTCGTGGCCCGCGTTGAGCAGCAGCACGCAGGTGGACACCATCTCCTGCTCGCTCAGCCGCCCGCCCTCGTCGTGGGCGGCGATGAGCGCCGAGATCAGATCCTCGCCGGGGTCGCGGCGCCGCTCGGCGATCAGCCCCCGCAGATACCCGTCGAACTCCACACAGGCCCGCACCGCCCGCTCCGCCGTCGCCTCGTCGGGCTTCAGCTCGAACATCCCGCAGATCGCCGCCGACCAGGGCCGCAGCAGCCCCCGGTCGCCCTCCGGGATGCCCAGCAGCTCGGCGATCACCGCCACCGGCAGCGGCTCGGCGACCGTGCTCAGCAGGTCCCCGCCGCCGTCCGCGAACAGCCGCCCGGCCAGTTCCCCGGCCATCCGGTGCACGGCCGGCGCGAGCCGCTCCACGGTCCGCGGGGTGAAGGCCTTGGCGACCAGCCGCCGCACCCGCCCGTGATCGGGCTCCTCCAGGTCGAGCAACCCGTGCCCGTTCAGCACGTGGAAGGGCTCGTGCTGCGGGGGCGGGGCGACCTGCCCGAACTCCTCGTGACCGAACCGGTGCAGGTAGGTCCGCGCCAGCCGCCGGTCCCGCAGCAGCGCGCTGACGTCCGCGTAGTGCGGGATCAGCCACTGCCCGGTCGCCTCGCACCACAGGGCCCGCCCCTGCCCGCGCAGCTCCCGGTAAGCGGGATAGGGATCCGCGACGAACGCCGCCGACCACGGATCGAACCGCACGCCATCGTCCATACCGCCGACGCTAGCGGACCCCCGCCCTCAGGAGGGCGTCACGAGCCGGGTCTCGTAGGCGAACACCGCCGCCTGGGTCCGGTCCCGCAGCCCCAGCTTGACCAGGATCCGGCTGACATGGGTCTTGATCGTGGACTCCGCGATCACCAGCCGGTCGGCGATCTCCGCGTTGGACAGGCCCTGCGCGATCAGGACCAACACCTCCGTCTCCCGCTCGGTCAGCTCGTCCACCGACGCCCGGTCGGCGGGCCGGCCGGCGTCCGACAGCTTCGAGAACTCCGAGATCAGCCGCTTGGTGACGGACGGCGCGAGCAGCGCCTCCCCGGCCGCGACCACCCGGACCCCGTCCGCCAGCTGCCGGGCCGAGGCGTCCTTGAGCAGGAACCCGGAGGCCCCGGCGCGCAGCGCCTGGTACACGTACTCGTCGAGGTCGAAGGTGGTCAGGACGAGCACCTTCGCCGTACCGTCCGCCGCGATGATCTCCCGGGTGGCCTCCAGGCCGTTGAGCACCGGCATCCGGATGTCCATGAGCACCACGTCCGGGCGCAGCGCGGCGACCTGGGTGACGGCCTCGCGCCCGTCCACGGCCTCGCCGATGACCTCGATGTCCGGCATGGCGTTCAGCAGGACCGAGAAGCCCTCCCGGACCATCATCTGGTCGTCGACGATGAGGACCCTGATCGTCATGCCGATTCCCTCTCACCGGCCGTCGTGCGCACCGGTATGAACACCGCGACCTCGTACCCACCGTCGTCCGTCGGCCCGGTCGTCATCTCGCCCTGCAGCATGGCCACCCGCTCCCGCATCCCCGTGATCCCGTGTCCCGCCCCGGGCGAGGGGCGTACGTCGGCCGTCGGCGCGGCATTGTGGATCCGCAGCCCGAGCCCCCCGAGAACGTACGACACCTCCACCCCGGCCCCCGCGCCGGGCGCGTGCCGCAGGGTGTTGCTCAGGGCTTCCTGGACGATCCGGTAGGCCGACAGCTCCACGCCCTGAGGGAGCTCCCGCACGGCCCCCGTGACCGTCTTGTCGACCTGGAGTCCGGCCTCCCGCACATTGGCGAGCAGCCCGTCCAGCGAGGCCAGGGTCGGCTGCGGGGCGTCCGGCGCCTCGTAGTCCGCGGACCGCACGACGCCCAGCACCCGGCGCAGCTCCGTCAGGGCCGCCACCGCGTTCTCCCGGATGGTCGCGAACGCCGCCTCCAGCTCCGGCGGCGGGTTCTCCACGCGGTACGGCGCGGCCTCCGCCTGGATGGCGACCACGGACATGTGGTGCGCCACCACGTCGTGGAGCTCCCGCGCGATGGTGGTCCGCTCCTCCAGCAGGGTCCGCCTGTCCCGCTCGACGGCCGTCACCACCTGCTGCGCGGTGACCTCCTGGTCCGCCTCCCGGCGGATGTGCAGGACGCTGACGATCAGCAGGGCCATGCCGGAGACGATGCCCATGCCGGCGGTGTTCACCGGTCGGCCCGAGCCCGCGAAGAAGTCGAGCGAGGCGCCGAGGACGATCGTCAGGAACCACATCCAGCCCGCCACCCGCTGGTTGGTGCGCAGCGCCACGACCACCATCACGGACAGGTGGGCGAAGAAGGTCGCCGGGGTCCAGGGCCAGGTCCAGCCGTCGCCCACGAGAGCCGCGAGGACCGTGGTGCTGCACACCGACAGCCACCAGGCGCCGACGGGACGGACCAGCGTGGTGAGCACCACGGCCGCCGGCACGAGGCCCGTGAGGGCCCACCCCACCGGCGACAGCGAGAACCCGCCGAAGACGTATGCGAGGGCCAGCGTCGTCAGCGCCGCGCCCGCCACGATCACGTGCGGTGCCCAGGCCAGCTGCCCGCTTCTCCAGGGAGGCGGCCGGTGGCCGGTCGGTGCGGTGGCCGCGGGCGCCGGGGTCGGCAGCGGGAGGAGCGGCCGGTAGGCGAAGGCGTCGGTGAGCATTTCTTTGCGGAAGCTGGCCGTCAGGCCCGCGACGATGCGGGCCTCTGAAGGCCGTGTGGGCTGGGTCCGGGTCCCCCCGGTGGTCGTCTCGGTCACCCTTGAACCGTAGGCTCCGCGGAGCGTGGTCCGCGTCGCCGCTGAGCGGGATCCTTGCGGGTCCCTCTCAGGTACTACGTGGTCCGCTCAGTAGCCCGAAGGGCGGATCAGCCCCGTCTCGTACGCGAATACCGCCGCCTGGGTGCGGTCCCGCAGGCCCAGCTTCACCAGGATCCGGCCCACGTGGGTCTTGACCGTCTGCTCGGCCACGATCAGCTGCCCGGCGATCTCGGCGTTGGACAGGCCCTGGGCGATCAGCGCCAGCACCTCGGTCTCCCGTTCCGTCAGCTCGCCGATCCGCTCCTTGAGCGGGCCCCGCGGTGCCCCCATCCGGGAGAACTCGGTGATCAGGCGCTTGGTGATGTTCGGGGAGAGCAGGGCCTCGCCGGCCGCGACCACCCGGACAGCCTCCGCCAACTGGTCGGCGGAGGCGTCCTTGAGGAGGAACCCGGACGCGCCCGCGCGCAGCGCCTCGTACACGTACTCGTCCAGGTCGAAGGTGGTCAGGACCAGGACCTTGACGGTGGCCCCGGGCTCGGCGGTGATGGTGGCGGTGGCCTCGATGCCGCCGACGCCGGGCATGCGGATGTCCATCAGCACCACGTCGGGCCGCAGCTCGGCGACCTTGGCGATGGCGTCGGCGCCGTCCACGGCCTGCCCGACCACCTCGATGTCGGGCTGCGCGTTGAGCAGCACGGTGAAGCCCTGGCGGACCATCATCTGATCGTCGGCGATCATCACGCGGATGGGAGCGGTGGCGGGGGCGGGGGTGCTCATGCGGGCTTCTCCGTGTCGGTGGGCGAGCCGGGCGGCTCGGTGGGCAGGACGGCCGTCACCTCGTACCCGCCGCCGGGGCGGGCACCCGCGGCGAGTTCGCCGCCCAGCATGCCCGCCCGCTCCCGCATGCCGAGCAGCCCGTGCCCGGCGCCGGGGGAGGGCGGCACCGGTCCGGTGGGCGCCGTGTTGGCCACGCACAGGTGCAGGTCACGCGGCCCGTAGGCGATGCCGACCTCCACCCGGGAGCCGGGCGCGTGGCGCAGACAGTTGCTCAGCGCCTCCTGGACGATCCGGTACGCGGTGAGCTCGATGCCGGGCGTGAGCGGCCTGCGGATGCCGGCGATCTCGGTGGTGACGGTCAGGCCGGCGCCGCGCACGTTGTCCACCAGGGCGTCGAGGTCCGCCAGGGTGGGCTGCGGGTGGTGCGGGTCGGCGGGGTCTTCGGGATTCTCCGAGCGCAGCACGCCGAGGACGCGGCGGAGTTCGGTCAGGGCCTCCAGCGCGTTCTCCCGGATGCCGGCCAGGTTCTCCTTCAGCTCCTCGGACGGGTTCTCGACGAGGTGCGGGGCGACCTGCGCCTGGATGGAGATCACCGACATGTGGTGGGCCACCACGTCGTGCAGCTCGCGGGCGATCCGGCTGCGCTCCTCCAGCAGGGTCCGCCTGGCCCGCTCCTCCTCGGTGAGGGTCTCCTGTTCGTGCAACTGCCCGCGGGCCACCCGCAGGCCGCGCAGCGCGTACCCGATCAGGGTGGCGGCGCCGAACAGGACGGGGACCTGGAACACCGACCATGTGGCGTGCAGGGGGCGGCCGATGGTCTCCATCAGCACGGTGACCAGGAGGCTGCTGCCGAGCAGGGCGAAGGCCGCGAGCGGAGACACGCGGAGCGCGGCCAGCAGGAGGACCGCCGCGAAGGCGAACATCCCGGCCGGCGTCCACATCCAGTTCTGCCCCTGGTCGACGGAGTCGTAGATGACGAACGCGGTCGCCAGGGCGGTACCCAGCCCCAACCACCAGGCGGCGACGGGCCGGAACATGGCGAGGACGATGGACGCACCGGTGAGCGCGGTCAGCAGCAGGACCTGGCCGCCCTCCAACCCGTACTGGTTGAAGAGGTTGTTGGAGACGAGACCGCTGAGCAGGGCGGCCAGGAGCACGACCAGGACGTGCGGCAACCGGGCCAGCCAGCGCGGCCTGCGCATCGGGGGCAGCGGGTCGCGCCCGAGCGTGAACAGCTCGGCCGCCAGACCCGCCAGGACGGCCTTCCCCGGGCGCCGGCCGCCGGATTCCGGATTGCGGCCCGCTGTTTCGCGCCTGCTCTGATGGTCCTTCACGAACGTCACCCTAGGCACGACCGGCCTCCTTGACCGTCATGGGCCGCAGGCGGCCGACCGCCGTGCCCCGCGGCCGGGTCCGCCGACGGGGCTTCTGCTCGTACGTGCGGAACGCGGACCAGCACACCGACAGCGCGAGGGCGAACAGCGGAAGCCACAGCAGCCGGGCTGCTATCCAGGCCGGGCCGTCGGGCGCGCGGTGCAGCCCCGGCAGGTCGGACGACACCAGCAGGCCCAGGGCGGTCACGGCCATCATCGCCGTCTGGTGCCACAGGAACACCGTCATCGCGGACAAGTTCACCAGCGCCACCGCCGCCCAGGCGAACGGCCTGCGCATGGTCCGCGCCAGCGGCTCGCGCACCAGCAGGGCCAGTCCGCACTGGGCGAGCCCGAAGGCGACGGCCGCCAGCGTCGGCGGGCTCAGGTTGGATATCGCGCCCCCGGGCACGCCCACCATCGAGGCCGGATACCCGGCCCACAGGACCAGCGAGGCGGTCGCCGCCGTGCCACCCGCGAGCAGCAGTGCGGCCGGCGTCCTGCCGCGGGTGAACGCGCCCCGCGACCAGGCGGCGCCGAGGCAGAAGGGAACCAGCCAGCCCGCGGCGACATTGACCCAGCCGAGCCACTCGGGCCCGCCGAGACCGAACCGCGCGAGATCGGCACCCGCCACCACGGCCGCCGGCCACAGCGGATTCAGCCGCGCCACCAGCGGGGTGGCGGCCGTCAGCGCCGCGAACACCAGGAGGAACCACAGGGGTGACAGGACCAGTTTCAGGAGGTTCTGCACGGTGTCCGGCCCGACCCCGCCGGCCAGCATCCCCGCGGACGCCACCGCCCACAGCGCGAGGACGGCACCCACCGGCCGGAACAGCCGGGCCAGCCGGGCCGCGGCCCACTCCCCGTACCCGGTCCCGCGGGCCCGGGCGGATGCGTACCCCTTCGCGGCGACGTGCCCGCCCACCAGGAAGAACACGGCCAGGGTCTGGAACGCCCAGGAGACCGGGGCCAGCCACGGCATCTGCGCCAGCGGGCTCGCCGTGTGCAGTGCCCCGTCCCGGGTGGTCAGCGCGGTCACCAGCCAGTGGCCGAGGACCACGCCGGCTATCGCGACGGCACGCAGCGCGTCGAGGGAACGGTCCCGGCCGGCGGGTGTCGCCGCCTCGATGCGGGCGGCGCCGGCAGTGAGTGCGGCGAAGCGCACGCGCGGTTCACGCACGGGAGGCCTCCGGCTGCGGGGTCTGCCCGGCGGCGATGCGGGCAAGGCTGTCGAGGGAGGTGGAGCCCGGCTTCAGATAGTCGCTGTGACCACCCGCACCGGCGTCGAACACACGGGCACCGAAGGCGGAGTCCACCGGATCGGTGCCGAACCCGATTGCCAGGCCGGGCAGTTCGAGCCGGGTGTGCGGCACGCCCGCGATCCAGTCGTCCGCACCCCGGCCCGCCCATATCCGGGCGGTGCCGGGAAGCTCGGCCGCCGACCCGGCGCCCGTGCCCGGGCTGCCGAACAGGGCCACATCGGTGACGGCGGGCCCGGTCTCGGTACGCGCGCAGACCACCGATCCGTACGAATGGCACAGGAGGGAGATGCCGGCGCGGCTGTTCATGCCGTGCAACCCCCGCAAGAACGGGCCCAGCGCGTCGGCGGCCTCGTCGGCGCGGCCGGAGGTCAGCACGGACGGGCTGACCGTGCCCGGGGTGTCGTACCCGAGCCAGGCGACGACGGCACTGCGCGGGTGCGCGGCCCGCATCCGCTCCTGCAGGGCGACGGCCCCGGAACGGAACCGCTGGTAGGTGTCGAGCGTGGTGTCGGAGCCGGGCACCACCACCGCGATCCGGTCGGCGTCGCCCAGGTCTCCGAGCACCTCGACGGCACGGCCGGAGCCGCGCCCGTCGAACGCGAGGAACTGCGCCCCGCCGGCCGCCATCCTCCGCAGCCCGGCGGCCCGCGTGTCCCGCCCCGCCTCGTCGGCCATCCGCGCCGCCTCCCGGAGGTTGGCGTGACTCGCGGCGTACCGCTCGGGAGCACCGGTGGCCGCGGCGAAGCGGGCCGGGGCCGGGGCGGGTGCCTCGGGAAGCGCCGCGGCGGACACGGGGACGGCCACCGCGGCGGCGACGAGCGCGGCCAGGACGGTGCGGCGGAGGCGTGCGGTGCGGCGGCGGGTCATGGCGGTCGGCCCTCTCGGTTCCTGGCGGCAGCGCTTCTGCCTGATACCGAAAGTAGGAATCCGCACCCGTGGTCCGCGTCACGCTGCGGAGCCGCCTTCACGCGTAGCTCTCAGGTATGACAGCCCCTACCTGAGAGCTGGCCTAGGGTGAACAGCCCATCTCCCTGAAGGGTTTGACGTGCAGTCCTCACCTGCCATCCCGGATTCTCCCGCTTCGCTGAGCATCCGGCCCGAGCTCGGGGACGACGAGCTCAACGCCCTCTTCGCGGTGGCCTGGCCCGGCCACCGCCCCGCCCCCTTCGGCCCCAAGCTCGCCCGCAGCCTGCTCTGGGTCGCGGCCCACCGGGACGGCCGCCTCGTCGGATACGTCAACGTCATCGGCGACGGCGGCGCGCACGCCTTCGTACTGGACACCACGGTCCACCCCGACGAGCGCCGCCGCGGCCTCGGGGTCCGGCTGGTGAAGGAGGCCGGCGCGGCGGCCCGCGCGCAGGGCGCCGAATGGCTCCACGTGGACTACGAGCCCGAACTCGACGCGTTCTACCGGCAGTGCGGGTTCCGTCCGACCGCGGCCGGCCTCATGAACCTCAGCGACCCCGACCAGGCCTGACTCGTCCTCAGGTATCCCCGTCCTGAGCTATCCCCGTCCTCAGGTATCCCTTGTCCTCAGGGTGACTTCGTGTAGAGCACCGGGGGCTTGCCGCTGCCCACCAGTTCGCGCTCCAGCGTGCCGTCGGGGCGCAGGGTCAGCCGGCTCCACTGGCCGGGCGAACAGTGGGCGGGGTCCCCGGAGACGACCTGGGACGGCTCCAGTTCCACCGGCGGGCCGGCCGCGCGCAGGGCTGCCGACCAGGTGCACGCGTAGTCCGTGCCGGTGCCCGTCAGGGTCATGACCGTGTCGCCGATCCGGCCCCCGGACAGGGTGATCCGCCAGGTGCCGGCGCCGGCGGAGCCGTCCCAGGTGCCGAGGTACGCGTCCGGCACGCGGTCCGCCCCCGTGGGGCCGGTCGCCGGGGTCTGCGGTTCCGTCGTGCCGCCGGTGGCCGTGCCGGAGCTCTGCCCGCCGCCCTTGGGGTCCTCGCTGCCCCCGGCCGGGCCCGCGGTGGTGCCGCGGCGGGCGTCGTCCCGGTCGCCGGTGGAGGTCATGAACGCGTAGACCGAGCCGCCGGCCAGCAGCGCCACCACCACGGCTATCGCCACCAGGAACACGCTGGAGGCGGTCCGCCGCGGCGGCTGCTCGTACACCGGCGGCGGCCCGAACCCGTAGCCCGCCTGGCCGTACCCGTACGGGTACCCCTGCCCCGAGGCGCTCCCGGGCAGGGGCCCGGAGTCCGCCGACGGCGCGATCAGCGTCGCCCGGTCGGCAGGCGGCACGGGCCCGTGCGGACCGGCCGGCACCTCTGGGACGTAGGAAACAGCCGGGACCTGTGGGGTCTGCGGGACGTGCGGAGCGGGCGGGAGGGCCGGGACCTGCGGGACACGAGAAGCGGGCAGAGTGGGCAGAGCAGGCGGAGCGGGCGGGACCTGCGCCGCCGGCCGGGCCGGCCGCGGGTCCTCGCGGTCCAACAGCTCCACCGCGTGCCGACCCAGCTGCGCCACCAGAGCGGCCGGCAGCCAGGGCTCCAGCGCCTTCCCGTCGGCGACCGTGTCACCCGCCCCCACCCGCGCCAGCAGGTCGGCCGGGGCGGGCCGGGCCGCCGGGTTCTTGTGCAGGCAGTCCCGCACGAGATCGCGCAACGACTCCGGAACCCGGGACAGGTCCGGTTCCGAATCGGCGATGCGCAGCAGCAGCGCGGCCGCGCCGCCCTCGCCGTCCGCGTCGCCGAAGGGCAGCGCCCCGCCGGCCGCGTACGCGAGGACCGAGCCCAGGCAGAAGACGTCGCAGGCGGCCGTGACGGCCTCGCCCCGCAGCTGCTCGGGTGCCATGAAGCCGGGGGAGCCGATGAGTTCGCCGGTACGGGTGTAGGAGGCCCCGAGCCCGACGGCCGCGTCACCGGCGGAGCCGTCCGGCCCGGCCGAGCCGTCCGCCGGTTCGAGGGCCCGGGCGATCCCGAAGTCGATGACCCGCGGCCCGTCGAGCGTGATCAGGACGTTGGACGGCTTGAGGTCGCGGTGGATCAGCCCGGCCGCGTGGATGTCCTGCAGCGCGTACGCCAGCCCGGCGGCGAGGATGCGTACGGAACGTTCCGGGAGCGGCCCGTAGTTGTTGGCGACGACGGCCTGCAGGCTCGGGCCGGCCACGTACCCGGTCGCCAGCCAGGGCACCTCCGCCTCGGTGTCCGCGTCCAGCACGGGCGCCGTCCACTCGCCGCCCACCCGGCGGGCGGCCGCCACCTCGTGCCGGAAACGGGCCCGGAACTCGGCCCGCTCGGCGAGGTCCCGGCGGACGAGTTTCACGGCGACGGTACGGCCGCGCTCGGAGCGCGCCAGGAACACCTGCCCCATGCCGCCCGCGCCGAGGCGGGCGAGGAGGCGGTACGCGCCGATCTGCTGCGGGTCGCCTGGTGACAGCTGTTCCATCGCCGCGAGGTCCCTCCCCCTAGGACTGGCCGAACGGGCCGAGGATAGTGGCCGACAGCAGTCCGTCGCAGCCCGAGGTGTACGGATGGCCCGCCGGGGGCGGACGTACGGTCCGGCAGGGGTTCGACGCACCCGGGGGTCCCGACACGCAGAGGGTCGCCTCGGCAGACACACTGCCGAGGCGACCCCCTTCCGCTCTTACCGGATGCCGATGTCGTGTCCAACCCGTGGACTTTTAGCCTTGCCCGCATGACCCCTCATGCCGATCCCCAGGCCGGGGCGGCCGTCAAGGCCGCCGACCGCGCGCACGTGTTCCACTCCTGGTCTGCCCAGGCCCTGATCGACCCGCTCGCCGTGGCCGGCGCGGAGGGCTCGTACTTCTGGGACTACGACGGGAACCGGTTCCTCGACTTCTCGTCCCAGCTGGTCAACACCAACATCGGGCACCAGCACCCCAAGGTCGTCGCCGCGATCCAGGAGCAGGCCGGCAAGCTCTGCACCCTCGCCCCCGGCTTCGCCGTGGACACGCGCTCCGAGGCCGCCCGGCTGATCGCCGAGCGCACCCCCGGCGACCTGGACAAGATCTTCTTCACCAACGGCGGCGCCGAGGCCGTCGAGAACGCCATCCGCATGGCCCGGCTGCACACCGGCCGCGCGAAGGTGCTCTCCACGTACCGCTCGTACCACGGCGCCACCGCCGCCGCGATCAACCTGACCGGCGACCCGCGCCGCTGGCCCTCCGACACCGCGTCCGCCGGTGTCGTGCACTTCTGGGGCCCGTTCCTCTACCGCTCCCCCTTCCACGCGGAGACCGAGGAGCAGGAGTGCGAGCGCGCGCTGCGCCACCTCGCCGACACCATCGCCTTCGAGGGCCCGCAGTCCATCGCGGCGATCATCCTGGAGACCGTCCCGGGCACCGCCGGCATCATGACCCCGCCGGCCGGCTACCTCGCGGGCGTCCGCGAGCTCTGCGACAGGTACGGCATCGTCTTCATCCTCGACGAGGTCATGGCGGGCTTCGGCCGGACCGGCAAGTGGTTCGCCGCCGAGCACTGGGACGTCACCCCCGACCTCATCACCTTCGCCAAGGGCGTCAACAGCGGTTACGTGCCGCTCGGCGGCGTCGCGATCTCGGCGGCGATCGCCGAGACCTTCGCCACCCGCCCCTACCCGGGCGGACTCACCTACTCCGGCCACCCGCTGGCCTGCGCCGCCGCAGTGGCCACCCTCACGACCATGGCCGAGGAGGGCATCGTCGAGCACGCCGCCCACCTCGGTGAGAACGTGATCGGCCCGGCCCTCGCGGAGATCGCCGAGCGGCACCCGAGCGTCGGCGAGGTCCGCGGCCTCGGCGCCTTCTGGGCGCTGGAGCTCGTCAAGGACAAGACGACCCGCGAGCCCCTGGTCCCGTACAACGCGGCCGGTGCCGACAACGCGCCGATGGGCGAGTTCGCGGCGGCCTGCAAGAAGTCCGGTCTGTGGCCGTTCGTGAACATGAACCGCACCCACGTGGTGCCCGCCTGCAACATCACCGAGGCGGAGGCCAAGGAGGGGCTGGCGCTGCTCGACGAGGCGCTCCTCGTCGCGGACCGCCACACCACCTCCGGCTGACGCCGGCCGGCCGCAGCCGATCGCAGCCGCAACGGTTCCACGCCACCGGGGCGGCAAGGATCACAGGACGGTTCCAGGAACTCCGCTGCCCGGCCTGGCCTAAGGTGTCCGAAGCCTTACTAAGGAGACGGACCCCATGGCCGGCAGCGGAGCTGTCACCCGCAACACACTTCGCCAGCAGATCGCGGACGCGCTGCGTGACGAGGTGCTGGCGGGGCGTCTGCCGCCGGGCACCGAGTTCACGGTCAAGCAGATCGCCGAGCAGTACGAGGTCTCCGCGACCCCGGTGCGCGAGGCGCTGGTCGACCTGTCCGCGCAAGGACTGCTCGATTCCGTGCAGCACCGCGGCTTCCGCGTGCGCGT
This sequence comes from Streptomyces sp. NBC_00239, assembly GCF_036194065.1. Classification (NCBI taxonomy): domain Bacteria; kingdom Bacillati; phylum Actinomycetota; class Actinomycetes; order Kitasatosporales; family Streptomycetaceae; genus Streptomyces; species Streptomyces sp. NBC_00239. The sequence continues at coordinate 3,948,095 of NZ_CP108095.1, read as the reverse complement.
CTTCACCGTCGACGACTTCCGCGGCATGGTCGAGGCCCGCACGCTGATCGTCGACGGCATCTTCCGGCGGCTGGCCGAGCGGGCCTCGGGTCCCGGCGCCGGCGAGGCGCTGGTCTCCGTACGCCGCCGCGCGGACGAGGCGCGGCGGGCGGCCGAGAGCGGCTCCCTCGAAGTGCTGATCGGCTACGACCTGCGCTTCTGGCGGGAGCTCAGCGGGCTGGTCGGCAACGCCTACATCACCGAGTTCCTGCACCGGATCCGCGTGCAGTGCTGGGTCTTCGCCGTCCCGCACCTCAAACACGAGGCGGGGATGCGCGGCGACCTGTGGACCGGGCACGGGGCGCTGGTCGACGCGGTCACCCGCGGCGACGCCGACGAGGTGCGCAGACTCGTGCGCGAGTACAACCAGCACGCCCTGGACTGGGCCGACACCCTCCCGCAGGAGGGCAAGTGACCACCCCCGCCGACCGCGGCACGCCGGCCCCCGCCGACCACGGAAGGCCCGCACACGCGCCCGCGCCCACTCCCGCATCCGCACCGGCATCCGCCTCCGTGCCCGCCCCCGCGCGCCCGCCCGGTGAGGCGCGCTGGCTGGGCGCCGTCGAGCTGAGCGTCGTGGTTCCCGCGTACGACGAGGAGGCCCGCATCGGGCCCACCCTGGACGCCGTGCGCGCCTACCTCGACGGGCACGTCGGCACCGGGCGCGGCGACTGGGAGCTCATCGTCGTCGACGACGGTTCCGCCGACCGCACCGCCGAACTGGTGCGGGCCGCCGCGGCCGCCGAGCCCCGGATCCGCCTCGTCGTCTCCGAGCACAACCGCGGCAAGGGCAATGCCCTGCGGCTGGGCGTGCTGGCCTCGGCCGGGCAGCGGGTGCTGCTCATGGACGCCGACCTGGCGACGCCGGTCGAGGAGCTGGAGCGGCTGGAGAAGGCCTTCACGCAGGCCGGGAGCGACCAGGTGGAGGCGGCGATCGGCTCGCGCGCCCACCCCGAATCCGAGATAGAACGCCACCAGGGCCGGCTGCGCGAGCTGATGGGCCGGGCCGGCAACAAGGTCATCCGCGCGGTGGCCGTCCCGGGGATCCGGGACACCCAGTGCGGCTTCAAACTGCTCGACGGCGACCGGGCGCGCGCCGCTTTCGCCGCCTCCCGGCTCGACGGCTGGGGCATCGACGTGGAGGTCCTGCGCTACTTCCGGCAGCAGAAGTGGGCGGTCGCGGAGGTTCCGGTGCGCTGGGCGCACCAGGAGGGCTCCAAGGTCCGGCCCGCCGACTACCTGCGGATGCTGGGTGAGCTGGGCCGGCTGAAGGCGGGCGGCCTGGCGGTCGCCGCGCTGTACCTGCTGGGCGCGTTCCTGCTGTACAAGGGCCTGTGGGCGGACCTGGACCGCCGCTACCTCGCGGACGCCGGCCAGGACCAGAACCAGTGGGAGTGGTTCTTCGCGGTCACCGCGGACAACGTCTCCCACCTGCGCAATCCGCTGTTCTCGACGTTCCAGGGCATGCCCGACGGCGTCAACCTGATGGCGAACACCGTGATGCTCGGCCTGTCCGTCCCGCTGACGCCCGTCACCCTGGCCTTCGGACCCACCGTGACCTGGGCGATCGTGCTGACCTTCGGGCTCGCCGGGACCGCGCTGGCCTGGTACTGGCTGATCCGGCGGTGGCTGGTGGCCGGCCGCTGGGCGGCGGCCGTCGGCGGCGCGCTGGCGGCCTTCGCGCCGCCGATGATCTCGCACGCCAACGCCCATCCGAACTTCTGCGTGCTCTTCATGATCCCGGTGATCGTGGACCGCGCGCTGCGGCTGTGCGCGCCGGGGCACGAGCGCAACGTGCGCCGGGACGGGGTGCTGCTCGGGCTGTTCTCGGCGTACCAGGTCTTCCTCGGCGAGGAGCCGTTCCTGCTGGCCGCGCTGGGCATGCTGGCCTTCGCGGCGGCGTACGGGGTGATGCGCCCGGACGTCACGCGCGAGGTGTGGCGCCCGCTGCTGCGCGGCCTGGGCATCGCCGCGGCGGTCTCGGTGCCGATCGTGGCCTTCCCGCTGTACTGGCAGTTCTTCGGGCCGCAGAGCTACCACTCGGTGCTGCACGGGGACGCGGCCGGCAACAGCCCGCGGGCCTTCGTGGAGTACGCCCAGCGCTCGCTGTTCGGCGACGAGGCGCAGGCGGACAAGCTGGCGCTGAACCGCACCGAGCAGAACGCCTTCTACGGCTGGCCGCTGCTCGCCCTGTGCGCGGGGATCGCGGCGGCCCTGTGGCAGCGGACCGCGGTCCGCGCGCTCACCGTGACCGCGGTGGTCGCCGCCTGGCTGTCGCTGGGGCAGCGGATCCAGATCCCGGGCACCGAGGTGGTGCTGCCGGGTCCCTGGAAGCTGCTCGCCGACAAGCCGCTCTTCGAATCGGTGATCGAGGGGCGCGTGGGCATGGTGTGCGCTCCGGCGCTCGGCATCCTGGTCGCGCTGGGGCTGGACCGCATCCGGACCGTTCCCGTCCGCAAGCACCGGATCCTGGCCCTGGCCGTGGTGGCGGCCGCGCTGCTGCCGATCGTCCCGACGCCGTTCGCGGTGCGCGACCGCGCCGCGGTGCCGATGTTCGTGGCCGAGGGCCGCTGGCGGGAGTACGTGCCGCCCGGCCGCACCCTGGTCACGGTGCCGCTGCCGGACCCGGGCTCGGCCGACGCCCTGCACTGGCAGGTGCGGCAGGACTTCGGCTTCCGCCTCCCGGGCGGCTACTTCAACGGCCCGTGGGGCCCGGACCGGATCGGCATCTACGGGGCCACCCCGCGCCACACCTCGAACATGCTGGGCGACGTCCGGGGCGGCAAGGAGCCCCCGCAGATCGGCCCCGACTGGCAGGCCCAGGCCCGCGCGGACCTGGACTGGTGGAAGGCGGGCGCGCTGGTGCTGCCCGACGGGGAGGAGCGCGCCGAGGAGCTCAAGCAGGTCGTCACCGAGCTGCTGGGACGGCCCCCGGAGCGCGTCCTGGACTGCTGGGTCTGGCGCTACCACTTCACGTAGCAGGTGCCCCGCTCCCCGGCGGCCGGGTCCCGGCACCGCGCCGGTAAGGGCCGCCGGGCCCGGACCCCTTCGCGCACGGTGCCCGGCACACTACGCTGGGCCGATCGGCGGACAACGATGGGAGCCCGTGTGGCCTGTGACCTGTGGCTGGTCCCCCTTGTCGACGTGCTGTGCCACAGCCCCGACAACCCCTTCGCGGAGGAGATCTCCGCCTACGACCGTGCGCTGGGCGAAGCCGGACTGCCTTCCGTGCCGGTCTTCGCGTACATGCCGGGGCTCTCGGGTGATGTCGCACCCGTCGCCGGCTTCGACTACGACGCCCTGCATTTCCTGCGGCGCGCCTACCTGCTGCACATCTGCGGGCTGCCGGTGACCCCGGTGGACGAGCTGGGCGGCGACTACGAGCAGCTGCTGGAGATGTTCGAGGCCACCGCGCAGCAGTCGCACCTGGTCTGGCACTACGACCACGCGGGCGCGTACGTGCCCGTGGACTTCGCGGCGCCCCTGGCGAACGAGGAGCTGCTCGGCGGCGGCGGCCCGCTGGGGTCCGCGCAGGGCCTGCTGCGGGAACTGATCTTCGTCGCCCCGGTCATCGGCATAGACCCGGGCAACCCTCCGATGGCACCCGCCCCGCCGGGGCGGCCCACCGCGCTGGAGGAGCCCGCCCCCTCGATGCCGCACGACGACAGCCCCTTCGCACGGGAGCGCCACGTCTGGCTGGGCCTGCACGCGGCCGCGACGCGCAGCCTCGGCCAGGGCTCGATGATCATCTTCAGCTGATCCGGCCGACCGGGACCACACCCGTCGGCCGTCCCCGGCCGACCGGGATCACGCCCGGCCGGCCGGGGCCGGTCCCCCCGGGCCGCTCAGCGCGGCTGCTCGGGGGGACGCTGGCGGGGCATGTTCGGCCGGGTGCCCGGCGGCAGCGGGAACCGGCTCGGGTGGCTGCCCGGCTCCGGGCGCGGCGCCGTACCGGCCAGGGACTGCATCAGCAGGGGCGCCGGGCCGGCGCGGAACTCCACCATCCAGTCCGCGGTCTCGGAGCGCACCAGTTCGGTCACGTCCTCCGAGAAGCGCCGCAGCACGGTCAGGCAGCGCTCGGCGGCCTCGCTGGCGGTGCCCTCGGTCGGGCCGAGCACCTCGCGCACGTTCTCCGAGGCCCAGTCGAACTGGAGGGTCTGCAGCCGCCGCTGCACCGCCTGCGCGGTGGCCACGTCCCGCATCCACCCCGAGGTCAGGCCGAAGAACCGGTCACAGGCCAGCGCGGCGGCCGCGAGCAGCAGCGAGAGGAATCCGTACGAGGCGGCCCCCGGCACCGCCCCGGCCAGCTCCAGCAGCGGCAGGGCCGCGCCCGTCACGGCGCCGACCGCGGCCGCGCCGCGCAGCACGCGGGCACCGCGACGCTTCCACGCGCGGTCGGAGAGGTACCACTCGGAGGTGCGCAGCGCGTCGGCCTCGACCCAGCGGTAGAGCTCGTCCAGGCGCTCGGCGGGCTCGCCCCAGTCGCCGAGGGGGAACGGCCTGCCGGTCAGATCCTCCCCGCCCTCCTCCCGGGGCGGCCCCTCGGGCTGCATTTCCGGCTGGCTCACCCGGCACTCCCTCTGCCTGCGCTGACGTGTGGTGGTGCGCGTGTGCGCAATCATGCGCCACCCCTTCCTACCGCCGAACGGCGGGGGATGGGCGACGAATCCCGGGTTTTCCGCCCTCAAGGAGGTCTTGATCAGGTACGGCAGGGCGGCAACTCTCACTCGAAAGAGTTGGTCCTCACGGCGTAGGGCGCCGCGCGCGGGGAGCACGTAGGCTCGGTTTGAGCGAACGACAAGGAGTGTGTGACCCGTGAATTTCGGTGGCGGTCAGCCCAACATGCAGCAGTTGCTCCAGCAGGCCCAGCAGATGCAGCGGGACCTCGCGGCGGCCCAGGAGGCGCTGGCTGCGACCGAGGTCGAGGGCCAGGCCGGAGGCGGTCTCGTGAAGGCCACGGTGACCGGTTCCGGTGAGCTGCGCGCGCTGGTGATCGACCCCAAGGCGGTCGACCCGGAGGACACCGAGACCCTCGCCGACCTGGTCGTCGCGGCCGTCCAGGCGGCGAACGAGAACGCCCAGCAGCTCCAGCAGGAGAAGCTCGGCCCGCTGGCCCAGGGTCTCGGCGGCGGTTCGGGCATCCCGGGTCTCCCCTTCTGACCCGCCGCGCCACTACCGTACGTACGTCACCCGTAGCAGAGAGAAGGCAGTCCGTTGTATGAAGGCGTGGTCCAGGACCTGATCGACGAACTGGGCAGGCTGCCCGGCGTCGGGCCCAAGAGCGCCCAGCGGATCGCCTTCCACATCCTGCAGGCGGAGCCCACCGACGTCCGCCGACTCGCGCACGCGCTGCTGGAGGTCAAGGACAAGGTCCGGTTCTGCTCGGTCTGCGGGAACGTGGCCCAGGACGAGCAGTGCACGATCTGCCGGGACCCGCGCCGCGACCCCACGGTGATCTGTGTGGTCGAGGAGCCCAAGGACGTGGTCGCGGTCGAGCGGACCCGCGAGTTCCGGGGCAAGTACCACGTGCTCGGCGGGGCGATCAGCCCGATCGAGGGCGTCGGCCCGGACGACCTGAGGATCCGCGAGCTGCTCGCGCGCCTCGCCGACGGGGCGGTGACCGAGCTGATCCTCGCCACCGACCCGAACCTGGAGGGCGAGGCGACCGCCACCTACCTCGCCCGGATGATCAAGCCGATGGGCCTCAAGGTCACCCGCCTGGCCAGCGGGCTCCCCGTCGGGGGAGATCTGGAGTACGCGGACGAGGTCACGCTCGGGCGGGCCTTTGAAGGAAGGCGACTACTCGATGTCTGACGCAACGCTGCACGCCCTGGGCCTGGATCCGGACGATTTCGCCGTCCAGATCGCCGATCAGATCGAGTCCTTCATCGTCGCGGTCACCGAGGTGGCCAAGGGCGAGGACCCGGACAGTGCGGTGCCCTTCCTCCTCCTGGAGGTCTCCCAGCTGCTGCTGGCGGGCGGGCGGCTCGGTGCGTACGAGGACGTGCTGCCGGACGAGCGGTACGAGCCCGACCTCGGGCCGGAGCCGGACGTCGACGAGCTGCGCGAGCGGTTCGCGTACATGCTCGACCCGGTCGACGTGTACTCCGAGGTCTTCGACCCGTACGAGCCGCGGAAGGCGCCGGTGGCGCACCGGCTCTCCGACGACATCGCCGACATCGTCGCGGACCTGCGGCACGGGCTGGCCCACTACCGGGCCGGCCGGGTCACCGAGGCGCTGTGGTGGTGGCAGTTCTCCTACTTCACCAACTGGGGTCCGACCGCGTCCGCGGCCCTGCGCGCCCTGCAGTCGCTGGTGGCGCACGTGCGCCTGGACCAGCCGCTCCAGGAGCTGGACGGGCTGGACACGGACGAGGACCTCACCGAGGACGACCTCGCCGAGCAGGCCGGACGGGTGATGGCGGAGGAGATCGCCGGACCGCTGGGGCTGCAAGGCCGCTGATATCGGGACGTTCCGCCCGGATCGGGGCGGGCGGAACCTTTGCCGCTGCCCGCGCGTCTCTTCTGCTGAAGATCGCATCTCATGATGTGGTACGTCACGGTCGGATTGCGGTCGCTCGTTAGACTGAGCCGACCGCAGTAATGGACTGAGCGAGGAGCGCACGTGGGCCTTGTCGTGCAGAAGTACGGAGGCTCCTCCGTAGCCGATGCCGAGGGCATCAAGCGTGTTGCCAAGCGGATCGTCGACGCCAAGAAGAACGGCCACCAAGTGGTCGTCGTGGTGTCCGCGATGGGCGACACGACGGATGAGCTGATCGATCTCGCCGAGCAGGTGTCTCCGATGCCTACCGGCCGGGAATTCGACATGCTGCTGACCGCGGGAGAGCGCATCTCCATGGCCCTGCTGGCCATGGCGATCAAAAACCTGGGCCACAAGGCCCAGTCGTTCACCGGCAGCCAGGCGGGCGTGATCACCGACTCGGTCCACAACAAGGCGCGCATCATCGATGTCACGCCGGGCCGGATCCGCACCGCGCTGGACGAGGGCAACATCGCCATCGTCGCCGGTTTCCAGGGGGTCTCCGCCGACTCCAAGGACATCACCACGCTGGGTCGCGGCGGTTCCGACACCACCGCGGTCGCGCTGGCGGCGGCGCTGGACGCGGAGGTCTGTGAGATCTACACGGACGTCGACGGTGTGTTCACCGCCGACCCGCGCGTGGTCAAGAAGGCCCGGAAGATCGACTGGATCTCCTCCGAGGACATGCTGGAGCTGGCCGCGTCCGGCTCCAAGGTGCTGCTGCACCGCTGCGTGGAATACGCGCGCCGTTACAACATCCCGCTCCACGTCCGGTCGTCCTTCTCGGGACTGCGCGGCACGTGGGTCAGCAACGAAAAGCCGCAAGGGGACGAGCAGGTGGAGCACGCCATCATCTCCGGAGTCGCTCATGACGTCTCCGAAGCGAAGGTCACGGTCGTCGGCGTCCCGGACAAGCCGGGCGAGGCCGCCGCGATCTTCCGCGCGATCGCCGATGCCGAGATCAACATCGACATGATCGTGCAGAACGTGTCGGCCGCGTCCACGGGCCTGACCGACATCTCGTTCACGCTCCCCAAGGCCGAGGGCCACAAGGCCATCGACGCCCTGGAGAAGGCGAAGTCCACGATCGGCTTCGAGTCGCTGCGCTACGACGACCAGATCGGCAAGATCTCCCTGGTCGGCGCGGGCATGAAGACCAACCCCGGGGTCACCGCCTCCTTCTTCCAGGCCCTGTCCGAAGCGGGCGTGAACATCGAGCTGATCTCGACCTCCGAGATCCGCATCTCGGTCGTCACCCGCGAGGACGACGTCAACGAGGCCGTCCGCGCCGTCCACACGGCCTTCGGCCTCGACTCCGACAGCGACGAGGCCGTCGTCTACGGAGGCACCGGACGATGACCGACGCCCGGTCCGCCCCGGCGCTCGCCGTGGTCGGGGCGACCGGAGCGGTCGGTTCGGTCCTGCTCCAGATCCTGTCCCAGCGGGCGGACGTCTGGGGCACCATCCGCCTGATCGCCTCCCCGCGCTCGGCCGGCCGCCGGCTGGCCGTGCGCGGCGAGGAGACCGAGGTGCTCGCGCTCACCGAGGACGCCTTCGACGGCTTCGGGCCGGGCGACGTCGCGGTGTTCCTCACCCCCGAGGACATCTCGGCCCGGTGGGCGCCCGTGGTCACCGCGCGCGGCACGGCCGTCGTGGACCGCTCCGAGGCGTTCCGGCTGGATCCCGAGGTGCCCCTCGTGGTGCCCGAGATCAACCCGCGGGCGGTACGGGTGCGCCCGCGGGGCATCGTCGCGGGTCCCGGACCCGCGACCCTGTCGATGATCGCCGCCGTCGCCGCGCTGCACGCCGCGTACGGCCTGGAGGAGCTGACGCTCGCCACGTACCAGGCCGCCAGCGGCGCGGGCCGGGCCGGCACCGAGGCGCTGCGCCGCCAGCTCTCCCTGGTCACCGGCGCCGATCTGGGCCGGCACACCGGCGACGTACGGCGGGCCGTGGGCGCCGACCCCGGCCCCTTCCCGGCGCCGCTGGCCCTCAACGTGGTCCCGTGGACCGGCGGTCCGCCCGAGGACGGCTGGTCCCCGGAGGAACTGCTCGTGCGTGCCGAGACGCGCAAGGTGCTGGGCCTGGAGTCGCTGCCGGTGGCCGTGACCTGTGTCCTGGTCCCGGTGATCGCCGGGCACTCGGCGACCGTACGGGCCCGGTTCCGCGACGAGGTGACCCGCGCCGGGGCGCACGACGTGCTGGCCGCCGCGCCGGGTGTCGTGCTCGTCGACGACCCGGCCGCGGGGGAGTTCCCGACGCCCGTCGACGCCGCGGGCACCGACCCGGCCTGGGCGGGCCGGGTGCGCCGGTCGCTGGACGATCCGAGGGCCCTGGAGTTCTTCGTCTGCGCCGACAATCTGCGCAAGGGCGCGGCCCTGAATACCGCTCAGATCGCGGAACTGCTCGCGGGCGAGTTCGCGTCCGCCTGAGTGGAAGGCCTGGGGGGCCTGCACCGCACATCCCTTTGTAGGATCTTGTGTGATCCCGAGATCAAGGTGATGGCCCGACTGCCGCCTGGACAAATGGGGCAATTGGGAGAGCGGGTGCGCATGAGGGTAGTTGAGGCAGCACACATGCCCTCACCGGGGTTGCCCCGCGCGTACAACCTTGACGGGGGGATGTGTGTCCAACTGGCGTGGCACAGGTTCTCGACATTGCAGTCATGCCGGTCGGCGGGGCGATCGCCCCGCCGCGCTTGCGGCCCCGCGGCTCACGAGGCACCTCCCAGGCCCCACGGCCAGGGGGAGGCATGCCGGTGATCGCCCCGCTGGGGTCCACGCGCACCGGCCGCGTCCCCGCTCCGCGTGAGAGCGCGGACGACGCGGCCGCCGTCGGCACGACGGTCGACCACCTCACCGAGACCTACCGGGCGCACTACCGCTCGCTGCTCGGTCTCGCCGCGCTGCTCCTCGACGACACCGCCTCCTGCGAGGACGTGGTCCAGGAGGCCTTCATCCGGGTCCACTCGGCCCGCAGCCGCGTCCGCGACCCCGAGAAGACCCTCGCGTACCTGCGCCAGACGGTGGTCAACCTCTCCCGCTCCGCCCTGCGCCGGCGCATCCTCAGCCTGAAGCTGCTGTCGAAGCCCATGCCGGACATGGCCAGCGCGGAGGAAGGCGCCTACGACCAGCTGGAGCGCGACGACCTCATCAAGGCGATGAAGGGCATCCAGCGCCGGCAGCGGGAGGTCCTGGTGCTGCGCTACTTCGCCGACATGACGGAGGCTCAGGTGGCGGAGACGCTCGGGATATCCCTGGGGTCCGTGAAGGCCTACGGATCCCGCGGGATCGCGGCGCTGCGGGTGGCCATGGAGGCGGGGCAATGAGCGACGAACCGAACCAGACGGAAAGCAGCGGCGTGAACAGCAGTCCCGGTCCCGACAACGAACTGGCACTGCGGAGCCTGTTGCAGGGCGCGGTCGCGGACCTGGCGCCCTCCGACGACGCGCTGGAGCGGCTGCGGCACGCCGTACCCGCCCGCCGGGCCCGCAAGCGCCGCACCGCCATCGGCGCGGCCGCGGCAGCGCTGCTGATCGGCATCTCCGTCCCCTCCTTCGTCAAGGTGGCGGCGAGCCCCGACGGCTCCGACGACCGCCCCGCCATCGCCGGCCACGGCGAGCAGGCGCACGGCGGCACCGGCGGCATCACCGACCCCGACCTCAGCTGGCCGGGCCTGCCCGACCCGGTCGCGCGCCCCGCCAAGACCGACGGCCCCGGCCGCGGCCAGCCGGACCAGGGCCGGCCGGTCGCCGGCAAGACCGGGGATCCCGGCCGGACCGCGGGCGGCTCCGGCGGCCCGGGCGACGGCACCGGCCCGTTCCCGCCGTCCTCCGCGGCCCCCGCGCCCGTCTGCCAGGCCGACCAGCTCGGCGTCGCACTGGAGGAGACCCGCTCCCCGGACGCGGACGGCAAGGTCTACGGCACGTTCCGGATCACCAACGTCTCACAGGGCGACTGCAAGGTCTCAGGCCCGGGCGCCGTGACGGCGGTCGCGGCCGGCAGCGCCGACTCCGCGAAGATCACCGTGGCCGACCACACCGCCGGAGACCCGGCCACCGGCCTGCCCAGCCCCGCCGAGGAGCAGACCGGCCTGGTCCTCCAGCCGAACACCGCCTACGAGATCCGCTTCGCCTGGGTGCCGGAGCAGACCTGCCCGGCCCGCCCCGGCCCGGACCCCACCATCTCCCCGGACCCCGCCAGCGGCGGCTCCGGCACCACGGACGGCGGCACCGATCCCGATACGGGGACCGGCACGGGCGACGCCGACGGCGACGGCGTGGACGACACCGATCCGCTCGGCGAGGGCAGCGACCCGTCCGGCGAGACGGGCGGCGCCGGCGTCGAGGTCACCCACATCGCCGACCCGGGCGCGCCGATCGCCCGCACGGTGATTCCGGATGCATGCGCGGGGACCCTCTACCGCACCGGAGTGCTCCCGGCCGAGCCCGCCTCCTAGCCGCGGGCGGCGGGCCCGTACGGTGGAGGGGTGCACCGGTTTCTGCTGACCCCGCGGTGGTGGGGGATCAACATCTTCGTCGTGCTGGCCGTCCCCGTCTGCGTCTTCATGGGGTCGTGGCAGCTCGGCCGGTTCGAGGACCGCGTCGACAGCCACCGCGAGGCCACGGCAGAGCGACCGGCCGAGGAGCGCGCCGCGCGGCCCCTCGACGCGCTGCTCCCGGTGGACAAGAAGACCTCCGGCGCACTCGCACGGGCCGCCGGCCGGTACGCCGACCAGCTGCTCGTGCCCGAGCGCAGCCTCGACGGGCGGACCGGGTTCTACGTCCTCACCCTGCTGCGGACCGACGGCGGCAAGGCGATCCCCGTGGTGCGGGGCTGGCTGCCCGGCACCGCGGACCCCGCGAAGGCGCCGGCCCCGCCGGCCGGCCGGGTCGAGGTCACCGGCGCGCTGCAGGCCTCCGAGAACTCCTCGTCCAAGGGCGTCCGGGCGCAGGGCGGCCTGCCGGCCGGGCAGCTCGGCGTGATCGGCGCCGCCTCCCTGGTGAACCTGGTGCCGTACCCGCTGTACGACGCGTGGCTGACGCTGCCCCAGGTGCCCGGCGGGGTGCCCGGGATGGAGCCGGTGCCGGTGACCGCGCCCACCAACACCGGCCTGGACCTGAAGGCCTTCCAGAACCTCGGCTACACCGGCGAGTGGTTCGTCTTCGCCGCCTTCGTCGTCTTCATGTGGTTCCGGTTGTACCGCCGGGAGGCGGAGGCGCTCCGGGACGCGGAACTGGGCCTCGTCCCGGAGCCCGCCGCGGAAGCGGAGCCGGAGCCGGAGCCGGCTACGCCGGCAGGTGCTTGAGCGCGAACTCCAGCTCCATCCGGACCTGCTTGATCCGCTCCTCCACCACCAGGGAGCCGTGGCCGGCGTCGTACCGGTACACGTCGTGGACCGCGCCCCGCGCCGCCAGCCGGTCCACGTAGTTGTCGATCTGCCGGATCGGGCAGCGGGGGTCGTTGACACCCGCCGCGATGTGCACCGGCGCCCGCACCTCGTCCACGTACGTCAGCGGTGACGAGGCCTCGAAGCGGTCCGGGACCTCCTCGGGCGTGCCGCCGAACAACGTCCGGTCCAGCGCCTTCAGGGCCTCCATCTCGTCGTGGTACGCGGTCACGTAGTCCGCGACCGGCACCGCGGCCAGCCCCACCGCCCACACATCCGGCTGGGTGCCGAGACCGAGCAGGGTCAGGTAGCCGCCCCACGAGCCGCCCGACAGCACCAGCCGCGCCGGGTCCGCGAGCCCCGAGGAGACGGCCCACTCCCGGACCGCCGCGATGTCCTCCAGCTCGATCAGCCCGACCCGGTGCTTGAGCGCGTCCGTCCACTCCCGGCCGTAGCCGGTCGAGCCGCGGTAGTTCACCCGGACCACCGCGAAACCGTGGTCCAGCCAGGCCGCGGGAGCCGCCGCGAAGGCGTCGCTGTCGTGCCAGGCCGGACCGCCGTGGATCTCGAAGACCGTCGGGAAGGGGCCCTCACCGGTCGTCGGTCGCTGGGCCAGCGCGTGGATCCGCCCGCCCGGGCCCTCCACCCACACGTCCTCGACCGGCACCGAGCCGGGCGCCTTCATGCCCGGCGCCTCCAGGACCACGCCGCCCGCGGTGGAGCGTACGGAGGACGGCTCGGCGGCCGAGGACCACAGGTACTCCACCGTGCCGTCGGGGCGGGCGGAGGCGCCCGAGACGGTGCCGGGCGGGGTGTCCACCCGGACCAGCTCCCGCGTCGCCAGGTCGTACCGGAACAGCTCGCTGCGCGCCTCGAAGCTGTGCTCGATCAGCAGCGCGGAGCCGTCCGGGTACCACTCGGCGGCCACGTCCCCGGGCAGCTCGACGTCGAGCGGGCTCTGCGTGCCGCTCGCCACGTCCCACACCATCGGCTCCCAGCGGCCGCGGCGCTGGTGGCCGATGAGCAGTCGGGTGTCCCCGGACACGGGCGCGAAGCCGAGCACCTCCAGGCCGAGCTCCTCGGCGCCGCCCTTGGTGTCGTCGAGCTCCGCCACGGTGGTGCCGTCGAGCGTCAGCACGCGCAGCGCGGAGTGCATCGCGTCGCCGTGCTCGGTGTGCTCGATCGCGATCAGGGTGCCGTCCCGGGACAGGTCCCCGACGCCCGCCGACTCGCGGTGCCGGTAGATCTCCACGGGGGCGGCGCCCGGACGTACGACGTGCACGGTCGAGCCGTCCTCGTCGGTGGACCGGCCGACGACGGCCGTACCGTCCCGGGCGATGGCCAGACCGGCCGGGTAGGAGGGTTCGAGACCGGGGGTGGCGGGCTCGTCGTCGCCGCCCGCGAAGGGCTGGCGGACCCAGACGCCGAACTCGTCGCCGTCGGTGTCGGAGAACCACCAGATCCACTCGCCGTCGGGGGAGAGGGTTCCGTCGGTGGTGCCGTTCGGCCGGTCGGTGGCCTGGCGGCGACCGCCGGTGGCCCGGTCCCAGGCGTACAGCTCGTAGGTTCCGGTGGCGTTGGAGACGAAGAGGGAGCGGTCCGGGGCGTCCTCGGCCCAGTCCGGCAGCCCGACCCGCGGGGCCCGGAAGCGCTTCTCCCAGTCGGGCATCCCGGTGGTCACGGACGTGCTGGTGTCATCGGTCATGCGCTCATTCTGTCCGGATTCCCGGCAACGGCTGGGCCATCCGGGCGGTACCGGCCGACCGGCCCGCTGTTTCACGTGAAACATCCCGCGCCCCGGGCCCCACGGCCACCCGATCCGTAGGGTGAAAGCCATGCAGATGATCGTGCGCGGGGCCAGGCTGCATTCCGGCGAGGGCAACACGTCCGCCGGGCTGCACGACGTCGAGTGCGAGAACGGCCGGATCACGCGGGTGGCTCCCTGCGACGACCAGAAGGAGCCGCCCGCCGTCGGCACGGTGATCGAAGCGCACGGCGCGCTGCTCACCGCGCCCTTCGTCGAGCCGCACATCCATCTCGACACCGCGCTCACCGCGGGCGAGCCGCGCTGGAACGCCTCCGGCACCCTCTGGGAGGGCATCGCCTGCTGGAGCGAGCGCAAGCAGACCCTCACGCGGGAGGACGTCGTCGACCGGGCCACCGAAGTGCTCCGCTGGCAGGCCGCCCAGGGCGTCCTGCACGTGCGCACGCACTGCGACGTGACCGACCCCCGGCTGATCGCGCTCGACGCGCTGGTGGAGGTCCGCGACCGGGTCCGCGAGGTGATGGACCTCCAGATCGTCGCCTTCCCGCAGGAGGGCGTCCAGTCCTTCCCGGGCGGCGCGGAGCTGCTGGCCGAGGCGGTGCGCCGCGGAGCCGACGTGGTGGGCGCGATCCCGCACTTCGAGGACACCCGCGAGGACGGCGTGGCCTCGCTGCACACCGCCTTCGCGCTCGCCGAGCGGCACGGGCTGCGGATCGACGCGCACTGCGACGAGATCGACGACGAACAGTCGCGGTTCGTGGAGGTGCTGGCCGCGCTGGCGCTCCGTACCGGGCTGCGGGACCGCGTCACCGCCTCGCACACCACCGCGATGGGCTCCTACAACGGCGCCTACAGCCACAAGCTGCAACGGCTGCTGGGGCGGTCCGGGATCAACCTCGTCTGCAACCCCTTCGCCAACCTCAACCTCCAGGGCCGCTTCGACGCCTACCCGAAGCGGCGCGGGCTCACCCAGGTGAAGGAGATGCTCGGCGCCGGGGTCAACGTGGCCTTCGGACACGACGACGTGATGGACCCCTGGAATCCGCTCGGCACCGGCAACCCGCTGCAGACCGCGCTGACCGGCGTGTACGCGGCGCAGCTCACCGGTGTGACGGAGGTGGCCACCGCCTTCTCGATGGTCACCGACCGGGCCGCCCGGGTGCTGGGCCTGGGCGAGGACTACGGGCTGGCGGCCGGGCGGCCCGCCAGCTTCGTCCTGCTGCCGGCCGACTCCCCGGCCGACGCGATCCGCCGGCAGGTCCGGCCGCGGTACGTGGTCTCGCGGGGACGGGTGCTCGCGGAGACCCCGCCCACGCCGACCCGGCTGTACTGGCCGCAGGAGCCGGCACTGGACGTGGACTTCGTACGACGGGGGGACACCGGGGCGGGGCGCACCGGCGCCTAGAGTGAGCCCGTCGTGATCAACATGTGTGATCAACAGGGGGAACGCTCGTGACATCCACGGCTCTCGATTCCGTCGGCGGCATCGGTGCGCCGCGCACCGCGGCGGCGGAGGCGGCCCGGCTGGTGTGCGCGGAGTACACCGACCAGGCGCTGTTCAACCATTCCGTCCGCTCGTTCCTCCTGGGCGCCGCGTACGCCCGCACGCACGGCCTGGACTTCGACGACGAGCTGTTCTACGTCTCCTCGCTGCTGCACGACCTGGGGCTGGTGGAGCCCTTCGACAGCCACACCCTGTCCTTCGAGGAGGCGGGCGGGCACGTGGCACGGGTCCTCACGGCGGGCCTGGGATGGGACCTCGCGCGGCGCGACCGGGCGGCGAAGGTGATCGTCCAGCACATGCGGCAGGACGTCACGGCCGCCCAGGACGTGGAGAGCCACCTGCTCCAGGTCGGTACGAGCGCCGACGTGTCGGGGCTGCGGGTGGCGGAGTTCGACCCGGACTTCACGTCAGCGCTGGTGAAGGCGTACCCGCGGGCCGGGTTCGGCGCCGCGTTCCTGGAGCTGGTCACGGACCAGGGCGCCCGCAAGCCCGGGTGCGCGGCGGCGGACCTGGTCGCCGGCGGGGCGGCCGCCCGGATCGCAGCGAACCCCCTGGAGCGGATGGCCTGAGGCCGGCCGGGGCGGCCGTGCCGTACGGGTCACCGGGGTGGCAGCGCCCTCCGGTGACCCGCAGGCTGGACGGGTGCCCACGACACCGCCCACGCCCCCGGAATTCCGGTACGAGGACCTGCGCCTGCGCGCCGTCTACGTGAACTGCACCCTGAAGCGGTCGCCCGAGGTGAGCAACACCGAGGGCCTGATCGACAAGAGCCGCGCCGTCATGGAGGCGAACGGCGTCACGACCGAGCTGATCCGCGCCGTCGACCACGACATCGCCACCGGCGTCTGGCCCGACATGACGGAGCACGGCTGGGAGAGCGACGACTGGCCCGTCCTCTACTCGCAGATCATGGCGGCCGACATCCTCGTGCTGTGCGGCCCGATCTGGCTCGGCGACAACAGCTCCGTGATGAAGCAGGTCATCGAGCGGCTCTACGCCTGCTCCAGCATCCTCAACGAGCAGGGCCAGTACGCGTACTACGGCCGGGCCGGCGGCTGCCTGATCACCGGCAACGAGGACGGCGTCAAGCACTGCGCGATGAACGTGCTCTACAGCCTCCAGCACCTCGGGTACGTGATCCCGCCGCAGGCCGACGCGGGCTGGATCGGCGAGGCCGGGCCGGGACCCTCGTACCTCGACGCGGGCTCCGGAGGCCCGGAGAACGACTTCACCAACCGCAACACGGCCTTCATGAGCTGGAACCTGATGCACCTCGCGGCCCTGCTCCGGCGGGCCGGCGGCATGCCCGCCCACGGCAACCAGCGCGCGCTGTGGGACGCGGGCTGCCGCTGGGACTTCCCCAACCCCGAACACCGCTGAGCGGGCGCGGGCCCGCGGGGCCCGTCCGGCGTCATTCGCGCACACGGCTGGCACACTGTGCGTCGAACCGCCGAAGGAGCCCGCAGTGTCGATGTTCAGCCAGCTTCGCCGTGCGGTCCGCCGGGCCCACCGGCGGGCCGTGGACCTCAGCCATCCCGCCCGCTCACCGCTCGGATCCGCGGTGGTGAACTGCGTGGTCTACCGGGACGGCGTGCGCCAGGACGGCTGCCAGGAAGCCGAGGAGGCACTGCGCCGGGTCCGCCGGACGGGTGACGGATTCGTGTGGATCGGCCTGCACGAGCCGGAACAGGAGGAGTTCACCGGCCTCGCCAAACTCTTCGGCCTGCACCCGCTGGCCGTGGAGGACGCCGTCCACGCCCATCAGCGGCCCAAGGTGGAGCGGTACGACGACACGCTCTTCGCCGTGTTCAAGACGGTCCGCTACGTCGAGCACGAGGAGCTGACCGCGACCAGCGAGGTCGTCGACACCGGCGAACTGATGGTCTTCGCCGGCACCGATTTCGTCATCACCATCCGCCATGGCGGCCACGGCTCGCTCGGGCCGCTCCGCGAGGCGCTGGAGACCGATCCGGAACAGCTCGCGAAGGGCCCGGCCGTGGTGCTGCACGCCATAGCGGACCACGTGGTCGACGAGTACCTGGCCGTGTCCGACGCCGTGCAGAGCGACCTCGACGCGGTGGAGTCCGCCGTGTTCAGCGAAGAGGGCAGCCGGGGCGACGCGGGACGGATCTACCAGCTCAAGCGGGAACTGCTGGAGCTGCGGCGGGCCGTGGCCCCCCTGGACCGGCCGCTCCAACAGCTCGCCACCCAGCCCATGCCGGTGATCGGGCCGGACATCCGCGCGTACTTCCGCGACGTCGCCGACCACCTGACCCGGACCACCGAGCAGATCGCGTCCTACGACTCGCTGCTCGACTCGATCCTCCAGGCGCACCTGGCGCAGGTGACGGTCGCGCAGAACGAGGACATGCGCAAGATCACGGCCTGGGCGGCCATCGTTGCCGTGCCGACCATGGTGTGCGGGGTCTACGGCATGAACTTCGAGCACATGCCCGAGCTGAAGTGGACGTACGGCTACCCGGCGGTGCTCGTCCTGATCACGGTGGCCTGTGTCGTGATCCACCGGGGCTTCCGCCGCAACGGCTGGCTGTGAGCCGCGCCCGGTCCGCGTGAGCGACCCCGGCACCGCCGGGACCAGGCCGGGCAGACCGGGTACCGGCCGGGCTCAGAGCAGCCCCGACACCTTGAAGACCGTACGGGCCGCCTCCCGGTCGATCCGCTCCGCGAGCCGCCGCAGCGCCGTCGCCCCGCACAGCAGGGTGCCCCGGTGCAGGGCGGTGCGGGAGTCCGTGTCGAGCCGGTGCCACAGCGGCGGATTGCGCACGAGGACGTCCGGGTCGATCTCGACCCGCCCGCCGTCGAGGTCCCGCAGCACCAGCCGCCGGGCGACCCCGTCCGACCAGCGGACCGAGACGAGGGCGTCGGTGCGCACGGAGTGCGTCGTGCACAGGCCGCGCGAGGTGAGCCGGCCGGGCCGCGCGCGGACGCGGGGCGGCAGCAGGATCACGAAGAAGAGCGCGGCGAGGCCCGTCCAGAGGGCGGCGCGGACGGCGGTCAGCCGGCCCGCGCCCGTGTCGAGGACCAGCAGCGAGGTCAGCAGCAGTACCGCCGCCCCGACCGCCGAGCGGCGCTCGCCCGCCCAGTGGACGTCCTCGGCGGTGTCGCCGGGCGCCCCGCCGCGCTGCCCGAGGGTGGTGCGCCGTCCGGTCGTGCCGCGCCGTCCGATGGTGCTGCGCCGTCCGGTCGTGCCGTGTCGTCCGGTCGTGCTGCGTCGTCGCATGAGGCGAGGCTAGAAGCGCCCGGAGCCCTGACCGGCGGTCCTGACGGAGTCCTGACGGTGCTTTGGCACAGCCGATACGCGAGCCCGGCGGCTTCCGGCCGAGGCGCGCTCGGCCCGCATGGCTGTCGGTGCCGGGTGGAAGGATCGTCATGTCGACTGTTCACGGTTGTTCACGGTCTGTGGGGGGTGAAGTGTCGTGGAAGCGGCCTGCGATGCCTGCGCCGGTCCGGGCGGGCGCTGGACGGCGAGTCGCGGCATGGCGCTGTGCGGGCCGTGCGACCGGGCGGAGGCGGGGCAGCCCTCCCGGGAGCCGGTGCTGCTGGCCGAGGTGCTGGCCGGCGCCTCCGCCGCGCTGCGGTACGCGGACCGTACGGGCGCACCGGTGCGGGACGACCGGACCCCGGCCGGGAGCTCCTGCCGTCGCTGCGACGCGCCCGCCGCCTGGCACCGTACGACCGGGGGCAGTTGGATCCTGATCGAACCGGGCACGTTTCCCGTCACCCACCTTCCGCCCGGCAAGCGCTGGCGGATCGCGGGTGACGGCACCGCGGTCAATCTCGGCGGCGCAGTCCCCGCGGACCTCTGCCGGATCTCCCACTTCGACGTGTGCCCCGGCAATCCGGCGCCCGCCGGGTCGCTCACGCTGCTGTCCCTGTGGTGGCGCAACGCCCGCCACCGTGCGCCGGATTAGGGACCGGCGGCGGAGGGGTGGGAGGTGGCGGGAGGGACTGTTCGCGCACTGGTCAGGCGGGGCAGCACAGCACGTCGACGACCTGGACCTGGTTGTTGCGGAACCCGCCGAGGTTCCAGGCCTGTTCGAGAGGCTGGGTGTGCCCGGCCGCGTCGGTGGCCCGGACCGCGAGTACGTGACGGCCCGGCTCCGCCACCCAGTCGGCCTGCCAGCCCTGCCACGCCCAGGCGTGCAGCCCCTGCGGCTCCACCTCGGCATCGGCCCAGCTGCCGCCCCCGTCCGCACTGAACTCCACCCGCACCACCGGCCCGTACCCCGACCAGGCGCGCCCGGCCGGGCGTACCGGCCCGGGGCGCACCACCCGGGTGCGGGACATGAAGTCGGGGAAGCCCGGCGGGATCATCAGGGCGCGCGGCGCGATCCGGGTGACCGGTTTGCCGTCCTCTCCGGGATCCTGCCGGACGCGGTAGGCCACGGCCTGCTGGAAACCGGTGAACGGCGCGTCCACCAGGGTGATCTCGCGCAGCCACTTCACGTGCGCCATGCCGTACCAGCCGGGCACGACCAGCCGCAGCGGATACCCGTGCTGCGGCGGCAGCGGCCGGCCGTTCATCGCGTACGCGAGCAGGGCGTCCGGTGCCACCGGGAGCGGCAGGCTGCGCCGGTAGTCCTGCTCGACGCCCCGCTCGACCCCGTGGTCGGCCCCGGTGAACACGGCCTCCACGGCATCCGGAGCCACCCCGGCGGCCTCGAGTACGAGATGCAGCGGCACGCCCGTCCAGTCGGCGGTGCCCACCGCTTCCACCAGCCAGGGCTGGCTGACCGGGCGCGGGGACAGCCGCGCCCGGCCGTTGCCCGCGCACTCCATGGTGACCCGCCGGGTGACGGCCGGCAGCCCGGCGAGCGCGGCCAGGTCCAGTGACAGGGGGGTCCGCACCCGGCCCCCGACGTCCAGCCGCCAGTCGTCGGCGTCCGCGGCCGGGATGTCGTAGTGGACCAGTACGTAGTGCAGTCCGGGCGGTGTCACCTCGTAGCGCAGCGCTTCCAGGGGCAGTCCGTGGTTGCGCGCCGCGAGTCCCAGCTCGGCCGCGCTGATGCCCTCACCGTCGGCCGCCACGCGCCCGGGGGTGCTGACATCGCCGAGGGACGCCTGCTCCATCCCTCCATGGTCGCGCGCCCGCCCCGGCCCGGCACGTCGCCGCGGACGGGCACACTCCGGGCCGTCCCGCACCCCGGGAATACATCGAATGCGGCATTAAGGGTCAACCGGTATGAATGGAAAGTCGAACCGATGATCGGAGTGCCGCATGGACGACTATCCGCTGCTCAACCTGTTCTGGACGATGCTGTGGCTGTTCCTGTGGGTCATGTGGTTCTTCCTGCTGTTCAAGGTGATCACGGACATCTTCCGCGACCACGAACTGAACGGCTGGGCCAAGGCCGGCTGGCTCGTCCTCGTGCTCCTGCTGCCCTACCTCGGCGTTTTCGTCTACCTGATCGTCCGCGGCCGCAGCATGGGCAAGCGTGACGTGAAGGAGGTCGAGGCACGCGAACAGGCCTTCCGTGACTACGTCCAGAAGGCGGCGGGCACCGGGGGCGGCGCCACCACCGCGGCCGAAGAACTCGGCAAGCTGTCCGCACTCAAGGAGAAGGGCCACCTCACCCAGGAGGAATTCGACCGCGCGAAGGCCAAGCTCCTCGCCTGACGCGCCCGCCCCGCCGGCCGCAGATCGGTTTCCACGGTCTCCACGGTTTCCTCGGTCTCCTGAGTCTCCGTGGTCTCCTCGGTCTCGCCGGACCGCGGCCGGGGCTCAGTGGCCGGGGGAGAGCTCGCCGCTCAGCCGGCCGTGGATCCGGGCGCTGTGCTCGTTCAGACCGGTGATCTCGACGGTCTTGCCGAGCCGGGCGTACTTCGTCTCGACGGCATCGAGTGAGGCGACGGTCGAGGCGTCCCAGATGTGGGCCGCGGACAGATCGATGACGACCGTGTCCGGGTCGCCCGCGTAGTCGAACCGCGTCGCCAGGTCGTCGGACGAGGCGAAGAACAGCGCTCCGGTGACGGAGTAGACCACCCGGGTGCCGTCCGGATCGGTGACCGACGTGACCTGCGCCAGGTGCGCGACCCGCTGGGCGAAGACGATCATCGCGGTCACGGATCCGGCGACGACACCGACGGCCAGGTTGTGCGTGGCCACCACGCACACCACGGTCACCACCATCACGGTGATCTCGCCGGCGGGCATCCGCCGCAGCGTCTTCGGCGCGACCGAATGCCAGTCGAAGGTCGCGAAGCAGACCATCACCATGACGGCGACCAGCGCGGCCATCGGGATCTCGGAGACCACCGGCCCGAAGACGATGCACAGCACCATCAGGAAGGCGCCGGCGAGGAAGGTCGACAGCCGCGTCCGCGCTCCGGACACCTTCACGTTGATCATCGTCTGGCCGATCATCGCGCAGCCGCCCATACCGCCGAAGAACCCGGTGACGATGTTCGCGATGCCCTGACCGACCGACTCGCGGGTCTTCGAGGACCGGGTGTCGGTGATCTCGTCCACGAGCTTCGCCGTCATCAGCGACTCCATCAGCCCGACCAGCGCCATCGCGAAGGCGTACGGCGCGATGGTCGCCAGGGTGTCCGCCGTGAACGGTACGTCCGGCAGCCCTGGCACCGGCAGCGCCGACGGCAGCTCGCCCTTCGCCCCGACCGTCGGCACCGCGATCCCCGCCGCGACCGTGACGGCGGTGAGGATGGCGATCGACACGAGCGGCGCGGGCACGGCCCTCGTGATCCGCGGGAAGAACACCATCAGCGCCAGCCCCGCCGCCACCAGCGGATACACCGCCCACGGCACGTCCCGCAGCTCCCGCACCTGCGCCATGAAGACCAGGATGGCCAGCGCGTTGACGAACCCGACCATCACCGAGCGCGGCACGAACCGCAGCAGCCGGGCCACCCCGAGCGCGCCGAGCACGATCTGGAAGACACCCGCGAGGATGACCGCGGCCACCAGATGGCCGAATCCGTGCTCCCGGTTCAGCGGGGCGATCACCAGGGCCACCGCCCCGGTCGCCGCGGAGATCATCGCCGGCCGCCCGCCCACGACCGCGATCGTCACGGCCATGGTGAACGACGCGAACAGCCCGATCGCCGGATCCACCCCCGCGATGATCGAGAACGAGATGGCCTCGGGTACCAGCGCCAGCGCCACGACGAGCCCGCCGAGCACCTCGGTCCGCAACACCTTCGGAGTGCACCAGGACGGCCGACGGGAGAGAAGGGCGGCAGAGGGCATGGCGGAGCGGACCTGTCCTGTCGAGAGCACGAAGCAGCGAACGCCCCGCGCACGCCGGGCGATTACCAAAGGGAGCCACCCCGAAAGCCCCGGCCGAAACCGCCCCCGGACCTCTCCCCAACGACCACCGAAGACGCAGGAAGGGCCTGATCCGCAATGCGGATCAGGCCCTTGACCTGGTCTTACGAAGTCGGGGTGGCGGGATTTGAACCCACGACCTCTTCGTCCCGAACGAAGCGCGCTGCCAAGCTGCGCTACACCCCGATCGCCGCCCTGGCCAACTTGCTGCCGTGGCGACATCGATTACTTTAGCGGACCCGCGCCCGGAGACGAAATCCGGTTTTCGCGGGGGCGGGGGCCGGGCCGGAGGCGGTCGGCCGGACGGGGTCAGCGGGCGGCGGTGAGCGTGAGGAGCGTCGCCTCGGGCGGGCAGGCGAACCGGACCGGCGTGAAACGGTTGGTGCCGCAGCCGGCCGAGACGTGCAGGTAGGACCGGTGGCCCGCCGCCTCGTGCGTGGACAGCCCCTTCACCCGGTCCGTGTCCAGGTCGCAGTTGGTCACGAGCGCCCCGTAGAAGGGGACGCACAGCTGGCCGCCGTGGGTGTGGCCGGCCAGGACGAGCGGGTACCGGTCGGCGGTGAAGGCGTCCAGGACCCGCAGGTACGGGGCGTGCACCACGGCCATCGAGAAGTCCGCGTCGGCCTCCGGACCGCCCTCCACCGCCGCGTACCGGTCCCGCTTGATGTGCGGGTCGTCGAGGCCGGTGAACGCCAGGTCGAGGTCGGGGAGCTTCAGGCGGCCGCGCGTGTTGGTGAGGTTGACCCAGCCGGCCGCGTCGAACGCGTCGCGCATCGGCTGCCACGGGTTGTGCACCGCGCCGACCACCGGCTTGTTGCCGTTGAGGCCGTGCCGGCCCTGGAGCTTCTCGATCAGGTAGCGGCCGGGATTGCGCAGCCGGGGCCCGTAGTAGTCGTTCGAGCCGAAGACGTACACGCCGGGGAACGACATGAGCGGGCCGAGCGCGTCGAGGACGTCCGGCACGCCCTCGGTGTCGGAGAGGTTGTCGCCGGTGTTGACGACGAAGTCGGGGCGCAGCCCCGCGAGCGACTGCAGCCAGCGCTTCTTCTTGTGCTGTCCGCGCACCATGTGGATGTCGGAGACCTGGAGCACCCGCAACGGGCGCATCCCGCGCGGGAGCACCGGGACGGTCACCCGTCGCAGCCGGAACGACCGGGCTTCGAACCCGGCGGCGTAGGCCACTCCGGCGGCCCCCGCCGCGGCGATTCCTGCGGTGACCTTCAGCGGTAGTCCGTAACGCGCGTGCATCCCCCCATGGTCGCAGACGCCGAAAACCGGTGGGCGCCACCGGCCCGGCACCTGGCAGACTCGGAGCCATGACCACGCTCAAGGCCAAGCTCCAGGAAGACCTCACCACTGCCATCAAGGCGCGCGACGAGCTGCGCTCGTCCACGCTCCGGCTCACCCTCACCGCGATCACCAAGGAGGAGGTCGCGGGCAAGGTGGCGCGCGAGCTCTCCGACGACGAGATCCTCAAGGTGATCACCAAGGAGGCGAAGAAGCGCCGCGAGGCCGCCGACGCCTTCGCGCAGGGCGGCCGCCCCGCCCAGGCCGAGCGTGAGACCGCCGAGGGCGAGATCCTCGCGGCCTACCTGCCCAAGCAGCTCTCCGACGACGAGCTGCACGCGATCGTGGAGCAGGCCGTGGCCGAGGCCCGCGCCGCGGGCGCCGAGGGGCCGCGGGCCATGGGCGCCGTCATGAAGATCGTGAACCCGAAGGTGGCCGGGCTGGCCGAGGGCGGCCGCGTCGCCGCCGTCGTCAAGCAGCTGCTCTCGTAGCTCCCGCGCCGCGGGTAAGGAGAAGGGGGACCGGCCGTTGTGGCCGGTCCCCCTTCTCCTCTTCCGTACTGCTTCTCCGCCGGAGGCGTCCCGGCGGGTCAGCCGTTCGTGCCGCCGAGCAGGCCCGGGTCGAGCGGGATGCCCGGGAAGGGGACCTCGCCGGTCCCGTTCCCGTCGCCGCCGGTCAGGCCACCGGTGAGGCCGCCGGTGTCCGCGCCGCCGGGCCGTCCGTCGCCGGGCTTGCCGTCACCGCCGCGTCCCTTGCCGGGCTTGCGTCCCTTGCCCGGCTTGCCCTTGCCGCCGGGGGCGGGCTTCTGCGCGTCGGGGATGAAGACGGTCGTGAAGCCGGGGGCCTCGCGGCCGGCCAGGGCGCCGGACACGGCGTCCTTCCAGATCGGGCCGGGCAGCCCGCCGCCGAAGACCTTCTCGTAGTACTCGCCGCCGATGGTGATGTCCTCCATCGAGACCTGCTTGGTGCCGGGCGAGCCGACCCAGGTCGCGCCGGCCATGTTCGGGGTGTAGCCCACGAACCAGGCGTTGTGGCGGGAGTCGGTGGTTCCGGTC
This sequence comes from Streptomyces sp. NBC_00239, assembly GCF_036194065.1. Taxonomy (NCBI): domain Bacteria; kingdom Bacillati; phylum Actinomycetota; class Actinomycetes; order Kitasatosporales; family Streptomycetaceae; genus Streptomyces; species Streptomyces sp. NBC_00239. The sequence continues at coordinate 3,923,210 of NZ_CP108095.1, read as the reverse complement.
TTGCCCGCGCTGTCGCGGTCGGTCAGACCCGCCGACAGACCCGTACCGGAGTCGACCACGCCCAGCAGCAGCGTGTTGACGGTGTCGGCGGTCTTCTCCGACATCACCCGCTCGCACGTCGACTTCGGCACGTCGAGCGCCTTGCCGCGCGAGTCAGTGATCGATTCGATGGCGACGGGCGAGCAGTACGTGCCCCGGTTGGCGAAGGTCGCGTACGCGTTGGCCATGGTCAGCGGGGACATGCCCTCGGTGCCGAGGGAGATGGCCGGGCTGTCGGGGAGCTTGGCGCCGTCGGCGCGGATCACCCGGAGCTTCGTGGTCATGTCCTTCAGGGGGCACAGGCCGATCTCGCCGATCATCTCCACGAAGTACGTGTTGACCGACTTGGCCATGGCCTCCTTCATCGCGTACGGGCCGACCTCGGACTCCGACTCGTTGGGGACCCGCTCGCCGTTGGTGTTGACCCACGGGTCGCCGCTGCAGGTCTGCACCGGGCTCGGGTACTCCATCTCGTACGGAGAGGCGTACATCTTCGTCGCCGGCATGCCGCGCTCCAGGGCGGCGGCCGCGACGAACGGCTTGAAGGTCGAGCCGGTCGGGAAGCCGAAGTTCGAGCCGCCCATCTTCCGGTCCACCGAGAAGTTGATCTGCGTCTCGTTGGTGCCGAATCCGTACGGGCGCGACTGGCCCATGGCCAGCACCCGCCCGGTGCCGGGCTGTACCAGGGTGACGGCCGTGGCGACCTTGTCGCTCTGGTAGACGTGTTCCTTGATCGAGGAGTTGACGGACTCCTGGGACTGCGGGTCCAGCGTGGTCCGGACGGTCAGGCCGCCCTGGTTCCAGATCCTGGCCCGCTCCTCCTTCGTCTTCCCGAAGACCGGGTTGGACAGGAAGGTCGCGCGGACGTAGTCGCAGAAGAACCCGGCGCCGCTGACGGCCGTGATGCAGCCGTTCTTGGGCTTGGTGACCTTCAGCTTGATCGGGACGGCCTTCGCCTTGTCCGCTTCGGCCTGCGAGATGTCCTTTATGTCGGCCATCCGCTGGAGCACGGTGTTGCGCCGGAGCGTGGCCTCCTCCGTGTCGTTCACGGGGTCGTACCGGCTCGGCGACTGCACGAGGCCGGCCAGCAGCGCCGACTCGTCCAGGGTGAGGTCCCGGGCGGGCTTGCTGAAGTAGCGCTGCGCGGCGGACTCGATCCCGTACGCCTGCTGCCCGAAGAAGGTGATGTTGAGGTAGTTCTCCAGGATCTTCTTCTTGCCGAGCTCTTCCTCGACCTGGATCGCGTACTTCAGCTCGCGGACCTTGCGGCCGAGGCTCTTCTGCTGGGCCTCGGCCACCTTGGCCGGGTCGTCGCCGGCCTCCTCGACGAAGACGTTCTTCACGTACTGCTGGGTCAGCGTGGACGCGCCCTGGGCCGCGCCGCCCTCCTGGGCGTTGCGGTTGACCGCGCGCAGGATGCCCTTGAGGTCGATGGCCCCGTGCTCGTAGAAGCGCGAGTCCTCGATCGCGACGATCGCCTTCTGCATGTACGGCGAGATGGCCGTGAGCGGGACCACCCTGCGGTCGCGCGAGTAGACCTGGGCGATCAGGCCGCCCTCGGCGTCGAGGATGGTGGTGCGCTGACTGAGCGGCGGGGTCTTCAGGTTGGCGGGGATCTCGTCGAATCCCTCGACGGTTCCCTTCGCCGCCAGACCGAGCGCGCCCGCGGCGGGGATCGCGATACCGGCCAGCACGACTCCGGAGAGAACGGAGACCCCGAGGAACTTGGCGGCCTGCTGGCTCCCCGTGAGCCCTCCGCCCGAGCGCTTCTTTGGCATGGGGGCAGCCTACGTTCTCCTCCGCCGGACATGCGTGTATGCCTTGGTCTGAGGCAAGGAAATGTCCGACTCGTCTAGATATCTACCTATATGCGCGGCATCTTCTCGCACCCCGTGCGGGCAGGGCATTTCCGCGTTCGCCGGACAGCGGCGGGCGCCATGCCTATAGTGACAAGAGGTTCAGTTGTGGCCACGGCTTGACGGCCCCTGTCGTGACCCTGCAGGCGCGAGTCTGTAGGCGTGACTCCGCGCTACTCCCCCCGCGCGCGCAGGCACAAGTCACCTGCGGGGCAGGAGCCTTGGCCTTAGCTGCTCCCAACTGTCACAGCAGCGCCGCCGTACATCAACCCCTCGATGCGACTTTCACCCTTCCCGAAAAGGGTGGACTGATGTCCGAATTTGCCGGATCCGGCGGTCGTCGCCCGATCCGAGTGGGGTAGTACGCCCCGGATCGCGCCAAGAGTCCGGCATGTCTCCAGGTCACTCCGTCGGGTGATCTCACGCTCACGCATAGTCCGTTCGGACCATTCAAGATTGGGCCCGTCGGGGGTGTTGCGCTGTGCCTCCCTTCCGTAACGTCCTCAACTGGCAGCGGTGAATATGCCGCTACCGCCGTGGGGGAGCCTCGATTCGGGAGAGGACGGCGCCGAGATGGGCTGGGTAACCGACTGGAGTGCGCAGGCAGCCTGCCGCACTACCGATCCGGATGAACTGTTCGTTCAAGGTGCAGCGCAGAACAGGGCCAAGGCGGTGTGTACCGGTTGCCCGGTGCGGACCGAGTGCCTGGCCGACGCGCTGGACAATCGCGTCGAGTTCGGCGTGTGGGGTGGAATGACCGAGCGGGAACGGCGTGCGCTCCTGCGCAGGCGTCCAACGGTCACCTCCTGGCGGCGGCTGCTCGAAACCGCTCGTACGGAATACGAGCGCAGTACGGGCATCCTGACCGTGGACGTCGACGCGGACTTGGACATCGACTACGACACGTACGCCGCAGCCGGGTAGACCGGGCGTACGGCCGCGGTACCACCGGCGGCACTGCAGCACCTCACACCCGCACGCCCCGCGCGCGTGCGGCTCACACTCCGGTCGGACCGCCGGCCGCGAGTCGATCACCGATGGCCCGCAGCCCGGCGAGGTCGTGCACATCGCCGGGCAGGGCGGCCACCTCGGCCACCGCCACTTCGGGGTGCAGCGAGGTGAAACGGTCGCGCGTGTGCTGTTCGCGTGCGATCACCTGCATCCGTTCGGCATGCAGGCGGAGCAGTCCGGCCGTGATCTCGTCCACTGCGGCGGGGGAGCCGTCCTCGGAATCAGGATCACAACCGGGCTCGGAATCGGCAGACTCCTCGGAGGCGACTCCGGGCGCTTCGGAGTCACGAAGTCCAGCTTTCCCGGGCTCCTGATCCACAATGCGGCCCTCGTCAAGATTCTCTGCGGCCGCCAGCGCGCGCTCCGCGGAGAGCTGCGTCGCGCCGCTCCCGTGCACCCGGTTGAGCACCAGCCCCGCCAGCGGCATGTCCTCGGCGGCCAGCCGCTCGACGAAGTACGCCGCCTCGCGCAGCGCGTCCGGCTCGGGCGCCGCGACCACGAGGAAGGCCGTGCCCGGAGCCTGCAGCAGCCGGTACGTGGCGTCCGCGCGGGTCCGGAAGCCGCCGAACATGGTGTCCATGGCCGCCACGAAGGTCTGCACGTCCTTGAGCAGCTGCCCGCCCATCAGCTTGCTGAGCGTCCCCGTCATCATCGACAGGCCGACCATGCCGAGGTTGACGAACTTCATCCCCGCCCGGCCGCCCACCTTCGCCGGCGCCATCAGCACCCGGATGAACTTCCCGTCGAGGAAGGACCCCAGCCGCTTCGGCGCGTCCAGGAAGTCCAGCGCCGACCGGCTCGGCGGCGTGTCCACGATGATCAGGTCCCAGTCGTCCTTCGCGCGGAGCTGGCCCAGCTTCTCCATGGCCATGTACTCCTGCGTCCCGGCGAAGCCGGCCGACAGCGACTGGTAGAAGGGGTTCGCCAGGATCGCCCGGGAGCGCTCCTCGTCCGCGTGCGCCTCGACGATCTCGTCGAAGGTCCGCTTCATGTCCAGCATCATGGCGTGCAGTTCCCCGCCGCCGGCTTCCTTCTTCCCGGTGCCGGTGTCACCGGCACCGCCGCGGTCGCCGTCACCGGCGCCGTCACCGCAGACGCCGGCGACCCGCCGCGGCGTGTTGTCCAGCGAGTCGATGCCCATCGACTGGGCGAGCCGCCGGGCCGGGTCGATCGTCAGGACCACCACCCTGCGGCCGCGTTCGGCCGCCCGCACTCCCAGCGCCGCCGCCGTGGTCGTCTTCCCGACCCCGCCCGAACCGCAGCACACCACGATCCGGGTCTGCGGGTCGTCGAGCAGCCGGTCCACGTCCAGCCGCGGCCCGATGTCCGCGCCCATCGCCGCCTCCATCGCCCCGCTCACGCGGCGCTCACCTGCTTCCGCAGCTCCGTGGCCAGCTCGTAGAGCCCGGCGAGGTCCATCCCGCCGCCGAGCAGCGGCAGTTCGTACGTCGGCACGCCGAGCCCGTCCAGTACGGCGCGCTGCTCACGCTCCAGGCCGACCCGCTCCGCGTGCGCCGCCGCCTGCTCCAGCAGCGGGTCCACCAGCCGCTCCGCGAGTCCGCCGCGGCGCGCGCCGCCGAGGCCGGCCCGGGACAGCGCCTGCGCCACCTCGGCCCGCCGCTCGCCCGCCGCCGCCCGCAGCGCGGCCTCGTCGAGGTGGTGCGGGCGGACCATGTTGACGATCACGTGCCCCAACGGAAGCCCTGCTTCCGCCAGTTCCTGCCGGCCGTCCGCGGTCTCCTGGACGGGCATCTCCTCCAGCAGCGTCACCAGGTGCACCGCCGTCTGCGGGGACTTGAGCACCTTCATGACGGCCTGTGCCTGGTTGTGGATCGGGCCGAACCGGGCCAGCCCGGCCACCTCGTCGTTGACGTTCAGGAACCGGGTCACCCGGCCGGTCGGCGGCGCGTCCATCACCACGTGGTCGTAGACGGGCCGACCCGCCTTGTCCTTGCGCCGCACCGCCTCGCAGGCCTTGCCCGTCAGCAGCACGTCCCGCAGCCCCGGGGCGATCGTCGTCGCGAAGTCGATGGCGCCCAGCTTCTTCAGGGCGCGCCCGGCGGAACCGAGCTTGTAGAACATCTGGAGGTAGTCCAGCAGCGCGCGTTCCGCGTCGATGGCCAGGGCGAACACCTCGCCGCCGCCCGGCGCCACCGCGATCCTGCGCTCCTCGTACGGCAATGGCTCCGTACCGAAGAGCTGCGCGATGCCCTGCCTGCCCTCGACCTCCACGAGGAGGGTCCGCCTGCCCTCGGTCGCGAGGGCGAGCGCGAGTGCGGCGGCGACCGTGGTCTTACCGGTACCGCCCTTGCCGCTGACCACCTGGAGCCTGCTCACGCACCGAGCCTAACCACTCGGATCCACGGGCGTGCACGAGGTCTCGTTGAGCACACCGCAGCGGCTACCCTCCCCTGCATGAAGAAGTTCGAATACGTGACTGTCCCCCTGCTCGTCCACGCCACGAAGCAGATCCTCGACTCCTGGGGCGATCAGGGCTACGAGCTTGTCCAGGTCGTGCCCGGGCCCAACCCGGAGCAGCTCGTCGCCTACCTGAAGCGGGAGAAGGCATGAGTGCGGTAGAGGCCAGGCTGGCCGAGCTCGGACTGAACCTCCCCGAGGTCGTGCCGCCGCTCGCCACCTACCAGCCGGCGGTGCGCTCGGGCGCGTACGTGTACACCGCGGGCCAGCTGCCGATGGTGCGGGGCAAGCTGCCGGTCACCGGCAAGGTCGGCGCCGAGGTGTCGGCGGAAGAGGCGAAGCAGCTCGCGGCGACCTGCGCGCTCAACGCCCTGGCCGCCGTCAAGTCGGTCATCGGTGACCTCGACAAGATCGTGCGTGTCGTCAAGGTCGTCGGCTTCGTCGCCTCCGCCCCCGACTTCACCGGCCAGCCCGGCGTCATCAACGGCGCCAGCGAGCTGCTGGGCCAGGTCCTCGGCGAGAAGGGCGTGCACGCCCGCAGCGCCGTCGGCGTCTCGGTGCTGCCGCTCGACGCGCCGGTCGAGATCGAGTTCCAGGTCGAGGTGGCCGGGTAACACCCCGCCTCCCTGCCGTGTGGCGCCGGACGGCCGTCCGGCGCCACTGTGCTGTCCGGGGCCGCCCGGCCGCTCCGGCACCGGGCGCGGCCGGGCGGCCCTCGAACATCGGGGCGGATGCCCGTAGCATCCGGCCATGCCGAATGGTCAGAACGGTCACGCGCAGGGACAGGGCCAGGGTCAGGGCCCGGAGCAGGGCGAGAGCCCGGGTCAGGGCGAGGCCCGGGCCCGGGAACAGGCTCGGGAACAGGCCCCGGCCGGGGGCGGGGAGACCGCCGGCGGCCAGTGGTACCCGCCGGAATGGCCGGACCGGATCCGCGCCCTCGCCGACGGCTCCCTCACGCCGGTGGCCCCCAAGCGCGCCGCCACCGTCATGCTGCTGCGCGACACCCCCGACGGTCCCGCCGTCCACATGCTCCGCCGGCGCGCCTCCATGGCCTTCGCCGGCGGCGCGTACGCCTACCCGGGCGGCGGCGTCGACCCCCGCGACGACGACCACCTCGTCGGCTGGGCCGGACCGGACCTGGAGTCCTGGGCCGCGCTGCTGGGCACCGACACCGCGTCCGCGCAGGCCCTGGTGTGCGCGGCCGTGCGGGAGACCTTCGAGGAGGCGGGCGTGCTGCTCGCCGGACCCACCGCGGACACCGTGGTCGGCGACACCACCGGCGAGGACTGGGAGGCCGACCGGCAGGCGCTGGTCGCCCGGGAGATCTCGTTCGCGGACTTCCTGGACCGGCGCGGGCTGCTGTTGCGCTCCGACCTGCTGGGCGCGTGGGCCCGGTGGATCACCCCCGAGTTCGAGCCGCGCCGCTACGACACGTGGTTCTTCGTCGCGGCGCTGCCCGAGGGCCAGCGCACCCGCAACGCCTCCACGGAGGCCGACCGCACGGTGTGGACCCGGCCCGCGGACGCCGCCGACGGCTACGACAAGGGCGAGCTGCTGATGATGCCGCCCACCATCTCCACCCTGCGTTCCCTGGAGCCGTACGGCACGGCCGCCGAGGCCCTCGCCGCGGCCGCGGGCCGGGATCTGGAGCCGGTCCTCGCGCAGGCCTCGCTGGAGAGCGGCGAGCTGGTGCTGAGCTGGCCGGGGCACGACGAGTTCACGAAGCGGGTGCGGCTGGGCAGGGGCACCGTATGACGAACGCAGCCGCACTGCCCGGACAGCCCCGCGGGATCGTGACCTCGGGGCCCGCCACCGCCCGCGCGCGCAACGTGCTCGCCCCCAACGCGTCGGCGATGACCCTGGACGGCACCAACACCTGGATCGTCTCCGAGCCCGACTCGGACCTGGCCGTGGTCGTCGACCCCGGCCCCCTGGACGACGTACACCTGCGGGCCGTCGTCGCGGCGGCGGAGGAGGCGGGCAAGCGGGTCGCGCTGACCCTGCTGACGCACGGCCACCCGGACCACGCGGAGGGCGCCGGCCGGTTCGCGGAGCTCACGGGCACGAAGGTACGGGCCCTCGACCCGGCGCTGCGGCTCGGGGACGAGGGGCTGGGCGCGGGCGACGTGGTCCGGGTCGGCGGCCTGGAGCTGCGGGTGGTCCCCACCCCCGGGCACACCGCCGACTCGCTCTGCTTCCACCTGCCCGCCGACCGGGCGGTGCTGACCGGGGACACCATCCTCGGCCGCGGCACGACGGTGGTGGCGCACCCCGACGGGCGCCTGGGCGACTACCTGGACTCGCTGCGGCGGCTGCGCTCGCTGACCGTCGACGACGGCGTGCACACGGTGCTGCCGGGGCACGGGCCGGTGCTGGACGACGCGCAGGGCGCGGTCGAGTTCTACCTCGCGCACCGGGCGCACCGGCTCGCCCAGGTCGAGACGGCCGTGGAGAACGGCTTCACGACGCCGGAAGCGGTCGTGGCCAAGGTGTACGCGGATGTGGACCGGTCGCTGTGGCCGGCCGCCGAGTGGTCGGTGCGGGCCCAGCTGGAGTACTTGCGCGAACACGGGCTGATCCCCGGCGGAGAGGCATTCTGACGAGGCGGCCGGAAACAGTCGCTCGACGCCTCTGACCTGCGGATAGTGTGCCCGCCATGGGGTTCTTCATATTGTTCGTCGTCATCATCGCCGCGAGCTCGGTCATCAGCGCGCTCACCGTGCGGATCCGTGCCGTGGAGCGGAAGGCCGACCGCCTCGACCGGCGGCTCGGCCTGGTGCTCCACCACCTCGGCATCGAGGAGCCCGAGCCCGACGGCCTGGGCCGGGTCCGCGAGCTGGTCCGCGAGGGCAAGACGATCGAGGCCATCAAGGTCTACCGGTCGGTGACCGGGGCCGGCCTGCGCGAGGCCAAGGAGGCCGTGGAGGCGCTGGCGCTGTAGCGCCGCTCGTACGCGCCTGCCGCCCGGGGGCCGAGGCCCTCGGTGCACGCGGCCGCGGGAACGGCGAAGGGGCCCCACCGGGCAGGTGGGGCCCCTTCGAAGACTCCGGCCCGGCCCGTTGGGCCGAACGGGTGGTACCGGGTCAGCGGGACCGCTTCGCCAGCCGCTCCACGTCCAGCAGGATCACGGCGCGCGCCTCCAGGCGCAGCCAGCCGCGGCCCGCGAAGTCCGCGAGCGCCTTGTTGACCGTCTCGCGGGACGCGCCGACCAGCTGGGCCAGCTCTTCCTGCGTGAGGTCGTGCACGACGTGGATGCCTTCCTCGGACTGGACGCCGAAGCGGCGCGACAGGTCCAGGAGGGCACGGGCGACACGGCCCGGCACGTCGGAGAAGACCAGGTCGGACATCTGGTCGTTGGTCTTGCGCAGGCGCCGGGCGACCGCGCGCAGCAGCGCGGTGGCGACCTCGGGCCGTGCGTTCAGCCACGGCTGCAGGTCACCGTGGCCCAGGCCCAGCAGCTTGACCTCGGTCAGCGCGGTCGCGGTGGCGGTGCGCGGGCCCGGGTCGAACAGCGACAGCTCGCCGATCAGCTCACCGGGGCCCAGGACGGCCAGCATGTTCTCGCGGCCGTCGGGGGAGGTGCGGTGCAGCTTCACCTTGCCGTCGGTGACCACGTACAGCCGGTCGCCGGGGTCGCCCTCGTGGAACAGGGCGTCACCGCGTGCGAGGGTCACCTCGCCCATGGAGGCGCGGAGCTCCGCGGCCTGCTCGTCATCGAGCGCCGCGAAGAGCGGGGCGCGCCGCAGAACGTCGTCCACGAGTCTCTCTCCTATGTCGACCTGCTCAGGGGACCATGCCCCATTCTGACAGGACGCTTAAAACGGTGGGATCGGTCACAAGGATGCCGGACGTACGGGTGTGCTGTGCTGCCCGGGGCCAATCGGGGTGGTGTTACCTCTGGTCCGGGCGGCTTGTCAGCGACTGCCCTTAGGCTGGCCGAGTGTCCAATAAGCCGGTGAGAGCACAGGCCAAAGGGCCCGCGGGCGTGACCGCGGCCCCCGATTCTGCTGTGGGCGAACAAGGGGTGGAGAAGGCCCTCGGACGCCCCGCGAAGAACCCTCCGGCGGCCCGGAAGGGCGCCGCGAAGACCGACGGCAAAGTTTCGGCCAAGGCTTCGCCCGCCGTGTCCGCGAGCGCCGCCGACACCCCTGCCGGGCCCCCCGCGAAGCGCCCCGCCAAGAGCCCGAAGCCCGCCGCCGAGCGCGCCCAGGCCCCCGCCGAGCCTCCTGTGAGGGCGGCCAAGGCTCCCGCCCGGACGGCCAAGGCGGCCACGGCACCCGTGAAGGCCGCCAAGCCCGAGTCGCACCTCGCGATGGTGCGCCGGGCCCGCCGGATCAACCGGGAGCTCGCCGAGGTCTATCCGTACGCCCACCCCGAGCTCGACTTCCGCAATCCCTTCGAGCTGCTGGTCGCCACGGTCCTGTCCGCCCAGACCACGGACCTGCGGGTCAACCAGACCACCCCGGCCCTGTTCGCCGCCTATCCGACCCCCGAGGACATGGCGGCGGCCGCCCCGGAGGCGCTGGAGGAGATCATTCGGCCGACCGGGTTCTTCCGGGCCAAGGCGAGGTCCCTGCTGGGGCTGTCCGCCGCGCTCCGCGACAATTTCGGCGGCGAGGTGCCCGGCCGGATCGAGGACCTGGTCACCCTGCCCGGCGTCGGCCGCAAGACCGCCAACGTCGTGCTCGGCAACGCCTTCGGCGTCCCCGGAATCACCGTGGACACCCACTTCGGCCGCCTGGTGCGGCGCTGGAAGTGGACGGAGCAGGAGGACCCGGAGAAGGTCGAGGCGGAGATCTGCGCGATCTTCCCCAAGAGCGAGTGGACGATGCTCTCGCACCGCGTCGTCTTCCACGGCCGCCGGATCTGCCACGCCCGCAGGCCCGCCTGCGGCGCCTGCCCGATCGCCCCGCTGTGCCCCGCGTACGGGGAGGGCGAGACGGACCCCGAGAAGGCCGCCAAGCTGCTGAAGTACGAGAAGGGCGGGCTGCCGGGCCAGCGGCTGAGCCCGCCTGCCGACTACCCGGGGCTGCCCGCACCACCGCTGGGCGGCGCGGGCGGCCCGGGAGACGACGGCGCGACGGGCTGAGCCGGCGCCGCGCCGCCGTCGGCCGCCGTCAGGAACGAATCCGGTCCCGGGCCGCGTTGTGCCGGTCATGGGGGAGAACAGACAGGGGTGCCCATGACCCGGGCGATGCGGGACGAGACCACAGGCACCACGGGTGCCGCGGGGGCAGCGGGTGCGGCCCCCGCGAGCCCGCCGGAGCCCGCGTACGGCCGCCCGGAGCCCTCGTACGGCGTCCCGGGCGGCGCGGTGGACGGTGACGGCGGCCCGGTCGTCGTCACCACGCACGGGCTGCCCGAGTGGCTCGCCCCGGTCGCCGAGGCCGCCCGTACCGTCCGGCCCCGCCAGCTGAGCCGCTTCCTGCCGCCCGCGGACGGGGCGGGCCGCCAGTCGGCCGTGCTGATCCTCTTCGGCGAGGGGGAGCGCGGCCCCGAGCTGCTCCTGATGGAGCGCGCCGGGACCCTTCGGTCGCATCCCGGCCAGCCCTCCTTCCCCGGCGGCTCGCTCGATCCGGAGGACGGCGATCCGGCGACCACCGGACCGCTGCGCGCCGCCCTGCGCGAAGCCGAGGAGGAGACCGGGCTCGATCCCGCCGGGGTGCAGCTCTTCGGCGTGCTGCCCCGGCTCTACATCCCGGTCAGCGAGTTCGTGGTCACGCCCGTGCTCGGCTGGTGGCGCGAGCCCAGTCCGGTCGGGGTCGTCGACCCGGCCGAGACGGCGCGTGTCTTCACGGTGCCCGTGGCGGATCTCACGGATCCCGCCCACCGCGCCCTCGCCGTCCACCCGAGCGGCCACGAAGGTCCCGCATTTCTGGTCGAATCGTCCCTGGTCTGGGGTTTTACCGCCGGGGTGATCGACCGGATCCTGCATTACGCGGGCTGGGAGCGGCCCTGGGACAGGTCCCGGCAGGTCCCGATCGACTGGCGCGCATGAGACGGTGGCCCACGTGAACGTGCTGGACATCCTGTTGCTGGTCGCCGCCGTGTGGTTCGCGATCGTCGGCTACCGCCAGGGCTTCGTCGTCGGCATCCTGTCGGTGATCGGCTTCCTGGGCGGTGGCCTCATCGCCGTTTCCCTGCTGCCCCTGATCTGGGATCAGCTGACCGACAAGGCCGAGGTGTCCACCACGGCCATCGTCGTGGCGGTGGTCGTCGTCATCGTCTGCGCCTCGATCGGGCAGGCCTTCACCACGCACCTGGGGAGCAAGCTGCGGCGGCACATCACGTGGTCGCCCGCGCGGGCCCTCGACGCGACCGGCGGCGCCCTCGTGAACGTGGTGGCGATGCTGCTGGTGGCATGGCTGATCGGTTCTGCACTGGCCGGGACCTCACTGCCCACCCTGGGCAAGGAGGTCCGCAACTCCAAGGTGCTGCTCGGCGTGTCACGGGTGCTGCCCGAGCAGGCCAACACCTGGTTCACGGACTTCAGTTCCGTGCTCGCCCAGAACGGCTTCCCGCAGGTCTTCAGCCCGTTCTCCAACGAACCCATCACCGAGGTCCAGGCACCCGACCCGGCGCTCGCCGCCGGCCCGGTCGCCCAGCAGGCCAGGCGCTCCATCGTGAAGGTGGTCGGCACCGCCCCCAGCTGCAGCAAGGTGCTCGAAGGCACCGGCTTCGTCTTCGCCGACGGCAAGGTCATGACGAACGCGCACGTGGTCGGAGGCGTCCAGGAGCCCACCGTCCAGATAGGCGGCGAGGGCAGGCTCTACGACGCCAAGGTGGTGCTCTACGACTGGGAACGCGACATCGCGGTCCTGGACGTGCCCAGGCTCCAGGCGCCCCCGCTCCGGTTCGCCGACGCCGACGCCCGCAGCGGAAACGGCGCGATCGTCGCCGGCTTCCCGGAGAACGGCTCGTACGACGTACGGGCGGCCCGGGTGCGCGGCCGCATCAACGCCAACGGACCGGACATCTACCACCGCGGCACCGTGCGCAGGGACGTCTACTCCCTGTACGCGACCGTCCGCCAGGGCAACAGCGGCGGCCCGCTGCTGACCCCCGACGGCAAGGTGTACGGAGTCGTGTTCGCCAAGTCGCTCGACGACCCGAACACCGGCTACGCGCTGACCGTGGACGAGATCCGTGACGACATCCGGATCGGCAAGGAAGCCGAGAGCCGGGTCAACACGCAGGGCTGTGCCCTGTAGCTCTGCGGATTCCGGGCTGCCCGGTGGATCCGTGGCCCGCCGGCCGGGTGCGCGTCCGGCGCCGGGCGCCGGGCGGGTCTATGGCCGCGGATGCCGCAGCCGGGCGGAGACCCAGCGGGCCCGGCGGCGGAGGATGCGCGGGATCCCGAGGTGGTGGTCGTCGCCGTGGTGCGAGCGGCCCGACCTCTCGTAGCTGCCCGGCGAAGGCGCCGTGCGGCGGTTGCGTGCGGAGTCACCGTAGTCGTGCGTCCAGCCCATACTTCGACGTCTGCCCGGGCCCCAAGGTCGGTAATCGCCCTGGGGAGGGCCAATTGGCCTATGCGCCGGGCAATTGAACGTTCGTAGGACAGGCGTTCCCGTGAGGTCACGCACCGTCAGCGGGCCGTGGACAGCGCGCCGAAGGGCGGTCGACGGAGCGTCAGCGGTCGGGTTCGGGGTCCTTCAGCCAGTTCACGAGTTCGGTGGAGAAGGCGACCGGGTCCTCCTCGTGCGGGAAGTGCCCGAGTCCGTCGAACAGCCGCCACCGGTAGGGGGCTTCGACGTACTCGCCGGAGCCCGCCGCGCTGCGGGTGCGCATCACCGGATCCAGTGACCCGTGCAGGTGCAGGGTGGGGACTCGGACCGGCCGCTTCATGCGCCGGTTGAACTGGAGGCCGTCCGGGCGGGCCAGCGAGCGGACCATCCAGCGGTACGGCTCGATCGAGCAGTGCGCGGTGGACGGGATGCACATGGCCCGCCGGTACACGTCGATGTCGGCCTCGTCGGGCAGCCGCGGGCCCGACCACTCCCGGATCAGGTCGCCCACCAGCGCGCCGTCGTCCGCGACCAGCCGCCGCTCGGGGAGCCAGGGCCGCTGGAAACCCCATACGTACGAGCCGGCCCGGCTCTGCGCGAAGTCCGACAGCATGGCCGCGCGCCAGCGCCGCGGGTGCGGCATCGAGGAGACCACCAGCCGGCGCACCAGCTTGGGGCGCATGACCGCCGCGGTCCAGGCCAGGTAGCCGCCCAGGTCGTGGCCGACGAGCGCGGCGTCCGGCTCGCCGAGGGACCGTACGACCCCGGTGATGTCGAGCGCGAGATTGGCGGGGTCGTAGCCGCGCGGGGTGCGGTCGCTGCCGCCCACCCCGCGCAGGTCCATGGCCACCGCGCGGAACCCGGCGTCGGCGAGGGCGGTCAGCTGGTGCCGCCAGGTCCACCAGAACTGGGGGAAGCCGTGCAGCAGCAGCACCAGCGGACCGTCACCGGCCTCCGCGACGTGGAAGCGCGCGCCGTTGGCCGCGACGTCCCGGTGCGTCACCTTGTGCGCGCCGGGGATGTCGAGGCGCACCGCCGTCGCGGCGGTGGGCGGAGTGCTGGGTTCCGGCGTGGACGCTGTCATGCAGACGAGCGTGCCACACCCACTGCCTTGTCACTGACCGGCCGCGGGTGCGGCTTGACGGTCCCGACCACGGCCGCGGTCTGCTTGACGGAGGCGATGGTCTTCTCCGGCGGCTTGACCTTCTTGAACTTCGACACGGCGAGCATCGCCAGCAGACCCGCGATGAGCAGGAACGAGACACCGACGATGAGGAACGACCAGGCGAGCCCGAGGCCGAGGTTGTGGATCCCGTAGGCCGCGGCGAAGCTCAGCACCGGGAGGGAGAAGAGCGCGAGCACGCCGGCGATCCCGATCGCCGCGCCGCCGATGCCCGCCCGCTTGACGTCCTGGCGCAGCTCGGCCTTGGCGAGCGCGATCTCGTCGTGCACCAGGGCGGACATCTCGGCGGTGGCCGAGGCGACCAGCTGGCCCAGGGTCCGCTCGGTCCCGGGGGTCCCTTGGTCCGCTGCGCTCATCGCTCTCTCCCTCTGTTCGACTGTCCGTCAACGAATCCGGTGTGCTGTCAGATCATGCCGGACTGTCGCCGTCGCCGCTGGACCCGGCCGCGACTTCGGCCCTGCGGCGGTGCTCGGCGGCCTTCGCCTCGTGGATCAGGGCCATCCGCAAGTGGTAGTCGGGTTTGTCCTGCTCGTAGACGTCCGGGATGCCGTCGAGGTCCTCGTCGCGCTCCTCGGCCTCGGTGAGGTCCCGGTAGCGGCTGTTGCGGATCTTGAGCATGATGCCGGCCACGACCGCGGCGATGAACGAGCCCATCAGGACGGCCGCCTTGACCTCGTCCACGAGCACGTCGTCGCCGGCGAAGGCGAGCTCGCCGATGAGGAGCGAGACGGTGAAGCCGATGCCGGCGAGGGAGGCCACGGCCAGGACGTCGGGCCAGGCGAGGTCCTCGTTCAGTTCGGCCTTGGTGAAGCGGGCGGCCAGCCAGGTGCCGCCGAAGATGCCGACGGTCTTGCCGACGACCAGGCCGAGGACCACGCCGAGGGTCTCCGGCCGGGTGAAGACCTGCCCGATCGCGTGGCCGGAGAGGGAGACGCCCGCCGAGAAGAGGGCGAAGAGCGGCACCGCCAGGCCTGCGGAGACGGGCCGCACCAGGTGCTCGATGTGCTCGCCCGGCGAGTGCTCCTCGCCGTCCTCGCGGTTGCAGCGCAGCATCAGGCCCATGGCCACGCCGGCGATCGTGGCGTGCACGCCGCTGTTGTACATCAGGCCCCAGATGGCCAGGGCCAGCGGGATGTAGACGTACCAGCCGCGGACCCGCTTGCGCAGCAGGAACCAGAAGAGGACCAGGCCGACGAACGCGCCGCCGAGCGCCACGAAGTCGATCTCGCTGGTGAAGAACACCGCGATGATCAGGATGGCGAAGAGGTCGTCGACCACGGCGAGGGTCAGCAGGAAGGCGCGCAGCGCAGAGGGCAGCGAGGTGCCGATGACGGCGAGGACGGCGAGCGCGAAGGCGATGTCGGTGGCGGTGGGGACGGCCCAGCCGTCGGTCGAGCCGTTGCCGAGGGTGCTGACGAGCGTGTAGACGAGGGCGGGGACGGCCATGCCGCAGAGCGCGGCGATGACCGGGAGGGCGGCGGCCTTGGGGTCGCGCAGGTCTCCGGCGACCAGTTCGCGCTTGAGCTCGATGCCGGCGACGAAGAAGAAGATCGCGAGCATGCCGTCGGCGGCCCAGTGCTGCACCGAGAGGTCGAGGCCGAGGGCCCCGGGGCCGATGTGGAAGTTCCGGACGCTGTCGTAGCTGCTGGTCAGCGCGGGGATGTTGGCCCAGAGGAGGGCGGCGATGGCGGCCGCGAGGAGCAGGACACCGCCGACGGTCTCGGCGCGCAGGGCGTCGGCGACGAACCGCCGCTCGGGCAGCGAGAGCCTGCCGAGGAGCTTGCGGTTCCGCTGGTCGGTGGGGCTGGGCGCGGCCACGTGAGGGCACCTCCGGGGCGAGTTGGACGGCATGGCATGGCAAAGCTGTTGCCGACCAGACTTCCCGGCGCACCCAGAGATATTTCTTTACGCTTTGAGTACTTTACAGGGGGTACGCGCAGGACGTATCCGGTGATCGTCACTTTAATTGCGCGAAGGGCATCCGGCGCGCTTGCCGGATGCCCTTCTCACGTGGCGGGCACGGGTGCCCGCACGGCTCAGTCCTCGCTGCCCGCGGCCGGCAGCTTCGTCTGGATCAGGTCCATCACGGACGAGTCGGCGAGCGTGGTGACGTCACCGACCGCGCGGTTCTCGGCCACGTCCCGCAGCAGACGACGCATGATCTTGCCCGAGCGGGTCTTGGGCAGCTCCTGGACCGGCAGGATCCGCTTGGGCTTGGCGATCGGGCCGAGCGTGGCACCGACGTGGTTGCGCAGGTCGGCGACGAGGCCGTCGTTCTCGGAGGCGGTGCCGCGCAGGATGACGAACGCGACGATGGCCTGGCCGGTGGTCTCGTCGGCGGCGCCCACGACGGCCGCCTCGGCGACCGAGGGGTGCGAGACGAGGGCCGACTCGACCTCCGTGGTGGAGATGTTGTGGCCGGACACCAGCATCACGTCGTCGACGCGGCCGAGCAGCCAGATGTCGCCGTCGTCGTCCTTCTTGGCGCCGTCGCCGGCGAAGTACTTGCCCTCGAAGCGGGACCAGTACGTGTCGATGAACCGCTGGTCGTCGCCCCAGATGGTGCGCAGCATCGAGGGCCACGGCTCGGTGAGGACCAGGTAGCCGCCACCGCCGTCGGGCACCTCGTTGGCCTCGTCGTCGACGACGGTGGCGCCGATGCCGGGCAGCGCGCGCTGGGCGGAGCCGGGCTTGGTCTCGGTGACGCCCGGGAGCGGCGAGATCATCATCGCGCCGGTCTCGGTCTGCCACCAGGTGTCCACGATCGGGCAGCGGCCGCCGCCGATGTGCTCGCGGTACCAGATCCAGGCTTCGGGGTTGATCGGCTCGCCGACGGAGCCGAGCACGCGCAGGGAGGACAGGTCGAACTTGGCGGGGATGTCGTCTCCCCACTTCATGAACGTGCGGATGGCCGTCGGCGCCGTGTAGAGGATGGTGACGCCGTACTTCTGCACGACCTCCCAGAACCGGCCCTGGTGCGGGGTGTCGGGGGTGCCCTCGTACATGACCTGCGTGGCGCCGTTGGCCAGCGGGCCGTAGACGATGTACGAGTGCCCGGTCACCCAGCCGATGTCGGCGGTGCACCAGTAGACGTCGGTCTCCGGCTTGAGGTCGAAGACGGCGTGGTGGGTGTACGCGGCCTGGGTCAGGTAGCCGCCGGAGGTGTGCAGGATGCCCTTCGGCTTCCCCGTCGTCCCCGAGGTGTACAGGATGAAGAGCGGGTGCTCGGCGTCGAACGCCTGTGGGGTGTGCTCGGCGGACTGGCGGCCGACGATGTCGTGCCACCAGACGTCGCGGCCCTCGGTGAAGGCGGTGTCCTGGCCGGTGCGCCGCACCACGAGGACGTGCTCGACCTGCGGGCACTTGGCCACGGCCTCGTCGATGGCGGGCTTGAGCGCGGAGGGCTTGCCCCGGCGGTAGCCGCCGTCGGCGGTGATGACGAGCTTGGCGTCGGCGTCCTGGATGCGGGAGGCGACGGCGTCGGCGGAGAAGCCGCCGAAGACGACGGAGTGCGCGGCGCCGACGCGGGCGCACGCGAGCATCGCGACGACCGCCTCGGGGATCATCGGCAGGTAGACGGCGACCCGGTCGCCGGCCTGTACGCCCAGCTCGGTGAGGGCGTTGGCGGCCTTGGAGACCTCGTCCTTGAGCTCGGCGTAGGTGATCGCGCGGCTGTCGCCGGGCTCGCCCTCGAAGTGGAGGGCGACGCGGTCGCCGTTGCCGGCCTCGACGTGGCGGTCGACGCAGTTGTACGCGACGTTCAGCGTGCCGTCCGCGAACCACTTCGCGAAGGGCGGGTTGCTCCAGTCGAGCGTCTCCGTCGGCTCGGTGGACCAGGTCAGCCGCCGGGCCTGCTCGGCCCAGAAGCCCAGCCGGTCCGCCTCGGCCTGGGTGTATGCCTCCGCCGTCACGTTGGCGTTGGCGGCCAGATCGGCGGGCGGTGCGAACCGCCGCTCTTCCTTGAGCAGGTTGGCCAGGCTTTCGTTGCTCACGACATCTCCCTTTCCCAGGGTGTCCGTTGTGTCCCGGGCATAGCTCATCAGTCAGATGCCCTGGTGACAAGGGGTAACCGGAAATTGGTTTAGACCTATTGAGGCGGTCGGGGTCCGCGCATGCGGACGGCCCCTCCCCGCTGCAGGGTGCGGGAAGGGGCCATACGGTCTCACGGACGGGGACGCGCTCTGGTTCAGGCCGGTGCCTCTTCCAGCTCGGAATGGCGCAATTCAGTCGTTCCGCGCTGCTCCGGGCGGCTGAGGGGGAAGGCTTCGCCAGAACCGGACTCACATGCTCCGGTATCCGGCTTCACCTGGTCGAAGACGTGGTTGTCGAAAAAACCGTCACCTTCGGTGAGCAGGTAGGCCTGGGCTTCACCCACGTGGAAGTACATGCCGTGCAGCTCCAGCGTGCCCTCGGCGAGCCGCCTGGCCACCGACTCGTGGGCCCGCAGGTGCTCCAGCTGCTGGACCACATTGGTCAGGCAGAGCTGCTCGACCGCGTCCGCCGGCAGTCGCCCGGAGATCCGGGCCCACGGCTCGTGCCGGCTCGTCATGCGCCGCAGACTCGGCAGCCCGTGCCGCAGCCAGCGCCGCAGCGGGGTCATCGGCGCGCCCGGCGTGGAGTTCAGCAGCGCCTGCATCGCGCCACAGCCCGAGTGCCCGCACACCGTGATGCTGTCGACCTGGAGCACGTCCACGGCGTACTCGATGGCGGCCGCCACCGAGTCGTCGGTCGACTCCGCGCCGGGCGGCGGCACCAGATTGCCGACGTTGCGCACCGTGAAGAGGTCGCCCGGGCCGCTCGCCGTGATCATGCTCGTGACCAGCCGGGAGTCGGCGCAGGTCAGGAACAGCTGGGAGGGCCGTTGCCCCTCGCGGGCCAGCCGGGCGAGCTCCCCCCGCACGTGCGGGGCCGTGTCCCGCTGGAAGGCGCCGATCCCGCTGGCGAGCCGGCCCGCCCCGCGCCGGGGCGCCGCCGCGGCGGTGGCGACCTCCACGGCCGGGGCGCGATGGTCGCAGTGGTTCTGCCAGGGGGTCCACGGGCGGCAGCACTGGTGCGCTCCGCGGGGCCTCCGTCCCGCCCCGGCCAGCGGAGTGCCGGAGCGGCCGGTCACCTCGATCGTGCCGCCGTGCGCGCGATGGGAGTCCTGCCAGTCCTGCAAGGTCTCGTACGCGGCATGGTCCATGAAGGAGCCGTCCAGCTCCACGACCACCTTCGCGTCGTGGGGGATCTGGTTCAGCTCGCGGCTGAGCCGGGGTACGGCCAGGAAGGTCAGCTGGCCGCGAGCGCGCAGCCGGTGGATGCCGTGCTCATGGGTGACGGTGATGCGGGTGCGGGCCAGTCGGTGGAGGGCCACCGCGACTGCCACCGCGATTCCGACGGCCACCCCCGCCAGGACGCCGAAGACGACCACGGCGGTGGTGGTCACCGCGTAGACCAGTACTTCCCGGTGGCGGGTGACGCTGCGCATGTGGGTGATGCTGACCATCTGCACGCCGACGGCCAAGACCAGCGCGGCCAGCGCGGCCAGCGGGATCAGGTCGAGCGCGGGGGTGAGCAGAGCGGCCGCGGTCAGCATCCAGGCGCCGTGGAGCATGGTCGAACGGCTACTGACGGCACCTGACTTGACGTTGGTGATGCTGCGGACCGCACCGCCGGCCACCGGGAGCCCGCCGAGGGCGCCGGAGACCATGTTGGCCACGCCCTGACCGCGCAGCTCCCGGTTGAGCGAGGCCCGCGGCGGCCGCGCCACGGCCGGCCGTTCGGCTGCGATGAGCTTGTCGGTGGCCACCGCGGACAGCAGCGACTCCACGCTGCCGACCAGGGTGACGGCCACCACGGCCGTGAGGATCCCCAGCACCGGGCCGTCGGGCACTTCGGGCAGGGCGTGGCTGCGCCAGGAGGGGAGGTCCACCCGGGCCAGGCCCGGCCCGGCGACTGCGGCCACCGCGGTGGCCAGTGCCACCGCCGCCAGTGCGGCGGGTGCCTTGCGCAGTGCCCGCCCTGCCCGCCCGGGCAGCCGCGGCCAGGCCAGCAGTACCCCGAGGGTGAGCGCGCTCACGGCCAGGGCTCCGGGGTGCAGGTCTGCCAGCTGTGCGGGCAGTTCGCGGACGTTGGCCACCGCGGAACTCTGTGGTGTGCCGCCCAGGACGATGTGCAGCTGGGCGACCACGATCGTCACGCCGATGCCCGCGAGCATGCCGTGCACGATGGCGGGGCTGACCATCAGGGCGGACCGCGCGGTGCGCAACAGGGCCAGGGCCAGTTGGGCCGCGCCGGCGATCACGGTGACGGCGCAGGTGGTGCGCCATCCGTAGCGCTGGATCAGCTCGGCCGTGACCACGGTGAGCCCGGCCGAGGCGCCGCTCACCTGTAGGGGGGCGCCGCCCAGGCGGCCGGCCACGATGCCGCCGACGGCCGCGGCCACCAGGCCCGCCTGCAGGGGGGCTCCGGTGGCCAGGGCGATGCCGAGGGAGAGCGGCAGCGCGATCAGGAACACGGCGACGGAAGCGGAGAGGTCCGCGGAGAGGGGTGAGCGGTCGTTGCGGGTGGACATGGTTCCCGTCTCCTCCAGGCAGGGGGCGCAGCGGCGGGAGTATCAACACTCGGTAAACGGATCGTAATGGAGAGTAAAGAAACGGGTAGGGCGATGGGGGCAAATGGTGCAGTAATTGACCCTCAAGAATGAATAGGCATTTTTTACGGCTTGTCATACCAATTCCGATCGCACCCTCGTGCGACGTTGCAGCGACCCGCCTGGTAGGCGGCACTCACGCGGACGACCTGCAAGGAAGAGGGTGGGCGGATGATGGCCGCCTCGAAGAAGATCGCCGGTGGCCTGGTGGTCACGGCACTCGTCATGGCAGCGGCGGGCTGTTCGACCCCGGAGAAGCCCGCCACGCGGCCCGCCGGGGGGAATCCCGGCACCCTGCCCAAGGGCGCCGCCGCTCCGGCCGCGCCCGGCAGCGTGCTCCGGCTGATCGGCGACGGCTCGACCTCGTACACCGGCTCCCAGCCCAACGTGTCCCCGGTCAGGAAGCTCGCGCCCGGCGAGAAGCCGCCGCAGTTCGTGGTGTTCTCGTGGGACGGCGCCGGCGAGGACAGCCAGCAGCTCTTCTCGCACTTCCGCGAGGTCGGCAAGAAGTACAACGCCCGCATGACCTACTTCCTCAGCGGCGTCTACATGCTGCCCGAGGAGAAGCGGAGCCTGTACGAAGCGCCCCAACACGGCGCCGGCCGCTCCGACATCGGCTTCGGCGACCTCAAAGGCATCAAGGACACCGCCGCCCAGCTGCGCGGCGCCTGGCTGGAGGGCAACGAGGTCGGCACGCACTTCAACGGCCACTTCTGCGGACCCGAGGGCGGCGTCGGCACCTGGTCCGTCGACGAGTGGAAGAGCGAGATCAACCAGGCCAAGTCCTTCGTCAAGAACTGGAAGACCAACGCGGGCCTGCCCCAGGAGAAGGCGCTCCCCTTCGACTACGACAAGGAGCTGATCGGCGCCCGCACCCCCTGCCTGGAGGGCCAGAAGAACTTCATGCTCGCCGCGAAGCAGATGGGCTTCCGCTACGACTCCAGCGGCATCAGCAAGCAGGTGTGGCCGCAGCGCACCGCCGGGCTGTGGGACCTGCCGCTCCAGCTCGTCCCCATGCCCGGCCGCGCCTTCGAGACGCTGAGCATGGACTACAACTACATGGTCAACCAGTCGGGTACGACCTCGCAGGGCGACCCGTCCCAGCACCGGTACTGGGGCGACCAGATGCGCGACGGCCTGCTGAAGGCCTTCGACCGGGCCTACCAGGGCAACCGCGCACCGCTGATCATCGGCAACCACTTCGAGTCCTGGAACGGCGGCACGTACATGCGCGCCGTCGAGGAGACCATCAAGGGCGTCTGTACCCAGAAGGACGTCCGCTGCGTGCCCTTCCGGGAGCTCGCCGACTGGCTCGACGCCCAGGACCCCAAGGCCCTCGAATGGCTGCGGACCCTGGACGTCGGCGAGGCGCCGAAGGAGGGATGGGCGAAGTTCCTGACGGCCGGCCCGGCCGCCAGGCCCGTCGCTCCCGCGGCGCCCCCCGCGGTCAAGCAGGCTGCGGAGCAGGCCGGGGAGAACGAGGAGGGCTGACCGCGCCCGGCGCCCCGTCGAGCTCCCCGCTCAGCTCCTCGTGCAGCACGAAGCCGGGGTCCACCTGCGCCGCCAGGTCGGCCCCGGTCTTCGCGTTGCCCCAGCTCTCCGCGTTCCGCAGGTGGAAGTGCACCATCTGCTCGGTGTACTTCGCCCAGTCGCGCAGCCCGTACCGGTCGTCCGCGGCGTCCTGCAGGGCTTGCAGCGCCAGCCGGTTGCCGGCCTCCAGCAGGTCGAAGTCGGCCGGCCGGCCCTTCTCCATCGCCCGCACCCAGTCCGAGTGCCCGACCGCCACCAGCAGGTCGTCGCCGACCTCGGCGCGCAGGAACTCCACGTCGTCGGGCCCCTGGACCTTGTTGCCGACCACCTTCAGCGGCACCCCGAAGTCCCGGGCGTACTCCTTGTACTGGCGGTAGACGGACACCCCCTTCAGGGTCGGCTCCGCGACCAGGAAGGTCATGTCGAAGCGGGTGAACATGCCCGAGGCGAAGGAGTCCGAGCCCGCCGTCATGTCCACCACGACGTACTCGTCCGGGCCGTCCACCAGGTGGTTCAGGCACAGCTCCACGGCACCCACCTTGGAGTGGTAGCAGGCCACCCCGAGGTCGGCCTCGGTGAACGGGCCGGTGGCCATCAGCAGCACCGGCCCGCCGTCGAGCGCGATCCGGCGGCCGCAGGCCTCGTAGACGGGGTTGTCCTCGCACACCCGCAGCAGTCGGGAACCGGTGCCGGGCGGGGTCGTCTTGATCATGGTCTCGGCGGAGGCGATGCGGGGATTCGAGCCGCGCAGGTAGTCCTTGATGAGCGGCAGGTGCGCACCGAGCGCGGGCATCGCGGCCGCGGCCTCGGGATCGAGGCCGAGCGCGGCCCCCAAGTGCTGGTTGATGTCGGCGTCCACCGCGACGACGGGGGCCTCATTGGCTGCGAGGTGGCGGATGAAGAGGGAGGACAGCGTCGTCTTGCCGCTGCCGCCCTTTCCCACGAAAGCGATCTTCATGTTCACCAAGCGTAGTGGTTTGCTTGCACGCCGTGGTCGAGGTGAGTGAAGAAGACCACTCCAAGGTGGGGCGGATGCTATGGGTGCGTAGGCTCCCTACCTATGAGTACGTCAGCCGATCCCCTGGCCGCTCTGGCTTCTCTGCCGGGCGTGGCCGAGTCCGTGGATTCCATGCGCAAGGCCGTGGACCGGGTCTACGGCCACCGCGTGATGCGCCGCCGCAGTGCGGAGATCACTTCCGAGGCCGCCCTGCGCGGGGCCCGCGGCAGTGCCGCGCTCTCCGGCGCCGACTGGGCGCTGGAGGAGGTCCGCCGACGCACCGACTTCGGCGCCGAGGCCGAGGCGCGCACGGTCGGCGCGGCGCTGCGGATGACGGCGGAGGCCGGACAGCTGCTGAGCATCTGGCGGCAGTCGCCGCTGCGGGTGCTGGCCCGACTGCACCTGGTCGCCGCGGGCGGCGCGGCCGGCGCTGCCGACGGCCAGGCGGCCGGCGCCGCCGTGGGAGACACCGTCGGCCGGCCGCGGCTGGCGGGCGAGCCCGTGGACGAGCCGCTGGTCGAGCTGCCACTGCCGGACGCCGGCGAGGTGGCGGGCCGGCTGGACGGCCTCTCGCGGCTGCTGCTGGCCGGAAGCAAGGCTCCGGCGCTGGTCACGGCCGCGGTGGTACACGGCGAACTGCTCGCGCTGCGCCCGTTCGGCACGTACAACGGGCTCGTGGCGCGGACGGCCGAGCGGATCGTGCTGATCGGCAGCGGGCTCGACCCGAAGGCGATCTGCCCGCCGGAGGTCGGCCACGCGGAGCTGGGCCGGGCGGCGTACGTCGCCGCCCTCGATGGCTACGCCTCCGGCACCCCGGAGGGGATGGCGGCGTGGATCGCGCACTGCGGCCGCGCGGTCGAGCTGGGGGTGCGGGAGTCCACGGCGGTCTGCGAAGCACTGCAGCGCGGCGCCGCCTGAGGTCCGGGCGGCCCGGGCGCCGGGCGATCTGGGCCGGGCTATCTGGGGCACGGCGTCGTGGGTGCCGGGAAAGTCGCAGGTGCCGGGAAAAGGGTTGCGGCGACACCGTCTTGCTCATGGTGTCGCCGCTGGCATTCACGCCCAGGTACCAAGCGTCCTCGAAAGTTGCCCATCAGGCCGGGGACTTTGCCCGTTGCCTGGTGCGGCTGGCCCGTAATCGACGGGTCGACGTCGCGTGGGTGCTCGGCGTTCATGCTTCGGTCCGTGGGGCCTTGCTGCGTTCTAAGATGATCCTCTCGGATGTCCTTAGGTCTCGCGGGCCGTGAATCCTTTGTACCTCCGTTGCGAGGTAAGCGGAACCCCTTACCGCACTTCTTTACTTTCCAGGACGCTTCGGGACGAATCGGGCGCGAGGTGTCGGTGCAGGTCGGAGGGGCGGCCCGGGCGGCAGCGGGGAGCTGCGTCAGAGCGCGCCGGAGGCGAGCGCGCTCGCGCGACGCCTGCTCGCGTACCAGACCAGGCCCGCCGTGGCCGCCGCCGCTCCCACCGCGGCCGCCGCCACCAGGGCGGGCCGGGCGGGCATCGACAGCCCCGGAAGCCGCTGCTTGAGCCGTACCGGCCGGTTGAAGACCAGAACGGGCCAGTCCCGTGCCGCCGCCTCACGGCGCAGCGCGCGGTCCGGATTGACGGCGTGCGGGTGGCCGACCGCCTCCAGCATCGGGAGGTCCGTGGCCGAGTCGCTGTACGCGTAGCAGCGCGCCAGGTCGTAGCCCTCGGACTCGGCCAGCTGCCGCACGGCCTCGGCCTTCGTCGGGCCGTACGCGTAGTACTCGATCTCGCCGGTGAAACAGCCGTCCTCGCCCACGACCATGCGCGTGGCGACGACCCGGTCCGCGCCCAGCATCTCGCCGATGGGTTCGACGACTTCGGCGCCCGAGGTCGACACGATCACCACGTCTCGGCCGGCGGTGTGGTGCTCCTCGATCAGCGAGGCGGCCTCGTCGTAGATGATCGGGTCGATGAGATCGTGCAGTGCCTCGGCGACGATCTCCTGCACCTGCTGCACGTTCCACCCCTTGCAGAGGGCGGACAGGTACTCGCGCATCCGTTCCATCTGATCGTGGTCGGCGCCGCCGGCCAGGAAGACGAACTGTGTGTACGCGGTGCGCAGGACGGCGCGGCGGTTGATCAGACCGCCCTGGTAGAAGGACTTGCTGAAGGTCAGTGTGCTCGACTTCGCAATGACCGTCTTGTCCAGGTCGAAGAAGGCGGCTGTGCGGGGCAAGGAGTGGTTTTCCACGCCCCGAGCATATGCGCCAACCATTCGGCGTAAGGTGTGGCGCGTGGGTTTGCCTGAGAAGGCTCTCGGGTACACCATGGAAGTCACGGATCGTTCGCGACCGTGCTAACCCGGTCTGGCTCCTCCCCCCCCGAGTCGGACCGTGGGGACGACCCCCGCTCTCCCCCCCGGCGGGGGTCGTCGCATGTCCGGACGCGTTTTCGTCCGCTTCTGCGAGGCCCGGAAATCGCTCGCATGTCTCCTCCTCCGCTTGTGCGGCCCGCTGTGGCGCGCGCCCTCACCCTGTCTGACTCGTGACAGAGCGTGATCGTTCCGGCGCGCAGTGGAAGCTCCCGTAAAGAGTGACGGAGTTATTCACAGCTTCTCCACTGTCCACAGATTTCGAGCAAGATCCACTTCTTTTTCCGGATCCCTGCACGGTGATTCCGGGCCGCGAAGTCCGCGGCCTCGGGATTTGCGGTGAGAAGGGGGCGGAGATCGTGTCGCGATCGAAGTCGAGTGAGCCGAGCGGGCAGTGGACCGGGCCGGCTGCCGCCGAGGTGCGGGCGGGCGCACCACTGATCATCACGGAGGACCCGGACCTCCTCGACGACCTGCTCAGGCTCTGCGCGGCCGCCGGAGCCGAGCCGTGGGTGCACCACTCGGTGCCGGAGCAAACGGCGTTCGGACGCGCGGGCGCCCGCTCCGGTACGGAATCCGGAGGCGGCGGCGGGGGCGGTTCCGGAGACGGGCCCGCACGCGGCCGCGGAGGCGGCGGTGGAGACGGCGGAGGCGGAGCGGGGTCCGGGTGGGACCTGGCGCCGCTCGTGCTCGTCGGCGACGACGCCGTCGGACGGGTCCGGGGGGCGCCGCGCCGCCCCGGCGTGCTCCTCGTGGGCCGGGACCAGGACGATCCCACGGTCTGGCAGCGGGCGGTCGAGATCGGCGCCGAAGAGGTGCTCACGCTGCCCGAGAGCGAATCGTGGCTGGCGGACCGGATCGCCGACGTCGCCGAGGGAGTGGGCCGCCAGGCGCTGGCCGTCGGGGTGATCGGCGGCAGCGGCGGCGCCGGGGCCTCCACCCTCGCCTGCGCGCTCGCCGTCGCCGCGGCCCGCGCCGGGGAGCGGACCATGCTGATCGACGGCGACCCGCTCGGCGGCGGGCTGGACGTGCTGCTCGGCGGCGAAGGCGTCGAAGGCATGCGGTGGCCGGACTTCGCCGCCTCGCGCGGCCGGGTCGGTGCCGGCGCGCTCGAAGAGTCCCTGCCCGAACTGCACTCCCTGCGGGTCCTGAGCTGGGACCGCGGGGACCGGGTGGTGGTGCCGCCCGCGGCCATGCGGTCCGTGCTGGCCGCTGCCCGCAGGCGTGGCGGAGCCGTGGTCGTCGACCTGCCCCGCCGGATCGACGAGGGCGTGGGCGAGGCCCTCGCCCAGCTGGACCTCGCCCTGCTGGTGGTGCCGGCCCGACTGAGGGCGGTGGCCGCCGCCAGCCGGGTCGCCGGAGCCGCCGGCATGGTGGTCCGCGACCTCCGGGTGGTCGTGCGCGGCCCGTACGCCCCGGGGCTGGACGCGGATGCCGTCGCCGGACTGCTCAAGCTGCCCCTGGCCGGGGAGCTTCCGCCGGAACCGGGCCTGCGCGAGGCCCTGGAAGCCGGCGAGCCGCCGGGATACCGGCCCCGCGGACCGCTCGCCCGGTTCTGTACGGAGTTCTGGACGCGTGCCGGCGCCGGGGCGGGTGCGGCATGAGCGCCGGCCTGCTGGACCCCGCGGGCCTGCTCGACGCGGTGCGCCAACGGCTCGCCGAAAGCGGCGCGGAACCGACTCCGGCGCGGGTCGCGGCCGCGCTGCGGGCCCAGGGGCGGCTGCTCGGCGATGCCGAAGTGCTCGGCGCCGCCCGCGAGCTGCGCTCGGAACTGGTCGGGGCGGGCCCGCTGGAAGCGCTGCTCGCCGATCCTGCCGTCACCGACGTGCTGGTGGCCGCACCGGACCGGGTCTGGGTGGACCGCGGCGGCGGGCTGGAGCTGACACGGGTGCGGTTCGCCGACGCGGAGGCGGTGCGCCGACTCGCGCAGCGGCTGGCCTCGGTGGCCGGGCGGCGGCTCGACGACGCCCGGCCCTGGGTGGACGCCCGGCTGCCCGACGGGACCCGGCTCCACGCGGTGCTGCCGCCGGTGGCCGTGGGTTCCGCCTGCCTGTCGCTGCGGGTGGTGCGGCCGAGGGCGTTCACGCTGGAGGAGCTGGTCGAGGCGGGGACCCTGCCGCCGGGCGGCGAGCGCGTGCTGCGCGCCCTGGTCGAGGCCAGGCTGTCCTTCGTGATCAGCGGCGGCACCGGCACCGGCAAGACCACCTTGCTCAGTGCCCTGTTGGGGCTGGTGGGAGCGGGCGAGCGGATCGTCCTCGCCGAGGACTCCGCGGAGCTGAGGCCCGACCACCCCCACGTGGTGCGGCTGGAGACACGGCCGGCGAACCAGGAGGGCGCGGGTCTGGTCACCCTCGCCGACCTCGTCCGCCAAGCCCTGCGGATGCGTCCCGACCGGCTGGTGGTCGGCGAGGTGCGAGGCGCCGAGGTGGCGGACCTGCTGGCCGCCCTCAACACGGGCCACGAGGGCGGCTGCGGCACGGTACACGCCAATGCCGCGGTCCACGTGCCGGCCCGACTGGAGGCGCTGGGTACGGCGGCCGGACTGGACCGGGCGGCGCTGCACAGCCAGTTGGCGGCCGCCCTGTCGGTGGTGGTGCACCTGGCGCGGGACCGGACCGGGCGCCGCCGGGTGGCCGAGGTGCACGTACTGGAGCGGGACCCGGTCGGCCTGGTCGTCACGGTGCCCGCGCTGCGCTGGGCGGCCGACGGCTTCGCCCCCGAGCGGGGCTGGGAACGGCTGGGTCCGCTGCTGGGCGGGATCCGGTGAGCGGGCCCGGGGTGGCCGGAGCGCTGCCGCTGCTCTTGGCGGTGCTGTGCGCGGCCGCGCTCTGGCTCCCGGACGCCCGGGACGGGCTGCCCCGGAGGGCCCGGCTGCTCCTGGTGGGCGGCGGCCCTGTACCCGAGCACAGGCCCGGGTGGAAGCCGTGGGCCGACCGGCTGCGGGAGCGGGCGAAGGGTCGGCAGGAGTGGGCCTGCCCGGTGGCGGGGCTGCTGCTGGGAGGGGCCACGGGATCCGTGCTGCCGTTCCTCGCCGGGGTGGTGGCCGTGCCGCTGGTCCGCCGGTGGCTGCGGACCCGTGAGGCGGCCGTACGGCGGCGGGAGCGGGCCGCCGAGGTGGTGGCGGTGTGCGGCGCGGTCGCCGGCGAACTGCGGGCCGGCCTGCAGCCGGGACAGGCCCTGACCGCCGCGCTGCGCGATGCGGTCGGCGGGCCCGCGGGCTCGGGTGGGACGGACTCGGCGGTGCTGGCGGCCGCGGCGTTCGGCGGGGACGTGCCGCAGGCGCTGCGGCAGGCTGCCCGGGAGCCGGGCGCGGCCGGACTCGCCGGCATGGCGGCCTGCTGGCGGGTGTCGGTGGACGGCGGTGCGGGGCTCGCTGCGGGACTGGACCGGCTGGAGCGGGCGTTGCGGGCCGAACGGGACCAGCGCGAAACGCTGCGGGCCCAGTTGGCCGGGGCGCGTTCCACGGCGGTGGTGCTGGCGCTGCTGCCGGCCGTGGCCCTGCTGATCGGCACGGCGCTCGGCGCGGACCCGTTGCGGGTGCTGCTGCACACCCCGCTGGGACTCGGGTGTCTGTGCGTGGGCGCACTGCTGGAGGCGCTGGGCTTCGCATGGGCCTGGCGGATCGTCCGGACGGGGGAGCGGGCGTGACCGGCGTGGCGGTCCACAGCCTGGGGACAGTGCTCGCCCTCGCGGCGGCGGTCCTCTGTCCGGCCTGGGCGGTGTCCGGGTGGCTGCGGGAGCGGGCGGCGGGCCGCCGGCCGGCCCGGCTGCTGGCCGCTCCGCCGACGCCGTGCGGGCCGCGGCCCGCGCTGGCCCGGCTGGCGGTGGTGCGGTCCTGGTGGGGGCCGGTGGGTGCGCTCGCACTCGGCTGGCTGCTGATCGGAGGGGCGACCGGGCTGCTCGTCGGGGGCGGCGCGGCCTGGCTGGTCCGTCGCAGGCAGGCAGCCGTGGTGGCGCGGGCCCGTCCGGACCCCGGGGAGACGGCGCGTCAGCTGCCGTTTGCCGCAGATCTGCTGGCGGCCTGTCTGGCCGCCGGAGCGGGCCCGCGCGAGGCCGCGGAGGTGGTCGGGGAGTCGCTGGACGGGCCCGTGGGCGAGGTGTTGGCCCGGGTCGGGGCCGAACTCCGGCTCGGCGGCGATCCGTCCACCGCCTGGGCCCGGCTCGCCGGGATACCGGGGGCGCGGCCGCTGGCGGCCTGCCTGGAGCGGGCGGCCCGGACCGGCGCCCCGGCCGCCGAGCCGGTGGCCCGGCTCGCGGCGGGACTGCGTGAGGACCGCGCTCGCGCGGCCGCGGCGCAGGCCCAGCGAGCCGCGGTGCTGATCACGGCTCCGGTGGGGCTGTGTTTCCTGCCCGCGTTCCTCGCGGTCGGGGTCGCCCCGGTGGTCATCGGACTGGCGTCCGGGCTGCTCACCGGTGGCTGAGTGCAACTGGCAGGACGACCAAGCGAAGGAGATGGGGGCTCGTCATGGAGAGGGAGATCGAGATGGGGACGACGGTGGGGATGCGGACGCGGGGCCGGTCGTGGACGGGACCGCGGGCGCGGGCCTGGCTGGGGCGGCGGCTGGGGTTGGTGCGGCGAGGCGGGCGCCGGGACGCCGGGATGTCGACCTCGGAGTACGCGATGGGGACCATCGCGGCCTGCGCGTTCGCCGCGGTGCTCTACAAGGTGGTCACGAGCGAAGTGGTGTCGGCTGCCCTGCAGTCGACGATCGGGAAGGCGCTCGATGCGCCGTTCTGACCGCGGCTACGTGACGGCCGAGACGGCCCTCGTGCTGCCGGCGCTGGTCGTCTTCGCCTCGCTGCTGGTGTGGGCCCTGCTCGCGGCGGCCGCGCAGATCCGCTGCGTGGACGCCGCCCGGGCCGGCGCGCGGGCGGCGGCCCGTTCCGAACCCGCCGAGCGGGCCCTGGCCATCGCCCGTGAATCGGCGCCCGCCGGCGCCCGGATCGTCCTGGAGCGCGAAGGCGAGCTGTGGCGGGTGCGGGTGGACGCGCCCGCTCCCGGCCCGGCCGCGCTGCGGGTCCGGCTCGGTGCGCAGGCGGTGGCGCTCGCCGAGGACGCGGTGGAGGTGGCGCCGTGAGCCGTCGGGGCGACGCGGAGCGGGGGTCGGCCACCGTGTGGGCGGTACTGGTGGCCTGCCTGCTGTGCGCGGTCTTCGGCGGGGTGCTGACGCTGGGGCAGGTGCTGGTGGCACGGCACCGGGCGGCCGCGGCGGCCGACCTGGCGGCGCTCGCCGCGGCCGGGAGGTGGCAGGACGGCGAGGAGGCGGCCTGCGCCGCGGCGGCCAGGGTCGCGCGGGGGCAGTCGGCGGGGCTGGTGCACTGCGCCGTGACGGGCGAGATCGCCGATGTCACGGCCCGTTCGTCGGCCGGGCCCTTCACCCCGCGGATCCGCGCCCGCGCGGGCCCCCCGGAAGCCGCCGTGGCCCCACCACCCGGGCCGGCACCAGTGCCCGGGCCGGCAGCCGTACCCGGCTCGCCACCGCCCAGCCCGGCAGCCGTACTCGCCTCGCCACTACTCGGCCGGCCACTACACGCCCGGCCACTACTCGGCCGGCCACTACCGGGCCCGGCAGCGCTACCCGGCTCGGCGCCGCCCGGGGGTGTTACTCCGGAGCGGGTTGGGGCGGGGCGGGCGGTGTCGGGGCTTCGGAGAGGAGGCGGGTGAGGAGGCGGACGGCGCCGCGTTTGTGGAGGGGGTCGTTGCCGTTGCCGCACTTGGGGGACTGGATGCAGGACGGGCAGCCGGCCTCGCACTCGCAGGCGGCGATGGCGTCCCGGGTGGCCGTCAGCCAGGCGTGGGCGGTGTGGAAGGCGCGCTCGGCGAATCCGGCGCCGCCCGGGTGGCCGTCGTAGACGAAGACCGTCGGAAGGAGGGTGTCCGGGTGGAGCGGCACGGAGACACCGCCGATGTCCCAGCGGTCGCAGGTGGCGAAGAGCGGGAGGAGCCCGATGGAAGCGTGTTCCGCGGCGTGCAGGGCGCCGCCGAGGATCTCCGGGTTGATCCGGGCGGCGTCGAGCTGGTCCTCGGTGACCGTCCACCACACGGCCCGGGTGCGCAGGGTCCGGGGCGGCAGGTCGAGCTTGGTCTCCCCGAGCACCTCGCCGGTGATGAGCTTGCGGCGCAGGTAGGAGACGACCTGGTTGGTCACCTCGACCGAGCCGTAGCAGAGCCGGCCGTCCCCCCAGGGGATCTCCGTATCGGTTTCCAGGACCGAGATGGCGGTCGTGTCCCGGGCGGTCGTGGAGAAGGGCGGCGACGCCTCCTCGACGAGGGCGACCGAGTCCTCCAGGTCCAGGTGCTTCACGAGGTACGTGCGGCCCTGGTGGAGGTGGACGGCGCCGTCGTGCACGGCGGTGTGGGAGGCGGACTCGTCCACCGTGCCCAGCAGCCGGCCCGTGCCGGCCTCGACGATCTGCACCGGGCGGCCGCCGCCGCCCCGGATGTCGGCCAGGTCCGCCGCCCTCTCCCGGCGGGTCCAGTGCCAGGCCGTGGCCCGCCGCCTGAGCAGTTTCGCGGACTCCAGCTGGGGCAGCAGGCCGGGGGCCGCCGGGCCGAAGAGGGCCAGGTCGGCCTCGGTGAGGGGCAGCTCGGAGGCGGCCGCGCACAGGTGCGGCGCGAGCACGTACGGATTGTCGGGGTCGAGCACCGTGGCCTCGACCGGCCGGCGGAACAGCGCCTCCGGGTGGTGCACGAGATACGTGTCCAGCGGGTCGTCGCGCGCGATCAGCACGGCCAGGGCGCCCTGGCCGGAGCGGCCCGCCCGGCCGGCCTGCTGCCACAGGGAGGCCCGGGTGCCCGGATAGCCGGCGATCAGGACGGCGTCCAGGCCGGACACGTCCACGCCGAGCTCCAGGGCGGTGGTGGCGGCCAGGCCCAGGAGCTCGCCCGAGTGCAGGGCGCGCTCCAGGGCCCGGCGCTCCTCGGGCAGGTAGCCGCCGCGGTAGGCGGCGATCCGACCGGGCAGGGAGCGGTCCACCGCGGCCAGGCGCTCCTGGGCGATCAGCGCGATGAGCTCCGCCCCCCGGCGGGAGCGGACGAAGGCGACCGTACGGACCCCCTGTACGGCGAGATCGGAGAGGAGCTCGGCGGTTTCGGCGGTGGCGGTGCGGCGCACCGGGGCGCCCTTCTCGCCGTGCAGCTCGGTGAGCGGCGGCTCCCACAGGGCGAAGACGACCTCGCCGCGGGGCGCCGCGTCCTCGGTGATCTCGGTGACGGGCAGGCCGGTGAGGCGGGTGGCGGCGAGCGCGGGCGCGCTCGCGGTGGCGGACGCCAGGAGGAAGACGGGGTCGGCGCCGTAGCGGGCGCAGATCCGGCGGAGGCGGCGCAGGACCTGGGCGACGTGGGAGCCGAACACGCCGCGGTAGGTGTGGCACTCGTCGATCACGACGTACCGGAGGGAGCGCAGGAAGGAGGACCAGCGGGGGTGGGCGGGGAGTATCCCGCGGTGCAGCATGTCGGGATTGGTCAGCACGTAGTTGGCGTACTGGCGCACCCATTCGCGTTCCTCGACCGGCGTGTCGCCGTCGTACACGGCGGGCCGTACCGCCCTGCCCAGGGGCGCGGCGAGTTCGCGTACGGCGCGTCGCTGGTCGGCGGCAAGGGCCTTGGTGGGGGCCAGGTAGAGGGCGGTGGCGCCGCGTCCGTTGGCGGCCTCGGCGCCCTCGGCCAGGGCCGACAGGACGGGGGCCAGGTAGGCGAGCGACTTCCCGGAGGCGGTTCCGGTGGCCACGACCACGGAGGTGCCGTCGAGGGCGAGCTCGGCGGCCGCGGCCTGGTGCGCCCACGGGTGTTCGATGCCGGCCCGCGCGATGGCGGCTACGACATCAGTTCGGATGCGGTCCGGCCAGACTGCATGACGACCCGCCCGAGGGGGCAAATGCTCCGTATGGGTGATGCGCGCAGCCCGGCTGGAGCCCCTCGTCAGCCGGTCCAGAACGGTGCCGGGAGAGGGCCTCGGGTCCTCGGCCGCCGTGGGCCGACGGGGTGGTTGAGTGCTGGCCATGGGTATCGAGTGTGTCACCGGCGTGCACGACAATGGACCGAAGGCGTCGTGCGCGCCTGCCGGTAAGTGATTGAATGCCATCGCGGCTGCCAATCCGTCCCCTACCTTCGGATGGGGAGGCCCCTGGGGGGCGCCGCTCGATAGCAAGGTGCTGGAGGATCCGTGGACCTGTCCCTGTCGACTCGCACTGTCGGCGACCGTACGGTCGTCGAGGTCGGTGGCGAGATTGATGTGTATACCGCGCCCAAGCTGCGCGAGCAGTTGGTCGAGTTGGTGAACGACGGCAGCTACCACCTGGTTGTCGACATGGAGCGGGTGGACTTCCTCGACTCCACCGGCCTCGGCGTACTCGTGGGTGGGCTCAAGCGCGTCCGCGCGCACGAGGGCTCCCTGCGCCTGGTCTGCAACCAGGAGCGCATTCTCAAGATCTTCCGGATCACCGGTCTGACCAAGGTGTTCCCGATCCACACCACGGTCGACGAAGCCGTCAGCGCCACCGACTGACGGTTTCCCGGCGCAGCCGGCGAAGAGGAAGCGGGGGCATCGGGCCGACCAGGCCCGGGCCCCTGCCGAGCACGCCCGAATGTCCGAGGGGGAGCCCATGGCCACCGTTGAACTCCGCTTCAGCGCCCAGCCCGAGCACGTCCGGACGGCCCGCCTGGTCGCGGCTGCCGTGGCGCGCCGGTCCGGGGTGGAGGAAGCCCTCCTCGACGAGGTCAGGCTCGCCGTGGGCGAAGCCTGCTCCCGTGCGGTCGGGCTGCACCGGAGCAATGGCATCACCGCGCCGGTGCGCGTCGTGCTGACCGACGAGGAGAAGGTCTTCTCCATCGAGGTCGGTGACGAGGTGCCCGGCCCGCCCGCGGGTGCGGGCCCCGGCGGCCGGCTGGGTGCCGGCGGTCCGGACGCGGATGCCGAAGGCGACGACGAGATGGGCCTCGCGGTCATCAGCGGGCTGGTCGACGACGTCGAGGTCACCAGCGGCGCCGCGGGCGGCGTGATCCGGATGAGCTGGCCGACGGCCATCCCCCTGGACCTTCCGTAGAAAAATTCTTTGGATCCGTGCCGGGGTCCCTGAGGGGGGTCCCGGACTTCCGAGATCACTTCGGTGAGATCATTTCCGGTCCTACATTCCGATCTTATTCAAGGCCCTGCTGAGCAGGGCCTTTTTCATTTACCTAGATCATTGATCGGGCGTCAATGCTTTTGCCCCGTTACCGCTTTCGAGCGTAATGAAGCCCGACGATCAATTGCTGAGGAGCGAGACTGCGCCAATTCCGTTTCCCGCGTACTGTTTTGATCAGGTGACGCTCCCTACAATCCGTCCACATCTTGAGCTCTTCGCGTCAAGGAGGACGAATGACGGGGCTCTTCACCCCTCACGAGCAAGCCCATGCTGCCGGGCTTGCCGCTGCAGTACTCACCGATGACAATCGGGTCATCGTGATGGTCATCGCGGCCGTGGCCGTGGCCGCACTCGTCGTCGCACAGCTCCTGGTCCGCCAGGTGCTCGCCGCCGACGAAGGCACCGACAAGATGAAGGAGATCGCAGCCGCGGTACAGGAAGGCGCAAATGCCTATCTGGGCCGCCAGTTGCGCACCCTCGGCGTATTCGCCGTCGTGGTGTTCTTCCTGCTCTTCATGCTTCCCGCGGACAACTGGTCCCAGCGGGCCGGACGTTCCGCATTCTTCCTGGTCGGTGCGCTGTTCTCGGCGGCGACCGGATACATCGGCATGCGGCTGGCGGTGCGCGCGAATGTCCGCGTCGCCGCGGCCGCACGCGAGGCGACTCCCGCCGAGGGAGAACCCGCAAAGGACCTCACGGCCGTCGCGCACAAGGCGATGAAGATCGCTTTCCGTACGGGCGGCGTGGTGGGCATGTTCACGGTGGGCCTCGGCCTGCTGGGAGCCTCCTGCGTGGTCCTCGTCTACGCCGCGGACGCCCCCAAGGTGCTGGAGGGCTTCGGTCTCGGCGCAGCGCTCATCGCGATGTTCATGCGTGTCGGCGGCGGCATCTTCACCAAGGCCGCCGACGTCGGCGCCGACCTGGTCGGCAAGGTCGAGCAGGGCATTCCGGAGGACGATCCGCGCAATGCCGCGACCATCGCCGACAATGTGGGCGACAACGTCGGCGACTGCGCGGGCATGGCGGCGGACCTCTTCGAGTCCTACGCCGTCACGCTCGTCGCCGCGCTCATCCTCGGCAAGGCTGCCTTCGGCGACCTGGGCCTGGCCTTCCCCCTGATCGTGCCCGCCATCGGCGTGGTCACCGCGATGATCGGCATCTTCGCGGTCTCCCCGCGCCACAGCGACCGCAGCGGGATGACCGCCATCAACCGCGGATTCTTCATCTCGGCCGCGATCTCCCTGGTCCTGGTGGCCATCGCGGTCTACGCCTACCTGCCGGCCACGTACCAGGAGCTGAAGGGCGTCACCGAGACCGCGATCATCGGCCACGACGGCGACCCGCGGATCCTCGCGCTCGTCGCCGTCGCCATCGGCATCGTGCTCGCCGCCCTCATCCAGCAGCTCACCGGCTACTTCACCGAGACGAACCGGCGCCCCGTACAGGACATCGGCAAGTCCTCGCTGACCGGGCCCGCGACCGTGGTCCTGGCCGGCATCTCCATCGGGCTCGAGTCCGCCGTCTACACCGCGCTGCTCATCGGGCTCGGGGTCTACGGCGCCTTCCTGCTCGGCGGCACCTCGATCATGCTCGCGCTGTTCGCGGTCGCCCTGGCCGGCACCGGCCTGCTCACCACCGTCGGCGTCATCGTGGCCATGGACACCTTCGGCCCCGTCTCCGACAACGCCCAGGGCATCGCCGAGATGTCCGGCGACGTCCAGGGCGCCGGCGCCCAGGTCCTCACCGACCTCGACGCGGTGGGCAACACCACCAAGGCCATCACCAAGGGCATCGCCATCGCCACCGCCGTGCTCGCCGCGGCCGCGCTCTTCGGCTCGTACAGCGACGCGATCGCGGGCGCCATCAAGGACGTCGGCGCCAAGGGCGACGACCTGGCGCTCAGCCTCGACATCGCGCAGCCGAACAACCTGGTCGGGCTGATCCTCGGCGCCGCCGTGGTGTTCCTGTTCTCGGGCCTGGCCATCAACGCGGTCTCCCGGTCGGCGGGCGCGGTGGTCTACGAGGTGCGCCGGCAGTTCCGCGAGCACCCCGGGATCATGGACTACACCGAGAAGCCCGAGTACGGGCGCGTCGTGGACATCTGCACCAAGGACGCCCTGCGGGAACTCGCCACGCCCGGACTGCTCGCCGTGATGGCCCCCATCGCGGTCGGCTTCTCCTTCGGGGTGGGCGCGCTCGGCTCCTACCTCGCCGGTGCGATCGCCTGCGGCACCCTCATGGCGGTGTTCCTCGCCAATTCCGGCGGTGCCTGGGACAACGCCAAGAAGCTCGTCGAGGACGGTCACTACGGCGGCAAGGGCAGCGAGGCCCACGCCGCGACCGTCATCGGCGACACGGTCGGCGACCCGTTCAAGGACACCGCGGGTCCGGCCATCAACCCGCTCCTCAAGGTCATGAACCTGGTCGCGCTGCTCATCGCCCCCGCGGTGGTGCAGTTCAGCTACGGGAAGGACGCCAGTCCCCTGGTCCGCGGGGTGGTCGCCGGCATCGCCATCGTCGTCATCGTCGGCTCCGTGTACGTCTCCAAGCGCCGCGGCATCGCGGTCGGCGACGAGGAATCCGGCACGGCGGAGCGGGTGACCCAGCAGGCCGATCCGGCCGTCGTGTCCTGACCTCAGGGCCCCCGGGGCCGGTGCGCCCGAACGGCGGACAGGCGGCGCGCTCTGACGCGCCGTCTGTCCGCCTTTCTGCGTACCCGCAGGGATGACGTGTATGTTCCGGGGCCGAGAGCCTTGGAAGGGACCAATCCGGTGAACAAGAAGCTTGCGGCCGCGGTGTCCGGCGGTGCGGTGCTGGTACTCGTGCTGTCCGGCTGCGGAGACGACAGCGAAAAGAAGGTCAACGACTGGGCCAAGAAGGTCTGCGACCAGGTGCAGCCGCAGGTCAAGAAGATCGAGGACGCCAACGCCGCGATCCAGAAGGAGACCACCGACCAGAGCAAGGCCGAGGTGGTCCAGAAGACCGACTCGGCCGCGTTCCAGGCGATGTCCGAGGCCTACAGGTCCATGGGCGCGGCCGTGCAGGGCGCCGGGGAGCCGCCCGTCAAGGACGGCAAGACGACCGCGGCCGACGCGGTCGCCGAACTCAACGGCATCTCCGCCTCGTACGCGAAGCTGAAGACCAAGGTCGACGGCCTCGACAGCAAGGACCAGGCCAAGTTCGCCGACGGTCTCAAGGACATCGCCGGCGAGCTCGACAAGCTCAGCAAGAGCGGCAACGAGGCCCTGACGAAGCTTCAGTCCGGTGAGCTCGGCAAGGCGATGAAGAACCAGAAGAGCTGCCAGCGCACCGAGGCCCCGGCCCCGGCGCAGAGCTGACCGGCCCGGGCGGCCGCCGGTGTTCCGGCATCCGGCACACCGGCGGCGGTCATACGAATCGGCGGGCCTGTGGACACGTCGCGCCGATCGGCAGGGCGAGCCGACACAATGGGAACCGTGAGTACCACCAGCCTTCCCTCGCCCGACCGTGCCGCCCAACTGCGCGCCGCCCTGCTCTCCGCCGGCTTCACCGCCGACGGCCTGCTCGACCTGCTCGGCGCCCCCGCCTACGCCGCGCTCGCCCGCAGCGAGACCGTTCCCGCCCTGCGCGCCACCCGGGGGGACGGGCCGCTCCACACCCTCGTCCGGCTGTTCCTGCTCCAGCGACCGGTGCCCGCCGTCCACGCGGCGGCCGCGCTGCCCCTCGAAGACGCCCTCGCCGACGGCTGGCTGCGCCGCGAGGGCGACGAGGTGCACGCGTGCGTCGACGTGCGGCCGTACGGCGGACCCGCGGGCGAGGACTGGTTCATCGTCTCCGACCTCGGCTGCGCGGTCGGCGGCGCCGGCGGCATCGGCAGCCGCGAGGAGGGCGTGGTCCTCGGTGTCGGCGGGGCGTCCACCACCCTGGCCGCGATCACCGTGCGGACCCCGGTCGGCTCAGCCCTCGACCTCGGGGCCGGTTCCGGCATCCAGGCGCTGCACGCCTCGCAGCACGCGACCCGGGTCACCGCCACCGATGTCAATCCGCGCGCCCTCGACTTCACCCGGCTCACCCTCGCGCTCTCCGGCGCGCCCGAGGCCGAGCTGCTCACGGGCTCCCTCTTCGAGCCGGTCGGCGCGGCCACGTACGACCTGATCGTCTCGAATCCGCCGTTCGTGATCTCCCCCGGAGCCCGGCTGACCTACCGGGACGGCGGGATGGGCGGCGACGACCTGTGCCGGACGCTGGTCCAGCAGGCCGGCGCCCACCTGAACGACGGCGGGTACGCGCAGTTCCTGGCCAACTGGCAGCACGTCGAGGGCGAGGACTGGCGGGACCGTGTGCGGTCCTGGGTGCCGCGCGGCTGCGACGCGTGGATCGTGCAGCGCGACGTACAGGACGTCACCCAGTACGCCGAGCTGTGGCTGCGCGACGCGGGTGACCACCGCTCCGGGCCCGAGGAGTACGCGCAGCGGTACGAGGACTGGCTGGAGGAGTTCGAGGCGCGCAAGACGAAGGCCGTCGGATTCGGCTGGATCACGCTGCGGAAGTCGGGCGCCGAGGAGCCGTCCGTGGTGATCGAGGAATGGCCGCACCCCGTGGAGCAGCCGCTGGGCGACACGGTGCGGGCGCACTTCGAGCGCCAGGACTACCTGCGCGACCACGACGACGCCGCGCTGCTGACGGCCCACTTCCGGATGGTCGCGGAAGTGGTCCAGGAGCAGGTCGGCATGCCCGGCGCGGAGGACCCGGAGCACGTGGTGCTGCGGCAGAACCGCGGGATGCGGCGCGCCACGAAGGTCGACACGGTCGGCGCGGGCTTCGCCGGGGTGTGTGACGGGTCACTGAGCGCCGGCCGGATCCTCGACGCCATCGCACAGCTGGTCCAGGAGGACCCGGTGCTGCTGCGGGACCGGACCCCCGAGGCGATCAGGATGCTGGTCGAGCAGGGCTTCCTGGATCCCGTACGGACCACGGACGCCGGCTGAGTCCACCTGAGTTCACCTGGGGTTCGCGCCGATTTCGGCAGTCCGTCCAGCGGCCCGTGCCACGCTCCCGGCGAGAGAAGGGGGCGTGGCATGGAGAGCGGACCCGCGGTCTTCGCCGGGATGACGTTCGTGCTGTTCGGGGCCGGGCTGCTGGCCTGGACGGGGACGCGGGCGGCGCGGCGCCGGCCGGTGGCGGACGGGGTGCGCCCGGCCGTGGCGGTGCCCGCCGCGCTGCTGGCCGGAGGTCTGTCGCTGACCCTCGGGGTGTGGTGTTTCACCCGGATGTGACGTAGTCGGTGAAGGCCGGATGGAGAGGTCGAGAATGGTTCGTGGACGGGTGGGGAACCACTGGTCCGGTGCCGACGGCGGCATCCGGGCGGCAGGAATGGCACTAGTCGGGTTACCGTTCGAGTGGCCGTTGCGGGCTTCTGCCGTTTGACACGGGGGCGGGTTGTACCGTCACACTCCGCAGCGTCGCCGTACCGCGACCGAGTGCCGACCGGAGAGAAGAGCCAAGTTGTCCCCGACTAGCGAGACCGCAAAGGGCGGCCGCCGACTCGTCATCGTCGAGTCTCCTGCCAAGGCGAAGACGATCAAGGGCTACCTCGGACCGGGGTACGTCGTCGAGGCGAGCGTCGGGCACATCCGCGACCTCCCGAACGGCGCCGCCGAGGTGCCCGACAAGTACACGGGCGAGGTGCGCCGCCTCGGCGTGGACGTCGAACACGACTTCCAGCCCATCTACGTCGTCAACGCGGACAAGAAGGCGCAGGTCCGCAAGCTCAAGGAACTGCTCGCCGAGTCCGACGAACTCTTCCTCGCCACCGATGAGGACCGCGAGGGCGAAGCCATCGCGTGGCACCTGCAGGAAGTCCTCAAGCCCAAGGTTCCCGTCCACCGGATGGTCTTCCACGAGATCACCAAGGACGCGATCCGCGACGCCGTCGCCAACCCGCGCGAGCTGAACCAGCGCATGGTCGACGCCCAGGAGACCCGCCGCATCCTCGACCGCCTCTACGGCTACGAGGTCTCGCCGGTCCTGTGGAAGAAGGTCATGCCGCGCCTGTCGGCGGGCCGCGTGCAGTCCGTCGCCACCCGCCTCGTCGTCGAGCGGGAGCGCGAGCGCATCGCCTTCCGCTCCGCCTCGTACTGGGACCTGACCGGCACCTTCGCCACCGGCCGCGCCGGTGACGCGTCCGACCCCTCGAACCTGGTCGCCCGCCTGAACACGGTGGACGGCCGGCGCATCGCGCAGGGCCGCGACTTCGGGTCGAACGGGCAGCTCAAGAGCGACGTCCTGCACCTGGACGAGGCGAACGCCCGGGCCCTGGCGGCCGCGCTCGCCGAGACCTCCTTCGCCGTGCGTTCGGTCGAGTCGAAGCCGTACCGCCGCTCGCCGTACGCGCCGTTCCGCACGACCACGCTCCAGCAGGAGGCGAGCCGCAAGCTCGGCTTCGGCGCCAAGGCGACCATGCAGGTGGCCCAGAAGCTGTACGAGAACGGCTTCATCACCTACATGCGTACGGACTCCACGATCCTGTCCGACACCGCCGTGACGGCGGCCCGGGCGCAGGTCACGCAGCTGTACGGCGCCGACTACCTGCCGGAGAAGCCCCGCGTCTACGCGGGCAAGGTCAAGAACGCGCAGGAGGCGCACGAGGCGATCCGTCCTTCGGGTGATCGTTTCCGCACTCCGGCCGAGACCGGCCTGACCGGCGACCAGTTCCGGCTGTACGAGCTGATCTGGAAGCGCACCGTCGCCTCCCAGATGAAGGACGCGGTCGGCAACTCCGTCACCGTGCGGATCGGCGGCACGGCCTCCGACGGCCGCGACGCCGAGTTCACGGCCTCCGGCAAGACGATCACCTTCCACGGCTTCATGAAGGCCTACGTCGAAGGCGCCGACGACCCGAACGCCGAGCTCGACGACCGCGAGAAGCGGCTGCCGCAGGTCGCCGAGGGCGACGCGCTGACCGCCGAGGAGATCACGGCGGACGGGCACTCGACCAAGCCGCCGGCCCGCTACACCGAGGCCTCGCTGGTCAAGGAGCTCGAAGAGCGCGAGATCGGCCGCCCGTCGACCTACGCCTCGATCATCGGCACCATCCTCGACCGCGGGTACGTCTTCAAGAAGGGCACGGCCCTGGTGCCGTCCTTCCTGAGCTTCGCCGTGGTCAACCTGCTGGAGAAGCACTTCGGCCGGCTCGTCGACTACGACTTCACCGCCAAGATGGAGGACGACCTCGACCGCATCGCGCGGGGCGAGGCGCAGTCCGTGCCGTGGCTCAAGCGCTTCTACTTCGGCAGCGAGGGCGGCGGCGCCGCCGCGGCCGCCAAGGGCACGGCCGCCGAGGCCGGCAACGGCGACGGCGACCACCTGGGCGGCCTCAAGGAGCTGGTGACGGACCTCGGCGCGATCGACGCGCGCGAGATCTCGTCGTTCCCGGTCGGCGAGGGCGTCGTGCTGCGCGTGGGCCGCTACGGCCCGTACGTCGAGCGCGGCGAGAAGGACACCGAGGGCCACCAGCGGGCCGACGTGCCCGACGACCTGGCGCCCGACGAGCTGACGGTGGAGTACGCGGAGGAGCTGTTCGCGAAGCCGAGCGGCGAGTTCGAGCTCGGCAAGGACCCCGTCAGCGGCAACGAGATCGTCGCGAAGGACGGCCGCTACGGCCCGTACGTCACGGAGATCCTTCCCGAGGGCACCCCGAAGACCGGCAAGAACGCGGTGAAGCCGCGCACGGCCTCGCTCTTCAAGTCCATGGCGCTCGACACGGTCACCCTGGACGACGCGCTCAAGCTGATGTCGCTGCCGCGCGTGGTCGGCGCGGACGCCGAGGGCGTGGAGATCACGGCCCAGAACGGCCGCTACGGCCCGTACCTGAAGAAGGGCACGGACTCGCGGTCCCTGGAGACCGAGGACCAGCTCTTCAGCATCACGCTCGACGAGGCGCTGGCGATCTACGCGCAGCCCAAGCAGCGCGGCCGGGCCGCCGCCAAGCCGCCGCTCAAGGAACTGGGCACCGACCCGGTCAGCGAGCGCCCGGTCGTGGTCAAGGACGGCCGCTTCGGGCCGTACGTGACGGACGGCGAGACGAACGCGACGCTGCGCCGGGACGACGACGTCGAGACGATCACGCCGGAGCGCGGCTACGAGCTGCTGGCGGAGAAGCGGGCGAAGGCTCCGGCCAAGAAGACCGCGAAGAAGGCGCCCGCGAAGAAGACGGCGGCCAAGAAGACCACGGCCGCCGCCAAGAAGACGACCGCCAAGAAGACGACGGCGGCGAAGAAGACGACCACGGCCGCCGCGGCCAAGACGGCCACGGCGAAGAAGACCGCGGCGAAGAAGACGGCGGCCGCGCCGGCGGACGAGTAGTCCGGCCGGCCACGGCAGCACAGGACGAGGCCGAGGGCCCCGGGACCGTTCGGTCCCGGGGCCCTCGGCCCTTCCCGGGGTACGGGCGCGGGGCGGGCGCGGCAGGGGTGGGGGTGCGGGCGTCAGCACCGCGCCCGCACCACCGGACACAGCGGATAGGCTGGGCGGATGACGCGAGCCGAGCAGCCAACGGTCGTGAACCCCACCTACGACGAAGCCCTTGCCGCAGACTCACGCGAACGCGCGGTGCGGTCCCTGCTGCGCATCCCACCGCTCCGGCGGCTGTGGAGCGCGCAGCTGGTGAGCGGAGTCGGCGACGCCCTGGCGCTGTTGGTGCTGGTTCTCCTGGCCTTCCAGGCCGCCGTCGCGGAGGACTCCTTCGGCGGCGGATACCGCGGCGCCGCCTTCGCGGTCGCCGCCGTCTTCGGCGTACGCATCGCCGCCACCCT
The DNA here is from genome assembly GCF_036194065.1 of Streptomyces sp. NBC_00239. Classification (NCBI taxonomy): domain Bacteria; kingdom Bacillati; phylum Actinomycetota; class Actinomycetes; order Kitasatosporales; family Streptomycetaceae; genus Streptomyces; species Streptomyces sp. NBC_00239. The sequence goes on along the minus strand of NZ_CP108095.1, from coordinate 3,879,784 downwards.
GCTGTGCGGGGCCGCACTCCTGGGCCCGCTGGCCGCGCTCACCGCGGCGGGGGGCAAGCTCGACCGCCGCTGGACGATGATCGGTGCGGACGGTTTCCGCCTCGCGCTGTTCGTCGTGGCCCCGCTGTGGCTCGACTGGGTGCCCGCGCAGGCACTGACCCTGCTGCTGGTCACCGCCTTCGTGTCCGGCGTGGCCGAGCGGCTGTGGACCCTCGCCAACGAGAGCGCGGCGCCCGCGCTGCTGCCCCCGCCGCCCCCGGAGGGAGCGACCGTACGGCCGCTCCCCGACCACCTGGACGCGCTGCGGCGGCTGTCGCTGCGCACCGGATTCGTCGCGCTGCCGCTCGCGGCCGCGGCGCTGGTCGTGGCCGGGCTCCTCGGCAAGCTGCTGGGGCTGGGCGTGGACTGGTTCTCGCTGCACCAGGCGGCCCTCGGCTCGTACATGGCGGCCGGGCTGTTCGCGGCGTCCGTGTCGCTGCTCGTACCGCTGCTCCTGCCGGACGGCTCGACGCCGCGGCCGCGCTCGCCGCTGGCCGGGCTGCGGCCCCCGGCGTACGCGGACCGGCCCGACAAGGGCCGCACCGGGGCGATTCCGCTCCTCGTCCTCGCCTGCGCGGCGGTCGCCGGAGCCATCGCCTCCGCGGTGGCGCTCACCGCACTGCACGCCGACGACCTGGGCGGCGGCCCCGTGGCGTTCGCGCTGCTCGTGCTCGCCCTCAGCGGCGGCACCGTACTCGGGATCCGCGCCGCGCAGGCCGGCAAGGTGGTGCCCGGGCTCTCCCGGCGGCGGCTGCTCGCGCTGGCGATAGCGCTGACCGGCTTCGCGCTGCTCGCGACCGGGCTGGTCGCGGACACGGCCACCGTGCTGTTCCTGGCGCTGGTCGCCGGTGTGGGAGCGGGCGTCGCCGCCAGCACCGGCCACGCGCTGCTCGACCAGGAGACCGAGGAGTTCCGGCGGGCCCGGCTCACCGAGCACCTGCACGCCGTCGTACGGATCGCCGTGGCGGTCGGCACGGTCGCCGCGCCGCTGCTCGCGGCCGCCATCGGCCCGCACCGGCTGGCCGACGGCGACGTCGTCTTCGCGCACGGCGGCGCGGCCTTCACCCTGATGCTGGTCGGCGCGCTGCTGCTGCCCGTCGCGGTGATCGTCCTGGCGCGCGCCGACGACCGACAGGGCGTGCCGCTGCGGCGCGACCTGCGGGACGCGCTGCGCGGCGGCGAGCCCGCCCAGCTGCCGTCGCCGACCGGATTCTTCATCGCCCTGGAGGGCGGCGACGGCGCGGGCAAGTCCACGCAGGTCAACGCGCTCGCCGAGTGGATCCGCGGCAAGGGACACGAGGTGGTCGTGACCCGCGAGCCGGGCGCCACACCGGTCGGCAAGCGGCTGCGGTCGATCCTGCTGGACGTGTCTTCGGCCGGCCTGTCGAACCGTGCGGAGGCGCTCATGTACGCCGCCGACCGCGCCGAGCACGTGGACACCGTGGTGCGGCCCGCGCTGGAGCGGGGCGCGGTCGTCATCTCGGACCGGTACATCGACTCCTCGGTGGCGTACCAGGGCGCGGGCCGCGACCTGTCGCCGACCGAGATCGCGCGGATCTCGCGGTGGGCGACGGACGGCCTGGTCCCGCACCTGACGGTGCTGCTGGACGTCTCGCCCGAGGCGGCGCGCGAACGCTTCACGGAGGCCCCGGACCGGCTGGAGTCGGAGCCCGCCGAATTCCACCAGCGGGTCCGGTCCGGGTTCCTGACCCTGGCCGCCGCCGACCCGGCGCGCTACCTGGTCGTGGACGCGGGCCAGGACCCCGAGTCGGTGACCACGGTCGTGCGCCACCGCCTCGACCGGGTCCTGCCGATGTCGGAGGCGGAGCTGGCCGCGCAGGCCGAGGCGCGCCGGCTCGCCGAGGAGGAGGCCCTCCGCAAGGCGGAGGAGGAGCGGGCCCGGCTGGAGGCGGAAGCCAAGGCCAAGGCCGAGGAGGAAGCCCGCCGCAAGGCCGAGGAAGAGCGGCTGCGCGCCGAGGAAGAGGCGCGCAAGGCCCGCGAGGCCGAAGAGGCCCGGCAGCGCGCGGAGGAAGAGGCGCGCCGCAAGGCGGAGGAGGAGCGGCTGCGGGCCGAGGAGGCCCGGCTGCGTGCCGAGGAAGAGGCGCGCCGCAAGGCCGAGGAGGAGAAGGCCAGGCTGGAGGCCGAGGAGAAGGCCCGGGCCGCGGAGCACGAGCGGTTGCGCAAGCAGGCCGAAGAGGAGGCGCTGCTGGCCGCGGAGGCGGCCGAGCGGCGCCGGGAGAAGCAGCGCAAGGCGGAAGAAGCGCTGCTGAAGGCGGAGGAGGCGCGCCGGCTGGCGGAGGCGTCCGCGGCCGCGGCGGCTGCTGCCGCGGCGACGGCCGCAGCGGCTTCGGCTGCGGGACCTGGTGCCGGCGGGGCCGTCGGAACGGCCGCGGCCTCTGCTTCGGCGCCGGTGGCCGAGACGGCTTCGGGTACGGGGACGGCCGCCGGTGTGGGTACGGCCGGCGGTGCGGCCGCCGCGCCGAAGGTGCCGATGACGAAGGCCGCCCCGGCCGACGCCCCGGCCCCGTCGCCTTCCCCGGCCCCTGCCGAGACGCAGGCTGCCGCGCCCGCCGCCCCGGTCGGGGCGGGCGAGTCCGTTCCGGCGGACGAGGCGGTGACGGTCGAGACCCCGCTGGTCCGGCCCGACGACATCACGCAGACCGTCCCGGTGCCGCAGGTGGACCCGCGCGCCGTCGACGAGACCGCCGTGCTGCCGCCCGTACGGGATCCGCGCGGGGTCGAGGAAACCGCCGTGCTGCCGCCCGTAAGGGACCCGAGGGGTGTGGACGAGACGGCCGTGCTCCCGCCCGTGCGCACGGACGACGGGCCGGCGGACCGGTTCCCGCAGGGGATCTTCCGGGATGAGTCGCCCGCCGCCCCCGAGGGTGCCAACGACCGGACGCGCGAGCTTCCGCAGGTCGACGAGTCGGGCCGGCCCCGGCGCCGTTCGGACTGGGCGGAGGAGACGCCGCTCGACGACCTGCCGAGCCTGGCGGACGAGCTGCTCGGGCCGCACGACCCGGACGAGGACCCGCGCGGCGGCCGCCGGCGCCGCTGACGTACGGGCCCGGGCCCTGGCGCGTCGGCGTCGGGGTCCGGGCGCGCCGACGTACGGCCCGGGCGCGCGGTGGCGAGGTGCGGGTCGGCGGCGCGGCGCCCGGTGTCGGTGCCGGGCGACACAATGGTGGGGACGCAGACGAAAGGGGCGGCGCATGCCCGTATGGGACGACCTGGTGGGCCAGGAGCGCGTGCAGGAGCAGCTCGCCGCTGCCGCCCGTGACGCGGACGCCCTCGTCACGGCGGTGGCGACCGGGCAGCCGGTGCCCGCCGCCTCGAAGATGACCCACGCGTGGCTGTTCACCGGCCCGCCCGGCTCCGGCCGGTCGACCGCGGCCCGCGCCTTCGCCGCCGCCCTGCAGTGCACCAGCCCGGACCGGGCGCTGGGCGGCGAGCCGGGCTGCGGTTTCTGCGACGGCTGCCACACCACGCTGGTCGGCACCCATGCCGACGTCGAGATCGTCCGTACGGACCTGCTGTCGATCGGCGTGAAGGAGACCCGCGAGCTGGTGCGCCGGGCGCAGCTGTCGCCGGCCGTCGGACGCTGGCAGGTGATCGTTCTGGAGGACGCCGACCGGCTCACCGAAGGCGCGGGCAACGTCCTGCTGAAGGCGGTCGAGGAGCCGGCGCCCAGGACGGTGTGGCTGCTGTGCGCCCCGTCCCTGGAGGACGTGCTGCCGACGATCCGCTCCCGCTGCCGGCACCTGACGCTGCGCACCCCGTCCGTCGGGGCCGTCGCCGACGTGCTGGTGCGCCGGGACGGCATCGAGCCGGCGGTGGCCGCGGCCGCCGCCCAGGCCACCCAGGGCCACATCGGGCGGGCCCGCCGCCTGGCCACCGACGACCGTGCCCGAGAGCGGCGCGCGGCCGTGCTGCGGCTGCCGCTGCGCGTGGACGACGTGGGCGGCTGCCTGAAGGCCGCGCAGGAGCTCGTCGACGCGGCCGCGGAGGACGCCAAGCAGGTCGCGGAGGAAGTCGACGTCAAGGAGACCGAGGAGCTGCGGGCCGCGCTCGGCGCCGCGGCCGGCACCGGCGGCCGGATGCCGCGCGGCACGGCCGGGGCCATGAAGGAGCTGGAGGACCGGCAGAAGCGCCGCAAGACCCGCACCCAGCGCGACAGCCTCGACCTGGCGCTGACCGACCTCACCGGCTTCTACCGCGACGTGCTCGCCCTGCAGCTCGGCTCGCGCGTGGGCCTGGCCAACGGCGCGCTGCGCGACGACCTCGACCGGATCGCCCGCGGTTCGACCCCGGAGCGGACGCTGCGCCGGATCGAGGCGGTCATCGCATGCCGCGACGCCCTGGACCGGAACGTGGCCCCGCTGCTCGCGGTCGAGGCGATGACGATGGCCCTGCGCGCGGGCTGACCGATCCGGTCCGCGGGGACGCACGGCGTTCGGGGGCGGGTGACCGCGGGGACGGCCGGCTTTCGGGGGCGGGCGACCGCGGGGCCGGGCGGTTCGTGGACGGGGTGGCCGGGGACGGCCGGCCGCGGGGCGTCACTCGTACGGGCCAGGAGGCGCCCGCAGCGGGCGTCGGCCGGGTGCGGAAGGCTAGTCTCCGGGCATGGACACCAGGCGCCTGCTGCGCACCACCGGAGTCGTGATCGCGGCCGCCGGAATGCTCGTCTCCGGTTGTACGTCGGGGGATTCCGGACCGCACGCGGCGGCGTCCTCCGACCGGCCGCAGCCGCGTTCCACCGCCGCGGCCGCCGCCCTCAAGCCGTACTACGAGCAGCGCCTGACCTGGCGGGACTGCGGTGTGCCCGGCTTCGAGTGCGCGACGATGAAGGCGCCGCTCGACTACGCGGACCCGGGCAACGGCAAGGACATCGAGCTCGCCGTGTCCCGCAAGAAGGCCACCGGCCCCGGCAAGCGGCTCGGCTCGCTGCTGGTCAACCCGGGCGGCCCGGGCGGTTCTGCGATCGGCTACCTCCAGGCCTACGCGGGCATCGGCTACCCGGCGCCGGTGCGCGCGCAGTACGACATCGTGGCCGTCGACCCGCGCGGGGTGGCCCGCAGCGCGCCCGTCGAATGCCTCGGCGGGCCGCAGATGGACGCGTACACGCAGGTCGACCAGACCCCGGACGACGCGGCGGAGCGCGCGGCGCTGGTGAAGGCGTTCAAGGAGTTCGCGGCGGGCTGCGAGCGGCGCTCGGGCAGGGTCCTGCCGCACGTCTCGACGGTCGAGGCGGCCAAGGACATGGACCTGCTGCGGGAGATCCTCGGCGACGAGAAGCTGACGTACGTGGGCGCCTCGTACGGCACCTTCCTCGGGGCCACGTACGCGGAGCTGTTCCCGCAGCGGGTCGGGCGGCTGGTGCTGGACGGGGCGATGGACCCGGCGCTGCCGGCCATCGACCTGAACAGGGATCAGACGGGCGGCTTCGAGACGGCGTTCCGGTCGTTCGCGAAGGACTGCGCGACCCGGAGCGACTGCCCGCTGGGCACCGGCGGCCCGGACGAGGCGGCCCGCAGGCTCCAGGAGCTGTTCACCAAGCTCGACGCGCAGCCCGTCCCCACCGGGGAACGCCGCACGCTCGGCGAGTCCCTGGCCACGACCGGGGTGATCGCGGCGATGTACGACGAGAGCGCGTGGCCGCAGCTGCGCGAGGCGATCCGCCAGGCGATGGACGGCGACGGGGCGGGGCTGCTGGGGCTGGCCGACAGCTACTACGAGCGCGAGCCGAACGGTAAGTACGCCAATCTGATGTTCGCCAACGCGGCGGTCAACTGTCTGGACCTGCCCGCGGCGTTCAGCGGCCCGGACGCCGTCGAGGCGGCCCTGCCGTCCTTCGAGAAGGCCTCGCCGCTCTTCGGGGCGGGTCTCGCCTGGGCCTCCCTGAACTGCGCGTACTGGCCGGTGAAGGCGACCGGGACACCGCACGCGCTCAAGGCCGAGGGCGCGGCCCCGATCGTGGTCGTCGGCACCACCCGCGATCCGGCGACCCCGTACAAGTGGGCCCAGGCGCTCGCCGGCCAGCTCGACTCCGGTGTGCTGCTGACGTACGACGGCGACGGGCACACGGCGTACGGGCGCGGCAGCGCGTGCATCGACACGGCGATCAACCAGTACCTGCTGACGGGCGAGGCCCCGAAGGACGGCAAGCGCTGCTGAGCGCGACGCCGGGCGGGTGACGCCGGACGGATGACGGGTGACGGGTGACGGGTGACGGGCGGCGGGCGTCGGGCTCAGTGGCCGCTGCCGGTGACCTTGAAGCCGCGCGGCACCATCCACACCACCAGCAGGGTCACGGCCGCCACGATCCCCGCCGAGACGTACGAGGTGACGGTCAGCGCGCTGTCGAAGGCCCCGCGGGCGGTGGCGAGCACGGCGGCGGAACCGGTCTCCGCGGCCCCGCCGATGGACTCCCGGGCCTCCTCGGGGACGCCGTCGGGCATGTGCCGGGCGTAGACCGCGCCGTGGACCGAGCCGAGCAGCGCCACGCCGAGGCCGACCCCGAGTTCGTACGCCGTCTCGGAGACGGCGCCGGCCTGCCCGGCGCGTTCGGCGGGGACCGAGGAGACGAGCACGGACGCGGCGGTGGTGATCGCGAGGCCGTCGCTCACCCCCAGCGTCACGAGGAACACGGCCACGTACCCGTACGCGGTCGGTTCCGGTGACAGCGCGAGCAGCAGGAAGCCGGCGACCAGGCCGACCAGCCCGAGCCCCATCACGGCGCGCACGCCCACCCGGTGCATCAGGTGGGGCGTCAGCAGGGACGCGACCAGCATGGCGATCGCGGTCGGCAGGGTCCGCAGGCCGGCCTCGAACGGGCTGTAGCCGTGGACGTACTGGAGCCACAGCGACACCAGGAAGAGCGCGGCGCCGGCCGCCAGCATGGCCATCAGGGTGACGAGCGCGGCGGCGGTGAACGGCGGGTTCAGGAAGAGCCGTACGTCGAGCAGCGGATCGGGCAGCCGCAGCTGGCGGTGCGCGAACCAGGCGAGCGCGAGCAGCCCCGCCGCGAGGACCGCGAAGTCGGCGGCGCCCGGGCTGCCCTTGGCCACGTGCTTGATGCCCCAGGCCAGCGCCACGATGCCGACGACCGAGAGCACGGCGCTGGGCCAGTCGAGTGCGTGCGGGCTGCGCGCCTTGAACTCGGGCAGCAGCCGCAGGCCCGCGACGACGGTGACGACGACGACGGGGACGTTGACCCAGAAGGCCGCGGCCCAGCCGTAGCGCTCGACGAGGAACCCGCCGACGAGCGGCCCGATGGCGGCCCCGGCGCCGGCCACGGCGGCCCAGAAGCCGATGGCGAGGGCGCGCTCGTGGGGGTCGGTGAAGATGTTCCGGATCAGGGAGAGCGTCGAGGGCATGACCATGGCGCCGCCGATGCCGAGCAGCACCCGGCCGGCGATCAGCTGCCCGGAGCCGGTCGCGGTCGCGGCGACGACGGAGGCCACGCCGAAGAGCACGAAACCGATCAGGAAGAGCTTCTTGCGCCCGTAGCGGTCGCCCACCGCACCCGTCGTCACCAGCAGCCCGCCGAGCACCAGGCCGTAGATGTCGATGATCCACAGCTGTTGCAGGGCGTCCGGGCTCAGATCGGCGATGAGGGAGGGGAGGGCGACGTTGAGGATGGTGGCGTCCATGGCCACGAGCAGCAGGCTGGCGCAGAGGACGGCCAGCATCGCCCACCGCCCGGCTCCGGCCCCGTCGCGTCCTTCACCCTCCGGGGCGGTTGACTCCTCGGCTCGGGCCACGTGACGTCCCATCCCTCCGGGATGCCGACACCGCGGCCCGACGCCAATCGTCTGACCACATTTGCTCCAGTATGCCCCGTGTCATCCGCCCCACCGCAACCGCGCACACGCCCTGGTCAGGTGCACTCCGAATAACCCTGTAGACTTGGCGCCGCTGCTGATGCGAACCTCTCCTTCACGGAAAAGCTCCCTCCGCAGCTTGCCGCCTTAGCTCAGTTGGCCAGAGCAACGCACTCGTAATGCGTAGGTCTCGGGTTCGAATCCCGAAGGCGGCTCTGTAGAACCCCCAGGACTCACTCGCCGTGACCTGGGGGTTTTGCTATTTCCGGACCAGGCGGGGGCGGAACAAAATGATCTTCGCACCCCCCTGCGTGCCCATTGCGTGCCCATCTGCGTGCCCGGCATCCGGTGTGACCTCGGCGTTCGAGGGTTCGGCCTCGACCTCTGCCTCGACCTCGGCGACGATCGGCTCGGCCTCGGGTTCGGCGGTGACCTGAACGGGTCGACGCACAGTGCCTCTCGGGACCATGGCGGCCGTGGCCTCGGCGGCGTCGCGCGCGGCCTTGGGCATGACGGACTGATAGATGTCCCGCGTGATCCGGCTGTCGCTGTGCCCGAGCGTCTCGGACACGATCTTGACATCGACGCCGGCGGCGAGCATGAGCGAGGCGGCGACGTGTCGCAGGTCGTGCATACGGATCGGCGGCAGACCCGAGAGCTCGACCAGCCGCTCGAACTGATCGGTCAGCGTGCCGGGGTGCAGCCACTCCCCGTTTTCCTGCGTGAACATGCGACCGCTGTCGGTCCATGCCTCGCCCCATTCAAGACGCTCGGCCCCCTGCTTGATCCGGTGCGCTTCGAGAACCTCGGCGGTGTACTCGTCGAGCGAGATGATCCGCTCGCCGCTGTCGGTCTTCGGCGCCGACTCGACGACCTCCCAACCGTCCTGCACGAGCTGCGTCGCGACCGTGAGCTCGCTCGTCGCGGCGTTGTAGTCGGACCACCGAACGCCGCACGCCTCGCCCCGCCGCAGGCCCCGGAACGTGATCAGGTGGAACAGCGGCAGCAGCCGCTGATCGGTGTCGGCGAGGAAGTCCAGGAAGGCGCCCGCCTGCTCGGGAGTCCAGACCATGACCGAGCTCGGCTTGTCGCCGGTCCGCAGCCACTCGGCGATACGGGCGTCGGTCCACACCATCGCCTTCGGACGCTTGGCGGCGGCGAGCTCGACGTGCTGCGCGGCGTTGAAGGTGATCGAGCCCCGGGCTATCGCGGTGTTGAGCGCGGCCCGCAGCGTGGCCCGGATGTGCTGCTGCGTCGAGGGCCCGGTGACCCGCCGGAACGGAGCCATCGCGTCGATGGTGTCCCTCATCACCTTCCGGCGGGCGCGGTGCTCTCCTCCCTTCCACGGGGTTGCCTTGAGCTCGGCGAGTGCCGCCCGGCGGTCCGCGTTCGCCTCGGTGATCTCGATGTTCGTCTCGGCGATGCCCTCGAACATGGCGTCGAGGTGCGGCACGGTGAGGCGGTCGAGGCGGATGTGCCCGATCCGGGGGCGCAGGTGGTACCGGATGTCGAGCTCGTATCGGTCGTGGCCGCTCTTGCGCAGCGCCTTCTTGCCGGCGAGCCAGAGGTCGAGCCACTCGGCGACGGTCATGTGCTGAGTGAGCGACTGGCCGGTGCCGAACCGTCGCTTCGTCTCGTCGAGATCGGGGATGCTCTCCTTCCCGGACCCGACCAACGCGAGCAGGTCGCCGAGGCGGGCGCGGCCGTCCTGGTCGTCCGCGTCGGCGATGTTCAGCAGGGCGCGCACCTTGTCGAGGTCGCCCTGCGCCTCGGTCTGCGTGTCGTATCCGGCGCGGCGGAACAGGCGGCGGTCGCCTTCCATGGTCGGCGGCAGTTCCTGCCGGATCGACCACACGCCGTGCGTGCGCTGCTTGAGCTTGGGGCAGGAACTGCCCAGCGGCTTACCGTCCTTGCGGCGGCAGTAGCAGCGCTTTGTCGTGGTTCCCTTCGCGGTCACTCGATACCTCTCGGGTTGGTCTGGTCGGGGTTGTCGAGCAGGTCGAGCCGCTTCAAGTCCTCGGCCAACTCGGTTGGCAGGTCCGGGACGGTGAGGCTCGCGCGGTGCATGTCGTTGACGATCTGCGCGAGCTCGTCGAGGCGGTCGACGTACTCGGTCTGTGCCGATGGATCGAGCGCGGCGCGTAGCCGGGCCTTGTGGGCCCTTTCGCGGCGCCGCGCGAGCTCGGGATACAGCGAGACCGGATAGGCCGCTGTGGCCCACGCGGCGGCCCACGTCTGCCCGGAACCGGCGATCGGCCGAGTGTCGGCGACGTACCGCCCGTCGAGGGGGCCGTCGAGCGTCGGCGTCGCCTCGCCGGTCATCCACTGCCACACGGTGTAGGGGTCGCGCGGGACCGCGCTTGGAACGGTGGGGATGGTCTCCTCGGTCCCGAGCGGGACCATAAGGAGCAGTGGGGGAGTGGCGAGCGCGAGGCCGAAGACGAGCAGCTCCTCGGCGGTCACCTGACGGCGCTTCTTGGCGTTGCCGTCGCCGCGGCCGGTCTCGATCGTGACGATCACGGCGTAGGAGAGATCGGGGCGGCCGAGGCGCGCGCACTCGGCGGCCAGGTCGTGCCGGTTCATTCCGAGCCGCTCGCGGTGCCGGCGGATCTGCGCGGCGATGACGTCGCCCGCTGTCTGGTGACTGTGCATATCGCAAAGCTAACTTTGTTGGTTGCAAAGCGCCACCCTTGATCGTAAGTTGCTGATCTAGGCATCGCTCGGCACCACCGGGCCGATGTGCACACCGATGTCACTGGGGGCAGATGATGAGCACGACCGAGAACGGGATGACACACGACGAGCTGATGACGCTTCCCGTCGCGATCCCGCTTGAGACGGCCAACCGTGCGTTGCACCTTGGCCGAACCACCGGCTACCACCTCGCCCGGACCGGGCGGTATCCCGTGCGAGTCCTGCGCCACGGACGGGCGTACAAGATTTCGCGCTACGACCTGCACCGGCATCTCGGCGTCGTCGCGTCTGCCCCGCCGGCGCTGGATGCTGACGAGTAGGCGCCGCAAATGGCAGGCCCCGCCCGGAGAGTCCGGGCGGGGCTTACCGCTATTCAGAGCCCTCGACGTCTCACGTGCTCGCCGTAGGTCGGGGCGGGGTTGTAGCGGGGGGCGCAGTCGGGGCAGGCGGAGATCGTGACGGGGGGGCCGCTCTGGCGCTCGATGGAGCGCACGGGGATGGGGGCGTGCGTCTCCCGGTGGCAGCCGCAGCAGGTGGCGCTCATACGGCGGCGCCCGCGTGGGCCGGCGCTCCGGGGTAGCTGTACGGGTAGTCCATGCCTGCGGCGGCGAAGGCTGCTGCGCGGCGTCGCTCGCGTTGCCAATCCTGCTCGGTCCGGGGCCGGGGGAAGCCTGCGACGTAGGGTCGGACGACGTTCGGCAGGTCATCCTCGAACGGCGCGCTTCGCTCGATGACGTGCGGTGCGGGCGGTGTGTTCCACGGCTTGAGCCAGATCGACGGGGAGAGCTGGACCGGCGTCGGCCGCGCCGTGAAGTGCTCGGCGGAGTGCCGGCCCGGCTTCCTGGTGCGGAGAGGGAGCAGGAGTAAGGGGGCGGCCCACAGCAGCCATAGCAGCGGGTACAGGGGGGCGATAAGGTCGCGCATGTCGTCAGCTCCTCGAAAGCTGGTGATGTTCGGCCCCCGGCGGGCCGGGCCTAATCGGCCTGCCGGGGTTCTTCGTTGGCGACGGTAGCCAACTTGTCTACCTACGTCTACCGACGTACGGCAACGATCGGCGACGCTCGGCGATGTGGCCAGTTGTCTACCCTCTTGGCATGGCAGTGACTGAAGGACCCGCGCGAGAGGTCGACCATGGGTCGGCGACCCCGGTTTACGTGCAGATCGCGCGATTCGTGATCGAGGACATCGAGAGCGGGAAACTGCCCGTCGGGCGGCGAATCCCGTCCGAGTCGGCGATGAAGGGCGAGTTCGGGGTCGCGCGAGATACCGCTCGCCACGCCGTCGACTACCTGCGCACCGAGGGGTATGTGCACACCGTGCCGCAGCGCGGAACGTTCGTCCTCGACCGGAGCGCAGCACCCAAGGCCGAGTAACCGTCCGCTCGCCACCCTCGGGGGATGGGGCGACGAGCGGACGGGCACGGCGGGACGCCGCGGCCCCGTGGGGGAGCACGAGTACGGCCGCAGCGAGCCCGGTCGGGGGCGCTGCTCGGTCAGCCGCGCGCGGCAGCGAGGACGCGACTACGCAGGGGCTCTGCGGTGAGCGTGTCCGCGAACTGCCACGAGAAGTTGGTGACTTCCTCCTCCTGGAGCTCGACCGCCTCCACCGTGGTGCGGAACAGGAACCGGAAGTCGAAGTGCATGTGCTCGGGTTCACCCTTGGCGTCGTTCGCCGGGATGACGTGAGCGTCGATGTGCAGCGGACCGTCGCCGACGACCTCGACCTGCTCGGCCCGGATGCCCGTCTCTTCGGTCAGCTCGCGCAGCGCTGCGTCGAGCAGCGTGTCGTCGTCCGTCTCGATGTGGCCACCCGGCAAGAGCCACTTCTGTAGGGCGCGGTGCTCGATGGTGAGCACGCGACCGTCGGCGCGGAGCAGGATTGCGCCGGCCGTGGCGTGGCCTCGAAACTCCTTCCGTGACCCGATGGTGTCGCCCGCGACGTCGAGCGTCTCGGAGAGAGGCGCAAGCGGGTCCTTGTCCGCCGGGTGCTGGTCGAGATAGGCGTCGAGGGTCTCGCGTACGTGCTGTGCCGTGATCGGCATGGTGCGGTGTCTCCCTACTGATTGCGGTTGAAGAAGTCGAGCCACGTAGCGGCGATGGTGGCCCTGTCGGCGGCGCCGACCTCGTGCATACCGTGGCCGAGCTCCCCGTGCGTGAGCTTCTTGATTCCGGCGAGTATTTCGGCCTGAACCAAGAAGATGAACGGGCCTACGCTCGCGCCGTGCAGGAAGTTGACGGCGTTCCCTCCGTTGAGGAGGTAGAAGAAGTGCCCGGTGGTCTGGTACTTCGTGACGTGATCCGCGCTCGGGGTCTGCTGGTAGACATCGGGAAGCGCGGCGAGGTCGAGCTCGTCCTCGCTTGAGGTCACCGTTGCGACGTAGGCGCCGTTCCTGAGCGTCGCGAAGTCCTCCCCGCGTAAGGAGACGCTGCCCGTCGCGCACAGCACGAGTCCGGCGCCGTGCAGGGCTGTGTCACGGTCCCGGGCGACGCCGAACCCCTGTGAGAGCGCCTGTGTGGTCCGAACGGGGTCGATGTCGTACACCGTGACCCTGATGCCCTTGGCGTGCAGCAGGCGAGCGATGCTCGAACCCAGTTTGCCGAACCCCAGGACCAGAGCGTTCCTGCCGTGCAGGATGTCGCCGCGGCTGCGCATGAGCGCCTCGGTGGAGAACACCACGCTCTGACCAACGAGGTAGTCCTCGGGGTCCTTGAGCGGTGAGCGGGCCACGGACACGACTGGGCACGGCAGCTTGTCCCGCTCGGCGTAGCGACGGTGCCCGTTCTCGGTGTCCTCGACGACGCCGAGGATGCGACCGGAGAAGCGATCACACAGGGCGTCGAGGGCGGGCGCGAAGTAGCCGCCCACGTCGCACAAGACGACGTCCTCGCCGGCGGCTCGGGACTCCAAGTAGTCAACCGCAGTGTCGGGGTCCTCGAACATCTCCCGGGTCAGGGTGTCGCACTGCGTCATCTTCTCGACCGTGCGGCGGGCGGCCGGGTCGATGCTCTTGGGTTTCGGCAGGACAACGCGCAGGTCGGTTGACGTGCCGATGCCCCGGACGAACGAGGGGCGCTCGGGGAGCAGGTGGGTGATCAAGAAGGACGCGGGGCGCTCGCGAGGTGCGAAGGTGCGCGAGATGCGCGCGAAATACGAGTCGAGGCGGGCACGCTCGAACTGTTCCATGGACTCACTTCCCTTGGGGGGACGGTAAGGGTCAGGACAGGTGCGGTGGGGGTGGGGAGCGTGGCGGTGGTTAGGCGCGAAACGGCGCTCGGCGATGACGGCCCAAGCCCCCGAGTGTGAAGCGGGGACGCGCTGCGGGCGCCGGTGGGGCGGACGGCCCGCGAGCCGGAACGGGGTAGACGTTCAGGCAGTACCGGGCGTCGTAGTCGCTGACGCTGATCAGATAGGCGTCGCCGGCGCTGAGCACGCGTATCGCCCGCTCGTACTCGGTTTCGCTGTGGCGCCAAGCGCGTAGGGCATCGTCGGGCCGTGGATAGGCCGGATCGACAATCGAGAGCGGGGCGTCCCGCAGGGCCGATGACTGAGGATCGAGAGACAATCGGCGCGCGAGCCGTTCAGCCTCGACTCGCAGCCATCGGGCGGCGAGGCGCGGTGTACTAGCGCGATAGACAGCGAGCAGTACCTCGCGGGAGCCAGTGAGGTCAGTTGCCGTTGTCTCGCACCGGTACGCGAGGGCGGTCTGCGCAAGTGGTCGTGCTGACGCCGGCGGGGCGAGCGTCAGCACGCGCGCGCTCACCGCGCGCCCCTCGCTTCTTCGCGGCGCTCGATGAGCTGCCCGAGCTGGATGTAGTACAGCTCGACCTGACTCGGGGTGAGGATGAGTACGGACTCAGTAGAGCCGCCGTCCTCGTTCTGGATCACAACCGGTAGGGCGGCCTGCTCGGCCCTGTGGTCGTAGATCACATCACCCTGCATGGGCGTGATGTGGGTGGGCTTCGCCGGAACGGGGCGCAGCGTCGTACCGTCTGCGCGGGCGGACCATTCCGGGCCACCGCCCGGGGGACGCAGGTGGTACGACGCTGAGGTGTCGCTCGGCAGAGTGACCACGACACCGATGTTCCCGCCCTTGGCGAGGTCGGCGGCGAGGTCACCCAAGCGTGGATGGAACGGGTCGCCCGCGCGTAACTGCGCTTCATGCGCCGGGCGTTGCACTGCGGTCTGTTCGGCCATGCCCCGAAGTTAGGACGCGGATAGCAGCCCAATATGAACCGGAGGAATACCGCACTCAGCCGTCGAGGTGGAAGCGGTCCGACATGCGGCGCAGCTTCTCGCGAGTGACTGCCCGTTCGGCGTACACGATGCCACGCAGGGTTGACCGGGCGATCGGATGGTTGCGGATGAGCTGCGGGGCGATCCGCTCGGCGGTCTCCAACTCGGTCAATGCCTTGTCGCGGTTGCCATCCCAGAGCCATGCGCGGGCAAGGTCCATGTGGTGGTGACCTTGTCGCGAGTTGGGAAGCGCCGCGATCAGTGCCGGGTCGGTGCGCCGGCTTATGGCCAGGGCGTCCCGCTGCTCGCGCATCTCCAGCGCCACGCTGATGGCGTGGATCTGCACGTTGCCCGGGGAGAACGTCAGTGAGTGACGGTCGTACACCGGTGGACCTGCGTACTGCCCCAACCGCTTTGCGGCAGTTTTGGCGTGCTTGATTCGGTCCTTGGCCTCGGACTTCCGACCGCCGCGCGCTGCGGAGACGGCGGCGCGCAGTTGCAGTGATCCCCACGCGCGGAGGGCTAGCGGCTCGCCTTGGTCGAAACCTTCCTGAACACTGCTGATCGCCTTGTCAGATAGGGCAACGGCATCTTCCCAATCGGCAGTTGCCCACATGTCCCATACCCGCATCCAATCGGCGACGGCGGGCATGACGGAGTCTCCGGACAGCCGAGCTGACCATGCGGCGCGCTCGCACGACATGGCGACGAGCTCGGGGTGGCCGAGGGCGTGAGCGGCTGTGTGCGCGAACTTGCAGCACACGGCGTAGATGGCGTACGCCTCTTCCTGCTCGTGGCCGGTGGTCGCCTCGGCAAGGGCGCGTGATTCGCGGAACAGGTCGGGGAGAACCTGCATGATCGCGGTGTTGGCCGCGGCGTCTCGCAGACGGTGCAAGCGGGTTGCTTCCTGCCACAACTCCCGCGCAGGTCGTGGCGTTCCTTCGAACACCGGCGCAAGGTCGTAGCGGCGCAGCTCACGCAGGATGGACGAAGCCGCGACCTGCCACTGATTCTCATTCGGTGAGCTGCTGTACGGGCGCCCGATGAGGTCATTCGGATGTACGTGTAGCTCAGCCGCAACCAGATTAAGCAGGCCGACGCGGTCAAGCTCGATCAGGCCGCGTTCCATCTTCGATACCCACCCCTGAGACTTCCCCAAGGCGACGGCGAGGTCGGCCTGGGGCATCCCGAGACGGAGCCGTGCGCGACGGGCGCGGCGGCCGATCTCCTCGGCTTCTTCCAACATCAACGCGCCCCCCTCGCGGTGAGGCGACGGCGGCGTTCAAGCGGTCGGCGAGGCATCCGTTCTCCATCCGTCGGGGCTCATACCTCAGAACGGTACCCATGGCGCGCCGCAGGTGTGGAGGTCTGGCGGGTGGAAACCGTAGGACAACAACAAGAGGCCCCGCTTTCCGACACGGGGTCGGAGAGCGGGGCGCGCTGAGAGCTGGTGAGGGTCAGCCTTGGTCGTCGACGCTCAGCGGTGCCTTTTCTCTCGACCGCACTGCCTCGATCACCTGCTGCGCGGCTTGCTGCGGATCTTCGTGTTCCCAGACCCGGACGACGAGCCAACCGGCCTTCCGCAGCGCCTCGTTGGTCTCGGCATCCCGGGCTCGATTGCCGGCGATCTTCTCCTGCCAGAACGCCGCACCCTTTTTGGCGGGCCGGTGGTGTTCCGGGCAGCCGTGCCAGTAGCAGCCATCGACGAAGACAGCCACGCGAGCTTTGGTGAAAACTACGTCGGCGGTCCGGCGCAGGTCGGGAATCGGCCTGACGCCCACGCGGTATCTCAGTCCGTGTCTGTGGAGTACGGACCGCAACAGCTTCTCGGGCTTTGTGTCTCGTCCCTTATTGGCGGACATGACGGCACGGGAAGCGGGGGAGGACGCCCACGACTGGGGGGGAACGGTCTCGGTCGTCACGTAACCGGCGGCATGAGCTATCTCCCATGCCTGCGCGAGGTTCGCAGCGCGAGTCGCGGCGTCCACCTCGCCGACATACCGTTCGTGTGTCTCGCCCTCCTGCGACCACCGTAGGTAGGCACGGATGCGGCGGGTGCTGCGGTAGAGACGCAGCGCGACAGACGCACGCGCGTACCGGCCTTTGCCGATGTCGACCGCACGGGTGAGGCGGCCGCCAGCGGCACGGTCCTGCTCAGCCGCTCGGGCGTCCCGGCTCATCCCCTCTCTCGGCTTCCACGCCCGATCGGGAGGCATCTGATCCTTCCAACGCCTCTGCTGATCGCCTGCGGCTTGAGTCACTTCCGCTTCTCCGGGTCCTCCAGAGCCCCGACCGACTTGAGAGCGTTGGCAACAGCCTTTGAGAAGGCCGCCCCGAGCTTGACGGGCACGGCATTACCCAACTGCCGCATCTTCTCTCCCCGCGGCCCGTCGAGAATCCAACGGTCCGGGAACGTCATGACTCGTGCGGTCTCCCGCACGGTCATGTATCGGTATCCGTTTCCGCCGCCGGCGTTGACGAAGTTGACGTCGTCGAGCTGCATGACGGACTCGCCGCCCGGCACACCATGCACACCCGCCTTTACGGTCTTCGCGGGCCGATCCAGCACGTTCGGGGTGTGCCCGGCGTAGGTTCGAGCTCCGGGCCACCCAATGTGGTCGGCGATGTCGCCCACTGAGAGCTTGTCCTTGACAGCGGCTTCCGTGACGTACGGAAGCGGCTTGCCCTCGTTCTCGTCGATTCCCGCGATGGCGTCACGCAGGGTGAGCCACGGCTTAAGCTCCAGCTTTGCCTTGGTCTTCTTGTTCTCGTAGTCGAGTTTCGGAAGGTTCGCGATTACACGCTTGCGGACATCGGCAGGCACGTTCTTGTGCCGTTCCGTCCAGTAGGGTCCGCCTTCGCGCATGGAGTGAATCATTGATTCCTCGGAGTGCGTCTCCTTGGGCATGAACTCCTCCCAATCGACGCCGAGGTCGGCGCGGAACGCGACGATGATTACTCGGTTCCGAATCTGCGGAACACCGTAGTCAGCCGCGTTGACCTCCATCTCCTTGACGTCGTATCGCTCCGACAGTTCAACCGAGTCGTTGGCGATCAGCTTTTCAAGGATGTCATTGTGGTCTTCCCACGTCGAATCATCCTTGTCGCGCTGCACGAACGGCAGGCGCATTTCGTTCAAGATGTATTTGAAATAGGGTTTGAAAGACGGTCGAAGTAGCCCGCGCACGTTCTCGCAGATGACCGCCTTCGGTCTCATCTCGCGAATGGCGCGGAACATTTGCGGGAACATGTTCCGCTCGTCTTCCATGCCTTTGTGGACGCCCCCCAGGCTGAACGGCTGGCAGGGCGGTCCACCGGCGAGGACGTCGACCTCGTCCGTGACGAGGTCGGTGAAGTCGATGTCACGCACGTCACCCGGGATGAGCGGCCAACGCTTCTCCGGCTCGTCGGGGTCCGGCGGATTGTTCTTCAAGGACTCGCACGCCCGCTTGGCGTACTCATTCACCAGGAGCGGGCGGAAGCCCGCAGCGTGTACAGCCATCGCGAGCCCCCCGCCGCCGGCGAACAGCTCGACACACGTCCCCACCTCATGGCGTTCTTCTCGCAGCTCAGGCATGTGCGAAGCATACCGCGGAGTTGACGATCATCAGGTCACTTCAAGAAAGACGCGCCACATGGCCACCAGTGCCACCCATTAAGGTGACAGCGATCACTCACGGAAGGGGCCGTCACTCATGACGCTCGGCGACCAGGCAGGCCTGGGCAACTACGCGGAGTTCAAGCTCAGCATCACCCAGGCACTCGGCGATCAGCTCGCGGAACACCTCGCCGCCCTCATCAAGGCCCCCCTCACGCGGGACAACATCGCGAAGCTTCCGCCACGCAAGGGCGTGTACCAGCTCTACCGCCACGACAAGTTGGTTTACATCGGCAAGGCGGACAAGACGCTGCCTCAGCGCCTGGCCAGACACTTGGCGAAGCTGGAAGGTCGCGAGAATACAGAACTCGACCAGATCAAGTTCACTGCACTATCTGTCGATGAAGATTTCAACGCCATCACCCCTGAAGAACTATTGATCAAGAAGCATCAAGGCGCTGGGGAAGCGCCTTGGAATAACAATGGCTTCGGGATTAATGATCCAGGGCAGAATCGGGACACAACCTTCTTCGAGCCCGACCATTTTGACCAGCTGTACCCAGCACGCCTGGATTGGCTGATAGAAGGGCTGCCCGTCGGGAAGTCTGACCTAAAGAGCCTGCTTCACATCGCGAAGACGAATCTTCCCTACCTCTTCCGCTACGCCTATTACCGAGACAAGGTCAAGGTCGAGTTCTACTCCGACTTCGAGGTAACTCTCGATACGCCGGCGATGACTGCCGATGAATTCTTCCATCTCGTGAGCGCTCAACTGCCATCCCCTTGGCGGATCATGGTCCTGCCGGGCTATGTCGTGATGTACCCAAAGGCACTGACCTCAGAAAGCGCGCGCAAGTATTACATTGAAGGCGAGTCGTTCGCCCCTGACGACTTGATCTGACAAGACGAAGCGAGCCCCGCTCACGGCCACAGCCGTGAGCGGGGCTCCCTGCGTTGCGGACTGGTGTTTAGCCGTGCGGGATGACGATGGCGGCCACGGCGCCAAGGCGGCGAACTACCGGAGTTGGGCAAGCACGGCGAGGAGGAGACCAGCGAGGCCGACCAGGGCGCCGATGCTCGGGAGTGGCCACCGATTCCCTTCGAGGGAGTCAAGGCGCTGCTCGTGGTCGGCGAGGCGGGTGTCGAGTTGGTCGGACCGTTGCACGAGCAGGGCGAGCGCCCCGTCGAGACGGGCGAACCCGGTCTCGACGGTCGCCCGCAGCCTTTCGAGTTCGAGGGCGACGTCGCTTGGGGTCGGGTCGGTCACGGGCGCCCGTCCCGGCTGCGGTCGAGGGCGAGCAGCTCGTCGTCGGCGCTCGGCGCGCTGCGCAGCCATCCGGGCAGCAGGTTCTCGACGACCGGGAGGGCCATCACCCGGGTTACGCCGCCCGCCACGGCGAGGGCCAGGCCGACGCCAGCGGCGGCCTGCGGGATGCCTGCGGCGTCGATGATCAGCGGGAGACCGGCGGCGAGGGCGAGCACGGTCTGAACGACGGTGCGAAGGGTGCGACGCGACGCGTCAGTCATGGGCGATTCCTTTTTCGAATGGGGGTGGGGCGAGGCGCCCGCCCGCGGGTGCGGGCGGGCGCGGGCGGGTGTCAGACCTTGGGGACCTTGAGCGCGGCCCATGACGTCGGGCCGGGCCAGCCGTCGGCGTCGTCGCCGGAGTAGCCGAGCTGTCGCTGCCACCGGGCGTAGCTCTGTCGGTCGGACTCGGTCCACTGCGGCCCGGGGCCCTGGCGGTACGCCGAGCACCCGACGGCGACGAGTCGGCGGCCCATCGCCGTGACGATCGGCGAGCGCGGGTTCGCCTTGAACCAGCCGACGCCGGGGAACGGCTCGAAGCGCGCCGCCGGCGGCGGGGTCGGCTTGGGCTGCTCGGGCTTTCCGCCGAGGCGGCGCTCGATCCGGGCGCGCATGTCCGCCATGCTGAATCCGACGGGGTCGACCTTCTGAGAGGTCCATTCCTTGTGGCCGATGACGCTCGCCGAGCTCCATCCGTACGCGCGG
Source organism: Streptomyces sp. NBC_00239 (assembly GCF_036194065.1). Classification (NCBI taxonomy): domain Bacteria; kingdom Bacillati; phylum Actinomycetota; class Actinomycetes; order Kitasatosporales; family Streptomycetaceae; genus Streptomyces; species Streptomyces sp. NBC_00239. Next base: position 3,859,387 of record NZ_CP108095.1, on the reverse strand, counting down.
CAGATCGCCGCCGAGGCGCGTTCGATCGCGTCGAGCTGCTCGGCAGGCCAAGGGTCGCGACCGTTGCCGAGGTTGATGCACTCGAACCCGTAGAAGTGCACGTTGCCGTCGGCGCTGCGGTCGTTGGGGGAGGGCAGCGCCCGCTCGTCGGTGACGGCGGCGAGCACGTCGCCGTCGCCCGCGCCCGCGTGATTCGCGCGGCCCGAGCTGATCAGGTAGACGGTGCCGTCCTTGGCGATCACTCCGTGACAGAGAGGGCCCGGCAGGTCGTCGTACCCGTCGTAGCAGAGCCGCACCGACGACTCGGTGCCCGAGCTCACGGTGTGGTGGATGATCACGCCGTTGATCGGGCCAAAGCTGCCCCTGTGGTTGCGGTTGTGGGTGCGCCACTGGCCGTACTCGACGACGCGCACACCCTCGGCTCGAAGGATCTCGACGAGCCGATCGGGGCTGAACGGGGTTGCCATGGGTGGGTGTCTCCAGACATGAAAAAGGCCCCGGCCAACAGGCACGGGGCGTAAGAGAGGCGAAGGGGGAGTTAGGACAGGGCGACCCAGAAGCGGTTAGCGCCGTTCTCCATGGCGCCGACGTTGATGGTCGCGGGGGCGGCGGCGGCGCCGGTCGTGTAGACGCCGAAGCGCTTCACCGGGGTCTGCCCGAAAGCGTTGGGTGGGGCGCCCGCGCCACTTTCCGAGGCGAGGAGCATCGGCCCGTCGCCCGTGCCGACGTTGTACTGCCACCGGGCGGCGACGTAGTAGATGCCGGCGGGCGCCGCGTACGGCGCGGTCAGGGGCGAGCTGATCGTCGCCCCGCCGGCGGTGTGGACCTCGGCCGGCTCGTACGTGGCGGTGGACATGTCGCCCGTCGCGGCCACGCGGGTACCGGCCGAGTCGTAGAGCGCTGCCCACGATCCGGTGGTGAGTCCGCCCGCGTAGCCGGTCGCGAACCAGACGATCCGGTTGACGGTGACGGGCACGCGCAGGATCACGGCCGTGATCCGGATCGGGCCGCTGCCGGGGTAGAGGGCGGTTGATGCGCCGAGCGCGGGGTCGAATGCCCACGTGAGCAGCCCGTGATCGCTGGGCAACCACTCGCCGCCCCCGAGTGCATCAACGTAGCTTTTGCGGGTCAGATGGTTCGCGGTGGTCGGCGCGGCCGAGCTCGACGGAATGCTGCTGAAGGTTTTCGACCCGCTGATCGTCTGCGTTCCGGCGAGCAGGACGGCGGCCGAGGTCTGCGCGTACCGGATATCTGCTGCCGTTTGATCGAGGGCGCCGACATCGGCCGCGACGAGCGATACGACGCCGGTCTTGCCGTTGACGGACGCGACCGCACCGCCCCCGCCCGCGCCCACGGTGACGACCTGGCCGTCACTCTGGCGGACCTTGGCGACGCCGCCCTCGCTGTAGAGGATGGCGGCGCCGGCCGCGGCGGCGGTCGGCACGGTGGCGGCGTCCTTGACGACGATCACGCCGTTTCCCCCGCCTGTGTCGGCGGTCGCGTCGCCGATCCGCAGGTTGCGGTCGAGGTAGACGTTTCCGGTCTGGACCCGGATGGACCCGCTCGCCCGGATCTCCAGAAGGTTCGTCGCCTTGTCCTCGGCCTTGACCGTGAACGGCAGCTCGGACGATCCGGCGGGCAGCGTGACGACTGCGGGACCCGTCGCGGGGACGGCCCCGACGTCGGCGGCGGACAGGGTCACGGCGGCGGTGGCCTTGCCGTTGACGGACTGGACGACGCCGCCCGGTCCGGTCGGGCCGGCGTCGCCTCGGTCTCCCTTCGGCCCGCGAAGGTTGCCGACCGCCGTTCCCCACCCGCTTCCGGTGCGCTGCCAGATGTCGCCCGTGTCGGTGCGCAGCAGCAGGTCGCCGGGGCGCGTCGAGGTGCTGGGGGTCGTCGTGTTGTTGAGGTACCAAGCGGCGCCCCGGACGTCGCCGCCAAGCTGCGCCCACACACCGGCCGTTCGTTGCCACGTCGATACGGTCGTGCTGGTCACGTTCAGGAACGTGGTGGTCTCGTACCGCACGTAGACGTCGCCGTCGACACCGAGACCGGCAGTCGGCGCGGCGGTGCCGCTGTAGATCCGCGATCCGGGGGCGCCGGTCGGGCCGACGTCTCCCTGAGGCCCCGGCACGCCCACGTAGTTGGGCTTCGCGGGGTCGGTCGGGGCGATGTCGGCGAGGGCGACCTCGGGCAGCGCCTTGGGTAGGACGATGTTGTACGAGCGGCCCACGGGGATTCCTGAGAGCTGCTCGGTCACGATGTACGCCCACCCGGTCGGGTCCATGGCGGGCGAGTCGGTGGCGGGCAGGGTGACCTCGATCGAGCCCTGCGCGTCGAGAACGGCGCTCACCGGTCCGCCGAGGATCACGTCGGCGGCGGGGAAGGTGAGCTGAGCGGGAGCGCGGAAGACAACCGCCCCCGACAGCGGAGTGCCGTCGGGGGCGAGGTAGCGACCGCGCACGGTCACGGTGGGTATGGACGGGGGCAGCAGTGCGGGGCCCTCCTTAGTCTTCGACCGTGCGCAGCCCTGATGGGGCGCGCACGGAGTCAGGCCGCTTGGGTTCGGCCGACGTCTCGCTCGCCGCAGGACCCGTTCCCCGCTGTGCGGTGGCGGTGGCCGTCGGGGGGCGGGTCGGCACGCGCGGGGCCTCGTCGGGGGTATAGGTGTGGCGGTAAAGAGCCGAGTAGAGCCGGGTCTCGACGTCGCGGCCCGCTTGAACGTTGCGGTGCTCGACCATCCACTCGACCCACTGCAAAAACTCGACGTCGTGCATGGGCTGCGTGATGAACTTGTTGGTCCACGTGCCGGCCGGACAGTCGTACTCGGCGACCGTGATCGCGCTCCCGCCCTCGGGCCGCATGGTGACCCTGACCTGCCCGCCCCCGGCGTTGGCGTAGGTGTGCAGCTCGATCTCGGCGACCGCGTGGGTTGCCGGACCTGACCCCCACCACGCCGGTTGAAAGCTGGTGTCGGATGTGTTCTGCCGTTGGGTGGGGTGAAGTTGTAGGGGCAGCATGGGGCGGCCGAGAAAACGGTCGCTGAACGCGTCATCCATCAGGATCGGGGTCGGCCGTTCCTTGTCACGGCTCCAAATGCGGATCATCTGATCCTCTGCGAGGACGTCGTCGCCGACCGTGAGGGCTCGCGTTCCGGTGGCACGACGGATGAAAACGCCCCAGTCACCTTGGGGCGTCTGGCCGACCTTGAAGGTCGCGATGCCCTCGGGTGTCTGGGCGATGAGCTGTCCGCCCTCGCCGATGGTGATGTCGCCGTGCAGGATCTGGTCGAGGGCGGGGCGGATGTTGGCGCGGCCGGCGAGCTCGCGCACCCGCCGTTCGAGCTCGCGGATACGGTCGAGCAGGTCAAGGGGGATCGCTGCCATCAGGCGGCCTCCAGGAAGAGTTTCGCGGTCTCGGGTCGGCCGCGTAGGGGTGGACTGATGGCGAGGCCGACGACGCGGTACCGGTGGTCGAGTCCCTCGGTCCACCAGTCGTCACGGATGCGCACGCGGACGGTGGCGCCGAGCAGGGCCGGCGACAAGGGGGTGCGGTCGAGCGCGACGGTCACCTCGGGGATCGTCTGCGGGCGCAGGGCGGCGGCCAGGTCGGCGCGTGCGTGCGCGTCGAGGGTGGGCTGCTCGGTCACGGTGGAGTAGTCCGAGGTGCCGTCCAGCCGGGGCCATCCGGCGCCGAGCTGTTCGTCGGCGACGAGCAGCTCGCTCATCAGGGGGAGCGACTCCGCCGTCTGGTTCTTGTTGTCGGACGCGCCGCGGCTCTGCCAGACGTTGGCCTGCACGGTGGCGTCGATGGGCCACCCGTAGGAGAGGAGCGGGCCGGGGTGGTCGAGGACGACCTCGCTCGCGCCGGTGCGGATGACCGGGGCGCCGAGCTGCAAGCGCTTGACCCGTCGGCCGCTGGTCGGCTCGCGGTACGACATGATGCGCCACTCGAACCCGCCTTCGGTGGCGGCGAGTTGGTCGATCACCTCACGGATGCGGGGGACGTCGTAGCGGCGAAAGGTGCGGTCTCGTAGGACTCCCGAGAGCTGCTCGGCGTCGGTCTCGATGCCGATGTCGCCGCCGGGGAGACTGGCCGAGTAGTCGATCAGACCTCGGACGATGTCGTACTGGTCGACCTGCACCGCCTGCTGCGTGTGGAGGATCGCGCGGTGATCGAGGTAGGACGCCCACCCGCCAGCCTGTACTTGGAGGCTGAGGAATCCGCGCGCGTTGCTGGTCAGGTTGGCGGTCCACAGGACGCCGCCCCACCAGATTTCCGAGCCGCGCTCGATCCACATCGCGGTACGGCCCGGCTCGACGGCGGCGCGGGCGCGCGCGGCGACCGCGCGGTTCGGGAGGGGGATCGTTGCCGAGGCGCTGCCGATCTTGCCTATGTAGTCGTCGAGCGACACGTCGGTGATCGGCAGGACGTCGAGCACCTGGTCGGACCGCAGGTCGCACAGCAGCACCCGGTATATGGGGGCGATCAACCCTCACCCCCTCACGCGTCGAGCGGGTAGATCAACCCGCTCAACGCGGCCCACGTGGTCAGGGACGGGCTACCGATGAACTTCAAATGCCCGTTGGTCTGGCAGTCGACCTTGATCGGTACGCCGCCGGCCGCGATCGACGCCGAGGTGTGCAGCGCGGGGCGTGCGGCGGCGGGGAGCGGCGCGGCGAGGGGCTGTCCACTGGCCGGTGGGGTGGCGTTGGTCGTCCATGAGACGCCGCCGCGCCATTGCAGGTGGAGGACGCCGCCGAGCAAGATCCGCCGGTACCGCAGCGTCCCCTGAGAGTTGCCGCCGTTGGTGTAGCCGGCGGCGAGGGCGGGGGCAGTCCACCCGATGACGGGATCGAGGGTCTGCCATGCGGTGCCGTCCCACCGGTCGAGACCAGAGCCGTTGTCCCGGTACTGGCCCGGATAGGCACCGTTGAAGCTCAGCCCCCACCCTCGGGGGATGATCCCGCCATAGGCGGCGGTGAAACGGCGGCGGTCGGCGAGGGCGCTCGCCCACGTGATGCCGCCGGTTCCGGCGGACACTCCGGCGGGAACAGTGATGTCCCACAGCCTGAGTGCGGCCGGGGGCAGGGTGGGCGGGTTCGGGCTCGCGTTCGCGGCGCCTTGCACGAGCTCGATCCGGGCGAGGGTCTGCCCGCTGGTGTCGTACAGCTCGTCGTACACCCGCAGCACCACGGAGTCGATGCGCGCGTTCGCGGCGTTTCCGTCGGCGACGGTGAGGGTTTCCGGAGCGGTGACCACCACGGGATACGAGCCTTGCGGCTCGGTCCCCTGCACCACGGCACGGCCGACCGCGATCTGCACCTGCATGGCGCCGGCGCCGGTCGCGTTCAGCGCGGTTCCGCCGGCGATCACGCCGTCGCGGGTGGTCATCGCCGTCTCGGGAGCCATGGCGCCGAGGGGGGACAGTCGGGTGTCCTCGCGGGTCTGGCCGTTGGGGAGCAGCCATCCGGTACGCACGGTCAAGGGAGGGTCCTCCTTACCAAAAGGCGGAGCGCCAACGGATCGACGCCGCAGCGCGGGGGTCGGTGGAGCCCGGGGCCGCGCGGAAGAGCAGCGACGTCGGCCCCGGGTCGAGGTCGAGGGACTGCTCGGGCACGCTGCGGGCCGTCGCGGTGTAGAGGCGCGAGGCGGACCGGTTGAGCGTGACTGTTCCCTCTCGGGTGTCGACGAGCAGCTCGTCGTCGGCGGCGAGGTCGATGTCGTACTCGATCACCTCGCCCGTGCGGACGTTGGTCACGGACGGGAGGGAGACCGGCCCGCGAAAGGTGATCACGGGGTGTGAGGGGGCGTCGCCGTCGTTTACGGCGATGACGGTTCCGGTGCTGCCCGGGGCGCCGAAGCGAAGCGGGTAGGTCAGCCGCTCGGGCCCCGGGGGCATCCCCCATTCGAGGCCCGGCTCGGGCGCGGGAAGGCTCGTCGCGACCTGCTGCTCGATCACGCTGTACCGGCGCGGGTCGGTGGCCTCCCACTGAATCGCCGCCCCGGTCACGAGCCCGATCGCGTACCCGCCCGCCCCGACGGGGACGGCCCGGCGGATGCACCGCGCCCACGAGAGCAGGGGCGGGGAGTCGTCGAGCTGGATCACGAGCGGCAGCTCGTCGTCGCGGAGCGCGGTCGCCGTCGACAGCTCGCGGACGGCGGCGCCCATCCGACCGGGCTCGCTCCGGATCGCCACCCCGTCGAGGGTGATCGTCCGGACCTGCGCGAGCAGCCGGCCGGGATAGGCGCCGTGCCCGTCCGACCGGGGAACCGTCCCCGAGTCGATGCCCGGGGAGTCCTCCCACCCGGTGAGCGACTCCCACCCGTACGGGGTGGTCGGGCCGAGCAGCAGGTCGCCGAACTGGACGTGTCCGGCGCGGGCGACGCGATCACCGGGGGCCATGGATCACCCCCTTGCCTTCATGTGCCACGCGAGCGCGGTCGCGTTCTGCTCGGGGCTCTGCTCGCCGCCGTGCCAGTTCTCGATATGGACGCTCGGCCCCCAACCGCCCGCCGTGGCGGTGCCGTTGCCGGACGCGCCGGCGGTGGCGAACTGCGGGCGGGCCGGTACGGATACGAGGTTGCGCATCGTCCGGTCGACGGCGGACGATCCCGCCTTGATTCCCTCGACGATTCCCGCAGGAATGAAGCGGCCGATCTTGTCTCGCATGAGACGCGACGGAGAGTGAATTCCGAGCGCCTTAGCGATCGGTCCCGGGATCAAATTCTTGGCCCAAGACATCAGCGTTGAGCGCAGCCACGAACCCATGCCCTTGATGCCGTTCCATAGGCCATAGATCAGATCGCGGCCCTTGTCGTAGAGCATCGAGCCGAAGTCGCCGAAGTAGCTTCCGATCATGCCCGGCAAGCCGCGCACCCAATCGAGCATCTCCCCGGCCTTTCGGACGGTACCCGACTTGATCGAATCCCAATGCTTGATAATCAGGCCGACCAAAGTCCAGTTGAGGAAGAAGTCGACGATGTGGCCCGGGATGCCCCGGACCCAATCGACCGTGGCATTCCATGCGGATATGGTGCCGCTCTTGATCGAGTCCCAATGCTTGATTATGAGGCCGACCAAGGTCCAGTTAAGGAAGAATTGTAGAATCCTTTCTCCAATGGCCTTGAGCTTGCCCCACACCCAATCCCACGCGGCCTTTGTCGCGCCGACAATGGTGTCCCAGTTGGCGACGATCAGGGCGACGATCGCGACCACGGCAGCGATCACGAGCGCGATCGGGCCCATGGCGAGCAGCCACGCCGCGGCCATCCGGGCGCCCTGTATCAGGGACTGCGTCCCCATGAGGACCCAAGAGGCGACCACCCGCACGGCAGCCGCGGCGGCGCCCGCTCCCTGCGCGAGCCAACCCGCCAACATTGTGGCGTTGAGCAGGACAAACCGTCCTGCAGCGGTTACGCCCGCGACGGTTTGCGTTGCCCATCCGGTGACAACCGCGATGGTCGTGGTCGTGGCCGTGACACCCAACGCGATGAGCGTCGGGAGCATCAGGACCAGGATCACGCCGGCGGCGATCGACAGCGCCGTCGAGTGCTCGGAGACGAACGCGGCGCCTGCGCTGAACGCGCCGCCGAGCCCGCCCGCGCCGAGCCAATTCACGAGCTTCTCAATGACCGGGATCGCGTAATTCCCGATGGCGCCGACGAGCTTCTGCTCGATCCCGCGCTTGAACGCCTCGATCTTCGTCGCCGCATTATCATGCAGCGCGGTACCGGCGGCATCCGTGGCGCCCTTGACATCCCCGAGCGCCTTTACCGCATTGGATGGGTCGAGCGAGAACATCGCTTTTTGCATGTCCTCGGCCTTGGTGCCGAAAAGGCCGAGCGCGAGCTCGCTCTGCTTCGCAGGGTCCTTAACGCCCCGCAGCTTGTCGAGGACTTGGTCGAGCGCCTTCGCTGCTTCCGGTCCCCCCTTCTGGAAAACCTTCTGCATCTTCTCGGCGTTGAAACCGAGAGAGGTGTACGCGTCGGCCGTCGCCTCTTCCATCGACTGAGCCATCAAGGTGAATTCCTTGAGGCTGTCGGCGACGGTGTCAGCGTCCCGCGCGCCACCCTTTAGGCCCTGTTGCAGCAGACCCATAGAGGTCTGAGCGTCGAGGCCGAGCTGCCGAAATTCGGTCGGGTATTCCGCGAACGTGTCGAGCAAATCCTCGGCGGCATCGACGCCGTTCTGCGAGCCCTTCACCAAGACGTCGAGCGCTTCCTCGGCCGACTTGGCTAGGCCGTTCTTCATCATGACGCCGACGGACCGGGACACCTTCGAGACGTCCTCGCCCATGACCGAGGCGGCGCTAGCGACCTGCGTCGCCAACGTCTTGACCTGCCCCTGTGTGGCCTCAGGCGGGAGCAAGCCATTCCGTGCGATGCCCTTGACGATCTCCGCGCCGTCACTGACCGACTCGACGATCGCCCCGGCGTAGAGATCGCCCGCCACCTGGCCGTACTGCTTGGCGACCGGGCCGGTCGCGCCGAGCTGCGCCTGCAACTGTCCGGGGATCTTGGACTGTTCGAGCGCTTCGCCGACTCCGGCCATGAGGGCGGCGCCGATACCCGCGCCGATCGCCGCCGCAGCGAACCCCTTCAAGGCGGTGCCCATGCCGCGCGAGGCTTCCGCCCCGCCGTCGGCCGCGCCGTCGGCGAGCCCGTCGCCGAGGTTGTCGCCCGCCTGCTCGCCGGCGCGGTCGGCCTCGGCGGCGATCCGGTCGCCGCCCTGGCGCATCGCCTGCTCGGCGCGGGAGACCCCGGCGGCGGCGCCGGAATCGTCAACGGTGATGGTGGCGGCGAGCTCGCCGACCATGAGGGCCATCGCTCACCCCCGGTCGGTCGTGCGCCGCCCCGGTTAGGGGGAGGGCGAGTCAGGCGAGGGGTTGAGCAGACGCGCGAGGCGCGTCTCGGTGCTGAGCAGGCCGAGCACCCGCACCCGCAGCCATCGCCACGAGCGCGTTTGGAGCAGGCCGGGGGTGCTGAGGTCGAGCCCGTAGGTCTCGTGCAGGTCGGCCTCGACGAGCGGCCACTCGTCGAGAATCCGAGCCCAAGTCACTTCCGGCGCTTGCCCTTTGCCTTGGCGCGGGCGGGCGCCGACGGGGTGCTCGTACCACTCGTAGAGGCCGGATTCTTCGTCGTACTCGCCCCGCCCGACCGGCGCCGAGCGGCTCGGTTCGGGGCCAGTCGATTTGGGTCGCCGCCCGAGTTCCAAAACCGCTCGGCGGCGACGCGGTCCTGCGCGATCCACACCATGCAGGTGAGGGCCGCGTGCTTGAGCTCGGGCCAAGACACCCCGTCGGCGATCAGCTCGTCGTACGTCGGGCCGAGTACGTCCCGGTAGTGGTTGCGCTCGGCGGCATCGGCGAGCACCTGCTCGTCGGCGCGGCCCCCGTCGGCAGCGACCGCCGCAGCGTGCACGAGTGCCTGCGTGAGCAGGCCGACCTCGGCCGACGGCGCGGGCACCCGGTACGGCTTACCCCGGATGGGGAGGGTGAGCGCTTCGTCGAGTAGCTCGCCGAGTGCCTCGAACGCCATTAGCTGTCACCTGCCTTGGCCGTCTTGCCCTCTACGGACAGCAGGCCCGGGGTCGCGACCGGGTTCGTGATCGCGGTCAGGTTGCCCGAGCCGGTAAGGGTGATCTTGACGGTGTCGACCTCGGCGGCGTCGCCGCCGTCCGGCTCCCACTGCACGATGGCTCGGCCCTCGTACGCGTCCGGGAGACCGGTCCGGTCGAACCAGCGGACGCGCACGTAAGAGGCGGCGCCAAAGGACATGGACGCCTTCCGCAGGGCCTCTTGGGCGCTGGAGAACTTGAGGGTGACCGGGTTCGCCCGGTGGGCGACGGTGGTCTCGATGCTCCACTTGAGCATGGTCACGACCTGCTCGGGGTAGCCCTCGCCGTCGTAGAGGTTGAGCTCTTGCGCGGTCGGTTCGATCTTCGGCGCGAACTCCGAGACTCCGGGGACGAGCGTCCACACGGGCGTTCCGGGGACGGTCGGCATGTCGAGCTCAAGTCGGTACCGCCGGGCGAGCAGGGTCACGTCGTCAGGCGACGGCGGCGTGCTCAATGGGACCTCCCTTATTCGAGGTTGGGATGCGCCCGGTGGGCGCGACAGTGGTAGTTGGCGGTCCGTTCCCAGCGGCCCGAGGAGTCGGCGCCGAGCGGGCCGGCGGACACGCGAAAGATGAGCTGCACCCGGGCCTCGCCGAAGACGTGCGGGCCGGACGCGTGCAACACGTCGTGCACCCGGTCGGCGAGCACCTCGGCCTCGCGCGGGTCGGCGCCCGCACGCACCCGCACCTGTAGCCCGGTGGTCGTGTCCGTGAGCGCGGCCGACTCGGCGACCGGGTAGAGGGACAGGCACAGCACGCGGTCGGGGGACGGCGGCAGCGAGGCGATGGTGATCGCGGTGTCGCCCGCCACGTACACGCCGTCGGGCCGGTAGACGCCGAGCCCGGCGTCGGCGAGCAGCCGCGCCACTCCGTCGGCCAGGTCGACGCTGTACGTCACCGGAGCGCCCGGCGGACCTGCGCGGCGATCAACGCCTGTACCTCGCCAGCGCTCTCAGGCAAGACGCCTTCGAGGTACTTCGCGGTCCGCCCCGGGGCGTGCCGGGCGGTCATGTCTTCGTGGACGCGTCCCGCGTACGGGGTGTCGTACGAGACGGCGGCGGTCATCTGCTGCTCATCGACCGAGCTCGCCCCGCTCCGTTCGAGGGTTCCCTCGTTGATCGGGACGCGCTTGCGGCTCTCGGCGAGGACATGCTCGGCGCCGAGCAGCAGTCCGCGCGCCGCAGCCTCGCGGATCGCTCCGGTGGCAGCGTTGCCGTTCCAGCGCAGTCGGGCGCGGCTCATTCGCACACCACCTCCGTGGACGCGGGGACCGGTAGGCCCGGGGCGGTGTGCTCGGCGAGGCTGATCGCCGTGGTGACGCGACCGCGCGGCAGGGTCACCCGACTACCGGGCGGGCAGTCCAGCCCGGGGGCGGCGATCACCTGCGCGGTACTGGTGACGGTCCGACCGTCGGGGGCCCGGACCATACGGACGGCCTCGCCGACGAGCGCGGGAACCTCGACGTACGGGCCGTAGGTCGGGCCGTATGCGCCGTCGCCGAGGTAGGGCTCGACGCCGATCCGGTGGCGGAGCAGGGAGGGCGGGACGCGGGTCACCACGCCATCACCCGCCCCGGTTCGAGGCCAGCGCGCCGGAGTGCGCGGGCGGCCCGGGGCGCGAGCTCGACGCCGGACGCTCCGGCGGTCGAGGCGGCGCGGCCGGACAGAGATACGGGTCCGATCGAGACCGAGTCCCATCTGCCCGCCGCGCCCGTGCCGTCATCGCCGGACCCGAGCCAATACTCGATCTGCGCGCAGACCGCCGCGGCGAGGGCTTCGACGATCGGCGGGTCGAGGGGGTCGCCGTCGTCATCAACGGCGTAGATCGCGGTGAGCAGAGCCGAGTCGATGTCCTCGCCGGCGCGGGCGATCAGCCGCTCGGCCTCGGGCGGGGCGGGGTGCCCGAGCCAGACGGCGAGCTGTTCGGGGGTGGTGTAGGGCTGTCGGGCCACCGCTCACCCCCTCTTGTTGCGGGCAGCGGAACGGCCCGCCGGCTTGTCGTCCGGCGGTCCGTCGGGTTCGTCGTCGAGAGGCTCGACGGTGTAGCCGTGGCGGCGCAGGTAGAGCAGCACCCCCTCGCCCGGGTCGGTCGCGGTGGCGCGGCCGTCGGCGATGGTGACGCCGCCGATCTGCTCGTCGCCGTCGTGCGGGGCGGTGATCGCGTACCGGGCCATCACTGGACCTTGATGTTCCGCAGTACCGCCGCTGCCTTCGTGGCCTTGAGCGCCACGGCCACAGGTCCGAGCTCGACCTCGCCGGTCTTGACGGCGCCCGCCGTGGTGAAGTCCGGGAGCCACTGACGTACGAGCTGACCCCCGACGGTCGAGACGCCGTGGAATCCATCGGTGCCGAGGCGCACGGCGTACAGGTCCGAGAGACCGGTGATGTTGCCGCCCGCTCCGGCGCCGTCGACATCCCGGGTCTCGACCGGGATCACGGGGGCGATGCTGCCCGCCTTCTCGCCGAGGTCCACCAGGGCGATGCCGTTGTACGTCTCGACGTTCTGACCGAAGGAGTTCGGCGACCGGTCGTAGTAGCCGGCCCGGCGGGCGAGCGACCGCACCCGGGCGATCGTCTTCTTGTTCCCGAAGAGCGCCGACGGGGCGCCGTCGAGCAGGGACAGGAACTCGTCGAGGATGTCGAGCGCGTCGTTCGCCTTGCCCGCGTCCGAGCCGATGGCCGAACCGGTCCAGTCGAGGGACGCGCCCGCACCCATCTCGGTCGTGCTGCCGGCGAGCGCCTTGTCGAGACCGTCGAACCCAGCCTCGGCGCCCGGGGTCGTGACCCGCTTCCCGTTGATGACCTGATCGGAGAAGAACGCGCGAGCGCTCTTGATCGTCTGGTTCATCTGGAACTCGGTCTCATTGGTCGCCGCAGCGCCGAGGGCGGACAGGACCCGGTCGACCTCGAACGCCCCACCCAAGGGGCTGAGATCGACGGTGTAGCGCTGCCGCTTGGCCTGCGCCTTGGGGTACTCGGTGTTAAGCGCTCGGAACTGCGCCGGGCGCTCGGTGATCAGGCGCGTGTACCCGTACGTGAGGGTCGCGCCCCCACCAGCGGGGGACACGACGTCGTCGAAGACGAGATTGTCGAGCAGCCAAGACGACTTACGGAACTCGTCGATCACGGTCAGGTCGAGGTCGTCCTGCGTGTTGAGCTTGGCGTCGGCAAGAGTGATTGCCATAGGTGGGGATCTCCAGTTGTTCAGCCGCCGAGGCGGGCGGCGATGGCGTCGCGCAGGGTCGCGGGCTTGCGCTCACCGGTCGGGGCGCCGTTGAACTCGGCGCCCGCACGGGGCGGTGCGGCGGGGCCTGCGCGGTACAGGTCGGGGTCGGCGTCGACCGCCGTCTTGATCGCGGCGCCGAGCTGCTCCTCGAACCCCTTGTCGGCGGGGTCGAGGCCGGAGACGGCGGCGAGGAATGAGCGGCTGTTGAGCAGGCGGTCGCCACGTGCGCCCGCGTCGGCGGCGGCGCGGGCGACGGCGAGCTCGACTCGGGCGCCGCGCAGCTCGGTCGAGTGCTCGGCGAGCAGCCGGTCGCGCTCGGCGACGGCGGCGGCCAGGGCGGCCGGGTCGTTCTCGGCGCCGGGATCGTTGGGGTTGAGCGCCTTGGTCACGGCGTCGAGGGCGGCGCGCAGCTCGTCACGCTCGGCCGCGGCCTGCTCGGCGCGCGTGGTGGCCTCGGCGAGCTGCTGCGCGGCGGCGGGATCGGCGGACGGCGCCCCGGTCGGGGCGGGGTTCTGCTCACCCGTCGGAGCGGCCTCGACGGCGGGATCGGCGGTGTTCTCGGGCATGGCGGTGCGGCCCTCCGGGGCTCGTGCGGGCATGAAAAAGGGCCACCGGATCGGCGGCCCTACAGAAGGGAGGGGCTACGGCGCGGGCCGGACGGCGGCGGCGTAGCCACGGACCCAAGCGGCGGTGAGCCGGGGGTCGGTGAAGCGGGGGCATCGGGTCACCGGATGTCCGGCCCGCGCGGCGGCGAGCCCGTCCGCGCGGGCGCGCACGGCGTCCTCACGGAAGGCCAAGCGATCACCCCCTCACTGCTTGTTGCGCTGGTTGTCGCGTGCGCTGCGGGCGGTGGCGCCCGCGCCGTTGCGGACGCCGGTCACCTGCTCGGTGAACTCGGCGAGCGTCACCCTGGGGACGTCCTCCCAAAACCTGATCAGGTCCTCGGACGCTCGGGCGTAGGCCACGTGAGCGGGCCCGGTGAACAGCGTTCGCGGGTCGACGTCGGCGGCCTCGGCGCGGCGGTTGAGCATGTGACCCCGGGTCGCGTCCTCGGCGGCGAGCCACTGCACGTAGATGTGCTCGTCGTACATGGACCGGATCTCGTCGCGGCTGTACGCCTCGCGCGACGCCCTCGCTTCGAGCTCGCGCTCGTAGACCCATCGCTCGGCGGTGGACATGTGCTCGGTGCCGTCCGGGCCGCGCTCGATGTCGGCCCCGTACGGCCCCCATTCGTCGGGGTCGGCCGGGGGCGGGTCGTCGAGGCGCATCGGGTGCATGGCGGCGTCGAGGGCATCGTGCGCCGTGATCGTGGCCGTGGCGCTCGCCCCCGCCGGGGGCGGCGGTGGGACGGGCGGGTACCGACGGTCGATCTCGGCGGCGATCCGTATCGAGTCCTCGGGGCTCGCGTAACGCGTGCCCCACACGAGCAGGTCGTCGCCGAGCGCGGACAGGTCGGCGGCGAGGCGCCCGCCGGGAAAGAGGGCGCCGAGCATCCGGCGGCGGTGGACCTCGGCGCCGATCGCCGGCCGGTCCTCGGGGACATGGCGGGCACGGGTGGCGAGGTCCCGCTCGGACATGCCGAGCAGGTCGGTCCGGATCGAGGGCATAGTGGCGTCGAGGTCGCGCCGGTCGGCCTCGGCCATCACCCGCAGCATCCCCTCGTCGTCGAGGTGCAGCGCCATGCGGGCGAGCTCGTCGTCGGAGAACTCGGCGAGGCTGTCGACCATGCGACCACCGGGGCGGACCCGGTCGAGCAGGGCCTGCTCGTCGCGGCGGTCCGCCTCGGCGGCGATCCGGTCGCGGTCGCGTTCGTCCAGCACACCCGGGCGCAGCGCGGCGCCGAGCTGCTCGTCGCGCATCTCGGGCAGCGTGCGGTCGTCGCCCGCCCGCACGCGCGCCGCCTGCACCGCGTCGTGCGGCGGGGTCGGCGCGGTGTTCGGCAGGTTGCCGGCGCCCGGGGCTTCCCGTTCACGGCGGCGGATGAGCTCGGGGTGCGCGGCCAGGTGCTCGCGCATCCGGCCTTGGTACTGCCGCACCCGGGCCTCGGCCGCGCGCTTGGCCTCGGGGGTGACGGCGGCGGCGCTGCGGTTCTTCCACTTCCTGATGGCCCGCTCGATCGCACGCTGCCTCTGTGAGGCGGCGTACCCCGCCGGGTCCTCGGAGTGCTCGACCGGCGCCCGGGTCACCCCGGGCAGGAACGCCGAGGTGGAGTGCCGACAGTTGGGGTGCTGGAGCCCTGCGCGGCGGGCGTCGTCGAGTGATCCGGCGACGTCCACCCGCACGGTGCGCCCGTCCTCGATGGCGTGCTCCACCTCGATCGTTCGGGCGCCGCTCGGGCCGTCGAGCGCGAGCACCCGACCCTCGAAGGGGTCGCAAAGCTCGCAGTTGTGGGGCGCGTTGGACACGATCACCAGCCGGATACCGGCGGCCCGCAGGCGGTCGCCGTGCGCCTCGACGGCGGCGCGGCCGACCGCCGTCCGGGTGGCCATCTCCGCATAGCTCGTCATCTGCCACGACCGGCCGCGGCGGTCGACGAACGTCCGCAGACCGGCGTCGCTGAACCGCTCCATCGCGCGCTGTGTGGCCTGCCTGCGGGAGTCGATCCCGAGCAGCGGCGTCGCCGCAACCTCACTGATGATCTGCCGGTAAGAGTCTTCGACGCCCCGGAGAATCCCGCGATGCGTCGCCGTCACGAGATCGACGGTCTCGGCGGCGAGCCGGTCCACAGCCCGGGTGCCCGGGGTGCGCTCGGCGATCCGCCGGCCGTCGGCGTCGGACAGCGCGCCGAGCTCGGCGAGCCCGGCCCGCGCCCCAACGTCGTACGCCTCGGTGACCGCCGAGAACACCTCAAGCTGCGTGGCCGAGCCGAGGGCGTCGACCACCCCCTGAGCCGCGCGCCGCAGGGGCTGAATGTCGGCGAGCTTCGCGACCGCCCACCCGGGCGCCTCGAACCCGTCGGCGAGCTGCCTCGCTACGAGCGAGAGCAGGCGCGTCTCGGCGTCCGCGTACAGGTCGCGGACGGCCGCCGAGAGATCCTCGGCCATCGCGGGATGGATGGGCACGAGCACCCCCTCGCGTCAGAGCAACGCCCCGGCCTGCATCGGGTCCGGTACAGCGGCCCCGGTCTCGGTGAGGATGCGGTCGGTCTCCTCCTGTACTGCGGTCGAGTCCCAATCGGGGTGCAGCATCTGGACCTTGGTCAGCGTGGACACGGCCTGTGCCTGCTGGAGCAGCGAAAGGGTCTGCGCGAGCGAGGCCGAGTCCTCACTGACCACCGGGCCGAACGCGACCGTCGGCCGCTCCGGCGCGATGCGCGGAGTGAACAGCGCCCGGTCGAGCAGGAGCATCGCGTGCAGAATGTCGGCGAGTTCAGACGACCAATAGCGGATCTTCTTCTTGCGGGTGGTCATGGACCGCCGGTCGCGCGCCCGGATCTCGGTCGCGGTCACGGCGGCCTGATCGTCGAGGCCGAATGTGCCGAGACTGTAGCCAGCGGACTGAACGGCTTGCCGAGTGGTCGCGGCCGAGGTGCGCTCGTGCTCGTCGACCCTGATCGCGAACTGCGACAAGGTGATTCCCGCACCGCTCTGCTCGGTCGGCGGAATGTTGAGCAGGGTCCAGATTTCCCGGTCGTCGTCGAAGCTCGCGCCGCGGCCGGGGCCGTGGTCGCGCAGGTAGCCGTCGGGTACGAGCAACCTTGCTCGGGCGAGGCGGATGTCGCGCACCCACGACGTCCATGTCGTGTCGAGGGCGTCGAACAAGTCGTACAAGGGAGCGCCGAAATCGGAGCGGCCGAAGATGCTGCCCCGGTTGGCGCGGTCCGGGCGGATGTTGGGGATGTAGGCGGCGGTGAGCCGGTCGATCCCGGTCGGCAGGGCGTCGCCCTCGGGGCCGAGAGAGGCGGCCAGGTCGGCGACCTCGGGGTGCTCGGTGAGCGGGACCCGGGTACCGAGGCTGTCGGGTGATCCCTCGTAGAGGGCGTGCTCGATCCATCCCGGGGAGTGCCGTTCGAGGTGGCGCCACACGGTCGCCGAGGTCGAGGTGAGCTCGTGCCAGAACGTCACGGCCGACAAACGCCCCCACCGCATCTCAGGAACCGCGCTGTCCGGGTGCACGCTGGTGAGCAACGGGCGATCGGCTAGCGAACGGTCCCACGTGATCCGGAGATAGACGCCGCCGAGCGCGGCGCATACCTCGGCCGCCTCAAGCAGCGCGTTCGCGATGCCGTCGGACTCGGCGAGCTCGTCGAGGCGGTCCTGCGTGACCGGGTCGGAGACGCTGAGCACGGGCGGCTCGGCGAACAGGAGATCAGCACTCGCGCCAGCGATGTCACCGGGCAGGGGTATGTGCAGGCGCTGATCGGACATGGCCTGCTGCTGGTCGCGGTCGCGCCCCCACAGCCGGCGGCGCCCGTCCCGCCGGGTCGCACTGGTCCGGTAGACGGCGGCGAGCCGTTCGTGCTGACCGCTGTACCAAGCGTCGTCGATCCTGATCTGCTGGTACGGGCGGGCGAGGGCGGGCGGCGGCCAGGGGGCGCCGTTCTCAGGCAGAGGCACGGCTCACCTCCCGACGTCGTCGTGTGCGGGCACGTCCTGCTGCGCAACGGCGGCAGTGCCGGGTGCCGTTGGGGGCGGTGTACGTGTTCGCGTTGTCGAAGATGTGGCGACGGCCGCAGTGCGTCTGATGAGCGCGCCGCGCGGCGGGGCTCACCCCGCGCCGGATGTTGATCCGGTGGGTGACCGGTTCGAGGTGGTCGGGGTTCACGCAATGACGGCGTCGGCACAGGTGGTCGATCACGAGCCCGTCGGGGATCGGTCCCCGGGTCAGTTCGTAGGCGACCCGATGGACGTAGGCGGGGCGACCGTCCACCTTCACTTGGCCGTATCCGTTGGGCTTCACGTGCCCGGTCCAGTCCCAGCACCCGAGGGGCCCCGGGGCGACCTTGGCGAGGAACCGATCGGTCAACGTTTGCACGCGACCACCCCCTCGACACGTCAGGCCCGAGGCACGGCGCGGCGCCTCGGAGCGGGGGAGGGGATCAAGCGGGGGCGAGCAGGCCGCGCCATTCGTGCGCGGTGCTGTGCACGGCGTACCGCAGCGCGTCGAGGCTGTGGTCGGACGCCTTAACCGGCCGGTCCTCGCCATGCGCCGCGGCGGCGTCGTCCCATACGTACGAGGGGAACTCGGCGAGCAGCCCCTCGCACGAGCGATGGATGAGCAGGCGGCCGGAGTCGAGCAGGTTCGCCACGCTGCGGATGCCGTCGCCCACGGCATTGTTCGCGCGGGCGACGCCCGTGTACCCGTCGGCCCAAAGCTGCGTGGAGAAGCTCGCGGCCGAGGGGTCGATGAATGTCCACTCGGGGTGTACGTCCTGCGCGACGAGCCAGTCGCGGACGGCGCGGCTGTACGCGGCGTCGGTCATCTGCCGGCGCGCGGCGCGGGCATCGTGGCGCCACTCGCCCACCGCGTACAGGCGCCCGTCCTCGCCGAGTCCGAGCAGGACCATCGAGAACGGATTGCTCGTCCCGTAGTCCACGCCGGACCAGTACCGGCGCATCGCGGGCAAGGTGTCGACGACGTGCCGCTGCTCGTCGTACGCGTCGTAGATGGCGCCCTCGGCGACGCACCACTCGCCGAGGATCATCCGGCGTCGCCAAAGGCCGGTGTACTCAGCGGCCAGGGCGGCGACGTACTCGGGGGAGAGCGCGGGATTGTCGGCGAGTTGGAAGTGCCAGGAGCGAAGATCGAGTTCGTGCTGCCGGTCGAGGTACTGAGCTTTGAGCCAGTGCCGGGGCCCGTCCGGGTTCGTGGTCCCGAGCAGGATCGCCCCGGGGACGGACAGTCGGGCGAGGAGCTGCACGAAGAACGGTTCGGGCAGCAGCGTGATCTCGTCGGCGTAGGCGACGGACGCGGTCAGGCCGCGCAGCCTGCCCTCGGACCGGGCGTCGCTCGCGCCGATCAGGTGGACAACCCTGCCGAGGATCACGGCCGTGGTCGCGCCGCGAGTGTGGTGGACCTCGGCGGCGGTGTCGGTGAAGAGCAGGGGGTCTTGAAGCGGCTCGATCACGTTCCGCTCGATGGTGGCGAGCGACCGGCCGACGATCAGGATCAGGCCCGACGCCGGAGCGCGCCGCACCGCGAACAGGAAGCGGAGCAGGCTCGCGATCGTCTTCCCGGACCTGACCGAGCCGTGCCACACGTTGATGCGGGCGACTGACTCGCGGAGAGAGGCGAGTTGCTTGTTGGAGAGGTGGCCGTCCGAGGGGATCACCCCCCGTCGGTGTCACCGCCCGGCGGCCCGAGCAGGGCGTCGGCGAGGCGGTCGAGCATCCCGCCGGCGCTGCCGCCGCTGGTGTGGCGGGCGAGCTCGGCGACCTTGGCGTGTACCTCGGTGAGCGCGCGTGCGGCCGTCGCGTAGTCGCGTGCGTCCCTGGCGGACTCGGCCTCGACGACCCGCTCGATCTGAGCAAGAGCGCCGTCGAGCGCGTCGTCGGCGAGGCGCTCGCGCCGGGTGACGGCGTCGGCCGTACGGGCTTGCGTGGCAGCAGCCACCCGCGCCCCGCCGCTGAACGCGAGGCCCTGCTCGGCGGCGATCTTCGAGACGGTGGCGGCGCTGCGCCCGGTCTCTCGGGCGATGGCGTTGCGGGACCTGCCCTCGGAGTGCAGTCGGCGGACCGCCTCGCGGTCGGCGTCCGTGATCGGTTCGGCCACGGGATCACCTCCCGGACATGCCAACGCCCCGCCACCGGGGGGATGGTGGCAGGGCGTGAGTGCAGCGTTTGGGTTCCGGGCACGCCGGAGGCGCTCCCCACACTAGGTCACGAACAGATAACAATGCAACCTCAGTGCAGGTGATGCATGATCCCGCCGAGCTCCGGCTACAGGAGCCCGACGACGCGGGCCGCGAACATTAGCGCCGCGGCCGATGCCGCGGTGAAGCCCAGCAGGAAGACGAGCCGCAATGTGCCGTCGCCGCTTTGGAGCGCCTCGCGAATTACCCGCCCCCAATAGTTCTTCATCAGTAATTCGTCCTTCCAGAAGTTCAGCGCGAGTACAAGCCTAAATATTTACTTAGCTAAACTAAGTAAAATGAGGCCGAGCAGGGTCAAGAGATCCCGCTATGTGGTGAACTGTCGCGCCAACTGGAGGCCGGTGGGGTTGGTTTGCGTGCGGTGTTATCAAGTCGTGATGGTGGGGGCCGGGAGAACCGGCCCCCACCTACCCCTACGCCGCGGCGGCGATGTCCACGCCGAGCGCGGCGATCAGCTCGGGGAGGTCGCCCCACTCCCACACCCGCACCTGCTCCCCGCTGTCGAGGGGGACGGGCGCCGAGCATTCGCGCGCGCCCGAGCAGGTGACGCTCGGCGGCCCGTCGGGGGTGCTGTGCAGGGTGAGCTCGCCCTCGCACCACGGGCACGGCTCGGGCAGGGGAGTCTCGCGCCGGTCGAGGCCGAGGGCGCGCAGCACCCGGGCCTCGGCGATCCGCGCGGTACGTCGCGCTTCGTGCAGCAGGTAGAGCGGCAGCACCTCGTACGGCGGGGCGCTGATCGCCCCGTCGAGCTCGGCCTCGGGGGCGGTGTCCTCGTCGAGCACCCGGCCCTCGACCCACACGCACGCGAAGTGCAGCCCGTGCCGCCTGCTGCCCGCCGCGCGGTGGTTGTCGGGTGCGCCCGGGTCCGCGCTCAGCCACGCCCGGGGGTCGCCCTGCTCGGTGCGCTGGACGGCGGCGGCGAGCGTGTCGGCGAGATCGAAGATCAGGCGCTCGACCGCCCGCCCGGCGTCTAGCGCGCCGAGGTTGAGCGGGGCGGGGTGCTCGCGCAGCACGAGCGGCGCCCGGTCCTCGACGAGCAGCTCGTCGTCGTCGCGCATGGTGTGCGCGAGCTGCCGAGGCGGCCAGTGATCCGCCGGCGGTGTCTCGATCGCGAGCAGCAGGTCGGCCCACCGGCCCCGGACCACCCGCAGGGCGCGCACGGTCTCACCCACAGCCTGTGCGTAACTCACTGGTCCCCCTTGATGGTGCGCAGCGCCTCGACCTCGGCGGCGTACTGGTCGCGCTCGGCCTCGATCTCCTGCATGGCCTGCTCGGCGGCGTCGATGCGGTGGCGCAGCTTGAGCGCCGCCGTCTGCTGCCCGCCGGCGGACTGCCGGAAGCGGTCGCCCTCGGCGATCTCGGCCTCGGCCAGGTCGCGGAGTTGGGTCGCGTCCCCCGGGGTAAGAGCGCCTCGGTCAGCGCGGGCGAGCAGCAGCCGCAGCGCCGCGCGCCGCTGCTCGCGCACGCCCTCTCGGGCGGCGGTCCGGCCTCGCCGGGACCGGGTTCGGGTGGTGTCGTTCATCGGGTCTCTCCGTTCTCGGCTCGGCGGGTCGTCGAGCAGGCGGTGCAGGTGGTCGAGCAGGGGGTGCGGCCGAGGCGGCGTAGCTCGCGGTCGAGGCGGTCGTCGATCCGGACCATGTAGGCCAGGGACGCGCCGAGCGCGAGGGCGAGCACGACGGCGAGGGCGAGCAGGACCGAACTCATGGGGTCTTCCCCTCGTTCGTTCGGGCACGGCCGAGCAGCCGGTCGAGGGAGCGCCGAGCGCGCGGGATCTCCCGCGCGCGAGGCGCGACCGGTCGCGCGCCTTCGAGGTGCTGTTGATGGACATCGTGAGCACCTCGAAACAGTGGGAATTGGTCGGTCATGTGCCATCCCTCGATGGCGAGGCGGTCGGCGAGTGCGGCGACGACGGCGGTCGCGAGGTGCGGCTGCACGTCGAGCTCGTCGGTCAGGTGCGCGGCGATCACGGCTCGGGCGGCGGCGGGGATCATCGGTCGCCGCCCCCGCCGCTGGTGTGCCGAGCTCGGCCATCCCGTCGAGGTGCGGGCGGTTGGCACATGATCCGGGCGAGCCTGATCTGCTCGGCCTCGCCCTGCTCGTCGACCCCGAGGTGAGCGACCAGCGCATCGACGCGGGAGGGGTGGACGCCGGTCAACGGGCGCCGGCCCTTGCCCCTGTTGCGGAAGCTGCTCCGGCACTGCTCGTCGATGGCGGCGAGGCAGTAGGGGCACTTCACCCCGAGCGGGTCGGGGATGCCCTCGGCGACGAGCTGCTCGCGGTGGGCGCGGGCCTTCCGGAACGGGCGCAGCTCGGCCGCAACGTGCGCGGGCAGGTACCGGCGAGGCCCGGCGCCGACCCCGGACATGAGCGCGGCGAGACGTTTCTGCCCCGCGTCGTTGATCTCGGCCCGGTACTGCGCGGGCGGGATGTGTCCGACGGCAACCGCGGCTCGGGTTCCGACCAGTTCCTCGCGCCATGCGGCGACGTTGTCCGGGTCGACGTTCGGCACGGGGTCGGTGTGGCGGGCCATGAGCTCGGCCCGAAGCGGCCCCCACGCGGCGAGCAGGTCGTGCGGCTCGATCGGCCGGTACTGCGACGAGCGGTTGCCGCCCTGCTGCTCGTAGTACCGGCGGGTGGCGCGGGCGGCATCCCATCCGACGTCGGGCATCGTGGCGGGAACGTCGGCGACGGCGGCGGTCCACTCCGAGATGGTGCGGGCGGACTGCTGAGGGTCGGCGAGGGCGCGGCGCACCCGGGAGTCGAGCGTTCCGGCGAACGCGAGCAAGGCGGCGATCTGCTGCTCGTTCATGGGGTGCGCTCCTTCTGTGCGTTGAGCAGGGCGAGGCCGGCGGCCAAGTTGTCGGCGTAGGCGGCGGTCGACGACGTCGCCCTCGACGGGGTGCTCGACGGACGGTCGAGGTCGGACCAGACCTTGAGCCAGTAGCGGGCCGCTTTCGGGGCCTCGCCCGGGACGGTGCGGCGGGCGGCGAGGTCGACCAGGGCCTCGACGCCGTGCTGCTGCGTCAGCCGGTAGACGTCGCGCTGTTCCCCGAGTCCGAGCGACCACCGAACGGTGATCGAGGCCGCGGCGAGGGCGTCGTCGAGCGGGCGCAATTCAGGGATCAGAGCCGCCGAGCTCACGCGCGGCTGCTGCTCTTGTGGTGAGTAAGTAGGAAGTACGTTCTGGGGGCCGGTATCCGGCCCCCGGGGGGCCGATCTGCGGCCCTCCCCCGGGCCGGTGGCCGGTCCCCCCGGGGCCGATGTCCGGCCCTCCCCGGGGCCGCTCACCGGCCCCCCGGGGGCCGATTCCCGGCCCGGGTCGAAATCCGGTCCGGGCCGGTCCTCGGCCCGCCTCTCATCGAGGAGCGGCAGACGGTAGACCGTCTCCCCGCCGGGCCCGATCCGGCCCTCGACGACGGCGAGCTCACCCGAGGCGAGCAGGGCGTCGACCGCGTGGCGGACGGTGGAGCGGGCGGCCCGGGTCCGCTGCATGAGCGCGGCCGTACCGGCGTAGGCGACGCCGTCGGCGCCGGCGCGGTCAGCTACGGCGAGCAGGACCAGACGAGCGGCGCCTCGGGCGCGGGACCGGGTCCATACCCAATCCGTCGCGGCGAGGCTCAAGGGAACGTCTCCTTAAGGGAGTTGTGACGCCGGGTGCCTCGGGGTGTCCAGCGAGGGCGGCGGGGGTGTGGAGTGGGCAGCGGTTGCCGACGATGTAGCGGCGGGCGCCGATCGCCCGGCAGGCGCCTGCGAAGGGATGACCCCGTTGCCGAGCGCCCGCAGTTGTGCGGACCGGGAGAGGCCCGGGACGCCGGTCACGTGGTGGTCGGGTAGGCCCATGAGCCACTCGACGAATCTCGGGCTCAACCGTCCGTGATCGTCAGTTGGTCGGGGAGCGGGGCGGGTGAGCCGTTCCCACCGCTCGATGGCGGGGCGGAACTCTCCCCACTCGACGGCCGTCGCGGGGTCATCCTGGCAATTCTCGTCACCAAGTCGTCGCCCCCCGAGGCCGGACGACCCATGCGGGCGTAGTCCGGGCCCCGGTGTCCGTCCGCTGCTGCTGGCGTCGGCAGCAACTCCATCACCACGTTCGCGAGCCCATCCGAGAACCCCCGGCCCCGGTAGTCCCTCGCCCTCGGCGTCGGTAGGCACGGCGAGGATGAAGACGCGTCGTCGGATGTGCGGAGCGCCGATCTCCTCAGCGCGTACGCACGCCCAAGTCGCATCGAACCCGAGGCGGGCCAAGTCGCCGAGTACGGCGCCGAGTGCTCGCAAAGCAGGCTGATCGCTTCCGTCTCCCACACACCACGGGCAAAGTTCCACGTTGCTATGGGCGTGCGTCGAGAGGAGACCCGGGACATTTTCGATCACCACCAATCGGGGGCGTAGGGCTTCAAGGGCGCGGGCGACGTGCAGCCACAGACCGGATTGGGTACCGGGCGCGATACCGGCCATGCGGCCGGCGAGCGAGAGGTCGGTGCACGGGAACCCGGCGACGACTGCATCGACGGGCTCGACCGTGGTGAAGTCGACGGCGGCCAGGTCGCCGACGTTGGGCACCTCGGGCCAGTGATGCGCGAGGATCGCCGAGGCGTTCTCGTCGATCTCGGAGTGCCACGCGACCGAGCCACCGAACACCTGCTGCACGGCCATGTCGAGACCGCCGTACCCCGAGCAGAGACTGCCGATCCGCGGACCGGCCGCACTCACTGCTCGGCGCCGACGAAGCGGGCGTAGACCCGGTGCTCGACGCGTCCCTGCTCAACGACAGACCGGGCGACCGCCTCGAACGCGCCGTCGGGGTAAGCGGCCAGTCGACCGCTGCGGATGGCCTGCGCGGCCGACGATGCCCGAGCGATCGACGCGAGCCGCTGCACGATCGCCCACTCGCCCGGACGGTCGGCGAGCTCCGTCGCGATCAGCGCGTGCTTGGTGTTCCGGCTGCGCGGCGGCGGCCCGGTGAAGACGACAGACACAAGATCCCCCATGTGTTCTCGGACAGGAACGGCGACGGGCACAAGCTGCCCGGTACAGACTGTTTGTCTGTTGCTGTTCTCGAACAAGAACAACCTAGTCTTGGCTGAATCTGCACGTCAACGCAGTTCCGGGGTGTGCAATCCGGGGTAATGGCTGGTTAGATAAGATCGTTCGCGTTCTGCGACAAGAACGGAGATGAGAACCCGTGTCCCCCATAGGCGGCGAGAGCTCGACGCCCTTCACCGACATGGTTCGCGAGGTGCTCGCCGTCCCGGGCGCGACCCTGCGAAGCGTGGCCGAGCGGGCAGTCGACCCCGAGACGGGCAAGAAGCTCCAGTGGACAACCCTCGCGAAGATCAAGAACGGCGAGAGCTACCGGCACGACAAGTGGATCGTCGGCGCAGTCGCGGCGGCGACCGGGCTCGATCCCGTCGAGGTGCGGAAAGCGGCGGCGGCCGAGTGGGTCGGATTGACGGCCGGCGACATCCTCGGCATGTCAACACCCAAGGTTTCCATCGTCGTTGCCTACCAGCCAGGAACACGGCCGGAGGATCTGCCGTTGGTTAAAGAGGCGCTCAAAAATCTTGATCTTGAAGATGCAACGATCACGATCGCTGAGGAGTCTTACGGAGCGTCGTAGTCGCGTGACCTGCGGCGATATGGGCGCTAATGTGGATCGAGCCTTGCCTCGGACATATGTTCGAGCAAGGTACTCGGCCATGCCACGAGGGGGGCATCTTGTACCGCGTCCGCCGTACCCGACTCGACGACGAAGCACCCGCAGCAGGGCGTGCCACCGCTGACAAGCGCGACATCCTGCTCGACGACAGACACATCACGGACACCGGGGCCATAGCCCTTGAGGCCGTCCTGAACGCCCTGCCCCCCACCGGTGGCGGTCGGGAACGAGCTTCGAAGTGTTCGCCGCGTCCCGAAGCGGGCGGGGCGTAAAGACGGCAAAGGGGCCGCGCGGCGCGAGCCGTGCGGCCCCTTCTGCATGTCAGGGTCCCGGTGTAGCGTGAGGTTTGAAGGTGCACCGTTTACGCAGGTCAGGGCCCCCTTTTTGAGTGCCCACCGCGTGCCCAATGCGTGCCCATCGCGTGCCCGAACTGCTCTGAACCGGTTGTCACGGGTTGGCACGGGGAAGTGCCATCACATCGCGTTGACCTGCGGAAACCGCCCCACGATGGCACCCCGTGAACCTATCCGACAGGAAGCGTCTGGGGCTCGTAATGCGTAGGTCTCGGGTTCGAATCCCGAAGGCGGCTCGGATCAGCCCCAGGACTCACTCGCCGTGACCTGGGGCTTTTTCATGCCCTCTGACTGCTGCGATGGCGTGTTTCCTCGTCATGTGGGACTGCCAGGCACGGCGGGACAGCCAGCCGGTGGCGAGGGAGGCGAGGGCGGCGCCCCAGTCGATGACGTGGGGGAGGCCGGGGAGGAAGGCGAAGCAGGCGAGGGATGCGGCGGTGCCTGTGGCGAAGGCGGCGACGCCAGTGCGCCGGCGCTCGGCTTTCGCGGCGCGGTCTTCCGGGGCGGGCTGGGGGGTCACGTGTGGCTCACTTCGTGGTGTGGTGGCACCGGCTGGCCCGGCGAGCGGCGTTGCTGCCTGGGTGCACGCACGCCTTGCCGAGGGTGTCTGTTGATCGGAACTCCTGCTCGTCTGCTCGGGGTGCTGTCCCCGGGAGCAGTCCACTGCGAAGAGTGATCGCCGGCCCGGCGCGATGACCACCCGTCACCGATTCCCGGGGTGCAGGAAGATAGGGGGAGTTGGCATGTGGTGTTGGGGTGAAGGAGAGGTTTTGTTGTGAGTGGTGGGGTGGCTGTGCGGGTGGCCGGGGTTGCGGAGTTGGGGGCTGTGGGTGAGCTGTTTCGGGGGTATCTCGACTTCTACGAGGTCGAGGTCGTCGATGAGGAGCGGCCGCGGGCGTACCTGGAGGAGCGGGTCCGGAACGGGGAGTCGTTGATCCTGCTGGCCGAGGACGGTGCGGGGGAGGCCGTCGGGTTCGCGCAGGTGTACCGGACGTTCTCGTCGCTGTCGATGGCGCCGGTGTGGGTGCTCAGCGACCTGTTCGTGGCGCCCGGCGGGCGGCGGACCGGGGCGGGGCGGGCGCTGCTGCGGGACGTGCTGGAGCGGGCCCGGGCCGAGGGCGTGGCCGGGGTCCAGCTGGAAACCGGGTACGACAATCACGTCGCGCAGGGCCTGTACGAGGCCGAGGGGTTCGAGCGCGACCCGTACCACATCTACTTCCACGGGCTGAAGGATCTGAAGGATCTGAAGGATCTGAAGGATCTGAAGGATCTGAAGGACCTGAAGGGCCCGAAGGAGTAGCCCTGGAGCGGGGTGTTCCGATGGACCTGACGTAGTGTCCCGGGCGGCGTTGCCGGGGGTGGGCCGCTGCGGTCAGGCTGGTGCCATGTCCGCAGCGTCCGAGTCGGGTCGCGTCGGTCACCGGGGAGCAGGCCCGACCACCCTGCGCCCCCGGACAGAGGCACGGACGCAGGCCTGCCTTGCACTCCCCTGGCCGGGCAGGCGCTGCGGAGCACAGCCCAACCCGCGAGGGGTGGCGGGGGCGATGGATGAGGGACGTCCCGGTCAGACGCTTTCGCGGTCCGGGAACGGCGCGGTGGTGAGGGACAGGAGAGGGGCGGCCTTCACGGCGGTCTCCTCGAACTCGGCCGCCGGGTCGGACAGGGCCACGATGGCGCCGCCCACGCCGTAGCGGACCCGGCCCGGTGTGACCACGGCCGTGCGTATGGCCACGCTCAGATCGGCCGCGCCCGAGAGCGAGAAGTAGCCGATGGCGCCGGAGTAGACGCCGCGCGGGCCCTGTTCCAGGCCGTCGATGATCTGCATGGTGCGGAGCTTCGGGGCGCCCGTCATGGACCCGGCGGGGAAGGCCGCGCGTACGCAGGCCACCGTCGAGCGGTCCGGCCGCAGCCGGGCCCGTACGGTGCTGACCAGCTGGTGCACGGTCGCGTACGTCTCCACGCGGAAGATGTCCCGGGCGTCCACCGAGCCGGTCAGCGCATGGCGGCCGAGGTCGTTGCGGACCAGGTCCACGATCATCAGGTTCTCGGCGCGGTCCTTCTCGTCGGTGAGCAGGTCCGCGACCAGCGCCGCGTCCTCCTGCGGCGTCGCGCCGCGGGGGCGGGTGCCCTTGATCGGCTTGGACTCGACGGATCCGTCCGCGCCGATCCGCAGGAACCGCTCGGGCGAGGTGCTCAGCACCGACAGGTCCCCGAAGCGCAGCAGCGCGCCGTACGGGGCCGGGCTGAGGCGGCGCAGCTTGCGGTAGGCGGCCCACGGGTCCAGGTCGCCGGCGGCCTCGGCCATGTTGGTCAGGCACACCTCGTACGTCTCGCCCGCCGCGATGTCCTCGTGGCAGGCGGCGATCAGCCGCAGGTAGTCGTCCCGGCCGTGCCGCAGCCGCAGGCCGGGCAGGGGCTCCGGGGCGGCCGGCCCGGAACCGGCCGGGGGCGGTCCGGCGAGCAGGGCGGCGGTCGAGTCCAGCCAGGCCCGTGCCGCGTCCGCCGTGTGCTCCTCGTCGTCCTCGACGAGCGCGAGCAGGGTGGTGGTGTTCTCGGCGTGGTCGAAGATCAGGGCCCGGTCGGCGAAGACCAGGGTGGCGTCAGGGTCCTCGGAGGTGTGGGCGGCCGAACCGCCGCACTCGGCCTTCAGCTCGTAGCCGAGGTAGCCCACCCATCCCAGGGTGAACGCGCAGTCCAGCGGAGGTACTTCGGTGTGCAGCGCGGCGAGGTCCCGGTCCAGCCAGTCGAAGAGGCCGCCGGTTATCTCCTCGGTGCCCGACGCGGACCGTACGGTCACGGTCCGGGCGCTCACGTCGGCCCGCGCGACCCGCGCCAGCGGTCCGGACGCGTCGCCCATCACGGAGAACCGGCCGGCTCCGCTGCCGCCGGTGCTGCCGTCGAGCCAGAACGGGTGGTCGCCGGTCCGGGCCGGAAGCCCGGCCCCGGCCGGATCCCCCGCCCCGGCCGGATCCCCCGCCTCGGCCGGATCCCTCGCCCCCGCCGGATCCCCCGCGCCGGCCTGAGTGCCCGGCCCACCCGGATGCCCCGGCCCGAAGAGCCTTCCGAAGGCGTCTTCTTCGGTCCAGGCGGTGGTCAGGGTCTCGGCGAGCACCCGCAGCTTGCGGGTGGCGGGGAGCGGCGCCGGGGTGGGCGGCCGGGGCGTGGCGGGTGCGGCGGCCGTGTGCTCCGGGACCGGCCGGACCGCGCGGGCCGGCCGCGCGGGTCGGGCCGCGTGCCAGTCGGCGGCCAGGCGGGTGAAGTTGGCCAGGAGGTCGTGCCCGTGCCGGGTGAGGATCGACTCGGGGTGGAACTGCACGCCCCACAGGGGACGTTCGCGGTGTTCGAAGCCCATCAGCACCCCGTCCGCGGTCCACGCGACGGGGGTCAGCGCGGCCGGCAGGTCCGTGACGGCGAGTGAGTGGTAGCGGACCACGTCGAACGGTGAGGGCAGGCCCGCGAAGAGGCCGGTGCCGGTGTGCGTCACGGGTGAGAGTCGGCCGTGCCGGGGCTCGGGGGCCCGGTCCACGGTCGCCCCGTGCAGCAGTGCGGCGCCCTGGTGGCCGAGGCAGACGCCGAGCGTGGGCAGCTCGCCCGCCGCCACGATCTCGCGGCAGATCCCGAAGTCGGCGGCGACCCCCGGGTGCCCGGGGCCGGGGGAGAGGACGACGGCGTCGAAGTCCGCCAGCCGGCTCATGTGCCAGCCCGAGTCGTCGTTGGGGATCACTTCGGGGTCGCGGCCGGTGATCTCGGCGAGGTAGTGGAAGAGGTTGTAGGTGAAGGAGTCGTGGTTGTCGACGAGGAGGATGCGCACAGGGGTTTCCGGGCTTTCGGGCAGGTGAGGTGTGTGAGGGCGGGCGGTCAGGCCGCCGTACAGACCTTGGCTGGGGTCACTGGGGGGTCACTGGGGGGTCGCGGCGGCGACCTCGAAGAGCAGGTGCTCCACGGTCTCCGCGCCCTCCGGGTCCCGGCGGGAGTCCAGCAGGCGCAGGCTCCGGCCGTGCCGCCGGGCCAGGGTGTGCAGCAGGTCGAGGTCGCCGCGGTCGCTGAACTGGAGCAGCACGCGGCCGCCGGGGGTGAGCAGGTCCGGCGCCTGGGCGAGGTACCGCTCGTGGGCCCGGTAGCCGGCGTCCACGTAGGCCCGGTCGTGGGTGTGCTCGTACTCGAAGTCTTCGGGCGCCAGCACGAAATTGGAGTGCCAGTAGATCGTGTCGAAGCGCTCGCCGGGTGCCAGCGCGTCGAACAGGTCGCTGTGCACCGCGCGCAGCCGGCCGGCCACCCCGTGGCGCCGGGCGTTGAGCTCGGTGTTGGCCACGGCCTGCGGGTTGATGTCGGTGGCGACCACCCGGTCGCAGCCGGCCAGGGCCGCCGACACCGCGATGATCCCGGTGCCGCAGCCGACCTCCAGGAAGGACCCGGTGTGCGGCCGCGGCGGCTCGGCGAGGCCGGCGAGTTCCATGGCGACCGCGCTGGAGCGCGAGAAGGGGGGCGCGAACACGTCGTCGAGCAGGTCCCAGGTGCGCCCGCACAGCGTGAACGTCTCGGGCCGGTCCTGCCGGGTCCGGGCGGCGCGGCTGCGCTCCAGGGACCGCATGTAGCTCGTGAACTCTGTCATTCCCACCCCTTTGTGAGCCGGAGGAGGTCAGGCCTCCGGTTCCCCCCGCGACCATCGTTACCGGGCGTCCGTGCGGGTGGGAAGGTGCGCGGGTGACACTGTCCCGCGCGGTTGAGGTGCTCGGAGCACACCGCCCGCAGCCACCCAAACCGCCCGGCGCCCCACGTTGCGGTATCTTACGATCCTAGGCCGATTTGACCCAAATTTTGCTGTATTCTGAGGGGCTTTGCGTGATATGGCATGAGGCGCCCGGTACGGGTGACGCCGATGCGCTGTCCGTCCTCGCGCTGCTCGCCCAGGAGGCCCCGCGCGAGCGCTTCGACGACCTGCTGCGCACGGCCCGGGGCAACCCCTCGATCACCCCGGAGCGGCTGGCCTCGCTCGACCAGGCGGTTCAGCTCGCGCTGACCGTGCACGCCTCGGCGGACCAGCGCCGCCGCCGCGAGTCCGGCATGGCCGCCCTCGTCGACACCGCGCGGGACATGACCTCCCCGTACGACCTCGACGGCCTGCTCAGCGTGATCACCGGGCGGGCCCGCCGGCTGCTCGGCTTCGACATGGCGTACATCAGCCTGCGGCGGCCCGAGGGCGGCTCGTACGTGCACTCGTCGGACGGCGAGACCACCATGTTCAACGTCGGCCTGCAGATCGACACGGGTCACGGCCTCGGCGAGGCCGCGCAGGACAAGCGGGCGCCGTTCTGGACCGCCGACTACCTCAGCGACACCGCGTTCCCGCACTCCGCCCGCATCGACGAGGTCGTACGGGCCGAAGGCCTGCGCGCGATCCTGGCGGTGCCGCTCTGCCACGGTGCGACGACGGTCGGCGCGCTCTACGGGGCCGACCGCAAGCTCCGCCACTTCACGCCCGACGAGGTCAGCCTGATGCGCTCGCTGGCCGACCTGGCGGCGGTCGCGCTGGAGAAGGCCCGGCTGATGGAGGGCACCAAGACGGAACTCGCGCAGCTGTCCCGGCGCAGCACCCGGGAGCGGGCCGTACTCGGCCGGGTCACGGCGCTCGCGGCCGGCCGGGACCGGCTCTCCGCGATGGTCCTCGACGGCGCGGACCTCGGCGAGGTCGCCGCGGTCGCCGGTGAACTGCTCGACGGGACCGTCCACATCCACGACCCGGCCGGGCGGCCGCTGGGACGCACCACCGAGGCGGCGGCGCGCGCCGGCCTGCTCCCCGAGGAAGCCGTGGCCAAGGCCGCGCTTGCGGCGCTCGCCGCCCGGGGGCCGGTGCCGGTCGCGGGGGCGCTTGCGGTCGCGGGTTCGGTCACGGCGGCGGGGATTGCTCCGGTCGCGGGGGCGGACGGGGTACCGCGTGCGGGTGCGGTCCTGGAAGCGGGCGCGGTCCCGCGCGCGGGTGCGGGCAGCGGGGCGGCCGCCGGCGCCGACTCCGCCGCCCAGTCCCAGTCCCAGTCCCAGCCCCACTCGGGGCCCGGGCCCGATGCGGGCGCACCCGCCGAGGTGCTGTGGGCCACGCCCGTGTGCGCGGGCACCGAGGAGCTCGGTGTGCTGCTGCTCCGGACGCGTACCGCTCCCGGACCGGAGGAGGCCGGATTCCTCGGGCACGCCGGCCGGGCCGCGGCCCTCGTGCTGCTGCTCCAGAGAGGCGCCGCCGTCACCGCGGGTCCGGTGCGCGACGAACTCTTCGACGACCTGCTGGTCGGCACCACCCGCTCGCCGCGCCAACTCGCCGAGCGGGCTCGCCGGTTCGGCATCGACACCGAGCGGCCGCACTCCGTGGTCGTGGTCCGCCCCGAAGGCGTCGAGCAGGGCCAGGCCGTGGCCTGGGCCTCCCTCTACGCCCACCGGAACGCCGGCCTGAAGACCGTGCACGGCGGCTGCGTCGTCCTGCTGCTGCCCGACCCCGATCCGTCCGCCGCCGCCTCGGCCGTACACCGCGAGATCTCGGGGCTGCTCGGCCAGCCCGTCTCGGTCGGCTCGGCCGGGCCGGCCCGCGTGCTGTCCGAGATCAAGGAGGTCTACGAAGAGGCGCACCGCTCCCTGGAGGCCCTGATCGCCCTCGGCGGCGAGGGCACCGCGGCCGCCACCGGCGACCTCGGCTTCCTCGGCATGCTGCTCTCCGACGACCTCGACGTGGACCGGTACATCGACTCGACGTTCGGCGCGGTCCTCAAATACGACGAGCAGCGCGACGCTGAGCTGGTCCGCACGCTGGAGGCGTACTTCGCCTCGCAGGCCAGTCCGACGCGCGCCGCCGGGATCCTGCACGTCCACCCCAACACCGTGTCGCGGCGGCTGGAGCGGCTGACCGAACTGCTCGGCGCCGACTGGCAGGAGCCGTCCCGGGCGCTGGAGATCCAGCTCGCGCTGCGGCTGCTGCACACCCGCGAGTTGCTGCGGCACCGGCAGGGCGGCACGCACCGGGGGCTGCCCCGTCAGGCCGACAGCGCGGACGGGTAGCCGGTCCGGCGCCTGGCCCCGGCCGGTGTGCCCGGGGCCGCCCGCTCGTGGCCCGGCGGCAGGTCGCCGAGGGCGGCGAGGGCGTGCGCGGCCGAGGCCAGCGTGATGTGGCGGTGCCAGCCGCGGAAGGACCGCCCCTCGAAGTCGCGCAGCCCGGCGGCTTCCCCGTACCGCTCCAGGTCGTGGTCGACGCGGGAGGTCAGCCGGGTGGTGCGGAGCAGGGTCTCGGGGCGCACCCGGGGCGTGTTGGTGACCCACAGGGCGGCCGGGCCGGAGCGCGGATCGGTCCACTCCCCGAGCAGCAGCAGCCCGCCGGCGGTGCCGGCTCCGGGGGCCGCCGCGGTGGTGGCCGCGCCGGGGGTGCCCGCGGCCGGTGCCGGGCCGGGCAGGCCCACCCGTACGGCGGCCACGAGCGAGGTGCGCGGCAGTGGCGACGCGACCGCCGGGTCGCTCCAGGTGGCGGGCCGGCGCAGGCCCGTGACGGAGGACAGGATCTGACGGGCCGGGAGCAGTCCGCGGCCGTGCCCGGGCAGCGCGGGGTCCTCCACACTGAAGCGGGTCTCGTCGCCGACCCGTACGACGGCGGGCACCCCGGCGGCGCTGAACTGGCGCAGCACCGCACCCACCCGGTTGACGGGCAGGTCCAGGACGACCGGCCGGCGCGGGCCGTACGAGAACCGGACGGCCTCCAGGGCGGCTTCGACCGCGCACTCCTCCAGGGTTTCGGTGCCGAACTCCGCCGGGATCTCGGCGCGACGGCGCCGCAGCCGGTCCTCGGTCCAGCTTTCCGGCAGGTGCAGCCGCCAGTGCACGGGGACGCCGAGGGCGGGCGCGGTCTGCCAGACCCCGAAAGCCTGCTGGCCGCGGAACGCGTGCCCGAGCCGGGGGTCGATGCCGCGGTCAACGCCGACCGAGCGCTCGCCGGTCTTGGGAATGGAGAGCGGCCGCACCACGAGGGCGTGCGGGGGGACGATCCGGCCGGTGCCGGCGGCGAGCGCGGCGCGGACCGGCATCCAGTCCCAGGTGGAGCTGGAGATGAAGTGGTGCAGGCTCTGCTCCAGGGCGGCCTCGCCGAGGTGGGCGGCGATGTTCCGGATCGACTTGCGGCCCTCGGAAACGAGCAGCCCCCGCAGGTACTGCTCGCCCTTGAGCCGCTGGTCCCGCCGGGCCAGGGAGGCGAACAGGGCGTCGTGGACCTCCCCCGCCTCCGCGCTCATGGCACTGCCGGATCTCGGCCGGCGCCTTTCCCGGACCATGTCCATGCTTTCCCCCTGGCGGTGACATCGGCGGACTATCCGCCGCCCCCGCACCAGGCTCGCCGTCAGGGGGCGGCCCGGAGAAGGTGCGCCCGCCACCTTCCTGGGCCTTCGCGCAGGTGCCCGGCCACCGCCGGGGCACGGTGGTGTACGGGGACCTGCGGCGCGGCGCGGCTGCGACCGCCGGTAACGGGGGTGGCCGGGCCACCGGTCGCCGCGAAAGAGTTTCCGTACGGGTGAAACATTGTGGCGGGGCCGGCGCGTCATTGAGGTGAAGCAGAAGTGAGGGGGAGTCATGAGGCAGTCGCGCCGTGACGGGTTCCGCGAGTTCGCGGACGCCCGCACCGGCCATCTGTTCCGTTCGGCCTGCCTGTTGACCAGCGGCGACACGCATCTCGCCGAGGACTTGGTGCAGGAGACCCTCGGTCGGATGTACCTGACGTGGGGGCGGATCGCGCGGATCGGCAATCCGGCTGCGTACGCGCAGACCGTCCTGGTGCGTACGTTCCTCACGCACCAGCGGCGCCGCTCGTCGACGGAGCGGCCCGTCGAGGAGGTCCCGGAGAGCACGTCCGCGTACGCGTGGGCCGATCCGGCGCTGCGCGTGACGCTGCTCGACGCGCTCGCCCGGCTGTCGGCGCAGGACCGGGCCGTGGTGGTGCTCCGCTACTGGGAGGACCGCAGCATCGAGGAGACGGCCGACGCCATGAACGTCAGCTCCGCCGCCGTCCGCAGCCGCGCCAACCGGGCGCTGGCCCGGCTCCGGGAGCAGCTCGGCGGCTCGCTGTGGGAGTTCGCCGCCCGCTGAGGCATCCCGCTCAACGCACCGTATTCAGCTTCAGCTCATCGCATCCACCTCATCCTCATTCCGCGGAAGGTCTGGTTTCCCATGCCCTTTGAAGACGAGCTCGGCGAGGCGCTCCGGAGCGCCGGGGGTTCCTTCGCCACCGACCGGCACGCCCTGGTCGAGGGCGGGGAGCAGCGCGGCCGGCGGCTGGTGCGCCGGCGGCGGGCGGCCGTCGTCGGAGGCAGCGTGCTCGCGCTGGCCGCGATCGGCACCACCGGCGCCTTCACGGCCGGTCTGCTGGGCGGCGGCGCGGAGAAGACCTCGGTCGCCGCGCCCGGCGAGCTGAAGCCGTCCCCGACGGGCGTCGACAGCAGGCAGCGGCCGACCGGGGGCGGGAACGTCTCCGGGGAGCAGCTGGTGCAGGTCCTCAAGGAGCTGCTGCCGGGCGGCACCCTCACCGGCACCACCGGCCGCGGCACCGCCGAGGGCCCGATGGCCGGCGGCGTGTACGACGACGGCAACGGCAAGGCCGCGATCAACGTGGGCATGTGGCGCCTCGACCCCGGCGGTGTCCAGGCCAAGGAACTGACGGTCTGCCCGGACCCGGACAACGTGCCCGTCGACGGATGCACGTCCAAGAACCTGGCCGGTGGCAGCCGACTGCTGGTCGTCAAGGGGTACGAGTACCCGGACCGGCGCGTCGACACCAAGGCCTGGCGGGCCACGCTGGTCACCAAGGAGGGATACGTCGTCGACGCGAGCGAGTGGAACGCCGCCGCCGAGAAGGACGCGCCGATCTCCCGGCCCACCCCGCCGCTGGACCCCACGCAGCTCGAGGCGCTGGTCCGGTCGGAGAAGTGGCTGCCCGCGCTCCGGGACCTGACGCCCGCGGAGAAGGAGCAGCCGGTTCCGCCGGGCCGGGGGCTGAACCGCCCGACGCTGCCGGTGCTGCTGTCCCACCTGCCCGACGACCTGACGGTGGTCCGCAAGGAGGGCGGCGGCGAGTTCGCCGAGGTGCGGCTCGACGACGGGAACGGCGTCTTCCACGTCACCGTCCAGCTCCAGGAGGGCATGAGCGGGGTGCTGGAGTCCTTCAACCCGAAGGGCCGCATCAAGACCCTGCCGGACGGCACCAAGATCGTGCGGGAGCAGCGGCCCGGCGAGAAGGGTGGCGAGGGCGTGGTCTGGTGGACCGTGGACACGGTCCGCCCGGACGGGGTGCGGATCATCGTCTCCGCCTTCAACTCCCCGGCCCAGCACCTGGCCGCGACCCGTCCGGAGCCGGGGGTGACCATGGCCCTGATGGAGAAGATCGCCACGGACACCCGCCTCACCCGCGACAAGTAGCGGGTACGGGGGCGACGGCCGGCGCGACGGCCGGCCCCGGTCTACTTCGCGTCGGCGTAGCACTCCACCACCGCCGTCGTGAAGGGGAAGCGGACCGGTGTCTCACCGAAGGCGATCCGCCCGGCCAGCCCGGCGGCCGCGCGGATCGCCTCCGTCACCTGCCCGGCCTCCTCGGCCGGGCAGTGCACGATCACTTCGTCGTGCTGGAAGAAGACCAGCTCGGCCCGCAGGCCCGTCAGCGCCTGCCGCAGCGCCGCCAGCATCAGCAGCGCCCAGTCGGCGGCGCTGCCCTGGACGACGAAGTTCCGCGTGAAGCGGCCGCGGGCGCGGGTGTTGGTGGAGGCGTAGCCCGGGGTCCACTCGTCCTGGGGCAGCCCGGCCTCGCCGCCGTCCTCGTCGGCGCCCGCGGCCGGCGGGCAGGTGCGGCCCAGCCAGGTCCGTACGAGCCGGCCTTCCTCGCCCGCCTTCGCCGCCTCGTCCACGTACGCCACGGCACGGGGGTAGCGGCGGCGCAGGGCGGCCAGGTTCTTCAGGCCGTCGCCGGAGGTCTGCCCGTACACGGCGCCGAGCACGGCGATCTTGGCGGCGTCGCGGTCGCCGGCGAAGGCCCGGTCGGAGACGGCCTTGTAGAGGTCGCCGGGCTGGCCGGCCACCTCCATCAGGCCCGGGTCCCGGGAGATCGCGGCGAGCACCCGCGGCTCCATCTGGTCGGCGTCCGCGACGACGAGCCGCCAGCCCGGGTCGGCGACCACGGCCCGGCGGATCACCTTCGGGATCTGCAGGGCTCCGCCGCCGTTGGTGACCCAGCGGCCGGTGACCGTGCCCCCGGGCACGTACTCGGGGCGGAAGCGGCCCTCGTGCACCCAGTCCTGGAGCCAGCCCCAGCCGTGCGCGGTGTAGATCCGGTACAGCTTCTTGAAGGCGAGCAGCGGCTCGACTGCCGGGTGGTCCAGCTCCTGGAGTTCCCAACGGCGGGTCGACTTCACCTTGATGCCGGCCTCGGCGAAGGCCTTGACCACGTCGGCCGGCAGGTCGGGGCTCACCCGGCGGCCGAAGGCCCGGGAGATGTCGTCGGCGAGTTCGGCCAGCCGGCGCGGCTGCCCGCCGCCCGCGTACCGCTCGCCGAGGAGTTCGGTGAGCAGCGCGCGGTGGACGTCGGCCCGCCAGGGCAGACCGGACCTGTTCATCTCGGCGGCCACCAGCATCGCGGCGGACTCGGCGGCCGTCAGCAGCCGCATCCGGCCGGGGTGTTCGGCCGCGTCGTGGCGGCGCTGCTGCTCCGCGTAGACCTCCAGGAGCGCGTCGAAGGACACCGGGGTGCTCTGCGGCTCGAACAGGGAGGACTGGCTGCCCGGCAGCGCGGAGCGCAGTGGCGGGTCCGGGGGGACCGGGGCGTGGCGCAGCCGGGCGTGGGCGGCCGCGGCCGAGCGCGGCTCGCCGAAGCGGCCCTCGTGGCCGAGGAGGAGCAGTTCGGCGTCCTCGATGTCGTAGCACCGCTCGACGCGGACGCCGGCGGCGAGCAGCCGCGGGTACACCTCGTGGGTGGCGCGCCAGACCCACCGGGTGCCCGCGGGCGCGGCGGCGACGGCCGCGGCGAGGTCCGGTGCGGTCCGGGCGGAGCCGGCCGGGAGCCCGTCGCGGCCCAGGGGCACCGTGTGCACGGCCCCGCCTTCGCCCTCCGCGAGGGCCCACCGCTCGTTCATGAGTGCGAGTGTGACACCGGGCACTGACAATGCCCGGCCACCACGCGGGCCAGGTCAGGGGTGTGTTCGAGGGCTTCTCGGGGGTCGGTCGGGGGCGGCTCGGGGGCGGATCAGGGGTGGCTGGGGGTGCCTCGGTCCCGGGGCGCGGGCAGGACTGGTTCAGGGCGTCGGTGTGGGGTTGGCGCCGGTGCCGGATGCAGGACCGAGGGGCGAGGGCGGGGGCAGCGATGTCAGAGGTTGTGGCGGTCGACGGGGTCGTGGCGGTCGACGGGGTCGTGGAGGCCGTGGAGGCCGACGAGGGCGTAGAAGTAGCGGGAGAGGTGAGGGCGGTGGCGGTGCCGGGGGCGGCGGTCGGGCCGCGGGTGCCGCGGGTGCCGGGGGTGGCAGGGGCGCCGGTGTCAGGGGAGGCGGGGGCGGCCGGGGGAGACGTTGGCGCGGTCGGCGGCAGCGGTGCCGTCCGTCCAGCCGTCGTAGTCGGTGGCGCCGCGCAGCCGGGTCGTGGTCGTCCGGGGGAAGAGCTCCTCGGCGCGCGAGGTCACCGCCACGTCGCGGGCCGCCAGCACGGGCAGCAGCGAGGCGCCGCCCGCGGCCTCGGTGGTGCGGGTCGCGGTCTCCTCCAGCCGGTGCCCGATCCGGCTCGCGTAGGCAAGGAAGAAGGACTGCCGGAAGGTCTTGGTGCGCTTGCGGCCGCCGGCGCGCTGGGCGTGTTCGGCCCGGGCCATCGCGGCGGTGCCCTGCACCAGCAGCGAGGTGTACAGCAGCTCGACCGCCTCCAGGTCCGCCTCGAAGCCGACCACCGTGGAGAAGTCGAAGCTGCCGTTCCACACGGCCCGGCACCGGTTCGCGGTCGACACCGCGTCCAGCAGGACCGCCTTCGCCTCCTCGTACGGCGGCTCGACGCCGATCCGGCAGGCGGCCGGCAGCTGCGCGGGGCCGGTGCCGCGGGCCGCGAGCAGCGCCTCGTCGACGGTGTGCCGGGCCATCAGTTCCTGGGCCTTGGCGCTGAGCGCCTCGGCCTCCTCCGGATACTGCGTGGCCTCCGCCTTGGCGAGCAGGGCCCGGATCCGGGCCAGCATCTTCGGGTCGCCGTGCACCGCCGCGACCGCGGCCAGCGGATCCCCGGGGGGCGGGCCGACCGGTTCGATGCCGGGCAGCCGGATCAGCAGCCGCAGGAGTTCGAGGAACGCGGTGGCCAGGGTGAAGCGGTCCGCGGCTTCGCGCCGGGCCAGCCCCGGGGCGTAGGCGGCGTCGCCGTCCCACCACACCGCGGCGGCGCCGTCGAGCGCGGCCAGCTGTGCCTGCCAGCGCTCAGGCAGCTGCGCGTACCGCCGGCCCTCCGCCGCGATCAGGTCGGCGCACAGCCGCAGGTGCCGTTCGTCGAGGTCCCGCCGGACCAGCCGGGCGACGTCCGCGGGCTGCCACCCCCGCTCCCAGGCCTGCCGTACGAAGTCCTCGCCGCGGCGCAGCAGCTCGCGGCCGGTCTCCGGCCAGGCGGCGGCGTCGGCGGCGAGCAGCGAGGCACCGGTGTCGAGGCCGGTGTCGTCCTGGGAGTAGAGGGCGGCCGCGAAGGCCTGGTCGACGAGGGTGCGCATGCCTTCAGGGTAAGGAGCGGCCGGCGCCGGCGAGCCGCCCGGCTGTCCACAGGGTGTGGACAGCCGATCCGCTCACCGCCTTGGGACGGGCCGGCCGGTCAGGGGCGGCGGGTCAGGTA
The DNA here is from genome assembly GCF_036194065.1 of Streptomyces sp. NBC_00239. Taxonomy (NCBI): domain Bacteria; kingdom Bacillati; phylum Actinomycetota; class Actinomycetes; order Kitasatosporales; family Streptomycetaceae; genus Streptomyces; species Streptomyces sp. NBC_00239. The sequence goes on along the minus strand of NZ_CP108095.1, from coordinate 3,819,879 downwards.
GGGGGTGCAGGCCAGGGGCGGTGGTCCAGGTAGGGGGCGCAGGCCAGGGGCGGGGTGGGCGGACCGTCGCCGTCCAGGGTGCCGCGGACCCGGTCGGGCCGGACGTCGGGGGTGACAGCGACTGCGTGCGGGCCGGCGTGCACGCCGGCTGGCCTGCCCGGAGGTCGCCCGGCTCGGCCGTGAAGACGGTGCCGGCGACCCGCACCCCGGCTGGCGCCGGGCACCGGGCTCCGCCCGGACCCGCGCCTCGAACGCCGGCGAGGCTGGTGATGCCCCGGCCGCCGGCGAGGCTGATGATGCCCCGGGCGCCGGCGAGGCTGGGAGGCGCGCCCGGGGGCTGTTCGGGCAGTGGTGGGGTGGGGGGGGGAGAGGGGGATAAGTCCGGAATGGGGGTGGGAGGTTAGGGTCGGCGGTATGAGCTGGGTGCGGGCGCTGAAGGAGACCGTCCGGTCGGCTATGACCGTGGAGCGGACCCGCCTGGAACCCCTCGTCGCACTCCGCGCCGCCACCGGCCTGGCGATCGTCGTCTTCGCCGGCCTCGCCCTGTTCGGCCCCGGCTCCGCCGCCAGCTCGGCGTTCGGCGCGTTCCAGGCGGCCATCGCCACCTTCCAGCGCAGTTGGCGCCCCCGCCCCGTGCTCGCGCTGGCCTCCGGAGCGACCCTGGCCGCCAGTACGTTCATCGGCTACCTGGTCGGCTCCTCGCACACCGCGGCCTTCCAGGTCCTGCTCGCGGTGTGGGCGTTCGCAGCCGGCATGGCCTGGGCGGCCGGTCCCACCGCGGGCATCATCGCCTCCGGCAACGTGGCGATCATGCTGGTGACCGTCACCCTGCCGACCTCCGTCGCGCAGGCGGCCGGGCACGCCGCGCTGATCGCCGCGGGCGGGGTCGTGCAGGCGCTGCTGATCGTGCTGTTCCCGGTACGCCGCTGGGGCGCGCAGCGCGACGCGCTCGCCGACGCGCTGGCCGCCGAGGCCGACTACGCCCGCCGGCTGCGCCACGAGCCGCTCGCCGCCTTCGACCCGCAGCCGTTGATGACGGCCCGCGCGGCGGCCGCCGTCACCCCGCGCCAGGCACGCCGCCGCCCGCTGGAGCTGCACGGCGCCCGGGGCCTGGCGGAGCGGATCCGCCCGGTGCTCGCCTCGCTCGCCGACCCCGCGGTGGGCGTGCCGGAGGAGGGCCCGGCCCGGGACCGGGCCCGCGAGGTGCTCGCCGCGGCCGCCGCCGTGCTGGACGCCGCCGCCCGCGCGATCCGGCACGGGGAGCCCGTACGCCTGCCGGCGCCGGCGCTCTCCGTGCTCCGCTCGCCCGACACCGGTGACCTGCTGACCGGGGCGCCCCGCCGGGCCGCAGCCCGGCTGGCGCACCTCCTCGACGACGTCGTGGAGACCGCGGCGCCCGGTTCGGGGCGCACCGCCAGCCCCGAGGAATCGATCATCCGGCCCACCCTGCCCCGGCTGGTGCCCCTCGCGCTCAAGGAGGTCCGCGCGCAACTGCGGCCGGACTCGCCGGTCTTCCGGCACGCCGTACGCGTCTCGGTGGTGGCCTCGGCGGGCTACCTCATCGGGCAGGCGCTGCCGCTGGGCCACGCGTACTGGGCGCCGATGGCCTCCGTGATGGTGATGCGCCCCGACTTCTCGCAGACGTACTCCCGGGCGGTGGCCCGGTTCGCCGGCACCCTGGTCGGCGTCGCCGTCGCCACCGGCATCGTCCAACTCCTCCACCCGGGCATGTACCTGTCGGGGGTGCTCGCCGTGCTCAGCGCCGGCCTCGTGTACGCGCTGCTGCGCACCGGGTACGCCGTCTCGCAGGTCTTCGTTTCCTCGTACGTGGTCTTCCTGCTCGGCATGGGCGGCACCCGCTGGGACCAGACCGTGCCCGACCGGGTGGCGCTCACCCTGGTCGGCGGGCTGCTCGCGATGCTCGGCTACGCCCTCTACCCGGCGTGGGAGACCCCGCGGCTGCGCACCCGGCTCGCCGACTGGACGGCGGCGGACGGCCGCTACGCGGCAGCGGTGCTGAGACAGTACGCCGACCCGGCGGGCGCCCGGCGGTCCGAGGTCCGCGAAGCCCTGCTGGCCGTACGGGAGGCCCGGATCGCCTGGCGGGAGGCGGTCGCCCGGGCGGCCGGCGAGCCGGTACGGCACCGCGGGCTGTCCCGGGCGGCGGCGGACGCGGCGGACGAGGCGCTGGCTCTGCTGGGCCGCAACGCGATGATCCTGGAGGCGCACCTGCCCGACAGCGGGCAGGATCCGGCGCCGGGCGCGGCGGGGCTGGCGGACGCCCTCGCCGCGGCCACCGAGCGGGCGGCGAAGGAGATCCGGGACGGCAGGGTGCCGGACTGGGGCCCGGTGCGGGCGGCCCTCGCCGCCTGTGACGCCCCGGGCGCGGACGTCTTCCGGTGCGGCGCCGACCGTCTGGTGGCGGACCTGGAGGAACTTTCGGCAGCCCTCCGCACGTGAATCCTGCTGTGGGCACGCGTTCGCGGACGGCGCACCACTGATCGAGTGACGGGGCCGCCACCCCCCGTGCACGTGCATCTGCCCATGCAGGCGCATATGAACACAGCTATGATCCGGTGGAGTTGACACTGCACAATCGGGGGCGTCCTGTGGACCACGCGTACAACGGCATGGCGGCCACAGAACTCGACGGGGTGATCTGGCAGAAGAGCAGGCACAGCAACTCGCAGGGATCCTGCGTGGAGTTCGCCAAACTGCCCGGTGGTGAGGTCGCGGTGCGCAACTCGCGGTTTCCCGAAGGGCCGGCGCTGGTGTACACACCCGCGGAGATAGAGGCACTGCTGCTCGGGGTCAAGGACGGGGAATTCGACCACCTGATCGCCCCCTGACCGCACACGCGCAAGAGCGCCCGGCCATCCGGCCGGGCGCTCGCCCGTGTGTGACGCGCTGTCGTCCGCGGGGTCAGGTCCCGAGCGGGCGCCCGGCCTCCGAGCGGGGACTCAGTCCTGGAGCAGGAACAGGGCCCACACGACCTTGCCGGTGAGCCGGCCCGCCAGCGGGTGCCAGCCCCAGTTGTCGCTGTAAGAGTCCACCAGGAACAGCCCGCGGCCCGACTCCAGGTCGAAGTCCTCGGTCCGCTCCGGCGAGAACCGCTCGCCCGATCCGGCCGGACAGTCCTCGCTGGGATCCCGTACCGCGCACACCAGCCGGGTGCTCCACCGCATCAGGTGCAGCCGCACCGGCGACTCCGGGTCGCCCTCGCGCGGGCACGCGTCGCGCGAGCCGTCCGGCAGGGCGTGCCGCAGCGCATTGGTGACGAGCTCGGAGACCACCAGGGAGACGTCGTCGAAGCGGTCGTCGAGGCCCCACTGGCCGAGCGTGGAGCGGGTGAAGGAGCGGGCACCGCGGACCGCCTCGAAGCGGGGGGGCAGGGCGCACGACGCGGACCCGGAGACGGCCGTGGGGTCGACCGGGGGCAGCCCCTGCCGTAAAGGCTCGAGCATGGTCGATCCATTCGTCCCCATGCGAGGCACTCCCGGAAGTCGCGGACGGAGCGGTACTGCGGGGCGGGCCCTGTGCGCATGCGCGGATTGCACGCTGCTGCGCGGCACCATGGTTCCGAATGCGTAGGGCAGATGCAAGGGCAGATGCACGTGCACGCGCCGGACCTGTCCGCTCCCGTGACGGTTCTTGCTCATTTCTTCCTACGCATACTTACGGACTTCTTCACCGCGACCCCCGATTCCGTTACAGAACGAGTACGGCCCAATGCGTTTTGGTGGCAGACTGCGGGACCTCGGGGCACGGGGGCCCGCACACATACCGCGATGGGGAGGGTTGGAGAAGTGACCGCGACTGAATCCAGTGGATCAGTGGTGCGGCGCATCCTCCTGGGGTCTCAGCTCAGGCGACTGCGTGAATCCCGTGGGATCACCCGTGAGGCGGCCGGCTACTCGATCCGCGCGTCCGAATCGAAGATCAGCCGCTTGGAGTTGGGAAGGGTGAGCTTCAAGGCCAGAGACGTCGAGGATCTGCTGACCCTCTACGGAGTCACCGACGGCGCCGAGCGCGAGTCGCTCCTGGGTCTCGTGCGCGAGGCCAACGCGGCGGGCTGGTGGCACAGTTACGGCGACGTGCTGCCCGGATGGTTCCAGACGTACATCGGCCTGGAAGGCGCCGCCTCCCTCATCCGCATCTACGAAGTGCAGTTCGTCCACGGCCTGTTGCAGACCGAGGCGTACGCGCACGCCGTCGTCAGCCGGGGCATGCCCGACGCCTCGGCCGCCGAGATCGACCGCCGCGTCGCACTCCGGCTGGAACGGCAGAAGGTCCTCGTCGCCGAGAACGCGCCGGTCTTCCACGCCGTGCTCGACGAGGCCGCGCTGCGCCGCCCCTACGGCGACCGCGACGTGATGCGGGGCCAGTTGGAGCACCTCATCGAATTCTCGCAGCGCCCCAACGTGCGCCTGCAGGTCATGCCGTTCAGCTTCGGCGGGCACGCCGGCGAGAGCGGCGCCTTCACCCTGCTGCGGTTCCCCGAGTCGGATCTCCAGGACATCGTGTACCTGGAGCAGCTCACCAGTGCCCTCTACCTCGACAAGGACGAGGAGGTCGGCCAGTACGAGCGGGCCATGGAACGGCTCCAGGCGGACTGCCCGGGTCCGGATGCAACCCGGGATCTTCTTCGCGGACTGCTCCAACTCTCCTGAACCACAAGTAGGATGACGGCCATTCAGGGTAGTAGGAGTCATCGGGGTCCGGCGGGCGCAACGGTGCGCGCGCCGCTCGCAGTAAGGGATGGCATGTCCATATTCACCGAGCTGGCTCACCAGTACATAGACGGCGAATGGCTGGCCGGCACCGGCTCGTGGGACATCATCGACGTCAACCCGTACAACGGTGAGAAGCTCGCCGCGATCACCGTGGCCACCGTGGAACAGGTCGACCGGGCCTACCGCGCCGCCGAGCGGGCCCAGCGGGTCTGGGCCGAGACCAGCCCGTACCGCAGACGCGCGGTCCTGGAGACCGTGCTCCGGCTGACCGCCGAGCGCGAGGCGGAGCTCGTCGAGGCGATGGTCGACGAGCTCGGCGGCACCCGCACCAAGGCCGCCTACGAGATCTACCTGGCCCAGGAGTTCCTCCGCGAGGCCGTCCAGCTCGCCGTCCGGCCCGAGGGCCGGATCCTCCCGTCGCCCGTGCAGGGCAAGGAGAACCGGGTGCAGCGGCTGCCCATCGGCGTCGTCGCCGTCATCAGCCCCTTCAACTTCCCCTTCCTGGTCACCCTGAAGTCCGTGGCCCCGGCGCTCGCCCTCGGCAACGCCGTCGTGATCAAGCCCAACCAGAACGCGCCGGTCGTCGGCGGCGGTGTCATCGCCAAGCTCTTCGAGGACGCCGGACTGCCCGCCGGGCTGCTCAACGTCCTGGTCACCGACATCGCCGAGATCGGCGACGCGCTCCTCACCCACCCGGTGCCGAAGGTCATCTCCTTCGCCGGCTCGGACCGGGTCGGCCGGCACGTGGGAGCGGTCGCCGCCCGCCACTTCAAGCGGACCGTGCTCAACCTCAGCGGGAACAGCGCCCTCGTCGTGCTCGACGACGCCGACCTCGACTACGCCGTGGACGCTGCCGTGTTCAGCCGCTTCGTGTACCAGGGGCAGGTCTGCATGGCCGCCAACCGGATCCTGGTCGACCGCAGCATCGCGGACGAGTTCACCGCCAAGTTCATCGCCCGGGTCCGGGGCCTGAAGACCGGGGACCCCCGCGACGAGGACACCCAGATCGGCCCCCTGATCAACTCCTTCCAGGCCGATGCCCTCACCGCGCTCGTCGACCGCGCCGTCGAGGACGGCGCGACCGTGCTCGTACGCGGCACCACCCGCGGCAACCTGGTCGAGCCGACCGTCCTCACCGGCATCGACGAGGACTCGCCGCTGCTCGGGCAGGAGATCTTCGGGCCCGTCGCCCTCCTGGTGCCCTTCGACGGCGAGGAGGACGGGGTCCGCCTCGCCAACGCCACGCCGTACGGGCTCAGCGGGGCCGTGCACACCCGTGACGTGGAGCGCGGCGTCCGGTTCGCCCAGCGGATCGAGACCGGCATGATCCACGTCAACGACTCGACCATCGGGGACGAGCCGCTGGCCGCCTTCGGGGGCGAGAAGGCCTCCGGGCTGGGCCGCCTCAACGGCGACTCCACCGTCGAGGCCTTCACCACCCAGAAGTGGATCTCGGTGCAGCACGGCCGGACGGAATTCCCCTTCTGAGCCGTCCGAGCCGCCTGAGGCCGTCTGAGGTCTCTGCCTGGCGGGCCCGGGGCCGCCGGACCCGGGCGTTTTCCGAACTCCCGGCCCGCGCCACGCGGATCGAGGACAGAACCTGACCGCATTGGTTCGTAGTGTGTGTCTTGTCAGCAGGACGGCAACGGCAACACCCCGGACCACAAAGGCGGTTGAACATGGTGACCCACGTTCCCTCGGAGCAGTACGGCGACGAGCGCGGAGCGCTCCTGGCCTTCGCGCAGGCCCAGCGCGGCGCGATCCGCCGCTCGGTGCTCGGGCTGACCGAGGAGCAGGCCGCGAGCCGTCCCAGCGCCAGTGAGCTCTCGTTGTCCGGGCTGGTCAAGCACGTGGCGGAGACCGAGCTGGGCTGGCTGCGGCTCGCCCAGCAGCGGCCCAACGAGAAGGAGCGGACCCGGGAGACGTGGTCCGAGAGCTTCCGGCTGGTCACGGACGAGTCGCTGCCCGCCATGCTGGAGTTCTGGGACGCGGTCGCGGCGGAGACCGAGGAGTTCGTCCGCTCGGTGCCCAGCCTCGACGACACCTTCCCGCTGCCCGAGGCCCCCTGGTACCCCAAGGACAGCAAGGTCTCGATGCGCTGGCTGGTGCTGCACCTGATCGAGGAGTTCGCCCGGCACGCCGGGCACGCGGACATCGTCCGCGAGTCCCTCGACGGCCGGACCGCCTTCGAACTGATCGCGGACCTGGAGACGGCCGGCCGGTCCCCGGAGCCGGAGCCGGAGCCGGAGACGGAGTCCCGGGCCTCGTAGCCCTCATGGTCTCCGCAGGCGCCCGGTGTCGTCCGCGAAGGCGTACGCTCCGCCCTCGATGCGGGCCGCCAGCCCGCGGGTCCACTCGGCCTCCGCGTCCGCGGCGTGGACCCACATGTGTGCGACCTCCGCGAGGTGGGCCGGCCGCTCGGCGCCGTCGCCGGCCCGGTCCTGCCGGGTCGCGGCGCGGTGCCGGCCGGACAGCTGCTCCAGCCGTTCCCCGAGCAGCCGCAGCACCTCCGCCCGCGGCAGGTCCACCATGAAGCCGAGCGCCGCGGCGAGCACGTCCCGGTGCGGCTCGTGGCCGGCCAGCGCCGCGCGCAGCAGTCGTACGTACTCCTCGCGGCCGGCGTCCGTCAGCTCGTACTCGGTGCGCGGCGGCCCGCCCGCCGCGCTCGGGGCCACCTCGTGGGCCAGCAGGACGCCCTGCTTCGCCATCTGCTTGAGCGCGTGGTAGATCGAGCCGGGCTTGGCGTTCGACCACGCGTGGGCGCCCCAGGACTCCAGATCGCCCCGCACCTGGTAGCCGTGCGCCCGCCCGTGCTGGCGGACCGCACCGAGGACGAGGAGCCGGATCGCGGACATGCGCCAAGCCTAGGGCCGGGCCGGCGCTCGGTGTCCCGGCCGTTCAGCGCAGCGGAGTTCCGGCTTCCGTCAGCTGCATCTGCGGGCGGTCCGAGACCAGGAGCCAGGCCGGGAGGCTGGCCAGGCACAGCAGCGGGATCAGGCCCGGGGCCGCCCCGGCGAGCACCGCCGCCGTGAACAGGCTCAGCCAGCCCTGCCGGGTGACCGCCATCAGGACGCCCAGGACCGCGCACGTCACCCCCACCGTGGGGTGCACGGACGGCACGAGCGCGTGCGCGGCGAAGCCCAGGGCCACGCCCGCGAACACCGCCGGGAAGATCCGCCCGCCCCGGAACCCGGACGCCGACGCGGTCGTCAGCGCCACCAGCTTCACCGCCGCCATGCCCAGCAGCGCGGCCCCCGAGTACGCCCCCGGGTCCAGGGACAGCTCGTGGACCTCGTCCAGCCCCTTGAAGAGCGTCAGGGGGCCGCCCAGCGCCCCCAGCAGCCCCAGCACCAACCCGCCCGCGGGCAGCATCAGCAGCGGATGGCCCAGCCGGCCGAACGCCCGGTGCGCGTACGGGAACAGGAACACCGCGGCCAGCCCCGCCAGCGCCCCGGCCGACGCGACCACCAGGGCGGCCAGCAGGTCGGCCCAGCCCGGCCCGTCGAAGTCCGGCAGGGTCAGCTCGAAGGACGGGTGCGCGATCAGGGTCGTCGTCAGCCCGCCGGCAGCGGCCGCCACCAGCGGCGCGAACAGCCGGTCCCACAACGCCGGAGCCCGCCCCGCCCCGCCGGGCCCGCCCGCCGAGCCCGCGCTGCCCGCCCCACCCGTACCATCCGCCGCACCCGTACCGCCCGCACCAGCCGCCGCCCCCACCGCCGCCGGCCGGGTGGCGAGCATCTCCGACAGGACCAGCGCCGCCGCCACCGGTGTGCCGAAGAGCGCCCCGATCGTGCCCGCGGCCGCCAGCGCCGCCCACACCTGCGCCGGGCTGTCCGGTGCGAGTCTGCGCCCAAGCCACCACGCCAGCGCGATGTTCGCCGCGGTGATCGGGTTCTCGGGCCCCAGGCTCACCCCGCCCGCCAGCGCCAGCATGCTCGCGAGCAGCAGGCTCGGCACCACCGCGGCCGGCAGCGGCGCGTCCACCAGTCCGGTGGTCGCCGGGTCCGGCCCGGCGTGCCCGGGCACCTTCCACACCACCAGCCCCACGGCCATGCCGGTCGCGGTCAGGACGCAGAGGATCCACACCACCGAGTACCGGCCCAGCCCCATCGCGTCCGGCAGGGTTTCCCACAGCACGTCCTTGAAGGACTCGGCCAGTTCGCTGACGCCGAGCAGCAGCAGGCTCGCGCCCACTCCGACCACGAGCGCGGGTACGGCGGCACGCAGGAGCAGGCGAGGATCCATCGGCCCACCGTATAGGGACAAATGAGACGCGGCGGCTTCGGCTTGCACCTCACCCGACGTGAGGTCACACAGTGGGGTGCGTACCGAGAAGGAGCGGAAACGATGAGCTACTCCGTGGGCCAGGTCGCCGGTTTCGCCGGAGTGACGGTGCGGACCCTGCACCACTACGACGAGATCGGCCTGCTCTGCCCGAGCGGGCGCAGTGCGGCCGGCCACCGGCGTTACGAGGACGCCGACCTGGACCGGTTGCAGCAGATCCTGTTCTACCGGGAGCTCGGATTCCCCCTCGACGAGGTGGCGGTCCTGCTGGACGCCCCGGACTCCGACCCGCGGGAGCACCTGCGCCGGCAGCACGCGCTGCTGTCGGGCCGGATCCGGCGGCTCCAGGACATGGCCGCCGCCGTGGAGCGCGCAATGGAGGCACGCACGATGAGCATCAACCTCACCCCCGAGGAGAAGTTCGAGGTCTTCGGGGACCACGACCCCGACGCGTACGCCCAGGAGGCCGAGCAGCGCTGGGGCGACACCGACGCCTACCGCGAGTCCGCCCGCCGCTCCGCCTCGTACACCAAGGCGGACTGGGAGCGGATCCGGGACGAGGCCGAGGAGAACACCCGCCGGATGGTGGCCGTGATGGCGTCGGGGGCCGCCCCGGAGTCGGCGGCGGCGATGGACGTCGCCGAGGAGCACCGCGCCATGATCACCCGCAACCACTACGCCTGCTCGTACGAGATCCACCGCGGGCTCGCCGAGATGTACGTCGCGGACCCGCGGTTCACGAAGAACATCGACGAGGCCGCCCCGGGCCTCGCGCGGTACACCCGGCGGGCGATCCTGGCCAACGCGGCGCGCCACGATCGGTAAAAGCATGGCAAAGTTACCCCTGCCCGGTACTGGAACCGGGTGGGGGTGACGTGCGTTGATAATTGAAGGCGGACTCTCTGCCCCCGCATCGCCGCGACCCCTCAAGCCAGGAGCCCGGAACCCGTGTACACGACGACGCTTGCACTCGCCCCCGAGTGGCTGTCCCCGGACTACCTGATCTCGGAATACGGCTTGATCGGCATCCTGGTCATCGTCTTCGCCGAGTCGGGGCTCTTCGCCTTCCTCCCGGGTGACTCGCTGCTCTTCACGGCCGGTCTTCTGGTCGCCAACGGCGAGTACATCGACGAGCCGCTGTGGCTGGTCTGCACCCTGATCGTGGCGGCCGCCGTCGTCGGTGACCAGGTCGGCTACATGATCGGCAAATTCTTGGGGCCGAAGCTCTTCAACCGGCCGAACTCCAAGCTCTTCAAGCGCGAGAACCTCGACAAGGCGCACGAGTTCATGGACCACCACGGTCCCAAGGCCATCGTGCTGGCCCGTTTCGTGCCGATCATCCGCACCTTCGCGCCGATCGTCGCGGGCGCCGGCTCGATGAAGTACCGCACCTTCCTGACGTACAACATCATCGGCGGCATCGGCTGGGGCGCGGGCGTCACCCTGGCCGGCTACTGGCTCGGCCAGATCAGCCTGATCAAGAACAACATCGAGCCGATCCTCGTCCTGATCGTCCTGCTCTCCCTGATCCCGGTCGCCTTCGAGGTCCTCAAGGCCCGCAAGGAGGCCCGCAACGCCGCGGCCGGCGCGGTCGAGGACGGCGCCACCCCGGCGCCCGCCCAGCGCGGCCGCCACGCCAAGCGCTGACCCGGGCCGCAGGCCGCAGACCGGCCCCGACCCGGACGCCGACCCCGACCGCCGCCCGCCCGACCGCAGTCCGCGGACGGGCGGGCGGCGGCCGTCGTTGCGGCGGGCGGTCGCAAGCCCCTCGGCGGGCGGTTGCAAGCCCCTGGCTGGGGCAGTCGCAAGCCCCCGGGCGAGCCGTCAGAAGCCGCGCGTCCGCTTGGCCGCGCTGCGCTTGGCCGCCCCCGGGATCCGGATGAACAGACGGGACACCTCCGACCCCAGGTTCACCCCGATCGCGATGGCGAGCGCCACCGCCACCGCGTTGGTGAGCGAGCCGAGGCCCTTGTTCAGCTCGTTCTCGGCGATCGACAGCAGTCCGAAGTACGTGGCCGAACCCGGCAGCAGCGGGCCGATCGCGGCCGTGGTGTACGGCAGCGCCGAGCTGTGCCGGTAGCGCGAGAAGAGCTGGCCGAACAGGCCGACCACGCCGGCCGCGACCGCGGTCGAGGGCACCGGCGGGATGTCGCCCGCGTAGCGCATCGCCCCGAAGATCACCCAGGCCACGCCGCCGTTCAGGGTCACCATCAGCACCGTGGAGCGCTCCTGCTGGAGCAGGATCGCGAAGGTCAGCACCAGCACCATTGACGCGGCGATCTGCACCAGCGGCCGCTCGGTGATGTGCAGGACCGTCTCCGGGTCCAGCGGCGGGCCCAGCTGGAGGCCGAAGTACAGCACCACCAGCACGCCGACGATGATCCCGATGAAGAGGTACATGACCTCCAGCAGCCGGGCCGCGGCGGTGATGTAGTAGCCGGTCAGGCCGTCCTGCACGGCCGCGACCAGGGCCCGCCCCGGAAGCAGCGCGAACAGCCCGCCCGTGATCACCGCCGAGGCCTTCACGTCCGCGTGCATCAGGGACAGCGCCACCCCGATCGCGGCCGGCGGCATCGCGGCCACCGTGAACTGGTAGAACTCCGGCAGCCCGCGCCCGGCGGACAGCCACGCCAGCCGGTCGCCGAGGACCGCGCCGAGGGCCGCCGCGAAGAACACCAGCACCCCGCCGCCGACCAGCGTCGAGGCCGCGCCCGCCAGCAGCCCCGCGGCCCCGGTCAGCACCCAGGTCGGGTACGGGTGCCGGTTGCGGCGGATCTCGGCGAGCCGGCGGTACGCGTCCTCCAGCGTGATCTCGCTCTCCGGCGCGCTGATGTCGGCGACCAGCCGGTAGACCGCCGCCAGCCGGTTGTAGTCGGTGCCGCGGCGGCGGACCGTACGGCTGGCCGTGACCGGGTCCGCGACCAACGAGGGCTGGTACGAGATCGACAGCATGGTGAAGGTGACGGTCGGCTCGCAGCGGTCGAGCCCGTACGAGCGGCTGACGGCGAACATCGCCGCCTCCACGTCCTCCGCCCCTTCGCCGCCGGACAGCAGCAGCTCGCCGATGCGCAGGGTGAGGTCGAGTACGCGGCCGACCGGCGGACCGGCTTCGTCCGGTTTTGCCGCCGCCTCGGCCACGGGCCGCTCGCCGACCGGCATCCGGAGCATCGTGCGCATCCGGTCCTGCCAAGGTGACTCCGGCATCCGGCCGCCGGGAAACCCCTGGCCGGGCGGGTACCCGGTGCCGGGCTGGTGGGCGCTGTAGCTGCTCGGATGGACGAAAGCGGAACCCTCGGGCTCCGTCTGCGCGGCGGCCATGCCCGGCGGAATCGCGAATTCCGAGGACGGATGGTCCTCCTCGGGCGGCCCCCCGGGATCCGTTCCGGGCGGCGCCGTGAACGCGCTCCGCGCCTCGTCGGACCGTGGTTTACGGTCCTCTGCCCCCTCGGACTCCGCCACACGCACTCCATCTGTCCAGGCCCGTGATCACAGTATGCGGAATCGTTTCATCCAAGGGCACCGGGGATACGCCGACGGGCGGCACCCCCGTGGGGATGCCGCCCGTCGAAGCGGAATCGGACCGTGAGCGGCGCGCGGGCCGCCCGCGGCGCGCCGGCTCAGTGGCCGCCGTGCTCCTGCAGACGCTTGAAGGAGGCCTCGATCTCGACCTCGGCCTCGGCGCGGCCGACCCAGTTGGCGCCCTCGACCGACTTGCCCGGCTCCAGGTCCTTGTAGACCTCGAAGAAGTGCTGGATCTCCAGGCGGTCGAACTCGGACACGTGGTGGATGTCGCGCAGGTGCTCCACCCGCGGGTCCGACGCCGGGACGCACAGCAGCTTGTCGTCGCCGCCCGCCTCGTCGGTCATCCGGAACATGCCGATCGCGCGGCACTTGATCAGGCAGCCGGGGAACGTCGGCTCGTCCAGGATCACGAGGGCGTCCAGCGGGTCGCCGTCCTCACCCAGGGTGTTCTCGACGAAGCCGTAGTCGGCCGGGTAGCTCGTGGAAGTGAAGAGGCGACGGTCCAGGCGGATCCGGCCGGTCTCGTGGTCCACCTCGTACTTGTTCCGCGAACCCTTGGGGATCTCGATGGTGACGTCGAACTCCACGTCCTGCTCCTCCATGATCAGCTTCATGCTTCGAGACTGCATTGAATTCAATTGCGTGCGCGTCCGGCCCAGCCACCGCTGGGAGGTGCCCCCAGCCGGGTGGGGTGCCATGCTCGCGGCAAGACGCAGTGGTTAAGTGTCCCTCACGCAGTCGTGTGATCGCGAAAGGGGCTGGTCCGAGGTGCCTTTGGTCAGAACGTGGCAGGTCGCCGCGGGTTCGGCCGCCATTGGCCTGACCCTGGCGATCGGAGCGGTGGCCGCATCCGGTCCCTGGGACTCCGGCCAGCGTAAGGCCGAGCGGGACTGGGCCGCCTCCCGGAGCCGGATGGGTGGCGCAGATCACGGAGCCCCCGCCCCCGCCGCGCCGCCCACCGCAGCCCCCAGCGCCCCGGGTGTACTCCCCGCCCTGCCCTCCACGGCCCCCGCCGGCCCGGCGCACCGCACCCTCGCCGCCGCCCTCGCCCCGCTGCTCGCCGACCCGGCGCTCGGCCGCTCCCGGTCCGCCTCCGTCGTCGACGTCGCCACCGGCAAGGTCCTGTACGCCGCCGACCCCGCGCTGCCGCAGACCCCCGCCTCCACCATCAAGATCGCCACCGCGGCCGCCGTGCTCGCCGCCCGCGGACCCGAGTACCGCATCGAGACCCGCGTGCTCGCCGACCCCGGCGGCCGCCGCATCGTGCTGACCGGCGGCGGCGACCCCACCCTGACCGCCCGTACGGACCGCCCCGGCGCCGCCAGCCTCCTCGCCCTCGCCGACGACACCGCGGCCGCCCTGAAGGCCCGTACGGCCCCCACGGGCGCCCCTCGGGGCGCCGCCGGCACCCCCGGCGCCAAGAGCGCCGCCGCGCCCCCCGCGCCCGCCGTGACCCTCGCGTACGACGAGTCGCTCTACACCGGACCCGTCGACCACCCCATCGGCACCAACGGCAACCTCGCCCCCGTCACCCCGCTCATGGCCGACGAGGCCCGCCTCGACGACTCCACCTCCGGCGACCACGAGCGCAGCCTGACCCCCGCCCCCGACGCCGCCCGCACCTTCGCGCGGCTGCTGAGCGAACGCGGCATCACCGTCCACGGCGAACCCGCCGCCGGCCGCGCCGCCGCCGACGCCGCCCCGCTCGCCCGCACCCTCTCCGCGCCCCTCGCCGCCCTCGTCGAGCGCATGCTCACCCACAGCGACAACGACATCGCCGAGGCACTCGCCCGCCAGACCGCCCTCGCCGACGGCAAGCCCGCCTCCTTCACCGGCGCCGAACAGGCCGTCACCGCCCGCCTGCGCACCCTCGGCGTCGACCTGCGCGGCGCCCGCCTCGCCGACGGCAGCGGCCTCGACCGCGCCGACCGGATCAGCGCCGGACTCCTCACCTCCCTGCTCGTCCGCGCCGCCGACCCGGCCCGCCCCGAACTGCGCCCGGTCCTCACCGGCCTGCCCGTCGCCGGCTTCACCGGCACCCTCGCCGGCCGCAACGCCGACGGCGCCGCCGCCGGCCTGGTCCGCGCCAAAACCGGCACCCTCACCGGCGTGAGCTCCCTGGCCGGCACCGTCGTCGCCCCCTCCGGACGGCTCCTCGCCTTCGCCTTCCTGGCCTCCGACGGCACCGACCGCACCGCCGCCCCCGCGGTCCTCGACCGGCTCGCCGCCGCCCTCGCCGGGGTCTGAGCGGGCTCCGGGACCGCCCGGACCCGAGCGGACTCGCCGCGTACCCCTCACCGGGCGGGCGCCGGTCCACGTACGGTTGACGCATGACGAGCATCCGTGGTGCGGAGATGGTCGACTGGAACCTCGCGGTGGCGACCGCGACCCGACTGGTGCGGCCCGGTCCCGAGGTGACCCGGGACGAGGCCCGCGAAATCGTGGCCGAGCTGCGCAGACACGCCAAGGCCTCGGAACGGCACGTACGGGCCTACACCCGGATGCTTCCCGACGGCGCCGACGTGCACGACACCCCGGTCCTCGTGGTGGACCGGGCCGGCTGGGCCAAGGCCAACGTCGCGGGCTTCCGCGCGCTCCTCGGCCCCCTCCTCGACTCCATGCAGGAACGCCGCGGCCCCACCGCGGGCGGCGCCGTCCTCGGCGCGGTCGGCGGCAAGATCACCGGCGTCGAGCTGGGCATGCTCCTCGGCTTCCTCGCCTCCCGGGTCCTCGGGCAGTACGAGACCTTCGCCCCGGCCACCCGCGAGCTGCCCGGCTCCGGGCCCGCCGGCGGCCGGCTGCTGCTGGTCGCCCCCAACATCGTCCACGTCGAGCGCGAGCTGGACGTGAACCCGCACGACTTCCGGCTGTGGGTGTGCCTCCACGAGGAGACGCACCGGACGCAGTTCACCGCGGTGCCCTGGCTCCGCGACCACCTCCAGGGCGAAATCCAGTCGTTCCTCGGCGCCACCGAGATGGACCCCATGACCGTCCTGGAGCGGCTGCGCGAGGCCGCCCAGTCGCTGGCCGGAGCCCGCCCCGAAGGCGAGACCGGCGAGGCCGGACGCTCCCTGGTCGAGCTGGTGCAGACCCCCGAGCAGCGCGAGGTGCTCGGCCGGCTCACCGCCGTGATGTCCCTGCTGGAGGGACACGCGGACTACGTGATGGACGGCGTCGGCCCCGAGGTCGTGCCCACCGTCACGGAGATCCGCGAGAAGTTCCAGAAGCGCCGGGCCACCGGGGCCGGCCGCCTCGACGCGGCGCTGCGCAGGCTCCTGGGCCTCGACGCGAAACTCCGCCAGTACCGCGACGGCGAGCGCTTCGTACGGGCCGTCGTCGGCCAGGTCGGCATGGACGGCTTCAACCGCGTCTGGACCTCGCCCAACACCCTCCCCACCAAGGCGGAGATCGCCCGCCCCGCCGACTGGATCGCCCGCGTCCACGGCCGCCCGGCCGGCGGCGGGAACACGGCCGAGACCGCCGGGGAAACGGCCGGGGACACGCCCCGGGACGAGGACCGCGGGCAGCGCGGGGACCACGAGACGGGCGAGGGGTGACGCAACGCGAGTGACGTATGAGGCTCAAAGACGTCTCTGTGAGGGCCCCAGCATCACCCATCCGAGGGACCGTGAGCCGTGGATAGGCGTGCGATGCTCAGGGAATGGCTCGGCTCTGTCACCATCGACGCACTCTGAGTGACGTCCCACCGGCCCCGCCCCGGGCGGAAGCCGGCGGACCACCCCGAGCGCCAGCCCGAGCCACACACCCCGAAGCCACCCCGAGGCACCCCAACTCCACCGAAGGGCACCGGACATGGGTCCCCATCCTGCGGTCGCAGCGATACGCCTGGCGGTCCGCCGCGTACTCCACGACGTCCTCACCGACCTCACCGACGTCACCACCACCCCGGCCACCGCCGGCACCGAGGGGGACCGACCCCTCGTGCTCGTCGCCTGCTCCGGCGGCGCCGACTCGATGGCGCTCGCCTCCGCGCTCGCCTTCGAGGCCCCCAAACTTTCCGTTCGCGCCGGCGGGATCACCGTCGATCACGGCCTCCAGCCCGGCTCGGACCTGCGCGCAGCCGAAGTCGTCACCCGCATGACCGCCCTGCGCCTCGACCCGGTGGAATCCGTCGCCGTACGCGTCGGCCGCGACGGCGGACCCGAGGCCGCCGCCCGCGACGCCCGCTACGGCGCCCTCGACGAGGCCGCCGAGCGGCTCGGCGCCGCCGCGGTCCTGCTCGGCCACACCCGCGACGACCAGGCCGAAACCGTCCTGCTGGGGCTCGCCCGCGGCTCCGGCATCCGCTCGCTGTCCGGCATGGCCGAGAAGTCCGGCGGCACGGGATCCGGCTCCGGCACCGCCCGCTACCGGCGGCCCTTCCTGAACATCGACCGCCAGACCGCCCGCAAGGCCTGCATGGTCCAGTCCCTGCCCGTCTGGGACGACCCGCACAACACCGACCCCGCCTACACCCGCTCCCGGCTGCGCCACGAGGGACTGCCCGCCCTCGAGAAGGCCCTGGGCAAGGGAGTGGTCGAGGCGCTCGCCCGGACCGCCCAGCTCTCCCGGGACGACGCCGACGCGCTCGACTCCTGGGCCGCCTCCGCCGAGGCGACCGTACGGGACGAGGGCGGCCAGCTGGAGTGCGCCAAGCTGTACGCCCTGCCCCCGGCCGTCCGCCGCCGGGTGCTGCGCAGGGCGGCCGTCGCGGCCGGTTCCCCCGCCGGCTCGCTCTTCGCCCGGCACATCGAAGAAGTCGACCGGCTCATCACCGGCTGGCGCGGTCAGGGAGCCATCAACCTGCCCGGCCGGGTCGAGGCCCAGCGGCAGGGTGGCAGACTTGTCATCCGGCAGGGCTGATGGTGCTGAAACACGGCTGAGTCCTCCGGGGCACCCCCCGGAGCCCCGGCCGACAACGAAAGTGATGCGGGTGGACGAGAAGGACATGGGCAGCGACCTCCAGTCGGTGCTCATCACCAAGGAAGAGATCGACGCGAAGCTCGCCGAGCTGGCCGCGAAGATCGACGCGGAGTACGCGGGCAAGGACCTGCTCATCGTCGGCGTCCTCAAGGGCGCGGTGATGGTGATGGCGGACCTGGCGCGTGCCTTGTCCACCCCGCTGACCATGGACTGGATGGCGGTGTCCTCGTACGGCGCGGGCACCCAGTCCTCCGGCGTGGTCCGGATCCTCAAGGACCTGGACACCGACATCAAGGACAAGCACGTCCTGATCGTCGAGGACATCATCGACTCCGGTCTGACGCTGTCCTGGCTGCTGTCGAACCTGGGCTCCCGCCAGCCGGCCTCCCTGGAGGTCGTCACGCTGCTGCGCAAGCCCGAGGCCGCCAAGGTCGCCATCGACGTCAAGTGGGTCGGCTTCGACATCCCCAACGAGTTCGTCGTCGGCTACGGCCTCGACTACGCCGAGAAGTACCGCAACCTGCCGTTCGTCGGCACGCTCGCCCCGCACGTCTACGGCGGCTGAGCCACCGCTGCGCGCGACCCCGGCGGCCCAGGCCGCCGGGGAACCCTCCGGGGATTCCTGCCGTTGGAGCAGGGGAAGGCGGGTTTGTCAGCCGAACCGCGAGGTCACGGGTGACAATGCAGGGGTACATTCCGAAGAACCGAAGAACAGTTCTTACTCTCAGACTCACTCACAGCAGCATTTACCTACGGGCAGGAGGGACGGGGTGCACGCCGCCCCGTATGGATGGACGTGAAGCGATACTTCCGTGGGCCGGTCATGTGGATCGTGCTGGCCGTCCTCGCCGTGGTCGTGTTGATGAATGTCGTTGGTTCGTCCGGCGGCTACAAGTCGGTGGACACCAGCAAGGTTCTGCACGCGATCAGCCAGAACCAGGTCGAGTCGGCGAAGCTGACCACCGGTGACTCCCAGATGATCAAGATCGAGCTGAAGGACGGCCAGAAGCTCGGCGACGAAAGCGGCAGCAAGTTCCAGGCGAACTACATCGGCGACCAGGGCGTCGACATCGCCAAGCAGCTCCAGGCCAGCTCCGACAGCGGGCAGATCCCCAGTGGCTACTCCGTCTCTCCCGACAAGACGAACCCCTTCCTCGGGGTGCTGCTGTCGCTCCTGCCGTTCGTCCTCATCGTCGTGGTGTTCCTGTTCCTGATGAACCAGATGCAGGGCGGCGGCTCCCGGGTCATGAACTTCGGGAAGTCCAAGGCCAAGCTCATCACCAAGGACACCCCGAAGACGACCTTCGCCGATGTGGCGGGGTCCGACGAGGCCGTCGAGGAGCTCCACGAGATCAAGGAGTTCCTCCAGGAGCCGGCGAAGTTCCAGGCCGTCGGCGCCAAGATCCCCAAGGGCGTACTCCTGTACGGCCCGCCCGGTACGGGCAAGACGCTCCTCGCGCGCGCCGTCGCGGGCGAGGCCGGCGTTCCCTTCTACTCGATCTCCGGTTCCGACTTCGTCGAGATGTTCGTCGGTGTCGGTGCCTCGCGTGTCCGTGACCTGTTCGAACAGGCCAAGGCCAACGCTCCGGCGATCGTCTTCGTCGACGAGATCGACGCCGTCGGCCGGCACCGCGGTGCGGGCCTCGGCGGCGGTCACGACGAGCGCGAGCAGACCCTCAACCAGCTGCTCGTCGAGATGGACGGCTTCGATGTGAAGGGCGGCGTCATCCTGATCGCCGCCACGAACCGCCCGGACATCCTCGACCCGGCGCTCCTGCGTCCCGGCCGCTTCGACCGGCAGATCGCCGTCGACCGTCCGGACATGCAGGGCCGCCTGGAGATCCTCAAGGTCCACCAGAAGGGCAAGCCGGTCGCTCCGGACGTCGACCTGGGTGCTGTCGCCCGTCGCACGCCCGGCTTCACCGGTGCCGATCTCTCCAACGTCCTGAACGAGGCCGCGCTCCTCACGGCCCGCTCGGACAAGAAGCTGATCGACAACCACGCCCTGGACGAGGCGATCGACCGCGTCGTGGCGGGCCCGCAGAAGCGGACCCGGATCATGTCGGACAAGGAAAAGAAGATCACCGCGTACCACGAGGGCGGACACGCCCTGGTCGCGGCGGCCTCCCCGAACTCCGACCCGGTGCACAAGATCACGATCCTGTCCCGCGGCCGGGCACTGGGCTACACCATGGTCCTGCCCGACGAGGACAAGTACTCGACCACGCGCAACGAGATGCTCGACCAGCTGGCGTACATGCTGGGCGGGCGCGCGGCCGAGGAGCTGGTCTTCCACGACCCGACCACCGGCGCTGCGAACGACATCGAGAAGGCCACTGCCACGGCCCGCGCGATGGTCACGCAGTACGGCATGACCGAGCGGCTCGGCGCCATCAAGTTCGGCGGCGACAACACCGAACCGTTCCTGGGGCGCGAGATGTCGCACCCCCGGGACTACTCGGAAGAGGTCGCGGCGCTCGTCGACGAAGAGGTCAAGAAGCTCATCGAGACGGCGCACAACGAGGCCTGGGAGATCCTGGTCGAGAACCGCGACGTCCTCGACAACCTGGTCCTGGCGCTCCTTGAGAAGGAGACGCTGAACAAGGAGCAGATCGCCGAGATCTTCTCGACCATCGTCAAGCGCCCGGCCCGCCCCGCGTGGACCGGATCCTCCCGCCGCACCCCGTCCACCCGTCCGCCGGTGCTCTCCCCCAAGGAGCTGTCCCTGACGAACGCGGCGAACGGCAGCGCGGCCCCGGTCACCACCGAGAAGGCCCTCGACGTGTCCCCCGAGGACCGCCCCGAGGCCTGATCACCGGTCCCGGACAGCCCGGAATGGATGCCGCGCCCCCCAGGTTCTAGCCTGGGGGGCGCGGCACTTTCGCATGCGTACGAAACTTGCGTACGAACATGCGCACGGAACACAGGAACGAGGCACAGATGACCGACCCAGTGACTCTGGACGGCGAGGGCACGATCGGCGAGTTCGACGAGAAGCGCGCCGAGGCCGCCGTTCGTGAGCTCCTCATCGCGGTCGGTGAAGACCCGGACCGCGAAGGTCTCCAGGAGACACCGGCCCGCGTGGCCCGGGCGTACAGGGAGATATTCGGCGGCCTGTGGCAGAAGCCCGAAGAGGTGCTGACCACGACGTTCGACCTCGGCCACGACGAGATGGTGCTGGTCAAGGACATCGAGGTCATGTCCTCCTGTGAGCACCACCTCGTGCCGTTCCACGGCGTCGCGCACGTCGGCTACATCCCGTCCACCGACGGCAAGATCACCGGCCTGTCGAAGCTGGCCCGGCTGGTGGACGTCTTCGCCCGCCGCCCCCAGGTCCAGGAGCGCCTGACCACGCAGATCGCGGACTCCCTGATGGAGATCCTGGAGCCGCGCGGCGTGATCGTGGTCATCGAGTGCGAGCACATGTGCATGACCATGCGCGGAGTCCGCAAGCCCGGCGCGAAGACCATCACCTCGGCGGTCCGCGGCCAGCTCCGCGACCCCGCGACCCGCAACGAGGCCATGAGCCTCATCATGGCCCGCTGACCCCGCCCCACAGCGGGCGAGGACGCCCGGTAAGCCCCGCCGCCGCTCAGGCGCGGGCGCGGGTGGTGGTGGGCGGGGAGTCGTCGGGGTCTTCGGGAAGCTTGCAGACGCGCTCCAGGAAGAGGGCCGCCGCGATGACGCAGGCGCCCGCGAGGACCGCGAAGCCGGCGTAGACGGCCTGGTCGCGGCGGGCCGGTACGTCGAGGCCGTCGAGGACCAGGAAGAGCCCGGTGCCGCCGTACATGCCCGCCACGAGGGCCGCGACCAGCGCGCTGGACTGCCCGAAGACCACCGACCGGGCCGCCATCAGCGGCTCCACGCCCTTGGCGCCCGGCCGCCGCTCCCGCTGGGCCTTGAGCCGCGAGCGCAGCGAGAGCGCGGTCGCCAGCAGGACGACCGCGATCACGGCCAGCACGATGGGCGCCGCCAGCGGCACCCCGGGCAGCGTGCCGTGGGCGTTCCACAGCTTCGCGCCCGCCCACGACAGGACTCCGGCGATCAGGAAGATCCCGGTGAGGACGACCGGCCTCAATTGCTTCACGTGCCTGTTCCCCACTTTCGGCGACTCGCAGTGAACAGGCTACTAACGACTACTCCGGCAGGCGGAGTTCCAGGTCGGGGCGCGGCGTGACGACGGTGGTGTCGAGGGCCGCGAGGAGGGTGGCGACCGGGCCGTGGCCGGGGAGCTGGGCTTCCGGCTGGACGTCGTTCCAGGGGGCCAGCACGAAGGCGCGCTGGTGGGCGCGCGGGTGCGGGAGGGTGAGGACGGGGTCGTCGGAGACCACGTCCGCGTAGGTCACGATGTCCACGTCGATGGTGCGCGGTCCCCAGCGCTCCTCGCGGACCCGGTCGAAGGCCTCTTCGATGGCCTGTCCGCGCTCCAGGAGCGAGCCGGGGGGCAGCGTGGTCTTCACGACGACGACCGCGTTGAAGTACGACGGCTGGGAGCCGGGCTCGACGCCCCAGGGCTCCGTCTCGTACACGGGGGAGACGGCCTTGACCCGCATGCCCGGGGTGTCCCCGAGGGCGTCGATGGCGCCCTGGAGGGTGTCCAGGCGGTTGCCGAGGTTCGCGCCGAGGGCGATGACGGCCCACTTCGGGTTGGACAGGGTGACGTCGGCCGCGTCCACGGCCTCCACGACGGAGGCGGGTACGGGCTGTACGGTCGGGTCGCTCTGGGCGTTCAGACCGTTGTTCATGCGCGGCTCCGGGTGATCGTGATGGTCACGTCGTCGAACGGCACCGTGATCGGGGCGTCCGGCTTGTGGACGACCACCTCGACCTGGGCGACCGCCTCGTGCTTCAGGCACTGCTGGGCGATGCGTTCGGCCAGGGTCTCGATAAGGTCGACCGGCTCGCCCTGGACCACGTCGACGACCTCCTCGGCGACGACGCCGTAGTGGACGGTCTTGGCCAGGTCGTCGTCGGCCGCCGCGGGGCGGGTGTCGATGTGCAGCACCAGGTCGACGATGAAGGTCTGGCCTTCCTCGCGCTCCCGGGGGAAGACGCCATGGTGCCCGCGGGCCTTGAGGCCGCGCAGTGCGACACGATCCACGCGAATCACTCCTGCTTTCGTAGGTACTTCCGGGTCCGGGGCTCCCCGGTCCCATGGGCCTACGCCGAGTGCGGTCGGCGTCGTCCTCCTTCGAATTTACCTGCGAGCCATGACATCGGTCGCCCATGGGGTGGCCGAGGGCGGCTCCGCGCCTCGGGATCGGGTGTTCTGCCGGGGGCGGAGGCCAGGCTTCCGCAGGGTGGCCGGGGCGGGCCGCGGGGCGCCCGCCGGCCCGCCGGCCGGAGGCCGTCCGCGGGGCCGGGCCCTTGCGGCGCCCCGGCCCCGGGCGCGCGCCGGGGTGCCCGTCAGCTCCCGGGCTCGTCCTCGTCGTCGTCGGAGTCCGCCAGTACGGGCGAGCCGTGGTGGGACCAGATGCGCCAGCCCTCGGGTGTGCGCCGGAACACATTCGTGGCGACCACGAGCTGGCCCACGAGCGGGCCCAGCTCGCCGCCGTCCTCGGCGGGGCCGCCGCTGAGGATGTTCTCCGTGCACGTGACGACCGCGCTGTCGCCGATCACGGTGACCTTGGTGTCGGTGAGGAAGAACTGGATGTACTCGGTGTTCGCCATGATCAGCGCGTACGAGCGCAGCACCTCGCCGCGGCCGGACAGGACCGGCCAGCCGGGGTGCACGCAGGAGATCTCGTCGTCGAGCCAGAGCGCGGACAGCTCGTCGAAGTCGCCGCGTTCCAGTGCGTCGTAGAAGGCCGTGTTGAGCTGTTCGACGGCCTCGGCCTCGGAACGTCTCCGGGTCACCGGGCGCCCTCGACGGCCCGGGCCACGCGGACCGCGTCGGCGGTGGCCCGTACCTCGTGGACGCGGACGGCCCAGGCGCCCTCGTGGGCGGCGATCGCGGAGACGGCGGCGGTCGCGGCGTCGCGTTCGCGGGCGGGCGGCGGGGTGCCGCCGGGGGTGCCGGCCAGTACCCGGCCGAGGAAGCGCTTGCGGGAGGCGGCCACCAGGAGGGGGCGGCCCAGCGCGCGCAGCTCGCCGAGCCGGGCCAGCAGCGCGAGGTCGTGTTCGGCGTCCTTGGCGAAGCCGAGGCCGGGGTCCACGAGGAGGCGCTCGGGGGCGATGCCGCCCTCGATGACGGCGTCCATCCGGGCCCGCAGCTCGTCGGCTACCTCGGCGACGACGTCGCGGTAGACGGCCCGGCTGTTCATGTCGGCGCTGAAGCCGCGCCAGTGCATCACCACGAAGGGCACCTGCGCGGTGGCGACGGCGGGGATCATGGCGGGGTCCGCGAGGCCGCCGCTGACGTCGTTGACCAGGGCCGCTCCGGCGGCCACCGCCTGCTCGGCGACGGCCGCGCGCATGGTGTCGACGGAGACGGTGACGCCCTCGGAGGCGAGGCCGCGGACCACCGGGACGACCCGGCGCAGCTCTTCGTCGAGGTCGACGCGGCTGGCGCCGGGGCGGGTGGACTCGCCGCCGACGTCGACGAGGTCGGCGCCCTGGGCGACCAGTTCCAGGCCGCGCTTGACGGCGGCGCCGGTGTCGAACCAGCGGCCGCCGTCGGAGAAGGAGTCGGGGGTCACGTTGACGACCCCCATCACCGCACAGCGGTCCCAGTCCGGCAGTCCCTCGACCCGGCCCCTGGCGATGCCTGCACCGCGCAACGTGTTCATGGCATCAAGGGTAGGGCCGGGCGCCGTGGGTCATGCAGCGCGGATCTCGCGCTCGCCGGCCGGGGCCACGACCTTGGCGGGGGTGAGGGCGGCGTGGGCGCAGGGCCGCTGCTTGGGGCCGGAGCGGCGGGACAGCAGCCGGGGCAGGGCCAGCGTGACGAAGCCCTCGGCCTGCATGGCGGCGAAGCCGATGCGGGGCAGGTCGCGGGTGGTGCGGAAGACCACGAAGCGGGGTTCCCAGCGGGGGCGGAACTTCGCGTTGAACTTGTAGAGCGACTCGATCTGGAACCAGCGGGACAGGAAGACCAGCAGGCCGCGCCACATCCGCAGGACGGGGCCGGCGCCGATCTTCTCGCCGCGGGCCAGGGCCGAGCGGAACATCGCGAAGTTGAGGGAGACCTTCTCGATCCGCAGGCCGGGGGCGGCCTGCAGGGCGGCGCAGATCAGCAGCTCGTTCATGCCGGGGTCGGCGGCGCGGTCGCGGCGCATGAGGTCGAGGGACATGCCGTCCGGGCCCCACGGAACGAAGTGCAGGACGGCCTTCAGGTCGCCGTACGGGGAGGCGGGGTCGCCCTCTTCGGCGGCCCGGTGGGCGGTGGCGATGATGCAGTCGCCGTCGCCGGGCTCGCCGACGCGGCCCAGGGCCATGGAGAAGCCGCGCTCGGTGTCGGTGCCGCGCCAGGCGGAGGCCGCGGCCCGTACGTGCGCCAGCTCGGTCTCGTCGAGCTCGCTGACCCGGCGGACCTTGGTGGTGTAGCCGTTGCGCTCGATGCGCTTGACCATCTGGCGGACGTTGCGCATCGCGCGGCCGCTGAGGGAGAAGTCCGCGACGTCGACGATGGCCTCGTCGCCGAGCTCCAGGGCGTCGAGGCCGGTCTCGCGGGTCCACACCTCGCCGCCGGTCTCGCTGCAGCCCATGACGGCGGGGGTCCAGGAGTGGGCCTTGGCCTCGTCCATGAACCGCTCGATCGCGCCGGGCCAGGCCTCGACGTCGCCGATCGGGTCGCCGGAGGCGAGCATCACGCCGGAGACCACGCGGTAGGTGACGGCTGCCTTGCCGCTGGGGGAGAAGACGACGGCCTTGTCGTGGCGCAGGGCGAAGTGGCCGAGGGAGTCGCGGCCGCCGTGCCGGGCGAGCAGCTCGCGCAGCCGGGCCTCGTCCTCGGCGGTGAGCCGGGCGGCCGGGTGCTCGGGGCGGAAGGCCAGGTAGATGGTGGTGATGGCGGTCAGCATGCCGAGCGCGCCGAGGGAGTAGCCGACGGTCCAGGACACCCGGCCGGCGTAGTCGACCGGGCCTTCGAAGCCGAAGAGCCCGTAGACGACGTGGGTGATCTGCTCGGCGATGCCGGGGTTGCCGATCACCCGGCCGGGGTGGGAGTTGACGATGACCAGGCCCAGGCCGATGGAGCCGGCGCTCAGCAGGACGAAGTTGGCGAGGGCCTTCCAGCGGCTGCGCGGGTCGGGCAGCGCGTCGAATTCACCCTGGTGGCGCAGGAGCAGCGCGAGCAGGGCCGCGGCGATGAGCACGCCGATGATCGAGTGCCGGTAGGTGAACTGCGCCACGGCGCCGGCGGGCAGCAGGACGACGGCGGCCCGCCAGGCGCGGCGCTTGCGGCGCTTGAGCCCGTGCGCGAGCAGCAGCAGGAGGACGCCGGCGCTGAGCGCGAGGGCGGCGGCGAAGGGGCCCAGGGAGCCGGGCAGCACCTCGGTGACGGCGTGGATGCGGCTGTGGCGGAACCGCGGGAAGACGCCCGCGGCGATGTCGAGGAGACCGACGACGGCGGCCGCCGTGCCGACGAGGGAAGGCACCGACTCGGGCCGTGGCCCGCGGAGGATGCGACGGACCTTGTGCGGAACCTGTCCCGACTTATCGCCATCTATCCTGCTAGACATCGCTTCCCGTACTCCGTAAGTGATCCTGTGGCCGAGCTGCCACAGCGGCATCCGGACATGTGCGACCACTAGGACGGCGCAGACCGGGAGCGGGTTCACTGTTTTGGCAGAAAAAACTCCACCCGCCACCAGAAAGTCACTCACTGCTCATGGGTCTCACCAGCAATACGGTTCTGGCGCTCGCCATCGTCGCCGGTGTGCTGCTCTTCGCGGCCACCGTCTGGTTCTGGCCGCGGCTGGCGGGCCGCACCTGGCGTGCCGTCGTCGGCCGGGTCGCCCTGCTGCTCGCGACTCAGCTGGCCCTGTTCTCGGCGATCGGCCTCGGCGCGAACAAATCGTTTCTCTTCTACGGGTCCTGGGCCGACCTCTTCGGCCAGGAGACCGAGATGGGCGTGGTCGTCGACCACTCGGCCGGCGCCAAGGACATCCGCGTGGTCGACACCCGGAAGCTGGACGTGCCCGGCGGCGCCAATCCGGCGGTCGGCGGCCTGATCCAGAAGGTCGTGGTGGCGGGCGACCGCTCGAAGATAACCACCCCGGGATTCGTGTACCTGCCGCCGGAGTACTTCCAGCCGCAGCACGCCAAGGAGAACTTTCCCGCGGCGGTCGTGCTCACCGGATTCCCGGGCATCGCAGAGAACCTGATCAAAGGGCTCGACTACCCGATGACCGCCTACAAGCAGGTCAAGGCGGGCAAGATGAAGCCGATGATCCTCGTGATGATGCGGCCGACCGTGGCGCCGCCGCGCGACACCGAGTGCGTGGACATCCCCGGCGGCCCGCAGACCGAGACGTTCTTCGCCAAGGACGTGCCGCAGGCGGTCCGCGAGTCCTACCGGGTCGGCGGCAAGCCCGCGAACCTGGCCTTCGTCGGGAACTCCACCGGCGGCTACTGCGCGCTGAAGATGGGCATCCACCACCCCGGCACCTTCGGCGTCGCCGTCGGCCTCTCCGCCTACTACAAGGCGGCCGACGACCCGACGACCGGCGACCTCTTCCACGGCGACAAGGCCCTCAAGCAGCGCGCCGACCTGCTGCACAGCCTGAAGCAGAAGGCCCCGACGAAGACCTCGTTCCTGGTGACCACCAGCAAGAAGGGCGAGGACAACTTCCGCCCGACCAAGCAGTTCATCAAGGACGTGAAGTCCCCGGACCGCGTCTCCTCGATCGTCCTCGACAGCGGCGGCCACAACTTCAACACCTGGCGCCGCGAGATCGCGCCGATGCTGGCGTGGCTGAGCGGCCGCCTCCAGGCCTGACCGGCCGCCCCGCGCGCGTCAGGCGTCCTGCGGCTCCGCGCGGCGCAGTGCCCGGTGCACGCCCGCCGGGGTGAGCACCCCGACCCGCTCGCCCGACTCCGGGTCGGTCACCGCGATCCGCCCCGAGTCCTCCTGCAGCAGCAGCGCGAGCGCCTCCCGCAGCGAGACCCCCAGCGCCACCTCCGTCCCCGGCACCGGGCCGGTCCCGGCCTCCGCCGGTTCCACGTCGGCCGCCGCGACCGGCGTCACCGCGAGCCGCTTGAGCCCGCGGTCCGCGCCGACGAATCCGGCCACGTAATCGGTGGCGGGCGCCGCCAGCACCTCCGCGGGCGGAGCGAACTGCTCGATGGTGCCCTGCCCGTAGACCGCGATGCGGTCGCCGAGGCGCACCGCCTCCTCCAGGTCGTGGGTGACCAGCAGGATCGTCTTCCGGACAGATTTCTGCAGCGCCAGGAACTCGTTCTGGAGCCGCTCGCGGACCACCGGGTCCACCGCGCCGAACGGCTCGTCCATGAGCAGCACCGGCGGATCGGCCGCGAGCGCCCGGGCCACGCCCACCCGCTGGCGCTGCCCGCCGGACAGCTGCTCCGGGTACCGGCTCCCGTACACCGAGGGGTCCAAACCGACCAGTTCCAGGAGTTCGGCCGCGCGCGCCCGCGCCCTGGCCCGGCCGGCGCCGAGCAGCTGCGGGACGGTCGCGGTGTTCTCCAGGACCGTCTTGTGCGGGAACAGCCCGACCTGCTGGATGACGTACCCGATCCGGCGCCGCAGCTCCACGGGGTCCGCGGCGGCGATGTCCTCGCCGGCCAGCAGGATCCGCCCGCCGGTCGGCTCGATGAGGCGGTTCACCATCTTCATGGTGGTCGTCTTGCCGCACCCCGACGGTCCGACGAGCGTGACCAGTTCCCCCTCCGCGACTTCGAAGGAGAGGTCCTCGACGGCGGTGGTCCCGTCCGGGTAGCGCTTGGTCACATGCTCGAATCGGATCACACCGTCCATCTTCCCGCAGCCGTGCCAGGGTTGTGTGAAGGGCGTGTTGCCCCGGTGCAAAAGATCACCGCCCGGGTCGTCCCCCGGGGTTATGGTCGCTGTACACAGGGCTGGGGCTGACGGGGGGTGAGGGGATGGCCGGACGGAACTGTCTGGTGGCCAACGACTGGGTCTGCTGGGAGTACGTGCGCTCGCGCAGCGAGGAGCTGACCGACGCGACCGTCGAGCACGTCTGGATCACCGCGCTGTCCGTGCTCATAGGGATCGCGGTGGCCGTGCCCCTCGCGCTGCTGGCCCGCCGCGGCCGGGGCTGGGCGGCGCCCGTGCTGGGCCTGACCACGCTCCTCTACACGATCCCGTCGCTCGCCATGTTCTCGCTGCTGCTGCCCGTGTTCGGGCTGTCGGCCTCGCTCGTGGTGACGGGCCTGGTGCTCTACTCGCTGACGATCCTCGTGCGCAACGTCCTGGCGGGCCTGGAGGCCGTACCGGACGACGTACGGGAGGCCGCGCGCGGCATGGGGTACGGGCCCGCCCGGCTGCTGTGGCAGGTCGAACTGCCGCTCGCGCTGCCCGCGCTGCTCGCGGGGGTGCGGATCGCCACCGTCTCGACCGTCGCGCTGACGACCGTCGGCTCGATCGTCGGCAAGGGCGGCCTGGGCAACCTCATCGCCCCGGCCGTCAACACGTCCTTCAAGGCGCAGGTGCTCACCGCCTCCGTGCTGTGCGTGCTCCTCGCGCTCGTCGCCGACCTGCTGCTGCTCGGAGTGCAGCGGCTGCTCACTCCGTGGACGCGGGTGTCCCGGCTGCCGAAGGCGTCCCGGGCGTCCGCGGTGAAGGAGGCCTGAGGTGATGGGCGTGGTGGGACAGGCGGGGGACTGGCTGGCGGACGGCGCCAACTGGTCCGGGGAGAGCGGGGTGTGGCACCGGCTCGGCGAGCACGTGTACGTCAGCGGGCTGGCCCTGCTGATCGCCTGCGCGGTCGCGCTGCCGGTCGGCCTGGGGCTGGGCCACCTCGGCAAGGGCGGCGCGCTCGCCGTCAACATCTCCAACGTGGGCCGGGCGGTGCCGGTCTTCGCGGTGCTCGCCCTCTTCATGGTCTCGCCGCTGCGCAGCGCGGGGTACGTGCCGACGGTGACGGCGCTCGTGCTGTTCGCGCTCCCGCCGCTGCTGACCAACGCGTACGTGGGCATGCGCGAGGTGGACCGGTCGGTGATCGAGGCCGCCCGCGGCATGGGCATGTCCGGCGGCCAGCTGTTCCGCCAGGTGGAACTGCCGCTGGCCCGCCCGCTCGTGATGACCGGTCTGCGGTCGGCGGCCGTCCAGGTCGTGGCCACGGCCACGATCGCGGCGATGGTCGGCCAGGGCGGCCTGGGGCGGATCATCACCGCCGGCTTCAACACGTACAACACCCCGCAGGTCGTCGCGGGCGCCCTGCTGGTGGCGCTGCTGGCGCTGCTGGTGGAAGGCGTGCTGGTGGCGGCCGACCGGCTGCTGGGCCCGGTGCGCCGCTGACACCTGCCGGTCGTTCCGCCGGTCCGGCGTGCCCCGCGCCTCCGGCCCCCTCCCGACCTCCCCCCGTCCTGATCCCGTGAACGGAGAGTTCCCATGAGCAAGACCTCGCGCGTCCTCGGCGCGGCCCTGGGCGTGCTGGCGCTGACGGGCTCGCTCGCCGCCTGCGGTGGCGACAGCCTGGAGAAGAACAAGGACGGCGGCAGCAGCGCCGCGTCCGACACGGACAAGAAGGGCTCGCTGGTCGTCGGCTCGGCCGGGTTCACCGAGTCGAACGTGCTGGCCGAGCTGTACGCGCAACTGCTGGAGGACGCCGGCTACGGCACGTCGATCACCACGGTCGCCAACCGCGAGCTGTACGAGCCCGCCCTGGAGAAGGGCCAGATAGACGTCGTACCGGAATACGCGGCGACGCTCGCGGAGTTCCTCAACGCCAAGGTGAACGGCTCGAAGGCGGCGGAGCAGAAGCCGGTCGCCTCGAGCGACGTCGCGGCGACGGTGGCGGCGCTGGAGAAGCTCGCCGGGCCGCTCGGTCTGAAGGCGCTGGCGGCCGGTGGTGCGGTGGACCAGAACGCGTTCGCGGTCACCAAGGAATTCGCCGAGAAGAACAAGCTCAAGACGCTTTCGGATCTTGGGAAGTCGAAGCTGAAGGTGAAGATCGCCGCCGGTGACGAATGCGCCGTGCGGCCGTTCTGCGCGGTCGGCCTGAAGCAGAAATACGGAATCGACGTGTCCGGTATTGACCCCAAGGGAGTCGGTACCCCGCAGGCAAAGCAGGCGGTCAAGGACGGTGTCGACCAGCTCGTCCTCACCACCACCACGGACGCGACGCTGGAGAGCTTCGGTCTGGTCCTGCTGGAGGACGACAAAAAGCTGCAGAATGCCGACAACGTCCTGCCTGTCGTGAATGCGAAGGACGCCGGCGGCCCGGAGGTCGCGGCCGTCCTCGACAAGCTCACCAAGGCCCTGACCACGGCTGATCTCGTGGAACTCAACCGCAAGGTGGACGCCGAGCGGGCCAAGCCGGCCGATGTCGCGAAGGAATATCTGGAATCGAAGGGCCTGCTGAAGAAGTAGCCGTACGGCTGTGATCAACCTGTGGGGCAACTGCCGGGAACAGATTGCCGGGCGGTTGCCCCACACCCCGTCCTCGCCCTGTAAATTTCACGCCATGCCACGTGGACGCCACCGCCAATCACCTCCCCTGCACAGGCTGCTGACCCCCTCGGCGATTGCCGGTGTGTCCGTCACCAGCGCCGCCGTCGCCTGGCTGCTCGCGGAGCCCCTGGCGCTGCGTCTCCTGGTGGCGCTCACCGCTGCCGCCGGAGTGTCGGGTGCGGTCGTGATGCGCGGCTGGGACCGGGCGGCGGGACGCCGGGTGGCCGAACTGACCCGGGACCGGGTCCGCGACGAATGGCGCACCGAGGACCGGATAGCCGAACTGGAGTCCGATCTGGAGGAGTCCCGGGCGCTGCGGGCCAAGCTGGACAAGAAGCTGCGGGCCAAGCGCGTGGAGCTCGCCGGCCTGCGCGGCGAGCACGCGGCGCTGCTGCGCCGGTACGCGACCGCCGAGACCGAGCGGGCGAGCGTCCTGGAGGACCGCAGGCTGCTGGCCATCGAGGCCACCGCCCCGGCGGCGCCCAGGGAACTGCCCCCGGTCTCCGAGGACCGCACGGCGGCCGGCGCCCCGACCGCGATGGGCTACGCCCGGGCCAACGCCGCCCTGGCGGCCCTGCTCCGCAAGGCCGAGGCGGCGGAAGCGGAATCGGAGCCTGCGGAATCGGAGCCTGCGGAGGCGGCGGCCGTGGCCAAAGGAGCCGTCCCGGCCGGCAACGCGCCCGTGACCGATGCCGAGGCCGCGACCGAGATTGCGCCCGCGCCCGCGACCGGAGCCGACGCCCGGTCGGGCCACGGCTCCGGTGAGCACCGCCGGGCCGAGCAGGCACCGCGGAGCACCGCGGTCGCCCTCGCGGCGGGCGTCCCGCTGCCGGCCCGCCGCCCCGCACCGGCCGCCACCAGCGTGGAGCCGTCCACCGCGGCCCGCCACTCCGCCTCCCGCGTCGAGGGCGGTTTCGACTTCTTCGGCACCAAGACGGCGGCCGAGGCGCGCGAGGCCATCGAGGCCGTGCAGAACGAGGACCTCGCGGACGTGGTCGGCGCCGAGGCCCTCGCGGTCCACAAGGCGGAGTCGGCGGCCCCGGCGTTCAAGCCGCGCGACCCCGGCCACCGGGCCGTGGGTCAGGTGGTCGACCTGACCGAGCACGACGAGACCGAGCCCATCGACGTCGCCTCGCTGCGCACCGCGATCTCGTAGCCGGTCCGCGGGCCCGGGCGAGGGGCTCCCGGTCGGCCGAGGGTGTGGGCGCTGTGGCCTGGTGTGTCGTCCGGTGCCGTGGTCTGTCCGGGGTGTCTCCTATGCTCGGATGCGAACATTCGAATCCAAGAGGAGCAGAGCAATGAGCGAGAACAAGAACGTCTTCTTCGAGGTCACCGCGAACGGCGAGCCGCTCGGCCGCATCGAGTTCAAGCTGTACGACGACGTCGTCCCGAAGACGGCCCAGAACTTCCGCGAGCTGGCCACCGGCCAGCACGGCTTCGGCTACAAGGGTTCCCCGTTCCACCGCGTGATCCCGGACTTCATGCTCCAGGGCGGTGACTTCACCAACCAGAACGGCACCGGCGGCAAGAGCATCTACGGCGAGAAGTTCGCCGACGAGAACTTCCAGCTGAAGCACACCAAGCCGGGTCTGCTGAGCATGGCGAACGCCGGCAAGAACACCAACGGCTCGCAGTTCTTCATCACCACGATCGTCACCGGCTGGCTGGACGGCAAGCACGTCGTCTTCGGCGAGGTCGTCGAGGGCATGGACGTCGTCAAGGCCATCGAGGCCCTCGGCAGCCAGTCCGGCAACACCAGCAAGAAGATCGTCATCTCGGACTGCGGCACCGTCTGATCCCCCGGCGGACGGCCGGCGCCCACCCGGGTGCCGGCCGCCGCCATGCCGCGTCAGAACAGCGGCAGCTGGCCCGGCAGGTCGGGCAGTGTGAAGCCGTCCAGGACCGGCGCGGAGGCCCCCAGTACGACCCGGGCCCGCGAGCCCGGGCAGGAGACCAGGTCCCCGCGGCTGGCGGGCGGATCGTGGCGGGCGATGCGTCCGGCGGTGACGGCGCAGTCGCGCCCGCAGGCGGGGCAGGCGCGGCGGGGAGACGTGGACATGGCGCCAGTGTCTCAGCGGGCGCCGACGACGCGCCGGCCGGCCATCGCCGCGGCGCGTGCCGCCAGCCAGGCGTCGTGCGCCCGGCAGACCCGCTGCCACAGCCCGCTCAGGTCGTCGGGCGTCAGCCCCACCAGGGAGCGGCCGAAGACGGAGCCGAAGACCTCGAACCACTCGCGCTCGGTGGTGATCTCGTGCTTCTCGTTGCCGTCCGGCCGGATGCGCGTCAGGACCCGGCCGCGCAGGGCGTCCGTACCGCCGCGGTGGCGGCGCATCATGGCGAAGGTGCGGACGAACGGCGAGTCCTCGCCGGTGGTGAGCCGGTAGTGCGGGGTGTCGAAGTCGGTCATCTGCGCCGGGGCGGAGTGGAACACCATCCGCTCGAACGACCCGCGCGCGTCGTGGTGCAGTACCCAGCCCGCCGAACGGCCGGCCGCCGGGCCGCTCGTACGCTCCAGCCGGTACGTGAACCCCAGCTGCTCGTACGTGCCTTCGCGCAGCGGGAGCGGCAGCAGCGGGCCGTCGCCCAGGCCGACGTCGACCAGGTACTCCCTGCCGTCCACGCGGACGGTCAGCGCGAGGTGGTGGCCGTTGACGGTCTCGGACGGGACGACGTGGACGTCGCCGTAGTGGCGGGTGACGTCGTATCCGAGGTGGTCGAGGAGGGCGGCGAAGCCGCCGTTGAGGTGGAAGCAGTAGCCGCCGCGGCCGAGGGTGAACCGGAGAGCCGATAACTCCGGTTCGATGCACGGCGGGCGCCCGACCTGGATGCCGATGTTCTCGTACGGCACGTGCTCCAGGTGGGCCTGCTGGAGGTCGAAGAGGCCCTCTGCGGAAGGGGAGCCCCGGCCCTCGACACCGAGATGCCGAAGATAGTCCGCGTATATCCCAGAAATCATCTCTTCAGGCTAGGCAGGCGTCCGCGTGGCTGTCTTCCTCCGCCGTGCTGCCCGGATGCCTGCTGCAACTTGTCTGTTTCTGGCGTTACTTGTCGATGTCGCCGACGACGAAGAACAGCGAACCGAGGATGGCGACCATGTCAGCGACCAGCGTGCCCGGCAGCAGCACCGCCAGCGCCTGGATGTTGTTGTACGAGGCCGAGCGCAGCTTCAGGCGGTACGGGGTCTTCTCGCCCTTCGAGACGAGGTAGTAGCCGTTGATGCCGAGCGGGTTCTCGGTCCAGGCGTACGTCTGGCCCTCCGGCGCCTTCAGCACCTTGGGGAGGCGCTGGTTGATCGGGCCGGGCGGCAGTTCGGCGAGCCGGTCCAGGCAGGCCGTCGCCAGTTCGAGCGAGTTGTGAGTCTGTTCCAAGAGGCACTCGAAGCGGGCCAGGCAGTCGCCCTCCTGCCGGGTGGCCACCTTGAGGGTGTCCTGGAGCTCCCCGTACGCGAGGTACGGCTCGTCGCGGCGCAGGTCGAAGTCGACGCCCGAGGCGCGCGCGATGGGCCCGCTGACCCCGTACGCGTGGACCGCCTCGGCGGACAGCACGCCGACGCCGCGGGTGCGGCCGCGGAAGATCTCGTTGCCGAGGACCAGGTTGTCGTAGACGTCCATGCGCGTACTGACGTCCGCGATGGCGGCGCGCGCCCGGTCGAGCCAGCCCAGCGGCAGGTCCTCCTTGAGGCCGCCGACCCGGTTGAACATGTAGTGCATGCGGCCGCCGGAGATCTCCTCCATGACGGCCTGGAGCTCCTCGCGCTCGCGGAACGCGTGGAAGATCGGGGTGATTCCGCCCAGTTCGAGGGGGTACGACCCGAGGAACATCAGGTGGTTCAGGACCCGGTTCAGCTCGGCGAGGAGGGTGCGCATCCACACCGCCCGCTCCGGGACCTCCATGCCGAGCATCCGCTCGACGGCCATGACCACGCCGAGCTCGTTGGAGAAGGCGGACAGCCAGTCGTGGCGGTTGGCCAGCATGACGATCTGGCGGTAGTCGCGGGCCTCGAAGAGTTTCTCGGCGCCGCGGTGCATGTAGCCGACCACCGGCTCGGCGCTGACGATGCGCTCGCCGTCCAGTACGAGCCGCAGGCGCAGCACGCCGTGCGTGGAAGGGTGCTGGGGGCCGATGTTGAGCACCATGTCGGTGCTCTCCGCCGCTCCGCCGATGCCGACCGTCGTCTCCGTCATGCGCACAGTGTCTCAGCCCTAGGGTTGAAGAATGGATACGGGGACGACTGACGGGCACGGCGGGCGGACCGAGCCGCGGTGGACGGGGCTGCCGGGCGGCCTGCTGTCACTGCGCAGGCTGCTGCTGGCGCTCTGGCTGGGGGCGGCCGCGGTGGCGGCCGGGGTGCTGCTGTGGGTGTTCGCCGGCCCCGCCTGGGCGGCCTTCGCGGCGCTGCCGCTGGGCCTGCTCGGCTGGGGGTGGGTGCTGCTCGGCCGCAACTGGCGGTCCTGGCGGTACGCGGAGCGCGCCGACGACCTGCTGATCTCGCGCGGGGTGCTGTGGCGCGAGGAGACGGTGGTCCCGTACGGGCGGATGCAGCTGGTCGAGGTCACCTCGGGGCCGCTGGAACGCCGCTTCGGGCTGGCCTCCGTACAACTGCACACGGCCGCGGCGGCCACCGACGCCCGCATCCCGGGCCTGCTGCCCGCCGAGGCCGAGCGGCTGCGCGACCGGCTGACCGAGCTCGGCCAGGCAAGGTCGGCGGGACTGTGACCGGGCGGGTGCGGGAAGCCGGGCGGGTGCGGGACGGGGAGCGGCGGCTGCATCCGGTGACGCCGTTCCGGCGGGCCTGGGCGCCGGTGGCGCTGCTCGCCGGCCTCGTCTTCCAGCAGCCGGAGCGGGCCCGCGAGTGGTCCCACGGCCTGTCCACCGGCCTGGGCACGGCGATCGTCGCCGCGGTCCTGCTGGCGGCCGGCCTGTACGGCTTCCTGACCTGGTGGTTCACCTACTACTCGGTGACCGCGACCGAGCTGCGGATCCGGACCGGGCTGCTGTTCCGGCGGACCGCGCACATCCGGCTGGACCGGCTGCAGGCCGTCGACGTCACGCAGCCGCTGCTGGCCCGGGTGGCCGGGGTCGCCAAGCTCAAGCTCGACGTGATCGGCACCGAGGACAAGGACGAGCTGGCCTACCTCGCCGAGCGGGACGCCCGCTCGCTGCGCGCCGAGCTGCTGGCCCGCGCGGCCGGCTTCGCCCCGGAGGAGGCGGCGGCCGTCGGGGAGGCGCCGGTGCACGAGCTGCTGCGGGTCGGGCCGCGCCGCCTGGTGGTGTCGATGCTGCTGACCGCGGGGGTGTGGGCGGCCCTGGCCGCCGGGGTGCTGGCGCCGGTGGTGGTGTGGTGGCTCAGCGACAGCGTGTGGGTGGCCCTCGCGGTCCTGGTGCCGGTCCTGGGCGGCGCGTGGTCGGCCAGCGCCGGGCGGTTCCTGTCCGAGTACGACTGGACCGTCGCCGAGTCCCCGGACGGGCTGCGGCTCGACCACGGCCTGCTGGACCGGGCGCACGAGACCGTGCCGCCGGGCCGGGTGCAGACCGTACGGATCGTGGAGCCGCTGCTGTGGCGGCGGCGCGGCTGGGTCCGGGTGGAGCTGGCGGTGGCCGGGTCCTCGAACGAGGTCCTGGTGCCGGTCGCCGCGCGGGCGGAGGCGGCCGCGGTGATCGCCCGGGTGCTGCCCGGGGTGGACCTGGCCGCGCTCGACTTCGCGCCCGCGCCGCGGCGGGGCTCCCGGTGGGTGGTGCCGGTCTGGTGGAAGGGGTACGGGCTGGCCGTCTCGGACGAGGTGTTCGCCGCCCGACACGGCCGGCTGTGCCGGCGTACCGAGGTGGTGCCGCACGCGAAGGTGCAGAGCGTACGGCTGAGCCAGGGCCCGTGGGAGCGGGCCCGGGGCGTCGCGGACGTCCGCGTGGACACCGGCGCGAACGGCACCGTCACGGCCCGGCTGCGGCCCGCCGCCGAGGCGTCCGCCCTGCTGTGGGCGCAGGCCGACCGCTCCCGCACCGGCCGCGCCGACGCCCGCCCCGACCGCTGGATGACCTGAGGCCCGCAGCGGGCCCCGGGCCCGGCCCGGGCCCGGGGCCGCCGGGGGTTACGCCGCTCCGCCGCCCCCGCCGGCGCGCACCAGGCCCGTCTCGTAGGCGAGGACGACGACCTGGACGCGGTCGCGCAGGCCCAGCTTGGTGAGGATGCGGCCCACGTGGGTCTTGACCGTCGCCTCGGACAGCACCAGGCGGGCCGCGATCTCGCCGTTCGACAGGCCCTGCGCGACCAGCAGCATGACCTCGCGCTCGCGGTCGGTCAGCCGCTCCAGCTCCTTGTGCTGCGGCTCCTGCGTCGTCGTCGGCAGCATCGGCGCGAACCGGTCCAGCAGGCGGCGCGTGGTCGACGGCGCGACCACCGCGTCCCCGCTGTGCACCGAGCGGATCGCCGCCAGCAGCTCGGACGGCGGCACGTCCTTCAGCATGAAGCCGCTCGCACCCGCCTTCAGTCCCGAGAACGCGTACTCGTCGAGGTCGAAGGTGGTCAGGATGATCACCTTGGGGTGGTTCTCCGGCGCACAGATCCGCCGGGTGGCCTCGACCCCGTCGAGCCTGGGCATGCGGACGTCCATCAGGACCACGTCCACGGTCGTCGCCCGCAGCACCTCCAGTGCCTCAAGGCCGTCACCGGCCTCGGCGACCACCTCCATGTCCGGCTGTGCGGCCAGCACCATCCGGAAGCCGGTCCGGAGCAGCATCTGGTCGTCGACCAGCATCACGCGGATGGACATCTCTTAAGATCCCTTTCCCTTCAGGGGCAGCAGCGCACTGATCCGGAAGCCGCCGCCGGGCCGCGGCCCCGCGTCCAGCGTGCCGCCCACCATGCCCACCCGCTCCCGCATGCCGATCAGCCCGTGCCCGGCGCCGTCTGCGCCGCCGTCCTCGTACAACTCGTGTGCCGCGCCCCGCCCGTCGTCCTCGACCAGCAGGCCCAGCCCGTCGTCGAAGTAGACCAGCCGGACGCTCGCGCTGGCCTCGGGGCCCCCGTGCTTGCGCGTGTTGGTCAGCGCCTCCTGCACGATCCGGTACGCCGTCAGCTCGACGCCGCTCGGCAGTTGCCGGGGACTGCCCTCGACCTGGAAGTCGACGTGCAGGCCGGCCGTGCGGACCTGCTCGACCAGGACCTCGATCTGCTCCACGTCCGGCTGCGGCACGTAGTCCTCGGACTCCTGCGGCTCGCCCGTCCGCAGGATGCCCAGCAGCCGGCGCATCTCGGCGAGCGCCTGCCGGCCGGTCCCGGAGATCGTCTGGAGGGCCTCCTTGGCCTGCTCGGGCGCCGCGTCCATGACGTACGCGGCGCCGTCCGCCTGCACGACCATCACCGACACGTTGTGCGCGACGACGTCGTGCAGCTCGCGGGCGATCCGGGCCCGCTCGGCGGCCACCGCCGCCCGGCCCTGCGCCTCGCGCTCCTTCTCCAGCCGTTCGTTGCGCTCGACCAGTTGCGCGTAGTACGCCCGCCGGGTGCGCACCGAGTCGCCGAGCACCCAGGCCAGCGCGAACGGCACCGTCAGGAAGAACGCGAACATCGCGGTCTGCTTGGGGTCGCCCTTGTCGAAGTGCCAGCGCACCCCCGCCAGTGGCGCCGCGACCAGCCCCCAGGCCAGTGCCGTACGGGACACCCAGCGCGCCACGTCGCTCGCGGCCACGGTGTAGAGGATGGCCAGCATCGCGAGGTTCGCCAGCCCGGGCTGCGCGCCCGCGGCCAGCTGGTAGAGGCCGGTGCCGATGGTCAGCCACAGCATCTTCCGCGGGGTCCTGCGGCGCAGGGCCACGACCACGCACAGCGCGATCACCGCGGGCAGCGACAGGGCCCGATCCCGCCCGGACGGGTACGCCTCGGCCAGCTCCAGCGCGGCCACGCCGAAGAGCATCACAGCCCAGAAGCTGTCGACGCCCGTCGGGTGTCTGCGGAGGAAGTCATAGAGCCGTTGCACGTAACCCAGAGTAGGGAAGGACACCGGGTGCCCGAGTCAACCGGAGGGGCGATCCATGCCGGGGGCATGTACTCCCCAAGGTGGAGGGTGAACCTAACCTGTGCGGGATGAGGACTCACCGTGAAGAAGGACCGGCCGCCCCGCGGGCCCTGCCGGGCCCGCTGCGCTGGCGTCCGGCCATGGAGGCGGCCCTCTACGGCCCGGACGGCTTCTACGTGCGCCCCGGCGGCCCCGGACCGGCCGGCCACTTCCGCACCTCCGTGCACGCCTCCCCGCTGTTCGCGGGCGCGGTGGCCCGCCTGCTGGAGCGCGTCGACGAGGCCCTGGGCCGGCCCGCCGTCCTCGACCTGGTCGACATGGCGGCCGGCCGCGGCGAGCTGGTGTCCGGGGTGCTGGCCGCGCTGCCCCCGGACACCGCCGCGCGGGTCCGCCCGTACGCCGTGGAGCGGGCGCCGCGCCCGGCCGGCCTGGACCCCCGGATCGAGTGGCGCGCCGAACCGCCCGCCGGGGTGCGCGGGCTGCTCTTCGCCAACGAATGGCTCGACAACGTCCCCCTCGACATCGCCGAGGACGGCCGGTACGTGACCGTGGACCGGGACGGTACGGAACACCCGGGCGGCCCGCTCGACGCCGCGGACCGGGCCTGGCTGGAGCGCTGGTGGCCGGGCGGCGGGCTTCCCGGCGGCGGCCGGGCCGAGATCGGCCGGGCCCGCGACGAGGCGTGGGCGGCGGCCGCGGCCACCGTGGCGCGCGGGCTCGCGGTCGCCGTGGACTACTGCCACACCCGCGCCGACCGGCCGCCGTACGGGACCCTCGCCGGGTTCCGGGACGGCCGCGAGGTGCGCCCGGTGCCGGACGGCGGCTGCGACGTGACCGCGCACGTCGCCCTGGACGCGTGTGGCGGACCGGGGGCGGTGCTGCGCACCCAGCGGGAGGCGCTGGCCGCGCTCGGGGTCTCGGGGGCCCGGCCGCCGCTCTCGCTCGCCTCCACCGATCCGGCGGGCTACGTGCGGGCGCTGGCGGGGGCCGGCGAGGCGGCCGAGCTGACCGCGCGCGGCGGGCTCGGCGACTTCGGCTGGCTGGTGGAGGCGAAGGGGATCGACCCCCTGCTGTGAGCGGGCTGACGTGAGTACGGGGGCCGGGGCGCCCGTGCGCCCCGGCCCCCGGCCGTGGAACCGGCTGCCGGCCGCCCCCGTACACCGGGGCCGGCCGGTCTGCCGTGGTTACTCGGTCACGCCGTCGTGGCCGTGGCCCTCGTGCAGGCCGCCGCCGCTGCCGTCGCCGCCACCGGTCGGCTGCGAGACGACCGGCCGCGACAGCGGCGCCAGGTCGAAGGCGTAGTGGCCCACCGCGTCGGCGATGACATCGATGTTGATGTCGAAGGCCTTCATGTCGATGTTGGTGATGTCGTCGCCCTTGCCGTGGTAGTTCACGTCGTACGCGACCCCGGCCGTACCGCCGAACTTCGCGGCCTGGGCGGCCGTCTTGATGCCCTCGGCGCCGGTGAAGGTGCCGCCGGCCGGGATGCCGGCCTCGATGAACGGGCCGTAGTCGGAGCGGCCGGAGAAGTCGGTGCCCTCGTGCGGGATGCTCTTCGAGTCGAGGAAGTCCGTGATGCCCTTCTCGATCTGCGCCGAACCCTCGGGGCCGGGGCCCGCGCCCACGCCGTCCGAGTCGTCGCCGTCGTAGGCGAAGTACGCGGCGTTCGGCGAGGCGATCATGTCGAAGTTCAGGTACAGCTTGATCTGCTTCTTCTGGGCCTCGGTCAGCGAGGCCACGTACGCCTCGGAGCCGAGCAGGCCGAACTCCTCCGCCGACCACCAGGCGAACTTGACCTTGTTCTTGACCTTCTCCTTCGACTTGGCCAGTTCGAGGGCGGTCTGCAGGATGCCCGCCGAGCCCGAGCCGTTGTCGTTGATGCCGGGGCCGGCCGCCACCGAGTCGAGGTGCGCGCCGAGGAACACGGTGTTCGCCGCGTCGCCGCCCGGGGTCTCGGCGATGACGTTGAAGGTCTTGCGGTTCTCGCGCAGCTCGCGGATGTCGAGGGTGACCTGGACCGGGCCCTTCGCGACCTCCGCGGCCAGCGCCTCGCCGTCGGCCTGGGTGAGGCCGCCGGTCGGGATCCGGCCCACGGTCGGGTCGCCGAGGGTGCCGTTCAGGGCGCCCGCCGTGTTGTTGTAGATGACCGCGCCGACCGCGCCCGCGGCGTACGCGTTGGTCTGCTTGACGGCGAAGGTGCAGCCGCCGCGCTTGACCAGGGCGATCTTGCCGGTGAAGGCGCCCGCGGCGAAGTCGCCGGGCTCGCAGCCGTTGGTGCCGTCCGCGTCCACCGGGGCCACCGCGACGTCGGCCGTCACGCCGTCCTGCGGCCCGTTGGCCGTGTACGTCATCAGCTTGATCGGGACGTCCCGCTCGACGGGCGAGTTCACGTGCAGGGTTTCCGCGAGCGTCTCCGTGTACACGAATTCGAACTCGTGACGGGAAAGCTTGTAGCCGGCCGCCTTCAGCACGGCCTCTATGTACTTGGCGGACTGCTCGTGCCCCTTGGAACCGGCGACGCGCGTGCCGTTGTTGTAGTCCGCCAGGGACTGGAACACCTTCAGGTGCTTGAAGGCGTTCTTGGCGGTGGCGTCCTTGACCAGCTTGCGGGCCAGTGCGTTGCCGCGTGCGGCGTCGCTCGCCGGGCTGGTGGCCCCGGCGGGGCCCGCGAGGAGAAGCGGCGACACAAGGGCCGCAGCAGCGAGGGTGGCGGTGGCTGCGGCTATACGGCGTGAGGGCATGGAGGTCCTTTCACGGCAGGCAGGAGCGCGCGCTCTGAACGCGGGGTGGTCGGTGGTGCACGCACGTTAGACACCAAGTCGCCACTCTGGCCAGAGTTTTCACTGATTCCGGTTTATGAATTCCATATATCGGTACGTCGATACGACGCCGCGCGCCGACCGTGGGCCATCCGGCCCTGGCGTTCACGAGACCGACGGACCCGGAAGCCGCCGCAGTACGGCTCCCGGACACCGCCACCGCGGGGCTTCGGACACCATCCCGGCCCCCGGGCACCACCCCCGGCCCCCGGGCACCGCCCCCGCCCCCCGGGCGCCACGCCCGCGCGCCCTCACACCACCCGCCCCACGAAACCCCGTACCGCCTCGCGGACGTCCGCCGCCGTCCACTCCAGGGCCTCCGCCGTCACCGTCACCTCGGTGACCGCCACTCCCGGCGGGCCGTCCTCGAACCAGCGCCGGAACAGCGCGACCCCGTCCTCCTCCGCCTGCCGTACGCCCGCCTCCGTCAGCGCGTCCGCCGGGTACGGCAGCCACACCTGGAACTGGTGGGTGTGCGGGGCTTCCGGATGCACCCGGAACCACGGCACGCCGGCCGCCTCGAACCCCTCGCGCAGCCCCTGCGCCACCACCCGGGCGTGCGCCACGTACGACGGCAGCAGCGGAAGCTCCCGCTCCAGGCCGATCAGCGCGGACAGCGCCGCCGGGAACTGCCGGAACACCTGACCGCCGTACCGGTGCCGCCACACCCGCGCCTCCGCGACCAGCTCGGCGGGACCCGCCAGCGCCGCCCCCGAATGACCGCCGAGCGACTTGTAGAACGACACGTACACGCTGTCCGCGAGCCCGGCGATCTCCGCCAGCGGCCGGCCGAAGTGCGCCGTGGTCTCCCACAGCCGCGCCCCGTCGAAGTGGACCACCGCGTCCCGCTCCCGGGCCGCGGCCACCAGCTCCGTCAGCTCCTCCCACGACGGCAGCAGGAACCCGGGTTCGCGCAGCGGCAGCTCCAGCATCAGCGTCCCGAACGGCTCGGGCAGCGCCGCCACCTCCGCCGCGGTCGGCTGGCGCCGCTCCGCCGTGGTGTGCACCACCCGCAGGCCGCTGACAACCTGGAGCGCGTCGCCCTCATGGACCTCCGGGTGGGCCTGCGGGTGCAGGGCCACCACCGGGTTACCGGTCCGGCCCGCCCAGCAGCGCAGCGCCACCTGCTGGGCCATCGTCCCGGACGGGAAGAACGCCGCGTCGGCCGTGCCCAGCAGGTCCGCGACCCGGCGCTCCAGCTCCGCCACGACCCCGTTGCCGTAGATGTCCGCCGGTCCGTCCAGGTCGTACACCGCTTCCGCGTGCTCCGCCAGCCACGCCAGGTGCTCGCGCAGCGTCGGGTCGGCCGCCCCCCGGGTCAGTTTCCGCCCGGCCCCCCGCCACGCGGCCAGCCGCCGCCGCTCCCGGTCCCGCTCGGCCTGCTCGGAATCCAGCTCGGAATCCAGCTCTGGGTCCTGTCGGGGGTCCCGCTCATCGGCCCGCCCACCGGCCCGCTCGTCGTCCCGGCCTGCGCCCTGCCCTGAGTCCGGCTCGGGCGCCCGCGTCTCGTCCGTCATACGGCTGATCATGGCCCGGGACCGGCCCGCCTGGCCACGGCAAATGCAACGGCTAGCATGGCGACGTAACGTCCGGTACCCCCCGCGGACTGGAACGGAAGGCCCTTCCCGCGTGAACGCATCACCGCTCCCGGCAGCGCAGCCCCGCCCCGCACGGCTCACGGTGGGAGTCGTCGGCGCAGGCCGCGTCGGCCCGGCCCTCGCCGCCGCCCTGCAGCTCGCCGGACACCACCCCGTAGCCGTCTCCGCGGTCTCCGACGCCAGCCGCCGGCGCGCCGCCGACCTGCTGCCCGACGTGCCCCTCGTACCGCCCGCGCAGGTCCTGGAACGCGCCGACCTGGTGCTCCTGACCGTGCCCGACGACACCCTCCCCGGGCTCGTCGAAGGGCTCGCCGACACCGGCGCCGTACGCCCCGGCCAGCTGCTCGTCCACACCTCCGGCCGCTACGGCACCGCCGTCCTCGACCCCGCCCGCCGGGCCGGCGCCCTGCCGCTCGCCCTGCACCCCGCCATGACCTTCACCGGCACCGCCGTGGACGTCCAGCGCCTCGCGGGCTGCTCGTTCGGGGTAACCGCCCCCGAGGAACTCCGCCTCGCCGCCGAAGCCCTCGTCATCGAGATGGGCGGCGAGCCCGAGTGGATCGCCGAAGAGGCCCGCCCGCTCTACCACGCGGCCCTCGCCCTCGGCGCGAACCACCTGGTCACCCTGGTCGCCCAGTCGATGGAGCTGCTGCGCACCGCCGGCGTCGAACACCCCGACCGGATGCTCGGCCCGCTCCTCGGCGCCGCCCTCGACAACGCCCTGCGCTCCGGCGACGCCGCCCTCACCGGCCCGGTCGCCCGCGGCGACGCCGGCACCGTCGCCGCGCACGTCGCCGAGCTGCGCAAGCACGCCCCGCAGACCGTCGCCGGCTACCTCGCCATGGCCCGCAGCACCGCCGACCGCGCCCTCGCCCACGGCCTCCTCAAGCCCGAACTCGCCGAAGACCTCCTCGGCGTCCTCTCCGAGGGAGGCGAGCGGTGACCTGCGCCCTCCTGCACACCGCCGACGACCTGCACGCCCTGCCGCGCACCGG
This sequence comes from Streptomyces sp. NBC_00239, assembly GCF_036194065.1. Lineage (NCBI taxonomy): Bacteria > Bacillati > Actinomycetota > Actinomycetes > Kitasatosporales > Streptomycetaceae > Streptomyces > Streptomyces sp. NBC_00239. The sequence goes on along the minus strand of NZ_CP108095.1, from coordinate 3,775,456 downwards.
CCGCCGCGCCGTCGTGATGACCATGGGCGCCCTCCACGAGGGCCACGCCACCCTGGTCCGCACCGCGCGCGCCGTCGCCGGACCCGGCGGCCAGGTCGTCGTCACCGTCTTCGTCAACCCGCTCCAGTTCGGCGCCGGCGAGGACCTCGACCGCTACCCCCGCACCCTCGAAGCCGACGTCAAGCTCGCCGAGGCGGCCGGCGCCGACGTCGTGTTCGCGCCCGCCGTCGACGAGGTCTACCCCGGCGGCGAACCCCAGGTCCGGATCACCGCCGGCCCCATGGGCACCCGGCTGGAGGGCGCCACCCGCCCCGGCCACTTCGACGGCATGCTCACCGTCGTCGCCAAGCTCCTCAACCTCACCCGCCCCGACACCGCGCTCTTCGGCCAGAAGGACGCCCAGCAGCTCGCCCTCATCCGGCGGATGGCCGCCGACCTCAACTTCCCCGTCGAGATCACCGGCGTGCCCACCGTCCGCGAGGACGACGGCCTGGCCCTCTCCAGCCGCAACCGCTACCTCTCCGCGCCCGAGCGCCGCACCGCACTCGCCCTCTCCCGGGCCCTGTTCGCCGGCCGCGACCGGCTCGCCGCCCAGGCCGCCCTGCGCGCCCGCGCCGAAGCCGCCCCCGCCAGCGACGAACGCGCCACGGCCCTGGCCCGGCTCGGCGAGGCCCGCGCCTCCGCCGACGCGCACGCCGTCTCCGCCGCCGGAACCGGCCTGCCCTCCGCCGTACGGGCCGCCGCCCGCGCCGTACTCGACGACGCCGCGCACGCCGAACCGCCGCTGCTCCTCGACTACCTGGCGCTCGTCGACCCCGCCGACTTCACCGAGGTCCCCGACACCTTCGCGGGCGAGGCGGTCCTCGCCGTCGCCGCCAAGGTCGGCACGACCCGGCTCATCGACAACATCCCCGTGGAGTTCGGAGCACACCCGTGAGCACTGGCATACGACTGCACGCCCCCGCCCCCGGCTGGGCGATCGAGGCCGACGTCGTGGTCGTCGGCTCCGGTGTCGCGGGCCTGACCGCCGCACTGCGCTGCGCCGCCGCGGGCCGCCGTACGGTCGTCGTCACCAAGGCCCGCCTCGACGACGGCTCCACCCGCTGGGCGCAGGGCGGCATCGCCGCGGCGCTCGGCGAGGGCGACACCCCCGAGCAGCACCTCGACGACACCCTCGTCGCCGGCGCCGGCCTGTGCGACGAGGCCGCCGTACGCCTGCTCGTGACCGAAGGGCCCGACGCCGTACGGCGGTTGATCGACACCGGCGCCGTCTTCGACACCTCCGACGCCACCGGTGAGATCGAACTGACCCGCGAAGGCGGCCACCACCGCCGCCGGATCGCCCACGCGGGCGGCGACGCCACCGGCGCCGAGATCTCCCGCGCCCTGGTCGCCGCCGTCCACGACGCCGGCATCGAGACCGTAGAGAACGCCCTGGTCCTCGACCTGCTCCAGGACGCCGACGGCCGCACCGCGGGCGTCACCCTGCACGTCATGGGCGAGGGCCAGCACGACGGCGTCGGCGCCGTGCACGCGCCCGCCGTCATCCTCGCCACCGGCGGCATGGGCCAGGTGTTCTCCGCGACCACCAACCCGGCCGTGTCCACCGGCGACGGCGTCGCGCTCGCCCTGCGGGCCGGCGCCGAGATCTCCGACCTGGAGTTCGTCCAGTTCCACCCGACCGTCCTGTTCCTCGGCCCGGACGCCGAGGGCCAGCAGCCCCTGGTCTCCGAGGCGGTGCGCGGCGAAGGCGCCCACCTCGTCGACGCCGGCGGGGTCCGCTTCATGGCCGGACAGCACGAACTCGCCGAACTCGCCCCCCGCGACATCGTCGCCAAGGCCATCATGCGCCGCATGCAGGAACAAGGCGCCCACCACATGTACCTGGACGCCCGGCACTTCGGCGCGCAGATGTGGGAACAGCGCTTCCCCACCATCCTCGCCGCCTGCCGCGCCCACGGCATCGACCCCGTCACCGAGCCCATCCCGGTCGCCCCCGCCGCGCACTACGCCAGCGGCGGCGTCCGCACCGACCTCGACGGCCGCACCACCGTCCCCGGCCTGTACGCGTGCGGCGAGGTCGCCTGCACCGGCGTCCACGGCGCCAACCGGCTCGCCTCCAACTCCCTCCTCGAAGGCCTGGTCTTCGCGGAGCGGATCGCCGCCGACATCGCGGCCTCGTCCGCCCCCCGGACCGGCCCCGGCATACCGGTGCCGTCCACCGGCCCGCTGCTGAGCGGCGAAACCCGCCTGGACATCCAGCGGATCATGACCGAAGGCGCGGGCGTCCTGCGCTCCGCCGCCTCCCTGGAGCAGGCCGCGGACGCCCTCGAAGCCCTCTACGGCGCGGCCCTGACCGAACTGGAGACCCACGGCAAGACCGCCGAACCCGGCACCGACAGCTGGGAGTCGACCAACCTGCTGTGCGTGGCCCGGGTCCTGGTCGCGGCCGCCCGCCGCCGGGCCGAGACCCGCGGCTGCCACTGGCGCGAGGACCACCCGGACCGGGACGACGAGAACTGGCACCGCCACCTCGTCGTCCGCGTGTCCGAGACCGAGAGGCGCGCCCTGGTCGTCACCACGACCGACTCCGCGGACTTCCCGTCCGTACGCCACCCCCCGATCCAGGAGCAGTGACCGTGAGCACCCCCGAACTTCCCCTCGTATCCGACGACTCGGCCGGCGGCTGCGGCGACGACTGCGCCTGCGAGCCCGCCGAGTCCGGCCTGGACCCGGCCCTCGCCCAGCTGCTCGCCGACGCCGGCCTCGACCCGATCGAGGTCGAGGACGTCGCGCACATGGCGCTCTCCGAGGACCTCGACGGCGGCGTCGATGTGACCACCGAGGCCACCGTCCCCGAAGAGGCCGTCGCCACCGCCGACTTCACCGCCCGCGAGGCGGGCACGGTGGCGGGCCTGCGGATCGCCGAGGCGGTCCTGTCGGTCGTCTGCACCGACGAGTTCGAGGTCGAGCGGCACGCGGAGGACGGCGACCGGGTCGAGGCCGGCCAGGTCCTGCTGTCCGTCACCGCCCGCACCCGCGACCTGCTCACCGGCGAGCGCAGCGCGCTGAACATCCTGTGCCGGCTGTCCGGCATCGCGACCGCCACCCGCGCCTGGGCGGACGCCCTGGAGGGCACGGCGGCCCGGGTCCGGGACACCCGCAAGACCACCCCCGGCCTGCGCGCCCTGGAGAAGTACGCGGTCCGCTGCGGCGGCGGCGTCAACCACCGCATGTCGCTGTCCGACGCGGCCCTGGTGAAGGACAACCACGTGGTCGCGGCGGGCGGCGTGGCGCAGGCCTTCAAGGCGGTCCGCGAGCAGTTCCCCGACGTCCCCGTCGAGGTCGAGGTCGACACCCTGCACCAGGCCCGCGAGGTCATGGACGCCGGCGCCGACCTGATCCTCCTCGACAACTTCACCGTGCCGGAGACCGAGGAGGCCGTGAGCCTCAACCGCGGCCACAACCAGGGCCGCGCGGTCCTGGAGTCCTCGGGCCGCCTCACCCTGGAGAACGCCCGCGCCTACGCCGAGACCGGCGTCGACTACCTGGCCGTCGGCGCGCTCACGCACTCCTCGCCGATCCTCGACATCGGACTCGACCTGCGCGAGGCGGCACGCTGATGCTGCTGACCATCGACGTGGGCAACTCCCAGACGGTGCTCGGCCTGTTCGACGGAGAGGAGCTCGTCGACCACTGGCGGATCTCCACCGACCCGCGGCGCACCGCCGACGAGCTGGCCGTGCTCATGCAGGGACTGATGGGCATGCACCCGATGCTGGGCGAGCGGCTCGGCGCCGGGATCCACGGCATCGCGATCTCCTCGGCGGTCCCCTCCGTCCTGCACGAGCTGCGCGAGGTCACCCGCCGCTACTACGGCGACGTGCCCGCGGTGCTGGTCGAGCCGGGCGTCAAGACCGGCCTGCCGGTGCTGACCGACAACCCGAAGGAGATCGGAGCCGACCGCATCGTCAACACGATCGCCGCGGTCGAGCTGTACGGCGGCCCCGCGATCGTCGTCGGCTTCGGCACCGCCACCACCTTCGACGCGGTGTCCGTGCGCGGCGAGTACGTGGGCGGGGCGATCGCCCCGGGCATCGAGATCTCCGTCGAGGCCCTCGGCGCCCGCGGCGCCCAGCTCCGCAAGATCGAACTGGCCCGGCCGCGGAACGTGATCGGCAAGAACACGGTCGAGGCGATGCAGTCGGGCATCGTGTACGGGTTCGCGGGCGCGGTCGACGGGGTCGTCACGCGGATGCGGCGCGAGCTGGCCGGTCCGGACGGGGACCCGTCCGACGTGCGGGTCATCGCCACCGGTGGGCTGGCGCCCATCGTCCTGGGGGAGACCACCGTCATCGACGACCACGAGCCGTGGCTCACCCTGATCGGCCTCCGCCTGGTCTACGAGCGAAACGCCCCGGCCTTCTCCTGACGCCCGCCGCCCCCTCCCCGGGCGGAGCCCGGCAACCCCGCGCACCCTCCAGCCCCTCGGGCGCTCGAGGAGCGGGTCCGGGCAGGGCCCGGCGCCCCTGCGCACCTTTCAGCCCCTCGGGCGCTTGAGGAGCGGGTCCGGGCAGGGCCCGGCGCCCCTGCGCACCTTTCAGCCCCTCGGGCGCTTGAGGAGCGGGTCCGGGCAGGGCCCGGCGCCCCTGCGCACCTTTCAGCCTCTCCGGCGTTTGAGGAGCGGGTCCGGGCGGAGCCCGGTGCCCGGCGTCAGCCGGGTTGTCTTGGGGCTCCGCCCCGAACCCCGCGCCTCAAACGCCGGCGAGGCTGGGAATTGCCCGCCCGGCGGGATGTGTCCGCCAGCGGGGTGTGCCGCCCGGGCGTCGGCGGGGCTGGGGGTGTGCCCCGGGGGTGCCTCAAGGTGCCGGCTAGGCCCCAGGGGGTGCCCCAGGGCGCCGACGGGGCTGGAGTGGCGCGGGGTTGCAGGGGGGGCGGCGCCGCGCCGGAGGTGACCGGGTCAGGGGATTTTGTCCGATTAGCGCGTATCTTCTGGCCATGCCCACGCCCTACGGATCCCGCGGCGGCATGGCGTTCAGCGCTGCTGAGCTGCACGTGCTTCGGCGTTCCCTCGCCCACGCTCTCCACTCCGACACCCACCGGGCGGCCCTCACGGCCACGGAGGTCCAGGACTGCCTGCGCCTGTCGCACGCGGTCGACGAGGCGGTCTGTGAGGCGGGGCGCCTCAGAGCCTTCCTGCTCGCGGACCTCGGGCGGTACCGGGCCGCCCTGCCCGGCAGTCTCACCGGCTACCTGGAACTCCTCCAGGACGCCCTCGCCGCCGGCTACCAGCCCGTACCCGACGACCTCGCCGCCCTGCGCGCGCTGCGCGGCAACCCGGTCGCCGCCGCCCTCCTCGACCGCTGCCGCCTGCTCGCCGAGCGCGCCCTGCGCGGCCGCCTCGCCCCGGCGCCCCGGTCCCGGCTGCTGGCCCTGCGCGGCGGCCGGGACGGCGGCGAGGAGCGGCCGCCCCAGCCGCCCGCCGCCCCGGAGCCCGCGCAGCCCAAGCCGGCCAAGCCGGAGCGCCCGATCCCCACGCCGGGCGAGGTGTTCCCGCCGCGCCGCAAGCCCGCGCCCCCGCCGGACGCCCGCGCGGCGGGGTAGCTACGCTGAGGGGCATGGACTACGTTTCCGCGCTCGTGCCCCCCATCGTGATGGCCGCGTTCTTCATCGCCCTCGTCGTGACGATCGTGAAGACCCAGGGCGGCGCCAACAAGGCCAAGGAGGACGCGGTGGTGGACGCCGTGATCGCCCGCGCCGAGTCGGCCCGGCAGACCCCGAATACCGGCGCTTCCTGATCCGAGCTCCACAGCACTCCCCGGGCGTACGGCTCCCTATTGGGACCGTGCGCCCGTTTTTGTTGCGCGACTCCGGAGTGTGTTGGGGTGAATGGCCGGGCGATTTAGGACATCTCACACTATTGTGCTGCTGTGCCTCGCCCCTTGGGAGAACTCGAAGACGCCGTGATGACCCGGGTGTGGCAGTGGAACCGCCCGGTGACTGTTCGAGAAGTGCTGGAAGACCTCCAGCAGGAACGGTCCATCGCGTACACCACGGTCATGACCGTTATGGACAATCTTCACCAGAAGGGCTGGGTGCGGAGGGAAGCGGAAGGCCGCGCCTATCGATATACCGCGGTCTCCACCCGTGCCGCGTACTCGGCCGCACTGATGAACGAAGCCTGGTCCACCAGCGACAACCCCGCCGCGGCGCTGGTCGCCTTCTTCGGCATGATGTCGGCGGAACAGCGCGAAGCGCTCCGCGATGCCGTGCGCATCGTGCAGCCCCAGGAACCCGCGGAACCGGAAGCGGAAGGCCGCGCGGGGGCCGCCGGGCCCGCTTCCCCCGGTACGGATGCCGATGACACCCCGGGCCCCTCGGGACGATAGCGTCCGGTACATGGCCGCAGAGCACCCTCACCTTCATGACGATTCGCTTCCGCATCGGAATCCCGGTGCGAATGCAAAAGCAGTGACGATCCGCCGGGCACGCACCAGTGATGTGGCCGCGGTGCGCCGGCTCCTCGACCAGTACGTACACGAGCGGATCCTGCTCGACAAAGCGCCGGTGACTCTTTACGAGGACATCCAGGAGTTCTGGGTGGCGGAACGCGAGGATGACCGGGCGGTGCTCGGCTGCGGCGCTCTGCATGTGATGTGGGAAGACCTCGCCGAAGTCCGCACTCTCGCCGTCGACCGCGAGTTGAAGGGCTCGGGAGTGGGACACCGACTCCTCGCCAAGTTGCTGGAGACCGCCCGGGCGCTCGGGGTGAGCCGGGTATTCTGCCTCACCTTCGAAGTCGACTTCTTCGCCAAGCACGGTTTCGTGGAGATCGGTGAGACCCCGGTCGACACCGATGTCTACAGCGAGCTGCTGCGTTCCTATGACGAGGGTGTCGCGGAGTTCCTGGGTCTCGAACGAGTGAAGCCGAACACCTTGGGCAACAGTCGGATGCTTCTGCACCTCTGATCGATCACCCCGGTAATACGGCAGCGCTCCCACCTGTGGCCTATGTCCGAATCGCGCACGTTTCCCGTCCCAGTGAGGCCCTGAACCTCTCCCGGGGGTTTGTGTTTTCCTGGCAAAAGCGGTTTCCTTTCCGCGTACTGCATTTTCGATGAAAGGAAATCCGGTGGCGCAGAAGGTTCAGGTCCTTCTTGTCGACGACCTCGACGGTGGCGAGGCGGACGAGACCGTGACGTTCGCTCTCGATGGCAAGACCTACGAGATCGACCTCACCACCGCCAACGCGGACAAGCTCCGCACCCTGCTGGAGCCGTACGCCAAGAGCGGTCGCCGCACCGGTGGCCGTGCCGCGGCCGGCCGCACCAAGGGCGGCCGCGTCGCCGCCGGCGGCAACACGGACACCGCCGAGATCCGCGCGTGGGCCAAGTCGAACGGTTACAACGTGAACGACCGCGGCCGCGTCCCGGCCGACATCCGCGAGGCCTACGAGAAGGCCAAGGCCTGATTCGACCGCGTACGCAGCAGCCGGGCCCGGTGGCACTCCGTCGCCGCCGCGCCGACCAGCCGTACGAGATCGGGAGCCCCCGCGGGGGTCCCGGCGCCGGGCGGCCGCCCCAGGGCGGTCATCGCCGGCAGCCTTGCCTCACATCCCGCTTCGGGGGGCCGCAGCCACACGGCGGCCCCCTGACGGGTTTCCGGGACTTCCGTGTCTCCGGCGCCCTCCCGGACCTCCCCGGCCCGCCCCGGTACCCCCGGTGAGCGGCCCGGCGCCCCCGTCGGGGGCAGCGGGGCGGTGATCCGGCCGCCGGCGCCCGTGGCGGTGAGGTCCAGGGCGACCCCGCCCCACTCCAGCCAGTCGAGCAGCCCCGCCAGCTCGTCCGCGGCGCCCGCGGCCACCAGCATCCGCATGCGGCGCCCCAGCACGGCCACCGGCCCCGTGGCGATCCCGCGGCGCAATACGGCGAAGCCCGCGTCCGAAGGCATCTCCAGTACGTCGAAACAGACGCCCGTGAGCAACTGGACCGGCGGTCCGCCGGCCACCGGCCAGCCGAGCACGTGCGCGTACCAGTGCGCGACCGGGTCGCCCAACGGGTCGGACGGGGCCCGCGGAAGCGGGGCGGTGAGCGCCATACCGGAGCAACTCTCGAATCACCCTTGAGTTACGCAGGGTCGACCGTTCAATGCGGAGTGTGAAGATCCCCAAGCGGACGCGCGCATTCGAGGCCGCAAGCGTGTTCGCCCTTAGCGGAGGCGACCGGTGTTGGGGGCATGGACTGTCACCGGTTACGGGTAAGACATTCCTAGTGGATCGGGGTGACACGCCGATCCGACCGGCTTCCGTTCGCCATCGGCGTAGTGGCGGAACGGGTATCTGCCTGGCCTGCGGGAACATCGTCTCGCACCATCGGGTTGGAGCAGTTGTCGGCTGTGCAACGCGGATTCACCCCCTGACGACAAGGCCGACAGGGGTGAGCCGGGGACGGATGTCGGCAGTTGGAATGAGCTGTCCCGCCCCGCGGGACTAGCATGCGGAAGGACAGGGCGGGGACCGACCCCGAACTGCCCGACCGCTCTGAGGAGCGAATAACGATGTTCGAGAGGTTCACCGACCGCGCGCGGCGGGTTGTCGTCCTGGCTCAGGAAGAAGCCCGGATGCTCAACCACAACTACATCGGCACCGAGCACATCCTCCTGGGCTTGATCCACGAGGGTGAGGGTGTCGCCGCTAAGGCCCTGGAGAGCCTCGGGATTTCGCTCGAGGCTGTTCGTCAGCAGGTCGAGGAGATCATCGGTCAGGGGCAGCAGGCCCCGTCCGGCCACATCCCCTTCACCCCGCGGGCGAAGAAGGTCCTGGAGCTGTCGCTCCGAGAGGCCCTCCAGCTCGGCCACAACTACATCGGCACCGAGCACATCCTGCTCGGCCTGATCCGCGAGGGCGAGGGCGTCGCCGCCCAGGTCCTCGTGAAGCTGGGCGCCGATCTCAACCGAGTCCGGCAGCAGGTCATCCAGCTGCTCTCCGGCTACCAGGGCAAGGAGACGGCCACGGCAGGCGGCCCGGCCGAGGGCACCCCCTCGACCTCGCTCGTCCTCGACCAGTTCGGCCGCAACCTCACCCAGGCCGCCCGCGAATCCAAGCTCGACCCGGTCATCGGGCGCGAGAAGGAGATCGAGCGGGTCATGCAGGTGCTGTCCCGCCGGACCAAGAACAACCCGGTCCTCATCGGCGAGCCCGGCGTCGGCAAGACGGCGGTCGTCGAGGGCCTGGCCCAGGCCATCGTCAAGGGCGAGGTGCCCGAGACCCTCAAGGACAAGCACCTCTACACCCTCGACCTCGGTGCGCTCGTCGCCGGATCCCGCTACCGCGGTGACTTCGAGGAGCGCCTGAAGAAGGTCCTCAAGGAGATCCGCACCCGCGGCGACATCATCCTGTTCATCGACGAGCTGCACACGCTCGTCGGTGCGGGTGCCGCCGAAGGCGCCATCGACGCGGCCTCGATCCTGAAGCCGATGCTGGCCCGCGGTGAGCTCCAGACCATCGGTGCGACCACGCTCGACGAGTACCGCAAGCACCTGGAGAAGGACGCGGCTCTCGAGCGCCGCTTCCAGCCCATCCAGGTCGCCGAGCCGTCGCTGCCGCACACCATCGAGATCCTCAAGGGTCTGCGCGACCGCTACGAGGCCCACCACCGCGTCTCCATCACGGACGAGGCCCTCGTGCAGGCGGCCACCCTGGCCGACCGGTACATCTCGGACCGCTTCCTCCCGGACAAGGCGATCGACCTGATCGACGAGGCCGGCTCCCGGATGCGCATCCGCCGGATGACCGCGCCGCCGGACCTCCGCGAGTTCGACGAGAAGATCGCCGGCGTCCGCCGTGACAAGGAGTCCGCGATCGACTCCCAGGACTTCGAGAAGGCAGCTTCGCTCCGCGACAAGGAGAAGCAGCTGCTCACCGCGAAGGCCAAGCGGGAGAAGGAGTGGAAGGCCGGCGACATGGACGTCGTCGCCGAGGTCGACGGCGAGCTGATCGCCGAGGTGCTGGCCACCGCCACGGGCATCCCGGTCTTCAAGCTCACCGAGGAGGAGTCCTCGCGACTGCTCCGCATGGAGGACGAGCTCCACAAGCGCGTCATCGGCCAGAAGGACGCCATCAAGGCGCTCTCCCAGGCGATCCGCCGTACCCGTGCGGGTCTGAAGGACCCGAAGCGTCCCGGTGGCTCGTTCATCTTCGCCGGCCCCTCGGGCGTCGGTAAGACCGAGCTGTCCAAGACGCTCGCCGAATTCCTCTTCGGCGACGAGGACGCACTGATCTCCCTCGACATGTCGGAGTTCAGCGAGAAGCACACGGTTTCCCGTCTCTTCGGTTCGCCCCCCGGTTACGTGGGCTACGAAGAGGGCGGCCAGCTCACCGAGAAGGTCCGCCGGAAGCCGTTCTCCGTCGTCCTCTTCGACGAGGTCGAGAAGGCGCACCCGGATATCTTCAATTCCCTGCTGCAGATCCTGGAAGACGGTCGCCTGACCGACTCCCAGGGCCGCGTGGTGGACTTCAAGAACACCGTCATCATCATGACGACGAACCTGGGTACGCGGGACATCTCGAAGGGCTTCAACCTGGGCTTCGCCGCCCAGGGCGACGTCAAGACCGGATACGACCGCATGAAGGCGAAGGTCAACGAAGAGCTGAAGCAGCACTTCCGGCCCGAGTTCCTGAACCGCGTCGACGACACGGTCGTCTTCCACCAGCTCAGCCAGGAAGACATCATCCAGATCGTCGACCTGATGATCGCCAAGGTGGACGAGCGCCTCAAGGACCGCGACATGGGCCTTGAGCTCAGCGGTGACGCGAAGCAGCTCCTGGCCAAGCGCGGCTACGACCCGATCATGGGTGCCCGCCCGCTGCGCCGCACGATCCAGCGCGAGATCGAGGACATCCTCTCCGAGAAGATCCTCTTCGGTGAGCTGCGCCCCGGTCACATCGTGGTCGTCGGCACGGAGGGTGAGGGCGAGGAAGCCAAGTTCACCTTCCGCGGCGAGGAGAAGTCGGCGCTGCCCGACGTTCCCCCGATCGAGGCCACGGGCTCCGGCCCGGACCTGAGCAAGGGCGCGTAAGCGCACCGGTACCGCTGCACAGCCGGTACCGAAGGGGCGGCCCCGGAACCACTCGGTTCCGGGGCCGCCCCTTTGCGCGGGCGGCCCTCACATCGCGTGCACGGCGATGTGGCCGGGGAGCTGCGGTACGTGCACGTCGGCGTCCGCGTGGTCGACGTAGAGGTCGATCACTCCGGGGAACAGCACGGGCACCCTGTCCACCGCCGCGGGGGCCCGGGCGTGGTCGTTCAGGTACAGCTCCCGCACCTGGGGCAGGCACAGGTCCGCGGGTGCCGGGAGCAGCGAGGCGGCGGTCACGTTCAAGTGGGTGAGCTGCGGCAGTGCGTCCAACTCCGCCCAGTCCGCCGCGTCCCGGGGGCTCCCCTCCCGGTCCAGGTACAGCCCTCCGAGCTGCCGGTGCCGGGACAGCCCGCCCAGGCCGTCCGTCAGCGCGGTCCCGCTGAGCGAGAGCACCTGGAGCGGGGCCTCCGGGGACAGATCGGCCACGCGCCACTCGGCATCCTTCAGGAACAGTCCCAGGCGCCGCAGGCGCGGCAGGGTGGCCAGCAGCTCCAGGCCGCCCGGGTGCCGGGGGACGCCGAGGACCACCGATTCGAGGGGCAGCCCGCCGAGCCCGTCGAGGTCTTCCAACGCCTGGCAGCCGGCGATCTCCAGGCGTAGCAGCCGGCTCTGGTGCCGGAGGAAGGACAGGTCCCGCAGGCCGGGGTTGTGATGGACGGTCAGGTCCTGGAAGCCGTGCCGGTCCGCGTACGCCCGCAGGGCCGCCGTCGAGACCTCCCCGTCCGCCTTCAGCCGCTCCACGCTCCCCGACGTCAGCCCCAACGCCATCAGCTGCTCGTCCGAGCGGACCGTGAAGCGCACCCGGGCGGGGTCCAGCCGGGCGATCACCTCCTGTGCGTACGACAGGGGGTCGAAGCGGCTCCACGCCGCCATCAGCTCCTCCTGGACCCGCGGGGACGGGTGGGAGGAGAAGCGGGAGAGGAATCCGACGGTCCGGTCTGACATCACGTGGGAGGCGGCGAGCACCACGTGGTGGGCTGCCGTCTCGCCGAGCCAGTCCGGCCCCGGCAGCAGTTCCAGCACGATCGGGCCGGCCTCGGCGAGCCGGCGGGCCTGCTCCGGGCCGGACGGCGGGATCAGTCGGCGGGCCCGGCCCTCCACCTCCTCGCGCACCCCGACGTCGAGCTCCGCCGCGTACTCCAGGCAGGCGAAGGCCAGCAGGGTGGCCCGGTCGCCCGGGTCGGCCAGCAGGGCGCGGATCAGCTCGGCGCGTTCGCGGGGCCGGGCGTGGGCCACGGCCATCCGGATGACGTCCTCCCACTGGTCGTCGCCCACGTGCGCGGCCAGCTCTCCGAAGCCGCCCTCGTCCACGGCGGCCCGCGCGCCCAGGTAGTCCTGGAAGGTGCGGTGGACGAACTCGACCGTGCCGGGCACCGGCTCCCGCAGCAGACCGCTGCGGGCCAGGAAGTACGTGAAGGCAGCGCGCGCGTCGCCGAAGACGACCTGCGCCTGGTGGACGGAAGGCAGCGCCTCGGCGATGAGGGCCTCGGCCCGGTCGCGGTCCATCTCGGTGCGCCCGTTGCGGATCAGCCAGTAGGCCAGCCGCTGGAGCAACTGGAGCTGCGGCTCCTCCGCGAGTTCGGCGGTCATGTGCACCCGCCGCTCCCGGTCCCGCCGGGTCAGCAGCATGGACAGGGCCGCCGCGTACAGGCTGTGGCGGCCCAGCGGCAGGAAGCCGTGCCGGTCCCGGTGCAGGGCGCAGATCAGCCCGCACATGAGCGGGTTGGTGGCGAGCCGGGCCAGGTCGGAGGTGCGGCGGACGGACTGCCGGAGCCGGGCTTCCAGGTCGGGGAGCGCCGCGTCCTCGTCGGGGCGGCCGGTGACGGCGGCGGCGTGCCAGCGGCCGATGAAGGCGGCGACGTCCCGGCCGGTCATGGGGGCGAGGGCCAGCTCGGCGAAGTCCTCGTCGGTCAGCCAGTCCTCCCGGACGGCCGAGGGCCGGGTGGTCACCAGCCAGCGGTTGCCGGGGTACGCGGCGATCAGCCCGCTCAGCCACTCCCGGGTGGCGTCCCGCTCGGGCTCGGGGATCTCGTCGAGGCCGTCGACCAGGACCAGGGCCCGGCCGGCGTCGAGGACGCGGGTCTCCCAGCCGTCCGGCCGGGCGCCCGCCAGCGGGGAGCCGACCGCGTCGAGGAACCCGCCGGGTGCGGGCAGGGCGCCGTGCCGGGCGAGGGTGCGCAGGGGCAGCACGTACGGGATCCGGTCCCGGATGTAGCTCATCCGGCCGTCGGGTTCGGGACGGGCGGCGGAGACGGCCAGCCACTGGACGAGGGTGGTCTTGCCGGAGCCGGCCTCGCCGCGCAGCAGGACCCGCTGGTGCGCGGCGAGGGCCTGGTCGGCGGGGAGCGGGGCGGGCCGGGCGGGGGCCTCGGCGGGGCGGCCGGCGGCGGCGGGCAGGCCGCCGGCCAGGCCGCGGGCCGGGGCGCCGGGGCCGGCGGGCTGCGGCGGCCGGCCGGTGGCCTCCAGGCTCATGTACGCGGCGTCGAGCGGCCATTTCGCGGAGCCGGGCGGCAGGTCGATGCCGTAGATGGTGAGCGCGCTGTGCCGGCGGGCCACGTAGGCGAGGTAGCGCTGCTCGAAGGCGGTGTCGCGGGCGTCCTGGCGGGGGATGCGGACGATCAGCTCGTCGATCTTGGCGATGAGTTCGGCCTGGCGGCGGGTCTGGTGCACCAGGGCGGCGGCGACGAAGGTCGAGCGCTGCGTGAAGAAGTGCAGGACGTGCAGGCAGGTGGTGTCGAGCAGGCGGTCGTGGAAGTAGCCCGCCTCGCGGGACAGGCCCGGGTCGGGGGCGGCGGCGCGGAGCCGGGCGGCGAGCGCCTCGGGGCCGAGCGCCACGGCCTCGACGTCGGTGAGGGTGAGGTCGCCCAGGGCGTGCAGGGTCCGGGTGAGGGCCTCGACGACACCGGCCTCCTCGCCGTCGGGGAGCGGTCGCTCGCCGGGCGCGGCCAGGGCCCGGTCGACGAGTTCGGCGGCGAGCCGGCGCAGGTCCGACTCGGTGAGGGTGCGCTGCTCCTTGAAGGAGACGTACGAGGAGAGCCGGACGGGGCGGTCGACCAGCCCGGCGCCGGGCCCTTCGGTGCGGAACAGCTTCTTGACCAGGGGGGCCAGGGCGCTCGACGCGAGCCGGATTCCGATCTGGGTGGGGTCCACGACGGGTGAGCGTAGCGGCCGTTGCCGGGTCTTTGGTCCCGAAACGGACATTCGGGGATCCCGGGGGTCCGCCGGAGGGCCACCGCCGCCTCCGGGCCGGTGACAAGCCGCACAGGGCAAATCGGACGTACTACTCATTCTAGTAGATCCACAAGGGTGTGGCGGGGGTCCCGTGACCCAGGAGGATGCCGGTCAACAGGGACGAATTCCCCCGGGGCTGCTACGAGCGCCGGTAGTACAAGCGGTGTTTGGAGTGTCCGGGGAGCGCGGGTTACCAAGGATGAGCAAGCCCGGCATCTGCGCCGAAAGCGCGCCATCGTGCCGGGCCCATGCATGCCCCCTCGATCCGAGTGGTGGCGATGCGCGCCCCCCGTTGCCTCGTGATTGGTGATTCCGCATGTCGAAGAGCGTTCGTACCGGTGCCCGTCGTCCGTCCGGCCTCCGCACCCGCACCGCCGTCGTGGCCGCTGGGCTCGGTGCCGTGATGGCCTTCGGTGCCGGTCACGCCTTCGCCGCGGAGGCCGCCGCCCCGGCCGACGTCGCCAGTGTCCTGACCGGCCCCGCCGACCTGCTGGCCGCCCAGGCCACCGCCCAGGCCAAGGTCGCCGACCGGCTGGCCCAGGCCCAGGCCGACGCGAAGGCGAAGGCGGCGAAGGCGAAGGCGGCCAAGGCCGCGAAGGCCGCCGCCTGGCACGACCCGGTCGACCACTACACGCTGTCCGCGACCTTCGGCAAGGGCGGCAGCATGTGGTCCCACAAGCACTCGGGCCAGGACTTCGCCGTCCCGGTCGGCACCCCGGTCAAGTCCGTGCACAGCGGCGTGGTCGTCAAGGCCGGCCCCAACGGCGGCGGCGACGGCCCCGCGTACGGCAACGCCATCGTGATCAAGCACGCCAACGGCACCTACTCGCAGTACGCGCACCTGTCGAAGATCCAGGTCCGCATCGGCCAGCAGGTCGCCTCCGACGAGCGGATCGCACTGTCCGGCAACACCGGCAACTCCAGCGGCCCGCACCTGCACTTCGAGATCCGCACCACCCCGAACTACGGCTCCGCGGTCAACCCGGTGGCCTTCCTCCGGGCCGAGGGCGTCAAGGTCTGACCCGCACGGGCCGGACCGGTCCCCTCAGGCCCCGTGGGCCTGGGTGATCAGATCGATGGCGACTTCGAGGGCGGCCTGCCGGGTCTCCTCGGGGTCGCCTTCGACTTGCTGGAGGAAAATCATCCCGGCGTGCAGCGTGAACAGCGCGCTGACGCAGCGGACCTGGTCGGTGAGCGGCGCGTCCCGCTTGAGCAGCAGCTCGACCATGGTGAACAGCCGCCGCCGGACCGTCTCCCCGATGCTGAGCTCGCGCATCGTCGCCTGGTTCTCCTGCATGAAGCGGTACAGCTGGGCGCCCGCGACCATCGCGTTGCTGTAGCGCCGCAGCATCTCCTGCTTGGTCTCCAGCGTGGGCGGCTGCTCCTGCGCCCAGGCGATCACTTCGTCGATCGGCCGCGTCTGGTCCTCGAAGATGCTGACGAGGATCTCTTCCTTGGTCTTGAAGTGGTAGTACAGCGCCGCCTTCGTGACCTCGAGGCGCTCGGCGATCTCGCGCAGCGACGTCTTCTCGTACCCCTGCTCGGCGAACAGGTCCAGGGCCACGTCCTGGATGCGCTGCCGCGTGTTCCCGCGGCGCTGCGGCGGAGTACTGCCGGCCATCATCTCGCTCCCGAGTCCTCAATCAACTTACTTGACGCCCGGCAAGTTACGGGGCTACCTTCCCCAGTGTAGTGAACTAGCCGGGCGGCAAGTAAGTGCCAGGGGAGCGGGACGTGAGCCAGTTGAAGAAAAACGACGGGGCGGCGGCGGAGGAGCCACAGCCGCGCAGCGTGCGCGTGGTGCTGATGGCACTCATGATCGCCATGCTGCTCGCCATGCTCGACAACATGATCATCGGTACGGCGATGCCGACGATCGTGGGCGAGCTCGGGGGCCTGGAACACCTCTCCTGGGTGGTCACCGCCTACACCCTGGCCACCGCCGCATCCACCCCCATCTGGGGCAAGATCGGCGACATGTACGGGCGCAAGGGCGCCTTCCTCACCTCGATCGTGATCTTCCTGATCGGCTCGGTGCTCAGCGGCATGGCCCAGGACATGGGCCAGCTCATCGGCTTCCGCGCGATCCAGGGCCTGGGCGCGGGCGGCCTGATGGTCGGCGTCATGGCGATCATCGGAGACCTGATCCCGCCCCGCGAGCGCGGCAAGTACCAGGGCATGATGGCCGGCGTCATGGCCCTCGCCATGATCGGCGGACCGCTGGTCGGCGGCACCATCACCGACCACATGGGCTGGCGCTGGTCCTTCTACATCAACCTGCCGCTCGGCGCGGTCGCCCTGGCGATGGTCACGGCCGTCCTGCACCTCCCCAAGAAGGAACGCGGCACCGTCCGCATCGACTACCTCGGCGCGGCCCTGCTCACCGTGGCGATCACCTCGACCGTGCTCGTCACCACCTGGGGCGGCACCGAGTACGCCTGGGGCTCGGCGGAGATCCTCGGCCTGATCGCCGCGGGCGTCGTCTCCCTCGTCGCCTTCCTCTTCGTGGAGCGGCGCGCGGCCGAGCCGATCATGCCGCTGCACATCTTCCGCAGCCGCAACTTCACGCTGATGTCCGTGATCGGCTTCCTGACCGGCTTCGCGATGTTCGGCGGCGTGCTCTACCTGCCGCTGTTCCAGCAGTCCGTACAGGGCGCCTCGGCCACCAACTCCGGCCTGCTGCTCCTGCCGATGCTGCTGTCGATGATGGTCGTCTCCCTCATCGCCGGCCGGGTCACCACCAACAGCGGCAAGTACAAGGTCTTCCCGATCGCGGGCGGCGGCCTGATGGTCGTCGGCATGTTCCTGCTGGCGCAGATGGACACGGACACCTCGCGCCTGGTGTCCGGGCTGTACATGGCGGTGCTCGGCGCCGGACTCGGCTTCCTGATGCAGGTCACCATGCTCGTCGCGCAGAACAGCGTCGAGATGAAGGACATGGGCGTGGCCTCGTCCTCGGCGACGCTGTTCCGGACCCTGGGCGGTTCGTTCGGCGTGGCGCTCATGGGCTCGCTGTTCACGACCCGGGTGCAGGACACCATGACCGAACGGCTGGGCCCGGCGGGCGCCGGCGCGGCCGGCGGCTCGGCCCAGCTGGACGCGGCGAGCCTGGCGAAGCTGCCGGAGGCGGTGCGCGAGGCGTACCAGCACGCGGTGGCGGCGGGCACGCACTCGGCGTTCCTGCTGGGCGCGGCGATCGCGGTCCTCGGATTCGCGGCGGCCTGGTTCGTGAAGGAGGTCCCGCTGCGGGGTGCCGGGCCGGCGACGGAGCCCGAGCCGAAGGCGGCGCCCGCCACCGCCGGCCCCGGTACGCACCCGGAGTCCACCCTGGTCGGCTAGGCCGCCCCGCCCGCCCCCAGCCTGGGCGGCAACCTCCCAGCCTCGCCGGCTGGCCGAGGCGCGACGTCCAGCCCGCCGGCTGCCCGGGGCACTCCCAGGCTCGCCGGCTGGCCGTGGCGCGACGTCCAGCCCGCCGGCTGCCCGGGGCACTCCCAGGCTCGCCGGCTGGCCGTGGGGCAACTCCCAGCCTCGCCGGCGTTTGAGGCGCGGGTCCGGGCGGAGCCCGGTGCCCGGCGTCAGCCGGGTTGTCCGTTGGGGCTCCGCCCCAAACCCCGCGCCTCAAACGCCGGCGAGGCTGGATGTTGCGCCCCCAGGGCACCGGCGAGGCGTGGGCGGGCTCCGCCGAGGCCCGCGCCTCAAACGCCGGCGGGGCTGGAGGTTGCACCCCAGGGCGCCGGCGAGGCTGCGTGTTGTCCGCAGGGCACCGGCGAGGCTGGATGTTGCGCCCCAGGGCACCGACGAGGCTGCGTGTTGTCCGCAGGGCATCGGCGGGGCTGGGGGTGGCCGGGCAGGCTGGGAGTTGGGCGTCAGGGGGCGGCCAGGTGGGGGTTGTGCCCAGGGCGTTGGCCGGGGGTCAGGTCGGGAGTTGGACGATGGGGAAGCTGCCGGTGGTGGTGGGGGCGTGTTCCGGGAGCCAGAGGACCGCCACCGCGCCCGCAGACGCCCCGGCCCGTTCGACACCCCCCGGCGCCGCCACGTTGCGGAACGTCAGCCGCGCCCCCAACACCCGCGCCTGCCCCGCGGCAATGGTGAGGCCGAGCCCGTGGCCGACCCCGGCCCGGTCCGTGGAGCCCGTACGGAACCGGCTCGGCCCCTCGCGCAGCAGCGCCTCGGGGAAGCCCGGCCCGTGGTCGCGGACCCGTACCACGCGGCCCTCGACGTCCACTTCCAGCGGCGGCTTGCCGTACCGGGCCGCGTTGGCGAGGAGGTTGCCGAGGATCCGCTCCAGGCGGCGCGGGTCGGTGGCGACGATCTCGTCGGCCACGATCCGGACCGTGGCGTCGGGCATGAGCGTCGAGACCCGGCGGGCCACGAACTCGCCCAGCGCGATCTCCTGGAGCTCGGCCCGCTCCGACGCGCTGTCCAGCCGGGCCACTTCGAGGACGTCCTCGACGAGGACGCGCATCGCCTGGGCCCGGTCCCGCACCAGTTCGGTGGGCCGGCCGGGCGGCAGCAGTTCCGCCGCGGTGAGCAGACCGGTGACCGGCGTGCGCAGCTCGTGAGCGATGTCCGCGGTGACCCGGCGTTCGGCCTCCAGGCGCTGCTGGAGGGCCGCCGCCATGGCGTCCACGGCCCGGGCCAGGTCGTCGGTCTCGTCGCGCACGACGCCGCCGACGGCTTCCCGTACGCGTACGTCGGTGTTGCCCTGGGCGACCTTGCCCGCCGCCGCGGCCGCCTTGCGCAGCCGCCGCGAGATCTGGCCGCCGATGAGCACGCCGAGCGCCGACCCGGCGACGACCACCGCGAGGGAGCCGGCGATCAGGGCCTGGTCGAGGTCCTTCATCATGTTCGCGTTCAGGGTGAAGCTGCCGTGCACGGACAGGATGTGCCCGTTGCCGAGCGGCACCGCGGCCCACACCTCGGGCGCCTCGTTCGGGTGCTCCTGCACGTACGAGCCGCGCCGGCCCGAGCGGACCTTGTCCAGCAGCTGCTGCGGCAGGTCGGGGTCGTTGACCTTGGCCCACGGCGGCGGCTTCTTGGTGATCTCGGCGCTGCGGGAGATGAAGGTGACCCGCTCCATCTGGACGTCTCTGGCGCTTTCGAGCATCGAGACCCGGGCCGCGTTGTGCACGACCAGGCTCAGCGCGGTGGCGATCAGCGCGCCGACGGCGGCGATGGCGAAACTGATCTTCCAGCGGATTCCCGTGCGCAGGGTGAACCGCCTCATGCCTTCAGCTTGTATCCGAAGCCCCGGACCGTCTCGATGCGGTCCTGCCCGATCTTGGTCCGCAGGCGCTGGACGTGGACGTCCACCACCCGGGTGTCGCCGCCCCAGTCGTAGTCCCAGACGCGCTCCAGCAGCCGGTCGCGGGAGAGCACGGTGCCCGGCGCGGAGGAGAACTCCAGCAGCAGGCGCATCTCGGTCGGGGTCAGCGCCACCGGTGCGCCGTCCTTGCGGACCTCCATGCCCTCGGTGTCGACCTCCAGGTCGCCGAAGGACAGCACGCCTCGCTCGCCCGCGGGCGAGTCGTCGGCCGCCTGCCCGTTGGCCCCGGCGTGGCCGAAGCGGCGCAGCACGGCGCGGATGCGGGCCACCAGCACCGATCCGTCGAAGGGCTTGGTGACGTAGTCGTCGGCGCCCGCTTCGAGGCCCAGCACCACGTCGATCGAGTCCGCGCGGGCGGACAGCATGATCACGGGGACGGTCGACTCGTCACGGATGCGGCGGCACAGGCTGACGCCGTCCATGCCGGGCACCATCACGTCCAGGAGCGCGATGTCCGGCCGGTCGGCGCGGAACGACTCCAGCCCGGACAGTCCGTCGGGCATGGCGGTGACCATGAAGCCGTCGCGTTCGAGCGCAAGGGTCGTGGCCTCGCGGATGACGTCGTCGTCCTCCACGAACAGCACATGGGTCTCGGCCATCCGCCCGCCTCAGTTCTTCTGTGTGACGGCCGGGGCGGGCTGGCCCCCGCCGTCGACCGTGTTGCTGTAGTCGGTGTGCACGCGGTCGCGCACCGTGAACTTGTCACCGGACCAGTGGTACGTGATCACGTCCTCGCCCGACGGGTACGCGAGCGCGTCGCTCTTCGCGTAGACGGGCTTGGTCAGCACCAGGTCGCCCCGGTCGATCTCCGCGTAGACCGGAGGCTGCTCGTCCGCGAACACATTCTCGTACGTGCCGCCCTTCACGCGGTACACGTACGAGCCCACGCCGACCGCGTCGGCGCAGGACAGGACGTTGACGACCACGTCGTCCACGGTGTTGCCGGTGACCTTCCCGTACGTCACGTCGACCGGGTACTCCTTGCCGACGCACGGCTTCAGGTCCCGCTTGACCTCGGAGCTGACCTTCGGGTCGGCCTTCACCAGCGCCACCGCGTCGACCGTCTCGAAGGTCGGGGCGGCCGGTGAGGCGGCGGGGGTCGGGGCCGCGGCCTTCGCCGCCTGCTCCGAACGGGCGGGTCCCTCGTCCTTCAGGCCGGCGCCCCCCGATGAGCAGGCGACCATGAACAGCACTGAGCCGGCGAGGACGAAGGTCCCCGCCGACATGGCAGTGAGTGAGCCTCTTCCGAGGCGTCTGCCGCTCAGGCCGCGCACCGCTCCCGCCCCTCGTCACGCACGTTGTGGTCACCGCGTTCCAGCGCGCGCATGTCGAGGTTCCGGCTCTCCAGCTCCTGGCGGAGCCGGGCCAGCGCCCGGTGCAGCGTGCTCTTCACGGTACCTGCCGACATTCCGAGCGCCGTGGCCGTCTCCTCGGTGCTCATCTGCTCCCAGTGTCGCAGCACGACCACGCTCCGCTGCTTGGGCGCGAGGACTCCGAGGATGTCCATCAGCAGGGCGCGGTCGGCACGCTGGTCGGAGCCGTCCTCGACGCTGGCGTCGGGGAGTTGCTCGGTGGGGACCTCTTCGAGCTTGCGGGCGCGCCACCACTCGGTCCGCGTGTTGATCATGACGCGGCGCAGGTAGGCGTCGGCGAGGGACTTGTCGGCGATGCCGTCCCAGCGGCCGTACGTGCGGACGAGGGCGGTCTGGAGCAGGTCCTGCGCGTCCACCGGGTCCGGAACCAGGCGTCGGGCGCTGCGCAGCAGCGCGTCCTGACGGGTGCGGACGTACTCTTCGAATTCGAGTACCTCGCCGTGCGCCATCTCAGACCGCCTCCGTTCCGTTACCGCATCACCTGTGGGGCTTACGGATTCGAAGGTACGGAGGCGTTGTCACGAGGCTGTGCGGGCCAGACCTCGGCGGGCGCACGGACGTCCATAGGTTGTGTAACAGCCCCCGGCGGGCGGGGGCCGTTTCCCGCGCGTACGGGCGGGTCAGGCGACGGGCCGGCCCTGCGGGAGCCGGTACGCGCCGCCCTCGAGGGGTTCCACCAGTCCGTCCGCCACCAGCCCGTCCAGAGCGCGGGCCCGCTGTACGGGCTCGTCCCAGACGGTGTCGAGCGCGGCCTGCGGCACGGGTCCGACCGCCTCGCGCAACACGGCGAGCAGCTTGCCGCGCACCTGCCGGTCGGTGCCGGCGTACGTCTGGCCGCGCCGCGGCGGGCCGTCGTGTGCGGGCTTGCCGGCGAGCCGCCAGGCGCACTGTCCGGCGACCGGGCAGCGGGCGCAGTCCGGGCTCTTGGCGGTGCACACGAGCGCGCCGAGTTCCATGGAGGCGGCGGCCCAGCGGGCCGCGGTCGGCTCGTCGGCGGGCAGCAGGGCGCGGGCGAGGCGGCGTTCGGCGGCGGTGGTGGCGTTCGGGGGGTACTCGGTGCCGGTGGCCAGCCGGGCGAAGACCCGGCGGACGTTGGTGTCGAGGACCGCGTGCCGCTGCCCGTACGCGAAGGAGGCGACGGCGGCGGCCGTGTACTCGCCGATGCCGGGCAGGGCGAGCAGCTGGGCGTGCTCGCGGGGCACGTCGCCGCCGTGCCGTTCCGTTATGGCCACGGCCGCGCCGTGCAGCCGCAGGGCGCGGCGCGGGTAGCCGAGCCGGCCCCAGGCCCGTACGGCCTCGCCGGGTGCCTCGGCGGCCAGGTCGGCGGGGCGGGGCCAGCGGGCCAGCCACTGCTCGTACACGGGGAGCACCCGGGCGACGGGGGTCTGCTGGAGCATGAACTCGCTGACCATGACGCCCCAGGAGCCGGCTTCGGGCCGACGCCAGGGCAGGTCCCGGGCGTGCGCGTCGAACCATGCGACGACGGGCTCGTGCAGGACGGCGGGATCGGCGGGGACTCCCGGTGCCACGGGGGCCGGGGCCGGGGCCGAGGGGGCCGGGGAGACGGGGGGCGCGGGGGTGGGAGGCATCGCAGTCATGGCAGACGCATCCTGGCACGTTTCGCGGTCAGCGCGCGGGGCCCGGACCGGTGAACCAGACGGCGCCGACGGCCCGGCTGTCCCGCACCGAGCGGACGATCCTACTCATCGGCCCGGCGAGCAGGACCATCGCGAGGGCGGCGACCGATCCGCCCAGCAGCAGGCCCATGGCGACGTCGTGCGGGTAGTGCACGCCGACGAAGACCCGGGAGAAGGCCATCAGCAGCGCCATCGGCACGGTCAGCAGGGCGAGCTTGCGGACGGTGGCGGCCAGGGCGACGGCGGCGGCGCCCGCGATGGCGGAGTGGTTGCTGGGGAAGGACCAGTCGCCGGTCGGCGGACAGGCCACCAGGGAGGTCACCGCTCCGGCCACCGCCCGGCAGGGGCGCTCCTCGTCGACGACGGACTTCACCGACTCGGAGACCACGTATCCGAGGGCGGTCACGAGCGGGGCGAGGACGGCGAGGGCCGCCGCACGGTCGTCGAGCCGCCGGGCGCGCCACCACAGGGCGGCGAACAGGGCGCCGAAGAGCAGGAGTCCGGCCTCCGTCCACACCTCGACGAAACCTCGCACCCACTCGGGCGTGCGGTGGGCGAACTCGGTGACGTCCCGATAGAGGGCGGAGGTGTCCATTCCATAGACAGTACGAAAAGATGTGTAATCAAAAGATCAAACTCTTGGCCCGATTTCGCCGTCGGCCGGGCCGTGGCGGGATGATGATCGGCAAAACCTGTGCGCTGCGCGGCGGGTGGGGCGCGGATCGCGGGCCGATCTCTCGTAAGGTTCCGTCCGTGGGATCTCTGCGCAATCCGGTCGGACCGCTCCCCTCCTCCATTTACTGGCGCCGGAGGGCCGTCCTCGCGTCCGTCGCGGCACTACTCGCCATGCTCGCCGTATGGGCCGTCAGTTCCGGTGGCGGCACGGGCGTTTCGGACGCCAAGGGCCCCGGCCGGAACGACGGGCAGGGCGGCTCCATCGCGCCCGGACCCGACCCGTCCGGCTCGGCGATCAGTCAATACCCGGGCGGCCGCGACGAGTCGGGCGCCGGCGGCACCGGCGGCGACCACGGCGACACCTCCGCCGGCACCGGCGCGAGCGGCGGCACGGGCACCGGCACCGGGCCCGACGCGGGCGGCGGCAAGAACGGCGAACCCGGCGGCACCCCTGCGGGCGGCGGCTCCGACGGCGGCACCCAGGTCCCGGCGAACTCCCCGGTCCCCACCTGCGCGCCCGGCGCGGTCCGGTGGAAGGTCGAGAGCGCGAAGATCGCCTACGAGCTCACCGACACGCCGCGCTTCGACCTCGTCGCGACCAACACCTCCGGCACCACCTGCAAGGTCGACCTCGGCCCCCGCACCGCGGTGCTCACCATCACCAAGACCGACGCCGACAAGCCCCTGTGGTCCTCGGCCGACTGCCCCGCCGGCGCGGGCAGCGTCTACTTCCGGGTGCCCGCGGGCTCCGAGGTCACCCACGCCATCGCGTGGAACCGCAAGGCGAGCGCCGCCCGGTGCGCCACGCCGCCCCCGGGCGCGGCGCCCGCCGGCACCTATCTCGTCGAGGTCAAGGCCGAGGGCCTGCCGGTCCTGCGGGCCTCGTTCCGCCTCAACCAGGACTGAGGTTCACCCTCACGCGGGACCGGGGCTCCGCCTCGACCTGGACCGGGCGCACCGGGCCGCGGGCGCACCGCCCCGCACGCGCCGCGGCCCCCCTCACACTCGAAGGTGAGGGGGGCCGCGGCGCGTCCGGGGCGGGCTCGGCGCCGCCGGGTCAGACGTACCGCTCCAGGATCGAGGACTCGGCCAGCCGGGACAGGCCCTCGCGGACGCTGCGGGCGCGCGCCTCGCCGACGCCGTCGACCGTCTGCAGGTCGTCGACGCTCGCCGCGAGCAGCTTCTGCAGCCCGCCGAAGTGCTCCACCAGCCGCTCGATGATCGCGCCCGGCAGCCGCGGCACCTTCGCCAGCAGCCGGTAACCGCGCGGCGAGACCGCCGAGTCGAGGGTCTCGGGCGAGCCCGTGTACCCCAGCGCCCGCGCCACGACGGGCAGTTCGAGCAGCTCGGCGTGGGTCAGCAGGTCCAGCTCGGCGAGCGCCTCGTCCACCGTGCGGGAACGCTTCGCCGTCGGCTCCGGGACGTAGTCGCGGATGACCAGCTCGCGCTCCTGCTCGATGCCGACCGTCAGCTCGTCCAGCTGGAGCGACAGCAGCCGGCCGTCCGTGCCGAGCTCCACCACGTACTCGGCGATCTCCGTGGCGATCCGGCGCACCATTTCCAGCCGCTGCGCGACCGCCGTGACATCGCGGACCGTCACCAGGTCCTCGATCTCCAGCGCCGACAGGGTGCCCGCCACCTCGTCCAGGCGCAGCTTGTACCGCTCCAGCGTGGCCAGGGCCTGGTTGGCGCGGGACAGGATCGCCCCGGACTCCTCCAGCACCCGGCGCTCGCCGTCCACGTACAGCGCGATCAGGCGCATGGACTGCGAGACCGACACCACCGGGAAGCCGCACTGCTTGGAGACGCGGTCGGCGGTGCGGTGCCGGGTGCCGGTCTCCTCGGTGTGGATCGACGCGTCCGGGACCAGCTGCACGCCGGCCCGCAGGATCTTGGTGATGTCCTTGTCGAGGATGAGCGCACCGTCGAGCTTGCACAGCTCGCGCAGGCGGGTCGCGGTGAACTCCACGTCCAGGACGAAACCGCCCGTGCACATCGACTCGACGGCCTTGTCCATGCCCAGGACGATCAGCCCGCCGGTGTTGCCGCGGACGATCCGCTCCAGCCCGTCACGCAGGGGCTGACCAGGGGCGACCGCGCTCAGCGAGGCACGCATCAGGGCCTCGTGTCTGGAGCTCGCGCCGGACTTCCCGGATGCTGCTGCCCCGTCCTTGGCTGCCACTGCACTCCTCCGGTCGCGGGTTGCGCCACCCGCACCGGGGGCACCAGGACGTGCGTACGGGCGGGCGGACCAGCACAAAGTCTACCGGCGCCCGCTGCGCTCCCGTGGGGGCTACCGCCGACCGGACGGTGCGGACCCCTCCGGCCGACCCTCGGCGGAACCATTCCTTCCGCGTTCCGGCCTGCGCGGGAGCACCCGCAGGGCGTCCCCCATGTCCGCCACTTCGAGCACCTTCATGCCCGGCGGGACCTTGCCCGGATCGCTCGGCACCAGGGCGTGCGTGAACCCCAGCCGGTGCGCCTCGGCCAGCCTGCGCTGCACCCCGGTGACCCTGCGGACCTCGCCCGCGAGACCCACCTCGCCGATCGCCACCAGGTTGTTCGGCAGCGGTGTGTCGCTCGCCGCGGACGCCAGCGCCAGCGCGATCGCGAGGTCGGCGGCCGGCTCGGACAGCTTCACCCCGCCCACGGTCGCGCTGTAGATGTCCCGCTTGCCCAGCGCCGTGATCCGCCCGCGCTGCTCCAGCACCGCCAGCATCATCGACACCCGGGAGGTCTCCAGGCCCGAGGTGGTCCGCCGCGGCGAGGGGATCTGCGAGTCCACGGTCAGCGCCTGCACCTCCGCGACCAGCGGCCGCCGGCCCTCCAGCGTCACCGTCAGACAGGTCCCGGGCACCGGCTCGGCGCGCCGGGTCAGGAACAGCCCGCTCGGGTCCGCGAGTCCGGTGATCCCCTCGTCGTGCAGCTCGAAGCAGCCCACCTCGTCGGTCGCCCCGTACCGGTTCTTCACTCCGCGGACCAGCCGCAGCCGGGCGTGCCGGTCGCCCTCGAAGCTCAGCACCACGTCCACCAGGTGCTCCAGCAGCCGCGGGCCGGCGATCGCCCCGTCCTTGGTCACGTGCCCCACCAGCAGGGTGGCCATCCCGCGCTCCTTGGACGCCCGGATCAGCGCGCCCGCCACCTCGCGGACCTGCGCCATCCCGCCGGGCGCGCCGTCGATCGCGGGGGATGCGACGGTCTGCACCGAGTCCAGGATCAGCAGGGACGGCTTGACCTCGTCCAGGTGCCCCAGCACCACCGACAGGTCGGTCTCGGCGGCCAGGAAGAGGTGGTCGTTCAGCGCGTTGATCCGGTCGGCCCGCAGCCGCACCTGGCTCGCGGACTCCTCGCCCGTCACGTACAGCGTCCGGTGCTGCTCGCTCGCCGCCTTGGCGGCCACGTCCAGCAGCAGCGTCGACTTGCCGACGCCCGGCTCGCCCGCGAGCAGGACGACCGCCCCCGGCACCAGCCCGCCGCCGAGCACCCGGTCCAGCTCGTCCACGCCGGTGCTGCGCGCGGTCGCCTGCCGTACGTCGACCTGACCGATCGGCACGGCGGCGGCGGACACCCGGCCGGCCGCGGTGGTGCGCACGGCGACCACGCCCTGCTCCTCCACCGTCCCCCAGGCCTGGCACTCGGGGCAGCGGCCGAGCCACTTGGCCGTGGTCCAGCCGCACTCGGTGCAGCGGTAGGACGGCCGGTCCTTGGCGGACGATCGGGATGTACGGGCAGCAGCCATGCCGGACACGGTAGCGGGCCCCACCGACAGCCGGGGTCAACAGGCTCTGTCCCCCTTTGTGCGATCTGTTCACCCGTAAGGATTAAAACCCCTCAAGGCTTCCGGGGCGTCGCTTGCGCGGCCCCTACGGTCACGGAGTGACAAGCAGCAGCCAGGGGCAGCCCGCGCCGAGCACCGGCGCACACCGGGCGCACGGGCGTGCGCCCGGCGGCAAGGAACAACCGCCGTCCGTCCGCCACGAGCCGTATCTGGACGGCCTCTTCACGTACTGCCTGTCGGTCCTGTGCGACCACGACACGGCCACCGAGGTGCTCGCCGACGTGCTCGCGGTGGCGGAACGGCAGGCCGGACGGTGCCCCGGGGACCCGGGCGGCCGCCGGGCCTGGCTGTACGCGCTGGCCCGCTGGGCGTGCCTGCGGCAGCTCACCGAGCAGCGCCGGACCCGGCCGGGGGCGCATACCGCCCGGCGTGCGCCGGAGCGCGCCCGGGAGCACGACCGCGCGCCTCTGGGCGCCCATGCGCCCGGGGGAGCGGGTGCCGGGCACGGCCCTGGGCACGGGCCCGCCAGCGGAGCGGGACCGGGCGGCGACCCGGCCGCCGGAGCCGACTCCGCCGCCGGAGCCGACTCCGCCGCCGGAGCCGACCCCGCCGCCGGCCCCGACCCCGCCGCCGGGGCCGGGATCCGGCAGACGGAGCTGGCCCGGCTCGCCTGGCCGGAGGCCGCCGGCACCACCCCCGAGCAGCGCGAGGCCCTCGAACTCGCGGTCCGCCACTGCCTCCCCGTCACCGAGGTCGCCGCCGTCCTCGGCATGGCTCCGGCCGCCGCCCGCGAACTCCTCGCCGGCGCCGCCTGCGAGGTCGAGCGCACCCGCGCCGCCCTCGCCGTCGTCGAAACCGGGAACTGTCCGCACGTCTCCCGGCTCACCGGCGACAGCCAGGTCCTGCTCTCCAGCGCCCTGCGCGCCGAACTCGTCCGGCACGTCGACGACTGCCCGCGCTGCCGCCGCGCCGCCGAGCGCGTCGGCATCGGCAGCCCCTGGCCCGGCTCCGGCGGCATCGGCACGGTGACCCTGCCGCTCGTCGCGGCCCCCCGCTCGGCCGTGCACCTGGCCCGCCTGCGCATCCCCCGGGCCCGCGGCGCCGGCCCGCGCTTCGACCGCAGGGGCTTCCCCATGGACCCCAAGGACCGCGCCGCCCGCCGCGACCGGCTCCGGGCGCGCGCCGTCACCACCACCGTGGTCGCGACCGTCGTCGCCGCCCCCGTCCTCGCCCTGTGGGCCGCCTACCGCGGCGCCCCCGCCACCGGCGAGGGCGCGCCGGGCGCCATCGGGGTGTCGGTGAGCGACGACGACCGCCACACCCGCGCGGCCGGCGGCCCGTACGAGGTCTACGAGAACGCGGGCAACGCCCGGCCCCGCCCCGGCTCCCGCTTCACCGCCGGCGGCCAGGGCCCGGACGTCCACGTCGAAGTGATCAGTCCCGGCGCGCCCGCCGAACCCGCAACCCCCGGCAGCAGCCAGGGCCCCGGCCGGCTCACCGTCGGCGCGGTCTCCAACGGCGGCACCACCCTGGTCACCCTCAAGGCGACCGGCGGCTCGGCCGTGGCCTGGCAGCTCTGGTCGGACGCGCCGTGGCTCTGGGCGAGCCGCAGCTCGGGCGTCCTGGAGCCAGGCGAAACGTTCATCGTACGGATCACGGTCGACCGCCACGGCGAGCCGGCGGGCTACTGGAGCGCCCGCATCGGGGTCGACCCCGGCGGTGCGGTGATCTCGGTCGAGGGCCGTGGCAACCCCTGGCCCACCCAGCCCGGCGGCTCCGGCACGCCCCGCCCGACGCCCACACCCACCCCGACCCCGACGCCGACCCCCACTCCGACCCCGGAACCCACCCCCACTCCGACCCCGACGCCCACCCCGAGCCCCTCGGCGACCGAGGCGACGGCGTCGCCCGGCGAGCCCGGCGGCCCGGGCCCCTCCGAAGCCTCCCCACCCACCGGCTGACCCGGACGTACGAGGGGCAGGGCGTACGGAGACCGCGTCGCGCAGGCAAGGCGCGTACGGAGACCGGGGGCGCGCAGGGCAGGGCGTACCCACGTCACGGCGTAGGCGGGACAGGCCCGACCAGGCCCGTCCCGTCCCGTCCCGTCCGGGTCTCCGACCTCGTCTCAGACCTTCTCGACCGGCACCACCGGGTCGGCCGGGTGCGGAGCCATCGGCAGCAGCGACGCCAGCCGCTGCTCGCACAGCTCGACCAGCTTCCCGTAGGCCTCCTTGCCCATCAGCTCGGTCAGCTCGGCCCGGTACGACACGTACACCGGGTCGCCCGCGCCGTGCGCCGACGTCGCCGACGTGCACCACCAGTGCAGCTCGTGGCCGCCCGGCCCCCAGCCGCGCCGGTCGTACTCGCCGATCGAGACCTGGAGCACCCGCGTGTCGTCAGGCCGGTCGATCCAGTCGTACGTACGGCGGATCGGCAGCTGCCAGCACACGTCCGGCTTCGTCTCCAGCGGCTCACGGTCCTCCCGCAGCGCCAGGATGTGCAGCGAGCAGCCCGCGCCGCCCGCGAAACCGGGACGGTTCTGGAAGATGCACGAGCCCTCCCAGCGGCGGGTCTGCCGCTCGCCGTCCTCGTCCTTCTGCACCCAGCCGGTGGCCGTGCCCACGTCGTGGAACTGCCACAGGTCGGGCGTGAGCCGCGCCACGTGCTCCGCGACCCGCTTCTCGTCGTCCTCGTCGGAGAAGTGCGCGCCCAGCGTGCAGCAGCCGTCCGAGGCCCGGCCGGCCTGGATGCCCTGGCAGCCGCTGCCGAAGATGCAGGTCCAGCGCGAGGTCAGCCAGGTCAGGTCGCAGCGGAAGACCTGCTCGTCGTCCGCCGGGTCGGGAAACTCCACCCACGCGCGCGCGAAGTCGATCCCCACCTCGTCGCCCACCGGCCGCTTCTTCCCCGCCTTGGAGCCCTTGGCGGCGGCCTTGGCCGATTTCGTCTGCTTGGCCTTCTTCGTATTTGGCACAACACAAGCCTAAGCGGGCCTTACCCGTTCCATACCCGCCGAGTGGCGGCGTTGCGGCCGAGTCGCAGTAGCGTTCCGTCCATGAGACTCGGTGTCCTTGATGTGGGTTCGAACACGGTTCATCTGCTGGTGGTGGATGCGCACCCGGGTGCGCGGCCGCTGCCCGCGCACTCCCACAAGGCGGAACTGCGCCTGGCCGAACTGCTGGACGCGGACGGCGCCATAGGAGCCGAGGGCATAGACACACTCGTCGGTGTGATCGCCGGCGCCGCCCAGGCGGCCGAGGACAAGGGCTGCGAGGCCGTGCTGGCCTTCGCGACCTCCGCCGTGCGCGAGGCCGGCAACGCCGACGAGGTACTCGCCCGGGTCCGCGAGGAGACCGGCATCGACCTCCAGGTCCTCAGCGGCGCCGAGGAGGCCCGGCTGACCTTCCTCGCCGTCCGCCGCTGGTTCGGCTGGTCCGCGGGCAAGCTCCTCGTCCTCGACATCGGCGGCGGCTCCCTGGAGGTCGCCTTCGGCATCGACGAGGAGCCCGACGCCGCGGTCTCGCTGCCGCTGGGCGCGGGCCGGCTGACCGCGGGCTGGCTGCCCGGCGACCCCGCGGACCCCGCCGACGTACGGGCGCTGCGCCGGCACGCGCGGGCACAGATCGCGCGGACGGTCCGCGAGTTCGCCCGCTTCGGGGCGCCGGACCACGTCGTGGCCACCTCCAAGACCTTCAAGCAGCTCGCCCGGATCGCGGGCGCCGCGCGCTCGACCGAGGGCCTCTACATCCAGCGCGGGCTCACCCACAAGTCGCTGGAGGAGTGGGTGCCGCGGCTGGCCGCCATGACCGTCGAGGAACGGGCCTCGCTGCCCGGCGTTTCCGAGGGCCGGGCCGGGCAGCTACTCGCCGGGGCGCTCGTCGCCGAGGCCGCCATGGACCTCTTCCGCGTCGACGAGCTGGAGATCTGTCCCTGGGCGCTGCGCGAGGGCATCATCCTGCGCCGCCTCGACCACCTTCCGTAACCGCACCCGGGGAGGGGCCGGCGCCCGCGGGGGTGGGGGCCGGCGGCCGCGGGGAGGGGCCGGCCCCCGGAGCGCGGTGGTCCCGCGCACCCCCTCCCGCGCCGCCCCGTACCCTGTCTCCGTGGCAGATCCAGTGGTGCGCATCCCCGGTGCGAAGGTCGCGCTCTCCACGGCCTCGGTCTATCCGGAGTCGACGGCGACGGCCTTCGAGATCGCCGCGCGCCTGGGCTACGACGGCGTCGAGGTCATGGTCTGGACGGACCCCGTCAGCCAGGACATCGAGGCCCTGCGCCGCCTCAGCGACTACCACCGGGTCCCGATCCTGGCCATCCACGCGCCCTGCCTGCTCATCACCCAGCGGGTATGGTCCACCGACCCGTGGACCAAGCTGCAGCGCGCACAGGCCGCGGCCGAGAAGCTCGGCGCGTCCACCGTGGTGGTGCACCCGCCGTTCCGCTGGCAGCGCCAGTACGCGCGCGACTTCGTGCAGGGCATCTGGCGGATGGCCGACGAGACGGACGTACGGTTCGCGGTCGAGAACATGTACCCGTGGCGCTACCGCGACCGCGAGGTCCTCGCCTACGCACCCGAATGGGACGTCACCAAGGACGACTACCGGCACTTCACGGTCGACCTCTCGCACACCGCGACCGCCCGCGCCGACGCCACCGCGATGATCGACCGGATGGGCGACCGGCTCGCCCACGTCCACCTCGCCGACGGCAACGGCTCCGCCAAGGACGAGCACCTCGTCCCCGGCCGCGGCACCCAGCCCTGCGCCGAGCTGCTGCACCGGCTGGCCCTCGGCGGCTTCGACGGACACGTGGTCATCGAGGTCAACACCCGCCGGGCGATGTCCGCGGCCGAACGCGAAGCGGACCTCGCCGAGGCCCTCGCCTTCACCCGCGAACACCTCGCCACCGAACTCCGCACCCCGCGCGTGCACCGCCCGTGACCGGGCCCGACCCCGCCCCCGACGCCGGCTCGGGCGCGACCCGCCCCCGCCGCGGCCGCGGCCGCCCCTCCCGCGCCGAGGCCGACGACGCCCCCGGCGGCCTCCAGGAGCGCATCCGCCTCGCCGCCCGCGACGAATTCGCCGAACGCGGCTACGACAAGACCTCCGTCCGCGGCATCGCCAAGGCCGCCGGCGTCGACCCGGCCCTCGTCCACCACTACTTCGGGACCAAGGAAGAGGTCTTCGAGGCCGCCGTCGAGATCAGCATCGAGCCCGCCCTGCTCGTGCCCGCCCTCCTCGGCCAGGGCCCCGACGGCATCGGCGAACGCCTCGCCCGCTACTTCCTCGGCGTCTGGGAGAACCCCGCCACCCGGGCCCCGCTGCTCGCCGTCATCCGCTCCGCCCTCACCCACGAGGCCGCCGCGAAGGTGCTGCGCCGCCTGGTGCTCCGCCGGCTGCTGGAGCGGGTCGCCGCCGACCTCGACGTACCGGACCCCACCTTCCGGGCCGAGCTCGCCGCCTCGCACATGGTCGGCATCGCGATCCTGCGGTACGTCCTCCAGGTCGAGCCGCTCGCCTCCGCGGACCCCGAGGACATCGTGGCGATGGTCGCCCCCACCCTGCAGCGCTACCTCACCGAGGCCTGACGCGCCCCGGTGCCCGGACCTGACCGAGTACTGAGCCCCGCGTCCCGCGATGCGGACATGCTGTCCAGATCTTGGAGCCGAGGCGTAGGCTCGTAAACGTCAGATCCGTGTCTCCTGGGGAGTGAACCCGATGCCCGAGCTCCGGTCCCGCACCGTCACCCACGGCCGCAACATGGCGGGCGCGCGCGCCCTTATGCGCGCCTCGGGCGTAGCGAGCGAGGACATCGGCAAGCCGATCATCGCGGTCGCCAACTCCTTCACCGAGTTCGTCCCCGGCCACACCCACCTGGCACCCGTCGGCCGCATCGTCTCCGACGCCATCCGCGCCGCCGGCGCCATCCCGCGCGAGTTCAACACCATCGC
Source organism: Streptomyces sp. NBC_00239 (assembly GCF_036194065.1). Classification (NCBI taxonomy): domain Bacteria; kingdom Bacillati; phylum Actinomycetota; class Actinomycetes; order Kitasatosporales; family Streptomycetaceae; genus Streptomyces; species Streptomyces sp. NBC_00239. The sequence continues at coordinate 3,742,356 of NZ_CP108095.1, read as the reverse complement.
CGTCGACGACGGCATCGCCATGGGCCACGCCGGCATGCTGTACTCGCTGCCCTCCCGCGACCTCATCGCGGACAGCGTCGAGTACATGGTCGAAGCACACTGCGCCGACGCCCTGATCTGCATCTCCAACTGCGACAAGATCACCCCCGGCATGCTCATGGCCGCGATGCGCCTGAACATCCCCGTGGTCTTCGTCTCCGGCGGCCCGATGGAAGCCGGCCAGGCCACCCTCGTCGACGGCACCGTCCGCAAGCTCGACCTCGTCAACGCCATCGTCGACGCCGTCAACGAGAACATCTCGGACGAGGACATCCTCCGCATCGAGGAGAACGCCTGCCCGACCTGCGGCTCCTGTTCCGGCATGTTCACCGCCAACTCGATGAACTGCCTCGCCGAGGCCATCGGCCTGGCCCTGCCCGGCAACGGCTCCGTCCTCGCCACCCACACCGCCCGCCGCGCCCTGTACGAGGACGCCGGCCGCACGGTCGTGGAGATCACCAAGCGCTACTACGAGGGCGGCGACGAGTCCGTCCTGCCCCGCAGCATCGCCTCCCGCCAGGCCTTCGAGAACGCCATGGCCCTCGACATCGCCATGGGCGGCTCCACCAACACGATCCTCCACCTCCTGGCCGCCGCCCAGGAAGCCGGCCTGGACTACGACCTCAAGGACATCGACGAGGTCTCGCGCCGCGTCCCCTGCCTCGCCAAGGTCGCCCCGAACGTCGCGCCCGGCGGCACGTACTACATGGAGGACATCCACCGCGCCGGCGGCATCCCCGCGATCCTCGGCGAACTCCACCGCGGCGGCCTCCTCAACAAGGACGTCACCTCGGTCCACTCCGACGGCCTGGACGACTGGCTGGCGAAGTGGGACGCCCGCTCCGGCACCGCCACCGCCGAAGCCATGGAGCTGTGGCACGCGGCCCCCGGCTGCAAGCGCTCCGCGACCGCGTTCTCCCAGTCCGAGCGCTGGGACACCCTCGACCTCGACGCCGAGGGCGGCTGCATCCGCTCCGTCGCGCACGCCTACTCCAAGGACGGCGGCCTCGCCGTGCTGCGCGGCAACATCGCCGAGGACGGCTGCGTCGTCAAGACCGCCGGCGTCGACGAGTCCATCTGGACCTTCGAAGGCCCGGCCGTCGTCTGCGAATCCCAGGACGAGGCCGTCGACAAGATCCTCACCAAGCAGATCAAGGCCGGCGACGTGGTCGTCATCCGCTACGAGGGCCCCAAGGGCGGCCCCGGCATGCAGGAGATGCTCTACCCCACCTCCTTCCTCAAGGGCCGCGGCCTCGGCAAGACCTGCGCCCTGGTGACCGACGGCCGCTTCTCCGGCGGCACCTCCGGCCTCTCCATCGGCCACGCCTCCCCGGAGGCCGCCTCGGGCGGCACGATCGCCCTCGTCGAGGACGGCGACCGCATCCGCATCGACATCCCCCACCGCAGCATCGAGCTGCTCGTCGACGACGCGACCCTGGCCGCCCGCCGCGAAGCCCTCGGCGGCGTGTACGCCCCGAAGGACCGCGTCCGCACCGTCTCGGCCGCCCTGCGCGCCTACGCCGCGATGGCAACCAGCGCCGACAAGGGCGCCGTCCGCGACGTCTCCCAACTGGGCTGACGCCCGGCTCCCCCGACCCCGGAACCTCCCGCCCGCCCGGCGCTTGAGGACCGGGGCCGGTGGGGGAAACGGACCCGCAAGGTGCGCCGCGTCCCGCCGCTACCAGGCGGCGGGATCACGCCCGTCGGCCGCGAACACCGACCCGTCGGGCGCGCTCGCGAACACCCGCCCCCCGGCCACCGGCAACGGCGCAGGCAGCGTAGGCGCAAGCAAACCCGTATCCCCGCCCCGCCGCGGCTCCGTCTGACCCAGCAGCCGCCCCGTACCCGCGTGCACCGCCAGCACCCTGCCGTCCGCCGCCGACAGGTACACCCGGTCCCCGGCCGGAGCCGGCCGCGACACCCGCGACACCAGCGTCTCCAGCCGCCACCGCTCCGCCGGCTTCGACGCGTCCGCCGTCTGCACGGCGGTCAGCCCGCCCGCGAAGCCGATCAGGTACACGGTCCCGTCCGCGCCCACCGCCGCCTGCGCCTGGTCCACCGGCGACCCCAGCACCAGCCGCCGCACCGACCGCGTGGCCAGGTCGATCCGCACCACGGCGTCCGTGAGCGAGAACCGGTCGCTGCGCAACAGGAACAAGGCCCCCGCCGTACTCCCCGCCGGAGCCAACTGCCCGTCCACGCGCAGCCGCCACCGCACCACACCGCTCTCCGCCACCACCGCCACCACGGAGGTCGAAGCCCCGTCCGCAGTCGGCGTCGCCACGAACACCAGGCCGCGCCCGGCACCGGCACCGTCACCCGAGGCCGCACCAGCACCGGCACCGGCACCGGCACGGGAAGCCGCACCCGCACCAGAAGTGGCACCCGCGTCCGCCCCCGCCACCAGCGCCGCTCCGACCCCGCCCACCCGCTTCGACCACAGTCGGCGGCCGGTCGCCGAGTCCAGCGCGGTGACCTGCCCGTCCGGGGCGCTCACCAGCACCGTCGCCCGGCCCGCGCCCGCGTGCACCAGCGACGCCGACACCGGCAGTCGCTCGGACCACCGCACCGCGCCGGTATCCGGATCCCGTGCCTCCAGCCGGCGCCCGTCCGCCGCGACCGTGTGCACCAGCCCGCCGGCCGGCACCGGAGCCCGGTCCTCCGACACCCGGGTCCCGCCGTCGGCCGCCTTCACCGACCAGCGCACCGACCCGTCCGCCTGCGCCAGCCGGGCCGCCCCGACGCCCGGCCCCTTGCAGTACAGCGCCCCGTCCCCGGCGGCCGAGCACACCGGCATCCCGCCGCCTTGCCCCAGCCGTACCGACCAGGGCGCGAGCACGCCCGGCGCCGCCGCGACCCCGCCCACCGGCCGACTCCCCGGCCGGTCATCCGTACGGTCCGCACCGCCCGCACCGCCGAAGACGTACGCGGCCACCCCCGCACCCGCGAGCAGCACCCCGGCGCCCACGACGGCCGGCCACCGCGACCGCCCCGACCACGCCCGGACCCGTCGGCGAACCGACCCCTCCGGCTGCGCCGACCCCTCCCGCTTCGCCGGCTCCTCCGCCCCTAGCGGCTCCGCCGACGCCGTGTGGATCCGCGCCCGCCGGTGCGTGGAGACCTCGTCCGTCCGCGGCTGCCGCGGGGCGGGTATGAACGCCCGGGTGTCCTCCGACGTCGGATACGCGGCCGACCGCAGCGCCGCGAGCAGCGCGTCCGTCGTCGGCCGGTCCTTCGGGTCCTTCTCCAGGCAGCGCGCGATCAGCGGCGCCAGCGCTGCGGGAACCCCCGTCAGATCCGGTTCGTGGTGCACGACCTGATAGGCCACCAGGTACGGGCTGTCCGAGTCGAAGGGGCCGCGCCCGGTGGCGGCGTGCACGAGCACCGCGCCCATCGCGAACACGTCCGCCTCGGGCCCCACCTCCCGCGGCCGCTGGAACTGCTCCGGCGCCATGAACGGCGGCGTCCCGATCAACTTCCCCGTCTCGGTGCGCAGATCACTGTCGTACGGACGCGATATGCCGAAGTCGATGACCTTCGGGCCGTCCGCCGCCATCAGCACATTGCTCGGCTTCAGGTCCCGGTGCACCACCCCGGCGCGGTGGATGTCGCGCAGCGCCTCGGCGAGCCCCGCGCCCAGCCGGCTCAGCTCCACCGTGTCCAACGGCTTCCGCTTCACCTGCTCGGCGAGCGTGGGCCCCTCCACGAACAGCGTCGCCATCCACGGCCGTTCGGAGTCCGGGTCGGCGTCGACGACGGCCGCGGTGAAGGCGCCGGAGACCCGGCGGGCGGCCGCGACCTCCTGCCGGAACCGCGCTCTGAACTCGGGATCCGCCGCGAACTCCGCGTGCACCACCTTGACGGCGAGCCGCAGCCCGGACGCGGACGTGGCCAGTTGCACGACCCCCATGCCGCCGGAACCCAGGACGGATTCCAGCCGGTACTGCCCGGCGTATTCCGGATGGGCCGACTGCGCTGAATCTGCTGGGCGCGGCATGCCCACCCCCCGTGTGCTTGTCGCCGACGCGCCCATCGAGCCTAGTCGACCCTTGCTAACCTGCGCGAGTGACGCACGGTGAAGCATTGGGGGAGAGCAATGGGGGAGGGGCAGCCGCAGATGGCCACTGAAGCAATTGCCACGCGCTATCCGGTCGCACCGGGCTACCGCGTGAACGTCCGCAGCGGACCGGGCACCAGCTATTCGATCGTGAAGGTCCTGCCGTACGACGCGTACGTGCCGATCTACTGCCAGTGCACCGGCACCACGGTCAGCGGCCCGTACGGCACCAGCAACATCTGGGACAACATCGCGAACGGCCAGTTCGTCGCCGACGCGTACGTGAACACGGGCCGTGACGGCTACGTGGCGCCCCGCTGCTCCTGAGGCCGGGGGCGCGACCGGGGGATAATCGCTGATGTGAGCGATGACCCGAACACCTCGACCGGCCTGCCGGCCGGACCGCAGCCGGAGCCGATCCGCTTCTTCGGCACGACGTGGCTGAACCACGACGGCGGCTACGCACTGCGCCGCGTCGGCTTCGCCGCCGGCTCGCTGGCCGCCGCCGTGGCCTCGGCCTTCGTCCTGAAGTTCGCGTACGAAGGCCTTGAGATCGGAAACGTGGGCGGCTTCGTGTCGCTCACCGTCGTCCTGATGTTCGCGATCTGCAGCGCGATCGCCTTCACCAAGACCTGGGAGGGCTTCGGCCGCCGCCTTTCGTCCGCCGCGGACGAGTCCTCGCTCAAGGGCCTCAAGGCCATCGGTTTCATCGGTGTCCTCGCGGCCTATTTCATCCGTTCCCTCTTCGAGGCCCCGGGCGAGAAACTCCACCGCGCCGAATACGAAGCGGCCACCACCCAATTCCACCGCCGCCGCTCCACCCGCACCGGCAACCCGGCCGCCCGGCAGCCGAAGCGCAAGAAGTAGGTCGCCCCTCCACCCGGACGGCACAGCGTCCGTCGGCGTGTCGCGCCGTGGGGTATCCATCTGGCTACCCCGTGTGGCGACCGCCGGTGATCGACCATAACTTCACAAATATGACGAAACGCCAGCTTATGTGCCTCGCCTGCACGGCAGTCGTCGTGGCCGCGGGCACCGGTGCAGCCGCGCCGTCCCCCGCTCGGGCCCGACACACGGTGCGCCCCGGGCACTCGATCCAGGCCGCGGTGGACGCCGCCAGGCCGGGCGACATCATCATCGTGCTGCCCGGCACCTACTACGAGAACGTGCTGATCACCAAGAGACTGAGCCTGCGGGGCCAGGGCACCAAGACGGTGATCAGGCCTCCGGCCACGGCTGCCGCGCCGGGCACCCCGGTCGCGCCCGCGGCCCCGGCCGCCTCCGGGACGCCGGCCGCCTCCGGGACGCCGGCCGCCTCCGGACGGGCGATCGCCTGCTCGCAGGCCGACAGCGGCATCTGCGTCATGGGAACGGCCGAGCATCCCCTCGTCGGCGTGGACATCCGGTCGCTGAAGGTCTCGGGCTTCAAGCGCAACGGCATCTGGGCCTCCTACACCGACCGGCTCAGCGTCCAGCGGGTGACCGCCGCGAAGAACGGCGTCTGGGGCATCGCCCAGGAGAGGTCCACCCGCGGCCTCTTCAGTGACAACGTCGCCCGCGACAACGTCGAGTCGGGCCTGTTCATCGCCAACACCGTCGACCGTGAGGGCGGCGCCACCGACACCCGGGGCACAGTGGTCCGGAAGAACACGCTGACGGGCAACCGGATCGGAGTCACCGTCCGGCGGGTCAGGAACCTCGCGGTGCACACCAACGACGTCACCGGCAACTGCGGCGGCATCTTCGTCGTCGGGGACGAGGGCGAGCCCGGCGCCGGAGACATGACCATCCGCGACAACCGGATCCACAAGAACAACAAGTTCTGCAAGGGCAACAGCCGTCTCCCCGACATCCAGGGCGTCGGCATCGTCCTCACCGGCGCGGAGGAGACGCTCGTGCGGCGGAACTCCATCCGCGACAACGTCGGCTCCTCCCCGCTGTCGGGCGGAATCCTGCTGTTCAAGAGCTTCGTGGGCGCGACGAACACCGACAACGTCATCCAGGACAACGTGGTGAGGGACAACAAGCCGGCGGACCTCGCCAACCAGGGGACCGGAACCGGCAACCAGTTCGTCGACAACCGGTGCGATACCTCCGTACCGGCCGGGATGTGCTGACGAGTGGCCCCCCTGATCAGCAGAATCGAGGCCCCATGACCACGGTAAGTCCCACCCCCACCCCGGTCCCCGCCCCCCAGCACACCCCCCTGCCGGCCATGCGGCTGCGCGAGCTCGTCTTCGGAGCCGCCTGCGCCGCGGCGGTACGGGCCGCGGCCCGCCTCGGCGTCGCGGACGCGCTCGGCGAGACGCCCGCCACCGCCGCCGAACTCGCCACGGCGCTGACCTGCGAGCCCAAACCCCTGCACCGGCTGATGCGCGCCCTGTCCTGCTACGGCGTCTTCGCGGAGACGCAGGACGGGAAGTTCGTCCACACCGAGATGTCCCGGCTGCTGCGCGAGGACGACCCGCACAGCCTGCGCTACATCACCCTGTGGTGCACGGAGCCCTGGACCTGGCAGGCCTGGCCGAAGCTCGACGACGCGGTGCGCTCCGGCGGGAGCGTGTTCCACGACCTCTTCGGCAAGGGCTTCTTCGACTACCTCCACCAGGACGCGCACGAGTCGGCCCACGTCTTCAACCAGGCCATGACCACCTCCAGCGTGCAGTCGGCCCTCGACGTCGCCGGGCTCCTCGACCTCACCGGGGTGTCCGTGGTCGCGGACATCGGCGGCGGCCAGGGGCACGTACTGGCGAGCCTGCTGGAGAAACACCCGACGGTACGGGGCGTGCTGCTCGACCTGCCCGGCGTGGTGGAGCGGGCGGATCCGCGGCTGCGGGAGGGCGGATCGCTCGCGCCGCGTGCCGAGATCCTCCCCGGCGACTGCCGCGACGGCATCCCGGTCGAGGCCGATCTCTACATCATCAAGAACATCCTGGAGTGGGACGACGACAGCACCCGCAGGACCCTGCGGAACGTCATCGAGGCGGCCCGCCCCGGCGCCCGGGTCGTCGTCATCGAGAACCTCGTCGACGACACCCCGTCGATGAAGTTCACCACCGCCATGGACCTGTTGCTGCTGCTCAACGTCGGCGGCGCGAAGCACACCAAGCAGAGCCTGGTCGACCGGATGGCCGAGGCCGGGCTGGTCGTGGGCGAGGTCCGGCCGGTCAACCCGTACCTGCACGCGTTCGAGTCCACCGTGCCCGCATAACCCGCGGGCTCCGCAGCCCCGCGCCCCGGCCCGGCGTCGTCGTCGGGTCGGGGCGGGGCGGTCGGGCGGTCCTGCGGTGCGTCAGGGGGTCGCGTCGCGCTGCCACCGGTAGAAGGCGTGGGCCATCGCGTCCTTCGGGTCGCGCCAGGTCTCGGGGTCGTACGGACTGACGAACGACGTGAGCCGGCGGCTGATGTCCTGGAACGACTCGTGATCCTTCACCTTCGCGATCGCGGGGCCGGGGGGCCGGTCGCCCTCGATCAGGTGCAGGTAGACGTCACCGAACTGGAACAGCGTGCGCCTGGTGACTCCCACCAGGCCGGGCAGTTCGCCGGAGTCCGAGGCGGCGAACAGCTCCGCGATGTGCGGCGCCGAGTCCGGTGCCATGCGGGCGACGATCAGAGCTTGGTGCATCGGTGCGGATCCCTTCTCGGTCCGCCGGGGACGGCGGACCGTGGCGGCGGATGTCAGGTGGCCGTGACCGAGGCCGTTCGGCGCTCCGGGTCGCGCTGCTCGATCCGGTCCCGGATGAGTTCCATCTGGACGCGCGAGTTGCGGTTGATGTTCGCGGTCATCCAGTCGTCGTCGACCGGCGCGTCGGGCCGCATCGCGAAGTCCTGCGTCCAGTGCATCAGGACGCCGCCCGGCACCTCGGAGTACTCCCACAGGATGTCCATGTGCTGGAACGGGCCGGGTTCGATGCGGCGGGCGCGGACCGTGAGCGCCTTGCGGTCGGTGACCCGCTCCGAGACCCAGCTCCAGACCTTGCCGTTCTCGTCGGGGTGCATGGTGAGGCGGAACGCCGTCCGGTTGCCCTCCCGTTCGAGGACCTCGACCGACGCGTACTCGCTGAACAGCCGCGGCCAGTTCTCGATGTCGTTGGTGACGTCCCAGACGAGGTCCAGGGGGGCGGCGATGACGATCTCGTTCTCGGTGTGTCCGGGCACCTCAGACTCCAGTCTTCAGGGTGGCGTTGACGAGGTCGAGGAACTCCCTCGGCGTCTTGCACTTGTCCGCGTCGGTCGGCAGCGGCCGGCCGCTGCGGTTCTCCAGCTCGCCCACGATGCCGAGCAGTCCCAGCGAGTCCAGGCCCCACTCGTCGAACGGGGTGTCGGGGCGGCTCGCCATGTCGACGGCGTCGACCGTGACGCCGGCTCCCGACTTCATCAGGGTGGCCAGCTCTTCGATGCTCAGGTGATCGGTCATGATGACTTCTCCTTGGCTGCGTTCCTCACGGTGCTTCGGCTGCGTTCCTCACAGTGGTCACGAGGGGTGGTCGGTGGCGCGCCGCAGTACCAGCGCCGAGTTCGAGCCCATCAGCCCGCGACTCAGCACCAGGGCCGTCCGGACGTCGGCGGGACGCGCCCGTCCGGTCACGAGGTCGATGTCGTGACAGACGTCGAAGACGTTCGGCGTGGGGGGGATCAGGCCGTGTTCCATGGCCAGTACCGCGGTGGCCGCGTCCAACACGGGCGCACCGCAGTACGCCCTTCCGATGCCTGACTTCGGGGCCGTCACCGGCACCCGCCGGCCGTGGTCGCCGAGCGCGTCGGTGAGGGCCAGTGCCTCGGCGCGGTCGGCCTCCGGCGTCCCCATGGCGTCGGCGAAGACCACGTCGACGTCCTCGGGTGCGCAGTCGGCCTCCCGCAGGGCGCCGCGGATCGCGTGGGCCAGGCCTTCCCGCGACCGCTCCCAGCGTGCGGGCCCGGTGAAGGTCGCGGCGTGACCCGCGACCGTCGCACGGACGGATGCCCCGCGGCGGCGAGCCGCTCCCTCTTCCTCGACGACCAGGACGGCACCCCCTTCGGCGGGCACGAAACCACAGGCCTCGGAGGTGAACGGGCGGTAGGCCCGGTCCGGGTCCCCGCTCGTGCTCAGATCCTCGTATCCCAGCTGGCAGACCATCGAGTAGGGCGCGAGCGGAGCCTCCGCGGCACCGACCACGACCGCATCGGTGCCCAGCCGGACGGCCCGGGCGGCGTGGGCGAAGGCGTCCAGGCCGCCGGCCTCGTCGCTGGCGACGACCCCGCAGGGGCCCTTGAGCCCGGCGCGGATGGAGATCTGGCCGGTGCTCGCCGCGTAGAACCAGGCGATCGACTGGTACGGCCCGACGAAGCGGGGGCCCTGCCCCCACAGCCGCTGGAGCTCGCGCTGGCCGAATTCGCCTCCACCGGAACCGGCCGCCGTGACGACGCCCACCGCGTAGGGGGAGTCCTCGTAGTCGGCGCGGCCGAGCCGGGCGTCGTCCATGGCGAGGTCGGCGGCGACCATCGCGTAGTGCGTGAACCGGTCGGTCTGGACGAGGTAGCGCTCTTCGATCAGTTCCGCGGGGTCGAAGTCGCGCACTTCGCCCGCCACCCGGAGGGGCAGGTGCTCGCACCCCTCGCGCGTCACCCGGTCGAGGACGGCGATGCCTTCCACCGTCGCCTTCCAGAAGACCTCGGCGCCGATGCCGTTGGGGGCTACGACGCCCAGGCCGGTGACCACCGTCCGCCGGTCCGTGCCGGAACTCATGAGGTCCTCCCACCGGGACGGGTCATGACGACCGCCGACTGGAAGCCGCCGAAGCCGCTGCCGACCGACAGGACGGTCCGCAGTTTCAGGGGCCGGGCCGTGCGCGGCACGTAGTCCAGGTCGCACTCGGGGTCCGGCGTCTCGTAGTTCGCCGTGGGCGGCGCCACCTGGTGCGTGAGAGCCAGGGTGCAGGCCACGAGCTCGATCGCGCCGATGGCGCCCAGGGAGTGGCCCACCATGGATTTGATGGAGCTCATGGGGACCTTGTAGGCGTGTGCGCCCAGGGAGCGTTTGACCGCCGCGGTCTCGTGCCGGTCGTTCTGTTTGGTGCCGGAACCGTGCGCGTTGACGTAGTCGACGGCCGAGCCGGCGATCCGGGTGTGGGCGAGGGCGGTGTCGATGGCCTTGGCCATCTCCAGGCCCTCGGGGGTCAGCCCGGTCATGTGGTACGCGTTGCCGAAGGTGGCGTACCCGCGGATCTCGCAATGCACGGTCGCACCGCGGGCCTTGGCGTGTTCGAGCTCCTCCAGGACGAGGACGGCCCCGCCCTCGCCCATCACGAACCCGTCCCGGTTGGCGTCGAACGGCCGCGAGGCGTGGGCCGGGTCGTCGTTGTTGGGAGACGTCGCCTTGATCGCGTCGAAGCAGGCCACGGTGATGGGGGAGATCGGCGAGTCCGACGCGCCGGCTATGCAGACGTCGACCCTGCCCTCCTCGATGGCGTGGAAGGCGTACCCGACCGCGTCCAGCCCGGACGTGCATCCGGTCGACACGGTCTGCACCGGCCCGTGCGCGCCGATCTCCTCGGCCACAGCGGAGGCCAGGGAGCTCGGGGAGAACGCCCGGTGCAGGTGCGGGTCCGCCCGCCGGTGGTCCACGTCCCAGCGGGCTCCCTTGCTGCTGACACCGACGTAGTCGTGTTCCAGCCGCGTGGTGCCGCCGACCGCGGTGCCCAGGGAGACCCCGATGCGCCAGGGGTCCTCCTTCTCGGGGTCGAGACCGGCGTCCCGCACTGCTTCGCGGGCGGCCACGAGGGCGAACTGCACGTACCGGTCCGAGCGGGCGATCTGCTCCGCGTCGAGGCCGAGTGCCAACGGATCGAAGTCGACTTCGGCGGCGATGCGCGAGCGGAACCCCTCCGCGTCGAAGAAGGTGATGGCCCGCGTCGCGGTGCGGCCGTTCGACAGGAGGTCCCAGAACGCGGGTACCCCCACGCCTCCGGGGGCGACGACGCCGAGACCGGTGACCGCGACCCGGCGGGTCACGAAACCACCCCGGCCCGTTCGGGCGGCCGGCCCTGCTCGACGCCTTCGACGTGCTCGGTGTCGACGTGCCCCAGTTCCGGGCGGGGTGCCAGCGGGCCGAGGTGGAAGACCATCCTGGCCTCGCTCTTCCCGACGTTGCGGAACCGGTGCCGCACGTCGATCGGGATCAGCAGCCCCTGGTCGGGCCGCAGCGCGTGCGGCTCCCCGTCCAGGTCCACTTCCAGCAGACCCTGCACCACGTACACGAACTCCTCGGAGTACGGGTGGTAGTGCTCGGCGATGCTCTCACCGGGCTGAATCAGCGCCAGCCCCATGAAACCGCTGGTGGCACCGACGGCGGTCGGTGTGAGCATCGCCCGCAGGTCGCCTCCGCGCCTGCGGTTGGGCTGGACGTCACTGAGATCCACGATGAGATGGCTGTGCGTGGTCATGTCTGCGTGCTCCAGTGGTGTGTGCAGAAGGGGGAGTGGGTGCCGCCGCCGCACGCGACGGCGCCGCGTGCGGGCTGTCGGGGAATGCGGGGCGCCGGGGGTGGGGTCAGGCGCCGTCCGGCGCGTGCCGGTCGGTGAGCAGGCTCATCCGCGCCTGCGTGAGGAACCGCGCGATATCGCGGTCCGTGGTGGGGGCCTCGACCTGCGCGGTGTCGAGCAGGCGGCCGAGCACGGCCGCCTTGCGGGGGCCCTCGATGCCCAGGGCCAGTGCGGGCCGCGAGTCGACGGGGCCCCGCACGTCGAGGAGGCGCACGACGATGTCGTCCCGCTGGAAGATGGTGCTGCTGACGACGGGGCTCGTCGGGTCGTCGGCCGCCGCCTCGTCCTGGCGGGCCAGCAGCCGGGCCAGGGCCATGCCGCAGCCTTCCTTGGCCGGGTAGAACAGTCCGTGGCGCTCGACGTCCGTGTCATCGCTGCCATCGGCGGCCAGGTGGTGGACGGCCGGCAGCGCCGCCCGGGTGAAGAACACCCGCGCCGAGTTCGGGTCGCTGAGATCGCGGTCCTGCTCGAGATACGGGTTGACGGCCTCTTCGAGGGCCCGGACCTCGGGTTGCCGCGCCACGTGCCGCAGTGCCGCCAGCAGGTCGCCCTCGACCTCGATGGCGCGGACCACGCGGTTGCCGTGCATGAAGAGGGAGGTGCGGCGCAGCCGGGTGGTCTCGTCCACCCGGGCGGACGGAGAGGTGTAGCCGGCCAGGAGCTTGGCGACCTTCTTCTCGCTGCCGGGCTTGACCGTGAAGGTCAGCGCGTGGCGGACCACGCCGTCGCCGATCCGCGGAGCCGCCTGCAGGTTGCCCTTGCCCTCGGGGAACCCCTCGTGGGGCATGTGCGTCTCGCGCAGGACGCTGAAGCGCAGCGAACGGGTGTCGCGGACGCAGCCGTGCAGCGGCTGGACCGTCTGCACGTGTTCCTCGCTGTTGACCCAGGCCAGGAACGGCGGTGCGCTCTCCCATTCGCTGGTGATCAGCCACTGGGAGGGGTTCTCGATCGACTGGCAGAGCTGGTCGCTGATGTGACCGGGTACGGAGGCCACCTGATTGCGCAGGTGCTCGTACGCCTCCAGGAACTGCTTCTGGGCGCCTTCGTGGAGGTCCAGCAGCAGGACGACCCTGAGCCGGGAGCCGTCGAAGGCGGATTGCGATATTCGTTCGGACAGGGTTGTCATCTTCGCTCCTTCGCGACCGGGTGCTGTCCACGTCCCGCGACGCACCGTCAGTCGTCGGTGGAATCCGCGTGGGTGACCCACGGACGGACCGCGGAGTCCGGCGCTGTCTTGCGCGCCGGCGGCACTCCAGAACCGATGTTTGTCCGATGGGGCGATTGGCGCGACATAGAGGAACCAAGTGGGTGAAAACGTGAGGAAACGGCCACCGTACCGGGCATGGAAGTTCAGTCCCCGTCGTGCGGCCGGAGCTGGAGCAACTGATGAACGAGAACGTCGACCACCGCGTGCCGGTCCTCATCGTGGGGGGCTCCCTGGTGGGCCTGTGCACCTCACTGTTCCTGGGCCGCCACGGCATCCGGCACATGCTGGTGGAGAAGCACGCGGGCACCTCCCTGCACCCGCGCGGCCGCGGCATCAACGTGCGGACGATGGAGCTGTTCCGCGTCGCGGGCGTCGAGCGGCAGATCCGGGAGGCCGCCGCCGTCCTCGCCGACAACCACGGCATCCTCCAGGGCGGCTCCCTCACCGGGGACGACTCCGAATGGCTGTTCAAGGAGATCGACCCGGGCGGCGCCCTCGCCCGCTTCAGCCCGAGCGGCTGGTGCCTGTGCAGCCAGAACGCCGTCGAGCCGGTGCTCCGGAACCTCACCCCCTCGCTCGGCGCCGACCTGCGCTTCTCCACCGAACTGCTCTCCTTCGACCAGGACGAGAGCGGCGTGACGGCACTGGTCAAGGACCGCGAGACCGGCGAGCACAGCACCGTGCGCGCCGACTACCTCGTCGCCGCCGACGGCCCGCGCAGCCCCGTGCGCGAACAGCTGCGCATCGGCCAGAACGGGCCCGGCGACCTGTTCCACAACGTCAGCATCACCTTCACCTCCCGTGGTCTCGCCCAGGTGATCGGCGACCGGCGCTTCATCGTCTGTTACCTGACCAAGCCCGGCGCGGACGGGGCGCTGCTGCCCGTCGACAACCGGGAGCAGTGGGTGTTCCACGCGCCCTGGAACCCCGACCGGGGCGAGACCATGGAGGACTTCACCGACGAACGCTGCGCCGAACACATCCGCCGGGCCGTCGGCGCACCCGACCTCGACGTCGAGATCACCGGCAAGGCCCCCTGGCACGCCGCGCAGCGCGTCGCGGAGCGGTACGGCTCCGGCCGGGTCTTCCTCGCCGGCGACTCCGCCCACGAGATGTCGCCCACCGGGGCGTTCGGCTCCAACACCGGTATCCAGGACGCGCACAACCTCGCCTGGAAGCTCGCCGCCGTGCTGTCGGGCACGGCCGGCCCCGGCCTGCTGGATACGTACGAGGCCGAACGGCTGCCGGTGGCCCAGGCGACCAGCGAGCGCGCCTCGGCCCGTTCCGTGGAGCACAGCCACCCCGGATACGCCCCCGCTCCCGGTGCCGGCGGCGGCCGCCAGGGCGGGGTCCTCACCGTGGCCATGGGCTACCGCTACAACCGCGGTGCCGTCGTCGGTACCGACCCGCACGCGCCCGTCGTCCCCGAGCGGATGGAGCTGACCGGCGATCCGGGCACCCGGGCCCCGCACATGTGGCTGCGCAGGTCCGGCGAACGGGTGTCCACCCTCGACCTCTACGACACGGCCTTCGTACTGCTCAGCTCCGAGGGCTCGCCGTGGCAGGACGCGGCCCGCCGGGTCGCCGAACGACTCGGTGCACCCCTCGCCGCCCACACGATCGGCACCGGGCCCGCCGCCGACCTGACCCCCGAGGCCGGCAGCGACGACGACTGGGCGCCGCGCCACGGCACGAGGACCGACGGCGCGGTCCTCGTGCGTCCCGACGGCTTCGTGGCCTGGCGCTCGGCAGCGGCCGCGACCGACCCGGAAGCCGAACTCCACACCGTCATGACCGCACTGCTGCACCGCACCTGACCGCCGGGACGGACAGGACGGGACGGGACAGGGAGTGGACATGCGCAAATGGGGACCGGTGACGGCGGTCTGTCTGTCGACGTTCATGCTGCTGCTCGACGTCACGATCGTCGTCGTGGCCCTGCCCGACATGGCGCGCGTGCTCGGCGCCTCCCTCTCCGACCTGCAGTGGGTCATCGGCGGCTACGCCCTGGCGCTCGCCGCCCTCGTCCTCGGCTTCGGGACCGCGGCCGACCGGTTCGGGCGGCGTCGCGTCCACGTCCTCGGCGTCGCCCTCTTCGCCGCCGCCTCCCTGGCCTGCGGGCTGGCCTGGTCGCCGGACCTCCTGGTCGGCGCCCGGATGGTCCAGGGCGTCGGCGCCGCCGCCATGTTCGCCACCACCCTGCCGCTGCTCGGATCCGTCTACCGGGGCGAGGACCGCGCGGTCGCCCTGGGCCTGTGGGGCGCCGTCAGCGGGACCGGCTCGGCCATCGGCCCGATCCTGGGCGGGCTGCTCACCCAGGGCCCCGGCTGGCGGTGGATCTTCTTCGTGAACATCCCGCTCAGCGTCGTCGGCATCTGGCTCACCCGGCGCACCGTGCCCGAGTCCCGCTCCCCGCAGGACATTCGCATCGACTGGGCGGGCACCGCCACCTTCGCCCTCTTCGCCGGGGCCGCGACGTACGGCGCCGAACGTGCCGGCGCCCTCGGCTGGGCCGCTCCGCGCACCCTGGCGACGCTCGCCGTCGCGCTCCTCGCCCTGCTCGCCTTCATCGTCGTGGAGAACGGTACGGCCCACCCCCTCCTGGACCTGTCGCTCTTCCGCACGCCGGCCTTCGTCGCCGTCATGGCCGGGGCCTTCGCCTTCAACGCCGCCGCGTTCGCCGTCCTCCCGTACCTCTCCATCTGGCTCCAGACCGTGCTCGGACTCAGCCCGGCCCGGGCGGGCCTCGCGGTCCTCCCGCTCGCCGCCACGGCCTTCGTGGTCGCCGCGGTCGGCGGCCGTCTGCTGCGCGGGGTCAGCCGCCGTCTCGTCATCGGCCTCGGACTGGTGCTCGTCGGGCTCGGCACCGCAGCCCAGGGCTTCGTCTCCGCCGGCTCTTCCTGGACCGTGCTGCTGCCCGGCCTCGCGCTCGCGGGCATCGGCACCGGGCTGGTCTCGCCGGCCCTCGGCGGCGCCGCCCTCGACTCCGTCCCACGGGAGCGCGCCGGCATGGCGGGCGGAGCCGTCAGCACCTTCCGCCAGCTCGGCTACGCCGTGGGCGTCGCCGTCGCCGGCACCATCCTCACCAGCCGCATGACCCCGCCCCTCACCGGGGAGCAGGCCCACGTCCTGGCCGGCGGCGGCGCCCGCGAACTGGCGGACACGCTGTCCGTGCACGCGCTGCGCGCGGCCTTCGCCTCCGCCCTCACGACCACCACCCTGGTCGCCGGCCTGGTCGGCATCCTCGCCGGAGCGATGGCGCTGCTGCTGATCCGCGACCCGCACCCGGCCCCGGCACCGCAACCGGTCGCGCCTCGCAAGGCCCCGGCTCCCCGGGACTCCTGACGACCCGGCTCCAGACGAGAGAGAAGCGCCTCGACGATTGACGGGAGACAGTGGCAGGAGCATTATTCATCGCATGATGAATAAAGTGGAGGCGGGGACGCAGCCACCCGCCGTGCACGCCCGCGCGCTCGTCGTCACCCGCGGCCCCCGCACCGTCCTGCGCGGCATCGACTTCGACGTGCCCCGCGGCCGGATCACCGGGCTGCTCGGGCCGTCCGGCTGCGGCAAGTCCACGCTCATGCGGTCCATCGTCGGTACGCAGGCCCAGGTCGCCGGCACGCTCGACGTGCTCGGCAGCCCCGCCGGCGCCCCCGCGTCGCGGTCCCGGATCGGGTACGTCACCCAGGCGCCCTCCGTGTACGACGACCTCACCGTCCGCCAGAACCTCGACTACTTCGCCGCCGTCCTCGACCCCGGCCGCGCAGCGGCCGACCGCCGACGCGCCGACGTCGACCGGGCCATCCGCGACGTCGACCTCGCCTCGCACACCGGCGCGCTCGCCGGCAACCTCTCCGGCGGCCAGCGCAGCCGCGTCTCGCTCGCCGTCGCCCTGCTCGGCTCCCCGGAACTCCTCGTACTCGACGAACCCACCGTCGGCCTGGACCCCGTACTCCGCCGGGACCTGTGGAACCTGTTCCACGACATCACCGCCACCCGCGGCGCCACCCTCCTCGTCTCCTCCCACGTCATGGACGAGGCAGAGCGCTGCCACCACCTCCTGCTCATGCGCGAAGGCCGCATCCTCGCCGCGGACACCCCGGAGGCGCTCCGCGCCCGCACCGGCTCGGCAACCGTCGAAGAGGGCTTCCTCCACCTCGTCGACCAGGCCGCCGCCACCCCGGAAGCCCCGGAAACGACCACCACCTTCGCCGACCGGGAGCCCCGATGAACCTCGCCCGCACCCTCGCCACCGCCGCCCGCGTGCTGCGCCAACTGCGCCACGACCCGCGCTCGATCGCGCTGATGCTCCTGGTCCCCGTGCTGATGCTGGTCCTGCTCCGCTACGTCTTCGACGGTGACCCGCAGACCTTCAACAGCATCGGCGCCTCGCTCCTCGGCATCTTCCCGCTGATCACGATGTTCCTGATCACGTCCATCGCGACCCTGCGCGAGCGCACCTCCGGCACCCTCGAACGCCTCCTCGCCATGCCCCTCGGCAAAGGGGACCTGATCGCCGGCTACGCCGTCGCCTTCGGCTCCCTCGCCGTGCTCCAGTCGCTGCTGGCCACCGGCACCGCCCTCTGGCTCCTCGGCCTCGACGTCATCGGCTCGCCCTGGCTGCTCCTGCTCGTCGCGCTCCTCGACGCGCTGCTCGGCACCGCACTCGGCCTGTTCGTCTCGGCGTTCGCGTCCTCCGAGTTCCAGGCCGTCCAGTTCATGCCGGCGGTGATCTTCCCCCAGCTGCTGCTGTGCGGACTGTTCGCGGCCCGCGACACCATGCAACCCGTCCTCGAGTCGATCTCGAACGTCCTTCCCATGTCCTACGCCGTCGACGGCATGACCGAGGTCCTCACCCACACCGACATGACGGCCGACTTCGTCCGCGACGCGCTCGTCGTCGCCGGGTGCGCCCTGCTCGTCCTGTGCCTCGGCGCGGCCACCCTCCGCCGCCGCACCCCGTAACGCGAACCGCCCCGCCCGCACTCCGGACAACCCGTCACCGTTCCCCGGCCGGGTGCAAGGATGAGGACGACAAGGATGAGGACGACGACGTACCCCCGGCGCAGCCCCCACGGGAATCCGCCTCGGGATCCGCATCCGCATCCGCAGCACGTGTGCAAGAACCGCTCGGCGAGGTGAGCCCGTATGACCCAGACAGTCGCAGTCCTCGGCACCGGCAAGATCGGCGAGGCCCTGCTCAGCGGGATGATCCGAGGCGGCTGGCCGGCCGGGAAGCTGTTGGTGACCGCCCGTCGCGCCGAGCGCGCCGAGGAGCTCCGTACGCGTTACGGCGTCGAGTCCGTCAGCAACGCCGAGGCCGCGAAGCGCGCCGACACCCTCATCCTCACCGTGAAGCCCCAGGACATGGGCAAGCTCCTGGAGGAGCTCGCCCCGCACGTGCCCGCGGGCCGGCTCGTCATCAGCGGCGCCGCGGGCATTCCCACCGCCTTCTTCGAGGAGCGCCTCGCCCCGGGCACGCCCGTCGTGCGCGTCATGACGAACACCCCCGCCCTCGTCGACGAGGCCATGTCCGTCATCTCCGCCGGCAGCCACGCCACGGCCGAGCACCTCGCGCACACCGAGGAGATCTTCGGAGGAGTCGGCAAGACCCTCCGGGTCCCCGAGTCCCAGCAGGACGCGGCCACCGCGCTCTCCGGCTCGGGCCCCGCCTACTTCTACTTCCTCGTCGAGGCCATGACCGACGCCGGCATCCTCCTCGGCCTGCCCCGCGCCCAGGCCCACGACCTGATCGTGCAGGCCGCCATCGGCGCGGCCGTGATGCTCCGCGACAGCGGCGAGCACCCCGTCAAGCTCCGGGAGGCCGTCACGTCCCCCGCCGGTACGACCATCAACGCGATCGTCGAGCTGGAACGGCACGGCGTCCGCGCGGCCCTGATCGCCGCCCTCGAAGCCGCCCGCGACCGCAGCCGCGAACTCGCCTCCGGCAACAGCTGAGCCGCCTCTCCCCTCCCCTTATATGCACGCACGCACAGAAGGGGAGGGAAGGGGGAGGGCGAGAAGGCGCCCCCACGGCTCTTCACATGGCCGGCAGCAGCCCGATCGCCCGGTACGCCTCGTCGACGACCGGCCGCGACAGCGCCCGCGCCCGCTCGGCGCCCGCCCGGAGCACCGACTCCAGCCGGCCCGGGTCCGCGCACAGCTCCGCGTGCCGCTCCTGCACCGGCCGCAGCAGCTCCACCACCGCGTCCGCGGTGTCCTTCTTCAGAGCGCCGTACGAGTCGTAGACCTCGGCCAGCTTCGCCGGTTCGCCGCCGGTGCACGCGGCGAGGACGTCCAGCAGATTGCTGACCCCCGGCTTGGCCTCGCGGTCGTACGCGACCTCGCCGCCGCTGTCGGTCACCGCCCGCATGATCTTCTTCCGGACCACCCCCGGCTCGTCGAGCAGGTAGACGATGCCGGCGGTGGAGTCGTGGGACTTCCCCATCTTGGCCGTCGGGTCCTGGAGGTCCATGACGCGCGCCGCCACCGGCGGGTGGGTGGCCCGCGGGACGGTGAAGGTGTGCCCGTAGCGCTGGTTGAAGCGGACCGCGATGTCCCGGGTGAGTTCCACGTGCTGCCGCTGGTCCTCGCCCACCGGCACCTCGTCGGTCCCGTACGCCAGGATGTCCGCGGCCATCAGCACCGGATACGTGAGCAGCGACAGCCGCACGCTCTCCCCGGCCGCCTGCGCCCGCGCGGCCTTCTCCTTGTACTGGATCATCCGCCGCAGTTCGCCGTCGGTGGCCGTGCACTCCAGGAGATAGGAGAGCCGCGCGTGCTCGTCGACGTGGCTCTGCACGAAGAGGGTGCATCGGTCGGGGTCGAGCCCGGCCGCCAGCAGCAGTGTGGCCGCCTGTCGACTGAGCCTGCGCACGCGCGCCGGTTCGTGTTCGACGGTGAGGGCGTGCAGGTCGACCACGCAGAAGACCGCCTCGGCCTGGAACTGGTCGGTCTCGACCCACTGCCGCACGGCCCCGAGGTAGTTGCCGAGGGTCAGGTGTCCGGTGGGCTTGATCCCGCTGAAGATCCGCGTCATCTCTCTGTCTCTCCTTGTGGTGTGGGCGGTCGGGCGCCGGTTCGGTGGCCGGCGCTCCCACGGGGGAGAAACGAGAACGGCCGCCGAGAGCGGCGGCCGTGAGCGCATGCGTGCGTTCGCGTGGAAGGACGGCCGCCGTCAGGCGGCCCACCAGCGAAGGCTGAGCGCATGCGTAGTCATGGACACCAGCGTAGACCTCCGGGGTGACGTCTGTCCGGAGGTTGACACGACTCGCCTGGATCCGTAGTGTTCTCCGAGTTGTCCGACGTGAGCGCCGACCCCGGTCGGTCCCCGGACAGCCATTCCGCAACAACCATTCGAACGAACGACGCGCTTTGTCGTCTCGTTTTCATGCGTATTTGCGAATGGGGAATCCGTGTCCGAGAGACACAGTCGCCGATTAGGTCGGGGACAAGGAATCCGCTAAGGTCTCACTCGTCGGAAGGGCCCAACAGCCCGGAAGGCAAACCCCGCTGACTGGGAGTCAGGCCCGAAAGGATCTGATAGAGTCGGAACCGCCGGAAAGGGAAAACGCGAAAGCGAAGAACCTGGAAAGCACCGAGGAAGTCGGGCCCGAAAGAGTCTGATAGAGTCGGAAACGCAAGAACGAAGGAAGCGCCCGGAGGAAAGCCCGAGAGGGTCAGTACAAAGGAAGCGTCCGCACCTTGAGAACTCAACAGCGTGCCAAAAATCAACGCCAGAAGTTGATACCCCGACTCACTTCGGTGAGTTGAGGTTCCTTTGAAAAAGTCCTGGCAGGTCTTCGGATCTGGCAGGCAACACTACAGCGAGGACGCTGTGGACGATCTGCCTTATTCCGGCGTGATCGTCCCGCTCTTGCGTGGTGTGCACCCGATTACGGGTAAACATTCACGGAGAGTTTGATCCTGGCTCAGGACGAACGCTGGCGGCGTGCTTAACACATGCAAGTCGAACGATGAAGCCCTTCGGGGTGGATTAGTGGCGAACGGGTGAGTAACACGTGGGCAATCTGCCCTTCACTCTGGGACAAGCCCTGGAAACGGGGTCTAATACCGGATAACACTCCTGCCTGCATGGGCGGGGGTTAAAAGCTCCGGCGGTGAAGGATGAGCCCGCGGCCTATCAGCTTGTTGGTGGGGTAATGGCCTACCAAGGCGACGACGGGTAGCCGGCCTGAGAGGGCGACCGGCCACACTGGGACTGAGACACGGCCCAGACTCCTACGGGAGGCAGCAGTGGGGAATATTGCACAATGGGCGAAAGCCTGATGCAGCGACGCCGCGTGAGGGATGACGGCCTTCGGGTTGTAAACCTCTTTCAGCAGGGAAGAAGCGAAAGTGACGGTACCTGCAGAAGAAGCGCCGGCTAACTACGTGCCAGCAGCCGCGGTAATACGTAGGGCGCAAGCGTTGTCCGGAATTATTGGGCGTAAAGAGCTCGTAGGCGGCTTGTCGCGTCGGATGTGAAAGCCCGGGGCTTAACCCCGGGTCTGCATTCGATACGGGCAGGCTAGAGTGTGGTAGGGGAGATCGGAATTCCTGGTGTAGCGGTGAAATGCGCAGATATCAGGAGGAACACCGGTGGCGAAGGCGGATCTCTGGGCCATTACTGACGCTGAGGAGCGAAAGCGTGGGGAGCGAACAGGATTAGATACCCTGGTAGTCCACGCCGTAAACGTTGGGAACTAGGTGTTGGCGACATTCCACGTCGTCGGTGCCGCAGCTAACGCATTAAGTTCCCCGCCTGGGGAGTACGGCCGCAAGGCTAAAACTCAAAGGAATTGACGGGGGCCCGCACAAGCGGCGGAGCATGTGGCTTAATTCGACGCAACGCGAAGAACCTTACCAAGGCTTGACATATACCGGAAAGCATTAGAGATAGTGCCCCCCTTGTGGTCGGTATACAGGTGGTGCATGGCTGTCGTCAGCTCGTGTCGTGAGATGTTGGGTTAAGTCCCGCAACGAGCGCAACCCTTGTCCTGTGTTGCCAGCATGCCCTTCGGGGTGATGGGGACTCACAGGAGACCGCCGGGGTCAACTCGGAGGAAGGTGGGGACGACGTCAAGTCATCATGCCCCTTATGTCTTGGGCTGCACACGTGCTACAATGGCCGGTACAATGAGCTGCGATACCGTGAGGTGGAGCGAATCTCAAAAAGCCGGTCTCAGTTCGGATTGGGGTCTGCAACTCGACCCCATGAAGTCGGAGTCGCTAGTAATCGCAGATCAGCATTGCTGCGGTGAATACGTTCCCGGGCCTTGTACACACCGCCCGTCACGTCACGAAAGTCGGTAACACCCGAAGCCGGTGGCCCAACCCTTGTGGAGGGAGCTGTCGAAGGTGGGACTGGCGATTGGGACGAAGTCGTAACAAGGTAGCCGTACCGGAAGGTGCGGCTGGATCACCTCCTTTCTAAGGAGCATATAGCCGACTGCGATCGAATGAATCGCACGGTTGCTCATGGGTGGAACGTTGATTAGTTGGCACAGTCTTCAAAGCCTTCTGTAAGTACTGCTTCGGCGTGGAACACGGAAGAGTGGCGGGGATTGTGCTTGGCACGTTGTTGGGTATCTGAGGGTACGGCCGATTTGGTCGAACCTTCGCGATGCCGGCCCCAGTGAACTCACTAGCTTGTCTGGTGGGGTGATGGGTGGCTGGTCGTTGCTTGAGAACTACACAGTGGACGCGAGCATCTGTGGCCAAGTTTTTAAGGGCGCACGGTGGATGCCTTGGCACCAGGAACCGATGAAGGACGTGAGAGGCCGCGATAGGCCCCGGGGAGCTGCCAACTGAGCTTTGATCCGGGGGTGTCCGAATGGGGAAACCCGGCAGTCGTCATGGGCTGTCACCCACTGCTGAACACATAGGCAGTGTGGAGGGAACGAGGGGAAGTGAAACATCTCAGTACCCTCAGGAAGAGAAAACAACCGTGATTCCGGGAGTAGTGGCGAGCGAAACCGGATGAGGCCAAACCGTATGCGTGTGATACCCGGCAGGGGTTGCGCATGCGGGGTTGTGGGAATTCTTTTGATCGGTCTGCCGGCCGGTCGGCGAGTCAGAAACCGTTGATGTAGTCGAAGGACATGCGAAAGGTCCGGCGTAGAGGGTAAGACCCCCGTAGACGAAACATCAGCGGCTTGCTTAAGAATCTCCCAAGTAGCACGGGGCCCGAGAAATCCCGTGTGAATCTGGCGGGACCACCCGCTAAGCCTAAATATTCCCTGGTGACCGATAGCGGATAGTACCGTGAGGGAATGGTGAAAAGTACCGCGGGAGCGGAGTGAAATAGTACCTGAAACCGTGTGCCTACAAGCCGTGGGAGCGTCGCGCATTGAGTTTACTCAATGCGTCGTGACTGCGTGCCTTTTGAAGAATGAGCCTGCGAGTTAGCGGTGTGTAGCGAGGTTAACCCGTGTGGGGAAGCCGTAGCGAAAGCGAGTCCGAATAGGGCGATTGAGTTGCACGCTCTAGACCCGAAGCGGAGTGATCTAGCCATGGGCAGGTTGAAGCGGAGGTAAGACTTCGTGGAGGACCGAACCCACCAGGGTTGAAAACCTGGGGGATGACCTGTGGTTAGGGGTGAAAGGCCAATCAAACTCCGTGATAGCTGGTTCTCCCCGAAATGCATTTAGGTGCAGCGTCGTGTGTTTCTTGCCGGAGGTAGAGCACTGGATAGGCGATGGGCCCTACCGGGTTACTGACCTTAGCCAAACTCCGAATGCCGGTAAGTGAGAGCACGGCAGTGAGACTGTGGGGGATAAGCTCCATGGTCGAGAGGGAAACAGCCCAGAGCATCGACTAAGGCCCCTAAGCGTACGCTAAGTGGGAAAGGATGTGGAGTCGCAGAGACAACCAGGAGGTTGGCTTAGAAGCAGCCACCCTTGAAAGAGTGCGTAATAGCTCACTGGTCAAGTGATTCCGCGCCGACAATGTAGCGGGGCTCAAGCGTACCGCCGAAGTCGTGTCATTGCAGCAATAGGGCCAACGCCCGCTGTGATGGGTAGGGGAGCGTCGTGTGCCGGGTGAAGCAGCAGCGGAAGCTAGTTGTGGACGGTTCACGAGTGAGAATGCAGGCATGAGTAGCGATACACACGTGAGAAACGTGTGCGCCGATTGACTAAGGGTTCCTGGGTCAAGCTGATCTGCCCAGGGTAAGTCGGGACCTAAGGCGAGGCCGACAGGCGTAGTCGATGGACAACCGGTTGATATTCCGGTACCCGCTTTGAAACGCCCAATATCGAATCAGGCGATGCTAAGTCCGTGAAGCCGTTCCGGACCCTTCGGGGAAAGGAAAGTGGTGGAGCCGACGAACCAGACTTGTAGTAGGTAAGCGATGGGGTGACGCAGGAAGGTAGTCCAGCCCGGGCGGTGGTTGTCCCGGGGTAAGGGTGTAGGCCGAGGGGTAGGCAAATCCGTCCCTCATTAAGGCTGAGACCTGATGCCGAGCCGATTGTGGTGAAGTGGATGATCCTATGCTGTCGAGAAAAGCCTCTAGCGAGTTTCATGGCGGCCCGTACCCTAAACCGACTCAGGTGGTCAGGTAGAGAATACCGAGGCGTTCGGGTGAACTATGGTTAAGGAACTCGGCAAAATGCCCCCGTAACTTCGGGAGAAGGGGGGCCATCACCGGTGATGAGTCTTGCACTCTGAGCTGGGGGTGGCCGCAGAGACCAGCGAGAAGCGACTGTTTACTAAAAACACAGGTCCGTGCGAAGCCGTAAGGCGATGTATACGGACTGACGCCTGCCCGGTGCTGGAACGTTAAGGGGACCGGTTAGTGACCTTTCGGGGTTGCGAAGCTGAGAACTTAAGCGCCAGTAAACGGCGGTGGTAACTATAACCATCCTAAGGTAGCGAAATTCCTTGTCGGGTAAGTTCCGACCTGCACGAATGGCGTAACGACTTCTCGACTGTCTCAACCATAGGCCCGGTGAAATTGCACTACGAGTAAAGATGCTCGTTTCGCGCAGCAGGACGGAAAGACCCCGGGACCTTTACTACAGTTTGATATTGGTGTTCGGTTCGGCTTGTGTAGGATAGGTGGGAGACTTTGAAGCAGCCACGCCAGTGGTTGTGGAGTCGCCGTTGAAATACCACTCTGGTCGTGCTGGATGTCTAACCTCGGTCCGTGATCCGGATCAGGGACAGTGTCTGATGGGTAGTTTAACTGGGGCGGTTGCCTCCCAAAGAGTAACGGAGGCGCCCAAAGGTTCCCTCAGCCTGGTTGGCAATCAGGTGTTGAGTGTAAGTGCACAAGGGAGCTTGACTGTGAGACCGACGGGTCGAGCAGGGACGAAAGTCGGGACTAGTGATCCGGCGGTGGCTTGTGGAAGCGCCGTCGCTCAACGGATAAAAGGTACCCCGGGGATAACAGGCTGATCTTCCCCAAGAGTCCATATCGACGGGATGGTTTGGCACCTCGATGTCGGCTCGTCGCATCCTGGGGCTGGAGTCGGTCCCAAGGGTTGGGCTGTTCGCCCATTAAAGCGGTACGCGAGCTGGGTTTAGAACGTCGTGAGACAGTTCGGTCCCTATCCGCTGCGCGCGTAGGAATATTGAGAAGGGCTGTCCCTAGTACGAGAGGACCGGGACGGACGAACCTCTGGTGTGCCAGTTGTCCTGCCAAGGGCATGGCTGGTTGGCTACGTTCGGGAGGGATAACCGCTGAAAGCATCTAAGCGGGAAGCCTGCTTCAAGATGAGTATTCCCACCTCCTTGAGAGGGTAAGGCTCCCAGTAGACGACTGGGTTGATAGGCCAGATGTGGAAGCCCGGTAACGGGTGGAGCTGACTGGTACTAATAGGCCGAGGGCTTGTCCTCAGTTGCTCGCGTCCACTGTGTTAGTTCTGAAGTAACGAACCGTGTCTATGCCCGGTTGGTCAACTTCATAGTGTTTCGGTGGTCATAGCGTTAGGGAAACGCCCGGTTACATTCCGAACCCGGAAGCTAAGCCTTTCAGCGCCGATGGTACTGCAGGGGGGACCCTGTGGGAGAGTAGGACGCCGCCGAACAATCATTGTGGGAAAGCCCCGCACCTTATGGTGCGGGGCTTTTCTGCGTTTACGGCCGTCTTCTCGCGGACGCGCAGCGGCAGTCCGCCCGTGACGCGGGCCGTGACACGGCCCGTGACTCCGCGCGGCGGAGCCGCCGAGGCCGGCGCCGGCAGAGCATGGGAGTTGGGCGTGTGATCCATCTACCCAGCAGTAGTGGTGGGGCCTACGCTGTGCCGCCATGACAGATGTGCGCCTGCGGCGCGGCCGGGGTTCCCTGGCTTTCAGCTTCTTCGTCCAGGGGGTCACCTTCGCCCTCCTCGTGACGCGGATCCCCGCCATCCAGGACCAGTACGGGATATCCGACGGCCTACTGCCGGCCTTCCTGGCTGCCGTGCCGATCCTGGCCGGGGTGGCGAGCGTCGGCACCGAGAAGATCGTGAAACGGGTGGCGCCCAGCACCGTGCTGCGGTGGTCGCAGCCGCTCGTGCTGCTCGCCCTGCTCGGGGTGGGCGCCGGCCGCGAGTTGTGGCACGTGGCGGTCGCGCTCGGCCTGTTCGGGCTGGCGGTGGGCGGGCTCGACGCGTCCATGAACATGCTCGGCGTCAGCCTGCAGAGGACGTACGGGCGCAGCATCATGCTCGGCTTCCACGCCACCTACAGCCTCGGCGGGATCGCCGGGGCGTCCGCCGCCTGGGCCGGGGCGCACTGGCACCTGTCGCTGTTCGTGTCCTACCTGCCGGCAGTGGCGCTGCTGCTGCCGCTCGCGCTCGCCGGCAGCCGGTTCTACGTCGACCAGGACGGCCGTCAGGCGCCGGACGGGGCACCTGCGGGCGCCGGAGCGGGCGGGGCAGGCTTCAAGCTGCTGCTGCCGCTGTGCCTGGTGATGGCCTGCGCGTACATCGGGGACTCGACCGTCTCCAACTGGAGCGCCAAGTACCTCCAGGACGTCCTGGGCAGCTCCGAGCAGGTCGCCACCGTCCCCTACAACATCTACATGGTGACCACCCTGCTCGGGCGGGCCGTGGGGGACCTCGGGGTGCGTCGGCTGGGTGCGGTGGCCGTGGTGCGGGGCGGGACGCTCGTCGCGGCCGGCGGGTTCGCGGTGGTGGCCGCGGCGCCCGGGCCGGGGGTGGGGATGCTCGGGTTCACGCTGCTGGGGCTCGGGCTGTGCGTGATCGTGCCGCAGACCTTCGCGGCCGCCGGCCGGCTGTTCCCGCACGACTCCGACACCGCCATCGCGCGGCTCAACATCTTCAACTACGTCGGATTCCTGGTCGGGTCGCCGCTGGTGGGGGCCGTCGGGGACGCGTGGAGCTACCGGGGGGCGATGCTCGTCCCGATGGCCCTGGTCCTCGTCACACTCGCCCATGCCCGCTCGTTCGGCGCGGAGCCCGCCCGATACGGTGGCGGGCATGAGCGGCCGCGGGTTGTTGATGTGGGACGAGGCGGTAACGAGGTATGACTTCGGACCGAGCCATCCGATGGACCCGGTGCGCCTGGCACTGACCATGGGCCTGGTGCGCGCCTTCGGGCTCGACCGCGAGATGGACGTACGGGCGGCCCGGCCCGCGGGGGACTCGACGCTGCGGCTCGTCCACCGCGAGGACTACGTGGCCGCCGTACGGGCCGTGTCCGCCGACCCCGGCACGGCCGACGGGTCGTACGGGCTGGGCACCATGGACGATCCCGCCTTCGCCGGGATGCACGAGGCGTCCGCGCTGATCGCCGGCCAGTCCGTCGCGGCCGCCGAGGCGGTCTGGCACGGGGAGGCCGAGCACGCGGTGAACTTCGCGGGCGGGCTGCACCACGCGATGCCGGGCGGGGCCGCCGGGTTCTGCGTGTACAACGACGCCTCCCTCGCCATCGCACGGCTGCTGGAGCTCGGCGCCGAGCGGGTCGCGTACGTGGACGTCGACGTGCACCACGGGGACGGCGTGCAGGCGGCGTTCTGGGAGGACCCGCGGGTGCTGACCGTGTCGCTGCACGAGCACCCGCGGACGCTGTTCCCGCAGACCGGCTGGCCCGAGGAGACGGGCGGGCCGGAGGCCGAGGGTTGCGCGGTCAACGTGGCGCTGCCCGCGGGGACCGGCGACGAGGGCTGGCTGCGGGCCTTCCACGCCACCGTGCCCGAGCTGCTGGCGGAGTTCCGGCCGCAGGTGCTGGTGACGCAGCACGGCGCCGACACCCACTTCGAGGACCCGCTCGCACACCTCGCGGTGTCGCTGGACGCCCAGCGGGCCGTGCAGGAGGCCTGCCACGAGCTGGCGCACACGTACGCGGACGGCCGCTGGGTCGCACTGGGCGGCGGGGGCTACGCGGTCGTGGACGTCGTACCGCGGTCCTGGACGCACCTGGTGGGGATCGCCGCGCACCGGCCGGTGGATCCCGAGTCGGCGGTGCCGGCCTCCTGGCGGGACGAGGTGTACGCGCGGACCCGGCAGCTCGCGCCGGCCCGGATGACGGACGGGCGCACCCCGCAGTGGCGGGACTGGGACGCCGGCTACGACCCGGCGGACCGCACCGACCAGGCCGTGCTCGCGACCCGGCGGGCGGTGTTCCCGCTGCGCGGGCTGCTCGCCTGAGCGTGCTGCGCGGCCGGCGGCCGGGCCCGTACGGGCGGTCCGCCGCCGGTGTCCGTTGTTAGGCCAAGTGTGGTGGGATTCGCGGGATCTGGTGCCCCGTCACCTCCGGTGCGGCAGCATCGGGAGGGTGTTGAGCACCGGCGCGCTGCGTGCGCATCTGCTGGCCGCCCGGTTGGCCGGCCCCGTGGCGACGTCCCGTGAGGAAAGCCTGCGGAGCTACCGGCTGTTCGCCGCGAGGGACCCGCGGGTGCTGCTCGGGCTCGACCCGGAATGGGGCTGGGGCGAGCGGGACCTGCTGGACCTGATGGCCGACAAGTGCGGGGTGTCCGCGGATCCCGGCCACGTCACCGGACCCGACGTGATCGACCCGGAGCGGACCCTCGCCGCGCTGGACGCCTTCGCGGGCCGGTTGCGCCGCGTGGTCGCCGCGGGGGCGCCCGTACTGCTCGGGACCGGTCATCCGCACCGGCTGCTGGGCTTCTACGCCGCGTTGGCAGACGCCCTGTCGGCGGCCGGATGTGAAGTCCTCACCCCCGCGCAGGGCAGCCATGTCGACATGACGACCCGCTATGGCGTACGTCCGTACACTCTCGATTACGTACGGGGCGTCGCATTGGTGCGGGAACCCGGCGCGCGGCAACCGGGGAGTGCCACCGGCGCACACACCCATTCTCCGCTGCCGGTCCGGCTCGCGCTGGGGGCTCTCGCGGAGGCCGGCAGGGCCCTTCCGGAGCTGGTCATCGGAGATCACGGATGGGTCTGCGGGGCAGGTCAGCTGGGCTTTGAGGCGATCGGCCTGGCCGACACCGACGATCCCGCGCTGTTCGTCGGCGAGGCCGAGGGGCGGGTGGCGGTCGCCGTGCCCCTCGATGACGCGGTGCGCTCGGACTACTACCGGCCGCTCACTCGCTATGTACTCAATCGGGCGAGTCTGTCGGGGTAATTCCGTGGCTGCTGCTCCTCTTCCCCACTCGTATCACCCGCCCCTACCCTGGGGAGTGAGCGTGCGACGACGGGGTGTAACCGGAGGGGGAAGCCGGTGCCCGTCATGCGCGGAAGGTCAAGGTGTGTCATGGCTGCTGGCGAGAGGCCTCTCAGTGAGGTTCAGTTCCTGACCGTGGCGGAGGTCGCCTCGGTGATGCGAGTGTCGAAGATGACCGTGTACCGCCTGGTGCACAACGGCCATCTGCCCGCGATCCGGGTGGGCCGGTCCTTCCGGGTCCCCGAGAACGCGGTCCACGAGTACCTTCGGGAGTCCTACGTGGGGGTGGAGTCGGCCTGACGGTGAACCCCGGATTACAGGCTCGGAGCTTGGGCGGGTAGGCTAGGCCGACGTAGGTCGTGTGGGCCCAGACGCCCCGCACCGAGATCCCCGCTGACGTGGGGGTTTTCCGAGAAGTGAGCGAGGGTAGTCGTGGGCTCTGTTATCAAGAAGCGGCGTAAGCGGATGGCCAAGAAGAAGCACCGCAAGCTGCTCAAGCGCACCCGCGTGCAGCGTCGTAACAAGAAGTAAACGGCAGCTGTACGTGTTCTCCGCAGCCCCTCCACCATCATTGGTGGGGGGGCTGCGGTGTATAAGAACGAGGTCGGTACAAGATCTCGGAGCGCGGTCCGGGACTCCTGCAGAGGGCAAGGGAAGGCGCTGATCGTGGGGAAGGTCGTGCTCGTCACCGGGGCTGCGCGGCAGCTCGGCAGCCGGTTCGTCCGCCGGGCCCAGCGGGATCCCGACGTGGACAGGGTGATCGCGGTCGACGCCCACGAGCCCGCCCAGCGGCTGGGCTCCGCCACCTTCGTGAGGGCCGACATCAGGCAGCCCTCGATCGCCCGGGTCCTCGCCGAGCACGCCGTCGACACGGTGGTGCACCTGGCGGTCACCGGCACCCCGCTCGGCAGCGCCGGCCGGACCTCCGTGAAGGAGGCCAACGTCATCGGCACCATGCAGCTCCTCGGCGCCTGCCAGAAGTCCCCGACGGTCCGCCGCCTCGTCGTGAAGTCGTCGACGAGCGTGTACGGGGCGGCCTCGCGGGACCCGGCCGTGTTCACGGAGACCACCCAGCCCAAGTCCCTGCCCGGCGGCGGCTTCCCGAAGGACGCCTCGGAAGTCGAGGGGTACGTGCGGGGCTTCGCGCGGCGGCGGCCCGATGTGGCGGTGTGCGTGCTGCGCTTCGCGAACATCCTGGGGCCGCGGGCGGACTCCTCGCTCGCCGACTACTTCTCCCTGCCGGTGCTGCCCACGGTGCTCGGCTACGACCCGCGGCTGCAGTTCGTCCACGAGGACGACGTCCTGGACGTGCTGTCGCTGGTGGCGGCCGAGCCTCGGCGCGGCACCCTCAACAGCGGCACCTTCAACATCGCCGGGGACGGGGTGCTGACGCTCGCGCAGTGCTCGCGGCGGCTGGGCCGGCCGACGGTGCCGCTGCTGCTGCCCGCCGTGCAGTGGATGGGGTCGGCGCTGCGCGCGGTGGGCGCGAGGGACTTCTCGCCGGAGCAGATCCGGCTGCTGACGCACGGGCGGGTCGTGCAGACCACGCAGATGCGCGAGGTGCTGGGCTTCACGCCGCTGTATACGACCGCCGAGGCCTTCGCGGACTTCGCGGCGAGCCGGGGGGCGGGGCTGCTGCCGCCGGCGGTGCTGTCGCGGACCGTGGAGCGGGTCGCGGGGATTCTGGACGTGGACCTGAAGGACCGGGTTGAAGAGGGAGCGCATCGATAATGGCGGACGCCAAGGTCATCCCGTTCGACGACGAGGACCGGGAGCGGGTGCGCGGCTCGGCCCAGCAGCGGTCGCAGCGGCGCCGGGGGCCCGTACGGCGGCCTGCGGCCCCCGAAGGCGCCCCGGGGGCCCCGGCGGTGGCCGCGGTCGCCGTGGAGCCGGAGCAGGCCGCCGAACGGGCGGCCCGGCCGGCGGGCGGGGCCGGGGCGGACGGGCCGGGCTGGGACCGGCGGCTCGCGGGCGGGCTGTCCTTCCTGCGGCGCCGGATCACCGGCGAGTACGAGGTCGACGAGTTCGGCTACGACAAGGAGCTCACGGACCAGGTCCTGATGTCCTTGATGCGGCCGCTGTACGACAAGTACTTCCGGGTCGAGGTGAAGGGCATCGAGAACATCCCGTCCGAGGGCGGGGCGCTGATCGTCGCCAACCACTCCGGGACGCTGCCCCTCGACGGGCTGATGCTCCAGGTCGCCGTCCACGACCGCCATCCCGCGCAGCGGCACCTGCGGCTGCTCGCCGCGGACCTGGTCTTCATGCTGCCGGTGGTGAACGAGCTGGCGCGCAAGGCCGGGCACACGCTGGCGTGCGCGGAGGACGCGCAGGCGCTGCTGCAGGCGGGGGAGTTGGTCGGGGTGATGCCGGAGGGCTTCAAGGGGATAGGGAAGCCGTTCGGTGACCGGTACAAACTGCAGCGTTTCGGACGGGGCGGATTCGTCTCCACGGCCCTGAGGGCGGGCGCGCCGATCGTGCCGTGCTCGATCGTCGGGGCGGAGGAGATCTATCCGATGATCGGCAACTCGAAGACGCTGGCGCGTCTGCTGGGGCTGCCGTACTTCCCGATCACGCCGACCTTTCCGTGGCTGGGGCCGCTGGGTGCGGTGCCGCTGCCGACGAAGTGGACGATCCAGTTCGGCGAGCCGATCCCGACGGACGGCTACGCGCCGGAGGCCGCGGACGACCCGATGCTGATGTTCAACCTGACGGATCAGGTGCGCGAACAGATCCAGCACACGCTCTACAAGCTGCTGGTGCAGCGGCGGTCGGTCTTCTTCTGACCGATCCGGCCGGCCGCCGCCGCACCAGAGCTAGTTCACGTCCTCGCCGGAGAGGCCGAGGCCCGGCAGGATGCCGGGGAGGAGCGGCGGGATCGTGATGTCCGGCTCGGCCTCCCCGCTGACGGACGGGCTGGGGTCCGGTTCGGCCGGCGGCGGGTCGAGGAGACCGCCGGTGCCGCCGCCCAGCAGGCCGTCGTCCCCGCTGTCGTCCTCGTGCGAGCCGCTGGGCTGCGGGCGCTCCGGTGCGCCGTCCCGGCCGGGTGCCGGGGACGTGCCGGGTACGGCCGGCGGCCTGCTGGCCTGCTGTCCGGTGCCGTCGTCCGTGGTGGTGGTCGCGGACTGCGACTGCCGGGACTTCTGCACGGGCTTGGGCAGCAGCGACTCCAGCGGCTGGACTTCGTCGTCTATGGCGTCGAAGACCGAATTCACCTGGTCGCCCACGTCGGTCAGCTGTGCGGGCAGCCGCTCGCGCAGCTTGCCCCACGCGTCCCGGTGGGAGCGGGAGAACGAGGACAGCGCCTGGATCGGGCCCAGGGAACCGTCCCGTTCGTACGCTGAGTAGAGAAGGCGGTGGCCTTCCTCGGCGTCGTGCTTCATGCCGGCGAGCGCACGCCGGATTTCGCCCAGGGATTCGTGGTCGAGGGCCCCCGCCTTGTCGCGCTCCATGAGGCGGCGTGCCTCGTGGAGCCGGGTCGAGGCGTGGTCCAGATACAGCTCGCCCCGGTCGCCGTCGCCGTCCGCCATGCCGAGGACGATGTCCTCCATGCCGCGCTTCACCGGGTAGAGCGAATCACCCGGCAGGGCGTCGGTGCTGGCAGCGGCCACCCCGCTGAAGGCTCCCGCGGCCACACCGACCGTGAGTCCGCCCGCTGCGATGCCCTTGGACCAGCGGGAACGGGGCCGCAGTTTCCGGAGCGGGGCCGCCCGGTGGGCGCCGCGGCCCGTCCGCTGTTCGGGCACCTGAGGGTCTGTCGGGGCACCGCCCAGCGTCCCCTCCATCACCATGGCCTCCATGGCGGCGACGAGCTGGGCTCGCTGCACCACTTTGACCTCGGGATCCAGCGCCGGGCGCGGCAGTTCGCCGAGCACATTCGCCAGGGCCAACAGCCTGTTGTGCTCGCCCGGTTCGGCTGCCTCGGCCGGCGCCTCGGACTGTTCGGCCGCCGTCTCTGGAGGATCAGACGGTGTCTGATCCTCCAGGGCCTGGGCGAAGGCGTTCGCCCGCCGGTGCGTCGAAACGTTCGCGATCACTGGCGGCACCTCCTCTCGTCATGACGATCGACTCCCCTGTGTGTCAGGAAGGTTGCCTTGCCCGAGTGCATCCACTCTTTCGAGTGAGTTGCCGCGGGCATGGCGTGTCCACAGGGAGCCTGCATTCCGCACAACGAGCGGCGCGGCACTTGGGTTACGGACGAAGGATGATCGGACCACAGCGTCATCGACGGGTCACCGGGTAGGGGTCGGGGGTCAGCGCGCGTCGTCCGGGAGCAGCCGGGCGAGCGTGCGTACGGCGCGGTACTGGAGGGTCTTGATCGCGCCCTCGTTCTTGCCCATCACCCGGGCCGTCTCGGCGACCGAGAGGCCCTGCAGGAAGCGCAGGGTCACGCACTCCTGCTGCTGGGGGTTGAGCTTGCGGACGGCTTCCAGCAGGGCCGCGTTGGACAGGGATTCGAGGACCGAGTCCTCGGGGGAGCGCTCGACCTCGTTGGCGTCGAGCATCTCGCCGGTGGTGACCTCCAGGCGGAAGCGGCTGGACTTGAAGTGGTCCGCGACGAGGTTCCGCGCGATGGTCACGAGCCAGGCGCCGAAGTCGCGGCCCTGCCAGGTGAAGGTGGAGATGCGGCGCAGGGCGCGCAGGAACGTCTCACTGGTGAGGTCCTCCGCCGTCGCCTTTCCGCCGACGCGGTAGTAGATGTAGCGGTAGACCGTGTCGCTGTACTGGTCGTACAGCCGGCCGAAGGCCTCGGCCTCACCGGCCTGGGCACGTTCGACGAGGTCCATCATGCGGGCGCTGTCGCTGTCCGCGGTGGGACGGCGGGCGGTTGCGGTGCTCGTCGGCCCTGCTGTGCTGCCGCGGCCCCGTCTGCCCACCGTCGCTCCGCCGTCGGTCAGGGCATAGCAGGGGCCGGCAGGGCCGAAGCCGGCAGGGACTGCGGCGAAGGCGGGGGTGGCGTACGCGGTGGGGACGAAACCGCGCAGGTGGTCGAGGACCGTTGCGCGGAGCGTAGCCAGGCCCGAGGCGTCAACCCCGACAGGTGGGTACACGGGACTCCCAGAGGCAGAGCTTCCATCACGTGCAGTGCGGGACCGTTGCCTCGTCGACCAGTCGTGCGGCGACGGAGGGGTGCCCGTATGCGTTTGAGGAGAATAACGCTTCGTACAGGCAGCACTACACCCAGTTGCGGAAATCACCGCTTCCGACACTTCTGTTTCGTGTCGAGGGCATATTCCAGCGCTGTTGGTGATCAGTTCCTGATCATTTCTGCGTGCGGAATGCCTGGTTCCAACGCTGGATGTGGCCGAGTCGGGGGTGCTCGAATGGCCCGCCGGAGCCGCGGGTAGAGCTTGGAGAATGCGCCCCGCTACTTGCGGCGGCGGTGCAGCGCGACGGCGGCGGCGGTGCCGCCCGCCAGGGCGCCCACCCCCGCGGCCGCGGGGATGCCGACCTTGGCCGCCTTGCGGCCGGTGCGATAGTCGCGCAGCCGCCAGTCGTGGGCGCGGGCATGCTTGCGCAGTTTTGTATCGGGATTGATCGCGTACGGGTGTCCGACCAGTGACAGCATCGGAATGTCGTTGTGCGAATCGCTGTACGCGGCGCAGCGCGCGAGGTCGAGGCCCTCGGCGGCGGCCAGGGCGCGGACGGCCTCGGCCTTCGCGGGCCCGTGCAGGGGCTCGCCGACGAGCCGGCCGGTGTAGATCCCGTCGACCGATTCGGCGACGGTGCCCAG
Organism: Streptomyces sp. NBC_00239; assembly: GCF_036194065.1. Classification (NCBI taxonomy): domain Bacteria; kingdom Bacillati; phylum Actinomycetota; class Actinomycetes; order Kitasatosporales; family Streptomycetaceae; genus Streptomyces; species Streptomyces sp. NBC_00239. The sequence continues at coordinate 3,707,219 of NZ_CP108095.1, read as the reverse complement.
GGCTCCGGTCAGGCCGAGCCGGCGGGCGATGATCGTCGCGGTCTCCACGGGGGCCGCGGTGACCAGCCAGACCTTCTGGCCGGCGTCGAGGTGGGCCTGGGCCAGGGCGCGGGTGCCCGGCCAGATCCGCTCCGCCATGTACTCGTCGTAGATCTCCTCGCCGATGGCCATCAGCTCGGAGACCTGGTGGCCCTTGACGATGGACAGGGCGCTGTCGCGCGCGTCCTGCATGTGCTCGGGGTCCTCGACGCCGGCCAGCCGGAACCAGGCCTGCTGCCAGGCGAAGCGGGCCAGCTCGCGGCGCTGGAAGAACTCGCGCTTGTAGAGGCCGCGGCCGAAGTGGAAGATCGCGGCGCCCTGCATGACGGTGTTGTCGAGGTCGAAGAAGGCCGCGGCCTCCTCGTCGCCGGCCACCGGGAATTCCGGCTCGGCCTCGGCTTCGGCGGTGTCCGGGGCCGGTGCGGCGACGGGCTCTTCGAGGTCCTGCGTGGTCTTGCGGGCGGCCTCGGCGGAGGCCTCGCCCGCCAGCACGCTCCGGGCAGTCGCCGGGCGCTTACCTGGGGTGAGCCATCTCAGAGCCGCCATGTGGCGAGCATAGCCACTGTGTTCGGTAAGTCCCGAAACCATCGGGATGCAGGTGCGTGAACACTGCGGGGCGGCGGTGTTACGCCCTCGGCGCGCGAGAATGGGGGCATGAGTCCGCTGCTGCGCCGCAAGGAAAAGAAGAGTCCCGCCGAGCGGATGGTGACGCTCGTGGGGAAGCCCGGCTGCCATCTGTGCGACGACGCCGAGCAGGTCGTCGTGCAGATCTGCGCGGAGACGGGCGCCTCCTGGGAGAAGAAGGACATTTCGCAGGACGAGGAGTTGTACCGGAAGTACTGGGAGCAGATCCCGGTGGTGCTCGTGGACGGCGAGCAGCACACCTTCTGGCGGGTGAACCCGGACCGGCTCCGCCGGGCATTGGTTGGTTGACCGGGGCACCGGTTACCATCATGGGCGATTTGAGCGGTCTCGGGGGCGTATGGATGAGGAGTGTGTTCCGTTTTGCCCCCGTCGGGATGTGGACGCGTGGCGATTGCCGGTAGTTCCCGCAGCGTGCACCACAGATGCGTGACCCCGGTCACTTTGGTCGGACAAAGCGGACACAATCTTTGTGCACGCGTTCACAAAGACATAGCCTGCATTCGACGGGGCGGTCCTGGGACAAGTGGCCGCCTGCAGCCCCGCTCATCCCGCAGGAGCATCGTGGCAACTGGCCGAACTCACCGACCGGCGACCCGCAGCCGAGGCATTCCCGAGGCCACTGTCGCCCGGCTTCCGCTGTACCTGCGGGCGCTCACCGCGCTGTCCGAGCGGTCCGTGCCCACCGTCTCCTCCGAGGAGCTCGCGGCCGCCGCCGGAGTCAACTCCGCCAAGCTGCGCAAGGACTTCTCCTACCTCGGCTCGTACGGCACCCGCGGTGTCGGCTACGACGTCGAGTACCTCGTCTACCAGATCTCCCGCGAGCTCGGCCTCACCCAGGACTGGCCGGTCGTCATCGTCGGCATCGGCAACCTCGGCGCGGCCCTGGCCAATTACGGCGGGTTCGCCTCGCGCGGATTCCGGGTCGCCGCACTGATCGACGCGGACCCGGCGATGGCCGGAAAGCCGGTGGCCGGCATGCCCGTGCGGCACACCGACGAGCTCGAGCAGATCATCGAGGACAACGGCGTCTCCATCGGCGTCATCGCCACCCCCGCCGGGGCGGCCCAGCAGGTGTGCGAGCGGCTCGTCGCCGCCGGCGTCACCTCCATCCTGAACTTCGCGCCGACCGTCCTGTCGGTGCCCGAGGGCGTGGACGTCCGCAAGGTCGACCTCTCGATCGAGCTGCAGATCCTCGCCTTCCACGAGCAGCGCAAGGCCGGCGAGGACTCCGCCGCCGCCACCGTGCCCCCCGCGGTCCGCGGCGGCGCCGCCACCCGCAAGAACGGCCCCGGCCCCGAGGGCGACCTGCCGGCGGTGATGCCGGCATGAGTCTGCTCGTCGTCGGACTGAGTCACCGCAGCGCGCCCGTCAGCGTGCTGGAACGCGCCGCGCTGACCGCGGACGCCAAGGTCAAGCTGCTGCACGACACGCTCGCGGCGGAGCCGGCGACCGAGGCCGCCGTGCTCGCCACCTGCAACCGGATCGAGCTGTACGCCGACGTGGACAAGTTCCACGCGGGCGTCGCCGAGCTGTCCACGCTGCTCGCGCAGCACAGCGGGGTCGCGCTCGAAGAGCTCACCCCCTACCTGTACGTGCACTACGAGGACCGGGCCGTCCACCACTTCTTCTCCGTGGCGTGCGGACTGGACTCGATGGTCGTCGGCGAAGGCCAGATCCTCGGCCAGATCAAGGACGCGCTCGCGCTGGGGCAGGAGCTCCACACCGCCGGGCGCCTCATGAACGACCTCTTCCAGCAGGCGCTGCGCGTCGGCAAGCGGGCGCACTCCGAGACCGGGATCGACCGGGCCGGGCAGTCGCTGGTGACCTTCGGACTGGAGCAGCTCGCCGTCGGCATGCCGGTGGAGGAGTGGGCCGCGGGCAAGCGGGCGCTCGTGATCGGCGCCGGGTCGATGTCCTCGCTCGCCGCGGCGACGCTGGCGCGGGTCGGGGTGGCCGAGGTCGTGGTCGCCAACCGGACGCTGGAGCGGGCCGAGCGCCTGGCGGCGATCCTCGCGGGTGGGGGGTCGGGCGTGGTCGCCCGGGCCGTTCCCATGGACTCCGTCCTGGACGAGCTGACACGAGTCGATGTCGCGGTGTCCTGTACCGGGGCCACCGGGTTGGTGCTGGGTGGGGACGACATCGCCGGGGCGGTGGGCCCTGCGGGGCTGATCCCCTCCCCGCCCCTTCCCGTCACCGGGGCTGCGCCCCGGACCCCCTCTCGGGGCTCCGCCCCGGACGCCGCGCCTCAATCTCCCCCGGACTCCGTCCGGGGGTACCCCCGGGCGAGGCTGGAAGTCGCCGATCTTGAGGCTGTCGCTCGGCTGGCCGAGGCGGCCCGGGTGCGCGGGCGGATCCCCGATGCGGGGGCCGCTCGTACGCTCGCCGCTCCCGTCGTCGTCGACGCGGACGGGTGCCCGGTCGGGCTCGACAACCTGACCGACGGGCGGTCCGCGCTGGCCGGGGTGGATGCCGGGTCGCTCGAACTGCACGGGGCCTGGGCCGACCAGGGTGAAGCCGCCGCGCAGCGGGGGCCGCGCAAGGGGGCCCGGGCGCAGCACAGCAACGGGGCGCCGGTGCGGCTCGCGCTGCTCGACCTCGCCATGCCCCGGGACATCGACGCCGCGGCGCACCGGATCCCCGGGGTGCGGCTCGTCGACATCGAGTCGCTCGCGGAGGCCTCCGCCGACGCGCCGATGGCCGCCGACGTGGAACTCGTACGCGAGATCGTGGCGGCCGAGGTCGCCGCGTTCGGGGCCGCCCAGCGCGCCGCGCACATCACGCCCACCGTCGTCGCGCTGCGCGCGATGGCCGCGGAGGTCGTGGCGAGCGAGGTCGCGCGGCTCGACGGCCGCGTGCCCGACCTGGACGACCGCCAGCGCGCCGAGGTCACCCAGACCGTGCGCCGCGTCGTCGACAAACTCCTGCACGCACCGACCGTGCGGGTCAAGCAGCTCGCGAGCGAGCCCGGCGGCGCCGGGTACGCGGAGGCGCTGCGGGAACTCTTCGACCTCGACCCGGAGACGGTCGCATCCGTCAGCCGGGCCGACCTGACCGACGGTGACGTACAGAGCGTCACGAACACAGGACGGGCATCATGAACTCAGGCCCTGCCCAGCAGCCGCTGAAGCTCGGAACGCGGCGCAGCAAGCTGGCCATGTCCCAGTCCGGGCACGTCGCCGAGGCGGTGCGTGCCGTCACCGGCCGGCCCGTCGAGCTCGTGGAGATCACCACGTACGGCGACGTCTCGCGGGAGAACCTCGCGCAGATCGGCGGGACCGGCGTGTTCGTGACCGCACTGCGCGACGCCCTGCTGCGCGGTGAGGTCGACTTCGCCGTGCACTCGCTCAAGGACCTGCCGACGACGCAGCCCGACGAGCTGGTGCTCGCCGCGATCCCGCGCCGCGAGGACCCGCGCGACGTCCTGGTCGCCCGGGACGGGCTGACCTTCGAGGAGCTGCCCGACGGTGCCCGCATCGGCACCGGCTCGCCGCGCCGGATGGCCCAGCTGAACGCCTACGCAAAGCAGCTCGGCAAGACCGTCGAGACCGTCGCGATCCGCGGCAACGTCGACACCCGCATCGGTTACGTGCGCGACGGTGAGCTCGACGCGGTGGTCCTCGCCGCCGCCGGCCTCAACCGCCTCGGCCGCGGTGCGGAAGCGACCGACTTCCTGTCGGTCGACCATGTTCTGCCCGCCCCCGGCCAGGGGGCACTGGCGGTCGAATGTCTCGCGGACAACGCGGAACTGATCGCCGCGCTCGGCGCGCTCGACGACCCGGACACCCGGGCCGCCGTGACCGCCGAGCGGTCCCTGCTCGCGGCTCTGGAGGCCGGTTGCAGTGCGCCCGTGGGCGCACTCGCCGACCTGCAGGCCGACGTGTCCGGCCACGGGCAGGCTGTCAACGAAATGCGCCTTCGGGGCGTCGTCGGCACGATCGACGGCTCCTCGCTGGTGCAGCTGTCCACCACCGGTCCCGTGCCCCAGTCGTACAACGAGGCAATGGCGCTCGGCCGCGAACTCGCGGACGAGATGCTGGCCAAGGGCGCGGCCGGTCTGATGGGGGAGCGAGCACTTTGAGCCCCACAAGGTCCACCACCTCCGCACTTCCGGCGTTCGCCGCGCACGGGCACGTCACCTTCCTCGGTGCCGGCCCGGGCGACCCGGGACTTCTCACGCTGCGCGCCGTCGAGGCCCTCGCCGCCGCGGACGTCCTGATCGCGGAGCCCGAGGTGCTCGACGTCGTACGCACCCATGCGCGCACGGGTGTCGACACGCCGCAGCTGACGGTCGCTGACGAGGCGTCAGCAGCCGCCGGGGTCCCGGTGATCCGGGATGCCGCCAATATTGTCATGGAGGCCGCACGCTCCGGCAGGCGGGTGGTACGTGCCGTGACGGGCGACCCCGGCCTCGACGGCAGCGCCGCCGAGGAGATGCTGGCGTGCGCATCGGCGGGCATCCCCTTCGAGGTGGTCCCGGGCGTCGCGACCGCGGTCGGCGTACCCGCGTACGCCGGTGTCCCGCTGCGCGACAAGAAGGGCACCGACGTGCGCTTCCTCGACGCGAAGACGGCCTCGGCGCGCTGCTGGGCCGAAGCGGGCGCCAGCGACGGAACGTTGGTCGTGTCGGCGACGCTGGAGACGGTCTCGGCCGCCGCCGCGGAGCTGGTGACGGCCGGCCGCAAGCCCGACACCCCGCTGACGGTGACCGTCGGCGGTACGACGACCCGGCAGCGGACGTGGAGCGCCACGCTCGGCTCCATCGCCCAGGTCTTCAAGCAGGGCAAGGTGCTGCCGTCGCCCGAGGGCCACCAGTCCGTCATAGCCGTGGTCGGTGAGCACAGCACCTCCGCGCGCCGAGACGAGCTGGCGTGGTTCGAGTCGAAGCCGCTCTTCGGCTGGCGGGTCCTGGTCCCGCGCACGAAGGAGCAGGCGGCCTCGCTCTCCGACCAGCTGCGGTCGTACGGCGCGGTGCCGCACGAGGTCCCGACGATCGCCGTCGAGCCGCCGCGGACCCCGCAGCAGATGGAGCGGGCGGTCAAGGGCCTGGTCACCGGCCGGTACGAGTGGATCGCCTTCACGTCGGTCAACGCGGTGAAGGCGGTACGGGAGAAGTTCGAGGAGTACGGGCTCGACGCGCGCGCCTTCGCGGGCATCAAGGTCGCCGCGGTCGGCGAGCAGACGGCCGCGTCGCTGGTCGAGTTCGGCGTGAAGCCGGACCTCGTGCCGAGCGGCGAGCAGTCCGCGGCCGGACTGCTGGAGGACTGGCCGCCGTACGACCCGGTCTTCGACCCGATCGACCGCGTCTTCCTGCCGCGCGCGGACATCGCGACGGAGACGCTGGTCGCCGGGCTCATCGAGCTCGGGTGGGAGGTCGACGACGTCACCGCCTACCGGACCGTGCGGGCTTCGCCGCCGCCGGCGGACACGCGCGAGGCGATCAAGGGGGGCGGGTTCGACGCCGTGCTCTTCACGTCGTCGTCCACGGTCCGCAACCTCGTGGGCATCGCGGGCAAGCCGCACAACGTCACCGTCATCGCGTGCATCGGGCCGGCCACCGCCAAGACGGCGGAGGAGCACGGGCTGCGGGTGGACGTGCTGTCGCCCGAGCCGAGCGTTTCGAAGCTGGCGGAGGCGCTGGCAGAGTACGGGGCGGCGCGCCGGGAGGCGGCGAAGGAGGCCGGGGAGTCCGTGTTCCGGCCGAGTGAGCGGCGGCCGGGGGCGCGGCGGCGCCGTACGACCTGACGGGTCGGGGGCTCGACGCTTCGAGCCCGGGGCTGCGCCCCGTACCCCGCGCCTCGAACGCCGGCGGGGCTGGATTCGGACCCCGGAGGGGTTTGGATGCCCAGCCCCGCCGGCGTTTCGTGCTCTCGGGTGGGCTCTAGGCTTGGGGCGACTGCTGTCGATGCTTCGAAGAGGCGACTGAAGATGAGCGTGTACGGATCCTTCCCCGGCTCGCGGCCCCGCCGGCTGCGCACCACGCCCGCCATGCGGCGGATGGTCGCGGAGACCCGGCTGCACCCCTCGGACCTGATCCTCCCGGCGTTCGTCCGGGAAGGCATCAGCGAGCCGATCGCGATCTCCGCGATGCCGGGCGTGGTCCAGCACACCCGGGACACGCTCCGCAAGGCCGCCGCGGAGGCGGTCGAGGCCGGGGTCGCGGGGATCATGCTGTTCGGGGTGCCCGCCGACGAGAACAAGGACGCGCTGGGCACGGCGGGCACCGAGCCGGACGGGATCCTCCAGGTCGCGATCCGCGACGTGAAGGCGGAGGTCGGCGACGAGCTCGTCATCATGTCGGACCTGTGCCTGGACGAGTACACCGACCACGGGCACTGCGGGGTCCTCGACGAGCACGGCCGGGTCGACAACGACGCGACGCTGGAGCGGTACGCGGAGATGGCGCAGGTCCAGGCCGACGCGGGCGTCCACATGGTGGGCCCCAGCGGCATGATGGACGGCCAGGTCGGCGTCATCCGTGACGCGCTCGACGAGACCGGGCACGAGGACGTGTCGATCCTCGCGTACACGGCGAAGTACTCGTCCGCCTTCTACGGGCCGTTCCGCGAGGCCGTCGCGTCGAGCCTCCAGGGCGACCGCAAGAGCTACCAGCAGGACCCGGCGAACGCCCGGGAGTCGCTGCGGGAGCTGGCGCTCGACCTCGAAGAGGGCGCCGACATGGTCATGGTGAAGCCGGCCGGCCCCTACCTCGACATCCTGTACCGGGTCGCGCAGGCCGTGGACGTGCCGGTCTCCGCGTACCAGATCTCCGGCGAGTACGCGATGATCGAGGCCGCCGCCGAGAAGGGCTGGATCGAGCGGGACCGGGCGATCATGGAGACGCTCCTCGGCATCAAGCGGGCCGGGGCGGACACCATCCTCACGTACTGGGCGACCGAGGTCGCCGGCCGGCTCAAGCGGCAGTAGTGCCGCGAGGCCCGGGACCGGCCGCCGCGAACGTGGTGCGGTAGGCGGTGGGGGAGACCCCGATGTCGGCGGCCAGGTGCTGCCGGAAGGCCGCCGCCGTGCCGAACCCGGCCCGCGCCGCCACCTGGTCCACCGGCAGGGCGGTCGTCTCCAGCAGCCGGCGGGCGTAGTCGAGGCGCTGCCGGGCCAGCCACTGGCCCGGCGGCATGCCCACCTCCTCCCCGAAGCGGCGGCAGAACGTCCGTACGCTCATGGCCGCGTGCCCGGCCAACTCGGCCAGCGACAGCGGCCGGTGGAGCTGCTCCAGGGCCCAGGCGCGGGTGGCCGCCGTCGTGGCCGCCTCGGGCGCGGGCACCGGCCGCTCGATGTACTGGGCCTGGCCGCCCTCCCGGTGCGGCGGTACGACACACAGCCGGGCCACCCGGTTGGCGACCTCGCTGCCGTGGTCGCGGCGCAGCAGGTGCAGGCACAGGTCGACCCCGGCGGCCACGCCGGCCGCGGTGAGCACCCGGCCGTCGTCGATGAACAGCACGTTCGCGTCCACCTCGACGTGCGGGAAGGCCTGTTGGAAGGTCGCGGCCTCGCTCCAGTGGGTGGTGGCGCGCCGGCCGTCGAGGAGGCCCGCGGCGGCCAGGACGTACGAGGCCGTGCAGATCGACACGATGCGGGCGTGCGGCGGCAACAGGGCGAGGGCGGCGGCCAGTTCGGCGGGCAGCCAGTCGCGGGGGCCGTCCGGGGCGCAGGCGAACGGCGGGATCACGAGGGTGTCCGCGGTGGCGAGGACCGGCGCGCCGTGGTCGACGGTGACGGCGAAGTCGGCGCTGGTGCGCACGGATCCGCTCTCCAGACCGCAGGTGACGACCTCGTACAGCTGCGCGCCGTCCGGGGCGGCCGCGGTGCCGAAGATCCTTACCGGGATGCTCAGTTCGAAGGGATAGACGCCTTCGAGGGCGAGGACGACGACGCGGTGCGGGGTCGCGGGCGCGGGCGCGGCAGGAGTGGGCGGGGCGGGCGTGGCGGGCATGGCAAGATCTTTGCATGTATTGACATTCTTGCCACTCGTGAGGGGGTGGGCCGCTGCGGAAATCTTCTTCCTGCGAGGCCGGTCCGGGAGGGGCCGGCCGCCACGGAGGGCGGCGGACATGCAGGCGGTACGGGCGACCAAGGCGGTAGCGACCATGCGGGCGGTCGGGCAGGACGCCCTCGGCGGGCCCGAGGTGCTGAAGGTCGTGGAGGCGGTCCGCCCGGAGCCCGGCTTCGCCGAGGTCCTCGTACGCGTCCGCGCGGCCGGCGTGAACCCGACCGACTCCTGGCACCGGGCGACCGGCGGCATCGCGGGCCTGTCCGGCGAGGCCGTCCCCCCGGTCCGGCTCGGCTGGGACCTCAGCGGCGTGGTCGAGTCGGTCGGGCCCGGCGTGACCATCTTCCGGGCGGGCGACGAGGTCTTCGGCATGCCCCGCCACCCCGTGCCGGCCGGCACCTATGCCGAGTACGTGGTCTCCCCGGCCCGCCACCTCGCGCACAAGCCGGCCGCGCTCACGCACACCGAGGCGGCGGCGCTGCCGCTGGCCGCGCTCACCGCCTGGCAGGCCCTCGTGGACACCGCCGGCGTCCGCCCCGGGCAGCGGGTGCTGATCCACGCGGCGGCCGGCGGGGTCGGGCACCTCGCGGTGCAGATCGCCAAGGCGCGCGGGGCGTACGTGATCGGCACGGCGAGCGCCGCCAAGCACGGGTTCCTGCGGGGCCTGGGCGCGGACGAGCTGGTCGACTACACGACGGCCGACTTCGCGGAGACCGTACGGGACGTGGACGTGGTCCTCGACGCGGTCGGCGGTGCGTACGGGCCGCGCTCGCTGCGGACGCTGCGGGCGGGCGGTGTGCACGTCGCGCTGGCCTCGCCGGCCGAGGCGTATCTGGCTGCCGAGGCGGAACTGCTGGGGCTGCGGGCCGGGTTCATGGCGGTGGAGGCGGACGGGGCGGGGTTGCGGGAGATCGCGGCGCTGGTGGAGCGGGGGTTGTTGCGGGCGGCGGTCGAGGCGGTGCTGCCGCTGGAACGGGTGGGGGAGGCGCACGCGTTGATGGATACGCGGCGGACGTCGGGGAAGATCGTCCTGACCGTGTCCGAGTGACGACACCCTTGGCCTCACGGCGGCCTGGGGCGTGACCGCCGGCTTCGCCGGTGCCCGGGGGTGCAACCCGCCCCAGCTTCGTCGGTGCCTGGGGCGCAACCCCCAGTTTCGTCGGTGCCCTGATGGGCAGTTCCCAGCTTTGCCGGTGCCGTGGGGTACAACTTCCAGCCTCGCCGGCGTTTGAGGCGCGGGGTTTGGGGCGGAGCCCCAAGACTGCAACCCGGCTGGCGCCGGGCACCGGGCTCTGCCCGGACCCGCGCCTCAAACGCCGGCGAGGCTGTAATGCCCCGGGCGTCAGCGGGGCTGGGGTGCCGACGGGCCGGGGGTGCGGGCCGAGGGTGCCGACGGGCCCGGGGTGCCGGCGGGGCGGGGTGTTACGTCAGGGTGTTGGTGAGGTGGTCGGCGACGTGGGGGAGCCAGTCCGGCTGCGCGTTGCCCAGGAGGTGGTCGCCGTGGGGGACGGACAGGTAGGCGGCGTGCGGGGCGTGGCGGGCCAGCGGTTCGCCGTTCGTCGCGCCGGGGATGACGTCCTGGCCGCCGTCCACCACCAGTAGCGGCGCCTCGATGCGGGGCGCCAGGGCGGCCAGGTCCACCTGGCGGGTGAACGCCCGGGCCGGACCGGTGCCGCCCGCCCGCTGCGCCAGGATGTCCCGTACCGGCTGGGGCAGTTGCTCCCAGTCGAGGCGGAAGGGGCCGCTGACGGTCGCGACGGCCGCCACGCGCGGGTCCAGCGCCGCGGTCCGGGCCGCGTAGTAGCCGCCCAGGCTGAGGCCGACGAGACCGATCCGCGGGACGCCGAGGGCGTCGACGACCCGGCCGACGACCCGGTCGTAGTCCGCCTGCACGACCGTCGTGGCCGTGAGGGCGCCCTGTCCGGGCCCGTCCATCGCGAACACCGCCAGCCCGCGGGCCAGCAGCGCGGACGCCAGGCCCAGGAACTCCTCCTTGGCCGAGTCCAGGCCGGGGACGACGACCACGGTGCCCGGCGCGTCGGCGGGGCCGCGCAGCCAGCCGGTGAACCCCTCGCCCCGCACCCGCCGGGCTCCGGGCTCCAGAACGGCGAGCGCGCGCCCCATGGCCTCGTCCGCCTCGGCCGCGGCGTGATGTGCCTGCGCGTACGGAGCCAGTGTGGCGAGGTGGTACCACCGGGCCGCCATCAGCAGGCTCTCACCCGCGGTCACGGCCGATCCCGCGTCCGCGGCCCGCGCGACGTACGCCCGTCCGGTCCGCCGGAACGACGGCCCCCAGTCGGCGACCGACCCGAGGCCCCCGGTGACGCGCCGGTACTCGTGCGGGTCGACCCCCGCGCCGGTGGCCCGGCGCCACTGGGCGTCGGCGAACCCGGCGGCCTCGGTGGCCGGCTCGGTGGCGATCTCGGTGGTGGCCGGCTCGGTGGCGCTCATCGCGTTGCCCCCGTTCCCGTATCCGTACCCGTTCCCGTTCCCGTACCCGCGCCCGTACCCGTCTCCGTTCCCGTTCCCGTCAGGAGGACGGCCTTGCCGCGGATGCGGCGTTCGCGCAGGTCGATCAGGGTGGTGGCGGTGTCCGCCCAGTCGGCGGTCCGGCCGATCTCCGGGTGCAGCCGGTCCCGTTCCACGAGCCGCACCAGCGTCTCCAGGTCGGCGCCGTAGTGCCCGCCGGCGTAGTGGAAGTGACGGATCGTGACGCCCTCGGGTCCGCCGAGGAGGTCGAAGAAGTCGAGGGTCGCCGGGGTGCGGCTCGCCTGCCCGAACCAGACGAGCAGGCCGCCCGGCCGCACCTTGGAGAGCGCGACAGGCAGGTCCGGCCCGCCCGTGGACTCCAATACGACGTCGAACTCCCCCCGGGCCGCCGCCACTTCGTGCACCACCTCGGCCCCCAGGTCGCCGAGCCGCGCACCGCGTTCCGGCGTGGCCGTGACCGCGGTCAGCTCGGCGCCGGCCGCGACGGCCAGCTCGGTGACGTAGTGGCCGACGCCCCCCGAAGCGCCGGTCAGCAGCACCCGCCGCCCGGCCAGGGCGCCCGCCGTGCGCAGCAGCCGCAGCGCGGTGATCCCGGCCAGCGGGAGCGCCGCCGCCCGTACGGAGTCGATGCCGTCGGGGAGGACGGCGAGGGAGTGCGTGGGCACGGCCGCGTACTCGGCCCAGCCGCCCTGCGCCGGATGCCCGACCACCCGGGTCCCGACGCGGGGACCCGAGCCGTCCGCGGCGGCCTGGACGACCAGCCCCGCGATGTCCTTGCCGGGCAGCAGCCCCGGACGGGGGCGTTCGAGGAGGAACGTCTCGCCCCGGTTCGGCGCGAACGCCTCGACCTTCACCAGCGCCTCGTCGGCCTCCGGAACCGGCTGGGGCACTTCGGCGAACGCGACCGGTCGCGCCGCGTCTCCCGTGGGAATCAGTCTTCGCATGACGAGGATGCAACCTCCCCGGCCACCCCGAGATCCAACAACGAGCGGGAGAATCCGACAACTTCCGGTTGTCGCCTATGGTGACAGCCATGGATCTGGACGGCGCACAGCTACGGGCGTTCGTGCGCGCCGCCGAAGAACTGCACTTCGGGCGGGCGGCCGGGACGCTCGCGATCTCCCAGCAGGCGCTGTCCAAGCGGATCGCGCGGCTCGAATCCCTGCTGGGGACCGCGCTGTTCCGACGCGGCGGCGGCCACGGCGTACACCTCACCGACGCGGGGCGCCGCTTCCTCGAACCGGCCCGCCGGACCCTGGCCGCCGCCGACGCCGCGGTGGCGGCGGCCATCGGCACGAGCCGCCCCCTGCGCGTGGACGTATGGGGCCACCTCTACGCCCCCATGCGGACCCTGGCCCAGGTCGCCGGCCGGGTCGCGGGGCGAGACGGACAGGACCAGAGCCCGCCGCCCGGGCCTGACGCGGGCCGGCTGCCCGGGTCTGACGCGGGCCGGCTGCCCGGGTCTGACGCGGGCCGGCTGCCCGGGTCTGACGCGGGCCGGCCGCCCGGCCTGGTGCCCGGCCACGGGCGCGACCTGCCGTCCGTCACGGCAGCCCTCCTGCACGGCGACATCGACGCCGCCTTCGGCCGGGTCCACCCGCCCCTGCCCGCAGGGCTGGCCCACCGCCTGGTCCGCCTCGAACCCGTCGACGCCGTCCTCAGTGCGGACCACCCCCTCGCCACCGCACCGGCCCTGCGGCCCGACCAGCTGCGCGACAGCGTCCTGTGGTCGCCCGGCGCGCTCGACCGCCTCGACTTCCTCCACCGCTTCGCCGACCACTTCGGCATCCGGGAACGCGCCGCCGGCGTCAACCTCGGGCTCGCCCACTTCCTCACCGAAGTCGCCCAGGACCCCCGCCGCTTCTCGCTCGTGCCCGCCGACGTGCCCCTCCCGGAGATCCCCGGACTGCGCACCGTCCCCCTGATCGACCCCACGCCGCTGTACGCCTGGTCGCTGCTGTGGAACTCCGCCAACGGCCACCCGGACCTGACCGCCCTCACCGCCGCCTGCGCCGCGGAAGCGGGGGCCGGTCGCTGGCTGGAATACGACCCGGCACGCGACTGGCTCCCCCTCCCGCCCGACGACGCCCCCGGCCCCGCCCCGGCCCCCGGCCCCGGCGCAACCCGCTGGTGACCTGGGTCAGCTCTCCAGCCGGACCGGCATCAGCAGCGAGAACGTCTCCTCGCTGTCGGTCCGCCGGACCGCCAGCGGAGCGGTCGGCGCGCCCAGCTCCAGCACCACCCGCTCCCCGCCCCCCGCGGCGAGCGCGTCCAGCAGGAACTCCCGGTTGACGGCGACCCGGTCCCCGCCGTCCCCGTCCCCGTCGCCGTCCCCGCAGACGGACACCACACCGTCGGCCGTCACCGCCAGCACGCTGAGGTCGGCGCCCCCACCGTCCCGCTCGCGCACCGGCCCGGTCTCCAGCGCCTCCCGGAAGGCCGGTACGTCGACCACGGCCCGGCGCCCTGCCGGCAGCCGGACCAGGCGCCGGTAGTCGGGGAAGTCGTGGTCGAGGCACCGGCCGGCCGTCTGCCGGTCGCCCGCCTCCAGCGCCACCCGGCCGTCCTCCACGGTCAGCCGCGCGGACGTGTCGCCGTCGGCCAGCAGCGCCCGCATCGCGTCGGCGAGCGGCGACGGCACGATCACCTGCACGCGCGGCCCGTCGTGCCCGGCCGTCACGGCGTGCCCGACGGCCAGCCGGTACCGGTCGGTGGCCACGACCCGCAGCGCGTCCCCCTCGATGTCGAACAGGACCCCGCCGAGCATCGGCAGCTCCGGGTCGGCACTCGCGGCGAAACGCACCGCGTCGAGCGCGGCGGCCAGCCCGGCCCCGGGGACGTCCACACGGGCGGCGGCGTCGGTACGGATCGAAGTCATGGTCTTCTCCCTGTGCGCGAGTAGTGCTCGGACCGCGGAGAACTCGCTGCGGGCATCGGCCAGCCCCGCTTCGAGGCGGCGCAGGTGCGCCCGGAGCAGCTGCCGCACCAGCACGGTGTCCTCACCGGACCAGCCGGCCAGCACGAGCCGGATGTCCGCCAGCGGCATCCCGGCCCGCCGCAGCCGCGCCAGCAGCCGCGCCTCCTCCAGCTGCTCCGGCCCGTACCACCGGTACCCGCTCACCGGATCCACCCGGTCCGGCACCAGCACGCCCGACCGGTCGTAGAACCGCAGGGCACTCACCCCGAGCCCGCTGTCGCGGGCCGTCTCGCCGATACTGCGCATCTCGCTCTCCACACCCAGGACTCTGAGCCCTGCACCAAGTCGAGGGTCAAGCCGAACGATCACGCCTCCTCCGCCGCCTCGCGGACCGGACGGGCCGGGCGCACCCTGGAGGGTAGAGAGGGCGACCTCCGGAGGTGATCCACGATGTCCACGCACGTGGGATGGCACGTAGAGAACGAATTCACGGACGAAGGCCACCGCACCACCGCGGCGTGCTTGCTCAGGCTGTCGGACGGCACGGAACTGAAGGGACGCGGCTACGCCCTGCGCCACCCTTCCGACCCCGATCAACTGCGGGTCGGCGAGGAGATCGCGGGCGCCCGCGCGCTCATGGACCTGGCGTCGAAACTCCTGCAGAAAGCGCACGCCGAGATCGACGAGGTGAGCGGCCGGCACTCGTACCCCATCAACCGCTGAGGCAACGAGGCGGGGAAGGAGCCCGGCCGGTCAGAGCCGGGCTCCCTCCGCGGCGGTCTCCGCTTCGGTGTCGGCGGTGTCGGCGGTCTCGGAGCTGTCCGTGCCGAGGTCGATCGTCGACGTCACGCTGCCGCCCTCGCGGAGGGCCACCGCGCCCAGCCCGTCGAGCAGCCGCAGCACGGCCGTGTTCTCCGGCTTGGTGCTGATGAAGAACGCGCCGAACCCCGCCGACCTCGCGAGCGAGATCATCCGCTGGAGCACCGCCCCGCCGACCCCCGCCCCGCGCTGCCCGCGCACGATCCACACGCCCGCCTCCACGGTGCCGGCGGGCTCGTCGAGCGGACACAGCCGGGCCGCACCGATGACATCCCCGTCAACGGCGATCACGTACGTGCACTCCACGGGCTCGACCGCGAGCGCCCGCGACCGGTGGAACGCGAGGAACGCGGCTTGACGTTGCTCGGTCCATCCCGGCGGCCCGTCCGGATCCACCGGCGGCATCACCTCGAACGGATCCGCGTCGGCAACGGCGGCGCCGAGCAGCGCCTGAAGGAGCCCCTCGTCAAGTGGGTGGAGACTGACGTCAGTTCTCACGATTTCCCCAGGGTCGAAGACACGAGCCCGCAGCATCGCACACCCCGCGCGCCGCATTTCGCCGGTCCGGCGGCCGTCACCTGGGACGGGGCGGCCGCGGCTTGCGCCCGGCATATGTCACCGGCTAGTCGAGTGGTCCTGCACGGAACAACGTGGTGTTGCCGACAGGCCGGTCACGGAGGGTGATCGGATGACCGCGGACCGGCCGCGAGGGGTGGCCGGCGACAGCGGCAGGAGTGTGTGATGCGGGCGAAGTCCTTGGCACGGGGCGCGATGGTGGCGGCGACGGCGGCGGGGGTGCTGCTGTCCGGGACGGGGGCGGCGTGGGCGGGCGCCAGCGCCCCGGACGTCGAGGTGACCGGGGTCGGCGTGCCGATCGGCGGGGGCTCGGTCCAGCTCGGGGTCCCCTACGCCAGCACCGGCACGATGCGGGCCAACACCACGGCCAACGAGATCCTTGGGAAGTCCCACCGCATGTGCATTCTGGAGGAGGAGGGGACGAGTTACGACATTCACCACTGCAGCATCACGTTCGTGTTCTCCAGCAGCGAATCGCAGATCTCGGTCGACATCCTGCTGAGCCTTCCGCACCCCGGTTCGGGCGCGGAGCCCAAGAGTTCCACGGGCGCTGTGACGGGCGGGAGCTTGGTGTACGCGGGTCACTCCGGGAATGCGAATTACACGCCGCTCAAGAACGAGGACACCGGAGCGTACGTGCCGAACGCTTACGTGGTGTCGTTCGGCGGCTGAGTACGGGAAGCGGAGTCATGAAATCAGCGAAGCGGGTCCTGGCCCTCGTCGTGGCGGGCATGGGCCTGATCGCAGCCCTGGCCGGCCCGGCCGCGGCCGACGAACCACCTGAAGAGACGGGGGCCGTGCTGCAGGCGGAGGCTGTGGAGGAGGAGCCGGAAGTGCTCGTCCCGGGCTTCACGGTGGACCCCGTGGGCAGGGCGCCGGTGTCCTGCGCCCTCGGCCTGCCCGGCGTCGGCGTTCCGTGCGGCAGCAACGGAATCATGACGTCCACGGTGCCCGGTACCCGCAAGCGGGCCGGCACCGTCTACCGGGTCTGCACCCTCCAGAAGGTGGGCGCGAAGTACGACACCTCGCAGTGCAGCCTCACGTTCGACTTCGACAGCGGCAGCCAGATCGGTGTGAGCGTGCTCGTGCCGGTTCCGCGCGCCAAGGTCGAGCCGAAGGGCTTCGACGGCTTCGTGACGGGCGGCAACGGCCTGTACGAAGGCCGGTCCGGCACGGTCCATTTCGCGCCGGTGACCGGCAAGGCGGGCCAGTACCACGTGTCCTTCCACTGACCCGCTGTCCGGGGCGGAGCTGCCGCGTCCGGCTGCTCCGCTTCGAGAACCCCGTACGGGTCGAGGTGCACGACAGCGGGCCGGGGTGGCCGGCCGTGCGCGCGCCGGTCGCGCACGGCGCGGAGGGCGGGCGCGGGCTGGTGGCCGTCGGCGCGCTCGCGGACCGGTGGGGTGTCGGAACGCGTCGGCTCCGGCAAGGCCGGTGTGGTGCGAGTTCTTCGATCCGCCGCTGGGAGGCTCGTACGAGGACCGGTTCGACGGCGCGCCTAGACTCCGCCGCATGACGGAGAACACGCAGATCAGCGCGGACATCGTGGCGGACCTGGCACCGAACGGGGTGCTGCGGGCCTCGATCAATCTCGGGAACCCGGTGCTCGCCCAGGGCACCCCGGAGGCGCCCGCCGGCATCACCGTGGACATCGCGCGGGAGTTGGCCGCCCGGCTCGGGCTGCCCGTCGAGTTCCTGTGCTTCGACGCGGCCCGCAAGTCCTTCGAGGCGATGGCCGACGGCCGCGCCGACATCTGCTTCCTGGCGGTGGAGCCGGCCCGCGAGGCGGAGGTCGCGTTCACGGCGCCGTACGTCGTGATCGAGGGCGTGTACGCGGTGCCGCGCGCCTCGGACATCAAAGCCGTGGCGGACGTGGACCGGACGGGCGTGCGGATCGGCGTCAAGGAGGGCTCCGCGTACGACCTGTTCCTCACGCGGACCCTGGAGCACGCGGAACCGGTGCGCGGGGCGGAGGGCGTGGACGTCTTCCGGGAGCGGGGGCTGGAGGTCGGGGCCGGGATCCGGCAGCCGATGACCGCGTACGCGGCCGCGCATCCCGAGGTGCGGCTGATCGACGAGGGCTTCATGCAGATCCGGCAGGCGCTGGGGACGACGGTCGGGCGGGCGCCCGAGACGGTGGCCTTCCTGCGGGCCTTCGTGGAAGACCTGAAGGCGACGGGCTTCGTCACCGAGTCGCTGCGCCGCGCGGGGCAGCCGGAGAACCTGGCGGCTCCGGGAGTCTGAGGGGACGTCGGCGGGGTCGGGTGCGGGGGTCTACCTCGGGAGGTCGGGACGGTGGCGGGTGGTCCCAGGTTCCCTGACCGACCCCGCCCCGCCGGCCTCCCGCCCCAGGCCCCGCCACCAGCCGTACCCCGTATCGCCGCATGCCCTCCGGGACGCTGCCAGCAGAATGCTTGCAATGCGACTAGTCTTGTTGCATGGCCACTCTCTACGTCCGCGACCTGTCCGATGAGGCGCTCGCCGAGCTGAAGATACGAGCAGCCCGCAACCGCCAGTCCCTCCAGGCGTACGCCCGCACGTTGCTGGAGGAAGAAGCCGCGACGCCCTCGATCGAGGACGTCGTCATGCGGATCCGCTCGCGCGTCTCGGCTCACCTGAGTGCTGACGAGGTCGTGGCGGACCTGGACGAAGGGCGGCGGCGCGGGTGATCGTGATCGATGCGAGTGCCGTCGTGATGCTCGTGGCCGATGCAGGGCCGGTGGGCGAAGCAGTCCGTGAGCGGACGCTGGGCGAACGGCTCGCGGCACCGTTCCTTCTCGACGTGGAGGTCGCACAGGCGTTGCTCGGCCGCCACCGGGGCGGCAAGCTGTCGGACCATCAACTTGACGTCGCATGGGAGCACTTCGCTGCCCTGCCGGTCCGCCGGATGGAGCACGTGCCGGTGTTGCCCAGAGTGCGTGAGCTGTACGCGAACCTGTCCGCGTATGACGCGACGTACGTCGCCCTCGCTGAAGGGCTTCAGGTCCCGCTGATCACCTGTGACGCCCGGATCGTCCGCTCGGGCAGTCCTCGTTGCAAGATCGACGTGTTTGGCTGACGCTTTGCGCTCCGGACGTGCCTTCCCCCGGGTGGGGCGCCGGGGGAGGTCACAGGGGTGCGGCGGTCAGCTCGGGTCGGGCTGCTGGGGGGCGTCGCTGGTCTTGATGACGGCGAAGACGGCGCCCTGGGGGTCGGCGAGGACGGCCATCCGGCCGACCGGCATGTCGAAGGCGGGGGCCAGGACGGTTGCTCCGGCGCGTTCGGCGGCGGCCTGCACGCTGTCCGCGTCGTCGACGTCGAAGTACACCATCCAGTGCGGCGGGGTGCCCTCCGGGTGCTGGTCGAGGCCCATGATCCCGCCCACCGCACGGTCGTTGACCTTCAGTTCGGTGTAGCCGTACTCCTCGGTGCCGGGAATCTCGGACGGCGCGGTACCGACCGGGAGGACCGCCTCGTAGTACGCGGCGGCGGCCTTCGTGTCGGTGGTGGCCAGCTCGTTCCAGATCATCGCGCCCGGCTCGTTGACGATCCCGGCGCCGGGGAACGTGCCCGCCTGCCAGACCCCGTACGCGGCGCCGGTCGGGTCGGCGAGGACGGCCATCCGGCCGAGGTTCATGACGTCCATGACGGGCATGACCGTGTTGCCGCCCGCGGCCGTGCTCGCGGTGGCGACGGCGTCCGCGTCGTCGGTGGCGAGGTAGGTGGTCCACGCGGCCGGGGGCAGCGGGTCCGGGACGGTGCCGTCGGGGTTCATCGCCTTCATGATCCCGGCGACGGGCTGCCCCTTGAGGGTGCAGACGGAGTAGCCGCCCTGCTCGGCGGGGCCGATCTCGCCCTGCCAGCCGAAGAGATCGCGGTAGAAGTCGAGCGCGGCCTGCTGGTCGGGAACCATCAGGTCGGTCCAGCAGGGGGTACCGGGCCGGTAGGAGCCGGACATGGTGGGCACGAGGCCTCCAGGATCGGGTGGGTACTACGGGGGAAGGACGGCCCGTCCCCTACCCGTGCCCAGGGCCCGGAATCGGGCCGTTCGGGTTAAGCATCGCCGGACGCACCTGAACTCATACCGGTGCGGGAGAACCTTTCCGGATGGTGGTCCCGCCGGATCACTGACGAACACCGCCTCGTGTACCGGGTCAGAGACGAGGCGGTGGAGATCGCCCAGGCTCACTACCACTACTGAACGCTGAAACGGGACGGCCCCCGGGGCGGGTGCGCCGGGGGCCGTTCTCGTGGTGCCGGGAGCGTCAGAGGCGCTCGGGGGTGCGGATGCCCAGGAGGGACATGCCCTTGGAGAGGGTGCGGGCGGTCAGGTCGCACAGGAACAGACGGTTCTCCACCTGCTCCGCGGTGTCGGCCTTCAGCACCGGGCACTCGGCGTAGAACGTCGTGTACAGCGACGCAAGCTGGTACAGGTACGCGGCCAGCTTGTGCGGGGCGTACTCCGCGGCCGCCTCGGCGATCAGTTCGCCGAACGCGTCCAGGTGCAGGCCCAGCGCCCGCTCCGACGGGGCCAGCTCCAGCTCGGGGTGCGCGGTCGGGCTGCGGTCGCCCGCCTTGCGCAGGATCGACTGGATACGGGCGTACGCGTACTGGAGGTACACGGACGTGTCACCGGTCAGCGACACCATCTGGTCCAGGTCGAACTTGTAGTCGCGCGCCGCCGACGTGGACAGGTCCGCGTACTTCACCGCGCCGATGCCGACCTGCGCGGCCCGCTCGGCGATCTCGTCCTCGGTGAGGTCCTGGGCCTTCTCGCGGACCACGGACGCGGCCCGCTCCACCGCCTCGTCCAGCAGGTCCACCAGCCGTACGGTCTCGCCCTCGCGGGTCTTGAACGGCTTGCCGTCCTTGCCCAGGACGGTGCCGAAGGCGAGCTGGACGGCCTTGGTGTCCCCGGTCAGCCAGCCGGCCCGGCGGGCCGTCTCGAAGACCATCTTGAAGTGCAGCGACTGGCGGGCGTCCACCACGTACACCAGGTCGGTCGCCTTCAGGTTCCCGACGCGGTCGCGGATCGCCGACAGGTCGGTGGCCGCGTACCCGAAGCCGCCGTCCGACTTCTGGACGATCAGCGGGGTCGGGTTGCCGTCCGGGCCCTTGTACTCGTCGAAGAACACGCACAGCGCGCCGTTGGAGCGGACCGCGACACCGGATTCCTCCAGCAGCTTGCAGGTCTCCACCAGCATGTCGTTGTAGCCGGACTCGCCGACGACGTCCGGGTCCTGGATGTCCATGTCGAGCTTGTTGAAGACGGAGTAGAAGTAGATCTTCGACTCGTCGACGAACCGCTGCCACAGCGCGAGGGTCTCGGGGTCGCCGGCCTGGAGGTCGACCACCCGGGCGCGGGCCCGCGTCTTGAACTCCTCGTCGGAGTCGAAGAGCGCCCGCGAGGCCTTGTAGAGGCGGTTCAGGTTCGACATCGCCTCCTCGCCGGAGACCTCCGCGTCACCCTCCGTGCCGTCCGCCTTGTGGTCCAGCTCGTGCGGGTGCTCGATCAGGTACTGGATGAGCATGCCGAACTGGGTGCCCCAGTCGCCGATGTGGTGGCGGCGGACCACCTTCTCGCCGGTGAACTCCAGGATCTCGACCATCGCGGCGCCGATCACGGCGGACCGCAGGTGCCCGACGTGCATCTCCTTGGCCACGTTCGGCTGCGCGTAGTCGATCACCGTGGTGCCGGCCGACGCGTTGACGGGCACACCGAGCCGGTCGTCGGCGGCGCGGGCCGCCAGCGTCTCGATGATCGCCTTGTCGGAGACGGTGATGTTGAGGAAGCCGGGGCCCGAGACCTCGATCTCGGCGATCACGTCGCCCTTGTCGAGGCCGTCGAGGACGGTGCCCGCCAGCTCGCGCGGATTGGCCTTCGCCTTCTTCGCGAGCGCCAGGATGCCGTTGGCCTGAAAATCGGCCCGGTCGCTTCGTCGCAGCAGCGGGTCGGCGGCCCCGGCCTCCGGCAGAGCGGAGGAGAGGGCGGCGGAGACGCGCTGTTCTACGGCGGAAGCGAGGGAAGGGACCGAGGCCATGAGCTGCCGTTCCTGTGAGACGTCGTGGGTGGTGCGGCCGGAGCATGGGTATGCGCGCGGCCCGACGAGTATCCCACGCGGGACCAAGGACCATCCCGTGGATAAAAGCAACCCCGGAGCGGCTGCTTCCGTCTGGGAGAATGTTTCAGCCAGCATTCGAGCAGAAGGACGTGACGTGGCTCAGAGCGCCCAGAGCAGCACCGAGACCGACTGGGTCTCCCGTTTCGCGGACGAGGTCATCGCCGAGGCGGAGCGGCGTGCGCCGGGCAAACCTGTCGTCGTCGCGTCCGGCCTCTCCCCCTCCGGCCCGATCCACCTCGGCAACCTCCGCGAGGTCATGACCCCGCACCTGGTCGCCGACGAGGTCCGCCGCCGCGGGTACGAGGTCCGCCACGTGATCTCGTGGGACGACTACGACCGCTACCGCAAGGTCCCGGCGGGCATCGCCGGCGTCGACGAGAGCTGGGCGCAGCACATCGGCCGCCCGCTGACGGCCGTCCCCGCGCCCCCCGGCTCCCCGTACCCGACCTGGGCCGAGCACTTCAAGGCCGCCATGGTCGAGTCGCTCGCCGAGCTGGGCGTCGAGTTCGACGGCATCAGCCAGACCGAGCAGTACACCTCAGGCGCCTACCGCGAGCAGATCATCTTCGCGATGAAGCACCGCGGTGACATCGACGCGGTCCTCGACCAGTACCGGACCAAGCAGAAGCCGGGCGGCAAGAAGCAGTCGCAGAAGCCCGTCGACGAGGCCGAGCTGGAAGCCGCCGAGGGCTCCGGCGCCGCCGCCGAGGACGACGGCAGCAGCAGCGAGTCGGGCTACTTCCCGTACAAGCCGTACTGCGGCGCCTGCAACAAGGACTTCACCACGGTCACGTCGTACAACGACGAGACCACCGAGATGACCTACGTCTGCACCGAGGACGAGTACACCGAGACGGTCAAGCTCAGCGAGTTCAACCGCGGCAAGCTCGTCTGGAAGGTCGACTGGCCGATGCGCTGGGCCTACGAAGGCGTGATCTTCGAGCCCTCCGGCGTCGACCACTCCTCGCCCGGCTCGTCCTTCCAGGTCGGCGGCCAGATCGTGCACATCTTCGGCGGCGAGCAGCCGATCGGACCGATGTACGCGTTCGTCGGCATCAGCGGCATGGCCAAGATGTCCTCCAGCAAGGGCGGGGTCCCCACCCCGGCCGACGCGCTGAAGATCATGGAGCCGCAGCTGCTGCGCTGGCTGTACGCCCGCCGCCGCCCCAACCAGTCCTTCAAGATCGCCTTCGACCAGGAGATCCAGCGCCTCTACGACGAGTGGGACAAGCTGGAGGCCAAGGTCGCCGACGGCACCGCGCTGCCCGCCGACGCCGCCGCCCACTCGCGTGCCGCCCGCACCGCCTCCGGCGAGCTCCCGCGCACCCCGCGCCCGCTCCCGTACCGGACGCTCGCCTCGGTCGTCGACATCACCGCCGGCCACGACGAGCAGACCCTGCGCATCCTGACCGACCTCGACCCGTCGCAGCCGATCGGCTCCCTCGACGAGGTCCGCCCCCGCCTGGACCGCGCCGAGAACTGGATCACCACCCAGGTCCCGGCCGACCAGCGCACCCTGGTCCGCGAGGAGCCCGACACCGAACTCCTCGGCTCCCTCGACGAGCAGGGCCGCGAATCGCTGCGCCTGCTCCTGGAGGGCCTGGACTCGCACTGGTCCCTCGACGGCCTCACCACGCTCGTCTACGGCGTGCCGAAGGTGATGGCCGGCCTGGAGCCCGAGGCCAAGCCGACGCCCGAACTCAAGGTCGCGCAGCGGACGTTCTTCGCCCTGCTGTACACGCTGCTCGTCAGCCGTGAGACCGGCCCGCGGCTGCCCACGCTGCTGCTGGCGGTCGGCGCCGACCGGGTGCGCAAGCTGCTCGCGGTCTGACGCGCCCGAAGCGAAGGAGGGCCGCCGCCCCGGACCGATCCGGGGCGGCGGCCCTCCCTCTTCGGGCGCCGGTCTCTAGAACAGCGCCTTGTACGCGTTGAGGCCGATCATCGCCTTCGTGCGGGCGGCGAAGGTGCCCTTGCCCGTGCCGAGGTACCGGTAGAGGTTCCCGGCCGTGTCGCGGGCGAGCATGTCGGCCTTGCCGTCGCCGTTCAGGTCGCCGGGGCCCAGCAGCAGGTTGTACGAGGAACCCCAGTCGTCGGCGAGCTTGACCCGGGTCTTGAACGTGCCCGCGCCGGTGCCGTCCAGGCGCCACAGCTCGTTCGACTTGTCCTGCGCGATCAGGTCGCCCACGCCGTCGCCGTTGAGGTCGCCGGTGCCGATGACCTTCTTGTAGCCGCGCCAGTCCGCGAACAGCTTCACCCGGGCGGCCAGCTTGCCCTCGGCGGTGCCCTTGTACAGGTACACGGCGCCGGTGGCTGCGGTCCGGGCGAGCATGTCCGGCCGGCCGTCCTTGGTGACGTCGCCGACCGCCGTCATCACGTCGTACTGCCCCCACCCGGCGGTGCCGAGCACGGTGTACGCCGTGTTCGTCGTCGGAGCCGCCCCGCAGGCCGGCTTGTACAGCCGCAGGCTCTCGCCCGTACGCACCAGCAGGTCGTTGCAGCGGTCCCCGGTCAGGTCCCCGAACGGCACGACCTTGATGGAAGAGGACCAGCCCGTACCGGACTTGCCCACCTCGAAATCGCCCTTGGGCAGCTGGCCGTACAGGTACTCGAGCTTGCCCGTCGACGTCAGCGTGAGGATGTCGCCCAGGCCGTCCGGGACGTCGTTGTGGCCGCCGAAGTCACGGAAGACGGCCGCGCCGCCGGTCACCGACAGGGGGCCGGTCGCCACGGTGGACGAGACGCCCGAACCGGCGTGGACGGCCTTCAGGGTCCAGGTGTGCCGGCCGTTGGGCGCCAGGGTGCCCGAGGACGTACGGCCGTTCCAGGCCGCGGCGATGGTGGTGGTGCCCGCCGCGCCGGTCAGGGTGCGCAGGGTCTTGCCCGCCGGGTCGGTGAGGGTCAGGGTCCACGAGGAGACGGGGGTGTTCATCGTCCAGGTGGGCTGCCACACCAGGCTGGTGCTCGTGGAGCCCTTGAGGTCCGCCGTCGGCTGGACGAGGGAGTACTCCACGGCCAGCTTCGGCCAGGCGGTGCGGGCCGCGACGATGACCCGCGTGGACTGGCCCGCGTGCCGGGGGTCCCACACGGCGGTGACCTTGTCGGCGGTCACGGCGGCGATCTCACCGTGCAGGGCGTCGCCGTCGCCGCCGCTGCCGATGGCCGGGAGCTCCTTGGCGGCCGACCACGAGCTGCCGCCGCGCACGGCGTGCAACAGCTCGGTGATCGACGAGCTGGGACTGGACTGCGGCCACACCACGTGGACCGAGCCGTCCCGGGCCATCGACACGTCGATCTGCTGGTTGGGGAACGCGGTGTTCAGGTTCTGCGGACCGCCCCACGTGCCGTTGCTCGACTCGAAGCTCGCCGCGCGGACGCCGCGGTTGGCGGAACTCCGGTCGAACCACACCAGGCTGATGTCACCGTCGGGCGCGAGCAGCGGCTCCGGGGTCTTCAGCGGGTCGCCGACCCCGGAGACGACCGTCTGCGGCTGCGACCAGTCGGCCCCCGCCGAGCTGCGGTGCGTCATCTGGAAGGTGCCCGCGGCGTCCCTCCACACCATGTACGTCCAGCCGAAGGGGTCCGTGGCCAGGGTGGGCTCACGGGTGCCGGTCGAGGGCGTGGTGAAGCGGGCCGGCGTCCCCCACGCACCGGTCTCCGCGGCCCGGCTGTTCGTCATGACGGTCGCGTTCGCCGACTCGTTCATGGTGTACGCGACCACCGCGCCGCCGTTCGCGTCCAGCGTGATCTGCGGAGCGGACGCGACCGCGCCCGGGTACTGCGCGATGTTGCTGACCACGCCCGCCGGCGTCCAGGTGCCGTCGGTGCCGCGGGTGGTGGCGACGACCTCGGCCCGCATCGTCTGGATCGTCGGGATCGACAGCCAGGTCGCGCCGAGCCGGCCGCCCGGGCCCTCGACCAGGTCCACGGAGGAGATCTGCACGCCCGCGTGCTGCGGGCCGATCAGGTCGTAGGGCGCGGACCAGCCGGTGGTGGCACCTGCGGGCAGCGTGGCGGTCCGGACCAGGGTCTCCTTGGTGCCGGTGTACTCGGACGGCTGGTTGGGGCGCTCCGTCCACAGCGCGAGCACGGATCCGTCCGCGCGCGCCAGCAGCTTGACCTCGCGCCCGGTGATCTTGGAGGTGCCCAGCTCCGTGCGCGGGCCCCAGGTGTCGCTGTCGGCGGGCCGGGCGGCCACGTACAGGCGGTACAGCCCGGCGGTGGCGTCGTACTCGTCCCACGCGGTGACCGCGATGCCCGAGGTCGCGACCACGAGCTCGCGCATCACGGAGTTCGCGGAGGACAGGCTCTTCACGCCCGACCACGGGGCCGGCGCGGCGGCGGCGTGGGCCGTGCCCGCCGGGAGCACGGCGGCGGCGCCGAGGACGAGCGAGGCGGTGACGAACGCGGCTGCCCCACGGTGGTGGCGGCGCTGCGGGCGGGCTGTTCTGCCCATGCTGGAGATCCCCCTTCTCGGAGGGCACCGTGCCCCCCGACGACAGCAGCACGGGGAGGCGGACGTCACGCGGCTCCCCCCGGCGCTCCTGTGACTCCCGAGATGATCGAACGCATGCGCCCGGAAAGGCAAGAGCGTTCCATTTGGGGCGTGTTCGGGCGCGGAGAGGGCGCAGGCGTGGGGCGCGCCGCGGGCGCGCGCCCGCGGTTACGCGATGTGCTCGGCTTCCAGCTCCGTCTGGTGGCGCTGCTTCAGCGCCGGGAGCATCGACCGCAGCAGGGAACCGCTGCGCGGGTGGTGGATGCCGTGCAG
The DNA here is from genome assembly GCF_036194065.1 of Streptomyces sp. NBC_00239. NCBI lineage: Bacteria > Bacillati > Actinomycetota > Actinomycetes > Kitasatosporales > Streptomycetaceae > Streptomyces > Streptomyces sp. NBC_00239. Next base: position 3,680,862 of record NZ_CP108095.1, on the reverse strand, counting down.
GTCGGCCAGGTATATGTCCAGCTGCTCGGCGTTCGGGAAGCTGTTGCGCTCCTCCACGTACGAGCGGAACACCGCGTACGCCGCCTCGAAGAAGCTCGCCTCGTCCAGGAGGTCGCCCTCGTCCGTACGCTGCCCCGGTATGGGCAGCTCGGTCTGTGCGGGCTGCGCGGCCGGCGCTGCGGCGTACGGGATGTCCGGCTGCTGCGGGTCCTCCGGACCGGCCGGCGCCATCACCGGGGTCGGCTCCAGGCCCTCGACGAACTGCGGTGCGTACGCCGCCTCACGGGTGACCTGCGGATCCGCGTGCGCCGCGAACCAGGAACTCGGGTGCGGGCCGGGCATCTCCGTCGGCGCGAGCGGCTCGGGCGCCGGCTCGGCGGCTACGGGCGCGGACGCCATGGCCTGGAGACCGGTCTGCTGCGGCTGCTGACCCTGCGGCGGCAGCTGCTGGAACGGGTGGGCGCCCGCCTGCTGGGGCTGGGCCAGGGGCGAGCCCTGGGCCTGGGCCTGCGGTTGGGGCTGGGCCGGGGCCTGGATCTGACCCTGGGGCTGCGGGTGGCCGTGCGCGGCCTCGGGGGCCGGGAAGCCCGCCGCGCCGTGATCCTGGGCCGCGGACTGAGCCTGGGCCTGCTGGTGGGACTCGGGCCCGGCCGCGCCCTGCGCGTGGTCACCGGCCTGCGCAAGAGCCTGCGGGGCCTGCTGGGACTGCGGGGCCTGCCGGGCCGGGGACTCCGCCGCGGCCGCCGCCAGTGCGGGCGCCTCGGATCCCGCCGGCACGGCCGGGGGCAGCAGCAGCGGTTCGATGCCGGCCGCCGCCAGACCCGAAGGCCCGGTCTGCGCCAGCGGCACACCGATCCGCGCCAGCCGCAGCGGCATCAGCGCCTCCACCGGTGCCTTCCGCCGCCACGCCCGCCCGTACCGGGCCTGAAGGCGTGCCTGGTAGATCAGCCGGTCCTGCTCCATGCCGACCGCCTGCTCGTACGAACGCAGCTCCCACAGCTTCATCCGCCGCCACAGCTTGAACGTGGGGATCGGGGAGAGCAGCCAGCGGGTGATGCGGACGCCCTCCATGTGCCGGTCCGCGGTGATGTCCGCGATCCGGCCCACCGCGTGCCGGGCCGCCTCCACCGTGACCACGAACAGCACCGGGATCACCGCGTGCATGCCCACGCCCAGCGGGTCCGGCCAGGCCGCCGCACCGTTGAACGCGATCGTCGCGGCCGTCAGCAGCCACGCCGTCTGACGCAGCAGCGGGAACGGGATCCGGATCCACGTCAGCAGCAGGTCCAGCGCGAGCAGCACGCAGATGCCCGCGTCGATGCCGATCGGGAAGACCAGCGAGAAGTCCCCGAAGCCCTTCTTCAACGCGAGCGCCCGCACGGCGGAGTACGACCCGGCGAAACCGATGGCCGCGATCACCACCGCACCGGCCACCACGACGCCGATGAGTATCCGGTGCGTACGCGTCAGCTGCATCGCGGCCACCCGCGATCCCCTCCCACTTATCCAGCTCTGGCGGGCACAGCCTGGCACATGCCCGCCAGAGGTGTGCCGTGCGGGGACTACTTCCCGGCTAGGCCGTCTTGTTGGCGGCCGCGATCGCGGCCACCGACTCCTTGGCCGCGGCGATCGCGTCCGCGAGCAACTCGGCCACGTCCGGAGCCTTCGCACCCTCGTACGCGGCGCCGTTGTAGTCGAGCGTGATCACCACGTTCTCGGTACGGGCCACGACCGTCTGGTTGAAGAACTCCACGTCCTTCTTCACGCCGTACGTCAGCGTCGTCGCCTGGTTGCCGATCCCCGCCGCGGGCGCGACCTTCAGGTTCTTCGCACCCTGCGTGGCCTTCGCCGCGTCGACCTGCTTCGTGTACTGCTCCTCGGCGCGCTTGTTGCCGCTGCCCAGGGACTCGTGCGAGTCGTAGCGGGCCAGCGAGACCGCCAGCCAGCGGTAGTCCGAGCCCTTCAGACCGTTCTCGTCGAGACCGTTCCAGGAACAGGTGGCACGGCTGGACAGGTCGTTCGACTTGGCCGCCGTACCGTCCTCGTCCTTCGCCTCCGCGACCAGCTTCTCGATCGTCTTCTGCGTGACGACCTTGCAGGGCTCGGGCAGCTTGGCGAACGCCGCCTTCTCCAGGGTCGGCGTCGGCTTCGGGGTCGGCGTCTGCGACGCCGCCGAGGAATCCTTGGACGTACCGCCGCCCGAGGACGAACCCGAACCCGAACCGGAATCGCTGCCGGAGTCGGAGGAGCAGCCGGTGGCGACAAGGATCACCGGGACGGCTGCGCAGGCGAGAACGCGGGTGAGGCGCGAGGCTGAACGGTGCATGGTTCCTTCTGTCGGTCGTCGGCGGGACCGTGCAACGGTAGCCCGGACGAGTGGTGCACTGCTGTGCGAGACGTCACGCGCGGACCCTCGCGGGCCCGCGCCCGACCCCTGTCAGTCCTCGAACTCCTCGGCCAGCCCGGCCGCCAACTCCTGTGCGCTGACCTGCGTTTCCTCGCTGTCCGGGGTCACCCCGCGCTGCGTCGGCTGCACGGTGTACTCGACGGTGACGATCACATTGGATGTGCGGAACACGATACGGACGGTCCGCGCCTGAGCCGTCGGACCGGCCGCGCCGAGCTTGTCCTCCAGGAAGGCGGAGTCGGCGAGGTTGTCGAGACGGCGCGAGCCGAGCGGGGGCGCGCCCGGACCCGTGGAAGAGGACGGGGAGCCGCCGGGGGTGCCGGCGGCCCCGCTGCCGGGCGCGCCCGAAGCCGGGGCGCCGGAGGCCGGGGCGCCCGAAGCCGATGTCGTCGCAGCGGTCGGGGCGGACGCCGCGCCCGACGAGGGAGCCCCCGAAGCGCCCGTCGCGGGCGGGGTCGTCGCCGCGGCGACCGGCAGGTGAGCGGCTTCCAGCTGGCGCTCGTACACCTCCCGCGCCCGGTCGTCGTCGCTGACCGCCGAGTCGTACGAGACCACCCGCTCGTAGCCGACGTACAGCAGCCGGGTCGCGTCGGAGGTCTCCGACTTCCACCGGCAGCCGACCCGCCGGTCCGCGTCGTACGACGGGTCCGCCTTGCCCGCGTACAGCTGCTCGACCTGCTCGGTGGTGAGGGCCGGGGACGCCGGGAGCATCTCCTTCAGCCGCTTGGAGCCGACGGAACGGCAGGGCTCGGGGAGGCTGCGGTACTTGCCGGGCGGCGCGACGGCGGCGGTGCCGCCGGCCTTGTTGTCGGTCTGCTGCCCGTCGGCCCCGGAACCGGCACTGCAACCGGTCACGAGGGCCGCGAGCACCACCGCGATGCCCGGCAGGACGACTGCCTTCCGCTGCACGCTGCACGCTCCTTCGACCCGAAAACCGTTTGCCCCGCCTGGGCGGTGGCCGGACACAATGTCTATCGCACGCACTGCTGCTGACGCCGGTCCGATGTCTCTTTCGGCCCCAAGAGCGAGGCTTTTGCGTTTCAAGGCTTTTGATCTGATTCCGGGGGAATGGGTTAGTTATGTCGTATGTAGAGGTACCGGGGGCGGAAGTCCCGATCCGGATGTGGACGGATCCGTCCACGGTGGACGACGGCGCCATGCGTCAGCTGCACAACACCGCGACCCTCCCGTGGATCAAGGGCCTGGCCGTCATGCCGGACGTCCACTACGGCAAGGGCGCGACGGTCGGCTCGGTCATCGCCATGAAGGACGCGGTCTGCCCGGCGGCGGTCGGCGTCGACATCGGCTGCGGCATGACGGCGGTCAAGACCTCCCTGACGGCGAACGACCTGCCGGGGGACCTGTCCCGCCTCCGCTCGAAGATCGAGCAGGCCATTCCGGTGGGCGCGGGCCTGCATCGCGACCCGGTGGATCCGGCGCGGCTGTACGCCTTCCCGACGGCGGGCTGGGGCGGGTTGTGGGAGCGGTTCGACTACATCGCGGACGAGGTGAAGTTCCGGCGGGACCGGGCCGCGAAGCAGATCGGAACGCTCGGTGGCGGCAATCATTTTGTTGAATTCTGTACGGACTCGTCCGGTTCCGTGTGGCTGATGCTGCACTCCGGGTCCCGGAACATCGGCAAGGAGCTGGCCGACCACCACATCGGGGTCGCGCAGAAGCTCCCGCACAACCAGGGGCTGGTCGACCGTGACCTCGCCGTCTTCATCGCGCAGACCCCGCAGATGGCGGCGTACCGCAACGACCTCTTCTGGGCGCAGGAGTACGCCCAGTACAACCGGGCGATCATGATGGCCCTGTTCAAGGAGGTCGTCCGGAAGGAGTTCCGGAAGGCGAAGGTGCAGTTCGAGCCGGAGATCAGCTGCCACCACAACTACGTGGCGGAGGAGCGGTACGACGGCATGGACCTGCTGGTCACCCGCAAGGGCGCGATCCGGGCGGGGAGTGGGGAGTACGGGATCATCCCGGGCTCCATGGGCACGGGTTCGTACATCGTGAAGGGTCTCGGCAACGAGAAGTCCTTCAACTCGGCCTCGCACGGCGCCGGCCGCAAGATGAGCCGGGCGGCCGCCAAGCGGAACTTCTCCACGCGCGACCTGGAAGCCCAGACGCAGGGCGTCGAGTGCCGCAAGGACTCGGGCGTGGTGGACGAGATCCCGGGCGCCTACAAGTCCATCGAGCAGGTCATCGACCAGCAGACCGACCTGGTCGAGGTCGTCGCCAAGCTCAAGCAGCTCATCTGCGTGAAGGGCTGAGCCGCGCCCCGCGTGCGGGGTCGTCGGGGGGACGGAGGAGCCCGGACCGATACGGTCCGGGCTCCTCCGTGCGTGTGGGGTGTGTCAGTCGGCGTCCCCATCGAGGAGGAGGTCCACCGGGAGCTCCAGTGATACTCCGAGGTACTCGGGGACGGTGATCGAGGTGCCTCGCTTGTAAGTCCTGCGGACGCGGTACGTGCCGTTGCGGGGGTCGCAGCAGAGGACGGCCTCGTCGTGGTGGCGGTCGGCGATGATGTAGACGGGGACGTCGGCCTTCGCGTAGCTCACCACCTTGACGCCGATGTCGTCCGACCAGTTCGACGAGGTGACTTCCAAAACCATGCGGAAGACGTCTGCTGCGTAGCAGTTCTTCACGACCTTGTGGTCCAGGAAGTCCGCGGTGACGAGCGAGAAGTCCGGAACTGCGAAGTCGTCCTCGCCGGTGGGCAGCCAGATCCCGATGTTCTGGACGTAGCGCAGGCCGGCCTTTTTCGCGCCGGCGTCGTAGAAGCGCTCAGTCAGCCACGTGAGCGACAGTGCATGCTCGCCGTCGGCCGGTGGTGTCGCAGTGAGCCTCCCCTGGAGAATCTCCACGCGATGTCCGGGAAGCTCCCTGGAGAGACGATCGGCGGCCTCCGCGATCGTGGTCTCGTGCTGCATCACGGCCATGGCTCCCTCCCTATGAGGGCTCACGCTTCCGGAGCGTAGCGGGGCCGGGTGGCATTCCGCACTCATTCACCCATATGGGGTCGTGGGGCGGGCGGCCCGTCAATTGGCGGGCCGTGCACGGGGGTTGACGGGTGAAGTTGGTCTAGACCAAGGTGTGCGGCATGTGGAGATCTCGCGTTGTGATTGGCATGCTCGCGTCACTTTCGTTGGCGTTCGGGGCGGCTGGGTCCGCCTCGGCGGGGGTCGGGCTGCCGCCCGTCGTGGCGCAGGTGCCGACGTCGGAGAAGGTCGTGTTCATCACGATCGACGACGGCTGGTTCCACGACCCCGAGGCGGCCCGGACGCTCGTCGACAAGCGGGTGCCGGCGTCGCTCTTCCTGCTGCCGGGGGCGACCGCGTACGACACCTCGTACTTCACCGACCTCGTCCACGACGGCCGGGCCACGGTGGAGAACCACACCGTCAACCACCCCGACCTGACCACGCTCGACGCGGCCGGCAAGGACGCCGAGGTGTGCGGGGCCGGGGAGCGGCTGGCGGCCGTCTTCGAGCGGACGCCCAAGCTGCTGCGGCCGCCGTACGGGGCCGTCAACGACGACGTCCGGCTGGCCGCCAAGGCCTGCGGGGTGAAGGCGCTCGTCACCTGGACGCACGACTTCACGACGTGGGGCGACGCGCCGCCCGCGACCCCGCGGCTGCGGGCCGGCGACATCGTGCTGCTGCACTTCACTCCGACGCTGGGCGCCGACCTGAAGCGGGCCCTGGACGCGGCGAAGGCCGCGGGCCTGAAGCCCGCGGCCCTGATGCCGCACCTGAAGGCGGCCGGACTCGTCTGAGTTCGGCCGGCCGGCCGCCCGTACGGGTCCTACAGCTCGCGGTGGACCTTGGTGTTGGAGGCCTGGGCGCGCGGGCGGACCACCAGCAGGTCGATGTTGACGTGGGAGGGCCGGGTGACGGCCCAGGTGACGGTGTCGGCGACGTCGTCGGCCGTGAGCGGCTCGGCCACTCCCGCGTAGACCTTGCCGGCCTTCTCCGTGTCGCCGCGGAAGCGGGTCTTCGCGAACTCCTCGGTCTTGACCATGCCGGGGGCGATCTCGATGACGCGGACGGGCTGGCCGACGATCTCCAGGCGGAGGGTCTCGGCGAGGACGCGGGCGCCGTTCTTGGCGGCGACGTAGCCGGCGCCGCCCTCGTAGGCGGAGTGGCCGGCGGTGGAGGAGACGACCACGACGGTGCCGTCGCCGCTCGCGACGAGGGCGGGCAGCAGGGCCTGGGTCATGTGCAGGGTGCCGAGGACGTTGACCTCGTACATGGTGCGCCAGTCGGCGGGGTCGCCGGTGGCGACGGGGTCGGCGCCCAGCGCGCCGCCGGCGTTGTTGACGAGCACGGTGAGGGTGGGGAAGCGGTCGAGGGAGGCGGCGAGGGCGTCGACGGCGGCCCGGTCGGTGACGTCGACGGCGTGCGCGGAGGCGCTGTGGCCGGCCGCGGTGAGCTCCTCGGCGAGGGCCTCGATGCGGTCCTTGCGGCGGGCGGTCAGGACCACGTGGTAGCCGGCGGCGGCGAGCTGCCGGGCGGTCGCGGCGCCGATTCCGCTGCTCGCCCCGGTGACGACGGCGGTACGGGCGGGGGCGGTGGCGCTGCTCATGGGGGCTCCTCGGCGGGTGCGCGGCGGGGCGGATGTGCGTTCGGTACGGCCAGGATAGGCGGGCGTACGGGGGAGCGGCTCGTCCTCGATCGGGTGGTGATCCGATGAGCGGATCATGTGCGTGCGTACGGTGCGGCCATGTGGAAGAGGCTGATGGCGGCTGCTGCCGCGGCGGCGGTGCTGGGCGGGCCGGGGGCCGCGTCCGCAGCCGGTGACGGGGTGGCGGCGGACGTGGCGTACCACGGCCGGCTCACGCTGTCGGGCGGCCGGCTGGGGGTGTGGCTGGTGCCGGAGAACCACGGGCCGGCCGCGCTGCCGAACGTGACCGTGCGGCTGACGCTGTCGGTGGACCTCGCCGACGCGCAGGAGCTGGACGCCGGGTGTGCGCGGACCGCTCAGCGGGTGATCGTGTGCGAGACGGGCGCGCTGCCGGTGCGCGGTTCGGGGCGCCACATCGCGCTGGTGCTGCCGCTGAAGGTGCCGACCACGGAGGTGGTCGTACGGATCGACACCCTCTGGAACGGCGGGGCGACCGACGGGAACCCGGCCGACAACCAGCACGCGGTGCTGGCCCTGGACACGGGCGACGCGTACGCGTTCTGAGCGGTACGCGCCCTGCGCCCGCCGCGCGGCGGGGGCTTGGGCGTCAGCGGGTGCGGGTCGTGGTGTCGCCGAACTCCTCGACGGCTTCGCTGACGATCCGTTCCAGGCGGGCGTGGTGGGCGCCGCGCCAGTAGACGCGGGCGCAGTCGGCGCACTGGGCGAAGACGTCGTACGAGCGGTGGGTGCCGTCCTCGATGCGGTCGACGACGGTGTCCTTGGCGGCCCGGCTGAGCGGGCCGTTGCAGGCGGTGCAGCGGGTCCACGGGCGCAGCTCGGGGGCGAACCGGCCGAGTACGTCGCGGAGCTGCTCGTCGGGGCGGTCGCTGTAGACGTACCCGCCGGCGAAGATCTCGCGGCGGCGCAGGAGACCGCGGTCGCGGGAGAGCAGTACGCGCTGCTCGGCGGCCGAGCGGGTGGCGAGGGCCGGGTCGCCGATGTCCTCGCTCTCGTACGCGGCGTCCACGCCGAGGAGGCGGAGCCGGCGGGCGAGGGTGCCGAGGTGGACGTCGAGGAGGAACCGGAGCGGGGCGCCGGGGACGTGCTGCGGGCGGGCGACGGGGAGGACCTCGACGGATTCGCCGCCGTGGGGCACGTGGGAGACGGGGACCTCGTGGCCGTCGACGAGCATGCGGCCGACCTCGGTGAGCGGGACGCCGGCCGATTCGACGACGTGGCCCAGGCTGGAGGTGCCGTCGATGACGGTGCGGGCGTGGGCGGTGCGGCGGTCCGGGGCGGCGAAGAGGCGTAGCTCGGGGGCGAGGGTGAGGTGGATTTCCGGTCGGGCGTTCACGCGGCCAGCATGCCACCGTTCCCCGACCCGGCCCGAACATTTTCCCCCGCCCGCCCCCGACGCCCCCGGGCCTTGCCGGTGCCCTTGCGGGCAACCTCCAGCCTTGTCGGCGCTGCGTGCGGCAAATCCCAGTCTCGCCGGTGCCCCGGGTGCGCAACTCCCGGGCTTGTCGGCGCTGCGTGCGGCAATTCCAGCCTCGCCGGCGTTTGAGGCGCGGGGTTTGGGGCGGAGCCCCAAGGCAACCCGGCTGGCGCCGGGCACCGGGCCCTGCCCGGACCCGCTCCTCAAACGCCGGAGGGGCTGGAGTTGGCCACCCGGGCGCCGGAGGGGCCGGGGGTCAGGGTGGCGGGGGTGTGGAGCGCCAGTTGTGGGTGGGGTGCCAGTGGCCCGGGGGGTATTCGAAGTCGGTGGTGCCGAGGAGACGGAAGCCGGCCGCCCGGCAGACGGCGTTGGACGCGGCATGGTCCACCGACGGAAACGCGTGGACCGCCCGCGCCGCATCCAGCGCGCCCACGTGCGCGACGACCGCACGGGCCGCGGCGACCGCCACCCCCCGTCCCTGGAATTCGGGCAGCACGCCCCAGCCGGTCTCGTAGACGTCCTCGCCGTCCCACACCCGCGGCCAGTATCCGACCGAGCCGGCCGTCTCGCCGGTCTCCACCAGTACGACCTTGAACATCCGCCCGGCCTCCGGCGCGCCCGCGCTCATGGCCGCGTACCGGCGCTGCCGGGAGGCCAGCTTCTCGGCGGTTTCGGGGCCGCCGAGGTGCGCGGTCATCTCGGGCGTGTTCTTGCGCTCCAGGAGCCAGAAATCGTCTTCTCCCCAGGGCTCAAGTCGTACGTGTGTGTCCATACCGGGCAACTTAGCCCGCGGGGCCCGGCGGGGACATGCGTTTTCGGCACCCGCCCGACAGCGGTTCGTCGGCCATCCGGATGATGACCTGCATGTCGAACAACACCCGCCCTGCCGGTACCTCCCGGCGCAGCCTGCTCACCGCGCTGACCGCGACCGCGGCCACCGTTCCCCTCGCTTCCCTCTCGGCCGCCCCGGCCAGCGCCGCCCCGGCGGCCGCCCCCGCGGCACCTGCCGGTCTCGCCGTACAGCCTCTTGCCGCGGGCGCGGGTGCCGGCCTGACCAGCCCCCGCTCCGCCGTGACCATCACCGACCTCGGCGCCGACTGGTTCGCGGGCGTGGCCCTCGGCCCGCTCGGCACCAACGTGCTGTCCGGCACCCCGGCCCGTACCGAGGTCACCTCCGGCGGCAAGCGGGTCGCGCTCCTGACGCAGGGCGCGCGCACCGTGGTGCTGACCGGCCCCGAGCGGACGTTCACCGAGAACAAGCGGCCGTTCGCCGACGACTTCCAGCGCACCCTCCCGGACCTGGCGCTGCCCGTGGCGGACCGGGTGTACTGGGGCACCGCCCCGGCCGGCGGTGGCTGGACCACCCTCGGTGGCGCGGACACCGACTTCTCGGTGACCCCGGGCGCCGGTGTCATCAGCCTGACCACCGACTTCGCGAGCCGCCACGCCAGCCTCCGCGACGGCGAGATCACGGACGTGGACGTCCGCTCGGTGGCCAAGTTCGACAAGGTGCCCACCGGCCAGGCGTGTTCGTACGCGCTGTCCTTCGGCTACCAGGACACCCACAACAACTACCGGGCCCGGCTGTCCTTCACGACCGCCGGTGCGGTCGAGCTGCGCGTCGAGAAGGAGGTCGCCGACACCGTCACGCAGCTGGTGCCGACCGTCGCGCTGGCCACCGGCGTGCCCGCGGGCACCAACTGGACGATCCGGGTGCGCCGCGAGGGCTCCCACATCCAGGCCAAGGCCTGGCGCTCCGACCTGGCCGAGCCGGCCGCCTGGTCCGCGGAGGCCGACGACACCACCTTCGCCAAGGGCCGGGTGGGCCTGCGCGCCCTCGCCAACAACGGCGTCACCAACCTGCCGGTCAAGCTGACCGTCAGCCGCTTCGAGGTCACCGCCGCGACCTGGGAGACCCTGCCGACCGTCACCCACACCGACTGGGTGCGCGTCCTGGACCAGCCCTTCGACGGGACCTGGACCCCGGCGCTGGAGACGCAGATCCGTGCCTGGGCCGGCTCCACCGCGCCCGACGTGCTCGCGTACGCGGCGATGTTCCTGCCGGGCGCCCCCGCCGTCACGGCGGGCACCGGCAAGGCCGCGGGCAAGCAGGTCCTGGGCCGGGCCGGCTACGGCTACCTCGACCCGCAGGGCAACCGCTACGAGGGCGCCGACTTCCACGAGTACATGAACCTCGGCTGGACCTTCCCCGACGGCACGTACACCGGCCCGTCGAGCAAGCAGGTCGGAAACCTGGACTGCTCCGGCTACACCCGCATGGTGTTCGGTTACCACCACGGCGTGCCGGTGGCCGCGGGCTCCGACACCTCCAAGACGCGGCTGCCCCGCAAGTCCCGCGACATGGTCGACTACGCGCCGGGCGTCCGGATCGACCAGACGAACGGCACCACCCCGCCCGCCGCGGCCCTGCTGCAGCCCGGCGACCTGGTGCTCTTCAACGCGGACTCGGGTGACGACAACCCGACGATCACCGTCGACCACGTCGGCATCTACCTGGGCAAGGACACCGAGGGCAAGCGCCGCTTCGTGTCCAGCCGCAAGACGGGCCACGGGCCGACGATGTCGGACCTGGCGGGTGCCTCGACCCTCGACGGCACGGGCACGTACGCCACCAAGCTGCACACCGTGCACCGCATCTGACGCACCGCATCCGACGCTCCACAGCCGAAATGCGCCGGGCGGGTGCGTACGGACATCCGTACGCACCCGCCCGGGTGCCGATCAGGCGGGCAGTACGAGGACGTACTCGTCGGTGTCCGCGGCGCGGGCGTGCGCCCAGTTGGTCTCGCGGCCCGTGACCTGGAACCCGCACCTGTCGAGCACGCGCAGCGACCCCGCGTTGTCGGCGGCCGCCCGCGCGTGCAGCGGCCGCTCGGTCACCTCGGCGAGCAGCGCGGCGAGCGCGGCCGTGGCCAGCCCGCGGCCCCAGTGCGCCCGGACGATCCCGTACGACACCGTGCGCTCCTCGGCGGGCCCGTGCACGGCGGTGTTCCCGACGACCTCGCCGTCCGTGTCGACCACGGTCCGCAGCACGATCGACGCGTCGGCGCGCAGCCGCGCCCAGTGCGCGTCGAAGCCGGCCCGGTCGTACGGGTCCTTGGTGGTGAAGGCGGCCATCCGGTTCGCCTCGGGGTCGCTCGACATTCCCCAGAAGACGTCGAGATCGCCGTCCTCGACGTCCCGTAGCCGGATGCCCGTACCCGCGCTGGTGTCCATGTGCGTGCCGTCCCGTCCTCGGGCGCGCTCGGCGAGCGCGGCGACCCCCGACCAGCATGCCCTGCGGCCGGGGGCGGGAAGGATCAGGGCCAGACCAGGCAGTACGGCTGGTGGCCGGCCTCGTGGAGGCGGATGGAGAAGTCCTGCCACTCGTGGAGCGAATGACGGGCCCGTGGCCCTGACCTGGGGTTTCCCGGTGGAATGTGTGCTGACCAGCGAAAACGCTCCTCGGTAGTTCTCACAGGTCCGCGCCTCTTCCCGCGCTCATGTGCCCTGGATGTGCCCTCCTGTGGAGGGGCGGGGCACCATCCAGACCGATGAGCGACCGGCCGAATAGGAGAGGAGGGTGCTGCACGCCGGTACGGCGTGCAGCACCCTCCCCTATGAGCCATTCCAGCGCATCACACGGTCTGCTCAAGCAGAAGCCAGGAGACACTTTCGGGCCGATCGCCCGTACGAGTCCGGCAGAACTCTTCAAGGGCTTCGCGGACCTGCGCCACGGGAATGGCAGCCTCAGGCGGGTAATAGCTGGGCGTACCGGAATCCGAGATCAACTTGGGACTAAACGACGGAGGGTTCGGGTTACCAGAGGTCCAGATGAACCTGGACACGTGGTTATCGTCTGCACCCTCAGGCGTGTCCGAAGTCCACCACTTGAGTGCCCCGTATCCGTTCCCGGTATTCACGCTCACATACAGAAAATTCCTTGCCCACCTCTCGTCGGTCTCCTCAGGATATTTTCCCTTGACGATACTCACCACGGCCTTTTCAGGCATGACGGCGAATCCATCTGGAGTCGTCGATCCTTGGGGCAGGTCGTTCATAATGTGATCGACGAGGGCGCCGATCTCATCGTCAGTCCTAGCGTATGTGGGACCTATGTGCGTGGTGCCGAGGACAATCATGCTGCTACATCCATCCTTACGGCTTCCGCTTGGCCGTGCCCTTGAGTGGAATGCCCTTTGCCATGCCCGGGTAGTGTACCCACAAGGTCTGGTCCTCGTAGAGGATGGCCGGAACGGCCTGTCGACAGCCTGCGGCGTTCGCTCCAGAGACCCTCGGGCAGACATAGTTCTTGTTGATCACGATATGCATATCCCCAGAGCCTCCCTTGTTTCGCATTTCCCAGGCAAGTTTCACCTCGGCGTGATGCGACACGCTCGCATATCCCCTGAAGGGCGGGAAGTCATCCGAAGCCTGTAGGAATCTATTTACATCTTCCGAGTTCGGACCCTTGCCGCTCTTTACAGTCGTATCCCACAGCGGCTTGCCATCAGGGTAGAAAGCGTAGCCTTCCGTCGGAAAACCTTCCGGCGAGGCAGGGAGCTTGTCGAATGCTTGCTTGACCCAAATCGGGCACGTTTCGTCGGTGTTGTGGACAAGGACGTCGGTCGTGCCGGTGTTGACGTAGTACGTGTGGAGGTCATCGACCGTGAGGTCGTAGGCGGGCTGGAGGCCCTTCCAGTGGCTGGTCGCGCCGACCTGTACCGCGGTGCCGACCGGGGTTCGTAGGGCGTCGCCGACGCGGAGGTCGACGGCGTCGATCCAGCGCTTGCGGTTCTCCGCCCAATACGGGTGGTGGTCGGTCGAGGTCAGACCGGATCCGTCCGTGAGCGTGACGTCCGTGAAGTCGCGGTCGTCTGGGGTAGCGATCGTGCGGGTGACCGCGCGTGGTCCGGTTTCGCCGTCGACGGGGTCGGTGGCGGTGACGAGGTCGCCGGTCTGGATCTGCTCGATGGGGCGGTAGGAGCCATCGGCCATCAGCACCTTGGTGCCCGCGGGGAAGCTGTGTGCCGCGGCCCCGATGAGGCAACCGACGGAGCGGAGGGCCTGCCGGTTCCCCAGAACGCTCTCGATGCCGTCGCCGATCTTGCCGACGATCTTGAGCTTGCCCACGGGCAGGGCACCGGCCGCAGCCATCAGGCAGTTGAACCCGGTGGGGTTCTTGATGCACTCCTTGATGTCGTTGATGCCGGCGAGTTCGAACACGATCGACCGCATGGTGGGGTCGATCTCCGGCATCTTGATGATGGAGTCGTCTGGTGAGGCGAGACAGGGCATGAGCGGTGCCAACGTGTCCCGAGTTGGGTGGGGGACGCAGACGCGCTTCTTGGAGCGTGCCTGTTCCTGGTCGCGCTGCTCGGCGGCCTGCCGACGGGCTTCGGCGAGCTCCTTTTCGCGCTTGACGAGGGTGGTCTGCCAGGCGTTCTTGGCGTGAGCGGCGGCTTCGGCGCTGCTCTTGCCTGCGGCGATGGCTGACGTCCGAGCCTGGGCAGCGGAGGCAGTGGCCTGGACTGCGGACTGGCGCGCGTAGTCGGCGGAGAACTGTGCTTCGATTGCGGAGTTTTCCGCGGCGATGGCGTCGGCATCGGCGCGGTCGGCTGCGGCGCGGGCAGTCGCTGCGGATTTCGCGGCATCCCGGGCGCTTGCCTCGGCGGCTTCGGCGGACTTCTTCGCCTTTTCGGCGTAGCCCTTGGCCTCGTCGGCTGACGCTTGGGCCTTCTTGGCTGCGGCGTCGGCTTCCTTGTCGGCGTTGGCCGCGTCGGCGGCCGCCTTCGCGGCGAGCCAGCTGTTGCCGTCAGCCGTGGCCGTGATGACCCTGCCTTCGGCGAGCAGGACGCTGATCTGAGCGTTGTGGTAGGCGGTGAGGTTGTCCTTGCGCTGGGCCATGTGACGGCCCGTGGCGATGAACTCGTGCAGCAGCTGGGGCGGGCCGGCCAGGGCGATCTTCGCGGCGGAGGAGAGTTCCGTGAGCTGCTTGTCGGGGGTGCTGGTCAGCTGGGCTGCGACTACCTGTTCGTCGGTGAGGCGCTCGGCGTACTGGGTGACCTGGAGGAAAGTGGCCAGCGCCTTGCCCGTGCCGTCGGCCAGGGCTGCCTTGGCGGCTTCCTTGACGCCGGTGCCGCCGGTGTTGGTCAGACGCGCGACGTCGACCTTCATGTCGTCGGCGCCGACGGCGTACTGGCCAGTGGTGTAGAAACCGTTGATCTGCTCAGGTGTGCCCTTGAGCGCTGCGGTGGCGGCGGTACGCACCGACGGGTACGGGCTTTGTGAACCGAGGTGGACGACCTTGGCACGGATGTCATCTTCGTTGGCCTGCTTCCACCGAGTGCGCAGGTAGTCAAGGACGTCCTGGTCGGTACCGGACAGCGCGCGGGCTGCGGCCTCCTGGTGGAAGGGGCCGAGAAGCTTCATGGCCTGCACGGCCAGCTCGCGGCCCTTGGCTGCAGTGGCCTTGACGTCGACATCGGGCCGGCCGGCCTCGGCGGCAAGCGAGGCGGCCGCGTCGTCGAGGGCAAGAGCCTGGACCTGCTGGGCTGCCAAGGAGGAGATGCTCGCTTCGCTGGCGGCTTTGAGGGAGCGGGCGCGTTCGATGCCGGCTTCGGTGCGGGTCTGCAGGTCGTCTGCTTCGGCTTCGCGGGCCAGGGCGTGGACGCTGAAGGCGGTGGCGACCGCGATCTTGGCGTCCGTTGCGGCCTCCCTGGCAGCGTCCGCGTTCTTCTTCGCGGTTGCTGCGTACTTGCTGGTGATGCCCGCTTGCTTGGCAGCTTCCCGCGCGAAGACCGCAGCGTTCGTGGCGTGCTTGGCGGCGGAGTTGGCGGCGTCCCTGGCCTGGAAGGCGAGGGCGGCCGAGCGTTCAGCCATCCTTGCGGAACGGTCGGCGGCGCGGTCGGCCGCTTCGGCGTGGCGCCGGGCCTCAGCAGCCGCCGCGCGGGCCTCGCTCGAGTGCAGGCCTGCGGCTTCGGCGTACTTCTGTGCGTCGTCGGCATTGTCGGCTGCGACGAGGGCGTTGGCGCTGGCGCTCTTGGAGGCCCTCGCTGCGACACCGGCGGCCAGTGAGGCCTTTCCTGCCATGTTGGCAGCCTCGGCCGAGGTCTTCGCCAGCTTTGCGGCTTGGTCTGCCGTTGCTGCGGCCTTGTTCGCGACGTCCGCCTTGGCGGCATCGCCGGCCGCGGCGATGGCTGCCTGGTAGGCGTTGTTCGCAGCGTCGGATGCGGCCGCGGCAGCCGATGCCGTCTGGGCGGCGGCCAAGGCGGCACGCCGGGCGGCACGGTTGGCGGCGTTCGCTGAACCGATCGCCTCCTGCGCGGCCTGCGCGGCCGCACGGGCCGCATCCGCGGCCTGAGCCGCCTTCACGGCTGCCCGCTTGGAATCGTTCTTGGCAGCCAGGGTCTCCTGAGCGGCCTTCTTCGCAGCTTCCTTGGCCAGGTTCGAGGACTCGATCGCCTTCTTCGAGGCCTCCTGCGCCTTCTTGGTGGCATCCTCAGCCTGCTTGCCCGCCGCAGCAGCCTGGTCGGTCAGCTGCTGGATGGAGGCGTGCTCCTGGTCGCGATTGCGGGCGGTGAACTGCCCGATCTCCAGGAACTCGACGATGTCCTCGGGCGTCCCCTGAAGCGCCACCTTGGCGGCAGCCTTCACGTTCGGGCCACCCAGGGTCGCAAGCCGCGCCGTCTCCACCCGATCATCGTCGGCCTGCGCCTCGTACTGCCCAGTCGCCAAGAACTCCTCGCGGTCAGCGAAGGTCCCTTCCAAGGCTGCCTTGGCAGCGTCGTGGACACCGGGGCTTCCCAAGGTCGCGAGCCTTGCGATCTCGACCTTGCGGTCCTCATCCAAGGGCTCTTCGTAACCGTCCAGGAGGAAGGCTTCGAGCTCCTGCGGGCTCTTGAACAGGGCCTCCTTGGCCGCTGCCCGCGTGGCCGGACCACTGGTTGAGGCGATGCGGGCCGCGTCGATCCGGTTGTCGTCGTACTGGACGGACTCGGCCTCGTCGAGGAACTGACGGATCGCGTCGTCTCCGCCGAGCAGCGCGTTCTCGGCAGCTGCCCTCAAGCCGGCGCCTGCGGTCTTCCAAATTTGGACGATCTGCTTGCGCGTGTCCGGGTCCAGTGCGTTCGGTGTCTCGGCCGCCGTCGCCGCCGGTGCACCCAGGAGGCCTGAGAAGAGCCCGGTGGCCAGCAGCAGGCTAACGGCATTGCGACCGAACTTGAATCTGTCGTGTGCTCCCGACCCGAGGGGCCGGGAAGATATGCGCCGTCTCATACGGCGGGATCCCCCTTGCGTCGTGAATACGACTCGGTCCGCCGAGCGCTGAAAAATTGAGTCAAGCGCGCTGCCGGCATAGGGCGGAGACGCCCATTCGCATGCTGATGGTCAGTCAAAGCATGAGGCGCGGACCGAGATCGAGTGATCCTACAACTACACCATCCCAGCGAAACCAAGCAGGTCGGGGCCACCTCCTGAGGCTGGTCCGGCTTGAGAGGCGGATCACAGAGGAAGCGGACATTCCGCATCGCTACCCATGATTAACTTCTGTGGCTTGCGAGGTCCTGACCAGACCTCTATTCCTGCCCCTGAAAGGCCAATTGTGTCTATCCTTCGCGCGCGGCAGGCTCTGCCCCTCGCACTGGCTTCGGTAATGGCGGTGGCGGCTACGGGGTTTGGCCTCGCCCACGCAGAGCCCCACGCGGCAGCGCCGGCGGCAGTTTCCGAGACGGAAATTCCCAGCCTGCTGGAAAACTTCTCCTACCCCGGTTCCGCGGCCATCAAGGCCGACTCGGGTATCACGCTCAAGCGTGGTGATGGCCGTATCAACCTCATTGCCTGCGAGGGTGTCGCGGACATCAAGATCATTTCGCGTACGGGTGACAAGACCTTTTGTTTCGACGTCAAGGCCAAGCCCGCCTATGTGACGCTCGAGCTGCCCGACGCCTACGGCATCACGACCGCGGCATACCCGGTGCGGACCACGATCAAGGCCGATGGTAAGACGGACGTCATCGAGGCCCCGGCCAACGATTTCACCGGCTACGGCGAGGCCGGCGCGAGCAGGGTCCGCTCGACCCTCATCGAGCTGCGCGTCCTGAACTGAGCTGGGCCCACGCCACCCGGCGCAGCGCGCTCCGTGATCATCATCCGACGTCTCGTCAGCTTGGGCGTCGTCCTGCCTTCATCCTAGGAACCACCATGTCCACTTCCCGTCCTCGCCTCACATGGACGGCAGCCGGTCTTACCGCAGCCCTGGCCACCAGCCTCCTGTGGACCGGCACCACCCAGTCTGCCCGGGCGACCGTCGGCACGACCGCCCCAGACATCTATGCGTTCACCGCCAAGCTCGTCATCGGCGAAGGCGACCCGGCGCGTGCGTGCTCCGGCGTACTCGTCGACCCGTTGTGGGTCCTTACGTCCAAGAGCTGCTTCGCCACCGACGCCACCGGCACTGTGGCCGCCGGCAAGCCGAAGCAGAAGACGACCATCACCGTCGGCCGCACCGACCTGTCCGCCACCGCCGGGCTCGTCACCGAAGCCGTCGAGCTTCTCCCCCGAGCCGAGCGCGACGTCGTCATGGTCAAGCTCGCCAAGCGCGCTTCGAACATCGACACCGTCGACATCGCAACCACCCCGCCCGAGGCGGGCGAGGAACTGCAGATGGCAGGATTCGGCCGCACGAAGACCGAGTGGACACCCAACAAGCTGCGGGTCAGTACGTTCACGGTGTCGGCTGCCTCCCCCACGACGCTCGCCGTCGCGCCCAAGACCACCGGCACCCTGTGCAAGGGAGACATGGGCGGTCCCGCACTCCGCGAACGCGGCGGCAACCTGGAGCTGGCCGGACTGCACACCCGTGCCTGGCAGGGCGGCTGCCTGGGTGAGACGGAGACCCGAACCGACGGCGTCTCCACCCGCACTGACGACATCGCCGACTGGATCCAGCAGATCCGCCTCAGCGACCTCGTACCGAACGTCAGCGACGTCATGACCAGCGCCGACTTCAACGGTGACGGCCGTGCCGACATCGCCGCCGTCACCAACGACGGCAACCTCCACGCCTTCCATGGCCGCACCGACCGCACCTTCGAGTACGGAAGGGCCCTGTGGAAGCAGGACGGAAGCTGGAAGAGCGTCAAGAAGCTCATCGGTGGTGACTTCAACGGCGACGGCCACGCCGACGTCGCCTCCGTCTGGTCCGACGGCAGCCTCCAGCTCTACGCAGGCCAGGCCTCTGGTTCGTTCGCCTCCGCCAAGCGCATGTGGCCGGACGGGACCGACTGGAGCGGCATGCTGGACATCACCCGCTTCAAGCCCGACAAGAGCAGCCGCGACGGGCTGATCACCATCTGGAACAACGGCGGCCTCTACGCCTACTCCGCAGCCCCCGACGGCACCCTCAGCGGCACTAAGCGCAACATGTGGCCGGACAACTCCTGGAAGGGCATGAAGCTCTTCACCGCCGCCGACTTCACTGGCGACCGCCTTGACGATGTCATCGGCCTCACCTCGAGCGGCACCCTCGCCCGGTACGACGGCAACGCCCAAGGAGGCCTCAACAAGGGCGTCTCCATCTGGCCCGACAACACCTGGGGCAAGATGCAGATCCACGCCGCGGACTTCGACGGCGACGGGAAAGCCGACATCCTCGGCCGCTGGGACAACGGCATGAACCTCTACCGAGGCGACGGCGCCGGCAAAATCGCTCCCGGCACCCCTGCCTGGCCCACCCTCCCCTAACCCCTAACCCCCGGGGCCGACCGCGGCGAGGGGCGCAGCATAGACAGGCCCGACGAGCGCTGCACAACACGGCCGTCGACAGTGGGCTGGACAAGGGCAACCCTGTCCAGCCCCCACACCCAACACAGCCAGGCCACCTGGCCTGAGACGAACAGCGCAGAGGGCCCGAGGCTGCGAGGGCGGTCGCTCCGGCCCGTCTGACGTCCATGTCCGCCCACCAGGCCGAGGTGGCGGGTGATCGGGCAAGCGGAGGGCGCGACGCAGCCTGAAAGGTCCAGACGACAAACAAAGCCCCAGGTCGCCGACCTGGGGCTTTGTCCGATTTCAGGAGCGTTGCCGAGTTCCACCGCCGTGGGCGACGTCAGATAGCCCTCCTGCTCCAGCCCGGGCATGGGGGCACCCAACCTGCACCTCGCGCAATGACCCGGGCGCACGAGCATCCGCCCGTGCGCCAGGTTGCCTCGCCGCGCCAGGCTGCGAAGACCTCATGCAGGGGCGCCGGCACGCAAGCACCTGGATCTCACTCATAGAGCACACCGGCCATCAGCCCGTCGACCTCAGGATTGGAAATCTTGGGGCCGGGCTGATTGGGCTTGTACGGCAGGACGTAGATGCAGACCTCGTAGCGCCGCCCCTTCTCTAGCGGCACGCCGATCTTCTGCTTCTTGATGAACCCTGCGGATCCAGTTGTCATGTTGTAGTACCCGATCGCGGGCGGGTCGGCGGGATAGAGAGCCTTGGAACCAGTCGCATCCTTCAGCCAGATCCAGACGTCCAGCCTCTGCGACGCGGCCGACCTCCACTGCGCGACCATGTAGAGCTCATCGCCACGCTGCTCCCAGCCGGGGCGCACCTCGACTCCTGGGATCGATGTCCATGGACGCCAAGAGCAGTTCGGGCAGGTTCGCACCTGAGGAGCCCGCGAGCTGGGTGGTGGCTGGAGCGGTTCATCGATTCCCGGGCGATCCCTATCGCTCGATCGCGCAGGGAGTGACGTGGGCGGGGGCGTGGACGAGTTTTCTTCCGCAGAAGGCGCCGTGCCCTTTCTGCCTTCCACGCCGATCGCGTTGTGGTGGGGCAGGACCAGCCCTGCCGCCACCGGGTCAATTGCTCAGGCTTGGGCGATGCGATGTGGAATCTTCGGCCCTCGGCGTTGGCCCGCCGGGGCCGCTTTGCTGTCCCGTGCTCGTCGGGATTAGGCGGTGAGGTCGTACGCCGCCTGGTTACGCAGCCATACGTCCACGTCCTGCCAGCGGTACCGAAGGCGGCGGCCGACCTTGTGGACGTTGGGACCGATTCCCCGGTACTTCCACTGGTACAGCGTCTTCACCGGTACATCGAGGTAGGAGGCGACCTCCTGGGGAGTGGCCATGGACTCCCGCCCGGCAGTGCCGGAGCGGTGGGAGGACGTGCGGGGCATAGGGCTCCAATTGCGGTTTCGGACGTCGGGCGTGGACAACACAGCCATGCCCCGGATGCAAAAGTCCAGTGGCATTCCGAGGACTTTGCATTCGCCTCGACGGGCGTCGAGTTCCGTAACAGTAGGTGCGGATCCCCGGTTGACTAAATAGCCCCTGGCGGTAGCTCTAGTTTCTCTAAATAGGGCTCAATTCCGACCCTGCTCGCGAGTGTGGGGTGCGTCACCCGATGCTCGCCCTTGGTGGGTCCTGCCTGCCGTGCAATCGCTATTAGTGCAGGTCAACGGCTTGAGGTGAAGGGATCTGAGGTGGTGCGTCTGGACTCTAGTAATGCTCAATAATTCCAACTGTTGAGGAGTTTGTGAGCTATCTATTGCCAGGTGTCGGAAATCGAGTTACGGCTATTCGTCATGGCAACTCGACCTGTAGAAATCGGCCCAGCGGGACTCCAAGTCGCCCGCACCATCGAACGAATACGACTCCTGCGCGGACTTTCCCAGCGGCAGCTCGCCGAGCGCTGCACCGCGTTGGGCAGGCCGCTGACGAACATCGCCGTCAGCCGCACCGAACGCGCGCGTCGGCGCTGCGACATCGACGACCTCGTCGTCATCGCTGCCGCCCTCGGGGTGTCGCCCACCGCCCTGCTGCCGGTGTGGAGCGAGCCGAACCCCGTCGCCCGCTCCGCCTCCTGGACCCTCGACCGCTTCCGGGAGGCCCTTCTTGGCTGACGTGTACGACCGCTGGCACAAGTCCCACCCCAAGCCTGGGGAGGCCGACTGCGCCGAGCACAGGAGCCGTACCAGGCCGATGGTGCCGACCGCCGACCATGGGATCGGCAAGCGCTGGCAGGTCCGCTACCGCGACCTCGACCAACAGCAGCGCAAGGAGAACTTCGAGACGAAGGCGGCGGCCGACAACCGGGCCGCCGAGGTCGACGTCGAACTGCGGCACGGCACCTACGTCGCTCCCAGCGCGACCAAGGAGACGCTCGCCAGTTACGCGCAGAAGTGGCTGGAAGCGAACTCCGCCGGCCCCACGACCGCCCTCCGGTACGAGGCCACGGTCCGCAACCACATCACCGCCCACCTCGGACGGCGCGAGCTGCGCTCGCTCAACCAGCCGTCCACCATCCAGGGCTGGATACGCAAGCTCCAGGACACGGACCTCGGAGCGTCGACCATCGAGGGGATCTTCGACGTCCTCTCCAGCATCCTCGGGGCGGCCGTGGACGACGGCCTGCTGCCCAAGAACCCCTGCAAGGCGAGCTCGGTCAAGCTCCCCACGGTGACCAAGAAGAAGGTCGTCCCGTGGACCCTGGAGCGGGTGCGCGCGGTGATCGCCGGCCTGCCGAAGCGCTTCCAGGGAGGTGGCAAGCTGGCCTTCGGCTGCGGCCTCCGCCAGGGCGAGGTCTTCGGCATCGCCGATACGGACATCGACTTCAAGGGCGGCTGGATCCACGTCAACCGCCAGGTGCGGATCGTGGGCACGAAGGCCGTGTTCGCTCTGCCCAAGGGCAACCGGATCCGCTCGGTGCCGCTGTCCGCGCAGCTCGCCGCAGCCTTGAAGGTCCACATGAAGGAGTTCTCGCCGACCGCGGTCACTTTGCCCTGGGGCAAGCCTGACGGTGAACCGAAGACGTTCCGGCTCCTCTTCGTGGACGAGAAGGGGCGGGCGTACAACCGCAGCGTCTTCAACCAGGGAGTCTGGAAGCTCGCCCTCGCCGCGGCCGGGGTCATCCCGCCCCGCGAGCGCGGTGCGAAGTACCTCCAGTCCGCCCCGGAGGACGGGATGCATGCCCTCCGGCACGCGTACGCGTCCGTCCTCTTGGACGCGGGGGAGAGCATCAAGGCGCTCTCGGAGTACCTCGGGCACTCGGACCCTGGCTTCACCCTGCGCACCTACACGCACCTGCTGCCGACAAGCGAGACGCGGACGCGTAAGGCGATCGACGCGGCCTTCACCGATGAAGGCGATGGCACCGAGGCGGAGGGCACACCCAGGGCGCGTTCCTCAGCCGTGTGCCCTCAATGTGCCCTGGCCGCCTGACGGGCGGCTTCCGGGCGCGGCCGGGCAGCCCCTGCGCAGGGCCGTCCGAGCATGACCAAAGACCAGGTCAGGGCCAGACCAGGCAGTACGGCTGGTGGCCGGCCTCGTGGAGGCGGATGGAGAAGTCCTGCCACTCGTGGAGCAGCTGGTAGACGTTGAAGGCGTCGCGGGGGCCGCCGCGGTCGGGGACCGTGGACCAGATGAAGGCGGCCGCGCCCACCGATTCCTCGGCGATGTCGCGCAGCGGGTCGACGACGGTCATGGGGAGCTTGACCACCGCGTAGTCGGGGTGCAGGACGACGAGCTCCAGCGGGGGGACCTTGTGGAGCGGTATGCCCTCGATGCCGGTCAGGACCATCGCGGCCACGGTTTCCGGCTTGATCTTGGTGAAGAGGCCGCCCATGCCGAGTTCGTCGCCGCCGAGTTCCTCGGGGCGCATGGAGATCGGGACGCGGGCCGCCGTGGCGCCGTCGGGCGCGCCGAAGTACTTGTACGTCACCCCCATGCCGCGGCCCCCATTCCTGCTCGTGGACGGTACCGCTGCCGCGTCGGTCGTCTTGCGCCGGTGCCTGCCGCGGCGGCCGCGGGCGCGCTCAGGACCCAGGCCGTCCAGCCCGTCGGTTCCCTCGCCCGGTCCGCCACCGCGTTGCATATCTCCACCCGACTGCTCTACCGGCCGCCCGGACCCCACCGCGCAGCCTGATCATCATGGCAGTGACCTCCCCCGCGGCACGACGGTGAAACACCTGTCCGCAAGACGGTCCGGGGCTCTGACACCATGGCTGGTGTGAGCTACCCATACCAGGCCCCAGTTTCGCAGACTCTTTTCGACCGGGCGGCAGTCGTGACCCCCGGCGGCGTGAACTCTCCCGTACGCGCGTTCCGCGCCGTGGGCGGAACGCCCCGGTTCATGGTGTCCGGTACCGGTCCGTACCTCACCGACGCCGACGGCCGCGAGTACGTCGACCTCGTCTGCTCGTGGGGGCCGATGATCCTCGGCCATTCCCATCCGCAGGTCATCGAGGCCGTCCAGGCGGCCGTCGCGCGCGGCACGTCGTTCGGTACGCCCGGTGAGGGCGAGGTCGCGCTCGCCGAGGAGATCGTCGCCCGGATCGAGCCGGTGGAGCAGGTGCGGCTGGTGTCGTCGGGCACCGAGGCCACGATGTCGGCGATCCGGCTGGCGCGCGGTTTCACGGGCCGGGCGAAGGTCGTGAAGTTCGCGGGCTGCTACCACGGGCACGTGGACGCGCTGCTGGCCGCGGCCGGCTCGGGCCTGGCGACGTTCGCGCTGCCGGACACCCCGGGTGTCACGGGCGCGCAGGCCGGCGACACCATCGTGCTGCCGTACAACGATCTGGAATCGGTGCGGGCCGCGTTCGCCGCGCACCCCGGCCAGATCGCCTGTGTGATCACGGAGGCGGCGCCCGGCAACATGGGCGTGGTCACGCCGGCGGCGGGCTTCAACCAGGGTCTGTCCGACCTGTGCCGCGAGGACGGCGCGCTGTACATCTCCGACGAGGTCATGACGGGTTTCCGCACCTCGCGCGCCGGCTGGTACGGCGTCGACGGGGTCAAGCCCGACCTGATGACCTTTGGCAAGGTCATGGGCGGCGGCTTCCCGGCTGCGGCCTTCGGCGGCCGCGCGGACGTCATGGGCCACCTGGCCCCGGTCGGCCCGGTCTACCAGGCGGGCACGCTCTCCGGTAACCCGGTGGCGACCGCGGCGGGCCTGGCGCAGCTGCGGCTGCTGGACGAGGCCGCGTACGTGAAGGTCGACGCGGTGTCGAAGGAGATCCAGGGCCTGGTCACGGGCGCGCTCGCCAAGGAGGGCGTGGCGCACCGGCTGCAGACCGCGTCCAACATGTTCTCGGTGTTCTTCACCGCGGACGAGGTGCGCAACTACGACGACGCGAAGAAGCAGGAGTCCTTCCGCTTCAACGCGTTCTTCCACTCGATGCTCGCGGACGGCGTGTACCTGCCGCCGTCGGCGTTCGAGTCCTGGTTCGTTTCCACTGCCCACGACGAGCGGGCGGTCGAGCGCATCGCGGCGGCGCTGCCGGCCGCGGCCCGCGCGGCCGCCGAGGCGACGGAGGCCACGGCATGAGCGAGATCACCGTTGTCCACCTGATGCGGCACGGCGAGGTGCACAACCCGGACGGCGTGCTCTACGGCCGCCGGGCCGGCTACCACCTGTCCGAGCTGGGCCGGCTGATGGCCGACCGGGTGGCCGAGCACCTGGAGGGCCGCGACATCACGTACGTCGTGGCGTCGCCGCTGGAGCGGGCGCAGGAGACCGCGGCGCCGGTGGCCAAGAGCCACGGGCTGGACCTGGCGACCGATTCGCGGCTGCTGGAGGCGGAGAACGTCTTCGAGGGCAAGACCTTCGGTGTCGGCGACGGCGCGCTGCGCAAGCCCGGCAACTGGAAGCACCTGACGAACCCGTTCCGTCCCTCGTGGGGCGAGCCGTACATCGAGCAGGTCGTGCGGATGACCGGCGCGCTGGAGGCGGCGCGGGACGCGGCGCGCGGTCACGAGGCGGTGGCGGTCAGCCATCAGCTGCCGATCTGGATCGTGCGGAGCTTCGCGGAGAAGCGCCGGCTGTGGCACGACCCGCGGCGCCGGCAGTGCACGCTGGCCTCGCTGACGTCGTTCACGTACGAGGGCGACCGGCTGGTGTCGGTCGGGTACAGCGAGCCGGCGCGGGACCTGGTGCCCTCGCACCTGCTGGCGGGTGCGAAGCCGGTGAAGGGGAAGTCGAAGGCGTTCGGCGCCTGATCGTTATCGGCCATCCCCAATAAACGCGTGCTGCGCGGGAACCACCGTGTCGGGTAGACCCCTCTTACCAATTGTCCGTTTATATGGACAGGGTGAGGGCTCGCGAACGACGGGGACGGGAACGGTGCACATGCGCGACTTCGGCGGGATAACCCGGAGGGGAGCACTCGGTCTGGGGCTCGGGGCGGCGGCCGCGGCGGGCATCGCGGGCTGTAGCTCGGGCGGTTCGTCCGGCGCCGGCAAGGGCGCCCTCGGTCCGATCAAGACCGGCTCCCCACGGCCGAGCGGCCCGGCCGCGAAGCCGATCGGCGACGGCTCCACCGCGGACACCGGCCCGCAGCCCCACCAGCCCGGGAAGCCGGTGCCGCTGCAGCCGGGGGAGACCCCGCCGCAGTTCGTCGTGTTCAGCTGGGACGGCGCGGGCGAGGTCGGCAACGGCCTCTTCCCGCGCTTCCTGAAGGTGGCCAAGGACCACGGCGCGGCCATGACGTTCTTCCTCTCGGGCATCTACCTGCTGCCCGAGTCGAAGAAGAACCTCTACCGGCCCCCGAACAACCGGGTCGGCGCGTCCGACATCGGCTACCTCAAGGACGAGAACGTCCGCCTCACCCTGCAGAACGTCCGGCAGGCGTGGCTCGACGGCCACGAGATAGGCACGCACTTCAACGGGCACTTCTGCGGGGGTTCCGGCTCGGTCGGCAACTGGAGCCAGGCCGACTGGCAGGACGAGATCGACCAGGCCAAGTCCTTCGTCAAGAACTGGCGCACGCACACCGGTTTCACCGACCTGGAGCCGCTGCCGTTCGACTACGACAAGGAACTGATCGGCGCCCGCACCCCGTGCCTGCTCGGCCGGGACGCGCTGCTGCCGACGGCGGAGAAGCTGGGCTGGCGCTACGACGCGAGCTCGCCGGGCGGGCTGCAGATGTGGCCGGCGAAGAAGGGCGCGATCTGGGACCTGCCGCTGCAGGGCCTGCCGTTCCCCGGCCACTCCTTCGAGGTGCTGTCCATGGACTACAACATCCTGGCCAACCAGTCGAAGAACGCCACCCGCGGCGTCCCGTCGAACTACCCGGCCTGGCGCCGGCAGGCCACCGGCGCCTACCTCAACGGCTTCAAGCGGGCGTACGAGTCGAACCGCGCGCCGCTGTTCATCGGCAACCACTTCGAGGAGTGGAACGGCGGGATCTACATGGATGCCGTCGAGGAAGCCCTCAAGGCCATGTCGGACAAAAAGGACGTACGCCTCGTATCCTTCCGGCAGTTCGTGGACTGGCTCGACGTCCAGGACCCGAAGGTCCTCGCCAGGCTCCGCGAACTGACCCCCGGCCAGTCCCCGGCCGGCGGCTGGAAATCCTACCTCTCGGCGGCCTGACCTCGCGGTACGGCCTCCTCCCGGAGTCCGCCGGGGGGTGCGCAAGATCCATAAAACGCCCATGCGAAACTTTTCACATGAGCCTTAGCAGCGCCCCCCGACGCAGCCGCTCGACCAGCGGCCGCGCACTCCTGCTGACCGCGGTGACGGCCGCGGGCGCCCTGACCCTGACGGCGTGCGGAGACACGGACGGCGGCGGCAGCACCTCCAACGGATCCGGCATCAACTTCGTGCGCGGCTCCGGCGGCGTCTACAACGTCGCCAAGGCGGACCGCAAGCCCGCCCCCAAGCTCGACGGCGCCACCGTCGACGGCGGCACCCTCGACGTCGCCGACCTCAAGGGCAAGGTCGTCGTCCTCAACGTCTGGGGCTCCTGGTGCGCCCCCTGCCGGGCCGAAGCCCCGCACTTCGCCACGGTGTCCAAGGACCTCAAGTCCAAGGGCGTCGAGTTCGTGGGCATCAACATCCGCAACACCACGCAGGCCGCCCAGGCCTTCGACGAGGAGTTCGGGATCCCCTACCGGAGCCTGCACGACCCGGACAGCAAGCTCCTGCTGCGCTTCCCCAAGGGCACCCTCAGCCTCCAGACCATCCCCTCGACGCTCGTACTCGACCGGGACGGAAAGATCGCCGCCCGCGCGCTCATCGGCCTCGGCGAGGACCAGCTGCGCAAGATGATCGAGCCCATCGCGGCGGAGAAGTGATCCGGTGCTGACCCTCGCCGTCGAGCCCAACGAGACGGTCATGAGCGGGGCCCTGATACTGGCCCTGCCCATCGCAGTCCTCGCCGGGCTCGTCTCCTTCTTCTCGCCCTGCGTCCTGCCGCTCGTCCCCGGCTACCTCTCCTACGTCACCGGCGTCGGCGGCTCCGACCTCGCCGAGGCCCGGCGCGGCCGGATGGTGGCCGGCGCGGGCCTGTTCGTCCTCGGCTTCACCGCCGTGTTCGTCTCCGGCGGCGCGCTCTTCGGCTTCTTCGGCCAGACCCTCCAAGAGCACCGGGAGATCATCTCCAGAGTGCTCGGCGGAGTCGTCATCCTGCTCGGACTCTTCTTCATGGGCCTCATCCCCGGCCTGACGATGCGAGAGTTCCGCTTCCACAAGAAGCCGACCGCAGGACTCCTCGGCGCCCCGGTCCTCGGGGTGCTCTTCGGCATAGGCTGGACCCCCTGCATGGGGCCCACCCTCGGCGCCGTGACCACCCTCGCGCTCGACCAGGCCAGCGCCGGCCGCGCGGCCGTGCTCACCACCGCGTACTGCCTCGGACTGGGTGTGCCGTTCGTGCTCACCGCCGTCGCCTTCCGCAAGGCGCTGGGCGCATTCGGGTGGGTCAAGAAGCACTACGCATGGGTGATGCGCATCGGCGGCGGCATGCTGATCCTCACCGGTCTGCTGCTCGTCACAGGTGTGTGGAACACCATCGTCAGCGAGATGCAGGTGTGGACCAACGGCTTCACGGTGGGGATCTGAGCGAATGAGTACGCGCGTATGAGCACGACCGACAACAAGAGCAGCGCCCCGGCCGCCGAGCCGGACGGGAACGACACCGGCGGCACGCGCCCCGGCGACGAGGCCGCCGCACTCGGCGAAGCCGGCGCCGCCATGTCCACCGCACCCCAGGAGGAGAGCGCGGCCGCCCCCGCGGTCGTCGGCGTCCTCGGCTGGATCCGCTGGACCTGGCACCAGCTCACCTCCATGCGGGTGGCTCTGATCCTCCTGCTGTTGCTCTCCCTCGGCTCCATCCCCGGCTCGCTCGTCCCGCAGACGAACGTCGACGAGCTGAAGGTGGCCGACTGGAAGCGCACCCACGCGTTCTGGGTGCCGCTCTTCGAGAAGCTCCAGCTCTTCGACGTCTACAGCTCGGTGTGGTTCTCCGCGATCTACATCCTGCTGTTCGTCTCCCTCATCGGCTGCATCGTGCCGCGCACCTGGAAGTTCGTCGGCCAGCTCCGCGGCCGCCCGGTGCGCACCCCCCGCCGCCTGGACCGGATGCCGGCCTACGCGACCTGGCGCACGCACACCGCCCCCGACGAGGTGCTCGGCGCCGCGCGCGAGATCCTGCGGGGCCGCCGCTTCCGGGTGGACGCCGACACCGACTCCGTCATCTCCGAGAAGGGCTACCTGCGCGAAGCCGGAAACCTCGTCTTCCACATCGCGCTCATCGTGATGCTGGTGGCGTTCGCGGCCGGCCAGCTGTACAAGTCCGAGGGCGGCAAGCTCGTCGTCCGCGGCACCGGCTTCTCCAACACGATGACGCAGTACGACGACTTCCGCGCCGGCAGCCTCTTCGACCGCGACGGCCTCGTCCCGTTCAGCTTCACGCTGGACCGCTTCGACGCGACGTACGAGCGCACCGGCCCGCAGAAGGGCACGCCCCGCACCTTCAAGGCGCACGTCACCTACAGCGAAGGCGCCTACGGCACCCCGACCAAGGCCGACATCGAGGTCAACAAGCCGCTCGACATCGACGGCTCGAAGGTCTACCTGCTCGGCCACGGGTACGCGCCGGTCCTCTCGGTGACCGACCCGCGCGGCAAGGTGATCTTCAAGGAGGCCGTGCCGCTGCTGCCCATGGACTCCAACATCACCTCGACCGGCGCGGTCAAGGTGACCGACGGCTACCGCGACAAGGACGGAAAGAAGGAGCAGCTCGGCTTCCAGGCCTTCTTCGTCCCGACCTTCGCCGGCGCCGGCAAGGGCCAGATGTTCTCCCAGTTCCCCGCCCTGGACTACCCGGTGCTCGCGCTCAACGCGTACCACGGCAGCCTCGGCATGGACTCCGGTCTGCCGCAGAACGTCTACCGGCTCGACAAGACCAAGATGAAGGAGTTCAAGGGCGCGGACGGCCAGCTGTTCAAGCAGCGGCTGCGGCCCGGCGAGACGATGACCCTGCCGGGCGGCGCGGGCACCGTGAAGTTCGAGGGCGTCGAGCGCTGGGCCACCTTCCAGATCTCCCACCAGCCCGCCAACGGACTCGCCCTCGCGGGCGCGGCCGCCGCCGTGCTGGGCCTGGCCGGCTCCCTCTTCATCCAGCGGCGCCGGGTGTGGGTCCGCGCCGTGACCGGTCCCGACGGCGCCACCGTCGTCGAGATGGCGGGTCTCGGCCGCAGCGAGTCCGCCAAGCTCCCCGAGGAGCTGGCCGACCTGGCCGCCGCGCTGAGCGGACGGGCGCCGATCGCACCGGACGCCGAGCCGGACCCGGCCGCCGAGCCCGAGCCGGACACCGAGCCCGAGCCCGCGTCCGACGAGGCACCCGCCGCGGCGGCTGCCCCCGCACCTGCCGAAAGCCCCGCCGAAGGAGAAGGAGAGCGCGGATGACCCCGCTCGCAGTCGCCGCCAACGAGAACCTGGCGCACATCAGCAATGTGCTGATCTATTCGTCGATGGCGGTCTACACGCTCGCCTTCTTCGCCCACATCGCCGAGTGGGTCTTCGGCAGCCGCAGCAAGGTCGGCCGCACCGCCGCCGCCCTCACCGGCGGCGCCAAGGCGCCCGCCGTCCAGGTCCGCACCAAGGCCGGGGGCACCGCTGTTCTCGACCGCCCGCAGGTCGTCACCCGCGCCGCGGCCGGCACCCGCGACCTGCCCGACGGCCCCGGCGCGGCCGGCGGCACCGAGAAGGGCGACCTCTACGGCCGGATCGCGGTCTCCCTGACCACCCTCGGCTTCCTGATCGAGGCCGTCGGCGTGGCCTGCCGCGCCCTGTCGGTGCAGCGCGCCCCCTGGGGCAACATGTACGAGTTCTCGATCACCTTCTCCACGGTGGCCGTCGGCGCGTACCTGGTACTGCTCGCCCTGAAGAAGAACGTCCGCTGGATGGGCCTGATCCTGGTCACCACCGTCCTGCTGGACCTCGGCGTCGCCACCACCTGGCTCTACACCGACAGCGACCAGCTGGTGCCCGCCCTGGACTCGTACTGGCTGTGGATCCATGTCTCCACCGCGATCATCTGCGGCGCGGTCTTCTACATCGGCGCCACCGGCACCGTCCTGTACCTGTTCCGCGACTCGTACGAGAGCCGCCTGGAGGAGGGCCGCACGCCGGGCCGCTTCTCCAAGTCGGTCATGGAGCGGCTGCCCTCGGCCGCCTCGCTCGACAAGTTCTCGTACCGCATCAACGCGGCCGTCTTCCCGCTGTGGACCTTCACGATCATCGCGGGTGCCATCTGGGCCGGCGACGCCTGGGGCCGCTACTGGGGCTGGGACCCCAAGGAGGTCTGGTCCTTCGTCACCTGGGTCGCGTACGCCTGCTACCTGCACGCCCGCGCGACGGCCGGCTGGAAGGGCCGCAAGGCCGCCTACCTGGCGCTCTTCGCCTTCGCCTGCTGGATCTGGAACTACTACGGCGTGAACATCCTGCTCAGCGGCAAGCACTCGTACGCCGGAGTCTGAGCCGCCCGACCGCACCCGCACCCCGGGCCTGCGGGTGCGCCGCGGCCCGGACGGAGTAACGCTGGTGGCATGACCGCATCGACGACCGCCGTGGGTCGTGTCACCAGCGAGCACCGGGGCCAAGGCCGCTTCCTGCTCCGCTTCGAGCTGCGGCTGCCGCACCCCTACGAGCCGGTCTGGGCGGCGCTCGCCACCGCCGAGGGACTGCGCGGCTGGCTGGCCGCCGCCGACCGGTTCGAACGCCGGATCGGCGGCCAGGTCGCCCTTCGCCTGCGCGGCACCGGCGCCCCCGTCCCGGGCCGGGTCACCGCCTGGGACGTGGAACACGTCGCCGAGTACACCCTCGCCGAGCACGGCCGGATCCGCTTCCTGCTGGAGCCCGCCGGGCCCGGGGCGACCGTGGTCCGCTTCACCAACGAACGCGACGGCACGGACGCCGACCGGCTCGACGCCCTCGCCGACTGGCACGACCACTTCGAGCGCCTCGCCCGGGCCCTCGACGGGCACCCCACGGACTGGGACGCGTGGACGGGGGAGCGCCGGGCCGAGCTGCGCGCCCACTACGCGGGCACGCCCTGAGACCTCGGACCCCTCGCGCGCCGGCCCGTGGGACCGCCGCGGTTCCGCTCTTCGGGGACCCCGCGGTTCAGCTCTTCGGGTCGTCCTTGTCCTTGTTCTCGTCGTTCTTGTCGTCCGCTTCCCGGTCCTTGCCGCCGTCGGCCCGCTCGTCGCGCAGGGACCGCAGGAACTCCGGGTTGTCGTCCGGCGCCACCCAGCGGGTCCGGCCGCCGCCCCCGAAGCCGCCGCCGTAGCCCCCGCCGCCCGCGGCGGCCCGCTTCTTGCCCGCGAACAGCCACACCACCGGGCCGACGATCGAGAACAGCAGGATGATGATCACCCACACCACCTTCGGCAGGTGCTTGACCTCTTCCTCGGGCGTGTGCAGACAGTCGATGAACGCGTAGATCGTCAGCGCGATGACCAGCAGGAAGGGCAGATAGCGCAGCACGGTGTGGGACCGACCCCCAGGCAGTGGGCGAGGCAAGGACGGGGGCCGCGGCGGCCCCCGGTGACCTCTCCAGGGTAGTGCGTGCCCGATACTTGGCCGCATGGCTTACGACGATCTCCGCTCGCTGCTCCGGGCTCTGGAGCGGGAGGGCGACCTCAAGCGCATCAAGGCCGAAGTCGACCCGTACCTGGAGGTCGGGGAGATCGTCGACAGAGTGAACAAGGCCGGCGGCCCGGCCCTGCTCTTCGAGAACGTCAAGGGCTCCGACATGCCTCTGGCGATGAACGTCTTCGGCACCGACCGGCGCCTCCTGAAGGCCCTCGGACTGAAGTCGTACGCCGAGATCAGCGAGAAGATCGGCGGGCTGCTCAAGCCGGAGCTGCCGCAGGGCTTCATCGGGGTCCGCGAGGCCTTCGGCAAGCTCGGCTCGATGGTCCACGTGCCGCCGAAGAAGGTGAAGGGCGACTCCGCCCCCGTCCAGGAGGTCGTCCTCACCGGCGACGACGTGGACCTCGACCGGCTGCCGGCGCTCTTCACCTGGCCCAAGGACGGCGGCTCCTTCTTCAACCTGGGCCTCACCCACACCAAGCATCCGGAGACCGGGGTCCGCAACCTCGGCCTCTACCGCCTCCAGCGCCACGACAAGCGCACCATCGGCATGCACTGGCAGATCCACAAGGACAGCCGCAACCACTACGCGGTCGCCGCCAAACGCGGCGAGCGGCTGCCGGTCGCGATCGCCTTCGGCTGCCCGCCGGCCGTCACGTACGCGTCGACCGCGCCGCTGCCCGGCGACATCGACGAGTACCTGTTCGCGGGCTTCGTCGCGGGCAAGCGGATCGAGATGGTCGACTGCAAGACCGTGCCGCTCCAGGTCCCGGCCAACGCCGAGGTCGTCATCGAGGGCTGGCTGGAGCCGGGCGAGACGCTCCCCGAAGGCCCCTTCGGCGACCACACCGGCTTCTACACCCCGCAGGAGCCCTTCCCGGCCCTGACCATCGACTGCGTCACCATGCGCAAGCGGCCGCTGATTCAGTCGATCGTGGTCGGCCGGCCGCCGACCGAGGACGGCCCGCTGGGCCGCGCGACGGAGCGTTTCTTCCTCCCGCTCCTCAAGATCATCGTGCCGGACATCGTGGACTACCACCTGCCCGAGTCGGGCGGCTTCCACAA
The DNA here is from genome assembly GCF_036194065.1 of Streptomyces sp. NBC_00239. NCBI lineage: Bacteria > Bacillati > Actinomycetota > Actinomycetes > Kitasatosporales > Streptomycetaceae > Streptomyces > Streptomyces sp. NBC_00239. The sequence goes on along the minus strand of NZ_CP108095.1, from coordinate 3,647,467 downwards.
CTGCGCGATCGTCTCGATCGACAAGAAGTACCCCAAGCACGCGCAGAAGGTCATGCACGCCATCTGGGGCGCCCACATGATGTCGCTGACCAAGCTGATCATCGTGGTGGACGCCGACTGCGACGTGCACGACCTGCACGAGGTGTCGTGGCGGGCCCTGGGCAACACCGACTACGCCCGCGACCTGACCGTGGTCGAGGGCCCGGTGGACCACCTGGACCACGCCTCGTACCAGCAGTTCTGGGGCGGCAAGGCGGGCATCGACGCCACCAAGAAGCTCCCCGAGGAGGGCTACACCCGCGACGGCGGCTGGCCGGACATGGTGGAGTCGGACCCGGCTACGGCGGCCCTCGTGGACCGCCGCTGGAAGGAATACGGACTGTGAGCCCCACCGACGGCGGACCTGCCGACAGCGGCCCCGCCCTGTTCATCGGCACCGACAGCGGCTACGTCGCCCTGGTGCGCCCCGCGCTCGACCCGGCGGATCCGGAGCTCCGGGCCGCCGCCGCCGAGGCGGGCGTCAGCCCCGAGGAGTTCGCGGGACCCGGCGACGTCTGGGCCGTCCTCGTCGAGAGCGACGGCGAGGGCGACGGCTTTGAGCTGCCCGGCGTGCGCGACCGCGAGCCCGCGGACTTCGCGGAACAGCTGCGGGCCGAGCTGGCCGGCGCGGCAGGAGCGGACGCCCGGCCGTTCACCGTGGACGGCGGCAGCGTGCTGCGGCTGGACGCCCACCCCGCCGGGGCCGGCGCGTACCGCTTCACGGCGCACGTCACCCTGCCCGAGGCGGACGGCGACACCGCGGCCGAGCTGACCGTGGAGACGGGCCCGGTGCCCGCCGACGAGCTGCTGGCCGACCTCGACGACTTCCTCCGGAGCCTCGCATGATGACCACCGCCGACGGGGTCGTCGGGCCCGGCCCCGCGCCGCGCGCCGACAACAAGGTGCGGGCCTTCCTGCGGCTGGTGATGATCGAGCACTCGGTCTTCGCGCTGCCCTTCGCCTACATCGCGGCGCTGACCGCGATGTTCCAGCTGGACCGCGAGGTCCACTGGACGAAGCTGCTGCTGGTGACGGTGGCGATGGTGGGCCTGCGGACCTTCGCGATGGCCTGCAACCGGATCATCGACCGCGAGATCGACGCCCGCAATCCGCGTACCGCCTCCCGCGAGCTGGTCACCGGCGCGGTGTCGGTGCGCTCGGCGTGGACCGGTGCGGGTGTCGCCGTCGCCGTCTTCCTGGGGGCCGCGGCCTTGCTGAACCCGCTGTGCCTGGCGCTCGCGCCGGTCGCCGTGGTGCCGATGGTGGTCTACCCGTACGGGAAGCGGTTCACGAACTTCCCGCACGCGATCCTGGGGCTGGCCCAGGCGATGGGCCCGGTGGGCGCCTGGCTCGCGATCACCGGCGAGTGGTCCTGGGACGCGGTGGTCCTGGGCCTGGCGGTCGGCGTGTGGATCGGCGGCTTCGACCTGATCTTCGCCTGCCAGGACGTGCGGGCGGACCGCGCCGAGGGCGTCATGTCGGTGCCGGCCCGCTTCGGCGTCCCGGCCGCCCTGTGGGGGGCGCGCGCCTGCCACGCCGTCACGATGGCGCTGTTCGTCGGGTACGCGCTGGCCACCGACGCCGGTCCGCTGTTCTGGGTGGGCCTGCTGCTCGTCGCGGCAGCCTTCCTCTACGAGCACACGATCGTCACCCCGCACGACCTGTCCCGCCTGAACCGGGCGTTCTTCACGGTGAACGGTTTCATCGGGATGGCCCTGTTCGTCTTCGCGCTGGCCGACCTGGTGGTGCGGGGGCTGGGCCGGTAGCCCGATCGGGCGAGGGTCACACGGTCTGACGGGCACCCGCGTCAAGCTCCGGTCGAGGGTGGCCGGATACCCTCGGACCCATGACTGACGGCAAGCGGACCCCCTGGGTGGTCGGGGTGTCCGGGGCTTCCGGTACGCCGTACGCGGCGGCGGTGCTGCGCGGACTGCTGGCGGCCGGGGAGAGCGTCGACCTCGTGGTCAGCCGCGCCTCGCGGCTCACCCTGCTGGACGAGACCGGGATCGCCTTCCGGGACGCGCACTGGCGTGACGACCTGGCCCGGTGGCTGGCGCGCGGCGCCGACGGAACCGCCGACACCTTCCGCGACGTCCCGTTGGAGGACGTACGGCACTGGGCTGCGGGGGACCTCGCGGCCGGGCCGAGCAGTGGCTCGTACGCGGTGAAGGGGATGCTGATCGTGCCCGCTTCCACCGCGTGTGTGGCCGGGGTGGCGCTGGGGCTGTCGAAGGACCTGCTCCAGCGGGCGGCGAGCGTGATGCTCAAGGAGCGGCGCCGGCTGGTGGTCGCGGTGCGGGAGACCCCGCTGAACGGGCAGACGCTGAAGCATCTGGTGACGCTGGACGAGGCGGGCGCCGTGGTGCTGCCCGCCTCTCCGGCGTTCTACGCGGGGGCGACGCACATCCAGGATCTGGTGGACTTCGTCGCCGGGCGGGTGCTGGACGCGGCAGGGGTGCCGCACCGGCTGTACCGCCGTTGGGAGGGAGAGCTCGGTGGCTCCCGGCCTCGTGGTTAGCGCTTCTTGGCGCCGCGGGCGTGGACCTTGTCGGCACGCTTGGCGGCTGCGGGCTGGTGGGCACGGGATCGGTTGGCCAGCTCCTGCAGCTGTCGCATGTGAGCGTAGGCCATCTCGATCGTGTACACGGTGAACCACTCCTGAAAGATCGTCTTTGATCTGCTAAAAGATTCACAGGGTGTTGACCCTGTGCGCCTTAGATTCTATACGTAAACTTGCGAGATCGCTGAACAATGGAAGGCTCCAGGCATATGGACTCGGTGGACAGGCAGCTCATCCAGGCACTCAGGGAGAACGGGCGTGCGTCGTACGCCGAGCTCGGACGGCTCGTCGGCCTGTCCGGGCCGAGCGTGACCGACCGCATCAACCGGCTGGAGACGGCCGGTGTGATCACCGGCTACCGCGCGACGGTGGCCGCGGCCGAGCTCGGCCTCGGCGTCACCGCGCTGATCGGCATCTCCCTCTCCGACGCCGCGGACCACGAGGACGTGGCGCGGCGGCTGCGCGACCTCGCCGAGATCGAGGACTGCTGGTTCATCGCCGGCGACGACTCGTTCATGCTCAAGGTGCGCGCCAGTGACGTGGACGGCCTGGAGAAGATCATCCGCAAGCTGTCGGGGACCCGCGGCGTCTCGCGCACCCGGACCACCATCGTGCTCTCCACGAAGTGGGAGAACCGGGTCGGGGAACTTCCCGAAGAGGGCTGAGAGTACGGTGGGTCCGGGTTGCAGGACATCTAGAGGAGGCGACCGGCACATGGACGCTGGGCTCAAGCGCGAGCTGGAGGAGAAGGTCCGCTCCGGCGAGCGGCTGACGCGTGAGGACGGCATCGCCCTCTACGAGTCGGACGACCTGGCCTGGCTGGGCGGCCTCGCCCACGAGGTGCGCACGCGCAAGAACGGCGACGTCGTGCACTTCAACGTCAACCGCCACCTCAACATGACCAACGTGTGCACGGCGTCGTGCGCGTACTGCTCGTTCCAGCGCAAGCCGGGCGAGAAGGACGCGTACACGATGCGCATCGAGGAGGCCGTGCGCCTGGCCAAGACGATGGAGGGCGAGAACCTCACCGAGCTGCACATCGTCAACGGTCTGCACCCGAACCTGCCGTGGCGCTACTACCCGCGCTCGCTCAGCGAGCTGAAGAAGGCGCTGCCGAACGTCTCGCTGAAGGCGTTCACCGCCACCGAGATCCACCACTTCGAGACCATCTCGGGGCTCAGCGCGTCGGAGATCCTGGACGAGCTGATCGAGGCCGGCCTGGAGTCGCTGACCGGCGGCGGTGCCGAGATCTTCGACTGGGAGGTCCGCCAGCACATCGTGGACCACCGCACCCACTGGGAAGACTGGTCGCGCATCCACCGCCTCGCGCACGAGAAGGGGCTCAAGACCCCGGCGACGATGCTCTACGGGCACATCGAGGAGCCGCGCCACCGCGTGGACCACGTGCTGCGGCTGCGCGAGCTCCAGGACGAGACCGGCGGCTTCCAGGTCTTCATCCCGCTGCGGTACCAGCACGACTTCGTGGACATGAAGGACGGCAAGGTCCGCAACAAGCTCCAGGCGCGCACCACGATGGCGACGGGCGCCGAGGCGCTGAAGACCTTCGCGGTCTCGCGGCTGCTCTTCGACAACGTGCCGCACGTGAAGGTGTTCTGGGTGATGCACGGCGTGCAGACCGCCCAGCTCGCGCTCCAGCACGGCGCGGACGACATGGACGGCTCGGTCGTCGAGTACAAGATCACGCACGACGCGGACAACTACGGCACGCCGAACAAGCTGACGCGCGACGACCTGCTGGACCTGATCCGTGAGGCCGGCTTCCGCCCGGTCGAGCGGAACACCCGCTACGAGATCATCCGCGAGTACCCCGGGCCGGACGCCGCGCTGCGCGAGTCGCCGCAGCCGATGCGGCTCTGACCTGCCGCCGCGCCGGTCGTTCCGGTCGTTCCGGTCCTCCGGCGCGCGCCGGTCGTTCCGGTCCGGCCGCACCGTCGAAGCCCCGTTTCCCGTTCTCCGCTCCTGGTCTCCAGGGCGGGCGGGGACGGGGCTTCTTCGCGCCCCATTCACGTCTGGGGGCACTGGCGGAAAGTCGACGGTAATAGATAAACTCGCCCCATGACCCTTACGTTCACTCTCGATCCGGTGATGGACCCCGACCTGCGCGACGGGCTCGTCCGGGTGTGGACCGACGCCTCCAACGCCGGCGGAGCCATCGGCTTCGTACCGCCCGTCACCCCCGACGACATCCGGCCGGAACTCGCCCGGCACCTGGCCGAGATGGGCGCCGGCCGGACCCGGCTGGTCGTCGGGCGCGACGCGCGGGGAGGGGTGGCCGCCGCCGCGTTCCTCGTACCCAACCGGCACGCGCTGCAGCGGCACTGGGTCTGGGCGTTCACGGTCATGGTCGACCCGGCCCGCCAGGGCCGCGGCCACGGCCGCGACCTGATGGCCGCGCTCGCCGACGCCGCCCGCGCGATGCCCGGCATCGAGGCGATCCGGCTGGGCTGCCGCGGCGGCCACGGCCTGGAGCGCTTCTACGCGGCCTGCGGCTACAAGGAGGTCGGCCGGGTGCCGGGCGCGATCCGGGTGGGCCCGGGCGACGACCGCGACGACATCACCATGCTGCTGCCGCTGCACTGACCCGCCGGGCCGCCCGGCCCGCCATGCCCACCCGCGGTCTCGGGTCGGGCCGATGCCGTGCCCGCTTCACGGGGGCGGGGGCGCGCGTGCTTCACTGGACGGGCGGGACCGACGTACCAATGAAGAGAGAAGGCGTGCCGTGGCCCTCAAGGCGAGCGCAACCGTCCGCTACACGACCATGCGGCTGGGCATCTTCTTCGGATGCCTGATCGCCGTCCTCGGGCTGGTGCAGCTGGAAGTGCTGCCGGCCGCGATCGGCGACTCCAACTACATCTGGGTCGTCCTGCTGGCGCTCGTGCTCTCCGCCCCGCTCTCCTTCGTCCTCCTGCGCAAGCAGCGCGACGAGATGTCGGTGCAGATCAGCCCCGCGGTCGACGACTTCAAGGGCATGCTGGCCGGCAACCGCAACCAGGAGGACGACGCCGACGACGCGGCGCGCACCCGCTCCTGAGCCGCGTTCCGCCTCCTGGGCCGCGTTCCGCCTCCTGGGTCGGCCGCCCGCGTCGTACGCCCGCCCGCGTCCTTCGCCTGCCGGGCCGTCCCTGCTCCCTGAGTCGCCCTCCGCGCCGCACGGGTGCGTAAGGTTCATCACATCTCACACCGCCCCGATGTCGGACATACCGTCCGCCACCGGGGCGGCGGCGTTTCCGGGGCCGTTTTCCGGTGCCCCCGCACACCATCAGCCCAAAGTCAGACTTTGAGATTCTCAAAGGGAAAGTGTTAGCGTTTCAACATGTTGACCGCCGCCGCGCCCCGCCAAGCCAGGAGCACCCTGCTCGTGGCGCGCCTGCACGTCGACCTCTGCCGCCGTGTGTCCGCGGCCTGCTGCTGTCGCTGAAACCTCAGCCCCGCGCGAGTCTGAGTCCGGACCCGTTCCCTCCGCCGCAAGGCCGTATGGCCGAAAGGCCGTCTGGCCGTAAGGCCGTCCGACCGCAAGGCTGGATGGCCGTGAGGGTCGGACCGAAGCGACTCGGCAGCGGTCCCGGCCGGCCGGCCCCCGGCTGCCGCACCGCAAGAACGCCCCGCAGAACCCCCGTCCCCACCCCCGTGCGTCCACTCCGGAGTGTGTCCGTGTCCGCGATACCGAAGCCCGCAGCCCCCGAGGCGGCCCCCAAGGCCGGAGCCTCGTTCAAGTTCCCGTTCTGGGCCCAGATCGTCGCCGGCCTCGTGCTCGGCGTCCTCCTCGGCTGGCTCGCCCGCAGCCAGGACATCGGCTGGCTCTACACCACCCTCGAAAAGGTCGGCGACATCTTCGTCCAGCTGCTGAAGCTGGCCGTCGCCCCGCTCGTGTTCTTCGCGATCCTGGTGTCGATCACCAACCTCCGCAAGGTCAACAACGCCGCGCGGCTGGCCTCCCGCACGCTCCTGTGGTTCATGATCACTTCGCTGATCGCGGTGGGCATCGGCCTCGCCATCGGCCTGCTGACCGACCCGGGCGCGGGCACCGGCCTCACCCCGAAGGACGGCAAGACCCCGGAGCACACCGGCTCCTGGATCGACTTCCTCACCGGCATCGTCCCCTCGGACGTCATCACGCCCTTCACCGAGCTGAACGTCCTGCAGATCGTCTTCATGGCCGCCGTCGCCGGCATCGCCGCCCTCCAGCTCGGCGAGAAGGCCGCCCCGATCCTGACGCTGTCGGAGTCGGTGCTGGAGCTGCTGCAGAAGGCCCTGTGGTGGGTCATCCGCCTCGCCCCGATCGGCACCGTCGGCCTCATCGGCTACGCCATCGCCGACTACGGCTGGGACCTGATCGGCAAGTACGCGACCTTCACCGCGGACGTCTACATCGGCTGCGCGCTCGTGATGTTCGGCGTCTACCCGCTGCTGCTCGCCACCGTCGCCAAGGTCAGCCCGCTCCAGTTCTTCAAGGGCGCCTGGCCCGCCATCCAGCTGGCCTTCGTCTCCCGCTCCTCGGTCGGCACCATGCCCGTCACCCAGAAGGTCACCGAGCGCCTCGGCGTCCCGAAGGAGTACGCGTCCTTCGCCGTCCCGTTCGGCGCGACCACCAAGATGGACGGCTGCGCCGCGATCTACCCGGCGCTCGCCGCGATCTTCATCGCGCAGATCTTCGACGTCCCGCTGGGCGTCGGCGACTACCTGCTGATCGCCTTCGTCTCGGTCGTCGGCTCCGCCGCCACCGCGGGCCTGACGGGCGCCACGGTCATGCTGACGCTGACCCTGTCCACGCTGGGCCTCCCCCTGGAGGGCGTCGGCCTGCTCCTGGCCATCGACCCCATCCTGGACATGATGCGCACCGCCACCAACGTGGCCGGCCAGGCCCTCGTCCCGGTCGTCGTCGCCGCCCGCGAAGGCATCCTCGACAAGGAGGCCTACGCCACCGCCTCGGCCTCCCCGATCGACGAGCCCACGGCCGCCGACCCCGCCCCGAAGGCCGCGGTCCCGGCCACGGCCTGACCCGAGCGCCCGGCCCGGCCGCACTCCGACCGCCGGCCCGTTCCCCGAAGCCCCTCGCCCCCGTCCGGGCGGGGGGCTTCGGCCCGCCCGGCGCGCGCCTCACCGGCCGGCGCCCGCCGGCTCTCGACGACCGTCGTACCTCACGCCGTTCGGACCCGCCGGTCCTAGTCGCCGGAGAAACCGAAGATGCCCAGGTGGGTCGGTCTGCCTGCGGAATAGAGGACGACGTAGTAGCCGGTCCACCGCATCCGGCACTCGCCCAGCAGGCTCCGCTCGTACTCCTCGCCGCTCGCAGCTCCACGGGCCGCAGCGACGAGCCGCTCGTACTGCCCGACCGACGGGCGGTCCGTACCGAAGTGGTGCACCACGCGGCCGAGCGCCAGCGGGCGCAGGGTTCCGTAGTCGGCGGGGGCGAGGCGGGTCGGCGGGTCGTCCGTGGCGACGACCCTGTCGATGTCGAGGATCGTGTGGGTGCCCTCCGACGCCACGAGCTCGTCCTCGTACAGGTCCTCCAGGCTGCGGAAGCGGGCGCCGTCTCCGTACTCCTCCTGGAACACCCCGGCCCGCAAACGCGCCAAGGCCGCCTCGGCATCGCCGTCATACCCGACGACGTAGTCCCAACCGCTGGCCCCCATCGAGCCCCCTCCCCGAAGATGTGAACGGCCGAACGGTAGCGGTGGGCACCGACAGCACCCCCCCGCGCCCCCGCCCTCGCACCGGACCGCGACGGCTGCCGGGCCCGTCCCTCCGGCGCTCTGGTTCCGCAGGGGCTGCCGCCGTCGTCGCCTCAACCGACGCACGCCACCGGTGATCGAGGCAGTACGCGAGCTGGTACCCGCTTGTCCACGAGCGCGACCGGCACGTCTGAGGACCCGCCGGGGTCGTGGCCCCGGACGTGCGGACCGCATCCAACTCCCACGGGGGCGATCCGGTAAGGCCGCGAATCGGTCAGGTGTGGTGCCGTGGTGCGTGTGGTGCGTGTGGTGTGTGGTCGCCGTGGCCGGGGTGTTCGGGGTGTTCGGATTCCGTGCAAGGGGGTGGTCAGGCGGGGTTACCCGTGCGTAGATTACCGGCGGTAACTTGCTCTCGCGTGAGGAGAGGCCCCTTGTCGCACGATCAGAACGCCGCAGTTGCCGCAGGTGGCACATTCGCCGGAGCCGGCGCAGTCGCCGGACCGCCCCGGGCGGACGAGCCCGTGAAGCGGGTGCTGGGCGGGGTGGTGCGGGAGGTGTACGTGCCGCCGCTCGCGGTGGCGCCGGAGGAGGGGTCGCTCGGGGACATCCCGTACACCAACGCCGAACAGGCCCCCGGCGAGGTGGTGCTGTCCAGGAAGACCCCGGAAGGGGGCTGGGCCGACGTCACCGCAGCCGAGTTCGCCGCCGAGGTGACCGCCGTGGCGAAGGGCCTCATTGCGGAGGGCCTCCAGTGGGGCGACCGGATCGCGATCATGGCGCGTACGAGCTACGAGTGGACCCTGCTGGACTTCGCGAGCTGGGCGGCCGGTCTGATCACCGTACCCATCTACCCCACCTCCTCCGCGCTCCAGACCCGCTGGATCATCCACGACTCCGGGGCCGTGGCCTGCGCCGTCGAGGACACCGCGCAGGCCCGCATGATCAGCGGGGAGCGGACGCAGCTCCCCGGGCTGCTGCACCTGTGGGAGTTCGACACGGGGGCCGTGGACCGGCTCAAGCGGGCCGGCGAGCGGGTGCCGACCGCGGTGGTGACCGCGCGGCGGGCGCACACCGGCCCGCAGAGCGTGGCCACCGTCATCTACACGTCCGGGACGACCGGCCGCCCCAAGGGCTGCGTGCTCACCCACGCCAACTTCTTCGCCGAGGTCGACAACGCCATCGAGCTGCTGCACCCCGTCTTCAAGAGCGCGACCACCGAGCCCGCCGCCACCCTGCTCTTCCTGCCGCTCTCCCACGTGTTCGGCCGCATGGTCGCCGTCGGTTGCCTGCGCGCCCGCGTCCGGATCGGGCACGCGGCCAGCATCCAGACCGACGACCTGCTCCGCGACCTGGCGGGCTTCAAACCCACCTTCCTCCTCGCCATCCCGTACGTCCTGGAGAAGGTCTTCAACACCGGGCGCGCCACCGCCGAGAAGATGGGCCGAGCCTCCTCCTTCGACCGGGCCGCCCGCATCGCCCGGGCGTACGGCAGCGCCGTCGAGGCGCGCGAACACGGCACCGGCAAGGGGCCCGGACTCGCACTGCGGGCGGCCCGCGCGCTGTACGACCCGCTCGTCTACCGGCGGATCCGGGCCGCGCTCGGCGGCAAGGTCCGGTACGTGATCAGCGGCGGCTCGCCGCTGGGCCGCCGGCTCGCCGCCTTCTACGCGGGCGCCGGCATCGACGTGTTCGAGGGGTACGGGCTGACCGAGACCACCGCCGCCGCCACCGTCACCCCGCCGCTGCGGCCGCGCCTGGGAACCGTCGGCTGGCCGCTGCCCGGCACGGGCGTACGCATCGCCGACGACGGCGAGGTGCTGCTGCGCGGCGGAAACGTCTTCGGCGGCTACTGGGACGCGGCCCGCGGCGAGGTGGTGCCCGCGACCGGCCCCGACCAGTGGTTCGCCACCGGGGACATCGGGGAGCTCGACACCGACGGGTACCTGACGATCACCGGGCGCAAGAAGGACATCATCATCACGTCCGGCGGCAAGAACGTCGCCCCGGCCCCGCTGGAGGACTGGCTGCGCGCCCACCCGCTCGTCGGGCAGTGCCTCGTGGTCGGCGAGAACCGCCCGTACGTCACCGCGCTCATCACGCTGGAGCCCGACGGGCTGCGGCACTGGCGGCAGATGCACCGCAAACAGGAGGTACGGCTGGCCGAGCTGGTCCGCGACGAGGAGCTGCGGGCCGAACTCCAGCGGGCCGTGGACGAGGCGAACCAGCTGGTGTCCCGGCCCGAGTCGATCCGGCGGTTCGCGGTGCTCGCGACGGACTTCACCGAGGAGCGCGGGCATCTCACGCCGTCCCTGAAGCTTCGGCGCGCGGCCATCGCGCGGGATTTCGGGGCGGAGATCGAGGAGCTGTACCGGGGGGCCGGCGGGCGGTGAGGGGCCGCCGGCCGCCGGTCGCCTGCGGCGGGCGGTGAACGGGGGTGGCCGGGGGCTTCGGGGGGCGGGGTTTCGAGGGGCCGCCTATCGTGGGGCGGGGGCACATCGAGGAGGGTGCCGTGCACCGGTCCCGTTCCCGCGGCGTCGTCCTCTGCGCCGCCGCCGCCGTGCTGCTGGCCGCACCGACCCCCGGACTGCAACCCGCCGCCTTGTCCGCGCCCGGACTGCGACCCGCTGCCTTGTCGGTGCCCGGGGCGCTTTCAGCCTCGCCGGCGTTTGAGGCGCGGGTCCGGGCGGAGCCCGGTGCCCGGCGGAGCCGGGTTGCTCGGGGCTCCGCCCCAAACCCCGCGCCTCAAACGCCGGCGAGGCTGGATGGTGCCCCGATGTCCGCTGCAAGCGTTGGTGGGGCGGGGCTGGGGGTGGCCCCGGGGGGCGCCTCGAGGGGGATCGACTGGGGGGTGTGTGCGGGTGGGGGGCGGGGGATGGAGTGCGGGACGCTTGATGTGCCGCTCGACTACGCCGGCCAGGCGAAGGGCACGGTCCGCCTCGCCCTCGCCCGCATCCCCGCCACCGGCGGCCACCGCCTCGGCTCGCTCCTGCTGAACTTCGGCGGCCCCGGCGCCCCCGGCATCGACACGCTCGCCGCCTCCGCGAACGCGTTCGCCGACCTCGGCGAGGCCTACGACCTGGTGGTCTTCGACCCGCGAGGGATCGGCGGCAGCCAGCCCGTCAGCTGTGGCGGCGCGCTGTCCGCCGACGCGCCCGCGGGCGCCGACGCGGCGGCGCAGCTGGCGGCCCTGCGCGAAGTCGCCCGGCGTTGCGCGCAGCACTCCGGCCCGGTCTTCCCGTACATCGGCACCGTCAACGTGGCCCGGGACATGGACCGGATCCGGCAGGCGGTCGGCGACCGCAAGCTCAACTACCTCGGCTTCTCCTACGGCACCCGGCTCGGCGCGGTGTACGCCGCCCAGTTCCCGCAGCGCACCGGCCGGATGGTCCTCGACGGGGTGGACACCCTCACCGAACCGCTCGCCCAGCAGGCCCTCGTGTCGGCACAGGGCCAGCAGCAGGCCCTCGACAACTTCCTCACCTGGTGCGCCCACCAGCCCGGCTGCGTGTACGGCACCAACACCCGCACCGCGAAGGAGAAGGTCGCGGCCCTCGTCGCCCGCCTCGACCGGCAGCCGCTGGTCGGCGGGGACGGGTCGTACTTCACCGGGCAGGACGTCGTCGACGCCATCGCGCAGGCCCTGTACAGCCGCCACATGTGGCCGCCGCTGGCCCGCGGCCTCGGCATGGTGGAACGCGACGGCGACCCGGTCGGGCTGCTGGAGCTCGGCGGTCCGCTCACCCCGCCCGAGGACGACGGCCACGAGGGCAGCGGCAGACCCGTGCCCGCCGACAACGAGGAGGCGGCCCTGGCCGCCGTCAACTGCGCCGACGACCCGGACCGCGCCACGGACGACAAGGACCCGGCCGCCGTGGAGAAGGAGATCGACGGCCTGGCGGCGGAGTTCACGGCCGCGTCCCGGATCTTCGGGCCGCGCCAGCTGATGACCGTCCTGTCCTGCTACGGCCGCCCGCCCGGCACCGACTTCATCCGGAGGATCGACCGGCCGGGCGCCCCGGGGATGCTGCTGGTCGGCACCCGCGGCGACCCGGCGACCCCGTACCGCTGGACGCAGGAGACGGCCGCCCGGCTCGGTTCGGCGGTGGTGCTGGACTACAAGGGCGAGGGCCACGGCGCGTACCTGGCCTCGGCCTGCGTACGGGAACGGGTCGACGCGTTCCTGGTGGACGGTCGGCTGCCCGGCGGGACCCGCTCCTGCCCGGCCGACGAGTGACCCCGACGACCGCGGATCGCCCCCCGACCGGGCAGCAGGTCACACCGCCGGCAGCCGTACGGCGACGGCCGGGCGGCAGCGCACAGCAGCGCACCCAACCTGCCGTCAGCGCTCAGCAGTTGCCCGCGGCGGGCCGGCCCGCGAACCGGTCGGCCAGCCAGTCCGCCGCCGCCGACGTGTGCGTGATCACGCCGCTGACGTGCTCGCCCACCCAGATCGTCGACCAGTCCACGGCGGCGCCCCGCGCGCACCAGTCGGCGCGCAGCTGCCGCCCCACCGCGTACGGGATCAGCTCGTCGCCCAGCGCGTGGTACTGGTGCACGGGCGCGGCCGGCGCGGTCCGGCCGAGCTTCGACCGGTTCAGGCGGTCCCGCCAGTCGGGGCGCTCCAGCGGGTTCGTCGTGGTGAGGTCGGAGATCCGTTTGAAGGAGCCGACGGTCGCGTCGACCGCGACGCAGTTCTCCTTGAAGAAGCCGACCAGGGCCTTGCCCGCCGGGTTGAGGTAGGAGTCGAGGTCCAGCTCGGGGTAGGCGGCGTCCTGCCCGGCGGCCGCCATGAAGATCAGACCGGAGCCGTACGAGCCGTTGTTGAAGTCCGCGACCGCCAGCAGGTCGGCCGGGACCCCGCCGGTCGCGGTGCCCTTCACGTTCAGCTCGGGCGCGTACGAGCCCTGGAGTTCGGCGGCCCAGCTCGACGCCTGCCCGCCCTGCGAGTAGCCCATGATGCCCACCGGGCCGGCCGCCGACAGCCCGGTCCCCGGAAGCCGCTGGGCGGCGCGCGCCACGTCGAGCATGGCGCGCCCGGCGGACGGGCCGACCGTGTACGTGTGGACGCCGGGGGTGCCCAGGCCCTCGTAGTCGGTGACGGCCACGGCCCAGCCGCGCAGGGTCAGTTGCTGGATGAGGTTGGCCTCCATGGCCGTGCCGTTCGGCAGGTTGGCGCTCGGCGCGCAGGAATCGCCGAGGCCGACCGTGCCGACGGCGTACGTGACGAGGGGGCGCGGTCCGGTCCGGCCGTCCTGCGGGACGATCACGGTGCCCGACACCACGTTCGGCTTCCCGTCGGCCGTGGTCGAGCGGTAATGGACCTTCCAGGCCCGGGTGTTCGTCCACTGGCCGGGCAGCGGGTGGAAGGCGGAGGGCACGGAACTCACGATGTCGCCGGGCGCGCCGCCGGCGGTGGCGGAGGAGGCGTCGGAGCCAGTGGCGTCGGAAGCGGTGGCGTCGGAAGCGGTGGCGGTGCCGGCGGGCACCGCCGCCGACAGGGCCAGGGCGGCCACGGCGACGAGGGTCTTGCTGCGGATACGCATGGGGCGGCTCTCCCGAGGTACCGGTGGGGGTGTGGGGGTGTGGGGCGCCGGCCGGTGGGTGCGGCCGGTAGACAGAAGGTAGTGACCGGCCGGTGGGCGCGGCGCTGACCGCGCAGCTCAGCTTTCCTGGCCGCGGGGACCACACCGCGTCCGGTACGCACCCGGCGTGGTCCCCGTCCACCGCCGGAACGCCCGGTGGAAGGCGGTGTCCTCGGAGAAGCCCAGCCGGGCGGCGAGTTCCGCGATCGGCTCCCCGCCCTCCGCGAGCCCCGCGATCGCCGCGTCCCGCCGCACCTGGTCCTTGAGTTGCTGGTAGGAGGTCTCCTCCGCCCCGAGCCGGCGGCGCAGCGTCGCCGGGCTCACCGCGAGCCGCCCCGCGACCTCGCCGAGCGCCGGCAGCCGGGGCGAGGCCCGCAGCCCCTGCACCAGGGCCCGGCGCACCTGTTCGGCCACCGTCGTGCCGTACTCGGGCCGCGACAGCAGGTCGAAGGGGGCCCGCCGCAGCATCGCGTCGAGGGCGGCCTCGTCCCGTACGAGCGGTGCGGTCAGCCAGTGCGCGCCGAACGCGGCGCCCGTCCGCGGCTCCCCGAACCGCACCGGGCACCCGAAGAGCACCCCGTACTCGTCCTTGTGGGGCGGCGGCGGATAGGCGAAGGACGCGTAGGAGAGCGGGATGCGGTGCCCGATCAGCCAACTGCACAGCCGGTGCCAGATGATCAGCAGGCACTCGGCGAGGAACCGGTCCTCGTCGGCGGGCAGTTCGCCGCGGACCGTGAACCGGGCCTCCCCGCCCGCCGTGGCCGCCGCGCCCGCCGCGCCCGCCCCGCCCGCCGCGGCCCCCGGGTCTCCCGGGCCCGTGTCGAGCACCAGGTCGGGCCCGCCGGGGAAGAGCCGGTAGAAGGCACTGCCCCGCTCGATGGCCGCGCCCAGGTCCCGGCAGCCCAGCGAGGCGTAACACATCATCGCGAAGGTCCCCGGCCGGCTGGGCGCGCCGCCCAGCCCGAGGAACTCGTCCTGGGTGTTCCGGTACAGGGCCCGGAACAGCCGCGCGAACTGCGCCGGGGTGACCCGTGCCCGGTCGTCCCCCAGCAGCAGCGGCGGAATCTGCGCCTCCTGAAGGAGCGGCACGGTGTCCAGGCCGCTGCGGTGCGCGCCCGCGAGCACGGCCCGCACATGGTGCACGGTGATCGTCCGCCTCCCCATGCTCCGACGGTAGCCCCAATGAGCGCCAGGGTCAGCGGTGGTGACGCTTCCGGTCATGCCGTGCGGTGGGCCGCCCTGTCTAGCGTCGGGATACGCGGGCTCATCCCGCGGCGATCCCCGGGAGGCGAGCGATGGACGTACGGCCTTCGACCCTGGCGGTGTTCACGGCGTGGACGGCGCGCCGGCACGGCCCGCAGACGGCCCTGCGGTACCGGCGGGACGGCGCCTGGCAGACCCGTACGTACGAGGAACTGCACGAACGGGTACGGGCGGTGGGGTGTGCCCTGCTCGGCCTGGGCGTGGCCGCGGGCGAGCGGGTCGCGCTGCTCGCCGAGACCCGCCCGGAGTGGACGTACGCGCACTTCGGGGCGCTGGCGGCGGGCGCGGTGCTGGTGCCGGTGTATCCGACGGCGGGGGAGGAGGAGCTCGGCTGGGTGCTGGGCGACTCCGGGGCGGTGGTGGCGGTCTGCGACGACGCGGAGCAGGCGGGGCGGGTGGAGCGGCTGCGGGCGAGGCTGCCGCTGCTGCGGGAGGTGGTCCTGCTGGACGCCCTCACGGCGACGCCGGCCGGGTCGGGGCCGGTCGTCGGCGAACTCGGCGCGCGGGCCGCGGCCGTGGCGTCCGGAGCGGACGCGGCGATCGTCTACACCTCGGGCACCACCGGCCTGCCGAAGGGCTGCCGCCTCACCCACGGCAACCTGGGCGCGGTCCAGGACGCGACGCTTCCGCTGATCCGTGGGGGGCCGGGGGACTCGACGTACCTGTACCTGCCGCTGGCCCACCTGCTCGCCCAGCTGATCCAGTTCACCACTCTGCTGGAGGGCGGCGAGCTCTGCTACTTCGGCGGCCGGATCGAGGACGTGGTGGGCGAACTGGCCGAGGCCCGGCCCACGCACCTGCCGTCCGTGCCACGGCTGTTCGAGAAGGTGCACGCGGTGGTGCGGTCGCTGGCGGAGGCGCAGGACGGCGGGCGGGCGCGCTTCGAGGAGGCGGTACGGCTCGGGGTGCTCGCCGCCGAGGGCCGCCTGCCCGCCGCGGACCGGGAGGCGCACGCGGCGGCGGAGAAGTCGCTGTACGCGCCGGTCCGGGAGGCCTTCGGGGGCCGGCTGCGGTGGGCCCTCACCGGCGGGGCGCCGATCGACCCGGCCACCCTCGACTTCCTGCGGGCCTGCGGGATCGCCGTGTTCGAGGGGTACGGGATGACCGAGTCGGGCGGGGTGATCAGCCTCAACCACCCGGGCGCGGTCCGCCACGGCTCGGTGGGCCGGCCGGTCGCCGGCTGCGAGGTGCGGATCGCCGACGACGGGGAGGTGCTGGCCCGCGGGCCGATGGTGTTCCCCGGCTACCACGCCAACGAGGCGGCGACCGCGGAGGCGGTGGACGCGGCGGGGTGGCTGCACACGGGCGATCTGGGCGCGCTGGACGCGGACGGCTTCCTGCACGTCACGGGACGCAAGAAGGAACTCGTCATCACCTCCGCGGGCAAGAACCTGTCCCCGGCCGAGACGGAGTACGCCATCCAGCGGTCCCGGTACGTGGCACGGGCCGTCATGGTCGGCGACCGGCGGCCGTATCCGGTGGCGCTGATCACTCTGGACGCGGGGGAGATCGCGGACTGGGCGCGGCGGGAGGGGGTGGACGTGGGGGCCGACGCGGAGCGGTGTCCGCGGGTGCGGGAGCTGATCGGCGGGGTGGTGGCGGAGGCGAACGCGGTGGTGTCGCGGCCGGCGCGGATACGGGCCTTCCGGATACTGCCCGGCGAATTCACGGTCGCCGACGGCACCCTGACCCCCACCCTGAAACTCCGCCGCCACGCCATAGCGACCCGCTACGCCACGGAAATAGCCACCCTGTACACCCCCTGACCCCGCGCCCTTCCCGCCCGCCGGTGCGGGACCCAACCCCCGGCCTCGCCGGCGCCGCGGGGCGCAACCCCCAGCCTCGCCGGCCGCCGGGGCGCAACCTCCAGCCTTGTCGGCGCTGCGGGGTGCGACCTCCAGCCTCGCCGGCGCTGCGTGCGGCAAATCCCAGCCTCGCCGGCCGCCGGGGTGCGACCTCCAGCCTCGCCGGCCGCCGGGGTGCGACCTCCAGCCTCGCGGGCCGCCGGGGTGCGACCTCCAGCCTTGTCGGCGCTGCGGGGTGCGACCTCCAGCCTCGCGGGCGCTGCGTGCGGCAAATCCCAGCCTCGCCGGCGTTTGAGGCGCGGGGTTTGGGGCGGAGCCCCAACGAACAACCCGGCTCCGCCGGGCACCGGGCTCTGCCCGGACCCGCGCCTCAAACGCCGGCGAGGCTGGTAATGCGCCGGGCACCGGCGAGGCTGAGGGTGCGCCGGGTACTGGCGAGGCTGGTAATGCGCCGGGCACCGGCGAGGCTGAGGGTGCGCCGGGTACTGGCGAGGCTGGTAATGCGCCGGGCACTGGCGAGGCTGGGGGTGTGCCGGGCGCCGGCGAGGCCAGGGGCGTTGCGGGGTCAACGGGGCGTATGGGACGGCGGGGTCGGGCAGGAGGGGCGGGGGCCGCCGGGGGCGCAAGGGCGGCCGCTATGATCCGGCGAGCGTCCGACCTCACGTATCGCGCACACCCATGGGGGGACCCCGTGCGTACACCTTCCGTCTCCGCGCCCGCACCGCGCCGCACCCTGACGGCCCTCGCCACAGCCGCCCTCGCCGCCCTCGCCACCGCCGTCCTCTCGGCCCCCGCCCAGGCCGCCGTGGTCGGCGTCCCGACCCAGGCCCGGGCCGCCGCGCCCAGCGGCCCGGCCACCGCCCAGGCCGCCCCCGCGGCCCCCGCGGCCACCGGGTACGACCGCTGCACCTGGGGCAGCCTCTGCGTGTTCAGCGGGCCGGTGGGCCAGGGCGAGATGCTCGTCGTCAAGGGCGGCCGGCTCGACCTCGGGTCGTGGAACAACCGCATCAGCTCGTATGTGAACCACACCTCCCACCCGGTGTGCTTCCACCCCGAGCCGGGCCTCGCCCCCACCGGCGCCGTGCACTTCTACACCGGCCGCGGCTCCTTCGACGAGAGCGCCTCGCCCGAACTCGACAACGCCGTCAGCTCCCTCGACACGGGCCCCGAAGCCGACTGGTTCTGCGGCACGGAGGCGCGCCACCCCGTCTTCCAGTGGGAGGGGCAGCCCAAGCCGCGCCCGAAGCCGGTGCCCGCCGGCGGCGCCTTCGGCGACCTCGACGGCGACGGCTACGGCGACCTGCTGGCGCGCAACAAGTTCGGGCAGCTGTGGACCGCGCACGCCGACCCGGGCACCGCGCGCACCGCGCTCGTCGGCGGCGGCTGGAACTCCATGACCAAGCTGACCCGCCACGGCGACTTCACCTCGGACGGCCGCGAGGACCTGCTGGCCCGCGACACGGCCGGCGTGCTCTGGTGCTACCCCGGCAAGGGCAACGGCGCCTTCGGCACCCGCACCAGGGTCGGCGCCGGCTGGAACGCCATGCGCGACCTGGCCGCCGCGGGCGACCTGACCGGCGACGGCCGGGCCGACCTGCTGGCCGCCGACACCGACGGCACCCTGTGGACGTACCCCGGCAACGGCAAGGGCGCCTTCACCGCCCGCAAGAAGGTCGGCGGCGGCTGGAAGGCCTTCAACGAGCTGGTCGGCGCGGGCGACGTGAACTCCGACAAGCGGGCCGACCTGGTCGCCCGGGACACCGCCGGCCGGCTCTGGCTCTACCCGGGCAACGGCCGCGGTGCCTTCGGCGCCCGCGCGCTCATCGGCAGCGGCGGCTGGAGCGGCCTCACCGAACTCGCCGGCGCCGGCGACCTCACCGGGGACGGCCGCCCCGACCTGATCGCGCACGCCCCCAAGGACAACGGCATCCGCGTCTACCCGGTCGCCGCCGACGGCACCCTGAGGTCCCCGTACCTGCTCGCCGGCTCCCAGGACACCCACCTCGTCTTCTGAGCCCGCCCCGGCTCCCGCCAGAGCCCGCCCTGCCCCTCACTGTCGAATGGAGCCCCGGTTCATGTCCCGAACCGTCCGCCCGCGCGCCCTGGCGCGGCGCGCCCTCGGCGCCGCGGTCGCCCTGACCGCCACGCTGGCCACCCTCGTCACCGCCGCCCCGGCGGTCTCGGCCGCCGAGCCCTCCGACCGTTGTCCGGCGGGCAAGCTGTGCGTCTTCCAGTACCCCGACTACCAGGGCGCGATGAAGATCCTGTCGGCCGGCGCGCCCCGGCTCGGCGCCGACTGGAACGACAAGATCTCCTCGATCGTCAACAAGAGCGGCCTGTGGGCGACCTTCTACACGAAGCCCGACTACAACACCGACCCCGACTACGTGATCGTCTCGCCGTACAACGGGCCCATCGACCTCCACCGGTCCTTCGACGGCCGGTACGACAACGTGACCAGCTCCTACCGGGTCGCGACCACGGAGTACGAAGTCGTCCAGGGCGTCCCCTACATGTCCTGGTACACCTTCCCCGAGGTGCGCCGGCCCGACGCGCTGCCCGCCGCCGGGCAGTTCGGCGACATGGACAACGACCGCCGCCCGGACCTGATGGAGCGCGCCGACGACGGCCGGCTGTGGTTCCTGTCCGGCAACGGCGACGCGAACGGCGTCACCAAGGGCCGCCTGATCGGCGGCGGCTGGAACGCGATGACCCAGATCGTCCGGCACGGCGACCACAACTCCGACGGCCGCGAGGACGTGTTCGCCCGTGACCGGTCCGGCGTCCTGTGGTTCTACCCGGGCACCGGCACCGGCTCCCTCGGCGCGCGCGTGCGCATCGGCGCGGGCTGGAACGGCATGCGCGAGATCAGCGCGGCCGGCGACCTCACCGGCGACGGCCGCCGGGACCTGCTGGCCCGCGACACCGCCGGAGTGCTGTGGACGTACCCGGGCAACGGCAAGGGCGCCTTCACCGCCCGCCGGAAGGTCGGCGCCGGCTGGAACGTCATGAACCAGCTTGCCTCGCCCGGTGACATGACCGGCGACGGGAAGTCCGACCTGCTGGCCCGCGACGGGCAGCGCGCCCTGTGGCTCTACCCCGGCAACGGCAAGGGCGCCTTCGGCGCGCGCAAGAAGCTCCCGTACGCCTGGCCCGCCGACGAGCCGGTCATCGCCACCGGCGACGTGAACGGCGACGGGCACGCGGACTTCATGCGGCCGATCGGCTACCAGGTCTCCCTCTACCTCGGCAACGGCCGTGGCGGGATCAGCCGTCCGCAGCCGGACACCCTGTGGGACAGCGCGGAGCGCGTCCGCGTGTTCTGAGACACAGTGGCCTGAAACACAGGGGCCCGAAACGCGACGGCCGGCTCCCTCGAACGCCAAGTGCGTCCGGGCGAGCCGGCCGCCCGCATCCGGGCGGCGCAGGGGCCGTCAGCAGAGAGCGCCCTGGGGTGCAGAGCGGGGCCATCCGGTCATTCCGGACAACCTCAAGAGGCCCTGTGGGAAAGGGCATTGACCCGGCGCCCGAACAAGGGGTCCCATAACGAGGGGGGACGGCGAGTCGCCGCCTCGGACCTGATAAACAGTGGATATTCACGGCTCGACCGGCCTGGTCCGTCTTGGGGGGAACGCCGCACTGTGAAGCCTCTTCACCGTCATCTGGTCAACACTTCGCGCAAAGTGCTGTGCACCGCCGCGCTCGCGGCCAGCCTGACCACCGCTGCCGTCGTGGGCAACACGCCCACCGCCGACGCCGGCGAGTCCGAGCCGACCGGCGACAGCCCCCAGGCCCAGGACCGCGGCAACGCCCGCCTCGACCTGCCCGACCTGGTCGCCGACCCGCCGCCCGTACAGGGCGCGCCGGAGGGCTCCACCGGCATACCCGCCACCGCCCTCGACGCCTACCAGCGCGCCGCCAGCTCGGTCGCCGCCGCCCTGCCCGGCTGCCACCTGCCCTGGGAACTCCTCGCCGGCATCGGCCGCGTCGAGTCCGTGCACGCCTCCGGCTACGGGCTGAAGGCCGACGGCACCACCGAGAAGCCGATCCGCGGCCCCCGCCTCGACGGCAACGGCTTCGCGAAGATCCTCGACACCGACAAGGGTGCGTGGGACGCGGACACCGAGTTCGACCGCGCGGTCGGCCCGCTCCAGTTCATCCCGTCCACCTGGGCGCAGTGGGGCGCCGACGGCAACGGCGACGGCCAGCGCAACCCCAACAACATGTACGACGCGGCCCTCGGCGCCGGCCTGTACCTGTGCGCCGGCGACCGCGACCTGGCCCAGCCGGCCTTCCTCGACAAGGCCGTCCTGAGCTACAACAACTCGCGCGAGTACGTGAACACGGTGCTCGGCTGGATGCGCCAGTACCAGAAGGGCGGGGCCGCCCAGGTCCCGAACCCGCCGGCCGTCCCCGTCGTGCCGCCGACCACGCCGCCCGTCACGCCCACCCCGCCGGTCACCCCGACCCCGCCGGTCACGCCGCCGGTCACCCCTCCGGTCACCCCGCCGACCAAGCCCCCGACGAAGCCGAACCCGCCGGCGGCGACCGTCTCCGGCCTGGAACGGCTCGGCTCGGGCACCCTCAAGGCCGAGGCCGGCACCGTCTTCACCACGTCCCCGCAGGCCAAGGCCAAGCTGAGCAACGGCAAGCCGGCCGCCCGCGAGGTCGTCGTCTTCGAGATCGAGAACGACACCTCCGGCACGGTCTTCGCGGCCAGCGGCAAGACCCACGTGGTGGTGCGCACCGACGCCTCGGGCATCGCCACCGCGCCGGTCATCAAGGCGGGCGAGAAGGCGGGCGCGATGCCCGGAGTCTTCACCCTGCGCGCCACGCTCTACGGCACCCGCGAGTTCACCGTGAAGTTCGCCGGCACCGTGACGCCGAAGCCGGTCCTCACGGCGGACGCGCTGGAGCGGACCGGCGACACCAAGACGCCGGAGGCGGTCGCGGGCGGCAGCTTCGCCCGGCGCGTCGAGGTCCTGGCCAAGGCCAAGGGCAAGCCGGTCGCGGGCACCGCCGTCACGGCGACCATGGTCCGGCTGGACGCGAAGGGCGCCTGGGTGCCGGCCGAGACCGGCCCGTTCTTCAAGGACGAGGACGGCAAGGAGATCAGGACCCTGACGCTGGCGCCGTCCGGCGCCGACGGCCGGATCATCCTCCCGGAGATCTTCGCCTCGGACGTCGCGGGCACCTACCAGGTGCTGCTGACCACACCCGAGAAGGTCCAGCTCGTCGTCGACCTGGTGGTCAAGGAGAAGCCGGCCACGGAAGAGCCGACGACCGCGCCGAGCGACCCGGCCACCCCGGCGGACCCGGCCCGGCCCACCGGCCCGGCCAAGCCCTGACAGCCGAGTCCCGACCGTCAAGTCCTGAACGCGGCGGAGCCCCGCACCCCTCACCCGGGGTGCGGGGCTCCGCCATGTCCGCGGGCCCTGTCGGCGGGCCGCATTCGCGGACCCTTCCGCGCGCCGTTCCGCCGCGGAAACGGCGCACGAAAAGGCAGGAGCCCCGCCCCCGCTTGCGCGGAAGGGCAGGGCTCCTTGGGTACTGCACTTGAAGTACTACTTGCTTCCGACCGCGATCGGGTCGGCCCGGGCAACTAGGCCGGGGTGACGTTCTCCGCCTGCGGACCCTTCGGGCCCTGCGTGACGTCGAAGTTCACCTGCTGGTTCTCCTCGAGGGAGCGGAAGCCAGAGGCGTTGATCGCGGAGTAGTGAACGAAGACATCCGGGCCGCCGCCGTCCTGGGCGATGAAGCCGAAGCCCTTTTCAGCGTTGAACCACTTCACGGTTCCGGTAGCCATAAGCCCTCCTTGGGCCAAAGGGTTGCCCTGCTCCAGAACCTGCTGAGAAGTCTGAAAACTACAAAAGCCTGCGGGTTACATGCTCCGCAGGCTCTGTACTGCAAGGGAAACCAAACTGCAACTTGCGTGGAGCCTAGCACGCAGAGCACGGAGGAGACCAGAGGGAAAGATCACGTCACTCGGACGTTTGAGACCCTCGACGAGGCTGACGGCCGGCCGCGGGCTAGTCTCGCCATGTGGACGCCAATCGCAGCCGGCCCAGGGTCGGCCACATTCAGTTCCTGAACTGCCTGCCCCTGTACTGGGGCCTGGCCCGCACCGGCACCCTGCTGGACCTGGAGCTGACCAAGGACACCCCCGAGAAGCTCAGCGAGCGGCTCGTCCAGGGGGAGCTGGACATGGGTCCCATCACCCTCGTGGAGTTCCTGCGCAACGCGGACGACCTGGTCGCCTTCCCCGACCTGGCGGTCGGCTGCGACGGCCCGGTCATGTCCTGCGTGATCGTGTCCCAGCTGCCCCTGGAGCAGCTCGACCGGGCCCGGGTCGCACTCGGTTCCACCTCCCGCACGTCCGTCCGGCTCGCCCAGCTGCTCCTCGCCGAGCAGTACGGGGTGCGGCCCGAGTACTACACCTGCCCGCCCGACCTCGGGGTGATGATGCAGGAGGCCGACGCCGCCGTACTGATCGGCGACGCCGCCCTGCGGGCCTCCCTCCACGACGCCCCCCGGCTCGGGCTCACCGTCCACGACCTGGGGCTCATGTGGAAGGAGTGGACCGGACTGCCGTTCGTGTTCGCCGTCTGGGCGGCCCGCAAGGACTACCTCGCCCGCGAACCCGAGGTGGTCGGCAAGGTCCACGAGGCCTTCCTCGCCTCCCGCGACCTGTCCCTGGAAGAGGTCTCCAAGGTGGCCGAGCAGGCCGCCCGCTGGGAGTCCTTCGACGCGGACCTGCTGGAGCGCTACTTCCGCACCCTCGACTTCCGCTTCGGCCCGGAGCAGCTGGCCGGCGTCCGTGAGTTCGCCCGCCGCACCGGCGCCACGACGGGCTTCCCCTCGGACGTCAGGGTCGAGTTGCTGGGGCGGTAGCCGCCCAGGAGGGGCCGGCCGGCTCGCCTTCCGGCACGGGCCCCTGGAGGTGTTGCGAGAGCCACTCCATGGTGCCCTCGCCCATGCCCCGGATGTACGTCTTCGCGTTGTGGCTGCCGTCCGGAATGATCTGCAGGTGGGTTTTCACCGGACCTTTGCCGAAATCCCGGATGAAATTCCGGAGATTCGGCATTCCGCTTTCCCGGGTGCCGATCTGGAAGGCGAGATAGACGTCCGGGCCGCCGCGCTCGATGAGGGCCTCCGCGAGGTTCTCCGGATTGTTCGCCGCGCGTTCCTCCTCGTAGCCGTTCCACAGGGGCGAGTCGGGCAGGATGTCGGGCCCCGAGGCGATCACCGCCTTGAATTGGCCGGGGTGCTGCAGGACCGTCTTCAGCGCGGCGAATCCGCCCGACGAGGAGCCCATGAAGGCCCAGCCGTCGCGGGAGCGGAAGGTGCGGAAATTGGCCCGCGCGAAGTCGGGCACGTCCTCGGCGAGCCAGGTGCCCATCCGGGGCTGACCGGGGATGTCGCTGCCGTCGTAGAAGTACTTGGCGTCCGGGTTCAGCACCGGCATCACCACGATGAAGGGCAGCGAGGTGCCGTCCTGCGACCACTGGGCGATGCTGCTCTGCAGCTTCAGGCCGGCGCCCATCCAGTAGTTCTTGGGGTAGCCGTGGCCGCCGGGCAGGGCGATCAGCACCGGGAAGCCGCTCTTCGCGTACCGGGGCTCGAAGTACTGCCGCGGTGCCCACACCCAGACCTTGCCGGTGAACCCGGACTTGGGGCCCTCCAGCGTGGTCACGGCGATCGCCGTGCCGTCGTCGAGCGTGCTCTCCTGCGTGAACCGGGCCTTGGGGCCGGTCGGCAGCCGGGTCAGGCGCTCGGCACGCGACGGCGCCTCACCGGCGGACACGGACGTGGTGCGGGTGCCGGTGCCGGCCGCGGAGGCCGTCGGATCGCCGGTGGCGACCGCGTTCGGGGCGTCGAAGCTGACCGGATCGCCGGAACCGGAACAGCCGGTCAGCAGGGCGCCGAGCAGCGCGGCGGCGAGTGCGGTACCGAGGGCCGGGCGCCCGGCGGGTATGCGGGTGGAGCGGCGTGCGGGGGTGGTGCGGACGTTCATGCGGATCACCGTTGCACGGATTCGCCGCGTTTGCGTCACCGGCGTCCCCGAGACCGCTTAGGGTGCTGCACCGGCACGGGCGTACGACAGCAGGGGGAGCCATGCAGCCGCTCGAAGCGGGGGACCCGCAGACCATCGGGGCGTACCGGCTCCTCGGCAGGCTCGGCGCGGGCGGCATGGGGGCCGTCTACCTGGGGCGCAGCGCCGGCGGCCGGACCGTCGCGGTGAAGATCGTGCACCCGCACTTCGCCCGGGACGAGGAGTTCCGGGCCCGGTTCCGGCGGGAGGTCGCGGCGGCCCGCCGGGTCGGCGGCGCGTGGACGGCCCCGGTGCTGGACGCGGATCCGGAGGCGCCGGTGCCGTGGGTGGCCACCGGCTACGTGGCGGGCTCCTCGCTGGACCGGGCGCTGGCCGCGCACGGCCCGCTGCCGGAATCATCCGTACGGGCGATCGGCTGCGGGCTGGCCGAGGCCCTCGCGGCCGTGCACGCGCTGGGCCTGGTCCACCGGGACGTGAAGCCGTCGAACGTGATGCTCACCCTGGACGGGCCCCGGCTGATCGACTTCGGGATCGCGCGGGCCACCGACGGCACGGCCTCGCTGACCTCCACCGGTGTCTCGGTGGGCTCGCCCGGCTACATGGCCCCCGAGCAGATCCTCGGCAAGGGCACCACCGCGGCCGCCGACCTGTTCTCGCTGGGCGCGGTCCTCGTCTTCGCGGCGACCGGCGCCCCGCCCTTCACCGGGGACAACTCGGCGACCCTCCTCTACAAGGTCGTGCACGAGGAGCCGGAGGTCGGCCGGGCCCTGACCGGGGAGCTGCGCGAGCTGGTGCTCGCCTGCCTGGCGAAGAACCCGGCCGCCCGGCCCACCCCCGGCGAGCTGTCGGCCGCGCTGGCCCCTGCGGGCGCCGCCGCGCTCGTCCAGCCGGGCTGGCTGCCCGCGCCGCTGGTCGCCGACGTCTCGCGGGCGACGGTCCGGCTGCTGGACCTGGAACCGGCACAGGCCCCCGCCGACGCGTCCGGCCCGGTGCCGTTCGCCACGCCCTCGTACGGAGGCCGCGGCGAGGGCGGCGGCTTCGGCCCGCCGGACCCCTCGTACGGTCCGCCGGGCGGGGTCCTCCCGGGCCCGCGGGACGGCATGCCGGGCGGCGGCCCGGCGACGGCGGGATCCGACGGCGCGGGTACGCCCGTCCCCGGCTACGGCGGTCCGGCCACCGGCCCGGGGAGCGGCTCCGGCCCGGTCCCGGACCCGGGCTCCGGCACCGGTACGGCCGCCCCGGGCGCGGGGAGCGGGCTCAGCGTGACCGCGACCGCCGGGCGCCGGGTCAGCTGCACGGTCGCGCTCGCGGTCGCCGCGGCCGTCGTGGCCGTGACCGGCGGCGGCCTGTACGCCCTCGACCTGCTGCCCGGCCGATCGAAGGGCCATGCCCTCGCGGACGGCGGCAAGGCGTCGACCGCTCCGGGCGCCACGCCCCCGGCCGCCACCGACCCGACGGGCAGCCCCGCGACGGGCCGCCCCTCGCCGGGAGCGACCGCGGAGCAGGGCACCCGCCGGGACGTCCCCGAAGCCTTCCTCGGCACCTGGAAGGGCACCATCACCACCACCAACCTGAACGTGTCCAGCGAGATGGAACTCACCATCTCGGCGGGCCGGGTGGGGCAGACCGTGGCCCGCGACCGCTCCGTCCTGGAGCTCCTGGGCGCCGACTGCAGCGGGGAGTGGAAGCTCGTGTCGGCCACCGACAAGAGCCTGGTCCTGGACAGCAGCCGGACGACCAACCCGCACCCGGGCGTGTGCTCCGACGGCAGCAAGGCGGAACGGTTCACCCTGAACCCGGACGGCACCCTGCACTACGTGTCGGGCGACCGGGCCGCCGGAAAGCCCGTCGGGGACCTGACCCGCAGCCCCTGACGGCCGGGCCCCGGCCCTGGCGTAGGCTGGCTCGGGGTCCGCCCTTCGTGCCCCTCCCGCTCCTCCTCGTTCCTCCTCGACCTCCGCCGAAAGGTGAGCACCGGTGACCGACCAGGCCGCTCTCCAGTCCGTTCTCGACCGAGCCGCCGAGGGAGGCCGGATCTCCGCGGAGGAGGCGCTCGACCTCTACCGCCACGCGCCGCTGCACGCGCTGGGCCAGGCGGCCGACGCCGTGCGCCGCCGCCGGTACGCCGGCACCGAGCACATCGCGACGTACATCATCGAGCGGAACATCAACTACACGAACGTCTGCGTGACGGCGTGCAAGTTCTGCGCGTTCTACGCGGCCCCCAAGGACACCAAGAAGGGCTGGTCCCGCGGCCTCGACGACATCCTGCGCCGCTGCGCGGAGACCGTCGAGCTCGGCGGCACGCAGATCATGTTCCAGGGCGGCCACCACCCGGACTACGGCGTCGAGTACTACGAGGAGCACTTCTCCGCCATCAAGAAGGAGTTCCCGCAGCTGGTCATCCACTCCCTCGGCGCGTCCGAGGTCGAGCACATGGCCAGGATCTCGGGCGTGAGCGCCGAGGAGGCGATCCGCCGGATCCACGCCGCGGGCCTCGACTCCTTCGCGGGCGCCGGCGCCGAACTTCTGCCGGAGCGCCCCCGCAAGGCCATCGCCCCGCTGAAGGAGTCCGGCGAGCGCTGGCTGGAGATCATGGAGATCGCCCACAACCTGGGCGTGGAGTCCACCTCCACCATGCTGATGGGCACCGGCGAGACCAACGCCGAGCGGATCGAGCACATCGCGATGATCCGTGACGTGCAGGACCGGACGGGTGGCTTCCGGGCCTTCATCCCGTACACGTACCAGCCCGAGAACAACCACCTCAAGGGCCGCACCCAGGCGACGATCTTCGAGTACCTGCGGATGATCGCGATCGCCCGGCTCTTCCTCGACAACATCGCGCACATCCAGGGCTCCTGGCTGACCGTCGGCAAGGAGGCCGGCCAGCTCTCCCTGCACTACGGCGCCGACGACCTCGGCTCGATCATGCTGGAGGAGAACGTCGTCTCCTCGGCCGGTGCCAAGCACCGCTCGAACCGCCAGGAGATCATGGACCTGATCCGCAAGGCGGACCGCGTCCCGGCCCAGCGCGCGACCACGTACGAGCACCTCGTCGTGCACGACGACCCGGCGAACGACCCGGTCGACGAGCGCGTGGTCTCGCACATCTCCTCGACCGCGATCGAGGGCGGCACCGCCCACCCGGAGCTGAAGCTCCTCGACGCCCGCTGAGCCGGCGTTGCTGACGCTGCACACCGCCCCCCTGCTGCTGCCGGTCGGTTCCGCGCCGCTGCCGGACGGGGCGGTGCTCGTCGAGCACGACCGGATCGCCGCGATCGGCCCCCGCGCCGCACTGGAGGCAGAACACCCCAGGGCCCGGGTCCGCGCCTGGCCGGGCGTGCTCACCCCGGGCCTGCGCCAGCGGCACGCGCAGTGGCTGCTGACGAGCTGCTACCACCCCGACCCGCGGGAGGCCGACCGGCTCGGCACCGAGCCGCTGCACGGCGAGGCGCTGGCCGCCCACGGCTTGACCGCGGCCGAGCTGGACGTGCCCCGCCGGGCCGGCAGCGTGCGCCGCGGGCTCCAGCAGATGCTGCGGTACGGCACCACCGCGGTCGCCGTCGTGCCCGGGGACCCGCTCCTCGCCGCGCCGGTGGCCCGCTCCGGCCTGGAGACCGTCCCGGTGCCCGACGCGCCGCCCGTCCCGGACCCGCTGCCGTCCCTCGACCCGCTGGCCGGCGCGCGCGACCTCGCCGACGTGGTGCTGCGGCCGCTCGCGGTGGGCGCCCGCGCCGACTTCGCCGTCTTCGACGTGCCGGACGAGGCGGCGCTGGCGGCCCGCGGCGCGGCCGGCTGCGTGGCCACGGTCATCGCGGGACGGCTGCTCCACCGCAGACGCTGACCTCGCCGGACCCGGCCGGTGCGGTCCCGGCGGGTGCCGGCCCGGCCGGAGTGGCGGTGTGGTGGACGGCGAGCAGGCAGGCCTGCAGCCGGGACACCCCGCCCAGCTTGGCGCGGATGTTCGCCACGTGGAACTTCGCGGTCCGCACGGTCAGATGGAGGTGCGCGGCGAGCTGCGCGTTGGTCGGCCCGGTGTGCAGGCAGCGGAACACCGACAGCTCCTGATCGGTCAGCCGCGGTATCCCGGCCAGGGCCCGGTGCAGGCGGTCGGCGTCGAGCGTGCCGGGAGCCCAGGTGCACGGTAAGCAGGGACGCTCCACGGAATCCCCCCGGGTTGGCAGCTGGTGCTGGGCGCGAGTGACCGGCAGCGTATCCCGGCTCACGGCTCCAGGTAGGCGGAGGTGATCGTATTGCGGTACAGGGTGCTGGCGTTGCCGCGGTATCCGGCGGGCAGGAACCCGACGTATCCGCCGCGGTAGGCCTCGGTGTACACGGACCACTCGGCGGTGTCCCGGTTCAGGTACGACTCGGTGTAGTCGTTGGTGGTGTGCTGGGCGCACGCCAGGCTGCCCTTGAAGTAGTTGTCGCGGAAGTTCGCGTCCGCGGTGTACATGTCGAAGACGGCGCCGCCCTGGTTCTGCAGGCAGAACAGCCCGAACTCGCCGGGGTCGAGGATGCCGTCCTTGTCGACGGCGGCGGTCGCGGACGAGACGCCGGTGGTGAGGGCGGCGGCCAGTGCGAGGGCGGTGGCGAGGGCGCGGAGACACGTTCTGTTCATCATGCGCGTGCCTTTCCGTGGGGGATGTCCGGGCCGCCGAAGAGTTGACCACGCCGCCCCCCACCACACCACTGTCCTTCAGGCCAGTTCCCGCCCTGCCCCCTCGGGGGCGCCTCCAGCCCCTCCTGCGTTTGACCCCGCGCACCCTCCCCTCCGGCGTTTGACCCCGCGCACCATTCAGCCCCTCCGGCGTTTGAGGAGCGGGTCCGGGCGGAGCCCGGTGCCCGGCGGAGCCGGGTTGCAGTCTTGGGGCTCCGCCCCAAACCCCGCGCCTCAAACGCCGGCGAGGCTGGGAATTGCGCCCCAGGGCACCGGCGAGGCTGGAATTGCCGCACGCAGCGCCGACAAGGCTGGGTGTTGCGCCCCAGGGCGCCGGCGAGGGGGGAGGTTGCCTGTCAGGGGTGGGGGGTGGGGGTGCCAGAATGGGGGGGTACACACCGCGTCGTGCGGGCGGGGCTTGCGCCGCCTCCGCACCCGACACCTGCGAGGCCGAACGCCAGTGACCCGCGCATCCCTGGACAAGCAGCCCCACGAGGTCGCCTCGATGTTCGACGGAGTCGCGGCCAACTACGACGTCACCAACGACGTGCTCTCCCTCGGCCAGGCCCGCCTCTGGCGCAAGGAGGTCGCCCGCGCGGTCGACGCCCGCCCCGGCCAGAAGGTGCTCGACCTGGCCGCCGGCACCGCGACCTCCTCGCTGCCGTTCGCCGCGACCGGCGCGTACGTCGTGCCCTGCGACTTCTCCCTCGGCATGCTCGCCGAGGGCAAGAAGCGGCACCCCTACCTGCCGCTGACCGCCGGGGACGCCACGAAGCTGCCGTTCAAGGACGGCGTGTTCGACACCGTCACGATCTCCTTCGGCCTGCGCAACGTCCAGGAGACCGAGGGCGCGCTGCGCGAGCTGTACCGGGTGACCAAGCCCGGCGGCAAGGTCGTCATCTGCGAGTTCTCGCAGCCCACCTGGGCGCCGTTCCGGACCGTGTACACCGAGTACCTGATGCGCGCCCTGCCGCCGGTGGCGCGGGCCGTGTCCTCCAACCCGGACGCGTACGTCTACCTCGCCGAGTCCATCCGCGAGTGGCCCGGCCAGGCCGAACTGGCCTCGCTGCTGGGCAAGGCCGGCTGGTCCGGCGTCGCGTGGCGCAACCTGACCGGCGGCATCGTCGCCCTGCACCGCGGTTTCAAGCCGGGCGCCCCGGCCGAGCCCGCCGCGTAGACGTCCGTACCCCCGTGGACTACCAGGCCGTACTGGAGCAGATCGCCGAGGACGTCGCCCCGCTGGTCGGCACCGGCACCCCGGCCGAGTACATCCCGGCGCTCGCCGGAGTCGACCCGGGCCGCTTCGGCATGGCCATCGCCGACCTCGACGGGAACGTCCACGGGGTGGGCGACTGGCAGGTGCCGTTCTCCGCCCAGTCGATCACCAAGGTGTTCACGCTCGCGCTGGTCCTGGCGCACGGCGGCGACAGCCTGTGGGACCGGGTGGGCCGCGAGCCCTCCGGCAATCCGTTCAACTCCCTGGTGCAGCTGGAGTACGAGAACGGCATCCCGCGCAATCCGTTCATCAACGCGGGCGCGCTGGTGGTCACCGACCGCCTGCAGACGTGGACCGGCGACGCGAGCAGCGAGCTGCTGGAGTTCCTGCGCCGCGAGAGCGGCAACCCGGAACTGGCCTTCAACGCCGAGGTCGCCGAGTCCGAGGCCGCGCACGGCGACCGCAACGCCGCCCTCGCCCACTTCATGGCCGCGTACGGCAACATCACCGGCCCGGTGCCCGCCCTCCTCGACCACTACTTCTGGCAGTGCTCCATCGAGACGAGCTGCGCCGACCTGGCCCTCGCCGCGCGCTTCCTGGCCCGGCACGGCCTGCTCGCCGACGGCTCCCGGCTGCTGACCCGCAGCGAGGCCAAGCAGGTCAACGCGGTCATGCTGACCTGCGGCACGTACGACGCGGCCGGCGATTTCGCGTACCGGGTGGGCCTGCCCGGCAAGAGCGGGGTGGGCGGCGGGATCGTCGCGGTCGTGCCCGGGCGCTGCACGCTGTGCGTGTGGAGCCCCGGGCTCGACGAGCGCGGCAACTCGGTGGCGGGGGTGGCGGCCTTGGACCGGTTCACCACCCTGACCGGGCTGTCCGTCTTCTGACCGTCCGCGGGTCCTCCCGCCGCCCTCCGCCGGGTTTGCCGCGCCCCTCCGCCGGACCTCGTGCGGTCCTCCTGCGGCCCTCGGCTCCGGCGGCTAGTCGAAGCTGATGCCGTAGCGGTGGCCGGTGGTGCCCGAGCCCAGGGTGAAGGTCTCCTCCAGCTCCATGCCGAGCCGCTGCGTCACCGCGATCGAGCGGGTGTTGCGGGCGTCCACCATCGCGACCACTCTCGGTATCCCGGCGGCCCGCACCCGCTCCAGGGTCTCGCGGGCCGCGGCCGTCACGTACCCCTTGCCCCAGTACGGGCGGGCCAGCCGCCAGCCGATCTCGATCTCGCCCACCGGGCCCCAGTCGCGCGGCCAGGGCTGGGCGCCGGTGAAGCCGATGACCTCGCCGTGTTCGTCGAGGACCGTCCAGAAACAGACGCCGAGCTGGGCGTCGTGCATGCGCTGGCGTGCGGTCAGCTCCTCGTACACCGACAGCTCGGCGGGCACCCCGCCCTGGAATTCCATGACCTCGGGATCGGCGAAGACGCGGTGCCAGGCGTACGCGTCCTCTTCGGTCGGGACGCGGAGACTGACGGTGGGGTACTGCTCGCTCATCGGTACAGCCCTTCGGGATCGTGATCACTCATCGCTGCATAGACTGCCCATGTCCTGTGCATTAGGCACCCCCTATCGAGTCTTCGGGAGATCCCGCAGTGACCGAGCTCCTCTCCGAACACACCGCGGATGTGATCGTCGTCGGAGCCGGGCCCGCCGGCTCGACGACCGCGTACTACCTGGCGAAGGCCGGACTCGACGTCCTGCTGCTGGAGAAGACGGCCTTCCCGCGCGAGAAGGTCTGCGGCGACGGCCTGACCCCGCGCGCCACCAAGCAGCTCGTGGCGATGGGCATCGACGTCTCCGAAGAGGCCGGCTGGCTGCGCAACAAGGGCCTGCGGATCATCGGCGGCGGGGTGCGGCTCGAACTCGACTGGCCGGACCTGGCCTCGTACCCGGACTACGGACTCGTCCGCAAGCGCGACGACTTCGACGAGACGCTGGCCCGGCAGGCGCAGAAGGCGGGCGCCCGCCTGTACGAGCGCTGCAACGTCGGCGAGCCGGTCCGCGACCCTCGCACCGGGCACATCACCGGCGTCCAGGCCAAGCTCGGCGAGGAGAAGAAGGCCGTCACCTTCCACGCCCCGCTGGTGGTCGCCGCCGACGGCAACTCCTCCCGGCTGTCGCTGGCCATGGGCCTGCACCGGCGCGAGGACCGCCCGATGGGCGTCGCCGTCCGCACGTACTTCGAGTCGCCGCGCCACGACGACGACTACCTGGAGTCCTGGCTGGAACTGTGGGACCGGCGCGGCGCCCAGGACCGGCTGCTGCCCGGCTACGGCTGGATCTTCGGCATGGGCGACGGCACGTCCAACGTCGGCCTCGGCATCCTGAACTCCTCCTCCGCCTTCCGCGAGCTCGACTGGCGCGAGGTCCTCAAGGCGTGGTGCGCGTCCATGCCGCAGGACTGGGGCTACACCCCCGAGAACATGACCCAGCCGATCCGCGGCGCGGCCCTGCCGATGGCCTTCAACCGGCAGCCGCACTACACCAAGGGCCTGCTGCTCGTCGGCGACGCGGGCGGCCTGGTCAACCCGTTCAACGGCGAGGGCATCGCCTACGCGATGGAATCCGGCCAGATCGCGGCCGAGGTCATCGTCCAGGCGCACGCCCGGGCCACCCCCGCCCAGCGCGAACTGGCCCTGCACAACTACCCGAAGGTCCTCAAGGAGACCTACGGCGGCTACTACACACTGGGCCGCGCCTTCGTGAAGCTCATCGGCAACCCGAAGGTCATGAAGATCGCCACCCAGCGCGGCCTGACGCACCCGCTGCTGATGAAGTTCACCCTGAAGATGCTCGCCAACCTCACCGACCCGACGGGCGGCGACGCGATGGACCGCATCATCAACGGCCTCAGCAAGGTGGCCCCCAAGGCCTGACGCCCGACCGCCCGCACCCTCCGCCGCGGTCAGCGGCGGAGGGCCCGGGCCGGGGGGACGGTGGCGGCGCGCCAGGCCGGGTAGAGACCGGCGAGTGCGCCCGTCAGCAGGCCGGCCAAGGGGGCCGCGGCAACCGTGCCCGGGTGCAGGACCGGGGTCCAGTCGCGCACGACCGCCACCGCGGTCACCGTCAACACCCCCAGCGAGGTGCCGACCAGCCCGCCCAGCGCCCCCAGCAGCGCCGACTCCGTGAGGAACTGGGCGGCGACGTGCCGCCCCCGGGCGCCCAGCGCGCGGCGCAGCCCGATCTCGCCGGTCCGCTCCAGCACCGCCACCAGGGTGGTGTTGGCGATCCCGGCCGCGCCGATCACCAGACAGATCCCGGCGAGCAGCAGGAACAGCACGCCCAGGTCCGAACCCACCCCGGTCCGCAGCCGCTTGGGGTCGGGCGGCGGCAGCGCCCGCAGGTGCTCCGGATGGTCGGGGCGCAGCGCGAGCGGCGCGAGGGCGGCGATCTGGCGGGCGGCGCCGGGCTCGGTCGAGATCAGCATCCGCGCCGCGCCGGGCGGGGGCGGCCCCCACAGTTCGGCCGCGGTGGCCCGCGGTACGAGGGCGGCGAGCAGGTTCTCCGGCTGCCGTGCCAGGTCGTCGAGGACGCCCGCCACGGTGAACGGCTCTCCGCCGATCCGTACGGCGGGCCGGGTCGCCAGCGTGGTGATGCCGAGGCGGGCCGCGGCCCCGCTGCCGAGGACGACGACCCGCTGCCGGGTGCGTTCCGCGAACTCGTCGTACAGGCGGCCCTGTCGGAGCCGCGGGACCATGGCCCGGAGCGCCTCCGGGGAGGCCGCCACCACGCCGGTGCCGCTTCCGGTCCCCGGGCCCGGCTCCGGCCGTGCGTCCGACGCCGGGCCGGCGCCGATGCCGGTGGAGACGCCGGGGGCCGGGCGCACCGCCCAGTGCACGCCCGCGTGCCGGATGCCCGCGAGGGCCCGGATCCGGCGCTCGGCGTCGGCGGGGAAGCCGGACGGGGCGAACTCGTCCTGCTGCGCGGCCACGTCCTCGACCGTCACCTCGGTCGCGGTCAGCACGCTGAACCGGCCGTCGATCCGCGCGGAGAGCGTCGCGGTAAGGCCGAGCACGGCCACGAAACTGCCGACGCCGAGCACGGTGCCGAGCGCGGTGAGCGCGGCCCGGCCGGGGCGCCGCAGCATGCCGGCGAGCGCCTCGGACAGGGCGTCCCGTACGGACAGCCTGGTCGGCGGCAGGTTCACCGGGCGGGTCTCCGGCCCGTGGACGCGCCCGTGTCCTCGTGCAGCCGGCCGTCCCGGATGGTCACCGTACGGCCGCCGCGGGCCGCGACCTCCGGGTCATGGGTGATCACCAGTACGGTCATCCCGGCCGCGTGCAGGCCGTCCAGCAGCGTCAGGACGGCGGCGGCGCTCGCCGAGTCGAGGTTGCCGGTCGGCTCGTCGCACAACAGCAGTGAAGGGCTGCCGACCAGCGCGCGGGCCACGGCCACGCGCTGGCGCTCGCCGCCGGACAGTTCGGCGGGCGGGGCGTGCGTGCGGTGGCCGAGACCGACCCGGGTGAGGGCGGTACGGGCACGGGCGAGGCGTTCGGCGGGCGGGACGCCGGTGTAGAGCAGCGCGAGGCCGACGTTCTCCAGGGCGCTGCGGTGCGGCAGCAGGTGGAACGACTGGAAGACGAAGCCGATGCGGCGGCCGCGCAGGGCGGCGCGCTCGCGTTCGCGCAGCGAGCCGGTGTCGATGCCGTCGAGGAGGTAGCGGCCCCGGGTGGGCGCGTCCAGCAGCCCGGCCAGGTTGAGGAACGTGGACTTCCCGGACCCGGACGGGCCGACCACGGTGAGGAACTCGCCCCGTCTCACCGTCAGGTCGCAGCCGGTGAGCGCCTCGACGGGGGGCGGGCCGGGGTAGGTGAACCCCACGCCGCGGAACTCCACGACGGCCGGCCCGCCCCGGCCGTCGGCGCGACCCGGCGCCCCGCTCATCCGCCACCCGCGTTCGCCGTCCCGGCGGTGCCCGTCACGACGCGGGTGCCTTCGGCCAGGGAGCCGGAGCGGACCGGTACCACCTCCACGTACCCGTCCCCGGTGGTGCCCGTACGGACTTCCACGCGGCGCCGGGTGCCGGAGGGGGTGACGGCGGTGACCGCGGTGCGGCCGTCGGCCCCCGCCGACACCGCGGTGACGGGCACGACCAGCGCGGCGCCGTCGGTGGACGCGGACTCTACGGTCAGGCGGACGTCCTGCCCGGCGAAGCCGGCGGGCAGCGGCCGCTCCGGCCGCACCAGCATCCGGTAGCCGGACGCGGCCGGGCCGGCGGGGGCGGCCCCGGCGCGGTCGGCGCCGCCGTCACCGGCGCCCGTGTCCGGGCCGGCCACGACGGTGCGCTCGGCGGCGACGAGCAGCACCTTCGCGCGGACGTCCCGGCCGAGCACCTCGGACGAGACCAGCACCGGCAGCCCGGCGCGCAGCAGCCGCCGGCGGTCCTCCGCGAGCCAGGCCTCCACGAGGAGTTCGCCCGCGGAGACGGTCAGTACGGGGCCGTCGACGGGGGAGCCGACGCGGGCGGCCACGGTCCCGACCCGGGCCGGGAAGGAGCGCAGGAACACCGCCTCGGCGGCGGGCAGCATCGGGCCGGCGGCGGCCTCGGCCGCGGCGAGGCGGGCCCGGGCGTCGGTGAGGGACAGGCGGGCGCGGAGCACTGCGCGGGCGGGTGTGCCCGCGGCGGCGTCCGGTGCCGCTTTGCCGCGCGGCGCGTCCCCGACCCCCGGCGCCTCCCCGACGCCGCCGGTGGTCGAGGCAGCCCTCAGCCCTTCAGCCTGGCCGGGGTTGGATACGGGCCCGGCGGCCACCCCCGGCCTCGCCCCGCCGGCGCTTGCAGCGGGCGCTGGGGCACGATCCAGCCTCGCCCCGCCGATGCTCACGGCGTGCGCGGGGGCAATTTCCTGCCTCGTCCCGCCGGCGCTCGCAGCGGACGTTGGGGCACTATCCAGCCTCGCCGGCGTTTGAGGCGCGGGGTTTGGGGCGGAGCCCCAAGCAACCCGGCTCCGCCGGGCACCGGGCTCCGCCCGGACCCGCGCCTCAAACGCCGGCGAGGCTGAACGTGCCGCCAGGTCAGCCGGCGAGGCTGATAGGGCCCCGGGCATCGGTGAGGCTGAGGTTGGCGCCTTGGACGCCGGCGAGGCTGAACGTGCCGCCAGGTCAGCCGGCGAGGCTGGAAGGGCCCCGGGCATCGGTGAGGCTGACCGGTTGGGGGGCGGCGGGGGCGGATTTTCGGGGGGTTGGGGGCGGGCGGCGTCCAGGGCGTCTTCCAGGGCCCACTGCGCGGAGCGGACGGCCTCGCGGGCGGCCCGTACCGCTTCCCCGCCGTCGGCGACGGCAGGCGCCACCGGGTAGCCGAGCGCCCGGTACAGGGCGGCCAGGGCCGCCTTCGTGCCGGGGCCGAAGACGCCCGGCCGGTCGTCACCGACACCGTGGCCGAGTTCGCGCAGCGCCCGCTGGAGCTGGCCGACGTCCGCCCCCTCCGCGCCGGGCCGCAGGTCCCGGTAGACCGGCAGGGCGCCGTGCAGGGCGATCACCGGCCGCCCGGAGACCTCCGCCAGCACCCGCCCGGCCCGTACCGGGTCGCCGGGCCGCAGCGGCAGCCGGGTCACGACGGCCGCGCCGCCCGCCCCCGGCCCGGCGGGCTGCGGGGCGACCGCCACGCTCTGGTCGGCGACGACCGTCCCGCGCATCACCACCGTCTCGGCCAGCACCCGCCGTTCGACCGTGGCGAGCAGCGCGTCCTGCGCGGGCGGCCCCGCGTC
Source organism: Streptomyces sp. NBC_00239 (assembly GCF_036194065.1). NCBI lineage: Bacteria > Bacillati > Actinomycetota > Actinomycetes > Kitasatosporales > Streptomycetaceae > Streptomyces > Streptomyces sp. NBC_00239. The sequence continues at coordinate 3,609,896 of NZ_CP108095.1, read as the reverse complement.
GGCCGCCAGTTGCGCGGGTGAGGTCACCAGGGCGGTGGCCAGGAGCCCGCCCACCGTCATCAGCGCGGCCCCGGCAACCACACCGAGCACGACGCGTCTCCCGCGCGTGAGCGCATCCATCGGCATGAACGCGCATCCTAGGAACCGATTTCCGGACCGAACAAGTGATCTGTCAGCCAGGCCGGTTGTCTACTTGTGCGCCCAACGGCGGGGCCGTTGACTCCGGTTCCCAGTCCCCGACCGTGAGGAACGCGAAGTGGAACCACGTCACCCCCGGCTCCGGACCGCCGCCGCACGCACCGCGGCGGTCCTCCTCGCGGTGCTCGCGGCGGGCTGCGGCGGCGACGGCGGGGGAGCGGGCCGGGCGGTCGCGGAGCCCGCCCTCGGCGTGGTCGCCGCGGACCCGCCCACCGCCTCGCTGGCCCTGCCGCTGGACGCGTACGCCGACTCGGACGACGAGGCGGCCCGGCTGACGGCGGCCCAGCAGCGGCTGACGGTCCGCTGCATGGCCCGCTACGGCTTCGCGTACGAGCCGCCGCCCGTGCCCGTACCCGCCGGGGCCGGCGGCGGCCGCGCCGACCGGCACCGCTGGCTGTACGGGATCGCCGATGCCGGCCACGCCGCCGCGTACGGCTACGACAAGGACGCCGGCCGCCCCCGGCCGCCGCGCCCGCCCGCGCCGGCGCTGAGCGACAGCGCCCGTACCGTCCTGTACGGGGAACGCCCCGGCGCGCAGGGCCAGGGGCAGGGCGGGCGGCAGGCGCCGGACCCGCGGACCGAGGAGGAGGCCGCGGCGGTGGACAGCGGCCTCACCGTCGGCGGCCGCAGGGTGCCGCCCGGCGGTTGCCTGCGGGAGGGCTACCGGAAGCTGTACGCGCCGACGAAGGACAGCGTCGACCTGCTCTTCCCGTTCGGGCTGGCCTCGGAGGCGCACACCCGGGCGCAGCGGGACTCGCGGGTGGCGGCGGCCCTCGCCAAGTGGTCGGCGTGCCTGGCCCGGTCCGGGTACCGGGGCGTCGGCAGCCCGTACGAGGTGAGCGCGCGGCTCGGGCTGGACGCGGATCCGGGCGGTGCCAGGGCGGTCGCGGTCGCCACCCGGGACGTCGCCTGCAAGCGGGAGGTCAACCTGGTGGGCATCTGGGCGGCGGTGGAGACGGCGTACCAGCAGCGGCTGGTGGAGGAGCAGGCCGAGACGCTGGCCGCGTACCGCACGCAGCGCGAGGCCCGCTTCCGCCTGGCGGCCCGGCTGGGCTGAGACCCGTAGGCCGCCGGCCTGGAGACGGCATGCGGCCTTGCCGACACCCCGTGGGGCAACCCCAGCCTCACCGAGGCCCCGGGGGCGAAGACAGCCTCGCCGGCGTTTGAGGAGCGGGTCCGGGCGGAGCCCGGTGCCCGGCGGAGCCGGGTTGCTTGGGGCTCCGCCCCAAACCCCGCGCCTCGAACGCCGGCGAGGCTGAACGTGCCCTCGGCACCTACTCAAACGCCGGCGAGGCTGAACGTGCCGCCGGCACCTACTCGAACGCCGGTCAGGCGAAAGGTCAGAGAACGCGGACGGCGCCCGAGGGGCGGTCCCAGTTCATGGAGCGCTTGACGACGCCCGTGCCGGAGTTCTGCGCGCCGACGAACTCGCCGCCGCCGACGTAGATCGCGACGTGGTAGGCGCTGCCCTTGCCGCCCCAGAACAGGATGTCGCCGGGCTGGAGGTTGCTCAGCGAGACCGAGGTGCCGGCCATCGACTGGTCCTGGGAGACGCGCGGCAGGGAGACGTTGACCTGGCGGAACGCGGTCTGCACGAGGCCGGAGCAGTCGTACGCGTACGGGCCGGTGGCGCCGGGGACGTAGGCCTTGCCGACCTGGGCCAGGGCGAAGTTGACGATGCGCGCGGCAGAGCTGCTCGCGGCGCGGGAGCTGCTGGCGCTGCCGGAGTCGCTGCGCGAGGCGTCGTCGGCGGAGGACGACGAGCCGCCGCCGTTGCCGAGGGTGGTGCGCGCGGCGCTGCGGGAGGCGCGCTCGGCGGCTTCCTTGCGGTCGGCCACGGCCAGGGCCTCGGCCTTGGCGGCCTGCTGCTCGGCTTCGGCCTTCTCCTCGGCGACGACCTTCGCCTTCTTGGCGGTGGCGGCCGCGGACTTCTCGGCGGTCTTCTCCAGGGCGGCGAGCTCGGTGTCGAGCGCGCGGGCCTGGGCGGCGTCGGCGGACTGCGTGACGGCGGAGGAGACGTCGGCGGCCAGGTCCAGGTTCAGGACCGGCATCTCGATCGTCTCGGTCACAGGCTCGGACGGCGCGGCGCTCGCCGGCCCGGCCATCGCCAGGGTGCTGAGGACGCCACCGGCAACTCCGGCGCGGACCGCGAGCTTCGAGGCGCTGCGGCGGGGCTTCCGGTGGCTGGGTATGTGAGCGGTAAGGGACATGGAACAACCGCTATCAGGGCGTTGTGGTCCCCTTCAAGAAACGTGGTCTGCGCCACAGTTGTGTCCAACTGGCCTGAACCGGACGTTCCGCGAGTCTTATTGACGCCGTAACGGGCGAATCGGACACCCTCTCACAAGCCTGTGATCATGGGGTTTCCGCAATAAGTCCGAATTGACCTGACGCCTATCATCCGGGTGGGTCGATGGCCAAGCCCTCTTTCGTCTGCGCGAATTGGACGTGGCGCAGGTCACAGGAACGTCACAAGGACTGGACGGTTCCGCCGTCCGCGGCCCTTCTCGCGGGGACTCCGCCCCCGCACCCTCTCGGAGCGCCTGCCCCGGACCCCGCGCCCCAATCGCCGGCGAGGTCGATTCCACCCCCGGACGGCTCGTGAACGTGCGCACGCACTCCGGGGTGCGGGGAGCTCCCGCGCGACCCCGTCCGCTCGCGTCCACCCCCGTACTCGACCCGTCCCCCGGTCGGGGGATGGCTTTTGCCCATACCACCTGCCTGCCCGTGTCGCCAATTTGCGTGCAGGCACCACGATTTGATAGTGCGATGCGGCTTCGACCTGCGGCAACACCCCCGGATGTCACCTTTGGTGATCATGTGGGTGCTTCACGTATGAAGATCACCGCTCATCTGACTTCATGATCGTTCGTCAGGTGGTGGAGATCACAAAGTCGTTGTCGTTACCCGTGTCGCAGATCACAGAGGGACAGGCATAGGATGCGGGGCAGTCCGGCTTGTGAACTGCCTCACATGCGGCCTCGAACCTGGGGGCGATCTTCGCGAGGCGGGGCATGCGCCCGGAGATGCGGTCCAACGGTCAAGGACGACTGGAAGGAGCGAGGAGCGTGAATGCCTACGCGCCCATCCTCGTGCTCGGCGCCCTCGGGGCAGGGTTTGCGATCTTTTCCGTGGTCATGGCCACGCTAATCGGTCCAAAACGGTATAACCGGGCCAAGCTTGAGGCGTACGAGTGCGGTATCGAACCCACCCCCACGCCCGCCGGCGGTGGTCGCTTCCCGATCAAGTACTACCTGACGGCGATGCTCTTCATCGTCTTCGACATCGAGATCGTCTTCCTCTATCCCTGGGCCGTCACCTTCGACGCCCTGGGGATCTTCGGGCTCGTCGAGATGCTGCTCTTCGTGCTCACCGTCTTCGTTGCCTACGCGTACGTGTGGCGGCGCGGCGGCCTGGAATGGGACTGAGGGGCTGAATTCCATGGGACTCGAAGAGAAGCTGCCGAGCGGCTTCGTACTGACCACCGTCGAACAGGCCGCCGGCTGGGTGCGCAAGGCCTCGGTCTTCCCGGCCACCTTCGGCCTCGCCTGCTGCGCCATCGAGATGATGACCACGGGCGCGGGCCGGTACGACCTGGCCCGCTTCGGCATGGAGGTCTTCCGCGGCTCGCCGCGGCAGGCCGACCTGATGATCGTGGCCGGCCGGGTCAGCCAGAAGATGGCGCCGGTGCTGCGGCAGGTCTACGACCAGATGCCCGAACCCAAGTGGGTCATCTCCATGGGGGTCTGCGCCTCCTCGGGCGGCATGTTCAACAACTACGCGATCGTCCAGGGCGTCGACCACATCGTGCCGGTCGACATCTACCTGCCGGGCTGTCCGCCCCGCCCCGAGATGCTGATGGACGCGATCATCAAGCTCCACCACAAGATCCAGAACTCCAAGCTCGGCGTGAACCGGGAAGAAGCGGCCCGCGAGGCGGAGGAGGCGGCCCTCAAGGCGCTCCCCCTCATCGAGATGAAGGGGCTCCTGCGGTGACCGACTCCCCGGAAGAAGCACAGAGCAACGTCCCCGCCCCGCGCACGGACCCGGGCCCGGAGGTCATCGGCGTCCGCAAGGGCATGTTCGGCGCCGCGAACGGCGGCGACACCAGCGGCTACGGCGGCCTGGTGCGGACCGTGGCCCTGCCCGGTGCGACCTCCCGCCCGTACGGTTCGTACTTCGACGAGGTCGCCGACGAACTCGAAGGCGCACTCGAAGAACAGGGCCTGGTCCCCGAGAACGCCATCGAGAAGACGGTCGTCGACCGCGGCGAAGTCACCTTCCACATCGCGCGCGAGCACCTGGTCCAGGTCGCCCGCACCCTGCGCGACGACCCGGCGCTGCGCTTCGAGCTCTGCACCGGCGTCTCCGGCGTGCACTTCCCCGGAGACAAGGGCCGCGAGCTGCACGCCGTCTACCACCTGCGCTCGCTCACCCACGGCCGGCTGATCCGGCTTGAGGTGACCGCCCCGGACAGCGACCCGCACGTGCCGTCCCTCGTCGCGGTCTATCCGACCAACGACTGGCACGAGCGCGAGACCTACGACTTCTTCGGACTGGTCTTCGACGGCCACCCGGCCCTCACCCGGATCATGATGCCGGACGACTGGCCGGGCCACCCGCAGCGCAAGGACTACCCGCTCGGCGGCATCCCCGTCGAGTACAAGGGTGCCCAGATCCCGGCTCCCGACCAGCGGAGGTCGTACAGCTGATGTCCACGTCACACCACTCCTCCGCGCGCGACACGACCGAAGGCCCCGTCTACACCGTCACCGGCGGCGACTGGGACGAGATCGTGCGGTCCGCGGTCAAGGCCGACGACGAACGGATCGTCGTCAACATGGGCCCGCAGCACCCCTCCACCCACGGAGTGCTCCGCCTGATCCTGGAGATCGACGGCGAGACCGTCACCGAGGCCCGCTGCGGAATCGGTTACCTCCACACCGGAATCGAGAAGAACCTCGAATTCCGCAACTGGACGCAGGGCACCACCTTCGTCACGCGCATGGACTACCTGACGCCGTTCTTCAACGAGGCCGCCTACTGCCTCGGCGTGGAGAAGCTGCTCGGCATCACCGACCAGATCCCGGACCGGGCCACGGTCATCCGGGTGCTGCTGATGGAGCTCAACCGGCTCTCCTCGCACCTGGTGTGCATCGCCACCGGCGGCATGGAACTCGGCGCCACCACGATCATGATCTACGGCTTCCGCGATCGTGAACTGATCCTCGACGTCTTCGAGCTGATCACCGGTCTGCGCATGAACCACGCGTTCATCCGCCCCGGCGGCCTCGCCCAGGACCTGCCCCCGGGCGCCGTGGACCAGCTCCGCGACTTCGTGAAGACCATGAAGAAGAACCTGCCGGAGTACGACAAGCTCGCCACCGGCAACCCCATCTTCAAGGCCCGCATGCAGGACGTCGGCTACCTCGACCTCACCGGGTGCATGGCGCTGGGCGCCACCGGCCCGATCCTGCGCTCCGCCGGCCTGCCGCACGACCTGCGCAAGAGCGACCCGTACTGCGGCTACGACACGTACGAGTTCGACGTGCCGACCGCCGACAGCTGCGACTCGTACGGGCGGTTCCTGATCCGCCTGGAGGAGATGCGCCAGTCGCTGCGGATCGTCGAGCAGTGCCTGGAGCGGCTGGAGCCCGGCCCGGTCATGGTCGCCGACAAGAAGATCGCCTGGCCGGCGCAGCTCGCCCTGGGCCCCGACGGCCTCGGCAACTCGCTCGACCACATCAAGAACATCATGGGCACCTCCATGGAGGCCCTCATCCACCACTTCAAGCTGGTGACCGAGGGTTTCCGGGTCCCGGCCGGCCAGGCGTACGCGGCCGTCGAATCCCCCAAGGGCGAACTCGGCGTCCACGTCGTCTCCGACGGCGGCACCCGCCCCTACCGGGTCCACTTCCGCGACCCGTCCTTCACCAACCTCCAGGCCATGGCCGCGATGTGCGAGGGCGGCCAGGTCGCCGACGTCATCGTCGCCGTCGCCTCCATCGACCCCGTGATGGGAGGCGTCGACCGATGAGCGACGGAACCCCGACCACCCTGGGCATGCCCGCGCTGCCCGCCCCCGACTTCCCGGCCGACGTACGGGAACGGCTCGCGGCGGACGCGCGCGAGGTCATCGCCCGCTACCCCGACAGCCGCTCCGCGCTGCTGCCGCTGCTCCACCTCGTGCAGTCCGAGGAAGGGCACGTCTCGCGCACCGGCATCCGGTTCTGCGCCGAGGTGCTGGGCCTGACCACCGCCGAGGTCACCGCCGTCGCGACCTTCTACACGATGTACCGGCGCAAGCCCTCCGGCGACTACCAGGTCGGGGTCTGCACCAACACGCTGTGCGCGGTCATGGGCGGCGACGCCATCTTCGACGAGCTCAAGCAGCACCTCGGCGTCGGCAACAACGAGACGACCGAGGACGGCAAGGTCACGCTGGAGCACATCGAGTGCAACGCGGCCTGCGACTTCGCCCCCGTGGTGATGGTCAACTGGGAGTTCTTCGACAACCAGACCCCCCAGTCCGCGAAGGCACTCGTGGACGACCTGCGGGCGGGCCGCCCCGTCGAGCCGACCCGCGGCGCGCCCCTGTGTACGTACAAGGAGACCGCCCGGATCCTCGCCGGCTTCCCCGACGAGCGCGAGGGCGCCGTCGAGGCGAGCGGCGGCGCCGGACCCGCCTCCCTGGTGGGCCTGCGGATCGCCCGCGGCGAGTCCCCGCACACGACGATCGTCCACCCGCGCGGCGAGTCCGCCACGAGCGGCGCTGACGGCACCGAGGAGGGGGAGTGATGACGGTGACCGCGGAGGACAACCACGGCGGCACCTCCCGGCCCGAGGCCGGGAGCAGCCCGGAGAAGCTGCTGGCACCCGTGCTGTCGGCCTTCTGGGACGACCCGCAGTCCTGGACCCTGGAGACCTACCGCCGGCACGGCGGGTACGAGGGCCTGCGCAAGGCGCTGGCGATGAGCCCGGACGACCTCATCGCCTACGTCAAGGACTCGGGCCTGCGGGGCCGCGGCGGCGCCGGCTTCCCCACCGGAATGAAGTGGCAGTTCATCCCGCAGGGCGACGGCAAGCCGCACTACCTCGTCGTCAACGCGGACGAGTCGGAGCCGGGAACCTGCAAGGACATCCCCCTCCTCTTCGCCAACCCGCACTCCCTCATCGAGGGAATGGTCATCGCCTGCTACGCGATCCGGTCCGAGCACGCCTTCATCTACCTGCGCGGCGAGGTCGTGCCGGTGCTGCGGCGCCTGCACGAAGCGGTGCGCGAGGCGTACGCGGCCGGCTTCCTCGGCGAGGACATCCTCGGGAGCGGGCTGAAGCTCGAACTGACGGTGCACGCCGGCGCGGGCGCCTACATCTGCGGCGAGGAGACGGCGCTCCTCGACTCCCTCGAAGGCCGGCGCGGTCAGCCCCGGCTGCGTCCCCCCTTCCCCGCGGTGGAAGGCCTCTACGCCTGCCCCACCGTGGTGAACAACGTGGAGTCCATCGCGTCGGTTCCCGCGATCCTCCACCGGGGCAAGGACTGGTTCAAGTCGATGGGCACCGAGAAGTCCCCGGGCTTCACGCTGTACTCGCTCAGCGGCCACGTCGCCAGCCCCGGCCAGTTCGAGGCACCGCTCGGCATCACGCTCCGCCAGCTCCTCGACATGAGCGGCGGGATGCGGCCGGGCCACCGGCTGAAGTTCTGGACCCCCGGCGGCTCCTCCACCCCCATGTTCACCGACGAGCACCTCGACGTGCCCCTCGACTACGAAGGGGTCGGCGCGGCCGGCTCGATGCTCGGCACCAAGGCCCTGCAGTGCTTCGACGAGACCACCTGCGTGGTCCGCGCCGTCACCCGCTGGACCGAGTTCTACGCCCACGAGTCCTGCGGCAAGTGCACCCCCTGCCGGGAAGGCACGTACTGGCTCGTCCAGCTGCTGCGCGACATCGAGGCCGGCAAGGGCGTCATGTCCGACCTCGACAAGCTGAACGACATCGCCGACAACATCAACGGCAAGTCCTTCTGTGCCCTGGGCGACGGCGCCGCCAGCCCGATCTTCTCCTCGCTCAAGTACTTCCGCGAGGAGTACGAGCAGCACATCACCGGCAAGGGCTGCCCCTTCGACCCGGCCAAGTCGACCCTGTGGGCCGACGGCCCCGCCACGAACGCGGAGGTGAACGCATGACCGTCACCACGAATGCACCCTCCGGGGGCGGCGAGGCCGCGGTCCCGCCGGAGAACACCGTCTCCCTGACCATCGACGGCATCCAGCTCTCGGTACCCAAGGGAACCCTGGTCATCCGGGCCGCCGAGCAACTCGGCATCGAGATCCCCCGGTTCTGCGACCACCCCCTCCTCTCCCCGGCCGGCGCCTGCCGCCAGTGCATCGTCGAGGTGGAGGGCCAGCGCAAGCCGATGGCCTCCTGCACCATCACCTGCACCGACGGCATGGTGGTCAAGACCCAGCTCACCTCGCCGGTCGCCGACAAGGCCCAGCGCGGCGTGATGGAACTCCTCCTCATCAACCACCCGCTGGACTGCCCGGTCTGCGACAAGGGCGGCGAGTGCCCGCTCCAGAACCAGGCCATGTCGCACGGCAACGCCGACTCCCGTTTCGAGGGCAGGAAGCGCACGTACGAGAAGCCCGTGCCGATCTCCACCCAGGTGCTGCTCGACCGCGAGCGGTGCGTGCTGTGCGCGCGCTGCACCCGCTTCTCCAACGAGATCGCCGGCGACCCGATGATCGAGCTGCTCGAACGCGGCGCGCTCCAGCAGGTCGGCACCGGCGAGGGCGACCCCTTCGAGTCGTACTTCTCCGGGAACACCATCCAGATCTGCCCGGTCGGCGCCCTCACCTCGGCCGCCTACCGGTTCCGCTCCCGCCCCTTCGACCTGGTCTCCTCCCCGAGCGTGTGCGAGCACTGCGCGGGCGGCTGCGCCACCCGCACCGACCACCGCCGCGGCAAGGTCATGCGGCGCCTGGCGGCCGAGGACCCCGAGGTCAACGAAGAGTGGGTGTGCGACAAGGGGCGGTTCGGCTTCCGCTACGCCCAGCGCCCCGACCGGCTCACCACCCCGCTGGTGCGCGGCGCCGACGGCGTCCTGGCGCCCGCGAGCTGGCCGGAGGCGCTCGCCGCCGCCGCCCGCGGACTCGCCGCCTCGCACGGCCGGGCCGCGGTCCTCACCGGCGGCCGCCTGACCGTCGAGGACTCCTACGCCTACGCCAAGTTCGCGCGGGTCGTCCTCGGCACCAACGACATCGACTTCCGGGCCCGCGTGCACAGCGCGGAGGAGGCCGACTTCCTGGCCGCCACCGTCGCCGGCCGCGGCCGCGACCTCTCCGGCACGGGCGTCACGTACGCCTCGCTGGAGCAGGCACCGGCCGTCCTGCTCGCCGGCATCGAGGCCGAGGAGGAGGCGCCCGGCGTCTTCCTGCGGCTGCGCAAGGCCCACCGCAAGCACAAGCAGCGGACCTTCGCTCTCGCGCCGTTCGCGACCCGCGGCCTCGAAAAGGCGGGCGGCACCCTGCTGCCCGCCGCGCCCGGCACCGAACCCGAGTGGTTCGACGCCCTGGCCTCCCGCACCGGCCTCGAAATCGGCGGCCACGCGGCCGCCGAGGCACTGCGCGCCGAAGGCGCCGTCATCGTCGTCGGCGAGCGGCTCGCCGCCGTGCCCGGCGCGCTGACCGCCGCCGTCCGCACCGCCGCCGCCACCGGCGCCCGCCTGGTGTGGATCCCGCGCCGGGCCGGCGAGCGGGGCGCCGTCGAAGCGGGCGCGCTGCCCTCGCTGCTGCCCGGCGCCCGCCCCGCCACCGACCCGCGGGCCCGCGACGAGGTCGCCGCGGCCTGGGGCCTGGACGAACTCCCGCACCGCTACGGCCGCGACACCGGCCAGATCGTCGGAGCCGCCGCGACCGGCGAACTCGGCGCGCTGGTCGTCGCCGGCGTGGAGCCCGCCGACCTGCCCGACCCGGCACGCGCCCGCACCGCCCTCGACGAGGCGTTCGTGGTCTCGCTGGAGCTGCGGCCCGGCGAGGTCACCGACCGGGCCGACGTGGTCCTGCCGGTCGCCGCGGTCGCCGAGAAGGCCGGCGCGTTCATCAACTGGGAGGGCAGGGTCCGGCCGTTCGAGGCCGCGCTCAAACCCGAGCAGATGACCCGGCGGCTCGCCCCGGCCGACGCCCGCGTGCTGCACATGCTCGCGGACGCCGTCGCCGAGGAGACCGGCGTACCGGCGCGCCGGCTCGGCCTGCCCGACGTGCACGCCGTACGCGCCGAGATCGACCGGCTCGGCAGCTGGGCCGGCGAACGGGCCGCCGAACAGCGCACCGACACCGTGCCGCTGCCCCGGCCCGCCGCGGGCGAGGCGGTGCTCGCCGGCCACCGGATGCTCCTCGACCAGGGCCTGCTCCAGCAGGGCGACGACGCGCTGGCCGGCACCCGGCACCTGGCGTGCGCCCGGCTGTCGGCGGCCACGGCCGCCGAGACCGGCGTCAAGCACGGCGACGTCCTCGCGGTCACCGGCCCCGCCGGATCCGTGGAACTCCCGCTGCTGGTCACGCAGATGCCCGACCGGGTGGTCTGGCTCCCGCTGAACTCGACGGGCGGCGGGGTCCTCTCGGACACGGGCGCCCGCCCCGGCTCCCTGGTCCGCATCGGCCCGGCGACCCCGCCGGCCGCCGACGGCGGCGACACGACGCAGGAGGTGCGCGCGTGAACGCAGTACCGAGTGACTTCGTACGGCTCGCCGCGGAGGACCTCTCCCTGTTCGGCCGCGACGTGTGGTGGCTCGTCCTGATCAAGGCGGTCTTCTGCTTCGCCTTCCTCATGGTGACCGTGCTCTTCTCCATCGTGTGGGAGCGCAAGGTCGTCGCCTGGATGCAGCTGCGCATCGGCCCGAACCGGCACGGCCCCTGGGGCCTGCTCCAGTCGCTCGCCGACGGCGTCAAGCTGATGCTGAAGGAAGACGTCATCGTCAAGCGGGCCGACAAGGTCATCTACGTGCTGGCGCCGATCATCGCCGCCATCCCGGCCTTCATGGCGATCGCGGTGATCCCCTTCGGCCCGTCCGGCAACGAGGTCTCGATCTTCGGCCAGCGCACCACGATGCAGCTCACCGACCTGCCGATCGCGATGCTGTACGTCCTCGCGGTGGCCTCGGTCGGGATCTACGGCATCGTCCTGGCCGGCTGGTCCTCCGGCTCCACGTACCCGCTGCTCGGCGGACTGCGGTCCTGCGCGCAGATGATCTCGTACGAGATCGCGATGGGCGCGGCCTTCGCGTCGGTGTTCCTCTACTCCGGGTCGATGTCGACCTCGAAGATCGTCGAGGCGCAGGCGGACCGCTGGTTCATCGTCCTGCTGCCGGTGTCCTTCATCATCTACGTCGTCACGATGATCGGCGAGACGAACCGGGCGCCGTTCGACATGCCGGAGTCCGAGGGCGACCTGGTCGGCGGCTTCAACACCGAGTACTCGTCCATCAAGTTCGCGATGTTCATGCTCGCCGAGTACGTCAACATGGTCACCGTCTCGGCGGTCTCCGTCACCCTCTTCCTGGGCGGCTGGCGGGCCCCGTACCCGGTCAGCACCTTCTGGGAGGGCGCCAACCACGGCTGGTGGCCGATGCTGTGGTTCGTCCTCAAGGTGCAGCTGCTCCTCTTCTTCTTCATCTGGCTGCGCGGCACCCTTCCCCGGGTCCGCTACGACCAGCTGATGAAGCTCGGCTGGAAGGTCCTCATCCCGGTCTCCGTGGTGTGGCTGATGCTCGTCGCGAGCGTCCGCGCGCTGCGCAACGAGAACTACGACTTCCAGCAGATCGTGCTCTACGTCGGCGGCGCCGTGATCGCCATCCTGCTGCTGTCCTTCGTCGCCGACGTGTTCCGCGACCGCCGGTCCAAGGCGGCCGGCGCCGGACAGGCCGCCCCGGAGGCCGGGTTCGACCCGATGGCGGGCGGCTTCCCCGTCCCGCCGCTGCCCGGCCAGACCCTTCCGCCGGTACCGCGCCGACGGCCCCGCCACGAGCGGGAGCTGATTGTCAGTGGCGGCACCAATACTGACAGTGACCGAGAGGAGGGTGCCGGCAATGTCTGAGGACAAGTGGCAGAACCCGGTCGCCGGCTTCGGCGTGACCTTCAAGGCCATGTTCAAGAAGCGGCTCACCGAGCAGTACCCGGAGCAGGAGAAGACCACTGCCCCGCGCTTCCACGGACGGCACCAGCTCAACCGCCACCCCGACGGCCTGGAGAAGTGCATCGGCTGCGAGCTGTGCGCCTGGGCCTGTCCCGCCGACGCGATCTACGTGGAGGGCGCGGACAACACGGAGGAGGAGCGCTACTCCCCGGGCGAGCGGTACGGCCGCGTCTACCAGATCAACTACGCCCGCTGCATCCTGTGCGGGCTGTGCATCGAGGCCTGCCCGACCCGGGCGCTCACGATGACCAACGAGTTCGAACTGGCCGACTCCAGCCGCGAATCGCTCATCTACACCAAGGAGCAGCTGCTCGCCGGCCTCACCGAGGACATGGTCGAGACCCCGCACTCCATCTTCCCGGGCATGGACGACCAGGACTACTACCGCGGACTGGTCACCGGGGCGGCTCCCGGCACGGTCCGCCAGGTGGCCGTCTCCCAGGGCGAGACCCCCGGATCCGGTGCGGCCGGATCCGGTACGGCCGAGCCCGCGGTGGCCGCGAACGGCGCCGAGGGGGTGGGCGCGTGAGCACCGTCGCCGCCGCCTCGCTCACCTCGACGGGCGAGGCCGTCCAGTTCTGGGTGCTGGGCGTCACCGCCGTCATCGGGGCGCTCTGCACGATCCTGATGAAGCGGGCCGTGCACAGCGCGCTGTGCCTGGCCGGGACGATGGTCATCCTGGCCGTCTTCTACCTCGCCAACGGCGCGTACTTCCTCGGCGTGGTCCAGGTCGTCGTCTACACCGGCGCGATCATGATGCTGTTCCTCTTCGTGGTCATGCTGGTCGGCGTCACCGCGGCGGACTCCCTGACGGAGACGCTCAAGGGACAGCGCTGGCTGGCCGCCGCCTGCGGGCTCGGCTTCGGCATCCTGCTGATCGCCGGCATCGGCAACGCGGGCCTGAAGTCCTTCAACGGGCTGGGCCGGGTCAACTCCGGCGGCCACGTCGAGGCGCTGGCCCAGCTCATCTTCACCAAGTACGTCTTCGCCTTCGAGATCACCGGCGCGCTGCTCATCACGGCGGCCGTCGGCGCGATGGTGCTGACGCACAAGGAGCGCACGGAGCGCGCCGCCACCCAGCGCGAGCTGGCCGAGCGGCGGGTCCGCGACGGCGTCCAGCTGCCGCCGCTGCCCGCCCCCGGCGTCTACGCCCGGCACAACGCGGTGGACGTCGCCGGCCTGCTGCCGGACGGCACCCCGTCCGACCTGACCGTCAGCAAGACGCTGCGGGACCGGGGCCAGATCCGCGACGTGTCCCCGCAGGCGATGGACGACCTCAAGGCGCTGGACCAGCGCTCGGCGGAACGGCTCGGGCGCGACCTCGGCCGTGAGGAGGCGGCGAAGTGAATCCGGTCAACTACCTCTACCTGGCCGCCCTGCTGTTCACCATCGGCGCGTCCGGGGTCCTGATCCGGCGGAATGCGATCGTCCTGTTCATGTGCGTGGAGCTGATGCTCAACGCCTGCAACCTCGCGCTCGTGACCTTCTCCCGCATGCACGGCAACCTCGACGGCCAGATCATCGCCTTCTTCACGATGGTCGTGGCCGCCGCGGAGGTCGTGGTGGGCCTCGCGATCATCGTGTCGCTGTTCCGTACCCGCCACTCGGCCTCGGTCGACGACGCCAGCCTGATGAAGCTGTAAGGGGTCGCTGTGGAGAACCTGATCGCGCTGCTCGTCGCGGCGCCACTGCTCGGAGCGGCGGTGCTGCTCTGCGGCGGCCGGCGTCTCGACAAGACCGGCCACTGGCTCGGCACCCTGCTCTCGGGCGCGTCGTTCGCCGTCGGACTGGTGCTGTTCGCCGACATGCTGGGCCGGGACGCGGACGACCGCGCCGTGCACCAGTACCTGTTCAGCTGGATCCCGGTGGAGGGCTTCCAGGCGGACCTCGCCTTCCAGCTCGACCAGCTGTCCATGACGTTCGTCCTGCTGATCTCAGGGGTGGGCACGCTCATCCACCTGTACTCGATCGGGTACATGGAGCACGACGAGCGCCGCCGCCGCTTCTTCGGCTACCTGAACCTGTTCCTCGCGGCGATGCTGCTCCTCGTCATCGCCGACAACTACCTGCTGCTGTACGTCGGCTGGGAGGGCGTGGGCCTCGCCTCGTACCTGCTCATCGGCTTCTGGCAGCACAAGCCCAGCGCGGCCACCGCCGCCAAGAAGGCCTTCCTGGTCAACCGGGTCGGCGACATGGGCCTGTCGATCGCGATCATGCTGATGTTCACCACGTTCGGGACCTTCGCCTTCGGGCCGGTGCTGGGCGCGGCGGACGAGGCCGGCGAGGGCACGCTGACGGCCATCGGCCTGATGCTGCTGCTGGCCGCGTGCGGCAAGTCGGCCCAGGTGCCGCTGCAGTCCTGGCTCGGCGACGCGATGGAGGGCCCGACCCCGGTCTCGGCCCTGATCCACGCGGCGACGATGGTGACCGCGGGCGTGTACCTGATCGTCCGCTCGGGCGCGATCTTCAACGGGGCACCGGACGCGCAGACCGCGGTGGTCGTGGTCGGCGCGGTCACGCTGCTCTTCGGTGCGATCGTCGGTTGCGCGAAGGACGACATCAAGAAGGCCCTCGCGGGCTCCACGATGTCGCAGATCGGCTACATGATCCTGGCGGCGGGCCTCGGCCCGATCGGCTACGTGTTCGCGATCATGCACCTGGTGACCCACGGCTTCTTCAAGGCCGGGCTCTTCCTCGGCGCGGGCTCCGTCATGCACGGGATGAACGACGAGGTCGACATGCGCAAGTACGGCGCCCTGCGCTCGTACATGCCGGTCACCTTCGTCACCTTCGGCCTCGGCTACCTCGCCATCATCGGCTTCCCGGGCCTGTCGGGCTTCTTCTCCAAGGACAAGATCATCGAGGCGGCCTTCGCGAAGGGCGGCACCGAGGGCTGGATCCTCGGCGGCGCGGCCCTGCTGGGCGCGGCCATCACCGCGTTCTACATGACCCGCGTGATGCTGATGACCTTCTTCGGCGAGAAGCGCTGGCAGAACGACGCGGACGGCAACCAGCCGCACCCGCACGAGTCCCCGAAGACCATGACCGTCCCGATGATCGTGCTGGCCTTCGGATCGGTCTTCGCCGGCGGCTTCTTCAGCATCGGCGACCGGTTCCTGCACTGGCTGGAGCCCGTCACCGGGTACAGCCACGGGAACCCGCCGGTGAGCGCGCTCACGGTGACCCTGGCCACCATGGTGGTCCTGGTCCTCGGCGTGGCCGTGGCCTGGTCGATGTACGGCCGCAAGCCGGTCCCGGTGACCGCGCCGCGCGGGTCGGTCCTCACCCGGGCGGCCCGCCGGGACCTGTTCCAGGACGACTTCAACCACGTCGTGCTGGTGCGCGGCGGCGAGCACCTGACCCGCTCGCTCGTCTACGTGGACCACACGGTGGTCGACGGAGTGGTCAACGGCACGGCCGCCTCGGTCGGCGGACTCTCCGGCCGGCTCCGCAAGCTGCAGAACGGCTACGCCCGCAGCTACGCGGTCTCGATGTTCGGGGGCACGGCGATCCTCATCGCCGCGACCCTGCTGATGAGGGCGGTGTGAAATGAGTTTCCCGCTTCTGACGGCGACGGCCGCGCTGCCCGCGGCCGGAGCGATCCTGACGGCGGCCGTACCGGCCGCCCGCCGGACCGCCGCCAAGTGGCTCGCGCTGTTCTTCTCGCTGGCCACGCTCGCACTCGCGGTCGTCGTGGCCGTCCGCTTCGAACCGGGCGGCGACCGCTACCAGCTCACCGAGTCGCACTCCTGGATCAAGGACTTCGGCGTCCGGTATGAACTGGGCGTCGACGGCATCGGGGTGGCGCTGATCGCGCTGACCGCGCTGCTGATCCCGTTCGTCATCGCTGCCGGCTGGCACGACGCCGACCCGCTGGAGACGTCCAGCTCCCGCTGGCGGCCGACGCAGGGCTTCTTCGCCCTGATCCTGATGGTCGAGGCGATGGTGATCATCTCCTTCGCCGCCACCGACGTCTTCGTCTTCTACATCTTCTTCGAAGCCATGCTGATCCCGATGTACTTCCTCATCGGGGGCTTCGGCGACCGGGCTCACGCGGGCTCCGACGAGAACGCGGCCGCGCAGCGCTCGTACGCGGCGGTCAAGTTCCTCCTCTACAACCTGGCCGGCGGCCTCATCATGCTGGCCGCCGTCATCGGGCTGTACGTGGTCGCCGGGAGCTTCTCGCTCCAGGACATCACCGCGGCCCGCGCCGCCGGCACCCTCGACATCGCGACCAACACCGAACGCCTGCTGTTCCTCGGCTTCTTCTTCGCCTTCGCGGTGAAGGCCCCGCTGTGGCCGCTGCACACCTGGCTGCCCAACGCGATGGGCGAGGCCACCGCACCGGTGGCCGTGCTCATCACCGCGGTGGTCGACAAGGTCGGCACGTTCGCGATGCTCCGCTTCTGCCTGGGCCTGTTCCCCGAGGCCAGCAAGTGGGCCACCCCGGTGGTCCTGGTCCTGGCCCTGATCAGCATCGTCTACGGCGCGCTGCTCGCGGTCGGCCAGCGGGACATCAAGCGGCTGGTGGCCTACGCCTCCATCTCGCACTTCGGCTTCATCATCCTGGGCATCTTCGCGATGACCTCCCAGGGCCAGTCCGGCGCGACCCTCTACATGGTCAACCACGGACTGAGCACCGCCGCCCTGATGCTGGTCGCCGGTTTCCTGATCTCGCGGCGCGGCTCGCGGCTCATCGCCGACTACGGCGGCGTGCAGAAGGTGGCCCCGGTCCTCGCCGGCACCTTCCTGATCGGCGGCCTCGCCACCCTGTCGCTGCCCGGCCTCGCCCCGTTCGTCAGCGAGTTCCTGGTCCTGGTCGGCACCTTCGCCCGGTACCCGGTGGCCGGCATCGTCGCCACCCTCGGCATCGTCCTCGCCGCGCTCTACACGCTGGTGCTCTACCAGCGCACGATGACCGGCCCCGTCAAGGACGAGTCGATCGGCTCGATGCCCGACCTGAAGCTGCGCGAAGTGCTGGTCGTCGCACCGCTGATCGCGCTCCTGATCGGCCTGGGCGTCTACCCCAAGCCGCTCACCGAGATCGTCAACCCGGCCGTCGAGCACACGATGTCCGATGTCAAGCAGCATGACCCCGAGCCCGAGGTGGAGGCGGCGAAGTGAGCACCGTGACTGCTGTCCAACACATGACGGGCCTCTGGTCGGCCGCTGCCGACCCGATCGAGCGGATCCCGGCCCCGCACATCGAATACGCCCAGCTCTCACCCACGCTGATCGTGATCGGCGCGGCGATCCTGGGCGTCCTCGTCGAGGCCTTCGTACCGCGCAGGTCCCGCTACCACGTCCAGGTGTTCCTGACGGTCGCCGCCCTCGCCTCGGCCTTCGCGGCCGTGGTGGGGCTGGCCGCCGGCGGGTACGGCTCCACCAAGGCGCACATCGCCGCGATGGGCGCCGTCGCCGTGGACGGCCCGGCGCTCTTCCTCCAGGGCGTCATCATCCTGGCGTCCGTGGTCGCCGTGTTCACCTTCGCCGAGCGCCGGCTCGACCCGGCGGCGCACGGCAACCGGGTCGACTCCTTCGCCGCCCAGGCGGCCTCCGTCCCGGGCAGTGACAGCGAGAAGGCCGCGGTCAAGGCGGGCTTCACCACCACCGAGGTGTTCCCGCTCGCCCTGTTCGCGGTCGCCGGCATGCTGATCTTCCCGGCGGCCAACGACCTGCTGACCCTGTTCGTCGCGCTGGAGGTCTTCTCCCTCCCGCTGTACCTGCTCTGCGCCGTCGCCCGCCGCCAGCGGCTGATGTCGCAGGAGGCCGCGGTGAAGTACTTCCTGCTCGGCGCGTTCTCCTCGGCCTTCCTCCTCTTCGGAATCGCGCTGCTCTACGGGTACGCGGGCTCGGTCTCGTACGCGCGCATCGCCGACGTGGTCGACGGCACGGTCACGAACATCGACCCGGCGCTGGCCACCACCATGGGCAACGACGCGCTGCTGCTGATCGGCAGCGCGCTGATCCTGATGGGCCTGCTCTTCAAGGTCGGCGCGGTGCCGTTCCACATGTGGACCCCGGACGTGTACCAGGGCGCGCCCACCCCGGTCACCGGCTTCATGGCCGCCGCCACCAAGGTCGCCGCGTTCGGCGCGCTGCTGCGGCTGCTGTACGTGGTGCTGCCCGGGCTGCGCTGGGACTGGCGGCCGGTCATGTGGGGCGTCGCCATCGTCACCATGCTGGCCGGTGCGGTCATCGCCGTCACCCAGACCGACGTCAAGCGGCTGCTCGCCTACTCCTCCATCGCGCACGCCGGTTTCATCCTGGCCGGTGTGATCGCCACCTCCGAGGAGGGCGTGTCGTCGGTGCTGTTCTACCTCGCCGCGTACTCCTTCGTGACGATCGGCGCGTTCGCAGTGGTCACGCTGGTGCGCGACGCGGGCGGCGAGGCCACGCACCTGTCCAAGTGGGCGGGGCTGGGCCGGCGTTCGCCGCTCACCGCGGCGGTCTTCGCGGTCTTCCTGCTGGCCTTCGCCGGCATCCCGCTGACCTCGGGCTTCGCGGGCAAGTTCGCGGTGTTCAAGGCCGCGGCGGAAGGCGGCGCGGGCGCACTGGTCGTGGTCGGTGTCATCTCGTCCGCGATCGCCGCGTTCTTCTACATCCGGGTGATCGTCCTGATGTTCTTCAGCGAGCCGAAGGCGGACGGCCCGACCGTGACCGTCCCCTCGCCGCTGACCATGACGACCATCGCGATCGGCGTCGCGGTCACGGTGGTGCTCGGTGTGGCGCCGCAGTACTTCCTGGACCTGGCGGGTCAGGCGAGCACCTTCGCCCGCTGACCGCTTTCATCCACGCCGAAGGGCCCGGCCCCTGTTGTTCGGGGAGCCGGGCCCTTCGGCGTGTGTGGCTACTGCGGCCGACCGCGCTTCGCGGTGATGTCGTCGAGGTCGAGGTCGATCGGGAAGGGCACGGAGACCTTCAGGCGGTCGTGGAAGATCCCGGTGGCGACGTAGACGCCGGTGGTCGGTTCGAGCTCGAAGACGTAGACGACTGCCCGGCCGCCCGAGTTCTCGACCCGCCAGTAGTGGGGGATCTTGGCCCGGGCGTACTTCAGCGGCTTGGTCTCGCGGTCGCGGTCGACGGACTCGGCGGAGACCACTTCGATCGCCAACTGGACGGTCTGGGCCGGGACCCGTGTCTGATCGAGGTCCAGGTCGTCCTCGTCAGGAATGACGATCACGTCCGGCTCGGGCCGGTTGCGGCGGTCGATGTCGATGGTGAACTCCCGGAGCACCTCCAGCCCCTCCGGTGCGAGGGAGCGGAGCTGCCACTCGAAGAAACCCACCGCGCGCAGGTGGAATCGGGTCTGTGGACTCACGAAGACGAGGCTCCCGTCGATCAGCTCCGTATGCGGAGGCAGGTTCGGAAGCGTGTCCAGGTCGTCAGCGGTCCAGCCGCCCTCCGGGGGGATCGGCCAGTGGTACTGGGGATCGACGCTCATAGGTGGTGCTCCCATGCCACGGAGTCTCGCGGGTGTGTCCAGCGTATCGCCGGGAATCGCCCGCACCTCGCCCGCATGTGTGAATGGCATATGCGCGTTCCCGTGTGAGGGAGCGGCCCTTCCGGCTCGCTCGCCCGGAGGCGGGCGGGCCGGAAGGGCCGGAAGACCGGTGTCAGCCGACCGCCGGGGTGATGGTGCCCGTGACCTCGCCGAGGCCGATGCGGGTGCCGTCCGGGCCCGGGGCCCAGGCGGTCATGGTCACCGTGTCGCCGTCCTCCAGGAAGGTGCGCTTGCCGTCGGCCAGCTCGATCGCGTCCCGGCCGTTCCAGGTCAGCTCCAGCAGCGAGCCGCGCTGGCCCGTCTCGGGGCCGCTCACGGTGCCCGAGCCGTAGACGTCGCCGGTGCGCAGCGAGGCGCCGTTGACGGTCATGTGCGCCAGCTGCTGGGCCGCGGTCCAGTACATGGTCTCGAACGGCGGGGTCGCGACCTCCTCGCCGTTGATCGCCACGGAGATCCGTACGTCGAAGCCGCCGGGGCGGGCGTCGGCGTCGTCGAGGTAGGGCAGCAGCGGGAAGTCGCGCGCGGGCGGGGTCACCCGGGCCGCGTCCAGGGCCTCCAGCGGGGTCACCCACGCGGACACCGACGTCGAGAAGGACTTGCCGAGGAAGGGGCCCAGGGGCACGTACTCCCAGGCCTGGATGTCGCGGGCGGACCAGTCGTTGAGGAGGAACAGTCCGAAGACGTGGTCCTCGAAGGCGTCCAGCGGCACCGGGCGGCCCAGCTCGGAGGGGGTGCCGACGACGAAGCCGACCTCGGCCTCGATGTCGAGCTTGATGCTGGGGCCGAAGACCGGGGCCGGGTCCGCGGGCGTCTTGCGCTGCCCGGAGGGGCGTACGACGTCGGTGCCCGAGACCACGAGGGTGCCGGCGCGGCCGTGGTAGCCGATCGGCAGGTGCTTCCAGTTCGGGGTGAGGGCGTCGCCGTCCGGCCGGAACATCTTCCCGACGTTGGTGGCGTGGTACTCGCTCGCGTAGAAGTCGACGTAGTCGGCGACCTCGTACGGCAGGTGCATGACCGCCGCGTCGAGGGGCACCAGCAGCGGCTCGACGGCGGCGCGGTGGGCCGGGTCGGTCACCCAGGCGGTGAGCTCGGCGCGCACCGCGGTCCACACCGGGCGTCCGGCGGCGAGCAGCGGGTTGAGGGAGGGCTCGGCGAGCAGCGCGGCGTGCGGGGAGCCGAGGGCGGCCGCGGCGGCGCCCGCGTCGAGCACGTGGCCGCCGATCCGCACCCCGATGCGCCGGCGCTGCGGCTCGTCCGCGGTGGTGAACACGCCGTAGGGGAGGTTGTGCGGCCCGAACGGGTCGCCCTCGGGGAGGTCGAGGGGGCTCTGCTGGGGCATGGGGTGCTGCCTCGCTTCCATGGTGTCCGCGGTGGTCTCCGCGCTTGCGGGGCGCCGGATCCCGGGTGTCCCGGCGATTCCTGTGCGAGACCATAGGTTACGTGGCCGGCGGGGCGCACGGGAGGCCGGATTCGCGCCCTATTTATAGGACTTGTACCGACGGATCCTGATCTCCGTCCGTATCCTTGGCGCGTGTCATACGCCTTGATCGCCACCGACCTCGACGGCACCCTGCTCCGCGCCGGAGACACCGTCTCACCCCGCTCGTACGAGGCGCTCGCGCGGGCGCGCGCTACGGGCGCACAGCACATCGTGGTCACCGGCCGGCCCGTCCCGCAGGTCCGCCACGTGCTCGACGGCCTCGGGTACACCGGCCTCGCGGTCTGCGCGCAGGGCGCGCAGGTCTACGACGCGGCGGCCGACCGGATGCTGCACTCCGTGCCGATGGACCGGGAGCTCGCCGAGGTGGCCCTCGGGAAGATCGAGGCGGAGATCGGCGAGGTGTACGCGGCCGTCAACCGCGAGGGCATCGACGCGGAGATGCTGATAGGGCCCGGCTACCGGATGTGGCACCCGCACCTGCCGACGGTCCGGGTGCCCCGGCGCGCCGACCTGTGGTCGGCCTCCATCAACAAGGTGCTGCTCCAGCACCCGCGGCTCGACGACGACGAACTGACCCGGGTGGCGCGCGCGGTGGTCGGCGACCTGGTGAACGTGACGATGGCGGGCGAGCACACGGTGGAGCTCCAGCCGCCCGGCATCGACAAGGCCAGCGGGCTGGCCATCGCGGCGGCCGAGCTGGGCCTGCCCGCCGCCGCCACGATCGCCTTCGGCGACATGCCCAACGACATCCCGATGTTCGCCTGGGCGGCCCACGGGGTGGCGATGGCGAACGCGCACGACGAGCTGAAGGCGGTCGCGGACGAGATCACCCTCTCGAACGAGCAGGACGGCATCGCGACCGTCCTGGAACGCCTCTACGGCTAGTGGGGCCGGAGCGGGAAGCCCCGCCCCGGCCGCGTCAGCCCACGCCCGTGTCGGCCCGCCCGCGCCCGCGTCAGCCCGCCTCGCGGGGGATCCGGCGCTCCCAGGTGCGGTGGAAGACGACCTCCTCGCCGTCCCGGCAGACCAGCTCGTTCGAGGTGAGGAACGCCCCCTCGTCGCAGCCGATCTCCGAACGGGTCTCGATCCGCGTGTCCCAGCCCAGGTCCGGCCGGTGCAGCCGGATCCGCCACTCGGACCGGGTCCGCGCCGACAGCGGGTCGGCCTCCTGGATCGTGTAGGTCTCCAGCGCGTCCTCGGAGAACTCCAGCCCGTCCGGGTAGACCCGGGTGCCGCCGTACCGGGGGTCGACCTCCAGCCGCCACACCCCGCGCGCCACGTCCCGTACGACCAGCCGTTCGGGGCGCGGCTCGTCCAGGGTCTCCGGGAAGGACACGCCCAGCGGTGCGGACTGCTCGGGCGGCTCGAAAGGGGTGCCGGGTCCGGGGCCGGCCGCCGGATCGCGCACCGGCAGGTCCAGGGAGCTGCCGGCCGGGTCCACGGTCCAGCCGGCCTCGGAGCCGGGCCGCGGCCAGATCCACGGCCAGTACGCGGAGGACAGCGCGAGCCGGATCCGGTGGCCGGGCGGGAAGGCGTGCCCGATGCCGTTGAGCTCGAAGGAGACGTCCTGGACGGCGCCGGGCGGCCAGGACCGCGCCCGGTCGCGGCCCTCCCGGGCGGACAGGTTGAGCGCGCCACGGGTGACGAGCGTGGACGACCCGTCGGGGGCGACGTCGCAGAGCCGGGCGATCACCTGGCCGTGCGGCACGTCCATCCGCAGCCGGACCGTCACCCGGGGCCGTCCCAGCACCTCCACCGGGGCGTCCGTGACCGGGAACTCGAAACACGCCGACCTGGCGTCCTCCTCGCGCTGGTCGGGCGGCAGGTCGGCGTCGTTGCCGAAGGGGAAGAAGCGGCCCGCGTCCACCCCGGTGTGCTGCGGCGAGGCGACGACGACGGGCGGGCCCTGGAGCGCGTACCGGACCGGGGTGACCGCGGGGGAGGGCCAGGCGTCGTCGCCGACCCAGCGGCCGGGCAGCTCGGCGTAGCTGGTCGCGGGCGGGTGCGGGTCGCTGATCCAGGACCGCAGCAGCGGCTCGGCCAGCACCCCGGTGTCCTCGCCCTTCAGCCAGTGGTCCCACCAGCGCAGGGTCTCCTGGAGGAAGCCGATCGCCGGGCCCGGCGGCAGCCCGCGGTCCGGGTACTGGTGCGACCAGGGGCCGATCAGCCCGCGCACCCGGTCCTTCGGCAGGTGCTCGACCAGCCGCAGGACGGTGTCCCGGTACGGGTCGTGCCAGCCGCCCACGGCCAGCACCGCGGCGCCGATCGCGGCGTAGTCCTCGCAGACGCTGCCGTGCTTCCAGTAGGCGTCGCGGGTCTGGTGGGCCAGCCAGGTGTCGACGAGCGGCTCGACGGCGTCCAGCCGCGCCAGCCACTGCTCCCGCCAGCCGTCGCCGACGTGGCGCGGGTCCGGCGGCCGGGCCGCGAAGGCCAGCATCGTCGCCGCCCACGCGTGCATGTCGACGGCCAGCACCGACCCGCCCATGTAGTGCACGTCGTTGTCGTAGCGGTCGTCGGTGGAGCAGACCGTCACGACGGCCTTCAGCGGCTCGGGGGCCAGGGCGGCGATCTGGAGGGAGTTGAAGCCGCCCCAGGAGATGCCGAACATGCCGACGGAGCCCGTGCACCAGGGCTGCGCCGCCAGCCACTCCACGACCGCGACGCCGTCGGCGAGTTCCCGGGCGTCGTACTCGTCGCCGGGGCGGCCTTCGCTGTTGCCGTGCCCGCGCACGTCGACGCGCACGGAGGCGTAGCCGTGGCCGGCGTACCAGGGGTGGCGCTGCGCGTCGCGGGGCGCGGTCCAGTCGGTCAGCCGGTACGGCAGGTACTCCAGCAGCGCGGGAACGGGTTCGTCCGTCAGCGGCCGCCAGATCCGCGCGTACAGCCGGGCCCCGTCGGGCATGGGGATGCGGACGTCGTCGTGGGTGGTCTCGTACGGGAACGCGGTACGGATGATCATCGTCGGCGCCTTGTCGGTGGACGGGTCCTCAGTGGACGGGGTGCATCGTGCGCCGCAGCCACGGCGCGAGGGCGATGACGGCCAGGCCGGCGGCGATCGCGATGGCGCCGTTGACGCCGAAGTAGGCGGGCGTGGAGACCTCGCCGTAGAGCTTCACGACCTGGGCCTGGATGCCGTTCGCGAGGGCCAGCGAGAGGAACCACAGGGCCATGGTCTGGCTGCCGAAGGCCTTGGGCGCCAGCTTGGTCGTCGCCGACATGCCCGAGGTCTCCAGCAGGATGTCGCCGAGGCCGAGCAGCAGGTACGAGCCGACGATCCACCAGGCCGCCATCGTGTACGAGTCGTCGGGGTGCCCCGAGGTGGGCAGGACCATCAGCAGGAACGACAGGCCGCCGAGGATCACGCCGATGGCGATCTTGTTGGAGGCGTGCGGCTGGCGCGGGCCCATCCGCGCCCAGACGGCCGCGACCACCGGGGCGAGCGCCACCTCGAACGCGCCGAGCGCGGAGGCGTACCAGCTCGCCGGGAAGTCGAAGCCGAGGATCGTGGTCCGGGCGTTCGTCGAGGCGAGCAGCATCATCGTCGAGTACGCCTGGAAGAGGATGAAGTTGAAGGCGACGGAGGCGAGGAAGAGCACCACGTACGGGCGCAGCCGGCCGCGCTCCTCGGGAGTCACCCGGGGGCTGCGGAACATCACCGTGAAGTACGCGACCGGGGCGATCACCGAGACGAGGGTGAGCACGTCCACGAACCGGTCCATGGTCAGCCAGCCGGCGGCGGCCAGCAGCCCGCACAGCACCGCGAGGGCCAGCAGCCCGCCGACGATCAGCCGGACGGCGCGCCGCATGGCGTCCGGGGCGAGCGCGAACTCGGCGGAGTGCTTGCGCCCGGCGAGGTGGCGGCGGCCGGCCACGTACTGGACCAGGCCGGCCGTCATGCCGACGGCGGCCGCGGAGAAGCCCCAGTGCCAGCCCTTGTGGTCGCCGAGCCAGCCGGTGATCAGCGGGCCCGCGAAGGCGCCGATGTTGATGCCCATGTAGTAGAGGGCGAAGCCGGCGTCCCGGCGGTCGTCGTCGGTGCGGTACAGCTTGCCGACCATGGTGGCGACGTTGGGCTTGAGCAGGCCGGTGCCGGCGCTGATCAGGCCGAGGCCGGCCCAGGTGGCGGCGGCGCTCGGCACGGCCATCGTGTAGTGGCCGCAGGCGATCAGGACGCCGCCCCAGAGGACGGCGCGGTACGAGCCGAGGATCCGGTCGGCGAGCCAGCCGCCGGCGACGGACACGAGGTAGACCATGGTTCCGTAGGCCGCCGCTACGGAGGCCGCGGTTCCGGGAGACATCCCCAGCCCGCCGTGTGCGACGGTGTCCGCGAAGTAGAGGACGAGGATGGCCTGCATGCCGAGGAACGAGAACCGCTCCCAGACCTCCAGCCCGGAGAGGGTCGCCAGGCCCCGGGGGTGCCCGAGGAAGGCGTGGTCGTCGGCCGCCGGCGGCTGGTCCGCCGCCGGATCCGGCTCCGGTTCACCGGGCTGTAGGTCGGTCGTAATTCTGGACAAAACTCTCTCTCCCGTATTTATGGGCTGCCCATGAACATACCGGGGCTGTTCGGGCATTGCGCGGGAGGTGGCGCCCGGGTGCTCTCGGTGATCGAAAATGGACCGGATACGCTGCCTTGAGTGATGGCAGCGACACATCGACAATCCGTGTGATCGTCAGCAGACAGGAGTACCCCTCGTGACCGTCGTCGGGCCGTTCGGACTGAGCGTGCGGGACCAGGCTCTTGAGACCGATGTCCAGGCCGGACTGGCCGCCGTCGAGGAGGGTCTGCTCGAAGCCACCAAGAGCGAGGTCCCCTTCATCACGGAGGCGGCCCAGCACCTGATCCGCGCCGGCGGCAAGCGCTTCCGGCCGCTGCTGGTGATGCTCGCGGCCCGGTTCGGCGACCCGTACGCGCCCAGGATCGTGCCCTCCGCCGTCGTGGTGGAGCTCACGCACCTGGCGACGCTGTACCACGACGACGTCATGGACGAGGCCGACGTGCGGCGCGGGGTGCCCAGCGCCAACACCCGCTGGGGCAACTCCGTCGCCGTCCTGACCGGCGACTTCCTCTTCGCGCGCGCCTCGCACATCCTGGCCGACCTCGGCCCGGAGGCCGTCCGCATCCAGGCCGAGGCCTTCGAACGGCTCGTCACCGGCCAGATCCTGGAGACCGCCGGCCCGCGCGACGGTCGCGACCCGGTCGAGCACTACCTCGACGTGATGGCGGGCAAGACCGGCTCCCTGGTCGCCGTCTCCTGCCGGTTCGGCGCGATGATGGCCGGCGCCGACGAGGGCGTCGTCGACGTCCTCACCCAGTACGGCGAGCGGCTCGGCGTCGCCTTCCAGCTGGCCGACGACGTCCTGGACATCGCCTCCGACTCGCACGAGTCCGGCAAGACCCCCGGCACCGACCTGCGCGAGGGCATCCCCACGCTGCCGGTGCTGCGGCTGCGCGAGATCGCGGAGCGGGACGGCCGGGCCGAGGACCTCGAACTCCTCGAACTCCTCGACGGGGACCTGACCGACGATGCGCGGCACGCGGAGGCGCTGGCGCGGCTGCGGGTGCATCCGGCGCTGGACATGGCCCGGCGGGACACGGTCCGCTATGCGCAGGAGGCGCGTGCTGCGCTGGCCCCGCTCCCCGAGTGCTTCGCCAAGTCCGCGCTCGTGGAACTCTGCGACGCCGTAGTCCACCGAGCCGGCTGAACCCCCCCCGCCCGACCGGCTGCCCCCCGGCTCCGCCGTCTGACCCTGCGCCACCTTCAGCCTCGCCGGCTGACCTGGCGCCGCCTTCAGCCTCGCCGGCTGCCCGGGTGACAACTCCCAGCCTCGCCGGCTGGCCGAGGGGCAACTCCCAGCCTCGCCGTCTGACCCTGCGCCACCTTCAGCCTCGCCGGCTGACCTGGCGCCGCCTTCAGCTTCGCCGGCTGCCCGGGTGGCAACTCCCAGCCTCGCCGGCTGGCCGAGGGGCAACTCCCAGCCTCGCCGGCGTTTGAGGCGCGGGTCCGGGCGGAGCCCGGTGCCCGGCGGAGCCGGGTTGCTCTTGGGGCTCCGCCTCAAACCCCGCGCCTCAAACGCCGGCGAGGCTGAAGATGGCCCGCTCGGGCTGAGGTTCGCCTCAAGGGCCGGCGAGGCCCGGGGTGGGCCTTTGGGGGTGGGGTTTCCCCTACGGGATGGGGGAGCTGGGGGTGTTGGTTGTCATCCCTGCGTAGTACGCGGAGTTGATTCCGCGGTCTGACGCTTTGCCGCGCCCGATTTGGTCAGATGGAACCACACCATCCCCACCACATCGGGTGAAGCAGGCGGCGCGGGGTGGACGTGCACACGCACACGTACATACGGGCAGGCGCCGCCGTACACAGAGGTAGGGCAGCAGACATGGCACCGAACGACGCACAGACTCCGGTCGACGGCCCCGAAGCGGTCGCAGACCTCCGCGCGGGCCGCCGCAAGGCAGCACGGTACGTCGTACCGATCGCGGTCGCGGGTGTGGCCGCGGCGACCATCGCGGCCGTCCCGGCCCTGGCCAACGCCGGCGGCCCCGACCTCCCCAAGGTCACCGCGCAGCAGCTCATCGAGAAGATCGCCGCCTCGGACGTGGAGCAGCTGTCGGGCACCGCGAAGATCAGCACGGACCTGGGCCTGCCGTCCCTGGCGGGCGGTCTGCTCGGCGGCCTGGGCGGCGGGTCGGGCGCCGGCGGCTCCGGCTCCGCGAGCCCCGAGCAGAAGCTCACCGAGCTGGCCACCGGCACCCACACCATCCGGGTCGCGGCCGACGGCCCGGACCGCCAGAAGCTCACCTTCCTGGACGGCAAGGACCAGTACAGCCTCGTCCACAACGGCCGCGACGTGTGGGGCTGGGACAGCAAGTCGAACCAGGTCTTCCACGAGCGCCAGGACGGCGCCCCGGAACACCGGGCGGAGAAGAAGACCGCCGACCGGATGCCGGGCACCCCGCAGCAGCTCGCCCAGGAGGTGCTGAAGGCCGCCGGCACGACCACCACCGTGAGCGTCGGCGACACCGCGCAGGTGGCCGGCCGGGACGCCTACCAGCTGGTCCTGACGCCCAAGCAGAGCGGCTCCACCGTCGGCTCCGTACAGATCGCGGTGGACGCGAAGAACGGCGTGCCGCTGCGCTTCCGGCTGCTGTCGTCCGGCGGCGGCAAGCCGATCGTGGACGCGGGCTTCACCAAGGTCGACTTCGGCAAGCCGGCCGCGGACACCTTCGCCTTCACCCCGCCCAAGGGCGCCGAGGTGACCGAGGGCGGCGAGGAGGGCGACGGCGCCGGCCACGAGGAGTGGACGGGCCCGGGCATGCTCGACTCCCTGCCGGGCCTGGGCGGCATCGCCGGCGGCGCGGCCGGCGAGGGCCCCAAGGACGTGAAGGTCCTCGGCGAGGGCTGGGCGTCCGTCGCGCGGATCCAGGTGCCGGGCGGCAAGGGCCTGAACGCGGTCGAGGAGAGCAAGGACGTCCCCAAGGAGGCCCAGCAGTTCCTGGACGCGCTCGGCGACAAGGTCTCCGGGAAGTTCGGCGAGGGCCGGGTCTTCTCGACCCGCCTGGTCAACGCGCTGATCACGGACGACGGCACCGTCTACGTCGGCGCCGTCACCAAGGACGCACTCGTGAAGGCGGCCGACTCCGCCAAGTGACCCGGCGCGGCGCGGGGGTGGCCCGGGGCAGTGTGTCCCCGGCCACCCCGGCGCCGTTCCGGTCCTGCGTACAGCGCGCCCGCTGTACGGTGACGTCATGTCGAGACACGTCACCATCCGCCTGGACGAAGAGTTCCACGACCGCCTCAAGGCGCGTGCGGCGGCGCTGGGGACGACCGTCACCGCGCTGATCACCGAGGTCACCGAGCGCGAACTTGACGAGGACCGGCGCAGTTTCCTCACCGGTGTCGAGGAGTTCGCGGACCACTGGGGCTACTTCCAGGAGCGGTTCGGGAATTGAAGATCACCATGGAGTGGGCCTGGACCGCTCTGGCCCACCATCTGCCCTCCGACCCGGCCGTCTGGGACCCCTCCGGGGTCGAGGCGGCGGTCGCCCGGCACCAGAGTGACCTGGTGCTCGTGCCCGAACAGCCCGCCCCCGACACGGCCTGGCGGGCCGCCGCGTTCCTGCACACGCTCGCGGTGTGCCCTGCGCTGGCCTCGCCGATGAACGAGTTCTACGCGGCCGCGGCCACCCGCTCGTACCTGCGGGTGGCCGGGGCCCGTACGCTTCCTTCGCCCGAGGACCTCGGCGACCTCGTCGAGGCCGCGAAGCTCGGCCGGGCCGACATCGCGGCGGTGGCCGAGGAGCTGCGCGCCCGCATCCGCGAACCGCTGTCCCCGGCCCCGCCGCCGTCCGACCGGCCGGACTAGAAGGTGATCTTCCAGCTGTTGATGTAGCCGACGTCCTGTCCGGCCAGGTCCTTCACCTGGAGTTTCCAGACGCCGTTGGCGACCTCGCTGGAGGCGTTCACGGTGTACGACTGGACGAGGTTGTCGGCGCTGCCGCCGGTGCGGTTGTGCAGGGTGTAGACGGTGCCGTCGGGGGCGACCAGGTCGACCTTCAGGTCACCGATGTAGGTGTGGACGATGTTGACGTCCACCTTGGTGGTGGCGGGCGCGTTGCCCGTGACGCCGGAGGCCGTGATCGGCGAGGTGACGGCCGCTCCCGGGGAGTCCGGGATGTTCACGTCCGCGGTGTTCTCGAAGGACGGGCCGGGCGGGACCGGAGTGCTCGCACCCAGGTTCCAGATCGCGTACGCGACGGCGTCGCTGTTGCGGTCCAGGGCGGTGTCGTTGATGTTCGTCGTGGTGTCGCACGACGAGTGGTAGCACCGGTCGAAGGCCTGGCCGGAGGTGCCGCCCCACTTCTGGGCCTGCGCCGCGGTCTTGGCGTTGCTCGCGCCCGTGAACAGACCGCCGACGGGTATGCCCACGTTCTTGAAGGAGGCGTGGTCGGAGCGGCCGTCGCCCTCCGTCTCGATCTCGGTGGGTACGCCGAGGCCCGAGAAGTACGTCTTGAACGTCTGCTCGATGGTGGGGTCGTCGTCGTAGACGAAGTAGCCCGGGTTCGGCGAGCCGATCATGTCGAAGTTCAGGTAGCCGGAGACCTTCGCGCGCTCGGCGGCCGGCAGGTTGTTCACGTAGTACTTCGAGCCGATCAGGCCCAGCTCCTCCGCGCCCCACCAGCCGAAGCGCAGGTGCTTGGTGGGCTGCAGCCCGGCCCGGGAGACGGCCAGCGCGGTCTCCAGGACGGCCGCGGAACCGGAGCCGTTGTCGTTGATGCCGGCGCCGGAGCTCACCGAGTCCAGGTGGGAGCCGGCCATCAGCACCGAGTTCGGGTCGCCGCCCGGCCAGTCGGCGATGAGGTTGTAGCCGGTGGCGCCGCTGGAGGTGAAGGTCTGCAGGGTCGTCGTGTACCCGGCCGCGTCCAGCTTGGCCTTCACGTAGTCGATCGACGCCTTGTAGCCGGTGCGGCCGTGGGCGCGGTTGCCGCCGTTGTTCGTGGCGATCGTCTGGAGCTGCGTCAGGTGTGCCTTGACGTTGGCCAGCGGGATGTCGGGCGGGGTGGGGGCGGCGGTCGCCGCGGCGGGGGCGGCGAGTGCGCCGGGGGCGGTCGAGGCGACGAGACCGGCAACCGCGAGTGCGGCGGCAGCGGCCAGACGCCCGGAAACGGAGAAGCTCATGTGGGGGCTCCGGGATTCCGTACGGGGATGGGAACGGAACGTGCGGGGATAGAGCGTCTGTGCGAGCCCGATGTTCAGCGAGAGTGTGACACCCCGTCAAGAGCGGAATCCGGTCAGCCTTGTTCGTCAAACGGACAGTCGCCCGCACCCCTGGGGGTGCGGGCGACTGCTGGGGTATATGGGGTGGTTACGCGGGTTCCCGGGCGGCGGACACGGAGGTCCCGCTTCCGGGTGCGGCGACACCCGTCGACGCGGTTTCGGCCACGGCTTGAGTCGCGGTTCCGGCGGCGGCTTCGCCCGTGACGGCTCCGGTGGCTGTGGCTGCGGTGGCCCCGGCCCCGGCGGTGTCCGCCGTTCGGGCCGCGAGGGCGGCGGCCGCCGCGCGGTTCCGCCGGGCCGTGCGCAGGGCGTCCCAGGTGAGCAGTACCAGCGCGGCCCAGACCAGGCCGAAGCCCGCCCACCGCTCCGGCGGCATCGCCTCGTGGAAGTAGACGACGCCCAGGGCGAACTGGAAGACCGGGGCGAGGTACTGGAGCAGGCCCAGCGTGGACAGCGGCACCCGGATCGCGGCCGCCCCGAAGCAGACCAGCGGCACGGCCGTGACGATGCCGGTCGCGGCGAGCAGGGCCAGGTGCCCGCCGCCCTGGCTGGTGAAGGTGGACTCGCCGGTGGAGCCCAGCCACAGCAGGTAGCCCAGGGCGGGCAGGAACTGGACGGCGGTCTCGGCGGCCAGCGATTCCACGCCGCCGATGTTGATCTTCTTCTTGATCAGGCCGTACGTGGCGAACGAGAAGGCCAGGACCAGCGAGATCCACGGCGGCCGGCCGTATCCGACGGCGAGCACGAGCACCGCCGCGAAGCCGATGCCGACCGCGGTCCACTGGGCGGGCCGCAGTCGTTCGCCGAGGATCAGGACGCCCATCGCGATGGTGACCAGCGGGTTGATGAAGTAGCCGAGGGAGGCCTCGACCACCTGGCCCGCGTTGACCGCCCAGATGTACACGCCCCAGTTGACGGTGATCACGGAGGCCGCGACCGCGGTCAGGGCGAGCTTGCGGGGCTGGCGCAGCAGGTCGCGTATCCACCCCCAGCGCCGCATCACCAGCAGGGCGACGGCGACGAAGCCGAGCGACCACACCATCCGGTGGGCGAGGATCTCGATCGCGCCGGACGGCTTGAGCAGTGGCCAGAACAGGGGGACCAGCCCCCACATTCCGTACGCGCCGAATCCGTAGAGCAAACCTGCCCGCTGCTCGCTGCCTGACTTCACGGGCCCTCCTGGACGACTTCAAGCCAACCTGACGACCGTAGCGCCGCGAAGGCCCTTCTGTCATGCCCAAAGTAGCGAGATGCTCATGACACTCAGAGGGCCGCCGCGGTGAGTGCCTCGTCGATCGCGTCCGTGACCGGGGTCGTCGGGCGGCCGATCAGCCGGGACAGGTCCCCGCTGGTGCCGGCGAGCCGCCCGCGCGCGATCGCGGCGTCCACGTCGACGAGGATCGCGGCCATCGGCTCGGGGACCCCGACACCGGTCAGGACCGACAGGTGCGCGTCGGCCGACACGTTCGCGTACGAGACCTCCCGGCCGGAGCGGGCCGCGACCTCGGCCGCGTACTCCGCCAGGCTCCAGGCGGTGTCACCGCTGAGTTCGTACGCCCGGCCCAGGTGGCCCTCGCCGGTCAGCACCGCGGCCGCGGCGGCCGCGTAGTCGGCGCGGGCCGCGGAGGCGATCCGGCCCTCGCCGGCGCTGCCCACCACCGCGCCGTGCGCCAGCACCGGGCCCAGCTGGGCCGTGTAGTTCTCGTGGTACCAGCCGTTGCGCAGGAAGGTGTGGGGCAGGCCCGAGTCGAGGACCGCCCGCTCGGTGGCCCGGTGCTCGGCGGCCAGCTCGAAGTCGGCCTCGGGGCCGCCGAGGATCCCGGTGTACGCGAGCTGGGCCACCCCGGCCGCCTTCGCGGCCTCGATCACGGCGGTGTGCTGGGGGATCCGCCGGCCGACCTCGCTGCCGGAGATCAGCAGCACCCGGTCGCCGGCCCGGAAGGCGCCGGCGAGGGCGGCCGGGTCGCCGTAGTCGGCCACCCGCAGCTCCACGCCCTGCGCGGCCAGGTCCGCGGCCTTCTTCTCGTCGCGTACGACCGCGGCGATGCCGGCGGCGGGGACGGTGGCCAGCAGCTCCCGGATGACGAGGCGGCCGAGGGCTCCGGTGGCTCCGGTGACGACGATGCTCATGGTTGTCTCCCGTGTCGAGGGCGTGTTCTCGTGGTGGGCACCACCCTACGGAGAGCGCTATCCATTCGTAAGTACCCACTTTGAAGTAAGGTACTGGTGTGGAAGTAAGTGTGAAGGCCCCGATGTGCCCCTCGCGCGGCGTGCTCGAACACGTCACCAGCCGCTGGGGCGTGCTGGTGCTGGCCGCGCTCTTCGAGCGCTCGTACCGCTTCAGCGAGCTGCGCCGCGAGGTCGGCGGGGTCAGCGAGAAGATGCTGGCCCAGACCCTCCGCACGCTGGAGCGCGACGGCTTCGTGCTGCGCGACGCCAAGCCGGTGATCCCGCCCCGGGTGGACTACTCGCTCACCGCCATGGGCCGGGAGGCCGCCGAGCAGGTCTGGGCGCTGGCCCGCTGGACCGAGCACCGCACCGCCGACGTGCAGCGGGCCCGGGCGGCGTACGACGGGGTCCGGACGGCACCCGGCGAGGCCGTGACACCGGACGGCGGGGCCGGGACGGCGAAGGGCGAGGCCGTGACACCGGACGGCGGGGCCGGGACGGCACGCGGCCAGGCCCGGACCTCCTGAGGGAGATCCGGGCCTCGTGCGCCGTGCGGGCGGTGCGGCGTCAGCCGACGACCGTCCACGTGTCGTTGCCGGTGAGGAGCCGGCTCAGGTCGCCCTTGCCGTTCTGCTCGATGGCGGTGTCCAGCTGGTCCGACATCTGCGTGTCGTAGACGGCCCGCTCCACGCTGCGGAACACACCGATCGGCGTGTGGTGCAGGGTGTCCGGGTCGGCCAGCCGGGACAAGGCGAACGCGGTGGTCGGGCTGGCCGTGTGCGCGTCGTGGACCAGGATCCGCGACTCGTTCTCCGGGGTCACCTCGACGACCTGGAGGTCGCCGGTGGCCGGGTCCCGCACCACACCCTTGTGCAGGTCCACGCCGAAGCGGATCGGCTGCCCGTGCTCCAGCCGGATCACGGCCTCCTGCGCCTGCTCGTTGTCCTTGAGGACCTCGAACGCGCCGTCGTTGAAGATGTTGCAGTTCTGGTAGATCTCGACCAGCGCCGTGCCGTTGTGGTCGGCGGCGGCGCGCAGCACCTCGGTGAGGTGCTTGCGGTCGGAGTCCACGGTCCGGGCCACGAAGGAGGCCTCGGCGCCGATCGCGAGGGACACCGGGTTGAAGGGCGCGTCCAGCGAGCCCATCGGGGAGGACTTGGTGAGCTTGCCGACCTCGGAGGTCGGCGAGTACTGGCCCTTGGTCAGACCGTAGATCCGGTTGTTGAACAGCAGGATCTTGAGGTTGACGTTCCGGCGCAGGGCGTGGATCAGGTGGTTGCCGCCGATGGACAGCGCGTCGCCGTCACCGGTGACCACCCACACGCTCAGGTCCCGGCGCGAGGACGCGAGGCCCGTCGCGATGGCCGGGGCGCGGCCGTGGATCGAGTGCATCCCGTACGTGTTCATGTAGTACGGGAAACGCGACGAGCAGCCGATGCCCGAGACGAAGACGATGTTCTCCTTCGCCAGGCCCAGCTCGGGCATGAAGCCCTGGACCGCGGCGAGCACCGCGTAGTCGCCGCAGCCCGGGCACCAGCGGACTTCCTGGTCGGACTTGAAGTCCTTCATCGACTGCTTGGCCTCGGCCTTGGGCACGAGGGAGAGCAGGGAGTGGTGGGAGGCGGGTTCCGCCGTCGTCTCAGACATCGATGGCCTCCTTGAGAACCGTCGCGAGCTGCTCCGCCTTGAACGGCATTCCGTTGACCTGGTTGTACGACTGCGCGTCGACCAGGTACTTCGCCCTGATCAGGGTGGCGAGCTGGCCGAGGTTCATCTCCGGAACCACTACCTTGTCGTAACGCTTCAGGACCTCGCCCAGATTCCGGGGGAACGGGTTGAGGTGGCGCAGGTGGGCCTGCGCGATGGGGGCCCCGGCGAGCCGCAGCCGGCGCACGGCCGCCGTGATCGGGCCGTACGTGGAGCCCCAGCCGATGACCAGGGTCCGGGCGTTGTCGGGGTCGTCGACCTCGACGTCCGGGACGTCGATGCCGTCGATCTTGGCCTGCCGGGTGCGGACCATGAACTCGTGGTTGGCCGGGTCGTAGGAGATGTTGCCCGTGCCGTCCTGCTTCTCGATGCCGCCGATCCGGTGCTCCAGGCCCGGAGTGCCCGGCACCGCCCAGGGGCGGGCCAGGGTCTGCGGGTCCCGCTTGTACGGCCAGAAGACCTCGGTGCCGTCCGCGAGCTCGTGGTTCGGGCCGGTCGCGAACTGGACCCGCAGGTCGGGCAGGTCGTCCAGGTCCGGGATCCGCCACGGCTCGGAGCCGTTGGCGAGGTAGCCGTCGGACAGCAGGAAGACCGGCGTCCGGTAGGTCAGCGCGATCCGGGCCGCGTCCAGCGCCGCGTCGAAGCAGTCGCCGGGCGTCTTCGGGGCGACCACCGGGACCGGGGCCTCGCCGTTGCGCCCGTACATGGCCTGCAGCAGGTCGGCCTGCTCTGTCTTGGTCGGCAGACCGGTGGACGGGCCGCCGCGCTGGATGTCCACGATCAGCAGCGGCAGCTCCAGGGAGACCGCCAGGCCGATGGCCTCCGACTTCAGCGCCACGCCGGGGCCGGAGGTGGTGGTCACCGCGAGGGAGCCGCCGAAGGCGGCGCCGAGCGCCGCGCCGATGCCCGCGATCTCGTCCTCGGCCTGGAAGGTGCGCACGCCGAAGTTCTTGTGCTTCGACAGCTCGTGCAGGATGTCCGAGGCCGGGGTGATCGGGTAGGAGCCCAGGTAGAGCGGCAGGTCGGCCTGACGGCCGGCCGCGATCAGGCCGTAGGACAGGGCCAGGTTCCCGGAGATGTTGCGGTACGTGCCGGTGGGGAACGCCTTGGTCGCGGGGGCGACCTCGTACGAGACCGCGAAGTCCTCGGTGGTCTCGCCGAAGTTCCAGCCCGCGCGGAAGGCCGCGACGTTCGCCTCGGCGATCTCGGGCTTCTTCGCGAACTTCGCCCGCAGGAACTTCTCGGTGCCCTCGGTCGGCCGGTGGTACATCCAGCTGAGCAGGCCCAGCGCGAACATGTTCTTGCTGCGCTCGGCCTCCTTGCGGGACAGCCCGAAGTCCTTCAGGGCCTCGACCGTCAGCGTGGTCAGCGGCACCGGGTGGACGTTGTACGCCTCCAGCGAGCCGTCTTCCAGCGGGGAGGTCTCGTAGCCCACCTTGGCCATCGGCCGCTTGGTGAACTCGTCGGTGTTGACGATGATCTCCGCGCCGCGCGGCACGTCGGCGATGTTCGCCTTCAGCGCGGCCGGGTTCATGGCGACCAGCACGTTCGGGGCGTCACCCGGAGTGAGGATGTCGTGGTCGGCGAAGTGCAGCTGGAAGGAGGAAACGCCCGGCAGCGTGCCGGCGGGCGCACGGATCTCGGCGGGGAAGTTCGGCAGCGTCGAGAGGTCGTTCCCGAACGACGCGGTCTCCGAGGTGAAGCGGTCACCGGTGAGCTGCATGCCGTCACCGGAGTCACCCGCGAAACGGATGATCACGCGGTCGAGGCGGCGGACTTCCTTCTCGCCGGAGGCCGCGGGCGTCCGCTGCTCGCCGACGACAGCCCCTGCTGCCCCGCCGGCCTGCTCGGCCGGGCTACTGACCTGGCTGGTCACTGAACTGG
This sequence comes from Streptomyces sp. NBC_00239, assembly GCF_036194065.1. Lineage (NCBI taxonomy): Bacteria > Bacillati > Actinomycetota > Actinomycetes > Kitasatosporales > Streptomycetaceae > Streptomyces > Streptomyces sp. NBC_00239. Next base: position 3,573,031 of record NZ_CP108095.1, on the reverse strand, counting down.
ACCTCCTTCGAGGCGACGGCGTCCCAAGGCCAACCCTACGTCGGTAAGGGTGTCCTTCCCCGGGTCGCTCATTTTCTGGACCGCACTTTGAGACCTCGCGGCCCCCGGGTGCGGCTTGCCCTGGCGGTGGATTCTGCGCCACTCCGGTCAGCCGCCGGCAGCCCTCCGGCGCCGATATCTGACAGGGTGTCAGGTGTCTAGGAATTCAGATAGGTGAGCACGGCCAGCACACGCCGGTGATCCCCGTCACTGGGCGACAGGCCGAGCTTCATGAAGATGTTGCTCACGTGCTTCTCGACCGCTCCGTCGCTCACGACCAGCTGCTTCGCGACCGCGGAATTCGTACGGCCCTCGGCCATCAGGCCCAGCACCTCGCGCTCGCGGGGGGTCAGACCCGCGAGTACGTCCTGCTTGCGGCTGCGGCCCAGCAGCTGGGCCACGACCTCCGGGTCGAGCGCCGTGCCGCCCCGCGCCACGCGGACCACGGCGTCGACGAACTCGCGCACGTCGGCCACCCGGTCCTTGAGGAGGTAGCCCACCCCGGTGCTGGACCCTGCCAGCAGCTCGGTGGCGTACTGCTCCTCCACGTACTGCGACAGCACGAGCACGCCTATGCCGGGGTGCGTGGCGCGCAGCCGCACCGCTGCCCGCACCCCCTCGTCGGTGTGCGTGGGGGGCATCCGGACATCGGCCACCACCACGTCCGGCAGCGCGCCGTCCGCGGCCAGCCCGTCGATCGTCTTGATCAGCGCGTCGGCATCGCCGACGCCGGCGACGACGTCGTGCCCCCGGTCGGTCAGCAGCCGGGTCAGGCCATCACGGAGCAGCACCGAATCTTCGGCGATGACCACCCGCACCCTGTCGTCCACGATTTCGCGCCCCGCATTCGCTCGTTCTTACCTGGCAGAGCAAAGCATCCCAGTCTCGAGGCGGGACGGAGCGCAGATCGACCCACCGGGTGGGCGGAGTCCGGTCGGGGGTAGCGAATTCGCAGGTCAGAGGGGTTGTGGGGGTGCGCGTCGGAGCCCGGATCCGGGGTCGGATCCGGGCTCACGGACGGGCGTGTGAACGGGGCCGGACGCGGAGGCGCCCGGTCCGCACATGGCGGGGAAGTGACGGTCCGGGGCGGAAGGGCGGGGTCCGCACCTGCGGGGGCCGGTACGCGTCCGCACGCGCAGGCGCCGAGTCCGTAACGGTGCGGCGGAGTGCCGGTCCCGGCCGCAGGGGCGGGCTCAGCCGCGCCAGGGGAGCTCGGCGGTCACCCGGGTGCCGCCGGCCTCAGGCGACTCCACCACCAGCACCCCGTCCACCGCGCCGATCCGCTCCGCCAGCCCCGACAGCCCGCTGCCCGCCCCGGCCGCCGCACCCCCGCGCCCGTCGTCGGCGACCTGGATCAGCAGCCGGTCGGCCGCCCGCCACACCTCGATGCTCGCGGTGCGGGCCCGCGCGTGCTTGCTGATGTTCTGGAGCAGCTCGGAGACGGTGAAGTACGCGATCCCCTCGATCGCCGGAGCGGGCCGCACCGGCAGGTCCACCGAGACGCGCACCCCGCCCGGCACCGTGCACCGGGACGCCACCGCGGACAGCGCGGCGTCCAGTCCGCGGTCGGTCAGAACGGCCGGGTGGATGCCGCGGGCCAGGTCGCGCAGCTCCTGGAGGGCGATCTTCACCTCGCCGTGCGCCTCGTCGACCATCCGCGCCGCGGCCTGCGGGTCCTCCGCGAGCTTCTCCTTCGCCAGGCCCAGGTCCATGGCGAGGGCGACCAGCCGGGCCTGCGCGCCGTCGTGCAGGTCGCGTTCGATGCGGCGCAGGTCGGCGGCGGCGGTGTCCACGACCACGCCCCGGTCCGACTCCAGCTCGGTCACACGGGTCGCCAGCCGGGACGGCCCGAGCAGCCCGCGGATCAGCGCCCGGTCCACCCCCGCGAAGCCGCGTACCAGCCACGGCGTGACCAGGGTGAACCCCAGGCCGATCAACGAGGTCAGGGCGATCCGGGCGGGGGAGTCGAGGTAGAAGCTGTAGTCGCCGTTCTGGAACAGCTGGAGTCCCGGCTGGTCCGTGAAGGTCGGGAACACCCAGTGCCAGAGCGGGTACAACAGCAGCGCCCAGCCGTAGACCATGAAGACCAGGGCGACCGTGAACGTGAACACCGCCCACGGGAAGTGGATCACCGCGTAGAGCATGTGCCGCCACGAGGCGCCGCTCTTGAGCATCGCGCCCATCCAGCCGAACGCACCGCCCTTGCGGGCCCGCACCGGCTCCGGCGGCTCCACCTCGGTCCGCAGCAGCGCCCGCGCCCGGGCCCGCTCGACCGACCCGAACCCGCGGCACATCGCCAGCCCCGCGGCGAGCACCGGGATCCCCAGGAAGGTGACCAGCAGCCCCGCTCCGGCGCTGAGCGCGACGATCGCGAGCGAGAAGTACACGACGCTCAGTGGCAGGCCGAGCATCAGGTGCCCGAACTCCCGCCAGGTCCGTGCCTCGACCGGGGCGCGGAGCGCCGCGGGGAGCCGGTGGAGGGCCCCGCCCTTGTTGCTGTCCATGAGTCCGCCCGTCCGTCCGTGCGTCTGATCTGCCCGGTCCGCTTGGTCTGCTTGATCTGCCGTTTCCTGCCTGCACCAAGCCTCGCCGCCGGCACCCTTCCGGGGCCATGGAGCACGTCGGTGTCCCGATCGGGGGTTATCCCCACCCTGGGGACGGCGTGTGCGGCGCGCCTTCGGCCTGAGCGAGCCACTGCCGGCCCCGCCGGCGTTTGAGGCCCGGCCTCGGGCGGCGCCCGTCCCGGCCTCACCGGCGTTTGAAGCGGGGCACTGGGGCGACTTCCAGCCTCGCCGGCGTTTGAGGCGCGGGGTTTGGGGCGGAGCCCCAACGACCAACCCGGCTGACGCCGGGCACCGGGCTCCGCCCGGACCCGCGCCTCAAACGCCGGCGAGGCTGACGTCCGGAAAGGGGTCGCGGGCCTCGGCCCCGTACCGGTCAGGGGCGCGACTCCGTACGGGTCGGGGGCGTGACCCCCTACGGGTCAGGGGCGCGACCCCGTACGGCTCAGGCGCGCGACCCCGTACGGCTCAGGCGCGCGACCCCGTACGGCTCAGGCGCGCGACCCCGTACGGCTCAGGCGCGCACCGCAGGGCGGTCGCGCCACGGCAGCTCCGCCGTGACCACGGTGCCGCCGCCCTCGGGAGAGTCGACGAAGAAGACGCCGTCCACCGCACCCAGCCGTTCCGCGAGGCCGGCCAGCCCGGACCCGCGGTCCGTCCGCGCGCCCCCGCGCCCGTCGTCCGACACCCTGATCAGCACCCGCGGCCCGGCCCGCCACACCTCGACGCTCGCGGTGCCGGCCCGCGCGTGCTTGCTGATGTTCTGGAGCAGCTCGGAGACGGTGAAGTACGCGATCCCCTCGATCGCCTCCGCCGGCCGCGCCGGCAGGTCCACCGAGACGCGCACCCCGCCCGGCACCGTGCACCGCGAGGCCACCGCGGACAGCGCGGCGTCCAGTCCGCGGTCGGTGAGCACGGCCGGGTGGATGCCGCGGGCCAGGTCGCGCAGCTCCTGGAGGGCGATCTTCACCTCGCCGTGCGCCTCGTCGACCATCCGCGCCGCCGCGTCCGGGTCCTCCAGCAGCTTCTCCTTGGCCATGCCCAGCCCCATCGCGAGTGCGACCAGCCGGGCCTGCGCGCCGTCGTGCAGGTCGCGTTCGATGCGGCGCAGGTCGGCGGCGGCGGTGTCCACGACCACGCCCCGGTCCGACTCCAGCTCCGCGATGCGCCGTTCCAGCTCGTCCGACGGCGAGAGCAGCCCGCGCACCATCGCCCGGTCCAGCTGCGTCATCCCCCGCATCACGTACGGCAGCACCGGCCAGGCGACGAACACCCCGCAGGTCACCACCGCGAAGCAGAGCACGCCCCAGGGCAGCCGGATCGCGTCGTACAGCACGGTCCGCCAGGCCACCGGGTCCTTCAGGCTCGTCCACAGCCAGGGGAGGAGGCCCGCGAAACCCCCGCGCGCCGGGATAGGCGTCGGCTCGTCGACGCGGACGCCGAGCAGTACGCGGGCCCGCGCCCGTTCGAGCTTGCCCAGCTGCCGTGACCCGAGCAGACCGAATGCGAGCAGGGGCAGACCGACTGCGGTCACGGACAGCGCGCCCGCGACGCCAATCATGACAACTACGTAAACAAATCCGATGATCGTCATTGGAAGGTTGGTCAAGAGGTACGTCATCTCGCGCACCGTCGCCGCGGCGAACACGGGTCGTACGGGCGGCAGCCGGTCGTCGCTGCGGGAGTCGTCGGGGACGAGGATGGTCGCGGTCATGCGGGACAGCCTGCCGTGTCCTGCGCGGCTCGTGCCATGGGGTGGCCAGGGGACGGTGAACGGGGGATAACCCCACCCCGTGTGAGGCAGGCCCTAGACTCCCGTCCGTAACGATCGTGGACAGGGCAGGGAGCGAGGAGCGGACGTGCCGGACGACCCGACGGTTTCGACCGTGACGGTGCTCGCAGCCGAATATTTCCGGAGCTATTCGGTCGTCGGCGTACTCGCCGTGATCGGCGTGCTCTTCGTCGCCGTGGCGTTCGGCGCCGGCCGGCTGCTGCGGCCGATGGTGCCGACCCCCGAGAAGCTGCTGACGTACGAATGCGGTGTGGACCCCGTCGGCGAGGGCTGGGCGCACACCCAGGTCCGCTACTACGTCTACGCGTTCCTCTACGTCATCTTCGCCGTGGACTCGATCTTCCTGTTCCCGTGGGCGACCGTGTTCGCCGCCGCCGGATACGGCGCCACGACCCTGGTGGAGATGTTCATCTTCCTGGGCTTCCTGGCCGTCGGCCTGCTCTACGCATGGAAGAAGGGCGTCCTCGAATGGACGTGACACCGGAACTGCTGCCCGAGCCCAAGAGGCTGGGAGTGCTCTCCCGCCTCGCCCCGGAGCCGATGAAAGTGGTCCTCAACTGGGGCCGCCGCTACAGCCTGTGGGTCTTCAACTTCGGGCTCGCCTGCTGCGCGATCGAGTTCATCGCGGCTTCCATGGCCCGGCACGACTTCATCCGCCTCGGCGTGATCCCGTTCGCGCCCGGTCCCCGGCAGGCCGACCTGATGATCGTGTCCGGCACGGTCACGGACAAGATGGCACCCGCCGTGAAGCGGCTCTACGAGCAGATGCCCGAGCCGAAATACGTGATTTCCTTCGGCGCCTGCTCCAACTGCGGCGGCCCGTACTGGGACTCGTATTCCGTCACGAAGGGCGTGGACCAGATCATTCCGGTCGACGTCTACGTACCCGGCTGCCCGCCCCGCCCGGAGGCCCTGCTCCAGGGAATTCTCAAGCTCCAGGAGAAGATCGCCCGAGAGTCGCTCGAAGAGCGCTACAGCTCGGCAACTCCTTCCGTCGCCGCCCTGACCAGCGGCCTGGTCACCCCGCCGCCCCCGCCGGGCGGCTCTGCAGGGTCGGCTGCACCGGCCGGGTCCGCCGGTTCGGCAGAGCCGTCCGCGGCGGCCGCCGAAGCCGCGCCGTCCGCCGACGACGACCAGGCGCCGTCCGCCGGCGACACCCCGGGGGAGAACCGGCCGTGAACCAGTACGACGAACTCCCCGGCAACGTCACCGAGATCTTCGGAGTCGAGGCGACCGCCGAGTCCGCCTACGACCTGCTGACCGTCGACGTGCCCGTCGGCAGCTGGATCGCCGCGCTCGAAATCGCCCGCGACAAGCTGGGCTGCACCTACTTCGACTGGCTGAGCGCGGTCGACGAACCGGGCACCGGCTTCCGGGTGTGCGCGCACGTCGCCGCCCTGGAAGGCGGCCGCGTCCGCCGCCTGCTGCTCCGTACGACCGTCCCGCACTCCGCCCCCTCGCTGCCGACCGCCATCCCCGTCTACGCGGGCGCGGCCTGGCACGAGCGCGAGACGTACGAGATGTTCGGCGTCACCTTCACCGACCACCCGAACCTGGTCCCGCTGCTGCTCCCCGAGAACTTCGAAGGGCACCCGCTGCGCAAGGACTTCGTCCTCGCGGCGCGCGTGGCCAAGGCGTGGCCGGGCGCGAAGGAGCCGGGCGAGGGCGCGGACCACGGCGGCCCGAAGCGCCGCCAGATGCTGCCGCCGGGCGTCCCGGACCCCAACGACTGGGGTCCGATGAAGGGCCAGCTCCCGCCGGCCCCGGCCCGCCCGGCCCGCACCCCGCGCGCCGCGGGCGACGCCCCGGCCCGCCGTACCCCGCGCGCCGCCGCCGAGGGCGCCCCGGCCGCCGAGGGCGCCCCGGCCGCCGAGGGCGCCCCGGCCGCCGAGGGCGCCCCGGCCGCCGAGGGCGCCCCCGCCCGTACCCCGCGCGCGGCCGCCGCCGAGGGCACCCCGCCCCGCCGCACCCCGCGCGCCGCAGCCGCCGAAGGCACGCCCGGCGCCACCGCGGCCGAAGGCACCACCACGGCCGAGGGCGCTCCCGCGCGCCGTTCCCGCACCACCGCGGACGGCTCCGCCAGCCAGGCGGCCCCGGCCACGGAATCCGCCGCAGCCACGGAATCCGCCGCGGCCACGGAATCCGGCCCGGCCACGGAATCCGCCCCGGGCACGGAATCCGGCCCGTCGACGGAAGCGGCTCCGTCCGTTCCGACGACCCCGGACGCGGCGGGGGCCCCGGCGACGCCCGCGGCCCGTCCGCCGCGGCGCAGCCGCTCGGCCGCGGACGGCTCGGCCAGCCAGGCCGCCCCGGCTCCGGCCGCGCAGCCCGCCCGCCCGGCTCCCCGCAGCGCGGACGCCCCCTGGCACCACGCCCGCCCCGCCTACGACGCCCCCACCCCGGCCGAGGCCACCGAACCGGCCCCGCCCCCGGCGGCCGAAGCGGCCCCGGCCGCGGAACGACCGGCCCCGGCGGCGCCCGCCGCCGAAACCGCCTCGCCCGCCGCGCCCGCGGCGGAGCCCGAGGCCGAGCCCGCCGTCGAACCGGCCTCGCCCGCCGAGACCGAGCCCGCGCCCGGACAGGACGAGGCGGCAGCCGCCCCCGAGACCTCCGCGCCCCGCCGCCCGAAGGCGGCCCCGGCGGCCCCGGCGGACGCCGACTCGGACACCGGCACCGACTCGGACACCGGCACCGACTCGGACACCGGCACCGGCACCGACCCCCACCCCGAACCCGACACCGGAGGCACCGCGTGAACGACGTCCTCGACGTCGCGCTGCGACTCATCGTCGTCTTCGTGGTCTTCCTTGTGCTGCCCCTCGTCATCGGGCAGACCGAACACAAGGTCATGGCCCACATGCAGGGCCGCCTCGGCCCCATGTACGCAGGCGGCTTCCACGGCTGGGCCCAGCTCGTCGCCGACGGCGTGAAGTTCGCGCAGAAGGAAGACATCGTCCCGGCCAACGCCGACCGGCGGATCTTCCAGCTCGCGCCCGCCGTCGCGCTGCTGCCCTACCTCCTGGTCCTCCTCGTCATCCCGATCGGCCCCGGCGAGGGCGCCGTCGGCGAGGTCGTCGACGCGGGCGTGTTCTTCGCGCTCGCCGTGATGGGCGTCGGAGTCCTCGGCAGCCTCATGGCCGGCTGGGCCTCCGCCAACAAGTTCTCCCTGCTCGGCGGCCTGCGCACGGCCGCCCAGCTGCTCGCGTACGAGCTGCCCATGCTGCTCGCCGCCGCCTCCGTCGCCATGGCCGCCGGGACCGTGTCCCTCCCCGGCATCGTCGAGGCGTTCGAATGGTGGTGGCTGCCCTGGCAGATCGTCGGCGCCCTGGTCTTCTTCACCGCGGGCCTCGCCGAACTCCAGCGTCCGCCCTTCGACATGCCGGTCGCCGACTCGGAGATCATCTTCGGCGCGTACACCGAGTACACCGGCCTGCGCTTCGCGCTGTTCCTGCTCGCCGAGTACGCCGGCATCGTCATCCTCTGCGGCCTGACCACCGTCCTGTTCCTCGGCGGTTGGCACGGCCCCTTCGGCGGCGACGGCCTCGGCTGGGTCTGGACCCTCCTGAAGGTCGCGATCCTCGCCTTCGGCGTGATCTGGCTGCGGGTGACCTACCCCCGCCTGCGCGAGGACCAGCTCCAGAAGCTCGCCTGGACCACACTCATCCCGCTCGCGCTCGCTCAGATCGCGCTCACCGGCATCGTGAAGGTGGCGATCGGATAATGCCCATCCCCGGATCCGGCCTGGCCAAGGGCCTCGCCGTCACGCTGCGGACGATGACCAAGAGGTCGCACACCGCCCAGTACCCCGACGTCCAGCCCGAACTGCCGCCGCGCAGCCGCGGCGTCATCGGACTGTTCGAGGAGAACTGCACGGTCTGCATGCTGTGCGCGCGCGAGTGCCCCGACTGGTGCATCTACATCGACTCCCACAAGGAGACGGTGCCGGCGGCCGCACCCGGCGGCCGCGAGCGCAGCCGCAACGTCCTCGACCGGTTCGCCATCGACTTCTCCCTCTGCATGTACTGCGGCATCTGCATCGAGGTGTGTCCCTTCGACGCCCTCTTCTGGTCGCCGGAGTTCGAGTACGCGGAGACGGACATCCTCGAACTCACCCACGAGCGCGACAAGCTGCGCGAGTGGATGTGGACGGTCCCGGCGCCGCCCGCCCTCGACCCGGCCGCCGAGGAGCCCAAGGAGATCGCAGCCGCCCGCAAGACCGCCGAGAAGCTGGAGGCCGCCGCCGCGGCCGCGGCCGCCGCGGCAGCAGTCCAGCCGGAAGCCCGGCCGGAAGCCCGGCCGGAAGCCCAGCGGGAAGCCCAGCCGGGATCCCGGCCGGAGGCCTCACCCGGGACCACCCGGGCCGCGACCCCGGCCGAGCCCCAAGCCGAGACCCCGCCCGCGAGCCCGCCCGAGAGCCCGTCCGGCTCCGCCCCGGAGGGAGGTGCCGACCGATGAGCGCGTTCACCCTCGCCGCCACCGCCGGCCCCGGTTTCCTCTCCCCGACCGGTGTCGAGATCGCCTTCGTCCTCGTCGGCATCGCCACCCTCGGCGCCGCCCTGGTCACCGTCACCACCAAGCAGCTGGTCCACGCGGCCCTCTGGCTGGTCATGGCCCTCGGCGGCATCGCCGTCGAGTACGTCCTCCTGACCGCGGAGTTCATCGCCTGGGTCCAGGTACTGATCTACGTCGGTTCCGTGGTCGTCCTCCTCCTCTTCGGCCTGATGCTCACCAAGGCGCCCATCGGCCGGTCCCCGGACGCCGACTCGGGCAACCGCCCGGCCGCCCTCGCCGTGGCCCTGCCCGCCGCGGGCGCGCTCGTCTGGGTGGTCGTCGACGCCTTCCGCACCACCTGGATCGACCTCGACGGGCCCGCCCAGGGCAGCACCAAGGTCACCGGCGAGATCCTGTTCCGCCACTGGGTCCTGCCCTTCGAGGCGCTGAGCGTCCTGCTGTTGGCGGCGCTCGTCGGCGCGATCGTCCTGTCCCGCAAGAGCCCGGCCACCGACGGCTCCGGTAAGGAGCAGCGCTGATGCACCTCGCCTACCCCGCCGTCCTCGCGGCCCTCCTCTTCTGCACCGGCCTCTACGGAGTGCTCGCCCGCCGCAACGCCATCCTGGTGCTGATGTCCGTCGAGCTGATGCTCAACGCCGTCAACCTCAACCTGGTGGCCTTCGACGTCTGGCTCCGCGACACCCTGCACGCCGGCCAGGCCCTCACCCTCTTCACCATCGCCATCGCCGCCGCCGAAATCGGCATCGGCATGGCGATCGTGCTGATGGTGTACCGCAACCGCGGCACCGCCGACATCGACCGGCTGCGCGACACCGCCGAGAGCCACGAGCCCGCCCCGACCACCGAGACCGCCCAGCCCGTCGGCGAGGTCGACCGCGCCACCGGAGCCGCCGCGTGACCACCACGACCCTCGCCGTCCTCGTCCCCGTCCTGCCGTTCCTGGGCGCGGTGACCGGACTGCTGCTCGGCCGCAAGGCCCCCGGCTACGTGCGCCCGCTCGCCGTGCTGCCCACCCTGGCGGCCGCAGTCCTGGCCGTCCTCGTCGCCGCCCGCCAAGGCGGCGGCAAGGCGATCGACGCCGCGACCGAGCTGACCCCGACCGGCTCGGTGCCGATCGAGCTCTCCCTCCACCTCGACGGCTTCGCCGTCCTCGTGGCGGTCCTCGTCGGCATCGTCGCCACCTGCGTCCAGCTGTACTCCACGGCGTACCTCCGCGAGGACCCGCGCTACTCCTCGTACGCGGCCCTGGTGTCCCTCTTCACCGCCGCCATGCTGCTCGTCGTCTACTCCGGCGACCTGATGGTGCTGCTGGTCGGCTGGGAGATCATGGGCATCTGCTCGTACTTCCTGGTCGGCCACTACTGGGAGACCGAGGCGGCCCGCGCCGCCTCCCTCAAGGCCTTCCTGGTCACCAAGCTCGGCGACGTGCCCTTCCTCTTCGGCATGTTCGCGCTCGCCGTGGACGCCGGCTCCTTCCAGATCACCAAGATCCTGGGCGCCGTGGCCTCGGGCGGCCTCGACCACCCGACCCTGATCGCCCTCCTGCTGCTGGCCGGCGTCGCGGGCAAGTCCGCGCAGTTCCCGCTGCACACCTGGCTCCCGGACGCCATGGCGGGCCCCACCCCGGTCTCCGCGCTGATCCACGCCGCGACGATGGTCGCCGCCGGCGTCTACTTCATCGCCCGCCTCCTCCCGGTCTTCGCGGCCTCCCAGGCCGCACTCGTGGTCATGGCCGTCATGGCGGCCGTGACGATGGTCGGTTCGGCGCTGGCCGCCCTCGCCCAGGACGACATCAAGCGCGTCCTCGCCTACTCCACGGTCGGCCAGCTCGGCTACATGACCGGCGCGCTGGCCGTCGGCGACCGCGGCGCCGCCGTCTTCCACCTCCTGTCCCACGGCTTCTTCAAGGCGCTGCTCTTCCTCGGCGCCGGCGTGATCATCCACGCCGCGGGGACGAACTCCCTGGCCGCCATGTCCCGCATGGACGGCCTGGCCAAGCGCGTCCCCGACGTCTTCTGGACGATGACGATCGCGCTGCTCGCCCTCGCCGCCCTGCCGCCCTTCGCCGGCTTCTTCTCCAAGGAAGCCGTCCTCGTCGCCGCCGAGCAGACGGCCGTCGGCCACTCGGACATCGCCCCCTCGGCGGCCGGCTGGACCGTCCTCGTCGCCGGCGTCCTCACCGCCCTGCTGACCGCCGCCTACGCCACCCGCCTGTGGCTGCTGGCCTTCCGCGGCCGCGGCGAACAGGCCCCCGACCACGGCCGCCAGCCCTTCGCCATGACCGGCGTGCTGTGGCTGCTCGCCGTGCCGACCGTCGGCTTCGGCCTCACCGCCGGGCTGCTCCCCGACTGGTTCGACGGCCACGAGCTGAGCCCGACCCTGCTCACCTCCGTGCTCGGCACGGGCGCCGCGGTACTCGGAGCGGTGCTCACGTACGGCATGTGGCAGCGCGCCGCCGCCCTCGCGACCACCGCCCCCGACCCCGGCCGCGCCCTGCTCGGACCGCTCCACCCCCACGCGGCCGCCGGATTCCACCTCGACGCCGTCTACGCCGCGCTGTTCGTACGCCCCGTAGAGGCCGCCGCGACACTCGTCCGCTTCCTCGACCGCGAGGTCGTCGACACGTACGTACGCGGCGCCGGCGCCGGACCCCGGCTGCTCGGCACCCTCGTCCGCCGGTCCCAGACCGGCAACGTGCAGACCTACCTGAGCGCCCTGCTCGCGGGTTCCGTGGTCCTCGCGGTCGCCGCCGCCGTCCTTGCCAACGTCAACGCCGGATCGTGAGCCGTGAGTCAGCCGTGATTGATATCAGCGCATCCGTGATGCAGTTCCTTCTGGCGTTCATCGTGGCGGCCCCTCTGCTCGGCGCCGCCGCGGCCCTCCTCCCGGCCCCGCCCGGACTCAAGGGCCGTGGCCCCGAGCAGGCCGTCCTGCGCCACGGCGTCACCGTCACCGGCGCGATCCTCGCCGCCGCGGTGGTCCTGGCCCTCGGCTTCGACCACGACGCCCCGTCCCGCTTCCAGGCGACGACGGACATCAGCTGGATCCAGGCGCTGAACGTCCGGATCCACCTCGGCATCGACGGCATCTCGCTCCCCCTCCTCCTGATGACCGCGCTGCTGTTCTTCCTCTGCGCGCTCTACAGCTACTTCAAGCTCCCCGCAGGCCCGTCCCCCAAGGCCTTCGTCGCGCTGCTCCTGGTCCTGGAGTCCGGCACCCTCGCGACCTTCGCCGTCCTCGACCTGCTGCTCTTCTTCCTCGCCTTCGAGATGGTCCTCATCCCGATGTACTTCCTCATCGCCCGCTGGGGCGGTGACCAGCGGCGCGCCGCCGCCTGGAAGTTCATCCTCTACACGCTGCTCGGCTCCGTGGTCATGCTGCTCGGCCTGCTGCTCATCGGCCTGAGCGCGGGCACGTTCGACATGGTGGCACTCGCCACCGACAACGGCCGCGGACTGAGCCACAGCACCCAGGTCCTGGCGGTCCTCGCCATCGGCATCGGACTCGCCGTCAAGACCCCGATGTGGCCCCTGCACAGCTGGCTCCCCGCGGCCCACACCGCCGCCCCGACCGTCGGCTCGGTCCTCCTCGCCGGCGTGCTCCTCAAGATGGGCACGTACGGGTTCGTGCGGATCCTGCTGCCCGTCACCCCCGACGGCATGCACACCTTCGCCCCCTACCTCGGCGCCTTCGCCGCGGTCGGGATCGTCTACGGGTCCCTGGCCTGCCTCGCGCTGGCCCGCAAGGGCGCCAAGGGCGACCTCAAGCGCCTCATCGCGTACTCGTCCGTCGGCCACATGGGCTTCGTACTGCTCGGCATCGCGACGATGACCCCCACCGGCGTCAACGGCGCGCTGTTCGCCAACATCGGCCACGGCCTGATCACCGGCCTCCTCTTCTTCCTGGTCGGCGCGCTCAAGGACCGCTACGGCACCAGCGACCTCGACACCCTCGCCGGGGCCACCGGCGCCGCCCTCTACGGCCGCGCCCCCCGTCTCGGCGCCCTGCTCGCGTTCGCCGCCGTCGCCTCCCTCGGACTGCCCGGCCTCGCCGGGTTCTGGGGCGAGATGCTCGCCCTGTTCGGCGCGTTCGACCCGGCCGACGGCCTCAGCCGGCCCGCGTTCCTGACGTACATGGTGATCGGCGGCATCGGCACCCTGCTGACCGCCGCGTACCTCCTCGTCGTCGTCCGCCGGGTCTGCATGGGCGAGCACCTCGCGGCCGACCCCGAAGCCCACCCCGAGGCGAAGCCGGACGACCTGCCGGCGCCCCTCGCCGACGTCCACGGCTACGAATTCGCCGCCTGGACCCCGCTCGTCGCCCTCACCGTCCTCGCCGGCCTGTGGCCCGCGGTCCTCCTCGGCCTCACCGACCCGGCCGTCCAGAAGCTCCTCGCAGGAGGCAACTCATGACGGCCCAGCTCCCCCTGGCCGCCGACCTGGTCCAGTCCGTCGACTGGACGGCCATCGCCCCGCCGCTGACCGCCGCCGTCGTCGGCCTCCTCGTGCTGGTCGCCGACCTGTTCCTGCCCGACCGGAACAAGCACCTCCTCGGCTGGATCTCCATCGCCGGCCTCGCCGCCGCGACCCTCGCCCTGCTGCCCCTGCGGGCGGGCGACCGCACCACCTTCTGCCTGACCACCGACCCGGCCGCCTGCAGCTACGCCGCCGACCACTTCGCGCTGGTCATCCAGTTCCTGGTGCTCGCGGGCGCACTGCTGACCGCCCTGCTGTCCGTGTCCGCGGCCCGCGACGGCGAGCTGCCCGCCGGCGAGTTCTGGTTCCTGCTGCTCTCGGCGACCGCCGGCGCCGGCCTGCTGGCCGCCGCCCGCGACCTCGCCACCCTCGTCGTGGCCCTCGAAGTCGCCTCGCTGCCCGCGTTCGCCCTCGTCGGCATGCGCCGCGGCGACCGGATGTCCTCCGAGGCGGCCCTCAAGTTCTTCCTGTCCTCCGTCACCGCCACGGCCGTCTCGCTGCTCGGCGTCAGCTTCGTCTACGCCGCCACCGGCAGCCTGTACCTGAACCGCATCGCGGACGGCCTGGAGGAGGTGCCCGGGCAGCTCGACACCCTCGCCATGGCGGGCGTCGCCCTGACCCTCGTCGGCTTCGCCTTCAAGACGGCCGCCGTCCCCTTCCACTTCTGGGTGCCGGACACCTACGTCGGAGCGCCGCTGCCCATCGCCGCGTACCTGTCGGTGATCGGCAAGGCCGTCGGCTTCACCGGCCTGATCCTCGTCACGGTGCTCGCCTTCCCCGCGTACTCCGACATCTGGGGCCCCGCGCTGGCGGTCATCGCGGCCCTGACGATGACCCTCGGCAACGCCGCGGCCCTGCGCCAGGCACCCGGCCGCGAGCACAGCGCCGTACGGCTGCTCGCCTGGTCCTCGGTCGGCCAGGCCGGCTACCTGCTGGTGCCGATCGCCGCCGCCGCGTACTCCGGCCGCGACCAGATCGGCGCGACCGTCGCGTACGCGCTCATGTACGCGGCCGTGAACCTCGGCGCGTTCGCCGTCGCCGCCCTCGTCGCCCGCAGCGCCCCGCTCAACCGGATCGCCGACTACCGCGGGCTCTACCACCGCAGCCCGTTCGCGGCCCTGTCGCTGGCCTTCTTCCTGCTCTGCCTGGCCGGCCTGCCGCCCGGCATCGTCGGCCTGTTCGCCAAGGTCGCCGTCTTCCGCTCCGCCGTCGACGCCGGGCTGGGCTGGCTCGCCGTGGTCATGGCCGTGAACGTCGTCATGGCCCTCTACTACTACCTCCAGTGGACGGCCGTGCTCTTCCGCGCCCCGCAGGAGGACGGGGCCGGCGAAGCCGCACCGGTTCCCGCCGCTTCCGCTCCCGCCGGTCCCGTTCCCGCCGTCCGCCCGGCGGTGCCGCTGCCGGTCACCGTCGCGATCGGCCTCACGGCCGCCGTGGCCGTGGTCCTGTCCGGCGCCCCGCAGCTGGTGCTCCGCTTCGCCGACGGCAGCCTGTTCCCGCAGTAGCACCGGCGCCCCGTACGGGCCGTGTCGCCCGTACGGAGCAACGCCCGCCCGCCGCCCCGCGCGGCCCCCGGGCGGCAGCAGGGAACCCCTGGTCCTCGCCTGGCGTTGACCGGAAAGGGAGGGTCCACTGGACCGTAGACCCTCTCCAGGGTTCCCCTGCTGCACCATTTGGAGGGCGTACCGTGCACCGCCGGCACAACGGGCTGAAGACCGCCGTACTCCTCGGCGGTCTGTCCGCACTCATCATCTTCATCGGAAGCTTCTTCGGGCGCGGAGGCCTGATCGTCGCGCTCGTCGTGGCGCTCGGGACGACTGCGTACGCCTACTGGAACAGCGACAAGCTGGCCCTGCGCGCCATGCGGGCCCGCCCGGTCAGCGAGTTCGAGGCCCCCGAGCTCTACCGCATGGTGCGCGAGCTCTCGACGTCCGCGCGCCAGCCCATGCCCCGCCTCTACATCTCCCCGACGGAGGCGCCGAACGCCTTCGCCACCGGTCGCAATCCGCGCAACGCCGCCGTCTGCTGCACCGACGGCATCCTGCGCATCCTCGACGAACGCGAACTGCGCGGCGTCATCGGCCACGAGCTGAGCCACGTCTACAACCGGGACATCCTCATCTCCTCGGTCGCCGGCGCCCTCGCCTCGGTGGTCATGTTCCTGGTCAACTTCGCCTGGCTGATCCCGGTCGGGCGGTCCAGCGACGACGAGGGCCCCGGCCTCCTCGGCATGCTCCTGATCATGATCCTGGGCCCGGTGGCCGCCTCGATCATCCAGCTGGCCGTCAGCCGCTCCCGGGAGTACGAGGCGGACGCCTCCGGAGCCCAGCTCACCGGCGACCCGCTCGCCCTGGCCAGCGCCCTGCGCAAGCTCGACGCGGGCACCAAAGCGCTCCCGCTGCCCCCCGAACCACGGCTGGAAACCGCGAGCCACCTCATGATCGCGAACCCCTTCCGCCCCGGACAGGGACTCTCCCGGATGTTCTCGACCCACCCGCCGATGGCCGAGCGGATCGCCCGGCTCGAAGAGATGGCGGGCCGTCACCCGTAAGGCCTCACCCGTAGGGCCCCTCAGCTCCGTCACCGCCGCCACCAGTGAAGATGGACCGATGAAGACAATCCTGAATGTCATATGGCTCGTGCTCAGCGGCTTCTGGCTGTTCCTCGGCTACTGCCTCGCGGGCCTGATCCTCTGCATCACCGTCATCGGAATCCCGTTCGGCATCGCGGCGTTCCGCATCGCCGTGTACGCGCTCTGGCCGTTCGGCTACACCACCGTCGAGCGCCGCGACGCGGGCGCGCCCTCGTGCGTCGGCAACGTGCTCTGGCTGGTGCTGGCGGGCTGGTGGCTGGCCCTGGGCCACATCGTCACCGGCATCGCCCTGTGCATCACGATCATCGGCATCCCGTTCGGCATCGCAAACTTCAAGATGATCCCGATCTCCCTGCTCCCGCTGGGCCGCGAAATCGTCCCGACGGACGCCCCGTTCGCCTCGCGCTGACCCGCCGACCCGGCGCCGGCCGCCGAATCCCCGGCGCCGGCCCCCGGTTCGACAGCCCGGGACCCAGCAAATCGGCAGCGCCGGACCCAACAATTGGCAGGTCAGGCCCGTTGTCCGTGGGGTGACCCGGCCTCAGGTCCCGCGTCCGACCCGCCGCACACCGAAGACGACCACCCCGAGCCCCACCACCGACGCGCCCGCGAGCACCGACGCGACCGGCAGCGCACACGCCAGCAGCACACAGCCGGACAGCCCGACCGCCGCCACGGCGCGCACCGTGACAGCCGAATCGAGAGCCCACGCGGAAGCGTTCGCGATCGCGTAGTACACCAGCACGCCGAAGGACGAGAAACCGATCGCGCCGCGCACGTCCACGGTGGCCGCGAGCACGGCCACCACCCCGCCCACGGCGAGCTCCGCACGGTGCGGCACCCCGAACCGCGGGTGTACGGCGGACAGCGCGCGGGGGAGGTGCCCGTCGCGCGCCATGGCCAGGGCGGTCCGCGACACCCCGAGGATCAGCGAGAGCAGCGCACCGAGGGCGGCGAGCGCCGCACCGATGCGCACCACCGGCACCAGCCCCGGCAGCCCGGCCGCCCGTACGGCGTCGGCCAGCGGGGCCGCGGCCCCGGCCAGTCCGCCGGGGCCCAGCACCGACAGCGCCGCGACCGCCACCGCGGCGTACACCGCCAGGGCGATACCGAGCGCCAGCGGCACGGCCCGCGGGATCGTCCGCTGCGGATCCCGCACCTCCTCGCCCAGCGTGGTGATCCGGGCGTACCCCGCGAACGCGAAGAAGAGCAGGCCCGCGCCCTGCAACAGGCCGCTCCAGCCGGCCTCCCCGAGACCCGCGGAGAGCCGGTCCGGATCCGCCGCCGCCGAGGTCAGGCACCCCGTCACGACCGCGGCCAGCACGGCCAGCACCGCCGCCACGATCACCCGCGTCAGACGGGCGGACTTCTGTACGCCCCCGTAGTTCACGGCCGTCAGGGCGACCACCGCCGCCACCGCCACGGCGTGCGCCCGCCCCGGCCACAGGTACGCGCCCACCGTCAGCGCCATCGCCGCACACGAGGCCGTCTTGCCGACCACGAAGCTCCACCCGGCCAGGTACCCCCAGAACGGCCCCAGCTGCTCGCGCCCGTACACGTACGTGCCACCGGAGGCGGGGTGCCGCACGGCCAGCCGCGCGGACGAGGAGGCGTTGCAGTAGGCCACGACGGCGGCCAGGGCCAATGCCGGAAGCAGCGCCGGGCCCGCCGCACGCGCCGCGGGCCCCAGCGCGGCGAAGATGCCCGCGCCCACCATGGAACCCAGCCCGATCACCACCGCATCGGACACGCCCAGCGACCGCCGCAACTCCTGCACCATGGGGTGGACCCTAGCCAGTGCTGTGACGGCAAGGTTCACCGGATTGCGCCCCTCCCCCCAGCGACCGCCGGGAGGTGCCCCCAGGTACGGCACCTCGCTGCGTTGTCGGACCGCGCGAGTACGTCGAGTACGAGCTGCGGCCCGCCGCCTCGCGACGCACCGCACCGGACGCCCGCCCACCCCGGCGAACCGTTCCGGTCGCAGCACTAGCCCGGCTCGGGCGACGCCTCCCGCCCGGCCATCAGGTCCCCCTCGACGGGTCCCGTGGGCCCCACGGCGCCCGCGGACCCCGCCCCGGCCCGTTCGAGCGCGCCGTGCCGCCGCTCCCACGCGTCCAGCGCCGTCAGGCACGCGTGGTCCAGATGCCGCAGCCCGCTCAGATCCAGGTGCACCGGCCGGCCGGGCGGCAACGCCTCCAGCGCGTCGAGGAGCTTCGGCAGCCGCAGGAAGGTCGCGTTCCCCAGCACCCGCACCCGCAGCACCCCGCCGTCCGGGTCCGGCTCGACGGCCGTCTCGATGTGCACGTGCGAGGTCTCCCACGCCGACTTGGCCACGGCCAGCCCCAGGCCCACCAGCACCCCGTCGAAGAGGTTCGTGGTCACGATGGCGGAGGCCGTCACCACCAGCACCACCGCCTCGCCGCGGTGCGAGCGCCACAGCGCGACCACGGCCCGCGCCGGGAGCAGCTTCCAGCCGGCGTGCAGCAGCACCCCGGCCAGCGCGGCGAGCGGCACCACCCCCAGGGCCTGCGGCACCAGCACCGCGAAGAGCAGCAGCCACAGCCCGTGCAGCACCCGTGAGGCCCGGGTCCGGGCCCCGGCCTCCACATTGGCGGCGCTGCGCACGATGACGGCGGTCATCGGCAGCGCGCCGAGCAGCCCGCACAGCGTGTTCCCGGCGCCCTGCGCGACGAGTTCGCGGTCGTAGTCGGTGCGCGGGCCGTCGTGCAGCCGGTCCACGGCCGCCGCGCTGAACAGGGTCTCCGCGGAGGCGATGAGTGCCAGCGCGAGGACGGTCGCGGGTACGCCGGGGGACCACAGCTCGGCCAGCTCGGCCGGCCCGGGCGGGGACACCGCCGCCAGCACCCCGGTGACCTCGACCTTCGCGACCGGCAGGGCGAACAGTGCGCTGACCGTCGTGGCCGCCGCCACCCCGACCAGGGCGCCCGGCACGGCGCGGGCCGTCGGCGGCAGCCGCCGCCACGCGGCCGTCACGGCGATGGTGCCCACGCCCAGCGCCACGGCCGCCCATTCCAGCTGCCCGCCCAGCCGCGCCAGCCCGGCCAGCTTGTCCAGGGTCGCGCCGGGCGCGGACACGTCACCCAGCGCGTACAGCTGGCCGGAGATCAGGACCAGGCCGATCCCCGCCAGCATGCCCTGTACGACGGCCACCGAGATCGCCCGGAACCACCGCCCGAGCCGCAGCACGCCCATGCCCACCTGGAGCAGCCCGGCCGCGCACACGAGCACGCCCAGAGCCCGCACCCCGTACGCCTGCACGGCCTCGTAGACGAGCACCGTGAGGCCGGCGGCGGGCCCGCTGACCTGGAGGGAACTTCCCCGGAACCAGCCGGTGACCAGCCCGCCCACCACCCCCGTGACCAGCCCCAGCTCGGCCGGCACACCGGAGGCGACGGCCACCCCGACACACAGCGGCAGCGCGACGAGCGCGACGACCACAGACGCCCCGAAGTCGTCTCGCAGATTGCCTGCCCCAGACATGTGAAACCCCCTGCCCACGCGGTGACGTTCGTCACCCAGCGTGGTGGGCGCACGGGCCCGGCCCCAAGGGCCCACAGGGGGTGGATCACGGATCACACGCCGCACGCACGCCGCGTACGGCCGTCCCGCGCCGAGGGCGTACCCGGGGGGCGCGAAACAGGCGTCCGCACGCGGCCGGGCGGCGGCGCCGGCAGTGCCTAGCGGTAGTTCACGAACTGGATCGCGAAGTCCAGGTCCTTGCCCTTGAGGAGCGCCTGGACGGCCTGCAGGTCGTCGCGGCTCTTGGAGCTCACGCGGAGCTCGTCGCCCTGCACCTGGGCCTTGACGCCCTTGGGGCCCTCGTCGCGGATGATCTTGGCGACCTTCTTGGCGTTCTCCTGGGAGATGCCCTCCTCGATCGAGGCGAAGATCTTGTACTCCTTGCCGGAGAGCTGCGGCTCGCCGGCGTCGAGCGCCTTCAGGGAGATGCCGCGCTTGACCAGCTTGGTCTCGAAGACGTCGAGGATGGCCTTGACCCGCTCCTCGCCGCTGGCCTCCATGAGGATCTTGTCGCCCGACCAGGCGATCGTGGCGCCGGTGCCCTTGAAGTCGTAGCGCTGCGAGAGTTCCTTGGCGGTCTGGTTGAGGGCGTTGTCGACCTCCTGCCGCTCGACCTTCGAGACGATGTCGAAACTGGAGTCGGCCATGTCCTGTGGCTCCTTGATGTCGGCTGCGATTGCTCAAAGGGGTGCGGACCGGAGCTGCCCGGACCACTCCGCAAAGCCTAGCCACCGCCACTGCCCGAAGCGCTGATCAATCCGGTGGCGAAGCACCCCCGAGCATCAGGTATCGTTTACGTCGTTGCCACGGAACACCGCGAAAGCGGCCGACCAAAGCAACACATCCCATGGCGGTGTGCCCGAGTGGCCAATGGGAACGGACTGTAAATCCGTCGGCTCTGCCTACCCAGGTTCGAATCCTGGCGCCGCCACACGATGTGAGGCCCCCGTCCACTGCGGAAACGCAGTGGACGGGGGCCTCTTCGTCGTCCCCGTCGCGCCCCCCGGCCGGGCTCCGCGGCGGGTGGCCCGGCGCGCGCCCGGGTGGCCGTGGGCGGAGTGCCGGTGGGGCCGTGCCGGTAGGCCGGGCGGGTCGTTGTCCGGGCATGATGCGACTTTCCCAGCCGCGTGCGCTGCTGGCCGGCGGGGCCCTCGTGGCCGCGCTGGCGACCGCCGTGCCCGCCGCCCACGCCACGCTCCAGGACCAGCCCGCCGCGCGCGGGACCGCGTACGTCGAGACCCGGCTGTTCTTCGGGACCGCACGGCCGGACGGGGGACCGGAGGTGACGGACCGGCAGTTCATGCGTTTCGTCGACCGCATGGTGACGCCCTCGTTCCCCGAGGGCCTCACCGTCCAGGAGGGGCGCGGCCAGTGGCGCGACCGCAGCGGCGCCATCGAGCGGGAGCGCTCGTACGTCCTCGTGCTGCTGTACCCGGAGAAGGACGCCGAGGCCCGCGACTCCCGGATCGAGCGGATCCGCGCCAGTTACGTGAAGCAGTACGCGCAGGAGTCCGTCGGCCGCGCCGACGACGCTATGTACGCGGAGTTCTGACGGCCCCTGAGACCGGCTGGGCGGCCCTTCAGGGCCCGTTCGGCACGGCGGGCGTGCGGCCGGCGCCCCGGCGCGGTGCGGGCGGGGCGCGCCTCGGTGGCCGGGCGGTCGGCGGCCGGTCGGTCGGCGGCCGGGCGGTCGAGGGGCCGGGCGGGGCTCAGTTCCCCGCCACGTCCTTGACCGCCACGCCCGCCGGAGTCGAACCGGAGACCAGCTCCAGGGTGAGGCCCGCCGTGGCCGGGGTGTCGATCAGCTCCGCCAGCACCAGCGCGACGTCGTCGCGGCTGACCGGCCCGCGGTCCGTGGAGGCCTCCAGCCGGACCAGGCCGGTGCCCGGTTCGTCGTTCAGCGCGCCGGGCCGCAGGATCGTCCACTCCAGCCCCAGCCGGGTCCGTACGTGCGCGTCGGCCTCGCCCTTGGCCCGCAGGTACGCGTCGAAGACCTCGTCGCCCGCCCGGTCGGGGTCCGCGCCCATCGAGGACACCATCACGAAGCGGCGCACGCGCGCCCGTTCCGCCGCGTCGGCGAACAGCACGCCCGCCCCGCGGTCCACCGTGTCCTTCCGGGCGTAACCGCTGCCCGGGCCCGCGCCGGCCGCGAACACGGCCACGTGCGCGCCCTGCAGGATCCCCGCGACGTGCTCGACGGACGCCGTCTCCAGGTCGCACAGGACCGGTTCGGCCCCCGCCTCCCGAAGGTCGTTGCCCTGCGCGGGATCACGGATGATCCCCGCGACCTCGTACCCGCGCGCGGCGAGCAACCGCTCCAGCCGCAGCGCGATCTGACCGTGACCACCAGCAATGACGATGCGCATGACCCGACCGTACGTCGCGCCGGGCGCCGCTGCCCGCAAACGCTCAGGGACCTGGCTCCATCCGGCCCTGCCGGGGCAGGTCGAGGGCGACCGCGACCGCCGAATCGCAGTACTCGCGCACGGCACTCGTCCGGGCCACCACCCGCCCGCGGTGGATCACGATCCGGCTGTACCCCAGCGACAGCACCCCGGAGATCCGGTCGCCGCGGACCGCGAGCAGCTCGGCGGGACAGCCCGCCTCCACCCGGACCCGCGGCAGCCCCATCGCCTCCCGCGCGGCCGAACCGACCGTCTCGTAGGCTTCCGCGGCCCGCAGCCCGCCCTGCGAGGCCAGCAGGTACGCGGCCTCCAGGGGGTCCCCGCGCCCGACCGGGTTCCCCGCGTCGCGCAGCGCGCCGCTGCCCGCCGCGACCCGTACGCCGGCCGAGCGGAGCAGCCGGACCGGAGCGGTGCGCAGCCCGCGCCGCTCCAGGGCCGCGCAGTCGCCCTGCGGCAGGCAGACCACGGTCACCCCGGCGGCGGCCAGTTGGTCGGCGGCCCGGGTCGCGACGCTCAGCGGCAGCCGGGACAGTCCGCCGCACGGCCCGATGGTCACCCCCGGCCGCACCCCGCGGGCCATCGCCGCCAGCCCTGCCAGCCGGGCCGGATCGTCACCGTCCGTGTGCAGATCCACGGGACAGCCGTGTTCCGCGGCGAGCTCCAGAACGGCCTGCGCGTAGCCGTGGGGGTCCGGGTCGAGGTCGGGGCAGCCGCCGACGACCGCCGCGCCCATCTTGAGCGCGTCCCGGAGCATCGCCCGCCCGTCCGCGCCCGCCCGTCCGGTCAGCAGCCGGGGCACCGCGACGGCGGTCAGGTCGGTCAGCCCGAACAGCGAGCGCCGGGCCTGCAGCACCGCCTCCAGAGGCCGGAGCCCGTGCGCGTCGCCGATCCGCACGTGCGAGCGGACCGCCGTCGCGCCGTGGCCGAGCTGCAGCAGGGCGGCCTCGGTGGCCCGCCGCTGGACCTCCTCGGGGGCGTACGAGACCGGGCCCTCGATGTCGGCGGTCAGGGCGGTGTCCCCGTGGGCGTGCGGCTCGGCGGGGGCGGGCAGCAGCAGGTAGCCGCTGAGGTCCACCCGGGACGCGGTGGGGGCCGCCAGGCTGCCCGCGGCGCCGACGGCCTCGATCCGGCCGCCACTGAGCCGTACGTCGACGGTGCGGCCGTCGGTGAGCCGGGGGCCGGCGAGCAGCAGGGTGGTGGCCGGCTCGGCGGGCACGCCGGAACCTGCGCCCTCGCCGCCGCTGCGCGGGGAGTGGGGCGGCTGCTGCGGGTGACTGTCGGGCATCGCGCTCCTGCGGGGCTCGGCGTTCCTGGCGACGTCGGCGGCGGGGGGTGCTGCGCGGATGGCGGGCGCGGCCCAAGATCACACAGCGTGACCCGAGCCTAGGGCGCGCCGGGTCCCCGATCGCGGAGGAGGGCAATAGTCGTACCGGTGTGGTGCCCCGGCGGGCCGGGGTGCGGAGGGGCTCGCGGAGCGACCCTCGGGCAGCCTTCGGGCGACCCCCGATGGTGCCGCGGAAGGGCCGCGGACGGACCCGCTCAGGGGGCTTTCGGGACAGGTTCCGCCGCGATCCGGTTGAGGCTTCTGCGGGGGTTTCGCCGGCGTGCGGAACGCCCCTCCGGGGACCTCGTGGCGGCGGTCCCGGGGGAGCTCCGGGAGGGGCCGGCGGCGCCTCGCCGAAGGCCCGTCAAGGGCCCGCCGGGAGACCGCAGAGGGGCTGGTGAGCGGCCTGGTGAGGGGGGTTCGGAAGGGGTTTCGGAGGGGGTTCGGGAGGGCTCCGGGACGGTCGAAAAGCTCCCCGCGAGAGGCCCCCGAGGCCCCTTGCCGCAAAGGATTTGGGCGATCGGCGGGCAACCGTGTAATGTCTTCATCGCTCGCCCCAATAGCTCAGTCGGTAGAGCGTCTCCATGGTAAGGAGAAGGTCTGCGGTTCGATTCCGCATTGGGGCTCTGGTGTGAACGGTCCCTCACTGCTTGCGGTGAGGGGCAGATCACATCAAAGCGGTGTAGCTCAGTTGGTAGAGCAAGCGGCTCATAATCGCTGTGTCACCGGTTCAAGTCCGGTCACCGCTACTCAAGCAGCACCAAAGTAGCCGATTGTGGGGTCGGTCTCCCGATCGGCTACTCTTTTATGCGTTCATCCGTCCACCCGTCCGTCAAGGAGCACTCACGTGGCTGCCACCGACGTCCGCCCGAAGATCACGCTGGCCTGCGTGGAGTGCAAGGAGCGGAACTACATCACCAAGAAGAACCGGCGTAACAACCCGGATCGCATGGAGATGAAGAAGCACTGCCCGCGCTGCAACTCGCACACCGCGCACCGCGAGACCCGCTGACCCTAGCGAGTCTTCGTATACAGGCTTAGTCATGAGGTCGTCCCCATTCAGGGGGCGGCCTCGTGGCGTTTGGGGCAGTCGATCATTCGATCGGCTTGATCAGTTCGACCAGGAGGAGTGAGCCATGGCGCTCGACCAGTCCTTCGTGGGGCGGGCCTATCCGCCCACCGAGCCCTACGAGGTCGGCCGCGAGAAGATCCGGGAATTCGCGGAGGCGGTGGGCGACGCCAATGCCGCGTACACCGACCCGGAAGCGGCCAAGGCGCTCGGCCATCCCGACGTGATCGCTCCGCCGACCTTTGTGTTTGCCATCACGTTCAAGGCGGCCGGCCAGGTCATCGCGGACCCGCAGCTGGGGCTCGACTACAACCGCGTCGTGCACGGCGACCAGAAGTTCGCGTACACCCGCCCGGTGCGGGCGGGCGACCGCCTCTCCGTCACGTCCACCATCGAGGCGATCAAGTCGATGGCGGGCAACGACATCCTGGACATCCGCGGCGAGGTCCACGACGCGACCGGCGAGCACGTCGTGACCGCCTGGACGAAGCTCGTCGCCCGCGCCGCCGCCGAGGAGGCCTGAGATGACCGCCAAGATCTCGTACGAGGAGGTCGAGGTCGGCACCGAGCTGCCGGCCGCGAGCTTCCCCGTGACCCGCGCCACGCTGGTGCAGTACGCGGGCGCCTCCGGCGACTTCAACCCGATCCACTGGAACGAGAAGTTCGCCAAGGAGGTGGGCCTGCCGGACGTCATCGCGCACGGCATGTTCACCATGGCCGAGGCGATCCGCGTCGTCACCGACTGGGCCGGCGACCCGGCCGCGGTGGTCGAGTACGGCGTGCGCTTCACCAAGCCGGTCGTGGTCCCGAACGACGACGAGGGCGCCCTGATCGAGGTCAGCGCCAAGGTGGCCGCCAAGCTGGACGACAACCGGGTCCGCGTGGACCTCACCGCGATGAGCGCGGGCCAGAAGGTCCTCGGCATGTCGCGCGCGGTCGTACAGCTCTCCTAGCCCCACCGCGGCCGCCCCGGCCCGGCAGTCGGGCCGGGGGCTCCGCGCCCCCCTCGCTTCACGGCGGCCCCTTCCCGGGCCGGCGGCCGCCCGCGCGGCCCTCGGCCCGGGAGCCCGCACCCTCGGCCCGGGAGCCCGCACCCTCGGCCCGGGAGCCCGCACCCTCGGGCTCGGGAGCCCGCACCCTCGGGCTCGGGAGCCCGCACCCTCGGGCTCGGGAGCCCGCACCCTCGGGCTCGGGAGCCCGCGCCCCCGGGCCCGGGAGCCCGCGCCCTCGGCCAGGGAGCCCGTTCCCGCCCGGCCCTCCGACCCCCCTCCCCGCCGCTTCCGGCCCGCGCACAGCCACCCTTGACGGAGTTAGTGATTGAGTACTAACTTCGATGCATGGTCAGGATGAGTGCGGGAGAGCGGCGCGAGAGCGTCATCCGCGCGGCGATGCACGAATTCGCGCGCGGCGGGTACTACGGCACGTCCACCGAGGCGATCGCCAAGCGGGTGGGCGTGTCGCAGCCGTACCTGTTCCGGCTCTTCCCGAACAAGCAGGCCATCTTCCTCGCCGCCGCCACCCGCTGCATGGAGGAGACCCGCGAGGTCTTCGCCGACGCCGCGGAGGGGCTGGAGGGCGAGGAGGCGCTGGACGCGATGGCGAACGCGTACACGCAGCTGATCGCCGACGATCCCGACAAGCTCCAGATGCAGCTCCAGACGTACGTCGCCGTGGGGGCCGCCGAGGCCGCCGGCGAGCACGAGTTCGGCGAGATGGTCCGCACCGGCTGGCTGGAGCTGTGGAACACCGTTCACGTGCCCTTGGGCGCGGACGAGAAGGAGACCACGACGTTCATGGCGTTCGGGATGCTGATCAACACCCTCGCCGCCATGGGATTCAAGCCGGACCACCCCATCTGGGAGGGCCTGTACCCCTCGGCCCGGGCCAAGGGGCGCCTGGAGAAGTGAGCGCGCGCCACGGGGTGGCGCGCGTGTTTTTCTGCCCGAGAAAGTTAGTCAGCAATAACTAACAACCAAGGGGAAGCGATGAACCAGCAGCCCACCACCCTGCGCGGACCCGCCGTGTGGGCCCTCGTCATCACCGGCGCCGCCAGCTTCATGGCGGCCCTCGACAACCTCGTCGTCACCACCGCCCTGCCCGCCATCCGCACGGACCTCGGCGGCGCGCTGGAGGACCTCGAATGGACGGTGAACGCCTACACGCTCACCTTCGCCGTCCTCCTGATGCTCGGCGCGGCCCTCGGCGACCGCTTCGGCCGCCGCCGCCTCTTCCTGGCCGGCCTCACCATCTTCACCGGCGCCTCCGCGGCAGCCGCCCTCTCCCCGGGCATCGACGAGCTGATCGCCGCCCGCGCGGTCCAGGGCGTCGGCGCCGCGATCATGATGCCGCTCACCCTCACCCTGCTGACCGCCGCCGTCCCCGCCGCCCGCCGGGGCATGGCCCTCGGCATCTACGGAGCCGTCACCGGCATCGCCATCGCCAGCGGCCCCCTCATCGGCGGCACCCTCACCGAGCACATCTCCTGGCAGTGGATCTTCTGGCTGAACGTGCCGATCGGCCTGGCCCTGCTGCCGCTCGCCCGCTTCCGGCTCGCCGAGTCCACCGCCCCCGGCGCCCGCCTCGACGTCCCCGGCACCCTGCTGATCAGCTTCGGCCTCTTCGGCATCGTCTACGGCCTGGTCAACGCCAACGCCGAGGGCTGGACCAGCGCCCCCGTACTCACCGGCCTGATCGGCGGCGCGGCGCTCACCGGCGGGTTCGTCCACCACGGCTTCCGCAGCAAACACCCCCTGCTGCCCATGAAGCTCTTCCGCAACCGCGGCTTCTTCGGCATCAACGCGGCCAGCCTGCTGATGTTCCTCGGCATGTTCGGCTCGATCTTCCTGCTCGCCCAGTTCCTCCAGGGCGTCGCCGGGTTCTCGCCCACCGAGGCCGGCATCCGGATGCTGCCCTGGACCGCCATGCCCATGCTCGTCGCTCCGCTCGCCGGAATCCTCTCCGACCGCATCGGCGGCCGCCCCGTCGTCGTCGCCGGCCTCGCCCTCCAGGCCGCGGGACTGTCCTGGTTCGCCGCCACCCTGGAGCCCGGCGTCTCCTACGTCCTCCTGCTGCCCGCCCTGATCCTCGGCGGCATCGGCATGGCGCTCTTCATCGCCCCCGCCGCCAACGTGCTGATGTCCACCGTCGGACCCGCCGACCACGGCATGGCCTCCGGCGCCAACAACGCCCTGCGCGAAGTCGGCGGAGCCCTCGGCGTGGCCGTCCTGTCCTCCGTCTTCGCAGGCCAGGGCGGGTACGAGAGCCCCCAGGCGTTCACCGACGGCACCGTCCCGGCCCTCTGGATCGGGGCCGGCGCGGTCGCCCTCGCCGCCCTCGCCGCCCTCCTGATCCCCGCCAGGTCCCGGTCCGCCGCCACCGTGGTCGCCGCGGGCACGACCGCCGGTGCCCGGGAGGACGAGGAGCGCCGTCCGGCCGCCGTATGACCGGCCGCGGTGTGAGCAACCGCGCACCGGGAACCCCCGTACGGTCCGTGGCCCCGCCGGGAAGGCAGGGCCACGGACCGTACTCTTGTCCACGTGCAGGAACTCCACGACGCCCCCCTCGCCCCGCTGACCACCTTCCGGCTCGGCGGTCCGGCCACCCGGCTGGTCACCGCGACCACCGACGCAGAAGTCGTCGACGCCGTCCGCGCGGCCGACTCCCAGGGCACCCCGCTCCTGGTCATCGGAGGCGGCAGCAACCTCGTCATCGGGGACAAGGGCTTCGAGGGCACCGCCCTGCGCATCGCGACCACCGGCGTCCGCATCGACGGCACCACCGTGGAGCTCGCCGCCGGCGAGAACTGGAGCGACGCCGTCGCCCGCACCGTCGAGGCAGGCCTGGCCGGCCTCGAATGCCTCGCCGGCATCCCCGGCTCGGCCGGCGCCACCCCGATCCAGAACGTCGGCGCCTACGGCCAGGAAGTCTCCGGCACCATCACCGAGGTCGTCGCCTACGACCGCAGCCGCGGCGAAACGGTCACCCTGACCAACGCCGAGTGCGAGTTCTCCTACCGCCACAGCCGCTTCAAGGACCGGCCCGACCGGTACGTCGTCCTGCGCGTGCGCTTCGGCCTGGAGGACGCCGACGGCCTGTCCGCCCCGCTCCGGTACCCCGAGACGGCCCGCGCCCTCGGCGTCGAGGCCGGCGACCGGGTCCCGCTCGCCGCCGCCCGCGAGACCGTCCTGCGGCTGCGCGCCGGCAAGGGCATGGTGCTGGACCCCGCCGACCACGACACCTGGTCGGCCGGCTCCTTCTTCACCAACCCGATCCTGACCGACGAGGACTACGCCGCCTTCGTCGCGCGCGTCCACGACCGGCTCGGCGCCGACACCGCCCCGCCCGCCTACCCCGCCGGCGAGGGCCGTACGAAGACCTCCGCGGCCTGGCTCATCGACAAGGCGGGCTTCACCAAGGGCTACGGCAGCGGACCCGCCCGCATCTCCACCAAGCACCCCCTCGCCCTGACCAACCGCGGCGAGGCCACCACCGAGGACCTCCTGGCACTCGCCCGCGAGGTCGTCGCGGGAGTCCACGCCGCCTTCGGCGTCACCCTGATCAACGAACCGGTGACGGTCGGCGTCAGCATCTGAGGACACACCCGAGAAGACCCGAGGACACCGGAGGACCGCGGCCGGCCATGCGCTGCCCCCTGCACGGGACCGGAACGGATCCCACACGCCTGGTGGGACGGACGATCGAGCGGATCGTCGCGTCCTGGCACGTCTACGAGGGCGAACGCTCCGAGGTCCCCCTCGACGTCTGGCTGATCGACGGCCTCGGCGACGCCACCCGCATCACCACCGGATCCGACTGGTGCCTGATCGTCGAGGCCTCCGCCCCGCACGAGTCCTACGAGTCGCACGACATGGGCGCCTGGGGCCGCATCGAGATCGGCGAGGACCTCGGCGACCACCCGCTCCTGCGCCACCTCGGCGAAACGATCTCCTCGGTCGCCGAATTCGCCCTGCCCGAACACGGCCGCACCCACCTGGAGATCGGCTTCCCCGGCGGCCAGGTGCGCGCCGACTGCCACGAGGGCGACCTGCGCCTCACCCGGATCGGCAGCGCGCCGCCCGCCCCCGCCGGCCGGCCCCCGTCAGCCCGCGAGCCAGTCGTCGATGCCCGCGAGGAGCTTCGCACGGACACCCTCGGGCGCCGCTGAGCCTCGCACCGACTGCCGTGCCAGCTCGGCCAGCTCCGGGTCCGTGAACCCGTGGTGGCGGCGGGCGATCTCGTACTGCGCGGCCAGCCGCGACCCGAACAGCAGCGGGTCGTCCGCCCCCAGCGCCATCGGGACCCCGGCGTCGAACAGCGTCCGCAGCGGCACGTCCTCGGGCTTCTCGTAGACGCCCAGCGCCACGTTGGACGCCGGACAGACCTCGCAGGTCACCCCGCGCTCCGCGAGCTTGCGCAGCAGCCGCGGGTCCTCCGCCGCCCGTACGCCGTGCCCGATCCGGGAGGCGTGCAGATCGTCCAGGCAGTCCCGCACCGAGGCGGGGCCGGTCAGCTCCCCGCCGTGCGGGGCGGCGAGCAGCCCGCCCTCCCGGGCGATGGCGAAGGCACGGTCGAAGTCGCGGGCCATGCCCCGGCGCTCGTCGTTGGACAGCCCGAACCCGACGACGCCGCGGTCCGCGTACCGCACCGCGAGGCGGGCCAGGGTGCGGGCGTCGAGCGGGTGCTTCATGCGGTTCGCCGCGATCAGCACCCGGATCCCGAGCCCGGTGTCCCGGGACGCGGCGTCGACCGCGTCGAGGATGACCTCGATGGCCGGGATCATCCCGCCGAGCAGCGGGGCGTACGAGGTGGGGTCGACCTGGATCTCCAGCCAGCCGCCGCCGTCCCGGACGTCCTCCTCGGCGGCCTCGCGGACCAGCCGGTGGATGTCGTCCGGCTCGCGCAGACAGGCGCGGGCGGCGTCGTAGAGGCGCTGGAAACGGAACCAGCCGCGCTCGTCCGTGGCACGGAGCTTGGGCGGCTCGTCCGCGGTCAGCGCGTCGGGCAGCCGCACGCCGTACTTGTCGGCGAGCTCCAGCAGCGTCGAGGGCCGCATCGACCCGGTGAAGTGCAGGTGCAGGTGGGCTTTTGGCAGAAGCGTGAGATCGCGTACGTGCTCCATTTGCTGATCCTGCCGCACGAACGGGTGGTTTGGGAGGGCGTTTTCCCGATCGTGGAGCCGTCCGAACGCAAAAGCGGGCAGTGCCCCGAGTGAGGCACTGCCCGTTTTCGTGTGCTGCGGGACCCGCGGGTCCTACCGGATCAGGCCTTGGCCTCGGCCAGCAGGTTCTGGATCCGGGTGACGCCCTCGACCAGGTCGTCGTCGCCGAGCGCGTACGACAGGCGCAGGTAGCCGGGGGTGCCGAAGGCCTCACCGGGGACGACCGCGACCTCGGCCTCGTCCAGGATCAGCGCGGCGAGCTCGACGGAGCTCTGCGGGCGCTTGCCGCGGATCTCCTTGCCGAGCAGCTCCTTGACCGACGGGTAGGCGTAGAACGCGCCCTCCGGGGTCGGGCAGAACACGCCGTCGATCTCGTTGAGCATCTTCACCATGGTCTGGCGGCGGCGGTCGAAGGCCTTGCGCATCTCCGCGACGGCGTCCAGGTTGCCCGAGACGGCGGCCAGCGCGGCGATCTGCGCCACGTTGGAGACGTTCGAGGTCGCGTGCGACTGGAGGTTCGTCGCCGCCTTGACCACGTCCTTGGGGCCGATGACCCACCCGACGCGCCAGCCGGTCATCGCGTACGTCTTGGCGACGCCGTTCACGACGATGCACTTGTCGGCCAGCTCGGGGACCAGCACCGGCAGCGAGGTGAACGTCGCGTCGCCGTAGACCAGGTGCTCGTAGATCTCGTCGGTCAGCACCCACAGGCCGTGCTCGGCGGCCCAGCGGCCGATCGCGCGGGCGTCGTCCTCGCTGTAGACCGCACCCGTCGGGTTCGAGGGGGAGACGAACAGGACGACCTTGGTGCGCTCGGTGCGCGCGGCCTCCAGCTGCTCGACGCTCACCCGGTAGCCGGTGGTCTCGTCGGCGACGACATCGACGGGGACGCCGCCCGCCAGCCGGATCGACTCCGGGTAGGTGGTCCAGTACGGGGCCGGGACGATGACCTCGTCGCCCGGGTCCAGGATCGCGGCGAAGGCCTCGTAGATCGCCTGCTTGCCGCCGTTGGTCACCAGCACCTGGGCCGGGTCGACCGCGTACCCGGAGTCGCGCAGGGTCTTCTCGGCGATCGCCTTCTTCAGCTCCGGCAGACCGCCGGCCGGCGTGTAGCGGTGGAACTTCGGGTCGCGGCAGGCCTCGACCGCGGCCTCGACGATGTAGTCCGGGGTCGGGAAGTCGGGCTCGCCCGCACCGAAGCCGATCACCGGGCGCCCGGCGGCCTTGAGGGCCTTGGCCTTGGCGTCGACGGCGAGGGTGGCGGACTCGGAAATGGCGCCGATACGGGCGGACACCCGGCGCTCGGAGGGAGGCGTTGCAGAGGTCATGCGGCCCATCGTCCCAGAAGGAAATCGGGGCCCGCACACCGTTTCAGGGACCGGACGTCAGCCGTCCGGATCGCGTCTGTTCGACGTCGGGACCAAGACCACGTACACTCACCTGTCGTTGGCCCTCGCCGATCGCACAGAACGCGTGCACTCCGTGCACTCGCTCCGATGCGGTAGGTTTGGGGACGCAACAAAGGGTCGTAGCTCAATTGGTAGAGCACTGGTCTCCAAAACCAGCGGTTGGGGGTTCGAGTCCCTCCGGCCCTGCTCCACACTCCTTCTCCGGATGTGTGCGCAGGTACGTACTTCGATGCCACGCCGTGCGGCTCAACCGGGCGCGGCACGGCCATGACCCGGATTCAGGTGAGAGACGTGACGGACGCCCTGGGCTCCATCGACATGCCTGACGCCGATGACGACACCCGCGAGAAGAAGGCCCGAAAGGGCGGCAAGCGCGGTAAGAAGGGCCCCCTGGGCCGCCTCGCGCTGTTCTACCGCCAGATCGTGGCGGAACTCCGCAAGGTCGTATGGCCCACCCGTAACCAGCTGACGACGTACACCACTGTGGTGATTGTCTTCGTCGTCATCATGATCGGTCTCGTTACCGTGATTGACTATGGGTTCCAGGAAGCCATCAAGTACGTCTTCGGCTGATCCCCGCGGAGGGCGGCGCCTTGACAGGGCTGCCGCCCCTTTTCGCATGTTCCACCACACTTTGTATCCAGGAAGAAGCAGCCACCGTGTCTGACCCGAACCTGAACGTGAGCCACGACTCCGTCGAGTCCGTCGAGGACGAGCTCGACATCGTCGAGGCGGCGGACGCTGTGGACCCTGACGAGGTTGAGACCGCCGACGCCGAGGCGGGTGAGCCGGCCGAGGAGGCCGCGCTGCACGCCGAGGGCGACGCGGACGACGAAGGCGAGTCCGACGAGGACGCGGCCGACGAGTCCGAGGACGAGGACGAGTCCGGCGACGACGAGGACGACGAAGAGGCCGCCGAGGTCGAGTCCGAGGAAGCGGCCGAGGCCGCCCCGGAGGAGCCCGCCGAGCCCGTCGACCCCATCCAGGCGCTGCGCGACGAACTGCGCCTGCTCCCGGGTGAGTGGTACGTCATCCACACCTACGCGGGCTACGAGAAGCGCGTGAAGGCGAACCTGGAGCAGCGTGCCGTCTCGCTGAACGTCGAGGAGTTCATCTACCAGGCCGAAGTGCCCGAGGAAGAGATCGTCCAGATCAAGAACGGCGAGCGCAAGAACGTCCGCCAGAACAAGCTTCCCGGCTACGTCCTGGTCCGCATGGACCTCACCAACGAGTCGTGGGGTGTCGTCCGCAACACGCCGGGCGTCACCGGCTTCGTGGGCAACGCGTACGACCCGTACCCGCTGACCCTGGACGAGATCGTCAAGATGCTCGCCCCGGAGGCGCAGGAGAAGGCCGCCAAGGCCGCCGCGGAGGAGGCCGGCCTGCCGGCGCCCGCCGTCAAGCGCACCATCGAGGTCCTGGACTTCGAGGTCGGCGACTCGGTCACCGTCACGGACGGCCCGTTCGCCACGCTCCAGGCGACGATCAACGAGATCAACCCGGACTCGAAGAAGGTCAAGGGTCTCGTCGAGATCTTCGGCCGCGAGACCCCGGTCGAGCTCAGCTTCGACCAGATCCAGAAGAACTGATCCGGCGGATCCGGCTCTTCTGAAGCGCAGCTTTCGGACAGGTCAGACCAGCCCTGGAGGGCGGTCTGACCTGCTCGGTTTTCAGCCTCGCACCCATACCCGTTATCGTGGTGCGGTATGCCTCCATCCGGATGACCGGCTGGCGGCGAAAAACTCTCACTAGGACCCGGAGAGAGCAATGCCTCCCAAGAAGAAGAAGGTCACGGGGCTTATCAAGCTCCAGATCAAGGCCGGCGCGGCCAACCCGGCTCCGCCGGTCGGCCCCGCGCTCGGTCAGCACGGCGTCAACATCATGGAGTTCTGCAAGGCCTACAACGCCGCGACCGAGTCGCAGCGTGGCATGGTCGTGCCGGTGGAGATCACGGTCTACGAGGACCGCTCCTTCACCTTCATCACCAAGACTCCGCCGGCGGCGCGCCTCATCCTGAAGCACGCGGGCGTGGAGAAGGGCTCCGGCGAGCCCCACAAGACCAAGGTCGCCAAGCTCACCGGCGCCCAGGTCCGCGAGATCGCCGAGCTGAAGATGCCCGACCTGAACGCCAACGACATCGACGCCGCCGTGAAGATCATTTCCGGCACCGCGCGCTCGATGGGCATCACCGTCGAAGGCTGATCCAGCCACCCCCAGCACCACCAGTGGTAGGGCCAAGCGCTGGTCCGCACCACGACTCCACGCCTGAAACAACACAGGAGCAGAAGTGAAGCGCAGCAAGACTCTCCGCGCTGCGGACGCCAAGGTCGACCGGGAGAAGCTGTACGCCCCGCTCGAGGCCGTCCGTCTCGCCAAGGAGACCTCCGCCGTCAAGTTCGACGCGACCGTCGAGGTTGCCTTCCGCCTGGGTGTCGACCCGCGCAAGGCCGACCAGATGGTCCGTGGCACCGTGAACCTCCCGCACGGCACCGGTAAGACCGCCCGGGTCCTGGTCTTCGCGACCGGTGACCGTGCTGCGGCCGCGGAAGCCGCCGGCGCCGACATCGTCGGCTCGGACGAACTGATCGACGAGGTCGCGAAGGGCCGTCTGGACTTCGACGCGGTCGTCGCCACCCCGGACCTCATGGGCAAGGTCGGCCGCCTCGGCCGCGTGCTCGGTCCGCGTGGTCTGATGCCCAACCCGAAGACCGGCACGGTCACCATGGACGTGGCGAAGGCTGTCACGGACATCAAGGGCGGCAAGATCGAGTTCCGCGTCGACAAGCACTCGAACCTGCACTTCATCATCGGCAAGGTCTCCTTCACCGATGAGCAGCTGGTCGAGAACTACGGCGCGGCCCTGGACGAGATCCTCCGTCTGAAGCCGTCCGCCGCCAAGGGCCGCTACATCAAGAAGGCCGCCCTGGCGACCACGATGGGCCCCGGCATCCAGCTGGACTCCAACCGCACCCGGAACCTCCTCGTCGAAGAGGACCCGGCCGCGGTCTGAGCCTGACGGCTCGCTGAAACACGAGCCCGGCCCCGCACCTCTCCGGAGGTGCGGGGCCGGGCTTTTTCGTTTTCCCGCCGTCCGTATGCACGGGTAGGGTCGAACGCGTTTGCCGAAACTCTGGGGGGAACCATGCACGCGTACCAGAAGAAGACCGCCGGGGCGCTGCTCGCCGCCGCACTGTTGGCCGTAGCGGCGACCGGTTGCGAGGACGGGGCCAAGGAGGGGGCCGGGAAGGCCGCCGACGGCTCCAAGGCCGCAGGCGGCGCCGTGAACGCCTCGCCCGCCGTCGCCCTGGAGCGGGCCAAGAAGAAGTCCAAGGACATCAGCTCGCTGCGGTACACCATGAGCGGGCAGACGCCGGAGGGCAAGGTCGCGGCCGAGGCCCGTCTGGTGCTCAAGCCCAAGGTGGCCATGTCCATGAAGATGGAGTCGCCGGAGAAGCCGGGCGAGAAGTTCGAGGTGCGCCTCGTCGACGGTGCGATGTACATCGGCGGCGGCGCGGAGACCGCGAAGGAGCTCGGCGGCAAGCGCTGGATGAAGCTCGACATGAAGGCGCTGAACGGACAGGCTCCCAAGCAGCTGGACTCCCTCGGCTCGCAGAGCGGCCAGAACCCGGCCGACCAGGCCAGCGAGCTGTCCGCCGCCAAGGACCTCAAGAAGGTCGGCGACGAGAGCATCGACGGGCAGCCGACCACGCACTACGCGGGCACCGTCACCCTCGACCAGATGCGCGCCGGCATCGCCGCCGACCCGCAGACCAAGGAGCGCCGGGAGAAGTCCCTCAAGCAGTACGAGGACCTCGGGATCAAGGCGCTGAACATGGACATGTGGATCGGCAAGGACGACACCACCAAGCAGTTCCGCATCCGCGCCAAGGGCACCAAGGGCCCCGTGGACATGACGGTGAAGTTCCTGGACTACAACAAGTCCGTGCAGGTCACGGCCCCGCCGGCCGGTGAGGTCATGGACCTGGCCGCGATGATGAAGGGCGCCGGCAAGGCCTGATTTGCCTTCGCGTATCCCGTTCACGTACTCTTCCGAAGAAGCCAAAGACCGCTGGTCGTTGCCGTGCCCTTCACGGGGTGCGGCGGCCGAAGGATCCGTTGACGACGGACGACCCGCGTAGGTGACTGTGGAAAGCTCCCGGACTTTACCGTCTGGTCGAGCTACGCCCCGTGCGCCTGCGCCGGGGCGTTTTGTTTTGTTCAGCCCCTTCTGAGCGGTCCTCATCACCCGGAAGGAGGCCGACGCTCATGGCAAGGCCCGACAAGGCTGCCGCGGTAGCCGAGCTCACGGACGCGTTCCAGAGCTCGAACGCCGCCGTGCTGACCGAGTACCGGGGTCTCACCGTGGCGCAGCTCAAGACGCTGCGTCGTTCGCTCGGTGAGAACGCCCAGTACGCCGTGGTGAAGAACACGCTGACCAAGATTGCGGCCAACCAGGCCGGGATCACCGCGCTGGACGAGCACTTCGCTGGTCCGACCGCGGTCGCCTTCATCACCGGTGACCCGGTGGAGTCGGCGAAGAGTCTGCGTGACTTCGCCAAGGAAAACCCGAACCTCATCATCAAGGGCGGTGTCCTTGACGGTAAGGCGCTGACCGCCGATGAGATCAAGAAGCTCGCGGACCTCGAGTCCCGCGAGGTTCTGCTCAGCAAGCTGGCCGGCGCGTTCAAGGGCAAGCAGTCCCAGGCTGCCTCGCTCTTCCAGGCGCTGCCGTCGAAGTTCGTCCGCACTGCGGAAGCGCTTCGCGTCAAGCTCGCCGAGGGCGGTGCCGAGTAATTCGGCTCGCGCACTGATCCACGCCGCCTAGTGCGTGGGTCGTAGCGGGCCGTCACGCCCGCCTCTGTATACATCCGGCACCTGCCGATTTAGTGGAAGGATCGCCCATCATGGCGAAGCTCTCTCAGGACGACCTCCTCGCCCAGTTCGAGGAGATGACCCTCATCGAGCTCTCCGAGTTCGTGAAGGCCTTCGAGGAGAAGTTCGACGTCACCGCCGCCGCGGCCGTCGCCGTTGCCGGTCCGGCCGGCCCGGGCGCCGTTGCCGAGGCCGAGGAGGAGAAGGACGAGTTCGACGTCATCCTCACCGGTGCGGGCGACAAGAAGATCCAGGTCATCAAGGTCGTGCGTGAGCTGACCTCCCTGGGCCTGAAGGAGGCCAAGGACCTCGTCGACGGCACCCCGAAGCCGGTCCTCGAGAAGGTCAACAAGGAGGCCGCCGAGAAGGCTGCCGAGTCCCTCAAGGCTGCCGGCGCGGCTGTCGAGGTCAAGTAACACCTCTGGGGCCTCCTGCTAGGTCCCTGCGAAGGGCGATCACCCGTATGGGTGGTCGCCCTTTGGCGTACCCGCAGTGCCTGACTTGCCCCGGTCTCGTTGGGGAGTAGGGTGATCTTCGTTGCCCTCGCTGCCCCTCCGAACGGGCTCGGTGATGATCCGCACGGGGCAGGGGGCCTTGACGAACGGCACGAGGCGCGCAATTCTCAGGACCGTCGCTACGTCGATCCAAAATCCGAGGCATGGATCGACTACGAAGAGGGCAGTATCGATACGCGCTCTGTGTACGAGGGCCGCAGCGTTGAACAACAAGGGGAAGGCCTGTTGCCGGATTCCGGAAACCTGGTCTGGACATCAGTGAGCCAAGTGGCTACACTGACCCTTTGCGCTGCCTGTTAGCTGCCCCCTGCCCGTCGCCAGGGGCATGCCCACGCTAGAGCACACCTGATTGATCCCCTCTGACCTGGCTTTTTGGTCACTCGAAGAGGCATCCGTCTTCTGTGTACGGCTGGGACCGGTACGCGCGTAGTGAGTCCGAGCCCTCGGAAGGACCCCCTCTTGGCCGCCTCGCGCAACGCCTCGACCAATATGAACAACGGCGCCAGCACTGCCCCGCTGCGCATCTCCTTTGCAAAGATCAAGGAGCCCCTCGAGGTTCCGAACCTCCTGGCGCTGCAGACCGAAAGCTTTGACTGGCTGCTCGGCAATGCCGCCTGGAAGGCTCGCGTCGAGTCGGCTCTCGAGAGTGGACAGGACGTCCCCACCAAGTCCGGTCTGGAAGAGATCTTCGAGGAGATCTCGCCGATCGAGGACTTCTCCGGGTCGATGTCGCTGACCTTCCGCGACCACCGCTTCGAGCCCGCGAAGAACTCCGTCGACGAGTGCAAGGACCGCGACTTCACGTACGCGGCGCCGCTCTTCGTCACGGCCGAGTTCACGAACAACGAGACCGGCGAGATCAAGTCTCAGACGGTCTTCATGGGCGACTTCCCGCTCATGACCAACAAGGGCACGTTCGTCATCAACGGCACCGAGCGTGTCGTCGTGTCCCAGCTCGTGCGTTCGCCCGGTGTCTACTTCGACTCCTCCATCGACAAGACGTCCGACAAGGACATCTTCTCCGCCAAGATCATCCCGTCCCGGGGTGCCTGGCTGGAGATGGAGGTCGACAAGCGCGACATGGTCGGCGTCCGCATCGACCGCAAGCGCAAGCAGTCCGTCACCGTCCTCCTGAAGGCTCTCGGCTGGACCACCGAGCAGATCCTCGAGGAGTTCGGCGAGTACGAGTCCATGCGCGCCACCCTGGAGAAGGACCACACCCAGGGCCAGGACGACGCGCTGCTCGACATCTACCGCAAGCTGCGTCCGGGCGAGCCGCCGACCCGTGAGGCCGCGCAGACGCTGCTCGAGAACCTGTACTTCAACCCGAAGCGCTACGACCTCGCCAAGGTCGGCCGCTACAAGGTCAACAAGAAGCTCGGGGCCGACGAGCCGCTCGACGCCGGTGTGCTCACCACCGACGACGTGATCGCGACGATCAAGTACCTGGTCAAGCTGCACGCCGGCGAGACCGACACGATCGGCGAGAACGGCAACTCGATCGTCGTCGAGACCGACGACATCGACCACTTCGGCAACCGTCGTCTGCGCAACGTCGGCGAGCTCATCCAGAACCAGGTCCGCACGGGTCTGGCTCGTATGGAGCGCGTCGTGCGTGAGCGCATGACGACCCAGGACGTCGAGGCGATCACGCCGCAGACCCTGATCAACATCCGGCCGGTCGTCGCCTCCATCAAGGAGTTCTTCGGCACCAGCCAGCTGTCGCAGTTCATGGACCAGAACAACCCGCTGTCGGGTCTCACCCACAAGCGCCGTCTGTCGGCGCTTGGCCCGGGTGGTCTCTCCCGTGAGCGGGCCGGCTTCGAGGTCCGTGACGTGCACCCGTCGCACTACGGCCGCATGTGCCCGATCGAGACCCCCGAAGGCCCGAACATCGGTCTGATCGGCTCGCTCGCCTCCTACGGCCGCGTCAACGCGTTCGGCTTCGTGGAGACCCCGTACCGCAAGGTCGTCGAGGGCGTCGTCACCGACGACGTCGACTACCTGACCGCGGACGAGGAAGACCGCTTCGTCATCGCCCAGGCCAACGCCGGCCTGTCCGAGGACATGCGCTTCACCGAGAACCGCGTGCTGGTCCGCCGTCGTGGCGGCGAGATCGACTACATCGCCGGCGACGACGTCGACTACATGGACGTCTCCCC
The DNA here is from genome assembly GCF_036194065.1 of Streptomyces sp. NBC_00239. Lineage (NCBI taxonomy): Bacteria > Bacillati > Actinomycetota > Actinomycetes > Kitasatosporales > Streptomycetaceae > Streptomyces > Streptomyces sp. NBC_00239. Next base: position 3,533,606 of record NZ_CP108095.1, on the reverse strand, counting down.
GCGCCAGATGGTGTCCGTCGCGACCGCGATGATCCCCTTCCTGGAGCACGACGACGCCAACCGCGCCCTCATGGGCGCGAACATGATGCGCCAGGCCGTTCCGCTCATCAAGGCGGAGGCGCCGCTCGTCGGCACCGGCATGGAGTACCGCTGTGCGGTCGACGCCGGTGACTCGATCCGCGCGGAGAAGGACGGTGTGGTCCAGGAGGTCTCGGCCGACTACATCACCGTCGGGAACGACGACGGCACGTACACCACGTACCGCGTCGCGAAGTTCTCCCGCTCGAACCAGGGCACCTCGGTCAACCAGAAGGTCATCGTCAACGAGGGCGACCGGATCGTTGAGTCCCAGGTCCTCGCCGACGGACCGGCGACCGAAGAGGGCGAAATGGCCCTCGGCAAGAACCTGCTCGTGGCCTTCATGCCGTGGGAGGGTCACAACTACGAGGACGCGATCATCCTGTCGCAGCGCCTCGTGCAGGACGACGTCCTCTCCTCGATCCACATCGAGGAGCACGAGGTCGACGCCCGTGACACCAAGCTCGGCCCCGAGGAGATCACCCGGGACATCCCGAACGTCTCCGAGGAGGTCCTCGCGGACCTCGACGAGCGCGGCATCATCCGCATCGGTGCGGACGTCGTCGCCGGCGACATCCTGGTCGGCAAGGTCACGCCCAAGGGTGAGACCGAGCTGACCCCGGAGGAGCGCCTGCTCCGCGCGATCTTCGGTGAGAAGGCCCGCGAGGTGCGCGACACCTCGCTCAAGGTGCCTCACGGTGAGATCGGCAAGGTCATCGGTGTCCGCGTCTTCGACCGCGAGGAGGGCGACGAGCTTCCCCCGGGCGTGAACCAGCTGGTCCGCGTCTACGTCGCCCAGAAGCGCAAGATCACCGACGGTGACAAGCTCGCCGGCCGTCACGGCAACAAGGGTGTCATCTCCAAGATCCTTCCGATCGAGGACATGCCCTTCCTCGAGGACGGCACCCCGGTCGACATCATCCTCAACCCGCTCGGTGTCCCGTCCCGAATGAACCCGGGACAGGTCCTGGAGATCCACCTCGGCTGGCTCGCCAGCCGCGGCTGGGACGTCTCCGGCCTCGCGGACGAGTGGGCCCAGCGTCTGCAGGTCATCGGCGCCGACAAGGTCGCCCCCGGCACCAACGTCGCCACCCCGGTGTTCGACGGCGCCCGCGAGGACGAGCTGGCCGGCCTGCTGCAGCACACCATCCCGAACCGCGACGGCGAGCGCATGGTGCTCCCGACCGGTAAGGCGCGCCTGTTCGACGGCCGCTCCGGCGAGCCGTTCCCGGACCCGATCTCGGTCGGGTACATGTACATCCTCAAGCTCCACCACCTGGTCGACGACAAGCTCCACGCGCGTTCGACCGGTCCGTACTCGATGATCACGCAGCAGCCGCTGGGTGGTAAGGCGCAGTTCGGTGGCCAGCGCTTCGGTGAGATGGAGGTGTGGGCGCTCGAGGCTTACGGCGCCGCGTACGCCCTCCAGGAGCTGCTGACCATCAAGTCCGACGACGTCACCGGCCGAGTGAAGGTCTACGAGGCCATCGTCAAGGGCGAGAACATCCCCGAGCCGGGCATTCCCGAGTCCTTCAAGGTGCTCATCAAGGAAATGCAGTCGCTCTGCCTCAACGTGGAGGTGCTGTCCTCGGACGGCATGTCCATCGAGATGCGCGACACCGACGAGGACGTCTTCCGCGCAGCGGAGGAGCTCGGTATCGACCTGTCCCGGCGCGAGCCGAGCAGCGTCGAAGAGGTCTGACGGGCCTGACGGGGGGCTCCCTGAAGGAGCCCCCCGTCACCCCCGGGACCGTTCAGACCACTGATCAAGAGACACGACCCCGAAAGAGGGATTGACGCACAGTGCTCGACGTCAACTTCTTCGACGAGCTGCGGATCGGCCTTGCCACCGCGGACGACATCCGAACCTGGTCGCACGGCGAGGTCAAGAAGCCGGAGACCATCAACTACCGCACCCTGAAGCCCGAGAAGGACGGACTCTTCTGCGAGAAGATCTTCGGTCCGACCCGGGACTGGGAGTGCTACTGCGGCAAGTACAAGCGTGTCCGCTTCAAGGGCATCATCTGTGAGCGCTGTGGCGTCGAAGTCACGCGCGCCAAGGTGCGCCGTGAGCGGATGGGCCACATCGAGCTCGCCGCTCCCGTCACCCACATCTGGTACTTCAAGGGCGTTCCGTCGCGTCTTGGCTACCTGCTGGACCTCGCGCCGAAGGACCTCGAGAAGGTCATCTACTTCGCCGCGTACATGATCACGTTCGTGGACGACGAGCGCCGCACCCGCGACCTTCCGTCGCTGGAGGCCCACGTCTCCGTCGAGCGCCAGCAGATCGAGAACCGTCGCGACTCGGACCTCGAAGGCCGGGCCAAGAAGCTCGAGACGGACCTCGCCGAGCTCGAGGCCGAGGGCGCCAAGGCCGACGTGCGCCGCAAGGTGCGCGAAGGTGCCGAGCGCGAGATGAAGCAGCTGCGCGACCGTGCGCAGCGCGAGATCGACCGTCTGGACGAGGTCTGGTCGCGCTTCAAGAACCTCAAGGTCCAGGACCTGGAGGGCGACGAGCTCCTCTACCGCGAGCTGCGTGACCGCTTCGGCACGTACTTCGACGGTTCGATGGGTGCCGCGGCGCTGCAGAAGCGCCTGGAGTCCTTCGACCTGGAGGAGGAGGCCGAGCGCCTCCGCGAGATCATCCGTACCGGCAAGGGCCAGAAGAAGACCCGTGCGCTCAAGCGCCTCAAGGTCGTCTCCGCGTTCCTGCAGACCAGCAACAGCCCCAAGGGCATGGTTCTGGACTGCGTCCCGGTCATCCCGCCGGACCTTCGTCCGATGGTGCAGCTGGACGGTGGCCGCTTCGCGACCTCCGACCTGAACGACCTGTACCGCCGCGTGATCAACCGCAACAACCGCCTGAAGCGCCTTCTCGACCTCGGTGCCCCCGAGATCATCGTGAACAACGAGAAGCGCATGCTCCAGGAGGCCGTCGACGCCCTCTTCGACAACGGTCGTCGTGGTCGTCCGGTGACCGGTCCCGGCAACCGTCCCCTGAAGTCCCTCAGCGACATGCTGAAGGGCAAGCAGGGTCGATTCCGCCAGAACCTCCTCGGCAAGCGCGTGGACTATTCCGCGCGTTCCGTGATCGTCGTCGGTCCGCAGCTGAAGCTGCACCAGTGTGGTCTGCCCAAGGCCATGGCGCTGGAGCTCTTCAAGCCGTTCGTGATGAAGCGCCTGGTCGACCTGAACCACGCGCAGAACATCAAGAGCGCCAAGCGGATGGTCGAGCGCGGCCGCACGGTCGTGTACGACGTCCTCGAAGAGGTCATCGCCGAGCACCCGGTCCTGCTGAACCGTGCGCCCACGCTGCACCGCCTCGGCATCCAGGCCTTCGAGCCCCAGCTGGTCGAAGGCAAGGCCATCCAGATCCACCCGCTCGTCTGCACCGCGTTCAACGCGGACTTCGACGGTGACCAGATGGCCGTGCACCTGCCGCTCTCCGCGGAGGCGCAGGCCGAGGCCCGCATCCTGATGCTGTCCTCGAACAACATCCTCAAGCCGGCCGACGGCCGTCCGGTCACGATGCCGACCCAGGACATGGTCCTCGGTCTGTTCTTCCTGACCACCGACGGTGAGCTGCGTGACACCAAGGGCGAGGGCCGCGCGTTCGGCTCCACGGCCGAGGCGATCATGGCGTTCGACGCCGGCGAGCTCGCCCTGCAGTCGCAGGTCGACATCCGCTTCCCGGTGGGCACCATCCCGCCGCGCGGCTGGGTGGCGCCGGTGGCCGAGGAAGGCGAGCAGGAGTTCCAGCCGGGCGACAGCTTCCGTCTGAAGACCTCGCTGGGCCGCGCGCTCTTCAACGAGCTGCTGCCCGAGGACTACCCGTTCGTCGACTACTCGGTGGGCAAGAAGCAGCTCTCCGAGATCGTCAACGACCTGGCGGAGCGCTACCCCAAGGTCATCGTGGCGGCGACGCTCGACAACCTGAAGGCGGCCGGCTTCCACTGGGCGACCCGTTCGGGCGTCACCGTGGCCATCTCCGACGTCGTCGTGCCCGAGGCCAAGAAGGCCATCGTCGCGGGCTACGAGGCGATGGACGAGAAGGTCCAGAAGCAGTACGAGCGCGGTCTGATCACCAAGGACGAGCGCACGCAGGAGCTCATCGCGATCTGGACCAAGGCGACCAACGAGGTTGCCGAGGCGATGAACGCGAACTTCCCCAAGACGAACCCCATCTTCATGATGGTTGACTCGGGTGCCCGAGGAAACATGATGCAGATGCGACAGATCGCCGGTATGCGTGGTCTGGTGTCGAACGCGAAGAACGAGACCATCCCGCGTCCGATCAAGGCGTCCTTCCGTGAGGGCCTCACCGTTCTGGAGTACTTCATCTCCACGCACGGTGCCCGTAAGGGTCTGGCGGACACCGCCCTGCGTACCGCCGACTCGGGTTACCTCACCCGTCGTCTGGTGGACGTCTCGCAGGACGTCATCATCCGCGAGGAGGACTGCGGCACCGAGCGCGGCCTGAAGCTGAAGATCGCCGTTCGCGGCGAGGACGGCGTGCTGCGCAAGGCCGACGACGTCGAGACCTCGATCTACGCCCGCATGCTGGCCGAGGACGTCGTCATCGACGGCAAGGTCATCGCGCCGGCCAACGTCGACCTCGGTGACGTCCTCATCGACGCCCTGGTCGCCAACGGCGTCGAGGAGGTCAAGACCCGCTCGGTCCTGACCTGTGAGTCCGCGGTCGGCACCTGTGCCTTCTGCTACGGACGCTCGCTCGCCACCGGCAAGCTGGTCGACATCGGTGAGGCCGTCGGCATCATCGCGGCCCAGTCCATCGGTGAGCCCGGTACCCAGCTGACGATGCGTACCTTCCACACCGGTGGTGTGGCCGGTGACGACATCACGCAGGGTCTGCCGCGTGTCGTCGAGCTCTTCGAGGCCCGTACCCCGAAGGGTGTCGCGCCGATCTCCGAGGCCGACGGCCGCGTGCGGATCGAGGAGACCGAGAAGACCAAGAAGATCGTCATCACGCCGGACGACGGCTCCGAGGAGACGGCGTTCCCGATCTCCAAGCGCGCCAAGGTCCTCGTGCACGAGGGTGACCACGTCGAGGTGGGCCAGAAGCTCACCGCGGGTGCCACCAACCCGCACGACGTGCTGCGCATCCTCGGTCAGCGTGCGGTCCAGGTCCACCTGGTCGGCGAAGTCCAGAAGGTCTACAACAGCCAGGGCGTGTCGATCCACGACAAGCACATCGAGATCATCATCCGGCAGATGCTCCGCCGCGTGACGATCATCGAGTCGGGCGACGCCGAGCTGCTTCCGGGCGAGCTCGTCGAGCGCGGCCGCTTCGAGACCGAGAACCGTCGTGTGGTCACCGAGGGCGGTCACCCCGCCTCCGGCCGTCCGCAGCTGATGGGTATCACCAAGGCCTCGCTGGCGACCGAGTCGTGGCTGTCCGCGGCGTCCTTCCAGGAGACGACCAGGGTCCTGACCGACGCGGCGATCAACGCCAAGTCGGACTCCCTGATCGGCCTCAAGGAGAACGTCATCATCGGTAAGCTCATCCCGGCCGGTACGGGCCTCGCCCGCTACCGCAACATCCGGGTCGAGCCGACCGAGGAAGCCAAGGCCGCGATGTACTCGGCCGTCGGTTACGACGACATCGACTACTCGCCCTTCGGCACCGGCTCCGGCCAGGCTGTCCCGCTGGAGGACTACGACTACGGCCCGTACAACGGCTGAGAGTCACGCTCGTGAAGAAGCCCCCCGCCGCTCCGTCCGGAGCGGCGGGGGGCTTCTCCCGTTTCCGGGGCAGGGACGGCCTCAGGGGCGGCGGCCGTGGCCGTGGCGGCGGCGCAGGGCGGAAGCGGTGCCGGCGGCCAGGAGCAACAGGCCCAGCCCGCCGCCCGCCAGGCCCCGTACGAAGCCCGGCGGGGTGTAGGTGCAGGAGACCTCGCGGCTGCCGGGGGGGAGGGCCACGGCGAGCAGGCCGTGGAAGGGCCGCTGCGGGGCGGAGCAGTGCCAGCCGGGTCCGGCGGTCGTCGCGAACACCGCGGTACGGGCCCGGGCGGCGCCGTCGGCGGCCGCGGGCAGGGTGGCGGCGAGGGAGTGCCCGCCGGCCCGGATCGCGGTGGCCCCGGTCGCGGTCAGCCGCCGTACCGCCGAGTCCAGGGCGGCCCGGTCCAGGCAGCCCACGGGGTGTGCGGGGGCGTCGCCCGGGCTGCGGGTGCGGACGGCGACGGCCACCCGCCCGTCGGCCGGTACGGGGCCCAGCCGCAGCACGCCGGCCGTCTCGTCCCGCACGGTCAGGGCGGCGCCGCCGTACGTGAGGCGGCCGAGGAGGGCGGGGGAGTACCAGTAGGCCTCGGTGCCCGGGGTGCAGTGGGCGGTGTAGTGCCGCACGCCGGTGACGCCCGGGCCGCGGGTGACGGGCGGGACCTCGTAGACCGTGCTGCCGAGCGCGGCCTCCTGGCGGGCGTACACGCTGTCGGCCGAGTGGGGCGGGGCGTACCGGCCGGTGCGTACGGTCACGAGCGGGGGAGCGGGGAAGGTGTCGCCGGTCCAGCCGCCGCCCGGCTCGGGCCGCACCCGGGCGCCGACCGAGAACAGCGCGTCGAGCACCGGGCTGTCGGAGCCGAAGAGCGTGCGCCCGTCGTTGGTGTAGCCGTACCCGAGGGCGTCGAGCGTGCGGAAGGCGGCCGCCGGCAGGTAGCTGCTGTAGTACTGCGGGCCCTGGGCGCGCAGCGCGAGCCCGTCGTTGTACGAGAGCTCCGGGCGTCCGGGGTCGGTCCGGTACGCGGGCCAGCCGTCCAGCCGGCGGACGGCGGCGAAGCGGGCGTCGACGGCGGGACCGGCGGTGGCCCGGGGCGCGGCCCACTTCTCGCGGGCCCGGCGGGCGTCGGCCACGGCCGCGGAGCCGGCGGACTCGGCGAGCACGGCCGTGGCCATCAGCACGGCGCCGGCCGCCACCAGGCCGCGGCGCCGCCGCGGGCCGCTGCCCCGGAGGTACAGGCACAGCCCGGCGACCGACAGGGAGCCGCCGCCGAGGACCGCGACCCAGGTCCAAGGGGTGAAGTCGTCGCTGTCGCGGAGCAGGAAGGCGGCCGCGGCCAGCAGGCCGGCGGCGAGGACCAGGCGGCCGGGGCGGGGCCGGGCCGCCAGCCCCAGCCAGGCCGTGATCACGAGCAGGCCGGCGAGGACGAAGGTCTCCCGGTAGGGGTTGCCGTTGGGGACCGCCAGGCCGTGCCACGCGTACTGGGTCGGCGGGAACTGGAAGGAGGCCGTGACCAGGACCAGCGCGGCGGCCCAGACCAGCCGGGTGCGGCGGGCCACCGCCGGGTCGAGGAGGAAGGCCAGCGTCAGGACCAGGCCGAGGGAGGCCACGTACAGGCGGGCGTGGCCGCCCCAGTGGTAGGCGCCGGGCAGCAGTCCCGCCAGGAACGGGCCGGTGTCCGTGGGCTCGAAGGTGGCGGCCCGGGTGGGCTGGGCGGCGCGGCTGGCGAGGAGCGCGGGCAGCAGCAGCGGGAGGGTGAGCAGGACGCCGGTGGCCGCGGCGGTCGCGGCGCGCCGGACGGCGCGGATCCGCTGCCGGGCGGAGCAGCGGATCAGGGTCAGGCGCACCGCGAGGAGGACGGCGGCGGCCATCGTGGCCATCATCGCCGTGTAGAAGTTGCCCAGCCAGGCGAGGGCGACCAGCAGGGTGGCGGCCGGCCAGCGGCGCCCCTGGAGGCACCACTCGACGGCGGTGCCGAGCAGCGGCAGCGCGACCAGGCCCCACAGCCACATCGGGATGTACGAGGCGTCGGCCACCGCCCAGCCGCACAGGCCGTAGCAGGCGCCGAGCAGCCCGCGCTGCCAGCCGGGACCCGGGGCGAGCCGGCCGAGGTAGCCGGCCATGAGGGCGGCGGCGAGCCCCAGGGTGAGCGGGGTGAGGGCGAAGACGGCCAGGTCCACGCGGTGCCGGGGGACCAGTACGGCCAGCCAGGACAGGGGGTTGCCCAGGTAGGTGTGGTGATCCGCCAGGAACTGCTGCCCGAAGCCGGTGTGCCAGCTGAGGAACAGGTCGCCGGCCGCCTTGCCGTGGACCACGTCCCACAGCCCCTGGTGGAAGGGCACGTACTGGTTGGCCTGGTCGTTCAGGGCCCGGGGGCGGCCGCCGAAGGGCCGGGCGCCGCGCAGCAGCCAGGCGGTGGTGAAGGCCGTCGTGGTGACGAGGAAGGCGAGGCCCGGTCCGAGCAGGCGGTGGCGTCGGCGGGAGGCCGGGCGGGGTGGCTCGGCGGGCGGGCCTGGAACGGTGATCGGCTCCGCTGCCACGGTCCCCAAGATGCTGCTCCCTACGCTCTGACCTGCTGGTCTCTCCCGACCCGCTGGAACTTTTTGCCGTGAAAGTACCGTTTGAGAGCTTAGGTGCGGGCCGGGCGAAAGGCCCGGAGGTCATCCGGGGGGTCGCGGGGCGTGGGCATTTGTTTTGACCGGAGTGGACGCGATAGGTACGCTCAGACCTTGTGCCTGGGGTGTGCCTGGGCTCCTGTGCGTGTCCATCCACCGCACGAGAGTCCGCAGCGGCCGCCGCAATCTGTGCGTTTCCGCGTTTCGCGGAGGCTTGCAGTGTTCGACACACCCGACCGCGTGGGTCGGCGATGTTCCAGGTTAGTTTTACGATCGGCACACAGAAACCGGAGAAGTAGTGCCTACGATCCAGCAGCTGGTCCGGAAGGGCCGGCAGGACAAGGTCGAGAAGACGAAGACGCCCGCGCTTGAGGCTTCGCCCCAGCGCCGTGGCGTCTGCACGCGTGTGTTCACGACCACCCCGAAGAAGCCGAACTCGGCGCTCCGTAAGGTCGCGCGTGTGCGTCTGACCTCCGGTATCGAGGTCACCGCTTACATTCCGGGTGAGGGACACAACCTGCAGGAGCACTCGATCGTGCTCGTGCGTGGTGGCCGTGTGAAGGACCTGCCGGGTGTTCGTTACAAGATCATCCGCGGTGCGCTTGACACCCAGGCTGTCAAGAACCGCAAGCAGGCCCGCAGCCGCTACGGCGCCAAGAAGGAGAAGTAAGAATGCCTCGTAAGGGCCCCGCCCCGAAGCGCCCGGTCATCATCGACCCGGTCTACGCATCTCCTCTGGTGACGTCGCTCATCAACAAGATCCTCCTGGACGGCAAGCGCTCCACCGCCGAGCGCATCGTCTACGGCGCCATGGAAGGCCTCCGCGAGAAGACCGGCAACGACCCGGTCATCACGCTGAAGCGCGCGCTGGAGAACGTCAAGCCGTCGCTTGAGGTCAAGTCCCGCCGTGTCGGTGGCGCGACCTACCAGGTTCCGGTCGAGGTCAAGCCGGGTCGCCAGTCGACCCTCGCGCTGCGCTGGCTCGTGGGCTACTCCCGCGCCCGCCGCGAGAAGACCATGACCGAGCGCCTCATGAACGAGCTGCTCGACGCCTCCAACGGTCTTGGCGCTGCCGTCAAGAAGCGCGAGGACACGCACAAGATGGCCGAGTCCAACAAGGCCTTCGCGCACTACCGCTGGTAGTCCCACCCCACATCGAGACCGAGAGAAGACCGAAGCCTCATGGCTACCACTTCGCTTGACCTGGCCAAGGTCCGCAACATCGGGATCATGGCCCACATCGACGCGGGCAAGACGACCACCACCGAGCGCATCCTGTTCTACACCGGTGTGTCGTACAAGATCGGTGAGGTCCACGACGGCGCCGCCACGATGGACTGGATGGAGCAGGAGCAGGAGCGTGGTATCACCATCACGTCTGCCGCCACCACCTGCCACTGGCCGCTCGAAGATGTTGACCACACCATCAACATCATCGACACCCCGGGTCACGTCGACTTCACCGTCGAGGTGGAGCGTTCGCTCCGCGTGCTCGACGGCGCCGTCACCGTCTTCGACGGTGTCGCCGGCGTGGAGCCGCAGTCCGAGACTGTCTGGCGTCAGGCGGACCGCTACGGCGTCCCGCGCATCTGCTTCGTCAACAAGCTCGACCGCACCGGTGCCGAGTTCCACCGCTGTGTCGACATGATCAAGGACCGCCTCGGTGCGGTTCCGATCGTCATGCAGCTCCCCATCGGCGCCGAGATGGACTTCCAGGGCGTTGTCGACCTGGTCACCATGAAGGCGTTCGTCTGGTCCGCCGAGGCGACCAAGGGCGAGATGTACGACATCGTCGACATCCCGGCCACGCACACCGAGGCTGCGGCCGAGTGGCGCGGCAAGCTGGTCGAGACCGTCGCCGAGAACGACGACGAGATCATGGAGCTCTTCCTGAACGGCGAAGAGCCGTCCGTGGAGCAGCTGCACGCCGCCGTCCGCCGGATCATCCTGAACTCCGGCAAGGGCAAGGGCGAGCCCACGATCACCGCGGTGTTCTGTGGCACGGCGTTCAAGAACAAGGGCGTCCAGCCCCTGCTCGACGCCGTCGTCCGCTACCTCCCCTCGCCCCTGGACATCGAGGCCATCGAAGGCCACGACGTCAAGGACGCCGAGGTCGTCGTGAAGCGCAAGCCTTCCGACGAGGAGCCCCTCGCGGCGCTGGCGTTCAAGATCATGAGCGACCCGCACCTCGGCAAGCTCACCTTCGTCCGGGTTTACTCGGGCCGCCTGGAGGCCGGCACTGCGGTGCTGAACTCCGTCAAGGGCAAGAAGGAGCGCATCGGCAAGATCTACCGCATGCACGCCAACAAGCGTGAAGAGATCGATGCGGTGGGCGCCGGCGACATCGTCGCCGTCATGGGCCTGAAGCAGACCACCACCGGTGAGACGCTGTGCGACGACAAGAGCCCGGTCATCCTGGAGTCCATGGACTTCCCGGCCCCGGTCATCCAGGTCGCCATCGAGCCCAAGTCCAAGGGTGACCAGGAGAAGCTGGGTGTCGCCATCCAGCGTCTCGCGGAGGAGGACCCCTCCTTCCACGTTCACTCGGACGAGGAGACGGGCCAGACCATCCTCGGCGGTATGGGCGAGCTGCACCTCGAGGTGCTGGTCGACCGTATGAAGCGCGAGTTCAAGGTCGAGGCCAACGTCGGCAAGCCGCAGGTCGCGTACCGCGAGACGATCCGCAAGGCCGTCGAGCGTCACGACTACACGCACAAGAAGCAGACCGGTGGTACCGGTCAGTTCGCCAAGGTGCAGATCGCGATCGAGCCCATCACCGAGACCGACGGTCCGGCGTACGAGTTCGTGAACAAGGTCACCGGTGGCCGCATCCCGAGGGAGTACATCCCCTCGGTCGACGCGGGTGCGCAGGAGGCCATGCAGTTCGGCATCCTGGCGGGCTACGAGATGACCGGCGTCCGCGTCATTCTTCTCGACGGTGGCTACCACGAGGTCGACTCCTCCGAGCTCGCCTTCAAGATCGCCGGTTCGCAGGCCTTCAAGGAGGCCGCGCGCAAGGCTTCTCCCGTGCTCCTTGAGCCGATGATGGCCGTCGAGGTCACCACGCCCGAGGACTACATGGGTGACGTCATCGGCGACATCAACTCCCGCCGTGGCCAGATCCAGGCCATGGAGGAGCGTCACGGCGCTCGCGTCGTGAAGGGCCTCGTGCCCCTTTCGGAGATGTTCGGCTACGTCGGCGACCTCCGCAGCAAGACCTCGGGTCGCGCCAGCTACTCGATGCAGTTCGACTCCTACGCCGAGGTTCCCCGGAACGTCGCCGAGGAGATCATCGCGAAGGCCAAGGGCGAGTAACTCTCCCGAGTACACGCTTTAGGCTTGTCACCGGAGCCCCGGGGCAGAAGGAGCACCGCTCCAGAATCCCCGGGGGGCCGGCATCCCAGCAAAGATCACCTGGCGCCGATGAGTAAGGCGTACAGAACCACTCTCCAGGAGGACCCCCGTGGCGAAGGCGAAGTTCGAGCGGACTAAGCCGCACGTCAACATCGGCACCATCGGTCACATTGACCACGGTAAGACGACCCTCACGGCCGCCATTACCAAGGTGCTGCACGACGCGTACCCGGACCTGAACGAGGCCTCGGCCTTCGACCAGATCGACAAGGCTCCCGAGGAGCGCCAGCGCGGTATCACCATCTCCATCGCGCACGTCGAGTACCAGACCGAGGCGCGTCACTACGCCCACGTCGACTGCCCGGGTCACGCGGACTACATCAAGAACATGATCACCGGTGCCGCGCAGATGGACGGTGCCATCCTCGTGGTCGCCGCCACCGACGGCCCGATGCCGCAGACCAAGGAGCACGTGCTCCTGGCCCGCCAGGTCGGCGTTCCCTACATCGTCGTCGCGCTGAACAAGGCCGACATGGTGGACGACGAGGAGATCCTGGAGCTCGTCGAGCTCGAGGTTCGCGAGCTGCTCTCCGAGTACGACTTCCCGGGTGACGACCTTCCGGTCGTCCAGGTGTCGGCGCTCAAGGCCCTCGAGGGTGACAAGGAGTGGGGCGAGAAGCTCCTCGGCCTCATGAAGGCCGTGGACGAGTCGATCCCGACCCCTCCGCGTGACACCGACAAGCCCTTCCTGATGCCGGTCGAGGACGTCTTCACGATCACCGGTCGCGGTACGGTCGTCACCGGCCGCATCGAGCGTGGTGTCCTGAAGGTCAACGAGACCGTCGACATCATCGGTATCAAGGAAGAGAAGACCACCACCACGGTCACCGGTATCGAGATGTTCCGCAAGCTGCTCGACGAGGGCCAGGCCGGCGAGAACGTCGGTCTGCTCCTCCGTGGCATCAAGCGCGAGGACGTCGAGCGCGGCCAGGTCATCATCAAGCCCGGTTCGGTCACGCCGCACACCGAGTTCGAGGCCGCCGCGTACATCCTGTCGAAGGACGAGGGTGGCCGTCACACCCCGTTCTTCAACAACTACCGCCCGCAGTTCTACTTCCGTACCACGGACGTGACGGGCGTTGTGACCCTGCCCGAGGGCACCGAGATGGTCATGCCCGGTGACAACACCGACATGACGGTCAACCTCATCCAGCCTGTCGCGATGGAAGAGGGCCTGAAGTTCGCCATCCGTGAGGGTGGCCGGACCGTCGGCGCCGGCCAGGTCACCAAGATCACGAAGTAATTCGTGCTCTGACCTGGTAGCTCTTCGGAGCAGCCATGCAGGAAGGAAGGGCCTCGTCCCACCGCGAGAGCGGCGGGGCGAGGCCCTTCTGGATGTGAGATGGGGTACCCTCCCCGCTTGCGATTGGCGCGCCCAGCGTCCTGTATGGCAAACTGTTCAAGTTGCTCGGTTGAGTACCGATGCTGCGCGCCTCCCGCCGGGAGGACCGGAAGCGAGTCCCACAGTACTCGTCGCCTTTATCTGCCTCTCGGGGCAGCAATGGGGCGGACGTACGGGAATCTTTCGGGAAGCGTCAGCGGGGTGCCTGCCAGGCACTCGGTGGGTGTTCCTCCCCCGAAGCGCGGTCAAGGACCGCACCCCCTTGAAGAGGGAATTTCCGTATGGGAATTTTCTGAAAGGGAGTGCGACACACCCGACCGCGTGGGTCGGAGAGAAGCGGCCAAACAGGCAGTCCGCCGAGTACCAGAGCGTTCCACAGAGACAAAGGACTACTAGTAGCCATGGCGGGACAGAAGATCCGCATCCGGCTCAAGGCCTACGACCACGAGGTCATCGACTCCTCGGCGAAGAAGATCGTCGAGACGGTGACCCGCACTGGTGCGTCGGTCGCGGGCCCGGTGCCGCTGCCCACTGAGAAGAACGTGTACTGCGTCATCAAGTCGCCGCACAAGTACAAGGACTCTCGCGAGCACTTCGAGATGCGCACGCACAAGCGCCTGATCGACATCCTCGACCCGACGCCCAAGACCGTTGACTCGCTGATGCGCCTGGACCTTCCGGCCGGCGTTGACATCGAGATCAAGCTCTGAGAGGCGCGGAGAAGATGGCAAAGCTGATCAAGGGCGTCCTGGGCGAGAAGCTCGGCATGACCCAGGTCTGGGACGAGAACAACCGGGTCGTCCCGGTGACCGTCGTCAAGGCCGGGCCCTGTGTCGTGACCCAGGTCCGCTCCAACGACATCGACGGCTACGAGTCGGTCCAGATCGCCTTCGGCGAGATTGACCCGCGCAAGGTGAACAAGCCCCTCAAGGGTCACTTCGCCAAGGCCGACGTCACCCCGCGCCGCCACCTGGTGGAGCTCCGCACCTCCGACGCCAGCGAGTACACGCTCGGCCAGGAGATCACTGCCGAGGTGTTCGAGTCCGGCGTCAAGGTTGACGTCACGGGCACGAGCAAGGGCAAGGGCTTCGCCGGTGTCATGAAGCGCCACAACTTCCGTGGTGGCAAGGCTTCCCACGGTGCCCACCGCGTGCACCGCAAGCCGGGTTCGATCGGTGGCTGCGCCACCCCGGGCCGCGTCTTCAAGGGTATGAAGATGGCCGGCCGCATGGGTAGCGACCGTGTCACCACCCAGAACCTGACCGTTCACGCCGTTGACGCGGAGAAGGGCCTGCTCCTCATCAAGGGCGCGGTTCCTGGTCCGAACGGCGGCCTCGTCCTGGTCCGCACTGCGGCCAAGGGGGCCTGAGGACTATGAGCACCATTGACATTCTGTCGCCCGCAGGCGACAAGACCGGGACCGTCGAGCTCCCGGCCGAGATCTTCGACGCCAAGGTCAGCATCCCGCTGATCCACCAGGTCGTCGTCGCGCAGCTGGCCGCTGCCCGTCAGGGCACGCACAAGGTCAAGACGCGTGGCGAGGTCCGCGGTGGTGGTAAGAAGCCGTACCGCCAGAAGGGCACCGGCCGCGCGCGCCAGGGTTCCACCCGTGCGCCGCAGTTCGCCGGCGGTGGCGTCGTCCACGGCCCGCAGCCGCGTGACTACTCGCAGCGGACGCCCAAGAAGATGAAGGTCGCCGCTCTGCGTGGCGCCCTCACCGACCGGGCCCGTCACTCCCGCATCCACGTCGTCTCCGGCGTGGTCGAGGGTGCCGCCTCCACGAAGGCCGCCAAGACGCTGTTCGGCAAGATCTCGGAGCGCAAGAACCTGCTCCTGGTCGTCGACCGCGCCGACGAGGCCGCGTGGCTGTCCGCCCGCAACCTGCCCCAGGTTCACATCCTGGAGCCGGGCCAGCTGAACACGTACGACGTGATCGTCTCTGATGACGTGGTCTTCACTCAGGCCGCTTTCGAGTCCTTCGTGTCTGGCCCCCAGACCGCTGAGACCGAAGGGAGCGACGCCTGATGTCCGAGGCGACCGTTACCAGCAAGACCTTCACTGACCCGCGCGACCTGCTGATCAAGCCGGTTGTCTCGGAGAAGAGCTACGCGCTGCTCGACGAGAACAAGTACACGTTCATCGTCGCGCCCGGCGCCAACAAGACCCAGATCAAGCAGGCCGTCGAAGCGGTCTTCTCGGTCAAGGTCACCGGGGTCAACACGATCAACCGTCAGGGTAAGCGCAAGCGCACCAAGACCGGTTTCGGCAAGCGCGCGAACACCAAGCGCGCCATCGTGACCCTCGCTGAGGGCGACCGAATCGACATCTTCGGCGGCCAGGCCTCCTAACGGAGGTCTAGTCGTCCGGAATCGGACGAGGACTGAGAAATGGGTATCCGCAAGTACAAGCCGACGACCCCGGGCCGTCGTGGCTCCAGCGTCGCCGACTTTGTCGAGATCACGCGGTCCACGCCGGAGAAGTCGCTGGTTCGCCCGCTGCACAGCAAGGGCGGCCGTAACAACACCGGTCGGATCACCGTTCGCCACCAGGGTGGCGGACACAAGCGCGCCTACCGCGTGATCGACTTCCGTCGTCACGACAAGGACGGCGTGCCGGCGAAGGTCGCGCACATCGAGTACGACCCCAACCGCACCGCGCGCATCGCGCTGCTGCACTACGCCGACGGCGAGAAGCGCTACATCATCGCGCCGCGCGGTCTGCAGCAGGGTGACCGGATTGAGAACGGCCCGACGGCCGACATCAAGCCCGGCAACAACCTGGCGCTTCGCAACATCCCGGTTGGTACGACGATCCACGCGATCGAGCTGCGTCCCGGTGGCGGTGCGAAGTTCGCCCGCTCCGCCGGTGCGTCCGTGCAGCTGCTGGCGAAGGAGGGCACGATGGCCCACCTTCGTATGCCGTCCGGTGAGATCCGTCTCGTCGACGCGCGCTGCCGCGCCACCGTCGGCGAGGTCGGCAACGCCGAGCAGTCGAACATCAACTGGGGCAAGGCCGGCCGCATGCGCTGGAAGGGCGTTCGCCCCTCCGTCCGCGGTGTCGCGATGAACCCGGTCGACCACCCGCACGGTGGTGGTGAGGGTAAGACCTCCGGTGGTCGTCACCCGGTCTCCCCGTGGGGTCAGAAGGAGGGTCGTACTCGCTCGCCGAAGAAGGCTTCGAGCAAGTACATCGTCCGCCGCCGCAAGACGAACAAGAAGCGCTAGGAGCGGGTTTAGATGCCGCGCAGTCTCAAGAAGGGACCCTTCGTCGACGGACACCTCATCAAGAAGGTGGACGTACAGAACGAAGCTGGTACCAAGAACGTCATCAAGACCTGGTCCCGTCGCTCGATGATCATCCCGGCCATGCTGGGTCACACCATCGCGGTGCACAACGGCAAGATCCACGTCCCGGTGTTCGTCACCGAGTCGATGGTCGGCCACAAGCTCGGCGAGTTCTCGCCGACTCGCACCTTCCGCGGCCACGTCAAGGACGACCGGAAGTCGAAGCGCCGCTAAAGCGGGGTGGAACGACTATGACTTACACCGAAGGGACAACCATGGAAGCCAGGGCCCAGGCGCGGTACATCCGCGTCACGCCCATGAAGGCCCGCCGAGTGGTGGACCTTATCCGTGGCATGGATGCCACGGAGGCTCAGGCGGTCCTGCGTTTCGCCCCGCAGGCCGCGAGCGTGCCGGTCGGCAAGGTGCTGGACAGCGCCATTGCCAACGCCGCACACAACTACAACCACCCGGACGCCTCCACGCTGGTCATCAGCGAGGCGTACGTGGACGAGGGCCCGACCCTGAAGCGGTTCCGTCCGCGTGCGCAGGGCCGTGCCTACCGGATCCGCAAGCGGACCAGCCACATCACCGTGGTCGTCAGCAGCAAGGAAGGTTCCCGGTAATGGGCCAGAAGGTAAACCCGCACGGGTTCCGGCTCGGCATCACCACCGACTTCAAGTCGCGTTGGTACGCCGACAAGCTGTACAAGGACTACGTCAAGGAAGACGTCGCCATCCGTCGGATGATGACGTCCGGCATGGAGCGCGCCGGCATCTCGAAGGTTGAGATCGAGCGCACCCGTGACCGCGTGCGTGTGGACATCCACACCGCTCGTCCGGGCATCGTCATCGGCCGCCGTGGCGCCGAGGCCGACCGCATCCGCGGTGACCTCGAGAAGCTCACGGGCAAGCAGGTCCAGCTGAACATCCTCGAGGTCAAGAACCCCGAGCTCGACGCTCAGCTGGTTGCTCAGGCCGTTGCCGAGCAGCTCTCCTCCCGCGTCTCCTTCCGTCGCGCCATGCGTAAGAGCATGCAGGGCACGATGAAGGCCGGCGCCAAGGGCATCAAGATCCAGTGTGGTGGCCGTCTCGGCGGCGCCGAGATGTCCCGCTCCGAGTTCTACCGCGAGGGTCGTGTGCCGCTGCACACGCTGCGCGCGAACGTGGAGTACGGCTTCTTCGAGGCCAAGACCACCTTCGGCCGCATCGGCGTGAAGGTTTGGATCTACAAGGGCGACGTCAAGAACATCGCCGAGGTTCGCGCCGAGAACGCTGCGGCCCGTGCGGGTAACCGCCCGGCCCGTGGTGGCGCGGGCGACCGTCCGGCCGGTGGCCGTGGCGGACGTGGTGGCGAGCGTGGCGGCCGTGGCGGCCGCAAGCCGCAGCAGGTTGCCGGCGCCGAGGCCCCCAAGGCCGAGGCTCCCGCTGCCGCTCCGGCTGAGAGCACCGGAACGGAGGCCTGACCGACATGCTGATCCCTCGTAGGGTCAAGCACCGCAAGCAGCACCACCCCAAGCGCCGCGGTATGGCCAAGGGCGGTACTGAGGTCTCGTTCGGTGAGTACGGCATCCAGGCGGTCACCCCCGCCTACGTGACGAACCGCCAGATCGAGGCGGCTCGTATCGCGATGACCCGTCACATCAAGCGTGGCGGCAAGGTCTGGATCAACATCTACCCGGACCGTCCCCTGACGAAGAAGCCGGCCGAGACCCGCATGGGTTCCGGTAAGGGTTCTCCCGAGTGGTGGATCGCGAACGTGCACCCGGGCCGGGTCATGTTCGAGCTGTCCTACCCGAACGAGAAGATTGCTCGTGAGGCGCTCACCCGCGCTGCTCACAAGCTTCCGATGAAGTGCCGGATTGTTCGGCGCGAGGCAGGTGAGTCGTGATGGCGACGGGAACCAAGGCGTCCGAGCTGCGTGAGCTCGGCAACGAGGAGCTCGTTGGCAAGCTGCGCGAGGCCAAGGAGGAGCTGTTCAAGCTCCGCTTCCAGGCGGCCACGGGTCAGCTGGAGAACAACGGCCGGCTCAAGTCCGTCCGTAAGGACATCGCTCGCATCTACACCCTGATGCACGAGCGTGAGCTCGGTATCGAGACGGTGGAGAACGCCTGATGAGCGAGAACAACGTGACTGAGAAGACCGCGCGCGGCTTCCGCAAGACCCGTGAGGGTCTGGTCGTCAGCGACAAGATGGACAAGACCGTCGTCGTCGCCGTCGAGGACCGCGTCAAGCACGCCCTGTACGGCAAGGTCATCCGCCGTACGAACAAGCTCAAGGCGCACGACGAGCAGAACGCTGCCGGCGTCGGCGACCGCGTCCTCATCATGGAGACGCGTCCGCTGTCGGCGAGCAAGCGCTGGCGCATCGTCGAGATCCTCGAGAAGGCCAAGTAAAGGAAGTTCGCGCAAGCGAACTCCAACGACACAAGCCTGAGGGGTTTCCCTTGGGTTCGTTCCGCCAGGCTCGGTGGGGGCTCTCGCTCTTCGGGAGTGAGGCCCCCGCCGGGAACCGGCAGACAAACAGGAGATAGACGTGATCCAGCAGGAGTCGCGACTGCGTGTCGCCGACAACACTGGTGCCAAGGAGATCCTTTGCATCCGTGTTCTCGGTGGCTCGGGTCGCCGCTACGCGGGCATCGGTGACGTCATCGTTGCCACCGTCAAGGACGCGATCCCCGGCGGCAACGTGAAGAAGGGTGACGTCGTCAAGGCGGTCATCGTTCGCACCGTCAAGGAGCGCCGCCGCCAGGACGGCTCGTACATCCGCTTCGACGAGAACGCCGCTGTCATTCTCAAGAACGACGGCGACCCTCGTGGCACCCGTATCTTCGGCCCGGTCGGCCGTGAGCTGCGCGAGAAGAAGTTCATGAAGATCATCTCGCTCGCGCCGGAGGTGCTGTAAGCATGAAGATCAAGAAGGGCGACCTGGTTCAGGTCATCACCGGTAAGGACAAGGGCAAGCAGGGCAAGGTCATCATGGCCATCCCTACTGAGAACCGCGTCCTCGTCGAGGGTGTCAACCGGGTCAAGAAGCACACCAAGGCCGGTCAGACTGCCGGTGGCTCGCAGGCCGGTGGCATCGTGATCACCGAGGCTCCGGTCCACGTGAGCAACGTGCAGCTGGTCGTGGAGAAGGACGGCAAGAAGGTCGTCACCCGCGTCGGCTACCGCTTCGACGACGAGGGCAACAAGATCCGCGTTGCCAAGCGGACGGGTGAGGACATCTGATGGCTACCACTCCGCGTCTCAAGACGAAGTACCGCGAGGACATCGCGGGCAAGCTGCGTGAGGAGTTCTCCTACGAGAACGTCATGCAGATCCCCGGCCTCGTCAAGATCGTGGTCAACATGGGTGTGGGCGACGCCGCCCGCGACTCCAAGCTGATCGACGGCGCCATCCGCGACCTGACGACGATCACCGGTCAGAAGCCGGCCGTCACGAAGGCCCGCAAGTCCATCGCGCAGTTCAAGCTGCGTGAGGGTCAGCCGATCGGCTGCCACGTCACCCTCCGTGGTGACCGCATGTGGGAGTTCCTGGACCGTACGCTGTCGCTCGCGCTGCCGCGTATCCGTGACTTCCGTGGTCTGTCGCCGAAGCAGTTCGACGGCCGTGGCAACTACACCTTCGGTCTCACGGAGCAGGTCATGTTCCACGAGATCGACCAGGACAAGATCGACCGTACCCGGGGTATGGACATCACCGTGGTCACCACGGCGACCAACGACGACGAGGGCCGCGCCCTCCTTCGTCACCTCGGCTTCCCCTTCAAGGAGGCGTAAGCGAGATGGCGAAGAAGGCTCTCATCGCGAAGGCTGCCCGCAAGCCCAAGTTCGGTGTGCGTGCGTACACCCGCTGCCAGCGCTGCGGTCGCCCCCACTCCGTGTACCGCAAGTTCGGCCTGTGCCGCGTCTGCCTTCGTGAGATGGCTCACCGTGGCGAGCTGCCGGGCGTGACCAAGAGCTCCTGGTAAATCCCCCTGGTCCGCAAGGACTTGGGAAGTACCAGGCACTCTCGGTAAGCATCTGGACGGCGGATGCCCGGCCCCGCATGCCTTAGGCTTGTGTGGTTGGGCGCCCGCCGCCCATAACGACTTACTACGCCGTAGGTCCCCGCACCGCACCCGTCCCGCCACTGAGCGGGGAGAGGGATGGCGCATACAGGAAACCCCGGCGAGAGAGGCCGAAGGCCACTTCATGACCATGACTGACCCGATCGCAGACATGCTGACCCGTCTGCGTAACGCTAACTCGGCGTACCACGACACCGTGGTGATGCCGCACAGCAAGATCAAGTCGCACATCGCGGAGATCCTCAAGCAGGAGGGTTTCATCACCGGCTGGAAGGTCGAGGACGCCGAGGTCGGCAAGAACCTCGTCCTCGAGCTGAAGTTCGGGCCGAACCGTGAGCGCTCCATCGCGGGCATCAAGCGGATCTCGAAGCCCGGTCTGCGCGTGTACGCGAAGTCCACCAACCTGCCGAAGGTCCTGGGCGGCCTGGGCGTGGCGATCATCTCCACGTCCCACGGTCTCCTGACCGGCCAGCAGGCAGGCAAGAAGGGCGTAGGTGGGGAAGTCCTCGCCTACGTCTGGTAGTCGGGAACGGAGGAAAAGCAATGTCGCGAATCGGCAAGCTCCCCATCCAGGTTCCCGCCGGTGTGGACGTCACCATCGATGGCCGCACGGTCACCGTCAAGGGCTCCAAGGGTTCCCTGACGCACACCGTTGCCACCCCCATCGAGATCGTTAAGGGCGAGGACGGCGTTCTTAACGTCACCCGCCCGAACGACGAGCGTCAGAACAAGGCCCTGCACGGCCTGTCCCGCACGCTGGTGGCGAACATGATCACCGGTGTGACCACGGGGTACGTCAAGGCTCTCGAGATCAGCGGTGTCGGTTACCGCGTGGCCGCGAAGGGCTCCAACCTGGAGTTCCAGCTCGGCTACAGCCACCCGATCCTGGTGGAGGCGCCCGAGGGCATCTCCTTCAAGGTCGAGTCGCCGACCAAGTTCACGGTCGAGGGCATCGACAAGCAGAAGGTCGGCGAGGTCGCCGCCAACATCCGCAA
The DNA here is from genome assembly GCF_036194065.1 of Streptomyces sp. NBC_00239. Taxonomy (NCBI): domain Bacteria; kingdom Bacillati; phylum Actinomycetota; class Actinomycetes; order Kitasatosporales; family Streptomycetaceae; genus Streptomyces; species Streptomyces sp. NBC_00239. Next base: position 3,512,077 of record NZ_CP108095.1, on the reverse strand, counting down.
GCTGCGGAAGCCCGACCCGTACAAGGCCAAGGGTGTCAAGTACGCCGGCGAAGTCATCCGCCGCAAGGTCGGAAAGGCTGGTAAGTAGCCATGGCATACGGTGTGAAGATCGCCAAGGGCGACGCGTACAAGCGCGCGGCCAAGGCTCGCCGCCACATCCGCATCCGCAAGAACGTCTCGGGTACGGCGGAGCGTCCGCGCCTCGTCGTGACGCGTTCCAACCGCAACATCGTTGCTCAGGTCATCGACGACCTCCAGGGTCACACCCTGGCGTCCGCGTCGACCCTGGACGCTTCGATCCGCGGTGGCGAAGGCGACAAGAGCGCCCAGGCCCAGGCTGTCGGCGCGCTCGTCGCCGAGCGTGCCAAGGCTGCGGGTGTCGAGACCGTCGTGTTCGACCGCGGTGGCAACCGATACGCCGGGCGCATTGCCGCTCTGGCTGACGCCGCCCGCGAAGCCGGGCTGAAGTTCTAAGCCCCGGTTCCGGGACTCACGGACGTAACAGAGAGAGGTAATCCAATGGCTGGACCCCAGCGCCGCGGAAGCGGTGCCGGTGGCGGCGAGCGGCGGGACCGGAAGGGTCGCGACGGTGGCCCTGCCGCCGAGAAGACCGCTTACGTTGAGCGCGTTGTCGCGATCAACCGCGTCGCCAAGGTTGTCAAGGGTGGTCGCCGCTTCAGCTTCACCGCGCTGGTCGTGGTGGGCGACGGTGACGGCACTGTAGGTGTCGGTTACGGCAAGGCCAAGGAAGTTCCCGCGGCCATCGCCAAGGGTGTCGAGGAAGCCAAGAAGAACTTCTTCAAGGTTCCGCGCATCCAGGGCACCATCCCGCACCCGATCCAGGGCGAGAAGGCGGCCGGCGTTGTCCTGCTGAAGCCTGCTTCCCCCGGTACCGGTGTTATCGCCGGTGGCCCGGTGCGCGCCGTTCTGGAGTGCGCCGGCGTTCACGACATCCTGTCGAAGTCCCTGGGCTCCGACAACGCGATCAACATCGTGCACGCGACCGTGGCGGCCCTCAAGGGCCTGCAGCGTCCCGAGGAGATCGCGGCTCGCCGTGGTCTGCCCCTCGAGGACGTCGCCCCCGCGGCTCTGCTTCGTGCACGTGCTGGGGCGGGTGCGTAATGGCTCGCCTCAAGATCACGCAGACGAAGTCGTACATCGGCAGCAAGCAGAACCACCGCGACACGCTGCGTTCGCTCGGGCTCAAGCGCCTGAACGACGTCGTCGTCAAGGAGGACCGCCCCGAGTTCCGCGGAATGGTGCACACCGTCCGCCACCTCGTGACGGTTGAGGAGGTTGACTAACATGGCTGAGAGCAGCCCGCTGAAGGCCCACAACCTCCGTCCCGCCCCCGGCGCCAAGACCGCGAAGACCCGTGTGGGTCGTGGTGAGGCGTCGAAGGGTAAGACGGCCGGTCGTGGTACGAAGGGCCAGAAGGCCCGTTACCAGATCCCGGAGCGCTTCGAGGGTGGGCAGATGCCCCTCCACATGCGTCTCCCGAAGCTCAAGGGCTTCAAGAACCCGTTCCGCACGGAGTACCAGGTCGTGAACCTGGCCAAGCTGGCCGAGCTCTACCCCGAGGGTGGAGAGGTCACCGTGGCCGGTCTCGTCGAGCGCGGTGCCGTGCGCAAGAACAGCCTCGTCAAGGTCCTGGGCCAGGGCGAGATCTCCGTGGCGCTGCAGGTTTCGGTTGACGCCGTCTCCGGCTCCGCCAAGGAAAAGATTGCCGCCGCCGGCGGCACCGTCACCGAGCTCGTCTGAATTTCGGACGCTCTCGGCTGACAGCCGGCAGTAAGAAGCCTGGCCGGTACCCCTTTCGGGGGGTGCCGGCCAGGCTTCTGTCGTTTCCGGAATGGCGCGTCCCGCACGCCTTTCCGCTGTGATTCCCGTCAGGTCGTATCCGTCGAAAGCCGTACGGTCCGGGGCAAGCTCCCCGCAGGTCCAGATCGGATGTTTCACGCTGAGGTACCTGCCGGGTAAGGTGGCGTTGCTAATCTCCGGAGCAGTCTGCACCCTCGACCAGGGGCGGCTGCCTCGTCTGTAACCGCCGACTTACCAAACCGTCACCTCACGCGCGTAACGCGGGGGTCGCAGGAGGCACCGTGCTCACCGCGTTCGCCCGGGCGTTCAAGACGCCCGACCTGCGCAAGAAGCTGCTCTTCACGCTCGGCATCATCGTGCTGTACCGGCTCGGGTCACAGATCCCGATCCCCGGCATCAGCTACAAGAACGTCCAGGCCTGCCTCAACCAGCCGGGTCAGGGCGGTCAGGGCCTCATGGGCCTGATGCAGATGTTCAGCGGTGGCGCCTTGCTTCAGATCACCATCTTCGCGCTCGGCATCATGCCGTACATCACGGCGAGCATCATCCTGCAGCTGCTGACCGTGGTCATTCCCCGGCTGGAGAACCTCAAGAAGGAGGGGCAGGCCGGTACCGCGAAGATCACGCAGTACACGCGTTATCTGACGGTCGCCCTTGCCGTTCTTCAGGGCACCGGCCTGGTGGCGACCGCCAAGAGCGGCGCGCTCTTCCAGGGCTGCCCCGTCGCCGGTCAGATCGTTCCGGACCAGTCGATCTTCACCATCATCGTCATGGTCCTCACCATGACCGCCGGCACCTGTGTCGTCATGTGGCTCGGTGAGCTCATCACCGACCGCGGCATCGGCAACGGCATGTCGATCCTGATGTTCATCTCGATCGCCGCCGGCTTCGTCGGCTCCCTGTGGACCATCAAGCTCCAGGGCAAGATCGCGGACGGCTGGGTCGAGTTCGGCGTCGTCATCCTGGTCGGCCTCGCGATGGTGGCCCTGGTGGTCTTCGTCGAGCAGGCCCAGCGCCGGATCCCGGTCCAGTACGCGAAGCGCATGATCGGCCGCCGCGCCTACGGGGGTACGTCGACGTACATCCCGCTCAAGGTGAACCAGGCCGGTGTCATCCCGGTCATCTTCGCCTCGTCGCTGCTGTACATCCCGGCGCTGATCGTCCAGTTCAGCGGGTCCACCTCCGGCTGGGCCGTCTGGATCCAGAAGCACATGGTGAAGGGCGACCACCCCTACTACATCGCCCTGTACTTCCTCCTGATCGTGTTCTTCGCCTTCTTCTACGTGGCGATCTCGTTCAACCCGGAGGAAGTCGCGGACAACATGAAGAAGTATGGTGGGTTCATCCCGGGCATCCGGGCTGGTCGACCCACTGCCGAGTACCTGAGCTACGTGCTCAACCGGATCACCTGGCCGGGGTCGCTGTACCTGGGTCTCATCGCTCTTGTGCCGACGATGGCGTTGGCCGGCTTCGGCGCGAACCAGAACTTCCCGTTCGGCGGGACGAGCATCCTGATCATCGTGGGTGTGGGTCTGGAAACCGTGAAGCAGATCGAGAGCCAGCTCCAGCAGCGCAATTACGAAGGGTTCCTCCGCTGATGCGAATCGTCCTCGTCGGGCCTCCCGGGGCGGGCAAGGGAACGCAGGCCGCGTTCCTCGCCAAGAACCTGTCGATCCCGCACATCTCCACGGGCGACCTCTTCCGGGCCAACATCAGCAAGGGCACCGACCTCGGGGTCAAGGCGAAGGCGTACATGGACGCCGGCGACCTGGTCCCCGACGAAGTCACCATCGGCATGGCCCAGGACCGCATGGAGCAGCAGGACGCCGAGGGCGGGTTCCTGCTCGACGGCTTCCCGCGCAACGTCTCGCAGGCCGAGGCGCTCGACGCGATGCTGAAGAACGCGGGCATGAAGCTCGACGCCGTCCTCGACCTGGAGGTCGAGGAGGACGAGGTCGTCAAGCGGATCGCCGGCCGCCGGATCTGCCGCAACGACTCGGCGCACGTCTTCCACGTCTCGTACGCCCCGCCGAAGACCGAGGGTGTCTGCGACATCTGCGGTGGCGAGCTGTACCAGCGCGGTGACGACACCGAGGACACCGTGCGCAACCGGCTGGACGTCTACCACACCCAGACCGAGCCGATCATCGACTACTACAAGACCCAGGGTCTCGTCGTGACGATCTCGGCGCTGGGCGAGGTCCACGACGTCACGCAGCGCGCCATGGACGCGCTGAAGAAGCCCGCACAGGGCTGAGACGGCAGCAGTACCACTTCCAGTACGGCCGCGGTGTCCTCCGGACCCCGCGGCCGTACTGTTGAGCAGAGACGTTTCGCACGAGAGGCACAGGCATGGTCCAGATCAAGACCCCGGAGCAGATCGCGAAGATGCGCGAGGCGGGGCTGGTCGTCGCCGCCATCCACGCGGCGACCCGCGAGGCGGCCGTGCCGGGCGCCACGACGCGGGATCTGGACATGGTGGCCCGCAAGGTCATCGCCGACCACGGTGCCAAGTCGAACTTCCTCGGGTACGGCGGCTTCCCCGCGACCATCTGCACGTCCGTGAACGAGGTCGTGGTCCACGGCATCCCGGACGACAAGACCGTCCTCAAGGACGGCGACATCATCTCCATCGACGCCGGCGCGATCGTGGACGGCTGGCACGGGGACGCGGCGTACACGGCCTTCGTGGGCACCGGGCACGCGCCGGAGCTGGTCGAGCTGTCCCGGGTGACCGAGGAGTCGATGTGGGCCGGCATCGCGGCCATGAAGCTCGGCAACCGCCTGGTCGACATCTCCAAGGCGATCGAGACGTACATCAAGCGGCAGCCGCGGCCCGCCGCCGGTGACCACAGCCTCGGCAAGTTCGGGATCATCGAGGACTACGGCGGCCACGGCATCGGCACCGAGATGCACATGGACCCGCACCTCCTGAACTACGTCTCGCGCAAGCGCGGCAAGGGCGTGAAGCTGGTCCCGGGCATCTGCCTGGCCATTGAGCCGATGGTGAGCCTGGGCACCCCCCAGACCGAGGTGCTGGCGGACGACTGGACGGTCATCACCACGGACGGCACCTGGTCCTCGCACTGGGAGCACTCCATCGCCCTCACCGAGGCCGGCCCCATCGTCCTGACCTCCCCGGACTGCGGCAAGGCGAAGCTGGCGGAGTACGGCGTCACGACGGCGCCCGACCCGCTGGGCTGAGCCGGGCCCGGCTCAGTACCGATTTGCCTGGTTAATGATCTACGGTGTAGGGCAAACTTCCCGGATTCGTCTTTCTGGGTGCCCTGACGTAGACTGACTCGTCGGCTCCTTTGCATCCGCATGTCTTCATGCGAAGCGGGGAGTCGATCAAGGTAGCCGATTCGAAAGGCGAAGCGTGGCCAAGAAGCAAGGTGCCATCGAGATCGAGGGCACCGTGATCGAGTCTCTCCCGAACGCAATGTTCAAGGTGGAGCTCCAGAACGGTCACAAGGTCCTCGCGCACATCAGCGGAAAGATGCGGATGCACTACATCCGTATCCTCCCGGATGACCGGGTCGTCGTGGAGCTGTCTCCGTACGACCTGACGCGTGGCCGGATCGTCTACCGATACAAGTAGATCTTGCCCCGCACCCCGCTTCTGCGTGGGTGGTGGCACTGACCCGGAGAACCTCACCAACATGAAGGTCAAGCCGAGCGTCAAGAAGATCTGCGACAAGTGCAAGGTGATCCGCCGTCACGGCCGGGTCATGGTCATCTGCGACAACCTGCGCCACAAGCAGCGCCAGGGCTGACGCACGCCGACCGACCTGCTCTTTCGCAGTTCTTCGCGCGACGTAAGTACGTAAACATGCAGAGCCCGCCCAGCCCCCACGGGGCCGGCGGCACCTCCGGCGGGGGCCGGGGACCCGAGCTGTACCTCATACGGCGGATCGGGAGTGGCTTTGCTGAAGACCCCCGAACACACAGGAGCCATTGAATGGCACGCGTTTCCGGTGTTGACATCCCGCGCGAAAAGCGTGTGGAGATCGCACTCACCTACGTCTTCGGTATCGGGCGCACCCGGTCCAAGGAGATCCTCGCCTCCACCGGCGTGAACCCGAACACCCGCGTTCGTGACCTGGCCGAAGAGGACCTGGTCAAGATCCGCGAGTACGTGGACGCCAACCTCCGCACCGAGGGTGACCTCCGCCGCGAGATCCAGGCCGACATCCGCCGCAAGGTCGAGATCGGCTGCTACCAGGGTCTGCGTCACCGCCGTGGCCTGCCGGTCCACGGTCAGCGCACCAGCACGAACGCCCGTACCCGCAAGGGCCCGCGTCGCGCGATCGCCGGCAAGAAGAAGCCGGGCAAGAAGTAGTCCTCAGCGGACACGCTTTCCAGCGGTCTTGCGCTGTAGGACCGACCACCTCCCTGTAGGAGTAAGAGATGCCCCCCAAGGGTCGTCAGGGCGCTGCCAAGAAGGTGCGCCGCAAGGAAAAGAAGAACGTCGCTCACGGGCACGCTCACATCAAGAGCACGTTCAACAACACCATCGTTTCGATCACCGACCCCTCGGGCAACGTGATCTCCTGGGCCTCTGCCGGCCACGTCGGCTTCAAGGGCTCGCGCAAGTCCACCCCCTTCGCCGCGCAGATGGCCGCCGAGTCGGCCGCCCGCCGCGCGCAGGAGCACGGCATGCGCAAGGTTGACGTCTTCGTCAAGGGTCCGGGCTCCGGCCGCGAGACCGCGATCCGCTCCCTCCAGGCCACCGGCCTCGAGGTCGGCTCGATCCAGGACGTCACCCCCACCCCGCACAACGGCTGCCGCCCGCCGAAGCGCCGCCGCGTCTGATCCGGGGCGGCGCCCTTCCCCGCAGTGGCGGGGATGATCCGCGCCGCCGCGTCTGACGCAGTGGACGCACCTGTGCGTCTTTGAGTGTCCGGGCGGTACGAACCCCTCACGGGGGACGTACCGCCCGTACCCTTGTAGTTCGCAGTACCCCGTCGGGCGTCAAATAGTGGGCGTCCACGACTGAAGGAAAAAGACATGCTTATCGCTCAGCGTCCTTCGCTGACCGAAGAGGTCGTCGACGAGTACCGCTCGCGGTTCGTGATCGAGCCGCTGGAGCCGGGCTTCGGCTACACCCTCGGCAACTCGCTCCGCCGTACGCTCCTGTCCTCGATCCCGGGTGCCGCCGTCACGAGCATCCGCGTGGACGGCGTCCTGCACGAGTTCACCACCGTGCCGGGTGTCAAGGAAGACGTCACCGACATCATCCTCAACATCAAGCAGCTGGTCGTCTCCTCGGAGCACGACGAGCCGGTCGTGATGTACCTGCGCAAGCAGGGTCCCGGCCTGGTCACCGCTGCCGACATCGCGCCCCCGGCCGGTGTCGAGGTGCACAACCCGGACCTGGTCCTCGCCACGCTCAACGGCAAGGGCAAGCTGGAGATGGAGCTGACCGTCGAGCGCGGTCGCGGCTACGTCTCCGCCGTCCAGAACAAGCAGCTGGGCCAGGAGATCGGTCGCATCCCGATCGACTCCATCTACAGCCCGGTCCTCAAGGTCACCTACAAGGTCGAGGCGACCCGAGTCGAGCAGCGCACCGACTTCGACAAGCTGATCGTCGACGTCGAGACCAAGCAGGCCATGCGCCCGCGCGACGCCATGGCGTCCGCCGGCAAGACCCTGGTCGAGCTGTTCGGTCTGGCCCGCGAGCTCAACATCGACGCCGAAGGCATCGACATGGGCCCGTCCCCGACCGACGCCGCCCTGGCCGCCGACCTGGCGCTGCCGATCGAGGAGCTCGAGCTCACCGTTCGGTCGTACAACTGCCTCAAGCGCGAGGGCATCCACTCCGTGGGTGAGCTTGTCGCCCGCTCCGAGGCCGACCTGCTCGACATCCGCAACTTCGGTGCGAAGTCGATCGACGAGGTCAAGGCGAAGCTGGCCGGCATGGGCCTGGCCCTCAAGGACAGCCCGCCCGGGTTCGACCCGACCGCCGCCGCCGACGCCTTCGGCGCCGACGACGACGCGGACGCCGGTTTCGTGGAGACCGAGCAGTACTGATCGTCGGCCGCGGCCGGCGTCCGAGGTCTTCGGCCTCGGACGCCGGCCCGGCCGGATTTTGACTTACGGAGGGTGAAAGCCCTCCGTACACCCTGCCCGCAAGAGCGGGCGGGGACTGACACCGGTACCTCGCACGGCCGGTGCAGCACACAAGGAGAATCACCATGCCGCGTCCCGCCAAGGGTGCCCGTCTGGGCGGCAGCGCCGCGCACGAGAAGCTGCTCCTCGCGAACCTCGCGAAGTCGCTCTTCGAGCACGGCCGCATCACCACGACCGAGGCCAAGGCCCGCCGCCTGCGTCCGGTCGCCGAGCGTCTGATCACCAAGGCGAAGAAGGGCGACATCCACAACCGTCGCCAGGTGCTGCAGACGATCACGGACAAGAGCATCGTCCACACGCTCTTCACCGAGATCGCGCCGCGCTACGAGAACCGCCCCGGTGGTTACACCCGCATCACCAAGGTCGGCAACCGTCGTGGCGACAACGCCCCGATGGCCGTCATCGAGCTGGTCGAGGCGCTGACCGTCGCGCAGCAGGCCACCGGTGAGGCCGAGGCCGCCACCAAGCGTGCCGTGAAGGAGGCCGAGGCGAAGTCCGAGGCCACCGAGGAGACCACGGAGGCCTGATCTTCGGATCGCCTTCCTGGACGGCTCTGAACGGGCCCGCCCCCTTCCCGGGGCGGGCCCGTTCTGCGTTCGTTTGAAAGACACAGCTGAGAGGATCTGTCACGTGAGTGACGAGGTGGAGCCCGGGTTCGTCCGGGTGCGGCTGGACCTGTCGTACGACGGCAAGGACTTCTCCGGCTGGGCGAAGCAGCGCGTGCTGCGGACGGTCCAGGGCGAGCTGGAGTCGGCGTTGCAGACCGTGATGCGGCTGTCCGAGCCGGTCGAGCTGACCGTGGCCGGACGTACCGACGCGGGGGTGCACGCCCGCGGGCAGGTCGCGCAGTTCGACCTGGCCGAGGAGGTGTGGGCCGAGCACCACGACAAGCTGCTGCGCCGCCTCGCGGGCCGGCTGCCGCACGACGTACGGGTCTGGAAGGCCGCCGAGGCCCCCGCGGGCTTCAACGCGCGCTTCTCGGCGATCTGGCGCCGCTACGCCTACCGCGTCGGCGACCACCAGGGCGGGGTCGACCCGCTGCGCCGCGGGCACGTGCTGTGGCACCAGTGGCCGCTGGACGTCGACGCCATGAACGAGGCCTCGCGGGCCCTGCTCGGCGAGCACGACTTCGCGGCGTACTGCAAGAAGCGCGAGGGCGCCACGACCATCCGCACGCTCCAGCAGCTGAGCTGGGAGCGGGCGGAGGACGGGATCATCACGGCGACCGTCCGCGCCGACGCCTTCTGCCACAACATGGTCCGCTCGCTGGTCGGCGCGCTGCTGCACGTCGGCGACGGGCACCGGCCGACCGACTGGCCGGGCAAGGTGCTGGCGGCGGCCGTACGGGACTCCTCCGTGCACGTGGTCAAGCCGCACGGGCTGACCCTCGAAGAGGTCGGCTACCCGGCCGACGAGCTGCTGGCCGCGCGCAGCAAGGAGGCCCGCAACATGCGGACCCTGCCGGGCGGGGCCACCGGGGCCGGCTGCTGCTGACCGCAGAGCCGTACGCGGCCGGGCGCAGGAGCCCGTACGCGTGCCGGCCGGAAATGCCGGTGCACGGGCCGGGCGGGACCCTCCAGGGGTCGCCCGGCCCGCGGGGCGGTCAGCGGCCGGCGGAGGCGTCCGCGAGCGCCCGACCGCGTTTGACGATGCGCTGGAAGGTGTACTCGGCGAGGTCGTTGCCCGCCGTGTACACCGCCTTGTCCTTCTTGGTGACGTCCTTGCCGGACTGGAATCCGGACAGGGTCACGTACAGGAAGCGGCCGTAGGCGTTCGTGGTGCGGCGGCAGACCTTGGCCTTCACGCAGGCCTTCTTGCCCTTGGAGGGCTGAAGGGCGGTCATCGCGCCCGGCAGTTCCTCCTTGGCCCTGGCGGCCTGCTCGGTGGTCTCGAAGGCCGCGACGCCGACCGTGGTGGCGATGCCGTCGCGCTGGAAGGTGCCGCGGACGAGCTTGCGGCAGCCGTGCCGGGCCAGGACCTCGGCCACCGCGTCCGGCGCGGCCTTGGCGCAGTCGGTCTTGGTGTCCCCGGCGGTCTGGACGTACTTCCGGTCGCTGACCTCGGCCGTCTTCCCGGGGAAGAAATCGCCGGAGTTGAACGGCAGGCCGTCGCGCTTGGCGTCCGCGAGGTAGTCCAGCGGGTGCGGTGTGGCGGTCGGCGCCGCGGAGAACGGCGGCGCGGAGCTGCCGGCCGGCCCGGCCCGCCGGTCTTCCTTGTGGTTCGTGTCACCTCCGCCGCCACCGCCGAGCACGAGCGCACCGGCCACGACCCCCGCCACGGTGAGCGCGGCGACCGACCCGGCGGCGGTCCACAGCAGCTTCCTGCGGCGGTTCTCGGCGGCCGTGGCCTCGGCCAGCGCGGCCCAGTCGGGCGTCTGCGGACGCGGTGGAACAGATCCCTCCCCAAAGCTCATGCGGCGCATCCTAGGCGGTGCCCGGGGAAACCGGCTTGGGTGTCCGCGGGGACGGCCGTCACAATGCGTGGCATGGGACATCTTGAAGCCAGCCACCTGGAGTACTACCTGCCCGACGGGCGGGTTCTGCTTCCCGACGTCTCGATCCGCGTGGGGGAGGGCTCGGTGGCCGCCCTGGTCGGGGCGAACGGCGCCGGCAAGACGACCCTGCTGAAGCTGGTCTCCGGCGAGCTCCAGCCGCACGGCGGCGGGGTCACCGTGAGCGGCGGGCTCGGGGTGATGTCGCAGTTCGTGGGCTCGGTGCGGGACGAGACGACCGTGCGGGACCTGCTGGTCTCGGTGGCCCAGCCGCGCATCCGGGAGGCCGCGAAGGCGGTGGACCGGGCCGAGCACCTGATCATGACGGTCGACGACGAGGCCGCGCAGATGGCGTACGCGCAGGCGCTCAGCGACTGGGCCGACGTCCAGGGCTACGAGGCGGAGACCCTGTGGGACGTCTGCACGATGGCCGCGCTCGGGATGCCGTACGACAAGGCGCAGTTCCGCGAGGTGCGCACGCTCTCCGGCGGTGAGCAGAAGCGGCTGGTGCTGGAGGCGCTGCTGCGCGGTCCGGACGAGGTGCTGCTGCTCGACGAGCCGGACAACTACCTCGACGTCCCGGGCAAGCGGTGGCTGGAGGAGCAGCTCAAGGCCACCCGCAAGACCGTGCTGTTCGTCTCCCACGACCGTGAGCTGCTCACCCAGGCCGCCCAGAAGATCATCAGCCTTGAGGCGAGCCCGATGGGCACGGACGTGTGGGTGCACGGCGCGGGCTTCGGCACGTACCACGAGGCCCGCAAGGAGCGCTTCGCCCGCTTCGAGGAGCTCAAGCGGCGCTGGGACGAGGAGCACGCCCGGCTGAAGGCCCTGGTGCTGCGGCTGCGCAACCAGGCGGCGAGCAGCCCCGACATGGCCTCCCGGTACCGGGCGATGCAGACCCGGTTCCAGAAGTTCGAGGAGGCCGGCCCGCCGCCGGAGCCGCCCCGCGAGCAGGACATCCGGATGCGGCTCAAGGGCGGGCGCACCGGCGTGCGCGCGCTCACCGTGGAGAACCTGGAGCTCACGGGGCTGATGAAGCCCTTCTCGCTGGAGGTCTTCTACGGGGAGCGGGTCGCGGTGCTGGGCTCCAACGGCTCCGGCAAGTCGCACTTCCTGCGGCTGCTGGCCGGCGAGGACGTCAAGCACACCGGTGCCTGGAAGCTGGGCGCCCGCGTGGTCCCCGGCCACTTCGCGCAGACCCACGCCCACCCCGAGCTGTTCGGGCGCACCCTCGTCGACATCCTGTGGACGGAGGCCGCCAAGCCGCTCGGCGCCGCGATGTCGGTGCTGCGCCGGTACGAGCTGGAGCGGCAGGGCGACCAGCCGTTCGAGAAGCTGTCGGGCGGGCAGCAGGCCCGGTTCCAGATCCTGCTGCTGGAGCTGTCGGGCACCACGGCGCTGCTGCTGGACGAGCCGACCGACAACCTCGACCTGGAGTCGGCGGAGGCCCTCCAGGACGGCCTGGAGTCGTACGACGGCACGGTGCTGTGCGTGACCCACGACCGCTGGTTCGCGCGCTCGTTCGACCGCTACCTGGTCTTCGGTTCCGACGGCGTCGTACGCGAGACCACCGAGCCCGTCTGGGACGAGCGGCGGGTCGAGCGGAAGCGCTAGCGTGAGCGCGCGGCCCTGACGCGGGGCCGGCGGACGTGGTCCGGCGCACCCGGGGGACCGGCTCCCCGGGGGCGCGCGTCGAGGGGAAAACGGCTGTGGGTCCGAGAGCTGTGATCCGGTGCGTGGACGGGGCGGAGCAGGGCGCCGGCGCGTCGCTGCGGGAGTGGCTGCTGCGCCCCGCCCCGCGGGTCTGGTGCTGGCTCTCGGCCGCCACGCTGCTCGCGGTGGCGGTCTCCGCCGCCATCCGGTCGCCGGCCGGCGGCCTGGACAACGCCTTCGTGGTGAAGGCCGCCGACGCGCTGCTGGCCGGGCACTCGCCGTACGCCGACAAGCGCTTCCTGTACCTGCCGAGCGCGGTCCTGATGGCGGTCCCGGAGGCCCTGCTCCCGGAGCCGCTGCTGCGCTGGGCGGCGCCGCTGGGCACCACCGGCCTGGTGCTCGCCGGCTGGTGGTGCGCCCTGCGGATCTTCGCGGTGCCGAGCCGCTCCCGACTGGCGGTCCTGGGCTTCCTGGGCCTCGCGCTGCTGTTCCGGCCGTACGGAAACCTCGTCCTGCTCTCCAACTGGACCTGCGTCTCCGCGGCGGCCCTGCCCGCCGCGCTGCTGCTCGCGCAGCGCGGGCGCTGGCCGGCGGCGGGGCTGGTGGTCGGAGTGGCCGTCGCCTGCAAGCCGATGCTCGTACCGCTCGCCCTGCTGTTCGTGTTCGCCCGGCAGTGGCGGGCGCTGGCCGCCATGGGGCTGGTGCCCGCCGTCACCTCGCTGCTCGGCGCGCTGCTGATGCCGAGCCCGCTGCTCTTCGTCACCAAGACCGTGCCCTTCCTGCTGAAGGGCCAGGACTCCTTCGCGCTGCCCTGGGACGCCTCCCCGGTGGCGATCGGGCCGCGGCTGGGGCTTCCGCAGCCGGTGGCGCTCGCGCTGGCCGCCGCGGGCGCGCTGGCCGGGCTGTGGTGCGCCCGGAGGCGCTGGCACCGAGACGGCCCCGGCCCCGGTTCCGATTCCGGCTACCGCCCCGTCTCCGGTCTCGATGTGGACGAGGGGCAGCGGCTGGCGGAGACCGCGTCGATGGTGATGCTCGCCGCATTCCTGGTCTCGCGGCCCTCCTTCGACCACTACCTGCTGGTCGTGCTGCCCCTGCTGCTGGCCTCGGGTCTGCGGCCGGATTCGGCGCCGCGGTCCCCGTGGTTCTGGGTCTCGCTGGTGCCGCAGGCCCTCGCGATCCCCTTCGTGTCCGGCGGCCACACCCGCGCTTTCAAGGACTGCTTCACCCTCTGTGCGCTGGCGGGGACGCTCATGTGGAGGTGTGCGCGTCCCGGGCGGGTTATTCTGGGACCCGTAACAACTGCGGGGTCCCCACCCAGGACCGAACCGGAGTGCGCCGCGACGCCAGCAGAACCGGCATCGCGGACCGCGTTTTGACCCGTGCGGGTCTGCTTGGGTATCCTGCTGGTTTGTTATGCGTATTGGCTTTCTCATTCTCACGTGAAAGGGCCTTGCGCCGGTCCACCGGACCGATGACCAGCGGTTCACACGGGTTGCGTCCCCGATGTGAACGAGGGCTGTCGTGATCGTCCGTGGTGACCCTGTCAGGACCTTCCCGTGGGGCTTGCGCCCTTGGGATACCACCACTGAAGAAGCGAAGGCATACGCGTGCGTACGTTCAGCCCCAAGCCCGGCGACATCTCGCGCCAGTGGCTCGTCATCGACGCCCAGGACGTTGTCCTCGGCCGTCTGGCGACCCAGGCCGCTGCCCTCCTGCGGGGTAAGCACAAGCCGACTTACGCCCCCCACATGGACATGGGCGACTTCGTCATCATCATCAACGCCGACAAGGTCCACCTGTCGGGCAACAAGGCGTCGCAGAAGATGGCGTACCGCCACTCCGGCTTCCCGGGTGGTCTCCGTGCCGTCCGCTACTCCGACCTTCTCGCGAACAACCCGGAGAAGGCCGTGGAGAAGGCCATCAAGGGCATGCTCCCCAAGAACACCCTGGGCCGTCAGATGCTGACGAAGCTGAAGGTCTACTCGGGCGACCAGCACCCCCACGCTGCCCAGCAGCCGGTGCCGTTCGAGATCACCCAGGTCGCGCAGTAGTTCCGGCCACCCCCTAAGACGTAGAAAATTCTGAGGAGCATCGTGGCCGAGACCACCGCCGAGACGACCCCCGTCGACGAGTTCGAGGGCAACGTCGAGGAGTACACCAGCGAGTCTGAGGTCGTCGTCGAGGGCGACTACACCTCCGAGTCCCTTGCCGGTCGCTTCGGCGACCCCCAGCCGGCCGCCGGCCTGGGCCGTCGCAAGAACGCCATCGCCCGCGTCCGGATCGTTCCGGGCACCGGCAAGTGGAAGATCAACGGTCGCACCCTCGAGGACTACTTCCCGAACAAGGTGCACCAGCAGGAAGTCAACGAGCCCTTCAAGGTGCTCGAGCTCGACAACCGCTACGACGTCATCGCCCGCATCTCGGGTGGCGGCGTCTCCGGCCAGGCCGGCGCCCTGCGCCTCGGCGTGGCCCGCGCCCTCAACGAGGCGGACGTGGACAACAACCGCGCCCCGCTGAAGAAGGCCGGCTTCCTCTCCCGCGACGACCGTGCGGTCGAGCGCAAGAAGGCCGGTCTCAAGAAGGCCCGTAAGGCCCCGCAGTACAGCAAGCGCTAATCTCCGCCTGCTGTTCTGCACGAATCCGCCCCGGCGGCACACTCTGTGCTGCCGGGGCGGTTCGTTTATCGCCACAAGCGACGTATATCTGTCTCAAAAGCGCCAGAACTCGGTAACTCGGAGGACAACAGTGGGACGACTCTTCGGCACGGACGGTGTACGCGGCGTCGCCAACGCGGATCTGACGGCTGAGCTGGCGCTCGGCCTCTCCGTGGCGGCCGCACATGTGCTCGCCGAGGCGGGCACCTTCGCCGGGCACCGCCCGACCGCCGTGGTCGGCCGCGACCCCCGCGCCTCCGGCGAGTTCCTGGAGGCCGCCGTGGTGGCCGGCCTCGCGAGCGCGGGCGTGGACGTCCTGCGGGTCGGCGTGCTGCCCACCCCCGCCGTGGCGTACCTGACCGGCACGCTCGGAGCCGACCTCGGCGTGATGCTCTCCGCCAGCCACAACGCCATGCCCGACAACGGCATCAAGTTCTTCGCGCGCGGCGGCCACAAGCTCGCCGACCACCTGGAGGACAAGATCGAGTCGGTCTACGAGGAGCACCGCACCGGTGCCCCGTGGGACCGGCCGACCGGTGCGGGCGTGGGCCGGGTCTCCGACTACACCGAGGGCGTCGAGCAGTACGTCTCCCACCTGATGGGCGCCCTGCCCAACCGCCTCGACGGACTGAAGATCGTCCTCGACGAGGCGCACGGCGCGGCCGCCCGGGTGTCGCCCGAGGCCTTCGCGCGGGCCGGTGCCGAGATCGTCACCATCGGCGCGGAGCCGGACGGCCTCAACATCAACGACGGCTGCGGCTCCACCCACCTGGGGCTGCTCAAGCAGGCCGTCATCGAGCACTCCGCGGACCTGGGCATCGCCCACGACGGCGACGCCGACCGCTGCCTGGCCGTGGACGGCTTCGGCAACGAGATCGACGGCGACCAGATCCTCGCCGTGCTGGCGCTCGCCATGCAGGAGTCCGGCGCGCTGCGCGGGGACACCGTGGTCGCGACCGTCATGTCGAACCTCGGCTTCAAGCTGGCCATGGAGGCCAAGGGCATCCAGCTCGTCCAGACGGCGGTCGGCGACCGCTACGTCCTGGAGTCGATGAAGGAGCACGGCTACGCGCTCGGCGGCGAGCAGTCCGGCCACGTGATCATCCTCGACCACGCGACCACCGGCGACGGCACCCTGACCGGCCTGCTGCTGGCCGCGCGGGTCGCCGCCACCGGCGTGCCGCTGGCCGAGCTGGCGGCGGTCATGAACCGCCTGCCGCAGATCCTGATCAACGTCCCGGACGTCGACAAGTCCCGCGTCACCACCTCCGGCGAACTGGCCGCCGCCGTCGCCGAGGCGGAGCGGGAGCTCGGCTCCACCGGCCGTGTGCTGCTGCGCCCCTCGGGCACCGAGCCGCTCGTCCGGGTGATGGTCGAGGCCGCCGACATCGAGCAGGCGCACGCCGTCGCCGGCCGGCTGGCCGACGTCGTCAAGTCCGCGCTCGGCTAGGCCGTCCCCTCCCGGTCCGCGCCTTGCGGGTCGGCTCTTTCCGGGCCCCTCCGCCGCCGGTCCCCCCGGTCACCGGCGGCGGGTGCCCCCCGGCGCACCCGGCTTGCGGATCATCCGTCCCGCCTGGGTGCGCCACAGCAGTTTCCAGGCCACCAGGGTCAGCACGCCCGCGAGGACGATCCCCAGCAGGTTCAGCATCAGCTGGAGCGCGGAGCCCCACATCTGGCCGACGTCGCCGTACGCGAGGGCCACGGCGGCGTTCGCGGCGGCCGGCACGGTCGTCACCGAGATGGCGACGCCGACCAGGGCCCCGGACTTCGACGAGGTGAGGGACAGCACCCCGGCCGCGCCGGCGAGCATGGCCACCACGAAGGAGAACGGGTCCGGCTGCCAGATGAATCTGGTGTTGGGCCGCGGGTTTTCGAGCATCGACGAGTCGAACTGCCCGATCGCGTCCATCACCAGACTGAAGACGGTGGTGGCGATGATGGCCGCGGCGAATCCGATCAGCAGGGCGCTCAGCGAGCGCAGCGCCAGCTTCGGGGCGCGATGCACCAGGCCCGTACAGATGCCGGCGAGCGGGCCGAACTCCGGGCCGACCGCCATCGCGCCCACGATCAGGACGGCGTTGTCGAGCACGACACCGCAGGCCGCGATCATCGTCGCCAGGATCATGAAGGCGACGTAGGTGATGGTGAGGGTCGACTCCTCGTGGGTCGCCTCCGCCAGCTGCTCCCACAGGACGGCGTCCGCGGCCTCGCCCGGCGCCTCCTCCTCGGCCTCCTCGGCGCGTGTCGACAGCGAGAGGTCGATGTCCTCGACGGCGATGGAGCCGTCCCGGTCGATGCCGAGCCCGCGGAGGGCGTTCAGGAGCTCGTCGCCCGCCTCCCGGGCGACGTCGCACAGCACCAGGTCGCCCCGCGGGTCGCGGGCGGCGCCCGGCAGTACGACCAGATGGGTGGTTCCGACCGTCGACTCGATGGCCGTGATCACGGCGTCCGTGCGGTCGGGCGGGGCGATGATCCGCAAATGCAGCATGCCCGCACCCTAAAGGCCCCCTACAGCTTGCGCAGGCTCAGCCTCTGCACCTTGTGGTCGGGGCCCTTGCGCAGCACGAGGGTGGCCCGGCCGCGGGTGGGGGCCACGTTCTCCAGCAGGTTCGGCCGGTTGATGGTCCGCCACATGGTGCGCGCGTAGTCCATGGCCTCCTCCTCGGAGACCTGGGTGTACTTGCGGAAGTAGGAGAAAGGATTCTGGAACGCGGTCTCGCGGAGCCTCGCGAACCGGTTCAGGTACCAGCGCTCGATGTCCTCGGGCCGGGCGTCCACGTACACGCTGAAGTCGAAGTAGTCGGCCAGGCCGACCCTGGTCTTGCCGTCCTTGCCGGGCAGGGCCGGCTGGAGCACGTTCAGGCCCTCGACGATCAGGATGTCCGGGCGGCGGACGGTCAGCAGCTCGCCGGGCACGATGTCGTAGATGAGGTGCGAGTAGACGGGGGCGGTGACCTCGTCCTTGCCCGCCTTGATGTCGGCGACGAAGCGGGTCAGGGCGCGCCGGTCGTACGACTCCGGGAAGCCCTTGCGGGAGGTCAGCCCGCGCTCGCGCAGCTCCTTCATGGGGTAGAGGAAGCCGTCGGTGGTGACGAGCTCGACCCGCGGGTGCTCGGGCCAGCGGGCGAGGAGTGCCTGCAGGAGGCGGGCGACCGTGGACTTGCCGACGGCCACGCTGCCGGCGACCCCTATGACGAAGGGGGTACCCGTCTGGGCGCCGTGGCCGTTGCCCGCGTCGCCGAGGAACGTGTTGAGGGTTCCGCGGAGGTTGCTGGTGGCGCCGACGTACAGGTTGAGCAGGCGCGACAGCGGGAGGTAGACGTCGCGCACCTCGTCGAGGTCGATGACGTCGCCGAGGCCGCGCAGCCGCTCGACCTCGTCGGCCGTCAGCGGGAGCGGAGTGCGCTCGCGCAGGGCGCTCCACTCGTCCCGGGTGAGGTCTACGTACGGCGACGCCTCGGTCCGGCGCCGGTCGGTTCCGCTTCGTGGCGGCGAAGTGATCACAGGGTCATTGTCGGCGCTGGCGGTCGAATGTGGGTCGTGGGGTAGGTCACGTGGTGTCCCGGTGGACCGCGGCGGCCGCGCCGTGGGGCGGTCGCCGGCCGGGTTGCCGGGCTCCGGGGCCTCGGGTTCGTGCGTCATGCGGGAGATTCAGTCATGCGTACCACCACCTTCGTCCACCGTACGGTCATGACCGCCGCCGCGTGTGTCCGGCCCCGCCGGCGACCGGCTGCGGTGCGGGCGGTGCGGTCAGTAGCCGTCGACGCGCTCGCCCTCGGGGACCTCGTAGCAGCCGGAGACGAGGGTGACGCCGAGCGAGGGCGGCGGGTCGCCGGGCTTGTGCCGCTCCCGCAGGACGGCGCTGACGGCGAACTTCTTCCCGTGATGGTCGGCCGTCAGGGTCAGGCTCTTGTTGCGGCTGTTGTTGGGACCGAAGGAGACGATCTTCCAGCCGCGTCCGGGGAGGCCGTCCTTCAGCCGGGTGAGCGCGGTGCGCAGCTCGTCGGCGGAGGGTCCGGTCAGGCTCCACGGGTGACGTGTCCGGAAGTACTTCTCCGGGTCGCGGTCGCCGCACGCGCTGATGCCGGGGCCGGGCTCGGAGACGTTCCCGGCCACGCCGAGCAGGTCGTAGATCTCGCTGGAGAGCCGCTTGGCCTCGGCGGTCGCGGCGGCCTGCGTGCGCGTGCCGTGGACCTGCTGGGGGTCGTTTCCCGAATCGTTCATGCTGCACCCGTTCATCGTGAGTACCAGAGCGGCGCACGCCGGCGCCACTGCGGCGGCGAACCTAGCCTTCAACGTCCACCTCGTCGTACCGGCCGGTGACCACCGCGGCCTGGTTGCGCAGGCTGGTGCTCCCGGTGTCCCAGTAGCCGCTGTGGCCCTCGGTGTCCGTCCTCATCTGGTGGGCGCCGAACAGGTCGTCGCTGGGGATGACGAACACGCCCCCGCCGAGCCGCCACTGGCTGCCGCCGTGGCCGTACCTGCCTATGTCGGGGACGGGGTCGCCGTCCGCCTCCTCGTTCCATACGTGGCCCGGGGGCGCGTCCAGCTCCGAGGCCGAGCCGACCTGGACGCCGGGGCTGCCCGCGAAGACGATGTCGTCGGCGCCGAGTTCGCCCTGGCGGGCGGCCGAGCCGATCAGCGTCGTGCCGTACGAGTGGCCGATCGCGGTGTGGTGGCCGTCCGGGTTGGTGTGGTCCAGGCCCTCCATGAAGCGGTTGAAGGCGGGCGCGCCGTCGTTCGCGTAGTGGCTGAACGGCGAGTCCTTCACGATGTCCTGCGGGGCGTCGTAGCCCAGCCAGGTCACCGTGGAGACGCTGCCGGTCCCGGGGAACTCGGCGGTGGCGCGCCACAGGTCGGTCATCCGCTTCACGTCGCCGCCGACCGAGCCCAGGTGCGAGGTGGTGCCCGGCACGAAGACCGCGGTGTGGTCCGCCGTGTCCGGGTTGCCGTTGGCGAGGACCGCGCGGCCGTTGCCCTCGGGGGAGAAGCGCAGCAGGTAGGCCTCGGGCAGGCCCTCGCGGCCGGTCGCCTTGAACCGGTCGTCGATGGCCCGCATGCCCTTGAGCGCTTCGGTGAGTTCGCCGCGGCGCTCGCCGTGCCGGCGGTTCCAGTCGATCCAGGCGTCGCTGTAGACCATGCCGACGCGGGGGCCGCCGCTGACCATCTTGGGCCAGGGCTCGGGCGGGATGCCGTTCAGCTCCAGCTGGTACTTCGCCCGGGACTCGGCCAGCACCATGCGGTTGGCGTCGTCGCGGACGGTGGCCGGCAGGCCGTCGAGGGCGCCCACGGAGGCCGGGTGCAAGGTGGCGTACTCGTCGCGCTGCTCCGGGGTCAGGCCCTCCCACCAGGCCGCGTTCTCGGCGGGGGAGCGGTCCTTGGGGATCGCCGACGCGTCGCTGTACTTCGCGGCGGCGGTCCGTACGTCGCCGGTGTCGTTCGCGGCGTCGGCGAGCATCTCGTCGGTGACGTCGAGGCCGCCGGTGGTGTCCAGCCTGGCGAGGACGCCCGCGTACCGGGCGTCGATCTCGTTGGCCTGGCGGACGGCGGTGCCGATGCGCTCGGCGATGTCCTCGGCCTTGGCCTTGTTCGGGTTGACGCCGGACGCGGGCCCTTCGGCGCCGGGCAGCAGCGGGGCGGGGGCGCCGTCGGAGGTGGAGCCGCCGGGCACCGGGTCGGCGAGGGGGGTGACGTCCGCCGCGGGGTACTCGACGGACCCGTCCGGGTGGACCGTGAAGTGCAGCGCCGCGGCCTCGTCCAGGGCCTGCTGGAGCGCGCGCTGCGGTACGACGAGTTCGCCGGCGAGGCCGTTGAGCGCGGTGCGGACCAGGCCGCACTCGGTGTGGACGTACTGGTAGTTGCGGCTCAGGCGCTCCAGGTCGGCGACGGCGGAGTCGGCGGCGGCGCCCTGCTGGGTGTCGCGGATCCGGGCGAGCATCTCGGAGTCGACGCGGTCGCGGGCGGCGTTCGCCCGGTTGGAGACCTTGCCCCAGCCGTCGGCGGCGTCCTCGTACTCGCCGGGCCGGAGGTCGCGCAACTGCTGCCAGGTGGTCACGGGCGGCCCGCCTCACGCATCGTGCGCGCGGTGTCGTCCTCGCGCTCGCCGAAGTCCTTGCCGGTGGCGACCAAGGCGTGTGCCAGCCGCCCGCACTCGTCGCGGACCGCGCCCAGCCGGGTCTGCCAGGACCCGCGGATGGTGTCGAGGGCCGCCGTGGAGGCGAATCCGGCGGTGCCGGCGGCCACGCCCTCGTGTGCGGTGCCGAGTTCGGTGAGCGCGGTGCCGGTGTCGCCCTGGAGGGCGTTGGCGACCGCGCCGGCCGCGGACCACGGGGCCGGGTCGGCCTTGAGGTCCGCGCCTCCCGCGCCGCCGGAGCCGCCCGAGCCTCCGTCGGGGGAGGCGCTCGCGGACGCGAGGGAGAGGCCGTCGCCGGCGCCGTCCGGGTCGAACAGGTCCTGCCATCTGGCGTCGAGTGCCACGCCCCGCCCCTTCGGTGCTCGCAACTTTGTTCCCGTGAAGCTAGCAAACGAGGGCGGTGCTTCCGATGCGCGAGGGCAGCGCTTTTCGTCTCGTTCAGGTCCCGGGCACCGGCCGTTGTCCGGCGTAGGCTGCCGCACATGTGCGGAATCGTGGGATACGTGGGAGCGCAATCCGCGCTCGATGTCGTCATCGCAGGACTCAAGCGGCTCGAATACCGGGGCTACGACTCGGCGGGCGTGGCCGTGCTGGCGGACGGTCAGCTCGCCGCCGCCAAGAAGGCCGGCAAGCTCGTCAACCTGGAGAAGGAGCTGGTGGGGCGGCCGCTGCCGGCCGGGTCGACCGGTATCGGGCACACCCGCTGGGCCACCCACGGCGGCCCCACGGACGCCAACGCCCATCCGCACTCCGACAATTCGGGGCGGGTCGCGGTCGTGCACAACGGCATCATCGAGAACTTCGCCGCCCTGCGCGACGAGTTGGCCGGGCGCGGGCACCGGCTGGAGTCGGAGACCGACACCGAGGTCGTCTCGCACCTGCTCGCCGAGGCCTTCTCCTCTACCGGGGACCTCGCCGAGGCCATGCGCCAGGTGTGCCGCCGGCTGGAGGGCGCCTTCACCCTGGTCGCCGTACACGCCGACCAGCCCGGTGTGGTGGTCGGCGCGCGCCGCAACTCCCCGCTGGTGGTGGGCGTCGGGGAGGGCGAGTCCTTCCTCGCCTCGGACGTGGCCGCCTTCATCGCCCACACCCGGTCCGCGATCGAACTGGGCCAGGACCAGGTCGTCGAGCTGCGCCGCGACGGCGTCACCGTCACGGACTTCGACGGCGCCCCCGCCGACGTGCGGGCGTACCACGTCGACTGGGACGCGTCCGCGGCCGAGAAGGGCGGGTACGACTACTTCATGCTCAAGGAG
This sequence comes from Streptomyces sp. NBC_00239, assembly GCF_036194065.1. Taxonomy (NCBI): domain Bacteria; kingdom Bacillati; phylum Actinomycetota; class Actinomycetes; order Kitasatosporales; family Streptomycetaceae; genus Streptomyces; species Streptomyces sp. NBC_00239. The sequence continues at coordinate 3,489,937 of NZ_CP108095.1, read as the reverse complement.
ATCGCCGAGCAGCCGAAGGCGGTCGCCGACACCCTGCTGGGCCGGATCGACGCGGCGGGCTCGCTGACGCTGGACGAGGTCCGGATCCCCGACTCGGTGCTCAGGGAGGTCGACAAGGTCGTCATCGTCGCCTGCGGCACCGCCTACCACGCGGGGATGATCGCGAAGCTGGCCATCGAGCACTGGACGCGGATCCCCTGCGAGACCGAGCTGGCCAGCGAGTTCCGCTACCGGGACCCGATCCTCGACCAGCGCACCCTGGTGATCGCGATCTCGCAGTCCGGCGAGACCATGGACACCCTGATGGCGCTGCGGCACGCCCGCGAGCAGGGCGCCAAGGTGCTGGCCGTCTGCAACACCAACGGCTCCACCATTCCCCGGGAGTCGGACGCCGTCCTGTACACGCACGCGGGTCCCGAGGTCGCCGTAGCCTCGACCAAGGCCTTCCTGACCCAGCTGGTCGCCTGCTACCTGGTCGCCCTGTACCTCGGCCAGGTGCGGGGCACCAAGTGGGGCGACGAGATCCAGGCGGTGATCCGCGAACTGTCCGACATCGCGGGCGCGGTGGACGAGGTCCTGGAGACGATGGAGCCGGTGCGCGCGCTCGCCCGCTCGCTCGCCGACAAGAACACCGTGCTCTTCCTCGGCCGGCACGTGGGCTACCCGGTGGCCCTGGAGGGCGCGCTCAAGCTGAAGGAACTCGCGTACATGCACGCCGAGGGCTTCGCGGCGGGCGAGCTCAAGCACGGGCCGATCGCCCTCATCGAGGAGGACCTCCCGGTGGTGGTGGTCGTGCCGTCGCCGCGCGGGCGCTCGGTGCTGCACGACAAGATCGTGTCGAACATCCAGGAGATCCGGGCCCGCGGCGCGCGGACCATCGTGATCGCGGAGGAGGGCGACGAGGCGGTCGTCCCGTACGCCGACCACCTCATCCGGATCCCGGCGACGCCGACCCTGCTGCAGCCGCTGGTGGCGACGGTGCCGCTCCAGGTGTTCGCCTGCGAGCTGGCCACCGCGCGCGGCAACGAGGTCGACCAGCCGCGTAACCTCGCGAAGTCCGTGACCGTCGAGTGACGGGGCGGTGAGGCGGGCGGACGGGCCCGCCTGATCCGACCGAACAGAGGGAAGAGGCTGCGCGAGTGATCATCGGGCTGGGCATCGACGTCGCCGAGATCGACCGGTTCGAGGCCGCCATGGAGCGTACGCCCGCCATGGCCAGGCGGCTGTTCCTCGACGACGAGCTGTTCCTGCCGAGCGGCGAGCGGCGCGGGATCGCCTCGCTGGCCGCCCGGTTCGCCGCGAAGGAGGCCCTCGCCAAGGCTCTGGGCGCGCCCGCCGGGCTGCTCTGGACGGACGCCGAGGTGTACGTGGAGGACAGCGGGCAGCCGCGGCTGCGGGTGTCCGGCACGGTGGCCGCCCGCGCGGCCGCCCTGGGCGTGCGGTCCTGGCACATCTCGCTCAGCCACGACGCCGGGGTGGCGTCGGCGGTGGTGATCGCGGAAGGCTGACCGCATGCGTACTGCTCACAGCGTGGAGACCGTACGGGCCGCCGAGCGCGACCTGATGGCACGGCTGCCCGAGGGCGCCCTGATGCAGCGGGCCGCGGCCGGTCTGGCCGCCGCCTGCGCCGGACTGCTCGGCCGGGTGTACGGCGCGCGGGTGGTGCTGCTGGTGGGGCCCGGCGACAACGGGGGCGACGCCCTGTACGCCGGGGCCCGGCTGGCCCGCCGGGGCGCCCGGGTGTCGGCCCTGCCGATGGACCCGCAGCGGATGCATCCGGGCGGTCTGCGGGCGCTGCGGGCCGCGGGCGGGCGGGTCGTCGACCGGATGCCGGACGGCCGGGCCGACCTCGTCCTCGACGGGCTGCTCGGCATCGGCGGGCACGGCGGGCTGCGGCCGGCCGCGGCCGGGCTCGCGGACGGGGCCGCCGCGGCGCGGGCCGCCGGGGCGCGGGTGGTCGCGGTGGACCTGCCGAGCGGGGTGGACGCGGACACCGGCGAAGTGGCCGGCCCGGCCGTCGCCGCCGACGTCACGGTCACCTTCGGCGCGTACAAGCCGGGGCTGCTGGTGGACCCGGGCGCCGGCCGGGCCGGGGCGGTGCGGCTGGTCGACATCGGGCTGTCGTTCCCGGGCCCGCCGGTGCTGGAGACGCTCCGGCACGCGGACGTGGCGGCCCGCCTGCCGGTGCCGGGGGCGGCCAGCGACAAGTACCGGCGCGGGGTGGTCGGGGTGGCCGCGGGCTCGGCCCGCTATCCCGGCGCGGCCGTGCTCGCGGTGGCGGGCGCGCTGCGCGGCGGGGCCGGGGCGGTGCGCTACGTGGGCCCGGCGGGCGCCGAGGTGCTGGCGCGCTACCCCGAATCCCTCGTGCACGGCGGGCCGCCCGGGAAGGCGGGCCGGGTACAGGCCTGGGTGGTCGGGCCGGGCCTGGGGGAGGGGCGCGGCGAGGTGGCGGAGCTGCTCGACGCGGACGTGCCGCTGCTGATCGACGCCGACGGGCTGCGCGGGCTGGACCCGCAGGCGCTGCGGGCGCGGGCCGCGCCGACCCTGCTGACCCCGCACGCCGGGGAGGCCGCGGCGCTGCTGGGCGTGGCGCGGACCGAGGTCGAGTCGGCGCGGCTGGCGTCCGTACGGGAGCTGGCCGGGCGGTTCGGGGCGGCCGTGCTGCTCAAGGGGTCCACGACGCTGGTGGCCGGGCCGGGGGAGTCGCCCGTACGGGTGAACCCGACCGGGACGCCGTGGCTGGCGACGGCCGGCAGCGGGGACGTGCTGTCGGGGCTCGCGGGCGGGTTGCTGGCGGCGGGGCTGGGGGTGGTCGACGCGGGGTCGGTGGCGGCGTACGTCCACGGGCTCGCGGGGCGGTACGCGGCCCGGTCCGCGCCCGCCACCGCCCATGAGGTCGCCCTCGCCCTCCCCGCGGCCTGGCGCGACACCCTGACCTCCTGACGGGCCACCACCGCCGGCCCGGCGGGGCCGTGGCGCGGCTCAGCCTGACCGGCTGGGCGAGGGGCGACCTCCGGCCTTGCCGGCTGCCCGAAGGGCAACCCCCTGCCTCGGCGGCAATACCCAGCCCCGCCGGCGTTTGAGGAGCGGGTCCGGGCGGAGCCCGGTGCCCGGCGTCAGCCGGGTTGCAGTCTTGGGGCTCCGCCCCAAACCCCGCGCCTCAAACGCCGGCGAGGCTGGAAGTTGTCCCAGCGCCCGCCTCAAACGCCGGCGAGGCTGGAAGTTGTCCCAGCGCCCGCCTCAAACGCCGGCGAGGCTGGAAGTTGTCCCAGTGCCCGCCTCAAACGCCGGCGAGGCTGGATGTCCGCAAGCGCCCGGCGGGGCCGTTTCGTGTGTGCGGCAGGGGGACGGTGGCCGGATGCGGGGGTGGGGTGGTTGCGAGGGGTGGGGGTGGGGCTCTGAGAGACTGGGCCGGATGAATGAGACACCGCCGCTGCCGCGCGTACGCGCCGAGATCGATCTGGCCGCCGTACGGCACAACGTGCGCGCGTTGCGCGACCGGGCGCCGCGGTCCCAGCTGATGGCCGTGGTGAAGTCCGACGCGTACGGCCACGGCGCGGTCCCCTGCGCGCGCGCCGCCCTGGAGGCCGGCGCCACGTGGCTGGGCACCGCCACTCCCGAGGAGGCGTTCGCACTCCGCGAGGCCGGCATCGACGCGCGCATCATGTGCTGGCTGTGGACCCCCGGCGGGCCCTGGCGGCGGGCCGTGGACGAGGGCATCGACGTCGGCGTCAGCGGGATGTGGGCCCTGCAGGAGGTGCGCGCCGCCGCGCGGGCCGCCGGCCGCCCCGCCCGCGTCCAGCTGAAGGCCGACACCGGCCTCGGCCGCAACGGCTGCCAGCCCGCCGACTGGCCCGAGCTGGTGGGCGCCGCTCTCGCCGCCCAGGCCGAGGGAACCGTGCAGGTCACCGGCGTGTGGTCGCACTTCGCCTGCGCCGACGAGCCGGGCCATCCCTCGATCCAGGCGCAGCTGGCGCTCTTCCGGGACATGGTCGGCCACGCCGAGAAGGAGGGCCTGGAGCCGGAGGTCCGACACATCGCCAACTCCCCGGCGACCCTGACGCTGCCCGAGAGCCACTTCGACCTCGTCCGCACCGGCCTGGGCGTCTACGGGGTCTCGCCCGCTCCGGAACTGGGCACGCCCGCCCAGCTCGGGCTGCGGCCCGCGATGACCCTGCGGGCCTCGGTCGCCCTGGTCAAGGCCGTCCCGGCCGGCCACGGCGTCAGCTACGGACACCACCACGTCACCGAGGGCGAGACCCGGCTCGCGCTGATCCCGGTCGGGTACGCGGACGGCGTGCCGCGGCACGCCTCCGGCCGCGGCCCGGTACTGGTCGGCGGGGCGATGCGGACCGTGGCCGGCCGGGTCGCGATGGACCAGTTCGTCGTCGAGGTTGGCTCCGACCCGGTGCGCGCGGGCGACGAGGCGGTGCTCTTCGGGCCCGGCGACGCCGGCGAGCCCACGGCCGAGGACTGGGCGCGGGCCTCGGACACCATCGCGTACGAGATCGTCACGCGGATCGGCGGGCGCGTCCCGCGCGTCTACCTCAACGCGTGACAGGACCGGCCCGCCCCGCGCCGGATTTGAGCGGGATCTGACCGAGCCCGAACGGAACCGGACCAAACCGAACGGATCCGCTGCACCACCGCTGTGGCGCGCTGCTGGACACTTGACCCGCTGACCTTTCCGATCGATCGACCGACCGACCACCCGAGTGAGGTGTCGTGAGCGAGAACTGGCGCAGAGCCGGACTGGCCGGCGCCGCGATCGGCGTCATCGCCGCCGGCGCGGCGGCGGGCGTCGCGGTGGAGCGGCTCACCGTCGGCCGCGGCATACGGATGAAGGCACGCCTGGCCCTCGACGCCACCGGCCCCTACGGGTCGCTGCGCGGCGCGCCCGGCACCGTGCGCGCCGACGACGGCACCACGCTGTACTACGAGGTGGACGAGGCCGAGGAGCCGCCGGCGGGCAAGCGGCGGCGCTTTCGCCGCAAGGCCGAACCGGCTCCCGTCACCGTGGTCTTCTGCCACGGCTACTGCCTCAACCAGGACGCCTGGCACTTCCAGCGGGCGGCGCTGCGCGGCGCGGTCCGCGCGGTCTACTGGGACCAGCGCAGCCACGGCCGCTCCGATCGCGGGCTGGCGCAGGCCGACGGCGAGCCGGTCACCATCGACCGGCTCGGCCGCGATCTGAAGACCGTCCTCGACGCGGTGGCCCCGGAGGGACCGCTGGTCCTCGTCGGGCACTCCATGGGCGGCATGACGGTCATGGCGCTGGGCGCGCAGTTCCCCGAGCTGGTGCGCGAGCGGGTGGCGGGCGTCGCCTTCGTCGGCACGTCCAGCGGGCGGCTCGGCGAGGTCACGTACGGGCTGCCGGCCGCCGGGATGGGGCTGGTGCGCCGGGTGCTGCCCGGAGTGCTGCGGGCGCTGGGCTCCGAGGTGGACCTCGTGGAGCGCGGGCGCCGGGCCACGGCGGACCTCTTCACGGGCATGGTCAAGCGGTACTCGTTCGGGTCGCCGGACGTGGACCCGGCGGTCGCGCGGTTCGCGGAGCGGCTCATCGAGTCCACCCCGATCGACGTGGTCGCCGAGTTCTACCCGGCCTTCGAGGAGCACGACAAGACGGCCGAGCTGGCCGTCTTCGCGCAGCTCCCGGTCCTGGTCGTGGCCGGGGCCAAGGACCTCATCACGCCCAGCGCGCACAGCGAGACCATCGCCGGACAGCTGCCCGACGCCGATCTGCTCGTCATACCGGACGCCGGGCACCTGGTGATGCTGGAGTACCCCGAGACGGTCACCGGCAAGCTGGCCGAGCTGCTGGCGCGCGCCGGGGCGGGGGCCGCAGCGGCTAACGTTGGCGCGTATGGAAGCAGCACCGCACACCCGGCTCCCTGAGGCCGGCGAGCAGAGCACCGTACAGATGACCGTCGGCTCCCCGGAGCGGATGCAGGACCTCGGGAGGCAGCTCGCCGGGCTGCTGCGCCCCGGCGACCTCGTCCTGCTGACCGGCGAGCTGGGCGCCGGCAAGACCACCCTGACCCGCGGCCTCGGCGAGGGGCTCGGCGTGCGCGGGGCCGTCACCTCCCCGACCTTCGTGATCGCGCGGGTGCACCCGTCGCTGGTGGACGGCCCGCCGCTGGTGCACGTCGACGCGTACCGCCTCGGCGGCGGGCTCGACGAGATGGAGGACCTGGACCTCGACGTGTCGCTGCCCGACTCCGTGATCGTCGTGGAGTGGGGCGACGGCAAGGTCGAGGAGCTGTCGGACGACCGGCTGCACGTGGTGATCGCCCGCGCGGTCGGCCACGAGGAGGTCCTCGACGACGTGCGGACGGTCCGGCTGACGGGGATCGGCGCCCGCTGGGCGGACGGGCAGCTGACGGAACTCCGGCTGCCGTAGCCCGTGGCGCTCGTCCCGGGGCCGTGGCCCGTGGCGCGTCGCCCCCGGTGGTCTTTCACAGGCTTCCGTGGCGATTCCGACAAGTTGTCGGCAAGCTGTTGCGTCGGCGGCGCGCGACGTGGTCACATGGTAGCGAGACCTGGTTAGGTGTGCCTAACCACGGCTTCCGGGCCCAGGAGGCAGCCATGCCGGCACCAGAGCGCGAAGAAGTCCAACCCCCCGTCCCGGCGTCGCCGCAGCGGGCCCGGCCCGCTGCGGTGGCGTCCGGGCTGTCCGTACACGACCTGCTGGCCTCGTGCGCCGCTGCCACGGCGGTCTCCACGCCACCCGGCAGCGCACGGCGCCCGCCCTCGGCCGCCGCGCTCGCGGACCCGGCCTCCGAAGCCGCGTAGCGGACCGCCCCGGACCGCCGGGACGACGACGGTCGCTGCGGTGACGGCTGCGTCTGTGGCTGCGGCCAGGGCTGTGGCAGGACGGCGGCTGTGGTTACGGGACGACGACGATCTTCGAGTTGATCGTCGCGAAGGTCCACATCGCGTCGCCGTCGGCCCGCGTCATGCGGATGCCGCCGGTCTTCTTGCGCGGGTCCGGATCCGGCAGCGAGCCGTCCACCCTGGCGCTGAAACCGACGGTCACGCCGTTGACCCGGGCGAAGCGCACCACGTGCTCGACCGGGGCGCCGTCCGAGCCGGTGGTGGTGCCCGCGCGGGAGCCGACGAGGTACGAGCCCGGGGTCGGGCTCACCGTGCTCGGCGCCACCGCGAAGGTACGGATCTTCTTGCCCGGCTCGCCGACCAGCCAGACCTGCTTGGCGCCGACCGAGTACACGACCCGTACGCCGGTGCCGGAGTTGGCGGGCACCGGCGGGTTCTTCAGCCCGGTCGGCGGCTTCGCCGCCACGCTGGGGGAGGCGCCGCCCGGCACCTTGACGGAAGTCGCCGGTTCGGGGGCGGTCGCGGAAGCCTGGTAGCCGAGGAAGCCCACCACGGCGAGGGCCGCGGCGGTGAGCCCGACCACGATTCCCGAGCTGCTGCGTGCCACCCTGTTCCGCCTCTCGCGTCGCCTTCCGGGGTCCCCCTGAAACCCCTGTGGTGACGGTAGCAGCAGGCTCGCGGACCACCGGCCCGCCATTGCGCGAGCCCCCGGAGTCGTAGGCTGTTCGCGTGCTCTTGCTCGCAATGGATACCGCCACACCCGCCGTCACCGTCGCCCTCCACGACGGCCGGTCCGTCGTCGCCGAGGCCAACCAGGTGGACGCCCGCCGGCACGGAGAGCTGCTGCTCCCCTCCGTGGACCGGGTGCTCGCCGAGGCCGGGCTCACGCTCGACGCCGTGACCGGCATCGTCGTCGGGGTCGGCCCCGGCCCCTACACCGGACTCCGGGTGGGCCTGGTGACGGCCGCGGCCTTCGCCTCCGCGCTCGGCGTGCCCGTGCACGGACTGTGCACCCTCGACGGACTCGCGTACGCGGCCCGGGCCGAGGGCGCCGCCCCCGTGGAGGGACCCTTCGTGGTGGCGACCGACGCCCGCCGCAAGGAGGTCTACTGGGCCCGCTACGCGGACCCCCGCACCCGCCTCACCGACGCCGCCGTGGACCGCCCCGCCGACATCGCCGAGCAGGTCGCCGGACTCCCGGCCGTCGGCGCCGGCGCGCTGCTGTACCCCGAGGTCTTCCCGGACGCCCGCGGCCCCGAGCACCAGTCGGCGGCGGCCCTGGCCGGCCTCGCCGCCGAAAAGCTCGCGTCCGGCGGGGAGTTCCTGCCCCCGCAGCCCCTGTACCTGCGCCGCCCGGACGCCCAGGTGCCCAAGAACTACAAGGTGGTCACTCCCCAGTGACGGACGTGCAGCTCCGCGAGATGCGCTGGTGGGACATCGAACCGGTGCTGGAACTGGAGCACGAACTCTTCCCCGAGGACGCCTGGTCGGCGGGGATGTTCTGGTCCGAACTCGCGCACGCGCGCGGCCCGCGGGCCACCCGCCGCTACGTGGTGGCCGAAACCGTCTCCGACGGCGACTCCGCCGCGGGCGGCGGGCGCCTCGTCGGCTACGCCGGACTGGCCGCCGCCGGCGACCTCGCCGACGTGCAGACCATCGCGGCCGCCCGTGACCAGTGGGGCAGCGGGCTCGGAGCCCGGCTGCTCACCGACCTGCTGAGGGCGGCGACCGCCTTCGAATGCGCCGAGGTGCTGCTGGAGGTCCGGGTCGACAACACCCGCGCCCAGCGCCTGTACGAGCGGTTCGGCTTCGAACCGATCGGCTTCCGGCGCGGCTATTACCAGCCCGGCAACGTGGACGCCCTCGTGATGCGCCTCGCCGACCCCGCAAGCTCCCTGAGCCCCGTACAAGGAACTGAGACCCATGGCTGACGAACCCCTCGTCCTCGGCATCGAGACCTCCTGCGACGAGACCGGCGTCGGCATCGTCCGCGGCCACACCCTGCTCGCGGACGCGGTCGCCTCCAGCGTCGACGAGCACGCGCGCTTCGGCGGCGTGGTCCCCGAAGTCGCCTCCCGCGCCCACCTGGAGGCGATGGTCCCGACGATCGAGCGGGCCCTGAAGGAGGCCGGGGTCAGCGCCCGCGACCTCGACGGCATCGCCGTCACCGCCGGGCCCGGCCTCGCCGGCGCCCTGCTCGTCGGCACCTCCGCCGCGAAGGCGTACGCGTACGCGCTCGGCAAGCCCCTCTACGGGGTGAACCACCTCGCCTCGCACATCTGCGTGGACCAGCTGGAGCACGGCGCGCTGCCCGAGCCGACGATGGCCCTGCTGGTCTCGGGCGGCCACTCCTCGCTGCTCCTGGCCCCCGACATCACCAGCGACGTACGGCCGCTGGGCGCGACCATCGACGACGCGGCCGGTGAGGCCTTCGACAAGATCGCCCGGGTGCTGGACCTCGGCTTCCCCGGCGGCCCGGTCATCGACCGGCTCGCCAAGGAGGGCGACCCCGCCGCCATCCACTTCCCGCGCGGGCTGACCGGGCCGCGCGACGCGGCGTACGACTTCTCCTTCTCGGGCCTCAAGACGGCGGTGGCCCGCTGGATCGAGGCCAAGCGGAAGGCCGGCGAGGAGGTGCCGGTGCGCGATGTCGCGGCGTCCTTCCAGGAGGCCGTCGTGGACGTGCTCACCCGCAAGGCGATCCGCGCCTGCAAGGACGAGGGCGTCGACCACCTGATGATCGGCGGCGGCGTCGCGGCCAACTCCCGGCTGCGCTCGCTGGCGCAGGAGCGCTGCGACGACGCCGGGATCATCCTGCGCGTGCCGCGCCCGAAGCTGTGCACGGACAACGGTGCGATGGTGGCGGCGCTCGGAGCCGAGATGGTGGCCCGCAACCGGCCGGCCTCCGACTGGGACCTGTCGGCGGACTCCTCGCTGCCGGTGACCGACCCGCACGTGCCGGGCACCGCGCACGGGCACGGGGACGGTGAGGGGCACGGCCACGGGCACGGCCACGGCCATGCGCACGACCACGTGCACGAGCTGAGCAAGGACAACCTCTACTCATGAGCACCGCCGGGGTCACCGTCACGCTGATGTGGGAGGCGCGGGCCGCCGCCGGGCGGGGCAACGAGCTGCTGGAATGGGCCCGCGCCCAGGTGCTGGCCGCCGATCCGGTCCGGCGCGAGATCTTCCGGGCCCCCCAGGACCGGGTCCTGGTGATGACCTGGTGGCGGGTCCCGGACCTGGCGGCGGAGCTGCCAGAGCTCCCCGAACCCGCCGCCGACCTGATCACCCGGCCCGTCCACCGGTGGCGCTTCGAGTCCGTCGAGACGATCGAGTCGGACTAGCGCGGGGCCGTCGCGGGCGCGCCGATCAGCATCGACGGCGCGCCCGCCACCCGGGTGAGGAAGACCGTGGCGGAGTTGCGGCCCTGGAGCTTGACCTTCCGGCGGAGTTCCTCCGGCTCGATCGCCGAGCCGCGCTTCTTGACGGTGAGCACACCCACCTCGCGCTCGCGCAGCAGCGCCTTGAGCTTCTTCAGGTTGAAGGGCAGCACGTCGGTGATCTCGTACGCGGTCGCGTACGGGGTCGGGCGCAGCGTGTCGGCGGTGATGTACGCGATGGTCGGGTCGATCAGCCGGCCCTCCAGCTCCGCGGCGGCCTCGGCGACCAGGTGGGCGCGGATCACGGCGCCGTCCGGCTCGTACAGGTAGCGGCCCACCGGGCCCGGCTCGGGGTCGGGCAGCGGGTCGGAGGTCGCCAGCGAGACGCCCTGCGGGAGCAGGGTCGCGCGGATCGTGCCGGGCGCGGTCCCGAACCAGAGCACCGCCTCCTTCACGTCGCCGCCGTCCGAGATCCACTCGGCCTCCGCCTCGGGGGGCACCGCCTCGTGCGGGATGCCCGGCGCGATCTTGATGGCCGCGTACGTCGCCGTACGGGCCGCCCCGACGGCCCACGAGAGCGGCGGCGAGTAGGCCTCCGGGTCGAAGATCCGGCCGCGTCCGCCGCGCCGCGCCGGGTCCAGGAACACCGCGTCGTAGCCGCTCGTGTCGATCTCGGTGACGTCCGCCTCGCGCACTTCGATCAGGTGGTCGAGACCGAGCTCCTCCGCGTTGGCGCGGGCCACCGCGGCGGTCAGCGGATCGCGGTCCACGGCCAGCACCCGGATGCCGGCGCGGGCCAGCGCCAGGGCGTCCCCGCCGATGCCGGAACAGAGGTCGGCGAGGCTGCGGACGCCGAGCGCGGCCAGCCGTCCGGCCCGGTACGCGGCCACCGAGGCGCGGGTGGCCTGCTCCACGCCGTTGGGCGTGAAGTACATCCGGTAGGCGTCCTCGGCGCCGAACTTCGCCACCGCCCGCTGCCGCAGCCGGGCCATGCCGAGCGCGGCGGAGACGAGGGCGGCGGGGTGCTCGCGGCGCAGCCGGGTGGCGGTCGCGAGCTCCTGCGCGGGGTCGTGGTCGCGGAGCGCGGCGAGCAGGGCCCGGCCCTCGTCGGTACGCAGGGCGGCGAGGGCGGCCGGTCCGGAGGGGTCGGAGAGGCCGGCGGGGTCGGCGAGGTCGTTCACCCGATCATTGTCGGCCAGTCGGCGGAAGGTGTGCGCCCGGCCGGGTCCCTCTCAGGGTGTCGGCGCGGCGCGCGGGGGTGCGGGTGACAGGATCCGGCGCCATGCAGCTAGTACGACAAAAAGACCGAAATGCCGTCATCGGTGGCACCCGCGGCCGGTTCGGGGTGGCGCTGGCCGCGCTCCTGGTCGCCGCCCTCGGCACGGCCTGCGGCGCCGGGGACCAGGGCGGGACCGACGCCGAACGGGCCGCCCGCGCGAAGGCGCTCGGCGGTCCGGCCGGCGCCCTCGACTCGCACGCCTCGAAACTCAAGCAGGCCGAGGCGGCCCGGATCGCGGCCGTGAAGAGGTGGGGCCTGGCCAAGACCCCGCTCACCCCGCCCGCGCCCCCCAAGGTGAAGCCCGAGATCACCACCCGCGAGGGCTTCGAGATCGAGGACGCCGAGGGCCTGCCGCCGGTCTTCACCACCGTGCCCACCACGGACAAGATCGTCTTCCTGACGATCGACGACGGCGCCGAGAAGGACCCCGAGTTCCTGCGGATGATGCAGGAACTGCGGATCCCCTACAGCGCCTTCCTCAGCGACTACCTGGTGCGGGAGGACTACGCTTATTTCAAGAAGATGCAGTCCCTCGGCGTCGCGCTGAACAACCACACGCTCAACCACCGCTACATGCCGGCGCTGTCGTACGAGAAGCAGCGCCAGGAGATCTGCGGTCAGCAGGACACCATCCAGAAGCAGTTCGGCAAGCGGCCGACGCTCTTCCGGCCGCCGTACGGCAACTACAACGAGGACACCCTGCGCGCCGCGAAGTCCTGCGGGGTCAAGGCGGTCCCGCTGTGGAACTCCGAGGCGTTCCCGGACCGGATGGACTGGCGGGAGTGGGACCGCGACCTGCACCCCGGCGACATCATCCTCACGCACTTCCGGGGGCGCGAGGACTGGAAGGGGAGCATGCCTGACATGATCCGTCAGGTCATGAAGACCGTCACGGCGAAGGGGTACGCCGTGGCCCGCCTGGAGGACTACTTGTGAGGTACGCGCGCCGGCTGACGGCCGGAATGCTGACAGCCGGCGCGCTCGCGCTCTCGCTCGGACTGACCGGATGCGCGCAGAGCGTGGACCCGATCGAACGGCTGGGGCGCAAGGCGACGGCCGAGGTGACCGGCGGGCAGGGGCCGCACGCGTCCCCCTCGCCGTCGCCCTCCGCCTCGCCGACCGCGCAGGCGTACCGCAAGTGGGGGCTGTCCCGGCCGCTGGAGTACGCCCCGAAACCGGCCCGCAAACCGGCGCTGCCCGCGGCGGCCCCGGGGCGGGTGCCGGTGGTGGACCGGATACCCGTGCCGGCGGGGGAGAAGACGGTCTTCCTGACCTTCGACGACGGCGCGGAGCGGGACCCGCGGTTCCTGCAGATGGCCGCCGACCTCAAGCTGCCGATCAGCATGTTCCTGACGGACAGCGTGGCCTCCGCCGGCTACGACCACTTCGCCAAGCTGCGGGACCTGGGCACGGGCAGCGCCATAGAGAACCACTCGCTGACCCACCCGAACCTGCGGACCCTGCCGTACGCCGCCCAGAAGGCGGAGATATGCGGTCAGCAGGAGCGCCTGCAGAAACGCTTCGGCGAACGGCCGCGGCTGCTCCGGCCGCCGTTCGGCAACTACAACGACGACACCCTGCGCGCGGCCGCCGACTGCGGGCTCTCCTCGGTGGTGCTGTGGCGGGCCTCCATGCAGATACACGATCTGCGCTACGCGCAGGGCGCGGCCCTCGAACCCGGCGACATCGTGCTCGCGCACTTCCGGGGCCCCGGTGAGCTGAAGGGCTCGACGCTCACCGAGATGACCACCCGGATGCTCCGGAAGATCCAGGACCAGGGCTACCGGATAGGGCGCCTGGAGGACTATCTGTGACCGCCTCCGGGTCGTGATCCCGGTCTGACCCCGCCCCGGACCCCGCCCCGGACCCCGCCCCGGACTCGGGGTCGGACGACCGGGCGTCGGCCTCCCGCTGGCGTTCGGCGCTGTCGCTGATCCGCAGCATCAGCGCGATCATCACCCAGTTGGCGACCAGCGACGAGCCGCCCTTCGCGAGGAAGGGCAGGGCCTTGCCGGTGAGCGGGATCAGGCCGGTGACCCCGCCCGCCACCACGAACACCTGGAGCGCCAGCGCCGCGGCCAGCCCGACCGCCAGCAGCTTGCCGAACGGGTCCCGGGCGCCCAGCGCCATCCGCAGACCCCGCTGCACCAGCAGCGCGTAGAGCAGCAGGACGGCCATCACGCCGGCCAGCCCGAGCTCCTCGCCCACCGTGGTGAGGATGAAGTCGGAGCGGGCCGCGAAGCCGATCAGCTCCGGGTGGCCCAGCCCCAGGCCGGTGCCCGTGATGCCGCCGCTGCCGAAGCTGAACAGGGCTTGCGCCGACTGGTCCGAGACGATGCCCGGCGGCCGCTGTTCCGGCGGCAGGAAGATCGCCATCGGTTCCAGCCAGGCCGCGATGCGCCCCTTGACGTGCGGCTCGGTCGAGCCGACCGCGAAGGCGCCCACCGCCGCCATGAACAGGCCGCAGACGATCCAGCTGGTGCGCTCGGTCGCGACGTACAGCATCACCACGAAGACGCCGAAGAAGATCAGCGAGGTGCCGAGGTCGCGCTCGAAGACCAGCACCAGCAGGGACACGATCCACACGGACACGATGGGGCCGAGCTGGCGGCCCGGCGGCAGCCGCATCCCCAGGAACTTCCGGCCGGTCAGGGCCAGCGAGTCCCGGTGGATGACGAGGTAGCCCGCGAAGAACACCGCGATCATGATCTTCACGAACTCGCCGGGCTGGACCGACATGCTGCCCAGGTAGATCCACCGCTTGGCGCCGTAGGTGTCGGCGGGCATGAACGCCGGCGCGATCAGCAGCACCAGCGCCACGGCCATCGTCAGGTAGATGTACCGCTGGAGCAGCCGGTGGTCGCGCAGCACCATGAGGATGGCCAGGCAGATCGCGACGCCGATCACCGTCCACAGCAGCTGACCCGGTGCGTTCGCCGCCGCGTTCTCGAACTTCGCCGTGTACGTCTGGTCCAGCCGCGCCAGCAGCACCAGCCCGATGCCGGTCAGCAGCAGGGCCAGCGGCAGGATCAGCGGATCCGCGTACGCCGCGAACCGCCGCACGCCCAGGTGCCCCACCAGTGCCAGCAGCGACATGCTGATCGTGAACCCGGTGAGGTCCGCCGGCAGCGTGCCGTTCATCGCCAGGCCCACGCTCGCCTGCCCCAGCACCGTGATCGCGACCACGAAGACCAGCAGCAGGGCCTCGGTGCGGCGGCGCGCCCCGGCCGCCGTCCGCGGGCTCAGGGTCAGGCCGCGCACAGGCCGCTGCCGCAGTCGAAGGGGACGACCTGGTGGGCATTGGGGTGCTTTACGTTCATATCGACTAGGACGTTTGTGCGCCCGGCATGGTTCCTGACGGGGTCTCTGCCGGGTCCGGGCCGGGCTCCGGCCGAGGTGGGGCGGGGTCCGCAGGGCCTTCGGGAGGCGCTTTCGCGCAACACCCGGCGGCGTGAATTGGCACTCCGCTTGACCGAGTGCTAATCACCGGAATAGTCTCGGGCCTGGCACTCGCCACTGGTGAGTGCCAACACAGCGACAGGCAGGTCCGGCACCCGCGACGACGGATCGACCTGGTCGCCACCTCAGACAGTTAACCCCGGATCTCCGAAGGGGGAGGTCGGATCGTGACGACCGCCAGCTCCAAGGTTGCCATCAAGCCGCTCGAGGACCGCATTGTGGTCCAGCCGCTCGACGCCGAGCAGACCACGGCCTCCGGCCTGGTCATCCCGGACACCGCGAAGGAGAAGCCCCAGGAGGGCGTCGTCCTCGCCGTGGGCCCGGGCCGCTTCGAGGACGGCCAGCGTCTCCCGCTGGACGTCACCGTTGGCGACATCGTGCTGTACAGCAAGTACGGCGGCACCGAGGTGAAGTACAGCGGCGAGGAGTACCTCGTCCTCTCGGCTCGCGACGTGCTCGCGATCGTCGAGAAGTAATTCACCAAGCAATAGTTTTGCTTTGAGCTGCGCCCCTGGTCACCCCGCTGATTGCCGGGCGGCGAGGGGCGCAGTTCGTTAAGACGAGTTTTCGAGAGGGCTGAACCGCTCCCATGGCGAAGATCCTGAAGTTCGACGAGGACGCCCGTCGCGCCCTCGAGCGCGGCGTCAACAAGCTTGCCGACACGGTCAAGGTGACGATCGGCCCCAAGGGCCGCAACGTCGTCATCGACAAGAAGTTCGGCGCCCCCACCATCACCAACGACGGTGTCACCATCGCTCGCGAGGTCGAGCTGGACGACCCGTACGAGAACCTGGGCGCCCAGCTCGTGAAGGAGGTGGCGACCAAGACCAACGACATCGCGGGTGACGGCACCACCACCGCCACGGTCCTGGCCCAGGCGCTGGTCCGCGAGGGCCTGCGCAACGTCGCCGCCGGCGCCTCCCCGGCCGCCCTGAAGAAGGGCATCGACGCCGCGGTCAAGGCGGTCTCCGAGGAGCTCCTCGCCACCGCCCGTCCGATCGAGGACAAGTCCGACATCGCCGCCGTGGCCGCGCTCTCCGCGCAGGACCAGCAGGTCGGCGAGCTCATCGCCGAGGCGATGGACAAGGTCGGCAAGGACGGTGTCATCACCGTCGAGGAGTCCAACACCTTCGGCCTGGAGCTGGAGTTCACCGAGGGCATGGCCTTCGACAAGGGCTACCTCTCGCCGTACATGGTCTCCGACCAGGAGCGTATGGAGGCCGTCCTCGACGACCCGTACATCCTGATCAACCAGGGCAAGATCTCCTCGATCCAGGACCTGCTGCCGCTGCTGGAGAAGGTCATCCAGGCCGGCGCCTCCAAGCCGCTCCTGATCATCGCCGAGGACGTCGAGGGCGAGGCGCTCTCCACCCTCGTCGTCAACAAGATCCGCGGCACCTTCAACGCGGTGGCCGTCAAGGCCCCCGGCTTCGGTGACCGCCGCAAGGCGATGCTCCAGGACATGGCCACCCTCACCGGTGCCACCGTCATCGCCGAGGAGGTCGGCCTCAAGCTCGACCAGGCCGGTCTGGACGTGCTGGGCTCCGCCCGCCGCGTGACCATCTCGAAGGACGACACCACCATCGTCGACGGTGGCGGCAGCTCCGACGAGGTCCTCGGCCGCGTCAACCAGATCAAGGCCGAGATCGAGTCCACGGACTCGGACTGGGACCGCGAGAAGCTGCAGGAGCGCCTGGCGAAGCTCGCCGGCGGCGTCTGCGTCATCAAGGTCGGCGCCGCCACCGAGGTGGAGCTCAAGGAGAAGAAGCACCGCCTCGAGGACGCCATCTCGGCGACCCGCGCCGCGGTCGAGGAGGGCATCGTCTCCGGCGGTGGCTCCGCGCTCGTCCACGCCGTCAAGGTCCTCGAGGGCAACCTCGGCCTGTCGGGCGACGAGGCCACCGGTGTCGCGGTCGTGCGCCGCGCCGCCGTCGAGCCGCTGCGCTGGATCGCCGAGAACGCCGGCCTCGAGGGCTACGTCATCACCTCGAAGGTCGCCGAGCTCGACAAGGGCCAGGGCTTCAACGCCGCCACCGGCGAGTACGGCGACCTGGTGAAGGCCGGCGTCATCGACCCGGTCAAGGTCACCCGCTCCGCCCTGGAGAACGCCGCTTCCATCGCGTCGCTGCTGCTCACGACCGAGACCCTGGTCGTCGAGAAGCCGGCCGAGGAAGAGGCCGACGCCGGTCACGGCCACGGTCACGGCCACAGCCACTGATCGCACCCCGCATGGGGGAAGGCCCCGTTCCGCAGCTGCGGAACGGGGCCTTCCCGCGTGGTGGGGGTGCCGGCCGGACGGCCGGGGTGCCGGCCCGCGCCGGGGCTACATGGCGCCCAGTTGCCTCATCAGGGCCATGGCGTCGTAGTGCCACCACCCTTCCTTGATCATTCCGTCCTGACATCGGAAGACCGTCGTGCCGGTCATCGTGCAGGTCTTGCCGGTCGGGGCGACGCCCATGAACTCGCCCTTGTGCTTGCCGCTCCAGGTCCACAGCGTGGTGACGTAGTCGTCCTGCGCCATCTGGGCGTCCCGCGTGAACGTGAAGTCGAAGGCGGACCGCCATCCCTGCACGTCCTCACGGATGCCCGCGGGCCCGATCTTGTCCTCCGGGTTGCTGATGTCGTGGTCGCGGTAGTCCGACGCGAAGATCTCCTCGATGACGGACATGTCGCCCTTCATGGCGACCTCGTCGTACATCCGGTTCACCAGCAGCGTGTTGAGGTGCTCGTCCCGCACGACGTCCAGGTTGGTGAAGCTGGGCATCCCGTCGCAGAGGGCCACCATCTCCTGGAACATCTTGTCCGTCTCGGGGAGGTGAGAGTTCCTCATGGCCTCTTCGTACGAGGGGAATTCGACCACGTCCACGAAGTGGTTCTCGTTCTCGCGGTCCTTGCCCACGATGCTGTGGGTGACGGTGCGCTTGCCTTGGCTCTGCGAGACGTACCGGTCGAGCAGCTGATTGAGGTCGTCCTGCCGGCTGGTCTTGTAATCGATTATCTGTACGAATGTCATGGCGGTCTCCCAGGGCTCGGTGGACACGTCCATTTTAGGGATATTTCACCCAGTTGGCCGGTTTACTGGCGGGTACCGGCGCTACTGGGGCCCGTACTTGCGCCCCGTACGGGAGGACACGCCGCCCAGCAGTCCGCGCGGGGTCAGCTTCACCACGCCCATCAGTGCCTTGTACCGCGGGTCCGGGATCGAAACCGTGCGGCCGCGCGCCAGGTCGGCCAGGGCCGAGGTCACCAGTTTGTCCGCGTCGAGCCACATCCAGTTCGGGATGTTGTCGGTGCCCATGCCGGCCCGCTCGTGGAACTCGGTCCGAACGAATCCCGGGCACAGGGCCATCAGGCGAACGCCCGAACCGGCCAGGTCCTTGGCCGCGCCCTGGGTGAACTGCACGACCCACGCCTTGCTCGCGCCGTACGTGCCGCGCGGCAGGAACGCCGCCACCGACGCCACGTTCACGACCCCGCCGCGGCCGCGCTCGCGCATGCTCGCGGTCGCCGCCGAGGTCAGCCGCAGCACGGCCTCCACGTGGACCTTCAGCATCGCCAGCTCGTCGGCCATCGGGACGTCGAGGTAGCGGCCCCTGTTGCCGAAGCCCGCGTTGTTCACCAGCAGGTCCACCGGGTCCCGGCGGTCCGCCAGCCGGGTCTCGACGGCGGCGATGCCCTCCTCCGACGACAGGTCGGCGGTCAGCACCTCGGCCTCGATCCCGTGCCGGTCGTGCAGCTCCGTCGCCTGCTCGCGCAGCCGCTTGGTGTCGCGGGCCACCAGCACCAGATTGTTCCCCTGGGCGGCCAGCTGCCGCGCGAACGCGGCGCCGATGCCCGCCGTGGAACCCGTAATCAGAGCAGTCGTCATACGGGCAACCTAGCCCCCGCGGGTGTCATGCCCGCGTGTCGCCGTACTTCTCCAGGTAGCCGCGCACGGTTTCGTGTGCCGAGGGGGGCATCGCCGCACCCGCCGCGAGGGTGCGCGCCAGCAGCTCCCGCTCGGTGGTGAACGCGCGGAACCAGAAGGCCACCGTGACCTCGTGGTCCGGGCGGTGCAGGATCTCGACCGGGTCGCCGGCGGCGATCTCGCCCTCCTGGACCACCCGCAGGTACGCGCCCGGCCGCGCGGTCCGCGTGAACCGCCGGACCCAGCCCGGCTCGCCCAGCACGCCCTGGAAAGTGCGGCACGGGATCCGGGCCGAGGTCACTTCGAGCACCAGGTCCCGGCCGATCCGCCAGCGCTCGCCGATCCGGGCGCCGTTGACGTCGATCCCGGCGGTGGTGAGGTTCTCGCCGAAGAGCCCGCCGGGCAGCTCGCGCCCCAGCTCGGCCTCCCACCAGTCCAGGTCCTCGCGGGCGTACGCGTAGACCGCCTGGTGCTCGCCGCCGTGGTGGCGCAGGTCGCAGATCTCGTCCCCGGCGACCCCGCTGCCCGCGGTGCCCTTGGGGCCGGGGGCGAAGACCCGTACCGGTCCGGTGAGCGGCCGCTTGCCGATGCCGGTCAGGCCTCCCTCGGTGTCGGTGTAGTCGACGGCGGTCGCCTTGCCCGCGTTCACGGAGATGAGATGCATGGAGGCACGGTAACCGAGCACGTCTCAAAGCGGCCAGTGAAAATTGGCGCGGACGTCAAAGCGGGCCTTATGCTCGCAGGGTGATCGAGGCACGTCATCTCCGAGTCCTGCGCGCCGTGGCCGCCACCGGCTCCTTCTCCGCCGCCGCCCGCGAGCTGGGCTGCACCCAGCCCGCCGTCAGCCAGCAGATGAAGGCCCTGGAGCAGGGGGCCGGCACCCCGCTGCTGATCCGCGCCGGCCGCGAGATGCGGCTGACCCAGGCGGGCGAGGCGCTGGTCCGGCATGCCGCGGGCATCCTGGCCGGGCTCACCGCCGCCGAGGAGGAGGTCGCCGCGATCGCGGGCCTGCGCGCCGGCCGGGTCCGGCTGGTGTCCTTCCCCAGTGGCAGCTCCACCCTGGTGCCCACCGCGCTCGCCGCGATGCGCGCGGAGCACCCCGGAACCCGGATCTCGCTGGTCGAGGCCGAGCCGCCGCGCTCCGTCGAGATGCTCCGCGAGGGCGACTGCGACGTGGCCCTCGCCTTCCGTTACACCGGCGCCGGAGACCCGGCGGAGTGGGCGGACCTGGTGGTGCGGCCGCTGCTCACCGACAAGCTGGTCGGCCTGGTGCCGGAGGGCCACCGGCTCGCCGGGGCGGAGCGGGTCGCGATGGCCGAACTCGCCGACGAGCCGTGGATCGCGGGCTGCCCGCGCTGCCGCCGCCACCTGGTGGAGGTGTGCGAGGAGGCGGGCTTCACCCCGCGCATCGACTTCGCCACCGACGACTACCCGGCCGTGGTCGGCCTGGTCGGGGCCGGCCTGGGCGTGGCGGTGCTGCCGGAGCTCGCCGTGGAGTCCGTACGCACCAAGGGCGCGCGGACGGTCGAGGTCGAGCCCGCCGTCCGGCGCGAGGTGGTCGCGCTGACCCTGCCCGACCTGGCGCGGGTGCCGGCGGTCGCCGCGACCCTGACGCAGCTCCAAGCCGCCGCGGCCCGCTAGCCCGGGTCGAAGGCGGCCCGCCCGCGGCCCCGCGCCGCCCTGGGGAGGTGGTGCGGGGGGCCGGCGGCGCACGACAGAAACGTTCCTTCAGTGCCTTTCGGGCGCTGTTCAGTGCGTGTGGGTCCTGCCCGCACCCGAGGTGGATGCGGACGCGGGCGCGGACGCGGTGATCAGGCGGTGGCGGGCGCGGCCCATCAGCTCCTCGCGCTCGTCCTCGGTGAGCCCGCCCCAGACTCCGTACGGCTCACGTACGGCGAGGGCGTGTGCGGCGCACTCCGCGCGCACCGGGCATCGCATGCAGACCTCTTTAGCCGAGGCCTCGCGCGCGCTCCTGGCCGCGCCCCGCTCGCCCTCCGGGTGGAAGAAGAGGGAGCTGTCGACCCCTCGGCACGCTGCCAGCAGCTGCCAGTCCCAGAGGTCGGCGTTCGGTCCGGGGAGGCGGGAGAAATCTGCCATGGGTAGTCCTTGAGGCCGGTACTGAGACGGATACGGACCAAGTAGCCACATCTACCATCTGAACAGATGTAAATATGACTCATTGGGAATCTAGCCTCAGACACATGCCAAACGGAAGGAAAGCCGCCAAATAGGGCATAGCTCCAGATGGAGGACGCGCGGCTCGTGGTGCCCGCGTTGTGTTGGCTTCCTCACGTAGAGTGCCGAAGGTGTCCGTCCGACCCGTAACTCTTTCGAGTGACCATCGTTGAGAGTGCGAAGGCGGTTGAACGAAGAAGTTCCCGGACAGGTGTCCGAGGGCATCGACCGCACAGGTGACGATACGTACCAGCCTGGAGGCTCAAGGTGACGCGCATCAGCTGCGGAGGGCGGCCATGACATCCGTCCTCGTCTGCGACGATTCCCCGCTTGCCCGAGAGGCGCTCCGCCGCGCGGTGGCCACCGTGCCCGGCGTCGAGCGTGTGACGACGGCCGCCAACGGCGAGGAAGTCCTCCGCCGCTGGGGTGCCGACCGGTCCGACCTGATTCTGATGGACGTACGGATGCCCGGGCTCGGCGGTGTCGAGACCGTACGCCGGCTGCTCTCGGCCGATCCGGGCGCCCGCATCATCATGCTGACCGTGGCCGAGGACCTCGACGGGGTCGCGCTCGCGGTCGCCGCCGGCGCCCGCGGCTATCTGCACAAGGACGCCTCGCGTGCCGAACTGCGCGCGACGGTGACCCAGGCGCTGGCCGACCCGACCTGGCGGCTCGCGCCGCGCCGGCTCCGGTCGGCCGAGATGGGCGCGGCGCCCACGCTCACCGCGCGCGAGATCCAGGTGCTGGAGGGCATGAGCCACGGCCGGTCCAACGCGGAGATCGGGCGCGAGCTCTTCCTCTCCGAGGACACGGTCAAGACGCACGCCCGCCGGCTCTTCAAGAAGCTGGGTGCGTCCGACCGGGCGCACGCCGTGGCGCTGGGGTTCCGCTGGGGCCTCGTCCGCTGATCGCGTTGCGGTCCCCGTCCGCCTCCGCGCGGACGGGGCGGCGCGCCCGGCGGTGACCTCCGGCGCCGGCCCGCCCGGCAGCGGTGTGCCGGCCGGTGCGCCCGGTGCGGGGCCCGGATCCGTACGGTTGCACGAGTCTTGCCGTACCCGGTGTGCGCGAGGGGGTCGGCGGGGCAGAATCCGGGGGACGTGTCGCTTCGCGCGCGATGCCGCATCCTTGAGGGTGGAACACCTTCGGGGAGCGGCCGCCATCGCGGGCGCTGCTGCCTCGGGGACCATTCGGCCGAGCGGGAGGGGAGGGGCATTGATGATGAGCTCCGGCGCGCCCGCTCATAACGCTTCGGTGCACAACACGGACCGCGGTGCCACGGAACGTCCGGCGCCAAGGCACCATGGATTGATGCGCGACGACGAGGCCCTGGGGTCACCCACGGCCACGGGCCCTGCGGGGTCCCCCAAGAACAGCGGCGCCGGCGCGGTCGGTGCCCTGGTCCGTCGCGCGGTCGAAGGGGACGAACAGGCCACCCACGATCTGCTCGCCCATGTGCACCCGCTCGCGATCCGCTACTGCCGGACCCGCTTGTCCCGGCTGCCCGGAGACGCGCGCCACTTCGTGGAAGACCTGGCGCAGGAGGTCTGCGTCGCGGTGCTGATGGCCCTGCCCCGCTACCGGGACACCGGCCGCCCGTTCGAGGCCTTCGTCTTCGCCATCGCCGCCCACAAGGTCGCCGACCTCCAGCGGGCCGCCATGCGCCACCCGGGAAGCACGGCCGTGCCCTCCGACGAGATGCCGGAGCGGCCGGACGACTCGCTCGGCCCCGAGGAGCGGGCGCTGCTCAGCAGTGACGCCGCCTGGGCCAAGAAGCTGCTCGCCAATCTCCCCGAGAACCAGCGCGAACTGCTGGTGCTGCGGGTGGCCGTCGGACTGACGGCGGAGGAGACCGGACAGATGCTGGGCATGTCGCCGGGTGCCGTGCGCGTCGCGCAGCACCGGGCGCTGAGCCGACTGCGCGCACTCGCCGAGCAATAAACGCTCAACACGCTCCGAAACTCGTAGGAAACAACGAAAATTTCGGTCGATCTTGATCGTGGAATGAGACGCCTCGGTAGGCCGTTAGCATGGACATCCGCGCTGAGCAAGACCATCTGGGAAGGTGTCATGACTGTCAACGGTGACGGAGTGCCCGACAAATTCGCCGCGCTCGGGCTGACGTACGACGACGTCCTGCTGCTGCCGGGCTCGTCGGACATGGCGCCGGACGAGATCGACACCTCCTCGCGCATCTCCAAGAACGTGCGGGTCAACGTCCCGCTGCTGTCCGCCGCCATGGACAAGGTCACCGAGGCCCGCATGGCCATCGCGATGGCCCGCCAGGGCGGCGTCGGCGTACTGCACCGCAACCTCTCCATCGCCGACCAGGCCAACCAGGTCGACCTGGTCAAGCGCTCCGAGTCCGGCATGGTCACCGACCCGATCACGGTGCACCCGGACGCGACCCTGCGCGAGGCCGACGAGCTGTGCGCGAAGTTCCGCATCTCCGGCGTCCCGGTCACCGACCCGGCCGGCAAGCTGCTGGGCATCGTCACCAACCGCGACATGGCCTTCGAGTCGGACCGTACGCGCCAGGTGCGCGAGGTCATGACCCCGATGCCGCTGGTCACGGGCAAGGTCGGCATCTCCGGCGTGGACGCCATGGAACTGCTGCGCCGCCACAAGATCGAGAAGCTGCCGCTGGTCGACGACTCGGGCATCCTCAAGGGCCTCATCACGGTCAAGGACTTCGTCAAGGCCGAGAAGTACCCGAACGCCGCCAAGGACAAGGACGGCCGCCTGCTGGTCGGCGCCGCCGTCGGTGTCGCCGGCGACGCGTACGAGCGCGCCCAGGCCCTGATCGAGGCGGGCGCCGACTTCATCGTCGTCGACACCGCGCACGGCCACTCCCGCCTGGTAGGCGACATGGTCGCCAAGATCAAGTCGAACTCCTCCGTGGACGTCATCGGCGGCAACGTCGCCACCCGCGACGGCGCCCAGGCGCTCATCGACTCGGGCGTCGACGGCATCAAGGTCGGCGTCGGCCCCGGCTCCATCTGCACCACCCGCGTCGTCGCCGGCATCGGCGTCCCGCAGGTCACCGCCATCTACGAGGCCTCCCTCGCGGCGAAGGCGGCGGGCGTCCCGGTCATCGGCGACGGCGGCCTCCAGTACTCCGGCGACATCGCGAAGGCGCTGGTCGCGGGCGCCGACACGGTGATGCTCGGCTCGCTGCTCGCGGGCTGCGAGGAGTCCCCGGGCGAGCTGCTCTTCATCAACGGCAAGCAGTTCAAGTCGTACCGCGGCATGGGCTCGCTGGGCGCGATGCAGTCCCGTGGCGACCGCAAGTCGTTCTCCAAGGACCGCTACTTCCAGGAGGGCGTGGGCGGCGACGACAAGCTCATCCCCGAGGGCATCGAGGGCCAGGTCCCCTACCGGGGTCCGCTGTCCGCGGTCGTCCACCAGCTGGTCGGCGGTCTGCGCCAGTCGATGTTCTACGTCGGCGGCCGGACGGTGCCCGAGCTGCAGGACCGGGGCCGGTTCGTCCGGATCACCTCGGCGGGGCTCAAGGAGAGCCACCCGCACGACATCCAGATGACGGTCGAGGCGCCGAACTACTCCCGCAAGGGCTGAAGCGAACGCCCGTGAAGGGGGCGGGTCCATCCGGACCCGCCCCCTTCGCCGTGCGTCCGTACAGCGGGCACCGGAACGCGGGCCGCCGGGGTTCGGGGATACTGGACGGGCAGACCAAGAGGGAAAGGCCACCACACGTGACTGAGATCGAGATCGGGCGCGGCAAGCGCGGCCGCAGGGCGTACGCGTTCGACGACATCGCCATCGTCCCGAGCCGGCGTACCCGGGACCCGAAGGAGGTCTCGATCGCCTGGCAGATCGACGCCTATCGTTTCGAGCTTCCCTTCCTGGCCGCCCCCATGGACTCGGTCGTCTCCCCGCAGACCGCCATCCGCATCGGCGAGCTCGGCGGCCTCGGCGTGCTGAACCTCGAAGGCCTGTGGACCCGGTACGAGGACCCGCAGCCGCTGCTCGACGAGATCGCCGAGCTCGACGAGGACTCCGCGACCCGCCGGCTCCAGGAGATCTACTCCGCTCCGATCCAGGCGGACCTGATCCGGCAGCGCATCAAGGAGGTGCGCGACTCGGGTGTCGTCACCGCCGCCGCGCTCTCCCCGCAGCGCACCGCCGAGTTCTCCAAGGCCGTGGTCGACGCGGGCGTGGACATCTTCGTGATCCGCGGCACCACCGTCTCCGCCGAGCACGTCTCCGGGGCCGCCGAGCCGCTGAACCTGAAGCAGTTCATCTACGAGCTGGACGTCCCGGTCATCGTCGGCGGCTGCGCCACGTACACCGCGGCCCTGCACCTGATGCGCACCGGCGCGGCCGGTGTGCTGGTCGGCTTCGGCGGCGGCGCCGCGCACACCACGCGCAACGTGCTGGGCATCCAGGTCCCGATGGCGACCGCGGTCGCCGACGTGGCCGCGGCCCGCCGCGACTACATGGACGAGTCCGGCGGCCGCTACGTGCACGTCATCGCCGACGGCGGCGTGGGCTGGTCCGGCGACATCCCGAAGGCCGTCGCCTGCGGCGCCGACGCCGTGATGATGGGCTCCCCGCTGGCCCGTGCCACCGACGCGCCCGGCAAGGGCAACCACTGGGGCATGGAGGCCGTCCACGAGGACGTGCCGCGCGGCAAGAAGGTCGACCTCGGCACGGTCGGCACCACCGAGGAGATCCTCACCGGCCCGTCGCACTCCCCGGACGGCTCGATGAACATCTTCGGCGCGCTGCGCCGCTCGATGGCCACCACCGGCTACAGCGAGCTCAAGGAGTTCCAGCGGGTCGAGGTCACGATCGCGGACTCGCAGCACAGCCGCTGACCCGCGGCGGCGGACCGCCGACCGGCGACGGCCTGGCCAGGGCCGTCGGCCCCGGTCGGCGCGGCCGCGGCGCACGTACGGCGGAGGGCCGGCACCCCGGGTGGGGTGCCGGCCCTCCGGCGTGTCCGAGGTCTCCGGCCCCGGGCCGGGGGATCCCGGCGGGCGGTCAGAGGCGGTGGGCCGCGCCCACCGGGCTGGCGCCCCGGGTGTCCAGCAGCAACTGCGCCTTCACGGCCAGGCCCTGGAGGTCGTACGTGCGGTGGTGCTGGAGCAGGACCGTCAGGTCGGCGCTGGCGGCGGCCTCGTAGAGCGAATCCGCGCGCGGCACCGGCCGGTCGCGCACCCGCCAGCCCGCGATGTACGGGTCGTGGTAGCTGACCAGCGCGCCGAGGTCGAGGAGGCGGCTGGCGATCTCGCGGGCCGGGGAGCCCTCCTGGTCGGCCAGGTCGGGCTTGTACGTCACGCCGAGGAGCAGCACGCGGGCCCCGCGGGCGGACTTGCCGTGCTCGTTCAGCAGGGTGGCGCAGCGCTGGATGACGTACTGCGGCATCCGGTTGTTGACCTCCTGCGCCAGGCCCATCATGCGCAGCGGGTGGCCGGGGGTGCGGGGGGTGTGCGGGAGGTAATTGGGGTCGAGCGGGACGCCGTGGCCGCCGACTCCGGGGCCGGGGCGGAAGGCCTGGAAGCCGTACGGCTTGGTCTCCGCGCAGCGGATGACGTCCCACAGGTCGACGCCGATGTCGTGGCAGAGCACCGCCATCTCGTTGACCAGGGCGATGTTGACGTGCCGGTACGTGGTTTCGAGCAGTTGTACGGTCTCGGCCTCGCGCAGGCCGCGGGCGCGCACCACCTTGTCGGTCAGCCGGGCGTAGAAGGCGGCGGCGGACTCGGTGCAGGCGGGGGTGAGGCCGCCGATCACCTTGGGGGTGTTGGCGAAGCCGTGGGTGCGGTTGCCCGGGTCCAGCCGGCTGGGGGAGTAGGCGAGGTGGAAGTCGCGTCCGGCGTGCAGCCCGGAGCCGGATTCGAGGAGGGGGCGCAGGTAGTCCTCGGTGACGCCGGGGTGGGCGGCCGATTCGAGGATGACGGTGGTGTGCGGGCGCAGCCGCGCGGCCAGGGCCCGGGCGGCCTCGCCGACGGCGGACAGGTCCAGGGCCCGGTCGGCGCCGAGGGCGGTGGGCGCGCAGATGACGGCGGTGCGGACCCGGCCCAGTTCGGCCGGGTTGGTGGTGACGCGGAAGCCGGCCGCCGACATCCGGCGGACTTCGGCGGCCGTGAGGGTGCTGTCGGTCGCCGGCCCGGCGTCGAACCCGATGGTCTCGACGCCCGCGGCGACCGCGGCCTGGGCGAGGGGGAGGCCGAGATGGCCGAGGCCGATGACGGCGAGGTCTGCGGGCATGGAGTGGCCGTCCTTCCCTAACCGGAGGGGGCTGGACGCGCAACTCCTGTGGACAGCCGAAGTTGGCGCTATGTCAGACTAGGCGTATATATGACCGATCTGCGGCATTGTGGGGCGGCGGCCACCGTTGTGTTGTCCACAGGCGGTGGCTGATGTGGGCGCATCCGGTCAGAATCGTGACGAGGGGGACGCGGGCCGCCCCGCCCGCACCCGCGGGCATCCCGCACCAGGCACGACATCCGCACCAACGGCGCAACACCCGCACCACCGGGAGGCAGCAGTGAGGACAGCGGTACTGGGACCCGCGCAGCGCACGGAGGCGCTCGCCCGGATGGCCGAGCGCGAGCTGGACGTGCTGGTGGTGGGCGCGGGCGTGGTCGGCGCGGGCACCGCGCTGGACGCCGTCACGCGCGGACTCTCGACCGGGCTGGTGGAGGCGCGCGACTGGGCCTCCGGGACGTCGAGCAGATCGAGCAAGCTGATCCACGGCGGCCTGCGGTACCTGGAGATGCTCGACTTCGCGCTGGTCCGCGAGGCGCTGAAGGAGCGCGGCCTGCTGCTGGAGCGGCTCGCACCGCACCTGGTCAAGCCGGTGCCGTTCCTGTATCCGCTCCAGCACAAGGGCTGGGAGCGGTTCTACGCCGGTTCGGGCGTGGCGCTGTACGACGCGATGTCGGTCTCCAGCGGGCACGGCCGCGGGCTGCCCGTGCACCGCCACCTGTCGCGCAAGCGGGCCCTGCGGGTCGCTCCGTGCCTGCGCAAGGACGCGCTGGTGGGGGCCTTGCAGTACTACGACGCCCAGATGGACGACGCGCGGTACGTGGCCACCCTGGTGCGCACGGCCGCGGCGTACGGTGCGGCGGCCGCGAACCGGGCCCGGGTGGTGGGCTTCCTGCGCGAGGGCGAGCGGGTGGTCGGCGCGAAGGTCCAGGACGTCGAGGGCGGCGGGGCGTACGAGATCCGCGCCAAGCAGATCGTCAACGCCACCGGGGTGTGGACGGACGACACCCAGGCGCTGATCGGGGAGCGCGGCCAGTTCCACGTACGGGCGTCGAAGGGCATCCATCTGGTCGTACCCAAGGACCGGATCCACTCGTCCTCCGGGCTGATCCTGCGGACCGAGAAGTCCGTGCTGTTCGTGATCCCGTGGGGCCGGCACTGGATCGTCGGCACCACGGACACCGACTGGGACCTGGACAAGGCGCACCCGGCGGCGTCGAGCGCGGACATCGACTACCTGCTGGAGCACGTGAACTCGGTGCTGGCGGTGCCGCTCACCCGGGAGGACGTACAGGGGGTGTACGCGGGCCTGCGGCCGCTGCTGGCGGGGGAGTCGGACGCCACGAGCAAGCTGTCGCGCGAGCACACCGTCGCGCACCCGGCGCCGGGCCTGGTGGTGGTGGCGGGCGGCAAGTACACGACGTACCGGGTGATGGCGAAGGACGCGGTGGACGAGGCCGTGCACGGCCTCGACCAGCGGGTGGCGGCCTGTGTCACGGAGGACGTGCCGCTGGTGGGCGCCGAGGGGTACCGGGCGCTGTGGAACGGACGGGCCCGCACGGCCGCGCGGACCGGGCTGCACGTGGCGCGGATCGAGCATCTCCTGAACCGGTACGGGTCCCTGACGGAGGAACTGCTGGACCTGATCGCGGCCGACCCCGGCCTCGCGGAGCCGCTCGGCGGGGCGGAGGACTACCTGCGGGCGGAGGTGGTCTACGCGGCGTCGCACGAGGGGGCCCGCCATCTGGACGACGTGCTGACCCGGCGGACCCGGATCTCGATCGAGACCTTCGACCGGGGGACGCGCTGTGCGCGCGAGTGCGCGGAGTTGATGGCTCCGGTGCTGGGCTGGGACGAGCAGCAGATGGAGAAGGAAGTGGAGCACTACGAGAAGCGGGTGCAGGCGGAGCGGGAGTCGCAGCGCCAGCCCGACGACCAGACCGCCGACGCGGCCCGGCTGGGCGCGCCGGACATCGTTCCGCTTTAACGATCTTGAGGCCCTTCTGAGGTTCGGCGGAACCGCGGACCCCGGGCGCCCGTCCGTGCCGGAGTGAGGAACAATGAGGTTTCTGCCGGGGCGGGTTGCCACGCTCCCTGCCGAGGCGGGGGTGTACCGATCGCAGAGGGGACGCATGTCGAAGCCGGAGCACACGCGCAAGTCGCAGGACCTCGCGGGCGGTGCCGCCGGTTCCCCCGCGAAGGAAGCTGCCGCGGCAGCCGATGCGGAGGCGGGACCCGGTACGGGCGCCGAAGTCGGTGCCGCGCCCGGGGCGCCTGACGTGCCGCAGGCACCGGAGCCGTCGGACGCGCCGGCGGCATCGGGGGCGCCGCGGCGTGCCGATGCGGCGCCGGTCGCGCTCGCCAAGAAGCCCATTGACGGTCCGTCGGAGACCGGCGAGCACGAGGGTCGGCTGCTCGCCGGCCGCTACCGGCTCGGCCGCGTCCTCGGCAAGGGCGGCATGGGCACGGTCTGGCGTGCGGTCGACGAAACCCTCGGCCGTACGGTCGCCGTCAAGGAACTCCGCTTTCCCTCCGCCATCGACGAGGACGAGAAGCGCCGCCTGATCACGCGGACCCTTCGCGAGGCCAAGGCGATCGCGCGGATCCGCAGTGGCGGCGCGGTGACGGTCTTCGACGTGGTCCACGAGGACGACCGGCCCTGGATCGTCATGGAACTCGTCGAGGGCTCCTCGCTCGCCGAGTACATCCGCGACAAGGGCACCCTCACGCCGCGCCGCGCCGCCGAGGTCGGCCTCGCCGTGCTCGACGTGCTTCGGGCCGCGCACCGCGAGGGCATCCTGCACCGCGACGTGAAGCCCTCCAACGTGCTGATGTCGGAGAGCGGCCGGGTCGTCCTCACGGACTTCGGCATCGCCCAGGTCGAGGGCGACCCCTCGGTCACCTCCACCGGCATGCTCGTCGGCGCCCCCTCGTACATCTCGCCCGAGCGCGCCCGCGGCTACAAGCCCGGCCCGCCCGCCGACATGTGGTCGCTCGGCGGCCTGATCTACGCGTGCGTCGAGGGCGTACCGCCGTACGACAAGGGGTCGGCGCTCGCCACCCTGACCGCCGTCATGACCGAGCCGGTGGACCCGCCGAAGAACGCCGGCCCGCTGACCGACGTCATCTACGGGCTGCTCGCCAAGGACCCCGAGCACCGGCTCGACGACGAGGGCGCGCGCGTCCTGCTCAACGCGGTCATCCACGCGCCGGAACCGGAACCGGAGCCGCCCGCAGACGAGACCCGCATGATCGCCCTCCCCGTGATCGCGCCGGTCCCGGACAAGGAGGCGGCGCGGGAAGCGGCCAAGGAGGCGGCGCGGGCCGCGAGGGCGGCCAAGGAGAAGGAGCGCGAGAAGCGCGAGCAGGCCAAGGCGGCGCTGAAGTCGGCTCGGGCCGCCGCCGCGGCGGTGAAGTCCGAGTCGGCCGGGCCCGGTTCCGCGGGGCAGCCGTCGGCCGTCCGCCGGACGGCGCCGACCGCGTCGCTCACCGACGTGATGCCGCGCC
The DNA here is from genome assembly GCF_036194065.1 of Streptomyces sp. NBC_00239. Classification (NCBI taxonomy): domain Bacteria; kingdom Bacillati; phylum Actinomycetota; class Actinomycetes; order Kitasatosporales; family Streptomycetaceae; genus Streptomyces; species Streptomyces sp. NBC_00239. Next base: position 3,459,159 of record NZ_CP108095.1, on the reverse strand, counting down.
GCACCATCGCGCTGGCGGTCGTGTCGTTCGTCGCGGTGCTCGCCGCCATCGGCGGGGTCATCGCCTACATCGTCGGCGGGGACGACGACGCGGACCGCGACAGCAAGAACGGGCAGAAGGGCTCCTCGGCCTCCCCCGGCACGCCCGCCCCCGGCGCGGCCTCGGGCGGATCCGCCGGGAGTTCCGCCCAGGGCGGCAAGGGGCAGGGCAAGGGTGACGGGCAGCAGTCCGGGCAGACCCGGGGCACCGGCCAGGACGGTCAGGGCAAGACCGCGGGCCAGGGGCAGAACCAGGGGCAAGGCCAGGGCCGGGGCAAGCCGGGCGCACTGCCGGCCGGGTACACCCAGGTCACCGACAGCCGCTTCCACTTCACGATGGCGCTGCCGGCCGACTTCACCCACAAGCGGATAGCGGGCGACGACTCCGGCCGCATCCACAGCCGGGACGGCGGCTTCCCGCGGGTGCAGGTCGACTTCAACGACAGCCCGCTGGACGACGCCCGGCTCGCCTGGATCCAGCTGGCGACGGCCGTCTCCAGCAGCAGCAGCGGCTACAAGCTGATCGGAATCGCGGAGAAGGAGTACCGCGGCTACCCGACGGTCGCCGACTGGCAGTTCGAGCGCGAGCAGGGCGGGGACCGGATCCGGGTGCTCAACCGCGGCTTCAAGGTGGACGCCCGCCACGGCTACGCGATCATGATCAGCTGCAAGGTCTCCGAGTGGGACTCCAAGGAGTGCAAGACGCTGCGCGAGACGGCGTTCGCGACGTTCCAGCCCAAGGACTGACCGCGCGGGCGGTGCGGGCCGGGCGGTGCCGGCCGGGACGGTCGGGGGCCGGCGGTACGGTGCGCGCCGGGGCGGCGAGGGGCGGGGCGGGTCGCGGGGCCGGGTGCGGCGCGGGACCGCGGTAACCGGAATCCCCCGACCGGGCCTGACCTCACCGGACTCGCGACGCGGGTGGCTCCTGCGACGTATCGTGAGAGACCGCGGACCGTACGCAGCCGCAATGGGCCGGTAAACGACCGTAATTGGCCTGTTCTGCGGCGATGTGGACCGTGGCTGCTCGTGACGGGGGAACGCTCTGGGGAGGGGTCGTGGAGGAGTACGCGGGAAGGGTTCTTGCCGACCGCTACCGTCTGCCGCTGCCGCCGTCCGACGCGTACGAGCTCGTCGAGACCCGGGCCTTCGACACCCGCAGCGGACAGGAAGTGCTGGTCCGGCAGGTGCCGTTGCCGGAGATCGTGGACGCCGAGCTGCTCGACGCCGAACTGCCGGACGGCGCGGGCCGCGGCGGACCGGCTCCGGCCCAGGCCGCGCGCCGGACAGTCGGCGGCGCCACCCGGCGGCCCGCCGAGCCGGCCGTGCGGCGGGCGATCGAGGCGGCCCAGGCGGCCGCCGGCATCCCCGACCACCCGCGCCTGGACCAGGTCTTCGACGTCTTCGCCGAGGGCGGCTCGCTGTGGATAGTGAGCGAACTCGTCCTCGCCCGGCCGCTCGCCGCGCTGCTCGCCGACCGCCCGCTCAGCCCCTACCGGGCCGCCGAGGTCGCCTCGGACGTGCTGACGGCGCTGCGCGTGCTGCACGCGCACGGCTGGACGCACCGGAACATCACCACCCGTACGGTGCTGGTCTGCGAGGACGGCCGGGTGGTGCTCACCGGGCTGGCCGCGGGCGCGGCCGAAGAGGCCCTGTGCGGCTACGACGTGGTGCCGCCGGCCGAGGAGCAGGGCCCCCCGGGGACCCTGCTCCCGAGCCCGCCCCCGGCACCGCCCGCGCCCGTGCCGTCCGGGCCCGTGCCGCCCGGGTCGTCGGCGCCCTCCGCTTCCGCCTCCTCCGCTGCCGGGCCGCCCGCTCCCGGGCCGGCGCCCCGGCCGGACCGGGCGCCCGCGCTGCCGGCTGCGGGGCACGCCCCCGGTGCCCATCCGGGCGCCGCCGGACCGCACGCCGACGGACAGGCCGGTACGGCGCCCGATCTCAAGGCCGCCGCCCGCGCCGGAGCCATCGCCGCCTACCGGGCCGGGGCCCAGGCCGCCGCCCGGGTCGCCGAGGAGCGGCGCGCCGCCGAGCCCGAGCCGAGGCCGCAGGGTTCGAACCTGCCGCAGGGCTACTCGTATCCGTACGGCGGCCCGGACGCCACCTGGCACGGCGCGACCCCGCGGACCCCGGCCCTGCCCGCCGGGTACACGCCCGCGCCCGGGCCCGCCCCCGAGCCCGTGGCGCCCGCCCCCGCGACGCCCGAGCACGCCCCCGTACCCGCTCCCGCCACTGCCCCCGTGCACGTGCCCGTACAGCCGACCCGGCCCTCCGGCTGGGACGAGCCCGGGCACGCGCGGGCCGCCGGGCGCGGGCCCGGCACGCCGCTCGCCGCCGAGCGGGCCCGGCAGACCCGGATCGCGGTCGTCGGGGCCCTCACCGAGCGATGGGCCCCCGAACAGGCCCATCCCGTACACGAGAACTGGCAGCTCGCGGCCCCCGTCGGGCCGGCCACCGATCTGTGGGCGCTCGGTGCGCTGCTCTACCGCGCCGTGCAGGGCCACGCCCCCTACCCGGAGGACAACGCCGCCGAGCTGGTCGAGATGGTCTGCTCGGAGCCGCCCGCGTACGCCGAGGAGTGCGGCCCGCTGCGGCCCGTGGTCGAATCGCTGCTGCGTCAGGACCCGACCGAACGCCCGGACTTCGAGGAGCTGCGCGGCTGGCTGCGCTCCCTCGTGCGCTCCGCCCCCGAAGCGGATGCAGGTATTCCGGTCGTCGAGCCGCCCGTCCCCGACGCCACCCGGCTGCCGATCGTGCGCCGCCGGGGCGAACTCGTGCGCAGGCGACGGGGTTCCGGCGGCGGCCGGGACTCGGGCGGGCACGGCAGGCACCGGCACCGGCAGTCCGGCCGGTCGGCGCCCCCGCCGCCGCGCCCCGAGCCGTCCCCAAAGCCCTCGGGCACGTCGTCGTACGCGACCGAATCCTCGGCGTACGCGGCCCAGTCGGCGCGCTCGACGCGCTCGGCCAAGGGCTCCGGGAAGCGGCCGCGGCCCTCGCCCCGGCCCGCCGCCCGGCCCCCGGCCAAGGCGCGGCCCGCCGGTTCGCTGGGCCGGAACCTGCTGATCGGCGTGCTGGTGGCGCTGGCCGGGGCGGTGGCGTACGCGATGGTCTTCCTGCCCGAGACGGAGCCCGCGGCCAACGGCATCGAGCAGCGGCCGCCGGCCGCCACCGGCCCGGCCCCGCAGCAGAGTCCGGACCGCACCGGGGAGCGCAGCCCCACCCCGGCCGCCCCCCGGACCTCCGCCCCGGCCCCTTCGAGGCCGAAGCCGCAGACCACCCCGCCGGTCGACGTGGGCAAGGGCTACACGCTGGCCCGCGACACCGAGGGCTTCCAGGTCGCCGTCCCCGACGGCTGGGACCGCCGGCCGATCAACGACGCCGGCCAGGTCCGGTACACCAACGGCGATTACGAACTGATCGTCGTACCGGGCCGGGACGCGATCCAGGGCACCCCGGACCCGCTCGGGTATCAGCGCGACAAGGAGCGCGAGCTGAACCCGTACCGCTCCTCCAGCTGGGCCACGGCCGCCGACGTGCGGTCCCTCACCGTCGGTCAGAAGGTCATGGCCGAGGGGCAGTACACGTGGACCGACGCGGGTGGGCGGAATGTCTTCGTCCGCAACCGGGTGCTGGCGCTCGGTGGCCGCTACCACGTGGTCATGGCGGTCGGCCCGGAGGACAGCCGCGACAAGGTCACCGAGATCTACCAACGGGCCACGGCCAGTTATCAGTCGGGCGGCTGAACAGGCCTTCGGGCCCCGAACGGGCAGCCGAAACCGACAGTTGCGTCACAGTGCGGTCTCGCGGGCCCTCCGTGGTACCAGGAGCGTCCCGCCGCTCCGTAATCTGGCCATCCGGAGCACAGAGCGGCAGGATTTCGTGAATCAGAGGACAGGCGCGGGCGCAGTGCTCGCGGGCCGGTACCGGCTCGGCGAGTCCATCGGCAGCGGCGGCATGGGCAAGGTGTGGCGCGCCCACGACGAAGTGCTGCACAGGACCGTCGCCGTCAAGGAACTGACGGCGGGTCTGTACGTCGCCGAGGCGGACCGGGCCGTGCTGCACGCGCGCACGCAGAAGGAAGCCCGCGCGGCCGCCCGCATCGCGCACCCGGCCGTGGTCACCGTCCACGACGTGCTCGAACACGACGACCGGCCGTGGATCGTCATGGAGTACATCGACGGCCCGTCGCTCGCCGACGCGGCCAAGGCCGCCGGCCGGATCGAGCCCCGCGAGGCCGCACGCATCGGCCTGCACGTCCTGGGCGCGCTGCGCGCCGCGCACGCGGTGGGCGTCTTCCACCGGGACGTGAAGCCCGGAAACGTGCTGCTGGCCAAGGACGGCCGGGTGCTGCTCACGGACTTCGGCATCGCCGCGATCGAGGGCGACACCTCGATCACGCGCACCGGCGAACTCGTGGGCTCCATCGACTACCTGGCGCCCGAGCGGGTCACCGGAGGCGCCCCCGCCCCGGCCTCCGACCTGTGGTCGCTGGGCGCGACCCTCTACACGGCCGTCGAGGCCCGGTCGCCGTTCCGCCGGACCTCGCCCATCTCCAGCCTGCAGGCCGTCGTGCACGAGGACCCGCCGCCGCCGCGGCAGTCGGGCGCGCTGGGCCCGGTCATCACGGCCCTGCTGCGCAAGGACCCGACCGAGCGGCCCGCGGCCGACGAGGTCGAGCAGATGCTGATCGAGGCGATGGAGGGCCGCGAACCGCGGTCGGCCCACGCCTACGTGCCGACCCAGCAGTTCGGCCCCGAGGGCGCCGCCCGGACCGCCGCGTCGGCCCCGTCGACGGGCTCGGCCGCCGCCCCGGCGGCCTCGGGCCCGGACGGCCAGGCGCCGACCACGCCGCTGCCCCAGCGGCACCCGCAGCAGCAGCACCCGCACCACCACCAGCCCCGGCGCCAGCTTCCCCGCGCCCAGCACCAGCCGCAGCAGCCCCACCCGCAGCCCGCTCAGCACCAGCAGTACCCGCAGTCGCAACAGCCGCAGCAGCCTCAGCAGTCGCTCCGGCACCCGCAGCCCTCGTCCGGCGCGCCGTGGCGGCCCTCCGCGGGACGCGTCCGGCGCGCGGCCGTCGTGGCCGTGGTGGCGGCGCTGCTCGGCGGCGGCATCGCCTTCGGCATCCTCAAGTACTACGGCGACTCCGCAGAGGGTGCCGGCTCGCGGGAGACCACCACCTCCGGCAGCACCGACGGGCAGGGCGGGCCCGGGGCGGCGCCGGCCGGCTGGAAGGAGGTCCAGGACCCGGAGGGGTTCACCCTGTGGGTGCCCAAGGGCTGGACCCGCCAGATGGACGGGGACCAGATCGACTACACCCCGGACAACGGGAAGCACCGGATCCGCATCGGCGTGGACAAGTCCCCGAAGTTCGCGAACCCGTACATGCACCTGCTCGACGTCGAGGGGATCGTCCGCACCCGGCTGCCCCAGTACCAGCGCCGGACCCTGCACCCGAACACCTTCCGGGACCGGACCCAGGCGGGCATCTGGGAGTTCACCTGGACCGAGAAGAAGGACTTCCCGGGCAAGCGGCACGCCATCGACCAGATGTACGTGGCGCCCGACGGCGTCGAGTACGCGATCTACATGTCGGGCCCGGAGTCGACCTGGTCCAAGACCCGCGGGCAGTTCGACACCGTGCTGCGCGGCTGGCGGGCACCGTAGCCCGTAGCCCGTAGCCCGTAGCCCGTAGCCCGTAGCCCGTAGCCCGTAGCCCGTAGCCCGTAGCCCGTAGCCCGCAGCCCGCAGCCCGGCCGACCGGTTCCGTACGGGATCAGGCCAGTTCTGCCAGTGATCACTGGCAGGATGGGCAAAAAATGGTTACCGACGGGTACCCAAAGCTGCCCGGAACGTCATACGCTCACCGCCATGACGGACTCGCAGGCCCCGGCCCCCCTCCGCAGCGTCCCGGTCACCACCAACCCGGTGGCCCCCGCCCCGGCCGGCGCGCGTACCGCCGCCGACGTGGTGACCCCAGGGCTCGTGGCCCGGCTCACCCGCGGAGTCACCGGCTCCGGCCGCACCGCCAACCACACCCCGCTCACCGGGGACAAGCTGGCGGACCTGCCCGAGGCCACCCCCGAGGAGGTCGCGAGCGCCTTCGAGGCCGCCCGCGCCGCCCAGCCCGCCTGGGCCGCCTGGCCCGTACGCCGCCGCGCCGCCGTGCTGCTGCGCTTCCACGACATGCTCCTGGAGCGCCAGGCCGAGGTCCTCGACCTGATCCAGCTGGAGACCGGCAAGGCCCGCCTGCACGCCCACGAGGAGATCCAGGCCGTCGCGATGGCCGCCCGGCACTACGGCCGCAAGGCCCCCGCGTACCTGCGCCCCAAGGGCCACGCGGGCGCCGTGCCGACCCTCACCAAGGTCACCGAGCTGCGCCAGCCCCGCGGGGTCATCGGCCAGATCGCACCCTGGAACTACCCCCTCGAACTCTCCGTCGGCGACGCCCTGCCCGCCTTCGTCGCCGGCAACGCGGTCGTCATGAAGCCCGACACCGAGACCGCGCTGACCGCCCTGTGGGCCCGCGACCTGCTGATCGAGGCCGGGCTGCCCGGCGAGGTCTTCCAGGTCGTGCTCGGCGAGGGCCCGGTCGTCGGCCCCGAGGTGGTCCGGCACGCCGACTACGTCTCCTTCACCGGCTCCACCCGCACCGGCCGCGAGGTCGCCCGCGGCGCCGCGGACCGGCTCGTCGGCGTCACCCTCGAACTCGGCGGCAAGAACGCCATGCTGGTGCTGCGCGACGCCGACGTCGAGAAGGCCGCCGCGGGCGCCGTCCGCGCCTGCTTCTCCTCCGCCGGCCAGCTCTGCATCTCCATCGAGCGGCTGTACGTGCACGCCTCGATCGCCGACGCCTTCGTGGAGCGCTTCGCCGCCCGCACCAAGGCGATGCGGCTCGGCGGCTCCCTCGCGTACGGCGCCGACATGGGCTCGCTGGTCGGCGAACGCCAGCTGGAGAACGTACAGCGGCACGTGGACGAAGCCGTGGCCAAGGGCGCGACGCTGGTCGCCGGCGGCGTGGCCCGCCCCGACATCGGCCCGCTCTTCTACGAGCCCACCATCCTCGACGGCGTCGAGGCCCCCATGGCCGTGTGCGCCGAGGAGACCTTCGGCCCGGTCGTCTCGATCTACCGCTTCACCGACGAGGACGAGGCCGTCGCGCTCGCCAACGCGACCCCGTACGGACTCAACGCGAGCGTCTGGACCAAGGACTCCCGCCGCGGCCACGCCGTCGCGGCCCGGCTGCGCACCGGCACCGTCAACATCAACGAGGGCTACGCCCCCGCCTACGGCAGCGTCCACGCCCCCATGGGCGGCATGAAGGACTCCGGCCTCGGCCGCCGGCACGGCTCCGAGGGCATCCTCAAGTACACCGAGGCGCAGACCGTCGCCCAGCAGCGGCTGCTCCCGATGGGCCCCTCGATGGGCATGGACGACGCCAAGTACGCCGCGTTCATGACCACCAGCCTCAAGGTCATGAAGGCCCTCCGGCTGCGCTGAAGTCCCGTTGGACCCGTCTGAACCGCCGCTGAACCGCCCTGGGAGGCACGGCAGTGTCGTACGACTACGACGTCATCGTCATCGGATCGGGTTTCGGGGGGTCGGTCTCGGCACTGCGCCTCACCGAGAAGGGCTACCGGGTCGGCGTCCTGGAGGCAGGCCGCCGCTTCACCCGCGAGAGCCTCCCGAAGAACAGCTGGGACCTGCGGAACTACCTGTGGGCCCCGGCCCTCGGGCTCTACGGGATCCAGCGCATCCACCTGCTCGGCAACGTGATGGTCCTCGCGGGCGCCGGCGTGGGCGGCGGCTCCCTCAACTACGCCAACACCCTGTACGTGCCCCCCACCGCCTTCTTCGAGGACCGGCAGTGGGCAGGCATCACCGACTGGCAGGACGAGCTCGCCCCGTACTACGACCAGGCCAAACGAATGCTCGGGGTGCGCCTGAACCCGACCATGACCCCCTCCGACGTCCACCTCAAGGCGGCCGCCGAGAAGATGGGCGTGGCCGACTCCTTCCACATGGCCCCCGTCGGCGTGTTCTTCGGCGACGGCGCGGACGCGGACGCCGACGGCACCCGCACCGCCCGCCCCGGCGCGGAGGTCCCCGACCCGTACTTCGGCGGCGCCGGCCCCGCCCGCAAGGCCTGCACCGAATGCGGCGAGTGCATGACCGGCTGCCGGCACGGCGCGAAGAACACCCTGAACGAGAACTACCTGCACCTCGCCGAGCGCGCGGGCGCCGTCATCCACCCGATGACCACCGTCACCGCCCTCGCCGAGCACCCCGACGGCGGCTACCGGGTCCGCACCGTCCCCACCGACGCCCGCCGCAGGGCCCCGGGCAGGGAGCTGCGCGCCCGGTACGTGGTCGTCGCGGCGGGCACGTACGGCACCCAGACCCTGCTGCACACGATGAAGGACAGCGGACTGCTGCCGCGCCTGTCGCAACGGCTCGGCGACCTCACCCGCACCAACTCCGAGGGCCTGGTCGGCGCGCAGACCGACGACCGCCGCTACCGCAGGCGGCACGGCGGCGGGCGCGGGGCCGACTTCACCCGCGGCGTCGCGATCACCTCGTCCGTGCACCCCAACGCCGACACCCACATCGAGCCGGTCCGCTACGGCAAGGGCTCCAACGCCATGGGGTTCATGACCATCCTCCAGGTGCCGTACAGCCCGCACCGGGTGCGCGCCTGGTTCGCGCGGACCGCACGGCACCCGGTGCAGCTGGCCCGCTCGCTGTCCAACCGGCGCTGGTCGGAGCGGACCATCATCGGTCTGGTCATGCAGTCGCTGGACAACTCCCTGACCACGTACCGCAAGCCCGGCGGCATCGGGAAGGGCCTGCTGACCGCCCGGCAGGGCCACGGCGCCCCCAACCCGGTGCAGATCCGCGAGGCCACCCAGGCGGCGACGCTGCTCGCCGAGGAGATCAACGGCTTCCCCGGCAGCAACATCGGCGAGCTGATGGGCACCCCGCTGACCGCGCACTTCCTCGGCGGCTGCCCGATCGGCGCCTCGCCCGAGCAGGGCGTGGTCGACCCGTACCACCGGCTGTACGGGCACCCGGGCATCTCCGTGGTGGACGGCTCGGCGGTCTCCGCGAACCTCGGCGTCAACCCGTCGCTGACGATCACGGCGCAGGCAGAACGGGCGATGTCCTACTGGCCCAACAACGGCGAGGAGGACCTGCGGCCGGCCCAGGGCGAGGCGTACCGGCGGCTCGCCGCGGTGGAGCCGGCCGCCCCGGCGGTCCCGAAGGAGGCCTTCGGCGCGCTGCGGCTGCCGTTCCTCGGCGTACCGGAGGTGCCGAAGAAGGCCGGCACGGGCACCGCGTAGCGGCCGGGCGCCCTGCGCCCGCCGGGCCGGCGCCGCACGGCGGGCGGGGAGGGCGGAAAAGCGGAAGGGGCTGCACGCCCCCTCCGCGTGCAGCCCCTCACGCCGGAGCGTTGGTTCCGCATGGATGACACGTCATCGCCCGCGATGGTTGTACGGGTGACAGGGGAAATTCCGCGTGACGCGGGTCACGGGAACGGGCGCCTCCGCGATCGTCCTCATTTCGTGATCTCCGAACACGCAACCGGCATCGATCCGCGCAGGTCGAAGGGGGCATGAAGCTTCTTTCCCTGCTGGCTGCCGCGGGCCTGGCGACCCTGGGCTCCGCGCTGCCCGCCCACGCGGCAGAGCATGCGGCCGGACGCCCCGAGGTCACCCTGAGCGGCCCCGCGGAAGTACGCGTACGGCCCCACCCCGGGGCCGGCGAGCCGCAGCACGAGCAGCTGGTGGTCAGCGCGCGCAACCCCACCGCGCAGACCACGGGCGCGTACACGCTCACCGTCGACTTCCGCGGGCTGGCCCGCGTCGCCCGCGTCACCGCCCGGTCGAACGGGGCGTGCACCACCACCGCCACCACCCTGGTCTGCGAGCGCCCCGGCGCGGCGCCCGGCCCCTCGATGGAGGTCGAGCTCGACGTCTTCGCGCTCAAGGGCTCCCGGCCCGGCGACACCGGCGAGCTCACGGTGACGGGCCAGGGCGCCGGCGCGTCCTACCGGGGCTTCACGACCACCGTCGGCATCGGCGGCACCGACGTCTCCGTGCTGCCCTTCGAGATGTCCGAGCGGACGAAGGTGGGCGACCGGCAGCCGGTGCCGCTCGCCTTCACCAACACGGGCAGCGAGGACGCCGGCGAACTCCTCCTCACCCTCGACACCACCCGGGGCCTGGAGTTCGTCGAGCGCTACGACAACTGCGAGTACCCCGACCCCCGCCGCGCGGTGCGCGCCAGCACCGTCCGGTGCCACTTCACCGGCCCCTTCGAGGCGGGCGCGACGTACGAGCTGGACAGCCCGCTGACGCTGCTCACCAACCGGCACGCCCGCAGCGACGCGTTCGGCTACGCCCTCATCCCGGACCCGGACGAGGACCCGGAGCGGGCCGCCGGGCACAGCCCCCGTACGGCCGCCCACGCCGCCGGCGCCCGGACCGGCGCGGACAAGGGCGCCGCGCTCGGCCTCTCGGCGAGGCCCGCAGGGGCCGCGGCTCCGACCACCGCGGACCTGCGCCCCTCGGACAACGGGCAGGACTTCACCTTCGAGACGGCGAACGAAGCCGATTTCGCCGCGTTCGGCGCCACCGTCCGGGGCGCCGAGGGAGCCACGGTCCCGATGCGCGTCGCCCTGCGCAACCAGGGCCCGGCCTGGCTGGAAGACCCCGACGGCGAGCCGTTCGGCGTGGCCGACGTACGGATCCCGGCGGGCGCGAAGGTCACCCGCAAGCCCGAGAACTGCTCCGCCCGGACCGCGGCCGGCGCCGCGCGCGCGGAGCAGCTGGGCGCGCCCCGCTACTTCTGCACCCGCGCCGCGAAGGTCTTCCTGGACGGGGACGCGGTGAGCTTCCCCTTCGAGATGGTGGTGGAGCGGTACGTTCCGGACGCGGCCGGGTCCGTCACCATCGGCCGGTCCTTCGGCGCCGACGCCGGCACGGCCGGTCCTCGGCGGCTGGACCGCAACCGGGCCAACGACACCGCGAAGATCGTCCTGAACGCCAAGACCGCCGCGAGCCCGCAGCCGGTGCCGACCACGACCGCGACCCCGTCGCCGACTGCCTCCGCGACCGCGAGCCCCACCCCGAGCGCGTCCGCCTCGGCCTCCGCGCGCCCCGGCGGCGACCTCGCCTCGACGGGCGGCGGCAACGCCCTGCCGCTGGCCGCTCTCGCGGGCGCCGCGGTGCTGGCGGGCGGTGTGCTGGTGCTGGCCTTCCGGCGCCGCACGGCCGGCGCGTAGCCGCGGGCGGCGATGCGTACGGCGGCCGGAGCGACTCGCATGCGTCCGGCCGGCGCGGTGGCTGCGGCGTGCGGCGGGCGTACGGCGGGCGTACGGCGGGTGTGCCGCGGAAAAGCGGATCGGCCGGCCCCGGGCGTCCCCGGTGCCGGCCGTCCTCTGGGTGACCGGGCTGCTGTCCCCTGCCGTCCGGTCACACGCTGGAGCGAGGTCCCACGACGTACGCTCCACGTGCCGTACGTCTCATCGCTCCAGCGGAGCCACGCGTGGTTGGTGCGGTCCCGCGCCTGGCTGGCACGGACAACCTCACCAACGAAGGCCCGCGGGGCCGGTCACGCTCCGTACGAGTGACGAACGGCAGGCCGACCCGGTGCGCGGCCGGCCGGGGCGGCGCCCCTGCGGGTCAGATGCGGCCGCGGCACAGCTCCAGCAGCGTCATCGCGAGCGCCGTGCCGGGCTTGGTGCCGAGCGCGTCGCTGAAGTGCGCGAGGACCTCCATCTCGCGGGACAGGTGCACCCGGCGGCCGCCCGAGCCGATCCGGGCCTCCTGGATGACGGCGGAGACGGCCGTCCGCTCCTGGATGAGGCCGATGATCCGGTCGTCGATCGCGTCGATGCGCTCGCGGCAGCCGGCGATGAGGCGATCGGTGTCGGCGGCGGGGGTCGTGGCGGTCGTCGCGGTGGTGGCGGTGGCCGTGGTGGTGGTCATGATCTCTCCTGTGGTGTGTGCCGACAGGAGCGGAAACGCAGAGCGCCCCGGTCCTGTCGGACCGGGGCGCTCTGGGAAGTCAGTGGCTCAAGCGGAGCAGCACGTGTACCCATGGCGACCGGACCGGCCGGTGCCATAGGTAAAGAGGAAGCTCAGCTGCTTGCGCATGAAACGGATTATTGCCCTCGGCCCCCTCCGGAACCAAACGGGTTCGGATGGTGAGACGAAGAGGGGGGTGCGGTCCCCGTTAGAATCGACAAAACAACACCCTTTCCGCCGGAAGGCCGCCCCGTGCCAGAAGCACCCTCCGCCGCCCCGGACGTCGTCCTCGTTGTCGACTTCGGTGCTCAGTACGCCCAGCTCATCGCCCGCCGCGTCCGTGAGGCCCGGGTCTACAGCGAGATCGTGCCCAGCACGATGCCCGTGTCCGAGATGCTGGCCAAGAACCCCAAGGCGATCATCCTCTCCGGCGGCCCGTCCTCCGTGTACGAAGAGGGCGCTCCCCAGCTCGACCGCGCGCTGTTCGAGGCCGGTGTCCCGGTCTTCGGCATGTGCTACGGCTTCCAGCTGATGGCCGTCACCCTCGGCGGCACCGTCGACAACACCGGCGCCCGCGAGTACGGCCGCACCCCGCTGGCCGTCTCCAAGCCCGGCTCGACGCTGTTCGAGGGCACCCCCACCCAGCAGTCGGTGTGGATGTCGCACGGCGACGCCTGCTCCGCCGCTCCCGAGGGCTTCACGGTCACCGCGTCCACGAACGTGGTGCCGGTCGCCGCCTTCGAGAACGACGAGAAGAAGCTGTACGGCGTGCAGTACCACCCCGAGGTGATGCACTCCACGCACGGCCAGCAGATCCTGGAGCACTTCCTCTACCGCGGCGCCGGCATCGAGCCCAACTGGACCACCGGCAACGTCATCGACGAGCAGGTCGCGGCCATCCGCGAGCAGGTCGGCGACCGGCGCGCCATCTGCGGCCTCTCCGGCGGCGTGGACTCCGCGGTCGCCGCGGCCCTCGTCCAGAAGGCCATCGGCGACCAGCTGACCTGCGTCTACGTCGACCACGGCCTGATGCGCAAGGGCGAGACCGAGCAGGTCGAGAAGGACTTCGTCGCGGCCACCGGCGTCAAGCTGAAGGTCGTCGACGCGCAGGAGCGCTTCCTGACCGCCCTCGCCGGGGTCTCCGACCCCGAGGAGAAGCGGAAGATCATCGGTCGCGAGTTCATCCGGGTCTTCGAGCAGGCCCAGGCCGAGATCGTCGCCGAGGCCCCCGGCGACCAGCCCGTCGAGTTCCTGGTCCAGGGCACCCTGTACCCGGACATCGTCGAGTCCGGCGGCGGCACCGGCACCGCGAACATCAAGTCGCACCACAACGTCGGCGGGCTGCCCGAGGACCTCGAGTTCAAGCTCATCGAGCCGCTGCGCCAGCTGTTCAAGGACGAGGTCCGCATGGTCGGACAGGACCTCGGCCTGCCCGAGGAGATCGTCCAGCGCCAGCCCTTCCCGGGCCCCGGCCTGGGCATCCGCATCGTCGGCGAGGTCACCAAGGAGCGCCTGGACCTGCTGCGCGAGGCCGACGCCATCGCCCGCCACGAGCTGACCGCGGCCGGCCTCGACCGCGAGATCTGGCAGTGCCCGGTCGTCCTGCTCGCGGACGTCCGCAGCGTCGGCGTGCAGGGCGACGGCCGTACCTACGGCCACCCCATCGTGCTGCGCCCGGTCTCCTCCGAGGACGCCATGACGGCGGACTGGACCCGGATGCCGTACGAGGTGCTCGCCCGCATCTCCACCCGCATCACCAACGAGGTGCCGGACGTCAACCGCGTCGTGCTGGACTGCACGAGCAAGCCGCCGGGCACCATCGAGTGGGAGTAGGCACCGCGCGGGAGCGACCCCTCCCGCCCGGCGCCCGCGAGGCCGCCGTCCCCTTCGGGGGGCGGCGGCCTCGCCGTTTGTCTGGCCTCCTCACCCGGGCCTCGGTACCTTGCGCGCCAGCCGACGAAGGAGCGCCCGCACATGGCCGAGCAGCAGCCCGCAGCCCCGCCCGTACCCGCAGCCCCGCCCGTACCCGCTTCGGCGCCCGCAGCGGGGGCGGCGGTGGCCGGGCCGGGGGCGGCGCCCGGGCCGGTGCCGCCGGAGCGGCTGCGGTTCGCGATGCCGCCGGTGCACGCGGATCCGGCCGAGGAGCGCGCCCACCGCAAGGAGCGGCTGGCCGGGGCGCTGCGGCTGTTCGGCGAACTCGGCTTCGAGGACGGGGTGTCCGGGCACATCACGGCCCGGGACCCGGAGTTCACCGACTGCTTCTGGGTCAATCCCTTCGGCCTGGCCCTCGGCCGGACCACCGCGGGGGACCTGCTGCTCGTCGACGGCGACGGGCGGGTCGTCGAGGGCGAACAGCACGTCAACCAGGCGGCGTTCGCCGTGCACGCGGCCGTGCACCGGGCCCGGCCCGGGGTCGTCGCCGTGGCGCACGCGCACTCCTCCCACGGCCGGGCGTTCGCGGCCCTCGGCGAACTCCTCGACCCGATCAGCCAGGAGGCGTGCGCCTTCTACGAGGACCACGCGCTGCTGGAGCGGTACACCGGGGTCGCGGTGGACGCGGCGGAGGGCCGGCTGATCGCGGCCGCGCTCGGCCCGTACAAAGGTCTGATCCTGCGCAACCACGGGCTGCTGACGGTGGGCGACTCGGTGGACGCGGCGGCCTGGTGGTTCCTGTCGATGGACCGCGCCTGTGGCATCCAGCTGGCCGCGAAAGCCGCCGGGAAGCCGGTGCTCATCGACCACCGGAGTGCGGTCGCGACCCGGCAGCAGCTCGGCTCGGACCTCGTCGCGTGGATCAGCTACCAGCCGCTGTGGCAGCGCATCGCGTCAACACCGCGGCCGGGGAATCACCCGCTCTGACATCGGCCGCAATCCGGAGCACTGCCGCAGTGGTGCACAATTCGCAGGCACTGCACGGTAGTTAGAGAGGCGGCACGCTTGTGGCTGTCCAAGAATTGCATCGAAGTACCCACGGCGGGACCTGTACCTGCGACGACTGCCCCCACGGGGCGCGTGAGGGGCACCGCCGGGCGGTCGCCGCCTTCGTGGAGAAGCGGGACGGCCTCGCCGCCGGCCAGGGGCTGCCCGCAGCCGTCGCCTGCTCCGTCGGAGCCTCCCGCCAGTGGGTCTCGGACGAACTGACCCTGTCCGCACGCGGCGTCGCCGACCGGGGGCGCGAGGCCGGGCACTCCTGGCTGTACCTGCTGTCCCGGCGGGCCGTGCTCGCCGTGTGGATCGCCGCCGGGGTGCTCCTGGTGGCACAGGTGGCCACCGCGCTGGGCACGGGCTGGAGCCCGGCCCGTACCGCGGGGCTGCTCTCCGCCCTGGTGCTGGCGGCCCTGCTGACCGTCGCCGCCCGTGCCCAGACCGTGCGGGGCGGGCTGCTGGCCCCGCTGGTCGGCGAGGACAACCGGCTGTCCACCTCCCGGGCGGTGCACTGTGCCTGGCTGCTGCTGACGGCCTTCGCCGCGCTGCTGCCCGCCCTGCGGCTGGCCGCGTCCACGTCCGGAAGCGAACGCGCGGCGCTGTACGCCGGGCTGGAGCTGACCCGGGCGCTGCCGCTGCTGACGGTCCTGGCCGTCACCTCCGGGGTCGCGGTCCTGGTCCGGCGGGTGGTCGCGGTGCGGATCCTGGGCCAGCGGCTGCAGAAGCTGCCGGCCGACCGGCCGCGCGGTGCGGACCTGCTGACCGACGACGCCGGCCGGGGCAGCTTCCCCGACGCCCAGTACGTCCTGGTCGCGACGGTCACGCTGGCCTTCGTGGCGGTGTCGCTGGCCCGCTACCCGGACCGGCTGCCGCAGCTGCCCTGGTCGCTGGCCGTCCTGACCGCGCTGTCGGCCGCCGTCTACCTGGCCGCGAAGTACGCGGAGGGCAGCCGCCCGCTGGTGCTGTCGGTGGTCCGGACCCGGGAGCCCGGCGAACTGGACGGTGCCATCCGGACCGGCGACGACATCGAGATCCGCGGGGTCGGATTCGTGCCGCCCGGGGCGCAGACCCCCGAGATGCTGGCCCGTCTGGTCGTACGGATCGGCACCGTCCACGTGCACGTGCCGCTGGTGCCGGTCGCGGGCGGCTTCAGCAGCCCTTCGGACCAGGTGCTGACGGTGCCGGTGCCGGTGGACGTGGAGCCCGGAGTCACCGAGATCCAGGTCGTCACGGCGGCCGGAGTGGAATCCAACCGCTGCACCATCGACGTGGCCGAGTGATCGAGGTCATGATGGACGGGTGACTGCCAACGACCGCCCCGACTCCGCACCCGCCCCGGCCCAGGCCCCCGCCTCGCGCGTGGACGGCCTGCGGGCGACGGCCGCCCGGCACGCGCTGCTGCCGCTGCGGATCTTCCTCGGCGTCACCTTCGTGTACGCCGGGCTGGACAAGCTCACCGACTCGGCGTTCCTGAAGGCCTCCGGGGACGGCTCCATCGGGGACCTGATGCGCGGGGTCCGCGACAGCTCGGCCGTACCCGCCCTGGTGGACCTCGCCCTCAAGGCCCCGGTCGGCTTCGCCGTGCTGCTGGCCATCGGGGAGATCCTGGTCGGGCTCGGCACCCTCGCCGGGCTGTTCACCCGGGTCGCGGCCACCGGCGGCGCGCTGATCTCGCTGAGCCTGTGGCTCACGGTCAGCTGGCAGACCTCGCCGTACTACTACGGCAACGACCTGATCTACCTGATGGCCTGGCTGCCCCTGATCCTCGCCGGGGCGCCCTCCCTCTCCCTTGACGCACGGCTCCACGAGCGGCTTCACTCCCTCCGGTCGCGCCGCACGGCGTAGGCGGACAGCCCCACGAGGGCCGCGAGCGACAGTCCCCCCATCGTCATCGGGATGATCACGAACCAGGGCAGGTCGAGCTCCCCGGACGCGTCGGCCAGGTACAGCACGCCCGCGGTGAGCAGGACGAGGCCCGCCAGCAGCCGCCCGGGCTGGAACTCATGACGCCGCACGGGCCACCTCCACCTGTCCCACAGCCACCCGCAGCTGCAACTCCATCGTCCCGCCGGGCTTCGCGCCCGCCGGCGGCGCCAGCACCGGGGTCTGCGCCGCGTCCTTCTGTACGCGCACGTGGTCCGGCTTCTCACCCGGCAGCCGGACATCGCCCAGCCGGACCCTGATGTCCGTCTTCGCGGTCACGCCCGCCGGCAGGATCACCTTCAGCCGGCCCGCGTCCATGTCCGCCTCCACCGAAACCGTCTGGCCCTCGGGCACGTCGACGCGGCTCAGGTCGAGCGTGGCGAGCCCGGTCCCCGCCTCGTACTGCGGCTTGAGGGCGGACACGGACGCCGGTTGCCACCGGGTCTCCCGCCAGTCGGTGCCGATCTCGCGGGGCAGCACCGCGGCCCCCAGCAGCAGCCCGGCCGTCAGCACGGACAGCAGCAGCGTCCCGAAGCCGGTGCGGCCCTTGACCGAGCTGATCGCCAGGCCCAGGCCGAACACGGCCAGCGCGGCCGCGAAACCTGTCTGGAGCGCCTCGCCCAGCGGGTTCCCCTCCCAGGTGGCGGCCGTCCCGATGCCCGCCGCCAGCAGTGCCAGCAGGAAGGTCCGGCCCCCGATGCCCTGGCCCCGGCGCCCCGCCGCGGGCACCGCGCCGCTGCCGTCGTCGGGCGACTCGCCGACCCCGTCCGGCGGCTGCTTGCCGCTGTCCGCCGACGCGGGCGACCGGGTGGCGCCGTGAGCGTCCTCCGGACCCCACAGGTAGCCCATGCCCACGGGTCCCGTGGTGCCGTCCTTGACCAGCGGATCCCGCCACCAGGACATCACCATGGGGGTCGGCGGGGCCTGGGTCTCGGGCGGCGCCTCGGCACGCGGGTGCGCGGCCTCGGCCTCCGGCTCGGGGGTCTCCCGGCGGCGCCGGGCACCGCGCGCCGCCGCGCCCACGGCCAGGATCACCAGCACCGAGAAGATCGTGACCGCGCCGTTGTCCAGCATCGACAGGAAGAGCGCGCAGCCCACCAGCGCGGCCAGCACCGCGGCCAGCGTCGAGCCTTCTATGCGGCCCGTGAGCAGGCGCTTCGCCTCGTTGTCCTCCTCGCCCTCCAAGGGGACCAGGAGCCAGGCGAAGCCGTAGAAGATCAGGCCGGCGCCCCCCGTGACCGCGAGCACGCCGAACACCACGCGGAACACCACCGGGTCCACGTCGAAATACCTGCCGAGCCCGCCGCACACACCGGCGAGCACGTGCCGCCTGCTGCGGCGCAGCGGCGGCCGCTCGGCGGGCTCCGGCGCCGGAGCCGGTGGCGCGGGGTGCGCCGCTGGAGAGTCGTGTGCTTCGGTCATGCACCCATGGTGACGGTCCGGTCGGGCACCCGGTATCAGGCCCTACCCTGGCCCGACCCTGATATCCGGGGCGCCAGAACTGGGGGGATGCCCTGATGTCCCCGCCCTGCCGGGCATGTGACCATCGGTGACATGCCAGTAGCCGCTTCGCACCACCCCAGACACCCCCTCGGGGCCTCGCCGGCCGAGCCCGAGGAGCTGCCGCTGCGCAAGCTGTACCGCAGTGCGGACGGGCGGATGCTCGGCGGCGTCGCGCGGGGCCTGGCCGGCCACCTCGGGCTGCCCGTCGTGTGGGTCCGGCTCGCGTTCCTCGGGATGTTCCTGTTCGGCGAGGGACTCGGCGTGCTGCTGTATGCGGCCTTCTGGGTTTTCGTGCCGCTCGGCGTGGGCGGCCGCGCCGCGGACCGGTCCTTCTTCGAGACCCTCGCCGACGGCTCGCGCCGCCTGCGCAAGCCGGACAAGGGCCAGGTCGTCGCGCTGATCGCGCTGTGCGTCGGTGCCGGCATCTTCGTCTCCAAGGTCCAGCTCGGCGGAGAATCCGGGCGGTACGTGTGGCCCCTCCTCCTCGTCGGCGCCGGCGTCGTGCTGGTGTGGCGGCAGGCCGACAACGCCCGCCGCGCCCACTGGACCAGCGTCTCGCGGCGCCACGGCAGGCTCCTCCAGGTGGCGCGGGCGCTGGCCGGCGTGGCCCTCGTGGGTGTCGGCCTCACCGTCTTCATGGTGGTGCGCGGCTCGGCGGCCCAGCTCGGCAACGTGCTCACCGCGGCCCTCGCCGTCCTCGTCGGCATAGCCCTCCTCGCCGGTCCCTGGCTGATACGGATGACGCAGGACCTCTCCGAGGAGCGCCTGATGCGCATCCGCGCCCAGGAGCGCGCCGAGGTCGCGGCCCACGTGCACGACTCCGTGCTGCACACCCTCACCCTGATCCAGCGCAACGCCGAGGACGTCGGCGAGGTGCGCCGGCTGGCCCGGGCGCAGGAGCGCGAGCTGCGCAACTGGCTGTACAGGCCCGAGGGCACCGGCAAGGACGAGGCGGAGGAGCCGACCACCCTTGCGGAGGCCGTGAAGAAGACCGCCGCCGAGGTCGAGGACCACCACGGCGTCCCGATCGAGGTGGTCGTCGTCGGCGACTGCCCGCTCGACGAGAAACTGGCCGCACAGATGCAGGCCGCGCGCGAGGCGATGGTCAATGCCGCCAAGTACGGTGGCGAGGGCGGGCCGGTGCAGGTCTACGCCGAGGTGGAGGGGCAGACGGTGTTCGTGTCCGTGCGCGATCGCGGACCGGGCTTCGACCTCGACGCGGTACCCGGCGACCGGATGGGCGTACGAGAATCGATCATCGGCCGGATGCAGCGGAACGGCGGGACCGCGAGGCTGCGTTCCGTGCCCGACGGCGGCACGGAAGTCGAGCTGGAGATGGAAAGGGCGAGTACGGCATGACCGAGGAGAACACGACCGTGTCAGCAGACCGGCGGGTCCGGGTGGTGCTCGTCGACGACCACCGGATGTTCCGCGCGGGAGTCCAGGCCGAGATCGGGGAGACCGCCCGGACCGGCGTCGAAGTGGTGGGCGAGGCCGCCGACGTGGACCAGGCGGTCACCGTCATCACGGCGACCCGCCCCGAAGTGGTCCTGCTCGACGTGCACCTGCCCGGCGGCGGCGGGGTCGAGGTGCTGCGCCGGTGCGCCCCGCTGATGGCTGCTGGCGAGGCTCCGGTGCGCTTCCTGGCCCTGTCGGTGTCGGACGCGGCCGAGGATGTCATCGGGGTCATCCGCGGCGGCGCCCGCGGCTATGTCACCAAGACGATCACCGGCGCCGACCTGGTCCGCTCGGTCTTCCGGGTGCAGGACGGGGACGCGGTGTTCTCGCCGCGGCTCGCCGGCTTCGTGCTGGACGCCTTCGCGTCCACGGACGCGCCGCCCGTCGACGAGGACCTGGACCGGCTGACCCAGCGCGAGCGCGAGGTGCTCCGGCTGATCGCGCGCGGATACGCGTACAAGGAGATCGCGAAGCAGCTGTTCATCTCGGTGAAGACGGTCGAGTCGCACGTCTCGGCGGTTCTGAGGAAGCTCCAGCTGTCCAACCGGCACGAGCTGACGAGGTGGGCGACGGCGCGTCGGCTGGTGTGACGTGCGGCGGCCCCGCCCGGGAGGCTTCCGGGGTCCGGGCCGCCCGCTCCGTCGGGCGGTTCAGGCGGGCGCTTCAGGCGGGGCGGGCGGCTCCGGCCCAGGGCATCTCGTCGATGGGGGCGATCCGCACGGTCGAGCCGGGGCGCGGCGCGTGGATCATCTTGCCGCCGCCGATGTAGAGACCGACGTGGCTGACCCCGGAGTAGAAGAAGATCAGGTCGCCGGGGGCGAGCTGGGAGCGCGAGACCCGGCGGCCCGCGTTGATCTGGGTGTAGGTGGTCCGCGGCAGTGAGACCCCGGCCGACCGCCAGGCCGCCTGGGTCAGCCCCGAGCAGTCGAAGGCCCGCGGCCCCGTCGCGCCCCAGACGTACGGGCTGCCGATCGCGCCGTACGCGAAGGCCACGGCCTGCGCGGCCCGGGTGCCGGCGGCGGCCGGGCGGGGTGCGGGGCGTCCGGCCGCGGCCGGCGGGCTGGTGACGGACGGCCGGGTACCGCCGCCCGTGCGGGCGGCGTCGCCGGCGCCGTCGTCGCCCTGCCGGGCGGCTTCGTAGCGGGCGCGCTCCTCGGCCGTCAGCCGGGCCAGGAGCTGCTTCGCCGCCTTGAGCTTGCCCTCGACGGTGCTCTTGTGGCGGGCCAGCGCGGCCTGCTGGGTGCGGAGTTCGGTGAGGACGCCGTCGGCCTTCTCGTGCAGGGTGCGCACCTCGTCGAGGCGCCGGCCCACGGCGGCGATGCCGGCCGCGCTGCGGTCGCCGGCCCGCTCCATGCGAGAGGCGCGCTCCAGGTACTCCTGCGGGTCGTCGGACATCGCCAGCTGCACGGCGGGCCCGAGGCTGCCCGTGCGGTACTGGGAGGCGGCCATCGAACCGAGGGCGTTGCGCGCGCTGTTGAGCTTCGCGGTCTTGCGGGCGGCTTCGTCGCGCAGGGCTTCGAGGTGCCGCTGGGCCCGGCCGGTCTTCTCCTTCGCCCCGTTGTACTGCTCGGTGGCGGCCTCGGCCTCCTCGTACAGCCGGTCCACCTTGGCCTTGACCTGGGCCGGGGTGAGGCGGGGCTCCGCGGAGGAGGAGCCGTCGAACGCGGTGACGGTGGCAGCGCCCGCGAGCGCGAGGGTGGTGGCGGCGGTACGGACCGGGCCACTGGAGAGCGGGCGCTGCCTCGGCTTTCGATGCTTCATGGGGGAGGACGCTAAAGGGGAAGGTAACGGGCCGATATCGCAATGATCGGAATTGCCCCGTCTGTTACCGGTGATGCTCGGAAATGGCCCATCAGGGCCGGTGTCGGGTGCCACTCTGTCCGCTGGCTAGGCTCGACGGCATGGACGTACTCATCGATGTCTTCGTCGGGCTCCACATCATCGGGATCGCCTCGCTGCTGGGCGGGTTCCTCACGCAGATGAAGGCGATGGGCGCGGGCACGGCCCGATTCGTGCCCGCCATGCTGCACGGCGCGCTGACCATGCTGGTCACCGGCGTCGCCCTGGTCGGCTTCCACCAGATGCAGGACGACCCGGTGAACAACGTCAAGGTCGGCGTCAAGCTCGCGATCCTCTTCGTCGTCCTGGCGCTGGTGTACGTCAAGCGTGACGAAGAGCGGGTGGACAAGGGCCTGTTCGCCGCGGTCGGCGGACTGACCCTCGCCAACATCTTCATCGCCGTCCTCTGGACCTGAGCGGTCCGGAAGGAGCGCCCCGCGTCCGTCGACGGCTCCGCCGCGAAGCGCCACAGCACCCCGGCCCTGTCGCGCGGGGCGACCGTCATCCGGGAGCGGCCCGCAACGCACTCCCCGCCGGATCCCGCCGGATCCCGCCGGATCCCGCCGGATCCCGCCGGATCCCGCCGGATCCCGCCGGATCCCGCCCGCCTGTCCCGCCGGGCCCCGCCCGCCTGTCCCGCCGGATGATCCCGTCCGCCGGTCCTGCCGGGCCCCGTCCGCCTATCCCGCCGGCCGGACCCGGCCGTACATCGGCTGGTAGTGGATCGAGTCCTCGCGGACGTACGCGCCGGGTCGCGGGGCGTGGATCATGCGGCCGCCGCCGATGTACAGCCCGACATGGCTGATGTCGTCGTAGAAGAACACCAGGTCGCCCGGGACCAGGTCGGCCGTCGCGATCCGCGGGCCGGCCTCGACCTGCTCCCACGTGGTGCGCGGCAGCTCCAGACCCGCCGCGTGCCACGCCGCCTGCGTCAGCCCGGAGCAGTCGTACGAAGCCGGGCCCGTCGCCCCCCACACGTACGGCTTGCCCAGCTGGGCCCGTGCGAAGGCCACCGCCGCCGCGCCGCGCGCCGAACCGGGCCGTGCCGGTGCCGGGCCGCCGGGCCGCGGCCCGGGCCCCTCGCGCCGGGCCCGGTCGGCCCGCTCCAGCTCGGCCAGCCGCTCCTTCTCCCGCGCGGTCAGGCCCGCCAGCAGCGACCGGGCCTCGGCCAGCTTGCGCTGCACCTGCGCCTTGCGGCGGCCCAGCTCGCGCTGGGTGTCGTCCAGCGCCGCCACACCGGCCGCCGCCGCGCGCCGCTCGCGGGCGGTGTCCGCCTGCCGGGAGCGGAACGCGGTGAGGGTGTCCTGCTGCTGCCCGCCGAGCCGGGACAGCAGGTGCCGCTGCCCGAAGTAGGACTGCGGATCGTCCGCGAGCAGCAGGGTCGCGGTGTCGCCGACGCCGCCGCCGCGGTACTGGGCGGCCGCATAGCTGCCGAGCATCCGCCGGGCCTCGTTGAGCTTCGCGGTGTTCCGCGCCACCTGCGCCATGAGCCGCGACAGCGCGGCCCGCTGCTCCGCCGCCCGTTCCTTCACCGCGTCGTAGCGCTGGGTGGCCGCCCCCGCCTGCCGGTACAGCTCGTCCACCTGCGCCCGTATGTCCTCCAGGGCGGGCCGGGGACGCGGCACGGCGACGGCGCCCTGAGGGGCGAGCAGGCTCACCGACGCGAGCGCCGCCGAGGTGACACCGAGGGCCTGGGCGTTCATGCGCAACCCGGTGCGCGGTCTGCGGTGGGTGGACACAGCCGGCACCTCCTTCCGTGGGGGGAGGCCGAGGCGCGTCGGCTTGGCGGAGCACGCTAGCGCCGCCCGCCCCGGCTGGGAAGGGTCCGGACGCATATGCGCGCGGGCCGACGGGGCCGCCCGGGGACTGCCTCGAACTGTGACTTTCCGGACGCGGACCGGTCCTGTCGGTCCCGGCCTTTAGACTCGGAAGGCGATGAGCAGCCTCTTTGACGACAGTTTCCTGGCGGACCTGAAGCCCTCCCACGAGGAGCACCCGCCGCCTCCGGAGGAGTACGGCCCGGACGAGCACGCGGACGATCTGTTCGGCGGCAAGTTCGACGTGCCCATGACCGGGGACGCGTACTACCGCGACGGCGCCCCGAAGCCCGTGATCGACCCGGCGGCCCTCCTCGACGGGCTGAACGAGCAGCAGCGCGCCGCCGTCGTGCACGCCGGATCGCCGCTGCTCATCGTGGCCGGCGCCGGCTCCGGCAAGACCCGGGTGCTGACCCACCGCATCGGCCACCTGCTGGGCTCGCGCAACGTCCACCCGGGCCAGATCCTCGCGATCACCTTCACCAACAAAGCCGCCGGCGAGATGAAGGAGCGCGTCGAGAACCTCGTCGGCCCGCGCGCCAACGCGATGTGGGTGTCCACCTTCCACAGCGCGTGCGTGCGCATCCTGCGCCGCGAGTCGAAGCGGCTGGGTTTCACGTCCTCGTTCTCGATCTATGACGCGGCCGACTCGAAGCGCCTGATGGCGCTCGTCTGCCGGGACCTGGACCTCGACCCCAAGAAGTTCCCGCCGAAGGCCTTCAACGCCAAGATCTCGAACCTGAAGAACGAGCTCATCGACGAAGAGGCGTTCGCGGACCAGGCCGCCGACGGTTTCGAGAAGACGCTGGCCCAGGCGTACGCGATGTACCAGTCGCGGCTGCGCGAGGCCAACGCGCTCGACTTCGACGACATCATCATGACCACGGTCCACCTGCTCCAGGCGTTCCCGGACGTGGCCGAGCACTACCGCCGCCGCTTCCGGCACGTCCTCGTCGACGAGTACCAGGACACCAACCACGCGCAGTACACGCTCGTACGCGAACTGGTCGGTCCGGGCTACGACGACCTGCCGCCCGCCGAGCTGTGCGTGGTGGGTGACGCGGACCAGTCCATCTACGCCTTCCGCGGTGCGACCATCCGCAACATCCTCCAGTTCGAGGAGGACTACCCGAACGCGACGACGATCCTGCTGGAGCAGAACTACCGCTCCACGCAGACCATCCTCTCCGCGGCCAACGCGGTCATCGAGCGCAACGAGAACCGCCGCCCGAAGAACCTGTGGACGGACGCGGGCAGCGGCGCGGGCATCACCGGATACGTCGCCGACACCGAGCACGACGAGGCGCAGTTCGTCGCCGACGAGATCGACCGGCTCACGGACGCGGGCGACGCGAAGGCCGGCGACGTCGCCGTCTTCTACCGGACCAACGCCCAGTCCCGCGTGTTCGAGGAGATCTTCATCCGGGTCGGCCTGCCCTACAAGGTCGTCGGCGGCGTGCGCTTCTACGAGCGCAAGGAGGTGCGGGACGTCCTCGCGTACCTGCGGGTGCTCGCCAACCCCGAGGACAACGTCCCGCTCCGGCGGATCCTGAACGTGCCCAAGCGCGGCATCGGCGAGCGCGCCGAGGCGATGATCGACGCGCTGGCGCTGCGCGAGCGGATCACCTTCCCGCAGGCCCTCAAGCGGGTGGACGACGCGTACGGCATGGCCGCCCGCTCCACCAATGCCGTCAAGCGGTTCAACACGCTGATGGAGGAACTCCGGACGATCACCGAGTCGGGCGCGGGCCCGGCGGTGGTGCTGGAGGCGGTCCTGGAACGCACCGGGTACCTGGCCGAACTGCAGGCCTCCACCGACCCGCAGGACGAGACCCGGATCGAGAACCTCCAGGAACTCGCCGCCGTGGCACTCGAATTCGAGCAGGAACGCGAAGAGGGCGAGGGCACCGGCACGCTCGCCGAGTTCCTCGAGAAGGTGGCCCTGGTCGCGGACTCCGACCAGATCCCCGACGAGGACGAGGACGGCTCCGGCGTCATCACGCTGATGACGCTGCACACCGCCAAGGGCCTCGAATTCCCGGTGGTCTTCCTGACCGGCATGGAGGACGGCGTCTTCCCGCACATGCGGGCGCTCGGCCAGACCAAGGAGCTGGAGGAGGAGCGGCGGCTGGCGTACGTGGGCATCACGCGTGCGCGCGAGCGGCTGTACCTGACCCGGTCCTCGATGCGCAGCGCCTGGGGCACCCCCTCGTACAACCCGCCGTCGCGGTTCCTGGAGGAGATCCCGGAGCAGTACCTCCAGTGGAAGCGGACGGGCGCGCAGAAGCCGGCCGGACCGATGCGCAGCTCGGCGGGCGGCGCGGGCGGTTCGGGTGGCCGGGCTTCGTTCGGGACCTCGCCGGAGTCGTTCCTCGCGGGCGGCCTGTCGTCCTCGCGCTCGCGCTCGGGCCCCTCGGGCTTCGCCACCCGGCGGACCGCGGACAAGCCGGTGATCGCGCTGGTGGTCGGGGACCGGGTGACGCACGACCAGTTCGGGCTGGGCACGGTCATGGAGGTCACCGGGGCGGGCGCGGACGCGCAAGCCACGATCGACTTCGGGGACGCCAAGCCGAAGCGGCTGCTGCTGCGGTACGCGCCGGTCCAGAAGCTCTGACGCGGAGGCAGGAGCTCTGACGCCGGTGCCGGAAGCTCTGACGCGAGGCAGGATCTCTGACACCGGTGCGGAAGCTCTGACGCGGGGGCCGCGCGCTCGGGAACCCAAGGGCCTACGGGGGGCCGGGGCACCACGAGCCCCGCGGGTCCCGGGTGTTACGTGGGGTTCAGGCCGTGGGCCCGCAGCCACGACAGCGGGTCGATGGCCGAGCCGCCGCCGGGCCGGACCTCGAAGTGCAGGTGCGGACCGGTGGAGTTGCCGGAATCGCCCGAGTACGCGATGACGTCGCCGGCCTTGACCGGGCCGGACCGGAGCTTGGTGCTGCCGAGGTGGCAGTACCAGGTCTCGGTGCCGTCGGGGGCGGTGACGATGGCCATGTTTCCGTACGCCACGTTGAACCGGGTGTGCACGGTGCCGTCGGTGGCGGCCATGACGGGCGTGCCCAGCCCGACCGGGAAGTCGATGCCGGTGTGCAGGGACATCCAGTTGAGGCCGGACTGGCCGAACCGGGCGCTCAGGCCGTGCTGCGCGACGGGCAGCGAGAACTTGGGGCGCAGGGCTTCCTTGCGGGCCGCCTCCTCCGCGCGCTTCTTGCGGTCCGCTTCCTGGCGGGCGCGCAGGTCGATGCGCTCCTGGGTGCGGCTGGCGCGGTCGGCGAAGTCGCCCGCGTCGGCGCTGAGCGCGGCGAGCTGGGTGTCGAGCTTGTTGTTCGCCGCGACCGGCTTCACCGAGGCCGGGTCGGGCGCGGCGAGGGTGGTGGTCTGCTCGTTGGTCTGCCGGCTGTCGGTGAGACCGCCGACCGAGGCGGCGGCGACACCCGCGACGCCCATCACGCAGACCGAGGGCACGGCCACGGTCAGCAGGGCCGAACGCTTGGCGGGAGTGCGGCGGCGGCCGCGGCCGGCGGCAGGCGCGGCGGGCGCGGTGCGGCGGGCGGAGCGGGGCGCGGGCGCGACGGCCGCGGGCTCGGGTTCCCGGTGCGCGGCAGCGGCGCCGACGTCGGAGCCGGTTTCCTCGGGTGAGTCCTCGACGACGGCCTCGAACACGGCCGTCCCCTCGACCGCCGCGTGCTCCTCGTAGCCGGCGGCCTCGTCGTACCCGGGCGTTTCGTCGTAGCCGGATGCCTCGTCGTAGCCGGTGGCCGGCTCGGGCGCGGCGTACGCGGTGTAGTCGGGGAGCTCGGCGGTTCCGGCGTACTCGCCGTAGGCCGCGGGCTGCTGCCCGTACGGGTCGTGCGCGGCCGGGGCGGGCTGCTCCTCGTACCCGTAGGAGGGGGTGTACTGGCGGGGGAGTTCCTCGGCGGCGCTGCCGTTCCAGGCGGTCGCGTCGTAGCTGCCGGTCTCCGTGGCGCCGGTGGCGAAGCCGGGCATGGCCCAATGGCCGGATTCCTGGCCGGAGGTGTCGTACCCGAAGGCGTTCGGCTCGTAGGCGGTGCTGCCGTTCCAGGCGCTCGCGTCCCACTGGCCGGTGGTGTCCTCCGGGACCGTCTGCACCGGAATGGCAGCGAGGTACGCCTCTTGGGAGGAAGTGTTCCAGGCCGTCGCGTCGTACGTGCCCGTCTCGTACGTCTGCTGCGTCGAGTACGTGCCGTACGGGTCGTACGCGTAGCCGTAGCCCTGGCTCTGTTGCTGGTTCCCGAAGCCCGCGTCGAGGGACCCGTCGTAGTACGCGGCACCGGCGAAAGTGGTGGTGGAAAGGCCGTCATACCCGGCATCCGGGTACTGGCCCGACGAGGGGCGGTCGTTCACCAACTTCTCTTTCGCCTCGGCAGTGGGGGCCTGGGTGGCCGGGGAATTGGAGATTCCCCGGAGGAGAGCAGTGGCGTGACTGTACCCGTCGGTTCGCGGCCTCGACAATCTTCGGCGGGTTTCGTGGCTTCAGGAACCGGGCATTCAGCCGCCTTTCGGCGCACTGAAGGCACACCCTTGGCGCTGCGTTCGAAGAACGTTCGAAAAAATCGGTTGCGCGGACGGCTCGGGAGGGTCGTCCGTCCGGGTGCGCGTGGCCGTGGTCGGCCGTACGGGTCGTAAGGGTCGCGGCCGGGGTGTGCGGTGTACGGGTCGGCCGGGGGTCAGGCGACGGAGGCGTCGCCCGTGGCGGCGGCCGCGCGGCGGGCCGGACCGTCCAGGGCCCGGCGGATGCCGGCGGTGACGGCCGGGTGCACCGGGAGCGCGAGGTGGCCGATGCCGGTGACCGGCACGTTCTCGGCGTGCAGGTCCGGGTGGTCCAGGGCGGCGGTCTCCACAGGCACCATCACCTGGTCGAGATCGCTCCAGAAGCTCACGAACCGGGTCCGGCAGCCGGGCGCGGGGAGCTGGAGTTCGCGGATCACCTCGGAGTCCGGGCGCATCTGCCGGATCAGCGGGTGCGCGTCCATGAGCGGGGCGATGCGGGTGCCCTGGTGGGGTGTGCCCAGGCAGACCAGGGTCCGTACCCGTGCGTCACCACCCATGCGCTGGACGTAGTAGCGCGCGATCAGGCCGCCGAGGCTGTGGCCGACCAGGTCGATGCGGTCCTGCCCGGTCTCGGCACATACCTCTTCGACCCGCAGGGCGAGCGCGGCGGCGGCGGCCCGCAGGTCGGTGGTGAGCGGGGAGTAGTTGACCCCCTCCACCCGGCGCTGCCCGTGCGCCGCCAGCATCGGGCGCAGCAGTACGAACACGGAGCGGTTGTCGGTGAACCCGTGGAGTAACAGGACGGGCGGCCGCAGCTGCCCGGCGCTCGGGCCGGAACCGGCGGGGCGCTCGGGCCGGATTCCGGTGGGGTAGACCAGCAGGTGCGCCGCGAGGATCGCCAGCTCCAGGAACGCGGCCCGGACGGCGTCGGCGGACATGTCGGCGACCTTGGGGACTTTCAGTGCCAGGCCCAGGCCCATGGCTGCCTCCTGAACGGTTCCCCGAGGCGGCGTTACCGTCACCGGTATGCCACGCCGCCGTGCCGTGCGGCTGGCGGCACGGTGGCGTGGCGACCGTGTCGCGGCTCCCTTGCGACCGGCTGTGTCAATGACGAAAACGTGTCAGGTGTGATTTCCCCCATGCCGCCCACCGCGAAACGGCGGGGTGCGGGATGCTGTGCTTAACGTTCGTTCACCTGGAGGTAGTGATGGGTGTGACCGGTCCGATCCGAGTGGTGGTCGCCAAGCCGGGTCTCGACGGCCACGACCGTGGTGCCAAGGTGATCGCGCGCGCCCTGCGCGACGCCGGCATGGAGGTCATCTACACCGGTCTCCACCAGACACCGGAGCAGATCGTGGACACGGCGATCCAGGAGGACGCCGACGCGATCGGCCTGTCCATCCTCTCCGGCGCCCACAACACGCTCTTCGTGAAGGTGATCGAACTCCTCAAGGAGCGCGACGCGGAGGACATCAAGGTCTTCGGCGGCGGCATCATCCCGGAGGCGGACATCGCTCCGCTCAAGGAGAAGGGCGTGGCCGAGATCTTCACGCCGGGCGCCACCACCACGGCGATCGTCGACTGGGTCCGGGCGAACCTCCGCCAGCCGACCGACGCGTAACCGGCCCCGCCGGGTGAGGGTGGCGCGCCCTTGGCTTCGCCGGCGCCCGCGGGGTGATCTCCTGCCGCGGCGGCTGCCCCAGGGGCAACCCCTGCCTGGGCCGGTAGCTTCCAGCCTCGCCGGCGTTTGAGGCGCGGGTCCGGGCGGAGCCCGGTGCCCGGCGCCAGCCGGGTCGCAGTCCTGGGGCTCCGCCCCAGACCCCGCGCCTCAAACGCCGGCGAGGCTGGATGTTGCCGGCCAGGCGGGGTGCGCCGCCCGGGCGGTGGCGAGGCTGGGTGTTGCCGGCCACGCGGGACGGTGCCGCCCGGGCAGTCGCCGAGGGAAGTTGCGCGCCAGGGCACTGGCGAGGCTGGAGCCGGCGCGGGCGGGCGTGAGGGGTGGCGGGGTCAGGGGGCGGAGGGTGTGAGTTCGGTGTGCATGGTTGCGCGCGTACGCAGCGTCGCGACCAGTCGCAGGAACGCCTCCGACCAGTAACCGACCGCACCCGGCGTCCCGTCCGGCGGATCCTCGTACGCCGAGGTCAGCGCATCGAGCCGCCCCGCCTCCGCAGGATCCAGGCAGCGCTCGGCAAGCCCCATCACCCCGCTGAAGCTCCACGGGTAGCTCCCGGCATCCCGCGCGATGTCGAGCGCGTCGACCACGGCCCGGCCCAGCGGCGCCGCCCACGGCACCGCACACACCCCGAGCAGCTGGAACGCCTCGGACAGCCCGTGCGCCGCGATGAAGTCCGCGACCCACTGCGCGCGCTCCGCCACGGCCAACGTCTCCAGCAGCTTCGCGCGTTCCGCGAGCGAGGCCGTCCCCGGGCCGGCCGCCGGAGGCGCGGCGGGCGCACCGAGCAGCGCCTTCGCCCAGGCCGGGTCCCGCTGCCGGACCGCCGCCCGGCACCAGGCCGCATGCAGGTCCTCGGCCCAGCCCTCGGCCACCGGCAGGGCCACGATCTCGGCGGGGGACCGCCCGCCGAACCGCTCGCGCCAGCAGGACAGCGGCGCGGCCTCCACCACCTGTCCCAGCCACCAGGACCGCTCGCCGCGACCGGCCGGCGGCCGCTTCACCACCCCGTCACGCTGCATCGCCGCGTCGCACTCCCGAGGCGCCTCCACCCCCTCCGGGCCGACGCAGGCAAGGGCGCGCTCCGCCATGCGCGCTGCCAGCGCCGAGCGGGGCAGCGCGGACAGCAATTCGGCGGCGGTGGAGCGGACGTTGCGGCTGCGGTCGGCCAGCGCCTGCTCCAGGAACGGCTCGTCCGCGTCGGACAGGCCGGCCCGCATCGAATCGAGGAACATCAGCCGGTCCTCGGCCCGCTCGGTGCCCCAGGTACGGGCGAGCAGTTCCCTGGCCGCGGCCGCGTCGTGCGCCCGTACCAGCGCCAGCACGGCCACCCGTTCGGCGAAGAGGCCCTCCTGCCAGAGCCGTTCCACGGCGACCGGATCCGCCGGATCCGGCAGGGCGCTGCCCCCGCTGCCGCTGCGGAGCGCGAACCGCCAGTCCGGGTTGAAGCGCGCCAGCCACAACCCGCGCCCTCCGGCCAGCGCGAGCGCCTGCGGCCGCAGGTCGGTACGGGCCCGGGCCGCGTCCAGCAGCGCCGGCAGCAGGGCGTGCGGCGCCTGGTAGCCGTGGGAGTTCGCCGCCGCCAGCCACTGCGGCAGCAGCTCCGCGAGATCGGGCGCGGCCCCCCGGCCGGTGACGCTCCCCGCGGCCCGGCCGGCCAGGAGCTGCGCCAGCCGCCGTCGCGCGGCCTCCGGCAGCTCCGGCCGCGGATCGGGAGCCACCGGATCGGGCAGCGGCCGGGCCGCCGCGGGCCGCAGCCCGGCCCTGCGCCGCACCGTCTGCAACGCCGCCGCGTCGAGCAGCGCCTGCGGCCCCCCGCCGCCGGCCCCGCCGCGCCGCTCGGTCCCCAACAAGGCCGCGGTCACCAGCCCCTCCCACCCCACCCCGTCCCAGCCCTCTCCCTCCAGGCCCCCTCCCACCACTGCCGCCCCGGTCTCCATCACGCCATTCCCCGCTCCCGCCAGCACCGTTCCCGCCCCCCTACTGTCCGTTCCGGCCCCTGCCGGTCCCGTCCCCGTCGACGCCTCCGCAATCGCGGAACCCGCCGTCGTCTCCACCGTCATCGCGTACGCCCCCGCCTCTCGCGTTCCGTGGGATTCCCTTGTGTGGTGCGCCCCGGTCCCGCCCCCTCCGCGGGACCGGGGCAGTCCCGTCCGGCTCGCGCCGGAGGCCCTGTGGCCCAGCCGCATGGCTCTGCTCGTCGGCTTTGCCGACAGCCCAGTTGCCCGGGTCCGCCGCTCCACCGGTCCGCCGGTCCACCGGTCCGCCGACCTCGCCGACTGCCCGGCTGGCCAGCCGGCTCCCGGCTTCGCCCCCCAACCCCGGCCCCCGCCCCCAGCCCCGGCCCCCGCCCCCGCCCCCAGCCCCCGGCCTCCGCCCCCCCCGTCAGCCCAGCGGCACGGCCTCAGGCGAGGCCGGTTGCCAGGCCGTCAGGGGGGTGAAGCCCGTGTGGCCGCATTCTCCGAAGACCGTCAGGGGGCCGCCGCCGGACAGGGCGGCCAGCTGCCAGCGGGCCGGGCCGGATCCGGCCCGGGGGCTCAGCGGCAGGGCGGACTTGCCGTCCGCGTCCGCCAGCTGCCAGCCGCCGTCGTCGGCCGGCACCGGTATCACCCCGGCCAGCACCACCGGCCAGGAGTCCAGCCACGGGTCCTCGCGCAAGGCCGCGGCGTACTCGTCCAGGGCGACCCCCGTGTCCACACCCGGCGGTGGTCCCGCATGCGGCACCGGCGGGGCCGAACGCTCCCCCAGGTCCGCGCGCAACTGCCCGGCCCCCGCGTGGAAGGACGCCTCGGCAGGCACCACCAGGCCGACCGGCAGGGCCAGTTGGGGCGGCCGGCCGGGCGGGCCGAAGTCCAGCACCAGCGCGGTACGGCCGCTCTCCAGCCCGTACAGCCAGATCCGGCGCGTGGTGAGCCGCCCGTCCGGCGCCACCGTGTCGTACTGCGCCAGCACCAGCCACCGGTCGGACACCGGCGCACCCGCGGCCGCCCCCGGCAGCCCCACCCGGGTCCGGACCGTCGCCGCCAGCGGAGCCGGCAGCTCCGCCACCCCCAGCCAGGCCCGGTCCAGCAGGTGCAGCAGCGCGCACTCCTCCAGCATCCGCGCCGGCCAGCCCGGCCCCGACGCCGTCAGCGTCCCCAACTCCCGCACTCGGCCCGCCAGTCCCGGAGCCTGCGCGTCGACCATCCGCGCCGCGGTCTCCTCCCACGCGCCGTACCCCGCCTGTTCCTGACCCGCGAGGCCGCCGCGCAACAGATCGGACAACCGCTGCTCCAGCTCGACGACGCCCCCGCCGATCCGCTCGGCGCGCCGCTCGGCCCGCCGCCGGGCCGCCGCCTCGTCCACCGGCCCCGCCGCGCCCGAGCCACCCCCCTCCTGCTTCCGTTCCCCCTTCCGTGCCCGCTCCCCGAGCCACCCCCCGGCCCATTCGGGCACCGCCTCCGCCGGCACCGCGCCCGGGTCCGCCGCCCACAGCAGGAGCAGCCCCAGCGCGTGCTTGCACGGGAACTTCCGGCTCGGGCAGGAGCACTTGTACGCCGGACCCGTCAGGTCCACCACCGTCTGGTACGGCTTGCTGCCACTGCCCTTGCACAGCCCCCACACCGCCCCGGAACCGGAACATCCCGCCCCGGACCACGGCCCGGCACCGCCGAGCTTGGTCCCCGCCTTGCGCGACGCTTCGTCAGGCGCCAGCGACAGCACCTGCTCGGCAGTCCAGCGCACCGCCTGATCAGTCATGCCCCGAAGGTAGAGCCGCCCACTGACAATGCGTCTGACCTGCAACAACGCTCATCGGCAAGGTGATTGGGGGCCCGTTGTCAGTGGCGTGGTGCACCGTGGAAAACGCATCCGGAGCACGCGGAGGCGACGGACAGGCACCTGGAGGGGGATCCATGACCATGCCCGGAAACGGCACGGACGGCGAGGCGCTTCGGCCGCATGCGGAGGACGCGTTCGCAGAGGAGCTGAAGGCCCTGGCGGCCGCCGACGACCGGCCGCGGCCGGCCCGCTGGAAGCTCTCGCCGTGGGCCGTCGCCACCTATCTCCAGGGCGGCACCCTGCCCGACGGCACCGTGATCACACCCAAGTACGTGGGCCCGCGCCGGATCGTCGAAGTGGCCGTCACCACCCTCGCCACCGACCGCGCACTGCTCCTCCTCGGCGTCCCCGGCACCGCCAAGACCTGGGTGTCCGAACACCTCGCCGCAGCCGTGAGCGGCGACTCCACCCTGCTCGTGCAGGGCACCGCCGGCACCCCGGAGGAGGCGATCCGGTACGGCTGGAACTACGCCCGGCTGCTCGCCCACGGCCCCAGCCGCGAGGCACTCGTCCCCAGCCCCGTCATGCGCGCCATGGCCGAGGGGATGACCGCCCGGGTCGAGGAGCTCACCCGCATCCCCGCGGACGTACAGGACACCCTGATCACCGTCCTGTCGGAGAAGACCCTCCCGATACCCGAACTCGGCGACGAGGTGCAGGCGGTGCGCGGGTTCAACCTCATCGCCACGGCCAACGACCGTGACCGCGGTGTCAACGAGCTGTCGAGCGCGCTGCGCCGCCGCTTCAACACGGTGGTCCTGCCGCTGCCCGCCACGCCCGAGGCGGAAGTCGACATCGTGGCCCGCCGCGTCGACCAGATGGGCCGTTCCCTGGACCTCCCGGCAGCCCCGGAAGGACTCGAGGAGATCCGCCGGGTCGTCACCGTCTTCCGCGAGCTGCGCGACGGGGTCACCACCGACGGGCGCACCAAGGTGAAGAGCCCCAGCGGCACCCTGTCCACGGCCGAGGCCATCTCGGTCGTCACCAACGGGCTCGCCCTGGCGGCCCACTTCGGGGACGGCGTGCTGCGCCCCTCGGACGTGGCGGCCGGCATCCTCGGGGCCGTGGTCCGCGACCCGGCGGCCGACCGGGTGGTCTGGCAGGAGTACCTGGAGGCCGTGGTCCGCGAGCGCGAGGGCTGGAAGGACTTCTACCGGGCCTGCCGGGAGGTCACGGTATGAGCGGTCCCCTGCTGCTGGGCATCCGGCACCACGGACCGGGTTCCGCCCGCGCCGTGCGGGCCGCCCTCGACGCGGCCCGGCCCCCGGCGGTCCTCGTGGAGGGCCCGCCGGAGGGCGACGCCCTGCTGCCGCTCGCCGCCGACCCGGGCATGCGGCCGCCCGTCGCCCTGCTCGCGCACGTCGCCGACGACCCGGGGCGCGCCGCGTTCTGGCCGCTCGCCGAGTTCTCCCCGGAGTGGGTGGCGATCCGGTGGGCGCTGGCGCACGAGGTCCCGGTCCGCTTCATCGACCTGCCGGCGGCCCACTCCCTCGCCGGGGAGCCGCCCGGGCAGCCGGAAGCCGACACGGACACCGGCACGGACGCCGGCAGGGACGCCGACACGGAAGCCGGGGCAGCACTGCGCCTGGACCCGCTCGCCGCCCTCGCCGAGGCCGCCGGATACGAGGACCCCGAGCGGTGGTGGGAGGACGTCGTCGAGCACCGCGGCGCGGGCGGCGACCCGCTCGCCGCCTTCGAGGCGGTCGGCGAGGCCATGGCCGCCCTCCGCGAGGACCACGGGGACGGCGCCGACGCGCGCGACCTGGTCCGCGAGGCCCACATGCGCCAGCGGATGCGCGCCGCCCGCCGCGAATTCGGCGACGCGTACGCCGTGGTGTGCGGGGCCTGGCACGTGCCCGCGCTGCGCGCGAAGACCACCGCCACCGCCGACCGGGCGCTGCTCACCGGGCTGCCCAAGGTGAAGACGGAGACGGCCTGGGTGCCCTGGACCCACCGCAGGCTCTCCCGGGCCACCGGATACGGCGCGGGCATCGGCTCGCCCGGCTGGTACCGGCACCTGTTCACCGCGCCCGACCGGCCGGTGGAGCGCTGGATGACCAAGGTGGCCGGGCTGCTGCGGGAGGAGGACCGGCAGGTCTCCTCCGCGCACGTCATCGAGGCGGTCCGGCTCGCGGACACCCTCGCCGCGATGCGCGGGCGTCCGCTCGCGGGCCTGTCCGAGACCCTGGACGCCGTCCGCGCCGTGATGTGCGAGGGCTCCGACGTCCCCCTCGCGCTCGTCGAGGACCGGCTCGTCGTCGGCGACGACCTCGGAGAGGTGCCCGAGCACGCGCCGGCGGTCCCGCTGCAACGCGACCTGACCCGCAGTCAGCGCACGCTGCGCCTCAAACCGGACGCCGCCGAACGCGAACTGGAACTGGACCTGCGCAAGGACACCGACACGGCCCGCAGCCTGCTGCTGCACCGGCTGCGGCTGCTCGGCATCGGCTGGGGCGAGCCGGCCGCCTCCCGCGGCAGCACCGGCACCTTCCGGGAGACCTGGCGGCTGCGCTGGGAGCCGGAACTCTCGGTCCGGGTCGCCGAGGCCGCCGTGTGGGGCACCACCGTCCTCGCCGCCGCCACCGCCCGGGCGGAGGCCGACGCCCGGGCCGCCGGGCAGCTCGGCGAGGTGACGGCACTGGCCGAGCGGTGCCTGGCGGCCGGGCTGACCGACGCCCTGCCGGTCGTGATGCGGGTGCTCGCCGACCGCGCGGCCCTCGGCACCGACGTGGGCCAGCTGGCCAAGGCGCTGCCCGCCCTCGCCCGCGCGCTGCGGTACGGAGACGTACGCGGCACCGACACGGCGGCGCTCGCCGAGGTGGCGGCCGGGATCGCCGAGCGGATATGCGTGGCGCTGCCGCCGGCCTGCGCGGGCCTGGACGCGGAGGGCGCGGCCGAGCTGCGCGGCCACGCGGACGCCGTGCACGCGGCGATCGGCCTGCTCGCGGACCGGGGGCTGCGGGACCGGTGGTCCGGCGTGCTGCGCACGCTGGCCGGGCGGGACACCGTGCCCGGCGGCATCCGGGGCCGGGCCGCCCGGCTGCTGCTGGACGACGGGCTGCTGCCCGCCGGGGAGACCGCCCGTCTGATGGGTCTGGCGCTGTCCCGGGCCGCGGCGCCCGCCGACGCCGCCGCGTGGATCGAGGGCTTCGTCGGCGGCGGCGGGGGCGGCGGCACCCTCCTCGTGCACGACGAGCGGCTGCTCGGGCTGATCGACGACTGGCTCACTGGGGTGCCCGCCGACGCGTTCACCGACGTACTGCCGCTGCTGCGGCGGACGTTCGGGGCGTACGAGCCGGGGGTGCGGCGGACGCTCGGGGAGCTGGTCCGGCGGGGCCCGGGGGCCGGGCCCGCGGCGGCGGTCACGGGGTCGGCGCCGCCCGGCTTCGCACCGGAGCTGGATCCGGTGCGGGCGGAAGCTGTGGTGCCGCTGGTGCGGATGCTGCTGGGCCGGCCGCAGGCGCCGGCGGATGCGGGAGCAGCAGCAGAGGCGGCAGCGGAAGCGCAAGAGCGGCAAGCGCACGGGGAACGGGAAGAGAAGGCGGGGGTGGGAAGGTGACAGGGACTGCTGTGGGCTCGCCCGAGCAGCGGGACGAGCGGCTGCGCCGCTGGCGGCTGGTGCTCGGCGCGGAGGGCGGCGAGGGCACGGGGTACGAGCCGGTGGGCCGGGACGCGGCGATGGACGCGGCGCTCACCGCGCTCTACGGGTCGGGCCGGGCGGGCGGCAGGAAGCGTACGGGGGAGCGGTCGGCGGGCCTCGGCGCGTCCGCGCCGTCGGTGGCCCGCTGGCTCGGGGACATCCGTACGTACTTCCCCAGCTCGGTCGTGCAGGTGATGCAGCGGGACGCGATCGACCGGCTCGGGCTGGCCTCGCTGCTGCTGGAGCCGGAGATGCTGGAGGCCGTCGAGGCGGACGTCCACCTGGTGGGGACCCTGCTGTCGCTGAACAAGGCGATGCCCGAGACCACGAAGGAGACGGCCCGGGCCGTCGTCCGCAAGGTCGTCGACCAGCTGGAGAAGAAGCTCGCGACCCGCACCCGGGCCACCCTGACGGGCGCGCTCGACCGGTCCGCGCGGATCAGCCGGCCCCGGCACCGGGACATCGACTGGGACCGCACCATCCGCGCCAACCTCAAGAACTACCTGCCCGAGTACCGCACCGTGGTGCCCGAGCGGCTCATCGGCTTCGGCCGGGCCGCGCAGTCGGTGAAGAAGGACGTGGTCCTGTGCATCGACCAGTCCGGGTCGATGGCCGCGTCGGTGGTCTACGCGTCGGTGTTCGGCGCCGTCCTCGCCTCCATGCGGTCGATCGACACCCGCCTCGTGGTCTTCGACACCGCGGTGGTCGACCTCACCGACCAGCTGGACGACCCGGTGGACGTGCTCTTCGGCACCCAGCTCGGCGGCGGCACCGACATCAATCGGGCCCTGGCCTACTGCCAGTCGAAGATCACCAGGCCCGCGGAAACCGTCGTCGTCCTCATCAGCGACCTCTACGAGGGCGGCATCCGCGACGAGATGCTCAAGCGGGTCGCCGCGATGAAGGCGTCCGGTGTGCAGTTCGTCGCCCTCCTCGCGCTCTCCGACGAGGGCGCCCCCGCCTACGACCGCGAGCACGCGGCCGCCCTGGCCGCCCTCGGCGCCCCTGCCTTCGCCTGCACCCCCGACCTGTTCCCGGAGGTGATGGCCGCGGCGATCGAGAAGCGCCCCCTTCCCGTCCCCTGACGGCCGTCCGGCGGAGGCCGGGATGGTGCTTGGGTTCTACACGTATCGCCAGCTCACGCCCGTGATCGCGACCGTCGGGGCGGGTCGGCGGCGGCCCGTCACGGCCCCTGGGAAATGGTCAGATCCCACGAACCCCCAGCTCACCACTCGGGCGATCTGTGAGGGGAATCACCGCGCGGGGGTGATCTGAGATTTAGGGACCACCGTCCTCCGGGGATAACCTGCCGGACGGACATGCCGCGTCCACGGTCACCGTGTGCGCATCCCCTGTGACAGCGCCGTCACGTTGCCCTCCGCGGCACGCCCACGCAGACAACCGCGAACACTGCGAATCTTTAAGACAAGGGACGGACGCGCGTGGACCTGTTCGAGTACCAGGCGAGGGACCTCTTCGCCAAGCACGGTGTACCGGTGCTGGCCGGTGAAGTGATCGACACGCCTGAGGCGGCTCGCGAGGCCACCGAGCGGCTGGGCGGCAAGTCGGTCGTCAAGGCGCAGGTGAAGGTCGGAGGCCGCGGCAAGGCCGGCGGCGTCAAGCTGGCCGGCACCCCGGACGAGGCCGTCGCCCGTGCGACGGACATCCTCGGCATGGACATCAAGGGCCACACGGTCCACAAGGTGATGATCGCCGAGACCGCTCCGGAGATCGCGGAGGAGTACTACGTCTCGTACCTCCTCGACCGAACCAACCGCACCTTCCTGGCCATGGCCTCCGTGCAGGGCGGCATGGACATCGAGGAGGTCGCGGAGAAGACCCCCGAGGCCCTCGCGAAGGTCCCGGTCAACGCCAACGAGGGCGTGACCATCGAGAAGGCCCGCGAGATCGTCGCCCAGGCGAAGTTCCCGGCCGAGGTCGCGGAGCAGGTCGCCGAGATCCTCGTGACCCTGTGGGACACCTTCATCGCCGAGGACGCGCTCCTCGTCGAGGTGAACCCGCTCGCGAAGGTCGCCGACGGCCGCGTCATCGCGCTCGACGGCAAGGTCTCCCTCGACGAGAACGCCGAGTTCCGCCAGCCGGGCCACGAGGAGTTCGTGGACCACGCGGCCGCGAACCCGCTCGAGGCCGCCGCCAAGGCGAAGAACCTCAACTACGTCAAGCTCGAGGGCGAAGTCGGCATCATCGGCAACGGCGCGGGTCTCGTCATGAGCACCCTCGACGTCGTCGCGTACGCCGGTGAGAACCACGGTGGCGTCAAGCCCGCCAACTTCCTCGACATCGGTGGCGGCGCCTCCGCCGAGGTCATGGCGAACGGCCTTGAGATCATCCTCGGCGACCCGGACGTCAAGTCCGTGTTCGTCAACGTCTTCGGTGGCATCACCGCGTGCGACGAGGTCGCCAACGGCATCGTCCAGGCGCTGGCCCTGCTCGCCTCGAAGGGCGAAGAGGTCACCAAGCCGCTGGTCGTGCGTCTCGACGGCAACAACGCGGAGCTGGGTCGCAAGATCCTGTCCGACGCCAACCACCCGCTCGTGCAGCGCGTGGACACCATGGACGGCGCGGCCGACAAGGCCGCCGAGCTCGCGGCTGCGAAGTAAGGAAGAGGGGAACAGAAAGCCATGGCTATCTTCCTCACCAAGGACAGCAAGGTCATCGTCCAGGGCATGACCGGCGCCACCGGCATGAAGCACACCAAGCTCATGCTCGCCGACGGCACCAACATCGTCGGCGGTGTCAACCCGCGCAAGGCCGGCACCTCCGTCGACTTCGACGGCACCGAGGTCCCGGTCTTCGGCTCCGTCGCCGAGGCGATGGAGAAGACGGGCGCCGACGTCTCCGTCCTCTTCGTGCCGCCGGCCTTCGCGAAGGCCGCCGTCGTCGAGGCCATCGACGCCGAGATCCCGCTGGCCGTCGTCATCACCGAGGGCATCGCGGTGCACGACTCCGCCGCCTTCTGGGCGTACGCGTCCGCCAAGGGCAACAAGACCCGGATCATCGGTCCGAACTGCCCCGGCCTGATCACCCCCGGCCAGTCCAACGCCGGCATCATCCCGGGCGACATCACCAAGCCCGGCAAGATCGGTCTCGTGTCCAAGTCCGGCACGCTGACCTACCAGATGATGTACGAGCTCCGTGACATCGGCTTCTCCTCGGCCGTCGGCATCGGTGGCGACCCGGTCATCGGCACCACGCACATCGACGCCCTGGCGGCCTTCGAGGCCGACCCGGAGACCGAGCTGATCGTGATGATCGGCGAGATCGGCGGCGACGCCGAGGAGCGTGCGGCGGACTTCATCGCGAAGAACGTCACCAAGCCGGTCGTCGGTTACGTCGCGGGCTTCACCGCCCCCGAGGGCAAGACCATGGGCCACGCGGGCGCCATCGTCTCCGGCTCCTCCGGCACCGCCCAGGCGAAGAAGGAGGCCCTCGAGGCCGCCGGCGTGAAGGTCGGCAAGACGCCGACCGAGACCGCCAAGCTGGCGCGCACCCTCCTGGGCCTGTAACAGCCTCGGAGCCCCGCGTTCCACCGTACGTACGGCCGTGGGCCCGCATCCTCGTCACGAGGGTGCGGGCCCACGCCCGTTGTGCCCGGCGCTCCGGGCGGGTGTCGTCAGCCGGTCTCGGGGACCAGGCGCTCCGGGCCCGGCGCCGGCTCGGAGCGCAGCTTCTCCCGGAGTTCGCGCCGCTTCTCGGTCAGCCGCTGCGGGCCCATGTGCGGCGGTACGCCGGTCACGGCGGCGCCCGGCGCGGGGACGGGCTCGTACCGGGTGGGCGCGGTCTGCGCGGTGTACGCGGTGGCCGCCGCGATCACGGCGGTGAGTGCGACCGCCGCGCGGGTCCAGAATCGGCCGCGGTGATCGGCGCGCCCTCGGACGGCGGCGGCGGGGCCGGGCTCCAGCCGTACGGCGGGGATGAAACCGCCGAACCGTTCGCGCAGCAGCACGGACTCCCCGCCGGGCGGTGCCTGCGCCAGCTCCGGCAGCCGGCGGGCGAGTTCGCCGTGTGCGGTGAGCAGCCGGCTGCCGGCGGCGACCGTGGTGGCCTCCGTCTCGGCGGCCGTGTCGGGCAGGTCGAGGCCGACCCCGTCGTAGAGCAGGACCGTACGGCGGTGCCGGGGCGGCAGCGCGAGCAGCGCCTTGAGCAGCGCGCGGTCGGCGAGTTCGGCCGGCGGCTTGTCGCCGTGCCGGCGGGCGCGGCGGAACCGGTGCCAGGGCGACAGCGCGTACTCGTACGCCGCCGCGCGGACCCAGCCCACCGGGTCGCGGTCGGTGGCGACGTCCGGCCACTGCTGCCAGGCCTGCTGGAAGGCGCGCTCGACGGCTTCGACGGCGAGCGCGCGGCGGCCCGTCAGCAGGTACGTCTGCCGGGCGAGGGAGTGCGCGGTGTACGCGTACAGCGCGTCGAAGGCCTGGGCGGGCGCGATGCCGCCGGGGGCGGCCTGTCGCGAGGTGGCGGGCGGCGAGGTGGCGGGCCCGGGTGCGGCGGCCTGCGGGGCTTCGGCCGGGACGGCCGTCAGCGGGACTTCGGCCCGGGAGGCGGTGGCCTGCTGATCGCCGGTCTGGAGGACGCTCGCCGACGGGACTTCGGCCTGGGGGGCGCAGGTCAGGAGGTCTTCGGCCGGCATGCCGGTGGTCTGCGGGTCGTCGGTCCGCGGGTCTTGGGTCCGCGGGTCTGGGGTCCGCGGGTCTTGGGTCCGCGGGTCTGGGGTCCGCGGGTCTTGGATCCGGGGGTCTTGGATCCGCGGGTCGGTCATGAGCGGGCCGGCGGCGGGGGCCGGGGTCGCCGGGGCGGCCGGGCTCGGGGTGGGGCGGGGGCTGGGTGCGGGTTGCGGTGCGGGGCGGAGGCCGGTGCCGGTGACCGGTGCGGTCAGGGCGGCCATGGAGGCGCGTTCGTGCGGCGCGTCGTGGCGCCCGGCGTCGTGGCGGGCCTGCCCGGCGGGCGGCTTCGCGGCCCGCTTGACGGCGGCCTTGGGGCGGGTGCCGGCACTGGCCGTGCCGGGCTTGGGCGGCGGCGCGGGCGCCGGCCGCCGGGCCGCGCCCGCGCCGGACCCTGCCGCTCCACGGTCGGCCTCCCCGTCACCCCGCGAGCCGTCGGCCCGTTCCCGCCGTTCCGGATCCGGGGACCCCTTCGGCTCCGCCGGTCCGGGCCCGCCGTCCGCGCCCGCAGCCGCCTTCCCGTTCCCGTCCGCCGGGCCTGCCGCGTCCTCAGGACTCTTGCCGTCGGCCGGACCTGCCGCATCCTCAGGACTCTTGCCGTCGGCAGGGACTTCCCCGGCGGGTTGCTGCGGCTCGTCCGTGGCGCCCTCGGACGAGCGGAGGTCGGCGAGCAGTTTCGCGTAGGCCTCGCGTTTGCGGCCGCGCGGTTCGGTGCGGCCGGTTTCCCACGACCGGACGGTCGTCGCGGTCACCCCGACGGCCTCCGCGATCTCGTCATGGCTGAGCTCACCGGCTTCGCGCAGCCTGCGCCGCTCCTTGGGGGAGGGCAGGGACAGTTCGGAGGCGATGGGGACGCTCTGTGTCATGCCGGACTCCCCACGGCGCAGGCCTGGGCGAAAAAGTACATAAACGTATATTGAGCGACACAACGATCATTCGCCTGTTACGCGCCCTCAGCGCGTGTCGTTGGGACCATGGCCGTGTGACCCACGTGACCGAACGCGGCCCGTCCTCGTCGGCGGCTCAGCGGTCCGGGCGCCGCCGCTCGCCCGCGGCCGCCGCCTGTGTACTGGGCGGCGCTGTCGCCGCCGGGCTGGGGCTCGGCTCCCTGGCCGTCCTCGTCATGGTGCTCTGGATCAGCTCGCCCTACCCCGACAGCGGGCCGGGCGGCGCTCTCCACGTGGCCGCCGGCCTCTGGCTGTTGGCCCACGGCACCGAGCTGATCAGGTACGACACCCTCTCCGGGGTGCCCGCCCCGGTCGGCATGACCCCGCTGTTGCTGGTCGCCCTCCCGGTGTGGCTGATGCGGCGGGCGGCCCGGCTCGCGGTGTACGAGGAC
Source organism: Streptomyces sp. NBC_00239 (assembly GCF_036194065.1). Lineage (NCBI taxonomy): Bacteria > Bacillati > Actinomycetota > Actinomycetes > Kitasatosporales > Streptomycetaceae > Streptomyces > Streptomyces sp. NBC_00239. Next base: position 3,415,975 of record NZ_CP108095.1, on the reverse strand, counting down.
GAGGCGGAGGAGGGCGAGGGCCTGTCCGCCGGCGCCGTGTTCTCGGCCGTGACCTGCGGCTACCTGCTGGTCGGCGCCGCCGCCACGGTCTACGCGGCGGGCGGCCCGATGCCCGCGAACCCGCTCAGCGCGGCCTGGCACGTGCCCCTGGTGGCCTTCGTGGCGGCCGCGGGCGGGGTGTGGTCCGCGCGGGGCCGTCCGTACGGGCCGCTGCCCCGCTGGGTGCCGGGGGGCGTACGGACGGCTGTCGCGCGCCCCCGGAACGCGCGGGCGCTGCGGGCCGGGAGCGCCGGGGCGCTGACCCTGCTCGGCGGTGGCGCGCTGCTCGTGGGTGCCTCGCTGATGTGGCACGCGGGCGCGGCCCAGGAATCGTTCCTCCAGCTGACCGGGGTGTGGTCCGGCCGGTTCGCGGTGCTGCTGCTCGCCCTCGCGCTGATCCCCAACGCGGCCGTGTTCGGCGCGGCGTACGGGCTCGGGCCCGGCTTCGCGCTCGGCGGCTCGGCCACCGCGACGCCGCTGGCCTTCGTCGGGGAGCCGGCGCTGCCGGGCTTCCCGTTGCTGGCGGCCCTGCCGCCGGAGGGCTCGGGGACGCCGCTGACGTGGGCGGCGTTCGGGGTGCCGGTGCTGGCGGGCGCGGTCGTGGGACGGTTCGCGGTCGACGCGGGCGCCGAGGACACGCGGTTCCGGGAGACGGCCCTCACCGCGGTCAGCGGTGCGCTGGTGTGCGGCCTGCTGACCGCGCTGGCGGCGGCGATGGCGGGCGGCCCGATGGGCTCCGCCCGGCTGGTGGCCTTCGGGCCGGTGTGGTGGGCCGTCGGCGGCGCGGCGTGCGCGTGGACGCTGGTGGTGTCGGTTCCGGTGGCGATGGTGGTGCGGGCCTGGCGGGCCCGGGGGGTGCGGGAGCCGTTGGAGCCCGTGGGGGTGGAGGCGGCGGTGTCGGGGGTGCCGGGCGGGCCGGGCGGGCCGGGGGTGGGGGACTGGCACGACAGGGGGGCGCGGGAGCTGCGGTGGGAGACGTTGCGCCGGTCCTCGGGGACGTTGTTCCCGGACTTCCGGGGGCTGTCGTCGTCGCCCGCGGGGCCGAAGGATGTGGCTGGGGTCGTGCCGGTGCCGGTGCCGGTGCCGGTGCCGGTGCCGGCGTCCGTACCGGGGTCTGTGCCGGGACCCGTCGTGCTGCCGGTGCTTCCCGGGGCGGAGGCTGCTCCCGTGCCGGTACCGGTACCGGTGCCGGTGGCGGAGCCGGTGGCGGAGCTTGCTCCCGGAGAGCCTGTGGCTGTGGCGGAAGCGGCGCCTTGGATGTCCGTGCCTGCGCCCGTGCCCGTGCCCGTGCCCGTACGGGGTGGCGGTGCGGGGGGTGGCGATGGCGATGCCGATGCCGATGGCGTGGGTGGGCGGGCCGGGGCGCTCGAGGAGGCGCTGGAGGGGGTGCGGGCGGAAGCGGGGCCGGTCGTGGGACCGGAGGTCGGCCCGGGGACCGGGCGGGAGTTCGGCGCGCCCGCCGGTCCTGCCGGGGCGGTGCCGGTGCTGCCTGTCGGGGGCGCCGGGGCGCGGGTGATGGCTCGGCGGCGCCGGTCGACGTGACGCGTCGGCCCGAGGCCCAGGGCAACCCGGCTCCGCCGGGCACCGGGCTCCGCCCGGACCCGCGCCTCAAGCGCCGGCGGGGCTGGGGTGTGTCGGCGAGGCCGGCGGGGTGGTGCTCGGGTTGGCGGGCTCCGCCCGGGCCCGTGCCTCAAGCGTCGGCGGGGCTGGGGTGTGTCGGCGAGGCCGGCGGGGTGGTGCTCGGGTTGGCGGGCTCCGCCCGGGCCCGCGCCTCAAGCGCCGGCGGGGCTGGGGTGTGTCGGCGAGGCCGGCGGGGTGGTGCTCGGGTTGGCGGGCTCCGCCCGGGCCCGCGCCTCAAACGCCGGCGGGGCTGGGGTGTGTCGGCGAGGCCGGTTGTCGGCGTGGCCACGGGTGGTGCGGGGTTGGCGGGCCCTGCCCGGGCCCGCGCCTCAAGCGTCGGCGGGGTTGCGGTGTGTCGGCGAGGTTGGGGAGGGCGCGGGGGTGCCCCCCGGTTACTTGCTGACGCCGATCAGGTCGCGTAGGCCCTTGGGGAGGAGGTCGTTGCATTTGAGTTCGGCGGTTTTGGTGAGGGCGTCGTCGCGGCAGGTGTAGAAGTCCTTGTACGCCAGTTGCGCGGTGTACGTGCCGATGGTCAGCACCAGGGCCACCGCCGCCGTCAGCAGGCCGCTCACCGCGGCGGTGAGCTGGGGGCGCGCCTCGTCGGGCCGGGTCTTCGCGCGCAGTGAGCTGATGCCCCAGTACAGGGCGAGCGCGCCGAGGAGCAGGCCCATCGACGGGATGCCGAACAGGGCGAAGAAGAAGGCCCACATGCCGCCCAGCAGCGCATAGCGGGCGCGGCGCTGGGCCGGGTCCGTCGGGTCCCAGCGGCCGGGTCCCGGGCCGCCCTTGCCGGGGTCCTGCGAGGGGCCGCGGTCACCGCCGCCGTCCGCGTCCGGACCGCCCGCGCCACCCGCACCGCCGCGCGGCTGCCAGGGCTGGTCAGGCCGGTCCTCCGGCGGGGGCGCGAACGGATTGTCGTCTGTGGGGGACTGGCGTGGGTCCGGCATCGGGTGCGTTTCTTCCCCTGCGTCGTCGTGTCCTCTACGGGCTGTACGCCAGACGCTACCCCCAGGCCATCCACCCGTCCCTCGGGGGCCGTCCGGTGTGCCGGTATCGTTGCAGGCGGTCGGTCGCTTCGTATGGTCCCCCGTATAGAGGGTGCCTGCGTTTTTGTACGACCATACAAGACGCACCCTGCGAGAAAGGGCCTCCCATGGCCGCCTCCCGCCTGGTCGTGCTGGTCTCCGGTTCCGGCACCAACCTCCAGGCCCTGCTCGACGCCATCGCCGCCCACCCGGAAGGCGCCGAGGGCTTCGGCGCCGAGGTCGTCGCCGTCGGTGCGGACCGCGCCGGGATCGCCGGCCTGGAGCGCGCCGAGAAGGCCGGAATCCCCACCTTCGTGTGCTCCGTCAAGGACCACGCGACCCGCGAGGACTGGGACCGGGCGCTGGCCGAGGCCACCGCCGCGTACGAGCCCGACCTGGTCGTCTCCGCGGGCTTCATGAAGATCGTGGGCAAGGAGTTCCTGGACCGGTTCGGCGGGCGGTTCGTCAACACGCACCCCGCGCTGCTGCCGGCCTTCCCCGGCGCCCACGGGGTGCGGGACGCCCTCGCCTACGGGGCCCGGGTGACCGGCTGCACCGTCCATTTCGTGGACGGCGGCGTGGACACCGGTCCGATCATCGCCCAGGGTGTCGTCGAGATCCGGGACGAAGACGACGAAGCCGCTCTCCATGAGCGCATCAAGGAAGTCGAGCGCAGGCTGCTCGTCGATGTCGTGGGGCGTCTGGCCCGGCACGGCTACCGCATTGAGGGACGAAAGGTAACGATCCAGTGACCGCCGAAGGTACCAAGCGCGGCATCCGCCGCGCGCTCGTCAGCGTCTACGACAAGACGGGGCTCGAGGAGCTGGCCCGCGGGCTGCACGAGGCGGGCGTCACGCTGGTCTCCACCGGTTCCACCGCCTCGAAGATCGCCGCCGCGGGCGTGCCGGTCACCAAGGTGGAGGAGCTCACCGGCTTCCCCGAGTGCCTGGACGGCCGGGTCAAGACCCTGCACCCGCGGGTGCACGCCGGCATCCTCGCCGACCTGCGCCTGGAGGACCACCGCAACCAGCTCGCCGAGCTCGGCGTCGAGCCCTTCGATCTGGTCGTCGTCAACCTCTACCCGTTCCGCGAGACGGTCGCCTCCGGCGCCACCGCCGACGAGTGCGTGGAGCAGATCGACATCGGCGGCCCCTCGATGGTGCGCGCCGCCGCCAAGAACCACCCGTCGGTGGCCGTCGTCACCAGCCCCGACCGGTACGCGGACGTGCTCGCGGCCGTCAAGGACGGCGGCTTCGACCTGACCGCCCGCAAGCGCCTGGCCGCCGAGGCGTTCCAGCACACCGCCGCGTACGACGTGGCCGTGGCCTCCTGGTTCACGAACGCGTACGCTCCCGAAGAGGGCGCGGTGCTGCCCGAGTTCCTGGCCGGCGCCTGGGACCGCAAGGCGAGCCTGCGCTACGGCGAGAACCCGCACCAGGCCGCCGCCCTCTACACGGACGGCCAGCCGGGCGGGCTCGCCAACGCCGAGCAGCTGCACGGCAAGGAGATGTCCTACAACAACTACGTGGACACCGACGCCGCCCGCCGCGCCGCCTACGACCAGGACGAGCCCTGCGTCGCGATCATCAAGCACGCCAACCCGTGCGGCATCGCCGTCGGCGCGGACGTCGCCGAGGCGCACCGCAAGGCGCACGCCTGCGACCCGCTGTCGGCCTTCGGCGGGGTCATCGCCGTCAACCGCCCGGTGACCGTGGCGCTCGCCGAGCAGGTCGCCGAGATCTTCACCGAGGTCATCGCCGCCCCCGGCTACGAGGACGGCGCGGTCGAGATCCTGGCCAAGAAGAAGAACATCCGCGTGCTCAAGGTCGACGGCCACCCGCACCAGCCGGGCGACCTGAAGCCGATCAGCGGCGGCGTGCTCCTCCAGCACAGCGACGTCTTCCAGGCCGAGGGCGACGACCCGGCGAACTGGACGCTGGCCACCGGCGAGGCGCTGTCCGCCGAGGAGCTCGCCGAGCTGTCCTTCGCGTGGAAGGCCTGCCGGGCCGTCAAGTCCAACGCGATCCTGCTCGCCAAGGACGGCGCCTCGGTCGGCGTCGGCATGGGCCAGGTCAACCGCGTCGACTCCGCGAAGCTCGCGGTGGAGCGGGCCGGCGAGGAGCGGGCGCGCGGCTCGTACGCCGCCTCCGACGCCTTCTTCCCGTTCCCGGACGGGCTGGAGATCCTGACCGCCGCGGGCATCAAGGCCGTGGTCCAGCCGGGCGGTTCGGTCCGCGACGAGCTGGTCGTGGAGGCCGCCAAGGCGGCCGGCGTGACGATGTACTTCACCGGCACCCGTCACTTCTTCCACTGACGCACGGCGGCACGAACGACCGGAGGCCGTATCCCCCGCGGGGGATACGGCCTCCGGCCTTTTTCGACGACCGCTCGCGCGCGTCAGAACTTCTTGACGACGACGCTGCCGACGATCTTGTCCGCGAAGTGCTGCTTCTTCGCGTCGAACGCGGGCCACAGGTAGCCGACGTAGCAGGGGAGCGCGTTGAGGAAGTCCAGCAGACCGCGGACGAACGCCATGCCGAAGCCGAGCGGGCGGCCGGTCGCCTCCTTCAGCACCTGGATGCTGACGGCCTTGCGGCCCGGGGTCTGGCCGGTGGTGCCCAGCAGGTACGACAGGCCGATGGAGCTGGCGATCAGCACGATGATGCCGACGTAGTAGAGCGGGCCCGGCGCGCCGGTCTCCGCGTCGAAGCCGCCCGCGATCATGAGGATGATCGGGATGATCGAGATGACCAGCGAGTCGATGATGCGCGCGACGAAGCGCGAGCCCCAGCCGGCGTACTGCTGCTGCACGGCCGCCTGGTTGGGGTAGCCGGGGGCGCCGCCGTAGGGCTGCTGCTGGCCCGGAGCCGGGTAGCCGTAACCACCCTGCGGCGGGACGCCCTGGGGGGCCTGCTGCGGGTAGCCGTAGCCGGGCTGGCCCTGCTGGGGCTGCTGACCGTACGGGTTGTTCGGGTCGCCGAAGCTCATGTTGGGGAGTTCCTCCGATGGAAGTGCGGGGACGCGCGGCCCGTGTGGAGGAACTGGTGGAACTGAGCGGTCGCCCCCCGGCACTGCCCGCGGTACTACATATTCGGTCATCGTTGCCGGACCGCCTTGCTCTTGTCCAGTTCGGTGCACGAGCTGTTGTGCAAGTGCAACCTGTCGGCCCGGCGCCCGCCTCCAAGTGGAACCGGGGCGGGTCCATCCGGGAGGATGGACCGCATGACCGCCCAGATTCTCGACGGCAAGGCGACGGCTGCCGCCGTCAAGTCCGAACTGACCGCCCGCGTGGCGGCGCTCAAGGACCGGGGCGTCACCCCCGGCCTGGGAACACTGCTGGTCGGCGACGACCCGGGCAGCCGTTGGTACGTCAACGGAAAGCACCGGGACTGCGCCGAGGTCGGCATCGCGTCGATCCAGCGGGAACTGCCCGACACGGCCACGCAGGAGGACATCGAATCGGTCGTACGTGAACTGAACGAGAACCCGGCGTGCACGGGGTACATCGTCCAACTCCCGCTCCCCAAGGGCATCGACACCAACCGCGTCCTGGAACTGATGGATCCGGCCAAAGACGCGGACGGACTCCACCCCATGTCCCTGGGCCGGCTGGTCCTGAACGAGCCCGGCCCACTGCCCTGTACGCCGTACGGGATCGTCGAGCTGCTGCGCCACCACGGCGTGGCCATCGACGGCGCGCACGTCGTGGTGGTCGGCCGCGGCATCACGGTCGGCCGGTCGATCGGGCTGCTGCTGACCCGCCGGTCGGAGAACGCCACCGTGACGCTGTGCCACACCGGCACCCGCGACCTCGCGGCGCAGCTGCGGCAGGCGGACATCGTCGTGGCGGCGGCCGGCGTGCCGCACCTGGTCAAGCCGGAGGACATCAAGCCGGGCGCGGCCGTGCTCGACGTGGGCGTCAGCCGGGACGACCAGGGCAAGATCGTGGGCGATGTGCATCCCGGCGTCGCCGAGGTGGCCGGCTGGATCTCCCCGAACCCGGGCGGAGTCGGCCCGATGACCCGGGCCCAGCTCCTGGTCAACGTGGTCGAGGCGGCGGAACTCGCCGCGGCCGAGCGGGAGGCGGGCGCCGCGCGGGCCGCCGCCGAGCAGGTCGTGGCCGAGCGGATCGCGGACGAGCGCGATGCGGCGGGAGACGGAACCAGTGCTGGCTGAGCGCGCCGACGGCGCCGAGGACAGCGGGGCCAGGGCCGGCGACGGCGGCCCCGGATCCTCCGGCGGCCCCGAGGGCCCCGAGGGCTCCGAGGGCCCCGGGGACGGCTCCCGGGACGACGTGCAGCGGCCCGCCTCGCGCCGCTTCCCGTCGGTCACGCGCGACACCGCGCGCCCCGAGGGCGGCGGCCGCGCCGCGCCCGGCGACGCGCCGGCCCCGGCCCGTCAGTGGCCCATGCTCACGGTGCTCGGCGCCACCGCCGTCGGTCTTCTCCTCACGGCCTTCGACCAGTTCCGGGTCGGCTGCCTGATCATCGGCGTGGCCCTGATCGTGGCGTCCGTGATGCGCCGGATGCTGCCCTCGGTCGGCATGCTGGCCGTCCGGTCCCGCTTCACGGACATGGTCACGTACGGGCTGCTCGGGGTGGCGATCACGCTGCTGGCGCTGGTGGTGGAGCCCGAGCCGTGGCTGGAGGTCCCGTTCCTGGAGGACGCGGTCCGCTTCACCGTCCGCTGAACGGAGGGCGGCAGGACGGCGGGAGGCAGGAAGGCGGGACGGCGCGAAGGCGGGCCGGAGGGCCGTACGGGGCATCGGAGGGGCGCCCGCCGCTGACCCGCCCGGGTGGTTTTCGTGCCCCGGAAGGCCGGTCCGCCTTCGAACCCCTGCCCCTGTGTGCGGCGTACCACACGGGGGTGGGGATCGGCGGCATCCAGGGTCGGATAGCCTGACCGCGGATGTCTCTTCACATCAAGATTCACAGGAAGCGGCGTCCGCCAGCACATGGGGCGGGGACGCCCCACCGCCAGCTGTCTAACGGAGAAGGCCATGACCCGCACTCCTGTGAATGTCACCGTCACCGGCGCCGCCGGCCAGATCGGCTACGCGCTGCTCTTCCGCATCGCCTCCGGTCACCTGCTCGGCGCGGACGTGCCGGTCAACCTGCGCCTCCTGGAGATCCCGCAGGGCCTGAAGGCCGCCGAGGGCACCGCGATGGAGCTCGACGACTGCGCGTTCCCGCTGCTCCGCGGCATCGAGATCACCGACGACGCCAACAAGGCGTTCGACGGTGCGAACGTCGCGCTGCTCGTGGGCGCCCGCCCGCGCACCAAGGGCATGGAGCGCGGTGACCTGCTCTCCGCCAACGGCGGCATCTTCAAGCCGCAGGGCAAGGCCATCAACGACAACGCCGCGGACGACATCCGCGTGCTCGTCGTCGGCAACCCGGCGAACACCAACGCCCTCATCGCCCAGGCCGCCGCGCCGGACGTCCCGGCCGAGCGCTTCACCGCGATGACCCGCCTGGACCACAACCGCGCGATCTCGCAGCTGGCCGCCCGTACCGGTGCCGCCGTCACCGACATCAAGCGCCTGACGATCTGGGGCAACCACTCGGCCACCCAGTACCCGGACATCTTCCACGCGGAGATCGCCGGCAAGAACGCCGCCGAGGTCGTCAACGACGAGCAGTGGCTGGCCGACACGTTCATCCCGACCGTCGCCAAGCGCGGTGCGGCGATCATCGAGGCCCGTGGCGCGTCCTCCGCGGCCTCGGCCGCGAACGCCGCCATCGACCACGTGCACACCTGGGTCAACGGCACCGCCGCGGGCGACTGGACCTCGATGGGCATCCCGTCGGACGGCTCCTACGGCGTCCCCGAGGGCATCATCTCGTCCTTCCCCGTCACCTGCACCGACGGCACGTACGAGATCGTCCAGGGCCTGGACATCAACGAGTTCTCGCGCACCCGCATCGACGCCTCCGTCCAGGAGCTCGTCGAGGAGCGCGACGCGGTCCGCGCGCTCGGCCTGATCTGATCAGTCCCGCAGCAGGCCCCGCAGCAGGCCCGCGAAAGTCCGGAAGAAGGCCCGTAACAGGAGCCTGACCGGCCTCTCTTGCACCCGAAGCGCCCCGGTAAACCTCGCCGGGGCGCTTTGGCGTGAATACGGCTGTTGGCCGTAAGTCTGCCGCCCTAAGGTGCCACGGTGACCCAGACTGCCGTGCCCCACCAGCCTCCGGGAGGCCGGGGAGACCCCCAGCTGCTCGGAAAGCCCCCGGTACCCCCGACCGCCAGCGAGGCGGGCCGCCTGCTGTGCGCCGGGACCTACCTCGACGGCGCCTACCGCGACCGCGTGATCGACGAGCTGTACGTCCACGAGGAGCGCATAGCGGCCCCCTCGTACGGCTACGACGCCGCCCGCGTGCTGGCCCACGCGCTGCGCGCCCGCCGCGCCGAACTCCTCTGGGCCACCGGGATCGTCGCGCTGTTCGTCCTCGGGAGCCTGCTCACCGAGGGGCTGTTCCTGCTGCTGGTCGGCCCCTGCCTGGGGCTGAACCTGGCCGCGTGGATCACCGAGAAGGCCCGCGGACACGCCGTCTACGTCCGCGTGTTCGCGTTCCTCGTGCGCCTCTACGCGCGTCTGCTGTTCTTCGCCACCATCGTCATCCTGGTCGTCGCGGCCTTCACCGCCGAGAGTGACAGCGAAAGCGACTACTACGACGACTCGTCCTCCGGGTTCTTCGACTCGTCCGGGTCCTCGTACGGCGAGCCGTCCGGCCCCGGGGAGGCGTTCGGGACCCTGGTGTTCCCGGCCGGTGGCGTCGGCGACGAGCTGACCAAGGGCGCCGCCTGGGGCGTCCTCGCCCTCTTCGCCTGCGTCGCGGCGCTCAAGGCGGCCCAGCGCGGCCAGTTCGCCCGCGTGCTCGCCGCCGAGCTGTCCCCGCAGCGCTACCCCGACCTCGCGAACGACCCGGCCGAGCAGTTCACCGGGGCGCGCTTCCGCAAGGTGCAGCGCCGGATCCGCACCGAGCAGCACTGGCCGCTGGTCATGTACAGCGTCAACAACCCGTTCTGCGGGGCCGGCGGCTACCTCCGGCCGTGGAACCTCTCCGTGGAGCTGCGCCCGCGCACCGACCTCGGGCCCGACCGCAAGCCCGTGCCCCTCGACAACGCGCAGATCCTGCACCGGATCGTGCCGCTCGTCGAGGCCCTGCGGGTGCCCTCCGCGCACGGCTCCCCGCAGGCGTCGGCCGCCGTGCTCGACCGGCTCCGCGAACTGGTCGTCGACGAGTGCGTCTTCCTTCCCGCCAACGGGCTGCTCCACCGCGACCAGGGCCCGTACCGGCCCGAGGACTTCGGGGTGCACCGCGCCGGATCCGTCGAGGAGGGCGGCGAGAAGCGCCGGCACTTCCTGCGCATCCGGGTCGGCGGCTGGGACGAGGAGGTGGTCGTCACCGTCTTCGTGCGCGTCCACACGCAGGGCGGGATGCTGATGCTGGAGCTGGCCCCGCACGCGCTGTTCCCGGTGCGGGACCTGTTCCAGGAAGCGGACGAGCTCGCGCAGCGGTACCGGAACAACAACCCGTTCGGCAAGGCGGTCTGGGCGGCCACGCACACCCCGCGCGCGCTGGGCGGCGCGCTCGCCACGCTGGGCCGCGGGCTGGTCAGCGCCTGGCGGATCGTCACCGAGGGCAACGGCGGGGCCCGCCCCACCGGCCCGCACCTGTCGGTGCGCGAGCTCGGTTCGGACTTCGACGCGTCCGTGTTCCAGGACATGGACATCGACCGCTACCTGAAAACCGTTCAGGACCGGGTGGCCGCAGGGGTGAAACTGGCCCTGCGCGACGCGGGCTGGCAGACCGGCGAGTTCGAGCAGAAGATCGTCAACCTGGCCGCGGGCGCGACGTACGTCGGGGCGGTGCACGACAGCGCGGTCAACTTCGGCAGCGAAGGCAGCGCCCACAACACGAACACGAGCACGCCGCAGCAGGGCGGGAACCAGGGCAGGGGGGCCGGCAATGGCGCATGACGAACGCGGCACGGGCGGGACGGGCGGTGCGGGGGCTCCGGCACCCGGTCCGGGGCCGTCCTTCCAGGTGGGGAACATCTCCGGCAGCGCCGTGAACTTCGGCGCGCACGGAACCGCGACCAACACCAACAACCACTACGCCGCGCCCGTCGACACCGCCCAGCAGGAGCTGCTGGCCGCCGTGCGCGAGCTGCGCGCGGACCTCGCCCGGCTGACCCCGCGGGCCGAGACCACCGCGCTCGACGAGGAACTGGCGGGCGCGGCCGAGGAGATCGAGGAGGCGGGCGCGGCCGCACCGGGGCGCCTGGGCCGGCTGCACGCGGCGCTGGCCTCGGCCGGTCCGGTCGTGGAGTTCCTGGCCTCCGGCGCCACCGTGGCGGGACTCCTCACCCAGCTGCTGGGAGGCTGAGCCGTGGCCGCAGGCGGGGGCGGGGGCGGCAGCCCGCGGTGGAACCCGGCGACCCAGAGCTGGGAAACCGGCCCCGAACCGGCCCCGGAACCCCCGCAGGCCCCGACCCCGCCGCCGGCCCCTCCGACCCCGCCCGCAGCGGGCCCCGGGCCGGCACCCTCGTACGGTCCGGCGGCCGGTTCCGGTTCTGCCTCCGGTCCGGCGTCCGCTCACGGCCCCGGGTCCGAGGCGGGCGGCGGGCCGGGGTCTCCGTACGGTCCCGGCACCGAAGCGGGTGGCGGGCACGGTTCTCCGTATCGGCCCGGCACCGAAGCGGGTCCCGGGGCGGTTGCGGACGGCTCGTCCGGGGCGGGTTCCGGGCAGCCCGGCGGGGCGCTGCCGCCGTTGCCCGGGGTGGCGCCGGCCGGTCCGCCGGTGCCGTCCCTGCCGCCGCTCCCGTCGCTGCCCGCCCTGCCGCAGCTGCCCCCGCTGGGGGACACCGCGGCCGGGTACCCGCCGGTGCCGCGCAAGCGGTCCGCCCTGTTCAGCCCGGTGATCGCGGTGGTGGCGGTGGCGGCACTCGCGGGCGGCGGCGCCGCCGTCTGGCTCGTCCAGCGCAACGACGATCCGGCCGCCCGCGCGACGGTCACCGCCTCGCCCGGCACATCCACCGACGACCCGCAGGGGGAGGCCACCCCGCCCGACCCGTCCGCCTCGCCCGAGGCGTCGGCATCGGCGTCCGCGTCGGCCTCGCCGACCGCCGGCGCGGTTCCGGACGGGTTCCGGATCGCCGAGGACCCGAAGGGCTTCACCCTCGCCGTCCCCGACGACTGGGCGCGCAGCGAGGAGAAGACCGGGGTGTTCTTCCGCTCCGCGGACCGCGAGTCGCTGCTCCAGGTCTTCCGGGTGGACGAGCCGGAGCTGAGCCCGCTGGACGCGGTCCGCGGCGCCTCCGGCACGCTCGCCTCGAACCCCGGCTACACCGAGGTGTCCGTCACCGAGATCCCGGGCGAGGCGGGTGGACCGGCCGCCGCCGAGCTGGTGTACGAGTACGACGGTTCGACCGGCAGCCGGCGGCGCGGGGTGGAGCGGGTCTTCGTCACGCCCACCGGCGAGAAGTACGCCCTGCTGGTCCGCGCGCCGGCCGCCGAATGGCCCCGCCAGCAGGACGTACTGGCCGCGGCCCTGGCCGCGTTCGAGGTGACGTCCTGACGTCCTGACGTCCTGACGCCCTGGCCCCTCGGCGTGGTCAGTTCTTGAACATGCCGGCCGTGTAGTGGCCGGGCGTCAGGCGGCAGGCCACGCCGAAGCGGTTCCACGCGTTGATGGTGGCGATCAGGCCGAGCAGGTGGGACAGCTCGGTCTCGTCGAACTGGGCGGCGGCCCGTGCGAAGACCTCGTCCGGCACGAAGCCGTCCGTGAGGACGGTGACGGCCTCGGTCAGTTCGAGGGCCGCCAGCTCCTTCTCGGTGTAGAAGTGCCGGGACTCCTCCCAGGCCGAGAGCTGCACGATGCGCTGGACGCTCTCGCCCTCCGCCAGCGCGTCCGTGGTGTGCATGTCGAGGCAGTAGGCGCAGTGGTTGAGCTGCGAGGCGCGGATCTTCACCAGCTCGGCGAGGGCCGGGTCGAGGTGCTTGGTCGCCGCCGCGTCCAGGGCGATCATCGCCCGGAAGACGCCGGGGGCGTGCCTGCTCCAGTCCAGTCGCCGCGGCTCCTCGGTGGCGTACACCGGCGTGGTCTTCTCGTCCTTCGTGGTCGTCATGGCTCCCACCGTACGAGGGGCCCGACAGGCGGATATGGTCCACTCCCATGACGGATTCGTGGGCCACTTTCGGTGCTGACCTGCATCTGGAGCTCGGCACCGGTGGGCAAGCGGGTGAACGCGGCGGCGCCGCTCCGCACGGGGTGCGCGGCGTGCGCGCCGGGCTGGTGGCGGCGCTGCGGGAGGCCGTGCGCGGCGGCCGGCTCGCCGCGGGCACCCGGCTGCCGTCCTCGCGGCAGCTCGCCGCCGACCTCGGCATCGCCCGCAACACGGTCGCCGACGCCTACGCGGAACTCGTCGCGGGCGGCTGGCTGACGGCCCGTCAGGGCTCTGGCACCCGGGTCGCCGCCCGGCCGGTGACCCGGCCGCGGGCCCCCGAACGGCGCGGCCCGGCGTACAGCCTGATGCCCGGCTCCCCGGACCTGGCGGGCTTTCCGCGCCGGGCCTGGCTGGCGGCGGCCCGGCAGGCGCTGGCCGAGGCCCCCCACGAGGCGTTCGGGTACGGGGACCCGCGCGGCCGCCCCGAACTGCGGACGGTCCTCGCCGAGTACCTGGCGCGGGCCCGCGGGGTGTACGCGGATCCCGGCCGGGTCGTGACGTGCGCCGGGTTCGCGCACGGGCTGATGCTGCTGGGGCGGGTGCTGCGGGAGCGCGGCGTCCGGGCCGTGGCCGTCGACCCGTACGGACTGGACGTCCACCGCGACCTGCTCGCCGACGCCGGGCTGGAGACCGTACCGCTGGGTGCCGGGGAGCTGCCCGGCCCGGGGGTGGGCGCGGTGCTGGCGACCCCGGCGCACCGGTTCCCCACCGGGGACGCGCTGCCCGCCCGGCGGCGCGCCGAGCTGGTGCGGTGGGCGGGCGCGACCGGCGGGCTGCTCCTGGAGGACGACTACGACGGGGAGTTCCGCTACGACGGGCAGCTGGTCGGGGCGCTCCAGGGGCTGGACCCGGACCGGGTGGTCTACTGCGGCACCGCGAGCAAGTCGCTGGCGCCGGGCCTGCGGATCGGCTGGCTGGTGCTGCCGCCCGCGCTGGCCGACGAGGTCGTCGCGGCGAAGGGCGGCAGCGACTGGACGTCCAGCGCCCTGGAGCAGCTGACCCTGGCGCAGTTCATCGCCTCGGGCTCCTACGACCGGCACGTGCGCGGGATGCGGCTGCGCTACCGGCGGCGCCGCGACCAGCTGGTCGCGGCGCTCGCCGAACGGGCCCCGCGGGCCCGGGTGTCGGGCGTGGCGGCGGGCCTGCACGCGGTGCTGGAACTGCCCGCGGGCACCGAGCCGGCCGTCCTGCGGGAGGCCGCCGACCGCGGTCTGGTCCTGGAGGGCCTGGCCCGCTACCGGCACCCGGCCGCGGCGCTTCCGCCGCGCGACGCGCTGGTCATCGGTTACGCCACCCCGCCGGACAGCGCCTGGACCCCGACGCTGGACGTGCTGTGCGCGGCCCTGCGGGCGGTGGTGGCGGCCTGACCGGGCCGGGCGGCGGCGGAAGCGGTGCGGCGTGGAGCGGTCAGGCGTCGCGGGCCGGTCCCGGGCCGGCCTCGCCGGGGAGTTCGCCGAAGCGGGCCAGGGCGAGGGCGCCCGCCACCGCGACCGCGAAACCGGCCACCGCCAGCCAGGCCAGCCCCTCGCGGGTGCGGTCTCCCAGCCATACGACACCCACCAGGGCCGGCCCCACCGTCTCGCCCAGCTCCATTCCGGCGGTGGCGGTGGTGACCGAACCGCGCTGGAGGGCCGAGGTGAGCAGCAGGAAGGCGGCGCCGCCACCGAGCAGCAGGGCGTACGTCGCCGGATTGGTGAGGAGGTGGGCGGGGGACAGGCTGTCGATCAGGCGGACGGACACCTCGACCACGCCGAAGCCGGTGCCCGATCCGAGGCCGAGGGCGAGCGCCCGGCTGCGGTCGGGCAGCCGGCCGGCCACGGCTCCCACCGCGAGTACGGCCAGCGCGCAGCCCAGCATGGCGAACTTCAGGGCGTCGGTGCCGGGCTCGGTGCCCTCCTCGCCGGCGGCGAGGGCCAGCATCGCCAGCCCCGCGCAGACGACGCCGACCGCGGCCCATTCGCTGCCGCTGAGGCGGACGTGCAGCAGCCGGGAGGCGACCACCGCGGTGACCGCGAGGCTCGCGGCGAGCGCGGCGCCGACGGCGTAGATCGGGATGGAACGCAGCGCGATGATCTGGAGGACGAAGCCGAGGCCGTCCAGTGCGAGGCCGGCCAGGTAGCGCCACTGGTGCAGCGCCCGCAGCAGCAGGCGGGCGTCCACGCCGGAGCCGGTGCCGGGGGTGGTGGCGCGGGTGGCGACGGCCTGCAGGACCGAGGCCGTGCCGAAGCAGACGGCGGCCCCGAGCGCACACAACATCCCAACCAGCACAAAAGGGACTGTAGTCCACCGGCCCCCGTGGCCCCGCCCGCCAAACCCGCCTGGCTTCGGCGGGCCGGTTCAGCCGCCCGGCGCCGGCGGGCGAATTCAGCCTCGCCGGCGAGGCCGGAGGTTGCCCCCGAGGCGTCGGCGGAGCCGGCAGTTGCGGCCCGGCGAGGCCGGCGGAGGTCAGGGGTTGGGGAAGAGGGAGCGGAGTTGTTCGAGACCCCAGTCGAGGTCCTCCTTGCCGATGACCAGCGGCGGCGCAAGCCGAATCGTGGCCCCGTGCGTGTCCTTCACCAGCACCCCGAGTTCCATCAGCTTCTCCGAGACCTCCCGGCCCGTCCCGTGCTCCGGCGCGATGTCCACACCCGCCCACAGCCCCCGCCCGCGCACCGCGGTCACCCCGCCGCCGACGAGCAGCCCCAGCTCCCGGTGCAGGTGGTCGCCGAGTTCGGCGGCGCGCTGCTGGTACTCGCCGCCGCGCAGCATCGCGATGACCTCCAGCGCGACCGCGCAGGCCAGCGGGTTGCCGCCGAAGGTGGAGCCGTGCTCGCCCGGCCGGAAGACCCCCAGCACGTCGCGGTCCGCGACCACCGCGGACACCGGCACGATGCCGCCGCCGAGCGCCTTGCCGAGGACGTACACGTCCGGGACGACGCCCTCGTGCTCACACGCGAAGGTGCGGCCCGTACGGCCCAGCCCCGACTGGATCTCGTCGGCCATGAGCAGCACGTTCCGCTGCCGGGTCAGCTCCCGCACGCCGGCGAGGTACCCGGCCGGCGGCACCAGCACCCCGGCCTCGCCCTGGATCGGCTCCAGGAGCACCGCGACCGTGTTCTCGGTGACCGCCGCCGCCATCGCGGTGAGGTCCCCGTACGGGACGATCTCGAAGCCCGGGGTGTACGGGCCGAAGTGGTCGCGGGCGTCGTGGTCCGTGGAGAACGACACGATCGTGGTGGTGCGGCCGTGGAAGTTGTCCGCCGCGACCACGATCTTCGCGTGTCCGTCGGGGACGCCCTTCACCTCGTAGCCCCACTTGCGGGCCGTCTTGACGGCCGTCTCCACGGCCTCGGCCCCGGTGTTCATGGGCAGCACCATCTCCTTGCCGCACAACGCGGCGAGCTGCTCGCAGAATTCGGCGAACCGGTCGTGGTGGAAGGCGCGCGAGGTCAGCGTGACCCGTTCCAGCTGGGCCTTCGCCGCCTCGATCAGCCGCCGGTTGCCGTGGCCGAAGTTGAGCGCCGAGTAGCCGGCCAGCATGTCGAGGTATCTGCGGCCTTCGACGTCGGTCATCCACGCGCCCTCGGCCGTGGCGACCACGAGCGGGAGCGGGTGGTAGTTGTGCGCGCTGTGCGCCTCGGCGGAGCGGATGGCGTCTGTGGTGGTCGACACGGGGTCTCCGTTCATCGTTGGACGGCGACGGGGGTGGCGTCACTTCTATCGTCGCTCGGATGGTGGACGAGGAAACCTTCGCGCGTGGTGCGCCCGTTAAGGTGAGGACACGCACGGCGACTGGCGTACGGAGAACGAACTCCGGGGGAGCCGTGCGCGCACGACCGCAACAGCGGGCCGCTCGCCTGGGCCGTCGCGGGGACGATTCGACAACGACCCCGGAGGACGACGCCATGACCGTGCGCCATCCCGCCCTTGCCGCCGCCGACCCCGCGCTCGCCGCGCTCGTCGGGGCCGAGGAGCTCCTGCAGGCCGAGACCCTGCGCCTGATCCCCAGCGAGAACTACGTGTCCGCGGCCGTGCTGGAAGCCTCCGGCACGGTGCTGCAGAACAAGTACAGCGAGGGCTACCCGGGCCGCCGCTACTACGAGGGCCAGCAGAACATCGACCAGGTCGAGTCGCTGGCCGTGGCGCGCGCCAAGGCCGTCTTCGGCGTCGACCACGCCAACGTCCAGCCGTACTCCGGCTCGCCCGCGAACCTGGCCGTCTACCTGGCCTTCGCGCAGCCCGGCGACACCGTGATGGGCATGGCCCTGCCGATGGGCGGCCACCTCACGCACGGCTGGGGCGTCTCCGCCACCGGCTCCTGGTTCCGCGGCGTCCAGTACGGCGTACGCCCCGACACCGGCCTGATCGACTTCGACGAGGTGCGCGAGCTCGCCCTCAAGGAGCGCCCCAAGGTGATCTTCTGCGGTGGCACGGCGCTGCCCCGGACGATCGACTTCGCGGCGTTCGCGCAGATCGCGGAGGAGGCGGGCGCGGTGCTCGTCGCCGACGTCGCGCACATCGCCGGCCTGATCGCGGGCGGCGCCCACCCCTCGCCCGTGCCGCACGTCGACGTCGTGTCGACCACCACCCACAAGACCCTGCGCGGCCCGCGCGGCGCCATGCTGATGTGCCGCGAGGAGCACGCGAAGGCCATCGACAAGGCGGTCTTCCCGGGCTTGCAGGGCGGTCCGCACAACCAGACCACCGCCGGTATCGCGGTGGCCCTGCACGAGGCCTCCCAGGACTCCTTCCGCACGTACGCGCACGCGGTGGTCGACAACGCGAAGGCGCTGGCCGAAGCGCTGCTGGAGCGGGGCTTCGACCTGGTCTCGGGCGGCACCGACAACCACCTGATCCTGATGGACCTCACCCCCAAGGACGTGCCGGGCAAGGTCGCCGCCAAGGCGCTGGACCGGGCGGGCATCGTGGTGAACTACAACACCGTCCCGTACGACACCCGCAAGCCCTTCGACCCGTCCGGCGTGCGCATCGGCACCCCGTCGCTGACCTCGCGCGGCCTGGGCACCGCCGACATGGCCGCGGTCGCCGACTGGATCGACCGCGGTGTCACGGCCGCCGGCACCGGCGACGAGGCGGCCCTCGCGGTGATCCGCGCCGAGGTGGCCGAGCTGATGGCCGCCCACCCGGCACCGGGCCTGCCGCTCGCCTGATCCGGCGCGTCCGGGGGAGCGGGCGCCCGGTGTCCGCTCTCCCTCCGGTGCCGCCCGGCGGGGCGGCTCCGGGGGCTCCGCCCCCGGAGCCCCGCGCCCCAAGCGCCGGAGAGGCCGTATTCGCTAACGGTCGTTCGACCGGGGCAAGATCCAGCCGTGCGGATACCCGCCGGTACCGGGCCGGGCCGTACTGCCTGCTGTGATCCTCACCTCAGCGGGCCCTCGGACCCGGCGGGTTCCGGCCACCGCACGGCCGAGACCAGCCCTGCACCTGAGAGAATGGCCCCATGGCCTTCGACCGTCCTCGCGCGCTCTCCGGTATCCAGCCGACCTCCGGTTCGTTCCACCTCGGGAACTACCTCGGAGCCATTCGGCAGTACGTCGCCCTGCAGGAGTCCCACGACGCCTTCTACATGGTGGTCGACCTGCACGCGATCACCATGCCGCAGGAGCCCGCCGCGCTCCGCGCGAACACCCGGCTCTCCACCGCGCAGCTGCTCGCGGCCGGCCTCGACCCCGAGCGCTGCACCCTCTTCGTGCAGAGCCACGTGCCCGAGCACGCGCAGCTCGGCTGGGTCATGAACTGCATCACCGGCTTCGGCGAGGCCAGCCGGATGACCCAGTTCAAGGACAAGTCCGCGAAGTCCGGCGCCAACAACGCGACCGTCGGCCTCTTCACGTACCCGATCCTCCAGGTCGCCGACATCCTCCTGTACCAGGCCGACGCCGTCCCGGTCGGCGAGGACCAGCGCCAGCACATCGAGCTGACCCGCGACCTGGCCGAGCGCTTCAACCAGCGCTTCGGGCAGACCTTCACCATCCCGGCGCCGCACATCGTCAAGGAGGTCGCGAAGATCTACGACCTCCAGGACCCGGCGATCAAGATGTCGAAGTCGGCGTCCACCCCCAAGGGCCTGATCAACCTCCTCGACGAGCCCAAGGTCACCGAGAAGAAGATCAAGAGCGCGGTCACCGACACCGAGGCCGAGATCCGCTTCGACACCGAGAAGAAGCCCGGCGTCAGCAACCTGCTCACCATCTACTCCACGCTGACCGGCACTGCGATCCCGGTCCTGGAGGAGAAGTACGTCGGCAAGGGCTACGGCGCGCTGAAGACCGACCTCGCCGAGGTGATGGTCGAGTTCGTCACACCCTTCAAGCAGCGCACCCAGGAGTACCTGGACGACCCGGCGGAGCTGGATTCCGTACTGGCCAAGGGTGCGGCGAAGGCCCGCGCGGTCGCCTCCGAGACCCTCGCACAGGCCTACGACCGGCTCGGTTTCCTGCCGCCGAAGGGCTGAGGCACACCCGGGGACCTGGGACCCTGGCAGTAAGGGGGGTGCTGCCGCCACACTGGGCGGCAGCACACTCGTGAGGACGACGGAGGAGAACACGTGGGGACCGTAACGCTCGGCGTTTCGATCGCGGTCCCGGAGCCGTACGGCAGCCTGCTCCAGGAGCGGCGGGCCGGCTTCGGGGACGCCGCCGCGTACGGCATTCCCACGCACGTGACGCTCGTGCCGCCCACCGAGGTGGACGAGGCCCGGCTCCCGGGGATCCGCGCGCACCTCGCCGAGGTCGCGGCGGCCGGCCGGCCGTTCCCGATGCGCCTGGCCGGCACGGGTACCTTCCGCCCGCTGTCGCCGGTGGTCTTCGTCCAGGTCGTCGAGGGTGCGGCCGCCTGCACCCGGCTGCAGAGCCTGGTGCGGGCCGAGGACGGCCCCCTCCAGCGCGAGCTGCTCTTCCCGTACCACCCGCACGTCACCGTCGCCCACGGCATCTCCGAGGAGGCGATGGACCGGGCGTACGCCGAGCTGGCGGACTTCGAGGCGGGCTGGACCTCCGAGGGCTTCGCGCTGTATGAGCAGGGGGCGGACGGGATCTGGCGCAAGCTGCGCGACTACCCTTTCGGGACCGGCCCCGCGGGCGTCCCGGCGCAGTGCGCCTCCCACCGTGACGAGCCGACGACGCTCCAGGCCTGACGGGCCCGGCGGGCGCGGAAACGCAGGGACCGCAGCACCAGCGAGTGGAACGGCCGGACGGCTCGGGACTTCATCATGAAACCGACCGTATCCCCCAATCGGGACAAAACCTCTGATTTCACCACCTTGTGGCACCTGGTCCGGCGTTCCCCGATCCGTAGGCCATCCGCGTCTACGGTGACGTCATGGACTGGCTGAAGAAACTCCCCGTGATCGGGCCGTGGCTCGCCCGCCTCATGCGGACCCACGCGTGGCGCTCGTACGAGACGCTCGACCGGGTCCACTGGAGTCGGCTCGCCGCGGCCATCACCTTCATCAGCTTCCTGTCGTTGTTCCCGCTGATCACCGTGGCCGCCGCGGTCGGCGCGGCGCTGCTCACCCCGGAGCAGCTCGACAAGATGGAAGCCAGGCTCGCCGAGCAGGTCCCCGGCATCTCCGACCAGCTGAACATCTCCGCCCTCGTCGACAACGCCGGCACCATCGGACTGGTCGCCGGCGCGGTCCTTCTGGTCACCGGCATCGGCTGGGTCTCCTCGATGCGCGACTGCCTGCGCGCGGTGTGGGAGCGCGACGACGAGCAGGACGGCAACCCCATCGTCCGCAAACTCAAGGACGCCGGCGTGCTGCTCGGCCTCGGCGGCGCCGCGCTGGCCTCGGCACTCGCCTCCGTCGCGGGGGCGAGCGCGGTCGGCAAGAGCGCCGACTGGCTGGGCATCCCCCGGGAGGGGGCCGGCGGCGTGCTGCTGCGGGTCGCGGCCTTCGGCGTGGGCGTGCTCGCCGCCTTCCTGCTCCTGCTGTACCTGCTGACCCTGCTGCCCGGCGTCGAGCCGCCGCGGCGCCGGCTGGTGGTGGCGGCCCTGATCGGCGCGGCCGGTTTTGAACTGCTGAAGCTGCTGCTCAGCGGCTACTTCCGGGAGGTCGCCGCCAAGAGCATGTACGGGGCGTTCGGCGTGCCCGTCGCCCTGCTGCTGTGGATCAACTTCACCGCGAAGCTGCTGCTGTTCTGCGCCGCGTGGACGGCGACGGGCCCCGCCTCCGAGGAGACGGAGACGGGGCCCGGGGAGGACGGATCCCGCGATGGCGATGGCGCCGACGACGGCGCCGGGAAGACCGGGGGCGGGGACGACGGGCGCGGGGACGACGGGCGCGGAGGCGCCACGGACGCCGGAGGCGTCAGTCGCGGCCCGTCGCCCGGCGGCTCCGGGGCCGCCTCGGCCAGCGCCGGTTGACCGCGAAGACCCCGCCCGACAGCACGGCCAGCGCCCCGCCGGTGACGGCGAGCGCGGTGCCGAAGCCGCCGCCGCTCTCCTCTTCGGCCGCGGCCGGGACCTCGGTCTTCTCGTGCGACTGCGCGGGCGAGCCGTGCGAGGTGGTGTCGGCGCTCTTCGGCGGCACCAGCTCGCCGACCGGCTTGACCTTCCCGGCGGCCGCGAAGCCCCAGTCGAACAGGTCCGCGGTCTCCTCGTAGACGCTGTTGCCGCCTGCCGCGCTCGGGTTCATGACGGTGACGAGCAGCTTGCGGTCGCCGCGCTGCGCGACCCCCGTGAAGGTGGAACCGGCCATCGTCGTGGTGCCGTTCTTCACGCCGGCGATGCCCTTGTACGGGGTCATGCCGTGCGCGCCGGTCAGCAGCCGGTTGGTGTTCTGGATGCCGAACGTCGGCCGCTTCTCACCCGGCTTGGCCGCGCCCGGGAACTGCGCCGAACCCGTCGCGCAGTACTCCCGGAAGTCCTTCTTCTGCATGCCGGAGCGGGCGATCAGCGACAGGTCGTACGCGCTGCTCACCTGCCCGGGGGAGTCGTAGCCGTCCGGCGACACCACGTGCGTGTCGAGGGCCTGGAGCTCCTCGGCGTGAGCCTGCATGTCGGCGACGGTCTTCTGCACGCCGCCGTTCATCGCGGACAGCACGTGCACGGCGTCGTTGCCGGACATCAGGAAGACCCCGAGCCACAGGTCGTGGACGGAGTACTCCTGGTCCTCCTTCACCCCGACCAGGCTGCTGCCCGCGCCGACGCCCTGGAGCTCCGTTTCGGTGACCTTGTGCACCTGGTCCTTGGGCAGGCTCGGCAGGACGGTGTCCGCGAACAGCATCTTCATCGTGGACGCCGGGGGCAGCCGCCAGTGCGCGTTGTGCGAGGCGAGCACCTCGCCCGACTCGGCGTCCGCCACGATCCAGGAACGCCCGGTCAGCGAGGCCGGCAGCGCGGGGGCGCCCGGACCGAGGTTCACCTGGGTGCCCGGCTGCCCGAGCCGGACGCCGCCGACCGTGGACATCGAGGCGGGCGGTGCGGGCTCCTTGACCGCCCCCTTCTTGACGGAGCCCTTTCCGTCCGGGGGCGGGGTCGGCGCGGCGTGCACCGGCCCTGCGGTCAGGGCGGGCAGCAGCAGCGCGGCGGTAACGACCGTCAGCGCGGTCTTCTTGGCAGACACGCAGGTGAACGTACATGCAGTCCGGCTGGTTGCCGAGTCCGTTGAGCCAAACCGCCGCAAGCGATGCCGGGACAGCCCACCCCGACGCGTCCGTCCTGGGGACGGAACCGATACTGAGGGCATGAAACTGAGCCGCGCCGCCTCCTGGTTCCTGCTCGCCTTCGGGGCGTTCAGCTGGTTCATCTGGGTGTCCTTCGTCCGGAACCTGTGGAAGGACGGCAGCGGGCTGGCCTTCGACGATGCGGGCGACCCGACGGCCTATTTCTGGGTGCACCTCACCCTGGCGGTCACGTCCTTTCTCCTGGGGACGGTCGTCGGGCTGATCGGGTTGCGTTCGGTGCGGACCCTGCGGCGCGAATCACGTGTCGCGGCATGACCGTCGTCGTCTTCGCGCTGGTCGCCCTCGCCGTCCTGGCCCTGCTGGTGCTCGTCCACCGGTGGGTGTGGATCCGGCTGGTCCGTGACACGACGGCCCCCGGCGGCCGGGCCCGGCGGGCGGGCGCCTGGCTGCTGATCGCGCTGCCGCTGCTGTCCGTCGCCGCACTGGTCTCGGGCCGCGCGGGCGCCCCCTTCGCGGTCCAGCAGGCGGTGTCCTGGCCGGGCTACCTGTGGCTGGCGCTGCTCCTGTACCTGGTCCTGGCCCTGCTGGTGGCCGAGCCGGTGAGATTCGTCTGGCTCCGCCGCGCACGCCCGGCAAGCCCGACCCCGGCACCCGTCCCCGAACCCGCCACCGCCACCCACAGGGACTCCGCCCCGGACCCCGGTCCGGGGACGAGTCCAGCCTCGCCGGGGGCGAATCCGGCCTCGCCGGCGTTTGAGGCGCGGGGGTCCGGGAGCGGAGCCCCCGAAGGCGCCACGCAGACCCGGCGTGTGTTCGTCGCGCGAACCCTGGCCGCGGCAGCGGTCACCGCGGCGGGAGCCACCGTCGCCTACGGTACCCACGGCGTGCTGCGCGGCCCCCGCGTAAAACGCGTCACCGTCCCCCTCGCCAAGCTGCCCCGCGCAGCCCACGGCTTCCGCATCGCCGTGGTCAGCGACGTCCACCTCGGCCCCGTGCTCGGCCGTGCGCACACCGAGCGGATCGTCCGTACGGTCAACTCCACCCAGCCCGACCTGATCGCGATCGTCGGCGACCTCGTCGACGGCAGCGTCCCCGACCTGGGCCCGGCCGCCGAACCCCTCGCCCGGCTGCGGGCCCGGCACGGCAGCTTCTTCGTCACCGGCAACCACGAGTACTTCTCCGGCGCCCAGCAGTGGGTGGACCACGTCCGCGAACTGGGCCTGCACCCGCTGGAGAACGCCCGTACGGAGCTGCCCGGATTCGACCTCGCCGGCGTCAACGACGTGGCGGGCGAGAGCGAGGGCCACGGCCCGGACTTCGCGAAGGCCCTCGGCGACCGGGACCGAGGCCGGACCGCGGTCCTCCTCGCCCACCAGCCGATCGTGATCCACGACGCCGTCGAACACGGTGTGGACCTCCAGCTCTCCGGCCACACCCACGGCGGCCAGCTGTGGCCCGGCAACTACCTCGCCGATCTCGCGAACCCGACCGTCGCGGGCCTGGAGCGGTACGGGGACACCCAGCTCTACGTGTCCCGCGGCGCGGGCGCGTGGGGCCCGCCGGTACGGGTCGGCGCGCCCTCCGACATCACCGTCGTCGAGCTCGCCTCATACCAGAGTTGAGTCCCGACTCCTAGGGCAAATCGCCCTTCCGATTGTGAAAATTCCATGGTTGAGTGATCGACGTTGCAGGCGCTGCCGACGAAGTGAGACCCACACACCGGCGCGCGGGTGGGGCTCACAAGGAGTTAAAGCGGTATGCGGTCTGTTCCTTCCAGGGCCCTCGCGGCCGGATTTGTCCTGGCCGTCGCGGGTGTCGGAGCCTGGCAGTTCCTGCCGTCCGCCACCGGGACGGGAGACGCGATCAAGGTCGGGACGACCGACGTCGCCTCCTCCCTCGACCCGGCCGGTGCGTACGACGCCGGCTCCTGGGCGCTGTTCAGCAACGTCTACCAGTCGCTCATGACGATCCGGCCGGGTTCCGCCGACCCGGTCCCGGACGCGGCGGACTCCTGCAAGTTCATCGGGCAGAAGCTGACGACGTACGAGTGCGGGGTCCGGGACGGGCTGAAGTTCGCCAACGGCCGCGAGGTCACCGCCGAGGACGTCAAGCACTCCTTCGACCGGATCAAGGCGATCAACTCGGACCAGGGTCCGGCGCCGCTCTTCAACACCCTGAAGTCGATCTCCGTGCACGGCCGGACGGTCACCTTCAACCTCAACACGCGCGACGCGACGTTCCCGTTCAAGATCGCCACCGGGGCCGCGTCGATCGTCGACCGGGAGAGCTACCCGGCCGACCGGCTGCGCGAGGGCGACCGGGCCGACGGCTCGGGCCCGTACGTGCTGAACTCCTTCACGGCGGGCAGCGAGGTCCGCCTGGAGCCCAACGACGCGTACCTCGGCGAGGCCGACTCCCCGCACGCGCCGGTCACCATCCGCTACTTCAAGAACTCCGAGGAGCTGAACGCGGCCTGGCAGGACCGCAAGATCGACGTGGCCCACCGCGACCTGCCCCCCGAGGTGCTGGCCGGGCTGCGCCCGGGGCTGGCGGACACCCGCTACCAGCAGTCCGGCGGCACCGAGACCCGCAGCATGGTCTTCAACGTCCGCAAGGGCTCGCCGATGGCCGACCGGTCCGTCCGCCAGGCCGTGGCCGCCGTCCTGGACCGCTCCAAGATCGCCAGCGGCCCGTACCAGGGCACCGTCACGCCGCTGTACTCGCTGGTTCCGCAGGGCGTCGGCAGCCACAGCACGCCGTTCTTCGACACCTATCCGCAGCCGGACGCGGCCGAGGCGAAGAAGCTTCTCAGGGACGCCGGCGTCAACACCCCGGTGAGCTTCACCCTCGGCCTGAACGTCCGCGGCACGAACATCTCCGAGGCCGCCGAGATCAAGCGGCAGCTGGAGTCGACCGGGCTCTTCAAGGTGAAGACCGAGTCCGTCGACGAGTGGCCCGAGTTCCAGAAGGCCTACGCGGCCGGCCGCTTCGACGCCTACACGATCGGCTGGATCGCCGACTTCCCGGACCCGGACAACTTCATCGCCCCGCTGGTCGGCGCCGACTCGTCCATGAACAACGGCTTCCAGGACGAGGCGATCGACCGCCTGATCACCCGGACCCAGTCCTTCAGCGACCGCTCGCTGGCCGCCACCGACTTCCGGGAACTCCAGCAACTGGTGGCCGAGGAAGCGCCCATGCTGCCGATCTGGCAGAAGAAGGACTTCGTGGTGAGCCGGGACGCCGTCACCGGCGGGCAGTTCCTCTCCGACGGCACCGGCGTGTGGCGGCTGTGGGAGCTGAACTGGCTGTAGGCCGGCCCGGCGCCGCCCCGACCGGGTGACCGGCGCGGCGGAACACCTCAGTCGCCCGCGGTGCTCCCGGGGCGCTCGGCGTCCGGGGCGTCCTGGGCTCCCGGGGCCTCCGCGGTGGTGGAGGCGTCCGGGGCGGCCGAGGAGGCGCGCTTGAAGGTCCGTACGCTCCTGACGGTCCTCGCGCCCTTGGCCGTCTTCGCTGCCTTGCCGGCCCCCGCACCGGCCGTGCTCTCCGTACCGGCCGCGGTGTCCGTACCGGTCGTACCGGTCGTACCGGCCGCGCTCTTCGCGCTCTTGGCGGTCTTCGCCGCGGCGGCGGTCTGCACCATGCCCGGCAGGAAGTCGTCGAACAGCTCGTGCAGTTCCCGCACCAGCGGGCGCATCACCCGGAACCGGGCGAGGACGATGCCGCGGGTGGTCAGCGCCGCCCCGCGCTCGGCCATCCGCCGCGTCTTCTCGCTGTTCTCGGAGCGGTCGAACACCCAGTAGAGGACCAGGCCCATCTGGGAGAGCCACATCAGCTCGGGCAGGATGTCCGCGAGCTCGGCCGGCACCTTCGTCTTCGCCCCGGCGAGCACCTCGCGGTGCATGTCGATGGCCTGCCGCCGGGCCGGCTCGGACTCCGCGGAGAACGGGCTGAGCGGACTCTCCGGGTCGGCCGCGTTCTTGAAGAACTGGGCGGCGAACTCGTGGTACGGCGCCGCGATGTCGAGCCAGGACGTCAGGACCCCCGCCAGTCGGGCCTGCAGGTCCGTCTCCGTGTCGAGGACCGGCCGGACCGCCCGCTGGTGCTCGGCGCCGATCCGGTCGTAGAAGCCCTGGACCAGATGTTCCTTCGACTCGAAGTAGTAGTACGCGTTGCCGACGGAGACCCCGGCCTCCTTGGCGATGCCCCGCATCGTCGTCTTGTCGAAACCGCGCTCCTGGAACAGGCGGAGCGCGGTTTCCAGGATGAGCGTGCGGGTCTGCTCGCTCTTGGCCGCCTTGGCATCGGCCGCACCGGCGTCGGTCGCGGCGGTGGCCTTCGGATCCGGGGACTTCGTGTCTGTCACGGTGTCCGAGCCTATCCGGGCATTCCGGGAGCCGGGCACGCCCCGTCGGTGCATTCCGCCACGGCCCGGGTGACCTCCCGGTATTTCGCCGCGGCGAGCATGGTGGCCCGTGCGAAGGGCCGACCGGCCGGAGTGGCCAGCCAGTGGGCCTTCGGCCGGTGCTCGGCCAGTGCCCACAGGCACACGATGAAGGCGCTGGTGCCGGTGAACACCTGCCCGGCGTCCCCGATCACGGTGATCTCCCGCAGCGTCGCCTCGTGGTCCAGCGCCGGGAAGCGCTTGCGCGCCTCGAAGGAGCCGGCCGGGACGAGCGAGAGCGGTACGAGCCACCGCTGGCCCAGCAGCCACTGCCGGATGTGCACGCAGAGCGGGCAGTGGGCGTCGTACAGGACGGTCAGGCTCCGGACCGCGTACACGGTCAGGCTCCGGCGGGGGTGGTCCAGCCCTGCGGGGCGACCGGCGGGGTGTTCTCACGCTCCATGACACCCCGGCGGCGGATCTTGTTCAGCACCCAGACGTTGGCCAGGTGCATGAAGCCGAGCACCAGCAGGACCACGCCGAGCTTGACCGAGAGCGCCTCGAACAGGCCCCGCGCGTCCTCGACGCTGTCGGCGGCCCGCAGGTAGAGCGTGACGAAGCCGAGGTTGACCAGGTAGAAGCCCACCACCAGCAGGTGGTTGACGGCGTCCGCGAGCTTTTCGTTGCCCTGTAGGACGTCCGAGATGAAGATCCGCCCGTTGCTGGTGAGCGTGCGGGCCACCCAGATGGTGAGCCCGACGCTGATGAGCAGGTAGATGACGTACGCGACCACGGTGAGGTCCATGCCCCCCGCCTCCTTGAACGTGTTCAAAAAGCTGACAGGACTCACTGTAGGGCTTGTTTTGAACACGTTCAAGCGAAACTTCTGAACGCGTTCAGTCGGCAGTGCGCGCGGTGGCGCGAAGGGGGGCGGGGGTCGGCCGGGGGCTGTTCGGGGCGGGTCGCGGTCGGATGCGGGGCGGATGCCGGTCGGCACCGCCCGGGCCGCTGGTGGCCACCGGACCGGCTTGGTACGAAGGGCTGCACGCGCCCTGCCGAACGATGGGGGCAGGGCGCCCGGGCAGCGAGCGCGGGCCGGCGGCAGACGGCCGCCCGACAGGCGCAAGAGGGGGTTGGGGCGATGGACAACGTGGGTCCCGGAGTACTGCTGGTGCTGGTACTCCTCTACTTCATCCCGGCGGTGATCGCCTTCGCGAGGAGCGTGCCGAACCGGGGCTCGGTGCTCGTGGTCAATCTGTTCCTCGGCTGGTCGCTGATCGGGTGGGTGGTCGCCCTGGCCATGGCCGCCCGGTCGGCGGACCGCGCCCGCTGAGGCGGCCGGGCGACGCGCCCCCGCGGTGCGTCGAGCCGACGCGGCCCGGAGGCGCGCCCCGGAGACGCCCCCGGGTGGCGCGCCCGGCTAGGCGGTCAGGAACTCCCGCAGCAGGGCGGTGATCTCGGCCGGGCGCTCCAGCGAGGGCAGGTGTCCGGCCCACGGGAGTTCCACGTGACGGGCGTCCGGGAGCTGTGCGGGCAGCGCGGCGGCGATCGCCCGGAAGTCGGCGACGTCGTGGGCCCCGGACAGGACCAGGGTGCGGGGCGTCACGGCGGACAGGTCCACCTCGGGCTCGGGGAGTTCGTGGTCCCCGGCGCCCGGGGCGAGGGACACCTCGAAGATGCGGCGCTGCATCCGCGCGACCAGTTCCCGCGCCTCCTGCCCGGCCTCGGGCCCCAGCCAGGTCCGGACGTTGAGCTGCACCGCGCCGTCGAGGTCGCCGGACTCCAGCAGCGCGTCCTCCGCCGTGCGGAACGCCTGGAGTTCCGGGCCCCGCTGCTGCCCGGGCAGTGCCGTGCAGAGCAGCGCGAGCGAGGTCACCCGCTCCGGGTGCATCGAGGCGATCCGCAACGCGACCCGGCCGCCGTACGAGGATCCGACCAGCGCGGCCCGCTCGATGCCGAGGCTGTCCAGCAGGTCGAGTACGTCGGTGTCGTCGGAGTACGGCTCCGTCCCCGCCGGGGATTCGCCACAGGTGCGGAAGTCGGCGCGGACCACCCGGAAGCCGGCCTCGGCCAGCGGCTTCCACTGGGGGTCCCACATCCGGCGGTCGCAGACGGACGAGTGCAGGAGGACCACGGCGGGTGCCTGCGGCGACCCGTCCACATCATGAGAAATGATCATCCGGTCATCCTGGCACCCCCACCCGTCCCACCCCAGTGAATTCCCGCACCCGCGCCCTCCCGCACCCGTGCCCTCCCGCACCCCTGCCCTCCCGCCCCGCGCCGTCACCGCCCCGCGCCGTCACCGCCCGACCGCCCCGCCGAAGGCCGCCTGCGCGATCCGATTGATGTACGGCTCCTCCGGGAAGCGGGGCCGGGGCTCGCCCTCCTTGGGCTCCGGCCGGAAGCCGGTGGGTATCAGCGAGTAGACCAGGACCCGGCTCTGGCTCCGGGTGGCGAACACGCCGCTCACGTAGGCACCGTAGGAACCCGTCTTGCCCCATACCTCGGTGCCGTCGGGCAGCCGGTAGTACTGCATGCCGGCCCGGCTGAAGCCGCGCTCCGCGTGTGCGGGCATCTCGAACAGGACCTTCTGCTGGGCGGGCGGCAGCAGCCGGCCGCGCAGCAGCTGCGTCAGGAACCGCTCCAGATCGGGGGCGCTGGAGATCATCCCGCCCTCGGCCCAGGGCCAGGGGTCCACCGGAGTGGGCGCCGCGAGCGAGGGCGACGGTATCGCGGTGTCACCGGCCGCGGGCACGTACGTGTGCCGCAGTCCCAGCGGCCGGGCGATCCGCCGCTGCACCTCCTGCGCGAACGGCCGTCCGGTGACCTTCTCGACGGCCAGGCCGAGCACGAAGTAGTTGACGCCGCTGTAGACCTGGGTGATCTGCCCCTTCGGGGTCGGGTCGATGCCGCACCCCGCCACGTTCGCCACCAGCTCGGCCGGCGTGTAGGGCCGGTCCCGCTCCAGGCACCGCGGCGCCGGCAGCCCGCTGGTGTGACTGAGGAGTTCCTCGATGGTGATCGGCGCCCAGTGCGCCGGGAAGGTGCCGGGCAGGACCTCCTGGACCGGGGTGTCCAGGCGCAGCCGGCCTTCACCGACCAGCTGGAGCACCACGGTGGAGGTGAACAGCTTGGTGATGCTGCCGATCCGCAGCGAGGCCTGGGGGTCGGTCGACAGTCCGCCCGCGGTCCCTCTCCACCGGCCGTCCCGGCCGCCCACCCGGGCCATGGCCCCGGCGATCACCTCGTCCGGCACTCCGGCCAGCGCCTGCCGCAACGCGCCCCGGTCTATCGTGCCGGAGCCGGTGACCGTGCCGGCGGTGACCGTGCCGGCGACCGCACCGGCCGACGGCCGCTCGGCGGCCCCGGCGGGCAGGGCGCCCACCGACAGTGCCACGAGCGCCGCGCCGGAGGCGGCGAGGGAGATCCAACGGGCCGTGTGTGCGGTCGAGTTCTTCATGCCCCAAGAATCCCGCGACCATGATCCCCCGCCCATCGGGGACACCCCCTACCCCACCCTGATACGCCACCTACGGGCGCGTCGGCTCCGCGCCGATCGTCAGCCCCTCGGCGGGACCGTCCGGGAGGTCGACGGGGGCGTCCCGTACGCGACCGTGGCCCGGGTCGGGCAGACGCCCTTGGACGACGACGAGGGCCCCGCCCCCGGAAAACCGGGAGCGGGGCCCTCGTGCGGCCGGAAGACGGCCAGGGGTCAGGTCAGAAACGGCGCGTGATGAGCGCGCGCTTGACTTCCTGGATGGCCTTCGTGACCTCGATGCCGCGGGGGCACGCGTCGGTGCAGTTGAAGGTCGTGCGGCAGCGCCACACGCCGTCCTTGTCGTTCAGGATCTCCAGCCGCTGCTCGCCGGCCTCGTCGCGCGAGTCGAAGATGAAGCGGTGCGCGTTGACGATCGCCGCCGGGCCGAAGTACTGGCCGTCGTTCCAGAACACCGGGCACGAGGACGTGCACGCGGCGCACAGGATGCACTTGGTGGTGTCGTCGAAGCGCTCGCGGTCCTCGGCGGACTGCAGGCGCTCGCGCGTCGGCTCGTTGCCCTTGGTGACCAGGAACGGCATGACGTCCCGGTACGCCTGGAAGAAGGGCTCCATGTCGACGATGAGGTCCTTCATCACGGTGAGGCCCTTGATGGCCTCGACGGTGATGGGCTTCTCCGGGTTGATGTCCTTGATCAGCGTCTTGCAGGCGAGCCTGTTCTTGCCGTTGATCCGCATCGCGTCGGAGCCGCAGATGCCGTGCGCGCACGACCGGCGGAAGGTCAGCGTGCCGTCGAGGTCCCACTTGATCTTGTGGAGACCGTCGAGCACGCGCTCCTTCGGGTCGATCTCGATCTGGAAGTCCTGCCACTGGGCGTCTTCCGACACCTCGGGGTTGTAGCGGCGGATCCGGAACGTGACCGTGATGAACGGGGAGGCCGCGGCCGCCTCTTCCATCTTGTCCAGGGTCGGGGTAGCCATCAGTACTTACGCTCCATCGGCTGGTAGCGGGTGGTGACGACCGGCTTGTAGTCGAGGCGGACCGAGTCCGTGCCGTCGTCGCCGACCTCGCGGTACGCCATGGTGTGGCGCATGAAGTTGACGTCGTCGCGGTTCGGGTAGTCCTCGCGGTAGTGACCGCCGCGGGACTCCTTGCGGGCCAGGGCCGACACGGCCATGACCTCGGCCAGGTCGAGCAGGTTGCCCAGCTCGATGGCTTCCAGCAGGTCCGTGTTGAACCGCTTGCCCTTGTCCTGGATCGAGACGTTGTGGTACCGCTCGCGCAGCTCCGCGATCTTCTCGACCGCGGTCTTGATCGTCTGCTCGGTGCGGAACACCATCACGTTGGCGTCCATCGTCTCCTGGAGCTCCAGACGCAGGTCGGCGACCCGCTCGTGGCCCGTGGAGTTGCGCAGCCGCTCGACCTGGTCGACCACGAGCTGGGCCGGGTTCTCCGGCAGCTCGACGTAGTCGTTCTCGGCGGCGTACCGCGCCGCCGCGATGCCGGAGCGCTTGCCGAACACGTTGATGTCCAGCAGCGAGTTGGTGCCCAGGCGGTTGGCGCCGTGCACGGAGACGCACGCGACCTCGCCGGCCGCGTACAGGCCCGGGACGACGGTGGTGTTGTCCGAGAGGACCTCACCCTCGACGTTGGTCGGGATGCCGCCCATGGCGTAGTGCGCGGTGGGCTGGATCGGGATCGGGTCCGTGTACGGCTCGATGCCCAGGTAGGTGCGCGCGAACTCCGTGATGTCCGGGAGCTTGGCGTCCAGCTGCTCCGGCGGGAGGTGCGTCAGGTCCAGGTACACGTGGTCCCCGGCGGGACCGCAGCCGCGGCCCTCACGGATCTCCGTGTAGATGGAGCGCGAGACGACGTCACGGGACGCGAGGTCCTTCATGACCGGCGCGTACTTCTCCATGAAGCGCTCGCCGTCCTTGTTGCGGAGGATGCCGCCCTCACCGCGGGCGCCCTCCGTCAGCAGGATGCCCATGCGCCAGATGCCCGTCGGGTGGAACTGGAAGAACTCCATGTCCTCCAGCGGCAGACCGCGCCGGTAGCAGGCCGCCTGGCCGTCGCCGGTGAGGGTGTGCGCGTTGGAGGTCACCTTGAAGAACTTGCCGGTGCCGCCGGAGGCGTAGATGACGGACTTCGCCTGGAAGACGTGCAGCTCGCCGGTGGCCAGCTCGTACGCCACGACGCCCGCGGAGTGCTTGACCCCGTCGACCTCGGTGATCAGCTGGTCCAGGACGTAGAACTCGTTGAAGAACTCCACGCCCTCCTTGACGCAGTTCTGGTACAGCGTCTGGAGGATCATGTGACCGGTGCGGTCCGCGGCGTAGCAGGACCGGCGGACCGGGGCCTCGCCGTGGTTGCGCGAGTGGCCGCCGAAGCGGCGCTGGTCGATGGTGCCGTCCGGGGTGCGGTTGAACGGCAGGCCCATCTTCTCCAGGTCGAGGACCGCGTCGATGGCCTCCTTCGCCAGGATCTCGGCGGCGTCCTGGTCGACCAGGTAGTCACCGCCCTTGACCGTGTCGAAGGTGTGCCACTCCCAGTTGTCCTCTTCCACGTTCGCCAGCGCGGCGGCCATGCCGCCCTGCGCGGCACCCGTGTGGGAGCGGGTCGGGTACAGCTTCGTCAGGACGGCGGTGCGGCTGCGCTTCGTCGCCTCGATGGCGGCGCGCATGCCCGCGCCACCGGCGCCGACGATGACGGTGTCGTACTTGTGGATCTTCATAGTCGGTTGCCTCAGCCCGTGCCTAGCGGATGTTCGGGTCGAAGGTGAAGATCACCAGCGTGCCCAGAAGGATGGTGAACACCGTGGCGGTGTAGAGCAGGCCCTTCAGCCACAGCCGCGTGTTGGCGCGCTCCGCGTAGTCGTTGATGACGGTACGCAGGCCGTTGGCGCCGTGCAGCATCGCCAGCCACAGCATCAGCAGGTCCCAGACCTGCCAGAACGGCGAGGCCCAGCGGCCGGCCACGAAGGCGAAGCCGATCTTGGAGACGCCGCCGTCGAGCACCAGCTGGATCAGCAGGTGGCCGAGGACGAGCACGACCAGGACGATGCCCGAGAGACGCATGAACAGCCACGCGACCATCTCGAAGTTGCCGCGGGTCGAGCGCGGCGTCTTGCCGGTGCGCTTGCGCGGTGCCTCGATGTACGGGGCCGGGTTGTCGACGTCGTAGAGGCTCACGCCCTCGACGTCGCCGATCGCGGAAGAGGTGTCAGAAGACATGTGCGTCACTTCCCGAACAGTTCAGCAGCCGCGTGGCCGAGCACGGGGTACAGGGCCCCGGCCATCAGCACGACCCAGACGCCCACGACGGACCAGAGCATCTGCTTCTGGTAGCGCGGGCCCTTGGACCAGAAGTCCACGGCGATGACACGGAGACCGTTGAGCGCGTGGAACAGGATTGCGGCGACGAGGCCGTACTCCAGCAGCGCGACGATCGGAGTCTTGTAGGTAGCCACGACATCGTCGTACGCCTCGGGAGAGACGCGGACGAGAGCGGTGTCGAGGACGTGTACGAACAGGAAGAAGAAAATGAGGACGCCGGTGACTCGATGAGCCACCCAGGACCACATTCCTTCCCGGCCGCGGTACAACGTTCCAGCCGGCACGGAAAACCCTCCGGAAGCGGGGCGGGGGCCAGCCGGCTTCGTTGTCGGTCGGGCCCGGCCGGGTACGGTCCTCCGGCCCCGGACATCGTAGCGACGACTTGTCGGTTCCTTCGCCCGGGGGCCTCCTGTGTGATCAAACAGGCACGGACGGACTATCCGACAGGCTGAAATCAGCCCAATTCAGGTATTCGGTGCCTACTCCATCAATCAGGGCGACGAGGCGGCCCCGGGCGAGTCGTCGCAGCTCGTCGGCGGCGACCGCGCGTTCCTCCTCCGGTTCGTACGCCATCCGCCGGCGGATTCCGGCCAGCACCTGATCCGGGTGTTCTTCGGCCGGGTGTTCGTCCAGGCAGATCACGAAGGCGTGCCCGAACTTCCGCTCGTACTCCGCGTGCGCCGCGCCGAGTGCCAGGTGGGCGGCGTACGGCGCGCCGTGGTGCAGCTCCGCCGACGACTCGTCGGCCAGCGCCTCGGTGAGGTCGGCGGGGGAGAGGTCGTACCCCGCTTCGTCGGCGGCGGCCAGCAGGGCGCCCAGATCCGGGTACGGTCGGTGGGCGGCCAGCCGGTGCGCCCAGCGTCGGCTGCCGCAGCAGTGCAGCAGTGCTTCTTCCGCGGCCTGCGCGGCCGCGGCGTTGAAACGGGCGAGCCCGGAGCTGCCGCGGACCTGGGCCGGGAGGTGGCTGGACAGCGGGGGACTCCTCGGGGCGTACGCGACAGGGGGTGCGGCCACGCTATCGAGGGCCGGGGGGAGCCGTCGTACGGATACGCGGATTTCACCCTTAAGAGGAGGGCGGGGGAGGCGTGAAACGACCGGGAGGGTCCGGAGCGACAGCCGAGGCCGCCACCCCCCACAGGAGAGGCCCCGGCCGCCGTCCGTTACGGGCTCGTGCGACAAGCCCGTACATGTGTCAGCGCCGTGGATGCGTTTTCTGTCACACCCCGCTTCGCGCATGAATGGTTGCTGGTTGTACAACTCGTGGACGAGAGGTGCTTGAAAGCCGTAACGTGCTGATTTGCGCAGGACGTACAGGACACAGTGAACGGGTTGGGGACTTTGCTGGGGGACGACGCGGAGCTGACCGCCGCGGTGCTCGCGGCGCAGTGCGGCGACGAGAACGCCTTCCGGACTGTGTACCGCGCGGTGCACCCGCGCCTGCTTGGGTACGTACGCACGCTGGTGGGCGACACGGAGGCCGAGGACGTCACGTCCGAGGCCTGGCTGCAGATCGCCCGCGACCTCGATTCGTTCAGCGGCGACGCCGACCGGTTCCGGGGCTGGGCCGCCCGGATCGCCCGCAACCGGGCGCTCGACCACGTCCGGATGCGCGGCCGCCGGCCGGCCGTCGGCGGCGACGAGACGGAACTCACCGGCCGCGCGGCCGACTCCGACACGGCCGTCGAGGCCATGGAGGCCCTCTCCACCGGACGCACCATGGCCCTCATCGCCCGGCTCCCGCAGGACCAGGCCGAGGCCGTGGTGCTGCGCGTTGTCGTCGGACTCGACGCCAAGAGCGCCGCCGAGACCCTGGGCAAGCGGCCCGGCGCGGTCCGCACCGCGGCCCACCGCGGCCTCAAGCGGCTCGCCGAGATGCTCGGCAGCGAGTTCGGGGATAATGCGGAAGGCCACGGCGCGCCCGGTGACTCCGGGGGCCCCGGAGGCCAGGGGGACAGCCGGGACCTGGACGCCGTACCGGCGCCCCGCGCACATCGCGACGGTCCCGCGGAGCGCACGGGTGTGACGCAATCGCGTTGGCGTACGCAGAAGGACATGTGATGGCCGACGATCGCTACGAGTGGCTTGACGGAGCCGCAGCGGAAAAACTGCTGCGCGGCGAACCCGTCGAACCGGTCGTGCCCGCCGGACGCCGTCACCCACAGGACGATCTCCGGACGCCCCTGCGCGCCGTTCGCGGGCCCGCGGCGGACGGCGACCCCGCCGACGCCCACGCGCGGGACGGGTACGGGCCGGGCGGGCGTGGTCCCGACGGCCGTGCGCCGGACGGGCGAGCCGCGCGGGTACGGGAAGAGGCGGCGCGCCTTGCGGACGCGCTCGACTCCCTGGTCCCCGCCATGCCCGCCGCCGGCTCCGGGGAACTCCCCGGCGAGGCGGCCGCACTGGCCGCGTTCCGGGCCGTGCACGCCGTCGCCGCGCCGCGGCCGGCCCCCGTAGACGACGACCTGCTCACCGTCCGCCTGGGCGTACTGCCCGAGTCCGCCCACGCCGCGCCGCTGCCCGGCCGGATCCGGCGCCCGCTGCGGCTCGGCCTCGCGGCCGCGATCGCCGCCGTCGCCATCGGCGGGGTCGCCGCCGCGGCCGGCACCGGCCTGCTCCCGGGCCCCCGCGTCGTCGCGGGCCCCGGCCCGTCCGTCTCGGTGACCCTCGACCCCGCGCCGCGGCCCTCGGGCAGCCCGGGGTACGAGGAACCCGGCACGGGTGAGCCGGCCGAGCCGCTGCGCGTCACCGAAGGCCCCATCGGCGGTGCGGACACGGCCTCGCCCGGCACCGGGAGCGGCAGCCCCAGCCCCGGCGAGGACGGCGGAGCCAAGGAGAAGGACCGCGACCGGGACCGGAACGCGGGCGGCACCGACGGCACGGCCGGCGGCACCGAGAGCGCGACCAAGCTGGCCGGCTGGTGCCGCGAACTGCGGGCGGGGCGGCTGGACGGCGAGCGCAAGAGCCTGCTGGAGCGGGCGGCCCGCGGCACGCGGGTGGAGAAGTTCTGCGACCGGCTGCTCGGCGGTGGCGCCGGTGACACCGGGAGCGGGAGCGGCGGGTCGAGCGGCTCGGGTTCCGGTGGCGGGGACGGCGGGCGTGACGGTGGCAAGGATCCGGGCGACGAGATCCTCCAGAAGCCGCCGGGAGGCACGACGCCGGGCGAAGGAACCCTCCCCACCCTCGGCTTCGGCCGCCCCGCGGCCTGACGCGTCCCAGCCCGCCCGGCTCGGCCGACGCCCTTCCGGGCAGCCCCCGGCCTCGCCGACGCCGTTCCGGGCAGCCCCCGGCCTCGTCGGCGTTTCAGGTGCGCCTCAGCCTGAGCGGGCCATCTTCAGCCTCGCCGGCGCCCTTGGGCGCAATGCCCAGCATCGCCGGCGCCTCGGGCGCAACACCCAGCCTCGCCGGCGTTTGAGGCGCGGGGTTTGGGGCGGAGCCCCAACGAACAACCCGGCTGGCGCCGGGCACCGGGCTCCGCCCGGACCCGCTCCTCAAGCGCCGGAGGGGCTGGAGGGGGCGAGGGGGTTGCCGGGCTCTGCCCGGACCCGCTCCTCAAACGCCGGAGAGGCTGGTCATGCCCAGGGCGCCGGCGAGGCTGCGGGTTGCGCGTCAGGGCACTGGCGGCGCTGCAATCCGCCGTTGCAAACAGGGGGGGCGGACCGGTTTCGGGAGGGGCACGGACGCGGTGGCGAAACGGTTCATCGGATTCGTGCACACGGCTGTAACACTTTTCGAGCGGTCGGCGCAGTACCTAGTGAGCCGACTGGTCATCGGCCGCGCATGAGCCGGGGTTCCCCCCGTACCCCTGGGCTCTGCGCAACCGGCGCGAGCGGGGCACGTTCCCCCGGCCCCGCTCGCGCCCCCCTCCGTCACCAGTAGACGACGACCTTGTCGCCCGTCTTCACCTGGTCGAACAGCGCCGACAGCTTCGCCTTGTCCCGGACGTTCACGCAGCCGTGCGAGGCCCCCGCGTAGCCGCGCGCGGCGAAGTCCGCCGAGTAGTGCACGGCCTGGCCGCGGCTGAAGAACATCGCGTACGGCATGGGCGTGTGGTAGATCGTCGAGGTCCACTTGCGGGCCTTCCACTCCACGCTGAACAGGCCCTCGCGGGTCGGGGTGTTCTCCGACCCGAAGCGGACGTCCATCGCCGAGACCACCTTGCCGTCGATCATCCACGCCAGGGTGCGGCTCTCCTTGCTGATGCACAGCACCCGGCCGGTCAGGCACCGCGGGTCCGGCGTGTCCAGCTCGTTGGTGGTCGGCGGCCGCAGCTCGTTCTCCGTCGGCTCGCGGGTCAGCCCCAGCAGCTTCTGCCAGGTCGCGTCGTTCACCGAGCCGGTCGCGGGCAGGCCCTGCCCGCTCTGGAACGCCTTGACGGCGGTGCTCGTGATCGACCCGTAGAAGGCGGTGGGGCTGCGCTTGAAGTGGCCGAGCTGCTTCAGGCGCGCCTGCAGCTCGCGGACCTGCTCGCTCTCCGTGCCGTCCTTCATCAGCACCCCCGTCGCGGGGGCGGACGGCGACGCGGCGTCCGACGGGGCGCCGGATCCGCCCGGCTTGCCGTCCGAGGAGCCCGACCCCGGGGCCGGACCCGAGGCCGACCCCGACGGCGTGCCGGCACCGGTCGGCTCCGACACGGCGGCCCCGGCGGAGGCCTGCGGATTGCAGCCTGACGCGAGCGTGACCGCCGCGACTGCCGCGATCGTGTGGATTATGACGGACTTACGGCGCATCGCTCTTCCCCCGAAATCTGCGTGTGTACCTAATGGATGCTGCTCGGACCTGCATGGTTGCGAACGGCTCGACGATGTTGCCAGGACGTGACCCGGCCCCTTCACGGAGGTACAGCACATGGCGCGCGAGACGGAATCGGGCCTGCCCATCCGGCAGGTGTACGGGCCGGGCGACCAGCGCGACTGGGACCCCCGGGAGCAGCTCGGCGAGCCCGGGGAGTACCCGTACACCCGCGGGGTCTACCCCACGATGTACACCGGCCGCCCGTGGACCATGCGCCAGTACGCCGGCTTCGGCACCGCCGCCGAGTCCAACGCCCGCTACCGGCAGCTGATCGAGCACGGCACCACCGGGCTGTCGGTGGCCTTCGACCTGCCCACCCAGATGGGCTACGACAGCGACGCCCCGCTCGCCCACGGCGAGGTCGGCAAGGTCGGGGTCGCCGTCGACTCCATCGACGACATGCGCGTGCTGTTCGGCGGGATCCCCCTCGACCGGGTCTCCACCTCGATGACCATCAACGCCCCCGCGGCCCTGCTGCTCCTGCTCTACCAGCTGGTCGGGGAGGAGCAGGGCGTGCCCGCCGGGCAGCTGACCGGCACCATCCAGAACGACGTCCTGAAGGAGTACATCGCCCGCGGAACGTACATCTTCCCGCCCGGCCCCTCGCTGCGGCTGACCGCCGACATCTTCCGCTACTGCCGGGCCGAGATCCCACGCTGGAACACCATCTCCATCTCCGGCTACCACATGGCCGAGGCGGGCGCCTCGCCCGCACAGGAGATCGCCTTCACCCTCGCCGACGGCATCGCGTACGTCCGTACCGCGGTCGCCGCCGGGATGGACGTCGACGCGTTCGCGCCCCGGCTGTCCTTCTTCTTCGTGGCCCGCACCACCCTCCTGGAGGAGGTCGCCAAATTCCGTGCCGCCCGCCGGATCTGGGCCCGGGTCATGAAGGAGGAGTTCGGGGCCCGCGACCCCAAGTCGATGATGCTGCGCTTCCACACCCAGACCGCCGGCGTCCAGCTCACCGCCCAGCAGCCCGAGGTCAACCTGGTGCGGGTCGCCGTGCAGGGCCTCGCCGCGGTGCTCGGCGGCACCCAGTCGCTGCACACCAACTCCTTCGACGAGGCCATCGCCCTGCCCACCGAGAAATCGGCCCGGCTCGCGCTGCGCACCCAGCAGGTCCTCGCCTACGAGACGGACGTGACGGCGACCGTCGACCCGTTCGCCGGCTCGTACGTCGTCGAGGCGATGACCGACGGGCTGGAGGCGGCGGCGCTGGCCCTGATGGCACGGGTCGAGGAGCAGGGCGGCGCGGTCGCGGCCATCGAGCAGGGCTTCCAGAAGGCCGAGATCGAACGGAACGCCTACCGGATCGCGCGGGAGACCGACAGCGCCGAGCGGGTCGTGGTCGGCGTCAACCGCTTCACCCTCGAAGCGGAGGAGCCGTACGAGCCGCTGCGGGTGGACCCGGCGATCGGGGCGCAGCAGGCCGAGCGGCTGGCACGGCTGCGGGCCGAGCGGGACGGGGCGGCCGTGGCCCGGACGCTGGAGGCGCTCAAGGAGGCGGCCGCCGGCACGGAGAACGTCCTCTACCCGATGAAGGAGGCGCTGCGGGCCCGGGCCACGGTGGGCGAGGTCTGTGACGCGCTGCGCACGGTGTGGGGCACCTACGTGCCCGCCGGTCCCGCCTGGTGAGAAAGGCCGGGAGCGCTGTCGGACCCCTGTGGGAGACTCCTGGACATGCTGGGTGTGACCGATCTTCCGACCTATGTCGCGGCGCTGGTGCTGATCGTGCTGCTGCCGGGGCCCAATTCGCTGTACGTGCTGTCCGTGGCCTCCCGCCGCGGGGTCCGCGACGGCTACCGGGCCGCCTGCGGGGTGTTCACGGGCGACACCGTGCTGATGGTGCTGGCCGCGGTCGGCGCGGGGGCGCTGCTGCAGGCCAGCCCGCTGCTGTTCGGCATCGTCAAGGTGCTGGGCGCCGGCTACCTGGCCTGGCTGGCCGTCGGGATGATGCGGGCGGCCTGGGGCATGTGGCGGACCCGCAGCACCCGGGCCGAGGAGCCCGCCGAGGCCGGTTCGCCGCAGCCCGGCCCGGCGGCGGAGCGGCCCTACCGGCGGGCGCTGGTGGTCAGCCTGCTGAACCCGAAGGCGATCCTCTTCCTGCTGTCCTTCTTCGTGCAGTTCGTGGACCCCGACTACGCCTACCCGGCGCTGTCGTTCCTGCTGCTCGGCACGCTGTCGCAGCTGGCCAGCTTCCTGTACCTGAGCACCCTCATATTCAGCGGCGCCCGGCTGTCGGCGGCCTTCCGGCGGCGCAAGCGGCTCTCGGCCGGGGCCACCTCGGCCGCGAGCGTGCTCTTCCTCGGCTTCGCCGCGAAGCTCGCCCTCAGTTGAGCGCCTTGCGCAGCGTCGGGGTCAGGGGGCGTTCCACCAGCCGGTGGACCAGCCAGGCCAGCCCCAGCATCAGCGCGACCGACCCCGGCAGGGTGACGAGCGGCGGCAGCCCCAGGGTCTGGTGCAGCTGACGGATCACCACCCAGCCCAGGTGCTCGTGCACCAGGTAGAACGGGTAGGTGAGGGCGCCCGCCACGGTCAGCCAGCGCCAGTTCATCCAGTCCAGCCTGCCCACCGCGATGAGCGCGACCAGCACGAAGCCGGCCGTGACCACGGCCACGATCACGCCCTCGCTGCGGTACGAGAAGAAGCGCGGGTCCGGGGCGTGCCACAGGCCCGTCACCGCGTAGTGCTGGCCGAGCAGCCAGCCCGCCGCCGCGACGCCCCAGGCCAGGGCGTCCCGCCGGTTGCGGTGCACCAGGTACAGGCCGATCCCGCCGATGAAGAAGGGCGCGTACTGCGGCATCAGCAGCTGCTGGAGGAAGTGCTCCTTGCCCAGGTCCGCCATGTCGGTCAGGGCCGCGGCCAGCGTCCACACCGCGCAGAACAGCAGGGTCCGCCGGCGCCCGCCGCCCGGCAGCACCACGAACAGCGCGAAGAGGGCGTAGAAGCGCAGCTCGGCCCAGAGGGTCCAGCACACGCCCAGCACCCGGTCCGCGCCCAGCGGCTGCTGGAGCATCGTCAGGTTGACCAGGAAGTCCGAGCCGGACACCGTCTCCTGCGCCACCCAGGGCAGCGCGAACACCACGGTGACCAGGACGATCGCCGCCCAGTACGCGGGATAGAGCCGGGCCACGCGGGAGGCGAAGAAGGACCGCAGCGGCCGGTTCCACGCGCTCATGCAGATCACGAACCCGCTGATCACGAAGAAGATCTGGACGCCGAGACAGCCGTACGCCAGCCAGGGCGAGGCCGTCGGGAACAGTGCGCGGGGCGACTCCCCCCAGGCCTCGGAGACTTCCCCGCCGCGGCCCGCGTAGTGGTAGCCGGCGACCATCAGGGCCGCGAGCAGCCGCAGCCCGTCGAGGGCGCGCAGCCGTACCGGGGGCCGGCCCGCCGGCGCGGGCGGGCCGCCACGCCGGGCGGGCACGGTGGTCACGGCGTCGGAGTCAGCGGTGCCGCCGGCGTCGCCGGCGTCGGTGGCCTTCGTGCCGGCGGGTCCGGCGCTCGCGGCGGTGGTGGTCATCCGAGTGCGGCCCGGCGCAGGTGGCGGACCCGGCGGACCACCCGGCGGACGGCCGGGCTGCGCGGGATGAAGGCCAGCTGGGGCGGGACGGCGCCGGGCAGGCCCAGTGCGGTCAGCCGGCGCTTCTTGAAGTAGCGCCAGGTGTGGGCGTCGAGGTGGCGGGCGAGGTAGCGCTCGGCCTCCGCGCGGCGCGGGGCGAGGATCTGCGCCTGCATCGCGAACCCGACGGCCGTGACCAGGCCGGTGAGGTCCTCCAGCACGGCGGGACCCGGCGGGCTCCAGGCGCGTACCGCCTTCGCGTCCTCCAGCTCGGGCAGCAGCGCGTCGACGATGGTCAGCGGCACCCGGTTGCTGTTCTGGTACGGGGTGACCCGGTCGAGCAGCGGGCCGGTGCCGGTGCGCGCGACGGGGATCCCGTACAGGGTGGCGGCGGTGAGCAGGCCGGTGGAGAAGCAGCCGACGACCAGCGCCGGGTCGAGCTGCCGGTAGAGGACCTCGGCGAGGACGGGGGAGTCGACGACGGTGAGCCGGGCCCCGATGCGCTCCGCCTCCTCCTCGACCATCCGCGACCAGCGGGCGGGGGCGCTCGGGTGCGGCTTGAAGACGAGGTGGCCGTGGCCGAGCGCGTGGGCGCCGCGGACCATGCGGACGTGCAGCTCCTCCTCTTCCTGCGCGGTGATCAGGCCGAGCGCGGACAGGTACTGGCCGAGCAGCACCGCCGGGCGGCTGCCGTCCGCGGGCTGCCCGGGCGCGCAGTCGGGGTCCTCGGCGAGCTCGTCGAGGACCTTGCGGAAGGCCTCCGTGGGCACGATCTCCGCGGGCACCCCGAACTCGGTGAGCAGCAGCGGTTCCAGCCCCGGCACCAGGTCGAGGTGGAGGAGCCGCTTGATGCGCACACCGGTCTGCGGGTCGAGCTTGTTGCGGGTGGGGCCGTAGCTCATCAGTCCGTCGGCGTACACCTCGACGGGGGTGCCCGCGAAGAGCTGGACGAGTGCCTGAGCCGGGGCCACCTGGACGGACTCGACGATCAGCTCGATCCGGTCGTCGCCCAGGCCCCACAGCGCGCGCAGCTGGCGCTCCCACAGCGGGGCGTCGTCGGAGCGCGGCTGCCAGCCGCCGGGGTGGAAGGGCGCGATGGCCGCGTTCCAGTCGCGCACCTCGTCGAAGCGGGCGGCGAGCCGGGTGAATCCGGGCATCTCGGCCGGCCCCGGAGTGGTCTCCGGTACCGCCGAGTTGTTGCTGACGAGCAGGATCCGCCGCCGGGCCGGCCCGAAACAGCCGGCGTCCAGGGCTGCCGCCAGCGTGGCCGTGCCGTAGAGAGTGGACGCGAGGAAGATCTGCGTGGTGCGGACGGCGCCCATCAGACGGCCACCTCCGTGCCGGCGGAACGGCGGCGGAGCCTGCGCAGCCGGACCGCGCGCTGTACGTCCATCGAATTCAATGCCGCGTCGAGAACGTCCTGCGGCATTCGCCGGAGTGCGGCCGCGCTCATCGAACGGAGTTTCCTGGCCACGGCCGGTTCGAACCTTTCGATGGATCCCACGTGATGCGAAATGATTGCGCAATAGGTACGGACGGCCTTGGGCATCAGAAGGTCCGCGTCCCGGTCCCGGGCGGTTTCTTCCAGTACCTGGTCAAATGCCCGGATGAAGTCGAGTTGGCGCACGTCGCCGATCTGCGTCAGCGAGGTGGCGACGCCGCGCCGGTAGAAGATCCCCGGCAGGCCGACGGACGCGAAGGTCGCCGCCTCCCGGTGCAGCCGCCAGATCCACGGCCGGTCCTCGGCCGTGCGCAGGCCGTCCGTGAAGTGCAGCAGCCCGCGGTCCACGAGCCGCCGGTGGTACATGCCGGCCCAGGCGTACGGGTAGTCCACCGACGTCGACCGGTCGGCGGGCAGGATCGCCTTGCGCGGGTCCAGCACCTCGCCCTGCGGCCCGTGCGGCATCCGCCGCACCGTCCGGTTCTTCCCCGTGCACTCCACGTGGTCGATGCGCACGAAGTCGCAGCCCAGCCCCTCGATGGCGGCCAGCACACGGCTCAGGTGGCCGGGGGCGAGCCAGTCGTCCCCGTCCATGAAGGTGAGGTACTCGCCGCTCGACGCGTCGATCCCGGTGTTCCGGGCGGTGGCGAGACCGCCGTTCTTCTCGTGCCTGATGTGCACCGCGCCGGGCAGCTCGCGGGCGGCCCGTTCCAGGAGTTCGGGCGTCGCGTCCGACGAGCAGTCGTCGACGAGGATGAACTCGAAATCGTCCCGCGCATTCGAGCGAAGGCTCCGGAGGGCGTCTGGTGCGTATGTCTGCACGTTGAAGAACGGCACGACGACTGAAAGCTTGACCACCTACGTGACACTAGGACTTGGCGCCGCATTCACCATGGCCCGGGCAAGGACTTTCGGTGAACGGCGAATGGCAGGACAGTTAACCCGAGCCATTCCCGGCG
Organism: Streptomyces sp. NBC_00239; assembly: GCF_036194065.1. Lineage (NCBI taxonomy): Bacteria > Bacillati > Actinomycetota > Actinomycetes > Kitasatosporales > Streptomycetaceae > Streptomyces > Streptomyces sp. NBC_00239. The sequence continues at coordinate 3,371,467 of NZ_CP108095.1, read as the reverse complement.
GTATTCGCGATTCGTCGACTGGCTGTTAACCCTCTGTTGTGCGGTCGTTGGGCCGATCACCGGAATTCAGGCATAGCTTCGGGCCGTGCCAGTAAGTACCAACGGCGTAAGTGCTCCCGGAACGATGCGGGTTGCCGTACTCGCCGATTCCGATACGCGATGGAAATGGGGCGCTCTCACCGCCCAGCGCCTCGCCCCCGAACCCAGCCTCACCGGATTCCTGCTGCGCGGCCGGGCCACCCCGACCGCACGCCAGCTCGGTGAGGTCGGCGTCCGCGCCGACCGGCTGACCGAGGTGACCTGCGCGCAATTCCTCGCGGAGGTCCGGGACGGCCGGTTCGACGCGGTCGTCCTCGCCCTCGTGGGCGGGGCCGTCCAGGCCGTGCTGCACGGAATGCGCGCCCTGTGGCCGCAGCCCGCGGACCGGCCGGTGATCGTCACCGGCTACGTCGGCGTCGTGTACGAGAAACTCGCCGACGGGCTGCTGCTGCGGCACGGCGCCGACCTCGTGCTCGCCAACTCCCGTCACGACGCGGACCGGTTCCGGGCCGTGTACGAGGGAGTGGGCGCCGACCCGTCGAGCGTCACCGAGGCCGCGCTGCCCTTCCTCGGCGGAGCCCCGTACGAGGAGCGCACCGGCCGTGCGCACACCGTCGTCTTCGCCGCCCAGCCCTCGGTCCCCGAGAGCCGCGCCGACCGCGGCTACCTGCTGCGCCGCGCCGCCGAACACGCCCGGCTGCACCCCGACCGCGAGGTGCTGGTCAAGCTGCGCAGCAAGCCCGGCGAACACACCACCCACCTCGAAGAGCTGCCCTACCAGCGGCTCGCCGAGAAGGTCCCCGGCGGCCTGCCCGCCAACTGCCGCCTGGTGTACGGGAACATGGGCGAGGTCCTGGACCGCACCGACCTGCTGGTGACGGTCAGCTCCACGGCCGCGCTGGAATCCCTGCACCGGGGCATCCCCACCGCCGTCCTCACCGACCTCGGCATCCGCGAGGCGCTGGGCAACCACCACTTCCTCGGCTCCGGCTGCCTGGCCTCCTGGGACCAGCTCGACGAGGGGCTGCGCCCGCGGCCCGACGCCGCCTGGCTGGCCCGCCAGGGCGTCGCCGCCGACGGCCCGTACGACCGGGCCTTCGAGACCGCCCGCGCACGGGTGGCCGAACTCGCCGCGCTCCCCCAACTGCCCCCGATCGCCCCCTACTACACGCGCGCCACCGCGCCCGGCTACCTGCCCGGCATCCTCGCCCGCCACCACCTCGGCCCCGACGGCACCCCGCTGCCCGGCGCCGCCCGCCCGGTGGCCGAGGGGTCGAAGGTACGGCGCTACGTGCGCTCCGCCCTGCGGGACGCGGCGCGCGGTGCCTACCGGCACGGCGTACAGCGGGTGGCCCCGGCCATCCGCCGGATGGGAGAACTGTGAACCTCAAGCCCGGCTCCGCCCACCCCGTGGTCCTCGCGGTCATCCCCGCCCGCGGCGGCTCCAAGGGCGTCCCCGCCAAGAACCTCGCCGAGGTCGGCGGAGTGCCGCTGGTCGCCCGCGCGGTCCACGCCTGCCTGGAAGCCGGCCTGGTCACCGACGTCGTGGTCTCCACCGACGACGAGGCGATCGCCGCCGCCGCCCGCGAGGCCGGCGCCGAGGTCGTGCCCCGGCCGGCCGCCATCGCGGGGGACACCGCCACCAGCGAGTCCGCGGTCCTGCACGCCATGGACGCCTTCGAGGCGCTGCGCGGCGTCCGCGTGGACGTGGTCCTCCTGGTCCAGGCGACCAGCCCCTTCGTCACCGCCGCCGAGATCGAGGGGGTCGCCGCCGCGGTCACCGTGCGCGGCGCCGACTCGGCGATGACGGTGGCCCCCTTCCACGGTTTCCTGTGGCGCGAGAGCGCAGTCCCCTCCGGCCGGACCGGATACGGCGTCAACCACGACGAGTCGCACCGGCCGCGCCGCCAGGACCGGCCGCTCGACCTGCTGGAGACCGGCGCCGCGTACGCGATGAACGCCTCCGGGTTCCGGGCCGCCGGCCACCGATTCTTCGGCCGCATCCTGCCCGTCCACACCGACCCGGCGCGCGTGCTGGAGATCGACGACCCGCACGACCTGGCCCGCGCCCGCGCCCTGGCCCCGCTGCTGGACGCCGTGGAACCGGACTGCCACCTCGACCCCGTGGACCCCGCGGATCCCGACGCACTCGTCTCCCTCGCGGACCTGCACGGCGTACCTCCGTACACCCCGCAGGACGTGCACGCGCCCTAGCGCCGCACCTCCCGCAGGCCAGCCAGCCACCCCGCCCGCCTGCCCGACCCGAAGCCCGTACCCGCCCCGGAGGCGGACCACCCCGAAGCAGTCCCCGGCCTCCGGGCACCCCGTACACCTCACCACCGAAGGACGTTCCCTGCCATGACCGCCACCTCTTCGCCCCGCCTGCGCCAGCTCGGCTCCCGCACCGCCGGCCCCGGTCAGCCCGTCTACGTCGTCGGCGAGATCGGCATCAACCACAACGGCGACCTCGGCAACGCCTTCGCGCTCATCGACGCCGCCGCCGAGGCCGGCTGTGACGCCGTCAAGTTCCAGAAGCGCACCCCGGAGATCTGCACCCCCCGCGACCAGTGGGACATCGAGCGCGACACCCCCTGGGGCCGCATGACGTACATCGACTACCGCCACAAGGTGGAGTTCGGCGAGGAGGAGTACCTCGCCATCGACGCGCACGCCAAGCAGCGCGGCATCGACTGGTTCGCCTCCCCCTGGGACACCGAGGCCGTCGCCTTCCTGGAGAAGTTCGACGTGCCGGCCCACAAGGTCGCCTCCGCCTCGCTGACCGACGACGAGCTGCTGCGCGCCCTGCGCGCCACCGGCAAGACCGTCATCCTCTCCACCGGCATGTCGACCCCGGCGCAGATCCGCCACGCCGTCGAGGTCCTCGGCAGCGCGAACATCCTGCTCTGCCACGCCACCTCCACCTACCCGGCCAAGGCCGAGGAGCTCAACCTGCGCGTGATCAACACGCTCCAGGAGGAGTACCCGAACGTCCCCATCGGCTACAGCGGCCACGAGACCGGCCTGCAGACCACCCTCGCCGCGGTCGCCCTCGGCGCCACCTTCGTCGAGCGCCACATCACCCTCGACCGCGCCATGTGGGGCTCCGACCAGGCCGCCTCCGTCGAGCCCGGAGGCCTCGCCCGCCTCGTCCGCGACATCCGCACCATCGAGACCGCCCTCGGTGACGGCGTCAAGAAGGTCTACGAGTCCGAGCTCGGCCCGATGAAGAAGCTCCGCCGCGTCCAGGGCGAGGTCGCCGAGCTCGCCCCCGCTTCGGTCTGAGCCCCTCCCCGCCCCGCCGCCGCCCCGCTTTCCCGCCGCCCGTCCGGCACGGCCCGCCCCGACCCGAGGAGCACGTGGTGACTTCGCACCCGACGACCCTGGCCTTCGTGGAGAGCCCGGTCCAGCTGCTCAACGTCCTGGAGTGGGCCTACGCGGACACCGGCCCGGCCGCGCCCGCACCGGCCGGCGGCGGGGCCACGGGGACGGACGGCACCGGGACCGACGGGACCGGGGGCGACCACGGCGCCGACGGCACCAGGACGGCCCCCGCGGAACCGGGAGCCGCCCTGCTGGACGGCGTACCGGCCCAGCCCTCGCTGCGCCGCCACGAGTCGGCGCAGCGGCCGGGGCACGAACCGGAGCGGGCGGCCGGCCTGCCCGACCGGGCCGGCGACCCGCCCTCGGACGACACCGGCCGGCGGCGGTACGACGACCTGCGGATCGTCGTGCTGCCGCCGGTGGACCCGATGTCCCGCGGCCAGCTGCGCCGGATGGCCGCGCTGGCCCGGGACGAGGGCCACCAGGTGCAGTGGCAGGAGGCCCGGGGCGGCGGCGCGGCCCCGCTCAAGGCCCTCGCCGCACTCGCCCGCCGGGTGCGCGGGGCCTCGCGGATCGTCGTCGGAGACCCGTTCTCCCGCTACGTACAGCTGCTCCTGACGCTGGTGAAGGCGGAAGAGCTGGTCGTCGTCGACGACGGCACCGCCACCATGGAGTTCGTCTCCCAGATCGCCCGCGGCGAACGGCTGGTGCGCTGGCACCGGGTCGGCGGCCGCGGCCTCGCCGGCCGGACCCGCGAACTGGCGTACGCGCCGGTCTCCGGCACCGCCCGCCGCCGCTTCACGCCCCGCGCCGGCCACCGGGTCGAGGTGTTCAGCTCGATGCCCGTCACCGTCCCCGACGGAGTCCGGCTGCGGGTCAACGACTTCGCCTGGACCCGGTCCGCGTTCGGCCCCCCGCGCATCGGCAAGGGCACCGACCTCGTCGGCACCTCGCTCGTGGAGACCGGCGTCGTCGACCTCGACCGGTACGTGGCCGCCGTCCGCGGCCTGGCCCGGGCCCACGGCGCCACCCGCTACTTCGCGCACCGCCGCGAGACCAACGACAAACTGCGCACCCTCGGCGAGGCCACCGGCCTGGAGATCGTCCGACCGGACCTCCCGCTCGAACTCATCGCCCGCCGTGGACCCGTGGGCCGTACGATCGTCAGCTTTCCGTCCACGGTCGTCCACACCCTGCCGTACGCCCTGACCGGCACCGGCGTCACCGTCGCCGTGGTGGACATCGACCCCGACTGGCTCACCGGCACGGCCTCGCCGCGGGCCCGCAGTTTCCTGTCCGACGTGACCGAGACGGCACGTGACGTGCGCAGGCTCAGCACCGCGGCGGGACCCCTTCCGACACCCACCCCGGCCGGATGAGCGGCGGAGTTTACCCCCAGCCGCAGGAGCCTATGCGCCTGGAAGCCGGTTTTTCTTACCCTAACGGGCTGAACTTTTGCTGATCTCCAGCCAGTTGGCCCTGGGGTGCGCCTACCCTTAAACGGGTGAACCAGTTGATGTCCCGCGACTCCCAGACCGCCCTGCCCGGAGAGCCGGCCGAGCCGGACCTGCCCGGCAAGCTCCCGGAGCACCTGCGTGCCGAACTGATCGCGTTCCGCCGGGACTTGCACATGCATCCCGAGCTGGGCCACCAGGAGTTCCGGACCACCGCCGCGATCAAAGCCAGACTCGAGAAAGCCGGGCTCCGGCCACGGATCCTCGCCACCGGGACCGGCCTGATCTGTGACATCGGCACATGGGACGGCAAGCGCCCCATGCTCGCCATCCGCGCGGACATCGACGCCCTGCCCATCCCGGACGCCAAGGTGTCCGCCCCGTACCGCTCCACGGTCCCCGACCGGGCCCACGCCTGCGGCCACGACGTACACACCGCCACCGTGCTCGGCACCGGCCTGGTGCTGGCCCGGCTGCACCGCGAAGGGCTGCTGCCGCGGCCCGTCCGGCTGCTGTTCCAGCCCGCCGAGGAAGTCCTGCCCGGCGGCGCCGCCGAGGCCATCGAGTCGGGCGTGCTGGACGGCGTGGGACAGATGATCGCCGTGCACTGCGACCCGCGGGTCGACGCCGGCCGCATCGGGCTGCGGGCCGGTGCCATCACCTCCGCCTGCGACCGGCTGGAGGTGGCCCTGTCCGGGCCCGGCGGGCACACCGCGCGCCCGCACCTGACCACCGACCTGGTCACCGCCGCCGCCCGGGTCGCCGTCGACGTGCCCGCCCTGCTGGCCCGCCGGCTCGACGCCCGCTCCGGGCTGTCGGTCACCTGGGGACGGATCGAGTCCGGCCACGCCTGCAACGTCATCCCGATGCACGCCGAGCTCTCCGGCACCATCCGCTGCCTGGACATCAACGCCTGGCACGACGCCCCCGACCTGATCCACGCGGCCATCGACGAGGTCGCCGCGCTCCACGGGGCCAAGTCGGAGATCACCTACGTGCGCGGGGTGCCGCCGGTCGTCAACGACCCGGTGGTCACCGAACTGCTGCGGGACGCGATGGCGGCCCGCCGCGGCGCCCACGCCGTCGAGGACACCGAGCAGAGCCTGGGCGGCGAGGACTTCTCCTGGTACCTGGAGCACGTCCCCGGCGCGATGGCCCGGCTGGGCGTCCGCACCCCGGGCGGCAGCGTCAAGCACGATCTGCACCGCGGCGACTTCGACGTGGACGAGTCCGCGATCGCCGTCGGGGTCGAGCTCTTCACGGCCGCGGCCCTCATCGACGCCCGCCGGGCCAGGCCCGTTTCGTAACGGAAGGCCAAAGGATTTCCGATCCGCTCCCGGACCCTCCAGGGGGTCCGGGAAGCTCCCCGGAGCCCGCTGGCAACAGGGTTTTAGGCCCTTCGGGTTACCGATCGGTCACTGTCCGGTTCGCGACGATCCGATAACGACTCCTGAACGGGCTCTTAACTGACATCTACGCGCGTTACGATCGCCGCGAAACCAGCGCCGGTCGTGGCGCTTCGGTCAGGTTTTGAAGGAGCCTCCCCTTGCGCCGGATCACCAGGATCGCGACCGTGGGCATTGCGTCCGCGGCCCTCGCCCTCTCCGCCACTGCGTGTGGTGGAAAGAAGTCCTCCGACACCGCGTCCTCGGACTCGTCCTCGTCGGCGGGTTCCACCGCCGCCATCGCGTACGACATCGGCGGCCGCGGCGACCAGTCGTTCAACGACGCCGCGTTCGCCGGTCTGGAGAAGGCCGAGAAGGACCTCGGCGTCAAGGGCGCGGAGGCCGAGCCCACCGAGGGCGAGAGCGACGCCGACAAGGTGCAGCGCCTCACCGAGCTCGCGCGCAAGGGCAGCAACCCGGTCATCGGTGTCGGCTTCGCCTACGCCCCGGCCATCAAGAAGGTCGCCGCGAAGTTCCCGAAGACCACCTTCGGCATCATCGACGACACCTCGGTGACCGCGCCGAACATCGCGAACATGGTCTTCAACGAGGAGCAGGGCTCCTACCTGGCCGGCGTCGCCGCCGCCAAGGCGTCCAAGACCGGCAAGGTCGGCTTCATCGGCGGTGTCGAGGTCCCGCTGATCAAGAAGTTCGAGGCCGGCTACGTCCAGGGCGTCAAGGACACCAACCCCAAGGCCGTGGTGCTGACCCAGTACCTGTCGCAGCCGCCGAACTTCGAGGGCTTCGCCAAGCCCGACCTCGGCAAGCAGGCCGCCGAGGGCCAGATCGCCAAGGGCGCCGACGTGGTCTACGCCGCTGCCGGTCTCGCCGGTTCCGGTGCGATCGAGGCCGCTTCCACCGCGGGCAAGTGGGCCATCGGTGTGGACTCGGACCAGTACAACCAGGCCGGTCTGGCGAAGTTCAAGGCCAAGATCCTGACCTCCGTCACCAAGGACGTCTCGGACTCGGTCTACAACCTGATCAAGTCGGTCAAGGACGGCAAGCCGCAGTCCGGTGAGGTCCGCTACGGCCTCGACAAGGACGGCGTCGGCCTGGCCGACTCCAACCCCGAGTACAAGAAGATGACCGAGCTCATCGCCGCGGTCGACAAGGCGAAGGCCGAGATCATCGCCGGCAAGATCAAGGTCAAGACCGCGCCGTAAGGCAGGTCGTCTCGATCTGACGGTCGCCGGGGTCCGGGTTGCGGTCTCTTCACCGCTCCCGGACCCCGGGCCGCATTTGTGGCCTGAAGTTTTCACTTTCGACAGAGCTACGCGCGTAGAGGTCTCGTGGACGCGATACCTTCACGACCCGCCCTGTCCTCCCTGCCTTCCGCTCCTTCGCGCCAAGGAGAGTGCGTCATCAACGCGTCCAGCCCGCCCCCCGCCGTAGAACTGCACGGCATTACCAAGCGCTTCCCCGGCGTCGTCGCCAACAAGGACATCGCGATCACGGTCCGCAAGGGCACTGTGCATGCCCTGATCGGTGAGAACGGTGCCGGCAAGTCGACTCTGATGAAGATCCTCTACGGCATGCAGAAGCCGGACGAGGGCACCATCGCGATCGACGGGGAGCAGGTCGCCTTCAGCACCCCCGCAGATGCCATCGCCCGCGGCATCGGCATGGTGCACCAGCACTTCATGCTGGCCGACAACCTCACCGTCCTGGAGAACGTGGTTCTCGGCGGCGAGAAGCTGTACGGCATCGGTGCCAAGGCCCGCAAGAAGATCCTGGAGATCTCCGACGCCTACGGTCTGGGCGTACGCCCGGACGCCCTGGTCGAGGACCTGGGCGTCGCCGACCGCCAGCGCGTGGAGATCCTCAAGGTCCTCTACCGCGGTGCGAAGATCCTCATCCTCGACGAGCCGACCGCCGTGCTCGTGCCGCAGGAGGTGGACGCGCTCTTCGGCAACCTCCGCGAGCTCAAGGCGGAGGGTCTGACGGTCATCTTCATCTCGCACAAGCTGGGCGAGATCCTGAAGGTCGCCGACGACATCACCGTCATCCGGCGCGGCACCACGGTCGGCACCGCCGACCCGAAGACCGCCACCACCAAGCAGCTCGCCGAGCTGATGGTCGGCAGCGAGCTGCCCTCGCCCGAAACCCGCGAGTCCACGGTGACCGACATCCCGATGCTCCAGGTGACGGGCTTGACCGTCGGCGCGGAGGGCGCGGTCGTCGCGGAGCCCGAGGTCCTGGTCCGCGAGTCCTCGGAGGACTCCGCGGTCCGCGAGAGGACCGAGGCCGGCCGGCTGCTGCTGGACGACATCAGCTTCACCATCCACAAGGGTGAGGTGCTCGGCATCGCCGGCGTCGAGGGCAACGGCCAGACGGAGCTCATCGAGGCCCTGATGGGCATGTGCCTCCCGGACGGCGGCGTCATCAGCCTCGACGGCCAGGACATCTCCACCGCCCCCACCCGCAAGCGGCGTGAGGGCGGCATCGGCTACATCCCCGAGGACCGGCACCGGCACGGCCTGCTGCTGGAGTCCCCGCTGTGGGAGAACCGCATCCTGGGCCACGTCACCGAAGAGCCCAACTCCAAGCGCGGCATCCTCGACCCGAAGGCGGCCCGCAAGGACACCGAGCGGATCGTGCGCGAGTACGACGTCCGCACCCCGGGCATCGAGGTCACCGCGGCCTCGCTCTCCGGCGGCAACCAGCAGAAGCTGATCGTCGGCCGCGAGATGAGCCACAACCCGAAGTTCCTGATCGCCGCCCACCCCACCCGTGGTGTGGACGTCGGCGCGCAGGCGCAGATCTGGGACGCGATCCGGGAGGCACGTCGCGAGGGCCTGGCCGTCCTGCTGATCTCCGCGGACCTGGACGAGCTGATCGGCCTGTCGGACACGCTGCGCGTGATCTACCGCGGGCGCCTGGTCGCGGACGCCGACCCCGCGACCATCACCCCGGAGGAACTGGGCACCGCCATGACCGGCGCGGCCCGGGGACACCTGGATCACGACGAGAACGCAGCGAGCACCGACAACGACTCCGCCGCGGCCGATTCGCCGGAGGACGAGGCCCGATGATGAAAATCGACAAGGACAAGCTGATCCTGGGTGCCGCCGGGCCGGTGCTCGCGCTGGTCAGCGCCTTCGTGCTGACCGCCGTGGTGCTGCTCGCCACGGGCGTCAACCCGATCGAGCCGATCCGCCTGATGGTGGAGAACGCCGGTTACGAGGACGTCCAGGTCCTGATCGTCAATCAGACCGGCACGTACTACCTGGCAGCCCTGGCCGTCGCCATCGGCTTCCGGATGAACCTCTTCAACATCGGCGTCGACGGCCAGTACCGCCTCGCCGCGATGGTGGCCGCCGTGGTCGGTGCGGCAGTGAGCCTGCCGGGTCCGCTGCACATCCTGCTGATCGTGCTCGTCGCCATGTGCGTCGGCGCCTTCTGGGCCGGCATCGCCGGCATCCTCAGGGCCAAGCGCGGTGTCAGCGAGGTCGTCTCGACGATCATGCTGAACGCCATCGCGACCGCCCTGGTGGCCTGGCTGCTGCGGCCCGAGAACTTCGGCGTGCAGCTGGAGGGCTCGAACGACCTCACCACCGGCGACATCCCCGAGTCCGGCTGGTTCCCGGCCCTGAGCCTGGGCGACTCCGGTGAGATCTACGGCTTCACCTTCGTCGCCTTCGCCCTCGGCATCGTCTACTGGTTCGTCCTCAACCGGACCCGCTTCGGCTTCGACCTGCGCGCCTCCGGCGCCAGCGAGTCCGCGGCCCAGGCCTCGGGCGTCGACGGCAAGAAGATGATCCTCACCGCGATGCTGATCTCGGGTGCGGTCGCCGGCCTCATCGGCATGCCGACCCTGCTGGGCGACACCCACACGTACAGCCTGTCCTTCCCGGCCGGTATCGGCTTCACGGGCATCACGATCGCGCTGCTCGGCCGCAACCACCCGGTCGGCATCTTCTTCGCGGCGCTCCTGATCGCGTTCCTGGACAAGGCCTCGGCCGTGCTCGACCAGTACGGCTACGCCAAGGAAATCGCCACGATCATGAAGGGCCTGATCGTGATCGCGGTGGTCGTCTCGTACGAGCTCGTCCGCCGTTACGGCATCCGCCGCCAGCAGCAGAAGGTCGGCGAGGAACTCGCCGCCGGCGGCGCCATGAAGACCGAGAAGGAGGTCGCGGCGTGAGCACCAGCACTGTCTCCGCGGCAAAGTCCGCGCCCAAGGCGGGCGGCGGCCGCAAGAAGCTCACCCTGCCCTGGATCCTGCTGATCATCGCCGGCGGCCTCGTGCTGATCTCGGCGGTCCGCCTGATCAGCGGCGCCGACGACCTGACCTCCGTCGGCCAGGTCTCCGGCGCCCTGAAGCTCGCGGTCCCGATCGGCCTCGCCGGCCTCGGCGGCCTGTGGTCCGAGCGGGCCGGCGTGGTCAACATCGGCCTCGAGGGCATGATGATCCTCGGCACCTGGTTCGGTGCCTGGGCCGGCTACCAGTGGGGTCCCTGGACGGGCGTCCTGGTGGGCATCCTCGGCGGCGCGCTCGGCGGCCTGCTGCACGCGATCATCACGGTGACCTTCAACGTCAACCACATCGTCTCCGGTGTGGCGGTGACCATCCTGGCCGCCGGCATGACGCAGTACCTGTCGAACTACACGTTCAACGAGGAGCCCGGCGGCTCCTCCAAGCAGTCGCCGCGCATCGACCCGATCACCGAGATCGACGTGCCCGGGTTGTCCGACTGGATGACCACCCTCCAGGGCAAGCACTGGTTCCTGCTCTCGGACATCGCCGGCGTCATCGGCGGCCTGGTCACCAACCTGTCGCTGCTGACCGTCGTCGCCCTGCTGCTGATCCCCGCGAGCACCTGGGTGCTGTGGCGGACCTCCTTCGGCCTGCGGCTGCGCTCATGCGGCGAGAACCCGGTCGCCGCCGAGTCCCTCGGCGTCAACGTGTACAAGTACAAGTACATCGCCGTGATCGTCTCCGGCGCCCTGGCCGGCCTCGGCGGCGCGTTCCTCGCGATCGTCTCCACCGGCATCTACCAGGAGGGCCAGACCGGCGGCCGAGGCTACATCGGTCTCGCCGCGATGATCTTCGGTAACTGGATGCCGGGCGGCATGGCGCTGGGCGCGGGCCTCTTCGGCTTCACCGACAGCCTCAAGCTGCGCGGCGGCGCCGAGAACGTGCACGCCATGCTGCTGCTCCTCGCGATCCTCCTGGTCGTGGCCACGGCCTGGCAGCTGTACAAGAAGAAGTACGTCCAGGCCGGCGTCGCCGCCGCGTTCTCGGTGCTGCTCTTCCTCTGGTACGCGCTGACCGACGAGGTCCCGAGCCAGTTCGTCGACGCCGCCCCGTACGTCACCACCCTGCTGGTCCTCGCGCTCTCCGCGCAGCGGCTGCGGATGCCCAAGGCGGACGGCATGCCGTACCGGAAGGGCCAGGGCAAGTGACCGCGCCCGGCGCGCCCGCCGCCGGCTGGGACGCCCTGCGGGAGCAGGCCAAGGACGCCATGTCCCGCGCCTACGCCCCGTACTCCGGCTTCCCGGTCGGCGTGGCCGCCCAGGTCGACGACGGGCGCGTGGTCACCGGCTGCAACGTGGAGAACGCCAGCTACGGACTGGGCCTGTGCGCCGAGTGCGGCCTGGTCTCCTCGCTGCAGGCGACCGGCGGCGGCCGGCTCACGCACTTCACGTGCGTGGACGGCAAGGGCGAGATCCTCGTCCCGTGCGGGCGCTGCCGGCAGCTGCTGTACGAATTCGGCGGCCCCGAGCTGCTGGTGGAGACCCCCGACGGGGTGCTGCCGCTCTCGGCCATGCTGCCGCAGGCCTTCGGGCCCGACCATCTGAGATAGCCGTACGACGACGGCCCTTCGCCCTGCGGGGCGGGGGGCCGTCGTACTTCCCCGCTGTACCGCCCACACCCCTCTCTATGCGCGTAGAAGGAAGTAACTCATGGACGTCATCTCCGTCATCCGGACCAAGCGCGACCGCGGTGAGCTGAGCCCCGAGCAGATCGACTGGGTCATCGACGCGTACACGCGCGGTGTGGTCGCCGACGAGCAGATGTCCGCGCTGGCCATGGCCATCCTGCTCAACGGCATGAACCGGGCCGAGATCGCCCGCTGGACCGCCGCGATGATCGCGAGCGGCGAGCGCATGAACTTCGACTCGCTGTCCCGCCCCACCGCCGACAAGCACTCCACCGGCGGCGTCGGCGACAAGATCACCCTGCCGCTGGCCCCGCTCGTCGCCGCCTGCGGCGCGGCCGTGCCGCAGCTCTCCGGCCGCGGTCTGGGCCACACCGGCGGCACTCTCGACAAGCTGGAGTCCATCCCCGGCTGGCGCGCGCTGCTCTCCAACGAGGAGATGCTGCACGTCCTCGACACCACCGGTGCGGTGATCTGCGCGGCGGGCGACGGACTGGCCCCGGCCGACAAGAAGCTGTACGCGCTGCGCGACGTGACCGGCACCGTCGAGGCCATCCCGCTGATCGCCTCCTCGATCATGTCCAAGAAGATCGCCGAGGGCACCGGCTCCCTGGTCCTCGACGTGAAGGTCGGCTCCGGCGCCTTCATGAAGAACATCGAGGACGCCCGCGAACTGGCCCGCACCATGGTGGGCCTGGGCACCGACTCCGGCGTCAAGACCGTCGCGCTGCTCACCGACATGTCGACCCCGCTCGGCCTGACCGCGGGCAACGCCCTGGAGGTCCGGGAGTCCGTGGAGGTGCTGGCCGGCGGCGGCCCCGCCGACGTGGTCGAGCTGACCATCGCGCTGGCGCGCGAGATGCTCGACGCGGCCGGCATCAAGGACGCCGACCCGGCGAAGGCCCTCGCCGACGGCACCGCGATGGACCACTGGCGCCGGATGATCGCGGCCCAGGGCGGCGACCCGGACGCGGCCCTGCCGGTGGCCCGCGAGCAGCACGTGGTCACGGCCTCCGCCTCCGGCGTCCTGACCCGCCTCGACGCGTACGCGGTGGGCGTCGGCGCCTGGCGCCTGGGCGCCGGCCGGGCCCGCAAGGAGGACCCGGTGCAGGCGGGCGCGGGCATCGAGCTGCACGCCAAGCCGGGCGACACGGTCACCGCGGGCCAGCCGCTGATGACCCTGCACACGGACACCCCCGAGAAGTTCGACTACGCGCTCGCCTCGCTGGAGGGTTCGTACGACGTGGCCCCGGCGGGCACGGACTTCAAGGCCGCCCCGATCGTGCTCGACCGCATCGCCTGACGGCCTCCGGCCGCGGCCGGGAGCGGTGTCCCGGGGCGGTGGCCGGGAGCGGTGTCCGGGACCGATGAGTTCCGGCCGCCGCGCCGGTCCACCTCCCGTGGACACCATCGAACGGGAGACCCTGATCGTCCCCGGGCCCGCACCGGGGCCCGGGGACGCGCCGGCACTGTGCGCGCGCTTACAGGAGATGCTGTGCCGGGACGGCCCCGGCGACGTCCGCTGCGACGTCTCCGCGGTCACCGAGCCGGGCCTCGGCGCGGTCGACGTGCTGGCCCGGCTGGTGCTCACCGCACGCCGGCACGGCGCCCGGCTGCGGCTGACGGGCACCGGGGCGCGGCTGCGCCTGCTGATCGGCCTGGCGGGCCTAGGCGGGCTCGTCGACGGGATCGGTGACGCGATCGGTGACGGGCTCGGCGGGGAGGCGGTCGGGGAGCCCGAACATCGGGAACCACCGGTCCGTGTCGAGGAACGAATTCAGTCCGACGATCTTCCCGCCTGAGATCTCCAGGACCTGCAGGGCCCACGGGACGTGCCCGTCGCCGTCCTCGGACCGCCGGTACTGGGCGAAGGCGGGCAGCCCGTTGGCCGTGGTCGCCAGCATCCGGGAGCCCTTGCAGCCGCTGCCCTGCTCCCGGTGCCAGGCCGCGATGTCGGCCGGCCCCTGGAGCCACAGGTCGAACGGCGGCATCGACAGCACCGCGTCCTCGGCCAGCAGCGCCGTCAGCTGGTCGATGTCGTACCCCTCGAAGGCCGCGAGATAGCGGTCCAGCAGCTTGCGCTGCTCCTCGTCGAGCGGGTCGACGGCCTCGCTCTCGCGCAGGTGCTGCGCGGCGAGCGTGGCCCGGGCCCGCTGGAGCGCGCTGTTCACCGAGGCCACCGTGGTGCCGAGCAGCTCCGCGACCTCGTCGGCCTTCCAGGCCAGTACCTCGCGCAGGATCAGCACCGCCCGCTGCCGGGAGGGCAGGTGCTGGAGCGCCGCCACGAAGGCGAGCCGCACCGACTCGCGGGCCAGCGCCATCTCCGCCGGGTCGGCGGTCTGCGGCAGCACCCGGCTGTCCGGCACCGGCTCCAGCCACGTCACCTCCGGCAGCGTGTTCAGCACGGCCGAGGACTGGGACTGCGGCGCCGACAGGTCCATCGGGCGGGCCCGCTTGTTGCCGGCGCTGAGCATGTCCAGGCACACGTTGGTGGCGATCCGGTACAGCCACGAGCGCACCGAGGAGCGGCCCTCGAACTTGTCGTAGCTGCGCCAGGCGCGGATGTACGCCTCCTGGACCGCGTCCTCCGCGTCGAAGGACGAACCGAGCATCCGGTAGCAGTAGCCGGTCAGCTCGACCCGGTGGCGGTCCAGCAGGCCGTCCAGTTCGGGCCTGGTCGCGAGCTCGCTCATGTCTGCCTTCCCCCTGGGGTTCCGATACTCCGGAACGTACCCCAGAGGTCTGACAGCGGCAGCCGGAAGCGCTCGGGGGCCGGTCTCACGTGCCCGGCTTGCGGCCGTACACGTAGACGTCCTCCCCGTTGCGCAGCATGTTCCAGTAGGCCTTGGCGTCCGCGGGCCGCATGTTCACGCAGCCGCCCGAGCCCGGCGGGTTCCACATGCTCTTGGTGACGGAGTGGAAGGCCTGGCCGCCGTCGAAGAACTGCGAGTACGGCATCCACACGTGGTAGATCGACGACCAGTGGTTCAGCTCGCGCTGGTAGATCTTCTTCAGGCCGGTCCGGGTCTCGGTGCCGTCCTTCCCGGTGCGCACCGGGACCGGGCCGTACTTCAGGGTCCGGCCGTCCTGGATCCAGCTCAGCTGCCGCGTCAGGTCCACGCACGCGATCCGTCCGCGGTTGACCGGGCACTTCCCGTCCTTGTTCGGGTTGGTCCCCGCGGCCCGCTGGGCGAGCATCGTGCTCATCGTCCGCCAGGTGAGGATCCCCGCGTACCCCACGGTCGGGGTGATGCCGTGCTTCGCCTGGAACGCCTTGGTCGCCTCGCAGTCCGCCGCGGACTGCCGCCCGTCCACCGGGCGCCCCAGGAACTTCTCCACCTCGCGCTGGTACGGGCCGGTGGTCAGGTTGCACGAGGCGGCCTGGGCCGGCGCCGCCGTGACCGCCACCGTCAGCGGCACCACCAGCGCGGCCGTCGCGGCCGCGGCCACCGCCCGCCGCCGGGTCGTGCGTATCTTACGAATCGGCCCCATGCCGTCCCCCTCGCCGTCACCGGGCCCCGTCGGGCCCTCGAAAGTGTGACGCTAGGCGGCCCGGCGCCAGTTGCGCGCCGGACCACCGTATTTTTTCTGCGCCTCGCGCCGGAGTGCTGACTACCGCGCGGTGCGCAGCATCAGGCGCTCGGCGCGGGCCACCCGGGAGCCGTACAGGGTGATGGAGACGACGCCCAGCACCGCCAGCAGCCCCAGCAGCACGGTGGCCTGCCAGCCCGCCGCGTGGAAGGCGACCGCTCCGAGCGTGCCGCCCGCGCTGCTGCCCAGGTAGTACGAGGACTGGTAGAGCGCGGACGCCTGCGCCCGGCCGCTCTTCGCGGTGCGGCTGACCGACGACGAGGCGACCGCGTGGCCCGCGAAGAAGCCCGCGGTGATCAGCACCAGGCCGGCCAGGACCGCGCCCAGCCGGTCGGACAGCGACAGCAGCAGACCCGCCGCCGTGGTGGACACCGCCAGGTACAGGGCCCCGCGCCGGCCGAGCCGGGCGACGAGCTGTCCGGCGGCGGCCGAGGAGACCGTACCGACGAGGTACACGAGGAAGATCGAGCCGATCACGCCCTGGCCCAGCGAGAACGGCTCCTCGGCCAGCCGGTAGCCGATCACCGTGTACACGGCGCCGAAGACCGTCATGAAGAGCGCGCCGATCGCGTACAGGCGCAGCAGCAGCGGGTCCTTGAGGTGCCCGGCCACGGTCCGGCCCAGCGCCCGCGGCGCGAGTGCGGCCGGCGAGAAGAAGCGGGCCCTGGGCAGCAGCACCCGGAAGACCACCGCGCACACCAGGGCCAGCACGCCCACCGCGGCCAGCCCGGCCCGCCAGCCGCCCAGCTGGGCCGCCCACCCGGTGACGAGGCGGCCGCTCATGCCGCCCAGCGAGTTGCCCGCGACGAACAGCCCGATCGCGCCGACCAGCGCCTTGGGCCGGACCTCCTCCGCGAGGTACGCCATCGCCGAGGCGGGGATGCCCGCGATCGCCGCGCCCTGCACCGCGCGCAGCGCGATCAGCGCGTCGAGGTCGGGGGCGAGGGGGATCAGCAGGCCGACCGCGACGGCCACGGCCATCGAACAGGTCATCATCCGGGTCCGGCCGAAGCGCTCGGACAGGGCGCTCAGCGGCAGCACGAACAGGGCGAGCGCGCCCGTCGCGGCGGACACCGTCCAGCTGGCCTGACCGGCCGTCACGCCGAAGTCGGCGGAGATGGCGGGCAGCAGGGCCTGGGTGGAGTAGAGGAGGGCGAAGGTCGCGAGTCCGGCGGCGAAGAGCGCGAGGCTCATCCGGCGGTAGCCGGGGCGGCCGGGGGAGAGCGGCTCGGCGGCGGGGCCGGCCACGGGCGCGGTGTCGCGCGCGGCGTCGGCTTCCGGCGCGGCTTCGGCTTCCGGGAACGGCAGGGTGGAGGCACCCGAGGTGACGGGTGCCCCGGTATGAGCGGGAGGCATGTCCTCGAAATTACGACTCCTTCTTTCATGCGTCCAATGCATGGAATCGCGATAATCAATTCACTGACGTATCAGTGCAGCTCAGAAGGGTGCATGTCAATGAACCGTTACGAAGAAGACACGGCCGTGACAACAATGCTCGCGCCGCGCCTCGCCTACTTCGCGGCGGTCGCCCGGCACGAGCACGTCACGAGGGCCGCGCACGAGCTGGGAGTTCCCCAGCCGACGCTGTCCCGCGCCATGGTCCGGCTCGAACAGGACCTGGGCGTCGCCCTGTTCGCCCGCAAGGGCCGGACCGTCACGCTGACCACCGCCGGCCGCACCCTCCTGGCCTCGGCGGAACGCGCCCTCGCCGAGATCGACCGGGCCGCCGAATCCGTACGGGCCGACGCCGATCCCGCCTCCGGCAAGGTCGCGTTCGGATTCCTCCACACCATGGGGTCGGAGACCGTCCCCGCCCTGATCCGGGCCTTCCGCGTCGACCACCCCCGGGTCCGCTTCTCCCTGGTGCAGAACTACGGCGAGGCCATGCTGGAGCGGCTGCGCTCCGGCGAGCTGGACCTGTGCCTCACCTCACCGCTGCCCGACGCCCCCGACCTGGTGGCCCGCCGCCTCGACGAGCAGCGGCTGCGCCTGGTGGTCCCCGACGACCACCGGCTCGCGACCCGCAAGCGGATCCGCCTCGCGGAGGCCGCGGACGAGACCTTCGTGACCCTCGAACCGGGGTACGGGCTGCGCCGGATCACCGACGACCTGTGCGCCCAGGCGGGTTTCACCCCGCGGGTGGCGTTCGAGGGCGAGGAGGCGGAGACGCTGCGCGGCCTGGTGGCCGCGGGCCTCGGCGTGGCGCTGCTGCCGCCGCCCGCGGTGGCCCGGCCGGGCGTGGTCGAACTGACCGTCACCGCCCCGCGAGCGGCCCGCGAGATCGGCGTCGCCTGGCTCGACGGCCACCCCGACACCCTGCCCGTGGCGGCCTTCAAGCGCTTCCTGCTCTCCCGCCGCGGCCGCCTCCTCCCGGAGCTCTGACGGCCCGGGCTTCCACGGCCCCCTCCGGCCTCTCCGACAGCTCCAGTAGCTCCTGCGGCTCCTGCGGCTCGGACGGCTCGGACGGCTCCACGGTCCGCCGGGCGCAGGCGGCGCGCCAGCCCGCCTGGAACCGGCTCTTCGCGCCGACCGCCCGCATGATCTCCGAGATGTGCCGCTGGCAGGTGCGCTGCGACATGCCCAGCCGCCGGGCGATCACCTTGTCCTCGACGCCCTCCGCCAGCATCCGCACGATCGTCTGCCGCAGCCCGTCCGAGATGGTGCGCGCCAGGTCCGGCCCCACCGTGGTGGGGAACGGCTCCGCGCCCAGCCACGACCGCTCGAAGGCCGCCGTCATGAAGTCCACGACGTTCGGCTCCCGCACCACCAGCGCCGCGCCGTTCTGCGCCGCCCCGTCCGCGCCCCGTACCGCCATCAGCCCGGTCCGCCCGTCGAACACCAGCATCCGCATCAGCCCGTCCCCGAGCGTGCGTACCTGCGCGCCCAGCGCGGTGACCCGCTCCACGTACGCGGCCGTCGGCCGGTCGTAGCGCGCGGTGTGCTGGTAGATGGTCCGGATCCGCACCCCGCGCGCCAGCATCGCCTCGTCGCGCCCGATCGCGTCCTCGAGCGTCTCCACCGGACGGCCGCCGCCGGGCTGTGAGGTGAGCAGCTCCTCCTCGCAGGACGCCGCCAGCTCCTCGATGATCGAGCGCACCGCGCCCAGATCGGTCACCAGCTCCAGCCCGCCGGACCCCTCCCCGGCACGCTGCGCGGCGCCCGACTCGTACGCCGGCACCAGCTCCTCCAGCCGGTGCCGGGTGCGGTCCATCTCCTCCTGGGCCTCGCGCATCCGCACGGCGAGCGGCGCCAGCGCGCGGGCCGCCGCCGCCCGCGGCTCGACCGCGCTCCACGTGTCCCGGGTGCCCGCGGCCCGCTGGAGCAGGTGGGCGGCGAGCAGCTCCGCCAGCGCCCCGTCCGTCTCCGGGCCGAGCGCGGCGACGGCCTCGTCGGTGCTGAAGGCGTGCCGGCCGGCCGCGTACCCGTAAAGGCGCCGGGCAGCCGGGCTCACATGATCGGCTGACATGCTCCCATTCGTCCCTGTCCCGGACGGTTTGTAAACCCCTCCGGTTCCCGCAAGGCGCCAACCGGAAGCGTCGGCCCTGCGGTACGGACCATTGCTCGCGGGCAGAGTGGACCGCACGGCGCGAGGGGGAGCGGGCACGCACGCCGTCGTGGTCGCGCCGGGGCCGTCCGTGCCATCCGTCCGTGAGGGGGCGGAACGGCGGGTACGGACGGACCGGCGCGACCACCGCCGTGCGGCGAGATGCCGAATCCGGCCTCGCAGGGGTTTGAGGCGCGGGTTTGGGGCGGAGCCCCAACTGGGCGACCCGGCTCCGCCGGGAACCGGGTCCGGGGGTACCTCCAGACGAGGCTGGGGCGGCGGCGCGAGCGGCCCGGGCGCTACCCGCGCAGGGACCGGCCGAAGCCCGAGGCGAGCGGCATGCGAAGCCCCAGCGGCGGCGGCGCGGCCAAGGCGTCGGTGAGCGGGCGCGAGTACCGGCCGGAGAAGAGCGCGCCCAGGACGAAGTCCACGGCGAGGGACACCACTTCGGCCCGGTGCTCGCGCAGCGAGTGCCCGTCGGAGTGGACCTCGAAGCGGCAGGTCGAACGATTCGCCTTCTTCGCGCGGGCCGCCATCCGGAAGGACAACTCCGGGTCCGTGCGCGCGTCGTTCGTGCCGTGCACGATCAGCACCTGCCGGCCGGCCAGCTGCTTTACCGGTTCGGGGGAGGCCGTGGGAGCCGGCTCCGGCAGGCAAGGGGCAAGGGCCAGGACGGAGTTGACG
The DNA here is from genome assembly GCF_036194065.1 of Streptomyces sp. NBC_00239. Taxonomy (NCBI): domain Bacteria; kingdom Bacillati; phylum Actinomycetota; class Actinomycetes; order Kitasatosporales; family Streptomycetaceae; genus Streptomyces; species Streptomyces sp. NBC_00239. The sequence goes on along the minus strand of NZ_CP108095.1, from coordinate 3,351,507 downwards.
GCCTGATGGCCCGCCGAACGCAGCGCGGCCAGACCCCCCTGTCCGTACCCGGCCAGGCAGACCGGCACGTCTCCGTACCGCCGTACCACCTCGTCCGCGGCCCACTCCGGGGTGCCGCCGCGCACCCCGTGGACGGCGAGCCCCTCTGCCGCGCCCGCCCTGCTCAGCGCCCTGTTCAAGGCGCGGACCGGGCCGGCGGGAAGGCGGGAGACGTCGGGCAGTAAGAGGACGACACCACTGACAACCTCGGAGCCGTTCGCGCGGGTCGCCCGTCCCAGACGGGCCCCGCGCACCGGCGGCGCATGCTGTGCCATGGCGAAACAGTCTCAGACGCCCGGGTGTACGCCACCCGTCCGCACGGTCACTGTTACGTATCGACCGCACGGCCCGGCAGGGCACTCTACGCGCGTAGGCGCTAGAGTGCCGAGATGACGAGCGAGACGCCCAACCTGCCCACCCCGGATCAGATCCGCCGCGCCCCGAAGGTGCTCCTGCACGACCACCTCGACGGCGGTCTGCGCCCCGGCACCATCATCGAGCTGGCCCAGGCCGTCGGCTACGACAAGCTCCCCGAGACCGACGCCGACAAGCTCGGCATCTGGTTCCGCGACGCCGCCGACTCCGGGTCCCTCCCGCGCTACCTGGAGACGTTCGCGCACACCTGTGCCGTCATGCAGACCAAGGAGGCGCTCTTCCGGGTCGCCGCCGAGTGCGCCGAGGACCTGGCCGAGGACGGCGTCGTCTACGCCGAGATCCGTTACGCGCCCGAGCAGCACCTGGAAGCCGGTCTGACCCTCGAAGAGGTCGTCGAGGCCGTGAACGACGGCTTCCGCGAGGGCGAGCGCCGCGCCAGGGCCAACGGCCACCGCATCCGCGTCGGCGCGCTGCTGACCGCCATGCGGCACGCGGCGCGCGCCCTGGAGATCGCGGAGCTGGCCAACCGCTACCGGGACAACGGCGTCGTCGGCTTCGACATCGCCGGCGCCGAGGCCGGGTTCCCTCCCACTCGCCACCTCGACGCCTTCGAGTACCTGAAGCGCGAGAACAACCACTTCACGATCCACGCCGGCGAGGCCTTCGGCCTGCCGTCGATCTGGCAGGCGCTGCAGTGGTGCGGCGCCGACCGGCTCGGCCACGGCGTGAAGATCATCGATGACATCGAGGTCGCCGAGGACGGCGCGGTCACGCTGGGCCGCCTCGCCTCGTACGTGCGCGACAAGCGCATCCCGCTGGAGATGTGCCCCACCTCGAACCTGCAGACCGGTGCAGCCGCCTCGTACGCCGAGCACCCGATCGGCCTGCTGCGCAAGCTGCACTTCCGTCTGACGGTCAACACCGACAACCGGCTGATGAGCGGCACCAGCATGACCCGCGAGTTCGAGCACCTGGTCGACACGTTCGGTTATTCGCTCGACGACATGCAGTGGTTCACGGTCAATGCGATGAAGTCCGCGTTCATTCCTTTCGATGAACGACTGGCCATGATCAACGACGTCGTGAAGCCCGGTTACGCCGAGCTGAAGTCGGAGTGGCTGTTCCGTCAGACCGCGTCCACCAGCGGTTCTGTATCTGCCTAGGGCAGAGCCTGACGTTCCGAAAGCGCCCGGGAGGGTCAATTCCCGGGCGCTTTCTCGTATTTAAGGATGTTTGCGGTGAGGGGTTTGAGGTGGCTAGCTTGCGGAGCCGCTCAATTCCCCGTCGCAAGGACGAGATTTCATGAAGCAGTCAGCTGCCAAGACCCTCGGTGTCGCCGCTCTCGGTGTCGCCTTCGCCGCGGCCGCCGCGGGCACCGCTTCGGCCGCTCCCGCCCTGGGCGCCGCCGACGCGCTCAGCACCGTCACCGGCCTGACCAGCGCGGTGCCGATCGCGGACACCCTCGGCAAGGCCACCAACCAGACGGCGGCCCAGGGTGAGGAGGGTCAGAGCGAGTCGTCCGACCCGCTGAAGAGCGTGACCGGCCTCCTCGGCGGTCTGCCGGCCGGCCTGCCCGCCTAGCTCCCCTTGCCGCGTCTCGTACGCGCAATCGACAGGCGCACGCCTCTTTGAGGAGGTGTGCGCCTTGTCGCACCCTGTGCCAGGATCCCCCCAACTGCCGGAACACGGACGGGCTGTGAGGTTCTGACGATCATGCACGCGAAGGCGAGGGGGGCGGTCGCGCTCCTGGCGGTCCCCGTGCTCCTGCTGGCGGCCGGCTGCTCCGGCGAGCCCGCCGACACGAAGAACCGCGGCGAGGGCAAGAGCTCCGGTCGGCCGCCCGCCGCGGGCGCTCCGGCGACCTCCGCCGCGGGCCTCCCGGCCTCCCCGGCGCCGGGCTCCCCGCTGCGGCGGGCGGCGCTCGCCCAGGGCGATCTCGAGGGCTACCAGATCTCGGACGGCGCCAAGAACCCGTCCGCTCCGGACGGCCAGCCGCAGGCCGACCGCGCGCCCTGCCAGCCGCTCGCCGACATCATGGGCGACGAGCCCGACCCGGCCGCGCGTGAGACCGTCAACCGGGGCATCGGCTCCCGCACCCAGCTAGGCCTCGCCGTGTCCGCCTCGCTCAGCTCCTACGCCGAGGCCGACGCGCGCCGCCTGATGGCGGGACTCCGCTCGGCGCTCGGCGCCTGCAAGGACGGTTTCTCGGCGACGGTCGAGAAGCAGACCGGCACCTACAAGGACGTACGGACCGCGGCCTACCGGGTCGCGGGCGACGAGAGCGTCAGCTGGACGACCACCGCCGCCGCCGAGGGCGTCTCGGCCCCGGTCCACCTGGTCGTCGTGCGCGAGGGCGCGACGGTCGTGCGTCTGATGGCCCTGAACGTGGCCGGCCGGGGCAAGGCCGAAGTGCCGCACGACCTCGCCGACAAGCAGCTCGACAAGCTCTCCGTGGCGCTCGGCCACTGAGCCCGGCGGGCTCGCTCGGACACTGGGCCCGGCGGGCTACCAGGCGGTCGTGGCCTTGGCGGCGGTCCGGTCGTTGGGCAGCAGCAGCCACAGGGCCAGGTAGACCAGGACCTGCGGGCCGGGCAGCAGGCACGAGGCCACGAATATGACCCGCATGGTCGTCGCGGACATTCCGAAGCGGCGGGCCAGCCCGGCGCACACTCCGCCGATCATGCGTCCGTCACGGGGGCGGGTCAGGGCGGTCATGGGATCTCCTTCGTCGGATCGCTCTCTGCGATGACTCAATACTCCCGCGGGACCGCCGACAGGACGTCGCTCCACGGGGCGATGCCGACCCTGGAAATCCTCGGGGTCGACCCCTGAGAGTCGGCTCCGGGGGCGGGTGCGTACGGCTGTCCCCGGCGCAGCCGGGCCCGTAGCGCGGGCACCACGGCCAGGTGGGCCAGGGCCACGCCGGCGGAGTTGAGCAGCAGCGAGTCCACGTTCACGACCTGCCCGGCCACGCCGCTCTGCAGCATCTCGATGGCCAGCGACACCAGGGCGCCGACGGCGGTGGTGCGGGCGAGCGAGGCCAGCGGGGAGACCGTCAGCCGGCCGCCCGCGAGGGGCAGCAGCACGCCGAGCGGGGCGAGGAGGACGAGCGCGGAGCCGATCCGGCGGGCGGCCTCCACCGGCCCGTACTCCAGGTCGGCCCGGATCCCCTCCAGGGGGGTGAGGTTCGAGGAGGCGGCCCAGGGCACGTCCAGCGGCCGCAGAGTGAACCAGCCGACAAGGGCCAGGTGCGCGAGGAGCAGTACGCCGCTCACGGCCCGGATTCGCACGGCGGAAGCGCCGCCCACGTCATCACGCTGTTGCACACCTGCAAGGACGCAGCCCCCGGTGGGCCCGGTTCCGGGCCCGGGTGTGACGCACGCCCGGTTCCGGCGCGCTCAGCGGGTGGCGAAGAGGACGATCAGCAGGATCGCGCCCGCCACGGCCGGCGCGATCGTCTCGTACGACCAGCGCACCGACACCTCGCCCGTGGCGCCCGGCCGTCCGGTGGCGACGGCCCGCTCGTGGATCTCGTTCAGCTGGGCCACGTGCTCGTCGGCGGAGGCCCGGCTGATCTCCGGCTCGCCCTTGACCGCGTCCTCGCCCGCCGCCTGCCGCTTGGCGTTGCGCCGGTTCGCGGACTTGCGCTGGCGCAGCGACACCGGGATCGCCCACAGCTGGTAGGTGGAGCCGTCCGCCAGGGCCTCGGCCGAGAAGCGGGCCCGCAGGGCGTCCACCTTGGCCCAGGGCAGCTCGATGGTGCGGAACGGGTTGCGGATCTTCAGCCGGTCCTCGCTCGCGTACACGGCGGGGCGCAGCGTGTACGCGACCACCAGCGGGGCGGCGGTCAGGAAGGCGGCCAGCGCGAACCACGGGGTGCGGCCGGTGCCGCGGACGATCGCGTCGCCGCAGATCCACAGCAGCAGCGCGATCAACAGCCCGCCGGCCACCAGCGCGCCGGTGGACCGGTAGACCCGGTCCGCGTAGGCCGGTTCCGGGTGGGGCTGCGGGGAGCTCGTCATGCGCTCGATTCTGCCTCACGCCGCCGGGGCCCACGAGGTCGGAGCCCTCGTGCCGGTGCGGCCGCCCCCGGTGCGGCCGCCCCCGGGGCGGCCGGCCACCGGCCGACCATCGGACCGCCCCCGGCCGGGCGGCGGGGAACGGCGGGTGTGCGTCACGGATGTGTCACATCGCGCTCGGTCGAGCGGCGGGGGGTGACAGGTCGCTACGCGCGTAGATATGCTCATCTGGTGACCATGCCCACCACATCCCCCGCATTCGCTGACGTGACGACGTCCGACAGCGCACTGCGCCGCTTCCTCCACGGGCTTCCCGGCGTCGACGCCGTCGGCCTGGAGGCACGCGCGGCTGCGCTCGGCACCCGTTCGATCAAGACGACGGCCAAGGCGTACGCCATCGACCTGGCCATCTCGATGATCGACCTGACGACGCTGGAAGGCGCGGACACCCCGGGCAAGGTCCGGGCGCTCGCCGCCAAGGCCGTCAACCCCGATCCGACCGACCGTACGACCCCGATGACCGCCGCGGTCTGCGTCTACCCCGACATGGTGGCCACCGCGAAGGCCGCCCTGAACGGTGCCGACGTCAAGATCGCCTCCGTCGCCACCGCCTTCCCGGCCGGCCGCGCCGCGCTGCCGGTGAAGCTGGCCGACACCCGGGACGCCGTCGCGGCGGGCGCCGACGAGATCGACATGGTCATCGACCGTGGCGCCTTCCTCGCCGGCCGCTACCTCGACACGTACGAGCTGATCAGGGCCGTCAAGGAGGCGTGCGTCCGCGAGGACGGCAGCGCCGCGCGCCTGAAGGTCATCTTCGAGACCGGCGAGCTGTCGACGTACGACAACATCCGCCGCGCCTCCTGGATCGGCATGCTCGCGGGCGCCGACTTCATCAAGACCTCCACCGGCAAGGTGGGTGTCAACGCGACCCCCGCGAACACCCTCCTCATGCTCGAAGCCGTCCGCGACTTCAAGGCGCAGACTGGAATCCAGATCGGTGTGAAGCCGGCCGGCGGCATCCGGACCACCAAGGACGCGATCAAGTTCCTGGTCCTGGTCAACGAGACCGCGGGCGAGGACTGGCTGACCAACCACTGGTTCCGGTTCGGCGCCTCCAGCCTGCTGAACGACCTGCTCATGCAGCGCCAGAAGCTGAGCACCGGCCGTTACTCCGGTCCCGACTACGTGACGGTGGACTGATCACCATGGCATCTGCATTCGAGTACGCACCCGCCCCCGAGTCGCGGTCCGTCGTGGACATCGCGCCCTCCTACGGGCTCTTCATCGACGGCGAGTTCACCGACGCCGCCGACGGCAAGGTGTTCAAGACCGTCTCGCCGTCCTCCGAGGAAGTCCTCGCCGAGATCGCGCAGGCCGGCACCGCCGACGTCGACCGCGCCGTACAGGCCGCCCGCAAGGCCTTCGAGAAGTGGTCCGCGCTGCCCGGTTCCGAGCGCGCCAAGTACCTCTTCCGGATCGCCCGGATCATCCAGGAGCGCAGCCGCGAGCTGGCCGTCCTGGAGACCCTGGACAACGGCAAGCCGATCAAGGAGACCCGCGACGCGGACCTCCCGCTGGTCGCCGCGCACTTCTTCTACTACGCGGGCTGGGCCGACAAGCTCGACCACGCGGGCTACGGCGCCAATCCGCGCCCGCTCGGCGTGGCCGGCCAGGTCATCCCGTGGAACTTCCCGCTGCTGATGCTCGCGTGGAAGATCGCCCCGGCGCTCGCCACGGGCAACACGGTCGTCCTGAAGCCCGCCGAGACCACCCCGCTGTCGGCGCTGTTCTTCGCGGACATCTGCCGCCAGGCCGGCCTGCCCAAGGGCGTCGTCAACATCATCCCCGGCTACGGGGACGCGGGCGCGGCCCTCGTCGAGCACCCGGACGTCAACAAGGTCGCCTTCACCGGCTCGACCGCCGTGGGCAAGAAGATCGCCCGCCACGTCGCCGGCACCGACAAGAAGGTCACCCTGGAGCTGGGCGGCAAGGGCGCCAACATCGTCTTCGACGACGCCCCCATCGACCAGGCCGTCGAGGGCATCGTCAACGGCATCTTCTTCAACCAGGGCCAGGTCTGCTGCGCGGGCTCGCGCCTGCTGGTCCAGGAGTCGATCCACGACGAGCTGCTGGACTCCCTCAAGCGCCGGCTGTCCACCCTGCGCCTGGGCGACCCGCTCGACAAGAACACCGACATCGGTGCGATCAACTCCGCCGAGCAGCTGGCCCGCATCACCGCGCTCGCCGAGACCGGCGAGGCGGAGGGCGCCGAGCGCTGGTCCCCGGCGTGCGAGCTGCCGTCGGCCGGCTACTGGTTCGCCCCGACGCTCTTCACGAACGTCACCCAGGCGCACACCGTCGCCCGCGACGAGATCTTCGGCCCGGTGCTGTCCGTGCTGACGTTCCGCACGCCGGACGAGGCCGTGGCCAAGGCCAACAACAGCCAGTACGGCCTGTCCGCGGGCATCTGGACGGAGAAGGGCTCGCGCATCCTCGCCGTCGCCGGCAAGCTCCGCGCGGGCGTCGTCTGGGCCAACACGTTCAACAAGTTCGACCCGACCTCGCCCTTCGGCGGCTACAAGGAGTCGGGCTTCGGGCGCGAAGGCGGCCGTCACGGCCTGGAGGGCTACCTCGATGTCTGAGAAGTTCGAGCAGCGACTGAACGTCTTCAAGACCTACAAGCTGTACGTCGGGGGCAAGTTCCCGCGATCCGAGAGCGGCCGGGTGTACGAGGTGAGCGACTCGAAGGGCAAGTGGCTGGCCAACGCCCCCCTGTCCTCCCGCAAGGACGCCCGTGACGCGGTCGTCGCGGCCCGCAAGGCGTTCGGCGGCTGGTCCGGCGCGACCGCGTACAACCGCGGCCAGATCCTCTACCGCATCGCCGAGATGCTGGAGGGCCGCCGCGAGCAGTTCGTCCGCGAGGTCGGCGAGGCCGAGGGCCTGTCCAAGTCGAAGGCCGCCGCGGTCGTGGACGCGGCCATCGACCGCTGGGTCTGGTACGCGGGCTGGACCGACAAGATCGGCCAGGTCGTGGGCGGGGCCAACCCGGTCGCGGGCCCGTTCTTCAACCTCTCCACCCCGGAGCCGACCGGTGTCGTGACCGTGATCGCCCCCCAGGAGTCGTCCTTCCTGGGCCTGATCTCGGTCATCGCCCCGGTCATCGCGACCGGCAACACGGCGGTCGTGATCACGTCCGAGAAGTCCCCGCTGCCCGCGCTCTCGCTCGGCGAGGTGCTCGCCACCTCGGACCTGCCCGGCGGCGTGGTCAACATCCTCTCCGGCAAGGCCGCCGAGATGGGCCCGCACCTGGCGGCCCACCAGGACGTCAACGCGATCGACCTGGCCGGCGCGGACTCCGCGCTCGCCAAGGAGCTGGAGATCGCCGCGGCCGACAACCTCAAGCGCGTCCTGCGTCCACAGCCTGTGGACGACTGGAGCGCCGACCCGGGCACGCACCGGATGACCGCGTTCCTGGAGACCAAGACCGTCTGGCACCCCACGGGCTCGCTGGGCGCCTCGGGCTCCTCGTACTGACGCCGCCGTACGGGCCCGGCCGGGCGCACCCGCCAGGCCCCGTACGCGCGCGAAGCCCCCGGCCGGGTCGCACCCGGCCGGGGGCTTTCGCGTGCCCGGGCCTCAGCCCGGCAGCAGCGGGGTCAGCAGCGACACCCCCGGAAGCTCGCCGATCTTGGCGCCCTTGGTGACGGTGTCCGTCAGCGTCGTGGTGCCGACCGCCGGGAAGTCGGCGACCTTGGTGCCCACCCCGTTGTTCAACGGGTCCACGCCCGTGTTGGCGAGCGGGTCCACCTGGAGGTTCTGGATGGGCCCCAGCGCGCCGGCCAGCGCGTGCGGGACCGAGATCTCGCCCGCCTGGGCGCCGGTGGCGACCGCGGCCAGGGCCGCACCGGCCATCGAGACCGTGAGACCCGCGTTGAGCAGGGTGCGCCGGGTACTGCCGGGGACAGAGTGACGTGCCATGAGATCCCGCCTGAGTCCGTGACGTAGGTAACCGAATGCACACGCAGAGTAGTTGACGTGTGATGCTGAATACCAACGGGCCTCCCGAGGGGTCCCCTACGCGGGGTAATGCCTCACACTGGTGTTCCGTGAGCTGTTCATCTCCCCTTCCGACGCGCGTCGTCCTGCTGACGGGCCCCTCGGGTTCCGGCAAGTCCTCGCTCGCCGCCCGCAGCGGCCTGCCCGTGCTTCGCCTCGACGACTTCTACAAGGAGGGCGACGACCCCTCCCTGCCGAAGGTCGTGGGCAGCTCCGACACCGACTGGGACTCCCCGGCCTCCTGGGACGCGGACACCGCCGTCGCCGCGGTCGCCGAACTGTGCCGCACCGGCCGCACCGAGGTGCCGGTGTACGACATTGCGACCAGCTCCCGCACGGGCACCGAGACCCTGGACATCTCCCGCACCCCGCTGTTCATCGCCGAGGGCATCTTCGCCGCGGACATCGCGGCCCGCTGCCAGGAACTCGGCCTGCTCGCCGACGCGATCTGCCTGCGCGGCCGGCCCTCCACCACCTTCCGCCGCCGCCTCACCCGCGACCTGCGCGAGGGCCGCAAATCGGTGCTGGTCCTGCTGCGCCGCGGATGGCGCCTGATGCGGGCCGAGCGCGGCATCGTGGCCCGGCACGTCGAACTCGGCGCGTACGCCTGCGCCCGCGACGAGGCCCTGGGCCGCCTCGCGGCCGCCGCGGCCGGCCGGCACCGCGCCGCCCCCTCCCACGCGACCGCCGCCACCGCCTGACCCGTAAGGGCACGACGAAGAGCGGGACCAGACGGACCCCCGGCCGTCTGATCCCGCTCCCTTTCCCCCATGGCCCCCGTCTCACCCCCGCAAGACGGGCCCCCGTGGCCGCGTGGCGTGTGGGCCGCCGCTAGGCGACCAGCTCCCCGAAGGACTCGGCCTCGGTCTCGCCGAAGCTCAGCGCCTCGTCGTCCCGCAGGCGGCGCAGCGAACGCCAGATGCTCGACTTCACCGTGCCCACGCTGATGTCCAGGATCTCGGCGATCTCCGGGTCCGTACGGCCCTCGTAGTAGCGCAGCACCAGCATGGTGCGCTGCGGCTCCGGCAGCTTCGCCAGCGCCTGCCACAGCACGGCCCGCAGCTCGGTTCCGCGCATCGCGTCCGTCTCGCCGACCGTCTCCGGCAGCTCCTCGGTCGGGTACTCGCTGAGCTTGCGGCGGCGCCAGGCGCTGATGTGCAGATTGGTCATGGTCCGGCGCAGGTAGCCGCCGACCGCGGCCTTGTCGCTGATCCGGTCCCAGGCCCGGTACGTCGAGAACAGCGCGCTCTGCAGCAGGTCCTCGGCCTCGTACCGGTCGCCGGTCAGGTGGTAGGCGGTCGCGAAGAGCGCCGCCCGGCGCTCCCGCACGTACGCGGTGAACTCGGCCTCGGAAGCAGACGACGGGGTGCGCTGTGCGGGCACGGTGTACGCGTTGGCATCGATGGCCACCACGTGTGCCGTCCGGGTACGGGTGACCGGTGCGACGCGGACACCCGCCCGCCGGTGGTTCACATCGTGCAGCCGCGTGACAACCGCGCTGGTGGTGGTGCTGTGCAGCGTGTTCATCTCGCGCCCCCCGTCGTGGAGTCTGCTTCGTTCCGGCTGTTGCCGATGTGAAGAGCCTGCCCGGCGCACTTAACCGGGGTGTCCGCCGACTGTCACAGCACTGTCACAGCGATCGTCGCGCCCCGACCCGTCCCTGCCGGCGCGGCCATGGGACAGAATGGCCGGGTGCCTTTCCTGTTGCTGATCGAGGACGACGACGCCATCCGCACGGCGCTCGAACTCTCCCTGTCCCGTCAGGGCCACCGTGTGGCCACCGCGGCGACGGGCGAGGACGGGCTGAAGCTGCTCAAAGAGCAGCGGCCGGACCTGATCGTGCTGGACGTGATGCTGCCCGGGATCGACGGCTTCGAGGTGTGCCGGCGCATCCGCCGCACCGACCAGCTGCCGATCATCCTGCTCACCGCGCGCAGCGACGACATCGACGTGGTGGTCGGACTGGAGTCCGGCGCCGACGACTACGTGGTCAAGCCCGTGCAGGGCCGGGTGCTCGACGCCCGGATCCGTGCCGTGCTGCGCCGCGGCGAGCGCGAGGCGAGCGACTCCGCCGTCTTCGGCTCGCTGGTCATCGACCGCTCCGCGATGACGGTCACCAAGAACGGCGAGGACCTCCAGCTCACCCCGACCGAGCTGCGCCTGCTGCTGGAACTCAGCCGCCGGCCCGGCCAGGCCCTCTCGCGCCAGCAACTGCTGCGCCTGGTCTGGGAGCACGACTACCTGGGCGACTCGCGGCTCGTGGACGCCTGCGTCCAGCGGCTGCGCGCGAAGGTCGAGGACATCCCGTCCTCGCCGACGCTGATCCGTACCGTGCGGGGCGTCGGCTACCGCCTGGACTCGCCGCAGTGAAGCGCGCCACGCTCGCGGGCCGGCGCTGGACCAGCCTGCGACTGCGGCTGATCGTCGTGTTCGGACTGGTCGCGCTGACCGCCGCGGTCTCCGCCTCGGGGATCGCGTACTGGCTCAACCGCGAGGCCGTGCTCAGCCGTACCCAGGACGCGGCGCTCGGGGACTTCCGGCAGGAGATGCAGAACCGGGCCGCCGCACTGCCCGGCGACCCGACCCCGGAGGAACTCCAGCGCACGGCCGAGCTGATGGCCGCCAGCAGCCCCGGGTACGCCGTCCTGCTCGTGGACGAGAAGAAGGACGGCCGCAAGGTTTTCGGCTCGGGCGGGCCGGGCTCGTTCCGCCTCGCCGACGTGCCGAAGTCCCTCCAGGACGCGGTCGAACAGCGGCAGAAGGTCACAGCGGCCAACGACGCGCAGTTCCACATGTACTGGCAGCGCACCAAGCCCGACGGCGACCCGTACCTGGTGGGCGGCACCCGGATCGTCGGCGGCGGGCCCACCGGCTACATGTACAAGTCCCTCGCCACCGAGCGGGAGGACCTCAACGCGCTGGCCTGGTCGCTGTGCATCGCGACGGCGCTGGCGCTGCTGGGCTCGGCGCTGCTCGCGCAGGCCGCCGCGACCACCGTCCTCAAGCCCGTACAGCGGCTCGGCGACGCGGCGCGCCGGCTCGGCGAGGGCGAGCTCGACACCCGCCTCGACGTGTCGGGCACCGACGAACTCGCCGACCTATCCCACACGTTCAACAAGACCGCCGAGGCGCTGGAGAAGAAGGTCGCGGACATGAGCGCCCGCGAGGAGTCCAGCCGCCGGTTCGTGGCCGACATGTCGCACGAGCTGAGGACCCCGCTGACCGCGCTGACGGCCGTGACCGAGGTGCTGGAGGAGGAGATCGACGGGCTCGACCCGATGATCGCCCCGGCGGTGGAGCTGGTGGTCAGCGAGACCCGCCGGCTCAACAACCTGGTGGAGAACCTCATGGAGGTCACGCGGTTCGACGCGGGCACGGCCCGGCTGGTCCTCGACGACGTGGACGTCGCCGACCAGGTCACGGCCTGCATCGACGCGCGCGCCTGGCTGGACGCCGTCGAGCTCGACGCCGAACGCGGGATCATGACGCGGCTGGACCCGCGCCGCCTCGACGTGATCCTCGCCAACCTGATCGGCAACGCGCTCAAGCACGGCGGCTCGCCGGTGCGGGTGTCGGTGCGCCTGGAGGACGAGGACGAGGTCCTGGTGATCGCGGTCAAGGACAACGGGCCGGGCATCCCCGAGGACGTGCTCCCGCACGTCTTCGACCGGTTCTACAAGGCCAGCGCCTCCCGGCCGAAGTCCGACGGCAGCGGGCTCGGGCTGTCCATCGCGATGGAGAACGCGCACATCCACGGCGGTGACATCACCGCGCAGAACGCCCCCGGCGGCGGCGCGCTGTTCACCCTGCGGCTGCCGGCGGACCTCACCGCAGAGGAGGCGGGGGCGTGAAGACGACACGGTGGGCGGCGGCCGCCCTCCTCGTGCTGCCCGCGTCCTTCGCGGGCGGCTGCGGCATCCGGGCCACCACGGTCCCCGTGGACGTGGGCCCGGCGCCCTCCCGGGTGTCCTGCGACATCCCCGCGCAGTCCGCGGCGGACCCCGTGGACGGCTTCCGGGCGGAGGTCGAGCTGGTCTGCGGCTCGGAGCTCGTCGCGGTCCGGCGGGTCGTCCACGTCTCCGAGAAGCAGCCGGTGCGCCACCCCCGGGTGCCCGTCGCCCAGGCGCTGCTCGCCGAGCTGGAGCGGCCCGCGTCGGCCGCGGAGCGCGACGCCGGCTTTTCCAGCGAGGTGCCGCCCGCGCTGACGGTGAAGGCACCGCGGTCCGGCGACCCGGACGGCACGCTGCGGCTGAGCCGCAAGCCGGAGGACCTGCCGCCGCTGGCGCTCGCGCAGATCGTGTGCACGCTCGCCGGGAGCGCCGCGCTCGCCACGCAGGGCCCGGTGGTGCTCGGCGGGCCCGACACGGACCCGCCGCGCGCCTGGGAGTGCACCGAAGCGGTACGGGCCCGCCCCGAGGCGGTGCCCACGCTCGGCGAGATCGTCCGCCCGTCGCCCTCGCCCGACCGGCCCGCCTCGCCGGGCCCGTCCGCCTCGGCTTCCTGAGGGTCCCGCCGGCGTCCCCGGGGTGCCGCCGGTTCGGGGGACGGGGCGGCGCGGCGGCGGGCCCCGCCGACGGCGCTCCGCCAGGGTGGGCGGGTCGTCATCCCGCGCACAGACAAGGGCACCGCACCATGCTCAGCACCGACTTCACCACCGGCTCGCCGAACTGGATCGACCTCGGCAGCCCCGACACCGACGCCGCCGCCGCGTTCTACCGGGCGGTCTTCGGCTGGGCCTTCGTCTCCGCGGGGCCCGAGGCCGGCGGCTACGGCTTCTTCCGGAAGGAGGGCCACACGGTGGCCGCGCTCGGGCCGCTCACCGAGGAAGGCGCCTCCCCGGCCTGGATGGTGCACTTCAACACCCCGGACGCGCAGGCCGCCGCGCAGGCCGTGCGGGACGGCGGCGGCCGGGTGCGGATGGAGCCCATGGACGTCATGGGGGAGGGCTGGCTCGCCCAGTTCACCGACCCGGACGGCGCCGAGTTCGCGGTCTGGCAGCCCGGGAAGACCAAGGGGCTGGGTCAGACCTCCGCCGACGACACCCTGGTGTGGGTGGAGCTGACGGCGAGCGACCCGGCCGCCTCGATCGCGTTCTACCGCGGCCTGTTCGGCTGGCGCAGCGCGGACATGGAGGCGCCGGGCGGGATGACGTACACGGTGCTGTCGACGGCCGACGGAGACCAGGAGGACGCCTCGTTCGGCGGGGTCGCGCCCGCCGAGATGCTGGGGGAGAACGCCCCGCACCGCTGGATCCCGTACTTCGCCGTGGCCGACGCGGACGCGACCGTCGCGAAGGCGCAGGGCGCCGGCGGGTCGGTGGTCATGCCCGCCACCTCGATGGACGGGGTGGGCAGGATGGCGTGGCTGGCCGACCCGGCCGGCGGGGTCTTCGCGATCCTCAAGCCGGAACCCGCCAAGGGCTGAGCGGGGCCGGGCCCGTCCCGCGACGGCCCGGCCCGTGCAGGGCCGGGCGCACGGGGTCAGTTCGCGGCGTAGATGCGGGCGGCGAACTCCGCCATGGCCTCGTCGCTGAGGTTCTTCGCCAGGTTCGCCTCCGTGATCATGCCGACGAGGCGGTGGCCGTTGACGACGTCGATCACCGGCAGGCGCTTGATCTGGTGGACCTCCATCGTGTCCACCGCCTCGCTCGCGGGGGCCTCGGCGTCCACCCAGTGCAGTACGCCGGCCATCGAACCGGCCGTCACGTCCGCCGGGTTCATGCCCTCGGCGCAGCACTTGACCACGATGTCGCGGTCGGTGATCAGGCCCTTGAGCCGTTGGTCGGCGCCGCAGATGGGCAGACAGCCGACACTCAGGTCGCGCATCATCCGTGAGGCGTCCAGCAGCGTCTGCTCCTCGCGCACGCACTGCACCCCGGCGGTCATCATGTCCCTGGCCCGCAGGTTCTCGGCCATGGCGGCTCCTCCGTCCTGTGCGAAAGCTCGTGTCGGTCCTCTACGAGCACAGCACGGGACGGGCCGCGGCGCGCGCCGGGGCGCCCCCGGCCGGGACGCCGCAGGGCCCCCGCGGCCGGAGCTGCGGGGGCCCTGCGGGGCACTGCGGGCGGGTGGCGGGATCAGATGCCCGCCGCGGCCGCCAGGTCCTTCTTGACCGCGTCCAGGATCTCCTGGCCGCGCTCCTTGGCCGAGGCCAGCGCGGAGGCCTCGGCGACCGGGACCACGACCTCCAGGTAGCACTTGAGCTTGGGCTCGGTGCCGCTCGGGCGGACGATCACCCGGGCCTTGTAGTCGCCGTCCAGGTAGTAGCGCAGACCGTCGGTGGGCGGCAGCGTGGCCGTCCCCCGGGCCAGGTCCTCCGCGGAGACGACCCGCAGGCCCGCCAGCGAGGCCGGCGGCCGCTCGCGCAGGGCGCGCATCGCGTCGGCGATCACCGACAGGTCCTGGACCCGCACCGAAAGCTGGTCGGTGGCGTGCAGGCCGTGGGCCATCGCCAGGTCGTCCAGCAGGTCGGTGAGCGTACGGCCCTGCTCCTTGAGCTCCGAGGCCAGTTCGGCCACGAGCAGCGCGGCCGTGATGCCGTCCTTGTCGCGGACGCCGTCGGGGTCGACGCAGTAGCCCAGCGCCTCCTCGTAGCCGTACCGCAGGCCCTCCACGCGGGAGATCCACTTGAAGCCCGTGAGGGTCTCCTCGTGGCCGACGCCCGCGGCCTCGGCGATCCGGCCGAGCAGCGAGGACGACACGATGGACTCGGCGAACACGCCGGACGCGCCCTTGTGGACCAGGTGCGCGGCCAGCAGCGCGCCCACCTCGTCGCCGCGCAGCATGCGCCAGCCGTGCGCGGCCGAGTCGTCGGGGACGGCCACCGCGCACCGGTCGGCGTCCGGGTCGTTCGCGATCACGATGTCCGGGCCCGCCGCGGCGGCCGTCGCGAAGGCCAGGTCCATGGCCCCCGGCTCCTCCGGGTTGGGGAAGGCCACCGTGGGGAAGTCCGGGTCCGGCTCCGCCTGCTCGGCCACCAGCACCGGGGCGGGGAAACCGGCCCGGGCGAAGGCGGCCAGGACCACGTCCTTGCCGACGCCGTGCATGGCCGTGTAGACGGTCCGCACGCCGCGCGGCGAGCCGGGGCTCAGGACGGCGTCCGTGCGCGCCAGGTAGGCCTCCAGGACCTCGTCTCCGAGGTCTTCCCAGCCGCTGTCCGGACGGGGCACGTCCGCCAGCGCGCCGATCGCCGCGATCTCGGCCGCGATCTCGGCGTCCGCGGGGGAGACGATCTGCGAGCCGTCGCCCAGGTACACCTTGTAGCCGTTGTCCCGCGGAGGGTTGTGGCTCGCCGTGACCTCGACGCCCGCGACGGCGCCCAGGTGCCTTATGGCGTACGCCAGCACCGGGGTCGGCAGCGGTCGGGGCAGAACGGCGGCGCGCAGCCCGGCGCCCGTCATCACGGCGGCGGTGTCCCGCGCGAAGTCCGCGGACTTGTGGCGGGCGTCGTACCCGACGACGACGAGTCCGCCCTCGTGCCCCTTGGCCTTGAGGTGGGCGGCGAGGCCGGCGGCGGCCCTGATGACCACCGAGCGGTTCATCCGCATGGGGCCCGCGCCCAGCTCACCGCGCAGCCCGGCGGTGCCGAACTGCAGGGTGCCGGCGAACCGGCCGGCCAGTTCGGCCCCGTCGCCCGCCTCGATGAGGCGGCCGAGCTCGGCCGCCGTCTCCGGGTCGGGGTCCTCGGCCTGCCAGGCCCGGGCGCGTGCGATCAGATCGTCCTGCACTGGTTCCCTTTCCGTACGGGTGGTCCGGCTCAGATCCGGGCGAGGACCTGGGTCAGCAGCTCGCCCATGCGGGCGGCCGAGTCGCGGCCCGCCTGCAGGACCTCCTCGTGGTTCAGCGGCTCGCCGGACAGGCCCGCGGCCAGGTTGGTGACGAGGGAGATGCCCAGGACCTCGGCGCCGGCCTCACGGGCCGCGATGGCCTCCAGGACCGTGGACATGCCGACCAGGTCGGCGCCCATGACGCGGATCATGTTGATCTCGGCCGGGGTCTCGTAGTGCGGGCCGGGGAACTGCACGTAGACGCCCTCTTCGAGGGTCTCGTCGATCTCCTTGCACATCGCGCGCAGCCGCGGCGAGTACAGGTCGGTGAGGTCCACGAAGTTCGCGCCGACGATCGGCGAGGTGGCCGTGAGGTTCAGGTGGTCGCTGATCAGGACCGGCTGGCCGGGGCGCATGCCCTCGCGGAGGCCGCCGCAGCCGTTGGTCAGGACGACGGTCTTGCAGCCGGCGGCGACGGCGGTGCGGACGCCGTGGGCGACGGCGGCGACGCCGCGGCCCTCGTAGTAGTGGGTCCGGCCGAGGAAGACCAGGGCGCGCTTGTCGCCGATCTTGTACGAGCGGACCTTGCCGCCGTGGCCCTGCACGGCGGCGGGCGGGAAGCCGGGCAGGTCGGTGATGAGGAACTCGGACTCGGGGGCGCCCAGCGCCTCGGCGGCGGGGGCCCAGCCGGAGCCCATCACGAGCGCGACGTCGTGGGTTTCGGCGCCGGTGAGCTCACGCAGGCGATCCGCGGCGGCGGCGGCGGAGGCGTGGGGGTCGGTAGCAGATGCGTTCACGCGGATGAGGGTAGCCGCTGAAGTCCTACGCGCGTAGATGGCACAGCTCACGGTGTTCGGATCGTTGCCTTGTCGTTTCCCACCAAATGTCCCGCGCCGCCGGTCTCGCCGGGTGTCCGGGGGTCAGCAGGGGCGTTTGCGGAGTTCCATGACGTAGTCGTGCGGGGCGCCGGCGGATTCGGCGGCGTCGGCGATCTCACCCAGGTACCGGGCCGAGGGCAGACCGCCCTCGTAGCCGTTGAGCACGTACACCCAGGCCGCCTCCTCGCCGTCCAGGGTGTGCACGCGCACCCGCATCCGGCGGTAGATGTCCAGGCCCACGCCCTCCCACCGGTCCATGGACTCCTCGTCCAGGGGCGCGATGTCGTAGAGCGCGACGAAGACCTGGTGGCGCGGGGCCTCCACGACCGTGGCGAGGGCGCCCTCCCAGCCCATCTGCTCACCTCCGAAGGTGAGCCGCCAGTCGTTGATCCAGCCCGTGCCACGCAGCGGGGAGTGCGGGGCGCGGCGCGTCATCAGCCGCGCGTCGAGGTTGCCGGCGTACGCGGCGTAGAGCGACATGGGATCGAGAGTACGGGAGGGTCGGCCCTGCCGGGCCTCCCGGATGGGCGGCCCTGGAGTGAAGCACCTTGGCGCGTGCGGGACAATGGCGTACGGAATGCATCCCCCGGGGAGACCCCCCGGACCACCGGCCGGGGCGGCAGTCGGCCGGAAGACGTGAGGCGGACTTTTCGTGACCCGGATCGTGATCATCGGCGGCGGACCCGGCGGGTATGAGGCGGCGCTCGTGGGCGCCCAGCTCGGCGCGGAGGTGACCGTCGTCGACTGCGACGGTCTGGGCGGGGCGTCGGTACTGACCGACTGCGTACCGTCGAAGACCCTCATCGCGACGGCCGAGGTGATGACGAACTTCGATTCGTCGTACGAGGAGCTCGGCATCATCGTCGCCGACGACACCCCTCCGCTGGAGCAGTCGGCCCGGGTGGTCGGCGTCGACCTGGGCAAGGTCAACCGACGGGTGAAGCGCCTCGCGCTCGCGCAGTCGCACGACATCACCGCCTCCGTCACCCGGGCCGGCGCCCGCGTGCTGCGCGGCCGCGGCCGCCTCGGCGGCCCGCAGGGCATCGACGGCACCCGTGACGTCATCGTCACGGCCGCGGACGGCACCGAGACCATCCTGACCGCGGAGGCCGTGCTGATCGCGACCGGCGGCCACCCGCGCGAGATCCCGGACGCGCAGCCGGACGGCGAGCGGATCCTGAACTGGACGCAGGTCTACGACCTGGAGGAGCTCCCCGAGGAGCTCATCGTGGTCGGCTCCGGTGTGACCGGCGCCGAGTTCGCGGGCGCCTACCAGGCCCTGGGCTCCCGGGTCACCCTGGTCTCCTCCCGCGACCGCGTGCTCCCCGGCGAGGACCCGGACGCCGCCGCCGTGCTGGAGGACGTGTTCCGCCGGCGCGGCATGAACGTGATCTCCCGGGCCCGCGCCGAGTCCGCGAAGCGCGTGGGCGACCGGGTCGAGGTCACCCTCGCCGACGGCCGCGTCATCTCCGGCACCCACTGCCTGATGGCGGTCGGCGCCATCCCGAACACCGCGAACATGAACCTGGAGGAGTCCGGGGTCAAGCTCAAGGACTCCGGCCACATCTGGACCGACAAGGTCTCCCGCACCTCCTCGCCCGGCGTGTACGCGGCCGGCGACGTGACGGGCATCTTCGCGCTCGCGTCGGTGGCGGCCATGCAGGGCCGGATCGCGATGTACCACTTCCTGGGCGACGCGGTGACCCCGCTCAACCTCAAGACGGTCTCCTCGAACGTCTTCACGGACCCCGAGATCGCCACCGTGGGCTACACGCAGGCCGACGTGGACGCCGGCCGGATCGACGCCCGCGTCGTGAAGCTGCCGCTGCTGCGCAACCCGCGCGCCAAGATGCAGGGCATCCGGGACGGCTTCGTGAAGATGTTCTGCCGCCCGGGCACCGGCATCGTGGTCGGCGGTGTGGTCGTCGCCCCGCGCGCCAGCGAGCTGATCCACCCGATCTCGATCGCGGTCGACAACAACCTGACCGTGGAACAGATCGCAAACGCGTTCACCGTGTACCCCTCCCTGTCGGGATCGATCGCCGAGGTGGCCCGCCAGCTGCACACCCGCAAGGCCGCGGGCGAGGCGTAACGGGCCCCAACCGCCGCTGGCGGTAACGGCCTTGGGGCGGGGTGACGGGTCGCCGGCGGCGGGCGCCACGGCAGTGGCCGTGCGTATACCACTAGTCACCCCGCCGTACGGACAACTTCGGAAATCCGGCGCAAGGAGCTGAAAGCAGACGGTCGTTGGGGTTACTGTCAGTTTCGTGTTCGCTGCTGAACGTCGCCAATTGATCCTCGAAATGGTGCGTGCCAACGGAGCGGTTTCGCTCCGGGAGCTCGCCCGCGTCGTCCAGACCTCCGAAGTGACCGTACGGCGCGACGTGCGGGCACTGGAGGCCGAAGGACTCCTCGACCGCCGGCACGGCGGTGCGGTCTTGCCGGGCGGTTTCACGCGGGAGTCCGGCTTTCCGCAAAAATCCCACCTCGCGACGGCGGAGAAGACCGCCATCGCCGATGTCGCGGCCGGCCTCGTCGAAGAAGGCGAGGCCGTTGTCGTCGGCGCGGGCACCACCACGCAGGAGCTGGCCCGCCGGCTCGCCCGGGTGCCCGGACTGACCGTGGTCACCAACTCCCTCCTGGTCGCCCAGGCCCTCGCGCACGCCAACCGGGTGGAAGTGGTGATGACGGGCGGGACCCTGCGCGGGTCCAACTACGCGCTCGTCGGAAGCGGGGCCGAGCAGTCCCTGCAAGGGCTGCGGGTGTCCCGGGCCTTCCTGTCCGGAAGCGGCCTGACGGCCGAGCGCGGGCTGTCCACGTCCAACATGCTCTCCGCGAGCGTGGACCGGGCCCTGGTGCAGGCGGCCGCGGAGGTGGTGGTCCTCGCGGACCACACCAAGCTCGGCACCGACACCATGTTCCAGACGGTGCCGACGGACGTCATCACCCGGCTCGTCACCGACGAACCGCCGCCCCACGACGACCGCGCGCAGACCGAACTGCAGGCGCTCGCCGACCAGGGCGTGCAGATCACCGTGGCCGGTACGGGCATGCACCCCGGCGCCGCGGGCGGCGGGGACGGGCTCGGCGGTGGCCGCAGGCCCCCGCGGCGCGAATCCCCCCTCCCGGTGCAGCGCCGCGCCGGTACGGCCTCGCAGCTGAGGGCCGCCGCCCTGGCGGATCCGGGCGACCGGGCCAGGGTCGCCGACCTGAGGCGCCGGTGACCGGCTTAGGGGGTGGCCGGCGGACCCGCCCATGGTCCGCCCGACACCCCCTAGGGGCCCCGCCCGATCCGAACGGACGGCCCGCGGCGCCCCCGCCGGTACGGGCCGCCCGCAGCAAGGCCAAGGCCCCGCCCGGTCGGACCGGGCGGGGCCTTGGCATGCCTACGGACGTCAGTTGTCCTTGATCTCGCAGATCATGGCGCCGGACGTCAGCGAGGCGCCGACCTCGGCGGCCAGGCCGACGATCGTGCCCGAACGGTGGGCGTTGAGGGGTTGTTCCATCTTCATGGCTTCGAGGACGACGACGAGGTCGCCTTCTTCGACGTGCTGGCCTTCTTCGACGGCGACCTTGACGATGGTTCCCTGCATCGGGGAGGCGAGGGTGTCGCCGGACGCTGCGGGGCCGGATTTCTTGGCGGCGCGGCGTTTGGGCTTGGCGCCGCCGGCGGCGGCGGTGCGGGCCAGGGTCATGCCGAGGGAGGACGGCAGGGACACCTCGAGGCGCTTGCCGCCGACCTCGACGACGACCGTCTCGCGGCCCGGCTCGTCGTCCGTGTCGTCGGTGGCGGGGGTGGTGAAGGCGGGGATGGTGTTGACGAACTCGGTCTCGATCCACCGGGTGTGGACCGTGAACGGGTTCTCGCCTTCGGGGCGGAAGGCGGGGTCGGCCACGACGGCCTGGTGGAAGGGGATGGCGGTGGCCATTCCCTCGACCTTGAACTCGGCCAGCGCGCGGGCGGCCCGCTGGAGGGCCTGCTCGCGGGTGGCACCGGTGACGATCAGCTTCGCGAGGAGCGAGTCCCAGGCCGGGCCGATGACGGATCCGGATTCGACGCCGGCGTCGAGGCGGACGCCGGGGCCGGTGGGGGCCTGGAAGAGGGTGACGGTGCCGGGGGCGGGCAGGAAGCCGCGGCCGGGGTCTTCGCCGTTGATGCGGAACTCGAAGGAGTGGCCGCGCAGGACGGGGTCGCCGTAGCCGAGTTCCTCGCCGTCGGCGATGCGGAACATCTCCCGCACCAGGTCGATGCCGGTGACTTCCTCGGTGACGGGGTGTTCGACCTGGAGGCGGGTGTTGACCTCGAGGAAGGAGATGGTGCCGTCGGTGCCGACGAGGAACTCGACGGTGCCCGCGCCGACGTATCCGGCTTCCTTCAGGATCGCCTTCGACGCCGTATACAGCTCGGCGTTCTGCTCCGGGGTCAGGAACGGCGCCGGGGCTTCTTCCACGAGTTTTTGGTGGCGGCGCTGGAGGGAGCAGTCCCGGGTGGAGACGACGACCACGTTGCCGTGGGTGTCGGCCAGGCACTGCGTCTCGACGTGGCGGGGCTTGTCGAGGTAGCGCTCGACGAAGCACTCGCCCCGCCCGAACGCGGCGACGGCCTCGCGGACGGCGGAGTCGTAGAGTTCGGGGACTTCTTCCAGGGTGCGGGCGACCTTCAGGCCGCGCCCGCCGCCACCGAACGCGGCTTTGATCGCGATGGGGAGGCCGTGTTCCTTGGCGAACGCGACGACTTCGTCGGCCCCGGAGACGGGGTCGGGGGTGCCGGCGACCAGGGGTGCGCCGGCGCGCTGGGCGATGTGACGGGCGGCGACCTTGTCGCCGAGGTCGCGGATGGCCTGCGGGGGCGGGCCGATCCAGGTCAGGCCGGCGTCGATGACGGCCTGCGCGAACTCGGCGTTCTCCGACAGGAATCCGTAACCGGGGTGGACGGCATCCGCGCCGGCGTCCGCCGCGGCCTGCAGGACCTTGGACATGTCCAGATAGCTGGTCGCGGGAGTGTCACCGCCCAGGGCGAATGCCTCGTCTGCCGCGCGGACATGCAGAGCGTCACGGTCCGGGTCTGCGTAGACGGCTACGCTCGCGATCCCGGCATCCCGGCAGGCCCGGGCAACGCGGACAGCGATTTCGCCTCGATTGGCGATGAGCACCTTGCGCACGATGGCTCCCTCCTTGAAACAAGCTGAGTTTAGGGACTGCCGACACGGCCTTTCGACCCGTCCCCGGAGGTGACCTTGCCCACACAGAGCGTGATGCGGGTGCTGCTCCCCTGCCGAAAACCCTTGTGGCGCCCTGGACCAGGGGAATCCCCGACTGCACAGTAACCCCGCTCTGTGTCCAAGGTCTCTGTCCACGGGGTCCTCGCACCGGTGTGATTCTTTGTCGAGTCCCTACGAATGGGCGAATGATTCTTTGCCGTTGCGGCGACCGTCCCGCAAGTGCGACGCGCGGGCGCCGGCAGAGTCGTAACGAAGCCGTCCACAGCCCTTGTCCCCCGGTTTACTCGTTAGTAGCCTCCGGGGGTCGAACGCACGTCGAACGTACGTCGCACGGGGATGGGGACGTTGTGGCACGCAGGCTCGTGGCCGGACTGGCCGCGCTGTTGCTCTTCGCCGAGGCCGTCGGTTTTGTGCTCGTCAACCACGTCCTGGCGACGGTCGCCGACCGCCAGTCCATGTCCATAGCGGACGTGGACGCGGACGTGATGGTCACCGCGACGTACGTCATGGGCGCCGCGATGGGCGGGTTCCTGCTGTGCGCCGGGGTCGTCCTGCTGGTGGCCGTCCTGCGGGACCGGGGGCCGGGGCGGGTCGCACGGGCGCTGCTGATCGGTTGTGCGGTCACTCACGCGGTGCTGGGGGCGATCGCGGTGGGGCTGGTCGGGTGGGGCGGGTTCGCCTTCATGGTGCTGGTGCTCGTGCTGGTCGTCTTGACCCTGACCCTGTACGGCAAGCGGGGGCCGGCTGCCGCCGGCCTCGCCGGCTGACCATGGCGCCCCTCGGCCTCGCCGACCCTGCGGGCGCGAAACCCAGCCTCGCCGGCGTTTGAGGCGCGGGTCCGGGCGGAGCCCGGTGCCCGGCGGAGCCGGGTTGCTCTTGGGGCTCCGCCCCAAACCCCGCGCCTCAAACGCCGGCGGGGCTGGATTTGCCGCACGGAGCGCCGGCGGGGCTGGGGTGTTGCGCCCCCGGGGCAGCCGGCCGGGTCAGGTCCACAAGTCGGTGATGGAGACTTCCAGTTCGGCGAGGAGGGAGCGGAGGAGGGGGAGGGAGATGCCGATGACGTTGCCGTGGTCGCCGTCGATGCCGTCGATGAACGGCGCCGAAAGGCCGTCCAGGGTGAACGCCCCCGCCACGTGCAACGGCTCACCGCTCGCCACGTACGCCGCGACCTCCGCATCCGTCGGCTCCCCGAACCGGACCGTGGTGGAGGCCGTCGCCGACACCTGACGGCCGCTCACCGTGTCGATCACGCAGTGCCCGGTGCGCAGCACGCCCGCCCGGCCGCGCATCGACTTCCAGCGGGCCGTGGCCTCGTCGGCGTCCGCGGGCTTGCCCAGCGCCTCGCCGTCCAGTTCCAGTACGGAGTCGCAGCCGATCACCAGGGCGCCCGCAGCGGCCTCCTGGGCGGCCACCACGGCCGCCTTGGCCTCGGCGAGCACCAGGGCCAGCTCGGCGGGGGAGTCGGCGCTCAGGGCGTCCTCGTCGACCCCGCTGACGATCACGTGCGGGGCCAGGCCGGCCTGCCGCAGCAGGTTGAGGCGGGCGGGGGAGGCGGAGGCGAGGACAACGGGGCGCGGCGAAGGCTGGTCAGTCATGCGGCCCATCGTAGGAGCCCGCCGCGGCCGCCGCGCCCGGCTCAGACGCCGAGGACGTAGACGGCCACGATCATCGCGATCACCAGGACCACGGCCAGCCGGCGGATCATCGCCTGGGCTTCGCGCATGTCCTCGGGCGGCTCGTTCTTCGGGTCGGACCAGAGCATGTACCGATCCTGGTCCCGGCACGGCGACGGCGCCTGAGTACGGGTACTCAGGCGCCGTCGTCCGTTCACGTCATCTTCACGCGTGCCGGCCGGCTCAGCCGGGCCAGTACGTGCGCCCCCACGCCCGCGGACCGGGCTGCGGCAGCCGGTGGCGGGCCACCCGGGACGGGTCGGACCAGCCCTCGGGGACGGGGACCGCGCCGGACGGCGCCGAGGCGAGCGCCGCGGCGCGGGCTTGGACCACCGCCAGGGCGGCGGCCAGCTCCTCGGGGGTCGGGTTGCCCTTGACGACCTTGATCATGGAGTAAGGCCCTTCCTGTCAGAGCGGATCAGCGGATCGGCGGATCGGCGGATCAGAGCGGGATGTTGCCGTGCTTCTTCGGGGGCAGGGACTCCCGCTTGGTCCGCAGCTGCCGCAGGCCCTTCACGATGTGCCCGCGGGTGTCGGACGGCATGATCACCGCGTCGACGTAGCCGCGCTCGGCCGCGACGTACGGGTTGAGCAGGGTGTCCTCGTAGTCGGCGATCAGCTCGGCGCGGGTCGCCTCCTGGTCCTCGGCGGCGGCGATGGTGCGCCGGTGCAGGATGTTGACCGCGCCCTGCGCGCCCATGACCGCGATCTGGGAGGTCGGCCAGGCCAGGTTGAGGTCCGCCCCGAGGTGCTTGGAGCCCATGACGTCGTACGCGCCGCCGAAGGCCTTGCGGGTGATGACGGTGATGAGCGGGACGGTGGCCTCGGCGTACGCGTAGATCAGCTTGGCGCCGCGCCGGATGATTCCGTTGTACTCCTGGTCGGTGCCCGGCAGGAAGCCCGGGACGTCCACGAAGGTCAGCACCGGGATGTTGAAGGCGTCGCACGTCCGCACGAAGCGCGCCGCCTTCTCCGAGGCGTTGATGTCGAGGCAGCCGGCGAACTGCATCGGCTGGTTGGCGACGACGCCCACCGGGTGGCCCTCGACGCGGCCGAAGCCGGTCAGGATGTTCGGCGCGAACAGCGCCTGGGTCTCCAGGAACTCGCCGTCGTCCAGCACGTGCTCGATGACGGTGTGCATGTCGTACGGCTGGTTCGCGCTGTCGGGGATGAGGGCGTCGAGCTCCAGGTCGGAGTCCGACGGCTCCAGGTCGGCCTCCTCCGGGAAGGCCGGCGGCTCCGACAGGTTGTTCGAAGGCAGGTACGAGAGCAGCGACTTGACGTACTCGATCGCGTCCTTCTCGTCCCCGGCCATGTGGTGCGCCACGCCCGAGGTGGAGTTGTGGGTGCGAGCGCCGCCCAGCTCCTCGAAGCCGACGTCCTCGCCGGTGACGGTCTTGATGACGTCCGGGCCGGTGATGAACATGTGCGAGGTCTGGTCGACCATGACCGTGAAGTCGGTGATGGCGGGCGAGTAGACCGCGCCGCCGGCGCACGGGCCGACGATCAGCGAGATCTGCGGGATCACGCCCGACGCGTGCACGTTGCGGCGGAAGATCTCGCCGTACATGCCGAGGGCCATGACGCCCTCCTGGATGCGGGCGCCGCCGGAGTCGTTGATGCCGATGACCGGACAGCCGGTCTTCAGCGCGAAGTCCATGACCTTCATGATCTTCTGCCCGAAGACCTCGCCGAGCGAGCCGCCGAGCACCGTGAAGTCCTGGGAGAACACCGCGACCGGCCGGCCGTCGACCGTGCCGTAGCCGGTGACCACGCCGTCGCCGTAGGGGCGGTTGTTCTCCATGCCGAAGTCGGTGGAGCGGTGCCGCGCGAACTCGTCGAGCTCGACGAACGAGCCCTCGTCCAGCAGCAGATCGACCCGCTCACGGGCCGTCAGCTTGCCCTTGGCGTGCTGCTTCTCCACGGCCCGCTCGGAACCTGCGTGGACCGCTTCGTCGATGCGGCGCCTGAGGTCCGCGATCTTCCCCGCGGTGGTGTGGATGTCGATCTGCGTCGCCTCTGACGACTCTGAGGGTTGTGACATCGGGGTCGCGGCTCCCTGCCTGGTCAACCTTATGACTGCGGATGGCTACTGGCACGTAGCGTATCGGCGCGCATGGCGCTCGGCAGTGCGGCGTTCCCCACACCTAATCTGGCTTGCATGACGCCATCGGATGCCTCAGCCCCCGCATCGTCCGGCCGCTGGTCCAGCCTGGACCGGCCGCCCCTGAACCTCGCCTCCCTGCAGCGCTCGCTGGTCACCCCGGACAGCCTGTGGAGCTCCGTGGAACTGGTCGAGAGCACCGGCTCCACCAACACCGACCTGGCCGCCCGCGCCGCGGAACTCCCCGAAGGGGCCGTACTGGTCGCCGAGGAGCAGACCAGCGGCCGCGGCCGCCTCGACCGCAGCTGGACGGCGCCCGCCCGGTCGGGCCTGTTCTTCTCGCTGCTGCTCAAGCCGGACCCGGCGAAGGTGGCGCCCGCGCAGTGGGGCTGGCTCACCCTGCTGGCCGGGGTGGCCGCGTCGGCCGCGCTCTCCCGGGCCGCGGCCGTCGACACGTCCCTCAAGTGGCCCAACGACCTCCTGGTCACGGTCGACGGCCACGAGCGCAAGACCGGCGGCATCCTCGCCGAGCGGGCGGGCGGCGAGCAGGGCGGTGTCGTCATCGGCATCGGGCTGAACGTGACGCTCACCGAGGACGAGCTGCCGGTGCCCGCCGCGGGCTCGCTGGTCCTGGCGAAGGCGGCCGTCACCGACCGCGACTCGCTGCTGAAGGCCGTACTGCGTTCGATCGAGGACTGGTACCGGCGTTGGTGCGAGGCCGGCGGCGACCCGTCGGAGAGCGGGCTCCAGGAGACGTACGCGGCGGAGTGCGCGACGCTCGGCCGGCACGTGCGGGCCGAGCTGCCGGGCGGCCGGGAGCTGACCGGCACCGCGGAGGCGGTGGACGCGGAGGGGCGCCTGGTGGTCCGGACGGCGGACGGCGCGCGCGAAGCGGTGAGCGCGGGCGACGTGGTTCATCTGCGCGCAGGTCAGTAGGTGCGGCCGGTGGGGAGTGAGCTACGGCACACCTGCCGTATGGTTTAGGCGATCGCCGCTCCAACGGTGATCACTGTGATCACCTGGATCGACAGGGCAGTGCGCGCGCAATGGACAGGAGGCGGCCCTTGACCGTCGACGACTCTGGTTCCAGCGCGCCCGGAACCACCGGCGCCACCGGCTCCGGCCCGGCCACGCCGATCGGGCGTGACCAGCACACTCCCCTCCACGAGGTCGACCACACGGCCGAACCCACCGCCGACCCGCTCGCCATCCGGCTGGAGCAGCTGATCCTCGGCGCCGAGCGCCGGTACACCCCCTTCCAGGCCGCTCGCAGCGCCGGCGTCTCCATGGAGCTGGCCTCGCGCTTCTGGCGGGCCATGGGCTTCGCGGACATCGGGCAGGCGAAGGCCCTGACCGAGGCGGACGTACTGGCGCTGCGCCGGCTGGCCGGCCTGGTGGAGGCGGGGCTGCTCAGCGAGCCGATGGCGGTGCAGGTGGCCCGGTCCACCGGACAGACCACGGCCCGGCTCGCGGAATGGCAGATCGACTCGTTCCTGGAGGGTCTGACCGAGCCCCCGGAGCCGGGCATGACCCGCACCGAGGTCACGTATCCGCTGGTCGAGCTGCTCCTGCCGGAACTGGAGGAGTTCCTCGTCTACGTGTGGCGGCGGCAGCTGGCCGCGGCCACCGGCCGGGTCGTGCAGGCCGCGGACGACGAGGAGATGGTGGACCGGCGGCTCGCGGTCGGCTTCGCGGACCTGGTCGGCTTCACCCGGCTCACCCGGCGGCTGGAGGAGGAGGAGCTCGGCGAACTCGTCGAGACCTTCGAGACCACGGCCGCCGACCTGGTCGCGGCGCACGGCGGCCGCCTGATCAAGACCCTGGGCGACGAGGTGCTGTACGCGGCGGACGACGCGGGCACCGCCGCGGAGATCGCCCTGCGGCTCATCGAGACGATGGAGAGCGACGAGTCGATGCCCGAGCTGCGCGTCGGCATCGCCTTCGGCACGGTCACCACGCGGATGGGCGACGTCTTCGGCACCACGGTGAACCTCGCCAGCCGGCTCACGTCGATAGCGCCGAAGAACGCCGTCCTTGTCGACGGGGCGCTGGCCGAGGAGCTGGGCCGCACCGGGGACGCGCCGGTCTCCGAGAAGTCGGCCTCCGAGGAGGAGGCGGGCGCCTCGGCGTACCGGTTCGCGCTCCAGCCCATGTGGCAGCGGCCGGTGCGCGGGCTCGGTGTCGTGGAGCCCTGGCTGCTGACGCGGAGGGCCCCTAAGATCCCCGGGTAACGCTCGTTAACCGGGAGGGTCCGTCATGTCGTCCGAGTCGCCCCAGCTGTCCGAGCAGTCCGACCGGCCGGGGCAGCCCGAACCGTCCGCGCTGCCCGAAGAGCGCTTCGGCGAGTTCGTCGTCGTCCGCCGGCACGGCGACGAGGGCCACGTCGCCGAGCTGGTCCTCGACCGCCCGAAGGCCATGAACGCGGTCTCCACCGCGATGGCGCGTTCCATCGGGGAGGCCTGCGCGGCGCTCTCCGCCGATTCCCTGACCCGGGTCGTGGTCGTCACCTCGACCCACGAGCGGGCCTTCTGCGTGGGCGCGGACCTCAAGGAGCGCAACTCCTTCAGCGACGCCGACCTGGTCCGCCAGCGCCCCACCGCGCGCGCCGCGTACACCGGGGTGCTGGAGCTCCCGATGCCCTCGATCGCGGCCGTCGGCGGCTTCGCGCTGGGCGGCGGCTTCGAGCTCGCGCTCTCCTGCGACCTGATCGTGGCCGACGAGAACGCCCTGGTGGGTCTGCCCGAGGTGTCCGTGGGCGTGATCCCGGGCGGCGGCGGTACGCAGCTGCTGCCGCGCCGGGTCGGTGCCGCGCGGGCCGCCGAGCTGATCTTCTCGGCGCGCCGGGTGGCGGCGGCCGAGGCGCTGTCGCTGGGGCTGGTGGACTCGCTGGTGGCGGCGGGCGGGGCGCGCGGGGCGGCGCTGGAGCTGGCGGGGTCGATCGCGGGCAATTCGCCGGTGGGCCTGCGGGCCGCCAAGAAGGCGCTGCGGCTCGGGCACGGGCTGGACCTGCGGGCGGGCCTGGAGGTCGAGGACGCGGCCTGGCGCTCGGTGGCCTTCTCGGGGGACCGGGCGGAGGGCGTCGCGGCCTTCAACGAGAAGCGCAAGCCGAACTGGCCGGGGGAGTGATCCCCGCTCCGCGCTCCTCTGCCTCCCGCTCCTGCGCGCTTTGGTGACCCGGGGTGACGTTTCTGCGACTGAATGTCGCAGAAACGTCACCAAATCGGACAAGGTTGCGTAACCTTGGGTGATGGGAGTTGACGGGCGGCTGCGGGCCGTGGTGGGTCTGGCGCAGGCCATGGCGGCGGCGCACACCCCGCGGGACAGCGTGCGGGCGGCCGCGCGCGGCGCGCGGCTGGCGATGGGCGGCTCCTTCGCCGCCATCTCGGCCTGGGAGCGCGAGCGCGGCCGGCTGAGGGTGCTGGTGAACGAGGGCGAGCGCCGGGCGGCCGAGGAGGAGTTCCCCGCCGACGAGTCGTACCCGGTGCACGACTTCCCCGAGATCACCGAGTTCCTGCACGAGCGCTGGGTGGGCGGCGGCGGGCCGCACGCCTGGGTCGAGACCGCCGCCGGCCGCGGCCACCGCTCGGGCGGGCTGCTGCGGCGTGGCCGGAGCAGCTGCGTGGTCGCCCCGGTGGTCCTGCACGGCCGGGCCTGGGGCGAGCTGTACGTGGCCCGCGAGGCGGGCGCGCCGGCGTTCGACGAGGACGACGCGGAGTTCGCCACCGTACTGGCCGCCGTGGTGGCGGCGGGGCTCGCGCAGAACGAACGGCTGGAGGAGGCCCGCCGGCTGGCCTTCACGGACCCGCTCACCGGCCTCGCCAACCGCCGGGCGGTGGACGTGTCCCTCGACGAGGCGCTGGAGCGGCACCGCGCGGAGGGGGCCGTGGTCAGCCTCGTCGTCTGCGACCTCAACGGGCTCAAGCGGGTCAACGACACCCTCGGGCACGCCACGGGCGACCGGCTGCTGGAACGATTCGGCTCGGTGCTGAGCCTGTGCGGCGCCAAACTGCCCGGCGCGCTGGCCGCCCGCCTCGGCGGCGACGAGTTCTGCCTGGTCTCGGTCGGCCCGGGCGCCGACGCCGTGGTGGCGGTCGCCGAGGAGCTGTGCGCCCGCGCCGCCGGTCTGGAGCTGGGCGAGGGGGTCGCCTGCGGGGTGGCCTCCACCGGCGATCCGATCGGACAGGTGCGCTCCTCGCGGCGGCTCTTCCGGCTGGCGGACGCGGCCCAGTACCAGGCCAAGGCCGCCCGCTCGGCGAAGCCGGTGGTCGCGGGGCGCGACCGCGCGGTGGTCCGGCTCGCCGACTCCGCACCCCCCGGAACGGCCGAACGGCGCCGGTTCCGCGGCCGCGAATGAGCCCCGGGCGGGCGTAAGGGTCAGTCACAGAACTCGCTAGTGACATGTTGGGATTCAGTCCGTAGGGTGCTGAATATGGATATGCACACTGTCGTGGTGGGGACGTCCGGGACCACTGCCGAGGACGTCATCGCCGTCGCGCGCGGCAACGCTCGGATCGAGCTGTCCGCCGAGGCCCTGGACGCGCTCGCCCGCGCCCGCGAGATCGTGGACGCCCTGGCCGCCAAGCCCGAACCCGTCTACGGGGTGTCGACCGGCTTCGGCGCTCTCGCCAGCCGCCACATCAGCCCCGAACTGCGCGCCCAGCTGCAGCGGAACATCGTCCGCAGCCACGCCGCCGGCATGGGCCCGCGCGTCGAGCGCGAGGTCGTGCGCGCGCTGATGTTCCTGCGCCTCAAGACGGTCGCCTCCGGCCACACCGGCGTGCGCCCCGAGGTCGCCCAGACCATGGCCGACGTACTCAACGCCGGAATCACCCCGGTCGTCCACGAGTACGGCTCCCTGGGCTGCTCCGGCGACCTGGCGCCGCTCTCGCACTGCGCGCTCACGCTCATGGGCGAAGGCGACGCCGAGGGTCCCGACGGCACCGTGCGCCCCGCCGGCGAGCTGCTCGCCGAGCACGGCATCGCCCCCGTCGAGCTCAGGGAGAAGGAGGGCCTCGCCCTCCTCAACGGCACCGACGGCATGCTCGGCATGCTCGTCATGGCCATCGCCGACCTGAAGAAGCTCTACACCTCCGCCGACATCACCGCGGCCCTCACCCTGGAGGCCCTGCTCGGCACCGCCAAGGTGCTCGCGCCGGAGCTGCACGCGATCCGCCCGCACCCCGGCCAGGGCGCCTCCGCCGCCAACATGGCCGCCGTCCTGGAGGGTTCCGGGCTCACCGGCCACTTCCAGGAGGAGTCCGCGCCCCGCGTGCAGGACGCGTACTCGGTGCGCTGCGCCCCGCAGGTCGCGGGCGCCGGCCGGGACACGATCGCGCACGCGGCCCTGGTCGCCTCCCGAGAGCTGGCCGCCGCCGTCGACAACCCGGTGGTGCTGCCCGACGGCCGCGTCGAGTCCAACGGCAACTTCCACGGCGCGCCCGTCGCGTACGTGCTGGACTTCCTCGCCATCGCCGCCGCCGACCTCGGCTCGATCGCCGAGCGCCGCACCGACCGGCTCCTCGACAAGAACCGCTCGCACGGCCTGCCGGCCTTCCTCGCCGACGACGCCGGCGTGGACTCGGGCCTGATGATCGCCCAGTACACGCAGGCCGCGCTGGTCAGCGAGATGAAGCGGCTCGCCGTGCCGGCCTCGGCCGACTCGATCCCGTCCTCCGCGATGCAGGAGGACCACGTGTCGATGGGCTGGTCCGCCGCCCGCAAGCTGCGCACCGCGGTCGACAACCTGACCCGCATCATCGCCATCGAGATGTACGCGGCCACCCGCGCGATCGAGCTGCGGACCGGTCTCACACCGGCCCCGGCCAGCCGGGCGGCGATCGAGGCGGCCCGCGCCGCCGGTGTCGAGGGCCCCGGCCCCGACCGCTTCCTGGCGCCCGACCTGGCCGCCGCGGACGCCTTCGTGCGCTCCGGCGGGCTGCTCGCGGCCGTCGAGCCGGTCACCGGACCGCTGGCCTAAGTCGCCGAAGCGGAAGCTGATCGGAATCAGGACAGCAGTGGCGTGAAAACGTGAACGGAAGGGGGCCGCCGCCGGGAGAACCCGGGGGCGGCCCCCTTCCGCAGGTCCGGTCACAGCATTAGCGACCCCGCGAGCGGCGGACCGAGAACGTGACGAATCCGGCCCCGATCCCCAGGCACAGCGTGCCGCCCAGGAGGTACGGCGTGGTGTCCGGGCTGCCGCTGTCGGCCAGCGCGAGCGCCGTTGCGGAACCGGCGGCAGGCGTGACGGGCGCGGCGGAGACGGCCTCGTGGGCCGTACCGGAATGCGAGGTCTCGGCATTGGCCGAGGGGACGAACCACAGAGCGGCGAGGAGAGTCCCCGCACCGATGGCGGTGAGCAGCGGGCGACGTGCGGACACGGTTCGATCCCCCTTGTGGCAGCAGCGAATTGGCCGTGTGCGCCGATGCTAATGAATAGGGGCGGGTCGTGGGAAAGCCAGGGGGTCCCGAGCCTTAGTCTCCGTCGTATGAGCACTTCAGAGTCATCACGGTACGTACGGCTTCGGGTGGATTTGGTGCTGGAGGTGATCGAGCCGGAGGCGCTGACCGGGGCCGCGATCGAGCACATCACGGCGGACGAGTTCATGCCGGACGAAGAACGCGGGCACGCCGAGTCGGCGGTACGGGAAGACGAAGCGGAAGCCCTCGCCTACCTCATCGACCCCTTCGACCTGGTCTCCGAGGTGCCCGGGGTGGAGCTCGCGCAGGCCTCCTGGAGCACCGAGCCGGTGGAATACGACCCCGAGTCCATGGAGTGGGACCTGGACGAGGAAGATGGAGCCTTCGCAGACAGCGAAGGCGACGCGGACGGCAGCACGGACGGCGGCGCGGGACCGGGACCCGATACGGGCCGGTAGCCCGCAGAAGGCCGTGGGATGGACCACATCCGAATCGGAGGTGGAACCGGTCCCGCACGTGGGAGCGTTGTCACAACGAGGCAGGGAGGTCCCTCGGGACCGCCCTGCCCGGGGATTCTCGGGGTTTCGGCAACGATGGAGATGCGTGTGAGGACGGACAGCAAGCGGCGGCGCAGGGCCCTGGCGGCGGCTTCCGCACTGCTCGGCGGCGTACTGGTGCTGACCGCGTGCAGCGGGGACGACAGCGCGGGCGGCGGGGAGCCGACGAAGAAGTCGCAGGCCGACGCCGACGCGGCGGCCGCCGCGGCCGCCTCCAAGGCCCGAATAGAGATCGCGCCCAAGGACGGTGCGACCAACGTCGGGATCAACAGCTCCACCACCGTCACCGTCGCCGACGGCACGCTGACCCTGGTCGAGATGAAGACCGCCGAGGGCGCGGCGGTCGCCGGCAAGATCTCCGCCGACGGCAAGAGCTGGAAGCCCGACGCCAAGCTCAAGCGCGCCACGAAGTACACGCTGGCCGCCACCGCGAAGGACGCCGACGGCCGCGAGGCCCACGAGAACACCTCCTTCACCACCGTCTCGCAGGACAACAGCTTCGTCGGCTCCTTCACTCCCGAGGACGGCTCGAAGGTCGGCGTCGGCATGCCGGTCTCGATCACCTTCGACAAGCCGATCAAGGACCGCAAGGCCGTCCAGTCCGCGATCACCGTGAACTCCAGCAGCGGCCAGGAGGTCGTCGGGCACTGGTTCAGCTCCCAGCGCCTGGACTTCCGCCCCGAGGAGTACTGGAAGGCCAACTCCACCGTCACGCTGAAGATGGCCCTGGACGGCGTCGAGGGCGCCCCCGGCATCTACGGCGTGCAGGAGCGCACCGCCACCTTCAACATCGGCCGCAGCCAGGTCTCCGTCGTCGACGCGAAGACCAAGCAGATGACGGTCAAGCGGGACGGACAGGTCGTCAAGACCATCCCGATCTCCGCGGGCTCCCCGGAGAACCCGACGTACAACGGTCAGATGGTGATCTCCGAGAAGTTCAAGGAGACCCGGATGAACGGCGCCACCGTCGGCTTCAAGGGCGAGGACGGCAAGGGCGAGTACGACATCAAGGACGTCCCGCACGCCATGCGGCTGTCGACCTCCGGCACCTTCATCCACGGCAACTACTGGGGCGCCGACTCCGTCTTCGGCAGCGCCAACACCAGCCACGGCTGCGTCGGCCTGAACGACACCCAGGGCGCCAACGACCCCAACACGCCCGCCGCCTGGTTCTACGACAGCTCGCTCATCGGCGACGTCGTGACCGTCGTGAACTCCCCCGACAAGGAGATCAAGCCGGACAACGGCCTCAACGGCTGGAACCTCGGCTGGGCCGACTGGAAGGCCGGCTCGGCGGTCTGATCCCGCCCGCACGGGACCACGGCAGACGCGGACGGCGGGGAACCCCGGAAGGGGTTCCCCGCCGTCCGCGTTTCCCGCCGCCGGGCGCGCGCCGCGGCCGGTGCGTCGGCGCGCCGCCGCGATCGGCCCGGCGGGAACTCGCGGGCGACGGGCCGTACGGCGTGCGTAGGGTCGCGGTATGAAGAACCCGAAGATCATCACGCTCGGAGCGCCGCCCACCGACGCCGAGGTGGACGCCTGGTACGGGCTCCTCGCCGCCGGCCACGCCCACGACCTCCCCGGGATCCCCGGCCCCAGCCGCACCGAGACCGCCGGACGCCTCCAGGTCGCCCCGGCCCGCGGCCGCGCCGTCTGCCTCGCGGTGCCCGGCGCCGACGGGTCCTTCGACGCGGTGGCCGCCCTCCTCCTGTACAGCGACCCCGGCAACGCCCACGCCGCTTTCCTCGACCTGCTCGCCGTACGCCCGCAGGCGCGCCGCCAGGGCACCGGAACCGCCCTGTGGGAGCGGGTCCGCGCGGAGCTCGCCGCCGACGGGCGCACCTCGGTCAGCACCGTCGTCGACCTCGGCGGTCCCGGCGAAGCGTTCGCCCGCGCGCTCGGCT
The DNA here is from genome assembly GCF_036194065.1 of Streptomyces sp. NBC_00239. Classification (NCBI taxonomy): domain Bacteria; kingdom Bacillati; phylum Actinomycetota; class Actinomycetes; order Kitasatosporales; family Streptomycetaceae; genus Streptomyces; species Streptomyces sp. NBC_00239. The sequence goes on along the minus strand of NZ_CP108095.1, from coordinate 3,316,498 downwards.
TCGACAACGCCCTGCCGATGGCCTGGTACGTGCAGCAGGTCGACGAGGCCAAGGAGGAGCCGGCGCTCCCCGACGGCTACCGCCTGGTCTTCTGGCGCGGCATCGTGCCCGACGAGTACGCCACCGCCGCCGCGGTCGCCCACGCGGCCATGGAGGACGCGCCCAGCGGAGACCTCGACGAGCAGACCCCGCAGTGGGACGCCGAGAAGCTGCGCAGCGCCGAACGGCTGGTCCTGGACCGCGGCGGCCGGATCCTCACGGTGGCCGCGGTCGACGCGGCGGGCGACGTGGCCGCGTACACCGAGCTGGTGCTGACCGACCCGGAGACCGTACGGGCCGTCCAGTACGACACCGTGGTCGTCCCCGCCCACCGGGGCCGCGGGCTCGGCCGCGCCGTGAAGCTGGCCATGCTCGCCGAGCTGCGCGAACTGCACCCGGGGGTCCGGGAGATCGCGACGACCGTCGCCGACGACAACCTCCCCATGCGCACCGTCAACGAGCAGCTCGGCTACCGGCGCGAGCGGGCCTGCGGCTACTTCCAGCTGGGCCTGTGACGGGCGGACGGGAGCGGGGGCGCGCGCCCCGCCCCCGCCCCGTTCCCGGGTGGTGCCGTGCCGCTACGGCTGCCAGACGTAGCGGACGTCCGGCTCCTGCTCCTCGTTCGTCGCGCCGTCCGTGCGCTGGGCCGCCGTGAAGCCGTGCCGCTCGTAGAAGCGGTGCGCGGCCTCGTTGACCTGGAAGGTCCACAGCTCCAGGCCCGAGGGGGAGTGCTCCTTCGCGAGGGCCACGAACCGGTCTCCGAGCCCCTGTCCGCGCCGCTCCGGCGCCAGGTACAGCTGCTCGATCACCCCGTCCTCCAGCACCATCATCCCGGCCGCCGCGCCGTCCTCGTCGCGGGCGATCCACGTCCGTCCCGCCGGCACGATCACGTACGTGAACCAGCCGCGCACCTCGTCGTCGGTGTGCGCCCGCCGCACGGACGGCAACGCCGCGTCGTACGACCGCAGCCACACCTCCGCCACGTCGGCGGCGTCCTGCTCCAGGGCGGTGCTGAGGGTGAAGCTCATAGGCTGGCGGCCTCCGTGTCGACGCCCCACGACGCGAGCAGCCGCAGGGCGTCCGCCGAGGGCGAGCCCGGTTCGGCGTGGTAGACGACCAGAGACTGCTCCGCGTTGTCGGGCAGGGTGAGTGTCTCGAAGGACAAGGAGATCTCACCTACCAGGGGGTGACGCAACCGCTTTACGCCGTGCCCCTTGTCCGCGACCGTGTGCGCCGCCCACAGCGTCCTGAACTCCTCGTTCTTCACGGAGAGTTCGCCGACCAGCCGGGAGAGCTGCGGGTCGTCGGGGTGACAGCCCGCGTACAGCCGCAGATTGCTCACGACCTCGCACGCCCGGCACTCCCAGTCCGCGAACAGGTCGATGGTGCCCGGATCGAGGAACACCAGCCGGGCGAGGTTGCGCTGCTCGACGGGCATCGCGGCGAAATCACCGAAGACGGCCCGCGCCAGCCGGTTCCACCCGACGACGTCGAGCCGCCGCCCCACGATGTACGCCGGGACGCCCTCCATGGCGTCCAGCAGCGTCAGCAGCTCCGGCCGCACCTGTTCGGGCCGGCCGCTCGTCCGCTTGCGGCGGGCCGTGGGCTTGGCGAGGTGGGTCAGGTGGGCCCGCTCGGTGTCGTCCAGGCGCAGCGCCCGCGCGATCGCGTCCAGCACCTCCATGGACACGTTCTGGCCGTTGCCCTGTTCGAGGCGGGTGTAGTACGCCACCGACACCCCGGCGAGCAGGGCCAGCTCCTCGCGGCGCAGGCCCGGCACCCGCCGGTGCCGGCCGTGGTCGGGCAGGCCCACGTCGGCGGGGCGCAGCCGCCCGCGGCGGGAACGCAGGAACTCACCCAGTTCGGCTCGCTGATCCATGCCTCCAGTATCGCGGTGCGGCCGGGCGGACGAGGGGGCCATCCTGACCCTGCCAGGGGTAGGACCGGTGGTCGTAGGCAGAACAGGGGGCTGGGTGCCGGCCCGCGGCTGGTGCATCGTTTCGGCCATGTCCGTCACCTCAGTAGCCGCATACGCAGCCCCCGCCCCGAAGGCACCGCTGGAGCGCACCACCGTGCCCCGCCGCGCCCTGGGCGCCCACGACATCCTGATCGAGATCAAGTACGCCGGCATCTGCCACTCCGACATCCACCAGGTCCGCGACGGCTGGGGCGAGGGCATCTACCCCATGGTCCCCGGCCACGAGATCGCCGGCGTGGTCACCGAGGTCGGCCCGGCCGTGACCCGCTTCGCGGTCGGCGACCGGGCGGGCGTGGGCTGCTTCGTCGACTCCTGCCGGGAGTGCGCGTACTGCCTCGACGGCCAGGAGCAGTTCTGCACCCAGGGGATGACCGGCACGTACAACGCCCGCGGCAAGGACGGCGAGCCGACGTACGGCGGCTACTCCACGCACCTCGTGGTCGACGAGCACTACAGCGTCCGCATCCCCGACGCCCTCGGGCTGGACGTGGCCGCGCCGCTGCTGTGCGCCGGCATCACCCTGTACTCCCCGCTGCGGCACTGGCAGGCGGGCCCCGGCAAGAAGGTCGCCATCGTGGGCCTGGGCGGCCTCGGCCACATGGGCGTGAAGATCGCGGCGGCCCTCGGAGCCGAGGTCACCGTGCTGTCCCAGTCGCTGCGCAAGCAGGAGGACGGGCTGCGGCTGGGTGCCTCCCACTACTACGCCACCAGTGACGAGGCCACCTTCAGCGAGCTGGCGGGCACCTTCGACCTGGTCGTCTCGACGGTCTCGGCGCCCCTGGACCTGGACGCGTACCTGGGCCTGTTGAAGGTCGACGGCGCACTGGTGAACGTGGGCGCCCCCGAGGAGCCGGTGTCCCTGAACCTGTTCTCCGTCATCGGCGGCCGCAAGACGCTGGCCGGCTCGATGATCGGCGGCATCGCGGAGACCCAGGAGATGCTGGACTTCTGCGCGGAGCACGGGCTCGGCTCGGAGATCGAGGTGATCCGCGCCGACCAGATCAACGAGGCGTACGAGCGGGTGGTGTCGAGCGACGTCCGCTACCGCTTCGTCATCGACACCTCGACGATCTGACCGCTCGCGGCGTCGCCGGCCGGGCTGCGGGCTCAGGGCCGGGGGGTCAGGGCCGAGGGGTGCCGTCGAGGTGGTGGGCCACGTCGGCGGCGCCGCGCAGCGCGATGTCGCGCATGTCGCAGAAGTGCTCGGCCTTGTCCCCGGCCATGTACCGCCACGGCAGCGCGCCGATGTGGCCGTCGACCAGCCGGAAGTTCTCGGCGGCCTCCGTCACCCGGCCCTGCAGGAGGCAGAAGTACGCGAGCAGGTGGCGCAGTTCGGCGAGCCGCGGGTGGGCCGGGTCGGCGGCGGCGACGTCCCGCAGCGCGTCGTCGACCCGGCGGCGCATCGCCTCGGAGTCCACGTCCTCGGGCTCGCCGGCGCCGTGGCCGTCGACGTCCTCGTCCTCGTGCTCGTAAAAGGCGATCAGCGGGAACGCGGTGAGCAGGCTGCCCGCCGGGGCCGAGGCGGCCGCCCGCTCCGCGAACGACACGGCCAGCGTGCGCGAGCCGCGCCACTTCGCGCACCAGTACTGGAGCGCGGAGAAGTGCGCCTCGTAGTGGTGCGGGGCGCGGGCCGTGACCTCCGCCCAGATGCGGTCCATCTCGGCGCGCGGCGCGCCCAGGCCCAGCGCGACCCAGATGGCCGCGATGTGCGGGGTGGGGTCGGCGGGGTTCAGCTTCGCGGCCCGCTCGATGTCCGTCCGCGACTGCTCCAGCACCCGGTGGAAGCCGGCGAACTGCTCGCGGGAGGTGTGCCGGGCCCGCTTGCCGCCGCGGACCCGCCACGCCAGCACCACCGTGCTGCGGGCCCGCACCACGGCGGCGTCGGGGCAGTCCCGCCGGGTCTGCTCCCAGGACGTCAGCCAGCCGTCGTCCTCCGCGGCCCGCTCGGCCAGCAGGTAGGCGAACCAGGAGCGGCGCTCCCAGTCCTGCCCGATGGCGGCCAGCAGCGCGGCGGCGGGCTCCCAGCGCCCCTCGCGCACCGCCTCCAGCGCGGCCCGCTCGGCGGCGGGCAGCGGCGCCGCCGGCCCGGTGTCCTGGGCCCCGGCGGGCACCGACCCGGCCAGCGCCGCATCGTGGCGGTCCCCGCCCCGGGAGACCCGTACGAACTCCTTGACGAAGACCCCGCCGAGCCAGAAGAGGAAGGCGAGGGTGGGTATCGCCAGGACGGTGAGCACGATCATGAGCATGCGGAGATCGTAGAACGGCCGAAACCCGCCGTTCACCGCCCGCTCAGCGGACGCCCGCGACGGTGGCCGGGGCGGCCGCGGCGACCGGGCGGCGAAGGCGCGCCGCCTTCAGCGGACGACGAGGCCCGGGACGAACGCGGCGAGGCCGGACAGCAGGCTGCCGACACCGGCCAGCGTGACCACGGCGGCCTTGCCGTCGGAGAACAGCCCCGCGCAGAACGCGCGCAGCTGGCGGCGCAGGACGAGCATCTTCAGCTTCTGCCAGCGGTGCTGGCGGATGTGACAGCCCAGCAGCAGCCCGGACGCGTTGTTCCGGCAGCCGTCCGCCCGCCCGCGCACCGGAGCGCCGCACGACACGGGGGCCTGGAACAGGCACCACCCCAGGGTGCCCGCCGACAGCGCGATCACGACGGCCGGTCCGGCCGTGCGGTTGACCCATGCCGCGATCAGCAGCAGCCCGGCCAGCACGCCCCACCACTGGCCCAGGCCGCCGAGCGCCTTGACCTTCACCCCCGAAGTCGCCATGGGGAGGATTGTGGCCGCCGGCCGGGCCCGCCGCCATGCCGCCGTGATCACGAACTGGCCTGATCACAGCGGTCGGAAGGCGCGGGGGGCCGCCGGCGCGTCGCGTGGGACCTTCGGGATGCCCCGGGGGGTCACGTCATCACGGCGTCACGGCGTCACGGCGTCGGACAGTCGCCGGGCGGGCGGCTGCGGCCGGACCTCGGCGAGTACTACGGGGCCTCGGCGAGGCCGACGGGGCAGCTGACGCCGGTGCCGCCGATGCCGCAGTAGCCGCCGGGGTTCTTGTCGAGGTACTGCTGGTGGTGGGGTTCGGCGGGCCAGAAGGGGCGGTCGGCGGCCGGGAGGACGGACGTGGTGACGGTGCCGTGGCCGGAGGCCGTCAGGGCGCGCTGGTAGGCGTCGCGGGAGGCCTCGGCGGTCTGCTGCTGGGCGTCGGAGTGGGTGTAGACCGCCGAGCGGTACTGGGTGCCGACGTCGTTGCCCTGGCGGAAGCCCTGGGTCGGGTCGTGTGCCTCCCAGAAGACCTTCAGGAGGGTCGCGTACGGGACCACCGACGGGTCGAAGACCACCCGGACGACCTCCGTGTGGCCGGTCAGGCCCGAACAGACCTCTTCGTACGAGGGGTTCCGGGTGTAGCCGCCCTGGTAGCCGGCCAGCGTGGTCCACACGCCGGGGGTCTGCCAGAACTTGCGCTCCGCGCCCCAGAAGCAGCCGAGCCCGAAGTCCGCGACCTCCAGGTGCGCGGGGTACGGGCCGGACAGCGGGTTGCCGAGGACGGTGTGCACGGCCGGGACCGTGAACTCGGGCTCCGGGCGGCCCTTCAGGGCCTGCTCGGGGGTGGGCAGCTCGGGGGTGCGGCGGCCGTACAGCATGCGGGGCTCCTCGGGGCTCCTGGGCACAGGGGGCGGCACGTCGTACAACGTACGGCGCCGCCCCCCGATTCCCGCGGGCCGGCCGGGTCACGGCACTAGCCCGCCTGTTCCACCTGTTCCGCGGTGTAGTCGCGGACGCCGGTGTAGCGGTCCACCGGGTCGCCCGAGTACGTCCACGGGGCCTGGCCGATCCAGCCGTCGACGTGGCGGAACTGGGTGAGCGCCTCCGGGTAGCGGTCCTGCCAGTACAGGAGCCACGCCAGCAGGTGCCGGACCCGGACCACCCGCCGGTCGTCCGCGTCGCAGGCCGCGATGTCGGCGAGGGCCAGGTCGACGGCGGCGACGATCTCCGGCTTCTTGTAGAAGACGTCCGGGTCCAGGCCGCCCTCCTGCTGTTCCTGCTCGAAGTACGCGTACAGCGGGACGAAGGACAGCAGTTCGCCGGGCGCGCCCTCGCCGGCGGCCTCCTTCGCGAAGGTCAGGGCCAGCTCGTGCGAGCCGTGCCACTTGCGGCACCAGTACTGCAGGGCGCTCGTGTACGAGGTCAGCACCCGCGCGTCGCGGCGGGTGATCTCCGTCCACAGGGCGCGGTAGCGCTCGTGGCCGTAGCCCAGGCCCATCGCGACGGCCTGCTCGGCCATGTACGGGACCGGGTCGGCGGCGGGCGCCAGCCGCTGGGCGTCGTGGCAGGCGTCCGCCGCCTCGGCCAGCAGCTTGTGGAAGATCCGGAACTGCTCCTGCGTCGTCGCGGAGGCCCGCTTCGAGCCGCGCACGTCCCAGGCCACGTTGACGGAGGCGTCCGCGTGCACGAGCGCGGCGGCCGGGTCCTCGGGGGACGCCTGGCGCCAGGCCAGCAGCCACCCGTCCTCCTTCGCGGCCTCCTCCGCCAGCAGCCGCACCCGGCCCCAGCGCTCCTCCCAGTCGGTCCCGGCCGCCTCCAGCCAGGTCGCGGCCGCGCGCCAGTCGCCGTCGCGGACGGCCGCCCGTACGGCTTCCCCGGCCGGATCGGGGCGGCTGCCGTTCTCGGTGTCGAGGCGGTCGGGTGGCAGGAAGCCCAGGCGGGCGGCGGCGGCCGCCCGGGCCGCCTTGTGGTCCGGTCCGGCGCCGGCGGCCGACGTCCGCTGCTCGTTCCGCCGGCGCAGGTAGCGGTAGAGGGCGAGGGCGGCCGTCACGCCCGCCACGATGGTGAAGAGCATCAGCTTTCCTTCGTCAGGGCGGAAGAAGCGGCGGAAGAAGCGGCGGAAGAAGCGGGGGAAGGAGCAGGGGAAGGCACAGGCGTGCGGGGGGCAGCACGGGCCAGCAGGTCGCGCAGCGGGCCGGTGTCCGGGCGGTCGCCGACGGCCGCGTCCAGCGCCGGCCCGAGCCGGTCGTCGAAGCCGTCGGGCAGCCGCAGCTCGGCCTCGTCGGACCAGGACAGCAGCCAGCGGGCCGCGCCGCGGTCCGCCAGTTCCAGCACGACCAGCTGCCGCAGACCGCGGTGCAGGGCGGGGCGGACGAACTCGCGGGCCGCCCGGCCGCTCGCCGCCCGTGCCTCCTCGGACTTCGGCAGCTGCTCGGCGATCCGCCACAGCGCGCCCGCGTCGATCGCGTCGAGCATCGCGGCGGCCGTGCCCTCGCCGCCGCACTCGGCCGCCACGGCGGTGCGCAGCGTCTCGCCGGCGCGTGCCGTGTACGTGCGCATGCTCTCGTGCACCAGGTCCGGCCAGTCCACCCGGCGCAGCCCGAGGGCCTGCGGGGTGAGCACGTACTTCTCGATCTCGGCGAGCCGGGCCCCGGCGTCCGCGAGCAGCCCCAGCGCGGGACCGGCGGTCTCCGCGCCGCGGCCGTCGTAGGGCAGGGCCTCGATCCGCGCGACCCGCTCCGCGATCGGCGGGTGCGTGTCGTACGGGCCGGCGGTCTCGGTCGGCAGCGAGGTGCTCGCCTCGGCGAGGGCGTCCGGGCGCGCCTCGATCATGTGGCGCAGCCCGCCGAACACCTCGCCGGGGCGGGGCAGCAGGCCCGCGTCCACGCCGAGGGTGGCGTACGCGTCCATGTAGAAGTCGTGCGCGGCGTCCAGGGCGGGGGTGGCGCGCAGGGCGCCGGCGGTCGCGTCGCGGCCCGTGATCCGGGCGGCGGCGAGGTCGGCCGCGAACTCCTGGCGGCGGGCGTCGGAGCGGGTCGCGCGGACGTACAGCTTCGCGTACCCGGTGTAGATCTTCGCCATGGTCCGGTACGTGATTCCGGAGCCGGTGGTGTCGACGGCCTTGGCCTTCTTGCCGCGGGCGGTGCGCTTGTCGGCGCGCTTCTCCTGCCGGGCCCGCTCCTTGGCGACCGTGCTGTCGGCCTTCTCCTCGAAGTGGCCGATGGTGCGCAGGAGCCGGGCCTGGCCGCGGCCGACGAGGGCGCCGAGGCGGGTGTCGGCGTGCACGAAGTGGCCGAGCTCGTGGGCGATCACCGAGCGCAGCCGGTTCTCGTCGAGGCCGGCCATCAGGGACAGGCCGAGGTACATGCGGCGCGGACCGGGCAACAGGCCGCCCAGCCGGGCGTCCTCGGTGACGGCCGCGTTGACGCCGGCGACGAGCACGATCTCGTCGGGGGCGCGGGTGCCGACCTGTTCGGCGAGCTCGCGCACGGTCTGCCACAGGCGCGGCTCCTGTGCCTCGGTGACGCTCGGGCCGGGCGCGCCGTCGGGGTCCTTCGGCGTGCGCAGCATGAACATGCCGCGCACGATCGGGACCGCGAGCAGCACCGAGACGATGACGACCTTGACGTAGACGGGGCCCGAGGTCCACGTGACGGCGGCCCAGTCGACGGCGCCGAGGAGCGCGAGCATGAGGAGGCCGAGCAGGTGGAAGCCGGAGAGCAGGGCGAGGGCGCGCAGGGCGCGGAGCGTGGGGTTCATCAGTGGGCACCGGGCTTTCCGGCGGCTCCGGTCGCGGTTCCGGTTCCGCTTCCGCCCGGGCCCGCGGCGCCGACTCCGGCGGGCGCGGCGGGCCGGGCGGTGGCGCCGGGGCCCTTGGTGACCATCCAGGCCGCGTAGCCGCGGGCCTTGTGGAACTCCTCGACCGGGTTCTTGTCCTTGTGCCGCCACGGGTAGGCGCCGCACCACGGCCCGATCAGCCGGAACTGGTCGAGCGCGGCCTCGTACAGGCCGGCCTTGCCGAGGAAGTGGGCGAGCAGGTGGCGCAGCCGCGGCAGGTCCTCGTGCTCCTGCGGAGCCTCGTCGAGGGCGCGGGCGACCTGCGTGAGCAACTCCTTGCCCGCGTCCTTCGACACGACGGACAGGGCGCTGCCGTTGCGGGTTTCGAGCTCGTGCAGGGCGTGCAGGTACAGGCCCGCGAGCAGGCTGCCGGAGGGCGCGTACCGGACGGCCGAGGCGGCGAAGTCGAGCATGGTGTCGTCCGAGCCGTACCACTTGGCGCACCAGTACTGCATGGCCTGCCAGTGGGCGGCCGCGTGGTGCGGGGCGCGGGCGCACAGCTCCTGCCAGATCTGCTGGAACTCCCCGGCGGAGTACTGGATCCCGCGGGCGGCCGTCGTCATCACGATCCACGGGCCGGGGTGCGCGGGGTCGAGGGCGGCGGCGTCCTGCGCGACCTTCACCGCCGCCGGCAGCAGGGTGTGGAACTGCGCCATGTCCGCGTCCGGCACCTTGTGTGCGTAGGCGCTGCCCCGTACCGCCCAGGCCCGGTGGACCAGCAGGCTCGCGTGCAGGGTCGCGGCGTCGCAGCTGTCGGGCCGTTCGGCGCGCCACCGGGTCAGCCACGCGTCGTCCTCGGCGGCGATGTGCTGGAGGACTTCGAGTCGGTCCCAGCGGGCGTCCCAGTCGGTGCCGGGGGCCTCGGCGTACGCGGCGGCGGCCCGCCAGTCGCCCGACCAGGCGGCGTCGGCGACGGCCTGGCGCTCCTTGACCAGGTAGCCGGGGGCCGGCGGGCCGGAGCGCGACGGGTCGAGGGCGTCGAGCGGGGGGAGTCCGTGGGCGGCGGGGTCGAATTCTTCGCGGATCCAGGTGAACCGGCGGCCGTGGCGGACGCCTTGCGCGATCACGTAGGCCAGGAGCGCGGCGGGGATGAGGAGCAGGTACAGGAGCACGGCCGGATCCTCCCCGGCCGTGATCACTCAGCGCAACATTTTTAGCTAACGATCTGACCGGTGACCTGCACCGTCATCCCCGGGCCCGTGCCCCTTCACCCCCGGGCCGCCGACGCGCCGTCTGCCATCCGCCGTTCCCGCCGTTCCCGTCCACGCGCCGTCCGCCGTTCCCGCGCCCGGCGGCGCCGCGTCAGTGCGGGAGCGTGGCCGGGGAGCCGCCGTTCGCCTCGTAGCCCGCGACGGCCAGCGCCCGGTAGACCGCGTACTCCGCGGCCGGGTCCGCGCTGTGCGACCAGGGCAGCGCGCCCACGCACCCGTCGACGTGCCGCAGCTGCTCCATCGCCTCGGCCCAGCGCTCCGCCCGGACCAGGAAGAACAGCAGCAGGTGCCGGACGTGCGCGAGCATCGGGTCGTCCGGGCGGGCGGAGTTCACCGCGTACAGCGCCCCGTCCATCGCCCGGCTGACCACGGCGCTCTGGTAGAAGCTCTGCGAGAGCGTGATCTCGGGCAGGTGCTCGAAGACGGCGAAGAGCGGGAGCGCGGCCAGCAGCGAGCCGTGCGGGGCGCGGGCCGCGGCGGCGTGGCTGAACGCGTCCGCCTGCCGGCGGGAGCCGTGCCACTTCTCGCACCAGTAGTGAAGGGCGGCCAGGTGCGCGCCCATGTGCTGCGGGGCCCGGTCCAGGACCTTGGCCCACAGCTCGTCGAACTCCGGTTCGCCGTAGCCGAGTCCGCGCGCGACGGCGAGCTCCGTGAGGTACGGGACCGGGTCCCCGGGAGCGGGCAGCGCCGCCTCGCCGCAGGCCGTACGGGCCTCCTCCAGGATGATCCGGTGGTCGTCGGAACCGACGCCGCCCGACGCCCGCCACGCCTGCTGGACCAGGAACTCGGCGTGCACCTGCGCGCCGCCCGCGTCCTTCGGGGACTCCAGGCGCCAGGCGCGCAGCCAGGCAGCCCCGGTGCCGGGCTGCCGGGACAGCTCCAGCGCCGCCGCGCCCGCGAAGGCCTGCACCCGCTGCCAGCGGACCTCGCCCTCCTTGGGGGTGCCGGCCAGCAGCTGCGAGGCCGCCCGCCAGTCCTGTCCGCGCTGCACCACGCCGAGCACGTCCATCAGGTCCTGGTCCGGTCCCGGCACCCGGATGTCCAGCAGTTCCTGCCGTACGAAGCCGTAGTCCGCGGGGTCGGCGGCGTCCGGCGCCCCGGGGGCGACCAGGCGCAGGCCGCCGCGCCGGCGGCGCGCGTACGGTACGACGACGGCCGCCAGCATGGCCATCGCGAGCAGGAACCAGAGAATCGACATACCTCCAGCGTTCCACATCGCCGGCCGGTGCCCCCTTTCAGGCCTTAACGGGGGAATTCCCGCGCACGGCGCCGTGCAGCATCGTTTCCGCGCGCTGCCACGGCCCTAGCCTCGACCCCGCCGTCAGAGGACCCCAAACCCGTAAAAAGGGAGCATTTGCCATGCGTATGCGAAACGCTGTGACCGCCGCCGTCGGAGCCCTGGTGATCGCGGCCGCGCTGTCCGGCCCGGCATCCGCCGCGGAAGGCACCTTCACCTACCTCTACCCGGGCGGCGCGGACGACGTCGCGGTGGCCATCGAGAACCCGGCGGACGAGCGCTGTTACAACTTCGAGAAGCTTCCGGAGGGGCAGCTGCCCGTCATGGTCGCCAACGACACCACCATGATCGCCCTCGTGTACGCGGGAGAGAACTGCACGGGCGAGGCCGTCGAGCTCGCCCCCGGCGACTCCCAGGACGACGACGCGCTCGTCGCCAAGTCGGTGGTCTTCGTGATGGAGGCGCCCGTGTCCGAGCCCGCCGGGCCCGCGAAGCCCGCCCAGCCGGCCCAGCCCGCCGAGCCCGTGGACGAGGCACAGCCGGGCCAGGAGGCGGAAAACGGCCTCGAAGCCGAGGACGGCCAGGAGGCGGAGGAGGGCCAGGAGGCCGAGGACGGCCAGGGCGCCCACGACAGCCAGGACAGCCAGGAAGCCCAGGGGTCGCAGGACGCGCAGGAAGGCCGGGAGGACGAGGCCGAGGCCGAGGTGCTCCCGGCCGACGGTGACCGCGCCGCCGTCCCTGCCGCCGCCGACGTCGACGGCTTCGTGCAGGACTTCGTCCGCGCCTGGGGCTGATCCGAAGCGCTCCGCTGCTCGTGGCCGCATAGGCTCTGCCCATGAGCCACGAGCAGCAGAGTTTCGAGACCCGCGCCATTCACGCGGGCAATACGGCGGACCCGCTCACCGGCGCGGTCGTGCCCCCGATCTACCAGGTCTCCACGTACAAGCAGGACGGTGTCGGGGGGCTCCGCGGCGGCTACGAGTACAGCCGCAGCGCCAACCCGACCCGTACCGCGCTGGAGGAGAACCTGGCGGCGCTGGAGGGCGGCCGGCGCGGCCTCGCCTTCGCATCGGGCCTCGCCGCGGAGGACTGCCTCCTGCGCACGCTCCTCGCCCCCGGCGACCACGTGGTCATTCCGAACGACGCCTACGGCGGCACCTTCCGGCTGTTCGCCAAGGTGGTCTCGCGCTGGGGCGTCGAGTGGTCGGTCGCCGACACCTCGGACCCGGCCTCCGTGCGGGCGGCGCTCACCGACCGCACCAAGGCCATCTGGGTGGAGACCCCCTCCAACCCGCTCCTGGGCATCACGGACATCGCGGCGGTCGCGGACATCGCCCGCACCGCCGGCGTGAAGCTGGTCGTCGACAACACCTTCGCCTCGCCCTACCTCCAGCAGCCCCTCGCGCTGGGCGCGGACGTGGTGGTGCACTCGCTGACCAAGTACATGGGCGGCCACTCGGACGTGGTCGGCGGCGCGCTGGTGACGGCGGACGCGGCCCTCGGCGAGGAGCTCGCCTACCACCAGAACGCGATGGGCGCCGTGGCCGGTCCCTTCGACTCCTGGATCGTGCTGCGCGGCATCAAGACGCTCGCCGTGCGCATGGACCGCCACAGCGAGAACGCGACGCGGGTGGCCGACATGCTGACCCGCCACCCGAAGGTGTCCCGGGTCCTCTACCCGGGCCTGCCCGAGCACCCGGGCCACGAGGTCGCCGCGAAGCAGATGCGTTCCTTCGGCGGCATGATCTCCTTCCAGGTCGCCGGCGGCGAGGAGGCGGCGGTCGAGGTCTGCAACCGCGCGCAGCTCTTCACCCTGGGCGAGTCCCTGGGCGGCGTCGAGTCCCTGATCGAGCACCCGGGCCGGATGACCCACGCCTCGGTGGTGGGCTCCCCGCTGGAGGTCCCCGCGGACCTGGTCCGCCTGTCGGTGGGCATCGAGAACGTGGACGACCTCATCGCCGACCTGACCCAGGCGCTGGGCTGATCGTTCGGGCTGATTTTCCGCTCACCCGACCATCCGGACGGGACAGGGAGCACGCAGGGCCGTGACGCACTTCTTACGGCTTGCGTGCTCCCCCTTTTCTTCCCGAATTGTTAGGCTCGTGGTTTCGCCCACCCCAGGTGGGTCTGTATTCCCATGTACCGACGAGGAGCACCTGTGACCCAGACCAGCGAGAGCGTCACCTGGCTGACCCAGGACGCCTACGACCAGCTCAAGGCCGAGCTGGAGTACCTGTCTGGACCCGCGCGCACCGAGATCGCGGCCAAGATCGCCGCGGCTCGCGAAGAGGGCGATCTGCGGGAGAACGGCGGGTACCACGCGGCCAAGGAGGAGCAGGGCAAGCAGGAGCTCCGGGTCCGCCAGCTCACCCAGCTCCTGGAGGTCGCGCGGGTCGGCGAGGCGCCGGCCTCCGACGGCACGGTGGCCCCCGGCACCGTCGTCACCATCGCCTTCGACGGCGACCCGGACGACACGGTGACCTTCCTGCTCGCCTCGCGCGAGTACGCGTCCTCGGACATCGAGACGTACTCCCCGCAGTCCCCGCTGGGACGCGGCGTGGCCGGCAAGAAGATCGGCGACGACGCCGAGTACGAGCTGCCGAACGGCAAGAAGGCCGCCGTCAAGATCCTCGACGTCAAGCCGTACTCCGGCTGATCACCCGGCGGCTCCGGCCGACCGGCCGATCGCCCGGCGACGACACGCCCGTGCCCCCGACCGCTTCGCGCGGTCGGGGGCACGTGGATTTTGCGGGCCCGACGGTGCCCGACGGGGTCTGATGGGCCCGACGGGGTCAGGCGGTGGCCGAGCGGTACTTGCGGACCGACAGGGTCCGGAAGACCACGACGATGATCACCGACCAGAGCACGGACGCGATCACCGGGTGCTGCATCGGCCAGGCCGCCGGCGCCTCGTAGCCGGGCGGCAGATTGCCGAACAGCTCGCGCGCCGCCTGCACGGTCGCGCTGAAGGGGTTCCACTCCGCGATGTGCCGCAGGAAGGTCGGCATGTTGTCGGAGGGGACGAACGCGTTCGAGATGAACGTCAGCGGGAACAGCCAGATCAGACCGCCCGAGGTGGCCGCCTCCGGGGTCCGTACGGACAGCCCGATCAGCGCGCCGATCCAGGAGAACGCGTACCCGAGCAGGAGCAGCAGCGCGAAGCCCGCCAGGACCTCGCCAACGCTCGTGTGGGTGCGCCAACCGACCAGCAGCGCGACGATCGCGAGGACCACCAGGGTCAGCGTGGTCTGCACGAGGTCCGCGAGGGTACGGCCGGTGAGGACCGCGCCGCGGGCCATCGGCAGCGAGCGGAACCGGTCGATCAGGCCCTTGTGCATGTCGTCGGCGATGCCCGCGCCCGCCCCGGCGGTCGCGAAGGTGACCGTCTGGGCGAAGATGCCGGCCATCAGGAACTCGCGGTACGCGGCCGGCGAGGTGTTGCCGTCGACGCTGATCGAGCCGCCGAAGACGTAGCTGAACAGGACGACGAACATCACCGGCTGGATCACGCCGAAGATGATCATCTCGGGGATCCGGGACATCCGGATCAGGTTCCGCTTGGCGATGACCAGGGAGTCGCTGACGGACTGGACGACGCTGCCGCGCGGGCGCGGGGCGACGTGCCCGGTCCCGGCGCCGCCGCCGGTGCCGAGGGTGGAGGTGTCGGCGGTCACGTGGCGTCCTCCGTCCGTGCCTTGCGGCCCTTGTGTCCCTTGTCCGCCTTGTCGGCGGGCGCGCTCTCGCCGTTCTCCTCCTCCGCCACGGCCACGTGGCCGGTCAGGGAGATGAAGACGTCGTCGAGGGTCGGGCGGCGCAGGCCGATGTCGTCGATCTCGATGCCGCGCGAGTCCAGCTCGCGGATCACCTCGGCGAGCAGCTTGGCGCCGCCGGTGACCGGGACGGTGAGCTTGCGGGTGTGGTCCTCGACCGCGGTCTCGCCCTTGCCGAAGGCCGAGAGGACCTCGCGGGCGGTGGCGATGTGCTCGCGCTCGTGCACGACGACCTCGACGCGCTCGCCGCCCGTCTGGGCCTTGAGCTGGTCGGAGGTGCCGCGGGCGATGACGCGGCCGTGGTCGACCACGCAGATGTCGTGCGCCAGGTGGTCGGCCTCCTCCAGGTACTGGGTGGTGAGCAGCAGGGTGGTGCCGCCCGCGACCAGCTCCTGGATCACGTCCCACAGGCCCTGCCGGTTGCGGGGGTCGAGGCCGGTGGTCGGCTCGTCCATGAACATCACGGGCGGCCGTACGACCAGTGCGGCCGCGAGGTCGAGGCGGCGGCGCATGCCGCCGGAGTAGGTCTTGGCGGTGCGGTCGGCCGCGTCCGCCAGGTTGAAGCGCTCCAGCAGCTCGTCCGCGCGGGCCTTCGCGGCCTTGGCGTTCATCTGGTAGAGCCGGCCGACCATCTGGAGGTTCTCGCGGCCGGTCAGGTATTCGTCGACGGCGGCGAACTGGCCGGACAGGCCGATGCTGCGCCGCACTTCGTTGGGGTGCTTGAGCACGTCGATGCCGGCGACGACGGCCCGGCCGCTGTCGGGCTGGAGGAGGGTGGTCAGGACGCGCACGGTCGTGGTCTTGCCCGCGCCGTTGGGGCCTAGCAGGCCCAGCACGGTGCCCTCGGGAACATCGAGGTCCACACCGTCCAGGGCCCGTACATCACCGAAGGTCTTCACCAGACCTTCGGCGTAGATCGCGCCTGGCATAGGGGTTCTCCCTGTACATCAATCGGGTAAATCGAGTGAATCGGGTGTTTCCTACGCAAATCGTATGAGTGGAGCCGGCCTCCCGCCCGGCCGGACGGGTGAACCGGGCTGCACGGTATCGCCTCATGTCGTGCCGGACCACGGCTTTTCGGAGAGGCGGGTCGGAGGGGGCGGCGGCGCCGGCGGGCGGCGGCGGGCGGCGCCGGGGGGCCGCGATCAGCTCATGACCCGGTAGCCGGCCGCGTGCAGGGAGCGGGCGACCTCCGCGCAGTGCTCGGGCCCCTTCGTCTCCAGGTGCAGCTCCACCTCGACCTCGGTGAGTCCGAGCCGCGGGTCGGTCCGCACGTGGCTGACGTCCAGGACGTTCGCGTCCACCGTCGACAGCACCCCGAGCAGCCCGGCCAGCGCCCCCGGCCGGTCCGCCACGCGCAGCCGCAGCGACAGGTAGCGGCCCGCGGAGGCCATGCCGTGCCGCAGGATCCGCTGGAGCAGCAGCGGGTCCACGTTCCCGCCCGACAGCACGGCCACCACCGGGCCGTCCCCGTACCGCTCCGGCTCGCTGAGCAGCGCCGCGACCGTGCTGCACCCGGCCGGCTCGACCAGCAGCTTGGCCCGCTCCAGGCAGAGCAGCAGCGCCGTGGACAGCGCCTCCTCGGACACGGTCCGTACGTCGTCCAGCAGTTCGCCGATGATCCGGAACGGGACGTCGCCGGGGCGGCCCACCTTGATGCCGTCGGCCATCGTGTTCGGCGCGTCGACCGAGACCGGGTGGCCCACGGCCAGCGAGGGCGGGTACGCGGCCGCGCCCGCCGCCTGCACGCCGATGATCCGCACGTCCGGGCGCAGCGCCTTCACCGCGACCGCGATCCCGGCGGCCAGCCCGCCGCCGCCGATCCCGACCAGGATCGTGCGGACCTCCGGGCACTGCTCCAGGATCTCCAGGCCGACCGTGCCCTGCCCGGCGATGATGTCGTGGTGGTCGAAGGGGTGGATGAAGACCGCCCCGGTGCGTTCCGCGTACTCCTCGGCGGCGGCCAGCGACTCGTCGACCACCTGCCCGTGCAGGACCACCTCGGCGCCGTAGTCGCGGGTCGCCGCGACCTTCGGCAGAGGTGCGCCGACCGGCATGAACACGGTGGACCGCACGCCGAGCAGCGAGGACGCGAGGGCGACGCCCTGCGCGTGGTTGCCGGCGCTGGCCGCGACCACGCCGGCGGCGCGCTGCACCGGTGACAGGCCGGCGATCCGCACGTACGCGCCGCGCAGCTTGAAGGAGCCCGTCCGCTGGAGGTTCTCGCACTTCAGGTGCACCGGGGCCGCCACCAGTGAGGACAGGTACCGGCTGCCCTCCATCGCGGTGACCCGCGCGACGCCGGACAGCATCTTCTGGGCGCCGCGGACGTCGTCGATGATGACCGGCGCGATGGGGATCGGCAGTCCGTAACTCATACCGCCAGTCTCCCAGCCCCCCGCCCCCACGGCGCGGCCCGATCCCCTGCCCCTGCCCGGGCGGCGACATCCAGCCTCGCCGGCGTTTGAGGCGCGGGTCCGGGCGGAGCCCGGTGCCCGGCGGAGCCGGGTTGCTCTTGGGGCTCCGCCCCAAACCCCGCGCCTCAATCGCCGGCGGGGCTGGGGGTGGCGGCCCAGGGCGTCGGCGGGGCTGGGGGTGGCGGCCCAGGACGCCGGCGAGGCTGGAGGTTGCGCCGCAGGGCGTAGGCGTGAACTCCGGCGTGGTGGGGAGGGGTCGGGCCGCTGTGGGGATTGCGTCGCGGGATTGCGCACGCACGGTACGGGCCGCACCCGGGCGGCGTACTCTGTCCCCCATCCCTGTCGCCCCCTTGCATGAAGAGAGCCCCTGGCCATGCCCTCCTCCCCGGCCCATCCTGACGTGCCGGCCGACTCCGCCGCCGGCCTCCTCGACGCCCTCCAGCACCAGGTGGCGGTCTTCGCACGCCGTGCCGAGCAGACCCGGCTGGGCGGGGTCGGACAGGCCCGCAACTCGATGGACCGCGCCGCGTACCTGCTGCTCAACCGGCTGGACCTGGAAGGCCCGATGGGCGTCAAGGCGCTGGCCGCGGGCATGGGCATCGACTCGTCGACCGTGACCCGGCAGGTCGCACCGCTCGTCGACACCGGTCTGGTGAAGCGCACCTCGCACCCCGAGGACGGCCGCGCGGTGGTCCTCGCGCTGTCGCCGCGCGGCCTGGCCCGCCTGGAGGACGTACGCTCCTCGCGCCGCGAGCTGATGGCCCAGGTGACCGAGGGCTGGAGCGAGGACGAGCGGGAATCCTTCACCACGCTCCTGACCCGCTTCAACATCTCCCTCTCGGAGCGGATGGCGGCCGCGGGCGCCGACGCGACGGAGCCCGCGCAGACCTCTTGACCACGACGGCCCCGCTGCCCCCTTATGGGAAGGGTGACGGTCGGGCCGGATGATCAATCCCCGTGCTGGGACCGGGAGTTCGAGGCGTTCGTCGCCGGAGCCGCCGGTCGGCTGCTGCATGCCGCGACCCTGCTGACCACCGAGCCCGACGACGCCAACCCCGCCGCCCGCGAACTCCTCGCGGGCGCCCTGGCCCGTACGTACGCCCACTGGGACCGGCTCCGCGGCGACGATCCGTACGCCCACGCCCGCCGCGAACTGTGTGCCGCCTTCGCCCGCGCCGCCTGGCGCCACCGCCGCGGCCGGGGCGGCGTCCTCACCCGCCTCACCCCGCGGCTGCGCCTGGTACTGGTCCTGCGGCTCTACGAAGGCATGGCCGAGGAACAGATCGGCGCCCTCCTGGGCCTGCCCCCGGACCGCGTCCGGGCCCTGGCAGCCCGCGCCGCCACCCTGCTGAACCCGCGCCCGGCGACGAGGAGGGAAACGGCCCGATGACCGCCTCGAACCACCGCGAGACCGAGATCCGCCGCCTCCTGGAGGGCCCCCGGCCGCCGGTCCCGTCCGGCCTGGCGGCCCTCGCGGCCGGCCGCGGCCTGCGCCTGCTGCGCCGCCGCCGGGCACTGCACCGCGCCGGCTGGCTGCTCCTGATCGCGGCCGTCGCGGCCTTCACCGTCTGGGCCTCGATCACCCACCCGTGGGTGGTCCCGCCGTCCACGACCGCCCCGACCTTCGAGGCGCCGTGACGTGAGGGGCGCCCTGACCGGGGCCGTTCCCGTGCTGCGGGCCACGGGCCGCGGCGGGCCGGGTCAGCGGGCCTGGCAGGAGACGAGTTCGGCGGAGGTGGCGCGGGAGGTGGTCTTGAGGACGACGGTCTCGTCGAGGCGGGTCTGCTTCGCGTCGAAGGAGAAGTCCGCGCGGCCGACATCGGCGTGGTCGCGGTCCTGGGCGTTGACCGTGCACACGGCCTCGATCGCCGCGGTGTCCTTGTGGATCTCCAGCTGGATGCGGACCTCGGAGTCCGAGACCACCCGGAACGTGATGACCTGGCCGCTGACCGTCTGGCCGCCGACGTAGTCGTAGCCGATCCAGCCGACCAGGCCGAGCAGGCCGACGCCCAGCAGCGAGCCGACGATCTTGAGCTTGCGGTCGGCGCGTTCGTCCTCGGAGCGGCCGTAGCGGCCCTCGGGAAGGCTTTCGCGTACCGCGCTCATCGACCGATCCTTTCGCAGGGGCTCTTTTGTCGTGCGGACCGTGGGCCCGCGGAATTTTCCGTCCCCCGATTCGGTCACTATAGAAGCCGTCCACCCCGCCCCATCACCGAGGGATCGAGTCTTGACTGAGCAGCTTCGACTGATGGCCGTGCACGCCCACCCCGACGACGAGTCGAGCAAGGGCGCGGCCACCATGGCCAAGTACGTGTCCGAGGGGGTGGACGTGCTGGTCGTGACCTGCACGGGTGGCGAGCGCGGCTCGATCCTCAACCCCAAGCTCCAGGGCGACAAGTACATCGAGGAGAACATCCACGAGGTGCGCCGCAAGGAGATGGACGAGGCCCGGGAGATCCTGGGCGTCAAGCAGGAGTGGCTGGGATACGTCGACTCGGGCCTGCCCGAGGGCGACCCGCTGCCGCCGCTGCCCGAGGGCTGCTTCGCGCTGGAGGAGGTCGACGCGGCCGCCGGGCGGCTCGTCGCCAAGATCCGCGCGTTCCGACCGCACGTCGTCACGACGTACGACGAGAACGGCGGCTACCCGCACCCCGACCACATCATGACCCACAAGATCACGATGGTGGCCTTCGACGGTGCGGCCGACACCGAGAAGTACCCCGAGGCCGAGTTCGGGCCCGCGTACCAGCCGCAGAAGGTCTACTACAACCAGGGCTTCAACAAGCCGCGCACCCTCGCCCTGCACAACGGGCTGCTGGAGCGCGGCATGGAGTCGCCGTACGGGGAGTGGATCGAGCGCTGGAAGGAGTTCGAGCGCACCGAGCGGACGCTGACCACGTACGTGCCGTGCGGCGAGTTCTTCGAGATCCGCGACAAGGCCCTCATCGCGCACGCCACGCAGATCGACCCGGACGGCGGCTGGTTCCGGGTGCCGCTGGACATCCAGCGGGAGATCTGGCCGACCGAGGAGTACGAGCTCGCGAAGTCGCTCGTGCCGACATCCCTCCCCGAGGACGACCTCTTCGCGGGCATCCGGGAGAATGCGTAGCTATGAGCGCTACGCAGGCAGCACTGACCCAGCTCGTTCCGCTGGCCGACAGCTTCGACAAGAACAAGGTGACGCCGGGCATCCTCGGCTTCCTCGTGTTCGCGGCGCTGGCCGTCGGCGTGTGGGCCCTGATGAAGTCCATGAACCGGCACATGGGGCGCGTCGACTTCGACGAGGCGGCGACCGAGTCCGGCGCCGCCGGCCCCGCCTCGCCGGCCGCAGGCCCCCACCAGGCCTGACCCCGCCGCGCCGCCGCCCCGACCCGGGACACCCCGGGCCCCGGGGCGGCCCGGCACGCCCGCACCCCGGTCCTCAATCGCCGGACGGGCCGGATCCCGGCTCAGCACGGCATTCGGCTCAGCACGGCGGAATCCAGCCTCGCCGGCGTGTGAGGACCGGGGTGCGGGGCGGAGACCCGCGGGTCAGGCGGGGACGCCCATGATTTCCCGGGCGTGCCGGTCGGGGGTGAGGTTCAGGCGCCACGCCTGCCATCCCGCGGCCGGGTCGACCCCGCGGTCCAGGGCGACCGCATACGCGTCGAGCGCCTCGGACAACCGCCCGTCACGCAACCCGTGCGGCCGCGCCGCAAGCGCCGCGATCTCCGCCACGGCCGCCGCCACCCCCGCGTCAGGATCCGCGTACGGCAACAACGTGCAGCGCAGGAACCGCGCCCAGTCCCCGCCCCGCGCGTCGCCGTACGAGTCGAACAGCGCCACCGCCTCCTCGCACAACCCCAACGCCTGGGCGATCCGCGCGTTCCCCGCGTCGACCACCACCAGCTCCAGGCACGTCCACGCCTCGCCGTGGGCCAGCCCGATGCGGCGGAAGTCCGCCCGCGCGTCCGCCAGCAGCTGCCGCGCGAAACCCGAATTGCGCAGGCCGCCGGTCTGCACGGCCCGCACGTCGCGGGTGACCCGCCCCGAGTGGTGACGCGCGCAGGCCAGCCCGTACACGTCCCGCATCCGCGAGAACATCGTCCGGGCCCGCTCCAGCTCCCGTACCGCCTGGTCCGCGTCGCCGCGCTCCTCCAGCGCCTGCCCCAGGTAGTACAACGTCCAGGCCTCGCCGCGCGCGTCCTCCGACTCCCGGTGCCGCGACAGCGCCTCCCGCAGCCCGTCGACGGCCGCACCCGGCTCCCCGGCCACCAGCCGGGCCCGCGCCAGCTCCGTCAGCGCCCACGCCTCGGCCCGCCCGTCGCGGGTCCGCCCCGCCAGGTCCAGGGCCCGCCGCAGCTCCCGCTCCGCCCCCGGGACGTCACCGCCGCGCAGGTGCACCTGGCCCAGCTGGAAATGCGCCCAGCCCTGCCCGTGCAGCGATTCGCTCTCCTCGTGCAGCGCCAGCGACAGGGCCAGCAGCGACCGCGCCTCGGCCAGGTTCGCCCGGTCCCGCTCCACCGCCGCCAGCGCGTGCAGCGTCCACGCCCGGTCGGCCGCCAGCTCCTCCCCGGACTGCACCTCCAGCGCCTCGCGCAGCTTCGCCGCCGCCTCCGTCAGCTGACCCTGGTGGTGCAGGGTGATGCCCAGCGAGCACAGCGCCCGCGCCGCGCCCGCCGTGTGCTGCGCCTCGAAGTACAGGTCGACCACCGACGTCAGCGTCGAACGCGCCGTGTCCAGCTCGCCGAGCTGGCGGGCCGCGATGCCGGTGCGCCACTGCACCGACCGGGCCAGCAGCCCCTGCCCGCCGCCGCCCTCGCCATCGCCGCCGGCCGCCCGGCCCGCCTCCACCGCCTGGATCAGCTCGTTGATCTCGCCCAGCCGGTACAGGTCGCCGCGCAGCAGGCAGTAGTCGCACAGCGCGCCCAGCAGGTCCAGCACGGCCCGCTGGTCCACGCCCTCGGTGTGCCGCAGCGCCGCCGTGATGAAGCTCGACTCCTCGTCCAGCCAGGCCAGCGCCGCGTCCAGCGAGGCGAAGCCGTGCCCGCCGAACCGGTCCGCGCGCGTCGACGTCTTCCCGTCGACCATCCGGATCACCGCGTCCGCCAGCTGCGCGTACGTCCGGATCAGCCGCTCCTGCGCCGCCGCGATGTCGTCCCGGTCCTCCTCCGCGAGCAGCTTCGCGGCCGCGTACGAGCGCACCGAGTCGTGCAGCCGGTACCGCTCCCCGCGCACGTGGTCGACGAGCCCGGCCCGGGCCAGCCCCGCCAGCAGCCGCAGCGCGTCCCCCTCCGACCCCTCGGCCAGCGCGGCCGCGGCGGCCGCCCCCACCGACACCCGGCCGGCCAGCGACAGCCGCCGCAGCAGCTGCCGGGCGGGCTCCTGGAGGTGCGCGTACGACAGGTCCAGCGCCCGGTCCGTCACGTCGAGTGAACCCAGCCGCTCGGCGAGGTGCACCTCGAACCGGCGCGCCGTGTGCGTCCCCAGCAGCGGGCCCGTCAGGCGCAGCGCCAGCGGCAGCCCGCCGGTGAACCGGAAGATCGCCTCCAGCGCCTGCTCGTCGTACACCGACGTCTGCGCGTCCTCGACCGCCGTACGCAGCACCGCCTCGGCATCCGCGGCCGCCAGCGGCGCCACCTCCAGGTGGTGGACCCGGGCCGGGACGTCCGCGGGGAGCTCCAGCCGCTCCCGGGCCGTCACCAGCACCAGGCTGTCGGAGCGCTCCGGCAGCAGCAACCGCACCTGCTCCGCGTCCACCGCGTCGTCGAGGACCACCGTGACCGGCACGCCGCGCACGTGCTCGTGGTACAGCTCCACCAGCCGCCGCATCTGCTGCGCGGCCGACGACCGGTCGCGGAACAGCAGCTGCTCGCGGGGCGCGCCCAGCCGGTTCAGGAGGTGCAGCAGCGCCTCCCGGGTCGGCAGCGGGGTCTCGCCGCTGAGCGAGCCGCCGCGCAGGTCGACCACGCAGGCGCCCCGGTACTGGTCCCGGACCTCGTGCGCCGCCCGCACCGCGAGGGAGGTGCGGCCCGCACCGGGATCCCCGTGCAGCACCACGACCACCGGCAGGGTCTCCGTACCGGCGCGGGCCGCCTGCACCCACTGCACGATGCGGGCCAGCTCCGCCCGCCGTCCCAGGAACACCCCGTCACCGGACGGGAGTTGCCCGAAGGACTGCTCCAGCGCGCTGCGCCGGCGGGCGGCCGCGCTGCGGTCCGTGCCGCGCAGCTGCGGCCCGGTCCCGGACGGCCGGTCCGCACGCGCCGCAGGCCGCGCCGCGCCCGCCGCCCGCTGCCGGTCGAGGAACGGCCGGATCCCGCGCACCTCCAGGG
Organism: Streptomyces sp. NBC_00239; assembly: GCF_036194065.1. Lineage (NCBI taxonomy): Bacteria > Bacillati > Actinomycetota > Actinomycetes > Kitasatosporales > Streptomycetaceae > Streptomyces > Streptomyces sp. NBC_00239. Next base: position 3,292,930 of record NZ_CP108095.1, on the reverse strand, counting down.
CGGACAGCCACTGGAGCCGCAGCTGCTCGGTGCCGCCGGGCTGGCTCAGGGCGCCCGCCCGGCGGTGCGCGGCGGGCAGGTGGACCGCCGTCACCTTCGCCACGGTGGCCGCCGCCCCGGCGACGGCGACGACGGCCCCCGCGCCGAACGAGGACGCCGCGTCCAGGCCGAGGCAGAGGTCCGCGGCGACCGCGGCCGCCGCCGCAACGCCCGTCACCAGTACGGCCGTCGCGTTGTTCGAGCTGCGGAAGGCCGCGCCGAGCGACTGCTCGGTGGCCGCGTCCGCGTCCAGGGCCCGCGTCCAGGCCTCGTACTCCGGCCCGGCCGTCGCCGCCATCGCCTCCAGCGACGGCAGCGCGCGTGCCATCAGCGCCCCCTGCTCCACCCGGCCGCCGGACCGTCGGACCTCCTCCTCGACCGCCCGCGCGAGCGCCCGCTCCGCCTCGCCCCGATGCACGTCCCGCATCTGCATCCGCATCCCCTCCGCCGCGCCGGCCGTCCGGAGCCACCAGTTTCCTGCGGGATGCATGCAAACGCGAGGGAATCCCCCGCACGCCGGCGGGAGTTGAGCGAATTCAGAGCTTTCCGTCCCACCCGAGCGCCGTGCGCGCCTCAGCGTGAGCGGGCCGTCTCCAGCTTCGCCGGCGTTTGAGGCGCGGGGTCTGGGGCGGAGCCCCAGGACTGCAACCCGGCTGACGCCGGGAACCGGGCTCCGCCCGGACCCGCGCCTCAAACGCCGGCGAGGCTGGAAGTTGCACCCCCGGGCGTCGGCGAGGCTGGAAGTTGCGCCCCCGGGCGTCGGTGGGGCTGGAGGTTGCGCTCAGGGTGTCGGTGGGGCTGGAAGTTGCGCCCCCGGGCGTCGGTGGGGCTGGGGGTTGCACCCCCGGGCGTCGGTGGGGCTGGGGGTTGCGCTCAGGGTGTCGGTGGGGCTGGGGGTTGCGCTCAGGGTGTCGGTGGGGCTGGAGGTCGGGCACCCGGGCGTCGGTGGGGCGGTGTTGCGCCCGGGGTGTCGGCGGGGCGGACGGCTTAGATTGTCGGTATGCCGAATCGCCTCGCTGACGAGACCTCCCCGTATCTGCTCCAGCACGCGGACAACCCGGTCGACTGGTGGCCCTGGTCACCCGAGGCGTTCGCGAAGGCACGGGAGCGCGGCGTTCCGGTGCTGCTCAGCGTCGGCTATTCGAGCTGCCACTGGTGCCACGTCATGGCGCACGAGTCGTTCGAGGACGAGCGGACCGCCGCGTACATGAACGAGCACTTCGTCAACGTCAAGGTGGACCGCGAGGAGCGGCCCGACGTCGACGCCGTCTACATGGAGGCCGTGCAGGCCGCCACCGGCCAGGGCGGCTGGCCGATGACCGTCTTCCTGACCGCGGACGCCGAGCCGTTCTACTTCGGCACCTACTTCCCGCCCGAGCCCCGCCACGGCATGGCCTCCTTCCCGCAGGTGCTCGAAGGCGTGCACACCGCCTGGACCGGCCGCCGCGAGGAGGTCGCCGAGGTCGCGCAGAAGATCGTGCGGGACCTCGCCGGCCGGCAGCTCGACTACGGCAAGGCCGGGGCGCCCGGACCCGAGGAGCTGGCGCAGGCGCTGCTCGGGCTGACCCGCGACTACGACGCGGCCCGCGGCGGATTCGGCGGCGCGCCCAAGTTCCCGCCGTCCATGGCGATCGAGTTCCTGCTGCGCCACTACGCGCGCACCGGCGCCGAGGGCGCCCTCCAGATGGCCGCCGACACCTGCGAGGCGATGGCCCGCGGCGGGATCTACGACCAGCTCGGCGGCGGCTTCGCGCGCTACTCCGTGGACCGCGACTGGATCGTCCCGCACTTCGAGAAGATGCTGTACGACAACGCGCTGCTGTGCCGGGTGTACGCGCACCTGTGGCGCACCACCGGCTCCGCGCTGGCCCGCCGGGTCGCGCTGGAGACCGCCGACTTCATGGTCCGAGAACTGCGCACCCGGGAGGGCGGTTTCGCCTCTGCGCTCGACGCCGACAGCGAGGACCCGGACACCGGCGAGCACGTGGAGGGCGCCTACTACGCCTGGACCCCGGCGCAGCTGCGCGAGGTGCTCGGGGACGCCGACGGGGAGCTGGCGGCGGCCTGCTTCGGGGTGACCGAGGAGGGCACCTTCGAGCACGGCACGTCGGTGCTCCGGCTGCCGCAGGACGGGCCGGCCGCCGACGCCGCACGGCTCGACGGCATCAGGGCGCGGCTGCTCGCGGCCCGGGACGCGCGGCCCGCGCCCGGCCGCGACGACAAGATCGTGGCCGCCTGGAACGGGCTCGCGATCGCCGCGCTCGCCGAGTGCGGCGCCTACTTCGACCGCCCCGACCTGGTCGAACGCGCCACCGAGGCCGCCGACCTGCTGGTCCGCGTGCACTTCGACGCCACCGCCGGCCGCGCCCGGCTGGCCCGTACCAGCAAGGACGGCCGGGCCGGCGCCAACGCCGGCGTGCTGGAGGACTACGCGGACGTGGCCGAGGGCTTCCTCGCGCTGGCGGGCGTGACCGGGGAGGGGGTCTGGCTGGAGTTCGCCGGCTTCCTCACCGACCTGATCCTCGACCGGTTCACGGCCGAGGACGGCACGCTCTACGACACCGCGCACGATGCCGAACAGCTGATCCGCCGCCCCCAGGACCCGACCGACACCGCCGCGCCCTCCGGGTGGACGGCCGCGGCGGGCGCACTGCTCTCGTACGCGGCGCACACCGGCTCGCAGGCGCACCGCACGGCGGCCGAACGGGCGCTCGGCGTGGTGCACGCGCTGGGCCCGCGCGCCCCCCGCTTCATCGGCTGGGGGCTCGCCGTCACCGAGGCGATGCTCGACGGGCCGCGGGAGATCGCGGTGGTCGGCCACCCTGACGACCCGGCGACGGCCGCGCTGCACCGCACCGCGCTGCTCGGGCCGGCGCCCGGGGCCGTGGTGGCGGTGGGGCTGCCGGACCAGAAGGCGGGGCCGGAGGCGGAGTTCCCGCTGCTGTCCGAGCGCACGCTGGTGGACGGCAGTCCGACGGCCTACGTCTGCCGGCACTTCGTCTGCGCCCTGCCCACCACCGACCCGGCCGAACTCGCGGAGCAGCTGGGGCCGGCCCGCCCCTGAACACGCGGTACGGGTGGGCGCCGGGTCGGTCGGCCCGGCGCCCACCCGACGCGGAAGGGCCCGCTCAGTGCGAGTAGGCCGCCATCGAGATCCCCACGTAGTGCGCCACGAAGGCCGCCAGGGTCAGCGAGTGGAACACCTCGTGGAAACCGAAGAAGCGCGGCGAGGGGTCGGGGCGCTTCAGCCCGTAGATGACCCCTCCCGCGCTGTACAGCAGGCCGCCGACGATCACCAGGACGAGCACCGCGATGCCGCCGGTGCGCATGAAGTCGGGCAGGAAGAAGACCGCCGCCCAGCCCATCGCGATGTAGCAGGGCGTGTACAGCCAGCGCGGCGCGCCGACCCAGAAGACCCGGAAGGCGATGCCCGCGGCGGCCGCGATCCACACCGCCCACAGGAGGGTCCGTCCGGTGGACGGCGGCAGCAGGAGGACGGTCAGCGGGGTATAGGTCCCTGCGATGATCAGGAAAATGTTGGCGTGGTCGAGTCGACGCAGTACGGCCTCGCCGCGCGGCCCCCAGGTGCCCCGGTGGTAGATCGCGCTGACGCCGAAGAGCAGGCACGCCGTGAGGATGTAGACGCCGCACGCCACCCGTGCCCGCGTCGAGTCGGTCAACGCCATCAGGACGAGGCCTGCGACCAGCACCGCGGGGAACATCCCGGCATGCAGCCAGCCGCGCATCACCGGCTTCACGAGGGCATCTGAAGTCATGCGCTCATGCTACCTACGGGTCCGTAACTTTCGGTCTGCCTGCCGAACGTCCGCTTTACAGAAGATTGACTGGAGTGGCGATGCTCACGTGAGAGGCCCCCTGGACATATGCGCACACGCACCGGATGATCAGATGAGTGCGGTCGGCACCGGATGAGCGGAGCGCGAAGCGTCCGGGTCGCAGCCCCCACGGGGCATACACCAAACAAACCCCTCAACAAGGAGCAATCGTGGCGCGCGACAACGCGGCTCCCACCACCGTCCCGACCCAGCACCAGGAGCTCACCTCCTGGGTGAACGAGATCGCAGCCATCACCGAGCCCGACCGGATCGTCTGGTGTGACGGTTCCGAGGCCGAGTACGAGCGCCTGTGCGAGGAGCTCGTCGAGAAGGGCACCTTCAAGAAGCTGGACCCGGTCAAGCGCCCGAACTCGTACTACGCCGCCTCCGACCCCTCCGACGTCGCGCGCGTCGAGGACCGGACCTTCATCTGCTCCGAGAAGGAGGAGGACGCGGGCCCGACCAACCACTGGAAGGCCCCTTCCGAGATGAAGGAGCTCTTCGCCGGGCAGGAAGGTATCTTCCGCGGCTCCATGAAGGGCCGCACGATGTACGTCGTGCCCTTCTGCATGGGCCCCCTCGGCTCCGAGCTCTCCGCGATCGGCGTCGAGATCACCGACTCCGCCTACGTCGCGGTCGCGATGCGCACCATGACCCGCATGGGACAGCCGGTCCTGGACGAGCTCGGCACCGACGGCTTCTTCGTCAAGGCGGTCCACACCCTCGGCGCTCCGCTCGCCGAGGGCCAGGCCGACGTGCCGTGGCCGTGCAACACCACCAAGTACATCTCGCACTTCCCCGAGACCCGCGAGATCTGGTCGTACGGCTCGGGCTACGGCGGCAACGCCCTGCTCGGCAAGAAGTGCTACGCCCTGCGCATCGCGTCCGTCATGGCCCGCGACGAGGGCTGGCTCGCCGAGCACATGCTGATCCTCAAGCTCACCCCGCCGCAGGGCGAGAGCAAGTACGTCGCCGCCGCGTTCCCGTCCGCCTGTGGCAAGACCAACCTCGCCATGCTGGAGCCCACGATCTCCGGCTGGACGGTCGAGACCATCGGCGACGACATCGCCTGGATGCGCTTCGGCGAGGACGGCCGCCTCTACGCGATCAACCCCGAGGCCGGCTTCTTCGGCGTCGCCCCCGGCACCGGCGAGCACACCAACGCCAACGCCATGAAGACGATGTACGCGAACACCGTCTTCACCAACGTCGCGCTCACCGACGACGGCGACGTCTGGTGGGAGGGCATGACCGAAGAGGCGCCCGCCCACCTGATCGACTGGAAGGGCAACGACTGGACTCCGGCCTCGGAGACCCCGGCCGCCCACCCCAACGCCCGCTTCGCCGTCCCGGCCTCGCAGTGCCCGACGATCGCCCCCGAGTGGGAGGACCCCAAGGGCGTCCCGATCTCCGCGATCCTCTTCGGCGGCCGCCGCGCCTCCGCCGTGCCGCTGGTCACCGAGTCCTTCGACTGGAACCACGGCGTCTTCATCGGCTCGAACATCGCCTCCGAGAAGACCGCCGCCGCCGAGGGCAAGGTCGGCGAGCTGCGCCGCGACCCCTTCGCCATGCTGCCGTTCTGCGGCTACAACATGGGCGACTACATGGGCCACTGGGTCGACGTCGCCAAGGGCAAGGACCAGTCCAAGCTCCCGAAGATCTACTACGTGAACTGGTTCCGCAAGAACGACGCGGGCAAGTTCGTGTGGCCCGGCTTCGGCGAGAACAGCCGCGTCCTGAAGTGGATCGTCGGCCGCCTCGACGGCACCGCCGAGGGCGTCGAGACCCCCATCGGCATCCTGCCGACCGTCGCGTCCCTGGACACCGACGGCCTGGACCTGCCCGCCGCGGACCTGGACTTCCTCCTCAGCGTCGACAAGGAGGTGTGGCGCGAGGAGGCCGCCCTGGTCCCCGAGCACCTCAACACCTACGGCGACCACACTCCCAAGGAGCTGTGGGACCAGTACCACGCCCTGGTGGAGCGGCTCGGCTGACCGAGCCGCCCGTACCGGGCGAATAAGTGTGGGAGCCCCCGACCAAGCGGCCCCCACCGCTGTGGGAGCCCCCGACCAAGCGGTTCCCACCGCAGCACACGACCACCTGTCGCGTCTGTCAGGAGCGTCCGCGCTCCTCCAGATAGGTCGTGTGCGTCTGCTGACGGCGGGCCTCCCTGTCCTGGAGGCCCGCCGTCAGGCCTTCCACCTCCTCGTACAGCACCGTCAGCTGCCGCTCCAGGTGCCGTTCGGGAGCCTCCGTGCCCGGCTGCAGCCGGGTCCACCAGCGGGTCCGGTGGTACGTGTCCACGCATTCGGGCACGTCCTGGCGGATCGCCCGCGACAGCACGTGCACCGACTCCGGGTCCGTCGCGAGCAGGTCCGCGACCCAGCCGTGCGCCGGGTCGAGCAGCGCCCCGTACCGGCCCAGCAGGCCGGTGAGCCGGTCGCCCGCGGCGGCCGGCAGCTCCACCTCGCCCAGGTATTCGCACAGGGTCGCGAAGTCTTCGCGCAGCGCGTCGAACTCCTCGGCCGGATCCTCGAACTCGGGGGCCGGCAGCCGCTCCGGCGGGGCGATCAGCGCGCCCGCGCCGTACAGTCCGGCGACCACGACGGGCCAGTAGGCGCCCGCCAGGCCCGTGAAGGTGAGCGCGAGCCCTGCCACCCCGCACGCGGAGCCGGCCAGGTTCTTGCGGGACTCCAGGTAGCCCAGGACGCGTGCCGCGGTGCCTCTACTGGTAGCCACGGATCTCCTCGAAGGCGCCGTCCAGTGAACCGTTCCCGCCGGTCGCGTCGAACAGCCGGCCGCCGGTCAGCTCGGTGATGTGGGCGAGTTCCCTGCGGTCCGAGTCCCCGAAGAGCACCGCGAAGACCGGGGTTGCCCGCTGGTCGGCGGGCAGCGCCGCGTAGAAGCTGTCGAAGTGCGAGGCCGGTTCGCCCTCGGTGTTCTCCCCGTCCGTCATCAGCACGATCGAGGTGAACGCGTCGGTGCGCTCCTTGCCCAGGTGCTCGTAGGCGGCTTCCAGACTGCTGTACACGGCGGTGCCCCCGTCGGGGGTGAGCGCGTTCACGTCCCGGCGGATGGCGTCCAGGGCCGCGTCGGGGTCCCCGGGCTGCACCAGGTGCGTGTGCACGTCCTTCACCTCGGACCCGAACGGCAGGAGCGTCACCTGCTCGCGGTCCCGGAACCGTTCGCCGGGCGCCGAACTCCCGGTGCCGGCCAGCTCGGAGAGCGCGTCCCGCAGCCGTCCGATCCGGTTCTCGTCCTCCATCGAGCCGGAGGTGTCGAGCACGTACACGGTCCGCGAGGGGCGGCGCAGCTCGTTCTCGTACGAGGCGAGCAGCCCGTCGGCGACCGGGCGGGTGCCCGGGAACGGCAGTTCCCGGCGCTTGTCCGCGGCCAGGCCGGGCGCGGGGGAGACCCCGGCCGCGACCGGCCGCCGGAAGGTCTTCCCGGTGATCGCCCGCTGGGCCTCGGCGCCCCGCAGGTACGTGGTCAGGGCGCGGCCCGCCTCGCGGGCGCCGGCGGGCGCCGAACCGAGCAGGGTGAGCGGGTAGTCGGCGGTGACCACCCCGTCGCGGGGCCGGATCACGGTCAGCCCGGCCCTGTCGTCCCGGTTCATCGACATCAGCACGGACTCGTAGTTGACGAGCGCGTCCACGGTGCCGCGGCGGGTGTACGCGGAGGCCAGCCAGCCGGAGGAACCGGAGGTCAGCTTCTGCCCGGCGAAGAATTCCGTGAGCCGGGGCGCGGCCTTCTTCACGTCGGCGTCGGTGAGGGCGGCCTGGGCTCCGGAGAGGCCGGACGCCACCGAGATCAGCGCGGAGAAACCGGAGTTGGAGCGCACCGGGTCGGTCATGCCGTAGGTGAGCCTGCCGGCGGCGACGGCCGAGTGGATCGCCGACCAGGTCACCTCGGCGGGCTTCCAGCCGAGCCGGGCGACGGCGGCGGGCTTCACGCCGAGCGCGACCGGCGAGGACATCACCGGGGTCTCGGAGCCGAGCTTGCCGACCGCCTCGGGCCGCAGCCGCAGGTAGTCGTTGGAGGACAGCCAGATCGCGTCGTAGCGGCCGTCGGCCTTCCCGGAGGCGACCTGCTCTGCGGCGTCGAGGGTGCCGGTCCAGGTCAGCTTCACGGTGACGCCGGTGGCCTTGCGGGCCGCTTCGAGCACCGGTTCCATGTCGGCGAGTTCGCTGGAGGCCAGCACGCGCAGGGTGCCGTCGCGGTACGCGGTCTCCTCGGGGCCGTCGGGCTCCTCGGAGGTGCAGGCGGTGGCGGCCAGGACGGCGGCCGTGGACAGGACCAGCGCGAGGAGCCGGCGGCCCCCGGCGCGACGCCGGCCGCCGCGGTGCGGGTCGGGGCGCTGCCGGTTCGTGGGCTGCGGGTCCGTGCTCCGAGCGGCAGTGCGGTGCGGGGTCATGCGGTGCCGCCTCCTTCGAGGGCGCCGGTGGTGCGGGTGCGCGCCAGATGGGCGGAGGCGGCCTGGAGTTCGCCGGTCAGGGACTCCACGGTGGCGGCCATGTTCTCGGTGGCCTGCACCTTGAAGGTGTCGATGGCGTCGAGCGTCTTGTAGATCTGCGCGAAGGCGGTGCGCAGGGTCTCCGCGCCGACCGCGGGGTCGGCGGCGATCCGCTGGATCTCGCCGCTCTGGGTGGCGAGCATCTCGGCGTTCCCGCGGATCAGGTCCTCGGTGGTGTTGCGCAGGGTGTTGACCTGCTCGACGACCTTGCGCCGGCTGTCGAGGGCGGAGGCCAGCATGACGGCGATCCGCAGCGCGGACACGGTGGTGGTCGCGGCCCGCTCGACGCCCTTGATCAGCTCGTCGTTGTTGCGGCGTACGACGTCCATGGCCAGGTAGCCCTGGGCGCAGACGGCGAGCTGGGTCAGCAGGTCCTGGTGCTTCTGCCGGACCGGGAAGAGGACGTCGGCGCGCAGGACGTCGGCCTGCTGCGCGTCGGTGGCCCCGGTCTCGGTGATGCGCTCCTCGACGGCCGCGTCGAGGGCCTCGGTGAGGACCGCGTACTCCTGGAGCTTGCCCATGGTCTCCCAGAGCCGGGCCCGCTCGGTGTGCAGTGCCGCGTTGTCGCGGCGCAGCTCGTCCTGGCCGCCGCGCAGGGCGCCCACGATCTTGTTGAGGGTGGCCTGGGAGGAGGCGTACTTGGCGACGTGGTCGCGGAACTTGTTGCCGCCGGGGAGCTTGGAGAGGAAGCGGCGGGCGCCCTTGCCGGGGCTGTCGCGCGGGTCGAGGTCCTCGACGGTGCGGCGCAGTTCGACGAGCGAGCCGGCGACGCGGACCTGCGCGTCGGCGCCGCCGTCGGCGCCGAGCGAGCGCACGGCCCGCTCCAGCATCCGGTTGGACTGCTGGGCGGCGGTGCGGATCTCGCCGGCGCCGAGTCCGGCGATCTCCCCGATGCGGGTGGCGAACTCGGGGGAGCGGGCGTCGAGTCCGGCGAGGGTGCCGACGTACTCGCCGGCCCGCCGGGCCATCTCCTCGCGTACGCCGTCCTGGAGCGGGACCAGGCCGGCGGCCTGTTCCTTGCGGACGACGGGGACGGGCTCGGGCGCGGTCAATACGAGCTGCGGCTCGTCAGGCGTGGTCATGAGTGGCGTCCTGCCCTTCAGTTCTTGCCGGTGGCCTGCTGCGCGAGCGCCTGCAGGACGGGGAGGGTCGGCGCGGACACCTGGCGGATTCCGGCCAGCTTCCGGTTGAGGAAGGCGGAGTGCGGGGCGGTGGCGGTGAGGAACTCGGAGAAGGCGCCCTGCGGGCGGAAGCCGTGCTTGACGGCCAGCTCGCGGAGCTCCTTGTCGGTGGTGAGGAGTTCGCCGAGCCCCTCGGCCTCGTCGTTGAGGGGGACCAGGGTGTGGTCGCTGTTGACGGTGGTGTCCGGGTAGAGCACGACCATGTCGCCCGGGTCCTGGTGCTGGAGCAGCAGGGCGGCGATCTGGGACTCGTAGACGAGGATCAGCGGGTCGCCGGCGCCGCTGATGAAGTCACGGAAGGGCTCGTCGGTGCTGGGCGCGAGGGCGCCCTGGACGGAGAAGAGCTTGCGCATCAGGGGCGCGGTGGCCTTGACGGCCCGGTCGTCGGCGACGGCCCTGCTGCCGTTGGCGACGTTGGACGCGGCGGCGAGCCAGAGCGCGCCGGAGTTGGAGCTGGCGGGGTCGGTGGTCTTCACGAACACCGTGCCGGTCAGCTCGGCGTGGGCGGACGAGCCCTTGAGCTGCTGCCAGCTGCGGTCCTCGGCGGCGGCGTCGAGGTAGGCGCCCATGTCGAGGGTGCCGGTGTTCTTGCCGGTGAGGGTGACCAGTCCGTTGTCGGCGAGCACCTTGGCGGCGTTGCCGCGGGTGATGACGACGAGCGGCGAGTAGAACGGCCGGGCGGCCTGCGCCGCCTTCAGTCCCGCCTTGGCGAGGATCCGCTTGGCGGGCTCGCCGCTGCTCGGGAAGGCGAAGTCGTACTCCTTGAGGGGGAGCCGGTCCATCGCCCACGAGCCGGACGTCTCGGTCTCGACGGTGTATCCCTTGGCAGCAAGGGCTTTCACCACGTCGGGGTCCGTGAAGAACTCGCTCTTCTCCGAACCGATGATTCCGCGGACGGTCTTCGTTGCCGTGCCGCCCGTGCCCTGACCTCCGCGACCCGCGATGACGGCTGCTGCCACGCCGCCGATCAGCACGATCGCCAGGACGATTCCCAGGATGCGTCTCACGGGGGCAGCGTGCTCGCGGAAACCCACATTCCTGGCGGAGTTGAGTGAACGCCGGGTGACGAAGCAGTCCCTATTCCGAAGCCGGGCGGTGTCGTGCGGCGGTGGCTGGGAATGATCGGTCCATGTCGTACGACAGACCCGGCGCGCGCCGGGACGCGCGGCCCGGCGCGAAATCCGGGGAATGGCTGGGCTGGCAGGTCGCTCTGGTGCTGGTCGCCGCGCTGCTGGTGTTCGCGCCGTTCGTGCTCTACTCCTGGGCGGCGATCGGGCCCCGGCCGCAGCCGCGGCCGCAGGCGGCGCCGCCACCGCCCGTCGCGCAGGACGTGACGCTGACGGGCTGCCGGGTCGATCCGGCGAGCCGGCGGGTGGTCGCGGACATACGGGTCACCAGCCGGCGGGCGCAGCCGGCGCGGTACGTGGTGACCGTGGAGTTCCGCCGGGACGCCGGGAAGCCGGGGGAGTCGGGCCGGGACGCGGTGGTGGACCTGGCGCCGCGCGGGTCGGCCGGCCGTGAGGTGCGGGGCCCGGTGTGGGCGGCGGGCGTGGTCCCGTACTGCGGGGTCAGCTCGGTGGTGCTGGAGCGGGCCGTGCCGTGAGGCGGTGCTGCCGCTCGTGCGGCGGGCGCGGGCCGTGCGCGGGTCCGGGGGTCGCGCGTCGGGCCGGAAGCGGGCCGGGCCGTGCGGCGGGCGCGCGTCATGGCTCCCGGTCCGGAGCCTCCGCGGCCCCGGACCGGGGCCGTTCAGGAGGCCGCGGCGAGTTCCAGCGCGGCGGTGTGCGCGTCCATGCGCTCGGCGGCGAGGATCGCCACCGAGGTGTCGGCGCGGGAGGCGGCGACGAGCAGGGCGCGGGCTGCCGTGTCGTGGGCACGGCGGTGCAGGGTGACGGTGTTGTCGCGGGTGTGTCCGGCGTGCCGGGCCGGCGGCGCGCCGCGCAGGCGGGCGACCTGGCGGGCGATGGCCTCGGCGGGCTCGTCGAGGCCGAGCTCGTCGGTGAGCGCGAGCAGGGCGGCCAGGTGTCCGGCGAGCTGGATGTCCAGCTCCTCGCCGCGGGTGCGGTGCGGGAAGTCGGCCGTATGAGCGGCGCGGCCGGGCAGGCCGTGCCCCGGCTTGGTGCGTGTCGGCTCGTACATGGATGGCCTCCTGGCAGCGGGCAGGAGACCATCCTACATTGGATTGGTTCTAAAGTAGAGATGAGTCCAGAATCCAGGACCGCACGTCACCCGAACGCGCGGCCGGCGGGCGCGAAGGGCTGGTCCTACGGCTGTCCGTACCCGTCGAGGAACGTGCCGATCCGGGTGACGGCGTCGGCGAGGTCCTTGGCGTTGGGCAGCGTGACGATCCGGAAGTGGTCGGGCTCGGGCCAGTTGAAGCCGGTGCCGTGCACGACCATGATCTTCTCGGCCCTGAGCAGGTCGAGGACCATCTGGCGGTCGTCCTTGATCTTGTAGACTGCCGGGTCGAGCTTCGGGAAGAGGTACAGCGCGCCCTTGGGCTTCACGCAGCTGATGCCCGGGATCTGCGTCAGCAGGTCGTACGCCGTGTCCCGCTGCTCCATCAGTCGGCCGCCGGGCAGGACCAGGTCCACGATGGACTGCCGGCCGCCCAGGGCGGTGGCGATGGCGTGCTGGGAGGGCATGTTGGCGCAGAGCCGCATGTTCGCCAGGATCGTCAGGCCCTCGATGTACGACGCGGCGTTCTTCTTCGGGCCGCAGACCGCCATCCAGCCGGCCCGGTAGCCGGCGACGCGGTAGTTCTTCGAGAGCCCGTTGAAGGTCAGGCAGAGCAGGTCGGGCGCGATCGCCGCGGTGTTCGTGTGCGTGGCGCCGTCGTAGAGGATCCGGTCGTAGATCTCGTCCGAGCAGACCACCAGGTTGTGGCGGCGGGCGATGTCGGTGAGGCCGCGCAGCATCTCGTCGTCGTAGACGGCGCCGGTGGGGTTGTTCGGGTTGATGATCACCATGGCGCGGGTGCGGTCGGTGATCTTGCGCTCGATGTCGGCGAGGTCCGGCATCCAGTCGGACTGCTCGTCGCACCGGTAGTGCACGGCGGTGCCGCCGGCCAGGCTGACGGAGGCCGTCCACAGCGGGTAGTCCGGGGCCGGGACCAGCACCTCGTCGCCGTCGTCCAGCAGCGCCTGCATGGACATCTGGATCAGCTCGGAGACGCCGTTGCCGAGGTAGATGTCCTCGACGTCCAGGTCGATGCCCTTGGTCTGGTAGTGCTGCATGACCGCGCGGCGCGCGGAGAGCAGCCCCTTCGCGTCCCCGTACCCGTGGGCGCTGCCCAGGTTGCGGAGCATGTCCTCGAGGATCTCGGGCGGGCACTCGAAACCGAATGCCGCGGGGTTGCCCGTGTTCAGCTTGAGGATGCGATGACCTGCTGCTTCGAGCCGCATGGCCTCTTCGAGGACCGGGCCGCGAATTTCGTAGCAGACATTGGCGAGCTTCGTTGACTGGATCACCTGCATGACGGGAGCTTACGGGCCCGCGCGGCGGGTCGCCCAGGCTTTTGGCCCGGTCGGGGCCCGCCGCCGGGCCGGTGAAATGTCCCATTTCGCGCGAGACGGGGGTGGTGGGCGGGTCCCTCCTTCGAAAGCGGGTGCGTGTGTGTGCTCCGGCCTGCGGAATGCGTGGGTCCGCGGGCGGACCGTGGTGCCGGTGTTGCCCTCGTCACCTTCGGGAGTCCGGGCCCCGCCTTTCGGGGCTCCGCCCCGGACCCCGCGCCTCAAACGCCGGCGGGGCTGGGTGGGGCTCCGCCCCGGACCCCGCGCCTCAAACGCCGGCGGGGCTGGGTGGGGCTCCGCCCCGGACCCCGCGCCTCAAGCGTCGGCGGGGCTGGGTGGGGCTCCGCCCTTGCCCTGCGCGTCGAACGCCGGCGGGGCTGGGTTGGCGGGGCTTGGGTTTGGCGGGGCCGGGGGTGGGGGGCTTCAGGTTTTGGTTGGGGTGGAGAGGGAGTCGATCAGGGTCCGGCCGTAGTGGGTGATGCTTTCGCGGAGGAGTTCGCGGCCGCCGCCCGGTACGGCCGGGGGTTCGGTCATGAGGCGGCGCTGCTGTTCCACGACGAAGGGCCAGGACGCCATGGCGATGAGGCTGAAGAGGAGGTGCGCGGCCTCGGTGGGGGAGTCGATGCCGAGGGCGTCGCTGAACGCGGCGCTCTTGTGCACGTAGTAGGCCTGGCGCTCCTCCCGGCCCGGGAAGTCGTTCGAGCCGTAGTGCAGCCCTTCCCAAGCGAGCAGCCGCACGAGGTCGCTGTTGGCGGCGTGGTAGTCGAAGACCGCCCCGACGTAGCGGCGCATGCCCTCGATGGTGTCGGGGACGGGGACCTGGCGGCCGAGTTCCTCGTACGTGTCGCTGATGACGGCGGCGAAGAGGCCTTCCTTGTTGCCGAAGTAGGCATAGATGCGCTGCTTGTTGACGCCCGAGTGCTCGGCGATGCGGTCGACGCGCGCGCCCGCGATGCCGTGTTCGGCGAACTCCGCGCGGGCGGTGTCGATCAGCTTGCGGCGCGTGATCTGTGACTTCTGGAGGGGCATGCCCCAAGGATCCCGTATCCGCGACACCCGAGCAACCATCTAGTTGGTTCGACGTGACAAAGAACCAACTAGATGGTTGCTTCGGCTCCTCCGTCGGCCTACCTTGATCCATGTCCGCCGACGTACGAAGGGTCCGGGAGTGAGCATGACTGCAACAATCGCGCCAATTCAGACGGTATTTCTCGTAGGGGACCGGTTTGCCGGTTTCTCCGCCCAGGATGACGTCAGCACCGTCACCCAGTTCCTCGCGGACCTCCAGACCGGCACCTACGCCGAGGCCGGGGACCCCGTACTGGTCCAGGCCGCGCAGGGCGTCACCGCCTTCGAGTGGGACCTCGTCCGCGAGCAGATCCGCCGCCACGGCCTCGCCAGCCGGCTGCGCGCGCACCTGCCGGCCACCGTCCTCGCCGGCCGCGGCGAGGTGCACAAGTGCCTGGAGTCCAACGCGCTCATCGCCGACCTGCACCAGGTCGACGACGCCTTCTTCCGCGCCTCGCTGCGCGTGCACAACGACAACGAACTGCTGCTCGACCACCAGACCGGCCAGCACATCCAGGGCATGGTGGCCATCGAGGCCGCCCGCCAGATGTTCCTCGCCGTCAGCGAGCGCTACTTCGCCAGCCGGCACCCCGAGCGGAACTACTACTTCGTCATCGAGTCCATGAACACGGACTTCGAGAACTTCCTGTTCCCGCTCGACGCCACCATCGAGTACCGCATCGAGGACCAGCGCATCGACGACCCCTCGCGGCTGTCCTTCACCGTCGAGATCGGGGTGGTCCAGGCGGGCCGCCGCGCCTCCGTCACCCGGGTCGCGTTCACCGCCTTCGACAGCCACGTCATCAAGGCCAAGGAGGGCAAGCGGGCCCGCCACGCCGTCGAGCACCTCGCGCAGCGCGCCGACGCCGGTGCCGGTGTGGCCGCCCCGGCCGGGCAGGACCTCGTCGGTGTCTGAACCCCGCACGGCGGCACGGCACCCGCTGCCGCCGGCCCGGGCCGCGTTCTTCGACGTCGACGAGACGCTGATCTCGGTCAAGAGCATGTTCCGCTTCCTCGCCTTCTACCTCGCCGAACGCGGCGAGACCCCCGACGTGTACGAGCGGCTCAACGGCGAACTCACCGGCATGGCGGCCATGGGGGCGGCCCGCGAGGACGTCAACCGCGCCTACTACCGCTTCTACGCCGGCGAGTCCGCCGCGCTGCTGACCCGGCTGGGCCGGTCCTGGGCCGCCCGCGAGGCCGAGTCCGACACCTTCTGGATCCGGCCCGCCGTCGCCGAACACGGCGAACACCGGCGGCGCGGCACCCCGACCGTGCTGCTGTCCGGTTCCTTCCACGCCTGCCTCGAACCGCTCGCCGAGCGGCTCGGTGCCACCGAGGCGCACGGCTCCCGGGTCGTGGTCCGCGGCGGCCTGCTCACCGGCGAGATCCACGAGCCGATGATCGGCGCCGCCAAGGCGCGCGCCGCCCGGGCCTACACGGCCCGCCACGGCCTGGCCCCCGAGGCGTGCGTCGCGTACGGCGACCACCTCAGCGACCTGCCGCTGCTCGAAGCCGTCGGGCGCGGGGTCGTGGTCGGCGACGACCCGCGCATGGCGGAGATCGCCGCCCAGCGCGGCTGGCGCCGACTGGCCGCCCCCGCCGTCGCGCACTGACCCGCGCCCGCCGTCGCGCACTGACCCGCGCCCGCCGTCGCGCACTGACCCGCGCCCGGCCGGCACTGATCCCGTGCCGCTTCGCGTCCACCCGCGTCCACCCGCGCCGGCCCGCCCGTACGGCAGGCCGCCCGTACGGCAGGCCGCCCGTACGGCAGGCCGCCAGGACGGCCGGTGCGCCGCACCACCCACACACGCCACCGCACCACCCAGGCACTCCGCCGCACCCACTCACATCAGGAGCACCACCGTGTCCGCATCCCTCATCGTCACCTCCGAGCTCGACGTCAAGCCGGGCCACGTCGACCAGGCCATCGCGGCCTGGCTGGAGCCGGCCGCCCCGCACGGCGCCGAAGCCCGTGTCCTGTACCGCAGCCTCGGCGGCGACTCGCTGCTGGAGCTCACGGCGCTGGACGCCGTCGAGCAGGTCGAGGGCCTGCGCGCCGACTGGGCGCGGCAGTTCGAGGCGCTCGCCCCGTACGCCGCGGGCGACTTCAGCCGCGAGCTGCTCGGCTACGTCGAGGCGCCCAAGCCGGCCGCCACCCCGCTGCCGACGACTCCGTACATCCAGATGCGCCACGTCGAGGTCAAGCCCGAGCAGTACGCGGCGTACCGCGTCTGGCGCGACGAGACGATCTTCGACGTGGTCCGCACCCACGACGAGGTCGAGACCTTCCTCGCCTACCACTCGGTCCTCAGCAGCGAGCCCGGCGTGATGTTCGTGTCCGGCTTCAGCTGCGACCCGCAGGCCTACACCGACGTCTTCACCTCCCCGCGCTACCAGGAGATCGTCAAGCAGGCCGGCGACCGGTACATCACCGGTGGCGACCGCGGCCTCTACACCAAGCTGTACCAGCGGGTCTCCCGGTGACGGGCAGCCCGACGCGCAGCCGCTCGTACGACCTGAGCGTCACCACGCAGGGCCCGGCCTACCCGCCCGCCGAAGTCGTGGACGCCAACGGCGACTTCGTCGTCATCGGGCGGATCAACCGGGCGGCCGGACCGGAGTGGGGGCGGGCGGTGGTCGCCGCGGACAGCCCGCTGCCGCCGCTCGGCCAGGACCTCCCGTACACCATCGTGCGCGAGCTGCCGGACCAACTCGGGCCGCAGGAGCAGGAGATGGAGCTGTTCACGCTGCCGCTCCCGCTGCCCTGCAACAACTACCCGATGCTGTTCGCCCCCGAACAGCGGCCGGACGCCCACCAGGTGGTCCGCCCGAGCCACCCGCTCAACCGGGTGCCCATTCCCGACCTGCGCCAGGAGGACGGCCCGCGGTCCCGCGGCCCCGTCACCCTCGGCCAGTGGGTGAAGGCCCGCGGCCAGCTGGAGGTGACCGTCACCGACGACGGGCGCGGCGCGGAGTTCGCGTTCGCCTTCACCGGCCTCATCCCCGACAGCGTCTACACCGTGATGTCCCTGCGGGAGCGCGACCTCGACCCCGAGGCGCCGACCCGGCCGGGACCGCTGGGGGTGCCCAACGCCTTCTACAGCGACGAGCACGGCATGGCCCGCTACCAGGCGACCCTGCCCGACCCGTTCCCCGCGCCCGGCACCCCCGGCGCCAACCGGGTGATCAACGTGGTCGTGCTGTGGATGAGCTACCAGCAGAACTACGGCGGCGCCATCGGGCACTTCGGCCTCGGCGGGGACATCCACGCCCAGCTCAAGCTGCGCGGCCCGCACTTCCACGAATTCACCACCCACGCCTGAGCCGCCACCTCCGAGGCACCCGCCCGACGGCAGCCCACGGCACCCGAAGAAAGAACAGAACGCCATGACCAGCACGCAGCACCAGGGCCGTACGGCTCTCATCACCGGCGCGGACCGCGGCATCGGTCTCGCCCTCGCCCGCCGGCTCGGTGCGGCAGGTGCCAACCTCGTCCTCCACTCCCACAACGCGGCCGGCCTGGAAGCCGCCGTACGCGCCGAGGGCTGGGCCGAGGACCGCGTCCTCACCGCCGTCCACGACGTGGCCGACGCGTCCGCCGTCGAGCAGGCGGTGGCCGCGGCCACCGACCGCTTCGGCACGATCGACTACCTCCTGAACGTCGCCGGGATCGTGCACTTCGGCGGCGTCGCCGACTGCACCGTCGAGCAGTGGGAGCGGACCCTCCAGACCAACCTCACCGGCTACTTCCTGATGGCGCGGACCGTGCTGCCCGGCATGCGCGCCGCCGGCACCGGCACCATCGTCAACATGTCCTCCATCTGGGGGCGCCGCCCGGCACCGGCCACCCTCGCGTACTCCGTCTCCAAGTACGGCGTCGAGGGCCTCACCAAGTGCCTGGCGGAAGAGGCCCGCCCGTGGGGCGTCAAGGTCTCCAGCCTGGTCCTCGACAAGGTGGACACCGACTTCCGCGAGGGCATGGCCGCGCACGTCGACTACGACGCCGAGCAGCGGGCGCGGATGCTCAGCGCGGACGACGTCGCCGACGCGACCCTCGCCATCCTCGAAAGCTCCGGCCGCGCGCACCCCTCGTCCGTCGAGCTCGACGCGTGGCGCTGGGTCTGAGCCGCGCCCGGCTCCTTCCGCTCCGCCTCCCCGCTCACGTTCTCTCCGGTTAGGAATCCACCCTTGTCCTCCCCCCAGTCCAAGACGACCAAGGGCATCGCCGGCGGCATCACCACGGCCCTCGCCTGGGGTGGCATGTTCGCGGTCGCCCGGTCCGCGTACGACCACCTCGACCCGTTCCACCTCACCGCCGCCCGCTTCACGCTCGGCGCGCTGATCTTCCTCGTCCTGCTCGCGCTGCGGGAGGGGAAGCGGGCCTTCTCCTTCGACGGGCAGCTCGGCAAGCTGTGGCTGCTGGGCACGGTCGGCTTCGCCGGCTTCAACCTGCTCACCTACGTCGGGCTGCAGAGCATGCCCGCGCAGAGCTCCTCGCTGGTCGTGGCGACGATGCCGCTGGTGACGGTGCTCGTGCTGTGGGCCCGAACCGGCAAGGCGCCGGCGCCGGTGGCACTGGGCTTCGTGGTCCTGGCACTGCTGGGACTGACCATCGTGCTCGGGAACGGGAACCCGCTGAGCGTGTTCTCCGGCGGGCTCGGCAAGGGCGGGCTGCTCACGCTGCTCGGCGTCATCTGCTGGGTCGTGTACACGACCAGCGCCGGGCAGTTCCCCGAGTGGTCGCCGCTGCGGTACACGGCGCTGAGCTGCCTGCCGGGCACGGTCAGCATCGTGGTGATCACCGCCGTCAGCCAGGCGGCGGGCTGGGTCGGCAGCTACGGGGTGTCGGACTACGCGGACGCGTGGTGGCAGATCCTGTACGTGGCCGTGCCGGCCACGGCGGTCGCGATCCTGACGTGGAACATCGCGATCCGTAACCTCGGGCCGTCGAACGGGGTGCTGTTCATCAACCTGGTGCCGATTACCGCGTTCGTGGTGTCGGCGTTCCAGGGGCATGCGCCGACGGGGGCGGAGCTGACCGGCATCTGCCTGGTCGTGCTGTCGCTGGTCGGGGCGAATGTCGCTGCGCGGCGTCACGCGGCCCGGGTGGCAGCCGCCGCTGCCGTACCCGCTCGGGTCTGACCCGCTCCGGGGCGGTGCCCCGCCCCCCTCGGGGCTCCGCCCCGGACCCCGCGCCTCAAACGCCGGCGGGGCTGGAAGTGCGGGGCTCCGCCCCGGGCCCCGTGCCTCAAATGCCGGCGGGGCTGGATGTGCGGGGCTTCGCCCCGGGCCCCGTGCCTCAAATGCCGGCGGGGCTGGAATGGCCCCGTCTGGGCCCCGCGTCTCGCGTGTCGGTGGGGCTGGATGCGGCCGCGTCCGGGCCCGCCCGAGCCCCTGTGTCTCACGTGCCGGCGGGGCCGGGGCCGGGGCTGGTGGTTCTGCTTACTTACCTAGGGAGATTTCATGTCCACGGATGTCGCCGTCAGCACCGTCGGGGTGCTCGGGACCGGTTCGTTCCTGCCTGATCGGGTGGTGGGGAACGACGAGGTGGGGGCGCGGGCGGAGGTGGGCGCGGAGTGGATCCTCGCCAAGACCGGGATACGCAACCGGCGTTACGCCGGACCCACCGAGGCCACCTCCGACCTCGCCGCGCGGGCGGCCCGCGCCGCCCTCGACGACGCGGGGATCCGGGCCGGGCAGCTCGACTACATCGTCGTCGCCACCTCCACGCCCGACCACCCGCAGCCCGCGACCGCCGCCATCGTGCAGGACCTGATCGGCGCGGAAGGGGCCGCCGCCTTCGACGTCAACGCGGTCTGCACCGGGTTCCTGTTCGCGCTCAACGCGGCCGCCGGCATGCTGCCGAAGGGCGGCTACGGGCTCGTCATCGGAGCCGACATCTACTCGCGGATCATCGACCCCACCGACCGCCGCACCGCGATCCTGTTCGGCGACGGCGCCGGAGCCGTCGTCATCGGGCCGGTGCCCGAGCCGTACGGGCTGGTCGCCACCCGGCTGCGCACCTTCGGCGAGCAGCACCGCACCATCCGGGTGCCGGCCGGCGGCAGCAGGATGCCGGCCCGCCTCCAGCCGAGCGACGACCCGGCGCACTACTTCGCCATGCACGGCCGTGCGGTGCGGGAGTTCGTCACCGAGCAGCTGCCCCCGGCCGTCAAGGAGATCCTCGCCGTGTCGGGGCTGGCGCCGGACGATGTCCAGCACTTCGTCCCGCACCAGGCCAACGGCCAGATGCTCGCCGAGATCGCGCCGAGCCTCGGGCTCACCGCGGCCCGCCACCACCTCGTCGTCGAGGAGTACGGCAACACCGGCGCCGCCTCCGTCCCCGTCACCCTCGACGCGGCCCGCCGCGCGGGCGCGTTCCGGACCGGGGACAACCTGCTCCTCGCGGCCTTCGGCGGGGGCATGTCCATGGGGACCACCCTGCTCCGCTGGGCCTGAGGACGCCCGCCCCGCGCCCGGGCCCGGCCCTCAGCGCGGCTGCCGGCGGACCGAGCGGCCCGCCAGGACGTCCGTGCGCCGCCCGTCCCGCATCACGAACCGCCCGTCGATCAGCACGTGCGGGATCCCGTGCGGCAGCACCCGCGGCGCCTCGTACGTCGAGCCCGCCGCCACCGTCAGCGGGTCGAAGAGCACCAGGTCCGCCCGGTACCCCTCACGGACCAGCCCCCGGTCCGGCAGCCGCAGTCGGGCCGCGGGCCGGCCCGTCAGATGGGCCACGCACTCCTCCAGCGAGAGCACGCCCAGCTCGCGCACGTACCGCCCGAGGTAGTGCGGGAAGGTGCCGTACGCCCGCGGATGCGGCTTGGCGCCCTGAAGGATGCCGTCCGAGCCGCCGGTGTGCGCCGGGTGCCGCATGATCGCCCGGACGTTGTCCTCGTGGCCCACGTGCTGGAGCACCGCCGTCCCCAGCCGGTCGTCGAGGAGCAGCCGCCGGGCGCTCTCCCAGCCGTCGAGGCGCCGCCCCACGTGCCCGCCCAGCGCCGGGTCCCGGACCCCGGAGACCTCGATCGACGACCAGTCCACCGGCACCCCGTGGCACCCGTCGGCGCCGGTCACCTCCATCGCGACCCGGATCCGCTCGGCCGCCGCCGGGTCCGCGAGCCGGGCCAGCAGCGCCTGCGGACCGCCCTCGCCCGCCCACGACGGCAGCAGCGCGGCCAGCGTGGTGCAGCCCGGCGTGTACGGGTACGTGTCCAGCGAGATGTCCGCCCCGCCGGCCAGCGCCGCGTCCAGCAGCGCCAGCAGCTCGCCCGCCCGGCCCTCGTTCTCGGCGAAGTTCATCGTGGCGTGCGCCAGGTGCAGCGCGCAGCCCGCCTCCCGGGCCAGCCCGACCATCTCCGCGTACGCGGCGAGCGCGCCGCGCCCGTACGAGCGGTGGTGCGGGCAGTAGTAGCCGCCGTACCGGGCCACCACCCGGCACAGCTCGGTCAGTTCGGCGTCGCCCGCGTACATCCCGGGGGTGTAGGTGAGCCCCGAGGACATGCCGACCGCGCCCTGCTCCAGGCCCTCCGCGACCAGCTGCCGCATCCGGTCCAGCTCGGCCGCGGTCGCCGGGCGGTCGTCCCAGCCGAGCGCGTACGCCCGGACGGTGCCCTGCGGCACCAGGTAGGCGGCGTTGACGGCGACGCCCTCGTCCAGGCGGTCCAGGTATCCGCCGACCGTCCGCCAGTCCAGGTCGAGGCCGGCGCCGTCGCCGTTCCAGCCGGCGATGGCGGCCCGCACCTCGCCGAGGGTGCGCTCGTCGGCGGGCGCGTACGACAGCCCGTCCTGGCCGAGCACCTCCAGGGTGACGCCCTGGGCGGCCTTGGCGCTGTGGTCGGGGTCCTGGAGCAGCGCGAGGTCGCTGTGCGCGTGCATGTCGACGAAGCCGGGGGCCAGCGCCAGACCGGCCGCGTCCACGGTCTCCCGGCCGCCGCCCGCGATCGGGCCGCTGCGGGCGATCTCGGCGATCCGGCCCTCGTGCACCCCGACGTCCGCGGTGTACGAGGGCCCGCCGGTGCCGTCGACGACCAGCGCCCCGCGCAGCACCAGGTCCATCAGAAGAACGTGCGCACGTAGTCGGTGACCGTGCCGTCCGCCTCGACCAGCGGGATCAGCTGCCACTTCTCGAAGATCGTGCACGGGTGCGACATGCCGAGCGCGACCCAGTCGCCGACCTGCACCGCGTCCGCGGAGTCGGTCTCCAGCCAGGCGTGCTGGTCGGACAGCTTCACCACCCGGATGCCGGACACGGACCGCTCGGTGCCGTCCAGGCCGTCCCGTACGGCCGTCACCTCCGGCAGCCCGAGGTCGTAGGCGATGTCCCGCTTGCCGGCGTTCAGGAACGCCTGGCCGGGGGCCGGGCGGGAGACCACCTGCGCCCACAACCGGAACGCGGGGAGCAGCCCGCCCTCGTCGGGCACCCGGTTGAACGGGGTCAGCCGGGTGTACCAGCCGTGGTCGTGGGAGACGTACGCGCCCGAGCGCAGCAGCTTCAGCACCGGCCGGGACAGGTCGGGGAGTTCGGCGAAGACCTCGGCGACCGAGTCGAACCAGGCGCTGCCGCCCGCGCTCACCACGATCTCGTCGAGCTCAGGCCCGAACCGGCCGGCCTTGTCGAACTCGACGGCCAGCCCGGTCAGGCGCCGCAGCCAGGCCGTGACCTTCGCCGCGTCGGCGCCGGGGACCTCGGCCTCGTACCCGGCGACGCCGACCAGGCGCAGGCCCGGCGCGGCGGCCACCGCGTCCGCGATCTCCCGGCACTCGGCCTCCGTACGGGCCCCGGTGCGCGCGCCCTCGCCGCCGCCGAGCTCGACCACGACGTCCACCGGGCGGGCCGCTCCGGCGAGCGCGCGGTCCATCAGCCGCACCCCGCGCACGGAGTCCACGTAGCAGACGAAGCGGAACGAGGGGTCGGCGGCGAGTTCGGCGGCCACCCAGCGCAGGGCCGCCGGGTCGACCAGCTCGTTGGCGAGGAAGATCCGGGAGATGCCGAACGCGCGGTAGACGCGGGCCTGGTGGGGGACGGCCGCGGTGATCCCCCACGCGCCGTGCGCGAGCTGCCGCTCGAAGAGCTGCGGGGCCATGCAGGTCTTGCCGTGCGGGGCGAACGCCAGGCCGTGCCGGGAGCTGTACGTCTCCAGGGCCCGCAGGTTGTGCTCCAGCGCGGCCGCGTCGAGCGTGAGGACGGGCGTGGTGAAACCGCCCGTGAACAGGTCGCGGCCCTGCGCGGCCAGCTCGCCGACGGTCAGGGAGGCGGCCTGGGCGTCCGGCGGCAGGCCCTTGAATCGGTGATCGACCGGTTCGTGGGCGAGCGCGTGGACTGCGTCGCTGGCCATGGTTGCCTCCTGCGGTTGCGTGTGCGTGTTGCGTGATGCGCAACGGTCGTTGCGTATGCCGCCGCATGGTGTCTAACATCCCACGTGACAGCGGGTCAACGCCGGGGCGCTGCCGCGTGGTTCCGAGGCCCGCACGCGCCCCGACCGCCGGCTCGGGCCGGTTTCGCCGCGCGAGGGCGGGATGCCCGCAGGGCGACATCCAGCCCCGCCGGCGTTTGAGGCGCCGCCGGAGGCAAATCGAGCCCCGCCGGCGATTGAGGCGCGGGGTCCGGGGCGGAGCCCCGAAACGGAGGGGTGGGATGAGCCAGTCGCTCGGGAGGGCGCTCCAGACGCTGCCGCTGCTCGCCCGCGGCCCCGCCACCCTCGGCGAAGTCGCGGAAGCGCTCGGCGTCCACAAGAGCACCGCGCTGCGCCTCCTGCGCACCCTGCACGAGCACGGCCTCGTGTACCGCCAGCCCTCCGACCAGCGCTACCGCCTCGGCGCCCGGCTGTTCGCCCTCGCCGCGGAAGCCGTGGAGCACCTCGACATCCGGGAGATCGCCCACCCGCACCTGGTCGCGCTCGGCGAACGCACCGGGCACACGGTCCACCTCGCCGTCCACCAGGACGACGAGGTGCTGTACCTCGACAAGGTCGACAGCCGGTACCCGGTGCGGATGTACTCCCGGATCGGCAAGCCGGTCGCGATCACCGTCGCCGCCGTGGCGAAACTGCTGCTCGCCGACCTGCCCGGGGCCGAGCGCCGCGCGCTGGCCGAGCGGCTGGACTACCCCGCGTACACGCCGCGCTCGACCCCGGACGCGGCCGCGTTCCTGCGCGAGCTGGAGACCGTGCGCGAGCGGGGCTGGGCCACCGACTTCGGCGGGCACGAGGAAACCGTCAACTGCGTGGCCGCCCCGGTGCGCGGGCCGGACGGCCGGGCCGTCGCCGCCCTGTCGCTGTCCGCGCCGAACGTGGTGGTCGACGCCGAGGAACTGCTCGCGCTGCTGCCCCTGGTGCGCCGCACCGCCGAAGCCGTCAGCCGGGACTACTCCGGCGAACCGCCGGAGGCCGACGCCTGCGGCACCGACGAGGAGCGAGGATCACCGTGACCACCGAGAAGACCGCCATCACCCCCGACACCCACACCGCCCCGCCCGCGAAGTTCTCGCACGGCGTGCGCAAGGGCAACATCCTCCAGGTCGCCGGCCAGGTCGGCTTCCTGCCGCACGTGGACGGGCAGCCGCCCACCCCCGCCGGTCCGACGCTGCGCGAGCAGACCCTCCAGACCCTGGAGAACGTACGGTCCGTGCTCACCGCCGGCGGCGCCGGTTGGGACGACGTGATGATGATCCGCGTCTACCTGACCGACACCGGCCACTTCGCCGAGATGAACGAGATCTACAACGCGTACTTCGAGGAGCAGGGCCTCAAGGAGGCACCGGCCGCCCGTACGACCGTGTACGTGGGCCTGCCCGCCGGGCTGCTCGTCGAGATCGACGCGCTGGCCGTCCTCGGCTGACCCGCGCACGGCCCGTACGGACACGGCCGCCGGCCGCCGCCCCCCGAGGGGAGCGACGGCCGGCGTCTGCGCGCCGTACGGCCGCACGGCGGTACGGATCGGGTCCGGCTCAGGAGCAGTACTGCGCTTCCTTGCCGATGGAGCGGTACATGCAGTCCGCGTTCTCCAACAGCTGGAGCACCGCGTCCTTGTTGCGCGCGGTCTCGCGGTCGATGACCTCGTCGGGCGGGTAGAAACCGCCGCCGCCGGACTCGGGGTACATCTCGAAGGTGTACGAGAAGATCCTCTGGTTGCCCCACAGCCAGTCGTCGATCGTGCCGTCGGTGATGTACAGGTCACTCGACTGCTCGGGGGTGTAGCCGTTGCTCGCGGCCATCGCCTGGCCGATCTTCTTGTAGGCGGCCAGGTCGTCCGCGGTCAGCCCGGGAGCCGTGTCGTTGTAGGTGTAGCCGAACGGCCACAGCACCAGCTCGCTGTACGTGTGGAAGTCGATGGCCGCGGTGATCTGCTGCTTGCCGCCCACCACCCGGCTGCGGACGAAGTCCGAGACCACCTTCACCTCGGGCGCCGACTCGGCCGCCGCGCCGCGGTACGTCTCGGATCCCTTGCTGCTCGACGACCCGCCGCAGCAGCCCCACTTGTAGTTCCAGTTGCGGTTCTCGTCGGTGCCGACGTACGAGGAACCGGAGTTGGGCTGCCGGTTCTTGCGCCAGGACCGGTAGGAGCCGGACGCGATGTCGTACTCGCCGCCGTCCGGGTTGAGGTCCGGCACGATCCAGATCTCGCGGGCGTTCACCATGTTGGTGACGCGGGTGTCGGTGCCGTACTTGGAGCCGAACTCCTTGAGCAGGTAGAGCGCCATCTCGACGGTCAGGTGCTCGCGGGCGTGCTGGTGGTGGGTGAACAGCACCTCGGGCTCGGCCTCGTCGGCGGCGACGTTGTCGCTGATCTTGATGGCGACCAGGTCGCGGCCCTGGTACGACTTGCCGATCACGCGCTTGCTCATGATGCCCGGGTACGCGGCGATGCGCTGGTCGATCTCCGCGCTCATCTCGGCGTAGTTGTGGTACCGGGAGTCGGCCGACGGGAAGTCCATCGGGGAGGCGGCGACGCCGGGCAGGTTCCGCTGCGGGGGCCCGGGCAGGGCGGTCAGCTTGTAGCCGCGGGCCTTGAGCTTCTTCGCCTGCATGGTGTCGGCGCTGACCACGACCGTGTGGTCGTCGACCTCGTCGATCGAGACCCCGTAGGCCAGCAGGGCGGTCCGGTCCGCGACGTTCGAGGGGCCGTGGACCCGGTACTGGACGATCGCCTCGTCCTGGGTGGCGGTGGAGGGGGTGGGGGGAGCCGAAGCCGTGGCACTCGTGCCGACGACGGGTGCGCCGAGGGCGAGTGCCAGTACGGCCGCCATCGTGGCGGTCTTCCGTCCTCGACTGCCGCGGATGCGTAGCCGCATGCGATCTCCTGGGTGTGGAGGTGTGGGGGTGGCGCCGTGCGGACGCGCACAGCGTGCGCCTGTGTCATGTCCGGGTCAAGAGCTGGGATCCGGCCAGAACGGCGCCCGCGGCGTCACGCGGCGACGGCGGCGCACGGTCTCCCGCACGGCGCCGCCCCCCACTGCTACCGCCTAAGGCAGGTCGTGCACGTGCGGACCCACCGCGTTGGACCAGGCACTTCCCGCTTTCGCGTCCCAGTTGGTCGACCAGGTCATCGCGCCGCGCAGCGCCGGGTACGTCTTCGACGGTTTGAACGATCCGCAGTTGGTGCCGCGGGTCAGGCAGTCCAGCGCGTTGTTCACCACGGCCGGCGGGACGTAGCCGCTGCCGGCGCCGCTCGTCGAGGCGGGGACACCCAGTCCGACCTGCGACGGGTCGAGGCCGCCCTCCAGCTGGATGCAGGCCAGGGCGGTCAGGAAGTCCACCGAGCCCTGCGCGTAGACCTTGCCGTCACAGCCGTTCATCGCACCGCTGTTGTAGTACTGCATGTTGACGACGGTCAGGATGTCCTTGATGTTGAGCGCCGTCCTGAAGTAGGCGTTCGCCGTGGACTGCATGTCGATGGTCTGCGGGGCCATCGTGATGACGAGCGAGGGGCCCGCCTTCGCCGACAGCGCGCGCAGCGCCTGGGACATGTAGGTGGCGTTGAGGCCGTTCTCCAGGTCGATGTCGATGCCGCTGAAGCCGTACTCCTGCATCAGCGCGTACGCCGAGTCGGCGAGGTTGTTCGCCGAGGCGGAGTCGTTGACGGTGATGGTGCCCTTCTCGCCGCCGATCGAGAGGATGACCGACTTGCCGGCCGCCTTCTTCGCGGCGATGTCCGCCTTGAACTGGGCGACCGTGTAGCCGCCGAGGCCGGCCGAGTCCAGGTTGAAGGTGATCGCGCCGGGCGTGGTGGTCGCGTCGGCGAAGGACACCGCGATGATGTCGTACTGGGCCTGGACGTCGGAGAGCCTCTGGACGGTCGCGCCGTTGTTGAAGTTCTGCCAGTAGCCGGTCAGGGCGTGCCGGGGGACGGCCGGGTTGCCCGGGTTGCCGCCGCCGGCGGTGGTGGTGCCGGTGACCGGCGGCGCGGACTTCACGCCCTCGCCGGCCGCGTTGTACGCGGTGACCTGGAAGGAGTACGTCGTCGAGGCGGCGAGCCCGGAGCGGGTCAGGCTCGTCGCGGAGACGTCGGCGACCTTGGCGCCGTCCTGGTAGACGCGGTAGCCGGTGGCGCCCGCGACCGCGTTCCAGGACAGGTTCAGGGAGGACGAGGTGGCGCCGCCGACGGTGAGGCCGGCCGGCGCGCCGGGGATCGACGGGCCGGGGTCGGTGGGACCGCCGCCGTCCGGGCCGAACACGCTGAAGTCGTCGACCACGTACGCGGGCTGGCCGTACCAGCCGTGCGTGTAGACGGTCACCCGGGTGGTGTTCGCGCCGGTGGTGAAGGTGGTCGACAGCTTGGTCCAGCCGCTGCCGCCGGGGGTCCAGGTGGAGACGTCCTGGGTGCCGGTGCCGGTCGCGCCGAGGTAGACGTACGAGCTCTGGACCCACTCGCTCAGGGTGTACGTGGAGTTCGGCTTGACGGTGACGACCTGCGAGCAGCGGGCGTTGTCGGAGCCGGCCGGGGTGGCCTTGAGCGCGCCGGCTCCGGCGTGCACGGGCGAGGACACGGCCGTGCCGCTGCCGCCCGTACAGGTCCAGTGGGTGAGCCCGGACTCGAAGCCGCCGTTGCGGACCACGTCGACGTCGGCGGCGTGCGCGGTGCCCGTGGCGATGCCGGTGAGCCCGGTGGCGACGAGCAGCCCGGCGGCCGCGAGGGAGAAGGAGCGTATGCGGTTCACGAAGGCTCCGGTGGGGGGAGGGGAAGAGGGGAACGGGCAAGTGGGGGCGCCCGCAACCAAGTTGGTCCAGACCAATCTTCCTGTCAAGAGCTCGTACGTGCCCAACCCGCCGCTGCCTGAAGTGACCGGATTTGTTGGCCAATTGGCAGAGGCGAATCAGCCAACGACCGAAAAGCGGCGCCAGGGGAAAGGAACAAGGCCCTGCCCGGAGCCTTAAGACGCGGATAAGGTGCTGGAGCAGGAGGGCGGAGCAGTGATCGTTTGCGGTCGCGCAGCTTCTGTACGACCGCTGTGCACGGGGTGAATGGGGGATTCACATGCCGATCGCCATTGCTGTGACCAGCGCCGATCTGGTGCTGCCCGCCGCCGACCGGCACACCCCGGCCGCCGTCGCCCTGCAGTCCCCGCAGGCCGCCGCACTCGACGCCTCGGTGACCGAGATGTCCGGTCTGCTGGAGCGCCACGGGTACGTGGTCGCCGTCCTCCCGTCCTCCCTTCCGGTGGCCTTCTCCCAACGCCTGCACGCCGTGAGGGCGATCCTCGAAAGTGACCGGATCGCACTCCTTGACATCGACCTGCCGCCCCTGGGCACCGCCCTGCTGGTGCGTCAGCTCCGCCAGCTCTCCGTCTGCGACTTCAGCCCCGGAGTGATCGCCTCCGCCGCCCGGCTGCTGTCCCACTACGTCTACGCCGGAGCCCTCCTCGGCTCCGTCGCCCGCCTCGACCGGGTGCCCGTCAGCCTCAAGAGCCACGCCAAGTCCTGGATGCCCGGCTCCCAGTTCGCCGTACTCGCCAACCCGCGGCCGCACCTGGCCCGGCTGGGGGGCGAGCGGCAGGGCGGCGGACCCGAACTGCCGCCCGGCCCCGACTTCGGCACCCACCTCACCTTCGCCCGCGGCCAGCTCGCCTCCGACTGGGTGGCCGCCGAACTCGCCCCCGCCTGGCAGGTCCAGGGGGTGCTGGAATGCCCGCTGCCCGCCGACTCGGCGTCCTGGTGGGGCACCCCGCGCCTGGTGGAGTTCGCCGCCGCCATCCCGGACATCTCCGTGCTCTACCAGCTCGTCGCGTCCGTCCGGCGCGAACCCTGCCGCTGGTGCGGCCTCGAACTCATAGGCGACCGCTGCGGATTCTGCGCCGCACCGCTCGCCGCCCCCCTGTCCACGTCCCCGTGACCCGGCCGACCCGGGCGCCACGGCCGGCCCGGGCGCCCCGGGCGAACGGCGCAACCCGAGCAACCCGACGAACGGCGAGGAAGTCCCGTCCATGAACTCACGTCAGCGGCGCGGAGTGATCCTGCTGCTCCTGTCCGTGCTGTGCGCGCTCGGCGCCTTCGCCGGAGTCCTGTCGGTGATCAGCGACGTCAACTCCAAGGTGGGGCCCGAGGTGACCGCCTACCGGGTCAGGGACGACATCGCCCCCTTCAGCGAGCTGGAGCCCGGGGACTTCGTCAAGAGCACCATCCCCGAGCGCTGGCTCTCCGGGACCGCCGTCACCGACCTCGACGACCTGCGCGGCAAGACCGTCCTGACCACGCTCAAGGCAGGGTCCCTCCTCCAGTCCGACATGCTCGCCGACATGCCGAAGCTGAAACCCGGCGAGCTGGAGATCGCGATGATGGTCGACGCCTCCACCGGTGTGGCGGGCCGCATCCACCCCGGCGACCGGGCCAACATCATCGGCTCCTTCAAGGCGAAGGGGAAGATCACCGAAGACACCGTCGTCACGCTCGTCACCAACGCCCGCGTCCTGAGCATCGGCACCCTCTCCGCCCCCTCCCGGGCCCAGGGCCGCAAGGGCGACGAACAGACCGTCCCGATCACCTTCGCCCTCGGCAACAAGGACAGCCAGCGCCTCTCGTACGGCGTGTCCTTCGCCGAGCACGTCCGCCTGGCCCTCGTGGCCCCCGGCAGCCAGTCCACCGTGTCACCCGGTGACCGCTGGTACACCCTCTACGGGGACAAGTGAGGCACGGATGACCACCCGAATCCTCCCCGCGGTCGGCGACCCGGACGCCGCCCGCTCGATCACCACCCTCATCGGCCAGCTCCCGGACGCCGAACCCGGCGCGCCCGTCGCCGACTCGACCACGCTCCTCGACACCCTGGCCCGGCTCGCCGCCGAGTCCCTCGACGAGCTGCCCGAGGTGGTCCTCGTCCACGAGCGGATCGGCCCGGTGCCCGCGCTGGAACTGATCCGCGAGGTCGCCCTGCGCTTCCCGGCGGTCGGCGTGATCCTCGTGTCGGCGGACGCAGGCCCCGGCCTCTTCTCCGCCGCCATGGACTCCGGCGCCCGCGGACTCGTCGCCCTGCCCCTCTCGTACGAGGAACTCGTCGCGCGGGTCCAGGCCGCCGCCCAGTGGTCCGTCGGTGTCCGCCGCCACCTGGGGCGCGGCACCGAGGTGTTCACCGGGCCCGGCGGCAAGGTCGTCACCGTCACCGGCGCCAAGGGCGGGGTCGGCGCCACCTTCGCCGCCGTCCAGCTGGCCCTGGCCGCGGCCGCGTCCGGGCGCCGTACCGCCCTGGTCGACCTGGACCTCCAGGCCGGCGACGTCGCCTCCTACCTCGACGTGCAGTTCCGCCGCTCGGTAGTCGACCTGGCCGGCATCCAGGACATCACCCCGCGGGTCCTCCAGGACGCCGTGTTCGACCACCACACGGGCCTGGCCCTGCTGCTGGCGCCCGCCGACGGGGAGCGCGGCGAGGAGGTCGACGACCGGGCCGCCCGGCAGATCGTCAGCGCCCTGCGCAACCGCTACGAGCTGGTCGTCGTGGACTGCGGCACCCAGATGACCGGAGCGAACGCCGCCGCCGTCGAGATGGCGGACACGGCGGTGCTCGTCACCACCCCCGACGTGGTCGCCGTCCGGGCCGCCAAGCGGATGGTGCGGATGTGGGAGCGGCTCCAGGTCCGCAAGGCGGAGGAGACCGCCATGGTCGTCAACCGCTGGACCAAGCACACCGAGATCCAGCCCGCGCTGATCGAGAAGATCACCAAGACCCGCCCGACCCGCACCCCGGTGCCCGCCGGGTACAAGGAGCTCCAGGGCGTGGTCGACGCCGGCCGGGTCCAGGACCTCGACAACCGGTCGCACGTCAAGCAGGCGCTGTGGGCGCTGGCGGGCGAACTCGGCCTGATCAAGGGCCCGGAGGAAGCCGTCGCGGACGGCGCGGGCGGGCCGGCCGCCCTCCCGGCGGGCGGCCGGGGCGGCCGGTCCGGCCGCGGCGCGCGGAGCGGACGGGCGCAGCTGGCCCTCGGGCGTGGCGGCGACCGGGGTTCCGTCGGGACCGGCGGATCCGGTGGAGCGGCAGGAGCCGTCGGACGGTGGAAGCGGAGGGCCGACTGATGCCGGTACGAAGACTCCGGACGGGGCTTGCGGGACGCGCGGGGCTTGCGGGGCGGTCGGGGCTAGCGGGACGGGTGCGGCGCGCCCGCGCGCGCGACGACCGGGGTTCGACCACGTTCGAGTTCCTCGGGATGTTCCCGTACATCCTGCTGATCCTGATGGTGCTCTGGCAGTGCGTCGTCGTCGGCTACACGTTCAGCCTGGCCGGGAACGCCGCCGACGAGGCGGCCCGGGCGGGCGCGGTGGGCGAGGACTGCGCGGCCGCCGCGGGCGAGCACGTCGGCAGCGCCTGGGGGATCGAGGTGTCCTGCCCTCCCGACGGGCAGCTCGTGCACGCGACCGTGGCCCTCCAGGTGCCCGTCCTGTCGCCCTCGCTCTTCAACCTGAACCTGACGATCACGGGCGAGGCCGCCGCCGTCAACGAGCGGGAGGACGAGGACTGACATGCCCAGAAGCGCCCCGCAGAACGACCGCCACCGGTCCCGGGACCGCGGCCAGGTCGCGCTCGAATACCTGGGCTGGCTCCCCGTCCTCTTCCTGGTCGCGCTCATCGGCATCCAGGTCGGCGTCATCGCCTACGCCGCCCAGCAGGCCGGCACGGCCGCCCGTACCGCGGCCCGCATGGACTCCCTGCACGGCGAGGGCGGCGCCGCCGCCGGCCAGGCCGCCGTCAGCGGCTGGCTGGACGCGAGCCTCGACGGCGGACCCGGCGGCGACCAGGTCACGTACACCGCGACCGTGCAGATCCCGACCGTGCTCCCCGGCCTCCTCGACCTGGGTTCCGTATCCCGGTCGGCGACCATGCCCTACGACGGAGGACGCCCGTGAGCCTGCGCGCCAGGGTCCACACCCAGGAGGACCACCACAGCTCCCGCGAGGACGGCCACCTCGTCGCCTCCTACCGCGCCAAGCTGCTGGAGGAGATCGACCTCGCCGAGATGTCCTCGCTGGCGCCCGCCGAGCGCCGGGCCCGCCTGGAGCGGGTCCTCGGGCACATCATCAGCCGCGAGGGGCCCGTCCTCTCGACCGTCGAGCGTTCCCAGCTGATCCGCCGCGTCGTCGACGAGGCACTCGGCCTCGGCGTGCTCGAACCCCTCCTCGAAGACGCGTCCATCTCCGAGATCATGGTCAACGGCCCCGACCACATCTACGTGGAACGGGCCGGCCGGGTCGAGCAGCTCCCCCTCCGCTTCGCCTCCCACGAGCAGCTCATGCAGACCATCGAGCGCATCGTCTCCACCGTCAACCGGCGCGTGGACGAGGCCAATCCGATGGTCGACGCCCGGCTGCCCACCGGCGAGCGCGTCAACGTGATCATCCCGCCGCTGTCCCTGACCGGCGCCACCCTCACCATCCGCCGCTTCCCGCGCGCCTTCACCCTGCACGAGATGATCGCCCTCGGCTCCCTCGACGAGCAGATGCTGCTGCTCCTCTCCGGCCTGGTCCAGGCGAAGCTCAACGTGATCGTCTCCGGGGCCACCGGCACCGGCAAGACCACCCTCCTCAACGCCCTCTCCGGCCTGATCCCCGACCACGAGCGGATCATCACCATCGAGGACTCCGCCGAACTCCAGCTCCAGCAGGCCCACGTGATCCGCCTGGAGTCCCGGCCCCCGAACGTCGAGGGCAACGGCCGCATCACCATCCGCGACCTGGTCCGCAACTCCCTGCGGATGCGCCCCGACCGGATCATCGTCGGCGAGGTCCGGGGCGGCGAGACCCTCGACATGCTCCAGGCGATGTCCACCGGCCACGACGGCTCCCTCGCCACCGTCCACGCCAACAGCGCCGAGGACGCCCTGATGCGCCTGCAGACCCTCGCCTCCATGTCGGAGGTCGAGGTCCCCTTCGAGGCGCTCCAGGACCAGATCAACAGCGCCGTGCACGTGGTGGTGCAGCTGACCCGGTTCGCCGACGGCTCCCGCCGCATCACCGAGATCGCCATCCTCGACTCGCACGGCCGCGAACCCTTCCGGATCATCACCGTCTGCCGGTACGCGGCCCAGCCGATGGCCGCCGACGGGCGCGTCTACGGCCGCTTCGAGTACTACCCGCTGCCCCGCCGGATCGCCGAACGCCTCTACATGAACAACCAGCCCGTCCCCCCGGCCTTCGGGGTCGCCGACAGCGCCGCGCAGCTCGCCACCCGCCTCGCCCGCTAGCCCGCCCCGCCGCCCCCGCCCGCCCGGGGCCCGCAGCCCGACAGGAAGCCGACCGCCGCCATGAACAACCTGGTGCTCCTCACGCTGGGAGCCACCCTCCTCGGGTGCCTCCTCGTGGTCCTGGGCGTGCACGCGTACGCGAAGGGCAGGGCCGAGCGCGCGGCCCTGATCGACCGGCTCTCGGCCGTCCCCCAGACCGAGCCCGCGGGCCGCCGGCGCCGCTTCCCCGAGCTCGACCGCCGGCTGCGCCGGACCCGGCTGGGCCGCCGCATCGAGCTGAAACTCGCCGCGACCGGCCTGGACATCACCCCCGGCGAGTACTTCGTCGCGATCCTCGCCGGGCTCGCCGGTCTCTGGCTGGTCGCCGCCTCCCTCCTCGCGTCCTTCTTCGGCCCGGTCGCGGCCCTGATCGGCCTGTGGGCCGCCAACGCCTTCCTGAACTGGCAGCGGGCCAAACGGACCGAGAAATTCATCAACCAGCTCCCCGAGCTGTCCCGGATCCTCGCCAACGCCACCCAGGCCGGCCTGGCCCTGCGCACGGCCATCGGCCTGGCCGCGGAGGAACTGGAGGCCCCCGCCGGCGAGGAACTCGCCCGGGTCTCCCACAGCCTCGCCGTCGGCCACTCCGTCGACGACGCCCTCACCGAACTCACCGAACGCCTGCCGTCGCGCGAGCTCGTCGTCCTCGTCACCACCCTGGTGCTCTCCAACCGGGCCGGCGGCGCCATCGTCGGCTCCCTGCGCAACCTCACCGTCACCCTGGAACAGCGCAAGGAGACCCGGCGCGAGGTCAAGACCCAGCTGTCCCAGGTGACGGTGACGGCGTACGCGATCCCGGTGATCGGCGTCGGCTCGCTCCTGATGGTGGACGCCGTCCTGCCGGGCGCCCTCGACCGGATGACCGGGGCCTTCATCGGCCAGACCGCCGTCATCGTCGCCATCGGCCTCTACACCCTCGGCTTCGCCCTGATCCGCCGCCTGTCCAAGATCGACGTCTGAGGGGGGACGATCCGACCGTGACCGGTTCCATGACCGCCCTGCTGCTCGCCCTGGCCGTGGGCCTGTGCGTCTTCGGCGCCTTCCACGGCGTCCGGATGTACCGCGCCGACACCAAACTGCCGTCCGACCTCGCCCTCGCCCTGGAGATCGGCGCCACCCGCACCACCGCCGTCGGTTCGCTCGTCGACCGCACGGGCATCCGCTGGGCGCCGGCCGTCCTGCGCCTGATGGGCCCCAAACGGGTCGCGAGGAAGCGCAAGCAGATCGACATGGCCGGCAACCCGCACGGCCTCACCCTCGACCGGTACGCGGCCCGGCGCGCCGTCTACGGCTTCCTCGGCGCGCTCGGCGCGCTCTCCATGCTCATGCGCGGCCAACTGGTCCTGGCCCTGTTGATGGTGGCCTTCGGCCTGTTCTGGATCGAGGTGGGCCTGTGGTCCGCGATCCGGGTCCGCCGCGACCACATCGAGCGGACCCTGCCCGACTTCCTCGACGTACTCGCCGTGGTCGTCAGCGCCGGACTCGGCTTCCGGCAGGCACTGGAGCGGGTGGCCGACAAGTACGAGGGCCCCTGGGCCGACGAACTCCGCATCACCCTCCGTCAGATGGACATGGGCGTAAGCCGCCGCCAGGCCTTCGACGAACTGCGCCGCCGCAACGACTCCGAGCAGGTCGCCCAGTTCGTCACCGCCCTCCAGCAGGGCGAAGAACTCGGCTCCCCGATCGTCGACACGCTCATCCAGATCGCCGACGACATGCGCCGCACCGACGCCCAGAACGCCCGCCGCCGCGCCGCCCGCGCCGTCCCCAAAGCCACCTTCGCCGTCACCACCTTCATGCTCCCCGGCACCCTCATCCTCCTCGTCTGCGGCTTCGTCTACGGCACCAACGTGGACTTCGACTCCTTCACGACGGGATGAGCACGACCGTGACACATCCAGCCCCACCGGGAGATCCGGCCCCACGGACGCCCGAGGTGCCGAATCCAGCCTCGCCGGCCGTTGAGGCGACTCCGCCTGCAGCGCCGGCGCCCGAGGTGCCGGATCCAGCCTCGCCGGCGTTTGAGGCGCGGGGTCCGGGGCGGAGCCCCAGGGGCGCAGCCCCGCCCCCCGCCCTGGCCCTCCAGCTCAACGCCCTCCAGGCCCTGTGCCGCCTGGCCTTCGGCTTCAGACTCGCGATGATCGCCCTCGGCACCCCCTTCGCCCTGGGCCGCACGGCCCCCGGCCCCGCCAGCTGGCTCGTCGGCGGCGCCGTCCTCGTCACCTTCATGGGCTCGTACGTCCTCTTCCGCGACTGGGACCGCTTCGGCCGCTACCTGCTCCGGCACCCCTGGGTGCTCGCCGTCGACATGTTCTTCAGCACGCTCCTGCTGGTCACGGCCACCCCCGAGTCCCCGCTCGGCTTCCTCTGCGTCTGCACCCCGCTGCTCGCGGGCCTGGTCTACGGCTGGCGCGGCTCCGCCGTGTACGCGGCCTTCCAGGCGCTGATCGTCGTGGCCGTGTACGCCGCCGAAGCCCACCGGCGGACCGGATCCACGGCGGGATCCGGGGCCGGGTCCCGGACCGGGGTCGAGGCCGGGGTCGAGGCCGGGGTGGAGGCGGGAACCGGCACGGGAGTGATGGGCGCGGTCATGCTGCCCTGCCTCTGCCTGATCGCCGGCGCGGCCGGCGTGTGCCTGCGCAACCTGATGTTCCGCTTCGGCGCGGCCGGCCAGGCCCTCACCGAGACCCGCGCCCGCCTCGCGGTCGCCGAGGCCGTGCACGGCGAACGCGCCCGCCTCGCCCGCGACATGCACGACTCCGTCGCCAAGACCCTGCACGGCCTCGCGCTGGCCGCCGAAGGCCTCGCCGCCTCCGCCGGCCGCACCGACCCGGATGACCTGCGCGAACAGGCGGAGCTGGTGGCCCGGGCCGCGCGCCGCGCCGCCGCCGAATCCCGCGAACTCCTGGCGGACCTCCGCCGCGACCTCGACGCCCCGGAAGTCGACCTGACCCCCGAACTGATGCTCCGTATCGGAGATTTCACCCGGCGCACCGCCCTCCCCGCGGACTTCGTGTCGCTGGGCGAGGCGCCCCTGCCGCCCGTTCCGCAGGCGGTGGCCCGCCAGCTGCTCACCATCACCGAAGAGGCCCTGGAGAACGCCCACCGGCACGCCGGGGCCACCCGCGTGAGCGTCGGCGCGGGGATCGCGGACGACCGGCTGCGCATCACCATCCGGGACGACGGCTGCGGCCTGCCTCCCGGCACCACCCTCGAATCCCTGCGCCGGACCGGCCACTTCGGCCTGGTCGGCATGTCGGAACGCGCCGCCGCGATAGGAGCCGCCCTCCACATCACCGCCGCCGGCCCGCTGGCCTCCCGTACGCAGGCCGCCCGTATCTCTCCTGTGCGTACGCCGTCCGCCCGGACCTCTTCCGCGGGTACGCCGGCCGCGCGTACTCAGGCCGTCGGTACCTCGCGTACTGGCACCTCGTCCGCCCGTACCTCGCGTACTGGCACCTCGTCCGCCCGTACGGCGGCCCCCGGCACGGAAATCACCCTCGACCTGCCCCTGGCCGCGCTCCCCGCCCACCGACGTTCGTCCCTCTCCTGACGGAAGGAGGCCGCACTCATGCCGGCTGCGGCATTCCCCGACCACCGGGCCCCCCGCCCCCCGCTCCGCCTGCTGATCGTCGACGACAACCTGGTCGTACGGGCGGGCCTGAGCGCCCTCCTCGGCGGCCGGCCCGACATGGTGGTGGCCGCCGAGGCCGCCGACGGCCAAGAGGCGCTGCGACTGGCCGCCGCCGTCCGGCCCGACGTGGTGCTCCTCGACGTCCGGATGCCCGGCATCGACGGCATCGCGGCGCTGCCGCACCTCGCCCGGATCGCGCCCGTCGTGATGTTGACGTACAGCCGCGAGGACGAGATCGTTCGCGAAGCACTGCGCCGGGGCGCCGGGGGCTACCTCGTGCACGGCGAGTTCACCGCCGAAGAACTGGTCACGGCGGTCCGCGACGCCAAGGAGGGCCGTGCCCACCTGACCCCCTCGGCGGCCACGGCGCTCCTGCACCACGTCCGCACGACGGCCCGGCCCGAGCAGTGGCTCCCTGACGGGCTCGGGGGTCTGGGCGGCGGTGTTGGCGGAGGTGCTGGCGAAGGTGTCCGCCGCCCCGGCGGCCCACTCTCCGGGATTCCGCGCCAAACCCCTTCGCAACCGCAACGCTTTGTGGCACAGTCTTCTGAGCAGATGCGCAACCACGTGGGATTCGGGCTGAGTTCGCGGGAGGTGGAGGTCATGGATCTGATCGCAACCGGAATGAGCAATCAGCAGATCGCCGACACCTGCTTCATCAGCCAGAAGACGGTCAAGAACCACATCAACCGCATCTTCGCCAAGCTCCACAGCGCCACCCGCAGCGAAGCCATAGCGACCTGGCTCGGCACGGCCCACCGCGAGGTGACCAGCCATGCCTGACCCCCGCCGCCCCCGCGGTTGGGCCCCCCATTGGGCCCACGGACCCTCGGCCCCCCACCCCCCACAGCCCTACCGTGCTCCGGTCGACAGCGACACCCGACCTGGAGGAGTACCCCATGCTCAAGGCGACTGTGCGCGTGAACGGCTGGGCAAACACGGCCGTATCGGCAATCCAGCGCCGCTACGCGGCCTCCTCAAAGGACCGAGGCCAGACGGCCTTCGAATACTTGGGGATCATCCTGGTGGTGGTGGCGATCATCGGGGCGATCGTGGCTACGGGGATCGGCGGGGCGATCAGTTCGAGGATCAGCGGTTTGGTCGATTCGATCACTGCGGGCTAGTGGGCGCCCGCTTCCGCGGCGACCGAGGGCAGGCTTTCCCCATCTACATGTGGATGGTGGTGAGCCTGCTCTTTGTTGCGCTCGCGTTCTTCGCGGTCGGCCAGGCCGGAGCGGCGCGCAACAACGCCCAGGGCGCCGCGGACGCGGCCGCACTTGCGGGTGCGCAGCACATGCGGGACACCGCTCCCTGGGACGACCTCGCAGACCTCACCTGGGAGGACTGGGAGGACATCCTCGATGGACGCGGCCTCAAGACGGCTGGCGCGTGTGAGGCGGCCGACGCCTTCGCCTCCCATAACCGAGCCGCGGTCCAGGAATGCGATCCCGCGCTCGCCGAAGTGTGGGTGCGGGTGCAGAACAACAATGGCGTGGGCGAATCGGTCGTTCCGGGAGTGAGTTCCACCAGGGCCACGGCCACCGCGACCGCGGAGATCAAACCGAGATGCCATCTCGGTCCGAAGCCGGACGACCCGCCTGATCCGCCGGACCCGGGAGATCCTCCGGGGCCGGGCGATGAAGACCCTGAGGAAGACGCCCCCCTGCCTCCCTTCGACATCGAGTGCGCAGGCGAGACCGTGCGCTTCGACCCGCTTCACCCGGGCCTGTGGAAGGACCTGGCGCGCAACCTCTTCGCCGTGCAACTGGTCGACTGACAGCCTGTTTTCGAGACAAGGAAAGCATTGATGAGCATTCGGTCCACTACGAAGGCCCGACAGGGAGTGCTGGCAGTCGTCATGGCGGCCGCGCTGGCCGTCGCTGTGACCGGCTGTGGTGATGGTGAAGGCAGGAAGTCCGAGTCGCAGACATCGCCTCAGAAGACTTCGTCAAAGCAGCCTGTGGAAAATAAGCCGTCGGCGGAGGGTGTGAGTGAGGAGCCTGACGTTGTTCTGGCCGAGGTGAAGGGTGATGGTGGAGTCGTCCTCAAGATCACCGGCGCCAAGCGCGATGGCGGTGGGTTCGTGACGGTCAGTGGGGCCATCAGGAACGAGAGCGATCTCGCTCGAAATACGGCAGCGTGGGCGGGCAGCGAACCGGCGATCTCCCGGTTCAGCCCAAACTCGGTTGCGGGGGCGACACTTGTGGACAAGGTCGGCAAGAAGCGCTATTACGTGCTGCGTGACACGGACGGACGGTGCTTGTGCAGCACCCGTCTGGTCGCACTTCAGCCCGGCAAGGAAATCGGCGTCTTCATGCAGTTCCCGGCCCCCCCTGAGGGAACGAACGAGGTCGACTTCACGCTCCCCACCTTCGCCACCGCCACCATCCAGATCTCGGGATGACGCCATGACCGAGACGCCCCCACGCCTGGTCGCCGTCACCGTCGCCGCCGTACTCCTGATCGCCGGCGCGAACGTGCTCGGCGCGACCGCGGCCCGTGCCGACGACAATCCGAGCGTTCCCCCCGGCACCGAGCCGTCCGCCTCCGCACCCGTGGAGATCGACTCCAACTCGCCCGGGCTCAAGCTCCCGCAGGGTGCCACCCTCGCCGCGCCCAAGGTGCTCGACATCGCGCAGGTCGTCGAGGACCTCGGCGGTGAGGAGCGCCGGCAGGACACCAACGAGACGGTGATGCTCGCGCTCCAGGCCGAGGTCCTGTTCCCCAAGAACAGCGCCACGCTCAACGCGCAGGCGAACTCCCGTATCCGGGCCATCGCCGCCGAGATCAACAACGCGAAGGCGACGAAGGTCCGGGTGTTCGGTTTCACCGACAACCTCGGCACGTACGAGCACGGCAAGGTGCTGTCCAAGCAGCGCGCCGACGCCGTGCAGCGCGAACTGGCCAAGACGCTCAGCCCGGGCATCACCTTCGACATCCGCGGCTACAGCGAGGACTACCCGATCGCCGACAACGGCACCGAGGAAGGCCGCACCAAGAACCGCCGCGTCGAGATCTCCTTCCCCCGCGGCGCCCAGTAGGCCCGGACCGTCCCGAGGTGCGCCGTACGGCCCCACCCGCCTGCGCGGGCGGGGCCGGCTGCGGCTTGCATGCAAGATCCGGAAGTGACGGCCTACGGTCCGGCCGTCAGCAGGGCTTTGGCCAGGGCGCGGGCGTGGTGGGCGGGGGCGGTCGGGTGTGCGCCGCCCGGGGTGAGGGAGGCGACGACCGTCGCGCCCTCGACGAGGATCAGGAGCCGGTCGGCCAGGTCCGCCGCGTCTGCGCCGTCGGCGGCGCCCGCCGCCACCTCGCCGAGCAGCGCCCGCAGGGCCGCCTTGTGCTGCCGGATGGTGGCGAGTACCGGTTCCGGGGAGGCCTCGCCCAGTTCTCCGTACGTGTTGAGGAATGCGCAGCCGCGGAAGTCCGGCTGCGCGAACCAGTCCGCCAGCCAGTCGAAGACCGCCGCGACCCGTTCGCGCGGCTCCGCGACCGCCTCCACGTGGGTGCGCAGGCTCGCGGTCCAGCGGGCGTCCCGGCGTTCCAGGTATGCGGCGACCAGCGTCTCCTTCGCGGGGAAGAGGCGGTAGAGCCGCTTCAGGGGGACCTGGGACTCGGCCCGGATGCGGTCCATGCCGACCGCCTGCACCCCGTGTGCGTAGAAGAGGGCCTCCGCCGCGTCCAGGAGTCGGGTGCGGGCATCGTCGTCGTCCATGGCAGCCATGGACCCATTATGGCTTGCTAGGAGAACGCTCGTTCTCCTAGGGTGGGGGAGCAGGGTGAGAACGGTCGTTCTCGCCCTCCTGTAGCTCGCTCTCACTTGCTCTGGTTTGCCCACCCGCGCCCCGTCTCTGCCGCACCTGGAGATCAGTCATGACGACTCGCCCGCCCCTGCCGCCGTTCACCGAGGAGAGCGCCCGCGCCAAGGTCCAGGCCGCCGAGGACGCCTGGAACTCCCGCGACCCCGAGCGCGTCGCCCTCGCGTACACGGAGGACTCCGTCTGGCGCAACCGCGACCGCTTCCTCGCCGGCCGCGACGAGATCCGCGCGTTCCTCGCCGAGAAGTGGGAGCGCGAGCTCGACTACCGCCTGCGCAAGGAGCTGTGGGCGTACACCGGCAACCGCATCTCGGTCCGTTTCGAGTACGAGTGGCACGACGCGGCCGGTCAGTGGTGGCGCAGCCACGGCAACGAGCAGTGGGAGTTCGACGCCGACGGCCTGATGCGCCGCCGCGAGGCCAGCATCAACGACATCCCCATCGACGCGTCCGCCCGCCGCCTCCGCGAGATGTAGCCCTCGCATGCCGTCCCACGGCGCGTAAACCTCGCGGCCCTCGCGGCCCTCGTGGCCTTCGCGGCGCGCGTAGGGCGCGTAGGGCCGACCCTCGTCATAGCGTGGACGAAGGCGAGGAGACGGGGGGCGAGGAGGCGTTCATGACGGAGTTCGCCAACGGGCGTGCGCAGCGTGCGCAAAGGCCTGCGGAAGGGCCCGCGACGGAATTCGTGCTCGTCTCGGGCGGGCACACGGGCGGCTGGATCTGGCGGGACGTCGCGGACCGGCTCCGGCAGCAGGGCGCCGAGGCCCACCCCGCGACCCTCACCGGCATGGGCGACCGCCGCCACCTGTCCGGGCCGGACACCCGCCTGGACACGCACGTCGAAGACCTCGTCCAGCTCATCGACCACCTGGACGCGCCCCGGGTGGTCGTCGTCGGCCACTGCTACGGCATCTTCCCCGTCCTCGGGGCCGTCGACCGGCGTCCGGAGCGGGTGGCCCGCGTCGTCGCCGTCGACGCGGGCCGGCCGGGCGACGGGGATTCGGTGGCCGGCCTGCTGCCCGGCCACCCGGCCACCGACCGGCTCCACGAGCGGATCGCGCAGGCCGAGGACGGCTGGCGGATCCCCCCCGCCGCCCGCGGACGACGCGGTGACCTGGGGCAGCCTGTCAGGGGTCGGCGACAAGGCGCTGGACCGGCTGCTCAGACTTGCCGCCCCGCAGCCGGCGGGCACGCTCACCGAGCCCCCGCGGCTGACCGGCGCGGCGACGGACGTGCCGTCGAGCGCGGTCTTCTGTACGGACAACGGGCTGAGCACCGCGCTCGTCGAAGGCCTCGTTGCCGCGGGCGAGCCGAGCGCCCGGGCGCTCACCGACCCCCGCACCTGCTACTTCGACCTGCCCACCGGCCACTGGCCGATGCTGTCCGCGCCCGAGGCCCTCACCGCCGTCCTCCTCCGCGCCGCCGCCGGCGAAGGCCACCGCCTCACCGCCCCCGCGACGCCCTGACCGGTCCCGGCACCGCTCTGCCGCCCTCGGAAGCGCGTCGTGTCCAGGGCGGCCCCGGCCCCGGCTCCGCCATCCGGCCCCGGCTCCGCTACCCCGCCCCGGCCCCGGCTCCCGCCCCGGCCCCGGCTCCCGCCCCCGCCTCCCGGCCGTCCCCGGCCGGCTGGGGTGGCAGGCTGCCGTACCGTTCCATGCGCTGCCAGCGCAGCCGCGAGCCCGCGATCGCCGTGTACACCGACTGGATCACGACGAGGTACATCAGCTGCCGGTACACGAACTGCTGGAGAGGCAGGCTCCACAGCGGGCCGGGCCGCTCCCCGTCGAGGCGGAACGCGTACAGGCCCAGCAGCAGTTGGAGCACCAGGAAGGCGGTCCACAGCCCCAGGATGCGCACCGGGTCGAGGAAGACGAGACCGTAGACGGCGAACACGTCCACGACGGGCGCCAGCAGCGGCAGCAGGACCTGGAACAGCAGCAGGTAGAGGAGTCCGCGCCGGCCCAGCTTCCCGGCCTGACCGCCCTGCACCGCCGCGCCGCGGTGCTTCCACATGGCCTGAAGGGTGCCGTAGCACCACCGGTAGCGCTGCTTCCACAGGGCGCCGAGGGAGGCCGGGGCCTCGGTCCAGGCCTTGGCGCGCTCCTCGTAGACCACCCGCCAGCCGTCCCGGCACAGGGCCATCGTGAGGTCGGTGTCCTCGGCGAGGGTGGTGTCGCTGACCCCGCCCACGCGCACCAGCGCCGCCCGCCGGAAGGCGCCCACCGCGCCCGGCACGGTGGGCATGCACTCGGCGAGGTCGAACAGCCGGCGGTCCAGGTTGAAGCCGACGACGTACTCGATGTGCTGCCAGCGGCCCAGCAGGCCGCCCCGGTTGACGACCTTGGCGTTCCCGGAGACCGCCCCGACCCCCGGGTCGGCGAACGGCTGGATGATCATCCGTACCGCGTCGGGCTCGAAGACGGTGTCCCCGTCGACCATGACCAGCAGTTCGCAGGAGGCGGCGGCGATACCGGTGTTGAGCGCGGCGGGCTTGCCCGCGTTGGCCTGCCGGATGACCCGTACGCCGGGCAGCGCGAGGGCCTCGACGAGGTCGGCGGTGCCGTCGGTGGAGCCGTCGTCCACCACGATGATCTCGACCGGGTGGTCCGAGGCCACCAGCGAGCGCACGGCCGCCTCGATACCCGCGCTCTCGTTGTACGCGGGCACGATGACGCTCACCGGCTCGGTGACGGGCGCGCCCCACGGCCCGCGGCGCCGCAGCCGTACGTGCCGACGGGCCGCCACGAACACCGCCCCCGCCCGCAGCAGGCTGATCGCGCCCGCCGCCCACAGCAGCCAGGTGAGCACGTCCAGGGCCAGATCGGTGCTGCGCAGCGCGGCGACCAGGGCCCGGCCCTGCCAGTGCTCGGCGGCCGGCGCGGCCCGCTCGGCGGCGGGCAGCGCCACGGCCTCGCCGACCGTGGCGAAGCGGAACCCGGAGGCCTTGAGCCGGGGCACGAGCACGTCGAGGGCCGCCACGGTCTGCGTGCGGTCGCCGCCCGCGTCGTGCAGGAGCGCGATCTGTCCGGCACTGCCCCGGGGGGTGGTGTTGGCGACGATCCGCGCGA
Organism: Streptomyces sp. NBC_00239; assembly: GCF_036194065.1. Lineage (NCBI taxonomy): Bacteria > Bacillati > Actinomycetota > Actinomycetes > Kitasatosporales > Streptomycetaceae > Streptomyces > Streptomyces sp. NBC_00239. The sequence goes on along the minus strand of NZ_CP108095.1, from coordinate 3,248,563 downwards.
CCCCGGGCCGCTTCCAGTCCTCGCTGTCGAGGGTGGTCAGGACGGTCAGGTAGCCCTCGCGGCCGGCCTGCGCCACGGCGCTCCAGTCGGCGTCGGTGAGCGCGCCGTTCGAGGAGGAGTATGGGGGCCGGAGCAGCGGGGTGGTGACCCCGGTGGCCCCGACGATGGCCAGCTGGGTCTGGCGCAGCTCCAGGGAGCGCCGCCAGGCGGGAGCCTGCCCGAGGTGGGCGTGCGTGAAGGAGTGGACGCCGATCTGGTGCCCCTCCGCGACGATCCGGCGGGCCAGTCCGGGATGTTCGGCGACCCGGGTGCCGACGACGAAGAACGTGGCCTTGACCTGGTGGCGGCGCAGCACGTCGAGGATCTTCGGGGTCCAGACGGGGTCCGGGCCGTCGTCGAAGGTGAGGGCGATGGTACGGGCGGCCGGCGCGGCGGTCCGGCCGCCGGTCGCCTCGATCACCGGGCCGCCGCCCGCGACCCGCTCCGGCACACCGGCGGAGGATCCCTCCGCCGTGACGGCGCCGTCCGCCGTGCCGTCGAACATGTGCCGGGAGTAGCCCTGGATCAGGAGCCCGGCGGACAGGGTGAGGACGAGGGTGGCGAGCAGCAGCCAGTGCGTGCGCGGGGTGATGGCGCGCACGGGGGCACGGCCGGACGCCGGCCCGTCTGGCCCGTCTGCTCTGCGGCGGCGACGGCGGATGGTGAACAAGAGGGGTTCCTGCCTGCTGCGTTCTGGTGGGGGAGGGGAGGGGGGAGGGCTGATGTACGGGTAGGGGGTAGGGGGTACGGGGCCCGTACCCCCGCGGGCTTACGGGGTTGCCCGTACGGGCGGGGCCTTACGGGGCTGCCCGTACGGGGTCGGCTGAGTGCGCGGTATCCCGTACGGGCGGTCCCGTACGGGCGGTCCCGTACGGGCGGTCCCGTACGGGCGGTCCCGTACGGGAGTGACCGGGTACGGGGAGTGACGGTGCGGCGGGCTGGGGTCAGGCGGCGCACCGGCCGGGGGCCGGGCGGGGTGCGGGGGCGTACCGGCCGGGCCGTGCGGGCGTACCGGCGGAGGCCGTGCGGTGTGTGTGCCGTGTGCGGTGCGCGCTGCCGATCAGTGCTTGGGGGTGGGCTTGCGGGCCTGTCCCGGCGGGGTGGCCGGGCGGCCGTGCCGCCTGGTCGGGCTCGGGGACGGCTCCGCGGTGGGCGTGGCGGTGGCCGTGGCCGTGGCCGTGGCCGTACCGGTGGGTGACGGGGTGGGCGAGGTGCTCCCCGAGACCGTGGCCGACGGCGAGGCAGTGGTGGTGGCGGTGGCCGTGCCGGTGCCCTGGGGCGATGCAGTTGCGGAACCAGAGATTCCGGGCCGGGCGGACACGTCGGGGCCCTCGGCGGGCCGGACCTGGTCGGGGCGCGGGACCAGTCCCGGGTCCGGGGAGGAGGGCCGGTCGGTCGGATCGGCGGCGGGCTCGGCCGCCTTGAGCGCCTTGAGCGGCGGGGGCAGCGGCAGGAACGGCACGTCGAGGGTGGGCCCGCCGAGCAGGGTGCTGACGAGTACGACCAGGTAGGCGGCGGCGGGCACCACCAGCAGCCGGCCGATCCGGCGGACCGTGCGCGGGCGGCGCCCCGAGGCGTCCACGAACACCGGGCTCGCCTCGCCCGCGGCGGACGCCACCGCTCCGTGAGCGCCTGTCGGCCGGGCCTCCGGCCCATCTGTGGCGTACCCGTCCGTGGCGGACTCGCCCGTGTGCGGCTCGTCCGAAGCGGACCCGCTCGTGGCGGAACCGCCCACGCCCGGCGCCCCGCCACCGGGCGCCTCCCCACCTGGTGCCTCCCCGCCCGATGCCTTCACGCCCGGTGCTTTCAGGACCGGTGTCTTCGCGTCCGGTTCCTTCATGGCCGATGCGCGGGCGGGCGACGGATGCGGGTGCGACCCGTCAGCGGGGGTCGCGGCTTTCGACGACGCGCCCGGGTCCGAAGGGACTACGGGTATCGGCAGGGTGCCCGGGTCCGTGGCCGGGGCCGGGGCGGGGGGTGGCTGCATGGGTGGGAGGCCTCTGCGGTTCGGGGGTCGCGGCTGGGGAAGGCCGGACCGGGGACCAGCCCCTACATCCCCGGAGGGCCGGGGCGTACGGGCTGGACGTGTCGTGTGTGCGGTCGTACGGGCGGGCGGTGGCCGGGGATGTACGGGACATCCCCGGCCGGCCCGTCAGCGTTTCGGGCGGTGCCCCGGATCGCGGCCCGTGGCGGGCGGGCCGCCGCCCCGATCGCCCGGCGGGTCGGCCGGGTGACTGCGGGGGGTGTGCGCGGGACGGGTACTACGGGGCGCAGGGTGATCGGGTTTGGGACGGCCGGGCCCCTTGCCCTGCCCCTTGCCGTGCCCGCGGTTCCCCGGGCTCGGGTGGCCGGCCGGCGGGTGCTTGCCCGGGGTACCGGGTGAGGCCGCCGGGGTCGGCCGGCCGCTCGGCCCCGTACTCGGGCCGTCGCTCCCGGCCGGTACCTGAGCGCAGTAACCGGGCACGTCGTCCGGTCCGCCGGCGGCCGCGACGAGCGGGGCGAACCGGCGACCGTCCAGCGCCTGCGCCGCCTCGGCCCCGCTCAGCAGGGCGTACCGGCGGCAGAGTTCGGCGAGTTCGCCGGCCCCGGCCCCGGCCCCGACCAGCGGGGCGTACGTCGCGCCCGGCTCCGCCGTGGCGCCCGCGTCCGGCCCGGACGTCGCCCCGGGGCCGGAGGTTGCGGCAGGACCGGGCCGACCCGCCTCGGAGCCGAGCCCGCCGGGCAGGTGGCCGGTGCCCGCCGCGAGGGCGAAGCCGCCGAGCGTGGTGCCGACGGCGAGGGTGATCGCCGCCTTCGCGCTCAGGAGCTGCGCCAGCGCTGCCAAGGACATCGGCTGCCTCCGGGTTCCTCTCGGTACGGGTACGGGTACGGCTACGGGTGCCGCGGTGACGGCGGCCGGGCCGTGGCCGGACTCCGCAAGGGGACCGGCCGCGGGGACGGGGACGGGAACAGGGGCGAGACGAGCCGCCCGGAACGCGGCCATGGCGGCCCGCTGACCGGTCAGTTCGCCGTCCGCCGCCGGAGCGGCTGCGGCGGCGAGCAGTCCGGCAAGGGCTTCGTGGCCGTCCGCCGCGCCGACCCCGCGCCCGTCGAGCAGCTGCTCGGCCGTGTCGTGGTCGATCCGGCGGGATCGGTTGGTGCTCATCTCAAGCCCTTCAGCGTTGAGGCCTGCGTGGATGTCACTGATCCGGCGGAATTTTTTTCCGGCGGTTTCCCCCCGCCGGCATCGGAGCCCGCGTCCGAGCCCGGAGCCGTGCCGTCACCGGCGCCAGGCGCCGCGCCCGCATCCGAGCCGGTGCCCGCATCCGAGCCCGCACCCGGGCCCGTATCCGCACCCGGGCCCGTGCCTGCCCCGGCGCTCGCCCCGGCGCCGGTTCCAGGGCTCGCCCCGGCGCCAGCCGCCCCAGCGCTCGGCCCCGAGCCCGGCAGCGGGTTCTGCTCCACCAGCCGTGCCAGCTTCCGCAGGCCCCGGTGGGCGGCCATCCGCACCGCGCCGGGCCGCTTGCCGAGCACCTTCGCGGCGGTTTGCGCGTCCAGGTCCATGACCACCCGCAGCAGCACGGCCTCCGCCTGGTCCTGCGGCAGTCGCGCGATCAGGGCCAGTGCGGCGGCCGTGCCCGCTCCGGCGAGGGCCGTGCCCTCCGTGTCGTCGGCGGCGGCCCGCCCCAGCAACTCCTCCACCGGTACGCTGCCGGTCGGCCGGCGCCGCCGGGCCCTGAGCAGGTCCATCGCCCGGTTGCGGGCGATCGTCGCGGCCCAGCCGCGGAACCCGTCGAAATCCCCCTGGAACCCGCCCAGATCGCGTGCGATCTGCAACCAGGCCTCGGACGCCACGTCCTCCGCTTCCGCACCGACCAGAACCGTCAGGTAGCGGAGCAACCCCGGCTGAACTGCCCGGAAAACCCCCTCAAAAGCTCCCTCGTCGCCCTGTTGGGCGGCTATCAGCTGCGCGGACAGGTACTCCGGGGTGCGCTGTTGCGGCACCCCGGGACCGTCCGGCTCCTCCCCCGTGTCGGCCTCGCCGAACTCCTCCGCATACTGCACCCGGACATGATGCGGCATGTCCGGCGCCGTCCTCGGAGCGCACGGACCCCGCAGGCTCCGGGATCACTGCGCGGGCCTCTTGCACGGGCCCTGGCGCGCGGACATACTCCTCTCCGCAGCGCACATGTCATGAACGCGCCAATCATCGCGCCAATCAGCGCGCCGAACATGACTGCGCCTCACAGGTCCCGGCCACCCACCGGGTCCCGACGCTCCGAGGAGGAGATTCGTGAGGATCACGCGCACCGCTTCCCCCGCCCGCAAGGCCCGCGCCGCCGCGTTCGCGGCCGTCGCCACCGCACTCGTCGCGGCCACCGCACTCGCCCTGCCCACCGCCCAGGCGGCGCCCCACACCTACAGCGCGGCCCGGCTCGCCGCCGTGGACCGGGCCGTCCTGGGAGCCGACGTGGGCGGCACCGCATGGCGGGTGGACCACGCGACCGGCACCGTGGTCGTCACCGCCGACAGCACCGTCGGCGAAGCCGCCCTCGCCAGGATCCGCAAGGCCGCGGGCGCCGACGCGGGCGCCCTGCGCATCGAGCGGGCCCCGGGCACCTTCACCCGCCTCCTCGGCCCCGGCGACGCCGTCTACGGCAGCGGCTACCGCTGCTCGGTGGCGTTCAACGTCGTGAGCGGGAGCACGTACTCCTTCCTCACCGCCGGCCACTGCGGCAACGTCGTCAAGACCTGGTACACCAACTCCGCACAGAGCACCCTGGTCGGCCCCACCACCGGTTCCAGCTTCCCCGGCAACGACTACGCCCTGGTCCGCTACGCCAACACCGCCCTCAGCCACCCCGGCGGCTTCACCGCGGCCAACGCCTACGTGGGCGAACCGGTCAAGCGGAGCGGCTCCACCACCGGAACCAAGAGCGGCACCGTCACCGGGCTCGACGTGACCGTCCACTACAGCGGCGGCGGCACGGTCCGCGGCATGATCCAGACCAACGTCTGCGCCGAGCCCGGCGACTCGGGCGGCGCCCTCTACGACGGCACGAAGGCCCTCGGCATCACCTCGGGCGGCAGCGGCAACTGCTCGGTCGGCGGCACGACGTTCTACCAGCCGGTCCCGGAGGCCCTCGCCAAGTACCGCGTCTCCCTCTACTGAAACGGAACCGGCCCCCGCCGTGCGGCGGGGGCCGGTCCAGAGGTCCTGCGGTAATGCACTGGCAGGGGCGGCAGGAGTCGAACCTGCGACATCCGGTTTTGGAGACCGGCGCTCTGGCCATCTGAGCTACGCCCCTTCGGTGATCACACTCTGACATGCGTAAGGGGTCCTGTGCCAGGGGTTATCGCCCCTCGCTACGGTGGCCGCATGCATGCACATCGGGGCGGGAAGGCGGTGGCGGCCGTCGGCGCGGCGCTCGCGGCCGTGATCGCGCTCGCACTCGCGGGCTGCGCACCCGGCGACGCGTTCGGCGCCGGTGGCGGCGACGGCGGGGCGGGGTACGCGCAGGCGTACGCGGACCACGAGCCGCTGGCCGTCGTCGGCTACCCCTCCGCGGGCTCCCTGCGCATCACCCAGGAACTCCTCTGGCACCTCGCCGACGAGAACACGGACGGCCTCCAAGCGCTCGCGGCCGACGACGACGCGGATGCCGACGACGCGGATGCCGACGCCGCGAAGACGGCCGCCAACTGGATCAGGACGTTCGGCGGGAAGGCGGCACGGGGCAAGGTCACCGCCGACTTCTACGACGAAGGCTCCGAGCGCCAGGTCGTCGTCGTGTACTTCCACGACACGGCCCGGACCAAGGAGTTCGAGGTCCGCCTCGCGGGCGCGGACGGCTGGCGCGTCACGATGCGCGAGCCGGACCCGAAGGAGGCCGCCGCGCCCCCCGCCTGGGCCCCGAAGCACCCGGGCGGCCACCAGTCCCGCACCATCCCCGTCGCCTGACCCGCTGCAGCAGGTGGTCGGCCTTCCCCGCCTTGATGTCCCGAAGGCGCCGAGGTCGTGGCCTGGGACCCGGAACCGGGTGAAGTGCGCCCCCACCCCCAACCCCCAACCCCCAGCCCCGGCTCACCGCTCCAGGTGGGCCCGGGCGATCTCCCGCCACGTGGACTCCGGGCACATCCCCTGCGGCCGGTGGCTGAGGAAGTTCCCGTACGGGACCTCGCGCGGCGGCCGGCCGATCTCCAGCCAGTGGGCCTTGCCGGACTTGAAGTCCCAGCCGTCGTTCGGCATCCGGATGTGGTCCTGGCGGTAGTCCTTGTCCTGGCTGGTGATCTGCAGGACGCTCGCGTGCGTGGCGTGCGCGTGCACGATCACGCAGTAGTGCCGCAGCGTCCGGCCGGGGTCCTCGCGCAGCGGGACCTCCGCCACCCACACCTCCGCCGGGCGCGGCACGATCGCGACGGCCGGCGCGCGGCGCGGACCGGTCCGCGGCCCGATCCACGGGCCGGGGGGCGCCGCGGGCGCGTACCGGCTGCGGACCGCCTGGAAGACGACCAGCGTGACGATCCCGGCCGCGACGATCTCCACCAGCGCGGTCACGAACGAGACGAAGAAGTCGATGTCCTCGGCGCCCTCACCGGCGAGCCCGGTACGGATCTTCTCCTCCAGCAGGCCGCCGAGGAACGCCCCGCCGAACACCGCCAGCGCCGCGCCGCCGCCGAGCAGTGCGGTGTGCACGGCCAGCCGCTTCGGCTTCAGCGGGCCCCGCCCGCCGGCCATCCACGCGAGCAGGACCGCGGTGAGCAGGGAGACCAGCCACAGCACGGGGTTCAGGATGAGCGTGGGCCGCGGCCCGTCGTCCGGGGGTTTGATCAGCAGCGGCAGCACGGCCGGCAGGCCGAGCAGATACCCCGCGAAGAGGAACCCGACGAACGACAGACACCCCAGCCCGCCGCCACCCCCGCCACCCGCCCGTACCGGTCTCCCTGACACACGCCACCCCCACGATCGTGCCTTCGCGTCGCACCGACGATAGCGGCGGCCCGGGCGGGCCACCCGCGTAATGGGCACGACAGGTTACGAACCCGACTGCGCTGCAGCTCAAGGATGGTGACGAGAAGTCAGCGAAGGGTCCGGAGCGCGATCAGCGGCGAGTCGTGGGCGCCGGGGTCCGTCTCCGCCAGTCCCGCGAACCCGTTGACGAGGCTCGGCGCGGCCCCCGCCCGCCGTTCCCGTACGGCTCCGGTCAGCCCGCCCAGCACCCGGTGCCTGCCGGGGCCCTCGACCGCGTACAACAGGCCGTGCCGGGCACTCAGGATCACCGGCGGGTACGTGCCGTCACCGGAGCGTCCGCCCCGCTGCCAGATCCGGCGCCCCGAAACCCCCTCGTACGCGGCCAGCTCCCCGCCCGTGAACTGGCAGTACGTGTGCGCCCGGCCGTCGAAGAGGCAGGTACTGACCGGGGGGTGCTCGGCGGCGAGGCCGGGGAACACCCGCCGTCGGCCGGTACGCGCGTCGAGGACGTCGGGCCGCCCTGGCAGCCCGCGAGGCGAAAGGGGGCGCGGCGTAAGCCGGTGAGGCGTGGGGTCGGCGTGCGGGGCGTCAGCGCGCGGCGGCGCGCCACCGGCGGCGCTCCACCGCGGCCATCCTCAGATTCCGCTCAGAAGATCCGCATCCGGCCCCCGACCCCCACCGCCCCCGCCTAGCGTTCCCCCATGATCACCACACGCCGCTCCACCGCCACCCCCCTCCTCGCATTCGCCCTGCTCACAGCCCTCTCCGGCTGCACCTCCGGCCCGGCCGCCCCGGCCGACGCCCCCACCGCCCGCCCGGCCCGGCCCCACGCGGTCACCCCGGCAGCCCAGCCCCCGGCCCCCGCCCCGGCCGACACCGCCCGCGTCAAGCAGCTCATCGGCTTCGGCGAGTACGGCGACGCGTACGCCTTCGCGCACGGCGAAGGAGACGACGGCGACGCCGACCGGAACGTCATGGTCGGGGTGTCGGACCTGGCGCAGCCCATCGGCGACGTGGACGCGGCGTGGCAGCCCGGCCCGTACCGGTTCTCCGTGGTCTGCCTCGGCGGCGGCCGGGTCCGGGTCACGGTCGGTACCCGGCCGAAGACCGAATGGACCGCCCCCTGCAACGGCACCGTGTCCGCCCGCGAGTCCGTCACCACCCCGCGCGTCCTGGACCTGTCCCTGACCGGCGAAGCCGGAGCGACCGGCCCGGTCGGCTACCGCGCCGACCGCCTCCCCCCGACACCCCCCACCACCTGAGCCGCCTGGCCCGCCGGCCTGATTCGGGTCGGCCCGCCCCACCCGCCCGACTCGTCTGCCCCACCGACCCGGCCGGCCCGGCCCGTCCGATTCCCCCCGGCCTGCCTGCCTGACCAGCTCGGCCCACCGGCCGCCCCCCCCACGGCCCACCCGGTTCAGGCCCGGCCCGATCCGCCTGACCCGCCAGGTCCGGCCCGGCATGCCCCGCCCGCCCGGCCGGCCCGCCGCCCGACCTGCCCCGCCCGCCCCGCGGGTCTACGCTGGAAGGGAAGGGGAGCCACGACCCCGGCAGGTGTGTCATGACCAGCAACATCCACTTCGGTGACGAGATCACTCGCCACGGTGACCACACCGTCGGCGAATTCAGGCACCCCGGCCCGCCGGACCCCCAGCTCGCCGTCCGCGAACTGGCCGCCGCGGCCCTGACCATGCGCCCCGAACTCAGTTCCTCGGACCGCAAGGTCCTCGACGTCTGCCTGGACGCGATCAACCCCGACGCGGACCTGGACGCCCCTCAGGCCCAGGACGCCCTCATCCGCCTGACCGGCCTGGCCGCCATCGCCGGCCTGCACGGCACCCCCGTCCTGGAAGCCATCCACCCCCTCCAGGCCCCCGCACCCGTCTGACCCCCTCCCCACGTCAGGCCGGACCGTCCGCCACGACCCGCGGCGGGCAGGCATACGCCGCGTACACCGTCATCGCGTACACCGACGCCGCGTACACCCATGCCGCGTACACCCATGCCGCGTACACCCATGCCGCGTACACCCATGCCGCGTACACCCATGCCGCGTACACCCATGCCGCGTACACCCATGCCGCGTACACCCATGCCGCGTACACCCATGCCGCGCGCATCGACGCCGCGCGCATCGACGCCGCGCGCATCGACGCCGCGCGCATCGACGCCGCGCGCATCGACGCCGCGCGCATCGACGTCCGCGACGACGAGAAGGCCCCGCACGGTGCACAGGTCGCGCCCGCTCCCGGTCGGCGGGGGCCGAAGTCCCGGCCCCGGCCCGTCATGTGCCCCTTGTCAAGTCCGAATTGGGTGAAACCGTCCCGCGGTGCATACCGTCTCTCATCTGGGAGACGGTCAAGAAGCTGCGGGGAGTGGGCATTCCATGGGGATGAAGAGCAAGTACAGCGCGCACATAGCCGTGGCGGCGTCGGCGGTCGCGCTCAGTCTTGCCGTGTGGGGGGCGGCCGTGCTGACCGACTCCGAGGCCGCCAAGGCCGATGCGGCGCAGGCCCGGAAGCCGGACTCGCGGGCGAAGGCGCCGGTGCAGGCGCCGCCGGTGCGGATGCCGGAGAGCATCGCGCACGCCTCCGAGTCGGGCGGCTCGGCGGTGAACATCACCATCGACGACGGTCCGGACCCGCGGTGGACGCCCAGGATCCTGGAGATCCTCAAGGAGAACCAGGTCAAGGCCGTGTTCTGCATGATCGGCCCGCAGGCCAAGGAGTTCCCCGACCTGGTGAAGCGGGTCGTCGCGGACGGCCACCGGCTGTGCGACCACACCATGACCCACGACACGTCGATGGACAAGAAGTCCGTCGCCTACCAGAAGACGCAGATCCTCGACGCGAAGAAGATGATCGAAGACGCGGCCGGGGGCGCGAAGGTCGAGTACTACCGGGCGCCGGGCGGCGCCTTCACCCCCGACAGCCGGCGGATCGCCGCGGCCGCCGGGATGCGGCCCCTCGGCTGGAACGTCGACACCAAGGACTTCGAGAAGCCCGGCACCGCCGCGATCGTGAACACCGTCAGGAACGAGCTGGGCAACGGCCCGACCATCCTCTTCCACGACGGCGGCGGCGACCGCAGCCAGAGCGTCTCGGCCCTGGAGCAGGTCCTGCCGTGGCTGAAGGAGCAGGGCCGCACCTTCGGCTTCCCGGTGCGCACCAACCCCGACGCCTCTTGACACCCCCTACGGGCTCCCCGTACGCCCCGGGTGCCGTCTGACACGCGGCGGTCGGGGCGAACGGGTGAGGGTCGGCCGCCGTCGGCCGCCGCGGGTGTTCCCTGGTGGGTGCCCGCGGCCCGACGCCGCACTCGACCCGCACCCCAGGGAGCCCCCGTGTCCATCGCCCCCGGCCACCTCTCCGACCCGGCCGTCGCCGCGTTCGTCGCCGCCGTCAACAGCCACGACCAGGACGCCCTCTTCGCGCTGCTCACGCCCGACGCGACGATGTCCGACGACGGCTCCGACCGGGACGTGCGCGAGTGGACCGACCGCGAGATCTTCGCCTCCTCCGGCCACATGGCGGTGGAGAAGGAATCCGACGGCGGCCGGTCCCTGATCGTGAAGTACCGCAACGACACCTGGGGCGAGATGCGCACCGCCTGGCGCTTCGAGGTCACCGCCGACGGCCACAAGATCAGCCGCTTCGAAACCGGCCAGGCGTAGCGCCGCCAGGAGCGGTACCCCCGCAGCGAGCCGCCGGGGGGACCTGGCGGACCTAGTGCTGTGACCGGAAAGGTTCACCGTGTTGCGACGCCCGGCACGGCACCTCGCCGCGTTGCCGGACCGCGCAAGTACGTCTAGTGCGAGCTGCGATCCTCCGCCTTGCGACGCACCGCACCGGACGCCGCAACCCGGCAGACCTTCCCGGCCGCAGCACTAGCGGACGACCGCGACCGCCGCGGCGGTCAGGCGCGTGTTCTCGGTGGCGGAGCCGCCCGGGAAGAAGAACCGGCGGCGGGTGTAGGCGTACGCCAGGCCCGTCGCCGGATCCGCCCACGCGTTGCCGCCCGCCGCACCGCAGTGGCCGAAGGCCTGCGGTCCCACCAGGGGCTGCGTCTCGAAGCCCAGGCCGAAGTGGTTCTCCTCGGTCGTCACCCGGTCCGTGCCGCGCAGGTGCACGCGGGCGAACTCGGCCGCCGTCTCCGGCTTCAGCAGCGGCGGCAGGCCCGCCACCCCGCTGATGGCCGCCGCGTACATGCGGGCCACCCCGCGGGCCGTGGCGCTGCCGCCCGCCGAGGCCGGGCCGAGGGCGCGGATCCGCGGGGAGTTGCCGTACTCCACCAGGTCCATCGGGGTCTCGCGGTGCATGTTGAAGGCCACCGGCAGCAGGCTGTCCTGCGGCAGCGGGTTCTGCGCGAACGCCGCGAGCTGCTCCTCGGTCGGCAGCGCGGGCAGGACCGGCGCCCACCGCTCCCGCGCCAGCTCCTCGGACAGCCCGATGTGGAAGTCCAGCCCGTAGGGGGCGCGGACGCGCTCCTCGAACAGTTCCCGGATGGACCGACCGGTGGCCCGGCGGACGACCTCGCCGGTCAGCGCGGCGATCACGAAAGCGTGGTACCCGTACGCCGTCCCCGGCTCCCAGTACGGGTCGCCGGCCGCCAGCCGGGCCGCGACCAGCGGCTCGTCCGCCAGCTCGTCGATCGAGAACCCCTCGGGGGTGTTGACCAGGCCCGAGGTGTGCGCGATCAGCCCGCGCAGCGTCAGCCGCTCCTTGCCGCCGCCCGTGAACTCGGGCCAGTACGAGCTGACTTCACGGTCGAGCTCCAGTACGCCGTCCTGGACGAGCAGCGCCACCACGAGGTGCGCCGCGCCCTTGGTGATGGAGTAGACCGGCCCCAGCGTGTCGGCGCCGGTGTGCGCGCCGGTCCACAGGTCGACCACCTGCCGTCCGTCCCGGTAGACGGCCAACTGCGCTTCCGGGTTGTGAGGTTCGGCGGCCACGACCGCCTCGAACTCCACCCGTACCGACTCCCAGCCCGCCTCGACCGTCCCGTGCACCGCCTCCGCCCCGTTCTCCTGATCCGGCTGAACCCGCTGACCCGACTGATCCGTCATCGCACGCTTCCCCCGTCGTTGCGTTCGTCTCACTTAGGGATCGCCAACTGCCCACGCTGTGCTGCTATTCCCGGCCCGGTCGGACCCGCCGGGCTCGTGCGGGCGCCTGCGGGCCGGTGGGGGCTCGTACGGGTGAATGCGCCAGGGGGTTCGTTCCGGGCCGCGCGGCGGGCGCGTTGACCGGGGCATGAAGCGCTTCCACACCGCCGTGCTCGCTGCCGCGGCCGTCCTCTCGGTCCTCGGCTCCGCCGCGCTCGCGCAGGCCGACGACGACGTCAAGGGCACCGAGTACCTCCAGGATCCGGCCGGCGGCAACAAGGCCATGAAGTCGCAGTGGACCAAGGGGGACCGGCACAAGCTCAGCGGCCGGTTCCGCTTCCGCCCGGGCATGGACTACCGGCTCAAGGACCGGACGAGCCCGCAGGAGGCCAAGGAGTGGGGTGCCAAGACCCCGGACCTCGACACGCTCGTCTACCGGCCCGCCTTCGAGTTCTCGTACGAGATCGCCACCCAGGTCATCCTCAGGAAGGGCCTGAGCGAGAAGAAGGGCAAGCATCCGGTGACCCTGCACGCGGTGCTCCGCAACGCGAAGGGCGTGCAGGTGGCCGCGGTGCACGAGGCGCAGGCGGACCGGCCGGCCGTGCTGGAGAAGAAGTTCCCGCTCGGCAAGAAGATCGCCTGCGATTCGGGCACGTACACCGTCACCTGGTCGATCGCCCGGACCGGGACGCACGCGGCGGAGGTCGGCGGGTCGCTGCGGTGGAACTCCTCCTGCAAGGAGTTCAGGGACGCGCTCAGCCACTGAGCTGTCGGTGACTGGTGACTGGTGACTGGTGACCGGTGACCGGTGACCGGTGACCGGTGACCGGTGACCGGGGTCGGTGGTCGGGGTCGGTGGTCGGTCGTCGGAGACCGGTGGTCGGTGTGGGCCGCCGCCCCGTGCACCTTGTGGGTGCGTGACGGGCGGCCGGCCGGGCGCCGGTTCGGCGGCGTACGACCGCGTACGGCATGTTGCTCGCTGCGCCGCCGCAGGACGGGTGGATTGCGGCTGCGCTCGCCCGGAGGCCCGTAAGCCCGTAAGACCCTGACCCTTGAACCCGTAAGGGTCAGGGCCGGCTGGAGAGGGTACGGGCCTGGTCGGCGATGTCCTCCAGGACGTCCCGCGGGTCGGAGCCGGGCGCCACTGCCCGCCCGATGTTCCGCTTGATCGTGTCGCTGACCTGGAGCCAGGACGACTTGCTCACCGGATACAGCTGGGCGCTGCGCAGGGCGGTGAGGAACTGCTCGTCGCTGTCGTCGAGGCCGCCGCCCGCGGGCGTGCGGGACGCGGTGACCGTGGAGGGCAGCAGGTGGTAGCGCCCGGCGAACTCGCTGAGGTTCTCGTCCTCGTAGACGAAGTCGAGGAACTTCCCGATGTTCTCGCGCTTGCCGTTCTGCTTGAAGGCCATCATCCAGTCGGCGACCCCCATCGTGGGCGGGGTCTCGCCGTCCGTGAGCCAGTCGGCCACGGGCATTTCCACCGTGCCGACGCGGATGCCGCGCGCCTTGGCCTCGTGCGCCAGGGACGGATAGCCGTTCAGCATGCCGACCTCGCCGCGCAGGAAGGCGGCGAACGCGTCCTGCCGGTTGAGCCTGCCGGGGGCGACCGGGCCGGTCAGGCCGGGTGCGACCAGCTTTTCCTTGATCCAGCGGAAGGTCTGGACGTTCTGGTCGGAGGCGATGCTGTAGCCGCCGCTGCCGTCCGCGTACCCGCCGGCGTTGCTGAGCTCCCAGATCATCGCCTCGGCGTGGGCCTCCTCGGGGCCGAGGGGAAGGGCGTACGGGGTCTTCACGCCGTCCGCCTTGAGGGCCTCCGCCGCGCGCTTCAACTGCGACCAGGTCTTCGGCGCGTCGACGCCCGCCTTCTCGAACAGTTCCTCGTTGTAGAAGAGCAGCCGGGTGCTGGCGACGAACGGCAGGCCGTACAGCTTGTTGCCCACCGAGCCGGCCTCGACCAGCGGCGGCAGGAAGTTCGCCTCGGCGGCGACGGTGAGCAGGTCGGAGGCCTCGTACAGGCGGCCCTGGGCCGCGAAGTCGGAGTACGCGCCCATCAGGGCCATGTCCGGGGCGTCGCCGGCCTTGACCATGCGGGTCACCTCGCGGTCCACGTCCGCCCAGGGGTAGAGGTCGACCTCGACCTCCAGGCCGGGGTTCTCGGCGGCGAACCGCTCCGTGATCTTGTCCCAGTACGCCTTCGAGCTGGTGGCCGGGGTGTCGCCGTACTCGGCGGCGACCAGGTGCAGTGTCGAGCCGTCACCGGACCCGGTCGAGGTGCCGCATCCGGCGAGGGTGCCGAGAAGGGCGATCGCGGCCGCGGAGGCGATCGCGCCGGAGTGTCTTCGTCGCACAGGTCGATCCTCTTGATCTTGTTTTGGACAGTGCGTCCGGAATTCTCTCCTTCTTTTGGGTGAATGGGTCCATGTGAACCCCAGTTATGGCTCTTGCTCCAACTGCGGCTTTTCAGGCTGGTGTTTTTCGATGGGGAATCGGCAATTCGGACGCGCGTAGAACGCATTCGGCCGACTCCGGAGAAGTTTCCGGAGCCGGCCGAAGGGGCGGAGCGAGGAGGGAATGCGGGGAGGGGCGGGGCGGGCGGGGTTGTCCGGTCAGCCGGTGAACTCGCCCGCGTACGGGTCGGGCTCGCCGGTCTCCGGATTGCGCCCGTCCTGCCAGCGGCGCTGCGCCTCGCGCCAGTGCACGAAGCTGAGCGGGGCGCCGTCCCAGAAGGTGATGCTCACCGGATTCACGTCGAACTCGTCCGAGAACAGCCGTTGCAGGAATTCGGCCATGCCGTACGGATACACCGCGAAGGGGTCGGCCGTGTGCCGGCCGCAGACCAGGACCGGCCAGCGGTCCGGGTCGGGGTCGCTGGTGTGCCAGCACAGTATGTCGGCGCCCGCGGTGATGCCCCAGGCCAGGATGTGTTCGGGGTCGGTCTCGAAGACCGCCGGGCCGCCCTCCTGCTCCCAGGTGAAGCGGGCGTTCCCGGTCTCCTCGACCATGTCCGCCGGGTCCCACTGCGGGCCGGGCGTGGGCAGCGGCACCAGGATGCTCGCCTCGGCGTTGATGCGGCCGGCCCCGTACCGGGCCATGAACGCGACGAAGTCCGAGGGGAAACGGGTGCCCCAGGTCGCCTCGGCCGCGGCCCAGTCGACCTGCTCGTCCGCGCCGTGCACCGCGGGCATGATCCGTTCGAGCGCGGTGATCTGCGCGTTTTCCGCCATGCCAGCTCCCCTGACCGCCCGTGCCCAACCGCCCCAACTTACCGTGCCGGGCGGTGCCCGCCTAGGCGGTGTTCCGTCAGTCGGACACCGCGTGCGAATCGGCTCGGTCGGTCGGGCGTCACGGGTGGCCGTGCGTCACGGCCGCCGCCGCGCCAGTCGGGCATTTCGGCTGTCGGCCCGCCGCCGTCAGCCGGGCGTCGCCGTCAGTCGGGCGTCACCCTCAGGTGGGAGCCGGGCCGGATGCCCCAGCGGGCCAGTGCGCCCGCCTCCGCCTCCAGGACGTGACGCGACCGGAGCCGTGGCAGGCCGAGGCGGCCGGGGGGCATCGTACGTACGGCCAGCACCCGCAAGTGCCGGTCCAGGTACGCCACATCGATCGCGAAGCGCATCCGGAAGGTGTGCACGCTGCCGGCCGGGGTCAGCAGCAGGGCGCCGTCGATGCCGGCCCGGCCGAGGAGGCCGCGGGTCCGGGACCGGTACGAGGCCGCGACCTCCACGGGTATCTGCGCGCCGCCGCCGCTGTCTGCGACGCCGCCCTTGCCGTCACCGGCCACCGTGAGCGTCCCGGTCCCGTCCTGCCAGCGTCGTCCCATGGCGATCAGGGTAGGCGCCGGGCCCCGTCGCCATGGGCGCAACCTCCACCCCCGCCCGCCACCCTGCCCGGGCCGTCCCCGGCCTCCCAGCACCCTGGGGCGCAACCCCCAACCTCGCCGACGCCCTGGGCGCAACCCCCGGGCCTTGTCGGCGCTGCGTGCGGCAACTTCCAGCCTCGCCGGCGTTTGAGGCGCGGGGTTTGGGGCGGAGCCCCAAGCAACCCGGCTCCGCCGGGCACCGGGCTCCGCCCGGACCCGCTCCTCAAGCGCCGGAGGGGCTGGTGGGTGCGCGGGGTTGGCGGGCTCCGCCCGGACCCGCGCCTAAAACGGAGGCGGGCTCCGCCCGGACCCGCGCCTAAAACGGAGGCGGGCTCTGCCCGGACCCGCTCCTCAAACGCCGGCGAGGCTGGAGGTGGGCTCTGACCCGGCGGGGGCTGGAGGTTGCGCGGGGTTGGCGGGCTCTGCCCGGACCCGCGCCTCAAACGCCGGCGGGGCTGGATGTTGCCGCCGAGGCTGGAGGTCGCCCCGCGGGCAGCCGGCTCGCTGGGGATTGCCCCGCGGGCAGCCGGCTCGGCTGGGGGCCCCTCGGGCAGCCGGCAGCCAGTGAGGCTGGGAGGTGCCCCGCGGGCAGCCGGAGGGATGGGGCTGTTCTGGGTGCGGCCGGGTGATGTGCGGTCGGGCGTCGGGGGGTTCGGGCCTGGTTCAGGCCGCGGCAGGGTTGCGAAAGCCCCCGGGGTGCGGCGCGGGAGCGCTTAGGGTCGGGGCGTGGTGGTCGTCGGGATGGTCGTGGTGGCGCTCGGGTACGGCGTGGGGGCCGGATTGCTGCTGCCCCGGGCCGTCTACCGGCTGTCCGTCGAGCCGGACGAGCCGTGGCGCTCCGGCTGCCCGGCCGGCCACCCCCTGACCGGCCCCGCCGCAGCCTGGCTGGGCCGCTCCCACTGCCCGCTGTGCCCCACGGGCCCCACCGGCCCCGCCCGCTACGGCCCGCCCCCCGCCGGCCCCGCCGTCCTGAGCGCGCTCGTGTGCGGGACCCTGGCCGCGGCCGCCGGGGGGACGGCCGAGTCGCTGGTCTGGGCGCTGCTCGCACCCGTCGTCGTGCTGCTCGCGCTCGTGGACCGGGCCGTGCACCGGCTGCCCGACGTACTGACCCTGCCGCTCGCGCTCGCCGTCACCGCCCTGCTCGGCGTGGCCGCCCTCACCGGCCGCGCCGGCGGCGACTGGCCGCGCGCGGTGCTCGGCGGGCTCGCCCTCGGCGCCGGGTACCTGGTGCTGTTCCTGATCAACCCGGACGGCATGGGCTTCGGCGACGTCAAGCTGGCGCTCGCCCTGGGGGTAGCTCTTGGGTGGTACGGGTGGGGGGTATGGCTCGTGGGGGTGTTCCTGGGCTTCCTCTACGGGACCCTCTACGGCCTCGCCCTTGCGGTGCGCGGCCGCGGGGGCCGCCGGACCGCCCTCGCCTTCGGACCCTTCATGGCGGCCGGCGCATTCACCGGAGTGCTGCTGGGCGGACTCGGAGCGTAGTCGTGGCGCGCCGGTGCACGCGGCACGCTTTACGAAGGGTTATGGTGGAACCCCCCCTCGGGCCGGTCCGTATCCCCCCCACGGACCGGCCCGTTTTTCGTGTCCGCACCCGCGGACACAGAAAACGCAGGTCATCCCCGCTGGGCCCAGATGTTGGCGCCAGGGGTCGAGACCGCGAAGGAATCGATCTCCTTCAGCTCCTCCTCCGACAGCGGCGCACCGGCCAGGGCCGCCACGTTCTCCTCCAACTGCGCCACGCTCGACGCGCCGATCAGGGCCGACGTCATCCGCGGGTCCCGCAGCACCCACGTCAGCGCGAGCTGCGCCAGCGACTGGCCGCGCCGGGCCGCGATGTCGTTCAGCCCGTTCAGGCGGCGGACCACCTCGTCGGAGAGCAGGTCCGGATTCAGGGACTTGCCCTGGGTGGCGCGCGATCCCTCCGGAATGCCCTTCAGGTACTTGCCGGTGAGCAGGCCCTGGGCGAGCGGCACGAAGGAGATGCAGCCCATGCCGGACTCCTCCAGCGTGTCGAGCAGCCCGTCCTCCTCGGTCCAGCGGTTGATCATGGAGTACGAGGGCTGGTGGATCAGCGGGCGCACACCCATGTCGTTCAGGATCCGCACCGCCTCCGCCGTCTGCTCCGCCGTATAGGAGGACACGCCCACGTACAGCGCCTTGCCCTGCTGGACCGCGGACGCGAGCGCGCCCATGGTCTCCTCCAGCGGGGTCTCCGGGTCGAAGCGGTGCGAGTAGAAGATGTCGACGTAGTCGAGCCCCATCCGCGCCAGCGAGGCGTCGAGCGAGCCGAGCAGGTACTTGCGGCTGCCCCACTCGCCGTACGGGCCCTCGTGCATCAGGTAGCCGGCCTTGGTGGAGACGACCAGCTCCTCGCGGTACGGCGCGAAGTCCTGCGCAAAGATCTTGCCGAAGTTCAGCTCGGCGGAACCCGGCGGCGGACCGTAGTTGTTCGCCAGGTCGAAGTGGGTCACCCCGAGGTCGAAGGCGCGCCGCAGGATCGCCCGCTGGGACTCCAGCGACGTGTCGTCGCCGAAGTTGTGCCAGAGACCGAGGGAGACGGCGGGGAGCTTGAGGCCGCTGCGGCCGCTGCGCCGGTACTCCATGGAGTCGTAGCGCGCGGAGGCTGCCCGATAGGGATTGTTATCAGTCACGTTGTCCTCTCTATCACGTGGTTGTGACAGACCGAGTTGGGCCAGGTATCCCGGCGCGCAGTATGTTTGGCGCAGTCGGGGGGCTCGCAATTCGCACGGGGGCTTTGCACGGAGGGGCTGGAAGATCGTGAAGCTGCGCGACCTGGTGTACAGGCTGTACGCACGCCGGGTGGAAGGCCGCCTCGACCACGACGCGGTGCCCAAGCACATCGGCGTGATCCTGGACGGCAACCGGCGTTGGGCCAAGGCCGCCGGCGGTACCACCGAGCAGGGCCATCAGGCCGGCGCCGACAAGATCACCGAGCTGCTGGGTTGGTGCAACGAGACCGACGTCGAGGTCGTGACCCTGTGGATGCTCTCCACGGACAACCTGGACCGTCCCGAGGTCGAGCTCCGCCCGCTGCTCAACATCATCGAGAACACCGTCCGCGGACTCGCCGCGAACGGCCGCTGGCGCGTCCACCACGTCGGCAACCTCGACATCCTGCCGGCGCAGACCCAGGCGGTGCTCAAGGAGGCCGAACAGGCCACCGACGGGCACACCGGGATACTCGTCAACGTCGCGGTGGGCTACGGCGGCCGCCAGGAGATCGCCGACGCGGTCCGCTCGCTGCTGCTGGAGCACCACGAGAAGGGCACCTCGATCGAGGAGCTCGCCGAGATCCTCGACATCGACCACATCTCGGAACACCTCTACACCCGCGGCCAGCCCGACCCGGACCTCGTGATCCGCACCAGCGGCGAACAGCGCCTGTCCGGATTCATGCTGTGGCAGAGCGCGCACTCCGAGTACTACTTCTGCGAGGTCTTCTGGCCGGCCTTCCGCAAGGTCGACTTCCTCCGGGCGCTGCGCGACTACGCGGCCCGGCACCGGCGCTACGGGACCTGACGCCCCTTCGGGCACCCGCCGGGACCCGCCCCGACACCCCCTCGGGCACCACCACGGGCCGGTCCGCCGCCCCTCCCGCCGCCCTCGCGAGGCCTTCACCAGGGATTCACCGAGCGTCCGTCATATGCCAAGGCATGGCAGCGCATGTTCGAGGGCATATCCCTTGCAGGTCGACGCCCGATCCACGGGTGTCGAGTCTCAGCGGGCGGCACAGGCGCCGTCCGCCCGGGAGGCCCTTTGCACCAGGACGCACGTGCGGTTCGCACGGACGGAGTGGGAGGGCCGGAAATCGGCCCTGGCATTGCGGCCGATGACCGGTCCGGTCTTCATGGCCCGACCTCTTCCGAGGGGGTACGTCCTTCCGTGGTGACCAGCACAAAGCGCCGCCTGCCCGACAGGCGGACCTACGTCCTCGACACCAGTGTCCTGCTGGCAGACCCCAACGCGATCCGGCGCTTCGACGAGCACGAAGTGGTGCTCCCGATCGTCGTGATCACGGAGCTGGAGGCCAAGAGGCACCATCCCGAACTCGGCTACTTCGCCCGGCAGGCCCTGCGCCAGCTCGACGACTTCCGGGTCCGGTACGGACGCCTCGACGCCCCCATCCCGCTGGGCGAGCTGGGCGGCACCCTGCGTGTCGAGCTCAACCACTCCGATCCGGGCGTCCTGCCCGCGGGCTTCAGGCTGGGGGACAACGACTCGAGGATCCTCGCCGTCGCCCGCAACCTGCAGGCCGAGGGCTACGACGTCACGGTGGTGTCGAAGGATCTCCCGCTGCGCATCAAGGCCTCCTCCGTGGGGCTGCTCGCCGAGGAGTACCGCGCCGAGCTCGCCATCACCGACGCGGGCTGGACGGGCATGAGCGAGCTCTCCCTCTCCGGGGAACAGGTCGACCTCCTCTACTCCGAGGAGCGGCTGTACGTGCCGGAGTCCGCCGAACTCCCCGTCCACACCGGACTGGTCCTGCAGTCCGAGCGCGGCAAGGCGCTCGGCCGGGTGACGTCCGACGGGAACGTCCGGCTGGTCCGCGGGGACCGCGAGGCCTTCGGCATCCACGGCCGCAGCGCCGAACAGCGCATCGCGCTGGACATCCTGCTCGACCCGGAGGTCGGCATCGTCTCGCTCGGCGGCCGGGCCGGCACCGGCAAGTCGGCGCTGGCCCTGTGCGCGGGCCTGGAGGCCGTACTGGAGCGGAGGCAGCATCAGAAGGTGATGGTCTTCCGGCCGCTGTACGCGGTCGGCGGGCAGGAGCTCGGCTATCTGCCGGGAGACGCCTCGGAGAAGATGAGCCCGTGGGCCCAGGCGGTCTTCGACACGCTCTCCGCGGTGGCCGGTCGGGCCGTGATCGAGGAGGTGCTGGGCCGCGGCATGCTGGAGGTGCTGCCGCTCACCCACATCCGGGGCCGCTCGCTGCACGACGCGTTCGTCATCGTGGACGAGGCCCAGTCGCTGGAACGGAACGTCCTGCTGACCGTTCTGTCCCGGATCGGGGCCAATTCCCGGGTCGTTCTGACGCATGACGTCGCCCAGCGGGACAATCTGCGCGTCGGCCGGTACGACGGAGTGGTCGCCGTCGTTGAGAAACTGAAGGGGCATCCGCTGTTCGCGCACGTCACCCTCACCCGCTCGGAGCGTTCCCCGATCGCGGCCCTGGTGACCGAGATGCTCGAATCGGTCTAACAGCCCGAAAGGGGCAATGCGTTGGGTGCCGTCCGGCAAAGGCGAAGAGCCTAGCCGGGCGGCATCCTGGTGCACAGGCCTTTGCGTAAACCTCTTGCTGCGTACCAGGTGTGAGCTTTCACACTCAGTGGAGAATTGCCTCCGGGCGTCCGGGTCCGGCAAAGTCTTGCTTCCGTCAGGCCCCGCATACGGCACACCTGTATCTCCTGGACCTCCAGGAGCTACGGAGTACGACAACAACTCAACAGACGACGCCGTATGCCGCCCGGAAGCACCACGAGGCACCCCCGCGAGGGGAGTTGCCGTCGGGCCAGCGCCTCCAGTGACCAGTCGTAGCGGAGGACAGTGCCAGGGGCACTTTTGCGTCCGTGAGGTCACCCTGCGGACGTTGCTGGAAGGAAACCGTGTGAGCCGGATCTCGGTTCGGGGATTCGCCGTGGCGTCCGCCACTGCCGTCACCACCGTCGGAGCCGTCGTGGGCGTCGCCGCCGGCGACACCATGCCCGCGAACGACCTTGAGACGACCGCTGCCGGTACGACGCTCCTCACCGACATCCCGGTGAACGAGCAGGCCCAGGTCCAGACCGCGTCCCTGACGCAGCAGGCCGACGCACTCGCCTTCCAGGCCGACGCCGACGCCAAGAAGGCCGCGGAGGAGACCGCCCGCCTGCAGGCCGCCAAGGACGCCAAGTCCAAGAAGGCCGCCGCCGTCGAGGCCGAGGCGAAGGCGAAGAAGGAGCGCGAGGCCAAGGAAGAGGCCGCGAGCCGCTCCGCCGGCCGTTCCGCCGACGACTTCAGCCCGCAGTCCTCGTACACGGTCGCCCAGGTCAAGGCCATCGCGCGGCAGATGGTGCCGTCGAGCCAGTTCCAGTGCTTCAGCAACATCGTGAACCACGAGTCCACGTGGAACTACCTCGCCGTCAACCAGTCCTCGGGCGCGTACGGCCTCGTCCAGGCGCTGCCGGGCTCCAAGATGTCCTCGGCCGGTGCCGACTGGCGCACCAACCCCGCCACCCAGATCGAGTGGGGCCTGAACTACATGAACGAGCGCTACGGCAGCCCCTGCGGCGCCTGGAGCTTCTGGCAGGCCAACAGCTGGTACTAGGCCGGCCACCGCGCCGCATCCCCGGCGCGACCGGCTCCCCGGCTCGACCCGGCCTCGAGGCCGGCCCGATGAAGCCCCCACCGTCCTTCGGTGCGGGGCTTCTCGCGTGTACGGTCGGGCGTGTCGTGCAGCCGGGGGGCGGGGGAAAGGGATCCAGATGGTGAAGGAGCCAGGCAATACGCCGGCGGGCTGGCTCGGCCGGCTCGGCAAGGCGCTGCCCGCGCGCGAACACCGTGACGACGACGATGCCGGTACGGGCGCACCCGGGCCGGCGCCCGCGCCGCCCGCGCCCGCGGGCGAGCACGCCGTGCCGCCCGTCCACCGCCCGCCCGCCAGGCCCGACCCGGTGAGCGTGGTGCCGTGGGGCGTCCGGGTGGCCGCGGAGGCCAGCTGGCGGCTGCTGCTGGTCGCCGCCCTCCTCTGGGTGCTGATGAGGGTGATCAGCGAAGTCCGGCTGGTCGTCCTCGCCTTCGCCGCGGCCATGCTCGTCACCGCCCTGCTCCAGCCGTTCGTGGTCCGGCTGCGGCGGCTCGGCCTGCCGCGCGGGCTGGCGACCGCCGTCACCGCGATCCTCGGGTTCGTGGTCATCGGACTGGTCGGCTGGTTCGTGGTCTGGCAGGTCATGGAGAACCTCGACGACCTCTCCGACCGGCTCCGCGACGGCATCGACGAGCTCAAACGCGCCGCGCTGAACAGCCCGTTCCACGTCACCGAAAAACAGATCAACGACATCGCGAAGAACCTCAGCGAGACCATCGGCACCAACACCGACGAGATCACCTCCGCCGGCCTCCAGGGCGTCACGGTGATGGTCGAGGTGCTGACCGGGATCCTCCTCGCGATGTTCTCCACCCTCTTCCTGCTCTACGACGGCAAGCGGATCTGGCAGTGGACCCTCGGCCTGGTCCCCGCCATCGCCCGCACCGGCGTGGCCGGCGCGGGCCCGCGGGCCTGGCGGACCCTCACCGCGTACGTGCGCGGCACGGTCATCGTCGCCCTCATCGACGCCATCTTCATCGGCCTCGGCATCTACTTCCTGGACGTGCCGATGGCGGTGCCGCTGGCCGTCTTCATCTTCCTGTTCGCCTTCATCCCGCTGGTCGGCGCGGTGATCTCCGGGGCGCTCGCGGTGGTGGTGGCGCTGGTCACCGAGGGGGCGGTGACGGCCCTGCTGGTGCTGCTCGTGGTCCTCGCGGTGCAGCAGATCGAGGGGCACGTGCTCCAGCCGTTCATCCTGGGACGGGCGGTGCGGGTCCATCCGCTGGCGGTAGTGCTCTCGGTGGCCGCGGGTGGGATGATCGCGGGCATCGGGGGCGCGGTGGTCGCGGTCCCGCTGGTCGCCGTCACCAACACCGTGGTCGGCTACCTGCGGGCGTACTCCCGTGAACAGGAGCTGCGCATCGGCCCGGCGCCCCACGGCGCGACGGCCCTGCCGGCGGCTCCGACCGACCAGGGGGACACCAGAGGTGATATCCGAGCCTGAGCTCGACGGGGAGTACGAGCCGCCCGGCGCCCGGCGGTACGAGCAGCCCGAGGTGCGCGAGCCCGCCGCGGTCCGGGAACGGGGGGCGCGCCGGCCGTGGCGCTGGGCGCTCGGCGGGGCGCTGCTCGCGTCGTCGGTGTGGGCGGGCGTACTGATCAACGTCACGGCCGCGGACACGCCGCCGGAGATCCGCTACGCGGCGGGCGACGACCTGTGCAAGCGCTTCAGCGCGGCGGCCCTGACCCGGCTGCTGGGGGAGACCGTGACCCAGGGCGACGTCGTCAAGCGCCGTGACCCGGTGCTCGACCGCAGTGCCTGCTCGCGGGACTCCGTGGCGGGCGTCGAGGTCCCGTCCCATCGCGGCTACACCCGCCACGTGTGGATCCACCTGGTGCTGGAACGGCACAAGAAGGTGGACCCGCAGACGGAGTTCGACGCGACGTCGACCCAATACGGGTTCCTCACCTCGGGGTCGAACCCCGAGGAGGTCCCGGGGCTGGGTGAGCGGGCCCTGCTGGTACGGGAGGACAGCGCCGACAGCTGGCAACTGCGGGTACTGGACGGCGGCGTCGTCTTCTCCGTGTCCGTGCAGGTCATGCAGCAGTACGACGGAGACGTGGACGACGACGGGGGCACCGTGCCGCCGGAGGAGCCCGAGACGGACTCCGACGCGGTGCTGTCGGCCATGATCGAGGACACGCGCGCACTGATGACCGCGGTCGCGCTGAACAAGGGGTGACATGTGAACGGGGGAACTGAAGGTGATATCCGAGCCTGAGCTCGACAGTCCGAACGAGCCGCCGGACCCGGCGCGCGAACAGCTCGTACGGGAACCGGAGTCCGGGGCGGCGCGCGCGCCGCGAAGGGCGTGGGTGTGGACGCTCGTCGGGGCGGTGGCCGCCTCGGCGGCCTGGGGCGGCGCCCTGTACGCGCTCGGCGGCGGGGACGGCGCGCCGCCGCTGAACTACCGCAAGCCCGTCAACCTCTGCGACGAGGCGCGGGCCCGGGCGCTGAGCCGGGTGCTGGGCAATCTGCGCGGGTCGACCACCCGGGCGGAGGCCGCGCATCCGGCGGTGGACTGGTTCAGCTGCGTGCTGCGCGCCGACGGGCCGGCGCCGAAGGCCACCGACGGCAGCGGCGAGCCGGGCGAAGGCTGGCAGTCCGTCAACGAGGTGACCGTGACCCTGCTCCGGCACCGGGTGACCGACCCGGGACCGGAGTACGACGCCGACATCGACCGGTGGCGCTGGAACGCCGACTGGGAGGTGAAGCGGGAACCGGTGCCCGGCCTCGGCGAGGACGCGGTGATGGTCTCGGGCGAACCGCTCGAAGGGCCCGAGCTGCGGGTGCTGGACGGCGGCGCCGTCTTCGTCATGTCGGTGACGCAGGGCTGGTCGTACTCGGGCGGGCAGGGCCCGACGGAACCGGAGCCGGACACCGAGGCCGACGAGACGGCGGTGCAGGCCGCGCTGATCGAGGACATGCGGACGCTGATCACGACCCTGCGGGATTGAACGCGAGAGCCCCCGGCGCACGGGAAGTGCTGCCGGGGGCTCGTCGTACGGCGCGGTGTTATCCGGCGAGGACGGCTTCCGCGTCCAGGGTGGCGCCGACGGCCTGGATCACCGAGGCGATCTTGACGGCTTCCTGGACGGTCTCACGGTCGACGCCGGCCTTGCGGAGCACCTGCTCGTGCGAGTCGAGGCACTGGCCGCAGCCGTTGATCGCGGAGACCGCGAGGGACCACAGCTCGAAGTCGACCTTCTCCACGCCCGGGTTGCCGATGACGTTCATCCGCAGACCGGCCCGCATCGTGCCGTACTCCGGGTCGGAGAGCAGGTGGCGGGTGCGGTAGAAGACGTTGTTCATCGCCATGATCGCGGCGGCGGACTTGGCGGCGCTGTACGCCTCCGGCGTCAGGTTCGCCTTCGCCTCCGGCTCCAGCTCACGCAGCACCCTCGGGGAGCGCGAGGCGATCGCGCACGCCAGGACGGTGCCCCACAGCTGCTGCTGGGGCAGGTCGCTGTTGCCGATGACCGAGCCGAGGTTCAGCTTCAGGTCCTTGGCGAAGTCCGGTATGGCGGACTTCAGTGCGTCGAGGGACACGGGTCACTCACCGGCCAGCAGGGCGCCGGCGTCCAGGGTGGTCTCGCCCTTGTTCCAGTTGCAGGGGCACAGCTCGTCGGTCTGCAGGGCGTCGAGGACCCGCAGGACCTCCTTGGGGTTACGGCCCACGGAACCGGCGGTCACCATCGTGAACTGGATCTCGTTGTTCTGGTCGACGATGAAGACGGCGCGCTGCGCGAAGCCGTCCTCCCCCTGCACGCCACAGGCCTGCATGAGCTCGTGCTTCGAGTCGGCCAGCATCGGGAAGGGCAGGTCACGCAGGTCGGCGTGGTCCTTGCGCCAGGCGTGGTGCACGAACTCGGAGTCGCCGGAGACGCCGAGGACCTGCGCGTCACGGTCGGCGAACTCGTCGTTCAGCTTGCCGAAGGCGGCGATCTCGGTCGGGCAGACGAAGGTGAAGTCCTTCGGCCAGAAGAACACCACGCGCCACTTGCCCTCGTAGGTCTTGTGGTCGATCTGGGCGAACTCGCTGCCGGCCTCGAGCGAGACACAAGCGGTCAGATCGTACGCGGGGAACTTGTCACCGACAGTGAGCACGTGCACTCCTTGCGGAACGGAAACACCGCCCTTTTGGGGCTTTTGATGATTCCTGAGGGGGGTTGGACTGGTCTCACATGCTGGCACAGCTGCATTGATTACAGAAATAGCTAGGATGGAAGTACGTGATCGGAGGTACCTATCAGTGGCTGTCGGTAATAGGGGAGCGAAGCAACCCACGCTCGCCCAGCTGCGCGCCTTCGCGGCCGTCGCCGAGCACCTGCACTTCCGCGACGCCGCGGCCGCCATCGGCATGAGCCAGCCCGCGCTGTCCGGGGCCGTCTCCGCGCTGGAGGAGGCCCTCGGGGTGCAGCTCCTGGAGCGCACCACCCGCAAGGTGCTCCTCTCGCCCGCCGGGGAGAAGATCGCCGCCCGCGCGCACGCCGTCCTCGACGCGGTCGGCTCGCTGCTGGAGGAGGCCGAGGCGGTGCGGGCGCCGTTCACCGGAGTGCTGCGGCTCGGCGTGATCCCCACGGTCGCCCCGTACCTGCTGCCCACGGTGCTCTCGCTGATCCACCGCCGCTACCCGCGCCTGGACCTCCAGGTGCACGAGGAGCAGACCTCCTCGCTGCTCGACGGGCTCGCCGGCGGACGCCTCGACCTGCTGCTGCTCGCGGTGCCGCTGGGCGTCCCGGGGGTCACCGAACTCCCGGTCTTCGACGAGGACTTCGTGCTGGTGGCGCCCCGCGACCACCCGCTGGCCGGCCGTCGGGACATTCCGCGCGAGGAACTGCGCGGCCTGCACCTGCTGTTGCTCGACGAGGGCCACTGTCTGCGCGACCAGGCCCTCGACATCTGCCGGGAGGCCGGGCGGACCGAGGGCGCGGCCGTCACCACGACCGCGGCCGGGCTCTCCACCCTGGTCCAACTGGTCGCCGGGGGACTGGGCGTGACCCTGCTGCCGCGCACCGCGATGCGGCTGGAGACCACCCGAAACGAACACCTGGCCACCGGGTACTTCGCCGAGCCGGCGCCCTCCCGGCGGATCGCGCTCGCCATGCGCACCGGTACCGCCCGGCAGGACGAGTTCGCGCAGTTCGCCGCCGCGCTGCGGGAGGCCGTACGGCCGCTGCCGGTGTGGCCCACGGACTGAGTCCGCGGGCCGCACCGGCAGCCGTGCCGAGCGTGCGTACGTCCTACTCGGTGCGCAGGCCGTCCGGGCGCATCAGCCGCAGCAGCGGCGGCAGGCTGAGCAGGGTCACCAGCAGCACCACGCCCGCGCCGATGCCCGCCATCGCGCCGACCGACGCCCAGTCCACAGAGACCGGCACGGCCGCCATCCGCATCAGCACCGCGCCCAGCGCCAGGCCCGTGGCCGAGGCCAGCAGCAGGCCGAGCGCGATCGGGACCGCGGTCTGCCACAGCACCGACAGGCTCAGCGTGGAGCGCCGGGTGCCGAAGGCGACCAGGGCGGCCAGCAGCTTCTTGCGCTCGCGCAGCTGCTCGAGCTGGGAGACCAGCAGGCTCGCGCCGATCAGCAGGAGGACGAGGATGGCGCCGATGAACAGGCCGGTCTGGATGCCGGTGAAGCGGCGGCTCTGGTCGGTCAGCCTCAGCGTCATCGCGTTGGGCACCGGATCCGCCTTGAACGCCGCGGTGCGGGCGCGTTCGAGGGCGTCCGGCACGGTCGGGTCGAGCCTGACGTACACCGAGGCGTATCCGGCGCCGGCCAGGTTCGCGGGCGCCGCGGCCGGGGTGGTCAGGATGCCGCCGCGGGGGCTGCCCGCCGGGTCGACCCTGTTCGGCACCGCGCGGATGCCGCGGGGCACGGTCCAGACGGTCGGCTTGGCCGCGCTGTCGTCGTGGAGCGCTCCGATGAACAGCTTCGCGCCGGGGCGGGCGATCTTCCGGCTGCCCTCGTCGTCGTAACCGCCGGTGAGGAGGAAGGTGTCACCGTTCTTGCAGGAAGGCAGCCGTGCGATCTCGCGGAGGGCCTCGCAGGTGCCGATCGTCAGGTCGGTCTGGTTCTCCGGATTGTGCGCGGTGGCCGCGGCGCCCGCCGTCGTCAGCGTGATGACCTGGGCCACCCCGTCGGTCCGGGCGATCTGCCCGGCGATGTCCACGGCCCGGGGAATGATGTCGGTGCCTGCGGAGGGGCGGACCCAGACCGACATCGCCGCGCGGTTCGTGTCCGCGCCGGTGTTCTCGGTGTAGTCGCCCTCGATGCCCGCGAACATCATCTGGAGGGCGATGGCCCCGGCGACGGCGACGGCGATGCCGTTGACCAGGCGGGCCGCGGCGCCGCTGCTCAGCTGGAGGCGGCGTACCGCCAGCTGCCAGGAGACCCCGCCGCCGCCGAGACGGGCCACGACGGCCTCCACCAGCCACGGCAGCAGCGCGGTGATGCCCACCAGCAGCAGCACCACACCCGTGCTCACCTGCCACTGGTTGAACTCTCCGCCGTCCCGGCCGCGTCCCATCAAGGGGACGAGCAGGCCCAGGCCGGCCAGCGGCAGCAGCAGCCGCCACCAGATCCGGCGCCGCGACGGCTTGGCCGTACGGACCACCCCGAGCGGCTCGATCACCACGCCGCGCAGCGCGAACAGGGTGACCGCGATGGAGGCCGCGGGCACGGTGACGGCCACCAGGGCCACCAGCCACAGGCTCGGGTCGAGGTCCGCCGGGAACACGCTGCGGTCCATGAGCGCGACGCGCGCGGCGAACTGCCGTGCGACGAGGAAGAATCCGGCGCCCGTCACCAGGCCCAGCAGTGCCCCGGCGAGGGCCTCGCCGGCCGCGATGCGGCGGGTCATCGTGCCGTCCGCGCCGATCAGCCGCAGCGCGGCCAGGCGGCGGTCGCGGCGCTCGCCGCCGAAGCGGACGGCGGCGGCGATGAACACGGCCACCGGCATCAGCAGCGCGACGAACACCATGAGCAGGAGCAGGGCGAGGACCGGGTCCAGCTTCTCCGGGACGTTGCTGTTGTCGAATCCGGTGATCCGCATGACGCCGCTGCTGCTCGCGTCGAGTTTGTCGGCGCCGATGTAGAAGACGAGTTCGCCCGGACCGAGCAGGCCCTCGTCGCCGACGATCGCGGTGACCTTCCCGTCCAGGCGCTCGCGGAGCAGCTTGCCCTCGCCGGAGGCGAGCAGCTCGTCCAGTGCCGGGGAGACGGCCATCTCGCCGGGGCGGGGGAAGCGCTCCAGACCGGGCGGCAGCGGGGCGTCCGGGCCCTCGGGCTGGACCAGGGCGCCGTAGAGGTCCTTGCCGTGGAAGGCGGTGGGGACGTCCGCGATGATCAGGGTGTCGCGTCCGGCCCGCTCGGCGGTCGGGGCGGTGACGATGCTGCGCGCGTCGCCGCGTACGTCGCGGGCCGCGAGCGCGCTGGGCAGTGCGGTGGTGACCAGCAGCAGGGCCACCCCCAGGCCCACGCCGACGGCGGTGAGCAGGGTGCGCGTCCAGCCCTCGCGGCCACCGCTGACGGCGAACTTCATGCCCATGCGGAGGTCTTGGAGCCAGCGGTTCATATGGCCCGCTCCATGTCGCGGGAGCGGCCGTCGCGCACGACGATCTCGCGGTCGGAGTAGGCGGCGACGCGGGTCTCGTGGGTGACGAGGACGACCGCGGCGTTGGTGGACCGGGCGGCCTCGGTGAGCAGCTCCATCACGCGCTCGCCGTTGAGGGAGTCGAGGGCGCCGGTCGGCTCGTCGGCGAACAGCACCCGCGGTCCGGTGACCAGGGAACGGGCCACGGCCACCCGCTGGCCCTGGCCGCCGGAGACCTCGCCGGGCCGCTTGGCGGCCAGGTCGTCGACCTCCAGGCGCTCCATCCAGTGCAGGGCCGCGGCCTCGGCCTGCTTGCGCTTGGCTCCGTTCAGGCGCAGCGGCAGGGCGACGTTCTCCACGCAGGTCAGCTCGGGGACGAGCTGGCCGAACTGGAAGACGAAGCCGAACTCGCTGCGGCGCAGGGCGCTGCGCTCGGCGTCGCTCATGGCGGTCATCTCGCGGCCGGCGTAGTCGATGCCGCCGGAGTCGGGGGAGACGATGCCCGCGAGGCAGTGCAGCAGGGTCGACTTGCCGGAGCCGGAGGGGCCCATGACGGCGACGACCTCGCCGGGGTGGATGGAGAACCCGGCGCCGTCGAGCGCGGTGGTGGGCCCGTACGCCTTGCGGAGGTCGGTGGCGGTGAGAAGGGAGCCTGCGGGGTTCATGCGCGTACCTCCTGCGCGAGGCGGTCGAGGCGGGCGGCGGTCAGTTCGAGCCAGCGCAGGTCCGCTTCCAGGTGGAACAGGGCGTGGTCGCAGACCAGCTGGTCGGCGAGGTCGCCGCCGCGCTTGCGGTTCGTGAGGATGCGCATCAGACGCAGGTGCTCGGCGCGCTGCGTGTCGAGGAGCTCGTGCGCGCTGCGGTGGGTGAGCAGCGCGAGGACGACCTTGGTGTACAGGGTCGACTGGAGGTACGGCTCAGGCTTCTCGGGCTGGGAGAGCCAGGCCTCGACGTCCGTGATGCCGGCGTCGGTGATGGCGTAGCGCTTGCGCTCGGGGCCGCCGCCGCTCTCTATCCCGTCGA
Organism: Streptomyces sp. NBC_00239; assembly: GCF_036194065.1. Taxonomy (NCBI): domain Bacteria; kingdom Bacillati; phylum Actinomycetota; class Actinomycetes; order Kitasatosporales; family Streptomycetaceae; genus Streptomyces; species Streptomyces sp. NBC_00239. Next base: position 3,217,632 of record NZ_CP108095.1, on the reverse strand, counting down.
CCTCGACGAGTCCGTTCTTCAGCAGCCGGGACATGGTCGAGTAGACCTGCCCGTACGCGAGCGGGCGGTCGTGCCCGAAGCGTTCGTCGAAGGCCCGTTTGAGGTCGTAGCCGTGGCGGGGGCCGGCCTCCAGGAGGCCGAGAAGTGTGTGACCGATGGACATGCCCAGGACTGTACACGGGGTGTATACCCTCGCTGTATACGCGGAGTGTATAGCTGGCGGAAAAAGGCCCTGACCTGCATGGTCATCGCAGGTCAGGGGCGGTTGTCACGATTCTGTAGCGGGGGTGGCGGGCGGCGGTTTGCGGGGGCGGCCGCGGGGGGCGATGGGGGCCGCGCCGCCCGGGAGGCGGCCGGCCTCCCCGAGGGCGCGGCGCAGCAGGAACTCGATCTGGGCGTTCGTGCTGCGCAGCTCGTCGCCCGCCCAGCGGGCCAGCGCGTCGTACACCTGCGGGTCCAGCCGCAGCAGCACCTGCTTGCGGGCCTCCTTGGCCGGGCGGCCCCGGCCGGCGGGCTCCGCCGGGCCGGGGTTCCCGCTAGCCGCCGGGCTCACGAGTACAGGGTGCCCGTGTTGACGACGGGCTGGGCCGCCCGGTCGCTGCACAGGACCACCATCAGGTTCGACACCATGGCGGCCTTCCGCTCCGGGTCCAGGTCCACGATGTCCTCCTCCGCGAGGCGTGCGAGTGCCAGCTCCACCATGCCCACCGCGCCGTCCACGATCTCGCGGCGCGCCGCGACGACCGCGCCCGCCTGCTGCCGCTGCAGCATCGCCGAGGCGATCTCGGGGGCGTACGCGAGGTGGGTGAAGCGGGATTCGACGATCCGTACGCCGGCCGCCTCGACGCGGGCCTGGAGCTCCACGTCGAGCTTCTCGGTGATCTCCTCGGCGTTCTCGCGCAGCGAGAGGCCGCCCTGGTCGTGGGAGTCGTACGGGTACTCGATCGCGATGTGGCGGACCGCGGCCTCGGCCTGGGTCTCGACGAACTCGGTGAACTCGTCGACCTCGAAGCTGGCCAGCGCGGTGTCCTCGACCTTCCAGACCACGACGGCGGCGAGCTCGATCGGGTTGCCGTAGGCGTCGTTGACCTTCAGGACGGCGGTCTCGTGGTTGCGGACCCGGGTCGAGATCTTCTCGCGGGAGGTGAACGGGTTCACCCAGCGCAGGCCGTCGGTGCGGATGGTGCCGCGGTAGCGGCCGAAGAGCTGCACCACGCGCGCCTCGCCGGGGGCCACCGTGTTCAGCCCGCACAGCACCAGGAACGCGGTGAGGAAGACCAGGATCCCGAGTGCGATCAGGAGGCCCTTGAGGGCGGCGGTCGCGGTGACCGCGCCGGCCACCACGAGGGCCGGGCCGCCGGGGAGGCCGAGGAGTCCGAGGGTCAGCGGGATGCCGCCGCCCGCACTGTGCGCCGCGAATTCCCGTATGCGCGGCTCCGGGTTCTCCACCGCGTCGGCCTTGTTGCTCATGATTCGCCCCGTTCTGTTCGATCGTCCGGCGGTCGCTTCCCCTCGTGACCGCCTAGCAAAGTGATATCACTTTTTAGGCGCGAGGCAACCCCCGGCCGGCCGGCTGCGTCGGTTCCCCCGGGGTGGGTGCTCATTCTCACGTCCGGAAAAGACCGGATTGGCCGACCTTTGTCCATTCCCGCGGTGTTAGTTTTCTGAGCTGACATCGGGGGGTACACGAGCGGAGCAGTGGGAGCGATGGGCCGAGCAGAAGCGCGACGCGCACAGAAGCGTGGGTCGCGACGGGCGCCACGCGTCCGCCGGAACGGCAAACCGGCCGGCATACGCCGCTTCTTCACCTGGAAGAAGCTCCTCGGTGCCTTCTTCGGCGCGATCCTCCTCGGCATGGCCGCGCTCATCGGCCTCTACATCTACGTGGAACCGCCGAACCCCAACGACCAGGCCCGGCTGCAGAGCAACGTCTTCCAGTGGGCCGACGGCTCGGTCATGACCCGCACCGGCGAGGTCAACCGGGTCATCGTGCCCATCGACAAGGTCCCCGTCGACGTCCAGAACGCCTTCGTCGCCCTGGAGAACAAGACCTTCTACGACGACAACGGCGTGGACGTGAAGGGCGTCGCCCGCGGCCTCTTCAACACCGCCGCCGGCCGCGGCAAGCAGGGCGGCTCCACGATCACCCAGCAGTACGTCAAGAACTACTTCCTCAACCAGGACCAGACGGTCACCCGCAAGCTCAAAGAGCTGGTGATCTCCCTCAAGGTCGACCGGAAGATGAAGAAGCCCGAGATCCTCGCGGGCTACCTCAACACCAGCTACTTCGGCCGCAACGCCTACGGCATCCAGGCCGCCGCCCAGGCCTACTACGGCGTCGACGTCGAGAAGCTGACCCTGGCCCAGGGCGCCTACCTCGCCGCCCTGCTCCAGGCCCCCAGCCAGTACGACTGGGCCGTCGCCGGACCCGTCTCCAAGACCCTCGTCACCGGCCGCTTCAACAAGGCCCTCGACAACATGGTCGAGATCGGCAAGCTCGACAAGACCCAGCGCGCCGCGGTGAAGTTCCAGAAGCCGATCGAGCCCAAGCCCGCCCCCGGCAACGAGGGCCAGAAGGGCTACCTGGTCCAGGCCGCCGAGGCCGAGATGCGCGAGCAGGGCGTCTCCGACGCGCAGCTCACCGCCGGCGGCTGGACCATCAAGCTCAACATCGACAAGAAGAAGCAGGCGGCCCTGGAGCAGGCGGTCCAGGACGAGCTGGAGTCCAAGCTCGACCGCAAGAGCACCGACGCCGACCGCAAGATCGACGCCGCCGTCCAGGCCGGCGCCACCTCCGTCGACCCGGAGACCGGCAGGATCGTCGCGATGTACGGCGGCACCGGCATGAAGGACAAGTGGGCCAGCAACGCGCTGCGCACCGACTACCAGCCGGGATCCACGTACAAGCCGGTGGTGCTCGCCGCCGCGCTGCAGAACGAGGCCACCACCCAGGACGGCAAGAAGATCACGCCGAACACGATCTACGACGGCACCAGCGGCCGCCCGGTCGTCGGCAGCGACACCTCCTTCGCGCCGGAGAACCAGGACCAGAAGAACTACGGCCCGATCACCGTCCAGAAGGCCACCAACTTCTCCGTCAACTCCGTGTACGCGCAGATGACCGTGGACGTCAGCCCCGCCAAGGCCAAGCGGACCGGCCTCGCGCTCGGCATGGCCGACCGGCCCGGCTGGCCCGACCGGCCCGCCACCTCGCTCGGCACCATGAGCGCCAACACCGTCGAGATGGCCGCCGTCTACGCCTCCCTCGACCACCACGGCAAGCGGGTCCGGCCCTCGATCGTCGCCTCCGCCAGCCACGCGGCCCGCACCTACACGCCGGTCGACCCGGTCGGCGGCCAGGCCATCAGCCGTGAGACCGCCGACACCGTCACCAAGGTGCTCACCGGCGTCGTCGACGAGGGCTCCGGCCAGAAGGTCAAGAGCAGCGCCTACGAGGCCGCCGCCAAGACCGGTACCACCGAGAAGAACTTCTCCGCGTGGTTCGCGGGGTACACCCCCGAACTGGTCACCGTCGTCGCGATGTTCGGCGAGCAGCCCGGCACCCACGAGCAGACCACCCTGACCGGCACCGCCGGCGGCGGCCGCGCGGGCGGCTCCAGCTTCCCCGCCGCGATCTGGCGGGCTTACACGCTCGGCGCCCTCGACGGCACCGACACCGGCAGCTTCGACCTGTCCGACGCGGACATGGGCGAGGTCGAGCAGAGCCCCTCCCCGGACCCGACGCCGAGCCGCTCCGCGAGCTCGAAGCCGCCGACGCCGAAGCCGAGCCGGTCCTCGAAGGACCCGTCGCCGACGCCGAGCGCCTCGCGCAGCTCCGTCGCGCCGGACCCCTCGCCGTCGAGGTCGTCGTCGAAGCCGAAGCCGCCGACCCCGTCACCGTCACCCAGCACCTCGGACGAGCCGGAGAAGCCGGAAGGCGACGCCGACAAGCCGTAACGGGCGTACGCGGCGGGTGTGCGCACCCGCGCGAAGGGCCGGCCACCGTGCACACGGTGGCCGGCCCTTCGGCGTACGTACGGACCTCGCCCGCGGCGGTCAGGGGCGGGGCGGCAGCGGCAGCTCGAACCAGACGACCTTGCCGCTGCTGAGGCGCGTCGCACCCCAGCGCCGGGCCAGCCGGTTGACCAGGAACAGGCCGCGGCCGCCCTCGTCCGTCTCGCGGGCGCGGCGCTGCCGGGGCAGCTGCGGCGAGTCGTCGCCGACCTCGCAGCGCAGGACGTCCGTCCGCAGCAGCCGCAGCGTCACCGGCCGTTCCGCGTACCGCACCGCATTGGTGACCACCTCGCTGACCAGCAGCTCCAGGGAGTCGCCCAGTTCCTCGTCCAGGTCCCAGCGGGCCAGCGCGCGGCGCGCGAACCGGCGGGCCTTGCCCGGAGCGGTCTCCTCCGGGTCCAGGAACCAGTACGCGACGTCGCTCGGCGCGATCCCGTCGAAGCGGGCGGCGAGCAGCGCGATGTCGTCGTCCCGGTCGCCCGGTCCGAGCATGTCCAGCACGTCGTCGCACAGCGCTTCCAGCGGCGGCGGGTGGTCCAGGCCGGTGAGCTGCGCGGTGGCCGCCAGGCGCTCGCGCAGCAGCTCGATGCCGGTCCACACGTCCCGCAGCCGGCTCTCCACCAGGCCGTCCGTGTACAGGAGCAGGGTTGCTCCGGCGGGGGCGTCGAGCTCCACGGCCTCGAAGTCGACCCCGCCCACGCCGATGGGCGCGCCGGGCGGCACCCGCAGCACCTCGGCCCGGCCGCCCAGGTGCAGCAGGACGGGCGGCGGGTGGCCGGCGTTGGCGATGGTGATCCGGTGCGAGACCGGGTCGTAGACCGCGTACAGGCAGGTGGCCATCCGGTCGGAGCCGAGCCGCTGGGCCTGCTCGTCCAGGTGGTGCAGCACCTCGGCGGGCGGCAGGTCGAGCTGGGCCAGGGTCTGCGCGGTCGTGCGCAGCTGGCCCATGATCGCGGCGGAGGTCATGGAGTGGCCCATGACGTCCCCGACGACGAGCGCGACCCGGCTGCCGGGCAGCGGTATCGCGTCGTACCAGTCGCCGCCGACCCGGGCGGTCTCCGCCGCGGGCAGGTAGCGGGAGGCCAGCCGGACCCCGGTGGGCTGCGGCAGGCTGTCCGGGAGCATGGTCCGCTGGAGCTCGTCGGCGATGTACGCCTCGCGGCCGTAGAGCACCGCCTTGTCGATGCCCAGGGCCGTGTGGGTGGCCAGCTGGGCGGCGACGAGCAGGTCGTTGGGCTCGAACGCGGGCCGTTCGGGGCTGCGCAGGAACACGGCCGCGCCGATCACCCGGCGGCGGCCGCGCAGCGGGGCCAGGATGGCGCGCTGGCCGCGCGGCACCGGGTGGTCGGCGCCCAGCAGTTCGGGCAGCGCGGCGCGGGCCGCGGCGGAGGATCCGAAGACCGGCCGGACCCCGCGCAGCACCTCGGCGAGGGCGCCGCCGGAGCGGATCTCGCAGAGTTCGGCGGCCGGCAGGTCGCCCTGCGGGCCGACCAGCGGGAGCTGGCTGAAGTCGAGGGTGCCGTCCGCGTCCTCGGCGATGAGGCCGCGGCCGGCGCCCGACGGGTCGGTGAGGTCGTCGAGCGGCCGGAGCCGGTCGGTGCGGCGCAGCCTTAAGACGACGGGGCCGGCCGGGCGCTCGTCGCCGACCGGGAGCGGGTCGCGCAGGTAGACGAGGATCGCGTCGGAGAAGGTCGGCACGGTGGCCCGGCACAGGCCGAGCACGATCTCGTCGAGGTCGATGCCGCGGGCGATCCGCCGGGTGGCGGCGCCCACGAAGCGCAGCCGGTCGCCCTCGCGGCGGGCGGCGGACGCGGCGTCGACAGCGCCGCCGGGTATGCCGGTTCCGGAACCCGTGCCGGTGTCCGCTCCGATGCCTGCTCCGATGCTCGCTCCGGCGGCCGATCCGACGGCCGCTCCGGTGAGGGATCCGGCGCCCGCGGCGGGTCCCGTGCCCGGGGCGGTGCCGGCGGCGGACCGGGCGGCGGCCTCGTCGCGGGTCCTGGCGGCCGCGGCGGCCGAGCCGTGGTCGGGACGACCGCCGGGAGTCTTGTCGCCGGCCGTGGAGACCGTGCCGGGCGCGCCCGCCGGGCCCCCGGAGCCGGGCTGGGCGGCCGGGCCGGACGCCTGGGCGGGGATCTGGCCGCGGGTCGCCTGGCCGGACGCCGGGGGAGTCTTGCCGTGTCCCTCGGAGTCGGATGCGGATCCTCCGGCACGGGGCATGCGACGCGGACCGCGCTCGGCAGCCTTGGGCGGCTGCTGTTGCTGCGACGGCACGTCGGAGCCGCCCGGAGGCGGGGCTGCCGCGGCGCTCGCCGCGGCCCCGGCTCCCGGCTGCGGGCCCTCGTGGGAGGTGGGGTACTCCGTCACGCGTGGAATTCCGTCCGTTTGCGCTCGATGTGCGCTGCACTCAACTCGGTCAGTCGCGGTATACCCGTTCAGCGCCGGGGGCACCGTCGCCCCGGGCACACCTTCCCCGGAACTTCGCCCGGGAGCCCCCCTGATCCTCGGTCAAGTTTCACGCACGGCATCAGAATTACGGATTGCAGCCTTGCGGAGGACGATCCTACGTTTGGACCCCGGGGGCGCATCAAGGGTCTCATGAGGTCATATGCGCCGGAGTGCGGTCCCAGTCGTCGGGCAGTACCGGAACCTCCCAGCTCGGATCGGGCCGCCAGTCCTGCCAGCCGGTCGAGAACGGCGGCTCCCAGGCCTTGATCAGGTCCAGCGCCGCGTCGCCGGCGGACCGTACCCGGGCGGCCTGCGCCGCGTCCATCAGCCCGGACCGCTGGGCCTGCGCGAACTCGTCCTCGTCCCGCCACTTCCAGCTGCGGTCGGGGTACACGGAGATGTCCAGGTAGTGGTCCTCGGAGTCCACGCCGCCCGCCCAACGGCGGCGCGGCTCCTCCAGGTTCACGTACCAGCTCTTGAAATGCCAGCCCCGCTCCCAGAACAGCCACACCGACCACGGGTCGCCGGGGCGGGCCAGCTTGAGCACGCCGGCGCCCCACCAGCGGGCGCGCACGGTGGTGCGGGGCGCGGTGTAGCGGGTGGCGAGGGGCTCCTCGTGGACGGGGGAGCCGTCCAGGAGGACCGGCTTGACGCATTCGGTGCCCGGGGCCATCCACACCGCCAGCAGGTCCGGGGTGTCCTGGACGACGGTCACCGGGCGGCAGATGTGGACGTGGCCCTTCAGACCGGGGGCAGGGTCGAGATAGCGCCAGAGGATGTGCTCCCCGGGCGCCCAGTGCGTCCCCTGCGCGTTGCCTGCCGTACCTGTCATGCGCAGATCTTAGGGCTGGCGCCGCCGGGACCGCTGCGGTGCAGGTCACGGACAGGATTCGGCTGATTTCCGACCCCCGTCCGGGCCGGTTCCGGGGCGCGGACGGGTCGGCCGGGGCCGGTCAGGGGTGGGTCATCCGCAGGACGTCGAGGGCCTCGTCGAGCTGTTCGACGGTCAGGTCGCCGCGCTCGACGTAGCCGGACTCCAGCACCACCTCGCGGATCGTCTTACGTTCCGCGAGGGACTTCTTGGCGACCTTGGCGGCCTCCTCGTACCCGATGTACTTGTTGAGCGGGGTGACCACCGAGGGCGAGGACTCGGCGTACTCCCTGGCCCGCTCCACGTTGGCGGTGATCCCGGCCACCGTGCGGTCGGCGAGCAGCCGGGCGGCGTTCGCGAGCAGCCGGACGGACTCCAGGAGGTTCTTCGCCATCACCGGCAACATGACGTTGAGTTCGAAGTTGCCGGCGGCGCCCGCCACGGCCACCGTCGTGTCGTTGCCGGTCACCTGAGCGGCGACCATCAGTACGGCCTCCGGGATGACCGGGTTGACCTTCCCCGGCATGATCGAAGAGCCCGGCTGGAGGTCCGGGAGATTGATTTCGGCCAATCCTGTGCGCGGCCCGGAGGACATCCAGCGCAGATCGTTCGAAATCTTCGTGAGCGAGACCGCGATCGTACGCAGCTGACCGGAGGTCTCGACGAGCGCGTCCCGGGCGCCCTGGGCCTCGAAGTGGTCGCGGGCCTCCGTCAGCGGCAGCCCGGTGGCGGCGGCGACCTCGGCGATCACCGCGGCGGAGAAGCCGGGCGGGGTGTTGATCCCGGTCCCGACGGCCGTGCCGCCGAGGGGGAGTTCCGCCAGCCGCGGCAGGGCGGCGCGCAGCCGCTCGACGCCGTACCGGGCCTGGGCCGCGTACCCGCCGAACTCCTGGCCCAGGGTGACCGGGGTGGCGTCCATCAGGTGGGTCCGGCCGGCCTTGACGACCTGCGCGAACTCCTCGGACTTCTGCTCCAGGGCGGCCGCCAGGTGCTCCAGGGCCGGGATCAGGTCGCGGGTCACGGCGGCGGTCGCGGCGATGTGGATGGACGACGGGAACACGTCGTTGGAACTCTGCGAGGCGTTGACGTGGTCGTTGGGGTGGACCTCGCGGCCCAGCCGCTCGCCGGCCAGGGTGGCGAGCACCTCGTTCATGTTCATGTTGGAGGAGGTGCCGGAGCCGGTCTGGAAGACGTCGACGGGGAACTCGCCGTCCCAGCGGCCCCGCGCGACCTCCTCGGCGGCGCTGCCGATGGCGTCGGCGATGTCCTGGTCGACCACGCCGAGGCGGGCGTTCACGGCGGCGGCCGCGTACTTGATGCGGGCCAGCGCCTCGATGTGGGCGCGCTCCAGGCGCTGCCCCGAGACGGGGAAGTTCTCCACCGCCCGCTGGGTCTGCGCACGCCACTTGGCGTGCAGCGGGACCCGCACCTCGCCCATCGAGTCGTGTTCGGTGCGGTACTCGCCGGGCTTCTGATCGCCTGTCATGGTCCTCGCCTCCCCGGGACCCCCGTAGTGAAGATCCCTGAAAACTTGAGCAATTGTCTTGTTCGAAGTGTTCCCAAGTCTCTTACTGGCCAGTAAATACCGGGGGTAACACCGACATCGGGAGGCGTTCATGGCCCGTACGAAACCCAGGCTCAGATCTTCCTTCGCCGCGCTCGCGGCATTCGCGGCCGCCCTCGGCGGCGTCGCCGCGATCACCCCGACGGCCCAGGCGGCCACCCCCGCCGCGGCCGCCGCCGTCACCCCCCTCTCGCCCGAACTCGAGGCGATCCGCGCCGCCGAGGCCGTCCGGATCTACGGCGACTCCGCGATCCGCCCCCTGGCCGAACGCAAGACCGGCCTCATCTCGCTCGGCGACAGCGAGATCTCCGGCGAGGGCGTGGGCAACTACGACCCCGCGACCAACACCCCGTCCAACCAGTGCCACCGCTCGCCGGACAGCGCGATCCACCGCACCGGCATCCCCGCCGACCTCACCTTCAACGCGGCCTGCTCCGGCGGCTACACCGGCAACATCAGGATCGGCGGCAGCAAGCAGTACGCCGACGAGCTCGTGCAGAGCGACAGCCTCGCCATCAAGGCCCGCAACACCCGCATCAAGATGGTCCTGCTCGTCGCCGGCGCCAACGACGACCTGCAGTTCGGCCCGGTCATGACCGACTGCGTCACCCGCTGGGTCCTGAGCCAGGGCACCTGCGAGCCCAAGTACGCCCCCGGCTGGCAGGGCCGCGTCGACGGCCTGCGCCCCAAGGTCGAGGCCACCCTCGCCGACCTCAAGACCGTCATGCGCGACGCCGGGTACGCGGACGCCGACTACAAGCTGGTCGTGATGGGCTACCCCAGCCCCATCGGCCCCGACTTCAACGACAACCCCAACTTCCCCGGCAAGCTCCCCGGCGGCTGCGCGGGCTACGACTCCGACGCCACCTGGGGCCGCAACCAGGCCGTGCCCGCCTTCGAGAAGGGCATGCGCGCGGCCGCCCGCAACGCCGGCGCCCTCTACCTCGACAACTCGCGGCTCTTCCACGGCCACGAGGTGTGCATGGAGGACACCTGGGCCCGCGGCCTCTACCTGGACCTCGGCGACCACTTCCCGTGGGACGAGAACACCGCCCGGCAGTCCTTCCACCCCAACTACCGCGGCCACGGCGCCTTCGCGTCCTGCCTCACCCAGTTCTACAACTCGGGCCTGACCGAGGCGAGCTGCGCCGACCCCGCCAGCACCGGCAGCCCGGTCCTCCAGACCGGCGCCTGGGACGACCTCTTCAAGCCCCTGCGGAACGAGGCCACCGGCAGCTGCCTCGACGCCAACGGCGGCGCGAGCGCCAACAACACCGCCGTCATCGGCTGGGACTGCCACGGCGGCCGCAACCAGGGCTGGTGGTACGACACCGCCCGCAAGTCCGTCCGCACCGAACTCACCCACGACCGCTGCCTGGACGTCCCGGCCTCGAACCACTCCGCCGGCACCGCCCTGATCCTGTGGAACTGCCACGGCGGCGCCAACCAGCAGTTCGTCCGCGACGGCGCCACCCTCCGCCCGGCCGCCGCCCCCTCCCTGTGCCTCACCCTGGCCGCGGCGAAGGACCCCCTCCGCCTCCAGCCCTGCACCGGCGCCGCCAACCAGCGCTTCGCCTGACCCCCTCTCTCCCACCGCCCGCACCACCCCCGAACCCCCACAGCCCCGGCCGGCCCCCGGCCGGGCGCCGTGCTTTCCGGCCCCGCCTGGCCGAATCACTTCGCGCACCGAACACGAACGCGGCGCTGGGCACGGTGCCCGGACCTGCGGACCCCGACGGCAAGGTGGCGTGGGCGTCCCGAAGCAACCCGGGGTGTGCGTGTTGCCGTCCACGCGCCCAACAGAAGGTTGAAGGGGACTGTCGGGCGCCGAAGGCCCGGTCCGCTACCCCCGAGGAAGGAGCGGGACAGGGATTCGGGGCAGCGTGACGCCGAAGTGGGTGCGGTAGGCGGTGAGGACTTCTTCGTTCGTGGTCAGGGGATGTTCGGCGCGGGCCTCGGGGGTGGTCGTGACGAGGGTGGTGCCGCTGAGGGTGAGGCGGCCGGTTTCCGTCAGGCGGGTGCACACCGGCGAGCGGGTGAAGTGGGACTCCGGTGACGTGCGGTGCCACCAGGCGGCGGCCGTGAAGTCCGCGAGCTCGCACGGCCGGAGCCGGAGGCGGTACTGCGCCTCGCCGTTCTGCAGGACGTCCAGGTCGCCGTCCGCGGCGTCCTCGATACGGAAGACCCCGCCCGGGTCCTTCTGCTCGCCGCGCTCCTCGAAGGCGAGCGGGTGGTGGCTGTGGTCCCCGAAACCCACGTCGGCCAGCCAGGCCGTGCCCTCGGCGTCCTCGACGCGCAGCGCGAGGTGCCCGTACGGGACGCCCCGGCCGCCGCCCGCCGGGTGCACGCGCGCCTCCAGGAGCTGCACGCCGTAGCCGAGGGAGTGCAGCAGCAGGGCGAAGGCGCCGTTGAGCTCGAAGCAGAAGCCTCCGCGGCGGGCCACCAGGATCTTGTCGAGGAGGGCGTCGGGCGCGAGGGAGACGTCCTCGCCGAGGTGGATCGACAGGTTCTCGAACGGCACCGTGTGCAGGTGCCGGAGGTGGAGATCGCGCAGGGCCTCGGCGGTGGGCCGGGCCGGCCGGTCGGCGCCGATGCGGCTCAGGTAGGCGTCCAGGCGTTCGGGGGACAGGGATTCCATCCGCCCAGTGTCACGGATCCGCCCGCGCTGCGGGCGGAGTCCCGGCCGCCGGGCGGAGCCGGGGTGGGCGTCGGACAATGAGACGTGGGCCGAGGGGGAGAACCGCCACCCCACAGGAGGCAGCACATGTCCCGCAGCCACATGCCCCGCAGCTTCAGGAGGAGGGCCGGAGCGGTCGGCGCGTGCGTGACCGCGGCCGTCGCCTTCGGCGTCCCGTTCGCGGCCGCGTCCGCCGCCGCAGCCCCCGCCGCGGACCTGACTTTCACCCTCTACGCGAAAGAGGTCCCGTCCGGGGGCGACAGCCAGGGTGACATGAGCCAGGCGCCCGAGGCCGGAGACTCGTTCTACTTCGCCGACGACCTGTACCGCACCAAGGGCGGCGAGAAGGTCGGCCGGGACGGCGTGAGCTGCACCGTGGTGCGCGCCGGGACCCCCAGCGACGTGCACTGCGTCGGCACCTTCGTGCTGAACGGTGGCCCCGGCGGGCAGCTCACCGCTCAGGCGATGATGACGTTCGACCCGTCGAACGAGCAGCCGGCCGCCTTCGACATCGCGGTCACCGGCGGCACCGGCGACTTCAAGGACGCGCGCGGTTACGTCCGTTCGACCCCGGACGGCGACTACGAGCGCCTGGAATTCCACATCACCCGGTGACGCGACCCATCCCGGTAGCGCGCGCCCTCAGCCCCCGGCGGCCGGCCCGGCGCTCAGCCCGTAGGGGACCGCCGGGCCCGAGGGCTGGGTCCCCTACGGGCGCGCTTCCCTGGGGGCGCTTTCCTAGGGGCGCTCCCCGACGGGCTCCCCGGCCAGTTCCCCGACCAGCTCGCGGACCTCGCGCGGGCGGTTGGTGATGATCGTGTCCACGCCGAGCCGCAGGCACAGTGCCACGTCCTGCGGTTCGTCCACCGTCCACACGCGCACCCGCAGGCCCTTGGCCCGCAGCCGGGCGACCAGGCCCGGATCGCGCCGGACCAGGTCGATGCCCGGCCCGGCGTGCCCGGCGAAGGGCGGACGGGGCGGCCGTACCGTCCGCTCCATCAGGTACACGGCGGGCAGCCCGGGGGCCAGCCGGTGCAGCCGGGTCAGCGCGTTCCGCGAGAAGCTCATCACCTCGACCCGGCCGCCGCCCCCGTCGGCCAGCCCGTACTCCTTGAGCATCCGCACCAGCGCGGCCTCCAGCCGGCCGCCGGCCCGGGTGGGGTGCTTGGTCTCCACGGCCAGCCCCACCGGATACGGCGCGGTCAGGGCCTCCTCGAGGAGGTCCTCGAAGAGCAGCACCCGCGCCCCGCGGTGCCGTTCGCCCTTCCAGCCGCCGAAGTCGAGCCGGGCCAGTTCCTCGTACGTCAGCTCGGACACGACGCCGCGCCCGTCGGAGGTCCGTTCCACCCGCCGGTCGTGCACGCACACGAGCACCCCGTCGGAGGTCAGCCGTACATCGCACTCCAGCGCGTCGGCCCGGTCGGCGATGGCCTGCCGGTAGGCGCCGAGCGTGTGCTCGGGATGCTCGTGGGAGGCCCCGCGATGCGCGACGACGCGCACGGCAGGACGGACGGCGGGCAGAAGAGGTGCCTGATGCATGCGGGAATCCTCCCAAACCCTTGTGAACCCCGGGGCAACCCCGCGGGGCGCCCGAGGCGCGAGTGAGGTCGGGCCTCTGTGCACCCGGAACGGGGGAGGGGCCGGGTCGCGGGAGGGATCCCGGGGTCCGGCCCCTCGTTTCGCTTCGGTGGGCGGCGGTTACAGGCCGGGGCCGCGGACCGGGATGTGGGTGAAGGTGGGTTCGGGGGCCGGGTTCTGGAAGAAGTCGTTGCCCTTGTCGTCCACGACGATGAACGCCGGGAAGTCCTCGACCTCGATCTTCCAGACCGCCTCCATGCCGAGCTCCTCGTACTCGACGACCTCGACCTTCTTGATGCAGTCCTGGGCGAGACGGGCCGCGGGGCCGCCGATCGAGCCCAGGTAGAAGCCGCCGTGGCTGCCGCACGCGTCCGTGACCTGCTGCGACCGGTTGCCCTTGGCCAGCATCACCTTCGAGCCGCCGGCCGCCTGGAACTGCTCGACGTACGAGTCCATCCGGCCGGCCGTGGTCGGGCCGAAGGAGCCGGACGCGTAGCCCTCGGGGGTCTTCGCCGGGCCCGCGTAGTAGACCGGGTGGTCCTTCAGGTACTGCGGCATCTCCTCGCCCGCGTCCAGCCGCTCCTTGATCTTCGCGTGCGCGATGTCGCGCGCGACGACCAGCGGGCCGGTCAGGGACAGCCGCGTCTTCACCGGGTGCTGGCTGAGGGTCGCGAGGATGTCGTCCATCGGCTGGTTCAGGTCGATCTTCACCACGTCCGACGCGGCGTCCAGGTGCTCGTCCGTCGTCTCGGGGAGGAAGCGCGCCGGGTCCTTCTCCAGCTGCTCCAGGAAGACGCCCTCGGCGGTGATCTTCGCGACGGCCTGGCGGTCGGCGGAGCAGGACACGGCGATGGCGACGGGCAGCGAGGCGCCGTGCCGCGGCAGCCGCACCACGCGCACGTCGTGGCAGAAGTACTTGCCGCCGAACTGCGCGCCGATGCCGATCTTCTGCGTCAGCTCGAAGACCTTCTCCTCCAGCTCCAGGTCGCGGAAGCCGTGGCCCAGGGCCGAGCCCTCGGTCGGCAGCTCGTCCAGGTAGTGCGCGGAGGCGTACTTCGCGGTCTTCAGGGCGTGCTCGGCGGACGTGCCGCCGACCACGATCGCCAGGTGGTACGGCGGGCAGGCCGCGGTGCCCAGCGAACGGATCTTCTCCTCCAGGAACTTCATCATCGAGCCCTCGTTGAGGACCGCCTTCGTCTCCTGGTAGAGGAAGGACTTGTTGGCCGAGCCGCCGCCCTTGGCCATGAACAGGAACTTGTACGCGCCGCCGTCCGTCGCGTACAGCTCGATCTGCGCGGGCAGGTTCGAGCCGGTGTTCTTCTCGTCCCACATGGTCAGCGGGGCCATCTGCGAGTAGCGCAGGTTCAGCTTCGTGTACGCGTCGAAGATGCCCTTCGACAGGGCCTTCTCGTCGCCGCCCTCGGTCAGGACGTTCTGCCCGCGCTTGCCCATGACGATGGCGGTGCCGGTGTCCTGGCACATGGGCAGGACGCCCGCCGCCGCGATGTTCGCGTTCTTCAGCAGGTCCAGGGCCACGAACTTGTCGTTCGACGAGGCCTCCGGGTCGTCGATGATGCGGCGCAGCTGCGCGAGGTGCGCCGGGCGCAGGTAGTGCTGGATGTCGTGGATCGCCTCGGCGGCCAGCTTGCGCAGGGCCTCCGGCTCCACCTTGAGGAACGTACGGCCGTCCGCCTCGAAGGTCGAGACGCCCTCGGAGGTCACCAGGCGGTACGGCGTGGTGTCCTCTCCCAGGGGGAGCAGGTCGGTGTACGCAAACTCGGGCATGACGGCAGCCATTCCTCACTCGGCAGACAGCGCTGGCGACCAATTGGCAGCGCAATGCACCAGCGTAGGACCTCGGCCCCGGGTCCTGTCTGTGAGGTAAGGCTCAGTCGACCGGAAACGGCAGTATCGCGATCTATCGCGTCTCGCTATGCTGGGTCCCGTGGACTTCGAAAAGCACCACCCCGCCGCCCCCGTCCCCGCCGCCGGGATCCGGGCTTCCGACGCGGACCGCGACCGTACGGCGCGGATCCTCGGGGACGCGCTCGCCGAGGGCCGGCTGACCGGGCAGGAGCACGCCGAGCGGCTGGACGCCCTGTTCGCCGTCAAGACCGTGGGCGAGCTCGACCGGCTCGTACGGGACCTCCCCGCGGACCCCGCCGATGCCGCCGCCCCCGGAGGCATCCCGGGCGCAGGCCTTGCGGGTGGCGCCGCGGCGCGCCCGCCCGTCGGCGCGTACGCCGCGGCGGCCGCCGCGTCCCGGGGGCTCCCCGGCCGGACGGAGGACGTGGTCGCGGTGTGCAGCAGCGCCGCCCGCCGGGGCCGCTGGCGGCCCGCCGCCCGTACCCGCGCGCTCGCGGTCATGGGCGATGTGACACTCGACCTCACCGAGTCCGTCTTCGAGCAGCAGCTCACCGAGATCAATGTGAGCTGCGTGCTCGGTAATGTCGAAATCCTGGTCCCGGAAAACGTCACGCTGCGCGGATTCGGCAACGGCGTACTCGGTAATTTCGAAGTGCGCGCGGACGGCTCCGCAGACCCCGATCCGCAGGCGCCCGTGGTGATCGTCAGGGGCTTTTCCGTGCTGGGGAATATCGAGGCCCGGAACAAGTCCGGGACCCGCCTCGTCGACCTCGCCGCCCGGCGGCGCGCGTCCGGGCGCTGACCCGCCGCCGGGGTGCCGGCCGGTGCGGGGCCTGGGCGGGGTGGCTGCCGGGTGGCTGCCGCGGGGCCTGCGGAACCCCGCCGGACCGGGGTCGTAATTCAGTCGAACTTTCCTGAACCGGAACGCGGTGCATAGGCCTGCGTGCAGCGGGTAGAGACAGCTGCATCGTCTCTCGCTCGCGAATACGTCGTCAGGAGTAGACCGTGCAGCAACCGCCGCATCAGTCTCTGCAGGCAGCCGCCGTTCAGTGCGTTCCGGGTATCCCGAACCCACGGCTGCCCGTAAGGGAAGAGGACGGCCCGTGGCACGCGGAGGCTGTGTGCCGCCGGGACGAGGCGGGACTGTTCTTCGCCCCCTCCAAGGAGCCGACGGCCGCCCGGCTGTCGCGCGAAGAGGCCGCCAAGCGCGTCTGCGCCCGCTGCCCGGTCATGGTCGCCTGTCGGGAGCACGCGCTGCTCCAGCCCGAGCCCTACGGCGTGTGGGGCGGCCTGACGGCGGCCGAGCGCCGGGTGGTACTGGCCCGGCGGCGCCGCCGCGCTGCCGAGCTCCGCCAGGGCCCCGCCGCCGACCAGATCGCCGCCGCGGGCTGACCCCGTACGCGCGCGGGCACACGCCAAGGGGCGGGCACCGGCCGGGCCCGCAACGACCACGTGCGCCCCGGCCGGACATACGGCCGGCAGGGCTGCACCAGCCGGCTCGCACCAGCCGGCTCGCACCAGACAGGCCCGCAACGACCACGTAACGCACGCACCGACCGGGCCCGCAACGACGCGAAGGGCGCTCCCGCCGCACAACGGGAGCGCCCTTCGCGTCGGTGGACCGGCGCCCGACTACTGCGCGCGGTCGAAGTCGATGGCGCTGTAGGCGCGCAGCTTCGAGAGGCGGTGCGTCGAGTCGATCTGGCGGATCGTGCCCGACTTCGAGCGCATGACCAGCGAGGACGTGGTCGCGGTCGCGGACCGGTAGTGGACGCCGCGCAGCAGCTCGCCGTCGGTGATGCCGGTGGCGACGAAGAAGACGTTCTCGCCGGAGACCAGGTCGTCGGTGTGCAGCACCCGGTCCAGGTCGTGGCCCGCGTCGATGGCCTTCTGGCGCTCCGCCTCGTCCTTCGGCCACAGCTTGCCCTGGATGGTGCCGCCCAGGCACTTGATGGCGCAGGCCGAGATGATGCCCTCGGGGGTGCCGCCGATGCCGAGCAGCAGGTCCACGCCGGTGCCCTCGCGGACCGCCATGACCGAGCCGGCCACGTCGCCGTCCGAGATGAACTTGATGCGCGCGCCCGTCTCGCGGATCTCCTTGACGATGCCCTCGTGGCGCGGACGGTCCAGGATGACGACCGTGATGTCCTCGACGGCCATGTTCTTGGCCTTGGCGACCCGGCGGATGTTCACCGAAACGGGCGCGTTGATGTCGACGAAGTCGGCGGCCTCGGGGCCGGTGACCAGCTTCTCCATGTAGAAGACCGCGGACGGGTCGAACATGGTGCCGCGGTCGGCGGCGGCCAGCACGGCGATGGCGTTCGGCATGCCCTTGGCGTTGAGGGTGGTGCCGTCGATCGGGTCCACGGCGATGTCGACCTCGGGACCGGTGCCGTCGCCGACGCGCTCGCCGTTGTAGAGCATCGGGGCTTCGTCCTTCTCACCCTCGCCGATGACGACGACGCCGTTCATCGAGACGGTGGAGACGAGGGTGCGCATCGCGCGGACGGCCGCGCCGTCGGCGCCGATCTTGTCACCGCGTCCGACCCAGCGACCGGCGGCCATGGCGGCGGCCTCGGTGACCCGGACGAGCTCCAGGGCGAGGTTGCGGTCGGGGGCCTCGGGAGAGACCTCGAGCTGGGGCGGCATGCTGTGCTCGGTCATCGGAGCGCACCTTTCTGTACGACGACGGCACGACGACGGCCGTTAAGGAGGGTGCTGGAACTCTATCGGTACGTCGACATATTGAGCAGTGGGGGTCACGTATGAGCGGCTCATCGGTACCGGGTCGGTATGCGGGCACGGCCCGGCGCCGCGCGGGGCACCCTGGCGTCGGGCGCCCCGGGCGATGAGGGACGATGGGTCGCGTGGCAGGTATGAAAGGCAAGCAGACGGTCCAGGACATGGTGCGGTCACTGGTGGTGATCGGCGCCATCGTCGCGCTCATCTACGTGGTGATCCCGCATGACGACGAGGCGGACCCCACCCGGGTCGTCGACTACCGGGTCGAGCTCCTCACGGCCCGCCGGGCGGCCCCGTACCCGTTGGCCGCGCCCGTGGGGCTGTCGGACGAGTGGCGGGCGACCTCGGTCTCGTACGAGCGCCGGAACGCCGATTCCTGGCACCTGGGCTACCTCGACCCGAACGACCAGTACATCGCCGTGGAACAGTCCACCGACCCGTCCGTGGACGCGTACGTCCGCAAGGTGAGCCAGCGGGCGGCCGAGACGCCGGCGACGCAGGAGGCCGGGGACCTGACCTGGCAGCGGTGGGAGGGCCCCAAGTACCGGGCGCTCGTCCGCAAGGAGCAGGGCGTGACCACGGTGGTCACCGGCACCGCCTCCTACGAGCGGCTCGGCGAGATGGCCGCGTCCCTGGAGATGAAGAAGGGCTGACGCCGGCGCGGGCCGGGGCCCGGGACGGCGTCAGCCGGCTCGGTGCCCGGGCGGGCGCGCGGCGCGGCGGCGTGCGGGCACGCAGGCGTGCGGGCAGGCACGCAGGCGTGCGGGCATGCGGGCATGCGGGCGTGCGGGCATGCGGGCGTGCGGGCATGCGAAAGAGGCCGGTCCCGGTGATCCGGGGCCGGCCTCCTGTCGCTTCACCGCGCGAACGGGGCTCAGACGGTGGTGATGACCTCGTCGTACGCCAGACGCGGGGAGCGGTCGAACCAGGCGTCGTCGCCCGGCTTGCCGATGTTGACGACCATCAGGGGGGTGTGGTCGTCGTCCAGGAACTCCTTCTGGACACCGGCGAAGTCCAGGCCGGTCATCGGGCCGGCGGCCAGGCCGGCGGCGCGGACGCCGACGATGAAGTAGGCGGCCTGCAGGGCGCCGTTCACCAGCGCGGAGTGCTCACGGACCGCACGCTCACCGAAGAAGACGTCCTTGGCCTGCGGGAAGTGCGGCAGCAGGCGGGGGAGCTCCTCGTGGAACTCGTTGTCGGTGGAGAGGATCGCGACGAGCGGCGCGGCGGCGGTCTTGGCCTGGTTGCCCTCGGCCAGGTGCTTCACCAGGCGCTCGCGGGCCTCGGGGGAGCGGACCAGGGTGATGCGCATCGGGGTCTGGTTGAAGGCGGTGGGGCCGAACTTCACCAGGTCGTAGATGGCCTGAACCTGCTCGTCGGTCACCGGCTCGTCGGAGAAGGTGTTGGCGGTGCGGGCCTCGCGGAAGAGGAGGTCCTGAGCGGCGGAGTCGAGAACGAGGGACATGGCGGGCCTTCCGTGCGTGCTGGGTGAAGCGACGTCTCCGACTCTACGACCAGATAGATGAAATTTCAACTATCTGCTCCGCGGGTGGCGATCGTCACGCCTCGTTGAGAGGTCAACGAATCCAGCAACCTGCGCAGGCAGGCACCTATTCCCGGTCCTCCGGACCCTCCCCGGAGCAGCCCCCGGATCCGCCGTCCGTGGCGGCGCCATCCCGCCCCGCCAGCGCCGAGTCCAGGCGGGCCCGGGCCCCCTCCAGCCAGTGCCGGCAGACCTTCGCCAGCTCCTCGCCGCGCTCCCACAGGCCGAGCGACTCCTCCAGGCTCGTGCCGCCCGCCTCCAGGCGCCGCACGACCTCGATGAGCTCGTCCCGCGCCTGCTCGTAACCCAGCGCCGAAGCGTCCGTCCCGGCCATCAGATCCACCCTAGGTAAGTAGTCCAGCGAAAACATTGCGCACGTGTGAAACCTGCCGGCGCATGCACACCGGCACGCTCCGGGCCGGGCGTCGGCCCTGAATCCGGCCCCGAAGCCCGATCGGGAGCGGCCTCCGGGCCACCGGCTCGGGCCCCGGCCACCGGCTCCGGCCCCGGTCCGCCCGCCGGCTCAGGCGTCGGCCACGCGGACCGGGAACTCGCCCCCGGCGACCCGCGCCCGCAGTTCGTCGCCCGCCGCGACCTCCTCCGGCGAGCGCACCACCTGCCCGTCCGCCCGCTGGAGCACCGCGTACCCGCGCTCCAGCGTGGCCGCCGGGCTCAGCGCCACCACGCGGGCCCGGGTGTGCGACAGCTCCGAGTCCGCCCGGTCCAGCAGGTGCCCCAGCGTCCGCCGACTGCGCGCCAGCAGCGCCGCGACCTGCTCCTCGCGGTCCTCGACCATCCGGTGCGGGTGTACGAAGACCGGCCGCGCCAGCGCGTGCGCCAGCCCCCGCTCCTCGCGGTCCAGGTGCCCGCGCAGCGCGCGCAGCGCCCGGTCCCGCAGCAGCCGCACCCGGTCCAGCTCCTCGCCGACGTCCGGCACCACCTTCTTGGCCGCGTCCGTCGGCGTGGACGCCCGCAGGTCCGCCACCAGGTCCAGGAGCGGCGAGTCCGGCTCGTGCCCGATCGCCGACACCACCGGGGTGCGGGCCGCGGCCACCGCCCGCACGACCTGCTCGTCCGAGAACGGCAGCAGGTCCTCCACGCTGCCGCCGCCACGGGCCACGATGATCACGTCGACCTCGCCGAGCGCGTCCAGTTCCTGCACCGCCCGGACCACCTGCGGCACCGCGTGCACCCCCTGCACGGCCACGTTGCGCACCTCGAAGCGGACCGCCGGCCAGCGCCGCCGGGCCACCTCCAGCACGTCCCGCTCGGCCGCCGACGCCCGCCCGGACACCAGTCCGACCAGCTGCGGCAGGAAGGGCAGCGGCTTCTTGCGGTCCAGGGCGAAGAGCCCCTCCGCGGCGAGGGTCCGCTTCAGCTTCTCCAACCGGGCCAGCAGCTCGCCGATGCCCACCGGCCGTATCTCGGTGGCCCGCAGCGACAGCTGGCCGCGCGGCGCGTACCACTCCGGTTTCGCCAGTACGACCACCCGCGCGCCCTCCGACACCGCGTCCGCGACGTCGTCGTACACCTGCCGGTAGCAGGTCACGCTCACCGAGATGTCGTGCGATGGGTCGCGCAGCGTCAGGAACACGACGCCCGCCCCGGGGCGCCGCGACAGCTGGGTGATCTGCCCCTCCACCCACACCTGTCCGAGCCGCTCGATCCAGCCCCCGATGAGCCGCGACACCTGGCCCACGGGCAGCGGCGCCTCGGCCGACGTGTTCAGCGCCATGTCAGTCCCCCCTGCCGATCCCCGCTATGTCCCGCGCGTGCGCCCATGGATGCAGGCTAACGGGCCGCGCTGACACCGTCTCAGGCTCCGTCCCCTGCGCGTCGCCCAGCGCGTCGCCCCCGCTGTGCCACCAGCACCACCAGCCCCGCCGCCAGCCACACCGCGCCGACCAGCTGAGCCGTGCCCGCCGCCTCGACGATCACGGCGACGGTCACGGCGGCGCCGAGCACCGGCGCGACCAGATGGCGCCACCAGCGGGGCGGCCCCGCCATCCGCCGTACGACGAACCAGCCCACCACCGAGGCGTGCAGCAGGGTGAAGGCCGTCAGCGCGCCGATGTCCACGACGGACACCAGCTTGTCCAGCCCGTCGTCGCGCCGGGCCGCCCACACCGCCGCCACCAGCGTCACCGCCGCCGCCACCAGCAGCGCCGCCCGCGGGGTGCCCGAGCGGGTCTGCCCGAGCACGCGCGGCAGCCGTCCCTCCCGGGCCATCGCGAACAGCAGCCGCCCGGCCGCCGCCTGCCCCGCCAGCGCGGCGAACGCGGCCCCGACGGCCTTGCTGAGGGCGATCAGATCGTGCAGCCAGGCCCCGACCGAGGCCTCCACCGCGTCGTAGAACGCCGGGCCCTGCCGCGCCGGGTCCGCGGCCAGCTCCGCCGCCGACACCGGCTCCAGCAGCGCCGCCAGATAGGTCTGCGCGAGGAACAGCACCCCGGTCAGCGCCAGGCAGAACAGCACGGCCCGCGCCACCCGCTCCGACCCGCCGGTGACCTCCTCCGCGAAGGACGCGATCGCGTCGAAGCCCAGGTACGAGAGCACCGCCACGGACACCGCGCCGAGCACCGCGGCGAAGGAGAAGCCCATCGAGCCGTCCCCGGTCAGCGGCGACAGCCAGCCGCGCCGCGGCCCGTCCGCCACCAGCACCGCCACCGCCGAGACGAGGAACACCAGCAGGACGACGATCTCCAGCGCCAGCACGGCGAAGCCGACCCGGGCCGCGGTCCGTACGCCCGACAGGTTGAGCGCGGTGGTGACCAGAACGGCCAGCGCCGTCCACACCCACCGCGAGACCTCCGGCACCAGGGCGTGCAGCGCGATCCCGGAGAAGAGGTAGGCGACGGCCGGGATCAGCAGGTAGTCCAGCATCGCCATCCACCCGGCGATCAGCCCCGGCCCCTCGCCGAGCCCCTTGCGGGCGTACGTGAACACCGACCCGGCCTGCGGGGCGACCCGGACCATCTGCGCGTAGCTGAAGGCGGTGAGGGCCATGGCGGCCGTGGCGACGAGGTAGACGAGGGCGACCGCGCCGTGCGACTTGGCGTCGAGGGTGCCGAAGACGCCCACCGGGGCCATCGGCGCGATGAACAGCAGCCCGTACACGACCAGGTCGCGGAAGCCGAGATTCCGGCTGAGTCGGCCGGGGTCCGGGGCCGTCGTGGCCGTGTCCGCCGTCATGGCGCCCCCTCTGGCTCCGCTACGTGGCTCGGTGTGTCGTCCGGGTACGTCTTTTCGACCCAGTCTGCGGGGCGGACAGGATCTTCGGCGCTCCGGAGACGGCCGTACGATGGACGGCATGACTGCTCCCGCTTCCCGCCGTGTCCTGCTCGCTGCCCCGCGCGGCTACTGCGCGGGCGTGGACCGTGCCGTGATCGCTGTCGAGAAGGCCCTCGAGCAGTACGGTGCACCGGTCTACGTCCGCCACGAGATCGTGCACAACAAGTACGTCGTCCAGACCCTGGAGAAGAAGGGCGCCATCTTCGTCGAGCGGACGGAGGAGGTCCCCGAGGGCTCCATCGTGATGTTCTCCGCGCACGGCGTGGCCCCGGTCGTCCACGAGGAGGCGGCCCGCGGCAAGCTCGCGACGATCGACGCGACCTGCCCGCTGGTCACCAAGGTGCACAAGGAAGCGATCCGCTACGCCAACGAGGACTTCGACATCCTCCTCATCGGCCATGAGGGCCACGAGGAGGTCATCGGCACCTCCGGCGAGGCCCCCGACCACATCACGATCGTCGACGGCCCGCACGACGTGGACAAGGTGCAGGTCCGCGACGAGTCGAAGGTCGTCTGGCTGTCCCAGACCACGCTCTCCGTCGACGAGACGATGGAGACGGTCGACGCGCTGAAGACGAAGTTCCCGCTGCTCGTCTCGCCGCCGAGCGACGACATCTGCTACGCCACCTCGAACCGGCAGGCGGCCGTCAAGGCCATGGGCGCCGACTCGGACCTGGTCATCGTCGTCGGCTCCAAGAACTCCTCGAACTCGATCCGGCTGGTCGAGGTCGCGCTCGACGCGGGCGCGCGCGCCGCCTACCTCGTCGACTTCGCGAGCGAGATCGACGAGGCCTGGCTGGAGGGCGTCACCACGGTCGGCCTGACCTCGGGCGCCTCGGTGCCGGAGGTCCTGGTCGAGGAGGTCCTGGAGTGGCTCGCGGCGCGCGGCTACGAGGACGTCGAGATCGTCAAGACCGCCGAGGAGTCGATCACCTTCTCGCTGCCGAAGGAACTCCGCCGCGACCTGCGGGCCGAGGCCGCCGCGCTGGTCGCCGACAAGTAGCCGCCGCTTTCGTACCGTGTGTCCATGCAGATCTTCGGCGTGGACATCGGCGGTTCGGGCATCAAGGGCGCTCCCGTGGACCTGGAGCGCGGCGACCTGGCGCAGGAGCGCCACAAAGTACTGACACCGCAGCCGGCCACCCCCGACGGGGTGGCCGGCTGTGTCGCAGAGGTCGTGCGGCACTTCGACTGGCAGGGCCCGGTCGGCATCACCTTCCCGGGCGTCGTCACGCACGGCATCACGCGCAGCGCGGCGAACGTCGACGCCGGGTGGATCGGCCTGGACGCGCGGGCCCTGCTGTCCGAGCGGCTGGACGGGCTGCCGGTCACGGTGCTGAACGACGCGGACGCGGCGGGCGTGGCCGAGATGACGTACGGCGCCGGGCGGGGCCGGACCGGCACGGTCATCCTGCTCACGCTGGGCACGGGCATCGGCAGCGCCCTCTTCACGGACGGCCGGCTCGTGGCCAACACGGAACTGGGCCACCTGGAGCTGCGCGGGCACGACGCGGAGACGCGGGCCTCGGTGAAGGCGAAGGAGGACGGCGACCTGACGTGGGAGCGATGGGCGCGGCGGGTGCAGCGGTATCTGGCGCACGTGGAGATGCTGTTCTCGCCGGAGCTCTTCATCATCGGCGGCGGGGTCAGCCGCAAGGCGGACAAGTTCCTCCCCCTGATCGAGGGCATCCGCGCGGAGATCATCCCCGCCCAGCTCCAGAACAACGCGGGCATCGTGGGCGCGGCCATGGCGGCCCGCCGCCCCGGGCCCGTCGGCATGTAGACGCCTCCGCGGCCTCCAGCCGCTGCCGGTGGTGCGTGCGGGAAACCCAGCCTCGCCGGCGTTTGAGGCGCGGGGTTGGGGCGGAACCCCAAGAACAACCCGGCTGGCGCCGGGGACCGGGCTCCGCCCGGGCCCGCTCCTCAAGCGCCGGAGGGGCTGAAGGGTTTCGCGGGGTTAGCCGGGCTCTGCCCGGGCCCGCTCCTCAAGCGCCGGAGGGGCTGAAGGGTTTCGCGGGGTTTGCCGGGCTCCGCCCGGGCCTGCTCCTCAAGCGCCGAAGGGGCTGAAAGTGGCGCCGATGCCCGCAGGGCGTCGGCGAGGCTGCTCGTGTCCCGGGCATCGGCCGGGCCCGGCAGGGTCCTGTGCGGGGGTGTCGGGGGAGGGGGTCAGGCGACGCGGCGGGGGATTCGGCGCTTGCCGATCAGCACGGCCTTGCGGACGACGACGATCAGCGCAGCGATCAGCGTCCCCCCGTACAACCACCCCGCATGCAGGGACAGCGCACTCACCAACCCCATCAGCTGGCCGCCCAATCCGCCCGACCCCCCGGCGATCGGCCACACCCCGACCGCGAAGGCGATCGGCACCGACACCGGCGCGGTGATCAGGTCGACGGGCCGCACCCACAGCGCGGTCGCGGCGGCCACCGGCAGGAACAGCACCCCGTACGCGGCCATGGAACCGTCGAAGAACAGCCAGTCGAACCCGGCCACGAGCACCATCGCCACGCACGCGAACAGCCCACCGCCGAGCCCGGTCAGCCGCGGCTCCGGCATCCGGCGCAGCAGCGGCACGGGCCGGGCGCCGCCCGGGCCCCCCGGCCGCGGCCGGCCGGCCCGGACGGCACGTGCGGTCCGCGCCGCCCGTGCGGTCCGCGCGGCCCGGGCCGCCCGCGCGGTGCGGGCGGCGGCCGGCCCGGCCGCGCCGCTCTGGCCGCCCTCACCGCCCTGGGCGGGCAGGGCGGGCCGGCGGCCGCCCGGCTGCTGGCGTCGCTGGGGGTGATACGGCGAACGCGTCCTGTATTGCTCCACCCGACCAAAGTAGGTCCGCCGGTGCTCCGGACCGCCCCTTGGACACGCGTTTCCTCGTACTTGACCGAGAGTGGCCGATCAGCGCCCGGCGGGGGACGCGGGCGGCGGCCCGTAAACTGTCGGATGGCCTGACCTCGGGCCGCCCCACCTCCAGCTCACGGGAAGTCGCCAACGTGTCGCTCACGATCGGAATCGTCGGCCTGCCGAATGTCGGCAAGTCGACCCTGTTCAACGCCCTGACCAAGAACGACGTGCTGGCGGCCAACTACCCGTTCGCCACGATCGAGCCGAACGTCGGCGTCGTCGGCGTCCCGGACGCGCGCCTCGCGGTCCTCGCCGGCATCTTCGGTTCGCAGAAGGTCCTCCCGGCGACGGTCGACTTCGTCGACATCGCGGGCATCGTGCGCGGCGCCTCGGAAGGCGAGGGCCTCGGCAACAAGTTCCTCGCGAACATCCGCGAGTCGGACGCGATCTGCCAGGTCATCCGCGCCTTCGCGGACGAGAACGTCGTCCACGTCGACGGCAAGGTCTCGCCGAAGGACGACATCGAGACGATCAACACCGAGCTGATCCTCGCGGACCTCCAGTCCATCGAGAAGGCGGAGCCGCGCCTGACGAAGGAGTCCCGCCTCCAGAAGGAGAAGGTCGCGGTCCTCGCGGCCGTCGTCGAGGCCAAGAAGATCCTCGAAGCCGGCGACACCCTCTTCTCCAAGGGCATCACCAAGGGCACCGAGAAGGGCGACCTCCTCCACGAACTGCACCTGCTGACCACGAAGCCGTTCCTCTACGTCTTCAACGTCGACGAGGACGAGCTGACGGACGAGGCCTTCAAGGACGAGCAGCGCGCGCTGGTCGCCCCGGCCGAGGCGATCTTCCTGAACGCCAAGCTGGAGCAGGAGCTCATCGAGCTCGACGACGACGAGGCCCTCGAACTCCTCCAGTCGGTCGGCCAGGAAGAGCCCGGCATGGCCACCCTGGGCCGCGTCGGCTTCGACACCCTGGGCCTCCAGACGTACCTGACGGCCGGCCCGAAGGAAACGCGCGCCTGGACCATCAAGAAGGGCGCCACCGCCCCCGAGGCGGCCGGCGTCATCCACACCGACTTCCAGCGCGGCTTCATCAAGGCCGAGGTCATCTCCTTCGCCGACCTGGTCGAATGCGGCTCGGTGGCCGAAGCCCGCGCCAAGGGCAAGGCCCGCATGGAAGGCAAGGACTACGTCATGCAGGACGGCGACGTCGTCGAATTCCGCTTCAACGTGTGAACTCCACGATGTCGGTGATGTGGTGGAGTTCAGTTCAAAGGTACAAGTAGCTGATGGGGCTGGGACGAATTTTCCTGGCCCCATCAGTCTTTCAACCCGCCCTCAGAGGTGCCTGCCAGCAGCTCGGGGTCTGGGCAGCTTATGGAGTGGACCAGACTCATCACGTTGGGCACCTGACCGACAACGTCGCTCACCGAGGACAAGGCGTTGTAGGTCCGCATGAACGGCAGGGGCATCCGCAGCGCTGTCGTCGGCCGTGGTGTCGTGGGCAGAGTGGGGGCACCGGCTGTGAAGTGGTCACGCAGTTGGCCATAGGTTCGGCTTCTGGACAGCGGCGACACACCGCAGCTGGTCGCATGTGCAGCTCTGAACTGCGGATTTGTTCGACGGTGTAAGTCGAAGGGGGCAGTCTCAGTGACGGACATGTGCGGCTTGACCGCCTGGCGTCACGACGGGCATACGTAGGTGTCAGTCCTCGATGTACCCACGTCCGTCTCCAGACCCCGGAAAGTCCGCGCTTCGGTACACGCAAAAACCGATCCGACTTCGAACATCCCAAAGTAGGGTCGTACGGCGATCAAGTCGCTCGACGCGGCTCACCCGCCCCAGAAAGTGGTGACACAGTATGAGTGCGGTCGGCTCGCCCGGCACCCAGAACGCCAAACTGGCCGGGCTGGCCCAGCAGTCCCGGAACTTCGGCTTTCTCCTGCCGCACACCCCCCTGCTCGTGGCCTACGGGGCAGCAGCCGAGAGTTACGTCTTCAGCGACCCCAATACGTCCTTGATCAAGTCGCGGCAGTTCGGTGAGACGCTCGCGGCGGACCTGGTCCGCAGGGCTAGGATCAG
The DNA here is from genome assembly GCF_036194065.1 of Streptomyces sp. NBC_00239. Taxonomy (NCBI): domain Bacteria; kingdom Bacillati; phylum Actinomycetota; class Actinomycetes; order Kitasatosporales; family Streptomycetaceae; genus Streptomyces; species Streptomyces sp. NBC_00239. Next base: position 3,190,119 of record NZ_CP108095.1, on the reverse strand, counting down.
GAACGCGGGCACCACACAGTTCGAGCGGCTGAAGGCCCTCGACACGGAGGGGTACCTGCACGGAAATGTCGGGGCCGCCTTCCACGAGGTCCGCGCCCACGGCAACGACGCCAACCACGGTGACCACGACAACTCCGACGACGCATTCCGGGCCCTGCGATCCTGCTTCAGGCTCGGAGTCTGGTACCACCGCCTGTTGACCGGCTCGCGCGAGCAGATCGCATTCGTACCCCCGGACCCGGCCCGTACGCCGGCCGCACGCAACCAACGTCTGCGCGATGAGGTGGCCCAGGCCCGCAAGGCCCTCGAAGAGGCCCGACTCACTTACCAGGACCAGGCGTCCAAGGCGGAGGCCGAGCAGGCGGCTCGGGCCGCCGCCGAACGTGAGCTCTCCGCGGCTCGCGCCGAGCAAGAGGGTCTCGCCCGTTCGATCGCTGCGCTCCAGGAGCAGCTGAAGCACGTCGAAGCGGCCCAGGAGGCCGACTACGCACGGCAGCGCCGGGCCGAAGCCACCGACAGCTCGGCGGCCTCCGCCGCTGTCGCGGAGCGCGCCCGCCTCCTCGACAACGCCGAAGCGGCCGCCCGTGAGCCCCTCACCGAGGTACAGGTTCGCGCCCGCCTCGACCAGATGCTCACCGAGGCGGGCTGGCAGGTCCAGGACATCGCGGAGCAGAACCTTTGGCATCAGGGCGACCACCGGGGTAACGGCGTCGCCGTCCGCGAGACCACGACAGCACGCGGCCGGGCCGACTACGTGCTGTACGTGGACCGCAGGCTGGTCGGTGTCATCGAGGCCAAGCGCGAAGGGGCCGATCTGTCCGCTGCCGAGGCTCAGGCCGACCGGTACGCCGACCACCCCACCGACGCCCAGCAGCGCATGCTCGCTTGGAGGCGAGAGGAACCCCTGCCGTTCCGTTACGTGAGCGACGGCGGCGAGACCCGCTTCCGCAGCACCCTCGACCCCGACTCCCGTACCCGCCGGCTCTTCTCCTTCCACCAGCCACGCACCCTGGCCCGCTGGATCCGCCAAGCCGACGAAGACCCACAGGCCCCGAGCTACCGCGCCCGTCTCCGCTGGCGCATGCCCGCACTGGACGAGCGCCCGCTGCGCCCTGCGCAGATCTCCGCTGTCCGCGGGGTCGAGGACTCCGTAGCCCTCGGCCGGGGCCAGCAGGGCATGGGCCAATCCCGTTCTCTGGTGCAGATGGCCACCGGCGCCGGCAAGACCTTCACCGCGGTGACCTTCTCGTACCGGATGCTGAAGCATGCGCGCGCCGAGCGAGTCCTCTTCCTCGTCGACCGCAACAACCTGGGCGACCAGGCAGTCGCCGAGTTCGAGAACTTCATTACCCCCGACGGTGCCCGCAAGTTCGCCGACCTCTACCACGTCCAGCGGCTCGGCGCCGAAGGCATGAAGCCGTCGTCCAAGGTGGTCGTGTCCACCGTCCAACGCCTGTACATGGAACTGACCGGCGAACACCCGACGGGCGCCCTCGCGGAAGACGCCGAGGGAGAACGGCCCTACGACATTCCCGGCCCGGTCGAGGTCGGTTACAACCCGGACATCCCGCCGGAGTCCTTCGACCTGCTCGTGGTCGACGAGTGCCACCGCTCCATCTACGGCAAGTGGCGCTCGGTCCTGGAGTACTTCGACGCGCCTATCGTGGGCCTCACCGCCACTCCGGTCGCGCAGACCTTCGGCTACTTCAACGGCAACCTGGTCAGCGAGTACACCTACCAGGAGGCCGTCGCCGACGGTGTCAACGTCGACTTCTCCGTGTATGAGATCGGCACCCGGATAACGGCCGAGGGCGGTGTCATCGCCCAGGGCACCATCCCGGTCCGCGACCGGCGCACCCGACGCCAGCGCTACGAGGACCTCGACGAGGACGTCGAGTACGGTGCGAACCAAGTCGGTGTGGGCGTCATCAGCAAGGACCAGCTGCGCACCGTGATCCGCACCTTCCGAGAGCGGCTCTTCACCGAGATCTTCCCCGAGCGCGGCAAGCGTGACGGTTCCAACGGTGAGCTGCTGTGGGACGAGATGTACGTCCCCAAGACCCTGATCTTCGCGAAGAACGACAATCATGCCGAAGAGATCGTCGAAGTCGTCCGTGACGTCTTCGGCAAGGGCAACGACTTCTGCGCCAAGATCACCCACGCGGCGAAGAAGGCTGATGAGCGCCTGGCGGACTTCCGTAACCTGCCTCAGCTGCGGATCGCCGTCACCGTCGACATGATCGCCACCGGTACCGACGTTAAGCCCTTGGAATGCCTGCTCTTCCTGCGTGACGTGAAGAGCTGGGCATACTTCGAGCAGATGAAGGGCCGCGGCGCCCGCACCCTCTCCCTCACCGAGTTCGAGAAGGTGACGCCCGGCGTCGGCCCAAAGACCCGCTTCGTCATCGTCGACGCGGTGGGCGTCACCCAGAAGAAGAAGCTCGACGCGGCCCCGCTAGAGCGCCACACCGAGAAGCAGGTCAGCCTGGAGAAGCTGCTGCGGAAGGCTGGCGCCGGCACCATCGAGGAGGAAGAGGTCTCCACCCTCGCCGCCCGCCTTGCCAAGCTCGACATCCAGATGACCCCTGAGGAGCGCGGCGAGATCGAGCAGCTCACCGGCGGCTGCCCCCTCAAGGAGATCATTCACGGCATGGTCCGCGCGGTCTCGGCCGACGACCAGCAGAAGGTACGGGACGCCGCTCACCTGACCGGCCGCGACCCCGAGCGGGAGGTGCGGGCGCTCATCGACCACGCCGTCCGGCCCCTCGCCGCTGCCCCGAAGCTGCGTGCCCGGCTACTCGAGATGCGTCGCGCAAAGGACATCCTCTACGACGAGACCAGCCGAGACGAGCTGGTCACCGCAGGTGCGGTGGTGGAGAACGAGGCGGCCTCCCGGGATGTCGTCACCAGCTGGCGGCAGTACATCGATGCCAACCGCGACGAAATCACCGCCCTCGCTATCGCCTTCAACGCCGACTCCGACACTCCGCCGGCCGACGCCCTGCGCCACTTGCAGAACGTGGCCCGTGCCATCGCCCGTCCCCCACGCGCCTGGACCCCGGACCGCCTGTGGACCGCCTACGAGCAGGTCGGCGAAGCCGCCCTACGCGTTGCTCAGACGCGCCGGACCGCAGCCGACCTCCTCGCCCTGCTCCGCTACGAACTCGCTGGCGGGGCCGAACGCGGCGCCCCCCAGCCGATCCCGCACGAGGAACGCGTCCGCGAACGCTATGCGGCCTGGCTCACCCGCCAGCATCAGGCAGGCGTCCATTTCAGCGACCGTCAGCGCTGGTGGCTCGACCACATCGCAGCCGCCACGATCGAACGTGTACGCTTCGACACCGCCGACCTCGACTATGCCCCGTTTGCCGCTCGTAACGGCACGGACGGCTTCCTCGCCGAATTCGGCGAACGACAGGCAGAACACATCATCGACGAACTCGACAGGGAGCTGAGCGCGTGAGGGGGACCGCCGTGGACGTCGCGGAAAGCAGGGGAGTCGGAGGCGCGACCTCTGGCGGGGGGAATTCCGGAGTGGGGAACGGTGAAGGTATCTCCGGCCTACCGAAGGGTTGGGCTCGGGCAACGCTCGGTGAAATTGGCGTTGAGGTACAGCCGGGATTTGCCAGCGGAAAACACAACCGCGATGGCAACGGTGTCCTACACCTGCGCCCGATGAACATCACACGCCATGGAGTCATCGATACCTCCGACGCTCGCTTCATTGAGGATGAGTCGGAGCGGCGCGTGCAGCGCGGAGATATCCTCTTCAATAATACCAACAGCCCGGCGCTGGTAGGAAAGACGGCCTGGGTCGACTCGGAAAAGCCCTTGGCGTACTCCAACCACATGACACGCCTTCGCCCCCCGGTTGGACTCGATGGCCAGTTTTTGGCTATTCAGCTCCACGCGTTGTGGTCCACTGGCTATTTCAAGACCGTCTTGAATAATCATGTAAACCAGGCGAGTGTGTCACGGAAAGTGCTGCTTGACACAACAATCACGATTCCGCCACTCGCCGAGCAGCGCCGCATCGTGGCACGGCTGGACGAGCAGCTGGACCACGTCGAGGCGGGCGAATCGTCCCTTGCGCGCGCCGCAAAAAAGCTGACTGAGCTCATCAGTCAGATCCGGTCACGAGAGGTCCGGACGAGTCCTGGCAAGGAATTGCCGCCAGGGTGGCGATGGGGGACGGTCGGTGACGTTCTGCAGAGAATTGAGGCCGGGAAATCTTTCACCTGCCTCCCTAGGGCCGCCCACGAGGACGAGTGGGGCATTATCAAAGTCAGCGCTATGACCTGGGGAGAGTTTCGAGCAGACGAGAATAAGGCCGTCCCTGAAGGGCGGGAAGTAAACCCTGATTTCGAAATCTGCAGCGGCGATATTTTGCTGAGCCGCGCAAACACCGTGGAATATGTCGGGGCACCCGTTCTGGTTGGCCCCGTCCGCGGAAAGCTTCTACTGAGCGACAAAAGCTTGCGTCTCGTCCCGAAGGATCGAGTGAGTCGCGAATGGCTTCTCGAGGTGCTTTCTTCCCGGTATGTGCGCGACCAGTACTCCGACGCCGCTACGGGAACCAGTGATTCCATGCGGAACATCTCTCAAGGAGTTGTGAAGTCTGCCAGAATCCCGGTGCCTGGGTCCTACGATGAGCAGCAGCGAATCGCGTCGGTAATTCGCGACAGGATTGCACAGGTAGGTGTGCTGAGGGATGCTCTGGACAGTCAGGCTGCCGAGGTGATCAACCTCCGCGCCGCTCTCCTCTACGCCGCCTTCACTGGCACCCTTGTCGCCCAGGACCCCACCGACGAGCCCGCCTCCACACTGCTCGACCGCATCCGCGCCCAGCGCTCCGCCGCCACCGGAACGAAGAGCGCGCGACGCCGCACACCGCGCACCAGCAAGTCGACCGGCGACCCCGGTCAAGGAGAACTGCCCCTGTGAGCACCATGAGCACCGACAAGCCCGCCACTGCCCCGGCGCAGGACTCGCCCCAGGAAAGTGTTCTCCTTGGGCCTCAGGCCACGCCCAGGGCGGCCGCGGCCGAGTCGACTAGCACTCTCGTCAACCGACTCTGGTCGTACTGCGAGCTCCTGCGCCACTCCGGGGTCTCCACTCTCGACTACGTCGAGCAGCTCACGTACCTCCTCTTCCTGAAGATGGCGGACGAGCGGGCCAACCGCCCGGCGAAGTTCCGCCGCAACCTGCCGGAGGAACCCCTCGTTCCTCCGGGCCGGGACTGGGCAAGCCTGACCACTCGCTCCGGTGACGCGCTGCTCGACCACTACGAGTTCATCCTCAAGGACCTCGGTTCGCGCGGCGGCACCATGCTCGGTGAGGTTTTCGCCAAGTCGAGCAACAAGATCCACGAACCGGCCGTCCTGGAGCGGCTGATCAAGGACCTGATCAACCCGTACCGCTGGACCACCGAAGACCAGGACCTCAAGGGCGACGCGTACGAGGGCCTGCTGCAGCGCGGCGCCGAGGACCGCAAGACCGGCGCCGGCCAGTACTTCACTCCCCGCCCTGTCATCGACGCCATGGTCGACTGTGTCCGGCCCCAGGTCGGCGAGACCATCACCGACCCAGCCTGCGGAACGGGCGGCTTCCTCATCGCCGCCCATGCCCACCTCAATCAGCACTACCAGGAACAGCTCTACGGTGATGAGGGCCGCAAGCTGCAAACTGGCGCGATCACCGGCTACGAGCTGGTCCGGGAGACCGCCCGTCTGGCGCTGATGAACATGCTGCTGCACAACATCGGCACATCCGAGGCCAAGCCACTGATCACCGTGCAGGACTCCCTGGCGAAGTCTCCCTCGCGGTTCTACGACATCGTCTTCGCCAACCCGCCCTTCGGTGTTGGCTCGGTGACGGGCGAGGCGTACACCGCCCGCAAGGACTTCTGGACCCAGACCACCAACAAACAGCTCAACTTCGTCCAGCACATCTACAACTTGCTGAAGACCAACGGCCGGGCAGCCGTCGTCCTCCCCGACAACGTGCTCTTCGAGTCAGGTGCCGGCGAGACGATCCGCCGCAACCTGCTGAACCTGTGCGATGTGCACACGCTGCTGCGCCTGCCCACCGGCATCTTCTACGCCAACGGTGTCAAGGCCAACGTCCTGTTCTTCGACAAGACCGGCCAGCGCACCGGAGGCCGCCCCGGCACCAGGCAGCTGTGGGTCTACGACTTCCGCACCGACCAGCGGTTCACCCTCAAGCAGCGGCAGCTGCGCCGCGAGCACCTGGACGACTTCGTCGCCGCCTTCCACTCGGGCGGCACCGATTTCTCCGCTCGCAAGCCCACTGATCGCTTCCAGCCTTACGATTACGAAGAACTGATCACTCGTGACAAGGTGAATCTCGACCTGACCGTCCTCCGATCGGGAACGGACTCCGCGAACACGGCCCTTGCGTCGCCCGACGTGATCGCCCAGGAGATCGTGGACGAACTGGAGGCCGCTTTGGCTGAGTTCACCACCGTGGCACGCGCTCTGAAGAGGGAAGCGGACCCGGAGAGCGTCACGCGAACGGGAACAACCAGCACAGCCGACGACGACAGCGACGAAACAGGGGAAGCCCGCGCGGGGTAGGCCCGTCCTTCCGTTACCCGAGTCAGGGCCCGGAAGGCAACCGGCCGTGGCCCGAACTCGGGTAACGCCGGAGGGAACCAGAACGGTATGGGTACGGGGCGGGGCAGTACTGGGCCGGGAAGCACGAGTGGGATGTCGGAGGTTCCGCCGCAGAGTGGGCGGCTTGAGCGGCACTGGACCGCCGAATCGATCGTCCGCCGCTGGTGGGCGTTCTACAACGACAAGACCAGCACCCGGGCCCTGACAAAGATCGAGTTTGCTGAGCACATCGCCTACCTGCTCTTCCTCAAGCTCGACCACGAACGCGCAAACCGGCCCGGCAAGTTCGCCTCCCGTCCGGTCGCGCCATCGATCGACACCTGGCCGCACCTGGTCGAACGCGGCGGCGAAGACCTCCACAGCTACCTGGCCCGCACCATGCGCACGCTCGGCACGCCAACCCCGGACAACCAGCGTCGCACCACCGCCAGTGTCCTCTTCCATGACGCACAGCCGTGGAACATCGACCGGATGAGCGAGCTGCGACAGCTCATCACCGAGGAGATCAACCCATACCGTTGGGTTCAGGTCCCCGACGGCGAGCTCGGACGGGCCTTCGCCCAGCTTCTCTCCGACTGCTACGACGACATGCTCAAGAAGCGCCAGACTGGGCAGTTCCTGACCCCACCGCCACTCCTCGCCGTGGTCGCCAAGGCCCTCGCCCTCACCCCCGACGACCGAATCATCGACCCAGCCTGCGGCATTGGCAGCACGCTGATCGCCGCCCATCGGGAGATGGAGAGCCACGGCACCAAGGTGGACGACTCCGCCATCGCGGGAGCCGACATCGATCCCCAGATGTGCCGTCTCGCCACCATGAATGTGCTCCTCAACACTCGCCGGCTGTTCGCGGGGATTCCCCCGGTACAGCGTTCGGACTCCCTTTCCCGCAGGGCAAGGGCGATTCAGCGTCAGGACCGGGATGTCGCCGCGACCGTGGCTCTGTGCAACCCGCCCTTCAAGAGCACCGACGCGGCCGTTGACGCCACCCACCGCGACGACTTCTGGGCGCCCAAGGCGGACCTTCCCACCAACTTCCTCCAACACATCGCCATCACCTTGCCGCAAGGTGCGCGAGCCGCCGTCTTCGCCCCCGACAGCGTGCTATTCGGTAAGGGCGCCGCGGCCACCGTACGCCGCAATCTGCTCCTCAACTGCGACGTGCACACTCTGCTGCGCCTGCCCACCGGCATCTTCCGGGGCACCAACTCCAAGGCGAACATCCTCTTTTTCACCAAGTCCGCCCCTCGCCCCAGCGGCGAGCCCGCCACGCGCGCCCTGTGGGTCTACGACGCCCGCACCGGCAACCACCGCACGGACACCGGCAACCCGCTCACCGAGGACGACCTGTCCAACTTCCTCGCCGCCTACCGCCCAGACGACCCCGACCACAGCAGCCGTACCCGGTCACGCCAGTTCAAGCCGTACCCCGTAGCCGATCTTCTGGCCCGCCCCAGCACCAGCCTGGAGCTCTGGGCCGACCTCACCGAAGACCAGCAGGACCTCGGTTCCCCAGGCGACATTGCGGCCTCCATCGTCGCCGAACTGAACAGCGCCAGCAGCAGCTTCCAGGCCGTCGTGGACTCACTCGCCCCCGGCCAGTGACGGGCACCCTCCGAGTTCCCTACGCCCCCTACTCTTGACAGCCCCGCACGGGAGAACCATGAGCACCCCTCCGCGCCGCCCCGACGTTCCCACCCAGGTCCGCCAAGTCGCCAACTTCCTCGACGCGACGTACGGCGGCCTCATCGACATGAGCGACTTCGGCAACCGCAGGCCGGACGACCTGGTCATCGCGCGGCGGTCCCGTGCCCTTGCCGCGCATGCCGTGCGCATGGTGACCGACTGGACGCCCGCCGATGCGGCGGCCTGCGTTATCGACGGCGGCAACGACCAGGGAATCGACGCGATCGCCGTTGACCAGGACGCCGCGCACATCTACCTCGTCCAGTCCAAGTGGAGCGAGACCGGCACTGCCAAAGCCGATGAAACCGCAGTCCTCAAACTGTTCTCGGGACTTACCCTGATTGACGCGGGGGAATCCCGCCAGTTCAATCCGCGCGGCCGCGTACTGGCCGAGCAGGCCAAGTCGCTGCTGGGCTCGGACCTGACCAAGGTGACCCAGGTGATCGTCCTCATGGGCACGAAGGAACTCGCCCCAGGGGTACGCCAGGCCATCGAGAACGGGGAAAAGGACTTCAACCATGACGGAACTCACATCTTCCACCGTGTGATCCACTCGCCGGAGATCTACGCGCGAGCCCGTGACGATCAGAGGCCCGAGCCGATCACCCTCGAAGTCACGATGTCTCCATGGTTCGCATGCTCGCCCTCCGACCAACAGGCCTACCAAGGCGTGGTGCAGGCCGAGCAGATCGTGGAATGGGCGGAGTACGGCAACCGACTCTTCGACCACAACATCCGCAACCCGCTCGGGCTGACACCCATCAACAGCGAGTTGGTGGAGACGCTCACCGAAGAGCCCGCCAACTTCTGGTACTTCAATAACGGCATCACCATTCTGTGCGACTCCCTGGAGATCGAGAAGGGATCCAAGAAGCAGCCGGAACGCCTCCCGCTCCGCCTCACCGCGCACGGTGCGAGCGTGGTGAACGGGGCGCAGACCGTACGGGCCCTCATCGACGCGGCGAAGGAGGACGAGCAGGCGGAGTCGGCCGAGGTCGGGGTCCGCATCATCGTCACCGGCGGGGACGCCGACTTCGCCCAGCGCACCACCCAGGCCACCAACCGGCAGAACCACATCACCGACCGCGACCGCATCGCCCTGGACCCCGTGCAGGCCGTCCTGATCGAGGAGTTCCGGGCCGAACTGGACCTGGTGTACAGCGTCCGTCGAGGCGAACTAGAGCCCCAGGGGGACGAGGGTTGCTCCGTCGTCGAGGCCGCGTGTGCTCTGGCCTGCGCACACTCCGCCAGCCGCTTCACGGCCCGGCTGGTGGCGGCCGACTCCACCGACGTGATATGGCAGCGAGGCAGCGGATCTATCTACGACCCGCTGTTCCGTTCCGTACCCGGAGTCTTCGAGGTCTGGAACGCCGTACGCGTCCTCCGCGAGACCCGCAAAGCCCTACGTACCGTGCGCGACGAGTACGAGAAGCGGGGAGCCGCCGTCATCGACGACGGAGCTTTCCTCCTCACCCACCTCGTCTTCCGCCAACTGCTCGCAGAAGACGCGGGCATAGGCGAGCCTGACCCCGCAGACCCCACCGCCACCTGGTTCGTCAAGGCAAGCAACCGGATCCCCGAACTGCTGGAGCGCACCGTACCCGTGATGCTCGGCGTACTGGACTCCCGGCACGGAACCCGCTCGGACCTCAAGCGAGTGTGCATCGACGACGCGGAGTGCGCAGCGCTCGTGACCGATGTCCTGGACGTGCTGTCCGCAGGAGGCCAGACACAGGACGTGTCCCCGTACCTCCGTAAGGAAGAGCGGCACCGCAAGCCGCGCCGCCCCAATTCGGTCCACGTCATCGTCAACCAAGGGGCACTCCTGGAAGGCGCACCCCTTCGTCTAAACCTCTTCGTACCAGCCGAGCAAGAAGCACTGGACACTTGGCTCGCAACAGATGAGAGCCGCTCGCGTGCCTCGTGGACAGGGGAGACCGGCAAGGCCCTCATCTGGGAGTACGACCGTCAGCGCTACTCGCCCAGCGGCCTGGTTTCCCGCATGTGGGAACTGGCCGGCTGGGAGGGACGACCGGTTTCCAATCAGGGCACCGCCCGCTGGATGACCCAGGATGGCGAAACCCTTGCCGAACTCGCCGAACGCCTCCTGGCAAACCTTGAGGTGTAAGGGCTGGTTGGCACCGACTAGGGCCGGATTCCTGAGCTGACCCCGGTTTCGTGGAGTTTGATGTGCCCCAACTCGATCGGACCCGGGGCGCATCAGTTGCTAGACGCTGCGGATGACAGGAGCGGGTTTGATGTCCTGGGCGTCGATGAGGGTGCGGATGTCGTTCGGGTCTGAGGTCCAGATGATGGCGCCGAGGCTGGTTGCCATGGTCACGACGGTGGCGTCGACGATGTCGGAGGTGCCGGCCTTGCCGCAGAGGATGCCTGGGGCTTTGGCGGTTTCGAGGCCGACGGGTACGACGTGGCACCCGCCGAGGAACATGCCGAGTCTGACCTGGCGGCGGGAGTCCCGCCATGCCTGGCTGACGACGACGGACGGGACGTGGATGTCTCGGCCGTCTTCGAGGGCCAGGCATGGCGGGCCCACATGCGTCGGTCGTCGTTGTCGATATCTACGGGCATCTGCTGCCTGGCGCGTGGGGAGCGCTGCCGGGAAGTCTTGCAGCGCTCCAAGCGGCCTGTGCCCCCCGATGCGACGTCCCCGCCGTCAGAGGAGGCGAGCTCGAGCGCCTGCAACCAGGCCGTCTAGGCGTACGAGGGCTGGCTGGCCTGCGCGATGCTGGGATGGAACGCCCGTGCTGGGATGGTGCTGGGACGACCCCTGCAGAATCCGCGTTTTCGCATGTGGGAGCTCTGTACTACAGGTTCCGCTTCAACGTGTGATCAGTTCGTTGCCGCACGCGAGGTAATTCGGCAAGCGTGCAGGTCAGAAGGGGTCGACTCCTGCGGGGGTCGACCCCTTCGCCGTCGCCATGCTGGATGGGTGCTGGATATTCTGACGCCGGATCAGTCGGCATCAAGTGTCGTAGACGGTGGAGCGGTGCCCGACATGCACGACCCAGACCACCAGCTCTCCGTTGTCGATCGTGTAGACGACGCGATAGTCGCCGACCCGTAGGCGACGCCGGTCGGGCCGTGACACGAGTGCGGTGGTGTTGAAGCCGAGGGGATCGGTCTCCAGCTCGGTCAGCTTGGCCAGGATGCGCAGCGCCGTGTCGCGGGGGATCTTCCGGAGCTCGGCCTGCGCCTCGGGACGGAACACGGTTCGGTACTCACTCACCGCGCGCCAGCGTCTCCCTCATGATGGCCTCGATCGGGATGCCGGGTGCCGGGTTGGCCATGCGCTCGTCGATGATCCGGTTGATCTCGCGCTCTTCCCACTCCTGGTACTTGCGCAACACCTCGATGGAGACGACGGCGGCTACTTCCTTGCCCCGGCGCGTGATCACGGTGGGGACGTCGTCGCGATCGGCGCGTTCCACGACCTCAGCCAGGTGTGCGCGTACGTCACGGATGGACTCTATGGGCAGCGGCTGTGTCATGAGCCCAAGGGTACCGGGTGTCCCATGTGTACGCAATGCCTCGCTGTGGCGGGCGGACGGGCTTCCATCGCCGTGTTCGCGCATGCGGAAGGGGTCGGACTCTGTCGAGTCCGACCCCTTCCGCATTTCCCGTGCCGACCTGGTGCCGACGTGGCGTCGCGGTGTCGGTCCGAGTGGCCGGCGCGCGAGGGGACGCGGGGTCAGGAGTGGGGGACCGCCGTGGCGATGATCACCTCGAATTCCTCAATGCTGCTGGTGGTCATACGGGCCTTCGCCGTGGCTTCTCCGCGGATCGCCGCGACGGCGCCACGCGATGCCACGAGTGCGTCGCGGTCGGTGTAGAGCGCGCCGACAGCGGCTCTGCCCCGGTCGCGGTCCACGAGCAGGGAGATGCCTGCCAGTCCGGGGACCTTCTGGACCTTGGGCAGTGCGGTGTCGCGGAACGTGTCCACCAGCAGGTCGATGTCGAGTGGCTCGACGTCCATGCGGACCAGCCGGAAGCCCGCGCCCGGCCCGAGTTCCTCTGCGCGCCGGGCGACCGCCGCTTCCCAGTTGTCGACCGTCACGGTCTGAGCGAAGGGCGCCATCATCTCGGCCCGCCGTTTGCTCAGGTTCTCGTAGCTGGCCTGCCGGGAGGCCTCGTCCTCCCACCACGATCCCACCAGGAGTTTGCCGAGCTCGCGGTCGGCGAACAGACCCATCCCGCGAAAGCCCGGCTGCGCCGACAGCAGCGCCCGCCCGTCGGTCCGGAGCGCCTCGGCGACCCCGTCGAGCTCGGCCGGATCACCCGTTGCATAGATGCTGCGAACGTACATAGCGCCCTTTCCTGCCTTCCGATGGCCCCGTGCGGGCTCGTGTTCCCCACTCCATGCGATGGCCGGGGCGGATGGGCGGCAACGTGGCACGGGCATTCAGGTGAGCAGGCGGGCGGTCGCCGGGCGCGTGCGGCTCCCTGCGGAGCCCCTGGGCGGCGAGTCGCAAGCGTGCAGGTCGAAAGGGGTCGGGCCCCCGGGGTGCCTCGGGGAGGCGGTCGAGGTCCTCCGCGAACCAGCCTTCCGCGCGCGGCGGGCGCATCCAGTCGGGCAGGGCGGTCATGGGTCAACCCCAGCGACGGGGGGCGGGCGGGGGGTGGGGCATTGAGATGCAGGTCATGTTCTGGCGCGGATTGAAACCATTTGGGGTGCGGTCGCATCAGGTAGGGCGGGGGATGCCCAGCCGATCTGTCCCGTGGGGGCAGGCATGACCGTTCGGAGCGAGTTCCGTGCACCAGTACCCGCAGCGCCCGCGGCCTGACGATCAGCCGTACCCGTATCCGTACCAGGGCCAGGATCAGGGCCGAGGTCAGGACCGAGGCCAGGGGCAGGACCAGGGGCAGCAGCAGCCGTACCCGACCTATGAGCCGTACGAGCCGTCCGCGGGCCGACCGCAGCAGCCGTACGGCGGGCAGTCCGCGCCGCAGCAGCCCTGGTACGGCGAGCCGCAGCAGGCGCAGGCTCCGCGGCAGTACGCCCCTCAGCCTCCGCAGTACGCCGCCCCGCCGCAGCAGCCGTACCGGGAGCGGCCCCCGTACGACGAGCAGCCCCCGTACGGCCAGCAGCACCCCCCGTACGGCCCCGGGCACGGGCAGGGCGGCACGGGCGGACCCGGTGGTCCTGCCGGGTCCGGTGGGGAGGAGCCGCCGCGGCGGTCGCGGCGGCGGCTCGGGTGGATCAGTGCCGTGGTCGCGGTCGCCGTGCTCGCGGGCGTCGGGGTCACCGGCTGGAAGCTCGACTGGTTCAACGACAACGGCGAGGCCGTCACCTTCGGTCAGCCCCCCGCCGGCACCCAGGGCGAGCAGGACCCCGGCGTCACCGGCAAGGACAAGGACAAGGGCAAGGACGGCGGGCGGCCCGCGATGTCGATGCCGACCGGGCCCGCCGCCGAGTTCCGGCGCACCACCCGGCTCGACGACGGGACCTCCATAGCCAAGACCCGGCTCACCGGTGCGAAGTCCGGTTTCACGGGCGACGTGTGGGTCTGGGTCCCCAAGGAGTACGACGACCCGAAGTACGCGAAGAGCGCCTTTCCGGTCCTGATCTCCCTGCCGGGCGGCAACGGCTACCCGACGAACTACTGGGCCGACCGCAGCCTCGGCCTCCAGAAGGCCGTCACCGAAGGCGTGAAGGCGGGCACCAGCCTCCCCTTCATCCTGATCATGCCGGTGCTCAACCCGGACGAGCGGAACTACTACGACGGCTCCGACATCCCGGGCCAGCCCAAGATGGGCACCTGGATGGCCGAGGACATCCCCGCCTTCACCAAGGCCAACTTCCGGACGTTCACCTCGCGCGACGGCTGGGCGTTCATGGGCAACTCCTCGGGTGCCTTCGTCGGGCTCAAGATGGTCATGCAGCACCCGGACCGCTTCAAGGCGGTGATCGCGAACGGCGGCGAGACCGCGCCGGACTCGCCGCTGTGGCACGGCGACAAGAAGCTGATGGACGCCAACGACCCCGGCAAGCTCGCCGAGAAGCTGAGCCGCGGCACCGGTCCCGAGGTCTACGTGAACTTCCAGATCGGCACCAAGGAAGGCAGCCAGGACCTGGCGCGCCTGAAGAAGTTCGAGAAGGACTACGGCAAGGGGCCGGTGAAGATCACCACCCACGTCATCCAGAACGGCGACCACAACGGCTGGGACTACGTCCGCGGCATGACCGAGGGCTCCCTGGAGTGGATCAGCAAGGTGATGGCGAAGCCGATCCCGGACGCCGGGTAGGGAACGGTCGGACAGCACGGTGAAACACGTGATCCAGCAGCACACCCCGCACGGCAACCCGCACGGCAACCCGAACGGCAACCCGCACGGCACCCCGCAGGGAAGCCCCCAAGGCACCCTGCACGAGGCCTCCCGCGGGACCTCCGGCGAGGCCTCCCGCCCCGGCCGCCGCCGCAGGCGCGCCCGCCGGCTGCTCCTGACCTGCGGCGCGCTCGCCCTCGCGCTGCTCGCGACGGGCGGCGTCGTATGGAAGTTCGACCTGCTGTCGGACAACGGGGAGCCGATGTCCTTCGGCCGCCCGTACGACCCGTACGGGCGGCAGGACGGGAACGCCGGGCCCGACCGGCCCGGCGTCAGCATGCCGAGGGGACCGTCCGCGGACTTCGTACGGGCCTCCCGGCTCTCCGACGGCACCGAGATCGGCCGCACCACGCTCGTCGGCGCGAAGTCCGGCTTCACCGGGGACGTGTGGGTGTGGGTGCCCCGGGAGTACAGCGACCCCCGGTACGAGAAGAGCGCCTTCCCGGTCCTGATCTCGCTGCCCGGCGGCCGCGGCTACCCCAAGAACTACTGGATGGGCACCGGCCTCGGACTCCAGAAGGCCGTCACGGACGGCGTCCGCAACGGCACCAGCCTGCCCTTCATCCTGGTGATGCCGGTCCTGAACCCGGACAAGAAGTTCTACTACGACGGCTCCGACATTCCCGGGCAGCCCCGGATGGGCACCTGGATGGCCGAAGACGTGCCGGATTTCGTGAAGGCCAACTTCCGCACCTTCCGCTCCCGCGACGGCTGGGCCTTCATGGGCTCCTCCTCGGGCGGGTTCGTCGCCCTCAAGCAGGTCGTGAAGTACCCGGAGCGCTTCAAGGCGGTGATCGCCTCGGGCCCCGAGACGGCCCCCGATTCCCCGCTGTGGCGGGGCCACCGGCGGGAGATGGACGCCAACAACCCCGAGAAGCTCGCGCAGCGGCTGATCGGCCGCAAGGGCCCGGACGTGTACGTGAACTTCCAGATCGGCACCAAGGAGACCGGCCGCGCGAAGCTGGAGCGGTTCATGCGCCTGTACGGTCGCGGGCCCGTGCACACCCGGCTCCAGGTGATCGAGGATGGGGAGCACAACGGAAAGTCCTACGTCCGAGGCATGCGGGAGGGCTCCTTGGAATGGATCAGCAAGGTGATGCTGGCCCCGACCCCCGACCCGGCGCCCACCCCCGACCCTGACGCGGCACCCGAGCGTGACGCGGCGCCCGACGTCTGATGGGCAGCTGGTTCCGGGGCCTCGCGGCGGCCGCCGCCGGCACCGCCGCGGTGCTCGCCGTCGCCGTGTTCAAGTACGACGCGCAGCCCGCGCTCCCCTTCCCGACCGTCGGCGTGCTCCTGGCCGACGGCGGGCACTGGTGCACGGCGAGCGTGGTCGACAGCCCTCGGGGGAACGTCGTCGCCACCGCGGCGCACTGCGTCAGCCCCGCCGGTGAGGACGGCGAGCCGGGCGAGCTCGCCCACGACGGCCTGGCCATCGGCAAGCTGTCCTTCGCGCCCGCCTTCTCCGGCGGGGGTGCCGGAGACCGGCCGCTGGGCACGTGGAAGGTCAGCGCCGTGCACGTGGACGACCGCTGGCGGCTGTACGGGGACGACACCGCCGACTTCGCCTTCCTCACCATCGAGCCGGACGGCGAGGGGCGCAACGTCCAGGACGTCGTCGGCCGGGGCGCCGCGCCGCGGCCCGAATGGGACTCCGCGGTCGCACGCGACGTGACGGTGGTCGGCTACCCCGACGAGGAGCACAACCCGGAGAACCGGCCGGTCGCCTGCACCACCCAGACCACCGAGGCCGAGGACGAGGAAGGGATGCTCTACATCAACTGCGCCGGCTTCTGGACCGGCACCAGCGGCAGCCCCTGGATCGCCGACCGCGGCGCCCGCGGCGAGCCGGGCCGGCTGATCGCCGTCCTGAGCGGCGGCGACACGGACGTGGACTCCACCGCCGCCCGCTTCGACGACCGCGCCAAGGCCCTGTACGAGGCCGCCGCCGGGAAGGCCTGACCGGTACCGCGCGGGCCGGGCGCCCGCCGGGGCCGGCAGCGCCGCGAGGGCCCGACCCGGAGCCGCCGGGCGGCCCCGGCGGCCGCGGTCAGTGCCGGCGCTCGGTGCTCACGATCACGCAGACGCCGGCCACCACGATCGCGCCGCCGAACAGGATCGGCCAGGTCAGCGCCTCGTTGAGGACCAGCGCGCCGAGGAAGACGGCCACGACCGGATTGACGTACGCGTACGTCGAGACGAGCGAGAGCGGCGCCGACTGGAGCAGCCAGGCGTACGCGGTGAATCCGATCAGCGAGCCCACCAGGACCAGGGCCGCCAGCGCCACCCAGGAGCGGGCGGAGAAGTCGTCGAGGTCGAGCCCGCGGTGCTCGCCGCGGCCGAGGCCGACCAGCAGGGCGGCGACACCGCCGGCGACCATCTCGTACGCGCTCGCCGTGAAGGGGTTGCCCGGCATCGGGAGCTTGCCCGCGGAGAACGAGCCGAGCGACCACAGCAGTGCGGCGACCAGGATCATCAGGACCCCGGACAGCCGGACGTCGCCGCTGATCCCCGGCAGGGTCAGCACGGCCAGCCCGGCCATGCCGATCACGACCCCGCCCAAGGTGGCGAGCGGCGGGCGGTCGCCGCTGACCGTGCGCATCAGCACGACCCACATCGGGACGGCCGCCACCAGCAGGGCGGCCAGCCCGGAGGGCACCGACTGCTCGGCGAGCACCACCAGGCCGTTGCCGCCGACGATCAGCAGCAGGCCGACGAGGACCGCCGAACCGAGCTGCGCCCGGGTCACCCGGAGCGCCGCCGGGCCCTGCCGCCAGGCCACCAGGGCGGCCAGCAGCAGGCCGGCGGTGATGAACCGGGCGCCCGCGGAGAGGAACGGCGGCATCGTCTCGACGACGATCCGGATGCCGAGGTACGTCGAACCCCAGACCACGTAGACGATGCCGAGGGCGGCCCAGACGGCTCCGGTGATCCGGCGGCCGGGAGCGTCCGCGGGCGCCCCCGCCGGTCTCGGTATCGGCTGGTCCGTTTCGGCGGGTTTCGAGAGGCGCATGGGGCAAGATCCTAAGGATCAGAGGATGATCAGGCCAGGAATTTGCCTGATATCGGGCAGGATCCCCGCCGAAGTCCGGTCCTCGCCGAAGTCCGGTCCCCGCCGAGGCCCGGGCGGGAGCCCCGCTCTGATCAGCCCTTCAGCAGTCCGTTCAATTCCCCGTACGGCAGGCCGTCCGCGACCGCCGTGTAGGTGCCGCCGGCCAGCAACTCGCGGGTGGCGCGCGCGGCCACCGCGTACGCGGCCTCCGCCACCGAGGAGCCCAGGCTGACCCGGGCGGTGCCGAGCGCCGCGAGCTCGGACACGGCCGGCGAGCCGGGGCCGACCAGCAGGTTCAGCGGGGCGTCGATGCCCCGGGCGAGCTCTGCGATCGTCCCGGGGTCGGCGACACCGGGGACGAAGACGCCGCTGGCCCCGGCCGCGAGGTACCGCTCGGCGCGCGCCAGGGTCTCCGCCAGCCGGGCCGGGCCGGGCTCCCCGAGCCCGAACAGGTAGGTGTCCGTACGGGCGTTGATGTACAGCGGCACGCCGCTCGCGTCGGCGGCGGCGCGGGCCGCGGCGATCCGGTCGGCCAGCTCCGCCGGGTCGCGGTCCCCGTCCTCGATGTTGATGCCGACCGCGCCCGCGGCGATGACCTGCGCGACGGTCTCGCCGACGGCGGCGGCGTCCGCTCCGAACCCGCCCTCGATGTCGGCGGTGACCGGCAGGGCCACGGCGGCGGCGACCCGGGCGACCAGCTCCACCGCCCGGTCCCGGGCGATCGCGTCGCCGTCGGGGGACCCCAGGCTCCAGGCGACGCCGGCGCTGGTGGTGGCGACCGCGGCGACGCCGGCGGCCTCGGTGACCCGGGCGCTCGCCACGTCCCAGGCGTTGGCCAGGGCGAGCGGGGTGCCGGGAACGTGCAAGGAGCCGAAGGCCTGGGCGAGTTCGGTCTGGGTGCGGCGGGTGGGGATGTTGGTGGTCATGGGGTCCAGTCCATCATCCGCGGGCTCGATGCGCTCGCGAAAATCCGACACGTACGGGGCGGGGCGGGACCCGGGCGGGCAGGGGGGCGCATTCGCGCGGCGGCCCAGTTCATGACCGCTGCGTGTCGTGTACAGGCTTTGAGCGCCCGTTCGTGGCCGCAGTGTGGCGCCTCTGTGAAGCGTCTCGCGTCCTCTTGTGGGATCTCGGTGGCTTGGGTCAACCTTTCGGTGACAGGCGGGAGTTGGCGATCGATTGATTGTCATGTCCATGCCTGTCTCACCCCCCGCAGCGCACCACCTATGAGGAGGACCCCTCACATGACCGTGATGCGTCCATCACGTCGGAAGATCGCCGGTATCAGCGCGACCGCCGTCGTCGCACTCGTGCTCGGCGCGGCGTCCGCACTCCCGGCCTCCGCCGCCCCCGGCGCCGGAGCGGAAGGCGTCATCGAGAACGCCGGCGCCCCCGGCTCCATAGCCGGCAGCTACATCGTGACCCTGGACGGGGCCACCGCCGACTCCGCCGCCGGCCGGGCCGTCGCCCACGAGTACGGTGCGAAGATCCGCCGCACCTACAAGAAGGCGCTGAACGGATACTCCGTCCAGCTGTCCGAGGCGCAGGCCCGCAAGCTCGCCGCCGACCCGGCGGTCAAGTCGGTCGTCCAGAACCGCACGTTCACCATCGACGCCACCCAGCCCAACCCGCCGTCGTGGGGCCTGGACCGGATCGACCAGAAGGCGCTCCCGCTCAACTCCAGCTACACGTACCCGGACAAGGCCGGCGAGGGCGTCACCGCCTACATCATCGACACCGGCGTCCGGATCAGCCACCAGGACTTCGGCACCCGCGCCTCCTACGGCTACGACGCCATCGACAACGACAACACGGCGCAGGACGGCCACGGCCACGGCACGCACGTCGCCGGCACGGTCGCGGGCAACGCGTACGGCGTCGCGAAGAAGGCGAAGATCGTCGGCGTCCGCGTCCTCGACAACTCCGGCTCCGGCACCACCGAGCAGGTCGTCGCGGGCATCGACTGGGTCACCCAGAACGCGGTCAAGCCGGCCGTGGCGAACATGTCGCTCGGCGGTGGCGCGGACTCCGCGCTCGACACGGCCGTGCGCAACTCGATCGCCAGCGGCATCACGTACGGCGTCGCGGCGGGCAACGAGTCGACGAACGCCAACACCAAGTCGCCCGCCCGGGTCACCGAGGCGATCACCGTCGGCGCCACCACGAGCAGCGACGCCAAGGCCTCGTACTCCAACTACGGCAACGTGCTGGACCTGTTCGCGCCCGGATCCTCCATCACCTCCTCGTGGGGCACCGGCGACACGGCCACCAACACGATCTCGGGCACCTCGATGGCCACCCCGCACGTCGTGGGCGCGGCCGCCGTGTACCTGTCCCAGAACCCGTCGAGCACCCCGGCCCAGGTCGGCACCGCGCTGGTGAACGCGGCCACGCCGAACGTGGTCGGCAGCCCCGGCACCGGCTCCCCGAACCGCCTGCTGTTCGTGGGCGGCGGCACGACCGTCCCGCCCGGCCCGCGGTTCGAGAACACCGGCGACTTCGCGATCAACGACAACTCCACGGTCGAGTCCCCGGTCACCGTCAGCGGTGTCCCCGGCAACGCGCCGGCCACGCTGAGCGTCTCGGTCGACATCAAGCACACGTACATCGGCGACCTGAAGGTGGACCTGGTCGCGCCCGACGGCTCGGTGTACACGCTGCACAACCGGGCCGGCGGCAGCGCGGACAACATCCTCCAGACGTACTCGGTCAACGCCTCCTCCGAGGTCGCGAACGGCACCTGGAAGCTCCGCGTGAACGACAACGCGAACATCGACACCGGCAAGATCGACTCCTGGGCGCTGCAGTTCTGAGCAACGGGCCCGCGTGGCAGTCGCTCGGTGAGCAGTGAGCAGTGAGCAGTGAGGGGGCGGCCGCGGTCTGCGGCCGCCCCCGTCCCGTGCCCGCGGGCCGCTACCGGTGCCGCAGACCCCGGTCGACCGCCGTCATCAGCTCGCCGTCCGCGGTGTCCGCGTCGAGCGACCAGAACATCGCACCGCCCAGCCCGCGCTCACGGACGTACGCCGCCTTCGTGCGGAGCACCTGCGGGTCGTCGTACGTCCACAGGGTGGTGCCGTCGAAGAGCCAGGCGTGGCCGCCGCGGCGGTCGCGGTGGACCGTGTACGTGCCGGAGTCGGCCAGCTTCTTGAGGGCCTTGTAGTCCTCGTACCCGGCCGACCAGGTGGCCGGGGCGGGGCCGGTGGCGGGCTGCCCCATGCCGTCGCCGCCGCCGCTGACCCCGGTCCAGCCCTGTCCGTAGAACGGCATGCCCATCACCAGCTTGCGGGCCGGGGCGCCCCGGTCGAGCCAGGCCTGGACGGTGCCGTGCGCGCTGAAGTCGCCGCGGGCGAACAGGGCGGACTGCTGGGCGGTGACCGGCTCGCCCGAGACGTGGAAGTCGTAGCCCTGGAGGGTCACGAAGTCCAGGTCGCGCATGATCCGGCGGACCTCGAAGCCCGCGTCGATCTTGGCGGGGGCGGTCGGCACGAAGGCGGACAGCTCGTACGTCCGGTGCTTGCTGCGCCCGTACGCGTCGAGCTGGGTGCGGAACTCCCGTACCAGCGCGGTGAAGTTCTGCTTGTCCTCGGGTCGATAGGTGGTGTCGGAGTCGCCCGCCGAGCCCGGCCACTCCCAGTCGAGGTCGATGCCGTCGAAGACCCCGGCGGCCGCCCCCGGGCCGCCGCGGCCGCCGTCCCGGGGCAGGTTGCCCTTGATGTACAGGTCGATGCAGGAGGCCACCAGGGCCTTGCGGGAGGCGGGGGTGAGGGCCGCGTCCGAGAAGTGCGTGGACCAGCTCCAGCCGCCCAGCGAGAGCAGGGCCTTGAGGCCCGGGTGCTTGGCCTTGAGCTCGCGCAGCTGGTTGAAGTTGCCGGCGAGCGGCTGGTCCCAGGTGTCGGCGACGCCGTCGACGGAGTTCTCCGCGTCGAGTCCGCGCTGGTAGTCGGCCCAGGGGTCGGCCTCGCCGGGGGTGGTGCCCAGCGTGCACCTGCCCTCGGAAGTGATGTTGCCGAAGGCGTAGTTGATGTGGGTCAGCTTCGCCGCGGCGCCGCTCTTGTCGAGGTCCTGGACCTGGAAGTCGCGGCCGTAGACGCCCCACTGGGTGAAGTATCCGACGCGCTTGTACGTGCGTCCGTGGCCGGACCTGTCGGACGTGTCGGTCCTGTAGGACGCGTCGGTCCTGTCGGCCGAGGCGGCCGCCGCCGGTGCGAGGGCGGTCAGGAGGGAGAGGGAGCAGGCGGCGACGGCCAGCCTGCCGAGCATGCTGCGGCGCATGGGCTTCCTTTGGGGTTGCGGATGCGGGGAGTTGAGCTCCGGACCGGGCAGTGTGCTGTGCACGCCGGACGGTATTGGTCTGGACCAGGCGGGTCAAGGGGTCTTCTTCGGCCGGGCTTTCGCGTCAGGTCCCCCTCGGGCCCGCGTCAGGTGCGAGTCCGGCGCGCATGTTGTTCGCGTGCGGCTCGCCGCGCCGCCGGATTCCTTGATCGCTGTACTCTCGGTAACTGGTTTGGGTGGGCATCGGTCATCACTTCGAGTGAAACTCTGGCCTTCGCTTGCGGTCTTCAACCGTCGGTTGTCAGGCTGTTGCTGTCTGTCAACCTGATGGGAGTGGCCAGTGACTTTCGGTGAGCAGCCGGCCTATCTTCGCGTCGCCGGGGATCTGCGGCGCAAGATCGTCGATGGGTCCCTGCCCCCGCACGCCCGGCTGCCCTCACAGGCCCGGATCCGCGAGGAGTACGGCGTCTCGGACACGGTCGCCCTGGAGGCCCGCAAGGTCCTCATGGCGGAAGGGCTGGTGGAGGGCCGTTCCGGGTCCGGCACCTATGTCCGCGAGCAGCCGGTGCCGCGCCGGGTGGCGCGCTCCGGGTACCGCACGGGCGGGGTCTCGACCCCGTTCCGGCAGGAGCAGGCGGAGGACGGGGTGCGCGGCACCTGGGAATCCCGGAGCGAACAGGGCGTGGCCACTCCCGAGGTCGCCGACCGGCTCGGCATCGAACCCGGGGACAAGGTCATGTGCACGCGGTACGTCTTCCGGGACGCGGGCGAGGCGATGATGCTGTCCACCTCCTGGGAGCCGCTCGCCGTCACCGGGCGCACCCCGGTGATGCTCCCCGAGGAGGGCCCGCTCGGCGGCTGCGGGGTGGTGGACCGCATGGCCGCCATCGACGTGGTCGTGGACAACGTGGTCGAGGAGGTCGGCGCGCGCCCGGGCCTCGCGGAGGAGATCCTCACCCTGGGCGGGGTCCCGGGGCACGTGGTGCTCGTCATCGGGCGCACGTACTACGCCTCCGGGCGGGCCGTGGAGACCGCGGACGTGGTCGTCCCGGCGGACCGCTACCGGATCTCGTACCACCTCCCGGTCCGGTAGCCCGGCCCGCGGCCCGACCGGCCCGGCCTTCGCCCCGACCGCCCGGCCCCCGGCCCGGCGGCCGGGGCTCCTTCCCGTCCCGGCGGCCCGGCGCGCGCCCCGGGGGGTCGCACGGGCGGCGCACTCGTACGCATGGCCGGATGCGTACGCCCCGAGGTATCTCTTCGTGAAAACCCGTATCCGCTCCGTAAAGGTCGGGCGTAAGCTCAGGCATATGCGTATTGCGGTTTCCTGGGCGAGTGCGTCGGCGGAGGGTGAAGCGCGATGAACGACAGCGGTGCCGAGCTTCCGTGGCTGGTCATACGGCAGGACGACAACGGCAACCGCTACCGGGTGGGCAGATACCCGAGCCAGGCCGAGGCCGAGAAGGTGGCCGACAGCCTGGAGCACCACGGGCACCGTCAGCTCTACTGGGTCGAGCGGATCGGACAGACCGCCACAACGAACTGAGGCCCCCGTTCCGGGGTGCCATAGGCTCCGTCCATGACTGTACGAGTGGTCGTGGGCGGAGCCGTCTGCCGTGCGGGGCTCCTGCTGGCCGCCCGCCGCAGCGCCCCGCCCGAGCTGGCCGGGCGCTGGGAGCTGCCCGGCGGCAAGGCCGAGCCGGGCGAGAGCGGGCCCGAGGCGCTGGTCCGCGAGCTGCGCGAGGAGCTGGGCGTCGAAGCGGAAGCGCTGGAGCGGATCCCGGGGGAGTGGCCGCTGAAGCCCGGCCTGGTCCTGCGGGTGTGGACGGCCCGGCTGCTCTCCGGTGAGCCGGAGCCGCTGGAGGACCACGACGAGCTGCGCTGGCTGGGCCCCGACGAGCTGGACGCCGTCGACTGGCTCGACCAGGACCGCCCCGCCGTCGCAGAGGCCGGCCGCCGCCTGCGGGCCGCCGCTGCCGCCGCCCCGGCGGCCTCCGACTGACCTGGACGCCGACTGACCTGGGCCTCCGACGGGCCCGGGCCGCCGGGCCGCCGAGCCGTGCGGCGGCCCGTATCCGGCAGTCTGCCCCCGTGCGCTCCCCGTGCGCCGCGCTCCGGCGGGCGCACGGCGCTCCGCGTGTACGCCGCACGGGGCGCATGGGGCCCGGGTTGTACGCCGTTCGTGCCACAGTGCGCCGGTGGGTGGGGGGCCGGGCGGTACGACGCCCTGGATATCGGGTATGTCGCTATTAATCCCAATCTCATCCCCCTGACAAACCGGACTGGGGTCCGCCTGCTGGCCCGGGAAGTGATCGGCGTGATCGATTCCGAATCCGACTGCGCCGACAGCGCCGAATGGGCATTCCCCGCCGAGCCCGGGGCCGTGCGCACCGCTCGGCACGCCGTGCGCGGAGCCCTCCGCTCGTGGGGCCTCGACGCCGTCGGCGATGTCACCGTACTGCTGGTCAGCGAGCTGGTGACCAACTCGCTGCGCTACGCGTCCGGCCCCATCGGAGTCCGGCTGGTACGGCAGAATTCGGCCACCGGCCACGAGCCCCACGCCTCCGCGCTCCTCGTCGAAGTGTCCGATCCGCTTCCGGATCCGCCCCGGGAACGGGTCGCCGCGCCCGACGACGAGGGCGGCCGAGGACTGCACCTGGTGGCGGTCTCCGCGCAGCGCTGGGGGACCCGGCACGGGAAGACGGGCAAGACGGTGTGGTTCGAGTTGGCCTTGCCTGGTGAGTAACAGTGTGAGAGAAGCCGACGATCACCGGACCACGGCCGCCCGAGGAGGGGCGTTTGGGGCCGGCGCACCGTAGGCGCAAAATGAACGAGACCTTGCTGTGATCGTGAACGCCGTGCCGTCCGTGGCCGTGGTGCTGAATACTTCGTCCAAGGCCGGTCCGGTTGCGCTGAGCTGGAGGGGACGGTCGCGTGAGCGAAATACCTGCGCAGGCACAGCACGTCCAGGTGCCCGGAGCACCGTGGCGCGAAGCCATGTGGCACAGCAGTCCGCCTGGCTCGATCTATGACTACATAAGAGTCGCGTCCTTCTCGATCGGGCCCGACGGGCTGGTCGACCAGTGGAGCCGGCGCGCCGAGGAACTCTTCGGCCTGCCCGCCGCCCAGGTGGTCGGCAGGGACCCGGTCGAGGCCTTCATGCCGGCCGAACTGCGCCCCGGCGGCCGCCGCCAAGTCGCCGAGATACTCGACGGCAAGGAATGGACGGGCCTGGTCCCCTTCCGCATGCCCTCCGGTGCGGGCGGCGCACGGGGGCCCGAGGGCGTGGCCGAGATCTATGTGATGCCCACCGAGACCGAGCACGGCGAGCGGGCCGCGCTCTGCGTAGTCGTCGACGTACAGGCCCTACGCCGCATCGAGTCGGACCTTGCCGCTTCCCAAGCGATATTCGGACAATCTCCCTTCGGCTTTCTCCTCTTCGGTACGGACCTGACCGTGCAGCGCGCCAACCGGCGCTTCGCGACCGTCTTCGGCGGCGGCGTCGAAGAACACCGCGGCCGCACGGTCCACGACTACCTGCCCCGCCGCGAGGCCGACCGGATGGCCGCCGCGCTCCAGCGGGTCCTGGAGACCGGCGAGGCCGTCACCGACCTCCAGATCAGCGGCGCCGCCCCCGGCAGCCGCGAGCACCGCCACTGGTCCATCAACCTCTACCGCGTGCACGGCGCCTCCGGCCGCCCCGTCGGCGTCGCGGGCCTCGGCACCGACGTCACCCGCCGCCACCTCGCCGCCCGCGAGGCCGCCGGCGTCCGCCGCAACCTCGCCCTCCTCAACGAGGCCGGCGCCCGCATCGGCAACTCCCTCGACCTGGAGACCACCGCCCGCGAACTCCTCGACGTCACCGTCCCCGGCTTCTGCGACCTGGCCGCCGTGGACCTCTACCAAGGGCTGCTGCTCGGCGACGACGACCGCCCGGTCCGGTCCGCCGGCGCCCCCACCCGGCTCTCCGCCGGCGCGGGCGGGCTGCGGATGCCCTCCGCGAAACTGCGCCGCGTCGCCTTCGCCAGCGCCGTCTCCGACGCCCCGCTCTCCGGGCCCGGCAGCGTCGGCCCCGTCGCCGTCGGCGAGACCCACCGCTACCCGGCGACCTCGCCCGGCGCCCTCGCCCTGCGCACCGCCCGGCCCCGGCTGGTGCTGGGCGGCGGCCCGGACGACCTCGTGCAGTCCACGCTGGTCGTGCCGATGGTCGCGCACGACGCCGTCGTCGGCCTCGCGCAGTTCTCCCGCACCAAGGGCAGCGAGCCCTTCGGGGAGCGGGACCGGGCGGTCGCCGTGGAACTGGCCGCCCGGGCGGCCGTCTCCATCGACAACGCCCGCCTCTACCGGCGCGAACACGAACGCGCGCTGATCCTCCAGCGCAGCCTGCTGCCGCCCGGCGACCCGGAGGCCGCCGGCCTCGACATCGCCTGCCGCTACCTGCCGGGCAACGCGGCCACCGAAGTCGGCGGCGACTGGTTCGACGTGATCGAGCTGCCCGGCCACCGCACCGCCCTGGTCGTCGGCGACGTGATGGGCCGCGGGCTGCGGGCCGCGGTCGCCATGGGCGAGCTGCGCACCGCCGTCCGCACCCTGGCCCTGCTCGACCTGGAGCCGGCCGACGTGCTGACGGCCCTCGACGAGGTGGCCCGGGGCCTGGGCGCACCCGGATCCGGCGGCGGCTCCCAGCAGTCCCGGACCCGCGAACGCGAGACCGACCTCTCCGAGGTCTACCTCGCCACCTGCGTCTACGCCGTCTACGACCCGGTGACCCGGCGCTGCACCATCGCCAACGCCGGCCACATGCCGCCGGTGCTCGTCGAACCCGGCGGCCCCGGCGCGCTGCTGCTTGAGGTGCCGCCCGGGATGCCGCTCGGCGTGGGCGGCGAACCCTTCGAGGAGATCGAGGTCGAACTCCCCGAAGGCGCCCTGCTCGCCCTCTACACGGACGGCCTGGTGGAATCCCGCGACCACACCCTCGACGACGGCCTGCGCGGCCTGCGCGACGCGCTCACCGACGCGGCCCGCCCGCTGGAGGACGTCTGCGACCACGTCCTCAACACCCTGGAGACCCGGCACGGCGAGGACGACATCGCCCTGCTCATGGCCCGCGTACAAGGACTGCCGCCGGACGCGGTGGGGGACTGGAAGATGCCGCGCGAGGCCCGCTCGGTGGGCCGGGCCCGCGAACTCGCCCGCACCAAACTCCTGGAATGGGGCCTGGAGGCGCTCGCCGACACCACCGAACTCCTCGTGAGCGAACTCGTCACGAACGCCCTGCGGTACGGGGAGGGCGAGATCCGGCTGCGCCTGCTCCTGGACCGGACCCTGGTCTGCGAGGTCTGGGACGCGGGGCTGGTCCAGCCGCGGCGGCGGCGGGCGCGGGACACGGACGAGGGCGGGCGCGGATTGCAGCTCGTGCAGTTGCTGTCGACGGGCTGGGGGTCGCGGCGGACCCCCCGGGGGAAGACGGTGTGGTTCGAGCAGCCACTGCCGGGGGCGGCGTCGGAGGTGGCGGGGGAATTGTCCGCCGAGCAGCTGCTGGAGTTGTACGGGTAGCCCCCGGGGCCGTTCGGGGCTCCGCCCCGGACCCCGCGCCGCACACTCCCCCGGACTCCGTCCCGGGGGACCCCCAGGCGAGGCTCGATCCGCTTCGCCGGGGGGCTTGTCCGACGTCAGGCGGCCTTGTCGGATTTGAGGGCGGCCAGGCGGGCTTCGACCTCGGCGGTGCGGCCCAGGTCGTCCAGTGCCTCGAACTGGGCGTCGAGCGAGGAAGCCGCCAGCTCCTGCTTGCCCAGGGCGCGCGCCTCCTCGCGGCGCACCTTGTCCTCGAAGCGGTTCAGGTCGCTCGTCGGGTCCATCACGTCGATGTTCTTCACCGCGTCCATCATCGTGTTCTGGGCCTGCGCGGTCTTCGCCCGCGCCACCAGCTCGTCGCGCTTGGCCTGGAGCTCGGTCAGCTTGCCCTTCATCGAGTCCAGGCCCGACTTCAGCTTGTCGACGACCTCCGTCTGCGCCGCGATGGTCGGCTCGGCGGTCGCCGCCTCCTTCTCCGACCGGAGCTGGCGGCCCAGCGCGACCTTGGCGAGGTTGTCGAAGGTGTCGGCCTCCGCCGCCTTGCCCGCCGCCCGCAGTTCGTCCGCCTTCCGGCTGGCGGCCAGGGCCTTGCCGCCCCACTCGCCCGCCGCGTCCACGTCCTCCTTGTGGTCCTGCTCCAGCAGCCGCAGGTTGCCGATCGTGGTGGCGACGGCCTGCTCCGCCTCCGAGATGTTGTTCGAGTAATCCCGGATCAGCTGGTCCAACATCTTCTGCGGGTCCTCCGCCTGGTCCAGCAGCGCGTTGATGTTCGCCTTCGCGAGCTGGGTGACACGGCCGAGGATCGTCTGCTTGCTCATGAGCGCCTACTCCTGGAAGTCGATGCGAAACCCGTACGGGGAGGAAGAGGGGGACGGGGCGGGTCAGAAGCGGCCGCCACCGCCCAGCCGGCCGCGGGTGCCGCCGCCCCCGAAGGAGCCCGGCGCGCGGCCGCCGCCCCCGAAGGAGCCGCCCCCGCCGCCGAAGCCGCCGCCGAACCCGCCCGAGGAGCCGCCGCGGCCGCCGCCGAGGATCTCGCCCAGGATGATCCCGCCGAGCACCGCGCCGCCCATCCCGCCGCCGCGCTGCCCGCCCCCGTACGGGTCGCGGTACCCGCGGACGTCCTGCTCGGCCAGCTGCTGCGCCTGCCGGGCCAGCGCGTCCGCCTGCCGGGCCTCCGCCAGCGCGCCCTGCGCGTCCGCGGCCGCCAGGGCCCGCGAGCGCTCCAGACGCCGCTGGGCCTCCGCGAGCCGGGTACGGGCCTGGCTGCCGACCGCGCCCCGGCTCGTCGTGACGTAGTCCGCGGCCGCCCCGATCGCGCTGCGCGCGGTCAGCTGCGCCTGGTCGAGCAGGGCCGCCGCCCGCTGCCGGCCCGTCTCCCGCTCCCGGGCCCCGGCCAGCGCCTCGTCCAGTGCCGCGTCGGCCTCCTCGACCCGGCGCAGCGCGTCGAGCGGGTCGTACCGCCCCGCCCGCACCTGCGCCCGTACGCCGTCCAGCACGGCCTCCGCCCGGCCGATGCGGCCGCGCAGGTCGGCGGTGGAGGCGCCCTGCGCGGTGCCCGTCAGCAGGCCCCGGGCGTCCGCCAGGTCGGTGTCCGTCTCGGTGAGCGCCCCGTCCAGCTTCCCGGCGGCCTCCGCCAGCTCCCGGGCCCGCCGCTCCACCGCGTCCACCAGGGTCGCCGCCTGGTCCACGGCGCCCTCGGCGGCCCGTACGTGCACGGCTGCCCGGCCCCGGTCGCCGCCGTCCAGGGCGGCCCGGGCCTCGCCCAGGCTGGTGGTCGCGAACAACAGCCGGTCCTTGGCCTGTTCCGCGTTCCCGGACACCGGGGCGGACGCCGAGTCCGCGTACCGGCCGGCCAGCGCCGTCAACGTGGCCTCCGCGGTGCCGGTCCGGCCGGTCAGCTCCCGAAACCGCGCCTCCACCGCGGCCAGCGCCTGCGGCGCGTTGCGCTCCAGGGAACGCAGCCGGTCGAAGGCCTCGGACTCGGCGTCGAGCCGCCGGTTGGCCTCGGTGCAGCGGGCCACGATCTCGTCGAGCATCCGGCGCCGGGTCGCGTCGTCCTCCGGGTAGGCGTCGTCGAGCTGCTGGCGCAGCCGGAACGCGTGCGTCAGCTCGTCCTTGGCGTGCGCGAGGGCCTCGGTGAAGGGCTGCGCGGCCTCCTCGCCGAACTGCGCCGTCGCGAAACCGAGCTCCTCGGCGCTGGTGCGGATCGCGTCGTCCGTGCCGACGAGCAGGACCTTCGTCTTCGCGTCGAGCTCCGGCAGCGGCAGGCCCGCCGGGCCCGCGCCGCCCCAGCCCGCGCCGGGCTTCCGCGCGCCGCCGGCCGGCCCGCCGGACTTCTTCCGCCGGCTGCGGGCGTACGCGTACGCACCCAGCGCGCCGGCCGCGCCGACCGCCACCACCGGCAGGACGTAGTCCCCGGCGCCGGACCCGGAGTCCGCCGCGGAGCCGCCGGGGTCCGGGTCGCCGGGGGTCAGGGCGGGCGTCGGCACCGGCTGCCCGGCCAGGACCGCGCCGTAGCCGTCCGCGGCGCCGATCGCCGCGCCCGCCCAGTCGTTCACGCGCAGCGCGGGCTCCACGGCGGTCCGGGCGACGGCGTCCAGCTGCTGCTGGGTCAGACCGGAGTCGACGTCCGCCGAATAGGCGTACTGGCGGTCGCCGGTGGCGACGGCGAGCAGCACGTCCTCGCGGCCGAGGCCGTTGCGGGTGGCGGTGGCGTCCGCCCAGCTCTGCGGGGAGCGGCCGGAGAAGTCCCGTACGTACGTGACGAACAGCTGGACCCGCCGGTCCGCGTACAGCCGGTCGAGGGCCGCGGCGACGGCGGGCTCGCGGTCGCCCAGCGCGCCCACGCGGTCGGTGATCTGGCCCTGCTTCGACAGGGTGATCGGGTCGTCGGCCCGGGCGGGGGTGGCGGTGGCCGAACCCCAGCCGGCCGTCGCCAGGAGGGCGGCGATCAAGGCGAGTGCGGCTCTCACGGGTATGGCGGCCGGGCTGCGTCTCAGGGGCGGCGTCACATTTGGGAGGCTATGGCCACCCCCACCGAACCGCACCCGGACACCGGCCCGCCCGGCTGACCGGTGGCGCGTCGTTCAACCCCGCCGGTGTTTGAGGCGGGGCCTGGCCGGGCCCCCCTCGCCGGTGCCCTGGGGCAACCTCCAGCCTCGCCGGCGTTTGAGGCGAACCTCAGCCGTATCCAGCCTCGCCGGCGTTTGAGGCGCGGGGTCTGGGGCGGAGCCCCAGAAGGACAACCCGGCTCCGCCGGGCACCGGGCTCCGCCCGGACCCGCGCCTCAAACGCCGGCGAGGCTGAATACCGCCTCGGTCACTCCCGGGGTTCGGACCGGCGGCGGATCCTGCTGCCCAGCCAGACCAGCGGGTCGTACTTACGGTCCACCGCCCGCTCCTTCAGCGGGATCAGCGCGTTGTCGGTGATCCTGATGCCCTCCGGGCAGACCTCCGTACAGCACTTGGTGATGTTGCAGTAGCCCAGACCGTGCTCTTCCTGAGCGGTGCGCTTGCGGTCCAGGCCCTGCTCGGCGGCGGCGTCCAGCGGGTGCATGTCCAGCTCCGCCACCCGCATCAGGAAGCGCGGGCCCGCGAAGACCTCCTTGTTCTCCTCGTGGTCGCGGACCACATGGCACGTGTCCTGGCACAGGAAGCACTCGATGCACTTGCGGAACTCCTGCGAGCGGTCCACGTCCACCTGCTGCATCCGGTACTCGCCCGGCGCCACCCCCTCCGGCGGGACGAACGCCGGAATCTCCCGCGCCTTGCGGTAGTTGAAGGACACGTCCGTCACCAGGTCGCGGATGACCGGGAAGGCCCGCAGCGGGGTCACGGTGATCGTCTCGGCCCGGTCGAAGGTCGACATCCGGGTCATGCACAGCAGCCGCGGCCGCCCGTTGATCTCGGCACTGCACGAACCGCACTTGCCCGCCTTGCAGTTCCAGCGGACGGCGAGGTCCGAGGCCTGGGTGGCCTGCAGCCGGTGCACGATGTCGAGCACCACCTCCCCGTCGTGCACCTCGACCGTGAAGTCCCGCAGCTCGCCGCCCTCCGTGTCACCCCGCCACACCCGGAAGCTCGCGTCGTACGTACTCATCCGTACAGCTCCTCTTCGGCGAGGTACTTGACCAGCTCTTCCTTCTCGAACAGCGCGAGCAGATCGGGGCGGATGGGCTCGGTGCGGACCCTGCTGAGCTCGATCCGGGCTCCCCCGCCCGCGTCCGCCGGCAACGGACTCCCGTCATCGGCGGTCACCGGCCGGCACAGCAGGTTCACCGGCCGCCAGGAGCGCTCCATGGCCGGGCAGTCCTCGCGGGTGTGCCCGCCCCGGCTCTCGGTGCGCTCCAGCGCCGCCCGGGCCACGCACTCGCTGACCAGCAGCATGTTCCGCAGGTCCAGGGCCAGGTGCCAGCCCGGGTTGAACTGCCGGTGGCCCTCCACCCCGGCCCGGGCCGCCCGCACCCGCAGCCCGGCCAGCCGCTCCAGCGCCTCGGCCATCTCGCCCTCCCGGCGGATGATCCCGACCAGGTCGTTCATGGTCTGCTGGAGCTCCTGGTGGAGCGTGTACGGGTTCTCCGCGCCCTCGTCGGCGTGGAAGGGGGCCAGCGCCTCGGCCACCGCCCCGTCGATCTGCGCCTGGGAGACCGCCGGGCGGCCACCCGCCGGATCCAGCGCGTGCTCGGCCGCGTGCAGGCCCGCCCGCCGCCCGAAGACCAGAAGGTCGGAGAGCGAATTGCCGCCCAGCCGGTTCGAGCCGTGCATGCCGCCGGCGACCTCGCCCGCCGCGAACAGGCCCGGTACCCCGACGGTGGCGGCCGTGTCGGAGTCCACCGCGATCCCGCCCATCACGTAGTGGCAGGTCGGGCCGACCTCCATCGGCTCGGCCGTGATGTCCACGTCCGCCAGCTCCTTGAACTGGTGGTACATGGAGGGCAGCCGGCGTTTGATCTTCTCCGCGGGCATCCGGGTGGACACGTCCAGGAACACCCCGCCGTGCGGGGAGCCGCGGCCCGCCTTGACCTCGGAGTTGATCGCCCGGGCCACCTCGTCGCGGGGCAGCAGCTCGGGCGGCCGCCGGTTGTGGTCCGGGTCCTCGTACCAGCGGTCGCCCTCCTCCTCCGACTCGGCGTACTTCTCCTTGAAGACGTCCGGGACGTAGTCGAACATGAACCGCTTGCCCTCGCTGTTGCGCAGCACCCCGCCGTCGCCGCGCACCGACTCGGTGACGAGGATGCCCTTCACGGACGGCGGCCAGACCATGCCCGTCGGGTGGAACTGCACGAACTCCATGTTCAGCAGGGGCGCGCCGGCCAGCAGCGCCAGCGCGTGCCCGTCGCCGGTGTACTCCCACGAGTTCGAGGTGGTCTTGAAGGACTTGCCGATCCCGCCGGTGGCCAGGACGACCGCCGGACCCTCCAGGACGAAGAAGCGGCCGGACTCGCGCTCGTAGCAGAAGGCCCCCGAGACGCGGCCCTCACCGCGGGGGCCGTCGTCCTTCAGGACGCGCGTGACCGTGCACTCCTGGAAGACCTTGAGCCGGGCCTCGTGGTCCCCGTACTCCTTGAAGTCCTCCTGCTGGAGCTGGACGATCTTCTGCTGGAGGGTGCGGATCAGCTCCAGGCCGGTGCGGTCGCCGACGTGCGCGAGCCGCGGGTACTCGTGCCCGCCGAAGTTGCGCTGCGAGATCCGCCCGTCGGGGGTGCGGTCGAAGAGCGCGCCCCAGGTCTCCAGCTCCCAAACCCGGTCCGGGGCCTCCTTGGCGTGCAGCTCCGCCATCCGCCACTGGTTGAGGAACTTCCCGCCGCGCATCGTGTCGCGGAAGTGCACCTGCCAGTTGTCGCCCTCGTTGACGTTGCCCATGGAGGCGGCGATGCCGCCCTCGGCCATCACGGTGTGGGCCTTGCCGAACAGCGACTTGCAGATCACCGCGGTACGGGCGCCGCGCTCGCGGGCCTCGATCGCGGCCCGCAGCCCGGCCCCGCCGGCCCCGACGACGATCACGTCCCACTGCTGCCGGTCGACTTGCGCCATGTC
The DNA here is from genome assembly GCF_036194065.1 of Streptomyces sp. NBC_00239. Taxonomy (NCBI): domain Bacteria; kingdom Bacillati; phylum Actinomycetota; class Actinomycetes; order Kitasatosporales; family Streptomycetaceae; genus Streptomyces; species Streptomyces sp. NBC_00239. The sequence goes on along the minus strand of NZ_CP108095.1, from coordinate 3,156,523 downwards.
AGAAGATCCTCGGGTCGTCGAAGGTGCCGGTCGCGAGTAGGTACACGTAGAAGTCGCAGAGGGCCACGCTGATCAGGGAGGACCAGGCCAGCAGCATGTGGCGGTGGTTGAGGCGGCCCGCCAGGCCCCACAGCCGGTAGCGGACGGGGTGCTTGGAGAAGTGCCGCAGCCGGCCGCCGATGACGTGCCGGCAGGAGTGGCACGACAGGGTGTACGCCCAGATCAGCACGATGTTCACGAGGAAGATCAGCGTCCCCAGCCCCATGTGCCCCCACGCGTAGTGCGCGTCGCGGAAGGTCAGCACGGTGTCGTACGTGAGGATGCCCGCGACGGGCAGCGCCGCGTAGAAGAAGTACCGGTGCACGTTCTGGAAGACCAGCGGGAAGCGGGTCTCGCCGGTGTACGTCGCGTGCGGCTCGGCGACCGCGCAGGCGGGGGGCGAGGCCCAGAAGCCCCGGTAGTACGCCTTGCGGTAGTAGTAGCAGGTCAGCCGGAAGCCGAGCGGGAAGACCAGGATCAGCAGGGCGGGGGACAGGCCCCACCAGCTGCCGAAGAGGTCCCAGTTGGGGCCGCCGCGCATCGGGACGCAGTTCTCCGCCAGGCAGGGCGAGTAGAACGGCGAGACGTACGGGGCCGCGTAGTAGTCGCTGTTCGCGAAGGCCCGCCACGTCGAGTAGACGATGAAGGCGAGCAGCCCGGCCGCGGTGCCGGCGGGGGCCAGCCACCACCGGTCGGTGCGCAGGTGCCGGGCGGCGATCGCGGCGCGGGAGGCGTCGTGGACGCCGGTCAGCCGGGCGGGTGGTTCGGTGCCTGTGGCCAAAGGGAACTCCGGGTGGAGTGGTCTGGAGTGGCCCAGGAGACCCGGCGGCCGGGGGATGCCCGGCGGCCGGGTCTGATGGGTGGTGGGGCCTGATGGGTGATGGGTGATGGGTGGCGGGGACGTCCGTCTCCGGTGGGCGGGGACCGCCTCGCCGGTGGCGCGGACGTCTGCCGTGCGGCGGCGCTACGGGATCAGGGCGCCCGGCGGTCGCGGGCCCCGAGGCCCTCGTCGTCGGTGTCCGTCCAGAGCTTGCTGTCGTACGGGGTGTCCGGGATGGTCACCATCCCGGACCGGTCCGGCGGGGCCGCCGAGCCGCCCGGCTGCTGCCGTGACGTCCGCTTCTCCAGTTGCTCGACCTTGCGGGTCAGCTCGTCGAGATTGCGGCGGACCGCGCTCAAATCGTCTTGCAGGGACATGACTTGCCCTCACTTCCGCAGTTGCGGTGGCAACGCCCGTGTGCGCCTGCGAGTGTCGCGCCTCGTGTCCCCGGTTGTGAAGGGGACGTGCAGCGATTCCGGGCGCGCAGACGCACCTGTGCGCCCCTCCCGGGTCCATTTTCATCCCTCTCACGAGGGAACGCCCGCGTTGCCCGGACCCGCCTGCGGGGCCCGGTCGGCGGGCGCGCCCGGCACGGCGGCGCGTTGGTCCGCACGGGTGGGCTTCGCGGCGTGGCGCGGCCCGGGTGCGGGGGCCGCGGTGGGGCGTCGATTTCAGTGGGTTTCGTCACCAGTGTGATCAGCTCCATATACCGCCATTCGTGATCAAGTACGGCCCGCCCCGGAGGTACCACCCATGTCGCAGCGACGGCGCCGATCCCTGGCGCTCCTGACAGCACCCGTGGCCGGGACCCTGCTCGCGCTGCCCCTGCTCGCGGGGTGCGGCTCACCCGACGACGAGACGGGGCCCGCGGCGGCGGCCCAGGACATCCGGCCGGCCGCCCGGGACCTGGTCGCCGACGGCGGGGTCCTGCGGTGGGCCGTCGACGCGCTCCCGGACACGCTCAACACCTTCCAGGCCGACGCGGACGCCACCACCGCCCGGATCGCGGGCGCGGTCCTGCCGGCGCTGTTCACCCTCGATCCGCGCGGCCGGGCGGTGGCCAACCCGGACTACCTGGAGAAGGCCGAGGTCATCGAGACCGAGCCCAAGCAGGTCGTGCTGTACAAGCTCCACCAGCAGGCGGTGTGGAGCGACGGACGCGAGATCGGCGCGCCGGACTTCGTCGCCCAGTGGCGGGCCCTCAACGGCAAGGACACCGCGTACTGGACCGCCCGCAACGCCGGCTACGAGCGCATCGAGAAGATCGAGCGCGGCGCGAACGACCTGGAGGTCAAGGTCACCTTCGCGAAGCCCTACGCCGACTGGAAGGCCCTCTTCACCCCGCTCTACCCCAAACAGGTCACCGGCACCCCGGAGGCTTTCAACGAGGGCGCCCGCGGCGCCCTGAAGGTCACCGCCGGCCCGTTCACGCTCGGCGCCATCGACAAGAAGACCGGCACGGCCGCGCTGTCCCGCAACCCGCGCTGGTGGGGGGCGCCCGCCAAGCTGGACACCCTGGTGCTGACCGCGGTGCCGCGCGAAGGGCGCCCGGCCGCGCTCGCCGCCGGGAAGCTGGACCTGGCCGAGATCGACCGCACCGGCGCCGACCGGATCTCCCTCGCGGCCCGCGACGGCGCCAGGCGCGGGGCCGGCGGCGCGCCCGCGCACGGGCCGGGCGCCGGGATCACCACCGGGCAGGCCCTGATGTCCTGGGCGATCGCGCACGGCTCGGCGCAGGAGCAGGCGACGGCGGAGCAGGCCGCCCGGCAGAAGACCGCCGCGGCGGTGCGCGCGTACGAGAGCGAGCAGACGGCGCTGCGCGGCTACCAGCTCCGCAAGTCGCTGGAGCCGGCGTACACGCAGCTCGCGCTGAACGGCGCGACCGGCCCGCTCGGCGACGAGCGGGTGCGGCGGGCGGTCGCCCGGGCGCTGGACCGCAAGGACCTCGCCGAGGCGGTCCTCAAGCCGCTCGGACTGCCCGCGAACCCGGTCGGCAGCCACCTGGCCCTGGCCGGGCAGCGGGTGTACGCCGACAACAGCGACGCGCTCGGCGGCCGGGACGTCCAGGCGGCGCAGGCCCTGCTGGCGGACGCGGGCTGGCGCCGGGGCGCCCCCCTCAGCACCCAGGAGGGCGCGAAGGCGGGCAGCGAGGCCGCGGCGGGCGCCGGGGACGACGCGAAGACGCCCGCGGCGGGCAGCGGCAAGGCCACCGGGGACGGCACCGGGAACGACGGCCTGTACATCGTGGGCCAGGAGGACGAGGAGGGGGACGGGAAGAACGGCTTCCGCCCGGGGCGCGACCGCGGGCCGGGCGCCGACGGCACGGCCGGCGAGCCGCGCGCGTACGGCGGCCACCTGGCGGACCGGCGCCCGGAGGGCCCCGAGGGCCTGCACGGCGCCGCCCCCGGCGGCCTGCCCGAGGGCGCGTACGAAGGTGAGCACGGGGGTCCGTACGGGGACGGGTCCCGCGACGGGTCCCGGGACGGCGAGATCGTCGACGCGGACTCGGCGAGCGAGCGGGCCGGCGGGCCGGCCCTGATGGCGCCCGCCCCGATCGCGGCCGGGCAGGGCGACGCCCTGCTCGCGCAGGCCGAGTCGCTGGCGCGGGCCGGGACGGCGGGCGACGGCAGCCGGGACGACGGCAAGAAGCGGGCCGACGGCGTCGCGGGGGCCCCCGGAGCGGCCGCGGCCGACGACAAGGAGGCCCGTTCAGGCGGCACGGAGCCGGTCGCGGGCGCCTACGCGCCGCAGGGCACCAAGGCGCCGGTGGCGCCCGCCCGGCAGGCCCGTACCTCCGGGCAGCTGCTCGCCAAGGACGGCAAGACGCTGTCGCTGCGCTTCGTGCTCCCGTCCGGCCCGGGCTCGGAGGCGCTGCGGACCGTCGGCGAGCGGATCGCGCAGACGCTCCAGCGCCTGGGCATCAGCACCGAGCTGACCAAGGTCGCGGACGAGAGCTTCTTCAAGGACCACATCGCCTCGGGCCAGTACGACCTGGCGCTCTACTCGTGGCCCGCCACCGCGTTCCCGGCCACCGACGCCCGGCCGATCTTCGCCAAGCCGGAGCCGGCGGCCGACGGCTCGCTGCTGGTGGAGCAGAACTACACCCGGGTCGGCACCGACCACATCGACCAGTTGTTCGACCAGGCGATCGGCGAGCTGGACGAGGACGCGTCCCGGGAGCTGATGCGCAAGGCGGACGCCCGGATCTGGGCGGCGGCCGGGTCCATTCCGCTCTACCAGCGTCCCGAGCTGGTGGCCGCCCGCCCGGCGGTGGTCAACGCCGGCGCCTTCGGCCTCGGAACCCCCCGCTACCAGGACATCGGCTGGAAGAAGCCTGCCGGCCAGGGAGCGGCCCGCAAGAAGGGGTAGCGGCGGTTCCGCCGGCCTTGCCCGGAGGGCTTCACCGGGCAAGCCGGGACAACGCTCCCCGGCAAGCTCAGAAGTGGCTCAAGTCCCTTGCCCGCCGGTGACCCCGGCGGGCAGGGTCGGTCCCACCCGTTGACCCGCCCGTGATCCATCCGCTCGATCCGTCCGCCGATCCACCCGCCGGTCCACCCGCCGGCCATCCCGTAGATCCGCTCGCCGATCCGCCCGGGCGCCCCGGTAACGATTCCCGACCCGTTGACCCGATCGATTCGTTGCCCCGCGCGCCGCTGCACGACCCCTCTGAACACCGGGTACACCCCGCATGACACCCGGTCCACGCCCCGCTGAAATCGGGGGCAACAACCTTCGTACGGCCTCTTGACAGACCCCCCGGCGGGCAGTTCCCGCCAGTCCGCGTACGATGGGGTAAGGCCGTGGCAGGTTTTCCGCCCGGCGGGCTCGCGTGCCGGACCGTACGCGACGCCATCCACGATCCCGGGAGAAGCGCCGAAGTATGCCCACGCGCCACGATATTCGTAACGTCGCCATTGTCGCCCACGTCGACCACGGCAAGACGACCATCGTCGACGCCATGCTCAAGCAGGCCGGCGCCTTCGCGGCCCACCAGCAGCTTGACGATCGCATGATGGACTCGAACGACCTGGAGCGTGAGAAGGGCATCACGATCCTCGCCAAGAACACGGCGGTGAAGTACCACCCCAAGGACGGCGGGGCCCCGATCACGATCAACATCATCGACACCCCCGGCCACGCCGACTTCGGTGGCGAGGTCGAGCGCGGTCTGTCGATGGTGGACGCAGTCGTTCTGCTGGTGGACGCCTCCGAGGGTCCGCTGCCCCAGACCCGCTTCGTGCTCCGCAAGGCGCTCCAGGCGAAGATGCCGGTCATCCTGTGCATCAACAAGACGGACCGTCCGGACTCCCGGATCGACGAGGTCGTCAACGAGACGTACGACCTCTTCCTGGACTTGGACGCGGACGAGGACCAGATCGAGTTCCCGATCGTCTACGCCTGCGGCCGTGACGGCGTCGCCTCGCTGACCAAGCCCGAGGACGGCACCGTCCCCGCGGACAGCGACAACCTGGAGCCGTTCTTCTCCACCATCCTGGAGCACGTCCCGGCCCCGGTGTACGACGACGAGGCGCCCCTCCAGGCCCACGTCACCAACCTGGACGCCGACAACTTCCTCGGCCGCATCGCGCTGGTCCGTGTCGAGCAGGGCGAGCTCCGCAAGGGCCAGACCGTCGCGTGGATCAAGCGTGACGGCACCATCTCCAACGTCCGCATCACCGAGCTGATGATGACCGAGGCGCTCACCCGCAAGCCGGCCGAGGTGGCGGGCCCGGGTGACATCTGCGCGGTCGCCGGTTTCCCGGAGATCATGATCGGCGAGACCCTGGCCGACCCGGAGAACCCGATCGCCCTGCCGCTGATCTCGGTGGACGAGCCGGCCATCTCCATGACCATCGGCACCAACACCTCGCCGATGGTCGGCCGCGGCGGCACCGGCAAGGGCGCGGACGCCAAGTCCGCGGTCAAGGACCGCAAGGTCACCGCCCGCCAGGTCAAGGACCGCCTGGACCGCGAGCTGATCGGTAACGTCTCGCTCCGCGTCCTGGACACCGAGCGCCCCGACGCCTGGGAGGTCCAGGGCCGCGGTGAGCTCGCGCTCGCGATCCTCGTCGAGCAGATGCGCCGCGAGGGCTTCGAGCTCACCATCGGCAAGCCGCAGGTCGTCACGCAGCTCGTCGACGGCAAGGTGCACGAGCCGGTCGAGCGCATGACCATCGACGTGCCCGAGGAGCACATGGGTGCCGTCACCCAGCTCATGGGCGTCCGCAAGGGCCGCATGGACAACATGTCGAACCACGGCTCCGGCTGGGTCCGCATGGAGTTCGTCGTCCCGTCCCGCGGCCTCATCGGCTTCCGCACGGAGTTCCTGACGAACACCCGCGGCACCGGTATCGCCCACTCGATCCACGAGGGCCACGAGCCGTGGTTCGGCCCGCTGGTGACCCGTAACAACGGTTCGCTGGTCGCCGACCGCGCCGGTTCGGTCACGCCGTTCGCGATGATCAACCTGCAGGAGCGCGGCGTCCTGTTCACCGACCCCGGCACCGAGGTGTACGAGGGCATGATCGTCGGTGAGAACTCCCGTTCCGACGACATGGACGTGAACATCACCAAGGAGAAGAAGCTCACCAACATGCGTGCGGCTTCCGCGGACAACACGGAGAACGTGATCCCGCCGCGCAAGCTCTCCCTGGAGCAGTCCCTGGAGTTCTGCCGCGACGACGAGTGCGTCGAGGTGACCCCGGAGGCCGTGCGCATCCGCAAGGTCGTCCTGGACCAGAAGGAGCGGTCCCGCACCGCCTCGCGCGCCAAGCGCTAGGCTGCACCGCACCTGAGCTGACGAACAGCCCGCCCCCGCACGGAGACCGTGCGGAGGCGGGCTGTTCGCTTTTGTCAAACGGATTATTGCGTTCAGGTGTCCGACTATCGACCGTCACGCTCCGGAAGGTGCGCTAACCGTCCGTTTCGGGCGTGTCTGTCTGTGCTCCATATGTCCGGATTTCGGTTTTCGGCCCCTGATTGATGTTGTGAAAACGAGACCACTTAAGTGTGGTTTACGGTCTGGGCGTCAATCAGGATGGCTCCATCGAGCTCGGGTCAATGGGTCAAGCGCTGTGGGGAGCGCCGACTCACGAGCACACTCGGGACACCGGTCCCAATCGTCGTCAGGGGTGTCGACGGACGGTCCGGGTCCTTCATGTCGAACAGTGGACTCATGAGGAGGAAACCCATGCGCGGTGCCAAGAGCGCCAAGTGGGTAGCGGGCGCGATCGTCGTCGCCCTGGCAGCAACCGCTTGTGGCGGGGGGGACGACAAGGCCTCTGACAGCAAGGGCGCTGTCGACCCGAACGGCATCTTCTCCATCGAGACGGGTGAGCCGGAGAAGCTTCTCCAGCCGGCCGACACGATGGAGTCGAACGGTTCGATCGTCCTGAGCGGGCTCTTCTCGCAGCTGGTCGACTACACCGAAGACGGCAAGCTGACCATGGTCAACGCCGAGTCGGTGGACACCAAGGACAGCAAGCTCTGGACCGTCAAGCTCAAGAAGGGCTGGACGTTCCACGACGGCACCCCGGTGACCGCCGAGTCCTACGTCAAGGCGTGGAACTGGGCCGCGACCATCACGAACAACCAGGGCAACGCCTCCTGGTTCTCGGACATCAAGGGCTTCGAGAAGGTCCACCCCGAGAAGGAGGGCGCCAAGCCCACCTCGGACAAGCTGGACGGCCTGAAGGTCCTCGACGAGAGCACCTTCACCATCGAGCTCACCACGGCCATCCCGTACTTCGCGTACAAGCTCGGCTACGAGGTCTTCTCCCCGCTGCCGGAGTCGTTCTACGCGAACCCGAAGGCCGCCGGCGAGAAGCCGGTCGGCAACGGCCCCTACAAGTTCAAGTCGTGGGAGCACAAGAAGCAGATCGAGATCGTCCGCTTCGACGGCTACAAGGGCGACAACAAGGCCAAGAACGGTGGTGTGATCTTCAAGAACTACACCACCCTCGAGACCGCCTACGAGGACCTGAAGTCCGGCAACGTCGACGTCCTGCGTCAGCTTGCCCCGAAGGACCTCCCGGTCTACCGCCAGGACCTCGGCGACCGCGCCGTGGACCAGGCGTACTCGGCCGTGCAGACCCTCGCGATCGCGTTCTACGCGCCGCAGTGGAAGGCCAAGAAGGTCAACCCGAAGGTCATCCAGGGTCTGTCCATGGCGATCGACCGCGACACCATCACCAAGACGGTGCTCCAGGGCACCCGCGAGCCCGCCACCGGCTGGGTCGCCAAGGGTGTCCTCGGCTTCCAGCCGAACGCCGCCGGTGACGTCACGAAGTTCGACGCCGCCAAGGCCAAGGCGCTCATCGCCGAGGGTGGTGGCGTTCCCGGCGGCGCCATCTCCATCCAGTTCAACTCCGACGGTGGCCACAAGGAATGGGTCGAGGCTGTCTGCAACAGCATCACCCAGTCCACCGGCGTGAAGTGCGTGGGCGACGCCAAGGCCGACTTCCAGGCCGACCTCCAGGCCCGTAAGTCGAAGCAGGTCAAGTCGATCTACCGCTCCGGCTGGGTCCTCGACTACCCGGTCAACGCCAACTTCGTCCGTGACCTGTTCAAGACCGGCGCGGCGGGCAACCAGGGCGACTTCTCCGACAAGGGTCTCGACGCGAAGATCGACAAGGCCGACACGGCCGCGTCGCTCGACGAGTCCGTGAAGGAGTACCAGGCGGTGGAGAAGGACCTGGTCAACTACATGCCTTCCATCCCGCTCTGGTACTACAAGGTCAACGCCGGCTTCTCCGAGAAGGTCTCCGGCGTCAAGTACGCGCAGGACGGCGACCCGATCCTCGAAGGCGTCGAGGTCAAGAAGTAGTCACTGACGTAGTCCGATGTACGGGTGTGGGCCGACGGGGAGTCGGCCCGCACCCGGCCTTTACGCAGTGACCGGGGGCCCTTCCACGGTGTCCGTGCGCCGAATCCCGGCGCGGATGCCGCGGAAGGGCCTGTCCCGGCTCCTGCCGCATTCTTAAACGGAGGCACGATGGGGCGCTATGTCGCACGACGACTGCTCCAGATGATCCCGGTCTTCTTCGGGACGACCCTGCTCATCTTCCTGATGGTGTATTCCCTGCCCGGTGACCCCGTGGCGGGCCTGTTCGGGGACAAGGGCACAGATCCGGCCACTCTTGCCAGACTCCGGCACGAGTACGGGCTGGACCAGCCGATTCTTCAGCAGTACTGGAACTACATCTCGAACATCATCTTCCACTTCAACTTCGGTGAGCAGATCCGAAGTGGACGGGAGATCACCGAGGTCATCGGGGCCGCGTTCCCGGTCACCTTCCGGCTCGCGATGCTGGCGTTCCTCATCGAGATGGTCCTGGGCCTCGGCCTCGGCGTCGTCGCCGGCCTCAAGGCCGGTCGCCTTGCCGACAACCTGGTCCTGATCTTCACGCTGCTGGTGATCTCGGTCCCGGTCTTCGTGCTCGGCTTCATCATCAAGACCGTCTTCGCCTTCCAGCTCGGCTGGATCGAGCCGAACGTCGGACAGGACGAGACCTGGGGCGAGCTGCTCGCGCCGGCCATTGTGTTGGGTGCGCTGTCCCTCGCATACGTGGCCCGGCTGACGCGCACGTCGCTCGCCGAGAACCTCCGCGCCGACTACATCCGCACCGCCGTCGCCAAGGGCCTGCCCAAGCGCCGTGTCGTCGGTGTGCACCTCATGCGCAACTCGCTGATCCCCGTCGTGACCTTCCTCGGAACCGACATCGGCGCCCTCATGGGCGGCGCGGTCGTCACCGAAGGCATGTTCAACGTCAAGGGCGTCGGCGGTCTGATCTACGACTCGATCGTCCGTCGTGAGGGCCTGACCGTGGTCGGCATCGTCACGGTCCTGGTTGTCGTCTACCTCATCGCCAGCCTTCTCGTCGACCTCCTTTACGCGGTCCTGGACCCGAGGATCCGTTATGCCTGACATCACCAAGACCGCGGACAAGACCGCCACCGAGGTCGTGCCCGTCGCCGTCCCGCCGCAGAAGGCCGAGAAGGCCCGCAGCCTGTGGGGCGACGCGTGGGTGGACCTGCGCCGCAACCCGTACTTCGTCATATCCGCGGCGCTGATCGTCCTGCTGCTGCTCATCTCGGTGTTCCCGAGCTGGTTCACCAGCGCCTCCCCGACCACGGGCGACCTGGTCAAGCACTTCCTGAGCAAGCCCGAGCTGGGCAGCATCGGTTCGCCCGAGTGGCTCGGCTACGACGGCCAGGGCCGCAGCGTCTACGCCCGCCTGATCTACGGCACCCGTGCCTCGATCATCGTCGGTGTGACCGTCACCCTGATCGTCACCGTCACCGGTTCGATCGTCGGCATGATCGCCGGCTACTTCGGCGGTGTGGTCGACGCGGTGCTGTCCCGCGTCACCGACATCTTCTTCGGCATCCCGTTCCTGCTCGGTTCGATGGTCGTCCTCCAGGCCTTCACCGACCGGACCGTGTGGACCGTGGTCTTCGCGCTGGCCTTCCTCGGCTGGACCCAGATCACCCGCGTCATGCGCGGCGCCGTGATCACCGTCAAGGCGTCCGACTACGTGCACGCCGCCCAGGCGCTCGGTGCGAGCACCATCCGGATCATGTTCCGGCACATCCTGCCGAACGCCATGGCCCCCGTGATCGTCGTCGCGACCATCTCGCTCGGCGGCTACATCGGCGCCGAGGCCACCCTGTCCTACCTCGGCCTGGGCCTGGCCTCCCCGACCGTCTCGTGGGGTGTCGACATCTCCGCCGGCGCCTCCCAGATCCGCGTGGCCCAGCACATCCTGCTGTACCCGTCGATCATGCTCAGCATCACCGTGCTGGCCTTCATCATGCTCGGCGAAGCGGTCCGCAACGCCCTCGACCCGAAGATGCGCTAGGAGGGCGAACGTGACCACCATCGACAAGACCGCGACGGTCCCGTCCCCCCGTGACGGCAACGACTCCGAGGGCCCGCTCCTCGAAGTCCGCGACCTGCACGTGGAGTTCCACACCCGTGACGGCGTGGCCAAGGCCGTCAACGGAGTCAACTACAGCGTCGCCGCCGGCGAGACCCTCGCCGTCCTCGGCGAGTCCGGCTCCGGCAAGTCCGTGACCGCGCAGGCGATCATGGGCATCCTCGACATGCCTCCCGGCAAGATCCCGCAGGGCGAGATCCTCTTCCGCGGCCAGGACATGCTGAAGATGAGCAACGAGGAGCGGCGGCAGATCCGCGGCCAGAAGATCGCGATGATCTTCCAGGACGCGCTGTCCTCCCTCAACCCGGTGCTCACCGTCGGCTACCAGCTCGGCGAGATGTTCCGCGTGCACCAGGGCATGTCCAAGAAGGACGCCAAGCTCAAGGCCATCGAGCTGATGGACCGGGTGAAGATCCCCGCCGCCAAGGCGCGCGTGGACGACTACCCGCACCACTTCTCCGGCGGTATGCGCCAGCGCATCATGATCGCCATGGCGATGGCCCTCGAGCCGGACCTGATCATCGCCGACGAGCCCACCACGGCTCTCGACGTGACGGTCCAGGCCCAGGTCATGGACCTGCTCGCGGAGCTCCAGCGCGAGATGAACATGGGTCTGATCCTGATCACCCACGACCTCGGCGTCGTCGCCGACGTCGCGGACAAGATCGCGGTCATGTACGCCGGCCGGATCGTCGAGACCGCCCCGGTCCACGAGATCTACAAGCGCCCCGCGCACCCGTACACCAAGGGTCTGCTGGCGTCGATCCCGCGTCTGGACCAGAAGGGCCAGGACCTCTTCGCGATCAAGGGCCTGCCGCCCAACCTCCTGCGCATGCCGTCCGGTTGCGCGTTCAACCCGCGCTGCACCGCGGCGCAGGACATCTGCAGCACCGAGATTCCGGTGCTGCACGCGGTGACCGAGCGGGACGGCGGCGAGCTGCCGGGCCGCAAGAGCGCCTGCCACTTCTGGAAGGAGACGATCCATGGCTGACCTGAACAAGGGCGAGCCGATCCTCCAGGTGCGCAACCTGGTCAAGCACTTCCCGCTGACCCAGGGCATCCTGTTCAAGAAGCAGGTCGGCGCGGTCAAGGCCGTCGACGGCGTGTCCTTCGACCTCTACCAGGGCGAGACCCTGGGCATCGTCGGCGAGTCCGGCTGTGGCAAGTCCACCGTCGCCAAGCTGCTGATGAACCTGGAGCGGGCGACCGCCGGCGAGGTCTTCTACAAGGGCCAGGACATCACCAAGCTGTCCGGGCGCGCGCTGAAGGCCGTCCGCCGCAACATCCAGATGGTGTTCCAGGACCCGTACACCTCGCTGAACCCCCGCATGACGGTGGGCGACATCATCGGCGAGACGTACGAGATCCACCCCGAGGTGGCTCCCAAGGGCGACCGGCGCCGCAAGGTCCAGGAACTCCTGGACGTCGTGGGCCTGAACCCGGAGTACATCAACCGGTACCCGCACCAGTTCTCCGGCGGTCAGCGCCAGCGCATCGGCATCGCCCGCGGCCTCGCGCTCAACCCGGAGATCATCATCTGCGACGAGCCGGTCTCGGCCCTGGACGTCTCCGTCCAGGCGCAGGTCATCAACCTGATGGAGAAGCTGCAGGAGGAGTTCAACCTCTCCTACATCTTCATCGCGCACGACCTGTCGATCGTCCGGCACATCTCGGACCGCGTGGGCGTCATGTACCTCGGCAAGATGGCCGAGATCGGCACCGACGCGGAGATCTACGAGCACCCGACGCACCCGTACACGCAGGCGCTGCTGTCGGCCGTCCCGGTGCCGGACCCGGCTGCCCGCGAGGGCCGCGACCGGATCATCCTCACCGGCGACGTCCCCTCGCCGGCGAACCCGCCGTCCGGCTGCCGCTTCCGCACCCGCTGCTGGAAGGCGGAGGAGAAGTGCGCGACCGAGATGCCGCTGCTCGCGATCCCCGAGCGCTTCCAGGGCTCGGACTCGCCGGCCGCCCACGAGTCGGCCTGCCACTTCGCCGAGGAGCGGGCCGTCCTGCCGGCCTGATCCCCACCGCGTGACGCCGAGGGCGTCCGGACCGCAGCCGCGGACCGGGCGCCCTCCGGCGTGTACGGGGGGCCTGGGCGCAACGGCTCGGGTGACATCGCCCCGGGCGAACGGGGCCGGGCGAAAAGGCTTTGCCGGGGACGGGCCGCCGGCACCAGAGTGGTCGGATGCTGACCGTACGGCCCGCTGGGCCAGGCGACGCCGCCGACATCTGCGCCCTCCTCAACGCCGTGGACCTGATCGAGATCGGCCGGCCCGAGACCGACCTCCACGAGGTCGAGGCCGATCTGCGGCACCCCGAGATGGACCTCGCCCGCGACTCCTGGCTCGCCTTCGAGGGCGGCCGGCTCGTCGCGTACGCCGCCCTGTGGTGCGACGGCGAGCCCGGCAGGATCGACACCGACCACTACGTGCTGCCCGCCCACCAGGACGCGGGGGAGCGGCTGCTCGCCCTCGTGGAGGCCCGCGCCCGGGAACGGGCCCGCGCGGACGGCGCCGCCCTGGCCGTGCTCCACCTCAACCTCAACACCGCGCCCACCTTCGAGACCCGCCGGCTGACCGCCCGCGGCTGGCGCCGGGTGCGCCGCCACCAGGTGATGGCCCGCCCGCTGTCCCCGGCCGCAGACCCGCTGCCCGTACCGCCGCCGGGCCTGACCCTGCGGGACTGCCGGGCCGAGGAGGACCGGCAGCGGGCGCACGCCCTGGTCGAGGAGACCTTCGCCGAGCACTTCGACCACACCCCGCGCAGCTACCGGCAGTGGCTCGACGACCTCGACGCCGTGCACCTCGACTGGTCCCTGGTCTGGATCGCGTCCCTGGCCGGCCACGGCGACGCCGCCGTCATGCTGTCCCGCGACGACCGGGCCGCGATGGGCTGGGTGCGCAATCTGGGGGTCCGCAAGGAGCTGCGCGGCCGTGGCATCGCCAGCCACCTGCTGCGGCACGCCTTCGGGGTGTACGCCGCCCGCGGCCGGGACACCCTGGGGCTGGGCGTCGACACGCTCAACGAAACCGGGGCGCTCGCCCTGTACGAGGCGCACGGCATGCACCTCCATTACGCGGTGGACACCTGGGAGGCCACCCTGTGCTGACAATCGGGTGACACCCTGGCCCGTTCGGCCCTGCACGACATGTGGATCGTCATCTTCCGGGGTGACATTGGCTCCTGAGCGAGAAGAAGAACGACTCGGGAGCCAATGAGGAGGCACTCCATGCGCGGAGCCACCCACGCCAAGTGGGCCGCATGTGCGGTGGCCGTCGCCCTCGGTGCGACGGCCTGCGGCGGCGGAAGCGACAGCGGCGGAGGTGAGGGCGCCGGGATCGTGAGCTCTTCCTGGGGTGACCCGCAGAACCCGCTGGAGCCGGCCAACACCAACGAGGTCCAGGGCGGCAAGGTCCTCGACATGCTGTTCCGGGGGCTCAAGCGCTACGACCCGAAGACCGGCGCGGCCCAGGACATGGTCGCGGAGAAGATCGAGACCACCGACCAGCAGAACTTCACGGTCACCCTGAAGGACGGGTGGAAGTTCAGCAACGGCGAGCCGGTCACCGCCCAGTCCTTCGTCGACGCGTGGAACTACGGCGCGGACGTCCGCAGCAAGCAGAACAACTCGCCGTTCTTCTCCGACATCGTCGGCTACGAGGACCTGCACCCGGAGTCCGGCGACCCCAAGACCAAGACGATGAAGGGCCTGGTGGTCAAGGACCCCAAGACCTTCACCGTCGCGCTCAAGGAGAAGTTCTCCACCTGGCCCGACACCCTGGGCTACCAGGCGTTCTCCCCGCTCCCCAAGGCCTTCTTCACCGACCACGCCGGCTGGCTCAACAAGCCCGTGGGCAACGGCCCGTACACGGTGGACTCGTACACCAAGGGCACCGGGATGAAGCTGCGCAAGTGGGAGGAGTACACCGGCCCGGACAAGGCGCAGAACGGCGGCGTGGACCTCAAGGTCTACACCGACAACAACACCGCCTACACCGACCTGATCGCCGGCAACCTCGACCTCGTCGACGACGTCCCGGCGCAGCAGCTGAAGAACGTCAAGAGCGACCTCGGCGACCGGTACATCAACCAGCCCGCGCTGATCATCCAGACCCTCACCTTCCCGCTGTACGACCCGGCCTGGGGCAAGGCCGGCATGGAGAAGGTCCGTCAGGGCATCTCCCGCGCCATCAACCGCGAGGAGATCACCAAGCAGATCTTCCAGGGCACCCGCAGCCCCGCCAAGGACTGGACCTCCACGGCCCTCGGCGAGAAGGGCGGCTACAAGGACGTCTGCGGCGAGCTGTGCACCTTCGACCCGGCGGCCGCCAAGAAGCTCATCGAGGACGGGGGCGGCCTGCCCGGCGGCAAGATGACCCTCACCTCGAACGTGGACACCGGCTCGCACCGCGAGTGGATGGACGCCGTCTGCAACAGCATCAACAACGCCCTCGGCAAGGGCGCGGTGTGCACCGTCAACCCGGTCGGCACCTTCGCGGACTACCGCAACCAGCAGAGCTCGTACAAGCTGACCGGCCCGTTCCGCTCCGGCTGGCAGGGCGACTACCCGCTGATCCAGAACTTCCTGGAGCCGCTCTACTACACCGGCGCCTCCTCCAACTACGGGAAGTTCAGCAACAAGGACTTCGACAAGCTCGTCGACGAGGCCAACCGCGAGACGGACACGGCCAAGGCGGTCGCCAAGTTCCAGGACGCGGAGAAGGTCCTCGCGGCGCAGATGCCGTCCATCCCGCTCTGGTACCAGAACGGCAGCGCCGGCTACGCCGAGCGGCTCTCGAGCGTCGCCCTGAACCAGTTCAGCGTCCCCGTCTACGACCAGATCAAGGTCGGCTGACGCCCGTCCCGCAGACCCGGGCCCGCCGCCGCCGCGCCAGTCGCCGGCGGCGGGCCCGCCGCCCCGCACCTGCACCACACCCGGAGGCCCCGTGGGACGCTACGTGATCCGGCGGCTGCTCCAGATGATCCCGGTGTTCATCGGCAGCACGTTCCTCATCTTCTTCATGGTGTACGCCCTCGGCGACCCGGTGGCGGCGCTCTTCGGCGACAAGGCCCCCGACCCCGCCACCGCCGCCCGGATCCGCAAGGACCTCTACCTCGACCAGCCGCTGTGGAAGCAGTACCTGCACTACATGGGGCAGATCTTCCAGGGAGACTTCGGCACCGCCTTCAACGGGCAGGCGGTCACCGAGCTGATGGCGTCGGCCTTCCCCGTCACGCTGCGCCTGACCCTCGTCGCCATCGTCATCGAGATCGTCGTCGGCATCACCTTCGGCGTGATCAGCGGACTGCGCCGGGGCCGCGCCATCGACACCAGCCTGCTGGTGCTCACCCTCGTGGTGATCTCCGTCCCGACCTTCGTCACCGGCTACCTGCTGCAGTACCTCTTCGGCGTCAAATGGGGCTGGGTGCGGCCCACCGTCTCCTCCGACGCCCCCCTCAACGAGCTGATCCTGCCCGGCATCGTCCTCGCGCTGGTCTCGCTGGCCTACGTCACCCGCCTCACCCGCACCTCGATCGCCGAGAACGTCAAGGCCGACTACGTCCGCACCGCCGTCGCCAAGGGCCTGCCGCGCCGCCGGGTCATCAGTCGGCACCTGCTGCGCAACTCCCTGATCCCCGTGGTCACGTTCATCGGCACCGACATCGGCGCCCTGATGGGCGGCGCCATCGTCACCGAGCGGATCTTCAACATCCACGGCGTCGGCTACCAGCTCTACCAGGGCATCCTCCGCAACAACGCCCCCACCGTCGTCGGCTTCGTGACCATCCTCGTGATCGTCTTCCTGCTCGCCAACCTGCTCGTCGACCTGCTCTACGCGGTCCTGGACCCGAGGATCCGTTATGCCTGAGCCGTACGATCCGCTGCAGCCGGGCGAGAAGGAAGCCATCGCGCCCACCGGACAGGGCGGTGCCATGGATCTCGCCCTGGAGGAGGCGGAGAGCCTGGAGAAGACCCTTCCGGGCGGCCCCGCCGGGCCCTCCGAGAAGGCGCGCTCCCTGTGGTCCGACGCCTGGCACCAGCTGCGCCGCAACCCGGTCTTCATCGTCTCCTCGCTGCTGATCCTCTTCCTCGTGGTCATCGCGATCTGGCCGCAGCTCATCGCGAGCGGCGACCCCCTCAAGTGCGACCTGTCGAAGTCCCAGCAGGGCTCCGAGCCCGGCCACCCCTTCGGCTACGACACCCAGGGCTGCGACGTGTACACCCGTACCGTCTACGGCGCCCGGGCCTCCATCACGGTCGGCGTGTGCGCCACCGTCGGCGCGGCCCTGCTCGGCTCGGCGCTCGGCGGGCTGGCCGGCTTCTTCGGCGGCTGGTGGGACGCGATGCTGTCCCGGATCGCCGACATCTTCTTCGGCATCCCGGTCATCCTCGGCGGCCTGGTGTTCCTCTCGGTGGTCACCAGCAGCACCGTCTGGCCCGTGGTCGGCTTCATCGTGCTGCTCGGCTGGCCGCAGATCGCGCGCATCGCCCGCGGCTCCGTCATCACCGCCAAACAGAACGACTACGTACAGGCGGCCCGCGCGCTGGGCGCCGGCAACGGGCGGATGCTGCTGCGGCACGTGGCGCCCAACGCCGTCGCGCCGGTCATCGTCGTGGCGACCATCGCCCTGGGCACGTACATCGCGCTGGAGGCCACGCTGTCGTTCCTCGGCGTCGGCCTGCGACCGCCCACCGTCTCCTGGGGCATCGACATCTCCAACGCGGCCTCGCAGATCCGCAACGCGCCGCACATGCTGCTCTACCCGGCCGGCGCACTGAGCATCACCGTGCTGGCGTTCATCATGCTCGGCGACGCGGTGCGCGACGCCCTCGACCCCAAGCTGCGCTGAGGAGGCGGGGGACATGCTGCTGGAAGTCCGCGACCTGCACGTCGAGTTCAAGACGCGCGACGGGGTCGCCAAGGCCGTCAACGGGGTGAACTACTCGGTGGACGCCGGCCGGACGCTGGCCGTGCTCGGCGAGTCGGGCTCCGGCAAGTCCGTCACCGCGCAGGCCGTGATGGGCATCCTGGACATGCCGCCGGGCCGGATCGCGGGCGGCGAGATCCTCTTCAAGGGCGCCGACCTGCTGAAGATGAAGGAGGAGGAACGCCGGAAGGTCCGCGGGGCCGAGATGGCCATGATCTTCCAGGACGCGCTGTCCTCCCTGAACCCGGTGCTGAGCGTCGGCGCCCAGCTCGGCGAGATGTTCGAGGTGCACCGCGGGATGTCCCGCAAGCAGGCCCGGGCCAAGGCCGTGGAGCTGATGGACCGGGTGAAGATCCCCGCCGCCAAGGAGCGGGTGGGCGACTACCCGCACCAGTTCTCCGGCGGCATGCGCCAGCGCATCATGATCGCGATGGCGCTGGCCCTGGAACCCTCGCTGATCATCGCCGACGAGCCCACCACCGCCCTCGACGTGACCGTCCAGGCCCAGGTCATGGACCTGCTCGCGGAACTCCAGCGCGAGCTCAACATGGGCCTGATCCTCATCACCCACGACCTCGGCGTGGTCGCCGACGTCGCCGACGAGATCGCGGTCATGTACGCCGGCCGGATCGTCGAGGCGGCCCCCGTCCACGAGATCTACAAGGCGCCCGCCCACCCGTACACCCGGGGCCTGCTCGACTCCATCCCGCGCCTGGACCAGAAGGGCCAGGAGCTGTACGCGATCAAGGGCCTGCCGCCCAACCTGCTCGCCATCCCGCCCGGCTGCGCCTTCAACCCGCGCTGCCCGATGGCCCGGGACCGCTGCCGCACCGAGGTGCCGCCCCTGTACGAGGTCACCGAATCCCCGGTGCCGCGTGCGAGCGCCTGCCACTTCTGGAAGGAGTGCCTGCATGCCTGAAGCGATCCTGGAGGTCCGGGACCTCGTCAAGCACTACCCGCTGACGCAGGGCATCCTCTTCAAGAAGCAGGTCGGCGCGGTCAAGGCCGTCGACGGGGTCTCCTTCGACCTCGGCGCGGGCGAAACGCTGGGCATCGTCGGCGAGTCGGGCTGCGGCAAGTCCACGGTCGCCAAGATGCTCGTCAACCTGGAGAAGCCGACCGCGGGCGCGATCTCGTACAAGGGCGAGGACCTCACCAGACTGTCGGTGCGCGGCCTGAAGGCGGTCCGTCGCAACATCCAGATGGTCTTCCAGGACCCGTACACCTCCCTGAACCCGCGGATGACGGTCGGCGACATCATCGGGGAGCCGTACGAGATCCATCCCGAGGTGGCCCCCAAGGGCGACCGGCGGCGCAAGGTGCAGGACCTCCTCGACGTGGTCGGGCTCAACCCCGAGTACATCAACCGCTATCCGCACCAGTTCTCCGGCGGCCAGCGCCAGCGCATCGGCATCGCCCGCGGCCTGGCCCTCCAGCCCGAGATCATCGTCGCGGACGAACCGGTCTCCGCCCTCGACGTCTCCGTCCAGGCCCAGGTCGTCAACCTGCTGGACCGGCTCCAGGCCGAGTTCAACCTCTCCTACGTCTTCATCGCCCACGACCTGTCCATCGTCCGGCACATCTCGGACCGGGTCGCGGTCATGTACCTCGGGCGGATCGTCGAGACCGGCACCGACACCCAGATCTACGACCACCCCACGCACCCCTACACCCAGGCCCTGCTCTCGGCCGTGCCGGTCCCCGACCCGGAGGCCCGCGCCCGCCGCGAACGCATCATCCTCAGCGGCGACGTGCCCTCCCCGGCCAACCCGCCCTCGGGCTGCCCGTTCCGCACCCGCTGCTGGAAGGCGGAGGCCCGCTGCAGCCAGGAAGTCCCGCTGCTGGCCGTCCCGTTGGAGTTCCGCCGGGCCGGCGGGCCGGCCGCGCACCCGTCGGCGTGCCACTTCGCGGCGGAGATGCGGGTGGTGCCGGCGACGCGCCCGGCCGACCCGCCCCGGACGCCCCTGGAGAAGGCCGACAATCCACCTTTTGAGCGTGACTCAGAGTGATGGTGACCACATGCGCCGCCGCCGGTGAGGGTGTTTTGAAACCCTGATCACGAAATGGCGCCCTTGAACGGCCCCTGCGCCCGGATCCGGAACGATCGGATTCCGGGCGTAGTTTGTGCTGCTGCGGTCCGCTGGCGCAAGGGCCTGAGGGTGAAGCCCGACGGCGGGGCGCACCCCGGCACCGGCTCCATCGGTGCGGGGTGCGCTGTTTCGTGTGCGCGGACCGGATTCCACCGCGAGGTGGTGTCATCTCCGGTCATCCCTGTGGGGGAATCTCGTGGCGCCAAGTGGACGCCGGTGCGCCCGGGGCCACGCATGCCGGGCAGGCCAACCGTCACATACCAGGGCGCAGTCGACAGCAGCCGGCTTTTGTAAAGATCCACGCCGTGTGGTGGGTTGATCACCGACAGTTGTCATCCCGCTGCGGAGGATCCCCATGCGTACGGTTCGTGAGTCAGTCCTGGATGTTCTGCGGGAGCGCGGCATCACCACCGTCTTCGGGAATCCCGGATCCACCGAACTGCCCATGCTCAAGCAGTTCCCCGACGACTTCCGCTACGTGCTCGGCCTGCAGGAGGCCGTCGTCGTCGGGATGGCGGACGGGTTCGCGCTCGCCTCCGGGACCACCGCGCTGGTCAACCTGCACACCGGGCCCGGCACCGGCAACGCCATGGGCGCCATCCTCAACGCCCGCGCCAACCGCACCCCGATGGTCGTCACCGCCGGGCAGCAGGTGCGGGCCATGCTCACCATGGAGGCGCTGCTCGCCAACCCGCAGGCCACCCTCCTGCCGCAGCCCGCCGTCAAGTGGGCCTACGAGCCGCCCCGCCCCGCCGACGTCGCGCCCGCGCTCGCCCGCGCCGTGCACATCGCCGAAACCCCCGCCCGCGGCCCCGTGTTCCTCTCGCTCCCCATGGACGACATGGACGCCGAGCTGACCGACGCCGAGGACCGGGCGGCCCGCGCCGCCGCCTCCCGCCGGATCGGACACGCGACCGCGCCCGCCGCCGAGGCGCTCGACGCGCTCGCCGCCCGCATCGCGCAGGCCCGCTCCGCCGTCCTCGTCGTCGGCGACGACGTGGACGACTCCGGCGCCTGGGAGGCCGTACTCGCCCTCGCCGAGCGCGCCGGCCTGCCCGTGTGGGCCGCCCCCGCCTCCGCCCGGGTCTCCTTCCCGCGCACCCACCCGCAGTTCCGAGGCGACCTGCCGCCCGCCATCGGCCCGCTGTCGCACGCCCTCGCCGGCCACGACCTCGTCCTCGTCGTCGGCGCCCAGGTGTTCCGCTACTACCCGTACGTGCCCGGCTGCGTGCTGCCGGACGGCGCCGAGCTGGTCCTCGTGACCCGCGACGCCGACGACGCCGCCAAGGCGCCCGTCGGGGACGCCGTCGTCGCCGACCTCGCCCCGACCGCGCGGGCCCTCGCCGACCGCCTGCCCGCCGGCGGCCCGGTCCGACCCGTCGCCCGCGAGATCCGCTACGCCGAGCCCGAGGGCGGAGTCCTCAGCCCGCTGGCCGCCCTCAAGGCCATCGCCCAGGGAGCCCCCGAGAACACCCTCTGGGTCAACGAATCGCCCTCCAACGTCCCGCAGTTCCACGAGGCGACTCGGATCTCCACGCCCGGCTCGTACCTGTTCTCCGCCGGCGGCGGACTCGGCTTCGGCGCCGCCGCGGCCGTCGGCGCCCAGCTCGGCGCCCCCGACCGGCCCGTGGTGTGCGTCATCGGCGACGGCTCCATCCACTACGCCGTCCAGGCCCTGTGGACCGCCGCCCAGTACAAGGTGCCCGTCACCTTCGTCGTCCTCAGCAACGCCAAGTACGCCATCCTCCAGTGGTTCGCGCAGGTCGAGCACGCGCAGGGCGCCCCCGGCCTCGACATCCCCGGCCTGGACATCGTCCCGATCGCCCAGGGCTACGGGCTCCGCACCCACACCGCCACCGGCGCCGGCGAACTCACCAAGCTCGTACGGGACTGCGCGCAGCAGCTGGACGGCCCGGTCCTCATCGACGTCCCCGTCACCACCGAGCTCCCCACCCTCTGACCACCACACCCGGAACCCGTCCCACCCCCCGGAAGGCCGGCATGTCCACCGACACCCCCCTCCTCGCCCGCCTGCGCGCCGTACTCCCCGAACCCGGCGACCTGCTCACCGACCCCGAGCAGCTGGCCGCCCACACACGCGACTCGGCGCCCTTCTCCGAGCCCGGCACCCCCGTCGCCGTGGCCCTCCCGCGCACCGCCGACCAGGTCGCGGCCGTGCTGAGCGCGACGTACGAGCTCGGGGTGCCGGTGGTGCCGCAGGGCGCCCGTACCGGCCTCGCCGGCGCGGCCAACGCCGTCGACGGCTGCGTCGTCCTCAGCACCACCCGCATGAACCGCATCGGGCAGATCGACACCGCCAACCGCCTCGTGCGCTGCGAACCCGGCGTCACCACCAAGGAACTCGCCGACGCCGTCGCCGCACACGGCCTGTGCTACCCGCCCGACCCCGCCTCCTGGGAACGCTGCACCATCGGCGGGAACATCGCCACCGGCGCCGGCGGCATCTGCTGCGTCAAGTACGGCGTCACCGCCGACTACGTGCTCGGCCTCGACCTCGTCCTCCCCGACGGCCGCCGCCTGCACACCGGCCGCGACACCGCCAAGGGCGTCGCCGGATACGACCTCACCCACCTGATCGTCGGCTCCGAGGGCACCCTCGCCGTCGTCGTCGGCGCCACCCTCGCCCTGC
Source organism: Streptomyces sp. NBC_00239 (assembly GCF_036194065.1). Taxonomy (NCBI): domain Bacteria; kingdom Bacillati; phylum Actinomycetota; class Actinomycetes; order Kitasatosporales; family Streptomycetaceae; genus Streptomyces; species Streptomyces sp. NBC_00239. Next base: position 3,134,050 of record NZ_CP108095.1, on the reverse strand, counting down.
GCCCCGCCCGCCCCGAGGCCCTCTCGCTGCTCGCGCAGTTCCCCACCCTGACCGCCGCCGGGGACGCCGTCGCGGCCGTCATCGCGGCCGGGCACGTGCCCTCCGCGCTGGAACTCCTGGACCGGGCCACCTCCGAGGCCGTCGCCGCGTACGGCGGCTCCCTCCTCAAGCCCGGCAGCGCCGCCACCCTCATCGTCGAGAGCGACACCGCCGACGCGGCCCGCGACCTCGCCGCGATGGGCCGGCTGTGCACCCGCGCCGGCGCCCTCGACGTGGTCGCCGCGACCACCCCCGAGGAGGCCCGGCAGGTCATCGAGGCCCGCCGCCTGGTCAGCCCCGCGCTCGGCGCGTTCGCCGCGACCCTCGGCGGCAAGCCGACCGCGTTCATCGAGGACGTCGCCGTCCCCCGCTCCGAACTGTCCAAGTTCGTCGGCACCATCGAGGAGATCGCGGCCCGCCACCGGCTGCGGATCTTCACCCTCGGACACGCCGGCGACGGAAACCTGCACCCCACCGTCGTCTTCGACGAGTCCGACCCGGAGGAGTTCCGCCGGGCACAGATCGCCTACGACGACATCATGGCCGCCGGCCTCGCACTCGGCGGCACCACCACCGGCGAGCACGGCATCGGCACCCTCAAGCGGGACTGGCTCGCCCGCGAACTCGACCCCGTCAGCCTGGAGCTCCAGCGCGGCCTCAAGCGCCTCTTCGACCCGAAGAACCTCCTCAACCCCGGCAAGGTCCTCGACCTGTCCGGGCCCGCCGGCCCTGCCCTGCTCCCGGCCCCCGCCGCGGCAGCCGCGGGCACCACCGGGGCGGTGCGCCCGTGACCGAGGTGACCTCCCCGATCCGCCCCGTCTCGTACGCCCGACCCGCCCGGGCCGGCCGCGCCGAGACGCTGCGCTTCGCACTGACCCACACCCTGCCCGCCTTCGTCCGCGGGATCGCCGCCCCGCGGCCCCGGATGGTCGCCGCGTTCGGCACCCTCGGCCAGTCCGGCTGGTCCGCCGCCACCCTGCGGGCCCTGCGCGCCCGGCACGGCGGGGCGCCCGTGAAGATCCGGGCCCTGTCCGGGGACATGCTGGTCCTCCTCGACCGGTCGGACATCGCCCAGTTCTTCGCCGAACCCGTCGAACGCCTCGCCATGGACGCGGTCGACAAGGTGCGGATGCTGGAGGTCCTGGAACCCACCGGGGTGATCTGCTCGCACGGCGCGCTGCGCGAGGCCCGCCGCGAGGTCAACGACCATGCGCTGGCCCCCGACCGGGCCGTACACCCCTCGTGCGCCGAGTTCCTCACCGTGATCGCCGAGGAATGCGCCGCGGCGACCGCCTCCGCCGTCCTGGAACACGACGCGCTCAAGAGGATCCTGCAACGGATCGGCCGGCGGATCGTCCTCGGCGACCGGGCCGCCGCCGACGAGGACCTGCACCGCGGGCTGCTGCGGCTGCGCGAGGAAGCCAACTGGCTCGGCATGCGCAAGAGCCGCAACCCCGCCAACGAGCGGCTGTACGGGCAGCTCGCCGGCCGGCTGGTCAAGTACGCCGCCGAGGCCCCCGCGCACACCCTGGTCGCCCGCGCCCAGTCCGTGCCGGAGGGCCCGGAGTTCCCGGAACTGGACCCGGTCGGGCAGGCCCACCACTGGCTGCTCGCGGTCGACGCGCTCACCCCCGTCATCGCCCGGACCCTGACGCTGCTCGCCGCGCACCCGGCCGAACAGGACGCCGCGCGCGGCGACGACACCCGGATGCGTGCCTGCCTCCAGGAGTCGCTGCGGCTGTACCCCCTCGTGCCGGACCTGGTACGGGTCACCCGCGCGGAGACCGTCTGGCGCGGGGTGTCGTACCCCGCCGGCACGCACGTCCTCGTGCCCATCGGATTCCACCAGCGGGACCCGCAGACGGTGCCGGCGGCCGAACTCTTCGTGCCGGGGCGGTGGCTGGACCGGGAGGCGGACGGTGACACGCGGATGGCGCCGTTCAGTCATGGCGGGGGGAGGTGTCCCGGGGACCGGTTGGGGTTGCTGCTGGGGTCGGCGATCTGCCGCGAGCTGTTGCGCGGCCGCCGCGTCTCGACCCCCCACCCCCTCAACCCCTGCCGCCCCCTCCCCGGCACCCTCCCTCCCTCCCCCCTCCACCTCCACCCCCACTGACCACCCCCCCAACGCCCGCACCGCAACCCCCAGCCCCGCCGGCGCCTTGACGTGCAAATTCCGGGCTTGTCGGTGCCGTGGGGCATATCCAGCCTCGCCGGCGTTTGAGGCGCGGGTTTTGGGGCGGAGCCCCAAGGCAACCCGGCCGGCGCCGGGTACCGGGCTCCGCCCGGACCCGCTCCTCAAACGCCGGCGAGGCCGGGAATTGCCGCTCAGGCAGCCGGTGGGGTGCCCGCCACGAAACGATCCGACCCGTCCCAGGAGGACCGACCCCTATGACCGAAGCCGTCGCCGACGTGCGTGAGCCGGACGTGGCCGCACTGCACGCGCTGTGCAGGGAGCTGGCCGAGGCCGCCGAGGCCGTCGGCGAGGCGGCCCGGTTCGCCACCGGCCTCGCGCTGCGCGGCCCCGTCCCCGGACCCGCCCGCCGCAGCCTGCTGCGCACGCTCACCGACAAGGCCGGCCTCGGCTGGGCCCCGCGCGGTCGCGGCGTGCTCGCCCGTACCGCCTGGCTCGCCGGGGTGTTCACCAGCCGGGAGAGCCTCGCCGTCAGCCTCGCCGTCACCGGCCTGCGGGCCAGGGTCCGGGCCGCCGCCGTCCAGCACCCCGAGCTGCTCGGCGATCCGGACACCGCCCGCGTGGTCAACGCCGTCGCGGAGGACCGGCAGCGCGACGCGGTCCGCGCGTTCCGGACCATCATCGGAAGTCAGGGCTCCGAGCGCGCCTTCGCGCTGCTCGCCCCCTCCTTCGCCGACCTCATGGCGTGGAACGCGCTCACCGACGAGAACCCGTTCAACGACGCGGCCGGCTGGGAGATCGCCACCGGCCGCACCCTGACCACCGCCGAGCCCCTCCTCGGCGTCGGCGTCCGGGTCTGGGCCCTCCTCGACCGCGGCCCCGGCCGCGCCGAGCCGGTGTCCGCCGACCCCGCCCTCGTCGAGCGCCTCGACCAGTCCGGCACCATCGCCGGGTACGTCCGCAACATCGACGCGATCGGCACCGGCGGCATCCTGCTCGTCCAGCGGGTCACCGGACCCGACGACACCGTCCGGTACGTGGTCCAGCTCGCCGGAATGGCCGCCGGCGGCCTCAGGAACGAAAGCCCGCAGGACCTCCTCGGCGCGATCCACGCGGTGGCCCGCTCCTCCACCCCGTACTCCCGCGCGGTGTCCCAGGCCGTCCGCGCGGTCGTGCCCTCGGGCGCCGAGGTCGCCCTGATCGGCCACAGCCTCGGCGGCATCACCGCCATGAACCTCGCGGCGGACCGCGACTTCTGCGCCCTGTACCGGGTCACCCGGGTGGTCGCGATCGGCTCGCCCGTCGACGGCAAGCGGCCCGCGGACCCCGCCACCCGGGTCTGCTCGCTCGTGAACGAACACGACGTGGTGCCGAGCCTGGAGGGCCGCTCCTCGGTCTCTCCGTACGCCCTGCCCGACCAGTTCACCGAGTTCACCTGGACCGACGACACCCACAACTTCCCGTTGTGCCACGCCGCCGAGCGGTACGCGCACAACCTCCAGTTCGACGTGCCCGAGGCCGGTGCCCACGTGGACGCGGAACTCGCCCCGTTCCGCGGCCGCGTCACCGCCCACCGGTTCTTCCAGCTCCACGACCGCTAGGACTCACCCGATGACCGAAACCGCCGCAGACACCTCCGGAGCGCAGGAGGTCAAGGCCACCGTCGTCCCCGCACAGACCGCGCCCGCGCCCGCCGCCCGGCCCGCCCCCGCCGCGCCCCCGTACGCACCGCCCGGTCTGCTCGAACGCCTCGGCTCGGCCGCCTTCGAGCGCGTCAACCGCACCCGCGACTGGCACGAACTGCCAGGCCCCCTCGGCCTGCTCAACCTCCGGGTGCTCCGCGACGACCTGCGCCGCAAGAACCTGCACGACACGTTCGGCGCCGGTGGCGAACGCCCCCGCCGGGCCCCCGCAGCCCTCCTGCCGTACCGCTCCTACGACGGCTCCGGCTACGACCCGTACGACGACGACATGGGCCGCGTCGGCACCCGCCTCGACCGCAACGCCCCGCTCCACCTCGCCTTCCCCGGCTCCGAGGACGAGCTGATGACGCCGAGCCCGCGGGAGATCAGCCGGCAGCTGCTGGCCCGCCGCGGCTTCGTCCCCGCGCCCACCCTCAACCTGCTGGCCGCCGCGTGGATCCAGTTCGAGAACCACGGCTGGGCCAACCACGGCGACAACGAGGAAGCGGAACCCTTCACCGTCCCCCTCGCCGCCGACGACGACTGGGCCGAGCTGGGCGGCAGCTGCCCGATGCGCATCAACCGGACCCGCCCCGACCCGGTCGCCCACACCGGCGCGGACACCCCGCCCACGTACGAGAACACCGTCACCCACTGGTGGGACGGCTCCCAGATCTACGGCTCCGACGAGGCCCGCTGCCGCGCGCTGCGCACCGGCGAGAACGGCCGCCTCACCGTCCTGGACGGCCGGCTGCCCACCGACCCGCGGCCGGGCAAGGAGTGCCTGGACTGGACCGGCATGAACAGCGACTACTGGACCGGGCTGTCCCTGCTCCACACGCTGTTCGCCAAGGAACACAACGCGATCTGCGACCACCTGCGCTCGCACTACCCCACCTGGGACGACGAGCGGCTCTTCCACACCGCGCGGCTCGTCAACACCGCCCTCATGGCGAAGATCCACACCGTAGAGTGGACTCCCGGCATCCTCGACACGCCCGTGCTCCACAAGGCGATGAACGCGAACTGGTACGGGGTGCTGCCCCGCTGGGTCACCCGCAAGTACGGCCGGATCGGCGCGGGCGAGATGCTCAGCGGCATCCTCGGCTCGCCGACCGACCACCACGCCGCGCCGTTCTCCATGACCGAGGAGTTCGTCTCCGCGTACCGCCTGCACCCCCTGATCCCCGACGAGCTCGCCGTCCGCGACCACAAGGCCGGCGCGCTGCGCGCCACCATCGGCTTCGACGAGATGCAGGGCGCCACCACCCGCACCGCCGTCGACACCTACGGCACCAGCGACCTCCTCTACTCCTTCGGCGTCGCCCACCCCGGCGCGCTGGTCCTGCACAACCACCCCGACGGCCTGCGCAACCTGGCCCGCCTCACCGGCGAGCACATCGACCTCGGCACCGTCGACATCCTGCGCGACCGCGAACGCGGCATCCCGCGGTACAACGCGTACCGCCGCATGCTCCGCAAGCGCCCCGTCACCTCCTTCGAGGAACTCACCGGAGGCCACCCCTCCGACACCCCGCTCCTCAAGGATCTCTATGAGGGCCGTCTGGACCGGGTAGACACCCTCGTCGGAAATCTCGCCGAACCGCGCCCCGCCGGATTCGGGTTCAGCGACTCGCTCTTCCGGATCTTCATCCTGATGGCCAGCCGCCGCCTCAAGAGCGACCGGTTCTTCACCACCGACTACCGTCCCGAGGTCTACACGGCTGAGGGCCTGCGCTGGGTGGACCGCAACACGATGGTGTCCGTGCTGCTGCGCCACCACCCCGAACTGGCCGGCGCCCTCGACGGAGTGACCAACGCCTTCGCCCCCTGGAGGACCCTGTGACCTCGGAGAACTCCCCGGCCGACCCGCCCGGCGGGCAGTCCGCGAGCCGCGTCCCGGGCCCCCGCACCGGCGGTCCCGCCGACGGGCTGCACACCCACGCGGCCGCCCTGCACGAGCGCGCCCGGCGGTTGCGCGACAGCGCGGCGGCACTCGACTGGCAGGGTCCGGAGGCCGAGGCCTTCCGGGAGCGGGTGGCCGGTCTCGCGGACCGGTGCGCCCGCGCCGCCCAGGACCTGACCCGCTCGGCTGCGCTGCTCGGCCGTACGGACAAGAACTGACAAAAGTGCGTCAACTGCGTTAACACGCAGGCAACTTCGCTGTCGCAGTACCGATATGTGGACGCGTCAGTCTGGTGAGCGTACGGCCGTGCGGGTGCCGTGGGCCGGTCGGTCGGGGGAGACTCCGGCCGGCCGGCCGCTTTCGCGTGCCCCCGCTGACCTGGGGTTATGTCCTCGGGGAAGGGGCGGAGACGTCCCGGGGGCGCCACCCCGAGGTCCGCGCGCCCTGGGGCGCATGTGCCGTGCGCCCCCTCGATGCTCCAGTGCGACCGAAGGATACGTCCGCACGGATAGTTATGATCCGTAGCGCACGGCACGTGTGGGTATGACTCCGCCACGTGCTCAGAACGCTGTCCGGGTAATGCCAACAGATGTGGAGGTGAACCGCCGTGGCACTCTCGATTTCGGCGGTGGTGCTGCTGCTGGTCATCGTCTTCCTGCTGGTCAAGAAGTCAGGACTCAAGCCGGGGCACGCCGTGGTCTGCGTGCTGCTCGGGTTCTACCTCTCCAGCTCCTCGATGGCACCCACGATGAGGGAACTCACGAACAGCGTGGCAGGGATGCTGGGGGACATCGACTTGTAGGGGCGGCCTCGTAGGGTGTCCCCATGAACGGTCTTCCCGCCCGTCGTCTGCTCCTGGTGCACGCGCACCCGGACGACGAGTCCATCAACAATGGCGTCACCATGGCCAAGTACGCGGCCGAGGGTGCCCATGTCGCGCTGGTGACCTGCACGCTGGGCGAGGAGGGCGAGGTCATCCCGCCCGGGCTCGCCCACCTGACGGCCGACCGCGACGACACCCTCGGCAGCCACCGCGTCGGTGAACTCGCGGCGGCCATGGCCGAACTCGGTGTCTCCGACCACCTGTTCCTCGGCGGCCCCGGCCGCTTCCGGGACTCCGGGATGATGGGCGTGCCGCAGAACCACCGCGCCGACGCCTTCTGGGAGGCCGACGTGGACGAGGCGGCCGCCCACCTCGTCGAGGTGATCCGCCGGCTCCGCCCGCAGGTCCTCGTCGCGTACGACCCGAACGGCGGGTACGGGCACCCCGACCACATCCAGGCGCACCGCGTCGCGATGCGGGCCGCCGAACTCGCCGCGGAACCGGCGTACCGGCGCGACCTCGGCGACCCGCACGAGATCGCCAAGATCTACTGGAACCGGGTGCCGCGCTCGGTGGTCGAGGCCGGCTTCGCGCGGCTGCGGGCCAAGGGCGAGGAGTCGCCCTTCGCGGGCATCGCCGAGGTGGACGACGTGCCCGGCGTGGTGCCCGACGAGCGGATCACCGCCGAGATCGGCTGCGAGCCGGAGGCGGCCGCGTACCGGGCGGCCAAGGCCGCCGCGATGCGCGCGCACGCCACGCAGATCGCCGTCGACGGCCCCTTCTTCGCCCTCTCCAACGACCTGGCGCAGCCGCTGCTCGCGCAGGAGTACTACGAGCTGGTGCACGGGCGCCCCGGGGTGCCCGCCGGGCAGCGCGAGCGCGACCTCTTCGCCGGGACCGGCGCGTGAGCGGCCCCGGGAAGCAGCGGCCGGGCAAGGGCGGCTCCGGCAACCCGGCCAACCGGAACAAAAGCGGTAATCAGGGCAACTCGGGTGGCTCCGGCCGGAATGCGCCCGGCGCGGGCTCCGGAGCGGGCGCGGGCGCGGGGAAGCAGTCGGGGGGCGCGACGCGCGCCCACGCCGCGGGCGGGCACACCGCGTCCGCGCGCTCCGCCGGCCCCGGGCCGGGCGGCCTGATGACCGGCCGGCCCACCGCCGCCGGAACCGCCCTCTTCCTGCTCCTGCTCCTGGTCGGCGCCCTCACCGGCATCGCCGGGGGACTGGTCGTCGGCGCCTGGCCGCCGTTCGGTGCGGCGCTCTGCCTGCTGGCCACCGCCTGCTGCTTCCTCGGCGGCCGGATCGCGATGCGCGGCAGCCTCGGGGTCGCCGCCACCGCCCTGGGCTGGTTCGCCGTACTGATGGTCTTCGTCTCGCCGCGGCCCGAGGGCGACAACCTCTACGCGGCCACGACCGGCACGTACGTGTACATGTTGGGCGGGATCGTGGCGGCTGTGATGTGTGCCACCCTGCAGGGCCCCGCCGGGCGTCCGGTTCCAGCCGCCAGGCCCGGCGGATGACGTACCCTTCGGGCCGATGCCGGGTCGCCGCCAGGGGGTTGTGAACCCGCCGTGCGCCGTGTTCACCGCGTGCGCACAGGAACCTTGCTTCCCCCGGCGGTCAGTTGCGTCCCGGCGGCGGCCAGTATGGTGGACGGCGCCGCCGAGCTGCCCGCGCACGGTATGACGGGCGGCGGAGCCAACCGGGAGAACCTGCCTTGAGTCGTGAAACTGACAGTTCGTCCTCCGGGCCCCAGGGGCGCGGTGGAGCCGCCTACCCCTCGGGTACGCCGCCGTACGGATCCCGCCAGTACCCGTCGACGGACACGGCGGTGGACGCTCCGGAGGAGCAAGACATGACGAAGACCTCACCGTCCTCCCCGGAGTCGGACGAGCCGAGGACGGAGACCACGCTGACGACGCGCATCCGGATCAACATTCCGGGTTCGCGGCCGATCCCGCCGGTCGTCGTGCGCAAGCCGGTGGCTGCCGGCGAGGACAAGGAACCGGACCGCCCGTCCGAGGCGTCCAAGCCCGCGGAGCCGTCCGCGGCTTCCGCGCCGGCCGACGGGCCGAAAGCGGACCAGCAGAGCGACTGGTTCGCTCCGCGCAAGGGGGCGGCCCTGCCCGCGACCCCTGCCCGCCCCGCCCTCGGGCCGGGCAGTGGCAGAGGCGCCGCAGCCGCCCCGGCCAGCAGTGGGGGGACTGACATGAACAACGGATCTGGGCCGCACGGCGGCCCCGCACAGGGCCAGCGTCCCGGGGCGGCCCTGCCGCCGCGCACGGGACTGCCGACCCGCCCGGTCGGCGGCGGCGGTGCGCCCGGCGCCCGGCCCGGCCTCGGTGCCGGCGCCGCCGCGACCGCCGGCGGCCCCGGCATGGGGGCGGGCGGCCCGATGGGCGGTGGCGCTCCGATGGGCGGCGGCCCGATGGGTGGTGGCCCGATGGGCGGCGGCCCGATGGGTGGTGCTCCCATGGCCGGCGGTGCGCCGATGGGCGCGCCCGGTCGCCCCGGCGGCCCGCAGGGCGCCCCCGGCGGGCGTCCCGGCCCCGGCATGGCCCCCCGCAACGCGAACGGCAACGGCTACGGCCCCGGCCCCGGCCAGGGCCCCGGTCCCGGCCAGCCCCCGCAGGGCGGCTACCGCTCCGGCCCGCCCGCTCCGGGCGCCCCCGGTGCTCCCGGCGGGATGCGCACGGGCCTGCCGTACGCCCCCGAGCAGCACGGCGGCCCGGCCGGACCCACCACCGGACCGGCGCTCGGCACCATGCCGGTCGGCGCGCCGCCCCGGCACCACGACGACACCACCGCGCTGCGCCAGTGGCCCGGCCCCGAGCTGGCCCAGGACGCGCCCACCAGCGCCATGCCGACGGTCCAGCCCGGCGGACCCGGCCAGCACGGACCCGGCCACCCCGGCCAGCCGTTCCCCGGCGGCCCGGCGGCGCCCATGGCCGCGATGCCGCTGCTCGACGAGGAGCCGCCGGCGCCGCCGCAGCGCCCCGCGCCCGAACCCAAGAAGGGCGGCGTCCGCAAGGGCTCCCGCCTGGTCCTCGTGTGCACCGGAGCGGCCGCGCTGCTCGGTGTCGCGTACGGCGCCGGCCTGCTGCTCAACCACTCCGACGTGCCCAAGGGCACCACCGTGCTCGGCGTGGACATCGGCGGCACCCGGGACGAGGCCCTCAGCACCCTCGACCAGGCGTTCGGCAAGCGTGCCGCGGCCCCGCTGCAGCTCAGCGTCGCCGGCAAGAAGGTCGAGCTGAAGCCCGAGAAGGCCGGCCTGCGGCTCGACACCCAGGCCACCGTCCGCGGCGCCGCGGGCAGCGACTACAACCCGGTCTCCGTCATCGGCTCGCTGTTCGGCGACGCGCGGACCGCCGAGGCGCAGATCCCCGTGGACGAGGAGAAGCTGCGCGCCGCGCTGCAGACCCTCGCCGGCGGGGCGGGCACCGCGGTCGAGGGCACCATCAAGTTCGAGCCGAACAAGGTCACCCCCGTCCCCGGCAAGGCCGGTCAGGGCCTCGACGTCGAGCGCGCGGTCGCCGCCGTGGAGAGCGCCTACCGGGCTCAGATCGAGACGGGCTCGGCCAAGGCGGTGGAGCTGCCGGTCACCACCAAGGAGCCGGTCATCGACCAGGCCGAGCTGGACCGGGCGATGGAGGAGTTCGCGAAGCCCGCGATGTCCGCCAACGTCAAGATCGTGGCGGGCGGCAAGGGCATCCTCTTCGGCCCGGCCCGCTCCCTGCCGAAGATCCTCGGCATGAAGGCCGTCGACGGCAAGCTCGTCGAGACGTACGACCTCGAGGCGCTGAAGGAGCTGTACGGCAACACCTTCGCCGGCGTCCTGATCATGCGCAGCACCGGCGAGAAGACCCCGGTCACCCCGCAGGACGTCGCGGGCGCCCTCGGCAAGGTGCTCCGCGGCAAGACCGAAGCGGAGCGCACCGGCGTCATCGAGACCAACCCGAGCTGACCCTCGGCCCAGCCGGCCGACCCCGCGCCCATTCGCCTAGCCGGCGCATGAGGCGCGGGGTCCCACCCCAGCCCCGCCGGCGCCCGGGCCGCAAGTCCCGGCCTCGCCGGCGCCCGGGCGGCGCACCCCGCCCGGCCGGCAACCTCCAGCCTCGCCGGTGCCCTGGGGCGCACCCCCCAGCCCTTGTCGGCGCTGCGTGCGGCAACCCCCAGCCCTTGTCGGTGCTGCGTGCGGCAACCCCCAGCCTTGCCGACGCTGCGGGCGCGAAATTCAGCCTCGCCGGCGTTTGAGGCGCGGGGTTTGGGGCGGAGCCCCAAGACAACCCGGCTGACGCCGGGCACCGGGCCCTGCCCGGACCCGCTCCTCAAGCGCCGGAGGGGCTGGAGGGTGCGACGGGTTTGCCGGGCTCCGCCCGGGCCCGCTCCTCAAGCGCCGGAGGGGCTGGAGGGTGCGCGGGGTCGCCGGGCACCGGGCCCTGCCCGGACCCGCTCCTCAAGCGCCGGAGGGGCTGAAGGTGCGACGGGTTTGCCGGGCTCCGCCCGGGCCCGCTCCTCAAGCGCCGGAGGGGCTGGAGGGTGCGCGGGGTCGCGGGCTCCGGCGGGGCCTAGTTCAGCATGGCGCGGGCGGCAGCGGCCTGGTGGCGGATGCCGGCCGCGGCCGGCGGGTCGATCGCGTTCATCACCTCGGCGTACGACTCCAGTTCGGCCGCGCCCCGCAGGAACTCGCCCCGCTGCACCAGCAGCTGGGCCCGCTCGTAGCGCAGCCGGGCCGGGTGCGAGGGGATCAGCAGGGCCAGCTCCAGGGCCCACAGCTGGACCGCCGACTGCTCGGGGCGCGACGCCGCCCAGGAGCGGATGTTGTTCAGGATCCGGTGCACGATCTCCAGCGGCCGGGCCGGACCCAGCAGCGACGGGTCGGGCGGTGCCCCCGTAGCGCTCACCACCAGCAGCTCCGCGTCCTCGGGCGACAGCGGGCGGCCGCCCGCGAACGGGTCCGCGAGCACCCGCTCCGCCGGCTCCCCGAACCCGACGACGAAGTGCCCCGGCAGGGCCACCCCGTACACCGGCGCGCCGGCCCGCCGGGCCACCTCGATCCACACCACCGACAGCAGGATCGGCAGCCCGCGCCGCCGCCGCAGCACCTCGTGCAGCAGCGAGGACTCCAGCCGCTGGTAGTCCGCGGGCGCGCCGTGGAACCCGCAGCGCTCGCCCAGCAGCTCCGCCACCGCCGAGGCCCACGCCGCCGGGCTGTGCAGCCCATACGGGAGCATCCCGGCCAGCCGGTCCAGTTCGATCTGCGCCTCGTCGACGGCGTGTTCGCCGAGCGCCGGATCGGCCTCCGCCGCCAGCAGCAGGCACAGCAGCGCCAGGTCCGGCCGCTCCGACCGGACCTCCTCCGCGAAGCGGTCCCGGAAGCTCACGACGCCCGGAAGTGGTGGTACGTGTGGTGCGTGGCGAAGCCGAGTCCGTCGTACAGGCCGCGCGCCCCCGCGTTGTCCGCCTCCACCTGGAGCCAGGCCGCCGACGCGCCCTCCGCCAGCGCCTGCCGGGCCAGCGCCGCCATCACGGCCGTCGCCAGGCCCTGCCGGCGGGACTCCGGGGCCACCTCGACCGCCGTGAAACCGGCCCAGCGGCCGTCCACCACGCAGCGCCCGATGGCCACCGCACCGCCCGCTCCCTCGACGCGCGCGAACCACACCGAGGGCCCGCCGGACAGCACCCGTACGACCTCCGGACCGGGTGTGCCGAACCGCTGGTAGCGGGCCAGCCACGCCTCGTCGCAGGTGCGCGAGAGTCCGACCCGTGAGACGTCGGCGGCCACGTCGGCGATCGGGGCCAGGGCCGCGGTCCGCGTCTCGGCCGACACCTCGCGGACCCAGCCGCGGGCCTCCAGCTCCGCGCACAGCAGCTCCTGCGCGCCCTCGGCCCCGGTACCGGCCTGCACGTACGCCGGAAGGTCCCGTTCCGCGTACCAGGCCTTCACTCGCGCGAGTGCTTCCTCCAGCGGCATCCCCGGGTCGCCCAGCGGCAGCGCCGAGTTGGCGCGGCGGGTGAAGCCGCCGGACGCGCGCAGCGTCCACTCGCCCAGCGGCTCGCTCTCGACCGGCGGCCAGGCCCGCGCACAGGTCCGCGTGAGCTCTGCGAACCCGGCCGCCGGGCCCCGGCGCCGGGCCGGAGCCGCGGGCACGACCTTGCCCGCGACCAGCGAAGATTCCGGGATGCGGACGGACTCGCCGTCCTTCCGTGTGATCAGCAGCACACCCTTGTCCCAGGATGTGAGAACACCGACCGTGTCAGTGAACGTCCTCGACCCGTCCTGGACAGGGCCGAGACGTCGCACAGAGACACGTTTTCCCACGTCATCCCGGGTGATACGTACTTCCAGACGCCCACCGGCAATGATTTCCACGGCTCTCTACGCCCCTCCTGTTCGGATCGTGCCCGGGAACGGAGATACTAGGTGCGGGCATCGACGACGCCGCGCTCCCGCGCGATATGGAAAGCCCTACCGAGGAGGAACGAGAGCGTGACCTACGTCATCGCGCAGCCTTGTGTCGACGTCAAGGACAAGGCGTGCATCGAGGAGTGCCCCGTCGACTGTATCTACGAGGGCCAGCGGTCCTTGTACATCCACCCGGACGAGTGCGTCGACTGTGGAGCCTGTGAGCCGGTGTGCCCGGTCGAGGCGATCTTCTACGAAGACGACACTCCGGAGGAGTGGAAGGACTACTACAAGGCGAACGTCGAGTTCTTCGACGAGCTCGGTTCGCCCGGTGGTGCCTCCAAGCTCGGCCTGATCGAGCGCGACCACCCCTTCATCGCGGCGCTTCCGGCGGACATCAACCCGGAGCACTGATTCTCCCGCCCCGGTCCCGTACGGCCCCGAGCCGTACCGGGCCGGGGTGTTTTGCATCCGCCGCACGCGCGTCAGCAGCCCGTACGAGAAAGTGAGCACCGACCGTGGCCGCAGTATCGTCCCGCCTTCCCGTCTTCCCCTGGGACAAGCTGGAGCCCTACAAGGCAACGGCCGCCGCGCACGCGGACGGCCTGGTCGACCTCTCCGTGGGCACGCCCGTCGACCCGGTGCCCGAGCTGATCCGGCAGGCGCTCGTGGCGGCCGCCGACTCCCCGGGCTACCCGACGGTGTGGGGCACCGCCGCGCTGCGCGACGCGATCGCCGGCTGGGCCGGCCGCCGCCTCGGCGCCGCCTCGGTCGGACACGCGAACATCCTGCCGGTGGTCGGCTCCAAGGAGCTGGTGGCCTGGCTGCCGACCCAGCTGGGCCTGGGCGCCGGCGACAAGGTCGCCTACCCGCGCCTGGCCTACCCGACGTACGAGGTCGGCGCGCGGCTGTGCGGCGCGGAGCCGGTGGTCTACGACGACCCGACCGAGCTGGACCCGGCGGGCGTCAAGCTGCTGTGGCTGAACTCGCCCTCGAACCCCACCGGCCGGGTCCTCCCCAAGGAAGACCTCGTCCGCATCGTGGCCTGGGCCCGCGAGCACGGCATCCTGATCTTCAGCGACGAGTGCTACCTGGAGCTCGGCTGGGAGGCCGAACCCGTCTCGGTGCTGCACCCCGACGTCTGCGGCGGCTCGTACGAGGGCCTGGTGGCCGTCCACTCCCTCTCCAAGCGCTCCAACCTGGCCGGCTACCGCGCCGCGTTCGTGCTCGGCGACTCCGCGGTGCTCGGCGAGCTGCTGCAGATCCGCAAGCACGGCGGCATGATGACCCCGGCCCCCGTACAGGCCGCCACGGCCGTGGCCCTCGGCGACGACGCGCACGTCGAGGTGCAGCGCGCCCGCTACGCGGCGCGCCGGGACGCACTGCGGGCCGCGCTGGAGGCGCACGGCTTCCGGATCGAGCACAGCGAGGCCAGCCTCTACCTGTGGGCGACCCGCGACGAGCCCTGCTGGGACACCGTCGCCCACCTCGCCGGACTCGGCATCCTGGTGGCGCCCGGCGACTTCTACGGCGAGGCCGGCGCCCGGTTCGTCCGCGTCGCCTTCACCGCGACCGACGAGCGCGTCGCGGCGGCGGTCAAGCGCCTCGGCTGAGCCCGGACGGGTCCGGCCGACCCGTCTCGGCCGGACACGCGCGTGGGGCCCGGGAGTTCGCACTCCCGGGCCCCACGGCGTTCACGTCCCGGCACGTCGGCCCACGGGCGCCCCGCAGACCGGCCCGCGGGTCAGCCGGCGGGTCAGCCCAGCGGGCCGGCGGCCGGCAGCGGGAGCTGGGACACGGGCAGCTGCGCCGGCAGCGTGGTCGCGGACGGCACCTCGCTCACGGGCAGCTGCGCGGGCAGGGTCGTCGCGGCCGGAACCCTGCCCGCCGACGGCAGCGCCCCTGTCACGGAGTCCGTCGGCAGACCGGTGCCGGCCGCGGTGCCCGCGGTGTCGCCGACCAGCGTGCTCGCGCTGTCCGTGAGGCCGCCCGCCGCGTCCGTGGCGGCCGGGGTGCCCTTGCGGGCCGCGTTGCCGCCCGCCTTGCCGACGGCGGGCACGGCCGAGGTGACGGCCGCGCCGCCCATCTGCCCGGTCGTCGTGGTGGTCTGCTGGGCAGCGGTGTCGACCGCCTGGCCGAGGCTCGCGCTGTCCACGGCGGTCAGCGAACCCAGCTGCGGTGCGGACTGGAGGTCCGCGGCGCTCGCCGAGCCGGCCGCACCGACCACGGGAGCTGCACCGGCTGCGAGCAGCAGCGCGGCGCGGGCGATCCGGCGGGTCAGGGGGAGGGACATGGTGCTCCTAAGCGTCGGGTGCGCCCGCCGGTAGGAACCGGTGGGCGGTCTGCGTACGCCATGACAACCGGCTGCGGGGCGGGGGAGGTTGCGGTGCGCCGAGGTAAAGACTCGGTAACGCGTCGCATTATCGGTTTCGCCGACCAGCGCATGAGATGCGCGCCGAGCAGCACTTCTGCGCCCCCACGCCACCACCCCCCACACCGCAACCCCCCCATCCACGCCCCCACCCCGAGTGACCCCCCGCACACCTGTCCACTCCCGCCGAAACGCTTCCCCGCCCCGGGCGCACCCACCACAAACCCGCGCACCCTTCAGCCCCGCCGGCGCCCGAGGGGCAGCGCCCTGCCTCGCGGCAACATCCAGCCCCGCGGGCTTCAACTCCCGGCCTCGGCAGCAACCTCCAGCCCCTCCGGCGCTTGAGGAGCGGGTCCGGGCGGAGCCCGGTAAACCCTGCGGACCTTCAGCCCCTCCGGCGCTTGAGGAGCGGGTCCGGGCAGGGCCCGGCAACCCCGCGCAACCTTCAGCCCCTCCGGCGCTTGAGGAGCGGGTCCGGGCAGGGCCCGGCAACCCCGCGCAACCTCCAGCCCCTCCGGCGTTTGAGGAGCGGGTCCGGGCGGAGCCCGGTGCCCGGCGGAGCCGGGTTGCAGTCTTGGGGCTCCGCCCCAAACCCCGCGCCTCAAACGCCGGCGAGGCTGGAGGTGGCGCCTCAGGGTGCCGGCGGGGCTGGAGCGGGCTCTGCCCAGGCCCGCGCCTCAATCGCCGGCGAGGCTGGGAATTGCGCCCCAGGGCGCCGGCGAGGCTGGGATTGCCCGGAGCTGCGCCTCGAACACCGGCGGGGCTGGGAGTTGCGCTCAAGGGTGCCGGCGGGGGTGGGAGTTGCGCCCCACGGTGCCTGGCGGGGGCGGGGGTTGGGCCCCACGGTGCCTGGCGGGGGCGGGGGTTGGGCCCCACGGTGCCTGGCGGGGGCGGGGGTTGGCCCCCAAGGTGCCTGGCGGGGACGGGGGTTGGGCCCCACGGTGCCTGGCGGGGGCGGGGGTTGGACCCGGGGCGGGTCAGTGGCCGGGGGATGTCGTGAGGGTGAGGCGGGTTCGGGGGGCGTGGGTGGCGCGCCAGCGGCCGCCGTGGTGGCCGGCCCGCCACACCTTGCCGTCGTACGCGACCTCCGACAGGGACAGCCGGGCGGCATTCGCCACCGCCCAGTGCGCCCGCTCCCAGCCCGGCCGCAGCCCGGCCACCGGCACGGTCAGTTCCCGCCCCGCCACCCGCACGCCGCCACCGCCACCGCCGACGGCCGGTACCGCCCGCCCACCCGTACGCCCCCCGGCCTTGAACACCCGCGCCAGCTCCGCCTTGACCCGTCCCGGGTCCCCGGCCTCCTGCGGCGCCGGACCCGTACACGACAGCGAGGCGGGGGCGCGCCCGGTCAGGGCCGCCGCCAGCAGCGCCGCATCCGGCTCGTGCTTGGCGTACGCCTGCGGGAAGGCGCTGAGCTGCACCCGCTGCGCCGCCACCGTCAGCGGCAGCCGCGAGTAGCCGCGGACCTCGGCGAGCCGGTCGTAGAAGATCCCCGCCGCGTACACCGGGTCCCGAACCTGCTCGGGGGTGCCCCAGCCCTGGGAGGGCCGCTGCTGGAACAGCCCCAGCGAGTCCCGGTCCCCGTGGTCGAGGTTGCGCAGTCCCGACTCCTGCATCGCGGTCGCCACCGCGATCGTCACGGCCCGCTCCGGCATCCCCTTCGCCGTGCCGACCGCCGCTATCGTCGCCGCGTTGGCCGCCTGCTCCGAGGACAGGTCGTACGAGGACCCCTCGCCGCTGCCGCCGCCGGCCGCCCGGACCGTGCAGCGGGGCGCGCCGCCACCGCCGTTGGAGTCGTACTGCACCGCGAAATACCCGGCGAGCGCGGCCAGCACGACCAGCGCCCCCGCCATCCGCAGGGGACGGCGTCGGCGTCGGCGTCGTGCGCCGGCTGCAGGTTGGCTGGGATCGGACACGCCGCCCACCGTACTTGAGCCACCCGCCACGTCCACCGGCCGGACGTCGGACGCCGGGCCGAGGTCCGGCGCGTTAGGGTCGTGGCCATGCCCGAATCCGCGCTAGACCTCAGCCTGGACGCCGCGGCGCTGACCGCCCGGCTCGTCGACATGCCGTCCGAGAGCGGCGACGAGAAAGTGATCGCCGACGCCGTCGAACAGGCGCTGCGTGCCCTCCCGCACCTCACCGTCGACCGGCGGGGCAACAACATCGTCGCCCGCACCGACCTGGGCCGCGCCGAGCGCGTGATCCTCGCCGGTCACCTCGACACCGTCCCGATCGCGGACAACGTCCCGTCCCGTCTCGACGAGGACGGCGTGCTGTGGGGCTGCGGCACCACGGACATGAAGTCCGGCGTGGCCGTGCAGCTGCGGATCGCGGCCACCGTCACCGAGCCCAACCGCGACCTCACCTTCGTCTTCTACGACCAGGAGGAGGTCGCCGCGCACCTCAACGGCCTCGGCCACCTCGCCGACGCCCACCCCGAGTGGCTGGCGGGCGACTTCGCGGTGCTGCTGGAGCCCTCCGACGCCCAGGTCGAGGGCGGCTGCCAGGGCACCCTGCGGGTGCTGCTGAAGACCACCGGCGAGCGTGCCCACTCCGCGCGCAGCTGGATGGGCTCCAACGCGATCCACGCGGCCGGCCCGATCCTGGCCCGGCTCGCCGCGTACGAGCCGCGCAAGCCGGTCATCGACGGCCTGGAGTACCACGAGGGCCTCAACGCCGTACGGATCGAGGGCGGCGTCGCCAACAACGTCATCCCCGACGAGTGCACGGTGACGGTCAACTTCCGCTATGCGCCGGATCGGACCGAGCAGGAGGCGCTCGCCCACGTCGAGGAGGTGTTCGCGGACTGCGGCGTCGTCGAGTACATCGTGGACGACCTCTCGGGCGGCGCCCTGCCGGGCCTCTCGCACCCGGCCGCGCAGGCGTTCATGGAGGCCGTCGGCGGCCGCGCGATGCCCAAGTTCGGCTGGACGGACGTGTCCCGCTTCAGCGCGCTGGGCGTACCGGCGGTCAACTACGGCCCGGGCGACGCCCTGCTCGCGCACAAGCGCGACGAGCGCGTGGCCACGAAGGCGATCCTGCACTGCGAGGAACGACTCCGTGCCTGGCTGACCTCCTGAATTACCCTCCTTGTCACCCTTGTGTGCCTACCCTGATCCGAACGATCAGCAGGAGGGAGCACATCATGGGCAACTCCGAGAGCGTGCGGCGCAGGCCCGAGGAGCAGCAGCTCGGGCCGGTGCTGCGGCGGCGGGGCCAGGTCCAGGCGGGCAGTACGACCGATCAGCGTCTGCTCGACTCGGCCGGGCCCTCCGAGTGGGTGCACACCGATCCCTGGCGGGTCCTGCGCATCCAGTCGGAGTTCATCGAGGGCTTCGGCACGCTGGCCGAGCTGCCGCCGGCCATCAGCGTCTTCGGGTCCGCGCGCACGCCGGCCGGTTCGGCCGAGTACGAGGCGGGCGAGCGGATCGGCGGCGCGTTGGTCGACGCGGGCTTCGCGGTGATCACCGGCGGCGGTCCGGGCGCGATGGAGGCCGCGAACAAGGGCGCCCGCGAGGCCAACGGCATCTCGGTCGGCCTCGGCATCGAGCTGCCCTTCGAGCAGGGCCTCAACCAGCACGTCGACCTCGGCCTGAACTTCCGGTACTTCTTCGTCCGCAAGACGATGTTCGTGAAGTACAGCCAGGGCTTCGTGGTCCTGCCGGGCGGCCTCGGCACGCTGGACGAGCTGTTCGAGGCGCTCACCCTGGTCCAGACGCAGAAGATCACCCGCTTCCCGATCGTGCTGTTCGGCACGGCGTACTGGAGCGGGCTGATCGACTGGCTGAAGAACACGGTCGTGGCCCAGGGCAAGGCCTCGGAGCGCGACCTGTTCCTGTTCCACGTCACGGACGACGTGGACGAGGCGATCGCCCTGGTCACCAAGGAAGTCGGCAAGTAGCAGCCGGCACCCGCAGGCACCCCCCCGCCGCGACCCGGCCCGGACCGGGCCGCGGCGGGCGGGCGGGCGCCGGGGCAGGCCGGACCGCGGCGGCGACTGCCGGGAGGCCGGCGGGCCAGGACGGGCCGCGGCGGGTGGGCCGGGGGTTCAGGCCAGGCCGCGGCGGGCGACCGCCGGCGGGCGGTGGCCCTGGATCGACGCCACCATGTCGAGGATCTGGCGGGTCTCCGCCACCTCGTGCACCCGGTAGACCCGGGCGCCCAGCCAGGCGGAGACCGCCGTCGTCGCCAGGGTGCCCAGCAGCCGCTCCTTGACCGGCTTGTCGAGCGTCTCGCCGACGAAGTCCTTGTTGGACAGCGACACCAGCACCGGCCAGCCGGTGTCGGCCATCTCGCCGAGCCGGCGGGTTGCCTCCAGCGAATGGCGGGTGTTCTTCCCGAAGTCGTGGCCCGGGTCGATGAGGATCGCGTCCCGGCGCACGCCGAGGCCGGCGGCCCGCTCGGCCAGCCCGACCGTGACCCGCAGGATGTCCGCCATCACGTCCTCGTACGCGGTCCGGTGCGGCCGGGTACGCGGCTCCACCCCGCCCGCGTGCGTGCACACCAGGCCCGCGTCGTAGCGGGCCGCGACCTCCGCGAGCCGAGGGTCCACCCCGCCCCAGGCGTCGTTCAGCAGGTCGGCGCCCGCCTCGCAGACCGCCTCGCCCACCTCGTGGCGCCAGGTGTCCACGCTGATCACCACGTCGGGGTGGCGGCGCCGCACCTCGGCGACGAAGCCGACCGTACGACGTGCCTCCTCGGCGGCGTCGACCTCCTCGCCCGGCCCCGCCTTGACCCCGCCGATGTCGATGATCGCGGCGCCCTCGGCGACCGCCTGCTCGACCCGGTCCAGGGCGGGTTCGTCGCGGAACGTCGCGCCCTGGTCGTAGAACGAGTCCGGGGTCCGGTTCACGATGGCCATGATCACCGGCTCGTGGGGCCCGAACTCACGCCTGCCCAGCCGCAGCATCCGCTGTTTCCTCCTCTGATCGTTCGTCTGCGACCTTAACGGTCCGTCTCGACGGTCCGCGCTGTCACCGGCGCATGGCACGATCGTGCCGGACAGTCTTCACGGGCTCACGGGAGTTGGTTGATCGTGTTCTGGTTCTTGCTGATCGCGCTGGTCGTGGTGGTCGCCGCGGTCACGCTCGCGGTGGTGGGCGGCGGTGAGGAAGCCGTGCTCCCCGAGGCGGAGCCCGAGCACGTGGCCGACTCGCTGCCCCCGGAGCGGCCCGTCACGCGCGCCGACATGGACGCCCTGCGGCTGCCGGTGGCGCCCCGCGGCTACCGGATGGCCGAGGTGGACGACGTACTCCAGCGGGTCGGCGCGGAACTCGCCGAGCGGGACGCGCGGATCGCGGGGCTGGAGGCGGCCCTCGCTGGCGTGCAGGCCGCGTCCCTGTCCGGCCCGGACCTGTTCAAGCGCCCCGCCGGCCCCGCCGGCCCGGGCGCCGGGCACCCCGGACACCCGCAGGAAGGCCCGTACGGCGGCGCCGGGGACGACTACCGGGACGAGCATCGGGACGGCTACCGGGACGAGCATCGGGACGGCTACCGGGACGACCCCCGGGGCGGGTTCCAGGACGACTTCGCAGACGGCTACCAGGACGGCTCCGAGGGCGGCTTCCAGGGCGAGGGGCCGCGCCGGTGAGCGTCGGGGCCGCGGCCGGGCCGGACGGGATGCTGCGCTGCCCGTGGGCGCTGGCCACCGAGGACTACACCGCCTACCACGACGAGGAGTGGGGCCGGCCCGTCCACGGGGACGACGAGCTCTACGAGCGGCTGTGCCTGGAGGCCTTCCAGTCCGGGCTGTCCTGGCTGACGATCCTGCGCCGCCGCGAGGGCTTCCGGACGGCGTTCGCCGGCTTCCGGATCGCCGCCGTCGCGGAGTTCGGCCCGGCCGACGCCGAGCGGCTGCTCGCCGACCCCGGCATCATCCGCAACCGGCTGAAGATCGAGGCCACCCTGGCCAACGCCCGGGAGCTCGCCGGCTGGTCCCCGGGCGAGCTGGACAAGCTGATCTGGTCGCACGCCCCCGAGCCCGGCACCGCGCCCAGGGTCCTCTCCGAGGTGCCTGCCGTGACCCCGGAGTCCACCGCGCTCGCCAAGGCCCTCAAGAAGGCCGGCATCCGCTTCGTCGGGCCCACCACGGCCTACGCCCTGATGCAGGCCTGCGGCCTCGTCAACGACCACCTGGCCGACTGCTCCGCCCGCTGACCCGCGGGCCCCCGTACGCGGCGGGCGGCCCCGGAGGGCCGCCCGGACGGCTCAGCGGCCCGTGTACTTCGGGCGCTCCTTCGCGAGGAAGGCCGCGACGGCGATCTGGTGGTCCTCGGACGCGCCGGCCCGGGTCTGGAGCTCGTCCTCCTTGTCCAGCGCCTCGGACAGCGAGTGCCCCGCGCCGTACGCCAGGGACTCCTTGAGCGCCGCGTAGGCCACCGTCGGTCCGTCCGCGAGCTTGCGCGCCACGGCGGCGGCCTCGGCGGCGAGGTCGCCGGCCGGCACCACCTTGTGGACGATGCCCAGCTCGTACGCCTCCTGCGCGGTGATCGAGCGGGGGAAGAGCAGCAGGTCGGCGGCCCGGCTCTGGCCGATCAGCCGGGGCAGGGTCCACGAGACGCCGGAGTCGGCGGTGAGCCCCACGCCGGCGAAGGCGGTGGTGAACGACGAGGTGTCGGCGACCACCCGGTAGTCGGCGGCCAGCGCGAAACCGAAGCCGGCTCCCGCGGCGGCACCGTTCACCCCGGCCACGACCGGCTTGGGCATCTCGGTGATCGCCCGCACGATCGGGTTGTAGTGCTCGCCGACCGTGCTCAGCGCGTTCCCGGAGCCGGATTCGCGGGCCGCGGCGAGGCTGCCGACGTGCTCCTTGAGGTCCTGGCCCACGCAGAACGCGCGGCCGGTCGCGGTCAGCAGCACGGCGCGCACCGCCGGGTCCCCGGCGGCCGACCGCAGGGCCTCCCGCAGCGCCACCTTCGCGTCCGTGTTCAGCGCGTTCATCGCGTCCGGGCGGTTGAGCGTGATCGTGGCGAGCCCGTCGGTCACTTCGTAGAGCACGGTGTCGGCCATGGCAGGTGTCCCCTCCGTCGCGGACGCGGCCAGCGATCGGTACTGGCCGGTACAAAGGCCAGCATGGCGGACCGGGCGGGGCCCCGACATGTGACATGCGTCAAAGAATCGGTCCGTCGGGCTCCGGCTGCGGCGGCGCAGTATCGCAGGCGGATCGCCGAAATGAGTGGTTTTGGCCAAGCGCGTTGCGCAAGCGTTCCCAGCCGATGTTGGTCATCGGGTCCTGACATGCGGGATAATGGCCTGGAAGCAATGTGTTCGATGCCGGGTTCCAGGCGCCTCAATGGGGCCGTCGGCTGACGATGAACTGGTTTCAGGAAGGGGAACGAGCATGGCGGCCATGAAGCCGCGGACGGGCGACGGCCCGCTCGAGGTCACCAAGGAGGGGCGGGGCATCGTCATGCGCGTGCCGCTCGAAGGCGGCGGTCGTCTCGTCGTCGAGCTGACCCCGGACGAGGCCGGTGCCCTCGCCGACGCTCTCAAGAACGTCGTCGGCTGAGCACCCGCACACCGACTTTTCCACGATGCCCCGGCCGCCTCTGGCGGCCGGGGCATCGTCGTGTCCAGTGCCGGGCGGCTTCAGTGCCCGGTTCCCGGGGCAGCCGGGTCGGGGCTCACCGGCGCACCGCGCACAGCAGGCCGTCACCCACCGGGAGCAGCGCCGACTGGAGCGCCGGGCTCTCGCGCACCGTGCGCAGCAGCTCCCGCACCCGCAGCACCTCCACCGGCTGCGCGGCCGAGTCCACGGTGCGGCCGTCCGAGAAGACGCCCTCGAAACACACCAGGCCGCCGGGCCGCAGCAGGCGCAACGATTCAGCGAGGTAGTCGAGGGACTCGGTCGGGTCGCCGTCGCAGAACACCAGGTCGTATCCGCCGTCCGCGAGCCGCGGCAGGACGTCGAGCGCCCGGCCGGGGATGAAGCGGGCCCGGTTCCCGGCGAAGCCGGCCGCGCGGAAGGCCTGGCGGGCGAAAGCCTGCCGGTCGGGCTCGGGATCCACGGTGGTCAGTACCCCGTCCGGCCGCATCCCGTGCAGCAGGTGGATGCCGGAGACGCCGGTGCCGGTGCCGATCTCGGCGACCGCCTTGGCGTCGGCGGCGGCGGCGAGCAGGCGCAGCGCGGCCCCGGCGCCGGGGGACACCGGGCGCAGGCCCGCTTCCCTCGCCCGGTCGCGGGCCCACCGCAGAGCGTCGTCCTCGGCGACAAACGCGTCGGCGAACGCCCAGCTCGTCTGCCGGTTGCCGGTAATGACCCTCTCCTGTCCCCATAGTTGGCGCAACGGTGACTGTATCCGTTGGCTGCGGGAACCCGCAGATGGGACCGGGCGTTGTGAGGGGGAGAGGGGCCGATCGGGACCGCCGGGATCGGACGACCGCCCTCCTTATGCAAAGTTAACGCAAAGATACTTATCCGGAGCTGACGGACGGGGTGGCTATGGTAGGGGCTCCACTGGACACCACCAGAGCCGATAGGGGAGGTGCGGCTGCGCCTGTGGATCGTGGGGGCGTGATCAGACGCCTCTTCAGGTCGGCGGGTGAGCCGAAATCCGTGACTGACATTGCTGACCGTTTCCACACCACCGCCACCGCAACCACCGCGACCTTTGCCGCAGATGCGGGTCAGCAGGCGTGGACGCCTCCCTCATGGGAGGACATCGTCAGTACGCACAGTGCGCGGGTCTACCGTCTGGCCTATCGCCTCACGGGCAATCAGCACGACGCCGAGGACCTCACGCAGGAGGTCTTCGTCCGGGTGTTCCGCTCGCTGTCCACGTACACGCCCGGCACCTTCGAGGGCTGGCTGCACCGGATCACCACCAACCTCTTCCTCGACATGGTCCGCCGCAAGCAGCGGATCCGCTTCGACGCCCTCGCGGACGACGCGGCCGAGCGGCTGCCCAGCCGTGAGCCCTCGCCCCAGCAGGTGCTCCACGACACCCACTTCGACGCCGACGTCCAGCAGGCGCTGGACACCCTGGCGCCCGAGTTCCGTGCCGCGGTCGTGCTCTGCGACATCGAGGGCCTGTCCTACGAGGAGATCGCCGCGACGCTCGGCGTGAAGCTGGGCACCGTGCGCAGCCGTATCCACCGAGGCCGCTCGCATCTGCGCAAGGCGCTCAAGCACCGGTCCCCCGAGGCCCGGGCCGAGCAGCGTGCGCTGGCAGGGGTGGCCGTGGGGGGAGAGGGCGGAGCGGAGTGAGCGGAGTCAGTCCGTCTGCTGCGGAACACCACCTGGGCGACCGGCTCGCCGCCCTGGTGGACGGGGAACTGGGCCATGACGCGCGGGAGCGGGTGCTGGCGCACCTGGCCACCTGTGCCCGGTGCAAGGCCGAGGCCGATGCCCAGCGCCGGTTGAAGACCCTCTTCGTCGAGTCGGCCCCGCCGCCGCCCTCGGAAGGGCTGCTCGCCCGTCTGCAGGGCCTGCCGGGTGGCGATCCGTCCGGCCGCGACCCCGGCTTTGGCAGCGGCGTGTTCGCCGTCGGCGGCCCCGATAGCTTCGGGTACGTACCGCCGCAGCCCGAAGCGCCCGAGCAGGGCTTCCGGATACACGAGGTGGGCCGCCCGGCCCACGCCCATGCCCGCGGCCGGCGGTTCGCCTTCGCGGCGGCGGGCGCCGTCTCGCTGGCCGCCATCGCCCTCGGCGGCGCGCTGCCGCTGGAGTCCGCCCTGGACCCCAACGCGCGTGGCGAGGGCGGCACCGCCGTGACCCCGGCGACCCGTACCGGCACCGGCTCGGGCTCCGGCGTGCTCTCCGTGAACGAGGCGGGACGGCTGTCGGCCCCGGTCGGCCCGGCGCCGACCGGCCGCATCCCGCACGGTTCGGCGGTCGGGCCGGTGGCCCGGCCGCAGGGCCCCCACCCGGTGCAGCTGCCGCCCGTCACCACTCCGGTGTCGGGACTGCTGAAGGACGCCGTGAAGGCGGTGCCCAAGGTGCCGGCAGGTTCGCTGCCGCGCTGAGTCCCGTACCCGGCCCGCGCCCCGCACCCCCCTCCGCGTCCACCGTGGGGAGGGGCGCGGGGCGCGGGTGCGTACGGCCCGTGGCCGCCTCGTACTGCCGGTGTGGCGGGCGACCTGGTTGAATCCTCGGCGAGGGCGCCCGGTGGGGCGCGCGAGGAACCCCCGGGGGAGTGCACATGAACGACGGCCGTCCGACCGATGCGGCGTCCGTACCCGGGCCCCGCGCCGAGCCGGCGCCGCAGTGGTGGAGCCGCCCGGGCGCGCCCGCGCAGTCGCCCGCCGGTCCTTCCTCCGGTCCCGCCGCCGGGCCCGCTTCCGAACCTGTCGAGCCCTCCGAGCCCTCCGAGCCCGCCGGGCCGGCCGGTCCGAGCTGGTGGAGCAAGCCCCCACTCCCCGTGCCGGCCGCGCCCGCCCCGGTGGCGGCCGCGGCCGGCACCCGCTACGACCCCTGGGCCGCCCCGCTGCACCTCGTCGACGCCCACGCGGCCCGCCGCAGGCCCCGGGCCGGCCTGATCGCCGGCGCGGTCCTCCTCGCCCTGTGCACCGGCGCAGTGGGCGGCGGCCTCGGCGTCTACCTGGAACGCACCGGCAGCACCACCCTCGAACTCGCCGCACCGGACACCGACGACGCCCGCGGCCGCGCCCCGCAGGGCGTGGCCGGCATCGCCGCCCGCGCCCTGCCCGGCGTGGTCACCCTGCACGTCGAGGGCGGCTCGGGCAGCGGCACCGGCACCGGCTTCGTCCTCGACGGCAAGGGCCACATCCTCACCAACAACCACGTCGTGGACAACGCGGCGAAGGCCGGCCGGATAACCGTCTCCTTCAGCGGCGGCGAGACCGCGAGCGCCAGGATCGTCGGCCGGGACGCCGGCTACGACCTCGCCGTCGTCAAGGTCGAGGGCGTCAGGGGCCTGCGTCCGCTGCCGCTGGGCAACTCCGACGGCGTCCGCGTCGGCGACCCGGTGGTCGCGATCGGCGCCCCCTTCGAGCTGTCCAACACGGTCACCGCCGGCATCATCAGCGCCAAGGAGCGCCCCATCACCGCCGGCGGCAAGGCCGAGGACGGCAGCGACATCAGCTACGTCGACGCCCTCCAGACCGACGCGCCCATCAACCCCGGCAACTCCGGCGGCCCGCTCCTGGACGCCCGCGGCCGGGTGATCGGCATCAACAGCGCCATCCGCTCCGCCGACGACGGCTCCGGCGACGAGGAGGAGGGCGCCGGCCGCCAGTCCGGCAGCATCGGCCTCGGCTTCGCCATCCCGATCAACCAGGGCCGCCGGGTGGCTCAGGAACTCATCGACAGCGGCCGCGCCACCCACCCCGTGATCGGCGTCACCCTCGACATGGACTACACCGGCGACGGCGCCCGCGTCGGCACCGCGACGGGCGCCGGCGGCAAGCCGCCGGTCACCCCGGGGGGACCCGCGGCCAAGGCGGGCATCCGCCCCGGCGACGTCATCACCAAGGTGGACGGCACCCGGGTGCACGCCCCCGAGGAGCTCATCATCAAGATCCGCGCCCAGCGTCCCGGCGATCCGCTGGCCCTGACCGTGGTCCGCGGCGGCCGCGAGCGCACGGTGAAGCTCGTACTCGGCTCGGCCAACGGATCATGACTCCCGGGTGAATCCCGTGCCGGGCCACCCGGAAGGTACCGACCTCCGACAGGCGCCGGGTACCTTTGTCGGGGCCTGCACTGACGGAACCGGGGAGCGGCAAAGGTGTTCAATGACATAGGCGCACTGGAGCTGGTGACGCTCGTCGTCCTCGCCGTGCTCATCTTCGGCCCGGACAAGCTGCCCAAGGTGATCCAGGACGTGACCCGGTTCATCCGCAAGGTCCGGGAGTTCTCGGACAGCGCCAAGCACGACATCCGCTCCGAACTCGGCCCGGAGTTCAAGGACTTCGAGTTCGAGGACCTGAACCCGAAGACGTTCCTCCGCAAGCAGCTCACCGAGAACGAGGATCTCAAGGAGATCCGCAGCAGTCTCGACCTGCGCAAGGAGATGAACGACGTCGCCGACGCCGTCAACGGCACCGAGCCCGCCGACGCCCCGAAGCCGGTCGGCTCCGCCGGGAGCGCCCAGGCCGCCGCGGGCGCCCCGGACCTCGTGAAGAAGGCCGCCCGGCCGGCCGTCGACGAGCGCGTCCGCTTCGACATCGACGCCACCTGAATTCCGCACCTTCCGGGCATGCCGGGGTGAGATGGCTATCCTCCATCTGTCCGGATCCAGGACGCCCGAGGGGGGCGGGCCACTCCGGACCCCACGGAACGAGAGGCGGCCGGACTGATGGAGACGACGAGCCGGGTAGGCGTTCAGCCGGGGCAGCAGCCCGGACTGCAGCCCGCGATCCAGCCGGGCGAGGAGGCCGCTGCACCCGCGCAGGCGCCGGACGGGGCGCCGCCCCAGGGCGCGGAGCCCGATACCGGGCCCTTGCGGGCGCAGGACGCACAGGCGCAGACGCAGCCCGAGACCCAGAGCCAGGTGGCGGCGCCGGAGCCCGGCGGCGCCGCTGAAGAGCCGGTGGCGCCGCCCGCGGTCCCGGCGGCCCGCCGCACGGTGGACGGCTACCTGCGGGCGGCCTTCCCCTGGTACGGGCTCGACGAGGCGTTCACCGGGCCCCGCTGGCTGATGCAGGTCGGCACCGCGGCGGACGGCACGGTCGAGCACGGCTCGGTGGGCCACGGCGACGAGCCGGTGGTCCGCAGCGAGGCGACGGGCGCCGAGCGGGAGCGGTTCGCCGTCGTGATCACCGTCGCCAGCAGCCCCAACCGGCGCAGCGGTGACGGCACCGGTGTCCTGGAGGCGACCTCGGTGTCCTCCGCGGCCTGGCTGGCCGGCTCGGGCCTGCTCGCCTACACCTGGCCCGGCCAGATGGACCACAGCCTGCGCAGCGACTGGCTGGACCAGCAGACGGAGACGGCCTGGGAGCTCGCCGACGACCTCGACGGGCCGGACTGGGCTTCGCTGTCCCTGCCCGTCGACGGCGTCCCGACGCCGTTCCACTACCGGGAGTCCGAGTTCGGCTGGGTGCTGGCGGGGTCGACCGGGGGTGGCGTGCATCTTGGCGCGTACGGGCGGGGCATGAGCGCGTACGGCCTGGCCTTCAGCGAACTCAAGGACGTCACCGCCTACGAGTGACCCGCACCCCCTCGCCGGCTGCCCCGGCGGCAACCCCCAGCCCGTGCGGCAACCCCGCGCACCCCTCAGCCCCTCCGGCGTTTGAGGAGCGGGTCCGGGCGGAGCCCGGTGCCCGGCGCCAGCCGGGTTGGTCTTGGGGCTCCGCCCCAAACCCCGCGCCTCAAACGCCGGCGAGGCTGAATTTCGCGCCCGCAGCGTCGGCAAGGCTGGGGGTTGCGCCCAGGGCACCGGCGCGGCCGGGTGTTGTGCCCAGGGCGCCAGCGGGGCTGGGTGATTGCGCCCAGGGCATCGGCGGGGCTGAGGTGGGCCCCGGCGGGCCCGCCCCAGGGCCCCAACGGGGCCGGGGGCGCGTCGCGGGGCGCCGGTGGGCTCGGGGTCAGAACTTGTTGCGGGGGGTGATGCCCAGGGACATGCCCGAGAGGCCTCGGGAGCGGCCGCCCAGCTTGCCCGCGATCGCGCGCAGCGCGGAGCCGGCCGGGGAGTCGGGGTCCGCCAGGACCACGGGCCGCCCGTTGTCGCCGCCCTCACGCAGCCGCACGTCGATCGGGATCTGCCCCAGCACCGGCACGGTCGCCCCGGTGGTCCGCGTCAGACCGTCCGCGACCTGCTGCCCGCCACCGCTGCCGAACACGTCGACCATCTCGTCGCAGTGCGGACACGGCAGCCCGGACATGTTCTCCACGACGCCGACGATCTTCTGGTGGGTCTGCACGGCGATCGAGCCGGCCCGCTCGGCGACCTCGGCCGCCGCCTGCTGCGGGGTGGTGACGACCAGGATCTCGGCGTTCGGCACCAGCTGCGCCACCGAGATCGCGATGTCGCCGGTGCCCGGCGGCAGGTCGAGCAGGAGCACGTCGAGGTCGCCCCAGAACACGTCCGCGAGGAACTGCTGGAGCGCCCGGTGCAGCATCGGACCGCGCCACACCACCGGCGCGTTGCCCGGGGTGAACATGCCGATGGAGATCACCTTCACGCCGTTCGCCGACGGCGGCATGATCATGTTCTCGACCTGGGTGGGCTTGCCCTCCACGCCGAGCATCCGCGGCACGCTGTGACCGTAGATGTCCGCGTCCACGACGCCGACCTTCAGGCCGTCCGCGGCCATCGCCGCGGCCAGGTTGACGGTGACCGAGGACTTGCCGACCCCGCCCTTGCCGGAGGCGACCGCGTACACGCGGGTCAGCGAGCCGGGCTTGGCGAACGGCACCTCGCGCTCGGCGGTGCCGCCGCGCAGCGACGCCGCCAGCTCCTTGCGCTGCTCGTCGCTCATCACGTCCAGCGTGACCTCGACGGAGGTGACGCCGGCGACCCGCAGGACCGCCTCGCTGACGTTCTTCGTGATGGTCTCGCGCATGGGGCAGCCCGACACCGTCAGGTAGACCGTGACGGCGACCGCGCCGCCGTCGCCGATCTCCACCGATTTGACCATGCCGAGTTCGGTGATCGGCCGGTTGATCTCGGGGTCGTTGACCGTCGCCAGCGCGTCCAGGATCGCGTCCTGCTCGGGCACGGCGGCGGAGGGTGTGTCGGTAGCCATGACCCGATGGTACGGCTCGGTAGCACGCCCCGGGTAAGCCCGTCAGCGGTCGCCTTCGTCACTCTCGTGCGGGAATAGCCGCCGCTCGTCCATCTCCTTGATCAGGTCCTGGAACTCGGAGCGGATCCAGTCGCGCGTGGCGACCTCGCCCAGACCCATCCGCAGCGCCGCGATCTCCCGCGTCAGGTACTCGGTGTCGGCGATCGAGCGCTCGTTCTGCTTGCGGTCCTGCTCCAGGTTGACGCGGTCCCGGTCGTCCTGCCGGTTCTGCGCGAGCAGGATCAGCGGCGCCGCGTACGAGGCCTGCAGCGACAGCGCCAGGGTCAGGAAGATGAACGGGTACTCGTCGAAGCGCACCGCGGCCGGCGCGAAGATGTTCCACAGCACCCAGACGATGATGACCATCGTCATCCAGACGATGAACCGTCCGGTGCCGAGGAACCGCGCGATCTTCTCCGAGGTGCGCCCGAACGCCTCCGGGTCGTACTCGGGCAGCAGCCCGCGCCGCGGCGCCTTCGGCAGGTCCAGGCGCACCCGCGAGCGCGACAGCGCGCTCGAACCGGTGGCGGAGGCCTTGCCGCGTTCGGCGCGTTCCCCGCGGTCCGCGCGCTCCGAGCGCTCGACCCGCTCCCGGGCCCGCTCGGCCAGCTCCTCCAGCCGGTTCGCCAGCCGCGGCTCGCGCGGCTGGTCCCGGCCCTGCTCCCGTCTGCCGCGCTCAGTGCCCACGTACGGCCTCCTCGGCGTGGAAGTCCGTCTCGCGCCAGTCGTCCGGCAGCAGGTGGTCGAGCACGTCGTCCACGGTCACCGCGCCCAGCAGCGAGCCGCTCTCGTCGACGACCGGCACCGCCACCATGTTGTACGCGGCGAGGTAGCTCGTCACCACGGGCAGCGAGGCGTCCGGCCGCAGCGGCGGCAGGTCGGTGTCCACGATCGAGCTGACCAGCGTGAACGGCGGGTCGCGCAGCAGCCGCTGGAAGTGCACGGTGCCCAGGTACTTGCCGGTCGGCGTCTCGTCCGGCGGCCGGCACACGTACACCTGCGCGGCCAGCGCCGGCGACAGGTCGGCCTGCCGCACCCGCGCCAGCGCGTCCGCGACGGTCGCGTCCGGGCGCAGCACGATCGGCTCGGTCGTCATCAGACCGCCCGCGGTGCGCTCCTCGTACGAGAGCAGCCGCCGCACGTCGGCGGCGTCGTCCGGCTGCATCAGCGTCAGCAGCCGCTCCTGGTCGTCCTCGGGCAGCTCGGAGAGCAGGTCCGCCGCGTCGTCCGGGTCCATGGCCTCCAGGACGTCGGCGGCGCGCTCCTCCTTCAGCTTGCCGATGATCTCGATCTGGTCGTCCTCGGGCAGCTCCTCCAGGACGTCCGCGAGCCGGTCGTCGTCGAGGGCGTTGGCCACCTCGGCGCGCCGCTTGGGCGTCAGGTGGTGCAGGACGTTCGCGAGGTCGGCCGGGCGCATCTGCTCGAAGGTCGCCACCAGGCTCTCGGCGCCCTGCCCGTGCTCCTCCAGCGAGAAGCCGGTCACCGCGGACCACTCGACGGTCAGGGTCTCGCCGCGGCGGCGCAGCGCCCCGCCCTTGCCCTTGCGCACGAAGATCCGGTCGATCTCCCAGTCGCGGCGGGCGGGCAGCTGCTGGATCGCCACGTCGAGGACGGTGACCTCTTCGTCGTTGCCGACCAGGCGGACCCGCCGGTCGAGGAGTTCGCCGAGGACGAGCCGTTCGGTGGGGCGCTGCTCGAAGCGCCGCATGTTGACGACACCGGTGGTGATGACCTGGCCGGACTCGACGCCCGTCACCCGGGTCATGGGGAGGAAGATCCGGCGGCGGCTGACCACCTCGACGACCAGGCCCAGCAGCCGCGGCGGGCGGCCGCCCACGCGGAGCATCGCGACCAGGTCCCGGACTCGGCCGACCTGGTCGCCGTTCGGGTCGAACACGGGCACTCCGGACAGGTGCGAGACGAAGATCCGGGGGGCGCCAGCTGCCATTCGTGCGCCTCCTCGTGAACCGTTTCGCCTCGTCCGGCTCCCAGGCTAGCCCGTGGCCCGGCGAACCGCGCTGGTGGGGGCGCCCGTCGGGGGCGCGCACGGACCGCGGGCACGGCACCTGCCGCCGGTCGGACCCGCCGGGCCCGGGTACGCTGCCTGCTGCACCGAGCCCAGACGAGAGGCAGCCCGCCCGTGATCGTGTTCCCCCCGGCCGCCCGCCTCCGCAGGGCCGCTGTCGTCGGCGCGCTGTGCGCCGGGCTGACCGTGGCCGTCACGGGCTGCGGGGAGGACCCCGACGAGGGCACCAACGGCGTGGGCAAGCTGTCGGCCGACCAGATCGAGGACAAGGCGCGGGCCGCGGCGACCGCGGCCGACGCGGTACGGCTCTCCGGCACGGTGGTCAGCGGCGGGAAGACCTTCACCCTCGACATGCGCCTGAAGTCGGACGGCGCCGCGGGCGAGGTGAGGACGACGGGCAGCACCTTCGAGCTGCTCCGGGTGGGTGACGAGCTCTACCTGAAGGCGGACGCCGCGTTCTGGGGCCGCAAGCCGGCGGCCAACGCGTCCGCGTCACCCCGGCCGGGGGAGTCCGACGGGCCGGACGGGTCCGGGGAGTCCGAGGACGGAGAGAGCGCGGCCGACAAGCTCGGCGACAAGTTCGTGAAGGTGCCCGCGGGCGACTCCTCGTACAAGCAGCTGCGCGGGTTCACCGAGATGGACGTGCTGCTCGACGGGCTGCTGGGGCTGAACGGCAAACTGGAGAAGGGCGCGTACCGGAAGGTCGGCGTGGTGCGGACCATCGAGGTCACCGCCGACGAGGGCCGCGGCGGCCGCCTCGACGTCTCCCTCGCGGGCACCCCGTACCCGCTCCGGCTGGAACGGGCCGGCGGCGCCGGAGTGGTGGAGCTCAAGGACTGGGGCAAGCCCTTCGCGCTGGAGGCCCCGCCGGAGGACCAGACCGTGGACTACGGCCCCCAGCTCCCGTCCCGCGACTAGGCCGACCGCAGCCCACCGGCCCTCGTGCTAGCCCTTGCGCTTGCGCTTGAGGAGCAGCTTGGGGAGCGCGGCCGGGATGGGCCGCCGGGTCGTGGCCGGGGACGGCAGCGGCGCCGCTGCCAGCGAACCGGTCGGCTCCTGCGTCACGACGGCTACGGGTTCCAGCCGCAGCAGCCGGCACTCGCGCGCCCAGCGCGCGGTCATCTGCTCGGAGTCGGGCGCGTTCAGCCGCTTGCCCTTCAGCTCGGCGACGGCCGCCTCCCACGCCTGCGAGGACGGGGCCAGCTCCGTGACGGACGCCGTCCACGACACCAGCCGGCCGCCCTTGTCCTTGCTGCGCACGGTCACCTCGGCGGTGCCGCCGTCGGAGAGCCCCGGGAAGGGCTGCTCGCCCGGACCGTCACCCAGCACGTGCGCGGCGCCTTCCAGCCAGGCGTGCCACAGCCCGCGGTCGGGCCCGGTGCCCCGGACCCAGATGAGGCCGGACTTCTTCGCGGCCTCCTCGACGAGGGCCAGTTCGAGCGTGCTGAGAGTCATGCGCACAGAGTAGACGGGAGCCCGCACGGCCCCCGCGGGCGCTTCCCCTACAGCCAGCCGTTGCGGCGCAGCGCGCGGTGGATCGTGAAGCAGATGCCGACGATCGAGCACATCACCAGCGGATAGCCGTACCGCCAGTGCAGCTCCGGCATGTGCTCGAAGTTCATCCCGTACACGCCGCAGATCATGGTCGGTACGGCGATGATGCCGGCCCAGGAGGTGATCTTGCGCATGTCCTCGTTCTGCGCGACCGTCGCCTGCGCCAGGTTGGCCTGGAGGATCGAGTTCAGGAGCTCGTCGAAGCCGACGACCTGCTCGTGCACCCGCGCCAGGTGGTCGGCGACGTCCCGGAAGTACTTCTGGACCTCCGGGTCCACCAGCCGCATCGGCCGCTCGCTGAGCAGCTCCATCGGCCGCTGGAGCGGCGCCACCGCCCGCTTGAACTCCAGTACCTCGCGCTTGAGCTGGTAGATCCGGCCGGCGTCCACACCGCGCGGGCTGCCTTTGGCGGGCGCCGCGAACACCGCGCTCTCCACCTCGTCGATGTCGTCCTGCACGGCCGAGGCGACCGCGATGTAGCCGTCGACCACGTGGTCGGCGATCGAGTGCAGCACCGCCGACGGGCCCTTCGCCAGCAGCTCCGGGTCGTCCTGGAGCCGGTGCCGCAGCGCCTTCAGCGAGCCCTGGCCGCCGTGCCGGACGGTGATGACGAAGTCCCGGCCGGTGAAGCACATCACCTCGCCGGTCTCCACCACCTCGCTGGTGGCGGTCAGTTCGGCGTGCTCCACGTAGTGGATCGTCTTGAAGACGGTGAACAGGGTGTCGTCGTACCGCTCCAGCTTCGGCCGCTGGTGCGCGTGCACCGCGTCCTCGACGGCCAGCGGGTGCAGCCCGAACTCGGCGGCGATACCGGCGAATTCGGCTTCCGTCGGCTCGTGCAGGCCGATCCACACGAAGCCGCCGCTGTCGCGCGCCCGGCGCATCGACTCGCGCGGGGACAGGCACGCACCGGGCAGCCGGCGGCCGTCGCGGTAGACGGCGCAGTCGACGACGGCGCTGCCGGCCGAGGGGTCGCGGGTGGTGTCGTACGGGCTGTGTACCTGGCTGGGCTTGCGCAGGGCGGGGCGTACCACCGCGCGCAGGTCACGGATCATCGACATGGCAGGCTCCTACGCGCAGCACGCCGGCCGCACGGACGGGAGACCCTCCGCCGCCGCGGGCAGGCGGAAGGAAACAGGACGGGAGGAAAGTTCTGCCGTCGCTCTTCCCCGAGCGGGATGCCGTCGCAGGAGACGGAAAGGGCCGGCCGACCGGCGGGCGGTCAGGCGGGCAGGATCAGACCGGAAGGCAGGACCCCGCGGAAGAGCGATTGGTACTGCACGATCGACTTCGGTCCACCGCAGCCCCACCTCCTCCGGCCGGTCCCCCGTAGGGGAAGTCCTTGTATCGGAGCACGGAAACGATGCTTCTGCACGCTGCCCCGACCAGCGGTCAACACTATCAGCCGACAGATGGTCAAGACCGGCCCTTTACCCGGGGGATAGCAGTTCTATGCTCTCGACATGGCAGAAGTTCTGGCTCTGGTCGAAGCCCGGTTGCGCAGCGCGCTGGGCGAACCCGATGCGCGCGCGGCGGTCACCTTCCTCGGTACCGACCGCATCGAGGTCTTGCGCTTCACGGACGGGGAGGTGGTCCGGTACGCCACCCTCGGTATGTCGGCGCAGCCGATGGCGGATCCGACGGTGGTGGTGGCCGACCCGCTGCGCGGCCCGCGGGCCGAACTCGTGCTGTCCGTACGGGCCGGCGCCCCGGACACCGACAAGGTGCTCCGCCCGCTGGCCGTGCTCGGGGCCTCCCCGCAGGTGGAGGGGCTCGTGGTGAGTCCGGGCGCCTCGCTGGACGTCGGCGAACCGCTGTGGCCCGGGGCGCCGTTCACCTCCGTGCTCGTCGCCGAGCCGGGCGGGCTGGTCGAGGACCTGGAGCTGGACGCGCCGCGGGACCCCGTACGGTTCCTGCCGCTGCTGCCGATGACGCCCAACGAGGCCGCGTGGAAGCGGGTGCACGGCGCGGCCGCCCTCCAGGAGCGCTGGCTCGCCCGCGGCACGGACCTGCGCGACCCGCTGCGCGCGGCGGTCGCACTCGACTGAGCCGGACGGGCGGACGACGGGCGTGCGGACGGCCGGGGCGGGGCCTGCCGCCCGGCCGCCGCCGGTACACCGCCCGCCCGCCGGTAGCCCGACCGGGTGCCCCGTACGGGCTACCGGCGGGCGCCCGTACGGGTGGTCGGGGCGGTGGAGCCGGGAGCCGGGGCGCGCGGCCGGGCACCCGTACGGGCGGATCACCGGACTGACCGCCGCCACGGCGGGTACGGATGGCATCCGGACGGGTGATCGTCCCTTGACGGGGCGGCGGCCGGGGAGGAGCGTGGGCACGTATGAGGGGTGAACCGAGTTGCCCTAAGTGCGGTGGCCGGGTCAGGGCGCCCGGTCTTTTCGCCGATTCCTGGCAGTGCGCCGTGCACGGCGCCGTGCAGCCGCTGCAACCGGTCATCCCGCCCAGCGTCGAGGGGCTCGGGGTCGTCGTCCACCGGGCCCAGGTGCCGGTGTGGATGCCGTGGCCGCTGCCGGTCGGCTGGCTGTTCACGGGTGTCGCGTGCGCGGGTGACGACCGCAGCGGCGGCCGTGCCACCGCGGTGGCCTGCTCGGGACCGGGGCCGCTCGGCGGGATGGGTGAGCTGGTGCTCGTCGCCGAGGAGCTCGGTGTGGGGCTGGGTGCGCGGTACGCCGGCATTTCCGGGCCGGACCCGGGGCCGCACATCAACGCCGCGGCGCCGCCGCACGCGAAGGTGGTCGCGGCCGGGCGCTCGACCCCGCTGTGGCACGTGTCCGGAACCCCGGACGACCGGGCGGTGTTCGCCGGTGAGGCGCGGGGGCTGTGGCTGTGGGCCGTGGTGTGGCCCGAGCAGTCGGGGCTGCTGATGTACGACGAACTGGTCCTGACGGATCTGCGGGACGCGGGTGCCGAGATCGAACTCCTCCCCTGCGGCGCCCTCACCCCCCGAATCCTGACCCCGGACTGACCCCCGCCCCAGCCGTCTGCGCCGGGGGCACACCCCTGCCGCCTCCAGCCTTTCCGGTGCCCGTGCGGCGCCTTTCCAGCCCCGTCGGCGCCTGGGCGGCACGTCCCGCCTGGCCGGCAAACTTCCAGCCTCGCCGGCGTTTGAGGCGCGGGGTTCGGGGCGGAGCCCTGAGCAACCCGGCTGGCGCCGGGCACCGGGCTCCGCCCGGACCCGCGCCTCAAACGCCGGCGAGGCTGATGTGGCCCGGCGCTGCCGGAGGGTTGCGCCGGGCCGGCCAGCGGGGCGGAGGCGTCGCGGGGCAGCCGGCGAGGCCGGGTGGCGCGCCACGGGACGGCCGGGGCGTGTCGTCGGGGTGGGGGTGTCGGGGGTGTGGGGGCCGGTATCCTGGGGTGTCCCCCTTTCGTCCTGCCTCTGGAGCCGAGCCGTGCGTATCGACCTGCACGCCCACTCCACGGCCTCGGACGGTACGGACACCCCCGCCGAGCTGGTCCGCAACGCGGCCGCCGCCGGGCTGGACGTGGTGGCGCTGACCGACCACGACACCGTGCGCGGGCACGCCGAGGCCGTCGCCGCCCTGCCGGCCGGTCTCACCCTGGTCACCGGAGCCGAGCTGTCCTGCCGCCTCGACGGCGTCGGGCTGCACATGCTCGCGTACCTCTTCGACCCCGACGAGCCGGACTTCGCGCGCGAGCGCGAGCTGGTGCGCGACGACCGCGTCCCGCGCGCCCGCGCGATGGTCGGCAAGCTTCAGGCGCTCGGCGTCCCCGTCACCTGGGAGCAGGTGGCCCGCATCGCGGGCGCCGGTTCCGTCGGCCGTCCGCACATCGCGACCGCGCTCGTCGAGCTCGGCGTGGTGGCGAGCGTCTCGGACGCCTTCACGCCGGACTGGCTCGCCGACGGCGGCCGGGCCTACGCGGAGAAGCACGAGCTCGACCCGTTCGAGGCGATCCGCCTGGTCAAGGCGGCCGGCGGGGTCACCGTCTTCGCGCACCCCGGCGCTGTCAAGCGCGGCGAGGTCGTGCCGGAGAGCGCGATAGCCGCGCTCGCGGCGGCCGGCCTCGACGGCATCGAGGTCGAGCACATGGACCACGACGCCGGCACGCGCGCCCGGCTGCACGGGCTCGCCGCCGAGCTCGGGCTGCTGACCACCGGGTCCAGCGACTACCACGGCAGCCGCAAGACCTGCCGGCTCGGGGAGTACACCACCGACCCCGAGATCTACGGCGAGATCACGCGCCGTGCGACCGGTGCCTTCCCGGTGCCGGGCGCCGGCGGACCCGCCGGCGTCTGACGGGTTTCCCGCACCACCACCGCTCCGGCGCCGGCCCCTGGGTCCGGCCGCCGGTCCGGCACGCCCCGCAGGCGCCGCCTCCGCGCCCACCTTCTTCGTACGACTCTTCTGCAAGGCCATCACTGTGTTCGACGTTGCCGTTTTCGGATCCCTCTTTCTCACCCTTTTTGTGATTATGGACCCCCCGGGGATCACGCCGATCTTCCTGGCGCTGACCTCCGGCCGGCCTGTCAAGGTGCAGCGCAAGATGGCCTGGCAGGCCGTCTGCGTGGCCTTCGGGGTCATCGCCGTGTTCGGTGTCTGCGGCCAGCAGATCCTGGACTACCTGCACGTCTCCGTGCCCGCGCTGATGATCGCGGGCGGTCTGCTGCTGCTCCTGATCGCGCTCGACCTGCTCACCGGCAAGACCGACGAGCCGAAGCAGACCAAGGACGTGAACGTCGCCCTGGTGCCGCTGGGGATGCCGCTGCTCGCCGGGCCCGGCGCGATCGTCTCGGTGATCCTCGCCGTCCAGAAGGCGGACGGCTTCGGCGGTCAGCTGTCGGTGTGGTCGGCGATCGCGGCCATGCACGTGGTGCTGTGGCTCGTGATGCGGTACTCGCTGGTGATCATCCGGGTCATCAAGGACGGCGGCGTGGTGCTGGTGACGCGCCTCGCCGGCACGATGCTGTCCGCCATCGCCGTCCAGCAGATCATCAACGGCGTGCTCCAGGTGATCGAGGGCGCCTGACGCCCGGCGCCCTGGACCGCGCGCGTCGCCCGCGCGTACGCGAACGCCCCCGCACCGTCCGGTGCGGGGGCGTTTCACGTGTGTGCGGTGATCCGCAGCGCGTCAGGAGGACGCGGACTCGGCCGGTCGGATGAGGATGCGCTGGCCGATAGCGGCGGCCTGCTGCACGATCCGGTTGACGGAGGCGGCGTCCACGACGGTGCTGTCCACGGCGGTTCCGTCGACGTCGTCAAGGCGCAGAATCTCGAAGCGCACGGCTTCTCCCTTCGTCGGAGTTCTCCTTGCACAGGGGTTAACGAAGTGTAAGGGGCAAACATTCCCTACGCTAAGGAAATTTTTTCATTGGCTAAATATTAGCCGGTGGCGAGACGTCCGGTGTGGCCTCGGTCACAATGACTCATGTTATGGAAGAAGACTTCGGCGCGCGCCTCGACCGGACCAACGAGCTGCTCCAGCGGATGCTCGCCGAGGTCGCCAAGACCCCCTCGACCCACGCGATCTTCGTCGACGCGGGCTACGTCTACGCGGCCGCCGGCCGTCTCGTCGCCGGGACAGAGGACCGGCGGAACTTCGACCTCGACGCCGAAGGCATGATCGAGGCCTTCATCGACAAGGCCCGCACGATCTTCGCGGACAGCCGGCTGCTGCGCGTGTACTGGTACGACGGCGCCCGCCGCCGCATCCACACCGCCGAGCAGCAGTCCATCGCCGCGTTGCCCGACGTGAAGGTGCGCCTGGGCAACCTCAACGCCAGCAACCAGCAGAAGGGCGTCGACTCCCTGATCCGCACCGACCTGGAGTCACTCGCCCGGCACCGGGCCATCAGCGACGCGGCGCTCGTCGGCGGCGACGAGGACCTGGTCTCGGCGGTGGAGGCGGCCCAGGGGTACGGCGCGCGCGTCCACCTGTGGGGCATCGAGCCGTCCGAGGGCCGCAATCAGGCCGAACCGCTGCTGTGGGAGGTCGACAGCCAGCGCGTCTTCGACCTGGAGTTCTGTCGGCCGTACGTGACCCGCAAGGCGGCGCAGCCCGCGTACGAACCGGAGACCGAGGGCGTGCCGCGGCCGACCCGGGACGAGGTGCGGTTCACCGGCGCGCAGATCGCCGCGACCTGGCTCGCCACCCGGGGCCGCATGGCGCTGGCGGACCTGCTGCCGGGCAAGCCGTTCCTGCCGGGCAGCGTCGACCAGGACCTCCTGGTGGAGGCCGAGGCGCTGCTGCACTACTCCCTGCGCGGCCAGGCGGACCTGCGCCGCGCCCTGCGCGACGGCTTCTGGACCCACCTGCAGTCGGCGTACTGACCCGCGCACGCGGCCCGGGTCCGTACCCGCCCGGGGGGCGGGTCCGTACGCGCCGGTCAGGGGCGCGTGGCAGCCGACCAGAACGCGGCCAGGGCGGCCGCCGTGACCTCCGGGGCCTCCGCGTTGGGGGAGTGCTCGGCACCCGGGACGACGGTGCGGCCGGCGGCCAGGCGCTCGGCCATGTCGTCCATCACCGGGAGCGGC
Source organism: Streptomyces sp. NBC_00239 (assembly GCF_036194065.1). Classification (NCBI taxonomy): domain Bacteria; kingdom Bacillati; phylum Actinomycetota; class Actinomycetes; order Kitasatosporales; family Streptomycetaceae; genus Streptomyces; species Streptomyces sp. NBC_00239. The sequence continues at coordinate 3,093,922 of NZ_CP108095.1, read as the reverse complement.
CAGGCGTAGTCCACCTCGCCGGACAGCACCAGCTTGGGCAGGCCCGGAGCGGCCGCGCGCAGGGCGTCGATGCCGTCCGGCTCGCCGACCAGCACCCGGCCGGTGGCGATCAGCTGCTCCGGGACGGTGCCCAGCCAGCGGTCCCGCAGGAACGCGGCCAGCTCGGGGGAGTCCGGCACGGCGTCCTCGGGATCCATCGCCCGCATCGCCTGCCAGATCCCCGGCATGTCGTCGCCCATCGCCTCCAGCGCCGCGACCAGCATCTTCGTACGTTCCTGCTGGGCCTCGCAGACCGCGCCGGGGCCGCTGCTCATCAGGGTCAGGCTGGCGAACCGGCCCGGTTCGCGGACCACCGCCGTCCGCGCGACCAGCCCGCCGAAGGAGTGGCCGACCAGGTGCAGCGGCCCGCCGTCCGCCACGACCGCGGCCTGGGCGAGCACGTCCCGCGCGAGGCCGTCGAGGGCGTACGCGGACTCCTCGCGCGGCCCGTCGCTCTCGTGCTGCCCGCGGCCGTCCACGGCCACCACCCGGTACCCGGCGGCCGCCAGCGGCTCCAGGAGGCCGATGAAGTCCTCCTTGCTGCCGGTGAAGCCGGGCACCAGCAGCGCGGTGCCGTGCGCGGGCCCGGCCGGCACGGCCTCGTGGACGGCGAACTCCCCGCGCGCGGTGCGCAGGCGGTACGCGCGGGCGCACGGCGGCAGGGTCAGACGCGGCGGCTTGCTCATACCGCACAACCTACCGGCACGTAACACGCCGCAGGCCCGGCCCCCTGGTGCGGGGAACCGGGCCTGCGGGACGGAGCTGCTTACGCCTCCGGGGCCTCGGCGGCCTTGCGGGTGCGCGTACGGCGGCGCGGGGCGGCGGCCGGGGCTTCCTCGGCGGCCGGAGCCGCCACGGCCTCGACCGGAGCCTTCTGCGTGGCCTTGCGGGTGCGGCGCGCCTTCACCGGCGCGTCGGTCACCACGGCCTCGGCCACGGGAGCCGCCACGACGGTCTCGACCACGACGGTCTCCACCGGCGCGGTCTCGGCGGCCTTGCGGGTGCGGGTCCGGCGGCGCGGGGCGGCCGGGGCCTCCTCGGCGGCCGGAGCCACCGGCGCCTCGGCCACCGGGGTGACCACGGCGGCCGCGGCGGCGGCCGGGACCGAGCGGGTCCGGCGGCGGCGCGGCTTGCGCGGCTCCGCGTCGGTGTCGGCGGCGGGCGCCGGCACGGTCGGAGCCTCGACGGCGGCGTCCACGGCCACGGCCACGTCCACGGTCACGGGCGCGTCGCCGAGCTCGGCCCCGCCGCGGGTGCGGCGGCGCTGGCGCGGGGTGCGGGTGCGCGCGGGGCGCTCCTCGACCACGGTGGCCGCGGCGGCGGCGGACTTGCGGCCGCCCCGTCCGCCGGTCTCGCCCAGGTCCTCGATCTCCTCGGCCTTCAGACCGGCCCGCGTGCGCTCGGCGCGCGGCAGGACGCCCTTGGTGCCGGCGGGGATGCTGAGCTGCTCGAACAGGTGCGGGGACGTGGAGTACGTCTCCTCCGGCTCGTGGAAGTCCAGCTCCAGCGCCTTGTTGATGAGCTGCCAGCGCGGGATGTCGTCCCAGTCGACCAGGGTGACGGCGGTGCCCTTGTTGCCCGCGCGGCCGGTGCGGCCGACGCGGTGCAGGAAGGTCTTCTCGTCCTCGGGCGACTGGTAGTTGATGACGTGGGTGACACCCTCGACATCGATACCGCGGGCCGCGACGTCGGTGCAGACCAGGACGTCGACCTTGCCGTTGCGGAAGGCCCGCAGGGCCTGCTCGCGGGCGCCCTGGCCGAGGTCGCCGTGGACCGCGCCGGAGGCGAAGCCGCGGCGCTCCAGCTGCTCGGCGATGTCGGCCGCCGTGCGCTTGGTGCGGCAGAAGATCATCGCGAGCCCGCGGCCGTCGGCCTGCAGGATGCGCGCGACGAGCTCCGGCTTGTCCATCGAGTGGGCGCGGAAGACGTGCTGCGTGATGTTCGCGACGGTCGCGCCCGTGTCGTCCGGCGCGGTGGCGCGGATGTGCGTGGGCTGCGACATGTAGCGGCGGGCCAGGCCGATGACGGCGCCCGGCATGGTCGCCGAGAACAGCATCGTCTGACGCTTCGGCGGCAGGTGGTTCATGATCTTCTCGACGTCGGGCAGGAAGCCCAGGTCGAGCATCTCGTCGGCCTCGTCCAGCACCAGGGCGCGGACGTGCGACAGGTCGAGCTTCTTCTGGCCCGCGAGGTCGAGCAGGCGGCCCGGGGTGCCGACGATGATGTCGACGCCCTTCTTGAGCGCCTCGACCTGGGGCTCGTAAGCGCGGCCGCCGTATATGGCGAGGACGCGGACGTTGCGGACCTTGCCGGCCGTCAGCAGGTCGTTGGTGACCTGGGTGCACAGCTCGCGGGTGGGAACCACCACGAGGGCCTGCGGGGCGTCGGTCAGCTGCTCGGGCGTGGCCCGGCCGGCCTCGACGTCCGCGGGGACGGTGACGCGCTCCAGCAGGGGAAGGCCGAAACCGAGCGTCTTGCCGGTTCCGGTCTTGGCCTGGCCGATGACGTCCGTGCCGGAAAGGGCGACGGGGAGGGTCATCTCCTGGATCGGGAAGGGGGACACGATGCCGACGGCCTCAAGGGCCTCGGCCGTCTCGGGATAGATCCCGAGGTCTCGGAACGTAGTCAGGGTGCTGCCTCTTCTGTGAGACGCGGCGTGAGGCGGCGAAGGGGGTCTTACCGTGCCTGGCTTTCACACAGCTGCGCGGGACCACGGCCTTCGCTCAAGCGCTTCTACCGCTGAGGGGGCCCCTCATGGGCGGTGGTACGCATGAACGCACACACCATGTTGAGGGCGGTCGGGTTGGAGCCGATCGGGCCACCGACCGGGCATCCTCATTCGGATGGCCCGCCGAGTATCCGGCAGGCGCATTACCACTGTACCCCGGATTCGCGCAGGTGTGTCGGGTGAATTCACCGGAGAGTCAGGTTTGGGGTGACTGACCAGGCAGTTCCCGTGCGCGCCGGGGCGGCTATTCTTCCCGGCATGTCGAGTGCCGAGAACTCCCACGCCGCCGAGAACGCCGAGACCGCCGAAAGCGCCGAGAAGGCCGCGAACCCCGAGAGCGCAGCCGCCGCCCCGGTGGGCATCGCCGCCCAGGACTGGGCGACGGCCTCCGCCACCCCGCAGTACCGCGCGGCCGTGGTGGACCTGCTCGGCGCGCTGGCCTATGGCGAGCTGGCGGCCTTCGAGCGGCTCGCCGAGGACGCGAAGCTCGCGCCGACGCTGGCGGACAAGGCGGAGCTGGCGGCGATGGCCTCTGCGGAGTTCCACCACTTCGAGCGGCTGCGGGACCGGCTCTCCGCCATCGACGCGGAGCCCACCGCGGCCATGGAGCCCTTCGCGAAGGGCGTCGACGACTTCCACCGCCAGACCGCGCCCTCGGACTGGCTGGAAGGCCTGGTCAAGGCGTACGTAGGCGACTCGATCGCCAGTGACTTCTACCGCGAGGTGGCCACCCACCTGGACACGGACAGCCGCGCGCTGGTCCTCGGGGTGCTCGACGACACCGGCCACGGCAACTTCGCCGTCGAGAAGGTGCGGGCCGCGATCGAGGCCGACCCGCGGGTCGGCGGCCGACTGGCGCTCTGGGCGCGCCGCCTGATGGGCGAGGCGCTCTCGCAGGCGCAGCGCGTGGTCGCCGAGCGCGACGCGCTGTCGACCATGCTGGTCGGCGGCGTCGACGGAATGGCCGCGGGCTTCGACCTGGCGGCGGTCGGCGAGATGTTCACCCGCATCACCAAGGCGCACACCAAGCGGATGGCCGCCCTGGGCCTCGCCGCCTGAGTCTCTTCATCCTCCGGGCGGCAGCCGCCCGGCACGCGCATCACCGGCTCCGGCGGAATCCCCGCCGGAGCCGGTCGTGCGTCCGGGGGCGGTCAGCCGCCCGAGGGGACGGAAAAGGGCCGCCGGCGGGCGGCGGGCGGGCCCGCGGGCCGCAGTAGCAGCGAGAGCACCACGGCGGCCACCAGCACCCCGCCCACCAGCGCGGCCGCCACGGTCGTGTGGCCCGGGCCGAGCGAGTAGTGCGTCAGGTAGCCGCCGAACGCGCCGCCCAGGGTGCCCGCGGTGCGGACCGTGACGGCGGAGGGCAGCCGGTCGGGCAGCCTTCTCAGCGCCAGCCACGACAGCGCGAGGCCGAGCAACGCCGAGCCGAGTGCTTCCACGAGCATGGGTTCCCTCCCGCACGTCAGGGCAAATCGGGTCGTAGGCGGTCCTACCCGGGGCGGTGGAGGGGCAATCCTCTTCCGGTACGACTTGCTCCGGTAGGGAAACGGAACGCGAATCGGAAACACGGCGCGGAAACGGGAACACACGTCGGAAAGGCGCCCCGGAAAACACGGAACGGCCCGGTGGTCACTGCCACCGGGCCGTTCCGTTGTGATTCGGGCGACTACTAGGCGCCGAAGCCCACCTTGCGCGTGGACGGCTCGCCGATGTCCACGTACGAGAGCCGGTCGGCCGGAACCAGGACCTTGCGGCCCTTGATGTCCGTCAGCGAGAGCAGCTGCGTCTTGCCGGACAGCGCGTCGGTGATGACACGCTCCAGCTCCTCGGCGCCGAGCTCGCTCTCCAGCACGATCTCCCGGGGTGCGTGCTGCACGCCGATCTTGACCTCCACGGCTATGTCCCTCCGACGGTGTCCAGGTCGCGCGGTGTACCGCGCCGTACCCGGACCACATTAGCCCGGAGAGGGGACACGCACGGCGCCGCCGCCGCACGCTGCGAGCGAACACGTGCGCACCGCGTGACGGCGTGCGGGCGGGGCCGGTCGTCGTCCCCGCAGCCGCGTCAGTGCTGCGGACCGTCCACGCCGTGCAGGGGGAAGCCCGCGATGCCGCGCCAGGCCAGCGAGGTCAGCAGCCCGACCGCCTTGTCGCGGGCCACCGGGCTCTCGCTGGAGAGCCAGTACCGGGCGACGACCTGCGAGACCCCGCCGAGGCCCACGGCCAGCAGCATCGACTCGTCCTTCGACAGGCCGGTGTCCTCGGCGATGACGTCGGAGATCGCCTCGGCGCACTGGAGGGAGACCCGGTCCACGCGCTCGCGCACCGCCGGCTCGTTCGTCAGGTCCGACTCGAAGACCAGCCGGAAGGCGCCGCCCTCGTCCTCCACGTACGCGAAGTACGCGTCCATGGTCGCGGCCACGCGCAGCTTGTTCTCGGTCGTCGAGGCCAGCGCCCCGCGCACCGCCAGCAGCAGCGCCTCGCAGTGCTGGTCCAGGAGCGCCAGGTACAGGTCGAGCTTGCCGGGGAAGTGCTGGTAGAGGACGGGCTTGCTGACGCCCGCCCGCTCGGCGATGTCGTCCATCGCCGCCGCGTGGTAACCCTGGGCGACGAACACCTCCTGGGCGGCCCCCAGGAGCTGGTTGCGTCGGGCTCGGCGCGGCAGGCGGGTGCCCCGCGGGCGCGCCGCCTCGGTCTGCTCGATGGCTGTCACGCCGCCTCCCACTTTCTTCAAGAACACAGTGCGCTCTGCGCCGCGCCCGCCATCGTACTTTTCGGTAACCGAATCTGGTGGGTCGAGACCGACTTTTCTCGGCCTGCGGACACGGATCCCTGGCTGGTCAGCGGCACCGGAGCGGGGTACTCGGCGGTAGCCGAACGGGTCACCGGTAGTCGTCGTCGTCCAGCGGCACCACCCGCGCCTGCTCGGCCGCGTCAGCCTCCGCGGCGTCCCCGCCCCCGCGGACGGCGGGCGGGTCGTCGTCGTCGCGCGGGTTCAGTTCGATGCGCTGTTCCACGGCGTCCGCTTCAGGGGCCTCGACGTCGGGCGCTTCTTGGAGCTGCTGGAAGGTGTCCGGCTCCGTCGGGTCGACAGTCATGTGGCTCCCCTCTTTTCCTTCTCAGTTACGAGCCTAGGAGAGCGGCGGGTGCGCCGCTAGGCAGACCTGTGACCGCGAACACACGAGTCCCCGCGTGATCGTCTCGTAACATTGCCGCATGTCTTCGACCGAGCTGCCGGACGTCCGGGCGACCGCCACGGCGAGTTCCCAGGTGGGCGCCGTCCGTGTGGCCGAAGGAGAGCAGCTGCGCCGGGTGTCGCTGCCCGGCCTGACCCTGACGGTCCGCTCCCGGCCGCCGGCCGTCACCGGACTGCCGCCCGCCCTGTACGTGCACGGGCTCGGCGGGTCCTCGCAGAACTGGTCGGCGCTGATGGCGCAGCTGGAGGGCGAGGTCGACGGCGAGGCGCTGGACCTGCCCGGGTTCGGGGACTCCCCGCCGCCCGACGACGGCAACTACTCGGTCACGGGACTCGCCCGCGCGGTCATCCGGCACCTCGACGCGAGCGAGCGCGGCCCGGTCCACCTGTTCGGCAACTCGCTCGGCGGCGCCGTCACCACCCGCGTCGCGGCGGTCCGCCCCGACCTGGTGCGCACCCTGACGCTCGTCTCGCCCGCCCTGCCCGAGCTGCGCGTCCAGGCGTCGGCGGTGCCCACCGCGCTCCTCGCGCTGCCCGGCATGGCCCGCCTGGTCGGCCGGCTCAGCCGGGACTGGACCGCGGAACAGCGCACCCGCGACGTCACCGCCCTCTGTTACGGAGACCCCTCGCGGATCACCCCCGAGGGGTTCCGGCACGCCGTGGAGGAGATGGAGCGGCGGCTACAGCTGCCGTACTTCTGGGACGCCCTGGCCAAGTCCTCGCGGGGCATCGTCGACGCGTACACGCTGCCCGGCCAGCACGGGCTGTGGCGGCAGGCCGAGCGGGTGCTCGCGCCGACCCTCCTCGTCTACGGCGGCCGCGACCGGCTGGTCTCGTACCGGATGGCACGCAGGGCGGCCGCCGCCTTCCGCGGCTCGCGGCTGCTGACGCTGCCCGAGGCCGGGCACGTGGCGATGATGGAGTACCCGGAGACCGTCGCGGCGGCCTTCCGCGACCTGCTCCGCGATGCGGGCAGGAGCTGAGGACGACCGTGGGACGACATAGTCGCAAGGGCTCGGCCCCCGAGCCGGCCCCCGCCCCGGCGCCCGGCGCGCCGGGCGGACCCGACGCGTTCGACGGCTACGAGCCGTACGACGCCCGCTACGACGGCCACGAAGGCCGCGAGGCGCAGGGCGCGTACCGGACGCGGACGGGACACGAGGAAGCGGCCGGCTTCCCGGAACCCGTCGGCACGCCCGGCCAGCAGGGCTTCGCCGGCCAGCAGGGCTTCGCCGGGCACGCCGGCCGGCCGGGCCGGGGCGGCTTCGCGGACCACCGCACCGACTTCCCGGAACACGCGGCCTTCCCGGACCGCCCCGGCTTCCCGGAACACGCGGCCTTCCCGGACCGCCCCGGCTTCCCGGAACACGCGGCCTTCCCGGATCCCACCGGCTTCCCGGGCCACGGCGGCCACCCGGATCACACCGGCCACCCGGAACGCGACGGCTTCCAAGACCACCACACCGGCTTCCCCGAGCACTCCGACTTCTCCGCGTACGCGCAGTACCCCGAGTTCACCGAGACCGGGGCGCACCAGGCCTTCCCCGCCTTCACGGCGCTGTCGGGACCGGCCGGCGCCTCGGTCTTCGCGCCGTCCGAGCCCACCGTGACGCACCGCGGCTACGGATCCCCGGCCCCCGGCGTGCGCGGCGGCCACCCCCAGAACCTGGAGCCCGGCGGCGCCTGGGGCGACGGCCCCACCACCCGCTACGGTGACTGGCGGGGCGTGCCGCGCAGCACCGACACGCCCGCCTTCGGCATCCCGCAGCTCCGCACGACCGTCCCGGCTCCCGCCCCGGCCGCCGCCCCCGGGCCGGGCCCCGATCCGTTGGTCCCCGGTCCGCGCCACGAGGACACCGACACGTCCGGCACCGCATCCGGGACCGCATCCGGCGCCGCGGGCGGCCCGTCCGCGATGTCGACCACCGGCTCGCACCGCCGGGTGGCCGCCCCGGCCGTCCCCGGGCAGCGGCCCGGCCGCCGCCCGCGCGTGCGCCTGTACACCGGCATCGCCGCCGCGGTCGTCACCACCGTCCTCGCCGTGTTCGTCGCCGGTCACGTGGCGGGCCGGGACGACGGGTCCGGCCCGCGGGCGTCCGCGGGCGCCAAGATCCGCACCGATGAGCCGCCGGCCTCCCGTTCCGAGGAGCGGCCGGCCGCCCCCGCGCGGCAGCCCGTCGCGGCGCCCCCGGCGAAGACGTACGACCAGAAGATGGCCGCGCAGTACCCGATCGACGCCAAGCTCAAGGGCCCGGGCACCTTCCAGACCGTGCCCGGCGGGGCGAAGGCGCCCGGCAAGGGGCGGCTCGTCCGCTACCGGGTGGACGTCGAGAACGGGCTCGGGCTCGACGGCGCCCTGTTCGCGGAGGCCGTGCAGCGCACCCTCAACGACAAGCGCAGCTGGGCGCACGACGGCGACATGACCTTCGAGCGGGTGCCGTCGGGCGAGACCGAGTTCGTCATCACCCTCGCGAGCCCCGGCACCACCGGCGTCTGGTGCGCGAAATCGGACCTGGACGTCACCGTCGAGAACGTCTCGTGCGACTCCGCCCTCACCGAACGCGTCATGATCAACGCCTTCCGCTGGGCGAAGGGCTCGGACACCTTCGGGCCGGACCGGATGTTCGCCTACCGGCAGATGCTGATCAACCACGAGGTCGGCCACCGGCTCGGGCACGGCCACTCCGACTGCCAGACGCCCGGCGCGCTCGCCCCGATCATGCAGCAGCAGACGAAGTCCCTGAACATCGACGGGATCTCCTGCAAGCCCAACCCCTGGGTATATCCCGGTAGTTGACGGTCCGTCCGCATATTGCGTTGACAAGCGTGCCGCCATCGGCAATTGTTCTCGGCATGTCGCACCTCCACGCCGTCACCGCGAGCGCCGCCATCGAGCTGGCGCTCCTCGGCGTGACCGCGCACAGCGTGGCCGACATCTTCTGTAGCTGACACCTGCCCTGAGCGCGCGTCGGCCTTTCCCCTTCACCGCGCCCGGGCATTCCTCTGCCCGCGGGTGCGGTTCCTTCCTTCTCCGGCGCTGCTCGCACAGTCCCCTGCCCGGCCCTCGCGGCCCGCACGGCTGATGTGAGCCATGCCGGACGCAACCTCCCGCGCGGCTTCCGACCCACCCCGACCCGCCGAGAGGTTCTTTTCCGATGCGTCCTCAGTCCCCCACATCGCGCCGCGTGACCGCGACCGCCGTCAGCCTCGTACTGGCCGGGGGCCTCGCCGCCTGCGGTCCCGACAGCGGGCAGGACGGTGCCGGCGCGGACGCGGGCAAGGCCGGCGCCGCCGGTGCGCCGCAGAAGGGCGGCACGCTGACCGTCCTCAACAACGAGCCGCAGAGCGACTTCGACCCCGCCCGCCTCTACACCTCCGGCGGCGGAAACGTTCCTTCGCTGGTCTTCCGCACGCTGACCACCCGCAACCGGGAGAACGGCGCCGCCGGCACCAAGGTCGTCCCCGACCTGGCCACCGACACCGGCCGCCCGAACGCCGACGCCACCGAGTGGACGTACACGCTCAAGGACGGGCTGAAGTACGAGGACGGCACCCCGATCACCACCGCCGACATCAAGTACGGCATCGAGCGCTCCTTCGCCGCCGAGCTCTCCGGCGGCGCCCCCTACCTGCGCGACTGGCTGGTCGGCGGCGACAAGTACGAGGGCCCTTACAAGGACAAGAAGGGCCTCGCGTCCATCGTCACCCCGGACGCGAAGACGATCGTCTTCAAGCTGCGCAAGCCCGAGGGCGAATTCCCCTTCGTCGCCACCCAGACCCAGTTCGCGCCCGTGCCCAAGGCCAAGGACACCGGCGTGAAGTACGAGGAGCGCCCCGTCTCCTCCGGCCCGTACAAGGTCGTCTCCAACGAGAACGACGGCGAGCGCCTGGTCCTGGAGCGCAACCCGCACTGGGACGCGAAGACCGACGAGGAGCGCAAGGCCTACCCCGACAAGGTCGACGTCCGCTCCGGGCTGGACGCCGCCGTCATCAACCAGCGCCTGTCGACCAGTTCGGGCGCCGACGCGGCCGCCGTCACCACCGACACCAACCTGGGGCCGGCCGAACTCGCCCAGATCGGCGGCAACAAGGAGCTCGCCGGCCGCGTCGGCACCGGCCACTTCGGCTACGTCAACTACCTCGCCTTCAACCCGAAGGTGAAGCCCTTCGACAACCCGAAGGTGCGCCAGGCGATCTCGTACGCGGTCAACCGCACCAGCGTCGTCAACGCGGCCGGCGGCTCCGCGCTCGCCGAGCCCGCCACCACCTTCCTGCCCGAGCAGGCCGCCTTCGGCTTCACCGCCTACGACCACTTCCCGGCGGGCAAGACCGGCGACGCCGCCAAGGCCAAGGCGCTCCTCAAGGAAGCCGGCCACCCCGACGGCCTGACGATCACGCTCACCCACTCCACCGCGCAGAACCGGCAGACCAGCCCCGAGGTCGCCACCGCGATCCAGCAGGCGCTGGCCGCCGCCGGCATCACGGTCAAGCTGGAGGGCCTGGAGAACAACGCGTTCAACGAAGCCCGCTGGAACGTGAAGGACACCCCCGGCTTCTTCCTCTCCCGCTGGGGCGCCGACTGGCCCTCCGGCGCCCCCTTCCTGGCGCCGATCTTCGACGGCCGGCAGATCGTGACCAACGGCTCCAACTACAACCACGCGCAGCTCAACGACCCCGCGGTCAACAAGGAGATCGACGAGATCGCCAAGCTGACCGACCTGGCGGCCGCCGCCAAGCGCTGGGGCGCCCTGGACCGCAAGATCGGCGAACAGGCCCTCGACGTCCCGCTGTTCCACCCCGTCTACAAGCGGCTGGTCGGCAAGAACGTCAAGAACGTCGTCATCAGCGACTGGACCGGCGTCCTCGACATCTCGCAGGTCTCCGTCAAGTGACCACCGCACCCCTCGTGACGGTGCCCGCGCCGGGGGCGGCCGCCCCCGGCGCGGGCACCGCCCGGCAGGTCCGGGAGCGGCTGCGACGTCGGCCCTCCGCGCTCGCGGCGGGCGGCGTCCTGGCGCTCCTCGTCCTCCTCGCCGTCGCCGCACCCCTGCTCGCCCACCTCACCGGGCAGGACCCGAACGCCTACCACGACGACCTCGTGGACTCGGCCCGCGGCGGCGTGCCCGTCGGCTCCTTCGGCGGCGCCTCCGCCGACCACTGGCTCGGCGTCGAACCCGGCACCGGCCGCGACCTGCTCACCCGGCTCCTGTACGGGGCGCGGATCTCGCTGCTGGTGGCCCTCGGCGCGACCGCCGTCCAGGTCGCCGTCGGCGTGGCCGCGGGCCTCGCGGCCGCACTCGGCAACCGCTTCGCCGACGCGCTGATCAGCCGCATCACCGACGTCATGCTCGCCCTGCCGATGCTGATCCTGGCCATCGCGCTCACCGCGGTCGTCCCCCCGGACTTCCCGCGCCCGCTGCTGCTGATCCTCGTCATCGGCCTGCTCGGCTGGGGCGGCACCTCCCGCGTGGTGCGCGCCCAGACCCTCACCCTGCGCGGCCTCGACTTCGTCGCCGCGGCCCGGCTGTCCGGCAACAGCACCCTGCGCATCGCACGCCGCGAACTGCTGCCGTCCCTCGCCGCGCCCGTCATCACCTACGCGGCGATCCTGCTGCCGTCCAACATCGTCGTCGAGGCCTCCCTGTCCTTCCTGGGAGTCGGCGTGAAGCCGCCCACCCCCTCCTGGGGCCAGATGCTCTCCACCGCGCAGACCTGGTTCCTCGCCGACCCCATGTACGTCCTGCTGCCCGCCGGGCTGCTCTTCGCGACCGTGCTCGCCTTCACCGTCCTGGGCGACGCCGTGCGCACCGCGCTCGACCCGCGCGAGAGCAGCCGGCTGCGGGTGGGCCGTACGGGCCGCGGAAAGGAGAAGAAGCGGTGACCCGCTTCGTCCTCAAGAAGCTCGGCGGGGCGGTCCTCGTCCTGCTCGTGCTGTCCGCCGCCGTCTACGCCCTGTTCTACCTGGCACCCGGCGACCCCGCCCGGCTCGCCTGCGGGGAACGCTGCAGCCCGCAGCAGGTCGCCCAGGTCCGTGACCAACTCGGCCTGAACGAATCGGTGTTCGCCCAGTACGGGCACTTCCTCCAGGGCCTGGTCGCCGGCCGCGACTACTCCGCGGGCACCGGCACCCTGCACTGCGACGCGCCCTGCCTCGGCTTCTCGTACCAGAACGACCGGCAGGTCACCGAGCTGATCCTGGAACGGCTGCCCGCCACCTTCTCGCTCGCGCTCGGCGCCCTCGTCCTGTGGCTCGTCATCGGTGTCGGCACCGGTCTGCTGTCCGCGCTGCGCCGCGGCGGGATCACCGAGCGCGCCCTGACCGTCCTCACCCTCGCCGGCACCGGCACCCCCGTGTTCATCCTCGGGCTGCTGCTGCTCATGCTGGTGTGCGCCTACCTCCAGTGGCTGCCCTTCCCGACGTACGTGCCCTTCACCGAGGACCCCGAGCAGTGGGCGTGGAACCTGCTGCTGCCCTGGATCACCCTCGGCTTCTTCGAGAGCGCCAAGTACGCCCGGCTGACACGCAGTTCCACCCTGGAGACGCTCGCCGAGGACCACATCCGCACCTTCCGCGCCTACGGGGTGGGGGAGCGGGCGATCGTCACCCGGCACGCCCTGCGCGGCGCCGTGGCCCCGGTCGTCGCCCTCAGCGCCATCGACCTCGGCACGATGATGGGCGGCGCCGTCCTCACCGAGTCCCTGTTCGGCATCCCGGGCCTGGGCAAGACGCTCATCGACGGCGTACGCGTCATCGACCTGCCCGTCGTCGTCGGCGTCGTCCTCGTCATCGGCGCCGCCGTGGTGATCGCGGGCGCCCTCGCCGACCTCCTCTACGCCGTCGCGGACCGAAGGGTGACCCTCGCATGAACACCGGTACGAACACGAGGCCCGCCGCGGGGGCGGGCTCTGCCGCGGGGGCGGGATCCGTCGCGGGTGTGGGGACCGCCAAGGGGGCGGGCTCCGCCAAGGGGGCGGGCTCCGTCACGGGTGCCGGGGTCGGACCCGCTGCGGGTCCCGGCGCCGGGACCGGCGCGGGGGGTCTCCTCGTCGAGGTCGACGGGCTGACCGTGGACTTCCCGGTCGGCGGTACCGGCGGCCACCTGCGGGCGGTCGACTCCCTGTCCCTGACCCTGGCCCCCGGCGGCGCCCTCGGCATCGTCGGCGAGTCCGGCAGCGGCAAGTCCACCGTGGCCGCCGCCCTCCTCGGACTGCACCGCGGTACGGGCACCCGGCTCGGCGGCACCGTCCGGGTCGGCGGCCTCGACGTGGCCACGGCCGGCCCGGCCGAGCTGCGCGCCCTGCGCGGCGGGACCGCCGCCATGGTCTTCCAGGACCCGCTCAGCTCCCTCGACCCGTATTACTCCGTCGGCGACCAGATCGCCGAGGTCCACCGGGTGCACGCGGACGTCTCGCGGCGGGCGGCGCGGGCCCGCGCCGTCGAGGTGCTCGACCGGGTCGGCATCCCCGACGCGGCACGCCGGGCGCGGTCCCGGCCGCACGAGTTCAGCGGCGGGATGCGCCAGCGGGCGCTCATCGCCATGGCCCTGGCCTGCGAACCCCGGCTGCTGATCGCCGACGAGCCGACCACCGCGCTGGACGTCACCGTGCAGGCGCAGATCCTCGACCTGCTGCACGGGCTGCGCGAGGAGCGCGGGCTCGGGCTGCTGCTCGTCACCCACGACGTGGGGGTGGCCGCGGGGAGCGTGGACGAGGTGCTGGTGATGCGGGGCGGCAGGGCCGTGGAGCGGGGGCCGGTGGCGGGTGTGCTGGCCGCACCGGCCGATCCGTACACAGCGGCGCTGCTTGCCGCGGTGCCGCGGTTGGATGCGGCGCGGGTGCCGTTCCAGCCCGACGGGCTGGATGGAACCCGGCCCCGCTTGGCGGACGACTCCCCGCCTCCCCTGCGGGGCGACTCCCCGCCTCCCCTGCGGGGCGAACCTCTGCCTGGCCGGCAAGGTGAAGCCGGGCCCTCCCCGCGGGGCAACACCCAGCCTCGCCGGCGTTTGAGGCGCGGGGTCTGGGGCGGAGCCCCAGGACTGCAACCCGGCTCCGCCGGGCACCGGGCTCTGCCCGGACCCGCGCCTCAAACGCCGGCGAGGCTGGATATGGCCCGGGCTGGGCTGGATGTGGCCCCGGCAGAGCTGGATGTGGCCCGGGCTGGGCTGGATGTGGCCCCGGCAGAGCTGGATGTGGCCCGGGCTGGGCTGGATGTGGCCCCGGAGGTGGCGTCGGCGGCGGCGGTGGTGGTCGAGGCTGTTGGGGTGGGGCGGCGGTTTGGGCGGGGGGTGGGGGCGGTCGATGCCGTCGGGGGAGTGAGTCTGGCCGTGCGGGCCGGGGAGACGCTGGGCATCGTGGGGGAGTCGGGCAGCGGCAAGAGCACCCTCGGCCGCATGCTCGTCGGCCTCCTCGACCCCTCCACCGGCCTGATCCGCCACGCCGGCCGCGAAGTCCGCGGCGTCGCACCCGGCGCCCAGATGGTGTTCCAGGACCCGGTCTCCTCCCTCAACCCGCGCCGCAGCATCGGCGAGTCCATCGCCGACCCGCTGCGCGCGGCCGGGGAGCGCGACGAGGCCGCCGTACGCGCCCGCGTCGGCGACCTGCTGACCCGGGTCGGGCTCGACGCGGCCCACTACGACCGCTACCCGCACGAGTTCAGCGGCGGCCAGCGCCAACGCGTCGGCATCGCCCGCGCGCTCGCCCCCCGGCCCCGCCTCGTCGTCTGCGACGAACCGGTCTCCGCCCTGGACGTCACCACTCAGGCCCAGGTCACCGCGCTGCTCGCGGAACTCCAGCGGGAACTCGGGCTCGCCCTCGTCTTCATCGCGCACGACCTCGCCGTGGTGCGGCAGGTCAGCGACCGGGTCGCGGTCATGCGCGGCGGCCTGGTCGTCGAAGAGGGCCCGGTGGACGAGGTGTACGGGAACCCGCAGCACGCCTACACCCGGCAGCTGCTGGCCGCCGTCCCCTCGCTCGACCCGGCGGTGGCCGCCGAACGGCGTTCCGCGCGCCGGGCGGCCCGTACCGCACCCGTCGCCGTGTAGCGCGCCAAAACGCCCGGGGCATCGGAAAGTTACGACTCTTCACCCCTTCCGGTGGCGCGACGGACAACCGTCCGTCGCGTCACCGGCGGATCCGCTTGAGTTCTCCCGCGGCGGGTCGCCCGGACCGAAGGCGGCCGCCACGAACGGGAGATCGGGGGTGCACTCGTGCGGATCGGACTGGTCACGGAAGGTGGTTATCCCTATGCGACGGGTGAGGCGAGACTCTGGTGCGACCGGCTCGTCCGCGGCCTCGACCGGCACGAGTTCGAGCTCTACGCGCTGAGCCGCAGCGCCGAGCAGGAGGAACGCGGCCACGTCCCGCTGCCGCCCCAGGTGACCTCGGTGCGCACCGCACCGCTGTGGGCCCCCGGCGACGACGGGCGCACCTACGGCCGCCGCGAGCGCCGCCGCTTCGCCGCCGCCTTCCGGGAGCTCGTCGCCGGCGTGACCACCGGCGCGGCGCAGCCCTTCGCCGCCGGACTGTACGCACTTGCCGAACTCGCCCGCGAGGAAGGCGGGCTGTACGCGGCACTGCGCTCCGAGACCGCCGTACGGGCCCTGGAGGCCGCCTGCCGCGCCCCGGGCGCCGGCCGCACCCTCAACACCGTCCAGGTCTGCGACCTGCTCGACTTCGTGGACGAACTGGAACGCACCCTGCGCCCGCTGTCCCTCGACTGGTACACCGGCAAGCCCGTCGGCCGGCTCGCCTCGGTGGACCTCTGCCACGCCGCCGCCGGCGGCATCGCGGCGCTGCCCGGGCTGTTGGCCAAACGCTTCTTCGGAGTCCCGTTGCTGGTCACCGAGTACGGGGTCCAACTGCGCGCCCACTACCTGGAACAGGCCGGCGCCCCGC
This sequence comes from Streptomyces sp. NBC_00239, assembly GCF_036194065.1. Lineage (NCBI taxonomy): Bacteria > Bacillati > Actinomycetota > Actinomycetes > Kitasatosporales > Streptomycetaceae > Streptomyces > Streptomyces sp. NBC_00239. Next base: position 3,078,066 of record NZ_CP108095.1, on the reverse strand, counting down.
TCTCCGCGGCCGTCCGCGCCCTGCTGGCCGCCTTCCACGGCCGGCTCGCCGCCGAGATCTACCGGCAGGCCGACCTCGTCACCCCCGGCAACACCCATGCGCGGCGCTGGCAGGAGCGCTGCGGGGCGGACCGGGCGCGGCTGCGCACCGTCTACCCGGGGATGGAGGCGGACCGATTCGCCACCGCCGGCGAGGACCCGCAGGCCGGCGACCCGCTCACACTGGTGTGGGTGGGCCGGATAGAGCCCGCCAAGGACCTCATCGGCCTGCTGCACGCCTTCGCGGAAGTGCGCCGGGAGGAACCCGCGGCTCGGCTGCGGATCTTCGGCGCGCCGGCCCGCACCGCCGAGTCCGTCGCCTACCTCGCGCACTGCCGGGCGCTCGCCGCCCAGCTCTTCCCCGACGAGGCCGCGAACGCCGTGACCGCCGGCGACAACCCGGTCTCCTTCGAGGAGATCGGCGGCCCCGAGGCGCCCGAACCCGCGGACGCGTACGCCTCCGGGCGGGTCGTGGTGCTCTCCTCGGTCGTCGAGGGCTTCCCGATCAGCCTCGTCGAGGCCATGTTCTGCGGGCGGGCCACGGTTTCCACGGACGCCGGCGCGGTCTGCGAGGTCATCGGCGGCACCGGACTGGTCGTCCCGCCGCGCAACCCGCGCGCCCTCGCCGACGCCTGCCTCGCGCTGCTCCGCGACCCCGAGCGGGCCGAGCGGCTCGGCGCCGCGGCCCGGGCCCGGGCCCTCGAACTCTTCACCGTCGAGCAGAACATCGCCGCGTTCCGGGAGATCTACCTGGAGCTGATCGCCCGCAGCCCGGCCCCACCGGGCGAGGCGGTCCCCTTCGGCGTCCCCGCCGAAGCCCGCGTCCCCGGCACCTGGCCGACCGCGCCCGCGGCCCCGACCGCCGCCGCCCCGAAGCGCGCCGCCGCCGCACACCACGGGCCCGCCGCGGCCCCGTCCGGCCCGGACGCGTCCGCCGATCCGACCACCCCCGCCACCGCGGAGGCGCCGGTATGAGCCGCCCCCTGGACCCCGCCGACCCCCTCGCCACCACACCGGAAGCCGTATCCGCCCACGGCGCGGGCGCCGCCGCACTCGAAGCCGGGCCGGGCTTCGGCCCGGGAGTCGCGTCGGGCTACGGGCCGGCCTACGGCTCGGGCGCCGTACCGGAGTCGGTACCGGCCTACGGCTCGGGCGCCGTACCGGAGTCCGTACCGGCCCACGGGTCGGGCGCCGCATCCGCAGGTGCGACCGGATACGGGCCGGGCGCCGGCCGTGCGTCCGTGGCCGGGTCGGGTGACGCCGGCGGGGGCCGGGTTGACCGGGGCGTCAACGGGCGCGTCAACACCGCGGCCCGCCGCCGGCCCGCCGTCGACCCGGTCAAGGTGCTCATGCACCGTCACCGCGCCCTGTGCGAACAGGCCGTCGACCCGCTGGAGATCGCCGTCGGGCTGGAGGCCCACGGCGTCACCGACCGCACCGCAGCCCGCTTCCGCCACCGCGACGTCTTCTCGCTCGCCGAAGAGCTGTACGCCCGCGTCCCCCGCACCGACCCCGCGCCGCCGCCGCAGCCGCAGCTGCCCCCGGGCCGGCGGCGCGAGGACGTCCTCGCCCTCGGCTACGCCCTCTTGACCGGCGCGCTCGCCGTCACCGCGGCCCTGCTGCCCGGCGGCGGCCCCGCCGGCACGGCCGCCCGCGCCGCCGCCGTACTCGCCGCCCTCCTGTTCTGCCTGCGCCGCGGCCCCCTGCGTGCCGCCGGCACCGGCCGCACCCCGTTCCCGACCCGCGCCGCCGCCGCCCTCCTCCTCGGCTACGCCTGGTACACCGGCGCGGCGACCTCCACCGCCCTCGCCCTGGGCCTCGCCCCCGCGGTCTGCTGCGCCGCCCTCTTCGCCGCGGGCGCCCGGCGCCGGCTCGCCGCCAGCCGCGCCCTCGACGAGTTCGCCGCCGGCGCCCGCCCCCTCTTCCTCACCGTCATCGCACTCCACACCGCCGCCCTCGCCGGACTGCTCGTGCTCACCGGCGGCGACCCGCTCACCGGCATCGCCCTCGGCAGCCTGCTGTTCGCGGCCCGGCTGCTCGCCGTGCACGGCCTCCCGGCGGGCGCCGCACTCGGCGCGGCCTGCGCCGCCGAGGCCGCCGCGTGGGCGGCCGGCCTGCCCGGCGGTGGCCTCGCCGCCGCCGCGCTCGCCCTCCTCGTCCACGCCTGCGCCGTCCTGTCCCGCGCCTCGGCCCACTCCCGGGCCTGAGCCGCCCCCGGGTCCGTGGAGCCGACGCCGCGGACCCACCGCCCCACCCCGAAGAAGGAGAACCGAGAGATGACCGCCCAACCGACCGCCACGCCCCGTCGGCACCACGGGGGCACGCGATGAGGGTGCTGCTGATCGGAGCCAACGGATACCTCGGCCGCTACGTGGCCGACCGGCTCCTCGCCGACCCCGCCGTCCAGCTCACCGCGCTCGGGCGCGGCGACGACGCCGACGTCCGCTTCGACCTCGCCACCGGCAGCCCCGGCGCGCTGACCCGCTTCCTGGACGCCGTACACCCCGGCGTCGTCATCAACTGCGCGGGCACCACCCGCGGCGGGGCCCGCGAACTGACCCGCCACAACACCGTCGCCGTCGCCACCATCTGCGAGTCGCTGCGCCGCAGCGGCTGCGGCGCCCGGCTGGTCCAGCTCGGCTGCGCCGCCGAGTACGGGCCCAGCCAGGTCGGGTCCTCCACGGCCGAGGACGCCGTCCCCAGACCGGGAGGGCCGTACGGCGTGAGCAAACTCGCCGCGACCGAGCTGGTCCTCGGCTCCGGGCTCGACGCCGTCGTCCTGCGGGTGTTCTCGCCGGTCGGCCCCGGCACCCCGGCCGGCTCCCCGCTCGGCCGGCTCGCCGAGGCCATGCGCCGTGCCATGCAGTCCGGGGACGGCGAGCTCAAGCTCGGCGGGCTCGGCGTCCAGCGCGACTTCGTCGACGTGCGCGACGTGGCCCGGGCCGTGCACGCGGCCTCGCTGTCCGCCGCCCAGGGCGTGGTCAACATCGGCACCGGACGGGCCGTCCGGCTGCGCGACGCGGCCTCCGTGCTCGCCCGGGTCGCCGGCTACGGCGGCTCGCTGCACGAGATCGACGGCCCCCCGCAGCACCCCGGGTACGGCAGCCGGCCGCCCGGTCTCGCCGCCATCGGAGCACCCCGCTCCGAGGCGACCTCGGACCAGATCGCCGCCGCGGCCGCGCCCGCCGCGTACCCGTACCCGGACGGCTGCGGGGCCTGGCAGCAGGCCGACGTGCGCACCGCCCGCGACCGGCTCGGCTGGCGGCCGCGGATCAACCTGGAGGAGTCCCTCGCGGACATCTGGATGGAGGCCGCGTGCCGCATCTGACCACGACGGGCGCCCGCACCGCCGCCACCGGGGCGGGCGGCCTCGGCTTCGGCGTCCCCGGCTACGCGCACCCCTTGGTCGCCCCCGTGGAATGGGCCGAACTGAGCCGCCCCGGCACCCCGCTGCACTGGGCCGTGCTCAACGTCGCGGACGGCCCCGGCCGGCGGCCCGACCCGCACTGCACCGAGGCCGCCCACCGGCTGCGGGAGGCCGGCGGCACCGTGCTCGGCCATCTCGCGATGCGAGACGGCGAGCGGAGCTTCGGCGAGCTGATCTCCGACGCCCACCGGTTCCGCGACTGGTACGGGGTGGGCGGCTTCTACCTCGCCGGGGCGCCGTCCGGGCCGGCCGCGCTGGCCGGCGTGCAGCGGACCGTGGAGACCCTGCGCACCCTCGGGGACCCGGCCGCGGCGAAGGTCCGCATCGTCCTCGGGCACGGCACCCACCCCTGCCCGGGATACGCCGAACTCGCCGACCAGTTGGTCACGTTCGCCGGAGCGTGGGCCGACTACCGGTGGTCCCAGGTGGCCGAGTGGACCGCCGACCACCCGCCCGAGAAGTTCTGCCACTTCGTCCACGGGGTGCCGCGCACGCACCTGGAGGAAGCCATGCGGATCGCCCGCTGGCAGGGCGCCGGGACGATCTGGTTCACCGACCGCTCGGACCGGTACGGCACCGGGGACCCCTGGGCGGCCATGCCCGGGTACTGGGACGAAATCGTCTCGCGCATCGGACCAGGTGTCTCGGAATGAAGAGGGGCGTGGCACTGTTACGGGAAAGAACAGCCCTTAATTGCCCCCCGTGCCTGCGGGGGATGACTCAGGAGTCCCCGTGTCGTTGCCACCCCTGGTTGAGCCGGCTGCCGAGCTCACCGTTGACGAGGTCCGTCGGTACTCCCGCCACCTGATCATCCCGGATGTCGGGATGGACGGGCAGAAGCGCCTGAAGAACGCCAAGGTGCTCGCCGTGGGTGCCGGCGGTCTCGGCTCGCCCGCCCTCATGTACCTCGCCGCGGCCGGCGTCGGCACGCTGGGCATCGTCGAGTTCGACGAGGTCGACGAGTCGAACCTGCAGCGCCAGATCATCCACAGCCAGGCGGACATCGGCCGTTCCAAGGCCGAGTCGGCGCGCGACAGCGTGCTCGGCATCAACCCGTACGTCAACGTGGTCCTTCACGAAGAGCGGCTCGAAGCCGAGAACGTGATGGAGATCTTCAGCCAGTACGACCTCATCGTCGACGGCACGGACAACTTCGCCACGCGCTACCTGGTCAACGACGCCTGCGTGCTGCTGAACAAGCCGTACGTCTGGGGTTCGATCTACCGCTTCGACGGCCAGGCCTCGGTGTTCTGGTCCGAGCACGGGCCCTGCTACCGCTGCCTCTACCCGGAGCCGCCGCCGCCGGGCATGGTCCCCTCCTGCGCCGAGGGCGGCGTGCTGGGCGTGCTCTGCGCGTCCATCGGCTCCATCCAGGTCAACGAGGCCATCAAGCTCCTCGCGGGCATCGGCGAGCCGCTCGTCGGCCGCCTGATGATCTACGACGCCCTGGAGATGCAGTACCGCCAGGTCAAGGTCCGCAAGGACCCCGACTGCGCGGTCTGCGGCGAGAACCCGACCGTCACCGAGCTCATCGACTACGAGGCCTTCTGCGGCGTCGTGTCGGAGGAGGCCCAGGAGGCGGCCCTCGGCTCGACGATCACTCCGAAGCAGCTCAAGGAGTGGATCGACGCGGACGAGAAGATCGAGATCATCGACGTCCGTGAGAAGAACGAGTACGAGATCGTCTCGATCCCCGGCGCCAAGCTGATCCCCAAGGGCGAGTTCCTGATGGGCACCGCCCTCCAGGACCTGCCCCAGGACAAGCGCATCGTCCTGCACTGCAAGACGGGTGTCCGCAGTGCGGAAGTCCTCGCGGTGCTGAAGTCCGCGGGCTTCGCGGACGCGGTGCACGTCGGCGGCGGCGTGATCGGCTGGGTCCACCAGATCGAGCCCGAGAAGCCGGTCTACTGACCTGACGCGTGACAGGGCCCGTGCCGCGGTGAGCGGTACGGGCCCTTTCGCGTCCGCCGGCCGTCCGTACCGACGTGGCTCAGGTGCCGCAGACGGTCCGGGCGGGGGGCACCGTACCCTCCAGCAGGTAGGCGTCCACGGCCTTCTGCACGCACGGGTCGCCGCTGTTGTACGCGCCGTGGCCCTCGCCCTCGTACGTGAGCTCCACGCCGACCCCCGGGCCCAGCTCCTGCACCATCCTGCGGGCGCCCTCGTACGGGGTGGCCGGGTCACCGGTGTTGCCGATCACCAGGATCGGGGCCGCGCCCGGGGCGCTGACGTCGGGCGTCTGCCAGGCGCCGGCCACCGGCCAGGCACTGCAGCCCATCAGCCCCCAGCCGAGGAACTCGCCGAAGACGGCCGACGCGGCCCGGAACCGGGGCAGCTCGGCCTTGGTCTGCGCCAGCGAGAAGCGCTCCTTGGAGTCGGCGCAGTTGATCGCCGTGTTCGCCGCGCCGATGTTGCTGTACGTGCCGTCCTGGTTGCGGCCGTTCATCGCGTCGGACAGGGCCAGGAGCAACTGCCCCTGCCCGCCGTCCGCCTCGTCGAGGCCCTGCTCCAGCAGCGGCCAGAACTCCTTCGAGTACAGGGCCTGCGCGATGCCGTTGGTGGCGGCGGTCTCGGTCAGCTTGCGGTCCCCGCTGCCTGGGATCGGCCGCGCGCGCAGCCGCTTCTGGAGCTCCACGATGCCCTGCTCGACCTCCTTTGCGGTGGCACCGGGCAACAGGCACTTCTCGCCGCGGTCGACGCAGTCCTGCGCGAAGTTGCCCAGGGCCAGCTGGAAGCCCTGGGCCTGGCCCAGCGAACCCTCCTCGGACGTCTTCGTCGGGTCCACGACCGCGTCGAAGACGGCCCGGCCGACGTTCTTCGGGAACAGGTGGGCGTAGACCCCGCCCAGCTCGGTGCCGTACGAGATGCCGAAGTAGTGGAGCTTCTCGTCACCGAGGGCCGCGCGCAGCCGGTCCAGGTCGCGGGCGGCGTTCAGGGTGCCGACGTGCGGGAGGACCTCCGCCGAGTTCCGCTCGCAGGCGGCCGCGTACTTCTTGATCCCGTCGACGAACTCCTTCTCCTCGGCGGGTCCCTCGGGCGAGGAGTCGCCCTGGTAGTACGCGTCCAGCTCCCGGTCGTCCTCGCAGCGGACGGTGGCGCTTCGGCCGACCCCGCGCGGGTCGAAGCTCACCAGGTCGTAGCGGGCGCGCAGGCGCTGGTAGTCCTTGGCCGCGCCGGGCAGCGAGGCGACACCGGAACCGCCGGGGCCGCCGAAGTTGTAGACGAGCGAGCCGATGCGCTTCTTCGGGTCCAGGGCCTTGGCGCGGATCAGCGCCAGCTCGATGGTCTCGCCGCCGGGCTCGTCGTAGTCGAGGGGCACGTCGAGCGCGGAGCACTCCCACTCGGGGCCGGGCGGCGAGCCGGTGCCTTCGGCGGCGGACGGGGCGGGGCAGGAGCTCCACTCCAGCCGGGGTGCCTTCGGCGTGGCGGCGGTGTCGGCGCCGGTGTCGGCGCCGTCGTCGGAGCAGGCGGCGAGGCTCAGCAGGACGGCGGTGGCGGCGGCGAGGGCGGTGGCGCGCGGTCCGGCGGAGATCGTCATGCGGTCCATCCTCTGGCGCCGACCGCTGTGCCGCCCGCCCGGTGCCCCAAGCGAGTGGCCCCCCGACGCGCTGATGCCCGACCCCCCTGACGCCGGGGGGCGCGCCCCCCAGCTCTCCCGACGCCCTGGCGGGCAACCTCCAGCCTTGCCGGTGCCCTGGGGGGCAAATCCCCGGCCGTGCCGACGCCTGCCGGGCAACCTCCAGCCTTGCCGACCCTGCGGGCGCGAATTCCAGCCTCGCCGGCGTTTGAGGCGCGGGGTTTGGGGCGGAGCCCCAAGCAACCCGGCTCCGCCGGGCACCGGGCTCCGCCCGGACCCGCTCCTCAAGCGCCGGAGGGGCTGAAGGGTGCGCGGGGTTAGCCGGGCTCCGCCCGGGCCCGCTCCTCAAGCGCCGGAGGGGCTGGAGGTCGCGCCTCAGGTCAGCGGAGGGGCTGAACACGCGCGTCACGGCCAGCCGGTGGGGGCTGGGCGCGCCCGCCGGAGGCTAGAGCGCTTCCTTGCGGGTCAGGTGGTTGAAGGAGATCCAGCCGGGGAGCACCGGCAGCCAGAAGGTCATCAGGCGGAAGAGCAGGACCGCCGAGAGGGCGATCTCCTTGTCCAGGCCCACCAGGACCAGACCGGCCGTCAGCGTCGCCTCGACCGCGCCCACACCACCGGGCGTCGGCGCGGCCGACCCGAGCGCGTTGCCCGCCAGGAAGACCACGGCGATGCTCGCGTAGCTGATCGAGCCGCCGCCGCCGAACGCGCGGATCGACGCGTCCAGGCACATCACGAAGCAGGTCGTCAGCAGCAGCATGCCGCCGATGCCCGTCATCAGCTTCTGGGGCCGCTGGAGCACGTCCAGCATGCGCGGCACCACCCCCGCGAACAGCGCCCGCACCCGGCTGGCCACGAACTTCCGCAGGAACGGCACCGCGGTCACCACCAGCACCAGTACCGCGACCGTCAGCAGACCGGCGATGACGGTCCGGGACGGGGTCATCTCAGGGGTCTTCTCGGTCCCGGTGAGGTAGCCGAAGGACAGCAGCAGCAGGACGTGGCTGCCCAGCCCGAACAGCTGGGAAGCGCCGACACTGGCCACCGCCAGCCCCGGCCGGACGCCCTGCCGCTGGAGGAAGCGGGTGTTCAGGGCCACGCCGCCGACCGCCGCCGGCGCCACCAGCTTCACGAACGACCCCGCCACCTGCGCCAGTACCGTCCGCAGGAACGGCACGCGTTCGGGCACGAAGCCCAGCAGGCTCATCGCCGCCGCGAAGTAGCTCAGCGCCGAGAACGCGACGGCCGCCGCGACCCAGCCCCACTGCGCCTCGCCGATCACCTTGGCGAAGTCGATGTGGGTGAGCTGGGAGAGCAGGAAGTACGCGGCGAACGCGCCCGCGATGAAACTGACCAGGGTGCGCGGCCGGATCCGCTCCAGGCGGGCCGGCTCCACCGGCGCCTGCGGCCGGATCAGCAGCACCTGGCGGCGGATCTGGCTGAGCAGGTCCTCCTCGCGGGCCTCGTCCAGGGCCAGGTCCAGCGCCTGCTTCTCGGCCTTCTTGTCCGCTTTCTTCTCCGCCTTCGCGGACTTGCGGGCCGCCGCCGACTCGGCCTCCCGGGCCTCCTTCGCGGCCCTCGTCGCCTCCAGTACCGCGTCCCGTTCCCGTTGCGAGCGCTCCCGGGCCAGTCGGCGCAGCGTGGCGCGCGTCGAGCGGCTCAGCGCGATCGGCTGGAGCAGCGGCAGGCAGTCCGCCACCGCGTCCCCGCCGAGCACCGCGACCGCCGCGGCCACCGAGCGTTCCGCGCCCACCCGCAGGCCCAGTGTGGTCAGCAGCTGTGCGATGTCCATCCGCAGCACCAGGTCGCCCGCGGCGATCTCGCCGCCGCGCAGGTCCGTCAGGATGACCCTGCCGGAACGATCCACCACCAGGGCGTCGCCGGCCAGCCTGCGGTGCGCGATCCGCCGCGACTGCAGGGCTTTGACCTGCTGCCAGGCGTTGCGGGTCAGCTCGTCGGTGATCTCGTCGTCGGACAGTGCGTCGAGGGTCCGGCCGCCCAGGTGCTCGTACACGAGCATCACGGCGTCCGGGCCGAGCTCGGAGGTGGCGATCAGCTTGGGGGCGTTGGCGCCCGCCGCGATGGCGGCGTACGCGAGCAGCGCCTCCTGCTCCAGGGCCTGCCGCAGCGACTGCAGGCTGCGGCGGGTGGTGATCCCGCGCAGCGTCAGCCGCCGCCACACCCGGTAGAAGAAGCCGTGTGCCTGCTGCTCGCGGTCCACGACCGTCACGTCGAGCGGCGGCCCGTCCTCCAGGGTCACCAGGTAGCGGCGGCCCCGGTCGTTGTGCTCGGCCTCGGCGCCCTCCTCCACCCGCATCGCGGTGACCGGCTGGAAGCCGACCCGGCGCAGCCCGGCGAGGAGGTTCTGCCCGGTGGGCCGGACGTTGGGGGAGCCGACCGCGTACAGCGTCGCGTAGGCGACGGTCCAGCCGATGAGCACGGTGAGCAGGATCGAGAACGGCGTCGTGTACCCGCCGACCAGCATCGCCAGCGCGTCGAGCAGCAGCACCACCCACAGGGCCACCCGCCAGCGTGGCCGCCGGGTCATGCCCACCGCCGTCATGTACGCGATGACCGGCGCGAGGTAGCCGTGCACGGGGTCGGACAGCGCCTCGCCGACGCCCTGCGGGCGGGTCAGCGCCGCCTGGATGGTGTCCGGGGCGGCCCGCGCCACCCACAGGTCGGTGGCGAGCGTCACGCCGTGGGCCAGCACGGCGGCGAGCACGCCGTCCGCGATCCGCAGCCCGTCGCGTTTGATCAGCCGCTCGATGGCGAAGGCGACCGGGACGAGCAGCACCGCGATGCTGGACACCAGGCCGGCGATCTTGACGAGCAGGGCGGGGGCCTGGCCGGTCCCCTTGCTGATGTCCGAGGCCAGGCCCACGGTGGTGCCGTGGGCGAACGCGGCGATGGCGAGCACCACGGCGATGCCGAGGACGCCGACGAGGACGCGGACCAGGTCGGAGGGGCGGTGCACGCGGGCGGCGAGCAGCGGCTCGTCGATCTCGACCCGCTCGGTGAGCGAGCCGCCCACACCGTCCAGTCCGTCGAGCGCGTCACGGCTATCCGGCGCGTCGCGGCCGTCGGAGCCCTTGGGGCCGGCGGGTCCGGCCTGCCCGGCCTGCCCGGCCGGCCCGGTCGGATCGTTCGGCTCGGCGGACCCGGCGGACCCGGCGGACACCGGAGGCTCCGGGGACGCCGCGGGCACCGAAGGCTCCGCGGGTGCCGGGGACGCCGGGGGCACGGTGGCAGGCGGGGGCTGCGCCCCGCGGTCCGCGCCCCGGGGGCCCGACTCCGCGTCCGGAGGGCCCACGCCCTGCTCCTTCGCCATCTCCGCCGTCTCTTCTCGGTTGGGTATCACCGCTCACCGCCCGGACGATGGTGGCACGTCCCGGCGGACCGGACCGTCGGCAGGGTGCGGTGTCGGTGCGGTACGGCAGCATGGGCCGGATGAGCGAGGTGGCAGGGTCCGGGCTCCCCGACTACGCGGAGCGGGTGCTGGAGGTGGCCGAGCGGATTCCGCCCGGCCGGGTGATGACGTACGGCGACGTCGCCGAATGGCTCGGCGAGGGCGGCCCGCGCCAGGTCGGCCGGGTCATGGCCCTGTACGGCGGGCCCGTGCCCTGGTGGCGGGTGGTCCGCTCGGACGGCGTCCTGCTGCCCGGCAGCGAACTGCGGGCCCTCGCCCACTACCGCGACGAGGGCACCCCGCTGCGCGCGGCCGGCCGCTCGGCCGAGGGGCACGTGCCGCGCCTCGACATGAAGCGGGCGCGCTGGGACGGCGCCGGGGCGGCGGTTGACGAACCTCACAATTGACAGCTTCCGCCATGGACGGCCCAGGCGGGGGCTCGTACACCCGTACGGGGGACGTGGGGGAGCCGTGGACTTCGCTGCACGGCGGGGCGGTTGTGGCGTAGCGTCTTTCCTTCGCGCGCTCCACCCACCCCGCGCGCCGTGCCCAGCCCGCGGCACCGTCAGCACACCCACCACCAGGACCGGCGATCCACGTGAGCTCCTCCCCTTCCGGCCGTCGTACGCGGACCCGTGACGCGTACCGACTGGTGCGTACCGGGCCGGGGCAGGTGGATCCTCCTGTACTGGACGCAGCGCAGCAGGCCGTGGTTGACCACGCCGGCGGGCCGATGCTCGTGCTCGCCGGACCCGGCACCGGCAAGACGACCACGCTGGTCGAAGCGGTCGCCGCCCGTGTCGAGGCGGGCGCCGATCCGGCCCGGATCCTCGTCCTCACCTTCAGCCGCAAGGCCGCCGTCGAACTCCGCGACCGCACCGCGCTGCGCCTCGGCGGCGCCCGCGCCCCGCAGGCCACCACCTTCCACTCCTTCTGCTACGCCCTGGTCCGCGCCCACCAGGACGCCGACCTGTTCGTGGAACCGCTGCGGCTGCTGTCCGGCCCCGAGCAGGACGTCATGGTCCGCGAGCTCCTCGACGGCCAGCGGCAGGTCGGCGCCATACGGTGGCCCGACGACCTGCGGGCCTGCCTGACCACCCGCGGCTTCGCCGACGAGGTGCGGGCCGTGCTCGCCCGCAGCCGCGAGCTGGGCCTGTCCCCGCAGGCCCTGGACGCCTTCGCGGCCCGCACCGGCCGCCCCGACTGGCGGGCCGCCGCCGCGTTCCTCGCCGAGTACCTCGACGTCCTCGACCTGTCCGGATCGCTGGACTACGCCGAGCTGGTGCACCGGGCCGTCCTGCTCGCCGAGCGGCCCGAGACCGAGCTGTGGACGCGCTACGACGCGGTGTTCGTCGACGAGTACCAGGACACCGACGCCGCACAGGTACGGCTGCTCAAGGCGCTCGGCTGCCGGGACACGGTGGCCTTCGGCGACCCCGACCAGTCGATCTACGCGTTCCGCGGCGCGGACATCGGCGGCATCCTCGGCTTCCCCGAGGCGTTCCCCGGCGCCGCCGTACGCGTCCTGAACACGGCCCGCCGATCCGGCGCCGCGCTGCTCGCCGCGACCCGCCTCCTCACCACCCGGATGCCGGTGCCGCGGCTGCCCGCGGCGGCCATCCGCGCCCACCGCGACCTGATCCCGACCCGCGACGGCGGCCGGGTCGAGGCGTACACCTACCCGACGGCCGGCGCCGAACTCGACAACATCGCGGACATCCTGCGCCGCGCCCACCTGGAGGACGGCGTCGCCTGGCAGGACATGGCGGTCCTGGTCCGAGCCGGCGGCCGCACCCTGCCGGCCTTCCGCCGCGCCCTGATCTCCGCGGGCGTCCCCGTCGCCACCGACGGCGCGGACATCCCCCTCCGCCACGAACCGGCCGTGGCCCCCCTCCTCGCCGCCCTCCGAGCCACCGCCACGGCCGCCGCCGGCCTCCCCCCGACCCCGGCCCGGCCCACCGCGCCGACCGCCGAGCCCGCCGGAGCGGCCGACCCGTCCGCGCCGGCCGCCGCCACCGACGCGTCCGCGCCGTCCGACGAGCCCGCCGACCCGGCCGACGTGAGCCCGCTCGCCGCCGTGCCCGCCGACTCGGCCGACGTGGGCCCGCTCGCCGCCGTGCCCGCCGACCCGGCCGACGTGAGGCCGTTCCCCGACGAGCCCGCCGACCCGGCCGACGTGAGCCCGCTCCCCGACGAGCCCGCCGACCCGGCCCCGGCCGCCGCGGTGCCGGTGCCGCTCGACGTGGCGGTGGACCCCGGCGACGGTGAGGCGGCGAGCCACGCCGCGGGCGGTTCCGCGGACGGCGCCGCCCCGGCCCCGGCGGGCGAACCCGTCGACGCCCCCGACGCCGGGCCGGTGGCGGACGCCGGCACCTCCGTCGACGCGGCCGAGGGGTGGGTCGGGGTCGAGACCGCCATCGGGTTGCTGACCTCGCCGCTCGGCGGGATGGACACCGCGGACCTGCGCCGCCTCGGGCGCGCGCTGCGGGACGAGGAGCGGGCCGCCGGCGTCAAGGTGCCCGCGCCCTCCGACGTCCTGCTCGCCCGCGCCCTCGCCGAGCCCGAACGCCTCGTCGCCCACGACCCCGGCTACGCCCGCGGCGCCCAGACCCTCGGCCTGCTCCTGCGCAAGGCCCGCGAGCTCCTCGAAGGCGGCGGCACCGCCGAAGAGGCCCTGTGGACCCTGTGGGACGGCACCAACTGGCCCACCCGACTCGAACGCTCCGCCCGCCGCGGCGGCCCCGCCGGCCGCAACGCCGACCGCGACCTCGACGCCGTCTGCGCGCTCTTCGAAACCGCCGCCCGCGCCGAGGAACGCACCGGCGGCCGCGGCGCCCTCAACTTCCTCGAACAGCTCGACGCCGAGGACATCGCCGCCGACACCCTCGGCAAGCGCGTCACCTCCCCCGACGCCGTCCGCCTCATGACCGCCCACCGCTCCAAGGGCCTGGAGTGGCGGCTCGTCGTCGTCGCCGGCGTCCAGGAAGGCCTCTGGCCCGACCTGCGCCGCCGCGGCTCCCTCCTCGAAGCCGACCGCATCGGCCACGACGGCCTCGCCGAACCCCTCACCCCCGGCGCCCTCCTCGCCGAGGAGCGCAGGCTCTTCTACGTGGCGGCCACCCGCGCCCGCGACCGGCTCGTCGTCACCGCCGTCAAGGCACCCGCCGAGGACGGCGACCAGCCCTCCCGCTTCCTCACCGAACTCGGCGTGCCGCCCAAGGACGTCACCGGCCGCCCCCGCCGCCCCCTCGCCGTGGCCGCGCTCGTCGCGGAACTCCGCGCCACCACCGTCGACCCCGACGCCTCGCCCGCCCTGCGCGACGCCGCCGCCCACCGCCTGGCCACCCTCGCCGCGCTCGCCGACGAGGACGGCCAGCCGCTGGTCCCCGCCGCCCACCCGCAGCGCTGGTGGGGCCTGTACGAGCCGACCCGCAGCGGCGTCCCGCTGCGCGACCGCGACCAGCCCCTCGCGCTGTCCGGCAGCGCCCTCGACCAGCTCGCCAACACCTGCTCCCTCCAGTGGTTCCTCAGCCGCGAGGTCAAGGCCGACGCCCCCGCCACCGCCGCCCAGGGCTTCGGCAACGTCGTCCACGTCCTCGCCGACGAGGTGGCCTCCGGCCGCACCCCCGCCGACCTCGCCGTCCTCATGGAGCGCCTCGACTCCGTCTGGGACGCCCTCGCCTTCGACGCGCCCTGGAAGTCCCGTCAGGAGAAGGAGAACGCCCGCGCCGCCCTCGAACGCTTCCTGCACTGGCACGTCTCCGACCGGGCCGGCCGCACCACCGTCGCCACCGAGCACGAATTCGACGTCACCCTCACCGCCGGCCCCGCCGACGACCCGTACGAGGTACGCATCCGCGGCTCCATGGACCGCGTCGAAGCCGACCCGCAGGGCCGCGCGTACGTCGTCGACTTCAAGACCGGCAAAGCCGCGCCGACCCGCGACGAGGTCGCCCGCCACCCGCAGCTCGCCGTCTACCAGCTCGCCGTCCGCGAAGGCGCCGTCGACGAGGCCTTCGCCGGCGTGCGCCCGGCCGCCGGCGGCGCCGAACTCGTCCAGCTCCGGCAGGCCGCCGCCAAGAAGGACGGCGGCGACACCCTCCCCAAGGTGCAGGCCCAGGAACCCCTCGCCGGCGAATGGGTCGGCGACCTCCTCGCCACCGCCGCCGGCCGGGTCCTCGACGAACGCTTCAGCCCGGCCACCGGCCGGCACTGCACGCACTGCTCCTTCCGCAGCTCGTGCAGCGCGCTCCCCGAGGGCCGCCAGGTGATCGAATGACCCGCACCGGCGATCGGGCGACCACCCCCGCCGGCGGTCGAGCGGACCGCACCGGCGGTCGGGCGGCCCGCGCTGTCGGCGCGGGCGGCTAGCCTTTTTCACCGTGCCCCCCCACATCACCGACCCCGAGCAGCTCAAAGAGCTCCTCGGCATCCCATTCACCCCGGAGCAGACGGCCTGCATCACCGCGCCGCCCGCCCCGCAGGTCATCGTGGCCGGAGCCGGATCCGGCAAGACCACCGTGATGGCCGCCCGCGTGGTGTGGCTGGTCGGCACCGGACAGGTCGCCCCCGAGCAGGTCCTCGGCCTCACCTTCACCAACAAGGCCGCCGCCGAACTCGCCGAACGCGTCCGCGGCGCCCTGGTCCGCGCCGGCGTCACCGACCCCGACCCGGCCCCCGCCACCAGCCCCGCCGGCACCGACGAGCCGGCCGGCGAACCCCGCATCGGCACCTACCACGCCTTCGCCGGGCAGCTCCTCGCCGACCACGGCCTGCGCATCGGCCTGGAGCCCAGCTCCCGGCTGCTCGCCGACGCCACCCGCTTCCAGCTCGCCGCCCGCGTCCTGCGCGAAGCCCCCGGCCCGTACCCGGCCCTCACCCGCTCCCTGGCCGACCTCGTGAGCGACGTCCTCGCGCTCGACGCGGAACTCTCCGAGCACCTCGTCGACCCCGACGCGCTCCGCGCCCACGACACCGCGCTCCTCGACTCCCTCGCCACCGCGAAACTGACCAACGACGAGCTCCGCAAGATCCCCGAGGCCGCCCGCGCCCGCCTCGAACTCCTCGACCTCACCACCCGCTACCGGGCCGCCAAACGCTCCCGCGACCTCCTCGACTTCAGCGACCAGATAGCCCTGTCCGCCCGGCTGGCCACCACCCGCCCCGAAGTCGGCACCCTGCTGCGCGACGAGTTCCGGATCGTCCTCCTCGACGAGTACCAGGACACCTCCGTCGCCCAGCGGCTCCTGCTGTCCGGGCTCTTCGGCGCCGGCACCGGCCACGCCGTCACCGCCGTCGGCGACCCCTGCCAGGCCATCTACGGCTGGCGCGGCGCGTCCGTCGCCAACCTCGACGACTTCCCCCGGCACTTCCCGTACGCCGACGGCCGCCCCGCCACCCGCCACTCCCTCAGCGAGAACCGCCGCAGCGGCGGCCGCCTCCTCGACCTCGCCAACGGCCTCGCCACCCCGCTGCGCGCCCTGCACGAAGGCGTCGAAGCGCTGCGCCCCGCGCCCGGTGCCGAACACGACGGCCGGACCCGTTGCGCCCTGCTGCCCACCCACGCCGACGAACTCGACTGGCTCGCCGACTCCCTCGCCCACCTCGTCCGCACCGGCACCGCGCCCGGCGAGATCGCCGTCCTGTGCCGTTCGGCCGTCGACTTCGCCGCCATCCAGGGCGCCCTCGTCGCCCGCGAGGTCCCCGTCGAGGTCGTCGGCCTGTCCGGGCTCCTCCACCTCCCCGAGGTCGCCGACCTCGTCTCGGTCTGCGAAGTCCTCCAGGACCCCGGCGCCAACGCCGCCCTGGTCCGGATCCTCATCGGTCCCCGCTGGCGGATCGGCGCCCGCGACCTCGCCCTCCTCGGCCGCCGCGCCCGCCTCCTCGTCGCCCGCGAGCGCGCCGACGACGGCGAGGACCCGCACGCCCGGCTCGCCGCCGCCGTCGAAGGCGTCGACCCCGCCGAGGTGATCTCGCTCGCCGACGCCCTCGACACCTTCCTCGACGACGGCGCCGCCGACGACCGGCTGCCCTTCTCCGCCGACGCCCGGGTCCGCTTCGCCCGCCTCGCCGCGGAACTGCGCGACCTGCGCCGCTCGCTCGCCGACCCGCTCATGGACGTCCTGCACCGGGTGCTGGCCGCCACCGGCCTCGACGTGGAACTCTCCGCCTCCCCGCACGCGCTGGCCGCCCGCCGCCGCGAGACCCTCTCCAACTTCCTCGACGTCGCCGCGGGCTTCGCCGCCGTCGACGGCGAGGCCTCGCTCCTCGCGTTCCTGTCCTTCCTGCGGACCGCGGACCGGTACGAGAAGGGCCTCGACAACTCCCTGCCCGGCGGCGAGAACACCGTCAAGGTCCTCACCGCCCACAAGTCCAAGGGCCTCGAATGGGACGTCGTCGCCGTCCCCGGCCTGGTCACCGGCGCCTTCCCCAGCGACCGGCCCCGCGAGTCCTGGACCGCCCAGCCGCAGGTCCTCCCGTACGCGCTGCGCGGCGACGCCGACACGCTGCCCGACCTGCGGGACTGGACCGCCGCCGCCCTCAAGGCCTTCAAGGCCGAGCAGAAGGACCACCAGGCCACCGAAGAACTCCGCCTCGGCTACGTCACCTTCACCCGGCCCCGCTCCCTGCTGCTGGCCTCCGGCCACTGGTGGGGCCCCAGCCAGAAGAGGCGCCGCGGCCCGTCCCCCTTCCTCCAGGCCCTGTACGAGCACTGCGCCGCCGGCCACGGCGAGATCGAGGCGTGGGCCGACGAGCCGGAACCGGACGCCGAGAACCCGGCCCTCGCCACCGCCGGCACCCCCGACCGCGCCTGGCCGCTCCCCCTGGACCCGGCCTCCTTCCGCCGCCGCCGCCAGGCTGCCGACACCGTCCTGAACCTCCTGGACGCCCTCCCCACGGGCCCCGGCCCCGGCACCCGCCCCGGCCCCGGCACCCTCCACGGCACGCCGCACGCGCCGGACCGGCAGCGCCCCGTCACCCCGCCCGCCCCCCGGGCCGCCGACGCGGCGCATCCCGGCCCCCCCGGCACCGAGCCGCCCCCGCCCGCCCCCGACGAGGCCTACCTCTGGCCCCCCGACTGCGAGGAACCGTCCCCGGCGGAAGACGGCTTCCCGTCCGAAGACCCGTTCACCGACCCCGCCGGCCACGACCACCCGGCCGGGGACGCGTACGACGACGTCCCCGCGGACGACCCGTGGGCCGACGACCCGTGGGCGGACGAGCCGGCCCCGGTCCGCCCGGCCGCGGGCCACCGCCCGGCGGGCGGTTCCGCCGCGCCGGAGGACGACCCGTGGGCGGACGACCCGGCCGCGCCCCGGCACCCCGAGGACGACCCGTACCCCCCGACGGGCGACCCGCACGGCCCCGCGGGCGACCCGGACCGCCACGAGCCCGCCGCGGGGCGGCCCGTACGACCCGCCCGCCCCGCAGGGCACCGCCTCACGCCGGAAGAGGCGCGGCTGGCCGCGTCCTGGGACCGGGACCTCGACGCGCTCGCCGGGGAACTGCGCCGCGCCCGGGCCGCCGTACGCGACGTACCGCTGCCCGCCTCGCTCTCCGCGAGCGCGCTGCTGCGCCTGGCCGCCGACGAACAGGCCTTCGTGCGCGAGCTCGCCCGCCCCATGCCCAAGCCCCCGCAGCCCGCGGCCCGCCGCGGCACCCGCTTCCACGCCTGGGTGGAAACCCGCTTCGACGAGCTGGAACTCCCCTTCACCGACCCCGACGACCTCCCCGGGGCCGACGCCGACGACCCCGCCGAGATCGCCGACGAACGCGACCTCGCCCTCCTCAAGGCCGCCTTCGAGCGCAGCCCGTACGCCGACCGCACCCCGTACCGGATGGAGGTCCCCGTCCAGCTCACCCTCGCCGGCCGGGTGATCCGCGGCCGCATCGACGCCGTCTACCGCGACCCGGCAGCCGACGGCGACCCCGCGGGCGACACGTACGAGATCGTCGACTGGAAGACCGGCCACGGCACCGAAGCCGACCCGCTCCAGCTCGCCGTCTACCGCCTCGCCTGGGCCGAAGCCCTCCACATCGACCCCGACCGGGTCACCACCGCCTTCCTGCACGTCCGCAGCGGCCGCGTGATCCGCCCCCGCAGGCTCCCCGACCGGGCCGCTCTTGAGCGGATCCTCCAAGGCAAAACGGACACGGATCGGCACCCTCGGGACGGCGGATAGGCTCACTGACATGAGCGACACCCCGGACAGCGCCGTCCGCACGTACATCGACACGCACCGCGCCGCCTTCCTCGCCGACCTCGCCGAGTGGCTGCGCATCCCGTCCGTCTCCGCGCAGCCCGCGCACGCCCCCGACGTGCGGCGCAGCGCCCAGTGGCTGGCGGCGAAGCTGACCGGGACGGGCTTCCCGGTCGTCGAGACGTGGGACACGCCCGGCGCTCCGGCCGTGTACGCCGAATGGCCCAGCGGCGACCCCGCCGCCCCCACCGTCCTCGTGTACGGACACCACGACGTGCAGCCCGCCGCCCGCGAGGACGGCTGGGACACCGAGCCCTTCGAGCCCTTCACGACGCCCGACGGCAGCCGCATGTACGCCCGCGGCGCCGCCGACGACAAGGGCCAGGTCTTCTTCCACACCCTCGGCGTCCGCGCCCACCTCGCCGCGACGGGCCGCACCGCCCCCGCCGTCAACCTCAAGCTGCTCGTCGAAGGCGAGGAGGAGTCCGGCTCCCCGCACTTCCGGGCACTCGTCGAGGCCCGCGCCGACCGCCTCGCCGCCGACGTCGTGATCGTCTCCGACACCGGCATGTGGTCCGAGACCACCCCCACCGTCTGCACCGGCATGCGCGGCGTCGCCGACTGCGAGATCGAGCTGCACGGCCCCGACCAGGACATCCACTCCGGATCCTTCGGCGGCGCCGTGCCCAACCCCGCCACCGTCGCCGCCCGCATCGTCGCCGCCCTCCACGACGCCGACGAACGCGTCACCATCCCCGGCTTCTACGACGGCATCACCGAGCTCTCCGACGCCGAACGGCAGCTCATCGCCGAGCTGCCCTTCGACGAGAGCGAGTGGCTGCGCACCGCCAAGTCGTACGGCACCCTCGGCGAAGCCGGCTACACCACCCTGGAACGCGTCTGGGCCCGTCCCACCGCCGAGCTCAACGGCATCGGCGGCGGCTACCAGGGCCCCGGCGGCAAGACGATCATCCCCAAGGGCGCCCAGCTGAAGCTGTCGTTCCGGCTGGTCTCCGGCCAGGACCCGTACGTCATCGAGGCCGCGGTCAAGGACTGGGTCGCCGCGCAGGTCCCCGCCGGCATCCGGCACGAGATCACCTTCGGCGCCCCCACCCGCCCCTGCCTGACCCCGCTGGACCACCCCGCCCTGCAGTCGGTCACCCGCGCCATGGCCCGCGCCTTCGGCGAGAAGGTCCGCTACACCCGCGAGGGCGGCTCCGGGCCCGCCGCCGACCTCCAGGACGTGCTCGGCGCGCCCGTGCTGTTCCTCGGCATCTCCGTACCGTCCGACGGCTGGCACGCCCCCAACGAGAAGGTCGAGATCGACCTGCTCCTCAAGGGCGTCGAAGCCACCGCCTACCTCTGGGGCGACCTGGCCGCCCACTGGACGGTCTGACGCCGCAACGGCGGACGACCGGCCTCCACCAAGGAAAGCGCACCCATTCACCACCACCGGGGGAGTTGGAAGCACCTGTGAGCACCTCGACCGAGCACCTCGGCCGTACCGGGAACCGCGGAGGTTCCACGGACCGCGCCCTCTCGCTCACCGCGCCGAGCGGGATCGACCGCGCCGCCCACCACCGCCTCGACGAGGCCTGGCTGGCGGCGGCCTGGAGCCACCCCACCACGCGGGTCTTCGTCGTCTCCGGCGGCCAGGTCCTCGTCGACGACATGCCCGGCGGCACCACGGAGATCGTGATGACGCCCGCCTTCGACGCGCCGCTCACCGAAACCCACCGCTACTTCCTCGGCACCGACGAGGACGGCGTCAGCTACTTCGCCCTGCAGAAGGACTCGCTGCCCGGCCGGATCGACCAGTCGGCCCGCCCGGCAGGCCTGCGCGAGGCCGGCCTGCTGCTGTCCCCGCGCGACGCCGGCCTCATGGTCCACGCCGTCGCCCTGGAGAACTGGCAGCGGCTGCACCGCTTCTGCTCCCGCTGCGGCGACCGCACCGTGGTCGCCGCGGCCGGCCACGTCCGGCGCTGCCCGGCCTGCGGGGCCGAGCACTACCCCCGCACCGACCCGGCCGTGATCATGCTGGTCACGGACGAGCAGGACCGCGCGCTCCTCGGCCGCCAGGTGCACTGGCCCGAAGGCCGCTTCTCGACCCTCGCCGGCTTCGTCGAGCCCGGCGAGTCCATCGAGCAGTCGGTGATCCGCGAGGTGTGGGAGGAAGCGGGCGTCACGGTCGGCGACGTCGAGTACGTCGCCAGCCAGCCCTGGCCCTTCCCGTCCAGCCTGATGCTCGGCTTCATGGCGCGCGCCACGTCCTCCGAGATCAACGTGGACGGCGAGGAGATCCAGGAGGCCCGCTGGTTCTCCCGCGCCGACCTCCGCGAGGCCATCGCCTCCGGCGAGGTCCTGCCGCCCGCGGGCATCTCCATCGCCGCCCGCCTGGTCGAGCTCTGGTACGGCAAGCCGCTCCCGGCCGCCGGCCCCTGAACACGCGAAAGGCCCCCGCCGTCCGGCGGGGGCCTTTCCCGTACGTCGCGCAGGGGCTGCGTCAGACGGCGAGGGCCTGCTTGACCTGGGCCAGGCTCGGGTTCGTCATGACGGCCTCGCTGCCCGACGGGGCGACGACGAGGACGGTCGGAACCGTCTGGTTGCCGCCGTTCGCCTTCTCCACGAACGCGGCCGACGCGGGGTCCTGCTCGATGTTGATCTCGGTGTACGCGATGCCTTCCCGGTCCAGCTGGGTCTTCAGCCGGCGGCAGTAGCCGCACCAGGTCGTGCTGTACATCGTCACGGAACCCTGCATGGCGGGTGCGCTCCTCTGGGGGACGGGGACATTCCAGGGACTCGAACGTACGCAGCGCCGCCACCATTCCCCAAGCCGCCCGGGACGTGATGCGTATGACTTCACGGCGCGGCAGGGGCGGTGCCGCAGAGGTGCCCGGGACGTGATTCGCGCGACACCGCCGACCCGATTCGTATGACGTACGGCCGTCGCCTGTGGACAACCTTCCCGCCCCGCCCGGCAGACCTGGCAGCATGGCGGAGTGACAGCAGCAACGCACTCCCCTTCCTTCCCGCCCGTCGCGGAGTCCGCCGACGAGGTGCTCCTGGGCCTGGACCCGGAACAGCGCCAGGTCGCCACGACCCTGCGCGGACCGGTGTGCGTACTGGCCGGCGCCGGCACCGGCAAGACCCGCGCGATCACCCACCGCATCGCGTACGGAGTCCGCGCCGGCATCCTCCAGCCCGCCAGCGTGCTCGCCGTCACCTTCACCAACCGCGCGGCCGGCGAGATGCGCGGCCGGCTCCGCGGCCTC
Organism: Streptomyces sp. NBC_00239; assembly: GCF_036194065.1. NCBI lineage: Bacteria > Bacillati > Actinomycetota > Actinomycetes > Kitasatosporales > Streptomycetaceae > Streptomyces > Streptomyces sp. NBC_00239. Next base: position 3,056,145 of record NZ_CP108095.1, on the reverse strand, counting down.
GGCGCCGGCGGCGTACAGGCCCGCACCTTCCACTCCGCCGCCCTGCGCCAGCTCCAGTACTTCTGGCCGCGCGCCGTCGGCGGCGACATGCCCCGCCTCGTCGAGCGCAAGGTCCAGCTCGTCGCCGAAGCCGCCGCCCGCTGCCGCATCCGCCTCGACCGCAACGAGCTGCGCGACGTCACCGGCGAGATCGAATGGGCCAAGGTCACCCAGACCGTCCCCGGCGACTACGCGGGCGCCGCCGCCAAGGCCCACCGCGAGGTCCCCCGCGACGCCGCCGAGATCGCCCAGATCTACGGGCTGTACGAGCAGCTCAAGCGCGACCGCATGGTCATCGACTTCGAGGACGTCCTCCTCCTCACCGTCGGCATCCTCCAGGACCGCCACGACATCGCCGACCAGATCCGCAGCCAGTACCAGCACTTCGTCGTCGACGAGTACCAGGACGTCAGCCCGCTCCAGCAGCGCCTCCTCGACCTGTGGCTCGGCGACCGCGACAGCCTCTGCGTGGTCGGCGACGCCAGCCAGACCATCTACTCCTTCACCGGCGCCACCCCCGGCCACCTGCTGAACTTCCGCAACCGCTACCCGCAGGCCACCCTCGTCAAGCTGGTCCGCGACTACCGCTCCACCCCCCAGGTGGTGCACCTCGCCAACGGGCTGCTCGCCCAGGCCCGCGGCAAGGCCGCCGAACACCGCCTCGAACTGATCTCGCAGCGCGAGTCCGGCCCCGAGCCCGCCTACACCGAATACCCCGACGAGCCCGCCGAGGCCGAAGGCGTCGCCCGCCGCATCCGCGACCTGATCGCCGCCGGCGTCCCCGCCGGCGAGATCGCCGTCCTCTACCGCATCAACGCCCAGTCGGAGGTCTACGAACAGGCCCTCGCCGACGCCGGCGTGCCCTACCAGCTACGCGGCGCCGAGCGCTTCTTCGAACGCCAGGAAGTCCGCAGGGCCGTCGTGACCTTGCGCGGCGCCGCCCACTCCGGGGCCAACGACCCGCTGCTCGACGCGGTCGTCGACCTCGCCTCGCAGGTCCGCGCCGTCCTCTCCAGCCAGGGCTGGACCCCGGAGCCGCCCGCCGGCTCCGGCGCGGTCCGCGACCAGTGGGAATCCCTCGCCGCCCTGGTCCGGCTCGCCGAGGACTTCTCCCGCGCCAAACGCGACGCCACCCTCGCCGACCTCGTCGTGGAACTGGACGAGCGGGCCGCCGCCCAGCACGCCCCCACCGTCCAGGGCGTCACCCTCGCCTCCCTGCACGCGGCCAAGGGCCTCGAATGGGACGCCGTGTTCCTCGTCGGCCTCACCGACGGCATGCTCCCCATCACCTACGCCAAGACCGACGACCAGATCGAAGAGGAGCGCCGCCTCCTCTACGTCGGCGTCACCCGCGCCCGGCTGCACCTCACCCTGTCCTGGGCCCTGTCCCGGGCCCCCGGCGGCCGCGGCTCGCGCCGCCCCAGCCGCTTCCTGAACGGCCTGCGGCCCGGCTCGGCGGCCCTGCGCCGGTCCGCCGGGTCCGCGGACGGCCCGGCGGACGGCGAGCGCGGAGCCCGCAAGCGCGGCCGCCGCGGACCGGTCCAGTGCCGGGTCTGCCGCAAGACGCTCACCGACGCCGGCGAGATGAAACTCATGCGCTGCGAGGACTGCCCGTCCGACATGGACGAAGGGCTGTACGAGCGGCTGCGCGACTGGCGCGCCGGGCAGGCCAAGGAGCTGGGCCAGCCCGCGTTCTGCGTCTTCACGGACAAGACCCTGATGGCGATCGCCGAGGCCGCGCCCGCCGCCGAGGGCGAGCTCGCGATGATCTCGGGCGTCGGCGGCCGCAAGCTGGAGCGCTTCGGAGCCGATGTCCTGGCCATCTGCGCAGGTGAGGAGCCTGGAGGGGGCTCCGGGGAAGACGCGTAGAAACTCGTCGGAAAAATAGTTTGCACATGCCCCGCACGGCCCCATAGGTTCTTAACCAAGGAAACAGGAGCTTCTCTGAAGCCCTGTCTCCGTGCTGTACTTATCCGAATACATGGGACAGGCCCGCGGGCCACCGTCCCCGAGACGCCGAGAGGAGGCGAGACCAGTGACCAGCTTCATGACCACCACCAAAATGACCGATCGCTCGGTTGCCGCTTCCTGCCTGCTCGGCTCCACCTCTGTCGCCTCCCTGCTGCCTTCGGTCCTGGGCACCGGTGTGTCCGCCGGCTCCCTCGGCAGCATCGCCACCCTTGCCTCCCTGCCCATCCGGGAGCGCATCGAAGGCAATGAGCGACCGATCCAGGCACCGGCAGTAGCAGCAGCCCAGGCACACGCCTATGGCTTTGCGGCGACCGGTGCCGGATTCCCCAAGCAGACGACGCAGCACCAGCACCACACGATGTGGGCCTTCCGTGGGCTCGAACCCTGGAGTGATCCAGCCTGATCGCCTGATCAGGCCGGCGCCTTCAGGGCCGCGGAACCCCACCCGGGATCCGCGGCCCTTCTGTTTGTCCCCGAACGGGGACGGCGGAGCGAAGGGGCCTCGGGACTGGCAAGACCAGGTACCAGCCGACACCGGCCACAACGCCGGAACGCTAACGACCAAGACGAGGAAGAAAACACCGTGCAACTCGAAGCGCACGCCCCGTCCGTACCGCAGACCCAGACGATCTCCCCGCCCGCAGTCCCGGAGGACTCCACCTTGACCCCGCTCACTTCGCTCACCGCGCTCGACGACGCCATCGAGAACCTCGGCGTCCCCGTCCCCTGCCGCTCGTACGACCCGGAGGTCTTCTTCGCGGAGTCCCCGGCCGACGTCGAGTACGCCAAGTCCCTCTGCCGCACCTGCCCGCTCGTCGAGGCCTGCCTCGCCGGAGCGCAGGAGCGCCGCGAGCCCTGGGGCGTCTGGGGTGGCGAGCTCTTCGTCCAGGGTGTGGTCGTCGCCCGCAAGCGGCCCCGCGGCCGCCCGCGCAAGAACCCGGTCGCGGCATGAACACCGCGGGAACGATCGACCGCCCCCTCACGCACGACCCCCTGAAGCAGGCCCCGATGACCCCCCTCACCAGCGAGCAGCCGTCCGGCTCCGCCACCGCAGACCTCACCACCGCCGGCGCGATCACCGCGCGACAGAACAGGACCCGCGAAATGCAACTCATCCCAGAAGCCATGGCCCGTGCCCATATGCACGACCGCATGCGTGAGGTGGAGTCGGAACGTCAGGCCATGCGCCTGATCGCCGCCCGCCGCATGCAGCGGCGCGCCGAGCGCGTCTCGCTGCGCGCCCGCCGCGCGCTCGCCATGGCCGTCATGAACTGACGTGCCACCACACCCCGAGGGGACCGGTCCGAACGGACCGGTCCCCTCGGTGCGTTGCGGGGCTCCGCCAACCCCGCGTGGCGGTACCGTCTGGAGGTGGACCAGCCGAACCCCCATCCCGCGCCACCGGGACCCGACGCCGGGACCGTCGTGTGCGCACGCTGCGGCAAGATCGCCCCCGCAGGAGCCCCACCCACCTGGACCTGTTCCGTGGAGAACGGCGCCAGACAGTACTTCTGCCACGACTGCGCCCGAGCAAACATCCGGGCCATCGAAGGCAGGCTTGACTCCTCCTGGTGGTAACCCGCCCCGATCCCGCCCGATCCCGTCCGGATCCCGCCGGGGTCAGTCCTCCGCGAGGAACCCCGGGAGCCACGAATCCAGTTCGTCGCGCAGCCGGACCGTCGCGCCCAGCTGGCACAGGACGCCGATGGTGCTGAGCGTGACGCGGTGGATGAGGAGGTACGACGGCGGCAGGTTGAGCTGCTTGCCCAACTGGTGGGCGGGGGAGCGGGGGTCGGCCAGCCGGGCGGCCTGGCCGCGCAGCCACTCCCTGCTGAAGGTGAACTCCTCCAGCAGGGCCGGCTCGATGATGGGCTTCAGGTAGTCCAGCAACGCCTCCGGGTCGAGAGCGACCGACTCCTTCACGAACCCTTCCTCGCACAGGTGCCGGTACACCGCCTCCGCGTCGCCCTCCACGGTCCGTCGCAGCGAGACCCCGATGGTCGGCGGCAGTCCGCCCGGCAGCCGGTCCACCGTCCCGAAGTCCAGGACGCCCAGCCGCGGCCGGCCGTCCTCCCCGGTCAGCAGGCGGAAGTTGCCCGGATGCGGATCGGCGTGCAGCAGCCCCGTACGGGCCGGTCCGGAGAACAGGAACCGGGCCAGCAGCTGCCCGGCGCCGTCGCGCTGCTCCGGCGTGCCGCCCGATATCACCTCGGACAGCGGGATCCCGGCCATCCACTCCGTCACCAGCACCTGCGCGCTCTGGTGCACCACCCGTGGCACCACCACGTCCGGGTCGTCGGCGAACACCTCGGCGTGCGCCTCCTGTGACGCCGCCTCCAGCGCGTAGTCGAGTTCCTCCGCCACCCGGTCCCGCAGCTCGGTGATCAGCGGCTTGATCTCCATGCCCGGTATGAGCGGCCCCAGCAGTCCGGCGAACCGGCCGAGCTGCTTGAGGTCCGACAGCAGCGCCTCCCCGGCCCCGGGGTACTGCACCTTGACGGCGACCTCCCGCCCGTCGTGCCACACCGCGCGGTGCACCTGCCCGATCGAGGCGGCCGCCGCCGGCTTGTCCTCGAACTCGACGAACAGCTCCCGCCACTGCGGCCCGAGCCGCTCTGCCAGCACCGCGTGCACCGTCGCCGCCGGCAGCGGCGGGGCGGCCTCCTGCAGCCGGGTCAGCGCAGCCCGGTACGGGCCGGCGACGTCCTCCGGCAGCGCGGACTCGAACACCGACAGGGCCTGGCCGAGTTTCATTGCACCGCCCTTCAGCTCGCCCAGCACGCGGAACAACTGCTCGGCGGTGCGCTGCTGGAGCTCGCGCGCCACGATCTCGGCCGACTTGCCGCCGATCCGCTTGCCCAGCCCCCAGGTGGCACGGCCCGCGAACCCCAGCGGCAGGGCGGCGAGCTTGGCGGTACGGGTGACCGCTTTCCGGGGAAGATCAGACATGCGTGCCCCTCCAGTTCCCAGACAGCCGTACCGCGGAAGGCGGTTACCCGGCCATTGTGTCCTGTGCCTCCAGCGGCTCCGCGGCGCGCTCCCCCTCAGTGCCCGCCGCCGCCCCGCACGGGCACTCGGGATGGGGCGGCACCGGCTCCCGGCGCCACTCCAGCGAGGGCAGCGTGGCCTCCCAGCGGGCACCGGCCGACCCCGGCAACTCCCCGTCCAGGAAGGCCAGCGCATGCGCGGCTGCCAGCCCCGCCACCGCCGCGGCCAGGGCCAGATCGCAGGCCGGCGCGCCCCGGCGGTGCACGGCCCGCCACTGCGTCAGCATCCGCGGCCAGGCCCGGTCCCGGTCCACGCGCTCCCGCTCCATGCACCCCGCGCATCCCGTGCCCCCGGGCAGCACCAGCGGCCCCACCAGGCCGGTGGCCTCCAGTACCCCCGCGTACAGGTGCGGGATGCCGGTGGTGATCCAGTCCTCCGCACCCGCCGGGTCCGGCGCGTACGCGGCGAGCCCGTCCCGCGGTGCGACCACCACCAGCGAGAGCCCCGGCTCCACGGCGGGCGGTCCGGCGCCACCGCGCCCGGCGCCCGGCCCGGGGGCGCGCGGCGGCGGTCCCGGCGCGGACGCCGTCACCAGATCGTGGGCCGCCGCGGTCCGGCGCCGGCCCACGGCATCGGCCGGCAGCCCGCCCGGGGTCACGTCCGACACCTCGGCCAGCCCGCCGTCCAGCACCTCCACCCGGCCCACTCCCGCCCCGGCCAGCACCGACGCGACGGCCGCGCCGACCCGGCCGCCGCCGCGCACCTGCACCCGCAGGGCCCGCCGCGCCGCCAGCGCGCGCATCGCGCCGCCCGGCTCCCGGCGCAGCAGCGACAGGGAGCCGAGATCGGGCGCGAGCCGCTCGACCGTCCCGGTCCGGGCCCGCATCTCCTGCGCGGCCGGGCCGCCCACCGTGCTGTCGTCGATCAGCCCCGCCGCGGCCAGCCGGCCCACCAGCCGGTCCGCCTGGCCGTCGCGCAGCCCCATGGCCCGCGCCTCCTCCCGCAGCAGCGGCATCCCGCGCGTCCCGTCGATCAGCCCGAGGAAGCTCCCCGTCGCCGTGTCGACCGGCCCGAGCACCACGGCCTGAGCGGGAGTCACCCCGAACTGCACGGTGTGCAGATCGCGCCAGGCACGCGCCAGCGCCGGCTTCACCTTCGGATACATCCCCGCCCCGTTCCCGGCCGCGCCCGCGCGCAGCCCCTCGTGCCCGGCGCACCCGGTGCGCGCCGGTCGTGTACGCCGTTTCTTGCGCACACGGGCACCATGCCCGGATCCGGAAAGCCGTGCCGAAAGTTGTCCACAGGCAGGGGGTATGAGTGTGATGAGCCGATGAATGCCGCGCCCGGGGTACCGATCGTGATCGTTCACGTGTCAACCACCGGAGGGGCGGGACTTCCGCCGCGGCCACCGGGTACCGTCGTGGCGTGTCCGCCGATCCACTGCCCAGCGCCGTCGAAGTCCGCCGGAGCGCGCGCCGCCGCAGGACCGTCTCCGCCTACCGGGAAGGCGATCGCACGGTCGTCCTCATCCCTGCCCGGATGTCCGAGGCGGAGGAGCAGCGCTGGGTGGGCGTCATGCTCGACAAGCTCGCGGCCCAGGAGAGCAGGCGGGTCCTCGGCGACACCGCCCTGACCGAGCGGGCCGCACACCTGTCCGGACAGTATTTCGGCGGCCGTGCGCGCCCCGCCTCCGTGCGCTGGGTGACCAACCAGAACACCCGCTGGGGCTCGTGCACCCCCGCCGAGGGCAGCATCCGGCTCTCCCACCGCCTCCAGGGCATGCCCGAGTACGTGGTCGACTACGTCCTCCTGCACGAGCTCGCCCACCTGCTGGTCCCCGGCCACGGCGCGGACTTCTGGCGGCTGCTGGAGGCGTACCCCCGTACCGAACGGGCCCGCGGTTACCTGGAGGGCGTGGTCGCCGCCGACCGCCTGCCCCGCGTGCCGCCCGCCCGCGACGAATGACCCCCGAGGCCGGGCGTTCGTCCGGTGACCGTCCGTGAAATGTTCCGGCTCGGTACCGGCTTGGCTGGAAGTCGGCGATTGCCGTTAGCCTGACGGGACGCATTCACGTTCGGGATGGGGGACGGTCGGAACGCATGGCCAGGGAATTCCAACGCGGCCACAAGGCCAAGATCAGTGACCTGACAGCCGGGACGGATCTGTACGTAGGCGTCCAGATCTCCGGTCCCGGGATGACGTTCGACATCAGCTGCTTCGGCCTCGATGTCAACGAGCAGCTGTCGGACGACCGGTACTTCATCTTCTTCAACCAGCCCGCCTCGCCCGAGGAGTCCATCCGTCAGCTGGGCGCGCAGTCCGGCGACACGGAGTCCTTCCGGGTGACGCTGGACCGCGTCCCGGCCGGCATCCACAAGCTCGCGTTCACCGCGACGATCGACGGCGCCGGACAGATGTCCCAGGTCGGCCCCGGCTACATCCGGATCGTCGCCGGCGGCGAAGAGGTCGTCAGGTACGCCTTCACAGGTGCGGAGTTCAGCACCGAGCGGGCCGTGATGCTCGGCGACTTCTACCTCAAGGACGTCTGGCGCTTCGCCGCCGTCGGCCAGGGCTTCGACGGCGGACTCGACGCGCTGCTCAGGAACTTCGGCGGCGAGGTCGCCGAGGAGCAGCCCGCGGCCGCGGCGCCCGGCAGGCCGGAGGCGGCACCCGCCTTCGCCCCGCCCCCCTTCGCCGCACCGCCGGCCGCGCCTGCGGCACCGGCGCCCGCCCCGGGCTTCGGCGCGCCGTCCCCGCAGACGACGGCCTTCGGCGCACCCCCGGCCCAGGTCCCGGCCCCCGCCCCGATCCCGGCGCAGGCCCCGGTGCCGACCGCGGCCCCGATCGCGGCCCACGCGCCCGCCCCGCAGGCGCCCCCGGCCCCGGCCGCCGCCGTGCCGCCGCCGTTCGGCACCGTGCCCCAGGCACCCGCCGCCCCGCAGCCGCCGCCCTTCGGCGCCGTGCCCGCACCCTTCGCCCCCGGGCCGCCCGGAGCACCCACCGCGCCCGGCACCCCGCCGTTCGGCGCGGTCCAGGCCCTCGCCCCGGTCCCGCCGGAGGCAGGCCTGCGCGTGGTCCTGCGCAAGTACGCCGAGGTCGCCGCCGGCGAGCGGTGGACCGAGCAGAACCCCCAGCAGGTCCGCGTCACCCTGACGAAGAACCAGGCCATCCTGGCCCGGCAGGGCAGCATGGTCGCCTACCAGGGCGACATCGACTTCGCCCACAAGGGCTCCGGCCTGCTCGGCAAGCTCACCGGCCAGCTCACCGGCCAGGGCATGTCCCTCATGCGCTGCTCCGGCGACGGCGAGGTCTTCCTCGCCGACGAGGCCAGCCGGCTCTTCGTGATCCGCCTCGAAGGCCAGGACCAGCTCTACACCAGCGCCCCCGGCGTCCTCGCCTTCGACGAGTCGCTCGCCACCGAAGTACGCCGGATCGAGGGCGCCGGCCTGCCCGGCGGCGGCCTCTTCTCCATGCTCTTCTCCGGCACCGGCTCGGTGGTCGTCAAGACCCGCGGCACCCCCGTGGTGCTGCCCGTCGGCCCCGCCACCTACGTCGACGGCAACGCCGTGATCGCCTGGTCGGCCGGCGCCCAGGCCGTCACCACCACCGCCCTGCGCCTGCGCCGCTCCGGCTACGCGAGCCGCACCGGAGAAGCCGTGAACCTCCAGTTCCGCGGCGCCCCCGGCAACTTCGTCGTCGTACAGCCCTTCGAGGTGTGAGGCAGGCCATGGACTCGCAGACACTCAGCGCGCACCGCGTCGCCGCCACCCCGGGCGCCCGGATGGCCGTGCACAACTCCAAGACCCTCAAGGTCACGATGGTCTCCGGCCACGACCTCATCGCCAAGGCCGGCTCGATGATCGCCTACGACGGCTACGTGCAGTTCGACGGCGCCCCCGCGAGCCTGCGGCGCACCGCCGAGGAGATGGTCACCGGCGAAGGCGGCAAGCTCATGCTCTGCCGCGGCGACGGCGACCTCTACCTCGCCGACTACGGCGCCGACGTGGTGGTCCTCCACCTCGCCGACGAGGCCCTGTCCGTCAACGGCGCCACCCTGCTGGCCTGCGACGCGACCCTCCAGCTCGCCATCGAGCCGGTCAAGGGCCTCGCCAGGATCTCCGGCTCCGGACTCACCAACCTGGTGATCCGAGGCACCGGCTGGGTCGCCCTCGTCAGCCGCGGCATCCCCACCGTCCTCGACTGCGCCGAGCGCGAGACGTACGTCGACCCCGACGCGCTCATCGGCTGGACCACCGGCCTGGAGCTCAAGCCGCGCCGCACCATGAAGGCCGGCGCGCTCATCGGCCGCGGCAGCGGCGAGGCCCTCCAGATCGGCTTCAAGGGCCAGGGCTTCGTCGTGGTCCAGCCGAGCGAGGACACCGGCGACCGTTTCAAGATCCGGGGCTGAGAGGAGCACCGAGCCACCATGCACAGCACACTCTTCGCGCACGTCCCGGTCCCGTCCACCGGCCGCTACACCCTGCAGAACCCGCAGCTGCTCAAGGCCGACATCACGCAGGGCAGCGGAGCCGTCCTCGCCCGCCAGGGCGCGATGGTCGCCTTCGAGGGACAGGTCGACTTCCAGAGCCAGTACCGCAACAACAGCTGGCGCAACGTCCAGCGGATGGCCAACGAGAGCCTCGAACTCATGAAGTGCAAGGGCAACGGGCAGGTCTACCTGGCCAACTTCGCCCAGCACATCCACGTCATGGAGGTCGGACGCGGCATCACCGTCGACAGCAAGTCGGTGCTCGCCTTCGACAGCACCCTCGGCGTGGGCATCGTCGCCGTCGACAGCGCCGTGGAGATCGCCTCGGCGGGCGCCTACAACCTGGAACTCACCGGCGCCGGCCAGGTCGCCCTGCTCACCTCCGGAGAACCGCTGGTCCTGGAGGTCGGCCCCGGCCGCAACATCTGCGCCGACGCAGACGCGGTGATCGCCTGGTCCACCTCGCTGCGCACCCAGCTTCAGGCCCCGACCTCGTCCTCCGGCGTGTGGCGGCGCCGCGGCGCGACCGGCGAGGGCTGGGAGATGCAGTTCCAGGGCGAGGGGCACGTGCTCATCCAGCCCAGCGAGCTCCTCCCGCCGACGCACCTGCGCGGCGGCCCGCTCGGCTTCGGCATGCGCGGGAACTCCCTCGGCGGCAGCCGCGCCTGACCCGGCAGACCGGCGGACGTACGGCCGCCGCACGGACACGAGAGGGCGGCTCCGCACCCGGCGGGGCCGCCCTCGATGTCATCCGTGCGGGTCAGAGCCGCGCGAGCGTGGCCTCCAGGAGCCGCACCACCGAGGTGTCGGCGACCTCCGCCACCTCGTCGTACCGGAACCAGCGCAGGTCCAGCGACTCGTCGCTGATCTCCGCGACCGCCTCGGCCGGCGCCAGCGCCGCGTACTGCACGTCCAGGTGCCAGTTGCAGGGCGCCGGGATCGGATGCCGGTCCAGCCGCACCGGGCCGCCCGGCAGCAGCGCCAGCCCGCTCGCGATCCCCGACTCCTCCCGGGCCTCCCGCAGCGCCACGTCCGCGAGGGTCTCGTCGCCCGCCTCGCAGTGCCCGCCCATCTGCAGCCACATGCCCAGCTTCTTGTGCAGCGTCAGCAGCACCCGCCCGCCCACCGGGTCGATCACGAGCGCACTGCCGGTGACGTGCCCCGCCGTGCAGGGCTTGTACACCCCGTCCGGATGGGCCGCCAGGTGCGCCAGGTACACGTCGCGCAGCTCGTCCTGGCCCTCGTACGCCTTCAGTACGAGGACCGTGTCGCCATGCAGGGTCACTTCTTGTCTTCGCCGTCCTCGTCGCGCTTCTCGGCGGCCTCGCCGAGCATCTTGTCCAGCTCCGAGAAGTCCAGGTGCTCCCGGTGCACGAAGCCGTCCGGGTCGTCCAGGTCGGACGCCGTCGGCAGCATGTCAGGGTGCTCCCACAGCCCGTCCCGGCCGTCCACGCCGCGCGCGTCGGTGAGCGACGCCCACAGCCGGGCGGCGTCCCGCAGCCGGCGCGGCCGCAGCTCCAGCCCGATCAGCGTGGCGAAGGTCTGCTCCGCCGGGCCGCCCGACGCGCGCCGCCTGCGCAGCGTCTCGCGCAGCGCGTCCGCCGAGGTCAGGCGCGGCTTGGCGGCCTCGTGGACGACCGCGTCCACCCAGCCCTCGACCAGCGCGAGCGCCGTCTCCAGCCGTGCCAGCGCCGCCTTCTGCTCCGGGGTGTCCTGCGGCTGGAACATGCCGCCCTGCAGGGCTTCCTGCAACTGCTCCGGATTCGACGGGTCGAGCTGCCCGACGACGTCCTCCAGCTTCGAGGTGTCGACCTTGATGCCCCGGGCATAGCCCTCGACCGCGCCGAAGAGGTGCGCGCGCAGCCACGGCACGTGCGCGAAGAGCCGCTGGTGGGCGGCCTCGCGCAGGGCCAGGTACAGCCGCACCTCGTCCGAGGGCACGCCGAGGTCCTTGCCGAAGGCCTCGATGTTCAGCGGCAGCAGCGCCGCCTTCCCGGCCGGACCCAGCGGCAGCCCGACGTCGGTCGAGCCGACGACCTCGCCCGCCAGCGTGCCGACGGCCTGGCCGATCTGCTGGCCGAACATGGCGCCGCCCATGGAGCGCATCATGCCGAGCAGCGGGCCCGCCATGGCCTGCATCTCCTCCGGCAGCACGCTTCCCATGGCCGTGCCGACCCGCTCGGCGACCGGGTCGACGAGCTCCTTCCACACCGGCAGGGTCGCCTCGACCCACTCGGCGCGGCTCCACGCCACGGCGGTGGTGGCGCCCGACGGCAGCGAGGTCGCCCCGTCCAGCCACAGGTCCGCCAGCCGCACGGCCTCCTCGACCGCCGACCGCTCGGCGACGCCGACACTGGCGTCCTTCACCTCGTCCGCGGTGCCCTGCGCGACGGTCTGGCGGGCGATGTCCTTGGCCATGTCCCAGTTGACGGGACCGCCCTCGTAGCTCAGCATCTGGCCGAGCTGCTGGAAGGCGGCGCCCAGGTCGTTCGGGTTCATCGAGCCGAACATCGCGGCGAAGGGATTGTCCGCGCCGCCCGGCAGACCACCGAACCCGAACGGATTCGCGGGGCTGCCGCCCTGATCGCCCTTCTTCTTGCCCTCGTCGCCGTTCTCCGGCTCCTCCGGCGGAAGGCCGAATCCGAATGGGGTGTCACTCACGGGTTTCCTCGGCTCGTAGGGCCGCCTGGCGGGGCGCCGGCGGCGATGGTCCGACAACACAACCAGCCTAGACACCGCAGCGGGATCCGGGCTCGGTGCTCCGCCGGTCGTCGGGCTGCGGCAGGATGGACATCACCTGGTAGGTACGCGTCAGGACGCGCACCTACTGAAGACAACCGCTGGAGACGCCCGGTGAGTTCCCCTGATCCTCAGGTTCGAGCAGTGCACGACCCCGAAATTCGCCCTGGGCAGAGCGAAGACGTTCGCCCGCGGCGAAACGGCGGCGTGCGCGGCCCCGTGATCGCCGTGACCGGTGCCGCCTCGGGCGTCGGAGCCGCTCTGGTCCAGCGCCTGGCCGAATCCGACGAGGTCAAGCAGGTCGTCGCCATCGACGAGCGGCGCGGCGACTGCGCGGCCGCCCAGTGGCACATCCTCGACGTCCGCGACCCGGCGATCGCCGAGAAGCTGCGCGGCGCCGACGTCGTCGTGCACCTGGCGCTCGACCTCGACCTGGAGACCGACCCGGCGGCCCGTACGGCGTACAACGTGCGCGGCACCCAGACCGTGCTGACCGCCGCCGCGGCGGCCGGCGTGCACCGGGTCGTGCTCTGCACCTCCGCGATGGTCTACGGCGCGCTCCCCGACAACGACATCCCGCTCTCCGAGGACGCCGAGCTGCGCGCCACCGCCGAGGCCACCGGCGTCGGCGACCTGCTGGAGATCGAGCGGCTGGGCCGCCGCGCCCCGCGCGCCCACCCCGGGCTGAACGTCACGGTGGTGCGGCCCGCCGTGCTGGTCGGCGGCACCGACACCGCGCTGACCCGGTACTTCGAGTCCCCGCGCCTGCTGGTGGTCGCCGGATCCCGCCCCACCTGGCAGTTCTGCCACGTGGAGGACCTGGTCAGCGCCCTGGAGTACGCGGCCCTGGAGAAGGTCGAGGGCGAACTCGCGGTCGGCTGCGAGGGCTGGCTGGAGCAGGAGGAGGTGGAGGAGCTCAGCTCCATCCGCCGCATGGAGCTGCCGTCCGCGGTCGCGCTGGGCGCCGCCGCCCGGCTGCACCGGATCGGCCTGACCCCGTCGCCCGCCGGGGACCTCGCGTACACGATGCACCCCTGGGTGGTGAGCGTCAGCCGGCTGCACGCGGCGGGCTGGCGGCCCCGCTGGACCAACGAGGAAGTGCTCGCCGAACTGCTCCAGGAAGTGGCCGGACGGCACACCGTCGCGGGCCGCAGGCTGGGCCGCAAGGACGCCACGGCGGCCGGCGCCGCGGGCGCCACGGTCGCGCTGCTGGGCGCGGCGGCGGTGGTCCGCGCGGCCCGCAGGCGGCGCGGCATCTGAGCCGGCGGGGCCGCCGCCGGCCCCGGCGGGGCCTGCGGGTCCTGTAGAAGACTCCATATCCGCACCCGCCACCCCCGGTCGAATCGGCTATTACGCGATGTCAGAGCGGTAGGGCACGATGGACGGCATGGAAGCACCCAGCCACGACCACCCCGGCGAGCAGGCGGCATCGGACCCGATCCGGCTCCTGGACATCCGGGAGACCCCGCTCTCGCTCGACGAGGTCTACCGGGCCGTCGGCGACGACGCCGCGGGCGGCACCACGCTGTTCGTGGGGACCGTACGCAACCACGACGGGGGCGCCGACGTCGACGCGCTCGGCTACTCCTGTCACCCGTCCGCCGGGGCGGAGATGCGCCGGGTGGCGGAGCGGGTCGTCGCGAAGTACCCGGTCCGCGCCCTGGCCGCCGTCCACCGGGTGGGCGATCTGGCCGTGGGCGACATCGCGGTGATCGTCGCCGTCTCCTGCCCGCACCGCGGCGAGGCCTTCGAGGCCTCCCGGATGCTGATCGACGACCTCAAGCACGAGGTTCCGATCTGGAAGCACCAGCGGTTCTCGGACGGCACCGAGGAGTGGGTCGGCGCCTGCTGACGCGGCCCCGCCGACCGGGGTGCGCCCCCCGATTTGCGTAACCCCGCTCCGGGCACCAGCGTTAGCAGCAACATCCACATGCTGCGGTCGTTCTCGGGGTACGGAGGCACGGAATGGCGTCACTCGCGTGGTTGCTGATTCCGCTTTTCGCTGCCGTCGGAGTGGCGATATGGGCGAGTTGGGCAGCCCGTGATCGCACCTCCGGCGACATATCAGAACTCGCCGGCTACGCGAGATTCCGCGAGGCGATGGACAGGGAACACACCGGTTCTGACGCCGTCTGACGCGTCCCGTACTGTCGTTCCATGCCACGCCGCACTGCGACGATGCTCGCTTCCGTGTTCATGCTCTTCGCGTTCCTCATCTGTGGGGTCATGATCAAGGTCCCGTACTCCGAGATGAGTCCGGGACCCACGGTGAACACCCTCGGCGAGTCCGGTGGCGAGGCGGTCCTCCAGATCTCCGGGCGCAAGACGTACCCGACCAGCGGCCATCTCAACATGACGACCGTGCGGGTGACCGGCGCCGACTACAGCATGAACCTCCTCGAAGCCGTCGTCGGCTGGCTCGGCCACGACAACGTGGTGGTCCCGCACGAGAACCTCTACCCGGACGGCAAGACCGACGAGGAATCGACGCAGGAGAACGCCGAGGAGTTCAGCCAGTCCCAGGAGAGCGCCAAGGTCGCCGCCCTGAAGGAGCTGGGCATCCCGGTGTCGGCCCGGGTCGTGGTCGGCACGGTCGTCAAGGGCAGCCCCGCCGAGGGCCGGCTGCACGCCGGCGACGTCATCCGAGCCGTGGACGGCAGCCGCGTCGAGGACCCCGCCGACGTGGCCCGGCTCGTCACGAAGCACAAGGCCGGCGAGAAGGTCGAGTTCACGATCGTCCCCGCCAAGGAGGCCGCCGCGGCCGAGGCGGCCCACCGCGAGCCCACCGGCACCGAGAAGATCTCGATCACCACGAAGCCCGCCGAGGACGACGGCCACGCGATCGTCGGCATCCGGGCCAGCACCGACCACACCTTCCCGTTCACCGTCGACATCAAGCTCGCCGACGTGGGCGGCCCCAGCGCCGGCCTGATGTTCGCGCTCGGCATCGTCGACAAGCTCACCCCCGAGGACCTCACCGGCGGGAAGTTCGTCGCGGGCACGGGCACCATCGACGACGCGGGCAAGGTCGGCCCGATCGGCGGCATCCAGCTGAAGACGATCGGCGCGCGGAACGCCGGCGCCCGCTACTTCCTGACGCCCGCCGACAACTGCGCCGCGGCCGCCAAGGACGTCCCGGACGGCCTGACGCTCGTCAAGGTGGACACCATCGCGGACGCCAGGAAGTCCCTGGAGAAGATCTCGAAGGGGGCCACGGCCGGCCTGCCGCAGTGCAGCGCCGGCTAGCCGTGCCCCCGCCGGCGGCCTGAGGCCCGCCCGGGCCTCAGGCCCCGAAGGCCATCAGGCCCCGAGGGCCTGCGGTGCCTCAGGCCTCGAAGGTCGCCGCCAGCGCGTCGGCCAGGCCCGGCACCAGGTCCGCCCCGGTCAGCACCTCGCTCGCCGAGTCCTTCGCGCGCAGCCGCACCGCGGACTCGCGGCCGCCCTTGCGCAGCACGCCCACGGTCAGGCGCACCTCCTGGCGCTCCGGGTGCCCGGCCACCCACGCGGCCAGCTCCTTCTCGCTCATGTCCTCGGGGACGTTCGCCTCGGCGGACGGCGGCAGCATCAGCCGCTCCACCGTCAGCGCGCAGCCGATGACCGCCTCGGGCCACTGGAGGGTGCCGAGGAAGCGGTCGAGCGGGGTGCCGGCCGGCACCTCGTCCTGGAGGACAGCCGTGTAGGAGGGGGCCGGGGGGCCGTCCGTGGGGGCGCCGGCGAGCTTCGCCCGCAGTTTGGGCTCCTGGGCCTGCAGCCGCGCCGTGTCGACGAGGGCGAAGAGCTTGGCCGGCTGGTCCCAGCCCGCGCCCGCCACGTATTCGTCGATTTCGAGTACGGCACGGGTGAGCGGGCTCGCCGCCATGGGCGTACCGGAGGAAGAAAGGTTGGACATGGGCAACATCCTGCCTCCTTCCGGCGCGATAACGGGAACTGACTAAAGCCTCAGTAAGTTGCAGGAGTGGGCTCTACGATCGGGGGCCCGCTCAATAGAAGACACAGCGACTTTCGAGGTGCGCACCTTGGCTTTCCAGATGCCGGACCGCGGCGGAGGCCCCTCCGGGCCACGGATCAGAGTCGGCCGCCCGTCCCGGCGTGCCCGGACCCTGCTGATGACCTTGGGCGTCCTGGCCGTGCTGGCCATGGCGTTCATCATGTTCGCGGGCTTCTGGACCGACTGGCTTTGGTACCGCTCCGTCCACTACTCGTCCGTTTTCACCACCACCCTGTGGACCAAGATCGGGCTCTTCTCGGTGTTCGGCCTGCTCATGGCCGGAGCCGTCGGGTTCAACATCTGGCTGGCCCACCGGCTGCGGCCGCCGCTCAGCGCCATGTCGATGGAGCAGCAGAGCCTCGACCGCTACCGCATGGGCATCGCGCCGTTCAAGAAGTGGCTGCTCATGGGCATCGCCGCGCTCGTCGGCCTGATCGCGGGCGCCTCCGCGGCCGGCCAGTGGCGGACCTGGCTGATGTACGTGAACGGGGTGTCGTTCGACAAGAAGGACCCCCAGTTCGGGCTGGACGTGTCGTTCTACGCGTTCGACCTGCCCTGGTACCGCTTCCTTCTCGGCTTCGGCTTCGCCGCCGTCGTGCTCTCCCTGATCGCCGCGGCCGTCGTGCACTACCTGTACGGCGGCCTCCGCGTGACCAGCCCGGGCGCCCGCGCCACCCAGGCGGCCACCGGCCACCTGTCGGTGCTGCTCGGCATCTTCGTCGCCCTGAAGGCCGTCGCGTACTGGCTCGACCGGTACGGGCTGGCCGTGAAGTCCAGCGACTTCAAGGCGGCGGACAACTGGACGGGCCTGCGGTACGTCGACGCGAACGCCTACCTGCCGGCCAAGACCATCCTGTTCTGCATCGCCGCGATCTGCGCCGTGCTGTTCTTCGCGACGCTGTGGCGCCGCACCTGGCAGCTGCCGGTCATCGGCTTCGGCCTGATGGTGCTCTCCGCGATCCTCATCGGCGGGCTGTACCCGGCGATCGTGCAGAAGTTCCAGGTCCAGCCGAACGAGCAGGCCAAGGAAGCGGCGTACGTCGAGAAGAACATCAAGGCGACGCGCGACGCGTACGGGATCGGCGACTCGGAGGTCAAGGAGTACCCGGGCGTCAGCACCACCAAGGACAACACGGTGCTGCGCAAGGACGCCGACACCACGGCGAGCATCCGCCTCCTCGACCCGAACATCGTCTCCCCGACCTTCCAGCAGCTCCAGCAGATCAAGGGCTACTACGGCTTCCCGTCCACGCTGGCCGTGGACCGGTACAAGGGCCAGGACACGGTGATCGGCCTGCGCGAGCTGAACCTCGCGGGCATCCCGAAGAACAACTGGATCAACGACCACTTCAAGTACACCCACGGGTACGGCGTGGTCGCCGCCAAGGGCACCGAGGCCGACCGTGAGGGCCGCCCGGTGTTCACCCAGTCCGACCTGCCCTCGAAGGGCGAGTTCGGCACCGACTTCGAGCAGCGCATCTACTACGGCGAGATGACGAAGCAGTACTCGATCGTCGGCGGCCCGCAGAAGGAGCTCGACTACTCGGACGACAGCGGCGAGAAGGAGACGAGCTACCAGGGCAAGAGCGGGGTCAGCCTCGACAACCCGATCAACCGCGCCGCGTACGCGCTCGCCTTCAGCGAGCCGCAGATCCTGTACTCCGGGGCCATCGGCGAGGGCTCGCGCATCCTGTACAACCGCACGCCGAAGGAGCGCGTCGAGTCCGTCGCCCCCTGGCTGACCATCGACGGCGCGGCCTACCCGGCCGTGATCGACGGCCGGGTCCAGTGGATCGTCGACGCGTACACGACGACGAACGGCTACCCGTACGCCTCGCGCACCACGCTCGGGGACACCACGGCCGACTCGCTGACCAACCAGCAGCGCGCGGTGGTCGCGCAGGAGAACCAGGTCAACTACATCCGCAACTCGGTCAAGGCCACCGTCGACGCGTACGACGGCACCGTGCGGCTGTACCAGTGGGACACCCAGGACCCGGTCCTCAAGACCTGGATGAAGGCGTTCCCCGACACGGTCAAGGCGAAGAGCGAGATCCCCAAGGCGCTCATGGAGCACATGCGCTACCCGCAGGACCTGTTCAAGGTCCAGCGCGAGCTGCTCACCCGCTACCACGTCACCGACCCGCAGACCTTCCTCAGCGGTTCGGAGGTCTGGGCCGTCCCGAACGACCCGACCACCAAGGCCGAGAACGCGGTGCCGCCGTACTACCTGTCGATGAAGATGCCGGGCCAGCCCGAGCCGGACCAGGTCTTCTCGCTGACGACGACGTTCACACCGAACGGCCGCGACAACCTGAGCGCCTTCATGGCGGTCAACGCGGACCCGGCGACGTCCGACTACGGCAAGATCAGAATCCTGAAACTGCCGACCAGCCGCACGGTCGACGGCCCCAAGCAGGTGCAGAGCCAGTTCAACTCCGAGCAGAAGATCGCCGAGTCGATCAGGCTGCTCAGGGGCGGCGACTCCGAAGTCGAGTACGGCAACCTGCTCACGGTGCCGCTCCACGGCGGGATGCTCTACGTCGAGCCGGTCTACGTGCGCGGCGGCGGGCTCAAGTACCCGCTGCTGCGCAAGGTCCTGGTGACGTACGGCGGCCAGACCGCCTTCGAGGACACCCTGGAGAAGGCGCTCAACGTGGTCTTCGGGGTCGAGGCGCCGACCACGCCGCCGGGCGACGGCACCACCAAGCCGCCCACGACCACCCCGGGCAACCCGACGGTCAAGCAGGCGCTCGCCGATGCGGCGAAGGCCCTGGAAGCGGCCGACACGGCGATGAAGGCCGGCGACTGGGCCGCGTACGGCAAGGCGCAGGACGACCTGGAGGCCGCCCTCAAGCGGGCCCAGGACGCCGAGGCGAAGGCCGTAGCGCCCGCGCCGGGCGCCACCACACCGACGAAGCCCAAGCCCACGGGCTCGGCGGAGCCACCGGCCGAGAGTTAACGATGAAAAGGTTCGGCCCGCGTCGTGATACTGTGGTTTCACCGACGCGGGGTGGAGCAGCTCGGTAGCTCGCTGGGCTCATAACCCAGAGGTCGCAGGTTCAAATCCTGTCCCCGCTACTCCGAACGAAGGCCCGGATCCATTGGATCCGGGCCTTCGTCATATGCCGGTTCGTTGATCTGTCACCCGGTAGGGGTCAGTTGGGGCAGTAGCGTGTTTGACTTGTCACCCTGTGGGCATGTCGACAAAACGCTGTAGAGACCTCTCCGGCTGTGACATACCAGGTGTACGCGGGTTGCAGGTGATGCGACGATGGGATTTATGGGGGACAGGTCAACTCTGCTGGAGACAGGGCGGTTTGTGCGGGCGGAATCCGACGAGAACAAGACCACGGGTACCGAGGCGCTCCTGGCCGAGGCTGTTGACACCGCGCTGACCGAAGCGGTGGCCGACGCCGAGCTGGAGGCGCGGCACCGCGCTGCCGCCGACGCCGGCGACACGGCTTCCATGAGCGTGCTCGGCGCCTCCCTGCTGCGCCGCGGCGACCTCGACGGCGCGGAGCCCTACCTCCGCGGAGCCACCGCCGTCGGCGACCGGGCCGCCGCCAACAACCTGGGCGTCCTGCTGCACCAGCGCGGCTGCACCGAGGAAGCGGCCGACTGGTGGCGGATCGCCGCCGTCGCCGGCTCCGCGGCCGCCGCCCACGCGCTGGGCCGCTTCTACCGCGAGCGCGGCGACGAGCCCGCCGCCGAGTACTGGCTGCGCCAGGCCGCGGAATCCGGCCACGCGCTGGGCGCGTACGCCCTCGCCGACCTGCTGGAACACCGCGGGGACGCGGGCGCCGAGCGCTGGCTGCGCACCGCCGCCGAGCAGGGCCACCGGGAGGCCGCGTACCGGCTCGCCCGGCTGTTGCGGCGCGACCGCAAGAGCGAGTCCGAGCAGTGGTACCGGCAGGCCGCCGCCCGCGGGCACCGGCGTGCCGCCCTGCATCTGGGCACGCTCCTGGAGGCCCGCGGCGAACTGAAGGACGCCGGCCGCTGGTACCTGACCTCGGCCAAGCAGGGCGAGGCGCGGGCCGCCTGCGCCCTCGGCTTCCTGCTGCGCGACGCGGGCGACGAGGAGGGCGCGGCGACCTGGTGGCTGCGCGCCGCCGAGGACGGCGACGGGAACGCGGCCAACGCGCTCGGCGCCCTGCACGCGGCCCGCGGCGAGACCCAGACCGCGGAGAAGTGGTACCGCACGGCGATGGACGCCGGCGACGACAACGGGGCGTACAACCTCGGGCTGCTGTGCGCCGCCCAGGAGCGGATGCCCCAGGCCGAGCAGTGGTACCGGCGCGCGGCCTACGCGGGCCACCGCGAGGCGGCCAACGCGCTCGCCATCCTGCTGCTCCAGGTCGGCGACGCGGCCGGCGCCGAGCCCTGGTTCTCCAAGGCGGCGGAGGCGGGCAGCGTCGACGCCGCCTTCAACCTGGGCATCCTCTTCGCCGGCCGGGACGAGGACCGTACGGCCCTGAAGTGGTACGAGCGGGCGGCCTCGGCCGGTCACACCGATGCGGCGCTCCAGGTCGGCATCGCGCTGGTGCGCGACGGCGAGGACCGGGCGGCCGAGCGGCACCTTCGGTGCGCCGCGGGCGGCGGCAGCGCGGAGGCGGCCTTCCGGCTGGCCGCGCTGCTGGAGTCGCTCGCGCCGCCCGCAGAGCCGCCGGCCCTCGGCGAGCCGGCCGCGGAGAAGACCGAGAGCGAGGAGTGGTACGAGCGGGCGGCCGAGCAGGGTCACCGGCGGGCCCAGGTGCGCGTCGGCATGCTCGCGGCCGGCCGCGGCGAGCTGGGGGCGGCGGCCCGCTGGTACCGCGAGGCCGCCGAGGCGGGCAGCCGCAACGGGGCCTTCAACCTCGGCCTGCTGCTGGCCCGCGAGGGCAGTGAGCCGGAGGCGGCGCTGTGGTGGACTCGCGCGGCGGTGGCCGGCCACGGCCGGGCCGCCCTGCGCCTGGGCCTGCTGGCCGCCCGGCACGGCGACCTCAACGAGGCGCGCAAGTGGTGCGCGCGGGCCGTGGAGCTGGGTCCCGCGGAGGTCGCGCAGCGGGCGGCACGGCTGCGCGAGGCGCTGGAGGAGGAGCTCACCGCGTAGCCCGCGGGCGGCGAGCTCGCCTCCCGGCCCCGGCCAATGGATTTGCACCTGCTCGGGGGCATCGCGTAACGTGAGGTTTACCGACGCGGGGTGGAGCAGCTCGGTAGCTCGCTGGGCTCATAACCCAGAGGTCGCAGGTTCAAATCCTGTCCCCGCTACTGAAGAAGAAGGCCCGGATCCAGGGAACTGGATCCGGGCCTTCTTTCGTTCTCCGGCAAAGAGAACAACGGGAACGAAGCCCGCGAATCGTGTGAGGCTCATGAAGCCCGCGAAGCGGAAAAAGGGGACGGCCCCCTGGTCCGCCAGGAGGCCGTGCGCCGGGTGGGCCCGGCGGGGGCCGGGGGTCAGGCTGCCGCGCAGTGCGGGCAGATCCCGCGGTAGGTGACCTCGACGTTCGACACGACGAAGCCGAAGCGCTCCGAGTCGGGCAGGTCGGACAGCGGGTTGCCCTCGGGGTGCACGTCGCGGATCGCGCCGCACTGGGCGCAGACCAGGTGCTGGTGGGGCCGGTGGGCGTTCGGGTCGTAGCGCTTGGCGCGGCGGTCGGTCGAGACCTCCAGCACCTCGCCGAGGGAGACCAGTTCGCCCAGGGTGTTGTAGACGGTCGCCCGGGAGATCTCGGGCAGTTTCGACACGGCGAGCGCGTGGACCTCGTCGGCCGTCAGGTGCACGTGGTCACCGTCGAGCACCTCGGCCACGACGCGCCGCTGTGCGGTCATGCGCCATCCGCGTCCGCGAAGTCGTTCCAGCAGGTCACTCATACACGCCAGCCTAACAGCGAGGGGGACCTTGTGTAGATCCCGAACCGGTGCGGACTTGGATCCTTATTTGACTTAGACATTGTCTATCGTAGGATCGAATCCAGTAACGCCGAGGACAGGACACGCAGGAATGACGCAGGAGGCGCACGTGACGCAGGGACCGCTCACCACGGAGGCCGGTGCACCGGTCGCCGACAACCAGAACAGCGAGACCGCGGGCGTCGGCGGTCCGGTCCTCGTCCAGGACCAGCTGCTCCTGGAGAAGCTGGCCCACTTCAACCGCGAGCGCATCCCGGAGCGCGTCGTGCACGCCCGCGGCGCCGGCGCCTACGGCACCTTCACGGTGACCGCCGACGTCACGCGGTACACCCGGGCCGCCTTCCTCTCCGAGGTCGGCAAGCAGACGGAAACGTTCCTGCGCTTCTCGACCGTCGCGGGCAACCTCGGTGCGGCCGACGCGGTGCGCGACCCCCGCGGCTGGGCGCTGAAGTTCTACACCGAAGAGGGCAACTACGACCTCGTCGGCAACAACACCCCGGTGTTCTTCATCAAGGACGCCATCAAGTTCCCGGACTTCATCCACACCCAGAAGCGCGACCCGTACACCGGCTCGCAGGAGGCGGACAACGTCTGGGACTTCTGGGGTCTGTCGCCCGAGTCCACCCACCAGGTGACCTGGCTGTTCGGCGACCGCGGCATCCCGGCGTCCTACCGTCACATGAACGGCTACGGCTCGCACACGTTCCAGTGGAACAACGAGGCCGGCGAGGTCTTCTGGGTCAAGTACCACTTCAAGACCGACCAGGGCATCAAGAACCTCACCCAGGCCGAGGCCAACCGCCTCGCCGGCGAGGACCCCGACTCGCACCAGCGCGACCTGCGCGAGTCCATCGAGCGCGGCGACTTCCCGACCTGGACCGTGCAGGTCCAGATCATGCCCGCCGCCGACGCCGCCGGGTACCGCTTCAACCCGTTCGACCTCACCAAGGTGTGGCCGCACGAGGACTACCCGCCGATCGAGATAGGCAAGCTGGAGCTCAACCGCAACCCGGAGAACGTGTTCGCCGAGGTCGAGCAGTCGATCTTCAGCCCCGCGCACTTCGTGCCGGGCATCGGCCCCTCCCCGGACAAGATGCTCCAGGGCCGGCTCTTCGCGTACGGCGACGCCCACCGCTACCGCGTCGGCATCAACGCCGACCACCTGCCGGTGAACCGCCCGCACGCCACCGAGGCGCGCACCAACTCCCGCGACGGCTCCCTCTACGACGGCCGCCACAAGGGTGCGAAGAACTACGAGCCGAACAGCTTCGGCGGCCCGGTCCAGACGGACCGCCCGCTGTGGCAGTCCGCCCCGGTCACCGGCGCCACCGGCAACCACGCGGCCGCCGTCCACGCCGAGGACAGCGACTTCACGCAGGCGGGCGACCTCTACCGCCTGATGTCCGAGGACGAGAAGGGCCGCCTGGTCGAGAACCTGGCCGGCTTCATCGCCAAGGTCTCCCGCGACGACATCGCCGAGCGGGCCATCGGCAACTTCCGTCAGGCGGACGGCGACTTCGGCAAGCGACTGGAAGCCGCCGTCCAGGCCCTGCGCCCCCTTCGCGGCTGAACCGCCGCCGCTCCCGCGGGGGTGGTCGTCCGCCGTTGGGGTCGCCCCATTGACGGTTGCCCGCCGAGGGCTTGAGGGCCGGACCCGGTCGTGGGTCCGGCCCTCCGGCGTTCTACGCCGGGACCGTGCGCCGGGCCGGAACCCAGCAGCGGATCACGTCGCGGACCGAGACGATGCCGACCGGGCCGCCGTCCGCCAGGACGACCAGGTGCCGGAAGCCGCCGTGCGCCATCGCCTCGGCTGCTTCCTGCAAGGTCGCGTCCGGGGTGCAGAACACCACGTTGTTGGTGGTGTGCGCGCCCACGGTCTCGCGGTCGGGGTCGTGTCCCGCGCCCAGCGAGTTGAGGATGTCGCGTTCGGTCAGGATTCCGACCCCGCTGGTGTCGGGATCGAGGACGACGGCCGCGCCGACGCGCCGGCCGGACATGAGGCAGGCGGCCTGCCGGAGGGTGTGGGCGGGTCCGAGGGTGAGGATCAGAGTGCTCATGGCGTCACGGACGAGCATGAAGAGAGCCACCTCCTAGGCGTTCCCCCCGACCGGGCCGCATTCGAGAAGGAATTCACAAACGCACAAGCGAGGGGATTCTCAGAGTGGCACGGGTACGGAGAGCGAACAAGGGGGCACGGCGCGCATCCGCCCGTCCCGCCGTGCGACCCCTCAGCGCCGGTTGAGGTAACCGAGCATCTCGTCGTGCAACAGCCCGTTCGAAGCCGCCGCGTTGCCGCCGTGCACGCCGTCCGTGCCGTCCAGGGCCGTGAACCGGCCGCCGGCCTCCTGCACCACGATCGCGTTGGCCGCCATGTCCCACAGCGAGAGCTCCGGCTCGGCGCAGATGTCCACCGAGCCCTCGGCGACCATCATGTACGGCCAGAAGTCGCCGTACGCACGGGTGCGCCAGACCTCCCGGGTCAGGTCCAGGAAGCCGTCGAGCCGGCCCAGCTCCTCCCATCCGCTGATCGACGAGTACGCGAACGAGGAGTCGGCGAGGGAGCCCACCTTCGAGACGCCGATGCGGCGGCCCTGCCCCGGGCCGGCGCCGGTGAAGGCGCCGCCGCCCTCCGAGGCCCACCAGCGGCGGCCCAGCGCCGGCGCGGACACCACGCCCACCACCGGCCGCCAGCCGTTCTCGCCCTCGGCCATCAGGGAGATCAGGGTGGCCCAGACCGGGACGCCGCGGACGTAGTTCTTCGTACCGTCGATCGGGTCCACGACCCAGCGGCGCGGGCCCGAGCCCTCGACCCCGTACTCCTCGCCGAGGATCGCGTCGCCCGGCCGGGCGATCTGCAGCCGGGCCCGGATGAGCTCCTCGGCGGCCTTGTCGGCTTCGCTCACCGGGGTCATGTCGGGCTTGGTCTCGACCTTGAGGTCCAGGGCCTGGAAGCGGTCCATCGTGGCCGCGTCGGCCGCGTCGGCGAGCTCGTGGGCAAGGCGCAGATCATCGTCATACTCGGGCATGGCCGAACAGTATCGGCACGCAAACGGCCGGACCACACGGTGTCCACGACATGGCCGCGGGCCCCCTTGACAGCGTGCCGCGGCGCGTCAACGCTGACCGGGATGGCAGGTTCTCCCGGCCGGGCCCGGGGGCGGCGGGAGGCGACGATGCCGGCAGCGCGGGAATCCTTGCTCGAAGCCGCCCAGGTGGCGCTGTCGGGCCGGCCCTGGCCCGCCGTGCGGATGGTGGACGTCGCCGCCGCCGCGGGCGTCTCGCGGCAGACCCTCTACAACGAGTTCGGCGGCAAGGACGGCCTGGCGCGGGCGCTGGTACGACGGGAGACCGACTGGTTCCTGGCCGGCGTGGACCGGGCGCTGGGCGGCCCGGCCGGACCCCGCGAACGGCTGGTCGCGCTCGCCGAGTGGACCGTACGGGCCGCCCGGGCCCATCCACTGGTGCGTGCGCTGCTCACCGGGTGCTGGGACGAGCGGTTGCCCGCCCCGCGGACCGTCGCGCCGGCCGCCCGGCTGCCCGCGCCGCGGCGGGCCGACGCGGTGCCGGAGCCCGCGGAACTCGCCCGGGCCGTACGGGACCGGGCGGCCGCCGCGCTGGCGGGCGACGAGGCCGACGCGCACCGCTGCGAACTCGCGGTGCGGCTGGCGCTCTCGTACGTGATCGCGCCGGGGGAGGGGCCGGACGGCGCGGTGCTGGCGGAACTGCTGGGGCTGGTGGACCCGCGCGCGCGGTGAGGGTCCGGCGCGCGCCTGGAGGGCGGAACCGGGCCGGGGCGGTCAGTGCGAGGAGCCGGACAGCTGGAGTCCGATGACCCCGACGATGACCAGCGAAATCGAGACGATCTTCAGGGTCGACACGAGGTCGCCCAGGAAGATCATCCCGTAGATCGCGGTGCCCGCCGCGCCGATGCCGGTCCACACCGCGTACGCCGGCCCCACGTCGAGCTTGCGCAGGGCCAGCGTCAGCAGACCGAAGCTGCCCAGCGCGAAGGCGGCGAAGGCGATGGTGGGCCACAGCCGGGTGAAGCCGTGGGACAGCTTGAGGCAGACCGCGAAACCGGTCTCCAGGATTCCCGCGACGACCACCAGCAGCCACGCCATGTCGAATGCCTCCCCGCGTCGTGTGACACGGGCCTCGCGCCACTCGGTGCGATTATGCATTTACCAGACACGGCACCCCGGCAAACCCGGGCCGCACGCGCGCGCCGGGCCGACGGTCAGTCGCCCTCGCGCCGTTCGCGGGTGGCGAGCAGCCGGCGCAGCGAGTAGAGCCGGGCCGGGTCGGCGTGGCCGTCGGCCACCCACTGGTCCAGCGCGCAGTCCGGCTCGTCGTGGCTGCAGGCCCGCGGACAGCCCTCGGTGCCCGGCTCCAGGTCCGGGAAGGCGAGGATGACCCGCGAGGGCTCGATGTGGTGCAGGCCGAACGAGCGGACGCCCGGGGTGTCGATGACCCAGCCGTCGCCGCCCGGCAGCGGCAGCGCGAGCGCCGAGGTGGTGGTGTGCCGACCGCGGCCGGTCACCGCGTTGACCACTCCGGTGGCGCGCTGGCGGCCCTCGGCGACCAGCGAGTTCACCAGCGTGGTCTTGCCGACGCCCGAGTGGCCGACGAAGGCGGTGATCCGGCCGTTGAGGTGCTCGCGCACCCGGTCGGCCGCGTCGCCCGCCGCGAGCTCCTCGCGGTTGGTCACCACGTACTTCAGCCCGAAGGTCGAGTAGATCTCCAGGATCTTGTCCGCGGAGGTCAGATCGGACTTGGTGAGCACCAGCAGCGGCTCCAGCCCGGCGTCGTACGCCGCCACCAGGCAGCGGTCGATCATCCGGGGCCGCGGCTCCGGGTCTGCCAGCGCGGTGACGATGGCCAGCTGGTCGGCGTTCGCGACGACCACCCGCTCGTACGGGTCGTCGTCGTCGGCGGTGCGCCGCAGGACGGACTTGCGCTCCTCGATCCGCACGATGCGGGCCAGGGTGTCCTTCTTGCCGGACAGGTCTCCTACGATCCAGACCCGGTCGCCGACCACCGCGGCCTTGCGGCCCAGCTCGCGGGCCTTCATCGCGTGCACGGAACGGCCCCCGATCAGGCAGGTCAGCCGTCCGCGGTCGACGGTGAGGACGAAGCCCTCGGCCGCGTCCTCGTGCTTGGGCCGGATCGTGGTCCGGGGCCGGTTGCCCTTGGGGTTGGGGCGGGACCGGATGTCGTCGTCGTCCGTGTGCTTGTCGTACCGGCGCATGGCGCTACGCTCCCGCTCCCGCGAGCATGTCCGCCCACATCTGCGGGAAGTCCGGCAGGGTCTTCGCGGTCGTGCCCACGTTCTCGATCCCGACTCCCTCGACCGCCAGGCCGATCACCGCGCCCGCGGTGGCCATCCGGTGGTCGTCGTACGTGTGGAAGGTCCCGCCGTGCAGGCGGCGCGGGCGGATCCGCAGCCCGTCGGCGGTCTCGGTGACATCGCCGCCGAGCCCGTTGATCTCCTTCGTGAGGGCCGCCAGCCGGTCCGTCTCGTGCAGCCGCAGGTGCGCGACCCCGCGCAGGACGGACTCCGAGTCGGCCAGCGCGGCCACCGCGGCGATGCCCGGGGTGAGCTCGCCGACCTCGCTCAGGTCCACGTCGATGCCGTGGACCTTGCCGGTCCCGGTGAAGACCAGGCCGGTGTCGGTCAGCTCGCAGGAGCCGCCCATCTCCGTGAAGATCGAGCGCAGCGCGTCGCCGGGCTGGGTGGTGCGGCGCGGCCAGTCGGGGATGGTCACCGAACCGCCGGTGATCATCGCGGCCGCCAGGAACGGCTGCGCGTTCGACAGGTCGGGCTCGACCACCAGGTCACGGCCCAGCAGGGCGCCGGGGGCGACCCGCCAGACGTTCTTCTCGCCGCCGGCCTCCGGGGTGTCGACCTGGGCGCCGGCCGCGCGCAGCATCTCGACCGTCATCCGGATGTGCGGCATCGACGGCAGGGTGGCGCCGGTGTGGCGGACCTCGACGCCCTGGTTGAAGCGCGGCGCGGACAGCAGCAGCGCGGAGACGAACTGCGAGGAGTTCGAGGCGTCGATCTCGACGACCCCGCCGTCCAGGGCCCCGCCGCCGTGCACGGTCAGCGGCAGCGCGCCGCGGCCGTCGTCGTCGATACGGGCGCCGAGGGTGCGCAGCGCGGAGATGACCTGGCCCAGCGGCCGCTCGTAGGAACGGGGGTCGCCGTCGAAGCGGATCGGGCCGGCGGCCAGGGCCGCGACCGGCGGCAGGAAGCGCATGACCGTGCCCGCGTTGCCGACGTCCACGGTGGCCGGGCCGTGCAGGCCGGCCGGGATGACCCGCCAGGCCTCGCCGCTCTCGCCGGCGCCGCCGGAGCTGGAGGACACCGTCTCCTCGATGCCCACGCCCATCGCGCGCAGTGCGTCCGACATCAGCTGGGAGTCGCGTGAGCGCAGCGGCCGGCGGACCCAGCCCGGCTCGGCGGCCAGCGCGGCCAGCACCAGCGCCCGGTTGGTGACCGACTTGGAGCCCGGCACGGTGACGGTGGCGCGGACGGCCCCGTCCGCGGTCGGGGCTGGCCAGAGGGCGTGGGGCGCTGAGGTGTCGGTCATGGCCTTTACTTTAGGCCCTGCCGGGTCCGCCCGAACGTGGTCGCCCGGCCGGTCTCAGAGTCCGAGCAGCCACCGGCCGCCGCCGGTCAGCGAGGTCAGCGACACCAGGTGGAAGAAGAGCACCCACACCACGGCCGGCAGGTGGGTGAGCCGGCCGAGCTGGTCGGCGTCCGAGTCGGGGGCCCGGCCGTGCCGCCGCTGCGCCTGGAGCTCGAAGGCCGGCCGTACGCCGCCCAGCAGCAGGAACCACACCGCCGTATAGGCGAACGCCGCCTGTACGGGCTCCGCGGCCAGCCACGACACCAGCAGGAAGGTGCCGCCGGTCAGCACGACGGTGAGCACCCCGTACGCGTTGCGGATCCGCACCAGCAGCGCCAGCAGCAGCGCCGTCGCCAGCCACAGCAGCAGGGTGACGTGGTGCGCGGCCAGCAGCCAGGCCCCGCCCAGGCCCAGCAGCGGGGGCGCGGTGTACCCGGCGGCCGCCGTCAGGATCATGCCGGGGCCGGTCGGGCGGCCGTAGCTCAGCGTCAGCCCGCTGGTGTCCGAGTGCAGCCGGATGCCGGCCAGCTTCCGCCTGGTGAGCACGGCGAGCAGCCCGTGGCCGCCCTCGTGGGCGATGGTGATCGCGTTGCGCGAGAGCAGCCAGAGCGGGCGCGGCGCCACGAGGGCCAGCGCGGCCGCCGCGGTCGCGACGACGAGCCACAGTTCGGGCGCCGCCTGTATGCCGGTGAGCCGGTCCCACAGGCCGGCCGGGAAGGTGCTGTCCATCAGGTGGCGGACTCCTTGCGGTGGGGGGTGGGCGCCGTGGCAGTGTGTCAGCCATGTGCGGACGGTATGCAGCGAGCCGAGGGCCCGAGGAACTGGTGCGGCTCTTCGGCGTCGAGAAGTGGGAGCCCGAGGAGACCCTCGCCCCCGACTGGAACGTGGCCCCCACCAAAGAGGTCCACGTCGTACTCGACCGTCCTGTGAAGGACGCCGCCGACCGCCGTCCGGTTCGCCAGCTGCGCACCCTGCGCTGGGGGCTCGTGCCCTCCTGGGCCTCCGACCCCGACGGCGCCGCCCGGATGATCAACGCCCGGTCCGAGACGCTCGCCGAGAAGCCGTCGTTCCGCCGCCCCTTCGCGCAGCGCCGCTGCATCGTCCCCGCCGACGGCTACTACGAGTGGGTCACCGACCGTGACGAGCGGCAGCTGGAGGTCGAGGGGAAGCGGAAGCGGGCCCGCAAGCAGCCCTACTTCGTGCTCCCCGCCGACGGCTCGGTCTTCGCGATGGCCGGGATCTACGAGTTCTGGCGCGACCGGACGCTGCCCGACGACCACCCGAACGCCTGGTGGGTGACCTGCTCGGTGATCACCACCGAGGCGGAGACCGCCCCCCTCGCCGTGCCGCCCGCCGAGGGCCCGGGGTCGCTCGCCGAGATCCACCCGCGGATGCCGCTCATGCTCACCCCGGACCGCTGGGACGCCTGGCTGGACCCCGCCCGCACCGACCCGGACGCCCTCCAGGGCCTCCTCGCCCCGCCGCCGGCCGGCCTGATGCGCGCCTACCCGGTCGCCACCGCGGTCAGCAACGTACGGAACAACGGGCCGGAGCTGCTGACCGAGCTCGCCGCGCCGGAGTTCGGAACCCTCTTCTGAGCCGGCCGGACCACCGGGCAGGATGAGGCCCATGACGCGCATCCAGACGGTGGACACCCCGGCCGGCGAGGCCCGCATCACCTGGGTCGCCGCGCCCCGGGCCACGAAGGCCCGGGCCGTGCTCGCGGTGAGCCACGGAGCGGGCGGCGGCATCGAGGCCCGCGACCTGCAGGCGCTCGCCGCCGCGCTGCCCGCCCGCGGATTCACCGTGGCCCTGGTCGAACAGCCCTGGCGGGTCGCCGGGAAGAAGGTCGCCGCCGCGCCCAAGGTGCTGGACGAGGGCTGGCGCGGGCTGTGGCCGGCGCTGGCGGAGCCCGGCCTGCCGGTGATCGCGGGCGGCCGCAGCGCGGGCGCCCGGGTGGCCTGCCGCACCGGTCGCGAGCTGCGCGCCGCCGGGGTGCTCGCGCTGGCCTTCCCGCTGCACCCGCCCGGCCGGCCGGAGCGCTCGCGGGCCGAGGAGCTGACCGGCGCCGGGCTCCCCACCCTGGTGGTGCAGGGCGGGCGGGACCCGTTCGGGCGCCCCGAGGAGTTCCCGGCCGGCGCGCACGAGCTGGTGGAGGTGCCCTTCGGCGACCACGGCTTCGCCGTGCCCAAGAAGGCCGACCTCACCCAGGAGGCCGCCCTGGAGCTGATCGCGGACGCCGTCGGCGACTGGCTGGAGCGCCTCGTCGGCTGACCCTGCGGAACCGCACGGTGACGCACGCCGCACGAGTGGCGGCCGTCACGGGAATGTGCTGCGGGGTGCCCGGGTTGTACGGGACGTCGGTACGTACAGCACAGCCAGAGGAGAAGAGGCGCCGCATGGGCTCGACCATCTGCCCCAACCGTCCGCAGGCCGCTGACCTGGAGTGGACGGTCCTCGCGGCGCCCAAGAAGGCCCCTATTCGAGCGGCGGACGGG
Source organism: Streptomyces sp. NBC_00239 (assembly GCF_036194065.1). Classification (NCBI taxonomy): domain Bacteria; kingdom Bacillati; phylum Actinomycetota; class Actinomycetes; order Kitasatosporales; family Streptomycetaceae; genus Streptomyces; species Streptomyces sp. NBC_00239. The sequence continues at coordinate 3,024,909 of NZ_CP108095.1, read as the reverse complement.
CGGGTTGGTCGCGTATTCTCCGATTCGAGCGGGTCCGCATTCGGGTCCGCCACGGTGTTGGAGGAGGTGGGTCCTGTTACCGGGACCGACGACGTCCGCGCGGAGGAGACGACCGAGGAGCGCAACCTGCGCTTCGAGCGGGACGCCCTCGGCTACCTCGACCAGATGTACTCCGCCGCCCTGCGCATGACGCGCAATCCGGCCGACGCGGAGGACCTGGTGCAGGAGACGTACGCCAAGGCGTACGCGTCCTTCCACCAGTTCCGCGAGGGGACCAACCTCAAGGCCTGGCTGTACCGCATTCTGACCAACACGTTCATCAACTCGTACCGCAAGAAGCAGCGCGAGCCCCAGCGCAGTGCGGCCGAGGAGATCGAGGACTGGCAGCTCGCGCGCGCCGAGTCGCACATGTCGACCGGTCTGCGCTCGGCCGAGTCGCAGGCGCTCGACCACCTTCCGGATTCCGACGTGAAGGAAGCCCTTCAGGCCATTCCGGAAGAGTTCCGCATCGCCGTCTATCTCGCGGACGTCGAGGGCTTTGCGTACAAGGAGATCGCGGACATCATGGGTACACCCATCGGTACGGTCATGTCGCGACTGCACCGTGGCCGCCGTCAACTCCGCGGAATGCTGGAGGACTACGCCCGTGACCGCGGGCTGGTCCCCGCCGGCGCGGGAGAGTCGAACGACCGGAAAGGCTCGGGCTCATGAGCTGCGGAGAGCCGCACGAGACGGACTGCTCTGAGGTCCTGGACCACCTTTATGAGTTCCTTGACCACGAGATGCCGGACAGTGACTGCACGAAGTTCGAGACGCACTTCGGCGAGTGCAATCCCTGCCTGGAGAAGTACGGCCTCGAACAGGCCGTGAAGAAGCTGGTGAAGCGCTGCTGCGGATCGGACGACGTGCCGACCGACCTGCGCTCCAAGGTGATGGGGCGGATCGAGCTGATCCGCTCCGGGCAGGCCGTGCCCGACCAGGACATCACGGCCGGTCCCGCCACCACCTGAGCGGACGGCCGCAGCCACTCCGACCCGCCTCGGGGCAGCCACCCTTCGTTCACCCGAAGGTGCTAATCCGAGGCCGCCCGGACGGCGCAATACGAAAATGGGGCCCGCCGGCAGCGGGCCCCCCATATTCTCCCCAGTCGGTACTGCTTCGATTCGGTACCTGACTTGCTCGGGCACACGGGGGAGGAGAGCGCCATGCGGGTGCTTCCGCCGGGGGCGCGTGTCTATATCGCCTGCGCCCTTCTCGGCGCAATTCTCTGCGCCGCTCCCGCACTGACCGCCGACGGCACCCCCTGGGGCGCCGTCGTCCTGCTCGCCGGGCTCTACCCGGCCCTCGAACTCGTCAAGGTGCGCCGGGTCTTCGGCAGCAGAGTGCCCGAGGGCATGGGCGCCTTCTTCCCGGTGCTGTTGGCGGCCGTGTTCCTGCTTCCCCCGGCCGCCGCCGCGCTCGCCGCGGTGCCCGGCGCGCTGGCCGGCAAGGTCACCGGACGGCCCGTCGCGGTACGCCGGGTCTGGCACGCCGCACAGCAGTCCATAGCCGCCTGGGCCGCGGGGCAGACGTACGCGCTGCTCGGCGGCCCGGCCGCGCTCGGCGGCGCGGGGCCCGGCTGGGTGCGCCCGGACCTGCCCTACGCGCTGCTCCCGGCCGCCGCCGCGTCCGCCGCCTTCACCCTGGTGCTGACCGCCCTCGACGGGGGAGTGCTGGCCACCGCCGAACGGCTGCCCGCCCGCACCGCCTGGCGGGGCCTGCTGCTGCGCTCGCTCGGACCGCACGCCGTGCACGGACTGGCCGGCCTGATGATGGCCGTGATGTGGCGCAGCCCGTACGGCCCGCCGGCCGCGCTGCTGGTGCTGCTCCCCATGTACATCTCCTGCTGGGTCTTCGCCCAGTACCACCGCGAGCGCGCCGCCCACCGGGCCACGATCCGCGCGCTCGTCCAGGCCGTCGACATCAAGGACCGCTACACGCGCGGCCACAGCGAACGGGTCGGCCAGGCCTCCGCGATGATCGCCCGCGAGCTGGGGATGCCGGAGGAGCGGCTGGAGGTGGTCCGGATCGCCGGGATCCTCCACGACGTCGGGAAGCTGGGCGTGCCCACCCGGCTGCTGCGCAAGGACGGGCCGCTGACCCCGGAAGAGCGCGGGATCATCGAGCTGCACCCCGAGTACGGGCACGAGATGGTGCGCGGGATCGGGTTCCTCGGGGAGGCGCGGGCGGCGATCCTGCACCACCACGAGCGGGTCGACGGCTCCGGCTACCCGTACGGGCTGACCGGGGACCAGATCCCGGTGCTGGCCCGGGTGGTGGCCGTGGCCGACGCCTTCGACGCGATGACCTCCACCCGGTCCTACAGCCGGGCCCGCCCGGTGCCGGTGGCGATGGCCGAGCTGGAGCGGTGCGCCGGGGCGCAGTTCGACCCGGCGATGGTCGGGGCGCTGGTCCGGGCGGTGGACCGGCACGGCTGGCACCCGGTGGTGACCGCGGGCGCGGACCTCCAGGTGATCCCGGCCGGGCCGGCGGCCGCGGTCGCGCCCGATGCCCCGGCCGCCTCCGGTGCGGCGTCCGGATCGGATTCCGCTTCGGCTTCCCCACCGGGCCGCGGGCCGGGCGGGGACGACGACGGGGCCGAGGTCGGGGACGAGGTCGGGGACGAGGTCGGGGAAGACGACGCGCCTCACGGCGGAGTGGAGGAAGCGGGGCTCCCCGGACTGCCCGCCCAGGCCGGCCAGGGGGCCCCGGCCCGCCGGCCGGGCAAGCCGAGCCGGGCCGGCCGGCCGGGCGGGGCGGGGGCGGCCGGCCGGGGCGCCGGGGGCGGCCGGTGAGGACCGCCATCGTGTGGGCCGTGCGCGGCGCGGCCGGCGTGCTCACCGCGGCGGGGCTCGGGCACACCCTGTGGAACGGGGTCGTGGAACCGCGGATCGCCCTCGTCTTCGGCATCCTGATCACCATCGGCGAGCTGGCCCGCCGGGACACCCGGGACTGGGCCGGGCGGCTGCCCGTCGACGACCGCCAGCCCGCGCCGCTGGGCTCCGCCGGGGCCCTCGCCTACGCACTGCTCGGCCAGAACGCCGGCCACCCCACCCACCACGGCGTGCTCCAGACCGTCGCCGTGGTGGTCGCGGCCGCCCTGGTCGGGGTGGTCCCGCACGTCGCGATGGGCCGCGGCCCCGCCCTGGACCACGTGGCCCGCCGGGTCCTCACGGTGGCCTTCGCCGCCGCCTGCTTCCAGCCGCTCTACAACTCCGGCAGGCTCACCGACCGGCTGGGCCAAGGCCCCTACCTGGTGCTGTTCCTGCTGGTCCTGCTCGGGCTGACCGCCCTGTGCGACGCGGTGCTGGCCGCCGCGCTGGCCGCCGCCCGCACCGGATGGCCGTACGGGCCGCTGCTGCGCGACGAGCTGCGCGCGCTGGCCGGGATCGGCTCGGCCATCTGCGCGACCGGCGTGGTGATGGCCCTCGGGGTGGCCGGCGCCGGGCTGTGGGCGCTGCCCGTGTTCAGCGTGCCGCTCGTGCTCACCCAGATGTCCTTCCGGCGGATCACGGCGATCCGCACCACCTACCGGCAGACGATCACCTCGCTGGCCCGGGCCACCGAGATCGCCGGCTACACCCGGCCGGGGCACGCCCGCCGGGTCGCCGCCCTCAGCTGCGAGGTGGGCCGGGACCTGGGCCTGTCCGCGCGCGAACTGACCGTGCTGGAGTACGCGGCCCTGATGCACGACATCGGCCAGCTCGCCCTCGTCGACCCCGTGCCGGACGGCGCCACCGCGCTGCTGCCGGACGCCGAGCGGCGCCGGATCGCCGAGCTGGGCGGGGAGGTGGCCCGCCAGACCGGCGTGCCGCCGGCGGTGGCCGTCGTGGTCGAGCGGCAGGCGGACCCGTACCGGGACCAGCCGCTGTCCGCCCGGATCGTGCGGACCGTGAACGCGTACGACGACCTGGCGGGCGGGGACCGGCATCCGGGCGGCTCGCTGGCCGCCCTCGAACAGCTGCGGCTGGGCACCGCCCACGCCTACCAGCCGGCGGTCGTCGAAGCCCTCGCCCGGGTGCTCCAGCGGGGCGGCGACGGCGGCGGCCCCAGCGCGGACGGCCCGGCCGCGAGTGGACCGGACGGCCCGCGGGACGGGCGCGAGTACCCTCCCGGACGTGCCGGAGTGGCCCCTTCTGCACCGGGGTAACCCGCGGGTAATGAGCGGCCGTCCGAGTGGGCATGGTTGGATGCGAAGAGAGAGTGTCCGCAAGGCTGCACCGCAGTCCCAGCCACCGCTGGGAGGTGCCCCCAGGCAGGCGGGAATCGTGAGGATCTTCGGGAAGGTACGGCATCGGCCCTCCGCCTCGTGGCGGCAGGCCACCGACCGCGCGTTCACGCTGATCGGCGACGGCCGGTACGAAGACGCGGGAGCGCTGCTGACGCGCGCCGCCGACATGGAGCCATGGCTCTCCGAGTCCTGGTTCAACCTGGCGCTGCTCCACAAGTTCCGGCACGACTGGGAACAGGCGCGGGCCGCCGGGCTGCGCGCCGTGGCCCTCCTCGACCGCGAGACCGGCGCGCCGGACTGGTGGAACGTGGGCATCGCCGCCACCGCCCTCCAGGACTGGCCGCTGGCCCGGCGGGCCTGGCAGGCGTACGGACTGAAGGTGCCCGGCGACCCCCGGGGCGCGGGCGCGGCCGGCGAACCGGTGGGCATGGAGCTGGGCAGCGCGGCCGTCCGGCTGTCGCCCGAGGGCGAGGCCGAGGTCGTGTGGGGCCGCAGGCTCGATCCGGCCCGGATGGAGGTCCTCTCGATCCCGCTGCCGTCTTCCGGCCGGCGCTGGGGCGAGGTGGTCCTGCACGACGGGGTCCCGCACGGCGAGCGGGTCACCGCGGCCGGCCCCTCCTACCCCGTCTTCGACGAGATCGAGCTGTGGGCGCCCTCGCCCGTGCCGACATGGGTGGTGCTGCTGGAGGCGGCCACCGAGGCGGACCGCGACGCGCTGGAGCAGCTGGCCTCGGACGCCGGCTTCGCCGCCGAGGACTGGTCCTCGTCGGTGCGGCTGCTGTGTCGGACCTGCTCGGAGAGCGCCATGCCCAGCGGCGAGGGCGACGGCGAGCACCTCGACCCGCACGACCACAGCGAGCCCGGCCATCCCGGTCCGCTGGGCCACCGGACGGCCGGTTCCGGCTCGCTCTGGGTGCCCGAGCGGGAGTGCGGCCTCGCCGCCCCCGCCGGGCTGGTCCGCGGACTCCTCGACGGCTGGGTGGCCGACAGTCCGGACAGCCGCGAGTGGCGGGATCTCGAAGAAGTCTGCTGAGCGCTGCCCGTACTCTGTACGGGCACACCGGCAGACTTACGGAAGGCGTACGGCGGACATGTCGCAGCAGGAGAACACGGTCAACGAGGCTGCCGAGGTGAACGACGGCTACGTCGTGGACACCGAGGACTGCGAGGCACGTGAGCTCGCCCACCGGGAGCGCGGCACCGCCCGCCCGATCACGGTCGTCGGCAATCCGGTGCTGCACCGCGAGTGCAAGGACGTCACCGAGTTCGGCGACGAGCTCGCCGCGCTGATCGACGACATGTTCGCGAGCCAGAAGGCCGCCGAGGGCGTGGGCCTGGCCGCCAACCAGATCGGTGTGGACCTGAAGGTCTTCGTCTACGACTGCCCCGACGACGACGGCGTCCGGCACACCGGTGTCGTCGTCAACCCGGTCCTCCAGGAGCTGCCCGCCGACCGCCGGGTCCTCGACGACTCGAACGAGGGCTGCCTCTCGGTGCCCACCGCGTACGCGGCGCTGGCCCGCCCCGACTACGCCGTGGTGCACGGGCAGGACGCCCAGGGCAACCCGATCAAGGTCCGCGGCACCGGCTACTTCGCCCGCTGCCTCCAGCACGAGACCGACCACCTGTACGGCTACCTGTACATCGACCGGCTCTCCAAGCGCGAGCGCAAGGACGCCCTGGCCCAGATGGCCGAGGGCACCCCGCGCTACGAGACCGTCCCCAACGCGTAGTCCCCGCCCGTCCGGGGGTTCAGGCGGCCGCCGGCCCCCGGAAGGTCCTGCGGAAGGCGTTCGGCGTGGTGCCGAGCGTCCGCAGGAAGTGGTGGCGCAGCGCCGCCGCGTTGCCGAAGCCGCTGCGCCCGGCGATCGTGTCGACGGTCGCGTCCGTCGACTCCAGCAACTCCTGCGCCAGCAGCACCCGGTGGCGCAGCAGCCAGCGGTACGGCGTCGTGCCGGTCTCCTGGAGGAAGCGGCGGGCGAAGGTGCGCGGTGACATGTGCGCCCGGTCCGCCAGCTGCTCCACGGTGATCTCCTCCGCCAGGTGCCGGGCCATCCAGCCGAGCACCTCGCCCACCGTGTCGCAGGCGGCGGCCGGGAGCGGCCGCTGGATGAACTGGGCCTGGCCGCCGTCCCGGTGCGGCGGGACGACCATCCGGCGCGCGATGGCGTTGGCCACCGCGGCCCCGTGCGCCTGACGGACCACGTGGAGGCAGGCGTCGATCCCGGACGCGGTGCCCGCCGCCGTGATCACCGGGCCGTCGTCCACGTACAGCACGTCCGGGTCCACGTCGGCCCGCGGGTAGCGGCGGGACAGCTCCGGGGCGTGCATCCAGTGGGTCGTGCAGCGGCGCCCGTCGAGGAGCCCGGCAGCGCCCAGCACGTAGGCCCCGGAGCACACGCTCAGCACGATCGCCCCCCGGTCCACCGCCCGGCGCAGGGCCGCGAGGAAGGGCTCGGGGTACTCCCGGACGGCCGCCCGCCGGTCCGCCGGCACGCAGATCAGGTCGGCGCCCTCCAGCCGTTCCAGCCCGTGCCGCGTGACGATGTCGAACGCCCCGTCGCCGGTCGGTACCGGCCCGGGCCCCTCTTCCACCGCGCACACCGCGAAGTCGTACGACGGCAGTCCCACATCGCTGCGGTCCAGGCCGAAGACCTCGCAGAACACCCCGAGCTCGAAGGGCGCCACGCCGCGCGTGACGGCCACCGCCACGTTCGTCAGCGTGGGCGCGGCCTTCAGCGGGGGCGCGGTCTTCGGATCAGGCTGGGTCGTCATGCCCCCAGTGTGGCAGTAATTCGATGCCGGATGACAGTCCTGCCACTGTTTGATCTTTCCGGGGAGAGCGACAGTGGAGTCATGAACACGTTCCTGAGCTTCCTCGCCGTCTTCCTCGTCGCCGCGCTGCTGCTCGCCCCGTCCCTCTGGGGCGCCCTCCGCGACCACCGCATCGACCGGCAGCTGCGCGCGGCCCGGCAGCGCGAGCAGCTCGTCCGGGACGGGCGCCCGCGGACTCCGGCCCGCGGCCGTGCGCCCCGGGCCGGCGTACGGCACGCGGCCGGGCACTGAACCGGCCCCGGACACGACGAAGCGCCCCCGCGCGGGTGCGGGGGCGCTCCGTCGTGCTTCCGGGACCGGGTCGGTCGTGCCGGACCGTTCCTAGAAGTCCTCGTCCAGGTCCACGGTGCCCTCCACGGCGACCTGGTACGCCGACGGGCGGCGCTCGAAGAAGTTCGTCAGCTCCTGGACGCCCTGGAGCTCCATGAAGGAGAACGGGTTCTGCGAGCCGTAGACCGCCGGGAAGCCGAGGCGGACCAGGCGCTGGTCCGCGACGCACTCCAGGTACTCGCGCATCGACTCGGTGTTCATGCCGGGCAGGCCGTCACCGCACAGGTCGCGGCCGAACTGGAGCTCCGCCTCGACGGCCTCCTTCAGCATGTCCGTGACCTGCTGCTGGAGCGCGTCGTCGAAGAGCTCCGGCTCCTCCTTGCGGACCGTGTCCACGACCTCGAACGCGAAGTTCATGTGCATGGTCTCGTCGCGGAACACCCAGTTGGTGCCGGTGGCCAGACCGTGCAGCAGGCCGCGGCTGCGGAACCAGTACACGTACGCGAAGGCGCCGTAGAAGAACAGGCCCTCGATGCACGCCGCGAAGCAGATCAGGTTCAGCAGGAAGCGACGGCGGTCGGCCTGCGTCTCCAGCCGGTCGATCTTCTCGACCGAGTCCATCCACTTGAAGCAGAACTGCGCCTTCTCGCGGATCGAGGGGATCTCCTCGACGGCGTCGAAGGCGGCCGCGCGGTCGTCCGGGTCGGGCAGGTAGGTGTCGAGCAGCGTCAGGTAGAACTGGACGTGCACGGCCTCCTCGAAGAGCTGGCGGCTCAGGTACAGCCGCGCCTCCGGGGAGTTGATGTGCTTGTAGAGCGTCAGCACCAGGTTGTTCGAGACGATCGAGTCGCCCGTCGCGAAGAACGCGACCAGGCGGCCGATCATGTGCTGCTCGGCCGGCGTGAGCTTGGCGAGGTCGGCGACGTCGGAGTGGAGGTCGACCTCCTCCACCGTCCACGTGTTCTTGATCGCGTCCCGGTAGCGCTCGTAGAAGTCCGGGTAGCGCATCGGGCGGAGGGTGAGCTCGAAGCCCGGGTCCAGGAGGTTCTTGTCGGACTGGGTGGTGCTCATTACTGGCAGGCCTCGCAGGACTCGGGGTTCTCAAGGGAGCAGGCCAGCGCATCGGCGTCGACGGCCTGCGGGAGTTCGGTCACGGCCGCCGGGACGGCGGACCCGGACGCGGCGCGGGCGATCTTCGTCGCCGGACGCGAGCGCAGGTAGTAGGTGGTCTTCAGACCCTGCTTCCAGGCGTACGCGTACATCGAGCTGAGCTTGCCGATGGTGGGCGTCTCCAGGAACAGGTTCAGCGACTGGCTCTGGTCGAGGAACGGCGTACGGGCCGCCGCCATGTCGATCAGGCCGCGCTGCGGGATCTCCCACGCGGTGCGGTACAGCTCGCGGACCTCCGCGGGGATCCAGCCGAAGCCCTGCACCGAGCCGCTGGACTCGCGCAGCGCCTCGCGGGTCTGCGCGTCCCACACGCCGAGCGCCTTGAGCTCCTCGACCAGGTAGCCGTTGACCTGGAGGAACTCGCCGCTGAGCGTCTCGCGCTTGAAGAGGTTGGAGACCTGCGGCTCGATGCACTCGTACACGCCCGCGATCGAGGCGATCGTGGCGGTCGGCGCGATGGCCAGCAGCAGCGAGTTGCGCAGGCCGGTCGTCGCCATCCGGGCGCGCAGTGCGTCCCAGCGCTCCGGCCAGTGGCGCTCGACCTCGTAGTGGTCCGGGTGCAGCACGCCCTGCGCGGTACGGGTCTCGGCCCACGCCGGGAGCGGTCCATTGCGCTCGGCGAGGTCGGTGGACGCCTCGTACGCGGCCAGCATGATCCGCTCGGAGATCTTCGTCGACAGGGCCTTGGCCTCGGCCGAGTCGAAGGGCAGGCGCAGCTTGAAGAAGACGTCCTGGAGTCCCATCGCGCCCAGGCCCACCGGACGCCAGCGGGCGTTCGAGCGGCCGGCCTGCTCGGTCGGGTAGAAGTTGATGTCCACGACCCGGTCGAGGAAGGTCACGGCGGTGCGGACGGTCTCGTCCAGCCGCTCCCAGTCCATCTCGCCGGTCTCGGCGAGCACGAACGCGCCCAGGTTGACCGAGCCCAGGTTGCAGACCGCGGTCTCGCCGTCGTTGGTCACCTCGATGATCTCGGTGCAGAGGTTCGAGGAGTGGACCACGCTGCCGGGCAGGGCGGTCTGGTTCGCGGTCCGGTTGGAGGCGTCCTTGAACGTCATCCAGCCCTGGCCGGTCTGCGCGAGGGTGCGCATCATGCGGCCGTACAGGTCGCGCGCCGGCATGCTCTTCTTCGCCAGGCCCGAGGCCTCGGCCTTGCGGTAGGCCTCGTCGAACTCGTCGCCGTACAGGTCGACCAGCTCCGGCACGTCGGCCGGGGAGAACAGCGACCACTGGCCGTCGGAGTTCACGCGGCGCATGAACTCGTCCGGGATCCAGTGCGCGAGGTTCAGGTTGTGCGTGCGCCGGGCGTCCTCACCGGTGTTGTCGCGCAGCTCCAGGAACTCCTCGATGTCCGCGTGCCAGGTCTCCAGGTAGACCGCGGCCGCGCCCTTGCGCCGGCCGCCCTGGTTGACCGCCGCGACGGAGGCGTCGAGGGTCTTCAGGAACGGGACGATGCCGTTGGAGTGACCGTTGGTGCCGCGGATCAGCGAGCCGCGGGCGCGGATGCGGGAGTACGACAGGCCGATGCCGCCGGCGTGCTTCGACAGGCGCGCGACCTGGTGGTAGCGGTCGTAGATCGAGTCGAGCTCGTCGAGCGGGGAGTCCAGCAGGTAGCAGGAGGACATCTGCGGGTGCCGGGTGCCCGAGTTGAACAGGGTGGGGGAGGACGGCAGGTAGTCCAGGCGGCTCATCAGCCGGTACAGCGAGGCCACTTCCTCCACCGCGCGCAGGCTGTCGTCCTCCGCGAGGCCGCACGCCACGCGGAGCATGAAGTGCTGCGGGGTCTCGACGACCTGGCGGGTGATCGGGTGGCGCAGCAGGTAGCGGCTGTGCAGGGTGCGCAGGCCGAAGAAGCCGAAGCGGTCGTCGGCGCCGTCGGAGAGGGAGAGTTCGACCAGCGCGTCCAGCCGGGTGGCGTGGGTGCGGACGAACTCCGCGGTGCGGTCCGCGATGAGGCCCTCGCGGTGGCCCACCTCGACGGAGGCCGAGAAGGAGGTCGCGCCCTGGCCGGCGGCCTCGTCCGCGATGGCGAGGGTGAGCAGACGGGCGGCGAGCCGGGAGTACGCCGGGTCCTCGGAGATGAGCCCCGCCGCCGCCTCGGTCGCCAGGCCGCGCAGCTCGGCCTCGTCCGCGGCGGCGCTGCGGCCGCGCAGGGCGGCGGCGGCGACCCGGCCGGGGTCGGTGTCCGGGAGGTCGGCGGTGAGGTCGGTGAGGGTGCGCAGCAGCGCGGCGCCGGGGCCTTCGGCCTCGGGCTGGTCGGACTCGGCGCGCGGTGCGGCGGGCGCGATGGTCACGGTGGGGGCTCTCCCTCGCTCGGCCCGTGTCGCTGCGGAAGCGGGGCGCGAGCGCGCATGCGGAGATGACGAGAGCAACCGCCCGTGGCAGGGCGGGCAGTGCGTCCCCGCATGGCGTCCGCCGGCCCAACCCGCGAGACCCGGACGTGTCTGGACCCGGTTCGGTCGACCCGGGTGCGCTGTCGGCAGGTCTTCGGACTCGCATTGCACAGATCAGTGCATCTCATACCGTTGCGGGACAGTTCCGGATTCGCACCGGATTCCCCTACGACGACAGCGAGGATGAGCATACATGTGGGGGCAGCCTCGCGTGCGACCCCCTAGATGTTGTGTCGGCCGTGTATCCGCGCGGCTACGGATCGAGACGGCGGGTGGGTGTCCGGGGCCTTTGGCGGGCCTCAGTTCACCCTTCCGGGCGCGCGCGAAGGCCGGTCCGCCGCAGGTCGGGCGTGCGCACCCGCGCGCGGGGGACGGGTGTCGGCGGGCGGCGCTATCGTCGAAGCAGCACCGTCGCGGAAGGCGAGCGAGGCATGACCGTCATGGTTGAACGTCCCCAGATCCTGACTGAAGAGTTCGAGATTCTCGCCCGTATAGCCGCTCGAGAGATCGAGGGGCTGAGACTGGAGTTGATCGGCGGGAAGCTGGGGGTCAAGGCAATGCAGGACGGGATCACGACCGAATCGTTCTGTGGCTCGCCCGTATCTGTATGCAGCACCGGCCCGAGCTGTGGCTCCACGCCGAACGGGGACTGGCGGTCGGCGATTACCGGTCGGGTCGTGCGCGACCGGGCGGGTGCCTCGCGCCGGATGACTCCTTCGTCGGTCAGGGGGAATGGGCCGACCCTGCTCCGGTCCTGATGGTGGTCGAGGTCACGTCGTACGACTCCGACACTGACGGGCGTGATCGGAGGGAGAAGCCCCTCGCCTATGCGCGGGCCGGAATCCCTGTCTATCTGCTTGTCGACCGGGAGGTCCGCGAGGTGACCGTCTTCAGTGAGCCGGACGGGGGGCGCTACGAGGACGTCCACATTGTCCCCTTCGGGAAGGACGTCGAGCTGCCAGACCCGGTCGGCATCACCCTCCACACCGAGCCTCTCAAGGACTGGGTGCGCTGAGCACGCAAGAGGGCCCCACCGGACCAGGTCCGGCGGGGCCCTGCGTACGTACGTACCTCAGCAGCAGCGGAAGCCCTCCCGCGGGTCCGCCTCGCGGGCGTCCGTGCGGGCCCGCTCGAAGGCGCGGCGGGTCATGACCTCGGCGTCCGGGTCGTGGCCGCGGGCGTGGGCGACGTACCGGTCGTACGCCGCCTCGCCGGTGAACTCGCGGACGTGGAAGCGGATCCGGGCGAGCACCTCGCGGGCGGTCATGACGAGACGGATTCCCGGGACCGGCCGCCGTCGCCCCTGCCGTCGCCGTCCGGCACGCCGCCGACCAGGGCGGCCTGGGCCAGTTCGGCCTTCTCCTCCTTGGTGGGGAAGAGCCCGGCCGGGGCGACGATCGCGGAGCGCACGTACGGCGTCTCGTGGAGGGTGACCGTCGCGGGGCGGCGGACGGCCCTGACGCAGACCCGGGCCGCGTCCACCAGGACGACGACGATGAGCAGCGCGAACAGGGCCGACAGCACCCCGTCCACGGTGGCGTTGGTGACGACCGTGTGCATCTCGCCCATGGTCTTGGCGGGCGGCAGCACCTTGTCGGCGTCGATGCCGGCCTGGAACTTGTCGCGCTGGGCGAAGAAGCCCACCCGCGGGTCCTCCGAGAAGACCTTCTGCCAACTGGCGGTGAGGGTGACGGTCGCGTCCCAGGCCAGCGGGACCGCCGTCACCCAGGCCCACTTGAGGCGGCCGGACTTGACGAGCAGCGTCGTGCAGACCGCCAGGGCCACCGCGGCGAGCAGCTGGTTCGCGATCCCGAACAGCGGGAAGAGCTGGTTGATGCCGCCCAGCGGGTCCTTCACGCCCACCCACAGGAAGTAGCCCCAGGCGCCGACGACCAGCGCGCTGGTGATCCACACGCCCGGCTTCCAGCTGATCTGCTTGAAGGGCTTGGCCACGTTGCCCAGGGTGTCCTGGAGCATGAAGCGGCCGACGCGGGTGCCCGCGTCGAGCGTGGTGAGGATGAACAGCGCCTCGAACATGATCGCGAAGTGGTACCAGAACGCCTTCATGGAGGCGCCGCCGAAGATCGATGAGAAGATCTGGGACATTCCGAGTGCGAACGTCGGCGCGCCGCCGGTCCGGGAGAGCAGCGTCGACTCCTCCACGTCCTTGGCGGCCTGCGCCAGATCGGCGGGGGAGATGCTGAAGCCGAACGCGCCGACCGCCTGCGAGGCGCTCTCGACGGTGGTGCCGACCACGCCGGGCGGGGAGTTCACCGCGAAGAACAGGCCGGGCTCGATGATGCAGGCGGCGATCATCGCCATGATCGCGACGAACGACTCGGTCAGCATCGCGCCGTAGCCGATCATCCGGACCTGGGTCTCCTTCTGGATCATCTTCGGGGTGGTGCCCGAGGAGACCAGGGAGTGGAAGCCGGAGAGCGCGCCGCAGGCGATCGTGATGAAGACGAACGGGAACATCGAGCCGGCGAAGACCGGGCCGTCGCCGCGGCTCGCGAAGTCCGTGACGGCGGGCATCTTCAGGGTGGGCATGGCGACGACCACGCCGATGGCGAGCAGCGCGATGGTGCCCACCTTCATGAAGGTGGAGAGGTAGTCGCGCGGCGCGAGCAGCAGCCACACCGGCAGCACCGAGGCCAGGAAGCCGTACGCGACCATCCAGATGACCAGGGTCTCCTTCTCCAGCGTGAAGAAGTCCGCGAGCGAGGACTCGGCGACCCAGCCGCCCGCGACGATGGCGAGCAGCAGCAGGGCGACCCCGATGAGGGAGACCTCGGTGACCCGGCCCGGGCGCAGGATGCGCAGGTAGACGCCCATGAACAGGGCGATCGGGATGGTCATGCCGATGGAGAAGACGCCCCACGGCGAGTGCGAGAGCGCGTTGACGATGATCAGTGCCAGCACCGCCAGCAGGATGATCATGATGGCGAAGACCGCGATGAGCGCGGCCGCGCCGCCGAACGGCCCGATCTCCTCCCGGGCCATCTGGCCGAGCGAACGGCCGTCGCGCCGGGTCGAGAAGAAGAGCGTGACCATGTCCTGGACGGCGCCGGCGAAGATCACGCCCGCCACGATCCAGATCGTTCCGGGCAGGTAGCCCATCTGCGCGGCGAGCACCGGGCCGACCAGCGGGCCGGCCCCGGCCACGGCCGCGAAGTGGTGGCCGAACAGCACGCGCCGGTCGGTCGGGTGGAAGTCGACACCGTTGTCAAGGCGTTCGGCGGGGGTGGCGCGGGTCTTGTCGACCTTGAGGACCCGGCGGGCCAGGAAGCGCGAGTAGAAGCGGTAGGCGATGGCGTACGAGCCCAGGGCCGCGGCCAGCATCCACGCGGCGGAGATCTCCTCGCCGCGGGAGAGCGCGAGCACCGCCCAGCCGGCGGCGCCCACCAGGGCGACGAGCGACCAGACGGCGATCGACTTGGGTGTCATGCGTTCCGCAGGAGACGGCGAGTCCGGCGTTCCGGCCGAACCCGCCGTGTTCCGTTCTGTTCCCGTTGATCCAGGTTCCGGCATGGCCTCGTCCCCTCGTTGATCATCTGCGTGATCGCAGGAATCTACGGGGAGCCGGCCGCCGACGAAAGCCCCCGGCCGTGATCCGGTGGCGGGGTGGCCGACGGATCAGACGGCGGGGCGCTGGAGCCTGGCGACGAACTTGTAGCGGTCGCCGCGGTAGACCGAGCGCACCCACTCCACGGGTTCGCCCTCGGCGTCCAGGGAGTGCCGCGAGAGCATCAGCATCGGAAGGCCGACGTCGGTGCCCAGCAGCCCGGCCTCGCGGGGGGTGGCCAGCGAGGTCTCGATGGTCTCCTCGGCCTCCGCGAGGCGGACGTCGTACACCTCCGCGAGGGCGGTGTAGAGCGAGGTGTACTTGACGAGCGAGCGGCGCAGGGCCGGGAAGCGCTTGGCCGAAAGGTGGGTGGTCTCGATGGCCATCGGCTCGCCGCTGGCCAGTCGCAGGCGCTCGATGCGCAGCACCCGGCCGCCGGTGGCGATCTTGAGCAGACCGGCCAGGGTGTCGTCCGCCGTCACGTAGCCGATGTCCAGCAGCTGCGAGGTCGGCTCCAGGCCCTGTGCCCTCATGTCCTCGGTGTACGAGGAGAGTTGGAGCGGCTGGGACACCTTGGGCTTGGCGACGAAGGTGCCCTTGCCCTGGATGCGCTCCAGGCGGCCCTCCACGACGAGCTCCTGCAGGGCCTGCCGGACAGTGGTGCGCGAGGTGTCGAACTCCGCCGCCAGGGTGCGCTCCGGGGGTACCGGGGTGCCGGGGGGCAGGGTTTCGGTCATGTCGAGCAAATGGCGCTTGAGTCGGTAGTACTTGGGCACGCGCGCGGTACGAGTGACTGCCCCGCTCTCCGGCTCCGTGAGCGCCCCTTCGGTGGCCATCGCCGCCCGCCTTCCCGACTCCAGTCTCGTTGCCGTCACCGGCTCCTCCGTTGTGTGCGGTCACATCGTGACACGGGCCGGAGCACGGACCTCGCCCCTCCCTGAGGTGTCGGTCCGGTAACGGACTGACACCTCGTTTATTACACCCTTGACACCCCCAAAGGTCTAGGCCAAGCTCCAGGCTACTGGTCTAAACCAATATGGATCAGATCCCGGCCCCACGGGCAGTACTTGGCGATTGTCACCGTCGGCGGGCAGGGGGAGTGCAGGCATCCCTGAGGAGAGTGGCGTGAAGCGCAAGCTCATCGCGGCGGTTGGTGTCGCGGGCATGGTAATCGGCCTGGCGGCGTGTGGCGGTTCGGACGAAGGCAAGAAGGACGGCGGCGACAAGCCCTCCGCCGCCAAGGAGCTCACCGTATGGCTCACGGTCGACGCCCAGAACAACTGGCCTGACCTGGTCAAGGCTGCCGACGACGCGATTGTCGCGAAGCACCCCGGCATCAAGATCAAGCACGAGTACTACGGCTGGCCGGACAAGAACGCCAAGCTCGACGCCGTGCTCGCCACGGACAAGGCCCCGGACGTTGTCGAAATGGGCAACTCCGAGATGATCGGCTACATGTCGACCGGCGCCTTCTCCGAGGTCGACGCCTCGAAGTTCGACAACTCCGCCTCCTGGCTGGACGCCCTCAAGGAGTCCGTGACCTACGAGGGCAAGACGTACGGCGTCCCCTACTACGCCGGTGGCCGCGTGGGCACCTGGCGCAAGGACATCGCCGCCGAGGCGGGCGTCAAGACCGCCCCGAAGACCTGGGCCGAGCTGACCAAGGCCCTCGACGCCATCCAGCAGAAGAAGGGCGACAAGTTCAGCGCCTGGTACCAGCCCTCGCCGGACTGGTACGCGGCGATGTCCTTCGTCTACGACGCCGGCGGCGCCATCGCGAAGAACGAGGGCGGCCAGTGGAAGGGCTCCCTGTCCTCCGCCGAGTCGCTGAAGGGTCTCAAGCAGTACAAGGAGATCCTCGACAAGTACATGCACGGCGACAAGACCAAGGACGAGTCCGACCGTCCGGTCGTGTTCGGCCAGGGCAACGCCGCGACGCTCTTCGCCGCCGGCTGGGAGGGCGCCACCGCGGCCGCCCCCGAGAGCGACAAGGTCGGCAAGCTCGCCGAGAAGCTCGAGAACTTCGTGATGCCCGGCCCGAACGGCAAGAACCTCCCCGTCTTCCTCGGCGGCTCCGACCTGGCGATCCCGTCCAAGTCCGAGGCCAAGGACGTGGCCGCGGAGTGGATCAACGCCTTCACCGGCGCCAAGGGCCAGGCCGGCCTGATCGCCAAGGGCAACCTCCCGAACAACAAGACGGACCTCGCGCCGCTGAAGGCCGACCCGAAGACCCAGGTCGCGGCCACCGCCGCCGAGTCCTCGTGGTTCGTTCCCACCGCGCCGGGCTGGGGCCAGATCGAGAAGGCCAAGGTCCTCCAGACCATGCTCGTCCAGATCGGCACCGGCAAGAAGTCGGTCGAGGACGCGGCCAAGGCCGCCGACGCCGAGATCGACAAGGTCATCAACACCAAGTGACCTGAGTGAGCAGGGCCCCGCCCGGCCACACGGGGCGGGGCCCTGCTGCCCGTAGCAAGAGAGGGACCCCTGAGGAGCGCGCGATGAGTGCCGCACAGACAACCACCGCCGAGCTGCCACCGGCGAAGCAGCAGAGTTCCACCGGAGCCGGGACAGGGAGCACGGGCAAGCCGGGAAGGCCGGAGCGCAAGGGCTCCGCCGCGACTCCCTGGCTGCTGCTGGCCCCGTGCCTGCTGGTCATCGTGCTCGTCATGGGATACCCGCTCTACAGACTGGTGTCCCTCTCCTTCCAGAGCTTCGGCAAGTCCGAACTCTGGGGCTTCAAGGAAGCCGAGTGGGTCGGCTTCGAGAACTTCACCGAGATCCTCGGCGACGGCGAGTTCTGGTCCGTCGTCGTGCGCACCGTGGTCTTCGCGGTCGGCGCGGTCGTCCTGACCATGGTGCTCGGCATGGCGATAGCCCTGCTGCTCCAGCGGGTCTCCGGCTGGGTCAAGGCCCTCATCAACATCGCTCTCGTGGCGAGCTGGGGCATGCCGATCCTGGTCTCCACCGCCATCTTCAAGTGGATCTTCGACACCAACTACGGCGTGCTCAATTACCTGATGAGCAAGCTCCCGGGCGTCGACATGATCGGCCACAACTGGTTCGCCAGCAGCACCCAGGGCCTGATCGTGATCATGCTCCTGGTCGTCTGGGGCGCGGTGCCCTTCGTCGTCATCACCCTCAGCGCCGGCCTCACCCAGGTGCCCAAGGAGCTCGAAGAGGCCGCCCGCCTCGACGGCGCCGGCGCCTGGGGCGTCTTCCGCCACGTCACGCTGCCCATCATGAAGCCGATCATCGTCATGCTGACCACCCTCTCGGTCATCTGGGACATGGGCGTCTTCCCGCAGGTCTTCGTGATGCGCAACGGCAACCCCGAAGCCGAGTTCCAGCTGCTGACCACCTACTCGTACCAGCAGGCCTTCGTGGTCAACGACTACTCGGGCGGTTCCGCGATCGCCCTGGTGACCGTCCTGCTGCTGCTCGGTGTGGTCGCGGTCTACATGCGCCAGATGCTCAAGATCGGAGAGGTGGAGTGACCTCGACCACCGCGACCCCGCGCGTCGCACGCCGCAGCAAGGGCAAGGGCTTCAGGAAGTCGAAGCTCGGCTGGAACCTCCTCGGCCTGTTCGTCTTCGTCACGGCCGGCTTCCCCGTCTACTGGATGCTGAACACCGCGTTCAAGCCCGCCAAGGACGCGATCGACCCCAACCCCAAGTTCTTCCCGACGAGCGCGACGTTCGACAACTTCCGTCGCGCCCTGGAGATCAACGACTTCTGGGGCCCGGTCGGCCGCTCGCTGATCGTCTCGCTCGTCGTGGTCGTCATCGGCATCCTCGTCGGCATGCTGGCGGCCCTGGCCATCTCGCGGTTCGCCTTCCGCGGCCGCAAGGTCGTCATCGTCGGCATCCTCGCCGTCCAGATGATCCCGCTCGTCGCCATGATCATCCCGGTCTTCCTGCTGCTGAACGACCTCGGTCAGTACGACAAGCTCACCGGCCTGATCATCACGTACCTGACCTTCATCCTTCCCTTCACGGTGTGGACGCTGCGCGGCTTCATCGTGAACATCCCGAAGGAGCTCGAAGAAGCGGCCATGGTCGACGGCTGCACCCCGACCGGCGCCTTCATGCGGGTGGTCTTCCCGCTGCTCGCCCCCGGCATGGTCGCGACCTCCGTCTACGGCTTCATCCAGGCGTGGAACGAGTACCTCTACGCCCTGATGCTGATGAGCCAGCAGAACCAGACCGCCACCGTCTGGCTCAGCAACTTCATCACCAAGAACGGCACCGAGTTCGCCCCGATGATGGCCGGCTCCACCATGATGGCCGTGCCGATCGTCGCGCTCTTCCTCGTGGTCCAGCGAAAGATGGCCGCGGGTCTTACCGCCGGCGCAGTGAAGGGATGACCCTCTCCCGATGACGATCCTCGCGCACCGCCCCGACACCGTGACCCGGGACGCCCTCGCCGTCCTCCAGCCCGGCTTCCTGGGGACCACCGCCCCCGACTGGCTGCTGCGCCAGGTCGCCGAAGGCCTCACCGCCGTCGGCCTCTTCGGCCGCAACATCACCTCGCCCGGCCAGCTCGCCGCGCTCACCGCGCAGCTGCGCGCCGAACGGGACGACGTCCTCGTCGCGATCGACGAGGAGGGCGGCGACGTCACCCGCCTGGAGGTCCGGGGCGGCTCGTCCTTCCCCGGCAACCTCGCCCTCGGCGCCGTCGACGACACCGCACTCACCCGCGACGTGGCCCGCGAGCTCGGCCGCCGGCTCGCCGAGTGCGGAGTCAACCTCAACTGGGCGCCCTCCGCGGACGTCAACTCCAACCCGGACAACCCGGTCATCGGAGTGCGCTCCTTCGGCGCCGACACCCACCTGACGGCCCGGCACACCGCCGCGTACGTCGAGGGCCTGCAGGCCGCCGGCGTCGCCGCGTGCACCAAGCACTTCCCCGGCCACGGCGACACCAACGTGGACTCGCACCACGCGCTGCCGCGGATCGACGCGGACCTGGAGACCCTGTACGCCCGTGAGCTCGTGCCCTTCAAGGCCGCCATGGACGCCGGCACCAAGTCGATCATGAGCGCGCACATCCTGCTCCCGTCGCTCGACCCGACCCGGCCCGCCACCCTCAGCCCGCAGATCCTCACCGGACTGCTGCGCGAGGAGCTGGGCTACCAGGGCCTGATCGTCACCGACGGCATGGAGATGAACGCCATCGCCGGCACGTACGGCATCGAGCGCGGCTCCGTGCTCGCCATCGCCGCCGGTGCCGACGCCATCTGTGTCGGCGGCGGCCTCGCCGACGAGGGCACCGTCCTGCGGCTGCGCGACGCCCTGGTGGCCGCCGTGCGCGAGGGACACCTCCCGGAGGAGCGGCTCGCCGACGCCGCCGCCCGGGTGCGGTCCCTCGCCGAGTGGACCCGGCAGGCACGGGTGGCCGCCGCGCCGGGTGCGCCGCAGGAGGGGAGCGCGCCCGGCACGGCCGGCATCGGCCTGACCGCGGCCCGCCGCGCCGTCCTGGTCTCCGGCGACCGCAAGCCCGTCACCTCGGCGTACGTCGCCACGTTCGCCCCCGTCGCGAACATCGCGGTCGGCGACGAGACCCCGTGGGGCCCCGCCGCCGAGCTGGCCGAGCTGGTCCCGGACACCGAGTCCGCCCGCTTCGACGAGTCCGTGGACCCGGCTGCGGTGCTCGCCGCCGCGGGCCCGCGCACCATCGTCGCGGTCGTACGGGACGCCCACCGGCACCCGTGGATGACCGCGGCCCTGGACGCGCTGGTCGCGGCCCGCCCGGACACCGTCGTGATCGAGATGGGCCTGCCGCGGGCCGAGCCGCGCGGCGCGCTGTACATCGCCACGCACGGCGCCTCGCGGGTCTGCGGCCGGGCGGCCGCGGAGATCGTCGCGGGGGCGTAGCAGCCCCGGGCCCGCAGCAGGGGCTCCGCACCGGATCCCGCGCCTCGCACACGAAGGGCCGGGCGACCCCGAGGGGTCGCCCGGCCCTTACGCGTTGCCGCGGACGGCGCGGGCCGCCAAGACCGCGCCGCCCGGGCGGTCTACAGGCCCTGCCAGTCCGGCTTGTTGGCGAAGGCGTGACGGAAGTAGTCGGCGAGCTTCAGCTTGGACGCGGCCGCCTCGTCCACGATCACGGTGGCGTGCCGGTGCAACTGGAGCGCGGACGCCGGTACGAGCGAGGAGACCGGGCCCTCGACGGTCTGCGCGACCGCCTCGGCCTTGCCCTCGCCGGTGGCCAGCAGCACCAGGTGGCGGGCGTCCAGGATGGTGCCGATGCCCTGGGTGATGACGTGGTGCGGCACCTGGTCGATGTCGTCGTCGAAGAAGCGCGCGTTGTCGACGCGGGTCTGCTCGGTGAGCGTCTTGATCCGGGTGCGGGAGGCCAGCGAGGAGCAGGGCTCGTTGAAGCCGATGTGGCCGTCCGTGCCGATGCCCAGCAGTTGGAAGTCGACGCCGCCGGCGTCGGCGAGCGCCTGGTCGTAGTCGTCGCAGGCCGCCACGACGTCCGCGGCGGACCCGTCCGGGCCCATGAACGAGCTCTCCGTCAGTCCGAGCGGTTCGACGACCTCGCGCAGCACGACGGAGCGGTAGGACTCGGGGTGCCCGGCGGGCAGGCCGACGTACTCGTCGAGCTGGCAGATCCGGGCGCGGGAGGCATCGACCTCGCCGGCGCGGACCTTCGCCGCGAGGGCCTGGTAGATGGGCAGCGGGGTCGAGCCGGTGGCCACGCCGAGCAGTGCGTCGGGCTTGCGTCGGACCAGGGCCGCCATGGCCTCCGCGATGAGCTCGCCGCCTGCCTTGGCGTCCGGAACGATGACAACTTCCACGCTGTTCCTGCCGATCTGAGAAGAAGTGGGCGCTATGGTATAGACCAATCTGGGTCCAATCTAGCAGAGAAGGGCCCTTCGCACCGGCTCCGCTGGCGGCCGGACCGGCCCCCGTGCTCGACTGTCTCCATGGTCGGCCGATCCCGCCCCGCCGGCCTCCCGGCACCGCGGGAACGCGGCCCGGTCCCGGACCACCGGAGGACGGCGCATGGAACAGCCCGGCAGCATCATGGCCGCCGAGATCCGCCAGCAGCCGGCCGGCTGGCGACGGCTCCTCCAGGACGGCGCGGACCCGGTCCGCGCCACCGCCGAGGCCATCGCGGCCCGCTCCCCGCGCTTCGTGCTCCTCGCGGCCCGCGGCAGCTCCGACCACGCCGCGCTCTACGCGAAGTACCTGCTGGAGGTCCGCCACGGACTGCCCTGCGGACTCAGCTCGATGTCCACGATCACCGCGTACGGCGCCCGGCCGCGCCTCGACGACGTCCTGGTCGTCACCGTGAGCCAGTCCGGCGGCTCGCCCGACCTGGTCGCCTCCACCCAGGCCGCCCGCGCGGCCGGCGCGATCACCCTCGCCGTCACCAACAACCCGGACTCGGCCCTCGCCGCGGTCTCCGAGCACCACATCGACATCCTGGCCGGCCCGGAGAAGGCGCTGCCCGCCACCAAGACGTACACCGCCTCGCTGCTGGCCCTGTACCTCTTCACCGAGGCCCTGCGCGGCGCCGACGGCGCCGGACCGGCGGCCGCCCTGCCCGCGCTCGCCGAGGAGGTCCTGGCCCGCGGCGACGAGGTGCGCGCACTCGCCGCCCGCTACCGCTTCGCCGAGCGGATGGTCATCACCTCGCGCGGCTTCGGCTACCCGACCGCCCGCGAGGCCGCCCTCAAGCTCATGGAGACCAGCTACATCCCGGCGCTCGCCTACTCCGGCGCGGACCTGCTGCACGGCCCGCTCGCCATGGTCGACAACATCTCCCCGGTGATCGCCGTGGTCACCGAGGGCCACGGCGGCGAGGCCCTGCGCCCCGTCCTGGACCGGCTGCGCGGCCGTGGCGCCGACCTCTTCGTGGTCGGCCCCCAGGCCGAGGTGGACGCGGCCTCGGCCGGGTTCGTCCTGCCCTCCCGGGGGGTGCCCGAGGAACTCCAGCCGCTGCTGGAGATCATCCCGCTCCAGCTCCTCGCGTACGAGATCACGATCGCCCGCGGCCAGGACCCGGACGCCCCGCGCGCCCTCGCCAAGGTGACCGAAACGCGGTAGGGCCCCGCTTCCCGGAGGATCCGGGAAGCGGGGCCCGAAAGCCGAGCCGTCAGGCCGCCGTGACCGGCGCCTGGAGCTCGGTCACCCACTGGTCGCGGTCGGCCGGGCACTCCAGGCTGATCTCCCGCGGGTAGCCGGCCTCGCGGTAGCCGTGGCCGTCGATCCACCGGGCCAGGGCCTGTGCGGTCGGCAGCACGGCGTCCATCGACCCGCGGTGCACGATGGTCGCCGCCTGCGCGAGGCCCGGCAGGTCCAGGACCCGCACCGCGCCGTCCTGGAGCGGGGCCGCGACCTCGACCGCCGCGTGCACGGTGATCGCGCCGCCGCCCTCCGGCGCGTCCTCGTAGTACGCCACTCCCGGGCCGGACGGGGCGATGCCCGCCGCCGCCAGGCGCCGGAACAGCTCCTCGTACAGCGGCCCGATGACCGGGCCGATGTCCTGCGGCTCGAAGCTCGCCGCCGTGGCGGTCAGCTCGGCCACCCGTACCGCCGGGACGTCCTTCAGTACGACGTCGTTCTCGGGCATGCGCCCCTCGCTCTCGATCGACCGGAGCCGCGCCTCGACCTGGACCAGCCGCGCCGCCGCCGCGCTCACGGCGTCCTCCAGCTCGGCCCGGCGCAGCCGCAGCATGCCGCGCAGCTCCTCGGCGCCCACCCGCTCGTCGAGGATCTCCCCGACCTGCTGGAGGGTGAAGCCGAGGTCCTTCAGCGCGATGACGCGGTTGAGCCGGGCCAGCTGGGCCCCCGTGTAGTACCGGTAGCCGGTGGCGGGATCGACATGGGCCGGGAGCAGCAGGCCGGTGGCGTCGTAGTGACGCAGCATCCGGACCGATACGCGGCCGTGCCGGGCGAAGTCTCCGATGGTGAACATGATGTCTCCGAGTTCAGCGCCTGACACGGTGTGAGGGTCAAGGGCCGCCGCCGGGGGGCGCGGCCCGGCAGGCGCGCGAAGGCGCGTCGCGGCAGGTGCCGGCGGCGGTGGGGGAGTGCGGCGCTGCGGTCGGGCTGAGCCTCTGACCTGCGCAGATGGCGCTTCACCCTCAGGGCCACGGTGCCGGGACGGGACCCTCAACCCGTCCGGCACCGCAGCCCGGAGTGCTTCGGCCGTCAGGTGTGCGGTCCCGGCGGCCGGCAGGAGGAGCCGGCGCGGTCAGGGCAGAACGCGCGGCTTACCTCGCTCCGTCCTCCTGTGCGGGGAGGGCGGAAGTCATACCTCATTGTGGACTAGACCAATCTGTTCTGTCCATCCAATGACGGGCCCCTGATAACCGTCACTTCCTCCAACATACGCGGAACCGACCCGTCCTGGGTATTCCCATGGCCAAAGACACGGTCCTACCCCGGGTACGCTCGCACACGTGCCCTCCATGAACGACCTCGTACGCCAGCACACCGCTCTCAGTGAAACCGACCTGGAGTGGCTCCACATGCTGGTCTCGGAGTGGCAGCTGCTCTCCGACCTGTCCTTCGCGGACCTCGTGCTGTGGGTCCCCACCCTGGACGGCACCCGCTACGTCTCGGTCGCCCAGATGCGCCCGAACACCGGCCCCACCTCGTACCAGGACGACATGGTCGGCCACCTGGTGCCGCGCGGCCGCCGCCCGCTGCTCGACGCCGCCCTCGACGAGGGCCGGATCGTGCGCGAGGGCGACCCGGAGTGGCGCGAGGAGGTCCCGGTCCGCGTCGAGTCCATCCCGGTCCGCCGCGAGGGCCGGGTGCTCGGAGTGATCGCCCGCAACACCAATCTGCTCACGGTCCGCACGCCGAGCCGGCTGGAGCTCACCTACCTCCAGTCCGCCTCCGACCTGGCCCAGATGATTGCTGCCGGAACCTTTCCGTTCCCCGGCCAGCAGGTCGACATGGACGCCTCCCCGCGCGTCGGCGACGGCCTGATCAGGCTCGACGCCGACGGCGTGGTCACGTACGCGAGCCCCAACGCCCTCTCCGCCTACCACCGGCTCGGCCTCGCCTCCGACCTGGTCGGCCAGCACCTGGGCACCACGACCGCCGAACTCGCCCCGTCCCGGGGCCCGGTGGACGAAGCGCTGGTCAAACTGGCCAGCGGCTGGGCCCCCCGGGAGACCGAGGTCGACGGCAACGGCGGGGTGATCCAGCTGCGCGCGATTCCGCTGAAGCCCAAGGGCACCCGGATCGGCTCGCTCGTGCTCTGCCGCGACGTGACCGAACTCCGGCGTCGCGAACGCGAACTGATCACCAAGGACGCGACGATCAGGGAGATCCACCACCGGGTCAAGAACAACCTGCAGACGGTCGCGGCCCTGCTGCGGCTCCAGGCCCGCCGGATGGACTCCGACCAGGGGCGCGAGGCACTGAACGAGGCGGTCCGCCGGGTCGGTTCGATCGCGATCGTCCATGAGACGCTGTCTCAGAACCTGGACGAGCGCGTGGAGTTCGACGAGATCGCCGACCGCGTGATCGCGATGGTCGCGGAGATCTCGCCGGGCAAGGTGGCCTGCCGGCGCACCGGCCGCTTCGGGATCCTCGACGCGGAGGTGGCCACTCCGCTGTCGATGGTGCTGACCGAGGTGCTGCAGAACGCCCTGGAACACGCCTTCACCCAGGGGGAGCAGGGCACCGTGGAGGTGTCCGCGGCCCGCAGCGGTTCCGGCCGCGCCGATGCGCGCCTGCTGATCACCGTGGTGGACGACGGCTGCGGACTGCCCGAGGGATTCGACCCGCAGCGCGCCGGGAACCTCGGCCTCCAGATCGTGCGGACCCTCGTCGAAGGCGAACTCGGCGGCAGCTTCGACATGCAGCCGGGGGCCGAGCGCGGCACCAAGGTCGTCCTCGACGTGCCGGCCAGCCCCCAGAAGTAGCCCGGACCCGGCCGGCGCCCGCGGATCACGGCGGCGGGGTCGTCACTCAGGGTGACGGCTCTGCGGAAAACTCCCGGGCACAGCACTGAGCCCCGCACCGGATGGTTCCCGGTGCGGGGCTCAAGAGCACGTTGCTGAGCGCTGTTTGGGTACTACGCGCTGCGGCTCGAGGCTCGAAAGTCGATATCAGGCGCTGGCGTTGCGCGCCCGGTTGCGAGCGGCGCGGCGCTTCATGGCGCGGCGCTCGTCTTCGCTGAGACCGCCCCAGACGCCGGAGTCCTGACCGGACTCGAGCGCCCACTGCAGGCACTGCTCCATGACGGGGCAGCGGCGGCAGACGGCCTTGGCTTCCTCGATCTGCAGCAGCGCAGGACCGGTGTTGCCGATGGGGAAGAAGAGTTCCGGGTCTTCCTCACGACAAACGGCGTTGTGACGCCAGTCCATGGCTGCTCCATCTCCTTGGTATTGCGGGCAAGTTGCTTGTGAATGTGAACGCTTTCACGAATCCCTTCGCGGAGGAAGGGGCGACGCCCAGTTGCCCGGGTTGGCCTTTGGTTCGTGGAGGGGTTCTGGCGGTCTTCGTGGGTGCCGGTGCTGCGGGCTGTCCCGATCGCCATGTAGAGATTCGCAAACCTCGGACGGGGATACAACCCCTTCCGGAAAGTTTTTTTTGATTCGTCGGTGTCGACTAGGTCACAGCCGTACTTCTATGGGGTGGACCGGCGTCTAAACGTTCGACTGAAAGGACTAAAGGCCCTTCCACTCACACAATCACACGCAGTGCACGGCGTACGCCTGTGAACCGCACGCTCGTACGCAGTCCGAGGTGATCGCCGTCCATCTGGAATGGGAGCGGCACCTTCGAATGCAAGGTGAAGTCGGTCAGATCGTGCAGAGAGACCGCATGCTTGCCGTGCGGACCGCGCTCAGGAGTCGAGGTCAGGAGCTGTGTCGCGTACCGCGCGATGGCCGGAGTTGACAAACGGCTGAGACCCAGCACGTCAAGTGCGGTGTCGAAGGAGGCCTCCGGGGAGGCGTACAGCGGTTTGTTTCCGAGATACGTCCAAGGTGACGTGTTGCACACTATCGACAGCACCAGATCCGTCACCGGATCCGCGCCCGGACGCTCCAGCGTGACCATGCCGTGCCGGCGGTTCGGCTCTTCCAGGAACTGGCGCACCAGCTGCCGTACGTAGAGGGAATGCGTCGAACGCTTTCCGCGCTCCCGCTGCTGTTCGACCCGGCCGACCACTCCCGCGTCGAATCCGAATCCCGCGCAGAAGGTGAACCAGCGGGCCGGCACCGATTCGTCCACGGTGCCCGGGGCGCCCGCGGCCAGGCCCAGCCCGACCGTCCGCTCCCGCCGCTCCCGCAGCGCGTCCAGCAGGGCGCCGGTCGCCTCCACCGCGTCGTTGGGCAGACCCAGCGCCCGCGCGAAGACGTTCGTGGAGCCGCCGGGCACCACCGCGAGCCGGGGGCGCCGGTCCGGGTCCGGCCCGTCGTGCAGGAGGCCGTTGACGACCTCGTTG
The DNA here is from genome assembly GCF_036194065.1 of Streptomyces sp. NBC_00239. Taxonomy (NCBI): domain Bacteria; kingdom Bacillati; phylum Actinomycetota; class Actinomycetes; order Kitasatosporales; family Streptomycetaceae; genus Streptomyces; species Streptomyces sp. NBC_00239. The sequence goes on along the minus strand of NZ_CP108095.1, from coordinate 2,997,989 downwards.
ACGGTGCCGTCGCCGCCGAGGGCGACCACCAGATCGATGTCCTCGCTCTCGGCCGCGCGCCGCCCGAGGTCCCGGGCGTGGCCGCGGTACTCGGTGGTCACGGCCTCCAGCTTCATCTCGCTGGCCAGCGCATGGATCAGGACATCGCGCGTGCGCGCACTGGTGGTCGTTGCCGCCGGGTTCGCCACGAGGAGTGCACGCATGAGCAGCAGCCTACCCACCCGTACTGACGCCGCCCATACCGGCTGCCGACCGGGGCACGGTTACGCTGCCCGTGTGAGTACGAAGCAGCCCCCCGCCACCCCCGCCGTCCCCTCCGGGCCCGCCCCGGTCCGGCTGACCGCCGCCGCCGCGCTGACCGCGCTGGAAGGCCTCGCGCTCGCGGGCCTGGGCATCTCGATGCTGGTTATGGGTCTGCTCGGCGACCCGGACTCCCCGCAGCAGGCCGAGACCGGCGGGGTCACCATGCTGGTCCTCGCGGCGCTGCCGCTGGTCGCGGCGCGGGGCCTGTGGATGCGGCGCCGGTGGAGCCGGGGGCCGGCCATGATCACTCAGCTGATGGCGTTGCCGGTGGCGTGGACGCTGTACAGCGCGGGCGGGGCGTTGATCGCCGGGGCGGTGGCCCTGGCCGTGTCCGCCCTGACCGTCCTCACCCTCCTCCTCCACCCGGCCACCACCGAAGCCCTCGCCATCGGCACGCCGCAGCCCTGACAGCCCGCCGACCTTGGCGCTACCCGTGGCCCCCGCCGGCCTCGGCGGCGCCCGAGGGCCAATTTCCAGCCTCGCCGACTACCCGAGGGGCAGCTTCCAGCTTCGCCGGCGCCCGAGGGCCAACTTCCAGCCTCGCCAGCTGCCCGAGGGGCAAAATCCAGCCTCGCCGGCGTTTGAGGCGCGGGTCCGGGCGGAGCCCGGTGCCCGGCGGAGCCGGGTTGCAGTCTTGGGGCTCCGCCTCAAACGCCGCGCCTCAAACGCCGCGCCTCAAACGCCGGCGAGGCTGGAAGTTGCGCCCCAGGTGCACCTGGCGAGGCTGGATATGCCCCAGGGCACCGGCAAGGCCGGGAGTGGCCCGGGGGTTGCCCCCGGGCGTCGGGAGGGGGGGCGGGTGCCGCCGGGGGGACCGGCGGCGGTCGTCGGGGGTTACTCCTCGACCAGGAGCTTTTCGCGGAGTTGGGCCAGGGTGCGGGCCAGCAGCCGGGAGACGTGCATCTGCGAGATGCCGACCTCCTGCGCGATCTGCGACTGCGTCATGTTGCCGAAGAACCGAAGCAACAGGATCCGCTTCTCCCGCGGCGGCAGCCCTTCCAGCAGCGGCTTGAGGGACTCCCGGTACTCGACCCCCTCCAGCGCCTCGTCCTCCGCACCCAGCGTGTCCGCGACGGCCGGGGACTCGTCGTCCGTGTCCGGTACGTCCAGCGACAGGGTGCTGTAGGCATTGGCCGATTCCAGCCCCTCCAGCACCTCCTCCTCGGAGATCCCCAGGCGCTCCGCCAGCTCGTGCACCGTGGGCGAGCGGCCGTGCTGCTGGGACAGCTCGGCGGTGGCCGTGGTGAGGGAGAGCCGCAGCTCCTGGAGCCGCCGGGGGACGCGTACCGCCCAGCCCTTGTCACGGAAGTGGCGCTTGATCTCGCCGACGACGGTCGGGGTCGCGTACGTGGAGAACTCCACCCCGCGGTCCGGGTCGAACCGGTCCACCGACTTGATCAGGCCGATCGTGGCGACCTGCGTGAGGTCGTCCAGCGGCTCCCCGCGGTTGCGGAACCGGCGGGCCAGGTGCTCGACCAGCGGCAGGTGCATCCGCACCAGCCGGTTGCGGAGCTCGGCCCGCTCGGGCGAGCCCTCGGGCAGCTCCCGAAGCTGTACGAACAGCAGCCGGGCGCCGCTGCGGTCCCGGGGGTCGTGCGTACCGGCAGGACCGGCCGCCGGTGCCGCCGCCGGCTCGGGAGAGCCCGCGACCTCCGGGGAGTCGCCGGCCTCCGAGGCCTCTGCGGCCTCCGAGGCCTCTGCGGCCTCCGAGGCCTCTGCGGACTCCGAGGCCTCCGCGGCCGCCGGGCCCTCCGCGGCCCCGGCCGGACCGGACGCCGCGCCGGCCGCCCCTGAGCCCGCCCCGGAGTCGGGGCCGACCGGGTCACCGGAACCGCCGGCCGCCCCGGACGCGGCGGGCGCCCCCGGCGGGCCGGCCACCGGTGGCTGCAGTTCCTCGTGCTCGTTCTCGCTCATAGGGCCCGCCCGTCGCTCCGCCGAGTCCAAAAAGCCGTCTTCCGCTGGGTGCGGCCGCGCCTGCTGCTGTTCCGGGATTCCTCTGCCGGAACTGTGCCCCACCCGGGGCCGCCCCTCGTCCCGCACCGGGATGTCCCCGCCGCTCACGCCGGCCCTGGTCCCGCGCCGCGCTGTTTGTAGAGACTGATGCTGACCGTCCGGTCGTCCGCGACCGTGGACTCGACCTTGCCGGCCAGGGCCGACAGCACCGTCCACGCGAACGTGTCGCGCTCGGGCGCCCGTCCGTCGGTCGTCGGGGCCGAGACGGTCACCTCCAGCGAATCGTCCACGAGCCGGAACACGCAGCTGAGGACGGAGCCTGGCACGGCCTGCTGGAGCAGGATCGCGCACGCCTCGTCGACCGCGATGCGCAGGTCCTCGATCTCGTCGAGGGTGAAGTCCAAGCGTGCTGCGAGACCGGCCGTGGCCGTGCGCAACACCGACAGATAGGCACCCGCGGCCGGCAGCCGGACTTCCACGAAGTCCTGGGTCCCGGGCTCGCCTGCGATCTGGGACACCCTCACCTCCAAGGTGGTACGAGCTCTGTTCGCCGGTGACGCTACCGCGATACGGGCGATCGTGTCGCGGCACCCCCGTCCGGCGACAGTGACTGATGGTAAGCCCGCGGGTACGCACAGTGGCTAGGGGTCTGCGGGCCCAATTAAAGGGAACCGGCGGAGGGTTGACCTACCCCCCTGCCGGCGATCGAACCTCAGACGAGCGAAGCGTCCACGAAACACCAGCGCCAGGTCTCACCGGGCTCGTGGCTGCGCATCACGGGATGCCCCGTCTCCTGGTAGTGGGCGGTGGCGTGCCGGTACGGCGAGGAGTCGCAGCATCCCACGTGGCCGCACCACAGACACATCCGCAAGCTCACCGGATGGCTCCCCACCGCCAGACATTCCGGGCAGGTCAGCGCCGCGGGTGCCGGTTCGGGGCGCGGCAGTTCGGGAAGGTGCGTGCACTCGCTCATGATGGCCAGGTTACGACGGCGCACGAGGTGAGGGCGGGTCCGCGCGATGGAGGTATGGCCACTGGTGGCACTGGTGGCGGGCAGCGCCGCCGTGGCGGGGGCGGCCCGGCGCACCCCGGTGCCGGCACCGCTGCTGCTCGTCGCGGCCGGACTCGTCGCCGCGTACCTGCCGGGCGTGCCCGACTACGGGCTCGACCCGCACATCGTGCTGCCGCTGATGCTGCCGCCCCTGCTGTACACGGCGGCGGTCGACAGCTCGTACCTCGACCTGCGGGCGAACATGCGGCCGGTGGCGCTGCTGTCGGTCGGCTACGTGCTCTTCGCGACGCTCGTCGTCGGCTACGCGGCGTACCTGGTGGTGCCGGGGCTGCCGCTGACCGCGGCGCTGGTGCTCGGCGCGGTCGTCGCCCCGCCGGACGCCGTCGCGGCCACCGCCATCGCCCGCAAACTGGGCCTGCCGCCGCGGATCACGACCATCCTCCAGGGCGAATCCCTCGTCAACGACGCCACCGCGATCACCGCCTACAAGGTGGCGCTGGCGGCGGTGGTCGGGGAGAGCGCCGGCTGGGCGGGCGGCATCTCCGAGTTCCTGATCGCCTCGATCGGCGGGGTGGGGGTGGGCCTGGTGCTGATGGTCCCGATCCACCACCTGCGCACCCGGCTGCGGGAGCCGCTGCTGCAGAACACCCTGTCGCTGCTCATCCCCTTCGTGGCGTACGCGGCCGCGGAGCAGGTGCACGCCTCCGGGGTGCTGGCCGTCGTAGTGGTGGCCCTCTACCTCGGCCACCGGGCCTGGCAGGTGGACTTCGCCACCCGCCTCCAGGAGGAGGCCGTGTGGAAGATGGTCGCCTTCGTGCTGGAGTCGCTGGTCTTCGCGCTGATCGGCCTTCAACTGCCCGTGGTCCTGGAGGACCTGGGGGAGTACGAGGGCCTGCACGCCGCCTGGTACGCGCTGGCGGTGTTCGGCGCGGTGGTCGCGGCCCGGTTCGTCTGGGTGTTCCCGGCGACGTTCCTGCCGCGGGCGCTCTCCGCCCGGATCCGGGAGCGGGAGCCCGACACCACCTGGAAGGCCCCGGTGATCGTCGGCTGGGCCGGGATGCGCGGGGTGGTCTCGCTGGCCATCGCCTTCTCCATCCCGATGACCGTCGACGACGGCGCGGGCTTCCCGTACCGCAACCTGATCCTCTTCCTGACCTTCACCACGGTCATCGCCACGCTGGTGGTGCAGGGGCTGACGCTGCCGCCGCTGATCCGGTGGCTGCGGCTGCCGCCGCGGGACCTGCAGGCCGAGACGCTGGCCGAGGCGCAGGCCCAGAGCCAGGCCTCACAGGCCGCCGACGCCCGCCTGACGGAGCTCCTGGAGGACCCGCGCAACGCCCTGCCGCCGCCGCTCGCGGAACGGCTGCGCACGGTCCTGGAGCGGCGCCGCAACGCGGTGTGGGAGCGGCTGGGCGCGGTCAACCCGGAGACCGGGGAGTCGGCCGACGACACCTACCGGCGGCTGTCGCGGGAGATGATCTCCGCCGAGCGGGAGGTCTTCGTGACCCTGCGGGACCAGCGGCGCATCGAGGACGAGATGCTGCGCACGCTGCTGCGCCGCCTGGACCTGGAGGAGGCGGCGGCCTACCGGGAATCCGAGACCTAGACGGCACCGGCGCCCGAGCTGCAACCCGGCTCCTGCGCCGCCCCGGGCCGCAACCCCAGCCCCGCCGACGCCCTGGGGCAACTCCCAGCCTCGCCGGCGCCCCGGGGCAACTCCCAGCCTCGCCGGCGCCCCGGGGCAACTCCCCGCCTCGTCGGTGCCTTGGGGCAACTCACCGCCTCGCCGGTGCCTTGAGGTGCAACTTCCGGGCTTGCCGGTGCTGCGTGCGCGAATCCCAGCCTCGCCGGCGTTTGAGGCGCGGGGTTTGGGGCGGAGCCCCAAGCAACCCGGCTCCGCCGGGCACCGGGCTCCGCCCGGACCCGCTCCTCAAGCGCCGGAGGGGCTTAAGGGTCTAGCGCCGGAGGGGCTTAAGGGTGCGGGGGGTTTGCCGGGCTCCGCCCGGACCCGCGCCTCAAACGCCGGCGAGGCTGGACGGTGCCCACAGGGCGTCGGCGAGGCTGGACGGTGCCCACCGGGCACCGGCGGGGCATGGGTTGCCGCTCAAGGCGTAGGCGGGGCAGGGGTTGCGACCCCGGGTGTGGCGGGTCGACGTGGTGCGGGGTCAGGGGGTGGGGGCGAGTGGGGGGCCGGTGATCACTGCGGCGATCGTGGTGCCGGAGGGGAACGCGCCCTCGGCCGCGCACGCGCTCAGCGCGTACAGGAGCTTCGCGACGTACAGCCGTTCCACCGGGAGTCCGTGGCGGTCCTCGAAGTCCGCGGCGAAGGCATCCAGTTCGTCCGGGACCCGGGCGAAGCCGCCGAAGTGGAACCGTTCCTCCAGGGCCCAGTCGCCGGCCGGGCCGCCGAAGGCCGCCTGTTGGAGGGAACGTATCTCCGCCGCCAGGAAGCCGCCTTTGAGCACCGGCACGCCGAGGGTCCGGGCGCCCGGGCCCAGGCCCGCGGCCAGCCCCGCCAGGGTGCCGCCGGTGCCGCAGGCCAGCGCCACCACGTCGGCCAGCCCCCGCAGCTCCCGGCCCAGCTCGGCGCAGCCGCGTACCGCCAGGGCGTTGCTGCCGCCCTCCGGGACCACGTACGCGTCCGCGGCCCCGGCCGCCCGCAGCAACTCGGCCAGCCCGGCCGGCTCGGCCTTGCGCCGGTAAGCGGAACGCGCCGCGAAGTGCAGCCGCATGCCGTCGGCCGCGCACCGGGCCAGGGACGGGTTGAGCGGGACCGCGGCCAGCTCGTCGCCGCGGACGATGCCCACGGTCGACAGTCCGAGCAGCCGGCCGGCCGCCGCGGTGGCCCGCAGGTGGTTGGAGTACGCCCCGCCGAAGGTCACCAGCTCCCGCCGCCCGGCCGCCGCGGCCGCCCGCAGGTTCGGGCCGAGCTTGCGCCACTTGTTGCCCGGGAGCTCCGGGTGCACGAGGTCGTCCCGCTTGAGCAGCAGCCGTACGCCGTGCCGGGCGAACCGGTCGTCGTGCACCTCGGCCACGGGCGAGGGGAGGCGGGCCCCGAGCGCGGCGAGCGGATCGGGACCCGGACGGCCGGGGCCGGGGCGGCCCGGGCCGGCGGGGGGAGCGGTGGTCACCCCCTCATTGTCGCGAACCGGACGGGCCGGCTCACTTCAGGTGCGCGTGCACCCGGTCCCGCATCGACTGCATGGTGAAGCCCCGCGGGTCCACCTTGCCCGGCTGCCATTCCAGATGGCCGATGACCGAGCGGGCGGTCCAGCCGTGCCGGCGGCACAGGGCCGCGGCCGCCCGGGCGATCGCGTCGAGCTGGACGGCCGGCCACGGGTCCTCGCCGTCGCCGAGGTTCTCGCACTCGAAGCCGTAGAAGTGGCTGTTGCCGTCGGTGTCCGCCCGGTCGTCCGGCGGCAGCGCCTTCTCCGCCACCACCGCCCGCAGGACGTCGTGGTCGCCGGAGCCGGCGTGGTTGGCGCGGCCGTAGCCGACCAGGTGGACCCGGCCGTCCTTGGTGATGACGCCGTGGCACAGCGGTCCGGGGAGGCGGGAATGGCCGTCCCGGCAGATACGGACGGTGTCCGCCGTGCCGCGGGTGACGGTGTGGTGGATCATCACGCCGTGCACCGGCCCCCAGGGGCCCTTGTGATTGCGGTTGTGGCTGCGCCAGTCGCCGACCTCGACGACCGTGAGTCCTTCGTTGACCAGGGCTTGCTTGAACTCTCCCGCGGACATGGGTTCGGCCACCGGTGGCCTCCTTTGCGGACGTGACGGCCGCCGGTCGCGGCCTCCCGTACCGCGGGTGTACCGGAGCAACCCCTTCCGGGGCTACCCCTTTCGTACACCGTGCGAGCCGATCCGGTCACCCGCCGTGACGGTCGCGAGGGGCCGGGTGCCGCGTGCCGGGTCGGCGGTGGCGACGGGCTCAGGCGCTCGCGAGCCAGAGGTCCGGGCCGAAGACCTCGTAGTGGATGTCGGCCGCCGGGACGCCCTTGGCGAGGAGCTGCCCGCGTACGGCGCGCATGAAGGGGAGCGGGCCGCAGAGGTAGGCGCGGGTGCCGGCGGGCACCGGGACGGCCGTCAGGTCCACCCGCCCGGCGAGGTCCGGGTCCGCGGCCCCGTCCTCGTACCAGAAGTACGTCCGGCCGTCGGCCAGCTTGCCGGCCAGGCCGCGGTGGTCGGTGGCGAGCGCGTGGTCGGCGGGCGAGCGGTCGGCGTGCACGACCGTGACCGACGCGCCGAAGCCGGTGTCGGCCAGGTGCTCCAGCATCGAGACCATCGGCGTGCAGCCGATGCCGGCGGAGGCGAGCAGCACGGGCGCGTCGCCGCCCGCCAGGACCAGGTCGCCGTACGGGGCGGAGACCCGCAGGGTGTCGCCGGGGCGGACGTGCGCGTGCAGGTGGCGGGAGACCTCGCCGTCCGGGCCGGGGCCGCCGTGCACCCGTTTGACGGTGAGCGAGCGGTCCGACGCGCCGGGCGCGCAGGTGAGGCTGTACTGGCGGATCTGGCGGGCGCCGTCGGGGAGCTCCACCTGGACGGAGACGTACTGGCCGGGCCGGAACGCCGGGGCGGGCGCGCCGTCGGCGGGGACCAGCCGGAAGGTGGCGCAGTCGGCGGTCTCCTCGGTGCGGGCGGCCACCCGCCAGTCGCGCCACACGTCGCCGGCCGCCACCTGCCGCGCCGCGTACAGGCGCTCCTCGATGGCGATCAGGGCGTTGGCCATCAGCCAGTAGACCTCGTCCCAGGCCGCGGCCACCTCGGGGGTGACCGCGTCGCCGAGGACCTCCGCGATGGCCTCGAAGAGGTGCCGGTGGACCACCGGGTACTGCTCGCGGGTGACCCCGAGGGAGGCGTGCTTGTGGGCGATGCGGCCGAGCATCACGTCCGGGCGGCTGTCCGGGTGGGCGACCAGGTGGGTCGCGAAGGCGGCGATGGAGCCGGCCAGGGCCTGCTTCTGGAGGCCGGCGGCCTGGTTGCCGCGGTTGAACAGGTCGCGCAGCAGCGCGGGGTGGGCGGCGAACAGCTTCGCGTAGAACAGCTCGGTGATGTCGCCGATGGCCGCGCCGACGGCGGGCAGGGTGGCGCGGACGGTCTCGGCGGACTTCTCGGACAGCATCGGGGCTCCTCAAGAATTGGTATGTGAGGTTCGCATTTAAAGCCGCGAAGGGGGTGTCTCGTGAATCGACTTTTCGTTCGATTGGGCGGCCGGGGTCGGCGCGGCCGCCGGGGGATCCGACCGGTATCGGCCAAAAGGCCTTAGGCGCCGGGCCGTTCCGCCGACCGCGCCCCGGAGGCGCCCGCGGGGCCGCCCGTGATGCCGAGCAGGAGCGGGCCGGTGGGTGCCGCCACCAGGGAGTCCACGGTCAGCGGGTCCAGGGCGGCGAAGAAGGCCTCCTGGGCCCTGCGCAGCGCCCCGCGCAGCACGCAGGCCGAGCGCAGCGGACAGGGGGTGGAGCCCTCGCAGTCCACCACGTCGTCCGCGCCCTCCAGCTCGCGCACGACACCTCCGACCGACGCGGCGCGGCCGGCGGCGGTGAGGGCGAGCCCGCCGCCGCGGCCGCGCCGCGCCTCGACCAGCCCGAGGTGCTGCAGCCGGGCGACCACCTTGGCGGTGTGCGTGTACGGGACCTGCATGGTCGCGGCCACGTCCCGGGTGGTGGGGAGGTCGCCGTCGTCGACCGCCAGGCGCATCAGCACGCGCAGGGCGAGGTCGGTGAATCGGGTCAGGCGCATGGCCCCACCGTAGAAAACTTGCATCTGCGACGCAAATTAAAGCGCCGACGGGGGTGCGGGAGGGGCCCTCCCGAAGTGGCCGGAACTGGCGGTCCGCCGTGCGGTGTAGCTGAACTCCAGAACGTGCCCACGCCTGTGCGAAGTAGTCCCACTCGTTTGTGTAATGGCCCCTTCGCGCACCGTGCTGGAAGGCTTCCGTCCCGCAGATCCATGGAGTGATCGAAAGGGAAACACATGTCGGTCCAGGCAGGTTCCGAATCCGAGGCCCAAGCTCTGCCGCAGCGCAGTCTCGCGACCTCGGCCGCACGGAACTTGGCAACCACCACCAAGTCCGTGCCGCAGATGCAGGAGATCACCTCCCGGTGGCTCCTCAAGCAGCTCCCCTGGGTCTCGGTCCAGGGCGGTACGTACCGGGTGAACCGGCGGCTGAGTTACTCGGTGGGCGACGGTCGCGTCACCTTCATCAAGACCGGCGACCGCGTCCAGGTCATTCCGGCGGAGCTCGGCGAACTGCCGCTGCTGCGCGCGTACGACGACCCGGCGGCCCTCGAGGAGCTCGCCGGGCGCTGCCGGCAGATCGACTTCGAAGCGGGCCAGGAGCTGACGTCCTTCGGCAGCCCGGCAGACGAGGTCTACCTCGTCGCCCACGGCCGCATCGAGCACGTCGGCCCCGGCCCCTACGGCGAGGACGCCGTGCTCGGCACCGTCGCGGACGGCGCGTACTTCGGCGAGGACAGCCTCGTCGACGACGAGGCGATCTGGGAGTTCACGGCCCGCGCCACCACCCCCGGCACTGCGCTGGTGCTCAGCCGCCAGGACTTCCAGCTCCTGGCCGACCGCGTCGAGTCGCTGCGCGCGCACGTCGAGCACGTCCGCTCGATGCCCGCCCAGCGCACCAACAAGCACGGCGAGGCCGCCATCGACCTCTCCGCCGGCCACGTCGGCGAGGCCGTCCTGCCCGGCACCTTCGTGGACTACGACGCCCGGCCGCGCGAGTACGAGCTCAGCATCGCGCAGACGGTGCTGCGGGTGCACACCCGCGTCGCCGACCTGTACAACCAGCCGATGAACCAGACCGAGCAGCAGTTGCGGCTCACGGTCGAGGCGCTGCGCGAGCGCCAAGAGTACGAAATGATCAACAACCGCGAGTTCGGCCTGCTCCACAACGCCGACTACTCGCAGCGCATCCAGCCGCACGACGGGGCGCCCACCCCCGACGACATGGACGCGCTCCTCAGCATGCGGCGCGGCTCGAAGTTCTTCCTCGCCCACCCCAAGGCGATCGCCGCCTTCGGCCGCGAGATGAACAAGCGCGGGATCTACCCGACGCCCGCCGAGGTGGACGGGCACCACATCCCGGCCTGGCGCGGGGTGCCGATCTTCCCGTGCAGCAAGATCCCGATCAGCGACGCCCGCACCACGTCGATCCTGTGCATGCGCGCCGGCGAGGACAACCAGGGCGTCATCGGCCTCCACCAGCCGGGCATCCCCGACGAGCTGGAACCGAGCCTGTCGGTCCGCTTCATGGGCATCAGCGAGCAGGCGATCATCTCGTACCTGGTCACCGCCTACTTCTCGGCCGCCGTGCTGGTCCCGGACGCGCTGGGCGTACTGGAGAACGTCCAGATCGGTCGTTGGAGCTGAGCGCGCCCGTCGTCGAGGGGCAGGAGGCCGCGGCCCTCCTCGACGCGACAAGAGAAACGGTCAACCCGGAGCTGCGCCGGGCCGTCGAGGGGCTGCCCGGCTCGCTGCGCCGGGTGTCCATGTACCACTTCGGCTGGGAGCACGCGGACGGCCGGCCGGCCTCCGGGAACGCGGGCAAGGCCATCCGTCCGGCCCTCGTGCTCGCGGCCGCCGCGGCTCTGGGCGGTACGGCCGCGGCCGCGGTACGGCCCGCGGCGGCCGTGGAGCTGGCGCACAACTTCACGCTCCTCCACGACGACATCATCGACGAGGACGCGCGGCGCCGCGGCCGTCCCACGGCGTGGACGGTGTTCGGGATACCGGACGCGCTCCTCGCCGGGGACACCCTGCTCGCGCTCGCCCTGCGGCTCCTCGCCGAGGATCCGCACCCGGCCTCGGCCCGGGCCTCGGCCCGGCTCGCGGCCTGCGTGATCGAGCTGTCCGCCGGACAGCAGGCGGACTGCTCCTTCGAGCGGCAGGCCGAGGTGTCCCTGGACGCCTGCCTGGCGATGGCCATGGCCAAGACCGGGGCGCTGCTGGGGTGTTCCTGCGCGCTGGGCGCGCTGTACGCCGGAGCCGGCGACGAGGAGGTGGAGGCGCTCGACGGCTTCGGGCGGGAGGCGGGGCTGGCCTTCCAGCTCATCGACGACCTGATCGGCATCTGGGGCGACCCGGAGCACACCGGCAAGCCCGCGGGCGCGGACCTGGCCGCCCGCAAGAAGTCCCTCCCGGTCGTGGCCGCCCTCACCTCGGGCACCGCGGCGGGGGAGGAGCTGGCCCGGCTGTACGCGGGCCCCATGGCGGGGGACGACGTACGGCGGGCGGCGGACGCGGTGGAGCGGGCCGGCGGGCGGGACTGGGCGCAGGCCCACGCGGCGGACCGGATGGGGCGGGCCGTGCAGCAGCTGTCCCGTGCGGTACCGGACCCGGCGGCCGCCGACGGGCTGCTGGCACTGGCGGAGTTCGTGACCCGGCGCACCCGGTAGGGGGCCGGAGGGGGAATCGAGGACAGGCGCGGCCCGGGGCCCGTCCGCAGGACCGTTTCGGTCAGGCGGGCGGGCCCTGCGGCATGGCGGCGCCGCCGCAACTCTAGGATCTGCTCGCATCGTTGACCGATTCGAGAGTGACAGGTGGCACGCTGTGGGACTTCGGATACGCCAGGCCCTGGAGAGCGACCGCGACGCGGTGGCGGCGCTGCTGGACGAGGCCTTCCGGGAGGATCCGGTGAGCAGCTGGGTGTTCCCCGACCCCGTCCACCGGAGCGCCGTGCACGGGAAGTTCCTCGGGGTGTTCGTGGACGTGGCCCTCGCCGAGGGGCGGGTCGACTACGCGGAGGACGGCGCGGCGGCCGCGCTGTGGCTGCGGATCCCGGCGGGCGAGCCCGAGGGCGAGGACGAGGTGCCGGCCCGGATGCGGGCGGTCGCGGACCCCGACAACGAACGCTGCGAGCTGGTGGGCCGGCTCACCGGTGCGGTGCACCCGACCGCGGAGGAGCACGAGTACCTGCTGATGATCGCGGTGGCGCCCGGGCGGCAGGGGGAGGGGCTGGGCACGGAGCTGATCCGTCCGGTGCTGGAGCGCTGCGACCGGGAGGGAGTGCCGGCGTACCTGGAGGCGAGCAGCGAGCGCAGCCGCGGGCTCTACGAGCGGCTCGGCTTCGCGTTCACCGGGGACGCGGTGCGGCTGCCGGACGGGCCGCTGATGTGGCCGATGTGGCGCAAGCCGCAGAACACCGTTGCCTAACCACTTCACCCGTAGTACTTTCTGCGAAGTGGTCGCATCGGACGGCCGCCTCACCCTCCCGGAAGAGGACAGCGCTTGCGCAAGCTCACGTACTACGTCGCCACCTCCGTCGACGGCTTCATCGGTGACCCGACCGGCGACGGCGAGTTCTTCACCCGCCTGCTCGACCCCGAGTACCTGGAATGGATGGCGGCCGAATATCCGGAGACCATCCCCACGCACGTCCGGGCGGCCCTCGGGCTCACGCTGCCCGAAGGACGGCACTTCGACGCCGTCATCCAGGGCCGCGGCAGCTACGAAGTGGGGCTCAAGGAGGGCGTCACCAGCCCCTTCGCCCACCTGGCGCAGTACGTGGCGTCCCGGTCCCTGGCCGTCTCGCCCGACCCCGCGGTCGAGATCGTCAGCGGCGACGTGGCGGCCCGGGTCCGCGAGCTCAAGGCCCAGGAGGGTCTCGGCATCTGGCTGTGCGGCGGCGCGGACCTCGCCGGGCAGCTCGCCGACGAGATCGACGAGTTCGTGATCAAGACCTACCCGCTCTTCCTGGGCTCCGGCATGCCGATGTCCAGGACGGGCTTCGCGCTGCGCGAGCTGACGCTGCAGAGCACCAAGGCCTTCGGCAACGGCGCCACCGTGAGCACGTACGCGCGCAAGCGCTGACGGGCCCGCGGGCCTACCGTGGAGGCATGGCTGACCAGACGCACCATACCCACGGGGCGCACGAGACGCCGGAGCCCGCGGACGCGCCGGAGCCGCAGGCCGGGCGGGTCGAGTTCACCTGCCCGGCCTGCGGCCGGCCCGTCGAGACGGTGATCAAGCGGCACAAGACCCTCGGGGCCTTCGTGCCGCAGTGGCGGCCCGGTCCCTGCCGGCATCCGGACTGCCCCGAGTACGTCCCCGGGTAGCCGGGGACGGACCGGCCGCGACCGCGGCCGCTAGTGGTTGAGCGACGCGGCGGCGGCCGTCAGGCCGTTGCGCCACAGCGAGTCCACGCGCGTGCGCTCGGCGGAGTTCGGGTACGCGTTGGTGCAGGAGGTGCCCGGACCGCCGCCCGACATCAGCTCGCTGCACGGGCCCGAGTAGTGGTCCGGCAGGCCCAGGACGTGACCCGTCTCGTGGGCGGTGACGCGCGTCGAGTCGTACTGCTGGTTCTGCCGGTAGTCGAGGAAGATGTACCCCCGGCCGTGACCGTCGGTGCTGGCGTACGAGCCGCGCGAGTCGTTGCCCTCGTAGTACGAGAAGTTCGCCCCGGAGCTGACCTCCTGGAGCTTCACGTTGCTCACCGAGCCGTTCCAGATCTGGGTGCTGCGGGAGATCTGGCTGCGGAAGCTCGGCGCGTTGCGGGTGCTGTAGTAGACCGTGACGGACGCCGCGCCGGGGTTCGCGGCACGCTTCTCGGCCACCGACTTCATGACGGCGGCGAAGAAGGCCCGGTTCGCGGCGGCGTTCTCCTTCGAGTTCTCGTAGGCGGCGTACGAGGCGGCCGAGCCGGCGGGGACGGCCGGTGCGGCGGCGCTGGCGGCGGGTGCCGCGCCCAGGGCCGCGGCGAGGCCGAGGCCGAGTATGGAGGCGAGAGCGGTGGTGCGGTGCTGGCGCATGGGGGGCTCCAACTTCATCCGGTGAACGGGGCGGTCGTTCGGTACCGGAGTCTGGGGGAGCGGATGCCGCCGGCGGATGATGCCAGTCACCGATAGGACCGGGCTATCGTCACGGTCCGGGCTGGAATTCGACGGTTCGTCAACTGCAGTGAGAATGGCGGAAATCGGTGGTTCGCCAGTGGCTGGTGCGGTCCAGGGGGCCGACCTACCCTCGGGTCATGGAGCTTGAGGTGAGGCACCTGCGCGCGCTGTGCGCCATCGCGGACGAGGGCAGCCTGCACAAGGCCGCCCGGCAACTCGGCGTGAGCCAGCCCTCGCTGAGCACCCAGCTGCGCCGCATAGAACAGGCCTTGGACGGCGAGCTGTTCCTGCGCGAACGCTCCGGCTGCCGGCCCACGCCATTCGGCCGCGCCGTGCTCGGCCGGGCCCGGCCCCTGCTCGACGGGATGGCCGCCCTGGTCGCCGAGGCGCGGGCCGCCGCCGACGGGCCCCGCCTGCGGATCGGCTCCACCGCCAGCCGCGCGCTGCCCGGCTGGCTGCGCCGGCTGCGCGCCCGACTGCCCGCCGCCGACACCTCGCTCATGGTCGACGTATCGGCCAACGCGCTGCTGCGGATGGTGGCTTCGGGGCAGCTCGACGTGGCCTTCGTGCACGAGGTCGAGGGCTGTCCGCTGCGGATGCCCGGCGGGCTGGTGCAGCGCGTCCTGGTCGAACGCGAGCCGCAGTTCGTCTCCATGGCGCGCGACCATCCCGCCGCCCGCCGCCCGGTGGTGGACCTGGCCGACCTGGCCGGCGACCGGTGGATGGTCGACCCCTCCGTGGACGGCGAATGGGACGGGCTGCGGCGGGTCCTGGCCGCGGCCGGTTTCAACCCCCGCTTCCTGCACGGCGATTACCACACGGCCACCTCGCTGGTGGTCAACGGCGAGGCCGTCGCCCCCTGCCAGCCGACCTCGGGCCCCCGCGAGGACATGGCGATCCGGCCGCTGCGCGGCGACCCGCTCGCCGTCCGGCTGCTGCTCGTGACGCGGGCCGGGGGCGGGTACGGGGAGGTGTACGAGGACCTGCGCGCGGCGTACCGGGAGGCGGCGTTGCGCCCCGCGGCCTACCGTGACTGGCTCCGCCGCACCCGCAGCCCGTTGCTGGCCGCACCTTGACCGCGCGCCCCTCCAGCCCGCCGCGCTGATCGTCCCGCGCCCCCCGCTTCAGCCCCGCCGGCGTTTGAGGCGCGGGTCCGGGCGGAGCCCGGTGCCCGGCGTCAGCCGGGTTGCCCTCCTGGGGCTCCGCCCCAAACCCCGCGCCTCAAACGCCGGCGAGGCTGGATTTGGCTGGGGTCCGCCTCAGACGCCGGCGAGGGTGGACGGTTCGCCCCAGGGTGGGGGGTGGGCTCCGGGGCGGGGGTGGAGGGTGCGGAGGGTGGTGCGGAGGGCGGGGGTCGCCCAGTGCGCTTCCGACAGCTCCGCCATCCGCGGCTCGACCTGCCCGCGATCCAGATCGGGGAACGCCAGCCGGTGCAGCCGGGCCGTGTGCAGCAGCCAGATCAGGACACCGGTACGGGGGTCCGGGGCCGCGCCCGCCAGCACCACCCCCGCCAGCCGCGCCCGCGGCTCCCGCTCCGCCTGCCCGTCCGCCCCCGGCCCCCGCCGTACCGGAAAGAGCCCCAGGGCCCGCGGCCCGACCTCGACCACCAGCCCCCGCGCCCGCAGGCTGTCGGCGGTCGCGCCGGGCGCCGCGGCCCGGTCCCGGGCGAGCCAGTCGCCCGCGGCCGGCCGCCGTCGCCGTTCGGCCCAGTCGTGGACCAGCCGCAGCCGCCCGTCCAGGAGGTGGGTGCCGGTCGGCGCGGTGCCGAGGACGTCGAGCCGGTCGCCCGCCACCGACAGCCGTCCGGCCAGCGTCAGTTCCAGCAGCGTGCCGGCCGCCACCGCCCAGCCCGCGGCCGCCCGCTCGTGCGCCGCGCCGGACGTGTCGTCCAGCGCCAGCAGCATGATCTCCTCGCCCAGCGTGACCCGCATCCGCGTTCCCCGTCCCCGTTCCGTCGTGCCCGTGTCCGTGCTCGTATGGGTGCCGGTGCGCACGTGCGTGCACCCGTCCACGGATACAGGGGACGTACGGGGCCGGGCGGCGGTTCCGGGGCCGGCGGTCAGGACGCGGTGCGGGCCCGGTCGTAGGCCAGGGACAGTGCTCCGTGCGCCGCCAGCACCGCCCCGGCCGCCGCCCAGCCGGGGCTGCGCCGCCGCGCGCCCCACAGCATCAGCGGTGCACCGGCGGCGAGTTGGGCCGCGCCGAGCAGCCGCGCCCGGGGCCCGCGTACCCACGGGCCGAGCGGGCCGCCGTCCACCGCGTCGAGCTCGGCCCGGACCGCGTCCCGCCAGCCCGACCACTCGACGGTCTCGGCGCCGGGTGCCACCAGGGCCGCCGCGCGCAGCCGCTCGGGGGGCTCCCCGGGAGCCAGCCCGGCCGGCAGCGCCAGGTCCGCGCGGGCGAGCACCGCGATCAGTGCGAGCATCCTGGCCCGGCCGCCGGCGGCCGCGTCCGGGCGGGTGAGCGCCTCCAGGTCCTCCATGTCCATGACCGGATCCAGCCCCAGCCGGGCCGCGAAGGTCCGCAGCGCGTCCGGGTCGCCCTCGGGGGCGCCGTCGGCCTGCCAGCCGTACGCGACCGTGCGGCGGAATCCGGCCGCGAGGGCGAAGCCGGTCCGGCCTTCGTCCCACCACAGGCCCAGCACCGGCCAGTTGGTGCCGACGGCCAGCGCCGTGGCCCAGCCCTCCAGCACGTCGCCCACCTGGTGCACCTCGCCGGCGGGGGTGTTCCGGGCCCGCCAGGGCTTGTCCTGCGGGGTGAGCACGCTCCAGCCGGTGCCGGCCGGCGCGAGCACCAGCCGTTCGCGCAGCAGGTGGGCGCCGGGGCGCACGGCGGGCGGTTCGGCGCGGCACAGGAGCAGCCCGCCGGCGGTCGTCATGGAGATCGGCATGCCCACACGCTAAGCCAAATCGCTCATCTGGCGGCATAGGGCTCATCTCGTCTCGAATCCTCCGATCCCGGGGGTCCGCTCGCCGGGGCACGCTTGACTTCACTTCACCGCGATATATCGTGTCTGGTGTGAGACGCGATATGTTGCGTCGGAGCCGCCGCCGGACCCGAGGAGGACCAGTCCCATGACCCAGTCGACGTGGTCGGTCAGCGAACCGCAGAAGCTCTCCTTCGAGGAGCCGGTGGCGGAGCTCTCCGTACGGGTCGTGAACGGCGCCGTGAACGTGGTGGGAGCCGAGCCCGCGGATCCCGGCGGGCCCGACGGCACCGGCCCGGGCACCGCCCGGCTGGAGGTCTCGCAGGTCGCGGGCCCGCCGCTGCGCGTCACCCTGGCGGACGGCGTCCTGACCGTCGCCTACGAGGACCTGCCCTGGACGAGCTTCAAGAACTGGTTCGACCGCGACGGATGGCAGCGCACCGCCGTGGTCTCCCTCGCCGTGCCCGCAGGCACCCGCGTCCAGGTCGGCGCGGTCGCCGCGAGCACCGTGGTCTCCGGGATCTCCGGCCCCGCCGAGGTCCGCGCCGTCAGCGGGGACGTGACCCTCGTCGGGCTCTCCGGCCAGGTCCGCGCGGAGACCGTGACCGGCGCCATCGAGGCCCAGTCCGTCAGCGGCGGCCTGCGGGTCCGCTCGGTCTCGGGCGAGATCACCGTGGTCGACGGCCCGGGCGCCGGCGTCAAGGCCGAGTCGGTGAGCGGGGACATGGTCCTCGACCTGGACCCGGCCGGCCGCCCCGCCGAGATCAACGTGACCTCGGTGTCCGGCAAGGTCGCGATCCGGCTGCCGCACCCCGCGGACGCCCGGGTGGACGCGAACACCGCGGGCGGCGCCGTCTCCACGGCCTTCGAAGACCTGCGCGTCTCCGGCCAGTTCGGCGCCAAGCGGATCACCGGCACGCTCGGCGCGGGCACCGGCACCCTCAAGGCCACCACCCTCTCCGGCTCCATCGCCCTGCTGCGCCGCCCGGAACCGGCGCCCGGCGACACGCCCGCCACGCCCGACGCCGCCCCCGCTCCGGACCCGGGCCTCGGCTCCGGCCTCGATTCCGACCTCGACAAGAAGGTGCTCTGACATGCCGCCCGTCTTCGCTCACGGCCGTCTGCGCCTGTACCTCCTCAAGCTGCTCGACGAGGCACCCCGCCACGGGTACGAGGTGATCCGCCTGCTGGAGGAGCGCTTCCAGGGCCTGTACGCGCCCTCCGCCGGCACCGTGTACCCGCGGCTCGCCAAGCTGGAGGCCGAGGGGCTCGTCACGCACGCCACCGAGGGCGGCCGCAAGGTGTACTCGATCACCGACGCCGGCCGTGCGGAACTGGCCGGGCGCGGCGGTGAACTCGCCGACCTGGAACTGGAGATCCGCGAGTCCGTGGCCGAACTCGCCGCGGAGATACGCGACGACGTCCGCGGCGCCGCCGGCGACCTGCGCCGTGAGATGCGGGCCGCGGCCGCCGCCTCCGAACACCGGCGCGAGGACGGGTTCCTGGACAGCGAGGCCTGGCAGTCGGCGAAGGAGGAGCTGCGCCGCGCCAAGCAGGAGTGGAAGGAGCAGACCCGCCGCGCCAAGGACGAGAGCCGCCGGGCCCGGGAGGACGCGCAGAACGCGCGGCGCCAGGCCCAGGAGGCGCACGAGAAGGCGCGCGAGGACGTCCAGCGCATCGCCCGCCAGATGCAGGACCAGTTCACGAAGATGGGGGTCCGGGAGGGCTTCACGGAGTTCACCTCGCAGCTGGGCGGGCTGGCCCGGGAGGCGTCGTCCTGGCTGGGCCAGGACAAGGCCCCGCAGCACCCCGACACCGCCGCCCCGCCCGACACCCCGCCCCCGCACGACGCGCCGCCCCCGCAGTCCGGCCGGGACCCGCACTCCGCGCAGGACCCGCACCCCGCCCGGGACGCGGGCGACGTGGCGGGCTGGGCGGCCGACGTGCCGCGGTCCGGGGACCCGGCGCGGGACCTGGACCGGCTGCTGGACCGCTTCCGCGACGACGTCCGGGACGCGGCCCGGGACCACGGCGTCTCCCCGGACCAGCTCCGCGACGCCCGCGGACACCTCGCGGCTGCCGCCGAGGCCCTCGGCCGCACCCTGCGTCCTGCGGACGGCCGACCGTAGCCGGCCCGACTCCCAGCTTCGCCGACCCTCCGGGCGCGGCCCGCTGGGCGGCAAATTCCAGCTTTGCCGACCCTGCGGGCGCGAATTTCAGCCTCGCCGGCGTTTGAGGCGCGGGGTTTGGGGCGGAGCCCCAAGACAACCCGGCTGACGCCGGGCACCGGGCTCCGCCCGGACCCGCTCCTCAAGCGCCGGAGGGGCTGAGGGGTGCGACGGGTTGCCGGGCTCCGCCTGGGCCCGCTCCTCAAGCGCCGGAGGGGCTGGAGGGTGCGACGGGTTGCCGGGCTCCGCCTGGGCCCGCTCCTCAAGCGCCGGAGGGGCTGGAGGGTGCGGCGGGGTTGCCGGGCTCCGCCCGGATCCGCTCCTCGAACGCCGGAGGGGCTGCTATCCCGCAAGGGGTTGAAGGGTGCGACGGGGTTGCCGGGGGCTGCCCGGGACCCGCCTCCGCCTGGGCCGCGTCTCAGACCGTCAGGACGATCTTGCCGAACAGGTCGCCGGACTCCACCTTCTCGAAGCCCTCGCGCGCCCGGTCCAGGGGGAGCACCTCGTCGATGACCGGGCGGACCCCGGTCGTCGCGCAGAAGGCGAGCAGGTCCTCCAGCTCGTCCTTCGACCCCATCGTGGAGCCGACCACCCGGAGTTCGAGGAAGAAGATGCGGGTCAGCTCGGCGTGCGCGGGGCGGTCGCCGCTGGTCGCGCCCGAGATCACCAGGGTGCCGCCCGGCCGCAGCGACTTGATCGAGTGCGACCAGGTGGCCGCGCCCACCGTCTCGATGACCGCGTCGACCCGGTGCGGCAGCCGGGCGCCCGGCTCGAAGGCCTCCAGGGCGCCCAGTTCCACCGCGCGCTCGCGCTTGGCCGCGTCCCTGCTGGTCGCGAAGACCCGCAGGCCGGCCGCCCGGCCCAGCACGATCGCGGCGGTCGCGACCCCGCCGCCCGCGCCCTGGACGAGGACGGAATCGCCGGGACGGACACCGGCGTTGGTGAACAGCATCCGGTACGCGGTGAGCCAGGCGGTGGGCAGGCAGGCGGCCTCCTCGAAGGACAGCCCGGCCGGCTTGCGCAGCACGTTCCACGCCGGCACGGTCACCTGTTCGGCGAACGTGCCCTGATAGCGCTCGGTGAGGATGGAGCGGGGCTCGTCCGGGCCGACGCCGTGGCCGCTCTGGCCGATCACGGAGTGCAGGACGACCTCGTTGCCGTCCTGGTCCACCCCGGCCGCGTCGCAGCCCAGGATCATGGGGAGTTTGTCCTCGGACAGCCCCACCCCGCGCAGCGACCACAGGTCGTGGTGGTTGAGGGAGGCGGCGCGGACATTGATGGTCACCCAGCCGGGCCGGGCCTGCGGGGCCGGGCGCTCGCCCAGTACGAGGCCGTCGAGGGGGTGGTCACGGTCGATACGAGCGGCATATGCAGCGAACATGGCCAGACGCTACCGGCCGGTACCGCGACCGGACCAGACCTGCCGGCCCGCCACCGGTGAGTCCTTCGTCGCATTGACGCGCCGGCGAGCGGACCTCGACCCGCCGGCGAGCGGACCTCGACCCGCCGGCGAGCGGACCTCGACCCGCCGTCCGGCGGCAGCCGAACGCGACGGGCCCCGGACGCGCGGGCCGCGAAACGCCACCAGCCGCAGACGCCCGGGCCGCAACGCGCCAGGGGCCGCCAACCGCCGGAGGCCGCAACGCGCCAGGGGCCGCCAACCGCCGGAGGCCGCGAAGCACCAAGGGCTGCCAACCGCCGGGGGCCGCGAAGCACCAAAGGCCGCGAAACGCCAAGGGCCGCGCCGGCCTCCCCGGAGGGAAGCGGCGCGGCCCGTGGTGGTCCGTCGGCCGTGGCAGGCGTCAGGGGCGGCGGGCGACACCCTCCGCGCGCGCGGCGGCGGCGACCGCGGCGGTGACCGCCTCGGCGACCCGCTCGTCGAACGGCGACGGGATCACGTAGTCCGCGGCGAGCTCGTCACCCACGACACCGGCGATGGCGTCGGCGGCGGCGATCTTCATGCCCTCGGTGATCCGGGAGGCCCGGACCTTGAGCGCGCCGGCGAAGATGCCGGGGAACGCGAGCACGTTGTTGATCTGGTTCGGGAAGTCGCTGCGGCCCGTGGCCACGACGGCCGCGTACTTGTGCGCGACGTCCGGGTGGACCTCCGGGTTCGGGTTGGCCATGGCGAAGACGAAGGAGTCCTTCGCCATGGTGGCCACCGCCTCCTCCGCCACGGTGCCGCCGGAGACGCCGATGAACACGTCCGCGCCCGCCAGCGCGTCCTCCAGGCTGCCCGTCTGCCCGGTCTTGTTCGTGAGGCCCGCGATCTCCTGCTTGACGTCCGTGAGGTCGGTACGGTCGGCGGAGACCACGCCCTTGCGGTCCGTGACGCACACGTCGCCGATACCGGCCGACACCAGGAACTTGGCGATGGCGATGCCCGCCGCGCCCGCGCCCGAGATCACGGCGCGCAGGTCGCCGAGCGTGCGCCCGGTGAGCTTCGCGGCGTTGCGCAGGGCGGCCAGCGTCACGATCGCCGTGCCGTGCTGGTCGTCGTGGAAGATCGGGATGTCGAGGCGCTCCTGGAGGCGGCGCTCGATCTCGAAGCAGCGGGGCGCGGAGATGTCCTCCAGGTTCACCCCACCGAAGGACGGCGCGAGGCGCACCACGGTCTCGACGATCTCGTCGGTGTCCTTGGTGTCGAGCGCGATCGGGACCGCGTCGACGCCGCCGAACTGCTTGAAGAGGATGGCCTTGCCCTCCATCACGGGGAGGGAGGCCTCGGGCCCGATGTCACCGAGTCCGAGCACGGCCGTGCCGTCGGTGACGACGGCGACCACGTTGGACTTCCAGGTGTAGTCGTAGACGAGCTCGGGCTGCTCGGCGATGGCGCTGCACACCTTCGCGACGCCGGGCGTGTAAGCGAGGGACAGGTCGTCCTTGTCACGGACGGGCACGGTGGCTTGCACTGCCATCTTGCCGCCCCGGTGCAGCGCGAAGGCCGCATCGGGGTTGTTGTCCGTGACGCTGTCGCTGCGAGGATTGACGATCTCCGCTGCCACTTGTTTGACCCCTTAAGTCTTAATCAGTTGAGGGTTGCCACTCCTGGTTGAGGGGTGGGCGGGCACCGCGTTCGAGCTCCGGCTTCGGCATGGCGGTATGCCCGCCTCCCTCGGAGTGGGAGGTACGTACGCGCGGGCGCGCCGCACACGCGCCCTGAGCCCCGGATGAGGGGTGTAAGGATCTGTTCTACCCGAAGAACACTCGCCCAGACGAGTCGATTCCCCTGTGACTTTAAGCCTGTTGTCCGGTTTCGCCTAAAAGTCCGTGGAAGCAAGTCCAAGCACCGAGACACGCCGGAAAAAATGGTGCCCGAGGCGCCTTTCGCGCCAGGAATTGCGGTCGCGATCACGCTTGTCCGCAGGCATGTTGGGCAACCTGGGGTACCCGTTATCCGATTTTGACCTGGCTGGCCGTCCGATTCATGCGGTCCGAATGGCAAGATGCCGTAATCACACGAGGTCGCGACACTCGAAGGTGCGTGCCCGACCATTTTCGGCCCCGCTTCTGCATCCCCGCCGGAGGACCAGCTCATGACCGCTAGCACCACCCGTCGTACGACCGCCGCCCGGTCCCGGATCGCCGCGGTCAGCGCCATCGCGGTCGCCGGCGCCCTCATCCTGACCGGCTGTGGCGACCAGACCGACGGCAGCGACGCCGGGGCCACGGCGAAGACCAACGCTGCGCCGCTGTTCTCGAAGCTGCCGAAGAAGTACCAGGACTCGGGTGTCATCAAGGTCGGCACGGACGCCGCGTACGCGCCGATGGAGTTCACCGAGGGCGGCAAGATCGTGGGCATCGACCCCGACATCGCCGACGCCATCGGCAAGCAGCTCGGCGTCAAGATGGAGTTCGTCTCCGGCACCTTCGACGGCCTGATCACCTCGATCTACACCGGCCGCCAGGACCTGATCATGTCGTCCATCACGGACAACAAGAAGCGCCAGGAGGGCCTGGACGACTCCGGCAAGAAGATCGGCAAGGGTGTCGACTTCGTCGACTACTTCTCCAGCGGTCTTTCGCTGATCGTCAAGAAGGGCAACCCGCAGGGCATCAAGTCCCTGGACGACCTCTGCGGCAAGTCGGTGGCGGTCCAGCGCGGCACCATCTACGAGGACACCTTCAAGGCCCAGGCCAAGAAGTGCGGTGACAAGAAGCTCACCATCCAGGCCTTCGACACCGACTCCGAGGCCCAGACCCGTGTGAAGGCCGGCGGCGCCGTCGCGGCCATGAACGACTACCCGGTCGCCGCCTACACGGCGAAGACCTCGGGCGGCGGCAACGACTTCGAGCTCGCCGGCAGCCAGAGCGACGTCGGCCTGTTCGGCATCGGCGTGAGCAAGGAGAACACCCAGCTCCGCGACGCCGTCAAGGAAGCACTCGACGCCATCATCAAGGACGGCAGCTACGCCAAGGTCCTGGAGAAGTGGAACGTCAAGGACAGCGCCGTCACCCAGGCGACCGTCAACGCCGGTTCCTGAAACACGCGCACCACTGAAGGGCAGTCATTGTGACTGACAAGATCGACAAGGGTCCGGCCGACAATCCGCCGGCCGGGCCCGGCGCCTCGGGTACTCCGTACGAGGCGATCAAGGCCATCCCGGTGCGCCACTACGGCCGCTGGCTCAGCGGCGTCATCGTGGTCGTACTCCTCGGCTGGCTCGTCTACGCCTTCTCCCAGGGCAACGTCATCTGGGCGACGGTCGGCGACAAGCTCTTCGACTCCTCGGTCCTGAGCGGCCTGTGGAACACCATCACGATCAGCATCGGCGCCATGGCGCTCGGTCTGGCCCTCGGCGTCCTCTTCGCCGTGATGCGACTGTCGAAGAACCCCGTCACCAGCGGGGTGGCCTGGCTCTACATCTGGTTCTTCCGGGGCACCCCGGTCTACGTCCAGCTGCTGCTGTGGTTCAACCTCGCGCTGATCTTCAAGTACATCGACCTCGGGCCGATCTACAAGGACGAGACCGTCGAGGTCATGGCGCCCTGGCTGGTGGCCCTGCTGGGCCTCGGCCTCAACGAGGGCGCCTACATGGCGGAGATCGTCCGGGCCGGCATCCAGTCGGTGGACGAGGGCCAGACCGAGGCCTCGCACGCCCTGGGCATGACCCAGGTGCAGACGATGCGCCGGGTGGTCCTGCCGCAGGCGATGCGCGTGATCGTGCCGCCGACGGGCAACGAGTTCATCAACATGCTCAAGACCTCGTCGCTGGTCTCGGCCGTGCAGTACACCGAACTGCTCCGGGCGTCCACGAACATCGGCAACACGGCCGGCGCCGTGATGGAGATGCTCTTCGTGGCCTCCATCTGGTACCTGACGCTCACCAGCGTGTTCAGCGTCGGCCAGTACTACCTGGAGCGGCACTACGCCCGCGGTTCGCTGCGCAGCCTGCCGCCCACGCCGTTCCAGCGCGTACGCAAAAACCTGAACATGTTCAAGCGTTCGGAGGTGTCGGGATGACCGCGCAGCCCATGGTCAAGGCCGAGGCCGTCCACAAGTCCTACGGCGCCGCGCACATCCTGCGGGGCATCGACCTGGAGGTGGCCCCGCGCGAGGTGTTCTGCCTGGTCGGCCCGTCCGGCTCCGGCAAGTCCACGTTCCTGCGGTGCATCAACCACCTGGAGCGGATCAACGCCGGCCGGCTGTCGGTCGACGGCCAGCTCGTCGGCTACCGCCAGAAGGGCGACAAGCTGTACGAGCTGAAGGACAGCGAGGTCGCGGCCCAGCGCCGGGACATCGGCATGGTCTTCCAGCGCTTCAACCTGTTCCCGCACATGACGGCCATCGAGAACGTCATGGAAGCCCCGGTCATGGTCAAGGGCGAGTCGAAGGCGGTGGCGCGCGAGCGCGCCGTGCGGCTGCTCGACCGGGTGGGCCTGGGCGACAAGGGCAACAACTTCCCGTCCCAGCTCTCCGGCGGCCAGCAGCAGCGCGTGGCGATCGCCCGCGCGCTGGCCATGGAGCCGAAGCTGATGCTCTTCGACGAGCCCACCTCGGCGCTCGACCCGGAGCTGGTCGGCGACGTCCTCGACGTCATGCGGGACCTGGCCGAGTCGGGCATGACCATGATCGTGGTGACCCACGAGATGGGCTTCGCCCGCGAGGTCGGCGACAACCTGGTCTTCATGGACGGCGGTGTCGTGGTCGAGTCCGGCCACCCCCGCGAGGTCCTGACCAACCCGCAGCACGACCGCACCAAGGCGTTCCTCTCCAAGGTGCTGTAGGGCCCGGTACCCGCGGTAAGCGCGAGGGGCGGTACGGATCGACTCCGTACCGCCCCTCCGCCGTGTCCGGGCCGTCCGGGGGCCGCGGCGGGGGATCACTTCAGGCCGAGCACCAGGGCGTCCGAGGGGGAGCGCCAGACCGTGCGGGCCTCCGTGAAGCCGGCTTCCCGGAGGGTGCGGGCGTGCCAGGCGTCCGAGGGGGTGTCGCCGTCGGCGTGCTCCCCGTAGATCTCGTACCGGCGCCGGGTCGGCTCCGCGAGGACCGGGTCCGCGGCGCACAGCGCCCACCAGTCGGCCCAGTCCAGGGCGCCCGCGGCGCGCGCCCGGTCCATGCCGGCGTGCCGGTGGGCGCGCTCGGCCGCGTTGATGCCCGGCGTGGCGGGCTCGGGCATGTGGTCGGCGTTCATGAACACGCCGCCGGTGCGGACCAGCGGGGCGAGCTGCCCGTACAGGACCTCCAGGTCGGGGCTGTGCAGCCAGTGCAGGGCGGTGGCCGTCAGCACGGCGTCGTACGTGTCGTGGGGGAGCAGCGAGACCCAGTCGGGGTCCTTGAGGTCCGCCGTCACGAAGGAGACCCGCGCGTCGCCCGCGAAGTAGCCCTCGGCGATGGTCAACAGGGCGGGGTCCAGATCGACGCCCGTACTGGTGGCATCCGGGAACCGCTTGAGGACGCGGTCCGTAATACTTCCCGTACCGCACGCCAGATCCAGCACCCGGGGGGCCGGGCCCACGAGCGCCTCGACCATGTCCAGCATCACCCGGAACCGCTCCTCGCGGTCGGGCATGTACCACTCCTGCTGTCGGTCCCAGCTCTCCTGCCAGGCCTGCCAGTCGGTACCGGTCCTCGTATCGGACATCCCGAACCCCTCCGTACGTAATACCCTAGAAGCCTAATCAGCTGTTACCGAAACCCTAGACCGCCGCCGTAAGGACTACAAGTGGAACTGGCCTATTACTCGGACTATGCCGTGCGCCTGGTCAACACCGAGGAGCCGGCCCGCAACAAGGACTCCCTCACCTCGGTGGAGGCCGTCCGCGCCCTGTTCGGCGCCGCCTCGCAGATGGCCCGCCGGGCCACCGACGCGGACCTCACGCGGTTCCGGGGAGTACGGGCGCGGCTGCGCGCGATCTTCGAGGCGGCGGACGGCGCCGACCACACCCTCGCGGTGGACCTGCTCAACTCGCTGCTGCTGGAGTTCCCCGTCAGCCCGCAGATCTCCGGGCACGACTACCTCGACGACGAGGGCCGGCCGCGCTGGCACATGCACCTGGCCGACCACCCCTCCAACGCGACCGCGGGCTATGCGGCCATCGCCTCCATGGGACTCGCCTTCCACCTCACCGAATACGGCGCCGACCGGATGGGCCTGTGCCAGGCGCCGCCGTGCCGCAACGCCTACCTCGACACCTCGACCAACCGCTCCCGGCGCTACTGCTCCGACCGGTGCGCGACCCGCGCCAACGTGGCGGCCTACCGGGCCCGCAAGCGGCTGGAGGCCGAGGCGTCGGCGAACAGCGGGCGCAGTGCCGACACCGCCCAGGAGAGCCGGGCGGCCAGCGAGCTCTGACCGGGCCCCCGGGGCCGGTACCGGAGCCGGGCGGTGGCCAGGACGAGGTCCTCGGGCACCGTCCCGTAGTCGGTGCTGTCACCCCCGGCGAAGGCGTTGTCGCCCAGCACCCACCAGCCGCCCGGGCGGCGCTCGGCCGCGCGCTTGACCACCAGGAGGTCCTGCTGGAAGGGGTGCCGCAGCACCACGATGTCGCCCGGACGGACGCCGCCGCCGAAGCGCACCAGCAGCCGGTCGCCGTCGAGCAGGGTCGGCGCCATCGACGGCCCGGTCACCTCGACCACCTCGAACGGCACCCTGGACGATCTTGGCCCCAGCACCCGCACACCTCCCGATCCGGCCCGCATCCGGTCCGTACGTTCGCTCACCCGTCCCAGGATGGCCCTGGACTTTTGTCCTAAGCCCCTGGGGGTGACCGCGAAATCCGCTTTCTCACGGAGTAATCTCCCACCTGAGAAGACGATCACGAGGAGGACCACTCCATGCTTTCCCGCCTGTTCGCCCCGAGGGCCACGGTCAGTGCCCACTGCGACCTGCCCTGCGGCGTGTACGACCCCGCCCAGGCCCGTATCGAGGCCGAGTCGGTCAAGGCCGTCCAGGAGAAGTACCAGGCCAACGAGGACGCGGACTTCCGCGCCCGCGCGCTCGTCATCAAGGAGCAGCGCGCCGAGCTGGCCAAGCACCACGTCTCGGTGCTGTGGAGCGACTACTTCAAGCCCCCGCACTTCGAGAAGTACCCGCAGCTGCACCAGCTGGTCAACGACACCCTGAAGGCCCTCTCGGCCGCCAAGGCGTCGAACGACCCGGCGACCGGCCAGAAGGCCCTCGAGCTCATCAAGGAGATCGACGAGATCTTCTGGGCGACCAAGGCCGCCTGAGCCCCCTCGCCCGCACGTGCGAAGGCCCGGCCGGAATCCGACGGATTCCGACCGGGCCTTCGCACGTTCTCCGGAACGGGCGGGCGCTCGCCGCGGGGCCCGGGCGGGCTACTCGTCCGCGTCGTCCTCGTCCTCGTCGTCGAGACGGGCCAGCCAGGTGGCCAGGCGCTCGACCGGGACCTCGAAGTCGGGGTTCAGGTCGACGAAGGTGCGGAGCTGCTCCGCGAGCCACTCGAAGGTGACCTCCTCCTCGCCGCGCCGCTTCTCCAGTTCCTCGATGCCGCGATCGGTGAAGTACACAACAGGCTCCGTGCCGGGTGGGAAATCGGGTGGGACGTTCCCGATCAGGATAGTCCGCCCCGCCGCAGGTCCCCGTGCCCCTGCCCGTACCGCCGCCCGGCCGTGCCCGGAGCGCCGGTGCGGGCGCCCCTCCCGGAGGTGCGCGGGCGCCGCGGACTGATCGAAAGTCCTCTGGAACGAGCGGAGTTGACCGCATTCCGACGTTAGGCGGTCGGGTCCGGCGGGCAGGGATGGAGCGTCCGCAGCGGGAGGATCACCGATGAGCCACGCCGGCACCCAGGGCGACGTACGCACCGCGCATCGACCCGAGGCCACCCGGTCCCGCCCCCCTGCCCGGCCGGCCCCCGCCACCCGGCCCGGGACGGCACCGTGACGGCCCCCGGCCCGACGGGCACGGCGGGCCCGTACGGAGTGCCGTACGGACCGGCGGGGCCGCCCGGACCGGCCGGGTCGAACGGGGCGGCCGAGCCGCCCGGATCGGCCGGATCGCCTGCGGGCCCGTACGGGCCGTACGGGCTGCACGGGCCGCCCGGGGGGACGGGCGTCGAGCCGTCCGACGTGTCGTCTGCCGTCTTGCGGGAGTTGGCCGGTACCGAGCCGTCCGCCGCCGGCACGCGGCTGCTGGAAGACATCCGGCACGCCAAGCGGATCCGGCTGCTGCGGGCCGTGCTCGACGCGGCGCCGCCCGGGCCGGCCGCCGACCACCGGGCGCTGCTCGAAGAGGCCGAGCGGCACGCGCCCGGACCCGTCCACGACGTCCTCCAGTACCCCGCCACCGGACTGTGGGCCGAGGAGACCCTGCACCGGCTGCGGACCCCAGGCGGCCCGCCGCCCGACCTCGGCCACCTCGGATCGGTCGCCGTCGCCGCCGCACTGCGCGCCGGGCTCTCCTTCAAAGCCGTGCTGAAGCCCGTACAGGGCCGGATCGCCCTGCCCACCCTCGGCATCCTGCGGCCGCCCGGCCCGGGCCCGTACACCCTCGCCGAGGGCGCCTGGGACCCCGCGGACCCCGCCGCCCTGCCGCTGCACACGCTGCCCGGCGGCCGCACCGCCCTCGACGACCTCGACCCCTACCGGGCGCCCGGCGCCGGACCCGCCGCCGTCCGGGCCGCCCGGCGGCTGACCGCCCGCGGACACAAGCGCTGGGACACCCAGTGGACCGGCGCGCTGACGCTGCTGGCGCGCTACGACACGGCGCGCGCCGGCGAGGCCGTCCAACTGCTGCGCAGCGTCGTCCCGTTGGCCGGCGGGGCCCGAGCCGCCGGGGCCACCGTGCCGGCCGCGCCCGGCTCCGTACTCGCCCGCGGGCAGGCGCCGCCCGCGCTCGCCGCCACGCTCGTGTACGAGGTCCAGCACGGCAAGCTCGCCGCGCTCACGGACCTGATCGCGCTGCACACCGCCGACCGGACGCCGCGGCACTGGGCGCCCTGGCGGGCCGACCCGCGGAGCCTGGACGCGCTGCTGCGCGGCACGTACGCGCGCCTGGCGCTGGCCGGGTACTGGCAGCGGGCCGCGCTGTACGGGGCGAGGGGGGCGTGGACGCATCATGCGCGGTACCGGACGCAGGTGGCGGCGGTGCTGCCGGGGCTGGGCGCCGCGCCCGAACTGACCGCGTCGGGGCGGGAGTTCGTCGGGGCGATGGCGGTGGCGGAGCGGGCCATGGACGAGACGGCGCCGCCGGGGGACCACTACGGTGCCGCGCGGCGCGTGCTCAGCCGTGACCGCCGCGCCTGGTCCGAGACCCACCCGACCCTGTCCGTCGCCCGTCCGATGCCGGGCGCGCCGTACCCGCCCCGCTGACGCCGCTACCGGCTTCGCCGGCGTTCGAGGCGAACCTCTGCCTGAGCGGGCCGATGCAGCCTTGCCGACGCCGCGGGGTGCAATTCCCAGCCTCGCCGGCGTTTGAGGCGCGGGGTTTGGGGCGGAGCCCCAAGACTGCAACCCGGCTCCGCCGGGCACCGGGCTCCGCCCGGACCCGCGCCTCAAACGCCGGCGAGGCTGGGAGTGCGCCGGCGAGGCTGGCTGTGACCCTCAGGGGGCGGCGGCCCGCTCGGGCTGAGGGCCGGCTCGCACGCCGATGGGGCCGGCTCCGCGGGTGCGGGGCCGGCCCCATCGGGGGTGGTGAGGGTTACGCGTCGAAGACTTCGGCCACCAGCTGGGCCTGCTCCGCCTGGTGCCGCTTGGCGGAGCCGACCGCCGGCGACGAGCCGTGCGGACGCGAGATCCGGCGCAGGCGCTCACCCGCGGGAATGTCGGCGCCGACCGCCAGGTCGAGGTGGTCGATCAGGTTGAGCGCGATGAACGGCCACGCCCCCTGGTTCGCCGGCTCTTCCTGGGCCCACAGGTACTTCTCGGCGTTCGGGTACTTGGCGATCTCCGCCTGGAGCTCCGCACCCGGCAGCGGGTACAGCCGCTCGATGCGGATGATCGCCGTGTCCGTGACGCCGCGCTTGACCCGCTCGGCCTCCAGGTCGTAGTAGACCTTGCCCGCGCAGAACACGACCTTGCGGACCGCGTTCGCGTCCACCGAGTCGTCGCCGATGACCGGACGGAAGGAGCCGTTCGTGAACTCCTCCGCCTTCGACGCCGCCGCCTTCAGACGCAGCATCGACTTCGGGGTGAAGACGATCAGCGGCTTGTGGTGCGGGTTGTGGACCTGCCAGCGCAGCAGGTGGAAGTAGTTCGACGGGAGGGTGGGCATGGCCACCGTCATGTTGTCCTGCGCGCACATCTGGAGGAAGCGCTCGGGACGCGCGGACGAGTGGTCCGGGCCCTGGCCCTCGTAGCCGTGCGGGAGCAGGAGCGTGACGCCGGACGTCTGGCCCCACTTCTGCTCGGCCGAGGAGATGAACTCGTCGACGACGGTCTGCGCGCCGTTGACGAAGTCACCGAACTGGGCCTCCCAGAGGACGAGCGCGTCCGGGCGGGCCAGCGAGTAGCCGTACTCGAAGCCCATGGCCGCGTACTCGGAGAGCAGCGAGTCGTAGACGTTGTAGCGGGCCTGCTCGTCGGACAGGTAGAGCAGCGGGGTGTAGTCCTCGCCGGTCTCCCGGTCCACCAGCACCGCGTGGCGCTGGCCGAAGGTGCCGCGGCGGGAGTCCTGGCCGGACAACCGGACCGGGGTGCCCTCCAGCAGCAGCGAGCCGAAGGCCAGGGTCTCGCCCATCGCCCAGTCGATCGTGCCGTCGTCGATCATCGCCGCACGGCGCTGGATCTGCGGCAGCAGACGCGGGTGGACGGTGATCCGGTCCGGGATGTTGAGCTGCGACTCGGCGATCCGCTTGACCGTCTCCTGGGAGACCGCGGTGTTCACGGCGACCGGGAACTGCGGCTGCACGGTCGGGACGGGCGCGGCCACGGCGGGCTGGCCGGCGGCCTCGCGGACCTCCGCGAAGACCTTCTCCAGCTGGCCCTGGAAGTCCTGCAGCGCCTGCTCGGCCTCTTCCAGCGTGATGTCGCCGCGACCGATGAGGGACTCGGTGTACAGCTTGCGCACCGAGCGCTTCTTGTCGATCAAGTCGTACATCAGCGGCTGCGTGAACGACGGGTTGTCGGCCTCGTTGTGACCGCGGCGGCGGTAGCAGATGAGGTCGATGACGACGTCCTTGTTGAACGCCTGGCGGAACTCGAAGGCGAGCCGCGCGACGCGGACCACGGCCTCCGGGTCGTCACCGTTCACGTGGAAGATCGGCGCCTCGATCATGCGGGCCACGTCGGTGGCGTACATCGAGGAGCGCGAGGACGTCGGCGCGGCGGTGAAGCCGACCTGGTTGTTGATGACGATGTGCACGGTGCCGCCGGTGCGGTAGCCGCGCAGCTGCGACATGTTCAGCGTCTCGGCCACGACGCCCTGGCCGGCGAAGGCCGCGTCGCCGTGCAGCGCGACGGGCAGGACCGTGAAGTCCGTGCCGCCCTTGTTGATCAGGTCCTGCTTGGCGCGGACCACGCCCTCCAGGACCGGGTCCACCGCCTCCAGGTGCGAGGGGTTCGCGACGAGCGAGACCTTGATCTGCTCGCCGTCGAGGCCCGTGAAGGTGCCCTCGGCGCCGAGGTGGTACTTGACGTCGCCGGAGCCGTGCATGGACTTCGGGTCGAGGTTGCCCTCGAACTCGCGGAAGATCTGCGCGTACGACTTGCCGACGATGTTCGCCAGGACGTTCAGGCGGCCGCGGTGGGCCATGCCGATGGCGACCTCGTCGAGGCGGGCCTCGGCGGCCGAGTCGATGACGGCGTCGAGCAGCGGGATGACGGACTCGCCGCCCTCCAGGGAGAACCGCTTCTGGCCGACGTACTTCGTCTGCAGGAACGTCTCGAACGCCTCGGCGGCGTTCAGGCGGCGCAGGATGCGCAGCTGCTCCTCGCGCTCCGGCTTGGTGTGCGGGCGCTCGATCCGGTCCTGGATCCACTTGCGCTGCTTGGGGTCCTGGATGTGCATGAACTCGACGCCGGTGGTGCGGCAGTACGAGTCGCGCAGCACGCCGAGGATGTCGCGGAGCTTCATCATCGACTTGCCGGAGAAGCCGCCGACCGCGAACTCGCGCTCCAGGTCCCACAGGGTGAGGCCGTGCTCGGTGATGTCGAGGTCGGGGTGCTTGCGCTGCTTGTACTCCAGCGGGTCGGTGTCGGCCATGACGTGGCCGCGGACCCGGTAGGAGTGGATCAGCTCGAAGACGCGGGCGGCCTTCGTGACGTCGTCGTCGTGCGAGGCGTCGATGTCGCGGAGCCAGCGGACCGGCTCGTACGGGATCCGCAGCGACTCGAAGACCTGGTCGTAGAAGCCGTCCTCGCCGAGGAGCAGGTTCGCGACGATGCGCAGGAACTCGCCGGAGGCCGCGCCCTGGATGACCCGGTGGTCGTAGGTCGAGGTCAGGGTCATGACCTTGGAGATGCCCAGCTTGTTCAGGGTGTCCTGCGAAGTGCCCTGGAACTCGGCGGGGTAGTCCATGGAGCCGACGCCCATGATGACCGACTGTCCGGGCATCAGACGCGGCACGGAGTGCACGGTGCCGAGGCCGCCGGGGTTGGTCAGCGAGACGGTGACGCCGGTGAAGTCGTCCATCGTCAGCTTGCCGACGCGGGCGCGGCGGACGATGTCCTCGTACGCCTGCCAGAACTCGAAGAAGTTGAGCGTCTCGGCCTTCTTGATGCCGGCGACGACGAGCTGGCGGTCGCCGTTGGGCTTCACCAGGTCGATCGCGAGACCGAAGTTGATGTGCTCCGGCTTGACGAGGGTCGGCTTGCCGTCCTTCTCAGCGAAGGAGTAGTTCATGGCCGGCATGGCCTTGATCGCCTGCACCATCGCGAAGCCGATGAGGTGCGTGAAGGAGATCTTCCCGCCCCGGGCCCGCTTGAGGTGGTTGTTGATGACGATGCGGTTGTCGAACAGCAGCTTCACCGGGACGGCGCGGACGGACGTGGCCGTCGGCACCTCCAGCGAGGCGTTCATGTTCTTGGCGACGGCGGCGGCCGGGCCGCGGAGCGTCACGAACTCGGGGCCGGCAGGGGCCTCGGTCGCGGGCGCGGTCTTCGCGGCGGCAGCAGCGGGGGCGGCCTGAGCGGGCGCGGCGGGTGCAGCCGCCGGGGCCTGGGAGGTGACAGTCACAGCAGGGGCACCAGACGGATTGGCAGGAGCAGAGGCAGGAGCAGCTGAAGCAGAGGGGGCGGCCGCAGCGCCGGCCGCCCCCGTGACGGCGGCGTCGGGAGCCTTCGGTGCCGGAGCCGTGACCGGGGCCGCGGGCGCGGGAGCGGACTGTGCGGGTCCGCCCGTCGCTGCGGGTGCCGGGGCAGGGGCTTCGGCGGTCACGGCGGGCTTCTCCGGCTGCGCCGCGACGGCCTGGCCGCCCGGCTTGTAGTCCGCGAAGAAGTCCCACCAGGCGCGGTCGACCGCATTGGGGTCCTGGAGGTACTGCTGGTAGATCTCGTCGACGAGCCACTCATTGGCACCGAAGCCCGAGGCGGGGTTCTTCCCGCCCCCTGCTTCGGTCGTGGTGCTCGAGTTACTGGGGGACTGTGGCGACACGGCGGCAACCGCCCTCTTCCGCTTCACAAGGTGATGGACAGCGGGAATAAAGGCTACGCCTCCCTGACCGTGAGATGCAGACCGGGCGGGACTTACGTCGTGCAAGTCACATCGAACGGCGGGTTTCGCGGTGTGGAATGGCGGGAAACAAGCGTGGTTCGCGTACGCGTCGCCCAGGTTGCGGCCCCTTGGCTCGCACCCCTGACGGAACCCGTGCACGTGTGGCCGAGATCCCTGCTTCCTGACTCGAACCCTACGTCAACCTGCTGGTTTACGGACTCCCGGAAGAGTGACCTGGATCCGGCAGCCCCGCGAGGATTCGGCCACGCCGATGTCCCCGCCGTGCAGACCCACCGCCCAGCGGGCGATCGCCAGCCCCAGTCCGGTGCCGCCGTCACCGGAGGCGCTGCCCCGGTTGAAGCGTTCGAAGACCCGGTGCCGCTCGGCCTCCGGGATGCCCGGACCCTCGTCCACGACCTCCAGGACCAGCGACTCGGGCGTCTGGCCGCGCCGGGCCCGTACGGTCACCCGGCCGTGCTGCGGGCTGTGCCGTACGGCGTTGTCGACGAGGTTGGCCACCACCTGGTGCAGCCGCTCCGCGTCCGCGTGCGCGGTCAGGTCCGGCGGGAACACGTCCAGGTGCAGGTGTACGTCCTTGCGGGTGTGGCTGCCCGACCCCGAGGCCAGCCCCGGCCGCCCGGCGGCCGCCAGCCCCGCCTCCTTCAGCACGCCCGACAGGTACGGCCACACCTCGAAGCGGCGCGCCTTGAGCGGGACCACCCCGTTGTCCACCCGGGACAGGTCCAGCAGGGTCGCCACCAGCCCGCCGAGCCGCTCGGTCTGCTTGAGCATGGTCCGCATGGTCTCGCCGTCGGGCTCGGAGACCCCGTCCACGACGTTCTCCAGCACCGCCCGCAGCGCCGCGATGGGCGTGCGCAACTCGTGCGAGACGTTCGCGACCAGTTCCTTGCGGTGCCGGTCCACCGCTTCCAGGTCGTCGGCCATCAGGTTGATCGTGACGGCGAGATCGCCCAGCTCGTCCCGGCGGTCCGCGCCCACCACCCGCCGGGTGTAGTCACCGTGCGAGATCGAGCGGGCCACGATGGTCATCTCGTCCAGCGGCGCGGTCATGCTGTGCGCCACGAACTGGGTGATCAGCATCGATGCGATCACCGAGAAGACGGTGATGAAGCGCAGCTCGGTGTCGGTGCGCAGGGCCACCATCAGCAGGCCGGTGGTGATGAAGACCGAGACGACCACGAGGGTGCCGAGCTTGGTCTTGATGGAGAACGGGCGCAGCCCGGAGCGCATCGCCGGCCGCGCGCCGGGCCGCATGCCCTGGCGGTACGCCGGCCCTTGGCCGTGACCCGGTCCCCGGCCGTACCCGGGTTCCCGGTCGTACCCCGGCCTCTGGTCGTACCCCGGACCCCGTCGGTGCCCCCGACCCGGTCGCGGACCGGGCCCGGGTCGCGGATCCGGACCCGACCGCGGTCCCGGTCCCGCTCCGGCGGTCATGACGCCGGGGTCTCCAGCGCGTACCCGACCCCGTGCACGGTCCGGATCCGCTCGGCCCCGATCTTGCGGCGCAGCGCCTTGATGTGGCTGTCGACGGTTCTGGTGCCGGACGCGTCCGCCCAGTCCCAGACCTCGGCGAGCAGCTGTTCCCGGGAGAGCACCGCCCGCGGGGTGCCGGCGAGGCAGACCAGCAGGTCGAACTCGGTCGGGGTGAGGTGCACGTCCGCGGTCTGCACCCGGACCCGGCGCTGCGCGTGGTCGATCTCCAGGTCGCCCAGCCGCAGGGTGCCGGCCCGGGGGGCGGTCGCGGCCTGCGCGGCCCGCTCGACCCGGCGCAGCAGGACGTGCACCCGGGCGGCCAGCTCCCGCATGGAGAACGGCTTGGTCATGTAGTCGTCGGCGCCCACCCCGAGGCCGACCAGCAGGTCCGTCTCGTCGTCGCGGGCCGTGAGCATCAGCACCGGCACCGGGCGCTGGGCCTGGACCCGCCGGCACACCTCCAGGCCGTCGAAGCCGGGCAGCATGATGTCGAGGACCAGCAGGTCGGGCTGCCAGCCCTCGGCCGCCGCCACGGCGGCCGGGCCGTCGGCGGCCGTCTGCACCTGGAAGCCCTCGGCCCGCAGCCGGGCCGCGATGGCCTCGGAGATGGTCGGGTCGTCCTCCACCACCAGCACCCGGCGCTGGGCGCCGGGGGTCGCCGGTGCCGCGTTGTGTGGGTGTGTCTGATCCATCGCCCCGCCCCTGTTCCGCCGTACCCGCGCTGCACTTCGCCGTGCCACGCCGCGCAAAGATCCTGCGTGCTGGGGAGCAGCGTAGAGGAGTCGCAGATGTGCGGCCATGTGGGTGGCACCAGGTCAGGACGGCCCGGGCAAGGGGCACCTCTTGGGGCGGTATGCAGGTGAATCCGGCATTCCGCATCGGCCGGCGGCGGGAGCCGGACCGGTACGGAGGGGCCAGCGGAGGGGTCCGCCGCGGGGTCTGCGTACGGAAGGGCGGCGGGCCTCGGGAGGGCCGGCCACAGCACTAGAAATCGGGGAGCGCCGCCAGGACGCGTGCGAGGCCGGGCGGCAGCACCGTCTCCTGGACGGCGATCTCCCGGCCGTCGTGGACGAAGGCGAACACGAACGCGTCGAACACGTCGGGGTCCACGCTGACCCGGGGCAGGTGGGGGAAGTCGGCGGCGGTCAGCGCCGCCCGCAGCCGGGCCAGTTGAGCGGCCGTCAGCCGGCCCGCGCCGGTCTGCCGCCCGTGGTCGAGGCGGCGGTACGATCCGTCGCCGGCCACCAGCACGCTCTTGTGCTCCGCGCCGCTGAAACCGCCGCTGCGGGTCACCGTCACCAGCCGCTGATCGGCCGTGGTGGCCTGCGGGGCGGCGGTGGCGGGCGCGGAGGCGGCCGGCGACGGCGGCAGCGGCGCGGACGAAGGCGAACGGCCCGGGCCGGCCGTCGGGGCCGTCGGGGTCCGGGAGGCGGCCGGCGGGTCCGCCGCCCGTGTCCCCGGGGTGCACGCCGTCAGGACCAGCACCGCCGCCGCGGCGCCCGTCGCCCACCGGACCGCTCCCACGCCCCCACCTCCACGCCGAGACCTGCCGAGAACCGCCGAGACCTGCCGGGCTCCGAGTATGGAGCGCGCCGCCCCGATCCGTCAGCCGTACCGACCGGAGGCCGTCATCAGCCGCACCACCCCGGAACCCGTGTCCGGCCGCCCCCGGCGCGCCCCGGCCGCCGCGCCGGCCGGGGAGGCCGCCGCCGAGCCCGTGGCCGCCCCCGGACCCGCGTCGGCGACCCGTACGGGGGTCGCCGCGCCCCCCGCCGTTGCCGGGGCCGGGTCCGCCGCCCGGGACCGGGCCGTGTGGGCGCCGCCCGTCTTCGCCGCGTGCGCGGTCGGACTGTGGGGGATCGGGCGCGGCGGGAGCCTGTGGCGCGACGAGTCCGTCACCGTCCAGGTCGCGCACCGCCCGCTCGGCGACCTCCTCGGCCTGCTCGGCGAGGTGGACGCCGTGCACGGCCTGTACTACCTGCTGATGCACGGGGTGTTCGCCCTGTGGGACGGCGGCCCCACCGCGCTGCGGCTGCCGTCCGTGCTCGGCTCCGCGCTGGCGGCCGCCGGGGTGGCCGCGACCGGACGGCTGCTGGCCGGACCGCGCGCCGGCCTGACCGCCGGGCTGCTCTACGCCGTCCTGCCGCCCCTCCAGATGTACGCGCAGGAAGGCCGCTCGTACGCGCTGGTCGCCGCGGCCGTCGTCTGGTCCGGCTACTTCCTGCTGCGCGCCCGCTGGACGGCGTACGTCCTGGTCCTCGGGCTGGGCTGCTGGCTGCACGAGTTCGCCGCCCTGGCGCTCCTCGCCCACGCCTGCGGGGCCTGGCGGATCCGGGCCTGGCGGTGGAGCGCCGCGCTGGTCCTCGCTCTGGTGGCGCCGCTCGCCGTGGTCAGCGCCCGCCAGGCGCAGGCCCAGCTGGGCTGGCTCGGGCCCCCGTCGTGGGCGGACTGGACGGCGTACGGGACGGTCGCCGGCTGCGGGCTGCTGCTCGCCCGCCGCGCCGACCGAGGGGTGGCGCGGGCCGCCCTGCCGCTGCTGCTGGTGCCGCCCGGCGTGCTGCTGGTGCTGTCGCGGGCCGTCCACCCCTGGTACGTGGACCGGTACGTGCTCTACGCGCTGGCCGGGCTGGTCCTGCTGGCCGCCGCCCGGCCCTGGCGGTGGTGGGCCGCGCTGCTGCTGGCGCTGCTCGTGCTGCCCTGGTCCTGGTGGCTGCGCACCCCCGACAGCCGCAAGGACGACGCACCGGCCGCCGCCCGGGCGGTACGGGAGCTGGCCCGGCCGGGTGACGCCGTGCTCTTCCTGCCCGCCCGTCGCCGCGAGTGGCTCCTGTCCTCGCCCGCCGTCCACGCCTCGCTCGACGACGTGGCGCTCGACCGCACCCCGGCCGCCTCCCGCACCCTCCAGGGCACCGAGCGGCCCGCCGCGGACGTGCGCGCGGCGATGCTGGCCGCGCCCCGCATCGTCGCCCTGTCCGACCCGCCGGACCAGCCGCTCGACGCCGTCCCGGCCGAGGCCGTCAAGCGCCGCACCCTCGCCGCGGACTTCGAGCTGTGCGCGGTCGTCGAGGTCCGGGGGGCCCGCGTCTCCCTGTACGCCCGCCCCGGCACCTGCCCCTGACCCCGGCTGCCGACCTGCCCCGACGCCCACCCGCGCCGGCTCCCGACCCCGCTCGCGACCGGGGCTGCGAGCAGCCCGGACGCGGTGTTCGCCGACGGCGAACGGGAGTTGGGGAACACCGGGGCGCGCAGATGCATTGAGTCGGCATAGCTCAACTTCACTGCCGGAGGGAAGATCATGGCTTCGACGTCCGTACCGCTCACTCTGCCCGTGCTGCCGCTTGACGACGAGGTTGTGCTGCCCGGCATGGTCGTGCCGCTCGACCTGTCCGACGCGGACGTACGCGCGGCCGTCGAAGCAGCACAGGCCGCGGCCGGCACCGGGAAGCCCCGTGTGCTGCTGGTGCCGCGCATCGACGGGAAGTACGCCGCGACCGGCGTGCTCGGGACCGTGGAACAGGTCGGGCGGCTGTCCGACGGGGACCCCGGCGCGCTGATCCGCGGCCGCGGCCGGGTGCGGATCGGGGCCGGCACCACCGGGCCCGGGGCCGCCCTGTGGGTCGAGGGCGACACCGTCGCCGAGCACGTGCCCGATCCGCTCCCCGGCTCGGTCGCCGAACTGGTCAAGGAGTACAAGGCGCTCGCCACCAGCTGGCTCAAGAAGCGCGGCGCCTGGCAGGTCGTCGACCGGGTGCAGCAGATCGAGGGCGTCTCCGCCCTCGCCGACAACTCCGGCTACTCGCCGTTCCTGACGACCGCTCAGAAGATCGAGCTGCTGGAGACCGCCGACCCGGTGGCCCGCCTGAAGCTCGCCGTCAAGCAGCTCGGCGACCACCTCGCCGAGCAGGACGTCGCCGAGTCCATCGCCAAGGACGTCCAGGACGGCGTCGACAAGCAGCAGCGCGAGTTCCTGCTGCGCCGTCAGCTGGACGCCGTGCGCAAGGAGCTGCGCGACCTCAACGGCGACCCCGAGGGCGAGGAGTCCGACGACTACCGGGCCCGGGTGGAGGCCGCCGACCTGCCCGAGAAGGTCCGCGAGGCCGCCCTCAAGGAAGTCGACAAGCTGGAGCGCTCCAGCGACCAGAGCCCCGAGGGCTCCTGGATCCGCACCTGGCTCGACACCGTCCTCGAACTCCCGTGGAACGAGCGCACCGACGACGCCGCCGCCTACGACATCCGGGGCGCCCGGGCCGTGCTCGACGCCGAGCACGCCGGCCTGGACGACGTGAAGGAACGCATCACCGAGTACCTGGCGGTCCGCAAGCGCCGTGCCGACCGGGGGATGGGCCTGGTCGGCGGCCGCCGCGGCGGCGCCGTGCTGGCCCTGGTCGGGCCGCCGGGGGTCGGAAAGACCTCGTTGGGAGAGTCGGTCGCGCACGCCATGGGCCGCAAGTTCGTCCGCGTCGCCCTCGGCGGCGTCCGCGACGAGGCCGAGATCCGCGGCCACCGGCGCACCTACGTCGGCGCGCTGCCCGGCCGCATCGTGCGCGCCGTCAAGGAGGCCGGGTCCATGAACCCGGTCGTGCTCCTCGACGAGATCGACAAGGTGGGCTCCGACTTCCGCGGCGACCCGGCCGCAGCCCTCCTCGAAGTGCTCGACCCGGCGCAGAACCACACCTTCCGCGACCACTACCTGGAGGTCGAGCTCGACCTCAGCGACGTGGTGTTCCTGGCCACCGCCAACGCCCTGGAGGCCATCCCCGAGGCCCTGCTCGACCGCATGGAACTGGTCCGCCTCGACGGGTACACCGAGGACGAGAAGGTCGTCATCGCCCGCGACCACCTGCTCCCGCGCCAGCTGGAGCGGACCGGACTGGCCGCCGACGAGGTGTCCCTGACCGAGGAGGCACTGCGCAGCCTCGCCGGGGAGTACACCCGGGAGGCCGGCGTGCGGACCCTGGAGCGGTCCCTGGCCCGGCTGCTGCGCAAGGCCGCCGCCCAGCACGAACTGGGCGAGCGGGAGCTTCCGTTCGCGATCGGCCGGGACGACCTGCGCGGCCTCATCGGCCGCCCGCACCACGTGCCCGAGTCGGCGCAGGACCCGGCCGAGCGGCGCACCGCGGTGCCGGGCGTGGCCACCGGCCTCGCCGTGACCGGCGCCGGCGGCGACGTGCTCTACGTGGAGGCCTCGCTCGCCGACCCCGAGACGGGCGCGGCCGGGCTGACCCTCACCGGCCAGCTGGGCGACGTGATGAAGGAGTCCGCGCAGATCGCCCTGAGCTTCCTGCGCTCGCACGGCGCCGAGCTGGAGCTGCCCGTCGCCGACCTCAAGGACCGCGGCGTGCACATCCACTTCCCGGCCGGCGCCGTCCCCAAGGACGGCCCGAGCGCCGGCATCACCATGACGACCGCGCTCGCCTCGCTGCTCTCCGGCCGCCAGGTGCGCACCGACGTGGCGATGACCGGCGAGGTCTCGCTGACCGGGCGGGTGCTGCCGATCGGCGGGGTCAAGCAGAAGCTGCTGGCCGCGCACCGGGCCGGGATGACCACCGTGATCATCCCGAAGCGGAACGAGGCGGACCTCGACGACGTGCCCGCCGAGGTGCTCGACACGCTTGAGGTCCACCCGGTGACCGACGTCCGCCAGGTGCTGGAGCTGGCCCTGACGCAGGCCGCCGTACCGGTCGCCGCCGCGGCCTGAGCGGACGCGCCGCCCGGGTCCGCGCAGCCTGAGCGGACCCGGGCGGCGCGCTGCGAAATACTGGTGCCCCGACCGGCCGCGGGACGGCCGGGGACACCATCGATGGGAGCGGACGTGCAGGGCAGTGGAGAGCAGGAGTTCCTCGCGCTGGAGCGGGAGCTTTCCGTCTTCCTCCGGCGCGCCAGGGCGTCGTCCGGGGAGATGGCGCGGGAGCTCCACCCGGAACTGGAACCGGCCGCGTACGGGCTGCTCGTACGCCTCGCGGACGCGGGACGCCAGCGGGCCACCGACCTCGCCGGCTACTTCGGCGTCGGGAAGGCGACCATGAGCCGCCAGCTGCGGGCCCTGGAGGTGCTGGGGCTGGTGGCGCGCGAGCCGGACCCGGCGGACGGCCGCGCCTTCCTGGTCGGGCTCACCCCCGAGGGCCGGGAGCGTTTCCTGAAGGTGCGCGACGCCCGCCGGGTGCAGTACATGCGCAAGCTGGCCGACTGGGACCGCGGCGAGGTCGCGGAACTCGCCCGGCTGCTGCGCCAGCTCAACGCGGGCACCGACGCCTGAAGGCGGGGGTTCGCGCGGGCCTGCGGGTCAGGGCGTGGGCGGAGACCCGCCGGTCACGGCACGGCCGGAGGGCCCGCGGGTCCCGCTCAGTCCAGTTCCGCGTAGACCACCGAGGCGTCGTCGTGCCGCTTGCCGCGCGGCACCGGGCCGGGGCCGGACTCCAGGGCGCGCACCCGGTCGAGCAGGGCCCGGGCGCCCTCCTTGCGCAGGACGGCCGCGCAGTCCGTCCAGTCGCCCTCCCGGAACGTGTCCGTCCAGCGGGTGGCGCCGTCGGTGAGCGCGGCCGCGGCGGCCACCTCGGCGCGCGGCAGCGAACCGGTCACCGCCCGCCCGGCCACCGCGGGGTCCGCGGCCGCGGTGAAGAAGGCGTGCGCGGCGCCGGCCGCGTTGCGCAGCGCGTCGGTGGCGGCCGTCGAGCGCAGC
This sequence comes from Streptomyces sp. NBC_00239, assembly GCF_036194065.1. Lineage (NCBI taxonomy): Bacteria > Bacillati > Actinomycetota > Actinomycetes > Kitasatosporales > Streptomycetaceae > Streptomyces > Streptomyces sp. NBC_00239. Next base: position 2,955,560 of record NZ_CP108095.1, on the reverse strand, counting down.
ACCTCGCGCGGCACCCGGTCCAGCCGGTCGTCCCGCACCGCGGTCACCGCGCCCGCCGGGTCCCGCAGCAGCAGCACCGAGTCGGACAGCACGAGGTACTCGAAGCGCGCGTCGTCCCAGCGGGCCAGCACGACCGTCGCCTGCGGAGTGCGCACGTGAGAAAGGTCACAGGAGTCGCGGTGGGCGTCCGCGGTGCGTCGGATTGCCTCAGCGAGGATCTGCGAAAGCGTCATGTTCCGCTCCGATCCGGACAGTTCGGTCAGTCGGCCCCCGAGTCGGGCGGTGAACCAGGGCACCCCGTGCCGACAGCCGTCGTCGCCCGCCGGCGGAGTGACTCCGTCCAGCGCGACCAGCACTCCACCCCGGCCCGAGGCCGGTATCGCGGCGGCCGCCCAGTCCTCGTTGGGGCGTTCCGGGGCTCCCGGCAGGGAGGCGATCTCGATGCGCATGGGGACAGTCTGCCCGGGTTGCCCCGGTCTGGCCCGGGAATTCGTCCGAGAATCGACCTCAGGTCCAGACCTGCAGCTCAGCGGGGTGCGGGGCGGGCGGAGACGGGTCGAAGGCGGCGGCCGGGAAGGGAATCCGGCCCTCCGCGTCGCTGTGGGCGGGCATCCTGTCAAAGGCCCCATCGATGTTTCAACCACCGGCCCCTCGCGGAGCCCTGACGGCACCCGGCCCGAGTTGATCGCCAACTCGCACCTGATGTTCACTCGTTCGAGTGGCCGGGCCGGCGATGCACGCCTGTCTCCCAAACACACTTGGAATGGTCTGAAGCGGTACGAGGGGGCAGGGGCGTTTACTTGTTGACCGGCCGTCACCTCGGCCAGGGAGTCCCCCGGGCGCAGCCCGCGGCGGAGCAGACGAGTACACGTACAGGATTGCGAGCACCGGTGCAGAACAAGCGGTCTCGGACGGCCGGAAGCGCGGCGAGGACCGAGCGCTCCGGAGGTACCGCGGGCAACGGGACCGACAGCCGGGCGGACGGCCGCTCCGTGCGGGTGCGGACCCGGCTCGTCCTCGGCGTCGCCGTCGTCGGACTCACGGTCCTCGGAGCGGGCGCACCCGCCGCCGTCTCCGCCTCCGCCGAGCTGAACGAATCCCAGCGGCTGGTCACCCTCGCCGAGCACACCCGACAGACCCTCGCCCTGGCCCACGCCCTCTCCGACGAACGCGACGCGGCCGTCGTCTTCGTCGCCGACGGCCGCGAGGCCGCGGGCAAGGACGCCGTGCAGGACCGGGCCGTCCGTGTGGACCAGCAGATCGCCGAGGCCCGCCCCGGCGCGGACCCCGACCTCCAGCGCGCCCTCGGCCGGGTCCCGGCCGTCCGCGCCGCCGCCCTCACCGGCAAGAGCACCGCCCTCGCCGCCCACCTCGCCTACTCCGAGGTCATCGGCGACCTGCTGGCCCCCGCCGGGGAACTCGCCGAGAGCACCCCGCCGCGCGCCGACGCCGCACTGGCCACCGCCCGCGCGCTCGACCCGCTGGGCCGAGCCGTGGAGCAGGCCTCCGCCACCCGCGGACTGCTGCTCGCCGCGCTGTCCGTACCGGAGGGCGAGGAGCAGGAGGCCGTCTACAACCCGGTCACCGGACGGTACGACGAGCCCGGCCCGAGCCCCGAGGACAAGGCGCGCGACGAACTCACCGCCGCCGCCCAGCGCGCCCGGGTCCGCGAGCAGGCCGCCCTCGACGACTTCACCCGCGCCGCCCGGCCCGACGTACGGGAGACCCTGACCGCCACGGTCACCGGTCCCGAGGTCAAGACCGCCGACGGCTACCTCGACCGGCTGACCGACCGCCCCACCCTCACCGGCGCCGACCTCAAGCTCGACGGGGAGGCCGTCGGGGCCGCGCTCACCGCGCGCATCGACCGGATGCGCTCGGTCGAGGCCACGCTCGCCGGGGAGCGCGCCACCGCGCTCGCCGCACTGCGCGACGACGACGTCACCGAGATCGAAGTGCTGCTCGGCCTCGTCGGCCTGCTGTTCCTGATCGCCGTGGGCGTCTCCACCGGCATCGCGCGCACGCTCACCCGGCCGCTGTCGGTCCTCAAGCGCGGCGCCGAGCGGCTGGCCGACCCGGAGGGCTCCGCCGACCCGGTCCGCTTCATCGGCCGCAACGACGAGTTCGCCGCGGTCGTCCGCTCCCTCAACGCGATGCAGGCCCGCAACGAGGCCCAGTCCACCGCCCTGCACACCCGGATCGCCGGGCTCGACGCCGACCGGCGCCGCCTGATCGACCGCAACGACACCCTCAGCGCCGCGAAGACCGCCCTCGACAAGGAACTGGCCGAACTCCGCGCCAACCTGCAGGAGTACCGCCGGGTCCTGTCGACGACGTCGGTCTCCCTGTCGCTGCGCACGCTCGGCCTGGTCGAGCGGCAGCTCGCCGTCATCGAACAGATGGAGGCGAAGGAGCAGGACCCGGACCGCCTCGCCACCCTCTTCAAGGTCGACCACCTGGCGACCGTCATGCGCCGCCACAACGAGAACCTGCTCGTCCTCGCCGGCCAGGAAAACGGCCACGGCCACGCCGGACCGGTCCCGCTCGTCGACGTCATGCGCGCCGCGGTCAGCGAGATCGAGCGCTACGAACGGGTCGACCTCCAGGCCCTGCCCGCCGCCGTGCAGGTCGTCGGGCACGCCGCCGACGACATCTCGCACGTCGTGGCGGAGCTGCTGGAGAACGCGACCACGTTCTCGCCGCCCGAGGCCAAGGTGAAGCTCACGGCCCGGCTGCTGGACGGCGGCGACGTGCTGGTGTCCGTGCAGGACGAGGGCATCGGCGTGACCGCGGACCGGCTCGCCGCGCTCAACGCGCGCCTGGCCGACCCCGACGCGTACGAGCACGAGGAGGAGTCGGAGCACGGCCTGGGCCTCGGCCTGTACGTGGCCGGCCGGCTCGCCGCGCGGCACGGCGTCAGCGCCGAGCTCCGCGCCCGGCAGGGCGGCGGCACCGAAGCGCTCGTCGTCGTCCCGGCCGCGCTGCTGCCGGACGCCCCCGCGACCCCCGGCCACCTCCCGCACGTCCAGGGCGCCCCCGCGCTGCACCTGCCCGGCATGGCGGCCGAGGCCAACTCCAACGCCCTGCCGCCCCGGCACCGCCGCGACCCCCTGATCGCCCTCGCCGAAGCAGCCCTGCGCCCCGAGTCCCCCCAGCCCGCGTCCCACCCCGGCGACCTGGCCCGGGCCGAAGACGACTTGGGCCCGGCCGACCACGACCTGACCCAGGCGGCGGACCCGGCCCGGGAACCGCTCGCCGAGCCCGCCCCGGCCCCGGACTTTGCTGCCGAACAGGCCGAACAGGCCGAACAGGCCGAACAGGCCGAACAGGCCGAGCCTGCCCAGCCCCAGGCTCCCGAGCAGGCCGAACAGGCCGAGGCCCAGGCTCCCGAGCAGGCCCAGGCCCAGGCCCAGGCCCAGGCTCCCGAGCAGGCCCTGGCGCAGGACCCGGCCGTGCCCGCCGAGCACCCCGCCCCGGTCGAGCTGTCGCCCGCCGACTACCCGGCCCTGGCCGAGGGCCTGGCCCCGATGGACCTCCCGGAGGCAGCCGGGCACCCGGCCCAGGACCCCGCACCGCAGGAGCCCGCGCCCTCCGGTGACCAGGCCCCGGCCTTCGCCGAGGACCCGGCACCCGCCCACGCCTTCGCCGACCCCGAGCACCAGCCCGCGTACGAGGCCGGGCCCGTGGCCGCGTACGAGCCCGAGACCACGCACCGGACCGGGGCCGCCCACGAGGCCGAGCCCGAGTCCGACGCCGTGTACGTCGACGACGCCGTGTACGTCGACGACGCCCCGGCGGCGTCCGGGCCCGGGTACGCGTACGGCTCCGAGGCGCAGGACGGCTCCGAGGCGCACGCCGGTGCCGCACCGGCGGCCGCGCACGCCGCCGCGCCCGTGTTCACGCCCGGGCCGGGGGAGCAGCTGCCGCCGGCGGACCAGGTCTTCCGGGTGCCCGCCCCGGACGCCGGCCAGGACACCGCGCACGGCTTCGCCGGGCCGGAGCCGGAGCGCCCGCAGGCCGGGCCCCGGCAGGCCGAGGCCGTGCCCGGCCCCGCGCCCGAGGTGTCGCGCCGCCAGGTGTTCGACGTACCGTCGCCGGCCGTGCCGGAGGAGCAGATTCCGCCCGCCGCCCAGGTGTTCCGGGTGCCCGCACCCGAGACCGTTGAGCAGGCGGAGCCGCAGGTCGCGCCCGAGAGCGTGGCGCAGGCGGAGCCGGAAACTCAGGCCGCGCCGGAGGCGGACGGCTGGGTGCTCGCCGCGCCGCTGCCGCGGCAGGCCGACGGCCGGCGCGCCCACGACGAGCGCCAGGACCACCAGCAGGCCCCTGACCAGGCCTCCGGCCAGGCGGCCGGACGGGACTTCGACCAGGTCCCGGCCCAGCCGCAGACCGCGCCGGACGCGGCGGAGCCGCACCGGCTCACCGACAAGGGGCTGCCCAAGCGGACGCCGCGCGTCGTCGAGCCCGCTCCCACCGGCGAGCGAAAGACCGCTCCGAGAGTTGACGCCGAGGAACTCCGGCGCCGCCTCGGGGGGTTCTACCAGGGGGCCCGCGACGGCCGGCGGGTGGCTGACGCCGAGATCGCCGAGCGGGCGAAGGACGAGGGGGACACCGTCGAGGAGGCACGCACGTGACCGCGCCCAGTACGTACGGACTGAGCACGCAGGCCCGCAATCTTCAGTGGCTGCTGACCGACCTGGTCGAGGAGGTGCCAGGGCTGATCTCGGTCGCCGTGGTCTCCTCGGACGGGCTGCTCCTGCTGTCCTCGGATCCAGGCCACAGCGACGCTCCCAAGAAGGAGACCAAGGGCCCGCGCGGCGCCGCCGCCGACCTCGCGACCATCGTCTCCGGCCTGGGCAGCCTCACCTGCGGCGCCGCCCAGCTCATGGAGGCCGGCGGGGTCAAGCAGACCATGGTCTCGATGGAGCACGGCAGCGTGTTCGTGATGGCGATCAGCGACGGTTCGCTGCTCGGCGTGCACGCCACCCCGGACTGCGACATGAGCGTCGTCGCCTACCACATGGCCCTGTTCGTGGGCCGTGCCGGACACGTCCTGACCCCCGAAGTCCGCAGCGAGCTGCGGCAGTCCCTGGAGAGAACGCCGTGAGCGACCGGCTGCCGATACGCGGAGCCGACCGCCGCCCCGCCCGCGTCCGCCCGTACTCCCTGACGGGCGGCCGCACCCGGTTCGGGCACGTCCTGCTCGTCGAGACCTTCGTGGCCACCCTCGACGCCACGGCGGTGGACGCCCCGGTCCGGCTCCCCGAGATGCGGGCCATCGTCGAGGTCTGCCGCCGCATGCGGACGGTCGCCGAGATAGCGGCGCTCCTCAAGCTGCCCCTGGGCGTGGTCCGGGTGCTGATCAGCGACCTCGCCGACCAGGGAAGGATCCGCGTCTACGGCACCGGCCACGGCAGCGGCCGGCCCGAACGCGCACTGCTCGAAAGGGTGCTCAGTGGGCTCCGCCGTCTCTGAACCGATCCCGGACCTGGACCGCACGGACCGCCCGGACCTGCTGGACCGCCTGGCCGACGAGGACGGCGTGCAGCCCTGGCAGTACGACCGCTCCCGCGCCCCGATCGCCGTCAAGGTGCTCGTCGCGGGCGGTTTCGGGGTCGGCAAGTCCACCTTCGTCGGCTGCGTCTCCGAGATCACGCCGCTGCGCACCGAGGCCCTCATGACCGAGGCCAGCGTCCCCACCGACGACCTCACCGCGACGCCGGCGAAGAACACCACCACCGTCGCGATGGACTTCGGCCGCATCACGCTCGCCGACGACCTCGTCCTGTACGTGTACGGCACCCCCGGCCAGGAGCGCTTCTGGTTCATGTGGGACGACCTGGTGCGCGGCGCCCTCGGGGGCGTCGTCATGGCCGACACCCGGCGGCTGCCCGACTGCTTCCCCGCCCTCGACTACTTCGAGAGCTGCGGACTGCCGTACGTCGTGGCCGTGAACCACTTCGAGGGGACCCCCTCCTACGAGCCCGAGGACGTCCGCGAGGCGCTCACCGTGCCGCCGCACGTACCCGTCGTGATCATGGACGCGCGGCGCCGGAACACGGTGCTCGAATCGCTGGTCACCCTCGTCGGGCACGCCCTCGACACCACCCCCGAATAGCCGAAGCCGAATAGCCGAAGCCGAATAGCCGGAGAGCCACCACCATGCGGAAGATACTCGTCGTCGGGGCCGGTCAGTCCGGCCTTCAGCTCGCCCTCGGACTCCAGTCCAAGGGGTACGAGGTCACCCTCATGTCCAACCGGACCGCGGACGAGATCCGTACCGGCCGGGTCATGTCCACGCAGTGCATGTTCACCACCGCCCTCCAGCACGAGCGCGACCTCGGACTGGACTTCTGGGCGGACCGGGCCCCGAAGATCGAGGGCCTCGGTGTCTCCGTCACGGCCCCCGACTCCTCGCGCGCCGTCGACTGGCTCGGCCGGCTCAGGGGGTACGCGCAGTCCGTGGACCAGCGGGTCAAGATGGCCGGCTGGCTCGACACCTTCGCGGAGCGCGGCGGGCAGCTCGTCATCCACGGCGCGTCCGTCTCCGACCTCGACTTCTTCGCCCGGACCTACGACCTGGTGCTCGTCGCCGCGGGCAAGGGCGAACTGGTCGAGCTGTTCGGCCGCAATGCCGCCCGCTCCCCGTACGACACCCCGCAGCGCGCCCTCGCCGTCAGCTACGTCCACGGCCTCGGGCCGCGCCCCGAGCACCCGGACACCGAGGCGGTCCGCTGCAACCTGGTGCCCGGCGTCGGCGAACTCTTCGTGATGCCGACCCTCACCACCTCGGGGCGCGCCGACATCCTCTTCTGGGAGGGCGTGCCCGGCGGCCCCCTCGACGTCTTCCAGGGCGTCGAGGACCCCGCCGAGCACCTGGCGACCACGCTGGGCCTGATGGAGAAGTTCACGCCCTGGGAGTTCGAGCGCGCCGCCGGGGTCGAGTTGACCGACGCGGGCGCCACGCTCGCCGGCCGGTACGCGCCGATCGTCCGCAACCCGGTCGGCAGGCTGCCCGGCGGCGGCCTGGTCCTCGGCGTCGGCGACGTCGTCGTCGCGAACGACCCGATCACCGGGCAGGGCTCCAACTCGGCCGCCAAGTGCGCCGCCTCGTACCTCTCCTCGATCCTGATGCACGGCGACAAGCCGTTCGACGAGGCGTGGATGAAGGCCACCTTCGACAAGTTCTGGTTCACCACCGGCAAGCCGGTCACCCAGTGGACCAACGCGATGCTCGGTGTTCCGCCGGAGCACGTGCTGAACCTGATCGGCGCGGCCGGGCAGCTCCAGCCGGTGGCGGATCGATTCGCCAACGGCTTCGACCACCCGGCCGACTTCGACGCGTTCTTCTACGACCCCCAGGACGCGGCCGACTACCTCGCCGAGGTGTCCGCCTCCGCGTCCGCTTCCGGCTCCGAGCCGGAGCCGGAGCCCGAGCCGGAGCCCGCCTCCGCCTCCGCAGCTTCCGCGGGCGCCGACTCCGAGGCGTAACCGCTGTCGTCACCCGCCGCGGCCTCCCCGGGAAGTCGCGGCGGGGTGTACGAGGCCGCCGGCAGCGGCTGACCGAGCGGGTCCGGACGCACCGCGCCCAGCAGCGGGTTGGCGGCGATCGGCGACACCTTCACCCGGGCGCCGGGCCGCGGCGCCTGCACCACCTTGCCGTCCCCGAGGTAGATCGCCACGTGGGTGGCCTTCGGGAAGTACACGACCAGGTCGCCCGGGCGCAGCTGGTCCAGCGGCACCCTGGGCAGTTGCGCCCACTGCTCCTGGCTGGTGCGCGGGATGGGCCGCCCGGCGTGCGCCCAGGCCTGTGAGGTGAGCCCCGAGCAGTCGAACGACGCGGGGCCCTCGGCGCCCCACACGTACGGTTTGCCGAGCTGCGCGGCGGCATACGTGACGGCCGCGCCGCCCGCCGCGGTCGGCGTACGGACGGCGACCCCGGGCCGGCCCGCCGCCGGACCGGGCGAACCGGGTGCCCCCGGGCTGTCGGCGTCGCCACCGGAGCCGCCGTCCGCACGACCGGAGCCGCCGGAGCCGTCCGAGCCGTCGGGGTCGCCCCCGCTGCCGGGGCCGCCGGGGTCGCCCGGACCGCTCGTGCGGCCGGAGCCGGTGGGGCTGCCGAGGCGGCCGGAGGCTTCCAGCGCGCGCTGGGCCTCGGCGTCGTCGGCGCGTTCGCGCGCGGCCAGCCGGGACAGCTGCTCAGCGGTGAGGGTGGCGAGCAGCTTCTGCACCTCGCCGAGCTGCCGTACGACCTCGTCGCGCTGCTTCTTCTGCCGGGTGACGAGCAACTGCTGGGAGTCCAGGGCCTTGCGGGCCTCGGTGGCGAGCGCGTCCGCCTGCTTCTCGGCCCCGGCCAGTCGGGCGAGCACGGCGGCCCGGTGCCGGGCCTCCCGCCCGGCCAGCCGGCCCTGGTCGAAAGCCTGCCCGGGATCCCCGGAGAGCAGCATCCGGGCGTACGGGGAGAAGCCGCCGGCCCCCTGGTACTGCTCGCGGGCCAGCCGCCCGGCCTGCGCGCGCTCTATGCCGAGGACGTTGCGGGCCTTGCCGAGGGCCCCGCCCAGCCGGCGCTCGTCCGCCGCGCGGGCCTTCAGCGCGGCCGCGGTCCCGTTGTAGGCCTCGGCGGCCTCCTCGGCGCGCTGGTAGAGCCCCTGCAACCGGGTCAGCAGCGTCCCGATGTCCTGCTCGCCCGCGGCCCCCGCGCCCGTACTCGCATGCGTGTCATCGGGTGCCGTGTCCGTGCCCGCGGTGGTCTCCGGCGGGTCCGCCGGGTCGGCAGCGGCGGGCAGTGGGACCGCCGTGACGAGGGCGGCGGCGGTCGCGGCGGCCACACAGGCCGTACGCAGCAGTCTTCGTGACATGGGATCACCTCCGAGGGAGGGATCGTGCCACGCGAAATACTACGAATCACCCAACCGGGTCGGCCCGGCCGCCGGCCTCACCCGTCCGGCTCACGTCCGGCTCACGCCCGGCTCATGCGTCCGGTCCGGCCGGATCCGGCTTGGACCAGGGCCAGCGCAGGCGGTCGCGTCTGCCGGTGGGGTCGTACTCGTACTTCCACCCCTTGAGCAGCCCCAGCCGCTTCGTGTGGCCCGCCGGGACCCGCCGGTAGACCAGTACGGTCGGGGCGCCGCCCGCCGGATCCGGCACGGGGATCTCGTACACCTTCGGAGGGTGGCCGGTCGGGCCCAGCAGGATCGGCAGTACCCGGCCGTCCATCGGGCCGCCCTCGAAGGGGGTGTTCTCGCTCTTCACCCCCTCAGAGTAGGTGGGCGGCCTCCGCGACGACCGGCATCACCCGGCGGGCCAGCACGCCGACCGGCCCCTGCGCGGACTCCAGCGCCAGCGCGGCCCGCGCCGCGTCGGCCGTCTGCGGGTCCGTCGCCGCGGTCGCCGTGAGCAGCGCGACGAACTGGTCCACCAGCCAGTCGCGCAGCTCCGGCAGCGGCGGCTGCTTGCCCTCGTCGAGCCAGATCAGGGACGCCGCCTCGACTGCCGTGATCCAGGTGCGGACCATCATCCGCAGCCGCGGCCCCGGCTCCGGGACCGCCAGGTGCACGAGGATCTGCTCGGCCGCGGAGCGCCGGATCCCGTCCACGGTCGCCGTGGTCCGCGAGGTCTCCACGACGCTGCCGCCCTGCAGCAGCGCGCTGAAGCCCGCGTCGTGCCCGTCCACGAACGCCAGGTAGCGGTCCAGGGCCCGGGACAGCCGCCGCGTCAGCGGACCGGCCTGCGGCTCGGCGAAGCACAGCGTGAGCTCCTCCGCGGCCGAGCGCAGGGCGGCCTCGTACAACTGCTGCTTGCCGCCCGGGAAGTACCGGTACACCAGCGGCCGGGAGACCCCGGCCGCCTCGGCGACGTCGTCCAGCGAGACGTCCTCGGGGGCGCGGTGCGCGAAGAGCTGCAGGGCCGTCTCCAGGAGCTGGCCCCGCCGCTCCTCGACGCTCAACCGGCGGTACGTCCGAGTCGGCGTGGTCCTGGTCATGCACCGCAGCGTAACCCGACGGCGCACCGGTCAGGCCAGGAGTCCCGACCGCTGCCACAACTTGCGGCCCACTCCGCGCAGTACGCCGATGTCGTCGAGGAAGTCGGTCAGCCGCTTGGCGCCGGTCTGCATCACCTCGCGGCGGTGCCCGCTCGCCTTCACCTGGGCGACGGCCTCCCGCCGGTCCAGCCCGATGTTCGCGTAGACCTGCGGGTTCACGAAGGCGATCGAGAAGACCCGGGCGGCCTCGCCGCAGCTGATGCGGGTCAGTTCCTGCTCCCAGCGCGGCGCGGTGACCATCTGGCGGCGCAGCTCCTCGCGGGCGTACCGCACGTGCCGGGCCTCCTCGATGACGTGGATCCGGGTGACCCCGCGCACCAGCGGCTGGATCCGCTCGTCGGGGAAGGTCAGCCGCTGCATCCAGTCGAGCACCTCCTCGCCGAGGAGGGTGCAGGCGAAGGAACCGGGGGTGGTGGACACGGTCTTGAGGAGCCGGCCCAGGTTGTGGTTGAGCTTCGAGACCGGGTACGCGGGGGTGCCGTGGCGCTCGATCATCCGGGCGAACATCATCGAGTGGCGGCACTCGTCGGCTATCTCGGTGAGGGCGTAGCGGACGTGCTTGCTGGTCAGGGGCTTGTCGTAGATGTGCCGGACGAGCAGCTGCATCAGGATGATCTCGAACCACACGCCGATGGAGGCGAGCGCGGCGGCCTCGTGCCGGGCCAGCTCCATGCGCTGCTCCTCGGCCATCTTCTTCCACAGCGGGGTGCCGTAGAGCGAGACCAGCTCCGGTGGCCAGTACCACTTGCCGTCGACGGGCGGGGCGTCCCAGTCCAGCTCCTTGTCGGGGTCGAAGGAGTGCTTCGCGGAGGAGTCGAGAAGCCGCTCGGCGACCTCTTCGCGGTCCTTGAGCAACCCGAGCGCGTCCCGCAGGGCGGGGCGGCCGGAGAGGCCCGCGGGCGTGCCGGGGCCGGCGGGGGTCACGGTGGTCATGGCGCAGGCACCTCGTCCAGTGAGGGGTTACCGGTGGTCACTGCTTATGAGACTGCTTGTCAGCAAGGTCGTCAATCCCTCGCGCGCGAGTTGTTGACCCGCCGTCTACCAACGTGTGACGCTGCCAACCGTCCTGTCTTGTGCGGCAGTCCACAGTGAGGGGGCGTCCGTGTCGACGCGCGAGCTCTACACGAGGGACCCGGGTGAACCGGTCTGGCAGATCCCGGCGACCGGCGCGGCCCGGTTCAGCTGGGAGTACGACGAGGGCCGTGAGCGCCTCCTCGCCCTGTACCAGAAGGGCAAGGACAAGCAGTGGGACGGCGCCAAGCGGATCGACTGGGACCTGGAGGTCGACCCGTACGACCCGCTCGGCAGCCCCGACGAGGTGCTGACCCTCTACGGCACCCGGCACTGGGCCAAACTCACCGAGCGCGACAAGGGCGACCTGCGCCGGCACTACACGTCCTGGCAGTTCAGCCAGTTCCTGCACGGCGAGCAGGGCGCGATGGTGTGCGCGGCGCGCATCGTGGAGTCCGTGCCGGACCTGGACGCGAAGTTCTACTCGGCCACCCAGGCCATGGACGAGGCCCGGCACGCGGAGGTCTACGGCCGGTTCCTGCACGAGAAGATCGGGATGCTCTACCCCGTCAACGAACACCTTCAGGGCCTGCTCGGCGACACCCTGCGCGACTCCCGCTGGGACATGCCGTACCTGGGCATGCAGGTGCTCATCGAGGGGCTGGCGCTGGCCGCCTTCGGGATGATCCGCGACACCACCCCCAAGCCGCTGCCCAAGCAGATCCTCGCGTACGTGATGCAGGACGAGGCCCGGCACGTGGCCTTCGGCCGGATGGCACTGCGGGACTACTACGGGCAGTTGACGGACGCCGAGCGGCGCGAGCGCGAGGAGTTCGTCATCGAAGGCTGCCACCTGATGCGGGACCGGCTGCGCGGGGTGGAGGTGCTGGAGAACTTCGGCATCCCGCGCAAGGAGGCCGAGGAGTACGCGGAGCGCTCCGAGTTCCTGCACCTGTTCCGCAAGCTGCTCTTCAGCCGGATCGTGCCCTGCGTGAAGGACATCGGGCTGTGGGGCGAGCGGCTGCAGAAGGCCTATCTCGACATGGGCGTCTTCGAGATGGGCGACTCCAGCCTGGACCTGCTGATGAGCCAGGACGAGGAAGTCGCCGAGGCGCTCGACCGGGAGCGGTTCGCGGCGGAGGAGGCGGAGCGGGTGGCCGAGGTCCGGGAGGCGGTGGCCGAGGGCGCGGCGGCGGGGGAGCCGGCGGGGGCGGCGGACGCGGGGGAGGAGGCCGGAGGTGGCCCCGGGTCCGGGGCCGGGTCCGGTTCCTCCGAGGGCAGGTCCGCGTCCGGGTCCGTGTCCGGGTCCGTGTCCGGGTCCGCGTCCCGCGGGGAGTAAGACCGGCACCGTCAGCTCTCCGCGGCGGCGGGCGGCGGGAACGAGGTCCGCAGGGTGAAGGAGTGCGGGGTGGGGCCGTGCTCGCGCAGGTGCAGGACGCGCTGCTCGGCCTCCGCGACCGTCGGCCGGTGCCCGGCGGGCACCCACCACAGGGCGGTGACCGCCTCCTTCAGGTGCTCGAACCACTCGCGCCGGCGGGCCAGGAGCTCCCGGTGCAGGCCTTGGTACATGAAGGCGGTCAGGGAGTCGGCGTCCCGCCACACCGACATGTTGATCATCATCTTGTCGTCGTCGAGCACGCGGTAGTCGGTCGCGTCGCCGGACTCGGACTGCAGGCGCCAGACGAAACCGTCGGCCCGGTCGGCCACCGCGTTCACGGGCTCCAGCCCGTCCATGAAGTCCTTGAACTCGGGTGCGTCCGTCGGGTACTTGATCCGTCCTATGTTGACCTGGGCCAGCTGGAACGCGGGCTCGATGCCGGGGGCGGGGGCGGGGGCGGGGGCGGGGGCGTGCGCATCGCTCATGTCCGCACCCTAAGCACGGAATTGCGGCCTCCGGAGAGCGTTTCTCGCGGAGTGGGACCGCCCCCCCGCCGCTCCGCCGCCCACCGCTCCGGGCTCGCCCATCGCTTCGTGCTCGCCCACCGCTCCGGGCTCTCCCATCGCTTCGTGCTCGCCCTCCGGCCGGGGCTCGCCCATCGCTGGGGGCTTGCCGTCAGGTCGGGGCTCGCCCATCACTGGGGCTTGCCGTCAGGTCGGGGGCCTGCCGTCGGGTCGGGGACTTGCCGTCCGGTCTGTCCCTGCCCCCGAATCCGGTTCGCCGTCCGGTCCGGCCAGGGCCGCCGCCATCACCGCCCGGGCGATCGGCGCCGCGCTGCTGTTGCCGCTGATGTCCCCGCGGTTGGCCTCCGCGTCCTCGACGACCACCGCCACCGCGACCGCCGGCAGCGGCGCGCCCTCCGCCCGTGCCCACGCGATGAACCACGCGTACGGCGTCCCGGTGTTGCCCAGCCCGTGCTGCGCGGTGCCCGTCTTGCCGCCCACCTCGGCGCCGGGGATCGCCGCGTTGCGGCCCGTACCGTCCTCCACGACCTGCACCATCAGCTGCTGGAGCCGCAGCGCGGTCGCCGGGTTCATCGCCCGGCCCAGGCTGCGCCGGGAATTCCGGCGCACCTGGTCGCCGTCGTCCTCGGTGGTCCGCTCCACCAGGTACGGGTACGTCAGCTCGCCGCCGTTCGCCACGGCCGCCGCGACCATCGCCATCTGGAGCGGCGTGGCCCGCGTGTTGAACTGCCCGATCGAGGACAGCGCCAGCTGGTCCGGGCTCATGTCGGTGTCGAAACCGGAACGGGACGCCCAGGAGGGCACCCGCAGCCCCCCGTTGTTGAAGCCGAATCGTTCCGCCGCCTCGACCATCCCCCGCAGCCCGACCCGCACGCCGATCTTCGCCATCACCGTGTTGCAGGACCACTGGATCGCCTCGGCCATCGACGCGTCCGCGCACCCCTTGCCCGCGTTCGGCAGCAGGGTGCTGGTGCCGGGGAGCGGATACGGGTCGGGCGTGTCGGTCGGCGCCCCCACGTCCGTCACCACCCCCGCGTCCAGCGCGGCCGCCGCCGTCACGATCTTGAACGTGGAGCCGGGCGGGTACGTCTCGCGCAGCGCCCGGTTCAGCATCGGCCGGGCCGGGTCCGCGTTCAGCCGGGCCCACGCCTCCTTCACCCGGGCCCCCGTCCCCGACAGCACCTCCGGGTCGTACGAGGGGCTGCTCACCAGCGCGAGGATCCGGCCCGTGGCGGGCTCCAGCGCGGCGACCGCGCCCCGGCGGCCGGCCAGGCCCTCGTACCCGGCGCGCTGCATCGCGCCGCGGACGGTGGTCTGCGCGTCCCCGCCCGGCGGGCGCCGGCGCAGGACGTCGTTCCACAGCGGGACGAGGGACAGGCCCGGGTCGGTGCCGGACAGGATGCCGTCCTCGGCGCGCTCGACGAAGCTCGTCCCGTAGACCTGCGAGGCGAAGCCGGTGACCGGTGCGTACAGCGGGCCGTCGAGGTAGGTCCGCTCGAAGCGCAGCAGCTGGCCGCTGTCCTTGGATCCGGTGACCGGCGTGCCGTCGACGAGGATGTCCCCGCGAGGCTTGGCGTAACGGGCGATCGCGGAGCGCTTGTTGGCGGGGTTGGCGGCGAGGGCGCCGGCCTCGGCCCCCTGCACCCGGACGGCGTTGAGGAGCAGCGCGGCCAGCAGCAGCGCGCAGAAGCCGGCCGACCAGCGGATGTAGCGGATCACCGGGGTCCCTCCCCGGCCGCGTCCGGGTCCGCGTCCCCGGCGGCGCCCGGCTGCGGGCCCGTGGGCCGCGCCCCCGGCGGCCCCACGAGGGTCGGCGGCGGCTCCGGCCGTGCCCCCGGATCGGGCTCCGGTCGGCGGGCGCAGTCGCTGAGCCGGATCAACAGGGCGACGATGACCCAGTTGGTGACCACCGAGGAGCCGCCCTGGGCGAGGAACGGCATCGCCATGCCGGTCAGCGGGATCAGCCCGGTCACCCCGCCGGTGATCACGAACACCTGGAGGGCCACGATCGAGGCGAGCCCGGTCGCCAGCAGCCGACCGAACGGATCCCGCAGCGCGAGCCCCGCCCCGAACCCGCGCGCGACCAGCAGCCCGTACAGCAGGAGGATCGCGGCGAGCCCGGCGAATCCGAGCTCCTCGCCGGCCGTGGCCAGGATGAAGTCGGACTTGGCGGCGAAGCCGATCAGGATGGAATGGCCGTGCCCGAGGCCGGTGCCGAGCAGCTCGCCCGCGCCGAACGCGAAGAGCGACTGGGCCAGCTGGCCGGGGCCGCGGCCCTCCTCGATGGAGGCGAAAGGATTCAGCCAGTCCTCGACCCGGCTGTGCACGTGCGGTTCGAAGGTGCCCACCGCGTACGCGCCGAGGCCCGCGAGCAGCAGCCCCACCGCGATCCAGCCGATCCGGCCGGTGGCCACGAACAGCATGATCACGAACAGGCCGAAGAAGAGCAGCGAGGTGCCCAGGTCCCGCTCCAGGACCAGCACCCCCACGCTGAGCAGCCAGATCGCCAGGATCGGCGCCAGCACTCGGCCCGGCAGCAGGCGCAGCCGGCCGATCACGGGCCGGCCGGTCAGCGCGAGCGCAGTGCGGTTCGCGGCCAGGTACGTCGCGAAGAACAGGGCCAGCAGCACCTTGGCGAACTCGCCGGGCTGGAAGGACAGGCCGCCCACCCGGATCCAGATGTGCGCCCCGTTCACCGGCGGGAACAGCACCGGCGCCAGCATCAGCAGCAGCGCCGCGGCCACCGACAGGTACGCGTACCGCTGGAGCACCCGGTGGTCGCGCAGCAGCACCACGACCGCGGCGAACAGCGCCAGGCCCAGCGCCGACCAGATCAGCTGGGTGCGGGCGGCGATCTGACCCGGGGTCTCCAGGTCGAGCCGCGAGATCAGCACCAGCCCGAGCCCGTTCAGCAGGACCGCGATGGGCAGCAGCAGCGGATCCGCGTACGGGGCGCAGAACCGCACGGCGAGGTGCGCGAGCAGGGCGGCGGTGCCGAGGGCGGCCGCGTACCGGGAGGTGTCCGGGGGCAGGTGGCCGCGCGTGGCGAGGCCGGCGTAGACGTGACCGAGGAGGACGATCACGACGGCGCCCGCGAGGAGGGCCAGTTCGGTCCCTCTGCGCCGGGGGCGGTGCGCGTCGGGCGATGCGGGGTCCGCCGCCTTTGCCGTCATTGCGGTCATATTGGCAACGTAGCAAGCGTCCGCTGCTTATGCCCCTTAATGTCTGCCCATGTCATAGTGTGCTGAAGAAACGTCAGAACAGGGCAGGGAGCCGTCGCATGGGGCCTGTGGAGTTCATCGTTCTCGCCTTCCCCGAAGAGCAGCTGCGCGTCCAGGCCGTCTCCGCCGTCATGGGGCTGCGCAAGACCGGGAACGTACGCCTGATCGACGCGCTCGTGGCCACCAAGACCGCGGCGGGCGAGGTGCGGGCGGCCGAACTCGACGAGTTCGTCGAACTGCAGGGTCTGCTGACGGGCCGTGAGGCCGCCCCGCTCATCGGCCCCGAAGACGTGGCGGAGGCCGCCGACCTGCTGGAACGCGGCAGCTGCGCGCTGCTCGTCCTCGTCGAACACGTGTGGGCCGAGGACGCGGCGGTGGCCGTACGGGCGGCCGGCGGCCGGATCGCCGGCTCCGTCCGCATCCCGGCCGACCGGCTGGAACAGGTCCGCACGGCGAAAGGCCTGGTCCGCTGATGTTCATCCGCCCCGTCCACCCCGAAGTCCACCCCACCACCCGCCCACCCGGCGCCCCACTGCTGCGGGGGCTGCTCGCGAGCGGCGTGTACGTCTGGAACGGCAAGGCCGGGGGCGCCGCCGGTCCTGAGGGCGCGCCGGTGCCTGGGGGCGGGGCGCCCGAGGCCGGGGCCGCGTCCGGGGCCGGATCTGCGTCTGGGCCCGCGTCCGCGTCCGGGCCCGCGTCCGGGCCCGCGTCCGGGCCTGCGCCCGCGTCCGGGGCCGGCGCGGCGCCGGGCGGTCTGGCCGGGCAGCTGGCCAGCCTGGCGGGCCTGGCTCGCGAAGGGCTCCTCACCCCGGAGGAATTCGCCACAGCCAAGTCCCGCCTCCTCGGCCCGCCCTGAGCCCGCACCCCGACGCGCCCCAGCCTCCCCGTGCCCGGGGAGCGACTCCCAACCTCGCCGGCGCCCTGGGGGTGACTCCCGGCCTCGCCGGTGCCCGGGGCACAACCCCTGGGCCTCGCCGGTGCCCGAGACGCAACTCCCGGCCTCGCCGACCCTGCGGGCGCGAATTCCAGCCTCGCCGGCGCCCTGGGGTGCACTCCCGGGCTTGCCGGCGTTGCGTGCGGCAAACCCAGCCTCGCCGGCGTTTGAGGCGCGGGGTTTGGGGCGGAGCCCCAACGACCAACCCGGCTCCGCCGGGCACCGGGCTCCGCCCGGACCCGCGCCTCAAACGCCGGCGGGGCTGGAGGGTGTCCCTCGGGTAGCTGGCGGGGCTGGAGGGTGTCCCTCGGGTAGTCGGCGAGGCTGGATGGTGCCCGCCGGACAGCTCGCGAGGCTGGAAGTTGCCCGCCGGGCAGCCGGCCAGGCTGAGGGTGGCGCGGAGTCGGCCGGTGAGGACGGGTCAGGTGGGGGGTGTTGGGGGGTGTGGCGGTGGGAGGGGGAGGGTGAGGACGGCGAGGGCGCCGCCGTCGGGGGCGTTGCGGAAGACCAGATCCGCACCGATCACCTCCGCCTGCCCCACGGCAATGGTCAGCCCCAGCCCGTGCCCCTTGCCCCCCGCCCCCGCCTCGGTGCGGAACCGCTGCGGCCCGTGCGCCACCAGGTACTCCGGATAGCCGTCACCGTGGTCGCGGACCGACACCACCGGCCCGTCCACCGTCAGGACCACCGGCTCCCGCCCGTGCTTGTGCGCGTTGGCCACCAGGTTGCCCAGCACCCGCTCCAGGCGCCGCCGGTCGGTCTCGACGTACAGGTCCCGGACCACGGCGACCTCGGTGGGCCGGCCCGCGGCCCGGGCCGCCCGTTCAGCCAGCGGCCCCAGCCTGTGCAGGTCGGTCTCCAGGCGCTCGCTGCCCGAGTCCAGCCGGGAGATCTCCAGCAGGTCCTCGGTCAGCTGCCGCATGGTGCGTACCCGTTCGCGGACCATCTCGGTCGGCCGGCTCTCCGGCAGCAGCTCCGCCGCGGCCGACAGGCCGGTCAGCGGGGTCCGCAGCTCGTGCGCCACGTCGGCGGTGAACCGCTGCTCGCTCAGCAGCTTGGCCTGGAGGGTCGAGGCCATCGTGTCCAGGGCGCCCGCCACCGTGGTCACCTCGTCCGGGTACCGGCCGGGGTCCTTCGCGCGGGGGTCGTCGACCCGCGCGTCCAGGTCGCCCTGGCTGATCCGGCGTGCCACCAGGGCGGTCTGGTGCAGCCGCCGGGTGACGCGGGTGACCGCGAAGGCGCCGACCAGCAGGGTCAGGCCGATGGCCAGCACGGACGAGCCGATGATCGCGTTGTCGAGGCCGCTGATCGTGCTCGCGCTCTGGCTGTAGTCGATGGTGGTGGCGAGCGCCCGGCCGTCGGCGGGGCCGGCCGCCCACATGGTCGGGACCCCGTCCAGCATGGCGACGGCCGTACCGCGGCTGCCGCCGGCCGCGAGTTCGCGCAGCGCGTGCGGCAGGCCCGCCGGGTCGATGCCGGAGCCGTGCGGCAGCGGGTCGCCCGCCTCGTACGCGCGGGCCGTGTCCGTCAGTTTGGCGAGTGCCTTCTCGCGGGCCGTGTGGACGGTCTGCCGGGTCACTTCGACGTGCACGAGCCCGCCGAGTACGGCCGCCAGCGTGCAGCACATCACGACGATGAAGCAGGCGGACTTCCAGGTGAGGGTCGCCGTCCAGGCGGGCAGCCGGAACCTCATCGCGGGCCCGCGGCGGAGGGAGTGGCGGACGCAAGGGCGGAGGGGGCGGAGGGCGGCAGGGCGGAGGGGGTGGCGGCGGACGTGGCGGCGGGCGGAGCGACGGAGGGGGCGGCCGTCTTGGGGCCGGGGGACTCGGCCGGGGTGCCCTCGGGCGCCGGCACCCGCAGGATCTGGTCGCGCGTCATCAGCATCGTGCGCTGCTTGGGGTCCCAGGACCAGGCGATGTTCCACTCGTAGCCCGGATTGCCGCCCGGCACCCGCAGGATGATGTCGCGCCCGGCGAGTTCCACGCTGATCACGGACTCGATGGTGCCCATGATCCGGTTCAGCCGCCCGTCCGGGTCCGCGGTGTAGGCCCGCAGGGCGAGCTGGCGGTCCGGCAGCTCGATGCCGAGGACCAGTTCGTCGCGGTTGTTGCCGGTCAGGTCGCGGTAGTACGGCTTGAGCACCGGGCAGCCGGGATCCCCTGCCGCCTTGCACCGGCGGAGCCCGGCGACCACCTCGTCGGGGAGCCAGTCCGGGCCGGTCTGCACGCCCCGGGTGGCCTCCTGCTCGGCCCGTACCAGCGCCAGCGGGTCCACCTGGTGCACGTTCTGCCCGGTGACCGGCGGGATGCCCGTCACGTACTCGGGCGGCCTGCCGCCGGGGTCGGCGGGCAGCGGCGAGGCGCCCTGGCGGGTGGGCCACAGGTGCACGGGACCGCTCGCGATCGGGGTCGGACCGGCGCTCTCCAGCCGACCGGTGGCCCCACAGCCGGCCGTGGCGAGCGCGGCGGCGGCGAGCACCGCGACGGGGCCGACGACCCGGGTGAGGCGGACGGGGCGGAAGGGGCGGGCGAGGCGAGTGAGGCGGACGAGGCGAGCGAGGTGGACGAGGCTGGCGAGGTGGGCGAGGTGGAGGGGATGGGGGACCCGAGTGAGGCGGGTGGGGTCGGGGGTGCGGGCGGTGCGAGCGGGCCCGGCGGTGCGAGCGGGTCCGGCGGTCCGGGCGGTGCCGGCGTCCTCGGAGGCCCGGCTGGTGCCCGCGGCCCGGGTGGTCCGCGTAACCGGGGGTGCAGGGGGTGCCGGGGGTGCCGGGGTGGTCCGCGTGGTCGCGGCCGTCCCGGCCGTGCGGCGCAGCTTCACGGGTCTCTGCGTCCTCCCTCTCACCCTCTCACCGGCTTCTGTCCCTGTTCACCATATGCGGATGTAAATCCCTTTTGTCTACCTGCGGGGCGAGCGGGGGGCAGGGACGGGCGGGGGAGCGGAGCGGAAGCGGGACAGGTGTGGGGCGGGCGGGCCTCAGGCCACGGTGCGGCCGCGCCGCATCATCGCGAAGCCGAGGCCGGCGGCCCCGACCGCCGCGATGCCGCCGCCCGCCGCGAGCAGCACCATGCCGCCGCCCGGCTGGTCCGCGACCGCGCCGAGCCGCAGCGCCTCGACAGTGCCGGGGTCGGCCGCCCGTACGCCGTCGGCCGGTACGTCGCCGGCCGGTACGGCCTGCCCGGTGCGGTGCGCGGTCTTGTAGCCGTCGGGCACGGGGTCCGACCCCGGCCCCGGACCCTTGACGGCGCCGTTCACCGACGACGACAGGCGGCCGTCGGGCCGCAGCGCCACGTGCAGGCCGTCCCGACCGTCGTAGCCGGCGGCCGCGCCGTCCCGGCTGGACACGGTGGACCGGGCGGCGCCTGCGGTGACGATGTCGGCCTCGTAGCCCTCCCCCACCCGGTAGACGTGCGCGGTGGAACGGCCGTCGGCCAGCGGCAGGCTCTTGACCAGGGTGCGGTGCACGGCCGGGGCCGCGGGGGCCGGCTCGGCGAAGGCCTGGGCCGCGGAGAGGGCCGGCACACAGCCGATGACGGCGGCGACTGCGGCGGCACGGAACAGAGTGCGGCGGCGGAGGGTGTGCACGGCAGGTGTCCTTCGTCGGGGCGGCCGCGCCGGAGGCCGGCGCGCGGAGGGCGGTCGCGCCGGGGGCGGCGGTCACGCTGTCCGATCAACGTAGGGGCACGCCATTGCGGCATGGCCGCTGCTTTGTAACAGCCGGCCGTAACCATCCCGGCGGTGTCGTTACACGCGCCCCGGCCCTGCCCGGCGTATTGCCCCCGGCCCGCGCTGCTGCTCCCATGGGCAGGGGCTCGCGCGCCGGGGCGCGGGCAGGGGGGTGGCGCGATGCGCGGACTGCGTGTGACACCGGCCGGACGACACGGCCGGGGCCTGCTGTACGTGACCGCGGCCGACGGCCGCGCCGTGGCCTGGTACGACCGCGATGCCGGGCGGATCAGCCTGCTCGCGGAACGGGACTCCGACGCGGTGCTCGCCGCGCTGCGCCCGTACCTCACCGGCACCTGGACCATCGGCCCGCCGCCCGTGCCGACGGCCGCCGAACTCGCCCGGCTCGCCCTGCGCCCGGACGACGACCTCGCCCCCAACCGGCCCGGCGAACTCCTCCTCGGCGACCTCGAACACGACGGCGCGGGCGCCCGCTCCCGGCTCCGCCGGCGGCCCCTGCTCCAGGCACAGCAGCAGTTCGGCGCGGAGCTCGACACCCTCGAAGGGGCCGGCTGGCGGGTCCTGCACGCCGTGCCGCTGCCCGGCCGGGACCGCATCGACCACCTGCTGATCGGGCCGGGCGGGGTGTTCGCCGTACGGACCGCCACCGCCCGCGGCCGGCGCGCCTCGGTGGGCGACCTGCTGTTGTCGGTGGCCCGCACCGAGCCCGAAGCGGAGCCGCGCCGCGCCCGACAGGCCGCCGACCGGGCCGGGCGCGCGCTGGCCACGGCGGTGCTCCCGGCACTGGCCGTGATCGACGCCGCCGGCCTGTCGGTGGCCGCCACCCAGCGCGAGGTCCGCATCCTGCGCGAGGGCGCGGCGGCCGCCCTGGCCGGCCTGACCGGCGTCCTGAAACCCGCGGAGACAGACGCCCTCTACGCCACGGCCCGCGACCGCCGCAGCTGGTTGCGGGCGTAGCTCCCTTCAGCCAACCCCGCGCACCCTTCAGCCCCTCCGGCGTTTGAGGAGCGGGTCCGGGCAGGGCCCGGTGACCCCGCGCACGCCTTCAGCCCCTCCGGCGTTTGAGGAGCGGCTCCGGGCGGAGCCCGGCTACCCCGCGCACCCTTTAGCCCCTCCGGCGTTTGAGGAGCGGGTCCGGGCAGGGCCCGGTGCCCGGCGTCAGCCGGGTTGGTCTTGGGGCTCCGCCTCAAACCCCGCGCCTCAAACGCCGGCGAGGCTGGATTTGCCGCACGCAGCGCCGACAAGGCTGGGTATTGCGCCCAGGGCACCGGCGAGGCTGGGAATTGCGCCCCGCGACGCCGGCCAGGCTGGGTATTGCGCCCGAGGGCATCGACGAGGCTGGGTATTGCGCCCCAGGGCACCGACGAGTCCGGGGATTGCACCGCAGGGCGTCGGCAGGGCCGGGGACTGCCGCCAGGGGACCGGCGCGGCCGGCGCGGGCTGCTTCCGAGCCCGCCGCGCTACCGGTCCAAGCGGATGCGCAAGACCTCCGGCGGCGGATGCCGCGCCGTGGTGTGCCGCACCTCGACCATCAGCGGAGGATCGAACACCCGGTACGGCACCTCCCCGAGCCCGATGGCCGTCACCGTGCCCCCGGCATCACCCGCCCCCACCCCGGCCACCGCCCCGGCCGCCTCGGCCACCTCGGCCCGCAGGGCCGGTGAAAGGGGGCTGGAGACCACCGGGGTGTCGTCGCCCGGCAGCACGAGGACGAGGCTCGCGGGCCGCCGGGCCGGCCCGGTCCAGCCGACCGCCGCCGCGTCCGCGGTATCCGTGTGCCGCAGTTTCTGCCAGCCCCGGCGCCCCGCCGGATACGCCTGGTCGAGCCGCTTGACGACCAGCCCCTCGATCCCGCTGGCGGGCAGCGTCTCGTACCAGGTGGCGGCCAGGTCCGGGTCGGTGGTCATCGGTACGGGCTGCAGCGGCGGCCCCAGCGGCAGCAGCAGGTCCACGAGCAGCGCCCGGCGCCGCTCGTACGGCCGCGACCGCAGGTCCAGCCCCGCCAGCATCAGCACGTCGAAGGCCGCGTACGAGGCGGGCAGTGAGCGCGCCAGCACCGCCGCCTTGGTCGCCGTCGCCGCGGCCCGCCGCTGTACCAGCGCGAAATCCGTGCGGCCCGCGTGCCACACCACCACCTCGCCGTCGAGCGTGGTCCGCGCGGGCAGTTGGAGGGCCGCGGCCGCCAGGTCCGGGAAGGCGGCGGTGACGATCCGCCCGGAGCGGGCCTGGAGCACCACCTCGGTCAGGGTCCGCACGACGACCAGCCGGTGCCCGTCGAACTTCGGCTCGTACGCCAGCCCGCCCCCGCGCGGCAGGGTCCGTACGGGCGCGGCCAACGCCACCCGGATCACGACCCGCCTCCGGACGTCCGGCCGCTGCTCGTCCCGCCCCGTCTCGACCCGCTCCCGCCAGCCCCGCTCCCCGGCGGCGCCGGCAGCGGCCGGGCCCCCGCGGGGCCGATCAAGGGCGCGAACAGGTCGCCGTCGCGGGCCAGCCGCGCCGGCATGTCGTCGGCCAGGAACACCAGCCGGTCCGGCTCGCGGCACGCGGCCACCTCCTCCCACGACACCGGCGCCGACACGCTCGGCCGCGGCCGGGCCCGCAGCGTGTAGGGCGCGGCGGTGGTCTTCGCGGCGGCGTTCTGACTGTGGTCGACGAACACCTTGCCGGGCCGCAGGGCCTTCGCCATCCGGTGCACGATCAGTTCGGGGAGCGCCCGCTCCGCCTCCTGCGCGAGGGCCTTCGCGTACGCGGACACGTGTTCGGATGGGGTCGGCTCCAGCGCCACCGACAGGTGCAGCCCCTTGGCGCCGGAGGTCTTCACGTACGCGTCCAGCCCGTCGGCGGCCAGCCGGTCGCGCAGCCAGAGCGCGGCCTCGCAGCACTCGACGACGGTGGCGGGCGGCCCCGGGTCGAGGTCGAGGACCATCCGGTCGGCGACGGCCGGCCGGTCCGCCCGCCACTGGTGGACGTGGAACTCGACGACGAGGTTCGCGGCCCACATCAGACTCGCGAGATCGGTGACGAGCACCTGCCGGGCGTTCTGGTCCTCCGAACGCGGCACCGGGGCCGTTCTCACCCAGGCGGGTGTGCCGGGCGGCGGATTCTTCGTGAAGAAACGCTCGCCCTCGACACCGTCCGGATAGCGCAGGAAGGAGAGCGGCCGGTCGCGCACGTGCGGCAGCAGGGCCTCCGCGACCGTGGCGTAGTAGTGCAGCACCTCGCCCTTGGTGAAGCCGGTCTCCGGATAGAGGACCTTCTCCAGATTGCTGAGCGCGAGGCGACGCCCCTCCACGAGTGTGATCGGCGTCATACGATGAGACTGCCACGGGGGGCGCCAAAGGGCACGAAGGCAGGACTCGTCAAGGCAAGGCAAGGCAAGGTCAAGCAAGGCCCGGCAGGGCTCGGCGGAACCCGGTACGACTCGGCAAGGCCCGGCAAGGCCGGCAAAGCCCGGCAAGGCTCCGCGGGACCCGCAAAGGCTCCGCGGGGCCCGGCGCGAAAGGACCCCGGCGTGCGATCGATCTGGAACGGTGCGATCTCCTTCGGCCTGGTCAGCATCCCGATCAAGCTGGTGAACGCCACGGAGAGCCACTCCATCTCCTTCCGCCAGATCCACACGGCCGACGGCGGCCGGATCCGCTACCGCAAGGTGTGCGAGCTCGACGGAGAGGAGGTCGCCACCGCCGACATCGGCAAGGCCTACGAGGAACCGGACGGCGTCCTCGTCCCCATCACCGACGAGGACCTGGCCGCGCTGCCGCTGCCGACGGCGAAGACCATCGAGATCGTCGCCTTCGTACCCGCCGACGAGATCGACCCGCTCCAGATGGACGCGGCGTACTACCTGGCGGCGAACGGAGTGCCCGCGGCCAAGCCGTACACGCTGCTGCGGGAGGCGCTCAAGCGCAGCCGGCAGGTGGCCATCGCGAAGTTCGCGCTGCGGGGACGGGAACGGCTCGGCATGCTGCGCGTCGTCGACGACGTCATCGCCATGCACGGCCTGCTGTGGCCGGACGAGATCCGCGCCCCGGAAGGCGTCGCCCCGGACGCCGAGGTCACCGTCCGCGACGCCGAACTCGACCTGGCCGACGCCCTCATGGCCACCCTCGGCACGGTGGACATCAACGAACTCCACGACGACTACCGCACGGCGGTCGAGGCCATGATCACCAGGAAGGCGGCGGGCGAGGTGCTGGTCCCGGCGGCCGAGACCGAGCCCGGAGGGCAGGTGATCGACCTGATGGCGGCCCTGGAGAAGAGCGTGCGCGCGGCCAGGGAGGCGCGCGGCGAGACGGGTGCCGCGGACGCGGCCGCCACGGACGAGGCGGACGGCTCGGACGGGGCGGACGGCTCGGAGGAGGCGAGCGTCACCCCGCTGCGGCCGAAGGCGCGGACGGCCACGGGCAAGAAGGCGGGCGCGGCCCCGGCGAAGGCGGCGGCGCGCGGCGCGCCCAAGGCGGTGGGCGGCAAGAAGTCCACGGCCGCGGCAGCCGCGAAACCGGCGGCCCGGGCGGTGAAGAGCGCGTCGAAGACGTCCCGTACGGCCAAGACCTCGGGCACGGCGGCCTCCGCGAAGAAGACGACGGCCAAGACCGCGACGGCCAGGACGGCGAAGACCGCGGCCGCCAAGTCGGCCGCGGCGAAGAAGAGCACGGCGTCGGGCGC
The DNA here is from genome assembly GCF_036194065.1 of Streptomyces sp. NBC_00239. NCBI lineage: Bacteria > Bacillati > Actinomycetota > Actinomycetes > Kitasatosporales > Streptomycetaceae > Streptomyces > Streptomyces sp. NBC_00239. Next base: position 2,930,101 of record NZ_CP108095.1, on the reverse strand, counting down.
CAAGTCCACCACCGCGAAGAAGACCACCGCCCGCAAACGGGCCTCCTGATCCTCCTGACCAGCCCTGAAGCCCTGAGGCCCTGAGGCCCTGAGGCCCTGAAGCCCCGAGGCTCTGCCGCCCTGCCGAGACGCACGTACAGACGGGGCAGACGGGCGGGTGGCCCGGGAACCGGCGAGGCTCCCGGGCCACCCACCCGTCTTGCGTAGGTCTCGTGTCGCGCGTGTCTCGTGTCGCGTGTCCGCCGTGCGCGGCGGGCCGGTGCTACGCCGGCTTCATCCGGCCGGACGGGCCGAACCGGCGCGGTCCGCCGGACTCCTCGGCCACGGGCGCGGCCAAGGGATCGACCAGGGGTTGATCGGTCTCGCGGCGGGCGCTCCGGGAGCCGAAGTTGCCGTACCCCTGGAGCTCGTGCGGCCGTAGGCCGCCATCCGGGATGTCCACGTAGTCCCGGTCCTCGCAGATCTCGGCCTGGCCGGAGGCGGGGAGACGGGGCTGGCTCTCCGGTGTCGGGGGAGCCGGTTCACGGTCCCGGACGCGCTGGCCCAGCCAGAAGGCCAGCAGCAGGAACGCCACGACGGCTATCCCCACGATCAGGAACCACACGATGTCCACGAATGTGTCCATACCTTGAAAATACCCCCAAACGGCTCTGTCCATGCGCTGGAGACCGGCCATGGTCCGCCAGGGTCCGGCCACCCTGGCGCCGGAGGCCCGTCGCGGAGTGACGCGGTCCGTCCCCGAGGGCATACACCCCGGGGACGGACCGGTACGGACACACGGCACCGAGGGGGACGCAGCAGACATGAAGTGGCTCCCGCGCTCCGAGCCCGCCCGCCCCGCCGCCCCCGCCGTACGCATCGGCCCCGTCCCCGCCCTCGCCGCCGCCTTCCAGACCCGCCACCGGCTGTGCGAACGCATCGACCGGGCCCGGGCCGGCCACCCCGCCGTCGTGCTGACGCAGGTCCTCGCGGGCGGCGGCGGGGTCGGCAAGTCCCAGCTCGCGGCCGCGTACGCACACCGGGCTCTCGCCGACGGCTGCGAGGTGGTGGTGTGGGTGAACGCCGCCGAGGCGGGGCAGGTGCCCGCCGGTTACGCCCAGGCCGCCCGCGTCCTGCGCGAGCCCGGCGCCGCGTCCGACCCGCGCACCCGCGCCGGCACCGGGATCCCGTCAGGTGCCGAAGCGCAGGCCCAACCGGACGCGGAAGCGGACCTGGAAACGGACTTGGAAACGGAGTCGGAGGCAGGGGCGTACGCGGAAGGCGAAGGCGCCGCCGAGGCCGACGCGCGGGCCTTCCTCGACTGGCTGGCCACCACCCCGCGCAGCTGGCTGGTCGTACTCGACGACATCACCGACCCGGACGCCCTCGCCCGCTGGTGGCCGCCCGTGTCGCCGACCGGCGCCGGCCGGGTGCTCGCCACCACCCGGCGCCGCGACGCGATGCTGTCGGGGGAGGGCCGGGCCGTCGTCGACATCGGTACGTACAGCCCCGCCGAGGCCGTCGGCTACCTGAGGGGCCGCCTGACCGCCGCGGGCCGTCCGCACCTCCTCGACGACCGGGTCACCGCCCTGGCCGAACGGCTGGCCCGGCACCCGCTGGCCCTGTCGTACGCCGCCGCGTACATGATCAACGTAGGCGCGCGCTGCGCCGAATACCTGGACCTCCTGGACCACTACACCGCCCGCCACCCCCGACTCGCCCTCGCCCTGCCCGCCCCCGGGCCTGCTGCCGGGGCCGGGCCTGCCCCTGCTGCGGGGGCCGGGCCTGCCTCTGCTGCGGGGGCCGGGCCTGCATCCGCCCCCGCCACCGGCCCCGGCCCCGCCGCCGGCCCCGCGTCCTCCCCGGATGTGTCCGACGGTTGGGGCCGGTCGGGGCAGCCCGACGGCCCCGACCGGATCGGCAGGTCCCGGCGGCCGCCCGACCTCGACCGGCACGACCGCCTGGACTACCTCGCCCGCCGCCCCGACGGCCCCCACGCCGACGGCCCCGATCGCGTCGACCGGTCCGGGCGGCCTGATACCGACCCCCTCGACTACGTCGACCAGCAGGACCGCCACGGCCACCCCGACCGGTCCGGGCGGCCCGACCCCGACTACCCCGACTACCTCGACCGCCGCGACTCGGTCGACCGGCACGGCCACCCCGACCGCTCCGGGCGGTACGACCCCGACCGCCTGGCCCCGCACGACCGCCTGGTCGCCGCCGCCGTCGGCCTCGCCCTGGACGCGGCCCAGGAGTGTGACCCGGTCGGGCTGGCCGTACCCGCCGTCCGGCTCGCCGCCGTGCTGGACCCGGCCGGCCATCCGCAGTCGCTGTGGACCGGCGCCGCAGTCACCCGGTACCTCGGCGAGGCCTCCGGCGCCTCCGTCGACGCCGCCCAGGCGCGGGCCGTCGTACGCCTGCTGCACCGGTACGGACTGCTCACCGCCGACCACCGGGCCGGGCCGCGGGCCGTCCGCATCCACACCGCCACCGCCCGGCTCGCCCGCACCGCCGCGACGCCCGACCCGACGCCGTACGAGGACGTGCCCCGGGAGCAGTACGTGCTCCCGGGCCGAGAACTGTCCCCGGAGCGGGACGCGACCAGGGTCGGACGCGCGAGCTCAGGTGGGGGCGTGACCTCGGGCGGCAGGGCGACCTCGGGCGGGGGCATGCGGCCCGACGACGCCGTGACCCCGGACCAGGCCGTGGCCTCGGGCCGCAGCGTGCCCCCGAACGCGGATGTGCCCCCGCCCGAGGCGATGCCCCACGGCGGCAGCGTGACTCGGGCCGAGGGCATGACCCTGGTCGGCGGCGTGCCCCCGAACGGGGACGTGTCCCCGGCCGCGGACGTGGCTCAGGGCGGCAGGGCGGCCTCGGGCGGGGGCATGTCGCCGGACGACGCCGTGACCCCGGGCCAGGCCGTGACCCCGGGCCAGGTCGTGGCCTCGGGCCGCAGCGTGCCCCCGAACGGGGAGGTGTCCCCGGCCGAGGAGATGCCCCACGGCGGCAGCGTGACTCGGGCCGAGGGCATGACCCTGGTGGGCGGCGTGCCCCCGAACGGGGACGTGTCCCCGGCCGCGGACGTGGCTCAGGGCGGCAGTGTGATTCCGGCCGAGGGCAGGACCCTGGTCGGCGGCGTGCCCCCGGGCGAGGACGTGTCCCCGGTCGGCGTACCCCCGGCCGAGGACGTGCCCCCGGATGGCGCCGTGTCCCCGGCCGAGGAGATGCCCCGGGATGGCGGCGCGGCGGCCGAACACCGCAGGCCCGCGGACGGGGGCGCGGGGCCGGACGACGGCGTAACCCCGGGCAGCCTCGGCACGGCGACCGAACACGGCCGACCCGCGGGCGGTGGCATGGGGCGGGACGACGGCATGGGGCCAGGCGGCGGCGTCGGGCCGGGCGACGGCATGGGGCGGGACGACAGCGTGACGTCGGGCGGCCGCGACGCGGCGACCGAACGAGGCAGACCGAGACCCGCGAACGCCGGCGTCGGACCGGACGGCGACGTCGGACCGTACGGGGGCGCCGGACCGTACGGGGGTGTCGGACCGTACGAGGGTGTTGCACGGGACAGCGGCGTCGGGCCGGACGGCGACGTCGGACCGTACGGGGGCGCCGGACCGTACGAGGGTGTCGGGCCGTACGAGGGTGTCGCACGGGACAGCGGCGTCGGGCCGGACGGCGACGTCGGACCGTACGAGGGTGTCGGACCGTACGAGGGTGTCGCACGGGACAGCGGCGTCGGACCGGACGGCGGCGTCGGACCGTACGAGGGTGTCGGACCGTACGAGGGTGTTGCACGGGACGGCGGCGTCGGGCCGGACAGCGGCGTCGGGCCGGACGGCGGCAGTGCGCCCGACGGGGAGGGGGTGGCGGCCGCGCTGCTGGCGGCCGCCGACGCCGTACTGGAGCTGTGGCCCGAGGCCGGCCAGCCGCACGCCGAGGCGTGCGCCGTACTGCGGGCCAACACCGAGGCGCTCGCGGCCGACCCGGACCCGGCGCTGTGGTCCCGCGGGGTCCACCCCGTGCTGCCCGAGGCCGGCCGCAGCATGCTCGACGCCGGCCTGTACCAGGCGGCGATCGCCTACTGGCAGCACTTGGGCGAGCGCGCCGAAGAGGCGCTCGGGCCGGAGCACCCCGACACCCTCGCGCTGCGCTCGGGCCTGGCCGTCTGCTACTCCCGGGCCGGTTTCCACGCCGAGGCCGTCGACCTCAAGGAGCAGGTGCTCGCCGACCGGATGAGGCTGTTCGGCCCGGACGACCCCGTCTCCCTGACGGCCCGCGCCGACCTCGCCGCAACCTACCTCGACCTCAACCGCTTCTCCGAGGGCGTGGCCCTGCTGGAGGAGGTCGTCGCCGCCCACGAACGCTGCCACGGGGCCGACGCCCGCGCCGCCCTCCGCCTACGGGCCGCGCTGGCGGCCTCGCTGTGGGCGGCGGGCCGTACCGAGGACGCCCTCGCCGCCGACGAGGAGGTCCTCGACGCCCACGAGGAACTCCTCGGGCGCGACCACCCGGACACCCTCGACGCCGCCGCGGGCCTGGGCGCCTCGTACACGTCGCTCGGCCGGTTGCCGGACGCCATCGCCGTCCAGGAGCGGGTGGCGGCCGCCCGGGCGCGACTGCTGGGCGCGGAGCACCCGGACACCCTCCTCGCCCGCGACGCACTCGCCCGCTCCTACTGGTCCGCGGGCCGGCGGGAGGCCGCGATCGCCCTCCGGACGGAGGTGGCGGCCGCACAGGAGCGGGTGCTCGGACCGGACCACCCGGCGACCGTACGGTCCTGGTCCGCGCTGGCCGACTGGACCGCCCGGCCGCGCAAACGCTGGTGGCACCGCTCCTGAAGGGGGCACCTCAGAGGGTCGCTCCGTCCGAGGAGCCGGAATTCCCTACTGTGCACGCAGACGCACGGTCAAAATCCGCCGAGCGACCGGACCGAGCGCTCCACACCCACCGGACATCGAACACCGGACACCAGATAGTCGAGGCGCACGCCCATGAGTCTGTCCATCCGCAACCAGCTCCCCGGCACCGTCACCGCCGTCACCACCGGCGAGGCCATGGCCACGGTCAAGGTCCGCCTCGACGGCGGCCAGGACGTCACCGCCGCCATCACGGTCGACGCGGTGAAGGAGCTCGGCCTCGCCGACGGTTCCGCCGTACGCGCGCTGGTGAAGTCCACCGAGGTGGCTCTGGCCACCGGACCGGTCGAGGGCCTCTCCATCCGCAACCGGCTGCCCGGCACCGTCACGGGCATCGCGACCGGCGCCGCCATGGCTTCGGTCAAGGTGTCGGTCGCGGGCGGCGAGCTCACCGCCGCGATCACCAAGGACGCCGTCGAGGCGCTCGGCCTCGCCGACGGCTCCCCGGTCGTGGCCCTGATCAAGGCCACCGAGATCTCTCTCGCCGCTGCCTGACCGGCCCCGATCCCGATCCCGATCCCGATCCCGATCCCGATGCCGTGTCTGGTGCCGGCACCGAGGCCGACCTCGGGGTCGAGGCCGACCCCGACCCCGGTGCCGACCCCGGCCCCGGTGCCGACCCCGGTGCCGGCCCCGACCCCGATGCCGGCCTCGACCCCGAGGTCGGCCTCGATTCCCGCTCCGGGTCCCGGGTGGGGGGTCCCGACCCACACCCAGGTGACCCGCTGACGTAACGGGCCCCGCACCGGTCGGTCGGCACCACCAGCTGACTGCCCGCCGCGTCCAGCGCGGCGCCGTCCAGCGAGGTCGCCGGCAACACCGGCGCGTTCCCGAAACCCGGGTCCAGCTCCGCCAAGGACAGCACCGCGTGGTGCCCGTCGCGCCCGTCGACCGCGAGTACGTACCGGGAACGGTCCTTGCACCGGGCCCGGGTCGAACCCCGGCCCGGCCGCCGCGACCACCCCGCGCAGCAGCACCCCCTCGAACACGTGGTGCTGCGGCCCGTTCGTCGCGCAGTCGAACGTCACCTCGGCCCGGTGCACGGCCCAGCCCGCGCGCAGCTCCGGCACACCAGCACCGTCGGCCGGGCCACCACACCCGCCACCGCGAACACGACCGGAGCCACCCAGCCGCCCCCGCCCGCCGCACACCCGTCGTTCCCCATACGGCCCTCCTCCCGGCCGCGCACCGTCACCGCCACGCAGCGCCCAAGGAATGCCCCACGCCCTCCGGTCGAAACCGCACATGAAATACCGAAGAGCTATTTCCCCTAGCTCTTCAGGGGTATGTACGGACCGTCACCCCGCACCCGCTGTACAGAACCCCAACCCCGCCCCCGCGGACTCAGGCCCCTCCGGCGGTGAGCGTGCTCAGGATCTCGGCGCAGATCGCCATCGCCGTCTCCGCCGGGTTCCGCGCCCCGAGGTCCAGCCCGATGGGCCCGTGGATCCGCCCCACCTGCTCTTCCGGAACCTCGGCCGCGAGCAACCCCTCGCGCCGCCGCGCCTGCGTCTTGCGCGACCCGAGCGCCCCCACGTACGGCGTCCCGCCCGCCAGCGCCGTACGCAGCGTCGGCACGTCGAACTCCGGGTCGTGGCTGAGCATCACCAGACACTCCGAACCGCGCCCCGCACCCAGCGACTTCGCCGCCTCCGCGGCATCCGTCGTCGTCACCACGTCCCAGCCCAACAGCCTCGCCTGCCGCTCGATCAGCACGGCCAGCTCCCCGCCGCCGCCGATCACCAGGTACGGGTCCGCCGGCAGCGCCTCGATCAGCACCAGCCCCTGGTCCCCGTCCCCGCACCGCGCGTCCCGCCCGGCCCGGTGCTGCCCGAGCAGTTCCACCGCCCGCTGCTCCGCCGCCGACCCGCCCGACTGCCCGGGCCGTACGACCGTACTGACCACGTGCGTTCCGGCCTCGTCCAGCCGCGACACCAGCGCCGCCCCGGCCCCGCGCCCGAGCAGCTCCCACCACTGCGCCGGCACCGACGCCAACGGCTGCAACAGGATCTCCGCCTGCCCGCCACACGTCAGCCCGGCCGCCTCGGCCTCACCCCCGTGCACCGACACCGAACACACCCGCGCACTGTCCCCGGCCGGCACCGCCGCCGCCTCGGTGACCAGTTCCGCGTCGAACACCCCGCGGTACAGACTCCCCACGCACGTCCCCCGCGGATCGACGAGCACCGCGCCGCCCGGCTCCCGCGGCCCGAACCCCTGCTCGGTCACGGGCCGCGCCACATAGGCCTCCCGCCCCTCGCCCGCCCACTGCCGCGCCGTCTCCACGAGCTCCCGCATCACGCCCGCCTTCCTGACAGAAGTACCTGGTCAGCCCCAACATATGCCCGCCCCCACCCCCTCCGCCCGCCCCCGCCGAAGATCCAGCGTTTCCCCCAACCACCCCCCTTGGACGATCCCCCCACCCCCCACCCCCACCCCCGCTTCGTACGTACCGCCAGGCCCGGCGAGCGCGCTGATGAAAGGCCTCGCGCTCACGCGCTCAGCAGCCCACTCGATCCACAACCGCCCAGTCCGGAGCCGCAGATGAACGAGCAGCCCGCCCAACGCCGCGAAACCAGCCGGTCCGTTGGCCCGTTCCACCGCCGCAGTGACAGGACCGAGCGCCCGAGGAGCCGGGGTGGCGGGCTTCCGGCTTCCGGCTTGCGGCTTCCGCCTTGCGCCGAGGTCGTCTTGTTGCGTCACGGATCGGCTGTTCCCATGGTCTGGGGCAGCGATGTGTCAGGGGGCGGAATGAGTGAGCTGAAGGTCTCTCGTTGGCGGAAGCCCGGCCACGACCGGCTGTACGTGAACCTGCCGGATGGCACCACGGTGGCATGGGCGGACTGCCGCACCGGGAAGGTGACGGTGCTGGTCGAGGAGCACCGCAAGGAGGCCCTCGTCCTTCTCCGAAGTCACCTCGCCTCAGCCCCGTCGGCGCCTGCCGTTCCTCAACCCAAGCCCCAACCCAAGCCTCGAGCGCAGCCCGAACCCGAGCCCAAGCCCCAACCCAAGCCTCGAGCGCAGCCCGAGCCCAAGCCCCAACCCAAGCCTCAAGCCGCACACGGCGCTTCGAAGCCTGCGAGCCGGCCTGCCCGAAAGCTGCCTCCACTGACGGCGCCCGACGACCTCGCGCGGAACCGTCCGGGCTCCGGGCTCCAGGAAATGCTGCGCTCGAAGGGGCCGAGCCGCTTGCGCCGAGCTCTCGACCAGGTGATGCGTAGGCAGACGGAATGGGACTCCTGGTTCAAGGGCCTGGCCGGTGAGCGCATAGCGGGGGGTGAGCTGAACCGCCTCACCGCTCACGGCTGGCGGGTTCTGCACTCGATCCCCCTCACCCGCGGCGGAGACATCGACCACCTGCTCATCGGGCCCGGCGGAGTCTTCACGGTCAACACCAAGAACCTCCGGGGCAAGTCCGTGTGGATCGGCGACGACATGGTGAAGGTCGACCACGGCCCGCCCAAGCCCTACCCGGCCAAAAGCAGGGCGGAAGCCAAGCACGCCCGCGGTGTCCTCGAGCGCCACTGTCCGTTCCCCGTCGACGTGGAGCCGGTCCTCGTGTTCGTGGGAGCGAACGAGCTGCCCAAGGAAGCGACACAGCTCCAAGTTCGCGTCTACCGAGAACGCGAAGTCGCCGCGCTCGGCCCCCTCACCGGCCGTCTCACCCCGGACCAGGTAGACGCCGTCTACGCGGTAGCCCGACACCGAAGGGCCTGGCTCACCCCCTGAACCAGCCCCCTTGCCGGCTGCACATACGCCAAGACCCCGTCTCCAGCATCTCTGCTGGCGGCGGGGTCTTTGGGCACTTCTTGCGAAGTGCCCCCGGCAGGATTCGAACCTGCGCACACGGCTCCGGAGGCCGTTGCTCTATCCCCTGAGCTACGGGGGCGTGTCGCTGTGTTGCTGCGACGGGTAGAACCCTACCAGCTTCCTCGGGGTGATCAGGAACGGGTTTGCAGGGGAATGGGGGTGGGGTCGCCCGGAGGGGGTGGAAGTGGGGAAAACCCGGACGCGGGGGCCGGAGCGGACCTACTCTCGAGTTGTGCCAGGCGCGTCGGGCCGGGTGCTTGTTGTCGACGACAACAAGGTCATCCGGCAGCTGATCAAGGTCAATCTCGAGCTGGAGGGCTTCGAGGTCGTGACCGCGAGCGATGGTGCCGAATGCCTGGACGTGGTGCACCACGTCCGTCCGGATGTCGTGACGCTCGACGTGGTCATGCCGCGGCTGGACGGGCTCGGGACCGCGGCGCGGCTGCGGTCGGATCCGCGGACCAGCCACCTCCAGGTCGCCATCGTCAGCGCGTGCACCCAGTACGAGGTGGAGAGCGGTGTCGCCTCCGGCGTGGACGCCTTCCTCGCCAAGCCCTTCGAGCCCGCCGAGCTGATCCTGCTCGTCCGTCGGCTCATGGAGCGCGAAGGGCGACGCGCCCAGGCCGGACGCGCGCACGGATAGCCCGGAGCCGCCGACGGTTTCACGCCTTCCGTTTCATCTGCTTTCAGGTGGTTTGTGCGGGGGTGTACGGGGCGGGCGCCCACATGGCGAAACCGTTCGCGGTCGGAGTGGGGTCCTCGCCTAGGCTGGTCCCGTGACCCCCGCAGACCTCTCCCGTACCGTCGTACGCGCCGTGCGCGGCGCCGTCGAGGACGGGGAGCTGCGCGTTCCGGTGCCCGAACGGGTGGTGGTCGAGCGGACCCGGCCCGGCGGGGTGGGGGAGTACGCGTGCAACGTGGCGCTCCGGCTCGCCCGCGAGGCGGGACGGCCGCCGCGCGAGGTCGCCGCGCTCCTCGCCGGACGCCTGGCCGGCACCCGCGGGATCGCCGCCGTGGAAATCACCGGACCCGGTTTCCTCAACTTCTCGCTCGCCTCGCAGACGGGCCTCCTCGCCGCCGTCTCCGCGCAGGGCATCCGGTACGGACACGGCGACGCGCTCGCCGGGCAGGTCTACTCCTTCCCGTCCCCGTCCCCGTCCCCGTCCCCGTCCCCGTCCCCGTCCCCGTCCCCGTCCCCGTCCCCGTCCCCGTTCCCGTCCGGTCCGGAGGCCGGGCCCACCGCGCCCGTCGCCCCCACCGCGCCCGTCGCCCCCACCACATCCGCCGCATCCGCCGCACCCCTCGATCCCGCCGGGCCGCGCGGTGTCGTCGTACGGGGTGCGGTCGCGCGGCTCCTCCAGGCGCAAGGGGCTCTTGTCCACACCCAAGGGGCATCCGTCGTCGACCGCGACCCCACCCCCACCCCGGACAACGCCCCGGACAGCTCCCCGGACCCCACCCCCACCCCGGACAGCTCCCCGGACCCCACCCCGGACAACGCCCCGGACGACGCCCCCACCCCCCTCTCCCTCGCCATCGCCCCCGCAGCCCGGCGCGACGACGACGCGTTCGCCCGGGTCGGGGTCGCCGACGTCGTGTGGCTGATGCTGGCCACGCCGCTCAAGGAGACGCCGAAGCTGCCCGCCGGGCCGCTCGCGCAGGACGAGTCGAACCCCTGCTTCCTGGTCCGGTACGCGCACTCCCGCGCCCGCGCGGCCGTACGCGACGCCGCCCGGCTCGGCTACACCCCCGACCGCGCCCCCGACCGCGTCCACGACGACCCCTCCCTCGACCCCGTCCACGACCGAGGCGCCCCCGCCCCCGCCCTCCTCGCCGCACTCGCCGAGTACCCCCTCGTGCTCGAAGCCGCGGCGCACCACCGGGCGCCCGAGCGGCTCGCGCGGCATCTCGTCACGGTCGCCGACGCGCTCGTGGACTGCTCGTACGACGTGCTGCCCAAGGGGGACGAGAAACCCTCGGCCGCCCACCGCTCCCGGCTCGCCCTCGTCGAGGCCGCCGGGACGGTGCTCGCCGGCGGCCTGTCCCTGCTCGGTATCGACGCACCCGACACCCTGTAAGCAAAGAGAGACCAACGATGAGCCGTTCCGCGCACCCCGCAGGGCCCCGCCACGGGGACGTCCTCCCCGAGAGCCACTACTCGGCCCCGCCCGCCGACCTCAACGCCCTCGACGAGAAGGTGTGGTCGAAGACCGTCGCGCGGGGCGCCGACGGGGTCGTCACCGTCGCCGGCATCGAAGTGACCCGGCTCGCCGAGGAGTTCGGGACCCCCGCCTACTTCCTCGACGAAGCGGACTTCCGCGAGCGCTGCCGCGCCTGGGCGCACGCCTTCGGGCCCGGTGCCGACGTCTTCTACGCCGGGAAGGCGTTCCTCTCCAAGGCGGTCGTGCGCTGGCTGAAGGAGGAAGGACTCAACCTCGACGTCTGCTCGGGCGGCGAACTCGCCACCGCGCTCGCCGCCGAGATGCCCGCCGAGCGGATCGCCTTCCACGGCAACAACAAGTCCACCGCGGAGATCGGCCAGGCCATCGGCGCCGGCGTCGGCCGGATCGTCCTCGACTCCTTCCAGGAGATCGCCCGCGTCGCGCACATCGCCGCCGGGCTCGGCGTCCGCCAGCGCGTCCAGATCCGCGTCACCGTCGGCGTCGAGGCGCACACCCACGAGTTCATCGCCACCGCGCACGAGGACCAGAAGTTCGGCATCGCCGTCGCCGACGGCACCGCCGCGGAGGCCGTCCGGCGCGCCCTGGGTCACGACAGCCTCGAACTCATCGGCATCCACTCGCACATCGGCTCGCAGATCTTCGACATGGCCGGCTTCGAGGTGTCGGCCCGCCGGGTGGTCCAGCTGCTCGCCGCCGTCCGCGACGAGCACGGCGTCGAACTGCCCGAGATCGACCTCGGCGGCGGCCTCGGCATCGCCTACACCTCCGACGACGACCCCCGCGAGCCCCACGAGATCGCCAAGGCGCTCACCGAGATCGTCACCCGCGAGTGCGAGTCCGCGGGACTGCGGACGCCCCGCATCTCCGTGGAGCCCGGCCGCGCCATCGTCGGCCCGACCGCCTTCACGCTCTACGAGGTCGGCACCATCAAGCCCCTGGAGGGGCTGCGTACGTACGTGAGCGTCGACGGCGGCATGTCGGACAACATCCGCACCGCGCTCTACGACGCCGAATACAGCGTCGCGCTCGTGTCGCGGCGCTCCGACGCGGAGCCCATGCTCTCCCGCGTCGTCGGCAAGCACTGCGAGAGCGGCGACATCGTGGTCCGCGACGCCTTCCTCCCCGCCGACCTGGCGCCGGGCGACCTGATCGCCGTCCCGGCCACCGGCGCGTACTGCCGTTCCATGGCCAGCAACTACAACCACGCCCTGCGTCCGCCGGTCGTCGCCGTGCGCGACGGCAAGGGCCGGGTGATCGTCCGGCGCGAGACGGAGGAGGATCTACTGCGACTCGACCTCGGATGATGAAAATAGGCATCTCACGCACTGGACAGAGGGTGGAAACTTGTGTCCAGTGCGTGAGACTGGTTCCACCCTTGCCCGTAATCGGGGCTTGAGAGGGCTTGCAGACAGCAAGCTCGTTTGTTGACGAAAGGCGTAGGTCGAATGATGCGTACGCGTCCGCTGAAGGTGGCGCTGCTGGGCTGTGGAGTGGTCGGCTCAGAGGTGGCGCGCATCATGACGACGCACGCCGACGACCTCACGCAGAGGATCGGCGCGCCCGTGGAACTCGCGGGTGTGGCCGTGCGCCGCCCCTCCAAGGTGCGCGAGGGCATCGACCCCGCGCTCGTCACCACCGACGCGACCGCCCTGGTCAAACGCGGCGACATCGACGTGGTCATCGAGGTCATCGGCGGCATCGAGCCCGCCCGCACCCTGATCACCACGGCCTTCGAGCACGGCGCGTCCGTGGTCTCCGCCAACAAGGCACTGCTCGCCCAGGACGGCGCCGCCCTGCACGCCGCCGCCGACCAGTACGGCAAGGACCTCTACTACGAGGCCGCCGTCGCCGGCGCCATCCCGCTGATCCGCCCGCTGCGCGAGTCCCTCGCCGGCGACAAGATCAACCGGGTGATGGGCATCGTCAACGGCACCACGAACTTCATCCTCGACAAGATGGACTCGACCGGCGCCGGCTACCAGGAGGCGCTCGACGAGGCCACCGCCCTCGGGTACGCCGAAGCCGACCCGACCGCCGACGTCGAGGGCTACGACGCCGCCGCCAAGGCCGCGATCCTGGCCGGCATCGCCTTCCACACCCGCGTCATCCTCGACGACGTCTACCGTGAGGGCATGACCGAGGTCAGCGCCGCCGACTTCGCCTCCGCCAAGCGGATGGGCTGCACCATCAAGCTGCTCGCCATCCTGGAGCGCGCCGCGGACGGCGAGTCGGTCACCGCGCGCGTCCACCCGGCGATGATTCCGCTCAGCCACCCCCTGGCCTCCGTGCGCGAGGCCTACAACGCCGTCTTCGTCGAGGCGGAGGCGGCCGGGCGGCTGATGTTCTACGGGCCGGGGGCCGGCGGCTCGCCGACCGCCTCGGCCGTACTCGGCGACCTCGTCGCCGTGTGCCGCAACAAGCTCGCCGAGGCAACGGGGCCGGGCGAGTCGGCATACACCCGGCTGCCGGTCAGCCCCATGGGCGATGTCGTCACCCGCTACCACATGAGCCTCGACGTGGCCGACAAGCCGGGCGTGCTCGCCCAGGTCGCGACGGTCTTCGCCGAGCACGGGGTGTCCATCGACACGGTCCGGCAGCAGGGTAAGGACGGTGAGGCCTCCCTCGTCGTCGTCACCCACCGTGCATCCGACGCGGCCCTCTCGGGGACCGTCGAGGCGCTGCGCAAGCTCGACACCGTGCGCGGTGTCGCCAGCATCATGCGTGTTGAAGGGGAGTAAGAAGCCATGACCGCGAATCGCACCCACCAGTGGCGCGGCATCATCGAGGAGTACCGCCACCGCCTCCCGGTGTCCGACACGACCCCCGTGGTCACGCTCCGCGAGGGCGGTACGCCCCTCGTCCCCGCGCAGGCCCTCTCCGAGCGCACGGGTTGTGAGGTGCACCTCAAGGTCGAGGGCGCCAACCCGACCGGTTCCTTCAAGGACCGCGGCATGACGATGGCCATCACCAAGGCGAAGGAGGACGGCGCCAAGGCCGTCATCTGCGCCTCCACCGGCAACACCTCCGCCTCCGCCGCCGCGTACGCGGTCCGCGCGGGCATGGTCAGCGCCGTGCTGGTGCCGCAGGGCAAGATCGCCCTCGGCAAGATGGGGCAGGCGCTCGTGCACGGCGCCCGCATCCTCCAGGTCGACGGCAACTTCGACGACTGCCTGGCCCTCGCCCGCAGCCTGTCCGAGAACTACCCGGTGGCGCTGGTCAATTCGGTGAACCCGGTGCGCATCGAGGGCCAGAAGACGGCCGCGTTCGAGATCGTGGACGCGCTCGGCGACGCCCCCGACATCCACGTCCTGCCGGTGGGCAACGCGGGCAACATCACCGCGTACTGGAAGGGCTTCAAGGAGTACGCGGCCGACGGCCTGGCCACCCGCACCCCGCGGATCTGGGGCTTCCAGGCCTCCGGTTCGGCGCCCATCGTGCGCGGCGAGGTCGTCAAGGAGCCGCACACCATCGCCACCGCGATCCGGATCGGCAACCCGGCCTCCTGGGACTTCGCCCTGCAGGCCCGGGACGAGTCCGGCGGCTTCATCGACGAGGTGACGGACCGCCAGATCCTGTCCGCCTACCGCCTGTTGGCCGCGCAGGAGGGCGTGTTCGTGGAGCCCGCCTCCGCCGCGTCGGTCGCCGGTCTGCTCAAGGCCGCCGAACTGGGCCTGGTGGACCCGGGCCAGACGATCGTCTGCACCGTCACCGGCAACGGTCTGAAGGACCCCGACTGGGCGGTCGCCGGCGCTCCGCAGCCGGTCACCGTGCCGGTCGACGCCGAGGCCGCCGCCGCGCGGCTGGGCCTGGCGTAGCCCGTACGGGCGGGCGGCTTCCGCCGCAAGCCGCCCGTACCGCGACAAAGGGGCACAGGAGGCCCGCGACACGCATCGTGCGCCTCCTGTGCGCCCTATGTCGCGACAGAACCTTCCTTCGATAGGCTGTACTTACATCCGTCAGCCGCATATGCCGTGCCGACCCGCGCCGATGCTGCATATGCCAGGGTTCCGCCGTCAGCGGCCTGTGGATGTCGTACGTTCTGCAGTACATTCGCCGCGAAATCTCGCAGCCCAGTCACAAGGAGTGTCATCGAGCGATGGCCGGTCCAGCGTTCCGCGCCGCCGCCGTACGGGTGCGCGTCCCCGCCTCCAGCGCCAACCTCGGCCCGGGTTTCGACGCCCTCGGCCTCGCCCTGGGGCTCTACGACGACGTCGTCGTCCGGGTGGCCGACTCCGGCCTGAACATCGACATCGCGGGCGAGGGCGCCGACACCCTGCCGCGCGACGAGAGCCACCTGCTGGTCCGCTCCATGCGCACGGCCTTCGACCTGCTCGGCGGGCAGCCGCGCGGCCTCGAGGTGGTCTGCGCCAACCGGATCCCGCACGGCCGCGGCCTCGGCTCCTCCTCCGCCGCGATCTGCGCCGGCATCGTCGCGGCCCGCGCCGTGACCATAGGCGGCGAGGCCAAGCTCGACGACGCCGCGCTGCTGGAGCTCGCGACCGAGATCGAGGGCCACCCCGACAACGTCGCCGCCTGCCTGCTCGGCGGCTTCAGCCTCGCCTGGATGGACGGCGGGTCCGCCCGGGCGATCAGGATGGAACCCGCCGATTCCATCGTTCCGGTGGTCTTCGTCCCCTCCAAGCCGGTCCTGACCGAAGCGGCGCGCAGCCTGCTCCCGCGCAGCGTCCCGCACGTCGACGCCGCCGCCAACGCCGGCCGTGCCGCCCTGCTTGTCGAGGCCCTGACCAGGCGCCCCGAGCTGCTGCTGCCGGCGACCGAGGACCGACTGCACCAGGAGTACCGCACCCCGGCCATGCCGGAGAGCGTGGCCCTGGTGAACCGGCTGCGTGCGGACGGCGTCCCCGCAGTCATCTCCGGCGCGGGCCCCACGGTCCTCGCGCTGGTCGACAACGGCGTGGCCGACAAGGTCGCGCTGCTCGCAGGCGAGGGGTGGGCCGCCAACAGGCTGGCCTTCGACTCCGCGGGTGCGAGCGTGCTGCCGCTCGGTGGCTGAGCCACCGCCCGGTTGCTGAACGGGCGCCCCTGCGCAAGGGCACGCAGGGGCGCGTCCGCCGGTGAGTCACGCGATTGCCGGTGAGTGAGAGGGGGAATGTCTGTTGGATCCGGTAGTGTTAACCTCAAGTACGCATCCGAAGCCTTCGCGGCTCGGTGCTCAGTGTCCCCATCCGGGACCACCTTTCTTCCGGGAGCCTCCCCAACTGCTTTGATCACTGCCAGGCAGTTTCGAGCACGCTCCGGAATCGGCTTGACACTCCCACGCTTCCAGCCGGGGGTCTTCTCGCCGGAACCCATGCACTGAATTCTCCCGCCGTATTCATTCGGCGGACCACCGCCCCGGCACGGTCCAGACAAAAGGGCCGAGGTCGGACAGCACAACCGGTCGCCGAGCCAGACAGGCCGACGTCCGCTCCAGGGAAGGACCCTTCGTGAGCGACACCACCGATCTGATGGGCGTTGCCGACAGCTCTGTCGACACCAGCGCGCCCGCCGCGGGCTCCGCCCCCAAGCGCCGCCGCTCCGGCACCGGCCTTGACGGCATGGTCCTGGCCGAGCTGCAGCAGGTTGCCTCGGGCCTCGGGATCCGGGGCACCGCGCGGATGCGCAAGAGCCAGCTGATCGAGGTCATCAAGGAGACGCAGGCCGGCGGCGGCAGCGCCCCCAAGGTCGCGGACTCCACCGCCGACGCCGAGGCCAAGCCGAAGCGCCGCGCCACCTCCAAGGCCCGTACGGCCGAGGCCGCCGAGGCCCCGGCCGCCGTGCGCGCCGAGAAGCCCGCTGCCCAGCAGCAGATCGACATCCCGGGCCAGCCGGCAGGCGGCCCCTCCCGCGCGAGCGAAGCCGAGCGCGGGGGAGACGACCAGCCGGCCGGCGAGCGCCGCCGCCGTCGGGCCACCGCCCCGTCGGGCAGCCCCGAGCAGGCCGCCGCCGTGCAGACCGAGCAGAAGACCGAGACCGTCCAGGCCGAGGCCAAGGCCGACGCCGGCGCGGTCCAGACCCAGGAGGGCGCGGCCGAGGGCCGTGGCCGCCGGGACCGCCGCGACCGCGGTGAGCGCGCCGAGCGGGGTCAGCGCGACCGCCGCGACCGCGCCGCCAAGGGCGACGAGCAGCAGGGTGCCCAGCAGGAGCGCCAGCAGGACCGTCAGGACCGCGGCCAGGGCGGTCAGGGTGGCCAGCAGGGCGGCCAGGACCGCGGTCAGGGCGGCCAGCGCCAGCAGCAGGGCGGCCGTGGCGGCCAGGCCCAGCAGGGCCGTCAGGACGGCCGCCAGGACAACGGTCCCCAGGACGACTTCGACGACGAGGGCGGCCGTCGTGGCCGTCGCGGCCGCTACCGCGACCGTCGTGGCCGTCGTGGCCGCGAGGAGTTCGGCCCGGCCGAGCCGCAGGTCGCCGACGACGACGTCCTGATCCCCGTCGCGGGCATCCTCGACATCCTCGACAACTACGCGTTCATCCGGACCTCGGGCTACCTGCCCGGCCCGAACGACGTGTACGTCTCCCTCGCCCAGGTCCGCAAGAGCGGTCTGCGCAAGGGCGACCACGTCACGGGTGCGGTCCGCCAGCCCAAGGACGGCGAGCGCCGCGAGAAGTTCAACGCGCTCGTGCGCCTCGACTCGTGCAACGGCATGGCGCCGGAGTCCGGCCGCGGCCGCCCCGAGTTCCAGAAGCTGACCCCGCTGTACCCGCAGGACCGGCTCCGTCTGGAGACCGACCCGGGCGTGCTGACCACCCGCATCATCGACCTCGTGTCGCCGATCGGCAAGGGCCAGCGCGGTCTGATCGTGGCCCCGCCGAAGACCGGCAAGACCATGATCATGCAGGCGATCGCCAACGCGATCACCACCAACAACCCCGAGTGCCACCTGATGGTCGTCCTGGTCGACGAGCGTCCGGAAGAGGTCACCGACATGCAGCGGTCGGTCAAGGGCGAGGTCATCTCCTCGACCTTCGACCGTCCGGCCGAGGACCACACCACCGTCGCCGAGCTGGCCATCGAGCGCGCCAAGCGTCTCGTCGAGCTGGGTCACGACGTGGTCGTCCTGCTGGACTCCATCACCCGCCTGGGCCGCGCGTACAACCTCGCGGCGCCCGCCTCCGGCCGCATCCTGTCCGGTGGTGTCGACTCGACCGCGCTGTACCCGCCGAAGCGCTTCTTCGGTGCCGCGCGCAACATCGAGGACGGCGGCTCGCTGACCATCCTGGCCACCGCGCTGGTCGACACCGGCTCGCGCATGGACGAGGTGATCTTCGAGGAGTTCAAGGGCACCGGCAACATGGAGCTCAAGCTCGACCGCAAGCTCGCCGACAAGCGCATCTTCCCGGCTGTCGACGTCGACCCGTCGGGCACCCGCAAGGAGGAGATCCTCCTCAACGCGGAGGAGCTCGCCATCGTGTGGAAGCTGCGCCGGGTGCTGCACGCGCTCGACTCGCAGCAGGCGATCGAGCTGCTCCTCGACAAGATGAAGCAGACCAAGTCGAACGCCGAGTTCCTGATGCAGATCGCCAAGACGACCCCGTCGGGCAAGAACGACGACTGACGGACGGGCCGGCCCACGGGCCGCGCACGCACGCTCGGTTGAGACCGCCCCGTCACTCAGGTGACGGGGCGGTCTCTTTTGTCACCGGCGTGTACCAGAATTGTCACTGAGTCAACTTCCTTTCATCTTCAGTCGGTTGCTGATTGGAAATGGATGCGTACACGTCATAGAGTTGGCACGCCGCACGTCGGGGGACATCGGTCGCGCTGTCGAGAACAGCCGCACCCATGAGTGCCATCAGAGCCTTCGGGTCTCTGTGCATTGCCGGTTGAGTCCGGAATCTCCCCCGCGTGTATGAATAACCGTTCTACGGGGAGTCTGAGTGATCTTTTCCAAGTCCGTGCGTCGTTTCACCGCCGCAGGATTCGCGTCCGCGATAGCCGCCGGTCTGCTGGCCACCTCCGCCGCTCCGGCGGGTGCCGCCACCGCGCCCCAGGTCGCCGACGCGCAGAGCATCATCAAGAGCGTCACCGGCAACGACCGCCCTGAGGCGGACTCGTACATCATCGGTGGGTCCAAGACCACCATCAAGTCGTACCCGTACATGGCGCAGCTGTTCGTCCAGGACGCCCAGGGCCGCGGCTACTTCTGTGGCGGCTCGGTCGTGTCGTCCCGCAAGATCCTGACCGCCGCGCACTGCGTGAACGGCCGCAACTACGTCACGAAGGGTGTCGTCGTCACCGGCGCGACCCGCGTCGCGACCAGCAACAACCTGTACGGCGGCAAGGTCTTCCGCATCAAGAAGCAGTGGCAGCACCCGCGCTACAACTCGCGCACGTTCGACAACGACGTCGCGGTGCTGACGCTGGCGGCCCCCACCCGCGCCAAGACCATCAAGGTCACCACGGCGTCGGACAAGGCCTCGTACCGTCCGGGCACCAAGGCCACGGCCGTCGGCTGGGGCCGCACCAGCTCCACCAACCAGAACATCTCGAGCTACCTGCGCCGGGCGACCCTGCCCATCCAGGCGGACTCGAAGTGCGCCAGCCCGAGCGTGTGGGGCAACCGCTTCGTCAAGGGCCACATGCTGTGCGTCGGCAACAAGACGACCGGCAGTGACCGCACCACCGTCGCCCCCTGCAACGGCGACTCGGGCGGCCCGCTGGTCGTGAACGGCCGCGTTGTGGCCGTTACCTCCTGGGGTGTCGTGAATTGCGTCCAGAAGGGGCTGTACCCGGTGTACGCCAAGTACAGCGCGTACGCGAACATCATTGCGCCGCAGCTGCGCAACTAGCGGCATACCCCTGCCGGGAGGCGGCCCGATACGCAATGATCGGACCGCCTCCATATGAACTTCGGCGCGCGCCTCCAATTCCGGGGGCGCGCGCCGGCCTATTCGAAGGATGACGCGTGCAGATACGCACCCGTGGTGACCGGCTGTTCGGCGGCCGGCGTCTCGTGGCTCCCGTGGCCGTGTCCGTACTGGCCCTCGCGGGCGCCGGTCTGACGGCCGGCGGCGCCCAGGCCGCCGACTCGCCGGCCCGGCCCACCAGGGCCGAACTCCGCCAGTCCATGAGCGAGGCCTTCCAGGCCACGCTCGCCGAGAACCAGACCGGCCCGAAGCGCTCGCCGATGATCATCGGCGGCGGTACGACCACCATCGCGAGCGCGCCCTGGACGGCGCAGCTCCTGTGGTTCGACGAATCCGGCGACGGCTTCCTCTGTGGCGGCACCGTGGTCACCCCCACGAAGATCGTCACCGCGGCGCACTGCGTCGACGGCGTCAACTGGTCCGTCGGCGGCCACGTCATCACCGGCGCCACCCAGCTGGCGACCGTCTACGACGACGGCACGGTGGACGCCCACGGCGGCACCGCCCACAAGGTCAAGCGCCAGTGGATGCACCCGGCGTACAACAGCGTGACCATCGACAACGACGTCGCCGTCCTGACGCTGTCGTCGAAGACCGCGGCGAAGAACCTGCCGCTGGCCCGGAGCACCGACACCGGCCTGTACGCCGCCGGCTCGACGGCGACCGTGTACGGATGGGGCCGGACCTCCTCCGACAGCAGCGCCATCTCGCTGACCCTGAAGAAGGCCGACCTCCCGTTCGTCGCGGACACCACCTGCGACGACTTCTGGGGCTCGCAGCTCACCAAGGGCCACCAGGTCTGCGCGGGCAAGCCCGCCACCGGCTCGGACTCCGGCACCGACACCGCGTGCAACGGCGACTCCGGCGGCCCGCTGGTCCGCAACGGGCGCCTCGTCGGCGTGGTCTCCTGGGGCGTCGTCGACTGTGTCCAGGCCGGCGCCTACGGCGTCTACGCCAAGGCCACCACGTACGCCGGCGCCCTGCGCGCCGAGGTGTACGACGCGAACTGGAACGGCGACGCCGCGGCCGACCTGATCGCGCGCAACACCGCGAACACCGACCTGTACCCCTTCACCTCGAAGCTGACCTCGCTCGCCAAGGGCAGCAGCATCGGTGACGCGGCGAGCGTCAACCTGTTCCGCCAGACCGACCTGAACCGTGACGGCGTCCAGGACCTCGTCCGCCGCCACACCAACGGCGACGTCTACTGGTACAACGGCGCCACCAAGGCCGCCACCAAGGTCTTCACCGGCTGGCAGACCCGCAAGCAGATCGTCGCGCCCGGCGACGTGACCGGCGACGACCTGCCCGACATCGTCTCCGTCACCTCCGCCGGCGACCTCTACGTGTACCCCGGCAACGGCAGCGGCGGCTTCGGTGCGGCCGTGAAGACCGGCTTCGGCTGGCAGATCTACGGCGTCGTCCGCGGCGCCGGCGACCTGACCGGCGACGGCAAGACCGACCTGATCGCCCGCGACTCGGCCGGCGCGCTGTACCTGTACGCGGGCACCGGCGCCACCGGCTCCGGCGCCTTCGGCGCGCGCGTCAAGATCGGCAGCGGCTGGCAGATCTACAACCAGATCACCATGACCGGTGACGTCAACAACGACGGCCGGGCCGACCTCCTCGCCCGCGACAGCGCCGGCACGATGTGGCTCTACAAGGGCAACGGCAAGTCGAGTGCGACCTTCGCCACACGCGTCAACTTCGGCGGCGGCTGGAACGCGTACAACCTCTTCGGCTAAACCCCCAGGTCGGCCCGGATAACGGGCCGGTCACGGCGTCCGGCCGCACCACCCCTGTGCCCACCGTGCCCGCACGGTGGGCACAGGTCGTCGTGCAACCCTTTGGCCTCCTCTCCCGTCTTCGCTGTCGGACCACGGGAGGGGACACGCCACCGGGGGATCACGACACCCGGAGAACCGAGGAGAGCATGACCGAGCAGAGCAGCGGCCGGGCCGGCATACGCACGGCCGGGCGCGGGCGGCGCCGCAAACGGGCGTCCGGGCGCCGCAAGGCGTTCGCGATCGTCGCCTGGACGGCGGCAGGCGTGGTCGTACTCGGGGGCGCGGGCCTCGGCTACTTCTACGTGAAGTTCAACGGGAACCTGAAGAGCGTCGACATCGACGCGGCCCTCGGCAACGACCGGCCCGCCGACATCGACAACGGATCCATGGACATCCTCGTCCTCGGCTCCGACTCCCGCGGCGGAGCGAACTCCGAGTACGGCCGCGACGACGGCGGCTCGGCCCGCTCCGACACCGCGATGATCGTCCACGTGTACGAGGGCCACAAGAAGGCCTCCGTCATCTCGATCCCCCGGGACACCCTGGTCACCCGCCCCTCGTGCGCGACCGAGAGCGGCAAGACCGACCCCGGCGGCGAGCGCAGCATGTTCAACGAGTCGTTCACCATCGGCGGCGCCGCCTGCGCGGTCAAGACCGTCGAGTCGATGTCCGGGGTCCGCATGGACCACTACCTCGAAGTCGACTTCGACGGCTTCAAGAAGATCATCGACAAGCTCGGCGGGGTCAGCATCACGACCACCAAGCCGATCAAGGACAAGGCCAGCCACCTCGACCTCCAGGCCGGCCCCCACAAACTCGACGGCGAGCAGGCCCTCGGCCTCGTACGCACCCGCAAGAGCGTCGGCGACGGCAGCGACCTCGGCCGCATCCAGCTCCAGCAGGCCTTCATCAAGGCGCTCATCAAGCAGGTCAAGAGCATCGGCGTGTTCGACAACCCGAAGCGGCTCCTCGACCTCGCGGACACCGGCACCAAGGCCATCACCACCGACAGCAAGCTCGCCGACGTCAAGGACCTCATGGGCTTCGCGTCGGGCCTCGCGCAGATCGAGTCCCACGACCTCCAGATGATCACCCTGCCGGTCGGCGCGGACGCCATCGACCCCAACCGGGTGGTCCCCCTGGAGAAGGAGACCGCGCAGGTCTGGCAGGCCCTCCTGCAGGACCGGCCCATCCCCGCCTCGGCCACCGAGAAGTCCGCGGGCGACAAGGGAACCGCGGGTTCCCTCGTCAAGGAATAGATGCCGGCCCCTCCCCGTTGAGGGGAGCGTTCCCGAATTTTGACAGGCGGCCCGGTCCTGGCAGACTGGTCCGTCGGCCCCGGTTCACGCAGCGCGCAATTCCGCCGCATGCGACCCGGCGCCCTCCCGAATCTAGGAGACACCTTGAAGCGCGATGTTCACCCCGAGTACGTCGAGACCCAGGTCAGCTGCACCTGTGGCGCGTCGTTCACGACTCGCAGCACCCTGACCGAGGGCACCATCCGTGCCGAGGTCTGCTCCGAGTGCCACCCGTTCTACACGGGCAAGCAGAAGATCCTCGACACCGGTGGCCGCGTGGCCCGCTTCGAGGCCCGCTTCGGCAAGGCTGCCGGCTCGAAGTAGCGAGCCACCGGCGCCGGTCACCGGTCGCCCCCTGACCACGCGGGGGCGGCCGGACCGGCGCCTTTGTCGTCCCGCAGCCCCTCCGTCTTATCGATTCCAGGAGCACCCGATGTTCGAAGCGGTCGAGGATCTGATCGGCGAGCACGCCGATCTCGAGAAGCAGCTCGCCGACCCTTCGGTCCACTCAGACCAGGCGAACGCGCGCAAGCTCAACAAGCGCTACGCCGAGCTGACCCCCATCGTGGGCACCTTCCGCGCCTGGAAGCAGGCCGGTGAGGACATCGAGACGGCCAAGGAGTTCGCGGCCGACGACCCGGACTTCGCCGCCGAGGTCAAGGAGCTGACCGCACAGCGCGAGGCGCTCACCGAGAAGCTGCGCCTGCTGCTGGTCCCGCGCGACCCCAGCGACGACAAGGACATCCTCCTGGAGATCAAGGCGGGCGCGGGCGGCGACGAGTCCGCCCTGTTCGCCGGCGACCTCCTGCGCATGTACCTGCGGTACGCCGAGCGCATCGGCTGGAAGACCGAGATCATCGACTACACGGAGTCCGAGCTCGGCGGCTACAAGGACGTCCAGGTCTCCGTCCGCACCAAGGGCGGCCAGGGCGCCACCGAGCCCGGCCAGGGCGTCTGGGCCCGGATGAAGTACGAGGGCGGAGTGCACCGCGTGCAGCGCGTGCCCGCCACCGAGTCCGCGGGCCGCATCCACACCTCCGCCGCCGGCGTCCTCGTGACCCCCGAGGCCGAGGACGTCGAGGTCGAGATCAACATGAACGACCTGCGCATCGACGTGTACCGCTCCTCCGGCCCCGGCGGCCAGTCCGTCAACACCACCGACTCCGCCGTGCGCATCACGCACATCCCCACCGGCGTCGTCGCCTCCTGCCAGAACGAGAAGAGCCAGCTCCAGAACAAGGAGCAGGCCATGCGCATCCTGCGCTCGCGGCTGCTCGCCGCCGCCCAGGAGGCCGCCGAGCAGGAAGCGTCCGACGCGCGGCGCAGCCAGGTGCGCACCGTCGACCGTTCCGAGAAGATCCGTACGTACAACTTCCCGGAGAACCGGATCTCGGACCACCGGGTCGGCTTCAAGTCGTACAACCTGGACCAGGTGCTCGACGGCGACCTCGACGCGGTCATCCAGGCCTGCGTCGACGCCGACTCCGCCGCGAAGCTCGCGGCAGCCCAGTAAGACCCCCGTTCAGCCCCCCGTACGACCCCGGTGGAGGAAGCGTGAACCTGCTGCTCGCGGAGGTGGCCCAGGCCACCCAGCGGCTGGCCGCCGCCGGCGTGCCCTCACCGCGCTTCGACGCCGAGGAGCTCGCCGCGTGGGTGCACGGCGTCAAGCGGGGTGAACTCCACCACGTCAAGGACGCGGACTTCGACGCCCGCTACTGGGAGGCCATCGCGCGCCGCGAGGCCCGCGAACCCCTCCAGCACATCACCGGGCGGGCCTTCTTCCGCTACCTGGAGCTCCAGGTCGGCCCCGGGGTGTTCGTACCGCGCCCCGAGACCGAGTCCGTCGTGGACTGGGCCATACACGCCGTACGGGCCATGGACGTGGTCGAGCCGCTCATCGTGGACCTGTGCACCGGCTCCGGGGCCATCGCCCTCGCCATGGCACAGGAGGTGCCGCGCTCACGCGTGCACGCCGTCGAGCTGTCCGAGGACGCCCTGCGCTGGACCCGCAAGAACGCCGAGGGCTCCCGGGTCACCGTGCACCAGGGCGACGCCCTGAGCGCGCTGCCCGAACTCGACGGCCAGGTCGACCTGGTCATCTCCAACCCGCCGTACATCCCGCTCACCGAATGGGAGTACGTCGCCCCGGAGGCCCGCGACCACGACCCCGAGATGGCGCTGTTCTCCGGCGAGGACGGCCTCGACACCATCCGCGGCCTGGAGCGCACCGCGCACCGGCTGCTGCGCCCCGGCGGCGTCGTCGTCATCGAGCACGCCGACACCCAGGGCGGCCAGGTCCCGTGGATCTTCGCCGAGGAGCGGGGCTGGGCCGATGCCGCCGACCACCCCGACCTGAACAACCGGCCGCGCTTCGCCACCGCCCGCAAGGCGCTGCCGTGAGGACCCCCCACCCCGCCCCCACCGCCCCGCACGAGGAGGCCCGCTGATGGCCCGGCGATACGACTGCAACGACGCGACGGACCGCAAGACGGGTCTGCGTGAAGCGGCATCAGCCGTGCGCCGGGGTGAGCTGGTCGTGCTGCCCACGGACACCCTCTACGGCATCGGCGCGGACGCCTTCAGTGCGGAGGCCGTCGCCGACCTGCTCGCAGCCAAGGGCCGTGGCCGCTCGATGCCCACCCCCGTGCTCATCGGCTCCCCGAACACCCTCCACGGCCTCGTCACGGACTTCTCCGAGGCCGCGTGGGAGCTCGTCGACGCCTTCTGGCCGGGCGCCCTCACGCTCGTCGCCCGGCACCAGCCCTCCCTGCAGTGGGACCTCGGCGACACCGGCGGCACCGTCGCCATCCGGATGCCGCTGCACCCCGTCGCGATCGAGCTGCTGAAGGAGGTCGGCCCGATGGCCGTCTCCTCCGCCAACCTCTCCGGTCAGCCGGCGCCCGAGGACTGCGACGCCGCCCGCGAGATGCTCGGCGACTCCGTCTCGGTGTACCTGGACGGGGGCCCCACCCCCGGCATGGAGCCGTCGTCGATCGTCGACGTCACCGGCAAGGTGCCCGTCCTGCTCCGGGAAGGCGCCCTGTCGGCCCAGCAGCTGCGGGAGGTCGTACCCGACCTCGAGGTGGCCCCGTGAGCCCTCAGGGGCGTGGCATAGCCGGCACGGACCCGTTCCGCATCCTCCACGTCAGCACGGGCAACGTGTGCCGCTCGCCGATCACCGAGCGGCTCACCCGGCACGCCCTGATCGACCGGCTCGGCGGCGTACCGCTGCCCGGCGGCCTGATCGTGGAGAGCGCCGGAACCTGGGGCCACGAGGGCGCGCCCATGGAGGCCAACGCGGCCGCCGTGCTCGCCGACTTCGGCGCGGACGCCTCCGGCTTCACCGGCCGCGAACTCCTGGACGAGCACGTCATACGCGCCGACCTGGTCCTCACCGCGACGCGCGACCACCGGGCCCAGGTCATCTCGATGGGCCACTCGGCGGGCCTGCGCACCTTCACGCTGAAGGAGTTCACGCGCCTGGTGCGCGCCATAGACCCGGCCACCCTCCCGCCCCTGGACGACGGCATGGCCGAGCGCGCCCGAGCCCTGGTCCGGGCCGCTGCGGCGCTGCGCGGCTGGCTGCTGGCCCCCTCGGCCGAGGCCGACGAGGTCTACGACCCGTACGGCGCCCCGATCTCCTTCTTCCGCTCCATCGGCGACGAGATCAACCAGGCCCTGGAGCCGGTCGTCACCGCGCTGACCGGCGTCGGCGCCCCGCACTGACCCGCCGGGCCCCGCGGCCCGCCGCCCCGCAGGCCGGGCCGATCCGGGCCCGTCCCGTGACGACGCCACCTCGCGACGCGCGAAAAGTCTGATTTTCGGTGCGTATGGGGGTGCCGCGGCCTACAGTGGGCGTACTGCGTAGTGCCCTCCCACGCGTCGGAGTCGCGCCATGACCACCGTCAGCCATCCCGTCCGGCCCACCGTCGCCGCCGCCGACTTCGAGGCGCTGCGGCGCCAGGACCCCGCCATCGCGGACGTCCTCGCGGGCGAGCAGGCACGGCAGGCGGGCGGCCTCCAGCTGATCGCCGCCGAGAACTTCACCTCGCCCGCGGTGCTGGCCGCACTCGGCTCGCCGCTCGCCAACAAGTACGCCGAGGGCTACCCGGGCCGGCGCCACCACGGCGGCTGCGAGTACGCGGACCTCGCCGAGCGGATCGCCGTCGAGCGGGCCACCGCGCTGTTCGGCAGCGAGCACGCCAACGTGCAGCCGCACTCCGGCTCCTCGGCCGTGCTCGCCGCGTACGCGGCCCTGCTGCGCCCGGGCGACACGGTCCTCGCGATGGGACTCCCGTACGGCGGGCACCTCACGCACGGCTCCCCGGCGAACTTCTCCGGCCGCTGGTTCGCGTTCGTCGGCTACGGCGTCGACGCCGAGAGCGGGCTCATCGACTACGAGCAGGTCGCCGCGCTGGCCCGGCAGCACCGCCCCAAGGCAATCGTCTGCGGATCGATCTCCTACCCCCGCCACCCCGACTACGCGGCCTTCCGGGCGATCGCCGACGACGTCGGGGCGTACCTCGTCGCCGACGCCGCGCACCCGATCGGCCTGGTCGCCGGCGGGGCCGCGCCCAGCCCGGTGCCGTACGCCGACATCGTCTGCGCCACCACCCACAAGGTCCTGCGCGGCCCGCGCGGCGGCATGCTGCTGTGCGGTGCGGCGCTCGCCGAACGGGTGGACCGGGCGGTGTTCCCCTTCACGCAGGGCGGCGCGCAGATGCACACCATCGCCGCCAAGGCCGTCGCCTTCGGGGAGGCGTCGGGCCCCGCCTTCACCGCGTACGCCCATCAGGTCGTCACCAATGCGAGGGTTCTCGCGCGGACGCTGACGGCGGAGGGACTCACCCTGACGACGGGCGGCACCGACACCCACCTCATCACCGCCGACCCGGCGCCGCTCGGCGTCGACGGCCCCACCGCCCGCGGCCGGCTCGCGGCCGCCGGGATGGTCCTCGACACCTGCGCGCTGCCCTACGGGGACCAGCGGGGACTGCGCCTGGGCACGGCCGCCGTCACCACCCAGGGCATGGGCGCCGCCGAGATGGAGCGGATCGGGACGCTGTTCGCCGCGGCCCTGCGCGGGGACGGCGACGTACGCGCCGAGGTCGCCGAACTGGCCGGGAGATTTCCCCCGTATCCGTCCGAGTGAGGACAGGGAGAACGATCTGCAACCGGATCCCGGCCCCCGGGTGTCCTCAACCCCGTGGGCATCGAAGCTAATGTGTGGGGCTGAGATGGTCGGCGATACCCCTGGGGCAGCCCGTGCGTGAATACCTGCTGACGCTGTGCGTCACGGTCGCGGTGACCTACCTGCTCACCGGTCCGGTGCGCAAGTTCGCGATCGCGGTCGGCGCCATGCCCGAGATCAGGGCCCGGGACGTGCACCGGGAACCGACACCGCGGCTCGGCGGGATCGCGATGTTCGGCGGCCTGTGCGCAGGCCTGCTGGTCGCGGACCACCTGGAGAACCTCAACGGGGTCTTCAAGCTCACGAACGAGCCGCGGGCGCTGCTCTCCGGGGCGGCCCTGATCTGGCTCGTCGGTGTGCTCGACGACAAGTTCGAGATCGACGCCCTCATCAAGCTCGGCGCGCAGATGATCGCCGCGGGCGTGATGGTCATGCAGGGCCTGACCGTGCTGTGGCTGCCGATCCCCGGCTTCGGCACGGTCTCGCTGACCCAGTGGCAGGGCAACCTGCTCACCGTCGCGCTCGTCGTGATCACCATCAACGCGGTGAACTTCGTGGACGGCCTCGACGGCCTCGCGGCCGGCATGGTCTGCATCGCGTCCGCCGCGTTCTTCCTGTACGGCTACCGCCTCTGGTACGGGTACGGCATCGAGGCGGCCGCCCCGGCCACCCTGTTCGCAGCCATCCTGATGGGCATGTGCCTGGGCTTCCTGCCGCACAACATGCATCCCGCGCGCATCTTCATGGGCGACTCCGGGTCGATGCTGATCGGGCTGGTGCTGGCCGCGGGCGCCATCTCCATCACCGGGCGGCTGGATCCGGACGCCATGGCCGTGTACTTCGACGGCGAACGCAACGCGACCCACGCGATGGTGCCGGTCTTCATCCCGCTGCTGCTGCCGCTCACGATCATCGCGATCCCGATGGCGGACCTGACGCTGGCGATCGTCCGGCGCACCTGGAACGGCCAGTCGCCGTTCGCGGCGGACCGCGGCCACCTGCACCACCGGCTGCTGGAGATCGGGCACTCGCACAGCCGGGCCGTGCTGATCATGTACTTCTGGTCCGGGCTGATCGCCTTCGGGGCGGTGGCGTACTCCGTGCACTCCGCCTCGATGTGGATCGTGTTCGCGATCGTCGGGCTGAGCGCGGTGGGCCTCGTGCTGCTCCTGCTGCCCCGCTTCACGCCGCGCGCCCCGCGGTGGGCCGAGCGGCTCGTACCGCCCCGCTACCGGCACGCGGAGCGCGCCGCGGAGGCCGCCGCGGAGGCGGCCCTGCAGGACGCCACGGCGCCGGAGCCGGCCCCCGCGCGGATCGTCGCGGGTGTCTCGGGCGTCAACGGCGCCACCGCCATCGGCCGCCGTGCACAGTTCCCCGACCGGCACAAGGCCGAGTCCTCCAGCTGACCGCGCCCGGGTGCCGGCAGGCCGCGCGCGCGGCCGCGGACAAACGATGGGTGAAATTCCGTGGGCCCCGCCGTGAAGCGGGGCCCACGGCCATGTGTCCGGGGTCAACGCGGAGGCCGGTCAAGGCCTCCGTTCGCGGAGGCACGTGGGGTGGGGGCGGATCACGGCCGGTTGACGAATAGGATGCCGGGGTCCATTACCAGACATTTGGACGCCGCGCAGTGCACAGACGCGCGGGTTACCTCTCATGTGTGACAGTGAGCACACCCGACAGGTAAAGACCTCATCAAATAGTTTGTGATACCGTTCACTAAACCCGGCGACAGAGCCGAAGGACCGTAGTGCGACGGTCCATTGGCCCGAGGCTCGATCTCGGACCGGGCTTACGCTCGTCCTCGAACGAGTCCCGTGCCCCCACCATCACGCGGAGCAATTCGCCATGCGCTCTGAAGAATCCCGAGCACTCCTGCATACCGTCGTGCCCACCGCTGCCGCCGGCGCCATCGCCGTCGCGATCAGCGGGGTCGTCGCCGGTGGCAAGGGCGCGATCGGGGCTCTCGTAGGAGCGCTGGTCGTCATCCTCTTCATGGGGGTCGGCGTCGTGGTGCTGCAACGCACCGCCAAGTCTCTGCCGCAGCTGTTCCAGGCCATGGGGCTGATGCTCTACACCACACAGCTGCTGCTGCTGTTCGTCTTCGTCGCCGTGTTCAAGGACACGACGCTGTTCAACCCCAAGGCCTTCGCCGCCACGCTGATCGCCACCACCCTCGTGTGGATGGCCGCCCAGGCCCGTGCGCACATGAAGGCCAAGATCCTTTACGTCGATCCCGACTCGGATGACAAGGGCGGAAAGCCCGAAAACACCGGGTCTTCGTCGTGAAGGGTAGGGGCGGGATAAGTTCGCGTTCGGGATCCTGCTATCGTCCGGTGCCAACTGCGGCATCGCGGGAGCGGGCATCTGAGCTGACGCCTGGCCCATCGCGAGGCTCAATGCCTGCTAGCCGCCCCCACACCCGTAAGACCAGTCCAGTGCCGAACCGCGGCCACGCGCCGCGCCGACACAACGAGGTTGCCGTACCCATGCGCCACGCTGAAGGAGCCCGCGGTGAGTGCTGATCAGACCCAGCTTGCCTTTGACTGGAGCTGCCGCATCATGGCCGACAACGGCTGTGGCTTCCCGGCTCCGGGCCTCCACTCGTTCCTTTTCCAGCCGCTCTTCACCGTCGGCGGGTACGAGTTCAACAAGGTGATGCTGCTCGCGCTGATCACCACCGTCCTGGTCGTCGGCTTCTTCTGGGTCGCCTTCGGTAAGGCCAAGGTCGTACCCGGCAAGCTCCAGATGGTCGGTGAAGCGGGCTACGACTTCGTCCGCCGCGGCATCGTCTACGAGACGCTGGGCAAGAAGGAGGGCGAGAAGTACGTCCCCCTGATGGTCTCGCTGTTCTTCTTCATCTGGATCATGAACATCTGGTCCGTGATCCCGCTCGCGCAGTTCCCGGTCTCCTCGATCATCGCCTTCCCGATGGTCCTGGCCGCGATCGTGTACGTGGTCTGGGTCTCGCTGACCTTCAAGAAGCACGGCTTCGTCGGCTTCTTCAAGAACGTCACCGGCTACGACAAGTCGCTCGGCCCGGTCCTGCCGCTCGTGATGGTCATCGAGTTCTTCTCGAACCTGATCGTCCGCCCCTTCACGCACGCGGTGCGACTGTTCGCGAACATGTTCGCCGGCCACCTGATGCTGGTCATGTTCACGGTCGCCTCCTGGTACCTGCTGAACGGCGCGATGATCCCGGCCGCCGGTGTCTCGTTCGTGATGACCGTGGTCATGATCCTCTTCGAACTTTTCGTGCAGGCGGTTCAGGCGTACGTGTTCGTGCTCCTCGCTTGCTCCTACATTCAGGGCGCTCTCGCCGAGCACCACTGAGCCAAACCCGCCCCGCAAGATCCACAGTCGTCCGGTGGCCAACCCCCACCGGTCCGTGAAAGAGAAGGAAGATCCGGCATGTCTCAGACCCTTGCAGCCGTCAGCGGTTCCCTCGGCTCCATCGGCTACGGCCTCGCCGCCATCGGCCCCGGCGTCGGCGTCGGCATCATCTTCGGTAACGGCACGCAGGCTCTCGCCCGTCAGCCCGAGGCTGCCGGCCTGATCCGCGCCAACCAGATCCTCGGCTTCGCCTTCTGTGAGGCGCTGGCCCTCATCGGCATCGTTATGCCGTTCGTGTTCGGTAAGTAATCACCTCTTACTGACACTTTCGACGAAAGGCATTGATGTGATCGCCAACCTGGTTCAGCTGGCGGCCGAGGAGGAGCAGAACCCGCTTCTGCCCCCCGGTCCCGAGCTGCTCATCGGCACCATCGCCTTCGCCATCGTCTTCTTCTTCTTCTGGAAGAAGCTCCTCCCGACCATCAACAAGGTTCTCGAGGAGCGCCGCGAGGCGATCGAGGGTGGCATCGAGAAGGCCGAAGCGGCTCAGACCGAGGCCCAGAGCGTGCTGGAGCAGTACAAGGCCCAGCTCGCCGAGGCCCGTCACGAGGCCGCTCGCCTGCGCCAGGAGGCGCTCGAGCAGGGCACTGCGCTCAAGGAAGAACTGCGCGCAGAGGGCCAGCGGCAGCGTGAGGAGATCATCGCTGCCGGCCACGCCCAGATCGAGGCCGACCGCAAGGCCGCCTCGCAGGCGCTGCGCCAGGACGTGGGCAAGCTCGCCACCGACCTGGCCGGCAAGCTCGTCGGCGAGTCCCTCGAGGACCACGCCCGGCAGAGCCGCACCATCGACCGCTTCCTCGACGAGCTCGAGGAGAAGGCCGAGGCGGCTCGATGACCATGCACGGAGCGAGCCGCGAGGCACTCGCCACCGCTCGTGAGCGTCTCGACGCGCTGACGGACAACACGTCCGCCGACGCCGGGAAGCTCGCCGGTGAGCTGGCTGCCGTCACCGCGCTGCTCGACCGCGAGGTGTCGCTGCGTCGGGTCATCACGGACCCGGCGCAGGCCGGCGAGGCCAAGGCCGAGCTGGCAGGACGCCTGCTGGGCGGCCAGGTGGGCGGGGAAACCCTCGACCTGGTGTCCGGCATGGTCCGCTCCCGCTGGTCGCAGTCGCGCAACCTGGTGGACGCGCTGGAGGAGCTGGCGGACACCGCCGAGCTCACCGCCGCCCAGCAGGCCGGTGCACTCGACGACGTCGAGGACGAGCTGTTCCGCTTCGGGCGCATCGTCGCCTCGAGCACGGAGCTGCGTGCGGCCCTGACCGACCGGTCGGCCACCGCCTCCGCCAAGAGCCAGCTGCTGCGCAGCCTGCTCGGCGGCAAGGCGAACGCGGTCACCGAGCGGCTGGTCGCGCGTCTCGTCACGCACCCGCGGGGACGTAGCCTGGAAGGGGGACTCCAGTCCCTCTCCACGCTCGCCGCGGCGCGCCGCAACCGCATGGTCGCCACCGTGACCACCGCGGTTCCGCTCAGCGACGTGCAGAAGCAGCGTCTCGGTGCGGTCCTGGCCAAGCTGTACGGCCGCCAGATGCACCTGAACCTCGACGTGGACCCGACGGTCCTCGGCGGGATCTCGGTGCGCGTCGGTGACGAGGTCATCGACGGCAGCCTCGCGGAGCGCCTCGCAGAGGTGTCCCGCCGCATGGCCGGCTGACCAAGCCACCAAAGCAGAAAAGCATTTCCAGCGGCCCGGTTGGGCCGTGCAGAACTTGCAGAAGATTCCTGGGGGTCGCCCCCAGACCCCTAAGAAGCTTCAGGCCCAACAAGGAGAGCAGGGAACCCAGATGGCGGAGCTCACGATCCGGCCGGAGGAGATCCGGGACGCGCTGGAGAACTTTGTCCAGTCGTACAAGCCGGACGCGGCCTCGCGCGAGGAGGTCGGAACGGTCAGCGTTGCCGGCGACGGCATCGCGAAGGTGGAGGGTCTGCCCTCCGCCATGGCGAACGAGCTGCTGAAGTTCGAGGACGGCACCCTCGGTCTCGCCCTCAACCTCGAGGAGCGCGAGATCGGTGCGGTCGTCCTCGGCGAGTTCAGCGGTATCGAGGAGGGCCAGCCGGTGCAGCGCACCGGTGAGGTTCTCTCCGTAGGCGTCGGCGAGGGCTACCTCGGCCGCGTCGTCGACCCGCTCGGCAACCCGATCGACGGTCTCGGCGAGATCGCGACCGAAGGCCGCCGCGCCCTCGAGCTGCAGGCCCCCGGCGTCATGGTCCGCAAGTCGGTCCACGAGCCCATGCAGACCGGCTACAAGGCCATCGACGCCATGGTGCCCGTCGGCCGTGGCCAGCGTCAGCTGATCATCGGCGACCGTCAGACCGGCAAGACCGCGCTGGCCGTCGACACGATCATCAACCAGCGCGACAACTGGCGCTCCGGCGACGTGAACAAGCAGGTCCGCTGCATCTACGTCGCCATCGGCCAGAAGGGCTCGACCATCGCGTCCGTTCGCGGCGCCCTGGAAGACGCCGGCGCGCTCGAGTACACGACGATCGTCGCCGCCCCGGCGTCCGACCCGGCCGGCTTCAAGTACCTGGCGCCGTACACCGGTTCCGCCATCGGCCAGCACTGGATGTACGCCGGCAAGCACGTCCTGATCATCTTCGACGACCTGTCGAAGCAGGCCGACGCCTACCGCGCCGTCTCGCTGCTGCTGCGCCGCCCGCCGGGCCGTGAGGCGTACCCGGGCGACGTCTTCTACCTGCACTCCCGTCTGCTGGAGCGCTGCGCGAAGCTCTCCGACGACATGGGTGCCGGTTCGATGACCGGTCTGCCGATCGTCGAGACCAAGGCGAACGACGTGTCGGCGTTCATCCCGACCAACGTCATCTCCATCACCGACGGCCAGTGCTTCCTGGAGTCCGACCTGTTCAACGCGGGCCAGCGCCCGGCGCTGAACGTCGGTATCTCGGTCTCCCGCGTCGGTGGCTCCGCCCAGCACAAGGCCATGAAGCAGGTTTCCGGCCGTCTGCGCCTGGACCTCGCCCAGTACCGTGAGCTGGAGGCGTTCGCCGCCTTCGGTTCCGACCTGGACGCCGCGTCGAAGGCCTCGCTGGAGCGCGGCAAGCGCCTGGTCGAGCTGCTGAAGCAGGGCCAGTACCAGCCGATGCCCGTCGAGGAGCAGGTCGTCTCCGTCTGGGCCGGCACCACCGGCAAGATGGACGACGTTCCGGTCAACGACATCCGTCGCTTCGAGTCGGAGCTGCTGGAGCACCTGCGGGTCAGCCGCAAGGACCTCCTCACCTCCATCGCCGAGGGCGGCAAGATGTCCGACGACACCCTGCAGTCCGTCGCCGACGCCATCGCCGGCTTCAAGAAGCAGTTCGAGACCTCGGACGGCAAGCTCCTGGGCGAGGACGCTCCGGCGGCCGTCAACGTCTCCAAGTGACGACGGAAGGGACCTGACTCATGGGAGCGCAGCTCCGGGTCTACAAGCGTCGCATCCGTGCCGTCACGGCGACCAAGAAGATCACCAAGGCGATGGAGATGATCGCCGCCTCGCGCATCGTCAAGGCGCAGCGCCAGGTGGCGGCATCGATGCCGTACGCGACCGAGCTCACCCGTGCGGTGACCGCGGTGGCGACCGGTTCGAACACCAAGCACGCCCTGACGACCGAGGTCGAGACGCCGACCCGTGCCGCGGTTCTGCTCATCACGAGCGACCGCGGTCTGGCCGGCGGCTACTCCTCCAACGCCATCAAGCAGGCGGAGCGGCTCACCGAGCGGCTCCGCGGCGAGGGCAAGGAGGTCGACACGTACATCGTCGGCCGTAAGGGTCTGGCCTACTACGGCTTCCGCGAGCGCAAGGTCGCGGATTCGTGGACCGGCTTCACCGACAGCCCGGCCTACGCCGACGCCAAGCGCGTCGCGGGACCGCTGATCGAGGCCATCCAGACGGAGACGGCCGAGGGCGGCGTCGACGAGCTGCACATCATCTACACGGAATTCGTGTCGATGATGACGCAGAACGCGGTCGACGGCCGGATGCTGCCGCTCAGCCTCGACCAGGCCGCGGAGGAGAACGGTGGCAAGGGCGAGATCCTTCCGCTGTTCGACTTCGAGCCGTCGGCGGAGGACGTCCTCGACGCCCTTCTGCCGCGCTACGTCGAGAGCCGCATCTACAACGCACTGCTGCAGTCGGCTGCTTCCGAGCACGCCGCCCGCCGCCGCGCGATGAAGTCGGCGACCGACAATGCCGGGGATCTCATCAAGAGCCTCTCCCGGCTTGCCAACGCGGCCCGCCAGGCCGAAATCACCCAGGAAATCAGCGAGATCGTCGGTGGCGCGAGCGCCATGGCTGACGCGACCGCGGGGAGTGACAAGTAATGACGACCACTGTTGAGACGGCCGCCGCCACGGGCCGCGTCGCCCGGGTCATCGGCCCGGTCGTCGACGTGGAGTTCCCCGTCGACGCCATGCCCGAGATCTACAACGCCCTCAAGGTCCAGGTCGCAGACCCGGCCGAGGACGGCAAGCTCAAGACCCTGACCCTCGAGGTCGCGCAGCACCTGGGTGACGGCCTCGTCCGTACCATCTCGATGCAGCCGACCGACGGCCTGGTCCGCCAGGCCCCGGTGACCGACACGGGCGAGGGCATCACCGTCCCCGTCGGTGACTTCACCAAGGGCAAGGTCTTCAACACCCTGGGTGAGGTGCTCAACTACCCCGAGGCGAACGCCGAGGTCACCGAGCGCTGGCCCATCCACCGCAAGGCGCCCCGCTTCGACGAGCTCGAGTCGAAGACCGAGATGTTCGAGACCGGCGTCAAGGTCATCGACCTTCTCACCCCGTACGTCAAGGGTGGAAAGATCGGTCTGTTCGGTGGTGCCGGTGTCGGCAAGACCGTTCTGATCCAGGAAATGATCTACCGCGTCGCCAACAACCACGACGGTGTGTCGGTGTTCGCGGGCGTCGGTGAGCGTACTCGTGAGGGCAACGACCTCATCGAGGAAATGGCCGACTCGGGCGTCATCGACAAGACCGCCCTCGTCTTCGGCCAGATGGACGAGCCGCCGGGCACGCGTCTTCGTGTCGCGCTTGCCGGTCTGACCATGGCGGAGTACTTCCGCGATGTGCAGAAGCAGGACGTGCTGTTCTTCATCGACAACATCTTCCGGTACACCCAGGCGGGTTCCGAGGTGTCGACCCTGCTCGGCCGTATGCCCTCCGCGGTGGGTTACCAGCCGAACCTGGCCGACGAGATGGGTCTCCTCCAGGAGCGCATCACCTCGACCCGTGGTCACTCGATCACCTCGATGCAGGCGATCTACGTCCCCGCGGACGACCTGACCGACCCGGCGCCGGCGACCACCTTCGCCCACCTCGACGCGACGACGGTTCTTTCCCGTCCGATCTCCGAGAAGGGCATCTACCCGGCCGTGGACCCGCTGGACTCGACGTCCCGCATCCTCGACCCGCGGTACATCGCGGCGGACCACTACGCCACGGCGATGCGCGTCAAGGGGATCCTGCAGAAGTACAAGGACCTCCAGGACATCATCGCGATCCTCGGTATCGACGAGCTGGGCGAGGAGGACAAGCTCGTTGTCCACCGTGCCCGTCGCGTCGAGCGCTTCCTGTCGCAGAACACCCACGTGGCGAAGCAGTTCACCGGTGTGGACGGTTCGGACGTTCCGCTCGACGAGTCGATCACCGCGTTCAACGCGATCTGCGACGGTGACTACGACCACTTCCCCGAGCAGGCGTTCTTCCTGTGCGGTGGCATCGAGGACCTGAAGGCCAACGCCAAGGAGCTGGGCGTCTCCTAAGCCTTGCTCCTCCGTGAGCACTGCTGATTGACGGAGAGGGGCGGGTGTGTCCCGTCCCTCTCCCCACGCCCATTAGAATTTGACCCAACACCCGGCCGACCCGCCGGGTGGAGACCCGAGGAGCCACCTTGGCTGCTGAGCTGCACGTCGAGCTGGTCGCGGCGGACCGTTCCGTCTGGTCCGGCGAGGCAACCCTGGTTGTCGCCCGCACCACGTCCGGCGACATCGGCGTCATGCCCGGTCACCAGCCGCTGCTCGGTGTGCTGGAATCGGGCCCGGTGACCATCCGTACGACCGAGGGCGGCACTGTCGTCGCCGCGGTGCACGGCGGTTTCATCTCGTTCGCGGACAACAAGCTGTCCCTGCTCGCGGAGATCGCCGAGCTCGCGGACGAGATCGACGTCCAGCGCGCGGAGCGGGCACTGGAGCGCGCGAAGGCGGAGGCCGACGCCGCCGCCGAGCGTCGCGCGGATGTCCGGCTGCGCGCGGTGACGGGGTCCTGACCCCGTAACCGGACGAGTTTTACCCTCTCAGCCGCGGCCCGCTGGAATTTTCCAGGCGGGGTCGCGGCTGAGGCGATGCAGGTGCTGGTGCTGTTTCATTGCGTCATTCGGATGAGCGAGGAGGTCGGTGAAGATGCTCCTCGCTCTGCTTGTGAGCGGCCTGGTCGTCGCCCTGGTGGTGATCGGTCTCTTTGTCTTCGGGCTGCGCCGGCGGCTGATCCAGCGTTCGGGCGGCACGTTCGACTGCAGTCTGCGCTGGGACGTGGCCGAGGAGACCGACCTGTCCGGCAAGGGCTGGGTCTACGGGGTCGCCCGGTACAGCGGTGACCGCATCGAGTGGTTCCGCGTCTTCAGCTACTCGCCGCGGCCGCGCCGGCTGCTGGAGCGCTCCTCGATCGAGGTGCTCGCGCGCCGCGCCCCCCAGGGCGAGGAGGAGCTGGCCCTGCTGTCCGACGCCGTCGTGCTCGGCTGTCTCCATCAGGGGACCCGCCTGGAGCTGGCGATGAGCGAGGACGCCCTGACCGGTTTCCTGGCCTGGCTGGAGGCCGCGCCTCCGGGGCAACGCGTCAACGTGGCCTGAGAACGTGGCCTGACCGGCCGTACGGGCGCTGCCCGGCGGGTACGGCAGAAGCCGGGGAGCAGGGGGGCGGACCCCTCTCCCCGGCTTCCGTCTTCCGGGCCGCCCGGCGTTTCCCGGGCGGGCTCGCGCTGTCCGGGCCGGCGGGCTGGCGCGGCTACCGGCGGCTACTGCAGGCCGGTGTGGATGGCGCCGGCGAGTTCGCCGTTCGCGGTGTCACCGCTGAATTCCCAGAAGAAGGCGCCCTTGAGGCCCTGGTTCTTGAGCCAGGTCATCTTCCCGGCGATGGTGGCGGGGGTGTCGTAGCTCCACCAGTTGGTGCCGCACTTGGCGTAGGCGGTGCCGGCGATGGTGCCGGTGGCGGGGCAGCTGTTCTTGAGGACCTTGTAGTCCTCGATGCCCTGCTCGTACGTGCCCTGGGCCGGGCCGGTGGCGGTGCCGCCGGGGGCGGCCTGGGTGACGCCGGTCCAGCCGCGGCCGTAGAAGCCGATGCCGAGGTTGAGCTTGCTGCCGGGGATGCCCTTGCCCTTGAGCTTGGTGATCGCGGCCTCGGAGTTGAAGCCGTCCTGCGGGATGCCGGCGTAGGCGGTGAGCGGGGAGTGCGGGGCGGTCGGGCCCTGCGCGGCCCAGGCGCCGAAGAAGTCGTACGTCATGACGTTGTAGAAGTCGATGTACTGGGCGGCGCCCGCGTAGTCCGCCGCGTCCAGCTTGCCGCCGTTCGAGCCGTCGGCGGAGATGGCCGCGGTGACCAGGTTGTTCGCGCCGAACTTGGCCCGCATGGCCTGCATCATGTTCTTGAAGGAGGCCGCGCCGGAGGTGTCGCAGGACAGGCCGCAGGCGTTGGGGTACTCCCAGTCGAGGTCGATGCCGTCGAAGACGTCGGCCCAGCGCGGGTCCTCGATGAGGTCGTAGCAGGACTGGGCGAAGGCGGCCGGGTTCTGGACGGCCTGGCCGAAGCCGCCGGACCAGGTCCAGCCGCCGAAGGACCACAGCACCTTGATGTTCGGGTACGCCTTCTTCAGCTTGCGCAGCTGGTTGAAGTTGCCGCGCAGCGGCTGGTCCCAGGTGTCGGCGACGCCGTCGACGGACTGGTCGGCGGTGTACGCCTTGTCGTAGTCGGCGTAGGCGTCGCCGATGGTGCACTTGCCGCCCTGGACGTTGCCGAAGGCGTAGTTGATGTGGGTGATCTTGGCGGCGGAGCCGGAGGTGACCAGGTTCTTCACGTGGTAGTTGCGCCCGTAGACGCCCCACTCGGTGAAGTAGCCGAGCTTGACCTTGGCGCCGGGGTCCGGGTTGCCGCCTCCGCCGGTCGTGGTGACGGACAGGCTGCCGGAGGACGGGCCGGTCTGGTCGGCGGTGTCGCGGGCGGTGACGCTGTAGGTGTACGTGGTGCCCTTGGTGAGGCCGGAGTCCGCGTAGGCGGTGCCGGTCACCGTGGCGATCTTGGCGGAGCCGCGGTAGACGTCGTAGTTCTTGATGCCCTTGTCGTCGGTGGCGGCGGCCCAGTTCAGGGTGAGCGCGGTGTCGCCGACGTTGGAGGCGGTGGGGGTGCCGGGGGCGGTGGGGGGAGTGTCGCCCGGCTGGCCGCCGCCGTCGCAGGAAGCGCCGTTGACCTTACAACCGGTGGGAGCGCCGCTGCCGGCGCCGTTGAAGCCGAAGCTGACGCTGGCGCCGGGGGAGAGGGTGCCGTTCCAGCCGACGTTCTTGCCGGTCCAGTGGTTGCCGCTGCTGGTGACGGTGGCGTCCCAGGCGGAGGTGACGCGGGTGCCGGTGGGGTAGTCCCACTCCACGGTCCAGCTGCTGAGGGTCGTGGTGCCGGTGTTCTTCACCGTCCACTTCCCCTCGAAGCCGGAGCCCCAGTCGGAGACCTTGGTGTAGGTCGCCGTGGCGGAGGTCGCCGCCTGCGCGGGGGAGGCCAGGCCGACGAGGCCGGCGATGGGCAGGGCGAAGGCGGCGACGGTCGCCGCGACTCTCGAAAAGAAGCGGGTGCGTGGGGGTGCTGTGCTCAAGGGTGCTCCTCCGTAGGTCCGCCGGCCTCGGTGGGGCCGATGCCGGCATGGGGGTGGGACCTGCGCCGCCCGTGAGCACGCTTTGTCATGGCACGCTCACCACAGTGTTGCGGTGAGACTAGAAAGGTCTGGACCAAGCGTCAAGAGGTCCAGACCTCCTTGGCGCCTCTTCGTCAGATGCCCAACTCCTGTGCCAGCACGGCCGCTTGGAGCCGGCTGCGAAGCTCCAGCTTGCCCAGCAGCCTGCTGACGTGGGTCTTCGCCGTGGCCTCCGCCATCTCCAGCCGGGCCGCGATCTCCACATTGGACAGCCCCTGACCCAGGCAGGACAGCACCTCGCGTTCGCGCGGCGTCAGCCCCGCCACCGCCGCGCTCTGCGCCGCGTTGGCACTCCGTACCCGCGGGGCCGCGAACTCGGCGATCAGGCGGCGGGTCACCGCCGGTGCGATCAGGCCCTCCCCGCGCGCCACCGTCCGCACCGCCGTGATCAGCTCCGCCGCCTCCGCGTTCTTCAGCAGGAAGCCGGCGGCCCCCGCGCGCAGCGCCCCGAACACGTACTCGTCCAGATCGAAGGTGGTCAGGACGAGTACGTCGGCCAGCCCCTCGGCGACCACCTGCCGGGTCGCCGACACCCCGTCGAGCACCGGCATCTGTACGTCCATCAGCACCAGGTCCGGACGCAGTTCCCGGGCCAGCCGGACCGCCTCCGCGCCGTCCGCTGCCTCGCCCACCACCTCGATGTCCCCCGCGCTGCGCAGGATCAGCACCAGCCCGGCCCGCACCGCCGACTGGTCCTCGGCCACCAGCACCCGGATCGTCACGCACCCGCCCCCTTCTCGTCGGCGGGCAAGGACGCCCGCACCCGCCATGTGCCCGGCCCGGCCGGCCCGGCCTCGAACACGCCGCCCAGCAGGGCCGTACGCTCCCGCATGCCCACCAGCCCGGCGCCCGAACCCGGCGCCCGCGGCCCCGGCCGACGGCCGTGCGGGCTGTCCACCCGTACGGTCAGCAGTCCGGCTGAACGCTCGACCCGGACGGTGACCCGGCCCGGCGCCGCGTGCTTCAGGGCGTTCGTGACGGACTCCTGGACGATCCTGTACGCCGCCAGCTCCACGGGCGCCGGCAGCGGCCCACCCGGCGGCCGGGCGTCCTCCAGGCGGAACTCCAGCCCGCTCGCCGCACCACCCGCCCCGGCCTGCGCCAGCAGCGCCCCGAGCCCGTCGAGGGAGGGCACGGCCGCGCCCTGCGCAGGATCGCCGCCGCCCGCGTCCCGCAGCAGCCCGATCAGGCGGCGCATCTCGGCCAGACCCTGGACGCTGTTCTCACGGATCACCCCCAGCGCCTCACGGCTGGTCTGCGGGGAGTCGATGGACAGCGCGGC
Source organism: Streptomyces sp. NBC_00239 (assembly GCF_036194065.1). Taxonomy (NCBI): domain Bacteria; kingdom Bacillati; phylum Actinomycetota; class Actinomycetes; order Kitasatosporales; family Streptomycetaceae; genus Streptomyces; species Streptomyces sp. NBC_00239. The sequence continues at coordinate 2,888,438 of NZ_CP108095.1, read as the reverse complement.
CGTGGAGTGGATCGCGATGGCGGACAGGTGGCCCGCGACCATGTCGTGCAACTCGCGCGCCATCCGGGCCCGCTCCGCGGCCACCGCCTGGGTCCGGTCCATCTCCGCCAGCAGAGCGGTCTGCTCGGCACGCAGCCGGGCCGCGTCGGCGGCGTCCCGGTGGTGGCGCACCGAGGCGCCGGTCAGTGCCGGAGCGAAGGTGACGAGCGCGGTCAGCACGCCGATCAGCACGGCCTCCGGCCGCTCCAGCCAGGCCAGGGCGCCCGCGGTCGCGGCGACCGAGAGGAGGCCGGTGGCCACGGGTAGCCACCGGGCCTGCGCGGGCGGCCCGTAGAGAACGGCCGCGTAGACGAGGTCCGTGAACAGCAGCACGGTGGCGAGGTTCCCGACCGTGAACAGGTCGGCGGCCAGCGCGGCGGTCCCGGCCGCCAGCGCGATCCGCGGCCGGGTGCGGCGCAGCAGGGCCGCGCCCGCGGCCACCGCCAGCGGCAGCAGGCTGGCCCGGTCGGGCAGGCCCGGGCGGCCGGCGTTCTCGTGCACGCCCAGGCCCCACAGGAGCAGTCCCGTGAGCAGCCCGGACACCGCGATCAGCACGTCGTGCCGGTGGGGTCGGATGGTCGGGGTCGCCGCGATCGGGGTCACCACCCCATCCAACAGGGCATCGCGCGGCCCGGCCTCGGAACCCCGGCCGAGATCCGCCTGCACCTTTCGGTGTACCCGCGGATCGGCACCGGCGACGACGCCGGGCGGCCGGACGGCCGCGACAGTGGAAGGAGTCCCGCACTCCCGGCCCCGGAGAGGAACCCTCCCGTGATCGTCACCCTGATCGTCGTCTGCGAAGTCGGATTCTGGCTGCTGCTCGCCGGGGGACTGGCACTGCGCTACCTCGCGAAGATGCCCCGGGCCGGCGCCGCCGTGCTGCTCTGCGAACCGCTGCTGGAGCTGGTGCTGCTCGTCGCCACCGTGATCGACCTGCGCGGCGGCGCGGCGCCGGACACCCGGCACGGCATCGCCGCCCTCTACCTCGGCTACACCGTCGCCTACGGGCACTACACCGTGAAGTGGCTCGACGGCCACGCCGCGTACCGGCTCGCGGGCGGACCGAAGCCGGCCGGCGCGGGGTACGGGGCCGCGCGTGCCCGCCACGAGTGGCAGCTGTGGCTGCGGACGGTGCTGGCGGCCGCGGTCGCGGCGGGCCTGCTCCAGCTGGCGATCTGGTACGTCGGCGACGCGGGCGACACGGGGGCGTTGCGGGGGTGGCAGATGGTGACGCTGCGGGCGGTGGGGATCCATGCGCTGGTGGCGGCGACCTACACGATCTGGCCCAAGCGGGCCCCGACCACGGCCGCCCCGGTACCCGACCGAACGCGCTGACCCGTTCCGCCTGGCCGGCTGGCCGGGGTGCACCTCAGCCTCGCCTATGCCCTGGGGCGCAACCTCCAGCCTCGCCGGCTGGCTGTGGCGCCCTTCGGCTTCGCCTATGCCCTGGGGCGCAACTTCCAGCCTCGCCGGCTGGCTGTGGCGCCCTTCGGCTTCGCCGATGCCCGGGGGCGCAACTTCCAGCCTCGCCGGCGTTTGAGGCGCGGGTCCGGGCGGAGCCCGGTGCCCGGCGCCAGCCGGGTTGCAGTCCTGGGGCTCCGCCCCAGACCCCGCGCCTCAAACGCCGGCGAGGCTGGATACGGCCCCGGCGCCCGCCTCAAACGCCGGCGAGTTCGCCTCACACGCCGGGAGGCCGGAGGGGGGTCGGGGCGGCGTCAGGGTAACGGCGCGGCCGAGCGTCAGCGGTCGCCGCCCGGGACCCACAGGACGTCGCCGGTGGTCTTGTTCGCCGTGCGGGCGAGGATGAACAGGAGGTCCGACAGGCGGTTGAGGTAGGTCGCCGTCAGGGGGTTCATCGTCTCGCCGTGCACCTCCAGCGCCGCCCACGTGGACCGCTCCGCCCGCCGCACCACCGTGCACGCCTGGTGCAGCAGCGCCGCGCCCGGCGTCCCCCCGGGCAGGATGAAGCTGCGCAGCTTCTCCAATTGCTCGTTGAAGCGGTCGCAGTCCGCCTCCAGCCGGTCCACGTAGAACTGCTCGACGCGCAGCGGCGGGTACGCCGGGTCCGCCACCACCGGCGTCGAGAGGTCGGCGCCCACGTCGAAGAGGTCGTTCTGGACCCGGACGAGCACCGCGGCGACCTCGTCGTCCAGCGCGCCCAGGGCGATCGCCGTGCCGATGACCGCGTTCGCCTCGTTGGCGTCCGCGTACGCGGAGATCCGCAGGTCCGTCTTGGCGGTGCGGCTCATGTCCCCCAGGGCGGTCGTGCCCTTGTCGCCGGTGCGGGTGTAGATGCGCGTCAGATTCACCATGCGCCCAGCGTAGGCCGTCCCCCGCGGACCGGGCCGGGCCGGTCAACTGCGCGGCGCCCGCACGCCGATGGGCCGGACCGGTGTGATGTCCGTCATCTGAGACGTGACGCGTGTTACTTCACGGTCACACGGCAGCCCGCGGACGCTAGTCTCCGCCGGAGAGGCCGGAGTATCGACAGAGATCCAGGGGTGTGCAGTGGCTGGGAAGCTTGCCGTCATCGGTGCCGGACTGATGGGTTCCGGTATCGCTCAGGTGTCCGCTCAGGCGGGTTGGGACGTCGTCCTGCGCGACGTGACCGACGCGGCTCTGACGCGCGGTACGGACGGCATCAAGGCCTCGTACGACAAGTTCGTCTCGAAGGGGAAGCTGACGGCCGAGGACGCCGAGGCGGCCCTCGCGCGCATCACCACGACCACCGACCTCGACGCCGTCGCGGACGTGGACATCGTGGTCGAGGCCGTCTTCGAGAAGCTCGAGGTCAAGCACGAGATCTTCCGCGCCCTGGACAAGATCGTCCGGGAGGACGCGGTGCTCGCGTCCAACACCTCCGCCATCCCGATCACCAAGATCGCCGCGGTGACGGAGCGCCCCGAGCGGGTCGTCGGCGCGCACTTCTTCTCGCCGGTCCCGATGATGCAGCTGTGCGAGCTGGTCCGCGGCTACAAGACCAGCGACGAAACCCTCGCCACCACCCGCGCCTTCGCCGAGTCCGTGGGCAAGACCTGCATCGTCGTCAACCGCGACGTGGCCGGCTTCGTCACCACCCGGTTGATCTCGGCGCTGGTCGTCGAGGCGGCAAAGCTGTACGAATCGGGCGTGGCCTCCGCCGAGGACATCGACATCGCGTGCAAGCTGGGGTTCGGTCACGCAATGGGACCGCTGGCGACCGCCGACCTGACGGGCGTCGACATCCTGCTGCACGCCACGAGCAACATCTACACCGAATGCCAGGACGAGAAGTTCGCGCCGCCGGAGCTGATGCGGCGCATGGTCGATGCCGGTGACATCGGCCGCAAGAGTGGACAGGGCTTCTACAAGCACTGAGCGAGCGCGACCGTTCGAATGCATCACCCCCCAGGGTGAATTAGGTATCGGTTCGCTCACGGTCGGCAACTTCCCTGCCCCCGAGGCAGTCACTTCCAGTGAGAGTTGCCGACCTACGGACCACACGCACGCAGTACCTGCCGGGGAGCACACATGCACATCAGGGGCGACCACGCCGAACTCGCTGTCGGGGGCCGCCTCGACGTGCGCAGCGCGGCGGACGCCCGTACGGCCCTCCACTCGGCCCTCGACGACGGTGCCGGAGACCTCGTACTGGACCTGACCGGGCTCGACTCCTGGGACGCGACCGGGCTGGGCGTCATCATGGGCGCCCATCGCCGGGCCGGCCGGACCGGCCGCCGGCTCGTCCTGCGCGGTGTGCCCCCGCAGATGCAGCGGCTGCTCGTGGCCACCCGGCTGCACCGGATCCTCGCCATCGAGGGCGGCCTCGCCGCGGAGTCCCTGCCCCGCGTCTGACCCCGGCCCGCGGCCCCGCGCGCACCCCGGTCGCCCGCACCCCGGCGCCGGTCCCGCACCGCGCCCCCGCCCGCGGACCCCGTGCCGCCCGACGCCGTCCACGGCGTCTGCGGAAGGCCCCCTCCCCACGGGCACGTCCGAGGCCATAACGTGATGCTCCTGTGCGGATGGGACCCCGCCTGTTCCTGGATACTTGGCCTACGTCTAGGGTTCGGCCGTGTCGGCTCGTGGAGAACCCGTGGGCGGACGCCGGACCAGCAGCGACAGCGGAGTGTGCGAAGGCCGGGAGGAACGACGGCGCACGACGCGATCGGGGGGCTTGGGCCATGGACCGCATACAGGGGCTCGGGGGAGCGGACGAAGACGGCGGCGCCGAGGGGCGCCGGCCCGGACCCGCCCGGATCACCCAACTCGACTGCGGCGACTTCGTCCTGACGGTCAACCCCGTCGACGGCAGCGAGATAGAACCGCGCCGGCCCGACGCCCCGCAGACCACCGTCGCCAAGCGGTCCGCCGAGGACCGCGCCGCCCTGGCCGCGGCCGCCCTGCCGCCCGTACCGGCCGGCGCCGCCCTCGACGCCCTCCCCGAGCTGCCCCTCCTCGAACGCGACGCGGACCGCGAGCGCCTGGTGGGCCTGCTCTCCCGCGGCCGCTCCGTACGTGTCACCGGGCCCGCCGGATCCGGCCGTTCCGCCCTCCTCGACGCGGTGGCCGCCGACTGCGCCGGGCTCGCCCCCGACGGCGTCGTCCGCCTCAGCGGCCACCGGCAGAGCGCCGCGGACCTGCTGCACGCCCTGTACGCCGCCGTGTACGACGCCCCGCGCCGGCGCCCCGGCCACCGGGAACTCCTGGACCGCGTCGGCGAAATCGGCGCCGTCGTCGTCATCGACGACCTGGAGACCGGCGGCGCCGGGCTCGAGGAACTCCTGCGCGCCACCCCCGAGTGCGCCTTCCTGATCGCCGTGGCCCCCGACACCGCGGCCGCCACGGCCGACGGCCACCTCGAAGAGGTCGCACTCGCCGGACTCACCAAGCCCGCGGCCGCGGCCCTGCTGGAGCGCGCCGCGATGCGGCCGCTCACCGCGGAGGAGACGGCCTGGGCCGACGACCTCTGGTTCGCCTCCGAAGGCCTGCCGCGCCACTTCGTACAGGCCGCCGCCCTGCTCCGGCAGCGCGACGCGATCAACCACGTGGACGAGGACGACGACGAGGACGAGCCGGGCGTCTTCGAGGAGCGCGCCCCCGAGGCCGCCCACGTGGGCCTGCCCACCCTCGGCCAGGCCGCCGCCCCCGCCGTGCTGCTCGCGTCCCGGCTCAGCGAGTCGGGCCGCGCCGCCCTCCGCTTCGCCGTCGCCCTCGGCGGGGAACTCCCGCACCAGGCGCACCTGCCCGCCCTGGTCGGCGACACCCACGCGGACACCGCCGTCGGCGAGCTCCTCGGCTGTGGGCTGCTCACCCCCGTCGGCTCCCGCTACCGGCTGGCCGCCGGCGTCGTACCGCAGCTGGAGGAGGCCGGATACGGCGACGAGGCCGCCGAGCGGGCCCTGACCGCCGCCCAGCACTACACCTGGTGGACCGGGCACGGCTCGGTGACGCCCGAGCGGGCCGCCGCCGAGGCGGACGCCGTCCTGGCGGTCCTGGCGACCCTGGTGCCCGGGCAGGGGGACGGCGGGCCCAGTGCCGCCGTGCTGCTGGCCCGTACCGCCGCACCGGCCTTCGCCGGCGGACTCCAGTGGGGCGCCTGGGAGCGGATCCTGCGGGCCGGCCAGGAGGCCGCCCGGATCGCCGGAGAGGTCGCCGAGGAGGCGTACTTCCACCACGAGCGGGGCATCCTCGCGCTCTGCAACGAACAGCTCGACCGGGCCCGCGCCGAGCTGGAGGCCTCCATCGGCCTGCGCGGCGCGCTCGCCGACAAGCGCGGCACGGTCGCCGGGCGGCGCGCCCTCGCCCTCGTCGACGACCGGGAGGGCGGACCGCGCGCGGCCGGGCCCGTCTCGCCGCCGCTGGTACTGGAGGCGCCCAAGCCGTCCGAGGCGATGACCCAGGGCCTGCCGCAGCTCGACTTCGCGGCCGAGACGCCGCCGATACCGGACGCCGTCAAGGCGGCGTTCCCCCGGCTCACCCCGCCGAGCGATGTGACGGCGACCCCGCCGCAGCCGGTGGTGGCGGTGCTGCCCCCGGTGGAGCCCGGCGAGTCCCGGCCGTCGGTCCTGCGGGGTGCCCGCCGCAACGTCCTCGCCGCGGCCGCCGGCGCCGTACTCGTCGCGGTCCTCGGCACCGCGGTGACGCTGGGTCTCGGCGGCGGCGACCGGCCGGTCGGGGAGCAGCAGCGCAACGGCCGGTCGGTGAGCGGCGGCGCGAGCAGCGCACCCGCCACCGACGACCCGGCGGGCGCCACGACCCGCGACCCGGGCGGCGGCTCCACCCCCGGCGCGGCCGCGGGCGGCCCCGGCGCGACCGGTCCGGTCGGCACGGTCGGCTCGGCGGGTCCCACGGGCTCCTCCCCGGGCGCCACCGGCTCGCCGAGCGCCACCCCGCCGGGCACCAGCCCGACCCCGTCCCGCCCGGGCAGCAGCCGCCCGACCCCGCCGTCGACCTCCGGCACCCCCGGCGGCGGCACGTCGAGCCCCGGCACGACCGGTACGACCACCGGCGACCCCGGCACCACGGGCACCACGACGGGCGACCCGGGGACGACGGGCACGACCACCGGCGACCCCGGCACCACGGGCACCACGACGGGCGACCCGGGGACGACGGGCACGACCACCGGCGACCCCGGCACCACGGGCACGACCACCGGCGACCCGGGGACCACCGGCACCACCACCGGCGACCCCGGCACCACGGGCGACGCGGCCGGCACCGGCACCGGCACCACGGCGTAGGAACGCCAACGGCCCGCGCCGTTCGGCGCGGGCCGGTCGATTCGGCGGCCGGCAGGCCGTACGCCCCAGGGGGCGCGGGCCGGTCGGAACGGTCCGTCAGAACAGGCGGAGCTTGTCGTCCTCGATGCCGCGCATGGCGTTGTAGTCGAGGACCACGCAGCCCATGCCGCGGTCGGTGGCGAGCACCCGGGCCTGCGGCTTGATCTCCTGCGCCGCGAAAATGCCCTTCACCGGGGCGAGGTGCGGGTCGCGGTTGAGCAGCTCCAGGTAGCGGGTCAGCTGCTCGACGCCGTCGATCTCGCCGCGGCGCTTGATCTCGACCGCCACGGTGCCGCCGTCGGCGTCCCGGCACAGGATGTCGACCGGTCCGATCGCGGTCATGTACTCGCGCCGGATCAGCGTGTAGCCCTCGCCGAGCGTCTCGATCCGGTCGGCCAGCAGCTCCTGCAGGTGCGCTTCCACGCCGTCCTTGATCAGGCCCGGGTCGACGCCCAGTTCGTGGGAGGAGTCGTGCAGGACTTCCTCCATCGTGATGATGAGCTTCTCGCCCGCCTTGTTGATGACCGTCCAGACGCCGGCGTCGTCACCGCTCCCCTCTTTGAGGGTGCACGGCGGGGACATCCAGTTGAGCGGTTTGTACGCCCGGTCGTCCGCGTGGACGGAGACGCTCCCGTCGGCCTTCACGAGGATCAGACGGGGTGCGGAGGGCAGGTGGGCGGTGAGCCGGCCCGCGTAGTCGACGGAGCAGCGGGCGATGACGAGACGCATGGTCGGCAACGCTACTCGACCGACCGGCCCCGGCGCGATTCGCCCCTGAAAGCCCCGTTCGTTAGTGGCTCGTTGTATGCGCATTCTCCTGGTGTCGCATCCACGGGGCGCCTACCGTGTTAGCAGGAGGTCGTCGAACGCGCACGCTGCGTCGCCGCCTCCTTCCCTGCCCGTAAGACCCCGGCCACCCCGGGGTCGCGAGAGGAGAACCCATGTCGCTCGACGTCTCACCGGCCCTACTCGAACAGGCCGAGCGAGGCGAGGTCGACGAAGCCGCTTTCGTCGACTGCGTCCGGACCTCCCTGCCTTACGCATGGGAGATGATCAGCTCCCTGGTGGCCCAGCTGAAGGTGGACGGCGGACAGTTCGCCGACAACCAGACGCCGCCGCCGGACGAGCAGGCGCGCGGTCAGCTGCTGCGCGCCCTCGCGAGTGACGCGATACGCGGTGCGCTGCAGCGGCATTTCGGGGTGCGTCTGGCATTCCAGAACTGTCACCGCGTGGCGGTGTTCCCGCTGGATGCGTCGGTCGACGACCGGCTGGCCAAGTTCACGTCCATCCGCGGCCAGCTGCTCAACCAGTCGCCCGAACTGCGGGACTGCTAGTTCTTCGCTGCCGCTCGTCATCCGCGCAAGACCGAGGGATGGGGAGCGGCAGCCCCCTGGGGGTGTGCACGGGGCACACCCCCGCAGGGCGGCGCGCGCCGTGGCGCCGGGGCGGGCGTCAGCCGAGGCGGGGCAGGACCTCGGAGCCGAGCCGCCGGACGTTCTCCTCCGTGGCGGCGAGATCCCCGGAGCCCTCGACGAGCAGGGCGAAGCGGGTGATGCCCGTGCGCTCGGCCGTGGCCGCGAGCCGGTCCGCGGCCAGCTGCGGAGTGCCCACCGGGTGCAGTCGGCACAGCAGTTCCGCGTACGCCACCGGGTCGCGCATCGCGCGCTGCCGGCCGTCCACCGTCTCGTACGCGTCGAGCCCCTGCCGCAGCCACCCCGGCATCGCCTTCACCAGCGTCTCGACGGCGTCCGCCGTGCGGTCGGCGAGCTGCGCCACGCCCGCCGAGACGTGCCCGGCCGCGGCCACCGCGGCCCGCGGGTGCCCGGCGGCGAGCGCGGTCTCCCGCCACAGGGCGACCATCCCGGCCTTGTCCTCGTCACCGCAGTGCATGCCGAGCAGCATCGGCAGCCCGCGCTCGGCGGCCAGCCGCACCGAGGTCGGCGAGGTGCACGCGACGATCACCTCCGGGCCGGCGCCGTCCCCGTCGAGGGCCTCCGCCGGACGCGGTACGACGGCCACCTCGCGGAAGGTGTACCGGCCGCCCGCCGCGGCCACCCGGGGCTCGCTCAGCCAGCGCCGCAGCAGGTCCAGCGACTCCGGGAAGCCGTGCTCGTACGCGCCGAGCCCGGCGTCGAAGACCTCCAGGTCCACCCACGGTCCGCCGCGGCCCACGCCCAGCGTGAAACGGCCGCCCGAGGTCAGGTGCAGCAGCGCGGCCTGCTCGCCGAGGGCCACCGGGTGCTGGGTGGGCAGCACGCTGACCGCGGTGCCCACGTGCAGCCGCCGGGTGCGGCCGAGCATCAGGGCCGCGAGCGTCACCGCCGACGGGCACACCCCGTACGGGATGAAGTGGTGCTCGGCGACCCACACGGAGTCGAGCCCGGCCTCCTCGGCCACCTCTGCGGTGCGTACCGCACGGTGCAGTACCTCCCCCTGCCCCTGGCCCGGGAACTGGGCCGCCAGTACAAACGCTCCAACGCGCATCGCCTTGTGCCTCCTTGCGGCCGACGCGGCTTCCCCATGGCAACAACGTCCGACACGTGCCAAAGGCACGGCTGCGTAAGGAAGTTATTGAGATTGTCGGGGAATCACTCCTGGGACGGCTGCGGAGTGCTGCCCTCCGCTGCCACCATGGGGCCACGCCGCGCCCCGCCGCGTAGTCTGGAGAAAAGTCCGTGTCCACCGCACCTACGTGAGGTATACGTGTCACCGCGTCACAACCGCCCCCGAGGCGGCGAGAATCCGTCGGAGCGCGACAGCGCCGGCGTGGACCGCTTCGGCCTGGAGCAGACGGAGGAGTGGCAGGGGGAGGACTGGAAGGTCCGCCACGTCGCCGGCGCGAGCGCGCAGGGCAAGCGGTACCGCTGCCCGGGCTGCGACCAGGAGATCCCCTCCGGGGTGCCGCACCTGGTGGCCTGGCCGGAGTACGGCGGCGTGGACGACCGCCGGCACTGGCACAAGGCCTGCTGGAACGCGAAGGACCGCCGCACCTCGAAGGTGCAGCGGTCCCGCAACGCTCCCCGGTACTGAGCCGGCCCGCTCAGACGTCCCGGCGGCGGGTCTCGGCGTACGCGGCCGTCACCGCGAGCGCGACGACCACCAGCAGCAGCAGGAACTGCCGCACCGGCTGGGTCGGGAAGCCCTCGCCGTCGATCGGCAGGCCGAACAGCTCGGCGAGCGCGACCGGCGCGTTGTACTGGGCCATCAGCCGGGACAGGCCCTGGGTGGACTCCCACACGGACAGGAAGCCGGCCATGACCGGCGGCAGGGTGACCACGCCGAGCATCACGGCGATGGCGCCCGCCGAGTGCCGCAGGATCGCGCCCACGGCCAGGCCGAGCACTCCGAGCAGGGTGACGTACATGCTGCCCGCGAGCGCGCCGAACCACTCGCCGGGGCCGTGCGCCCCGGAGTTGGGGCCGCCGTGCAGCAGGACGCCGCCCAGGCCCACCAGGAACACCGAGCCGGCCACCGTGGCGAACGCCAGCATGCCGAAGACGAGGAACTTGGCGGTCAGCACCCGGTGCCGCTCGGGGGCGGCCGTGAACGTGGTGCGCACGAGCCCGGTGCCGTACTCGGAGGAGATCGTCAGCACGCCGAGCACCATCACGCTGATCTGTCCGACGAACAGGCCGAACAGCGCCGGGGTGATGAACGGAACCTCCGCGAAGTCCCGGTCCGAGGTCTGCAGGAGCGCGATCAGGCCGACCCCGATCACCAGTCCGGCCATCGAGCCCAGCGTCCACAGGGTGGAGCGGAGCGAGGTCATCTTGGTCCACTCGGAGGCCAGGGCGTGGCCCAGGGTCGGCCGGGTGGCGGGCAGCGGAGAGGTGTAGCCGGTGGTGCCGGCGCCTGCGGCGGGGGCGGTCATCGGGGGTCCTCGGGGGTGGTCGTGGTCGTGGCCGCGGGCGGGGCCGGGGGCGATCCCGCGGCCTTGCCGGCCGCGCCGGACGGGCCGGCCGCGCCGGACGGGCCGGCCGCACCGGAGGCGCCGGACGGGGCGGAGGCGCCGGACGGGGCAGGGGCCAGGTCGGCGGGCTGTGCGGGCATCAGGAAGGGCTGTCCGCCGCTGCCGGGCGGCGGGGGCGCGAACCAGCCCTCCTGGGGCACCTGGGGCGCCTCCTCGTCGGGGAACGGCCGCAGCCCCTCGGGCTCCGGCTCCCAGAGTTCGGCCCGCGGGTCCTCGGTGGAGGTGTACTCGACCTCGGACTGGGTCAGCCGCATGTAGGCCTCCTCCAGCGACGCCTGGTGCGGCGAGAGCTCCCACAGCCGGATCCCGGCCTCGTGCGCGAGGTCGCTGATCCGGGGCAGCGCGAGCCCGGTGACGCGCAGCGCGCCGTCCGGTTCGGTCAGCACCCGGCCGCCCGCGCGGTCGAGCAGGGCCGCCAGCGCGTCCCGGCCCGCCGGGCCGGTCTCGGCGGCCCGCACCCGGGCGAAGTCGGCGGAGTTGCGGGAGATGAAGTCGTGGACGCTCATGTCGGCGAGCAGCCGGCCGCGGCCGATCACGATCAGGTGGTCGGCGGTCACCGCCATCTCGCTCATCAGGTGCGAGGAGACGAAGACGGTACGTCCCTCCCCGGCGAGCTGCTTCATCAGGTTGCGCACCCACAGGATGCCCTCGGGGTCGAGCCCGTTGACCGGCTCGTCGAAGAGCAGTACCTGAGGGTCGCCGAGCAGGGCGGCCGCGATGCCGAGCCGCTGGCCCATGCCGAGGGAGAAGCCCTTGGTGCGCTGGCGGGCCACGTCCTGGAGCCCGACCACGTTCAGGACCTCGTCCACCCGCTTCTCCGGGATCCCGGAGAGCTGGGCGAGGGCGAGCAGGTGGACCCGGGCCCGGCGGCCGCCGTGCATCGCCTTGGCGTCCAGGAGCGCGCCGACGTGCCGCTGGGCGTTCGGCAGCGCGCGGAACGGGTGCCCGTTGATCGTGACATGACCAGCGGTGGGCCGGTCGAGGCCGAGGATCATGCGCATCGTCGTCGACTTGCCGGAGCCGTTCGGCCCCAGGAAACCCGTCACCAGACCGGGCTTGACCTGGAACGACAACTGGTCGACGGCGGTCTTGGCGCCGAAGCGCTTGGTCAGGCCGACTGCCTCGATCATTGCTCTGCCCCTTGCCAGGCCGGGACGTCTTTCGCCCGCGTAAGGATTAAGAGCTTATCTGTGGCCTGACGGTTCCGTCCCGGGCGAAGAGCCCGGGACGACCCTGATCCGACCCTGAGGTGTCCCTGACCTGCCCCGGGCGTGCCCCTGACACTGTCCCTGACACCCACCCGGGCCCCACGCCGCACCCACCCGGCGAGGCGGTGTGGCTCACGCGTCCCGGTGCTTGATCACCAGCCAGCCGCCGAGCAGCGCGGCCGCCACCCAGAGCACCATGATCCCCAGCCCGCCCCAGGGCCCGTACGGCGCCTCGTCGCTGCCCATCGCCATCGGCACCACCTGCATGATCTTGGAGCCGGCCTGGTCGGGGAAGAACTGCGCGACCTTCTTGGCGCCCGGCACCGCGGACAGGATCTGCGAGACCAGGAAGAAGAACGGCATCAGGATGCCCAGCGAGAGCATCGAGCTGCGCAGCATCGCGGCCACGCCCATCGAGAAGACCGCGATCAGCGCCATGTAGAGGCCGGCCCCGAACACCGCCCGCAGCACGTTCGGCTCGCCGATGGTCGTCCGGTGCCCGCCGAGGAGGGCCTGGCCGAGGAAGAAGGACAGGAAGCTGGTCGCCAGCCCGATCACCAGCGCGAGCGCCGCCGCGACCGTGATCTTGCCGAAGAGGAAGGCCGCGCGCTGCGGGACCGCGGCCAGCGAGGTGCGGATCATGCCGGAGCTGTACTCGGTGCCGACCACCATCACCCCGAACACCACCATCGCCAGCTGCCCCAGCACCATCCCCGAGAAGCTGATCAGGGTCGGGTCGAAGGTGGCCCGCTCCAGGTCCGAGAGGTTGTCGAACTGCGACTTCATCAGGGCGCACAGCGCCGCGCTCAGCGCGACGGTCACCACGAGCGCGCTGACCAGCGTCCACGTGGTGGAGGCGACCGTGCGGATCTTGGTCCATTCGGACGTGAGGACGGCGGAAGCCGAGGCCATCGGGTCACTCTCCCTTGCGCAGCTCGTCGAACGAGGAGCCCCAGCGCGGCGCGTCCGCCGGCGCCGGCGGGGCCGCCGGGTGCACCGGGTCGGCCGCGAGGGCCTCCGCGCCGGATCCGCCGCCGGGGGAGTGGGCGTGGTACTCCACCGCGCCCGCGGTCATCCGCATGAAGGCCTCCTCCAGCGAGGCCCGCTGCGGGCTCAGCTCGTGCAGGACGACGTGGTGGCGGGCGGCCAGCTCGCCGAGGTGCTCGGCGCTCACCGCGTCCACCTCCAGGACCCCGCTGCCGGCGCTCACCGCCGTGATCCCCTCCTGGTGCAGGAGGTCCCGCAGCCGTTCCTGCTGCGGCGACCGCATCCGTACGTAGCTGCGCGAGTTCCGCTGGATGAAATCGGCCATGGACGTGTCCGCGAGCAGCCGCCCCTGACCGATAACGATCAAATGGTCGGCCGTCAGTGCCATTTCGCTCATGAGATGGCTGGAAACGAAGATCGTACGACCCTCTGCCGCAAGCCCCTTCATGAGATTGCGGATCCAGTGAATTCCCTCCGGGTCCAGACCATTGACGGGCTCGTCGAACATGAGGATCTCCGGATCACCCAGCAGGGCGGAGGCGATTCCCAGCCTTTGTCCCATGCCGAGCGAGAAACCTTTCGATTTCTTCCGTGCCACGGCCGTCAGCCCCACCGTGTCCAGCACCTCCGCCACCCGGCTCTCCGGGATCCGGTTCGACTGGGCCAGGCAGAGCAGGTTGTTGTACGCGCTGCGCCCGCCGTGCATCGCCTTCGCGTCCAGCAGCGCGCCGATGTACTTCAGCGGCTCGTCCAGCTCGCGGTAGTGCCGGCCGTCGATCCGGACCGTTCCGCTGGTCGGGTTGTCCAGATCGAGCATCATCCGCATCGTCGTCGACTTGCCGGCCCCGTTCGGTCCGAGGAAGCCCGTCACCACCCCCGGTCTGACCTGGAAGCTGAGGTGGTCCACCGCGGTCTTCGTCCCGAATCGCTTCGTGAGGCCCTCGAGCTCGATCATGCCGAACACGCTAGAACGGCCAAGGGCCCCCCGCCACCGGAATGACGTAGGGGGCCCTTGGCCGCACGGGGGTGTGAACGCCGCGAACGGCGCGGGTACTACAGGTACTACGGGTACTAGCGGGTCTGCTGCGCCGGGACGCCGCGGGTGACCGGCTCGTCGTCGATCGGGGAACCGGCCGCCGCCACCGCGGCACCGGTCAGCGTGGCCAGCATCTCGCGGACGTTGGTCAGCTGCGCGTTGATCGAGTCGCGGCGGTTGGTGAGCGCCGCCAGCTCGCGCTCGGACTCGCTGCGGATGCGGTCCGCCTTGGCGTTCGCGTCGGCCACGATGTCCTCGGCCTGGCGCTGCGCGGTCTCCACCGTCTGGCGGGCCCGGCGCTCGGCGTCCGTACGCAGCTTCTCGGCCTCCAGGCGCAGCTGCTCCGCCCGGTGCTCGATCTCGGCGAGGCGCTTCTCGGCCTTGGCCTGACGCGAGGCCAGGTCGCGCTCGGACTGCTCGCGGCGCTTGGCCAGGTTCGTCTCGAAGTCGGCGGCGGCCTGGGCGGCCTTGGCGCGGGTCTCCTCGAACAGCGCGTCGGCCTCCTCGCGCTTGGAGGCGGCGTCCTTCTGCGCCTCGGCGCGCAGGGTGGAGGAGTCGGCCTTGGCCTTCTCCACGATGCGCACACCCTCGTCCTCGGCCTTCGCCTTGCGCTCGGCGGCGAACGACTCGGCGTCGTTGCGCACCTGCTGGGCGGCGGACTCGGCGAGCTCGCGGTGCTGCTCCGCGGCGCGACGGGCCTCCTCGCGCAGGTCCTTCGCCTCCTCCTCCGCGAGCCGCAGGATCTTCTCGACCCGGGCGCCGAGACCGGCGTACGACGGCTCGGCGTCGTTGACCTGGGCCTGGGCGTTCTGCGTCTCGAGGTGGAGTTCCTCGATGCGCTTCTCCAGGGAGTTGATGCGGGACAGAGCGCTGTCACGGTCGGTGACGAGCTTGGAAATGCGGTCGTCCACCTGACCGCGGTCGTAACCACGCCGCACTAGCTCGAAGCCGAAGGGGGAGGAAGTGTCGCTCATGGGGTTCCTGTCGAATGAGACCGATGAGGTGCTAGGTGAGGTGTTAAGGGGAATCCTAGGCGCCGGGGCGGCGTGTCATCGAGTCAATCCGCGTTTGATCTGGACAATGACACCCCTTTTGAGTGGCAAGGCGACGGAATGCTTGTCACCCGTTCGCCTGAACCTCCATCAGGAGCACACTTCCAGTCCAACTGACTAGCCCTCTGACGTCTTGCCACCCGATCGAGTGGACCCCGCTGCCGCTCCGGCCTTGACCCCGCCCCCGGCCGGACCGCCCGACGTACTGCTGGACGACTTTCCGCCACCCGTAGGTGCCTCGAATGATTCCAACGCCTCAAGTACGTCCTGGACACGGGAGATCTCCGCCTGAATGTCCTCCCGGCGGCGCACCAGCACCTCCAGCTCGCGACGGCCCTCGGCGACGAGTTGCTCCGCCTCCGCCGCCGCGTCCGCACGCAGCCGTTCGGCCTCCCGGACCAGCTCGGCCTTCTTCTGCTCGGCCTCCTTGAGGAGCGCCTCGGCCTTGCGGACCGCCGCGATGCGCACCTTGCTCGCCTCGCTGCTCGCCTCCGACACCAGCGCCTTGGCCTTGCGGTCGGCCTCCTCGCTCTGCTCGGTGGCCGCCTTGACCAGGTTGTCCACGCGTTCGCCGGCGGTCTTCATCTGCTCGGAGGACTCCCGGCGGGCCCGGTCGTGGAGCTCCTCGACCTCGGACTCGACCCGCGTCCGCAGCTCCTCCGCCCGCTCCCGTATGGCGGCCGCGTCCGTCCGCGCGCCGACCAGCAGCTCGTCCGCGTCCGTACGGGCCTTCTCCACCAGCGAGTTGCCCTCGACGGTGGCCTCCGACGTGATCCTTGCGGCCTCCTTGCGGGCCGCGTCCACCATCGAGTCGGCCTGCTCCTCGGCGGCCGTGGTGGCGGCCAGCGCCTGCTGCTGCGCCTCCGCGATCAGCTTGTCGGCCTCGGCCGCGGTCTCGCCGATGAGCCGGTCCACCTGCTCGGCCGCCTCGGTGCGCTTCTTGTTGGCCGCCTCGCGCGCCTCGTCGAGCATCCGCTCGGACTCCTCGCGGGCCTCCGTGCGCAGCCGCTCCGCCTCGGTGGCCGCCTCGGCCTTGACCCGCTCGGCCTCCGACCGGGTACGGGTGGCGTGCTCCTGCGCCGACGCCAGCGTCTGCGCGGCCTCCGCGCGCAGCTGCTCGGCCTCCTTCGCGGCCTCACCGACCGTACGCTCGTTGGCCGTGCGGGTCTCGGCGGTGAGCCGCTCCGCCTCCGACGACGCCTCGCCGACGAGCCGGTCCGCCTGCTCGGCGGCCTCGGTGCGCAGCCGGTTGGCCTCCGCACGCGCCTCGTCGAGGGCCTGCTCCGCCTCGCGCTCCGCGGTGGCGAGGGTCTCGCCCGCCGCGACCGTGACCCGCTCGGCCTCCGCGGTGGCCTCGCCGATGATCCGGCCGCCCTCCGCGCGCGCCTCGTCGAGGGTCTGCGCGGCCTCGGTGCGCAGCCGCTGCGCCTCCTCGGCGGCCTCCCCGACCGTCCGGTCGTTGGCGGCCTGCGTCTCGACGGTCATCCGTTCGGTCTCGGCGGTCGCCTCGCCGATCAGGCGCGCCCCCTCGGCGCGCGCGTCGTCCAGCACCTTCGCGGCCTCGGCACGGACCGCCTCGCCGTCCCGCGTCGCCTCGGCCCGTACGCCGTCGGCCTCCGCGGCCGCCTCGGAACGGATCCGGTTGGCGTCGTCGCGGGCATCGGCCCGGGTGCGGGCCGCGTCGCGCTCGGACGAGGCCAGCGCGTCCGTCGCCTCGGTCCGGACCCGCTGCGCGTACTCGGCGGTGTCGCTGCGCAGCTGCTCGGCCTCGGCGATCGCGTCGGTGACCGTACGCTCCGCGAGCGCCTTGGCGGCGTCGGTCTCGGTCCGCGCGTCGGTGCGGATCCGCTGGGCGTCCTCGGCGGCCCGCTCCCGCTCGGCGTGCGCGTCGGCGCGGACCCGGTCCGCCTCCTCCTGCGCCTCGGTACGGGTGCGCTCCGCCGCGTGCTCGGCGGCGCTGCGCAGCCCGGCGACCTCCTCCTCGGCCTGCTCGTGCAGCCCGGCCACCGACTCGCGCACCTCGCGGGCGGTGGTCTCGGCGGCCGTGACCAGTTCGGTCGCGCGCCGGTCGGCCTCCTCGACGAGCCGCTGCGCCTCGGTCTGTGCTTCTTCGACGCGCTTGCGGGCGGCCGCGAGCAGCTCCTCGCTCTGCTCGCGGGCCTGGGCGCGCTCGTTGCCGGCCTCCTCGCGGGCCGCGGAGAGGGTCTCCTCGGCCTCGCGGCGGCGCCGGGCGGACTCCTCCTGCGCGGCGGCCAGCGCCTCGGCGGCCTCCTCGGCCACCCGCTCGGCGGCCGCCTTGGCCTCGGCGCGCAGCCGGTCCGCGGTGTCCTGCGCCTCGGCGCGCAGCCGCTCCGCCTCGGCGGCGGCCTCGGCCTGCAGCCGGACGGCCGCGGTCTCGGCCTCGGCGCGGGAACGGGCCGCGTCGTCGGCGGCCTCGTCGCGCAGCGCCACGGCCTCCGCCTCGGCCTGGGCCTGAAGGGTGCGGATCCGCTCGGCGGACTCGGCGCGCAGCCGCTCGCTCTCCTCGGCGGCCTCGCGCCGGATGCCCTCGGCGGCGCCCCGGGCGTCGCGCAGGGTCTGCTCGGCGGTGGTCAGCCGGCCCTCGGCGTCCTCCTGGAGCCGGGTCAGCTCGATGTCGGCCTCGGCGCGCTTGGCGGCGAGGGCCTGCTCGGTCTCCTCGCGGCGCTCGCGCGCCGCCTCGGCGGCCTCGGAACGAAGGGTCTCCGCCTGCTCCTCGGCCTCGGCGCGCAGCCGCTCGGCCTCGGCCCGGGTCCGCTCCAGCGTCTCCTCGGCCTGCCGGCGCAAGGAGGTGGCCCGCTCGATGGCCTCGGCGCGCAGCCGCTCGCTCTCGGTGGTGGCGCCGGAGCGCAGCTCGTCGGCGTCCGCCTTCGACTTGGACAGCAGCTCCTCGGCCGTCTTGGCGGCCTCCTCGATCTGCTGGACGGCCTCGCGGCGGGCCTCGCCGCGGATCCGCTCGCCCTCGGCGACCGCCTCGGCGCGCAGCTGCTCGGCCTCGCCGCGCAGCCGGCGGGCCTCGGCCTGCAGCTCGACGGTCTTGGCCCGGTACTCCTCGGTGTCGTCCTTCGCCGCGCCCTTGAGCTGCTCGGCGGTGTCGGCGGCCTGGGCGCGCAGCCGCTCGGCCTCGCCCTCGGCCTCGCCGCGGATCCGCTCGGCCTCGTCGGCGGCGGCCTTGCGGGTGGCCTTCGCCTCCTCGGCGGCCTTGTTGAGCACGTCCTCGGCGGTGCGGGCCGCCTTCGCGAGCTGGGCGGCGGTGTCCTCGGCGGCGGCCGTACGGGCCTGCTCGCCGGCCTCGACGCGGAGCCGCTCGGCCTCGGCGCGGGCGTCGGCCAGGGACTGCTCGGCCTCGGCCTTGAGGCGCTCGGCCTCCTTGGTGGCCTCGCCGACGAGCCGGGCGACCTGCTCCTTGGCGGTGCGGGTGCGCTGCTCGTTGACGGACTCCGCCGAGGTCAGCTGCCGGTCGGCGGCCTCCTTGGCGTCGGCGAGGACCTTCTCGGCCTCGGCGCGGGCCTCGCGCAGGGCGCCGTCGGCCTCCTGCACGCGCTGCTCGGCCACCCGGCCGAGGTCCATGGTCTGCTGCCGGGTCTGCTCGGCCTCGGCGCCGGCGCTGGTGCGCAGCCGCTCCGCGTGCTCGGTGGCCTCCTGGGCCTGGGCGGAGGCGGCGGTCAGCAACCGCTCGGCCTCCTTGCGGGCGCGGGCCAGGGTGGCCTCGGCCTCGGTGCGGGCCGCCTCGGCCTCGCCGCTCATCCGGCGCCGGGTCTCCTCGGCGACGCGGGCGGCTTCGGCGCGGGCCGCGCCCAGGGCCTGTTCGGCCTCGGCGCGGGACTCCTCCATCAGGCGCCGGGCCTGGGACTCCGTGCGGGCGCGCAGCTGTTCGGCCCAGGCGACGTTCTCGTTGACGTGCGACTCGACGGTCTGGCGGCGCTCGTTGAGCTCCTGGTCCAGGCGCTGGCGGCGGTTGACGGCCTCGGCGTGCAGTTCGGCCTGCAGTCGGGCCTGGTGCTCGGCGTGCTCCTGGAGGATGCGCTGGGTTTGGGCCCGGGCGTCGCGCAGTTCGCGCTCGGCGTCGGTGCGCATCTGGTCGGCCTGGATCTGCGCGTTACGCAGCAGCTGCTCGGCCTGGTAGCCCAGGTCGGCGGAGTCGTAGGCGGGGCGGGACGCCAGGTTGCGGCGCGCCTCGTGGAGCTTGGCGCGCAGCACTTCGACCTGGTAACCGAGGTCGTCGGCGTGCTGGACGGCCTTCTCGCGTTCCTTCTTCAGCCGCTCCATCTCGGCCTCGAAGCGCGAGAGATGGTCGGCCTCGGCCTGATGGCTCTCCTGGCGTTCGTAGCCCCGCACAGCGCGGTCCCATCCGTCCCCTGGTCGCAAGCTCTCTCCCAAGAGCACCGTCCGCCCGCTGGACGGCGCCCCCAGGGCATGGTGTCAGATTCTCGCTGCCGGTCAGGAGGCCCCGACCCCACAACTCCGCACCAAACCCCGGCCGAGCCACGGCCACTCTACCGGCCGAGGAATCCGGGGGTCAGTGCTCAGGGTGGCAGAGGTCAGTGGCCGGGCGCGGAGGTGACCAGTTCCGTGAGGACGCCGTGGCAGTCCTTGGGGTGGAGGAAGGTGATGCGGGAGCCCATGGAACCGGTGCGCGGCTGGTCGTAGAGGACCCGCACGCCCTTGCCGCGGATGGCCTCGGCGTCGCCGTCGACGTCGGCGGTGCCGAAGGCGATGTGGTGGACGCCCTCACCGTTCTTGGCCAGCCACTTGCCGACCGCGGAGTCCTCGCGGGTGGGCTCCAGGAGCTGGAGGTAGGAGGCCCCGCCGTCGGAGGTCTCGTTGATCTTGAGCATGGCCTCGCGGACGCCCTGCTCCTCGTTGACCTCGGTGTGGAACACCTCGAAGCCGTACGTGGCACGGTAGAACTCGACAGTCTTGTCGAGGTCGAAGCACGCAATCCCGATGTGGTCGATTCTCGTCAGCATGGGTCCAGTGGAGCGGTCGACACCGTGGTTACGCAACGTGCGCGCGATCACACCGGATGCCGGGTGACGGCACAGGTACTGCTCAGTACATTCAGGTAAACCCTCGTTCACTCCTCAGCTTCCCCGCTGAAAGGGGATCCGCCTCATGTCCGGAACGAACAACTCCACTTCCGTGATCGTCGCAGGGGCCCGTACGCCCATGGGACGCCTCCTCGGCTCACTGAAGTCCTTCTCGGGTGCAGACCTGGGCGGCTTCGCCATCAAGTCCGCGCTGGAGCGGGCCGGCATCTCCGGCGACCAGGTCCAGTACGTGATCATGGGCCAGGTGCTCCAGGCCGGCGCCGGCCAGATCCCGGCCCGCCAGGCCGCCGTCAAGGCCGGCATCCCGATGAACGTCCCGGCGCTGACCATCAACAAGGTCTGCCTCTCCGGCCTGGACGCCATCGCGCTCGCCGACCAGCTGATCCGCGCCGGCGAGTTCGACATCGTCGTCGCCGGCGGCCAGGAGTCCATGACCAACGCCCCGCACCTGCTCCCCAAGTCCCGCGAGGGCTACAAGTACGGCGCGATCGAGATGCTCGACGCGATGGCGTACGACGGCCTGACCGACGCCTTCGAGAACATCGCGATGGGCGAGTCCACGGAGAAGCACAACACCCGCCTGGGCATCGAGCGCGCCCCCCAGGACGAGTTCGCCGCCGCCTCGCACCAGCGGGCAGCCGCCGCCCAGAAGAACGGCGTCTTCGAGGCCGAGATCACCCCGGTCGAGATCCCGCAGCGCAAGGGCGAGCCGGTCGTCTTCTCCGCCGACGAGGGCATCCGCGCCGAGACCACGGTGGAGTCCCTGGGCAAGCTGCGCCCGGCCTTCGCCAAGGACGGCACGATCACCGCTGGCACCTCCTCGCAGATCTCCGACGGCGCCGCCGCGGTCGTCGTGATGAGCAAGGCCAAGGCCGAGGAGCTGGGCCTGGAGTGGCTGGCCGAAATCGGTGCCCACGGCAACGTGGCCGGACCCGACAACTCGCTCCAGTCGCAGCCGTCGAACGCGATCCTCCACGCCCTGAAGAAGGACGGCCTGGAGGTCTCCGACCTGGACCTGATCGAGATCAACGAGGCCTTCGCCGCGGTCGCCGTCCAGTCAATGAAGGACCTGGGCGTGACCCCGGAAAAGGTGAACGTCAACGGTGGCGCGATCGCGCTGGGGCACCCGATCGGCATGTCCGGCGCCCGCGTGGTCCTGCACCTCGCGCTGGAGCTCAAGCGCCGCGGCGGCGGCGTCGGCGCGGCCGCCCTGTGCGGCGGCGGCGGCCAGGGCGACGCGCTGATCGTGCGCGTCCCGCAGGCGTGATCCCGTAACCGACAGCGCGACCGACGAGGAGGCAGGCAGGCATGACGGTGGACGTCCCCCAGCTGGTGGCCCAGGCCCGCGAGGGCAGGCCCAGGGCGGTGGCCCGGCTGATCTCACTCGTGGAAGGGGCGTCCCCGCAGCTGCGCGAGGTGATGGCGGCGCTGGCCCCGCTCACGGGCAACGCGTACGTGGTGGGCCTGACCGGTTCTCCGGGCGTCGGCAAGTCCACCTCCACCTCGGCTCTGGTATCCGCCTACCGGCGGGCCGGGAAACGGGTCGGCGTCCTCGCCGTCGACCCGTCCTCGCCGTTCTCCGGCGGCGCGCTGCTCGGCGACCGGGTGCGGATGTCGGAGCACTCCTCCGACCCCGGCGTGTACATCCGCTCGATGGCCACCCGCGGCCACCTCGGCGGCCTCGCCTGGGCGGCCCCGCAGGCCATCCGGGTGCTCGACGGCGCCGGCTGCGACGTGATCCTGGTCGAGACGGTCGGCGTCGGGCAGTCCGAGGTGGAGATCGCCTCGCAGGCCGACACCTCCGTGGTGCTGCTCGCCCCCGGCATGGGCGACGGCATCCAGGCCGCGAAGGCGGGCATCCTGGAGATCGGCGACGTGTACGTCGTGAACAAGGCGGACCGGGACGGCGCGGACGCGACCGCCCGCGAGCTCAACCACATGCTGGGGCTGGGGGAGTCCCGCGGCCCCGCCGACTGGCGCCCCCCGATCGTCAAGACGGTCGCCGCCCGCGGGCAGGGCATCGACGAGGTCGTCGAGGCGCTGGAGAAGCACCGCGCGTGGATGGAGGAGCACGGGGTGCTGGCGCAGCGGCGGGCCGCCCGGGCCTCCCACGAGATCGAGACGATCACCGTGACGGCCCTGCGCTCGCGGATCGGCGACCTGCGCGGTGACGCGCACCTGGGCGCCCTCGCGGAACGCGTGGTGGCCGGCGCGCTGGACCCGTACGCGGCCGCCGACGAGCTGCTGGCGAGCCTCACCGGGGCGTAGCCCGGCCGTTTCGACGCCCGCGGGGCCGGCCGCGGTCCCCCGCGGTTCCCCGCGCCCCTTGGGGCATGCGGGAGGGCCGGGTCGGTGGTGCCGACCCGGCCCTCCCGGGTGCCGCTACGTGTTGGGGCGCTTGCCGTGGTTCGCGCCCTTCTTCTTGCGGGCTCGCCTCTTGTTGCCGCGCTTCGACATGGCGTACATCTCCCTCATCAGGGGACATTACGGGCGTACGCCAGTCTAGGTTCGCCGCTCGGATCGCGCCTCGCTCAGATCTTGCCCCGGGTGTCGCGCAGCTTCTCCGCGACGGGCTTGAGGGAGGCGTGCATCGCGGAGAGGGCCTCCGGGCTGAGCATGTCGATGAAGTGCCGGCGCACGGACGCCACGTGGTGCGGGGCGACCTTGCGCATGGTCTCCATGCCCTGCTCGGTCAGGACCGCGTACAGGCCGCGGCGGTCGGACTCGCAGTTCACGCGGACCACGAGCCCGGCCGTCTCCATGCGGGTGATCTGGTGGGACAGGCGGCTCTTGGACTGAAGGGTCGCCGTCGCGAGATCGCTCATCCGCATCCGGTGGTCCTCGGACTCCGAGAGGTTGACCAGGATCTCGTAGTCGTTGTTGGTCAGTCCGAACGGCTGGAGATCCTTCTCCATCTGGTACGTCAGCAGTCTGTTGACGTCCAGGTAGGTGCGCCAGGCGCACTGCTCGGCGTCGTCGAGCCAACGGGTTGCCGTCTCAGTCTCCATATGAGGACTCTACCCTAAGATGTTGAATTACGTACAAAAATGAACGATCCCCCGACCGTGTGACGTGACCCTGGGAAGGCTAGCGGTCACAGACCGAAGCGGCGCTGCAAGTCCCCCAGCTGCCCCGGCATCCGGGGTACCCCGAGCTGCCCGCCCGGCTGCTGCCCCATCGGCGCCTGGTGGTGCCCCGGGACCCCCGGCTCGGCGTGCACCTGACCGACCGGCTGCTCGGCCATGAGCGTCTCGGACGACTGGAGCAGCACCGTGCCCGCCCCCACGAACTCGAACTGGTGCTCCTCGCCGGAAGCGCCGCCGATGCCCGCCAGCCGGCGCACCCCGCCCATGATCCCCTGCATGTACCCGTGGTCGTAGTGGTGGCACGGGGAGGGGCAGTCCGCCCACCCCACCAGCGCCTGCGGGTCCACCCGCAGCGGCGGCTCCATGAACACCACCGGCCCGTTGGACGCCGCCACGAACTTGCCCGTCCCGATCAGCGTCAGGAAGCCCGGCACGATCGACTGCTTCAGCGCCAGCGTCGGCTGGTACGCGAGCAGGTTGCCCGACCGGATCGTCAGGTTCCCGTTGTCCAGGTCGTACGAGTTGACGTCGAAGGCGCGGTCGGCGAGCAGCATCTTCCCGGAGCCCTCGGCGACCACCCAGTCCGCCGCGTGCAGCGGCGAGTGGAAGCTGGTGCGCAGCAGCCGGTCGAAGCGGCCGTGCCCGATGCCGTTGAACTCGATGCGCCCGTAGTAGGCGATCATCTTGCCCTTCTGCAGGAACCACTGGCTCCCCTTGAGCTCCACGCAGAAGGTGTACGCGTTGACGTTGTCGTCGGACGGCAGCGAGTGCGGGTCCATGACGTTCGGGCCGCCGGGACCGCCGAAGCCGCCGGGGCCGCCCGGGCCCGGGCCGAAGCTGGGTGCGGGTCCGTAGTTCACAGCTTCTCCTCCGACGCCTGGACGTACACGGCACCGTGCCCCGACAGCTCCAGCTGGAACGCCTCGCCCGAGCCGCGCCCCACCATGTCCCGCCAGCCGAGCGCGGTGGAGAGCTTGTTCCGTACGTCCCCGTGGTGGGCCACGTACGCCTGCGGGTCCACGTGGACCGGCCGGTTGGGGGTGATCGGGAGCTCGATGACCCCGCCGTGGGCCATCACGGCGACCGAGCCGTGGCCCTTGAGGGTGGTGGTGAACAGGCCCTGGCCGCTGACCTGGCCGCGCACCATGCCCATGACCCCGCCCTGCGAGCCCATGAACATCGTGCCCTGCTGGAGGGTGCCGTCGAAGGCCAGCAGCCGGTCGGCCTCCACGTACAGGGTGTCCCCCTGGAGGGTGATCACCTGGATGTGGTGGCCGCCGTGGCCGAACATCACGGTGCCCTGGCCCTCGACCGTCATCAGCGGGGTCTGCTCGTTGGCCACCCGGCGGCCGATCATGCCCATGACTCCGCCCTGGCCGCCGGTGATGTCCGGGGTGAACGAGACCTCGCCGCGGTACGCGAGCATCGCGCCGCGCTGGCTGTAGATGCGCTGGCCGGGCACGACCTGCGCCTCGATCATCTTCGAGTTGATCTCACGGAACGGCATCAGACGTCACCCCCGACCGTGTTGCGCTCGCTGGGCTGGACGTACACCAGGCCCTCGCCCTCGAAGCGGATCTGGAAGGCCTCGCCCGAGCCCTCGCCGATGAGCGTCCGGAAGGTGACCCCGGACTGGAAGTGCTGCTGGAGGTTGCCGGTGTGCGCGATGTACGCACCGGGGTCCACGGAGAGCGGGTACTGGGCGCTGACGCGCAGCACGACCGCCGGGCCGTCGGACATGATCGCCGCCTGGCCGGTGCCTTCGACGGTGGTGGTGAAGAGACCGTTGCCGGTCGCTCCGCCCCGCAGTCCGGTGAAGGTGGTGCCGGTGCGCAGCCCGCCGTCGGTGCACAGCAGGTTGCTGGACTCGACGTAGAGCTTCTCGCCGTGGAGGTTGACGAGGTTGATCTCGCTCGCGCGGTCGGCGAAGAAGCACGTGCCGTGCCCTTGCACCTCCATCACGGTCATCTGTTCGCCGGTGAGGCGCCGCGTCACCATGCCGCGGATGCCCTCACCGCCGCCGGACATCTTCTTGAAGGCCATCTGACCGTCGTACGCGACCATGGAGCCGTTCTTCGCTTTCACGGCATCCCCGGTCAGGTCGACGGCGAGCACCTTGCTGCCTTGGAGTCGGAACTGAGCCACGGGGGAGACGTTAGTGGGCCCCGGCGCGGGCGAACAGGGGCCCCTGCCCGATTACAACCGGCCCGTGACAGTCCGGGCGGACCCTGGGTCAAGATCAGGCAAACCGGCTGGGAGAATGGCGGACGTCCCAGCCCCCGGCCCGAAGGTTCCCCGTGGACATCAAGACCGCCTCCGCCCTGCACCGACTGCGCCTGATCTCGATACCGGAGGCGCTGTCCTTCCCGGCCCTCCTGATCTTCGGCTCGCTGCTCAGCCGGATCTCGGACATCGACTACCTGATGATGCCGCTCGGCGCCCTGCACGGCGTGCTGTTCGTGATCTACGCGGTCTTTCTGCTGGACGTGTGGAACAAGGCGAAGTGGCCGTTCAAGAAGGCCGCCCTCTTCTTCCTCCTCGCCCTGGTCCCCTTCGGCGGCCTCTACGGCGACAAGCTCCTCAAGCGCGACGAGGCCGAGAGCGTCCTCGCCGCCCGAGCCCGCCGGGAGGGCGCCGCGGCCTGACACCCGGGACCCGCACCGCGCGCCCTCCGATCCGGTGAACGCAGCCGCCGCCCGTCTTCGGGCGGCGGCTTCGTCGTGTGCGGGGTGCGCCGTGATGCCCGTGCGGCCGAACTGCGGTAGTCCGGGCGGGCGGTGTCGTGGCGGTGGCCGGGCGCCGGTGGCCGGGCCGGTGGTGGCCCGTATGGCTCCGGGGTGGTGCGGCCGCGGGTCGTGCGGCCGGCCGCCGGACGTGCCGGGGGCTGCCGGAGGGGGCGGGCGTACACCCGTACGGCGGTGTGGGGGTGCGGCGCGGCAGACTCCCTCGCTCGGCCGAATCCCGTTCGACACGCTTGGGTGTGTCCACTTTTGTGGGGTTATCAAGCATCGGGTTCGAGCTCTGGAGGGACCGTGCGGCCGGAAGGCTACGACTACGAGACCCACAGCCATCTCGCCGGCCCCCTCAGGGAACCGGACCCCACCGGCTACCGGGTCCAGTACCGGTCCCTGCTGTCGAAGGAACCACACCGAATACGAGCGGTCCTCCTGATGTCGCTGGCGCCGTCCGCCGCCGCCGGACTGCTGCTCTACCTGGTGTGGCCCACGCACTGGACCCAGCGGGAGGGCGGCGAGCGCTGGCTGGTGCGGCTGGACGCGGTCATGCTCGGCTCCATCGCGATGATCATGTTCTTCATGTTCGTCAACGTGCTGTCGATCGCGCACGCGACGATGGTCGCCCGCGACCCCGTGCCGGTCGCCCCCGAGCCCGGCACCCGGGTCGCGTTCCTCACCACGTACGTGCCCGGCAAGGAGCCGCTCGCCATGCTGCGGGCCACCCTGGAGGGCGCCGTACGGATGCGGCACGACGGGCACCTGGACGTCTGGCTGCTGGACGAGGGCGACGACCCCGAGGCGAAGGTGCTCTGCGCCGAGCTGGGCGTGCGCCACTTCACCCGCAAGGGTGTCCCGGAGTGGAACCGTGCGAAGGGCGTGCACCGCGCGAAGACCAAGCACGGCAACTACAACGCCTGGCTGGCGATGCACGGGGACGACTACGAGTTCTTCGCCTCCGTCGACACCGACCACGTGCCGCTGCCGAACTTCCTGGAGCGGATGCTCGGGTTCTTCCGCGACCCCGACGTCGCCTTCGTGGTCGGCCCGCAGGTCTACGGGAACTACACCGAGTACGTCACCCGGGCCGCCGAGTCCCAGCAGTACCTCTTCCACGCGCTGATCCAGCGCGCCGGGAACCGCTACGGCGCCCCCATGTTCGTCGGCACCAACAACGCCGTACGGATCAGCGCCGTCAAGGCGGTCGGCGGGCTCTACGACTCCATCACGGAGGACATGGCCACCGGCTTCGAGCTGCACCGCAGCCGCAACAAGGCCACCGGCCGGTTCTGGCGCTCCGTGTACACCCCCGACGTGCTCGCCGTGGGGGAGGGACCCGCCTCCTGGACCGACTTCTTCACCCAGCAGCTGCGCTGGTCCCGCGGCACCTACGAGACCCTCTTCAAGCAGTACTGGAAGAGCTTCTTCCGGATGCCTCCGGGGCGCTGGCTCAACTACACGCTGATGCTCGTCTACTACCCGATGACCGCCGTGAACTGGCTGCTCGGCATCCTCAGCTGCGTCCTGTTCCTGTGGTTCGGCGCCTCCGGCACCCAGGTCTCCTCCTCCGTGTGGCTGATGCTCTACAGCGACGCCGCCGCCCTCCAGATCGGCCTCTACCTCTGGAACCGGCGGCACAACGTCTCGCCCCACGAGCCCGCCGGCTCGGGCGGCCTCGCCGGCATGGCGATGTCCGCGATCTGCGCGCCCGTCTACCTGAAGTCCCTGGGCTCGGCGCTCCTGCGCACGCGGGGCCGGTTCGTCGTTACCCCCAAGGGCGACGGCGCCAGCCCCGACCGGCTGACCACCTTCCGCATCCACCTGTACTGGGCCGGCCTGCTCGTGGTCTCCCTCGCGGCCTCGGTGCGCTACGGCCACACCCACGCCGCGATGCGGATCTGGGCCGTCCTCGCCCTGCTGATCGCCCTCGCCCCGGTCGCCGTGTGGACCGTGACCCTGGTCCGCGACCGCCGGGCCCGCGCCCGGGCCCTCGTCCCCCTCGGCGGCGAACCGGGCGACGAGCCGGAGCCGGCCTTCGCCACGACGACCGGAGGGAACTGAGCCATGGCCTACCAGCCTTCCAAGAAGTTCAAGAAGACCGCCCTCGGCGCGGGCGCGGTGGTCGTCCTCGCCGGGCTCAACGCGCCCGCCGCCCTCTCCTTCGCCGAGGACAAGTACGAGGCGTACAAGATCGGCCAGGCCAGCTACCGGATCCAGTACGGCTCGTGGGCGATGGTCGACATGCCCCAGACCCATCGCATCAACGCCATGCACGCGGCCCTGCTGCACACCGGGAAGGTGCTGCTCATCGCCGGGTCCGGCAACAGCCAGCGCAACTTCGACAAGGGCAGCTTCGACACCGTCCTGTGGGACCCGTCGAACGACACCTTCAAGAAGATCCCCACCCCCGAGGACTTCTTCTGCTCGGGCCACAGCCAGCTCCCCGACGGCCGGCTGCTGGTGGCCGGCGGCACCGCGCGGTACGAGGTCCTCGACGGGAAGGTCACCCGGGCCGGCGGCGGCATGCGCGTCAAGAACGAGAGCCCGGACAAGGAGGTGAGGCTGAAGAAGGGCACGGTCTTCCGCTCGCCCTCCGGCGTGGAGTACGTGTCCCGCTTCGACGTCACCGTCCCCAAGGCCAAGCGCGAGTTCCAGATCTCGTACGCCAAGAGCGGCCGGATGCTGCCGTGGAAGACGAAGGTCGTGGCCGCCGAGGCACGGGTCTTCGTCGAGGCCGTCGACGAGGGCCCGCAGGGCCTGACCACCCAGGCCGCGCAGTACGAGGTCGTCGGCCTGGGCGGCAAGGACGCCGACAACGTCTACGGCCTCGCCGAGCGCCTCAGCGTCGACAAGCAGGACTTCCAGGGCATCAAGGCCGCCTACGAGTTCGACCCGAAGGCCGAGAAGTACATCCCGGTCGACCCGATGAAGGACGCCCGCTGGTACCCGACCCTCGTGAGCCTCCAGGACGGCAAGGTGCTCGCCGTCTCCGGCCTCAACGACGTCGGCGACGTGGTCCCCGGCGACAACGAGATCTACGACCCGCAGACGAAGAAATGGGGCAAGGGCCCCTTCCGGTACTTCCCCACCTACCCCGCGCTCTTCCTCACCAAGGGCGGCAAGCTCCTCTACACCGGCTCCAACGCCGGCTACGGACCCGCCGGCAAGGGCCGCGAACCCGGCCTGTGGGACGTGAAGACCAACACGTTCACCAAACTGACCGGCCTCACCGACGCGGACCAGCTGGAGACGTCCTCCTCGCTGTTGCTGCCGCCCGCGCAGGACCAGCGGCTGATGGTGCTCGGCGGCGGCGGCGTCGGCGAGTCCCGCAAGGCCACCGGACGCACCTCGATCATCGACCTCAAGGAGGACGGCCCGGTCTTCAAGAACGGGCCCTCGCTCCCGCAGGGCACCCGCTACCTCAGCTCGGTGATCCTCCCGGACGACTCCGTCTTCACCACCGGCGGCGCGGCCGACTACCGCGGCCGCGGCGCCAGCGACATCCACAAGGCGCAGTTCTACTGGCCGAAGACCAACACCTTCGTCACCGCCGCAGCGCCCTCCGTCGGCCGCAACTACCACTCGGAGGCGCTGCTGCTGCCCGACGGACGGGTCGCCACCTTCGGCTCCGACCCGCTCTTCTCCGACAAGGACAACACCAAACTCGGCAAGTTCGACACCCGGCTGGAGGTCTACACCCCGCCCTACCTGCACCGGGACCCGGAGCGCCGGCCGAAGCTGGGCGACGGCCCGCAGGAGGTCGACCAGAACGGCCGGGCCACCTTCAGCGCACCCGACCCCGGACGGATCGAGCGGGCCCGCCTGATGCGGCCCAGCGCCGTCACCCACACCACGGACGTCGAGCAGCGCTCGATCGAACTCGGGCTGACCCGCACCGGCGACTCGGTGACCGTCAAGGTGCCCGGCGACCCGACCCTGGTGCCGCCCGGCTGGTACATGCTCTTCGTGACGGACGCCGACGGCACGCCGTCCGTGGCCAAGTGGATCCAGGTCAAGCCCGTCAAGCCGGTGGAGCCCGGGAGCGGGCCCGCGCGGACCGGGATGCGGCCGCGGCTGTGACGGTGGCTGGGGCCCCAGCCGGGGCCGGGCTTGGCGGTGACCGCGGTGTGAGGCTGGTCGGTAGGCCTACTCCTTGGCCCGGCGGGCCAGCCCCAGGGCGTAGTCCGGCCACCACTTGCCCGCCGCGGGGCCGCCCCGGCACTGCCCGTCGGACTCGCCGGGCCGCTTGATCCACAGGTACGCGTCGACGAGCGCGTCGCCCGTCCGGTCGGTGGGCGGCGCGCCCAGCGCCCGCCCCGGCGGGTTGCACCAGGCCTCGGTCCGGTTGCCGGGCAGCGGGCCGTCGCCGTTGCGGCTGGTGTCGATCACGAAGTGCTTGCCGCCGGTCGCCTTCGAGATGCGGGCCCCGTACTCCCGGCCCACGTCGTCCGGCTGGAAGTTGGAGACGTTCAGCGAGAAGCCGTCGGCCCGTTCGAGCCCGGCCTTGTAGAGCGGCTCGACCAGTTTCGTCGGGTCCGGGATCCAGGCCGGATTGCCCGCGTCCAGGTAGACCCGGGTGTTCGGCTGGCGCTTGAGCCGGGTCACCGCCTCGGCCAGCAGCCGGTACCGCTCGTCGTGGTGGTCCGCCTGCGTACACCCGTCGATGATGTGCGGGATCGCGTCGGGCTCCAGGATCACGATGGCCCTGGCGTCGCCGATGTTGTCCGCGAAGGCCCCGATCCAGCGGCGGTAGGCCTCGGCGTTCCAGGCGCCGCCCGCCGAGTGCTGGCCGCAGTCCCGGTACGGGATGTTGTACGCGGTGAGCACGACGGTGCGCCGGGCCGCCTTGGCGCTGGTGACGGCCCGCCGGATCTCCGGGCCCGGGTCGTCGCCGGGACCCCACAGCGCCATCGGCCGCTCCGCGATGCGGCGCAGCACCTGCGCGTCGCTGTTGCGGCCCTGCGCCTCCCATTGGGCCACCTGGCGGGCCGCGTCGCTGTGCGGGTCCACCCAGAACGGGGACTCGGGCGCCGGGGACCCGGTGGGGGAGGCCGGCCGGGAGGCGCCGGGCTCGGCGGCCCGCGGCGGCGGCTCCGCGGACCCCGAACAGGCGGCCGTGACCGGCGCCATCAGCAGAGCGAGGCTGAGGGGGAGGGTGACGTGTCGGTGGCTTCGGTGGCCGGACATCCGGGGCCCCTCGGGATGGCTGGGCGGGAAGCGGACCGGGTCATCGTGACATAACGGACACGTAGCCGCAGGCCACGACACCGCCCACCCCGACTTCCCGCCCCTGCCCCTGGGAGTTGCCGCCGGGGCAGCGGTTTGCCCCCCGCGCGTCGGCGAGGGGGCCGGGCTCAGCCGGTGGGGTCGGGGCCTGGGGAGGGGGGCGTGGCCAGGGCGATGCCCAAGGGGGTGCGCTCGTACAGGACCTGACGGCCGTGCCGGTGCGCGAGCAGCAGTCCGGCACCCGCCAACGCCTTCAGGTGCGCCGAGACCGACGACGGCGCCAGCCCGAGCCGCCGCGCGAGCGCCGTCGTCGACGCGGGCTCGGCGAGCGCGCACAGCACGTCCGCCCGGGCCCGCCCGAACAGCCGGGCCAACGCCTCGGGCGTCCGCTCGCGCGGCTCGGTCCACAGCGCGCCGATCCCGCGGGCCGGGTACGCCACGGTCGGCTGCCACGGCGGGTCGAAGCCGCCCGCCACCTCCGGCCAGACGAAGGCGCTCGGCATCAGGACCAGGCCCTGCCCGCCGAGGTCCCGGTCGTGATGGGTGACCCGGTCCAGGGTGAGCGTGCTGCTTGCCTCGTCCCAGTGCAGGTCGGGGTGGAGCCCGGCGAACAGCCCCGCCAGACCCGAGGTGGCCAGCCGCCGGGCGTGGAAGACGATGTCGGCCTCCAGCAGCGCCCGCAGCCGGGGCCAGTACGGCTCCACCAGGGCGTGCCAGGCCTGTTCGGTCAGGTCCGCGAGCCGTTCCACCGCGCGGACCGGATCGTCCAGCAGCTCCCGGCCCTGCGGGGACTCCAGGGCGCCGGGCGTGCAGGCGAGCGAGCGGGCGAGGTCGTCGCGGACCGCCGCCGGGTCGGCGGCGGCCGCGCGGATGCGGGCGAGCTCCTGGTCGAAGGAGGCGGCCGGGCCGATCGGGGGCGGCCCGAGGAAGTCCGGGGTGTGCCCGCGCTGGGGCATCAGCAGCCACAGGGGGCGCAGGTCCAGGGGCGCGGCGGCCTCGCGGGCCCGGCGGAGCCAGGGCAGGTGGTAGGCGAGGCGTTCCGGGCGTTGCAGGGTGCGTACGGCTTCCTGGGTCTCCCATCGGGGAGACACGGCGAACCGGCAGCGCAGCAGGTCCGCCTCCCCGAACCGCAGATGAAACACCGCCGCACCTCCTCGTCACCCAACCCAACCCGCTCCACCCCCGCCGCCCGCTGGGCGGCAACCCGCAGCCTTGCCGCTGGCGGCAACCCCATTCGGCGAGGCTGGATTCTGGTGGGCCGCGGGGGTAGCGGCGGGGTGGATTCGGGGTGGGGCGAATCTATCGGTTGGGTGGGGGTGGGTGGGCAGGCTCGGGGGATGTCCGTCAACGCACCCACCGCCGGTTACCGCTCCGCGTTCCGGGTCCGGGAATTCCGCCCGGTGTTCGCCGCGCACCTCGCCTCCGTGCTGGGGCTGGTCATCGCCGAGATCTCCCTCACCGTCCTCGTCTACCGGCTCACCGGATCCCCCCTGATGAGCGCCCTCACCTTCGCGCTCGGCTTCCTCCCGTACCTCCTCGGCGGCACCCTGCTCGCCGGCGTCGCGGACCGGTACCCCGCCCGCCGGGTCCTGGTCGCCTGCGACCTCGTGTGCGCAGGGTGCGCCGCCCTGATGGTGCTGCCCGCCACCCCCGTCGCGGGCCTGCTCGTGCTGCGCTGCGCCATGGCGTTCGTCGCCCCGCTCTTCCAGGGCACCCGCAACGCCTCCCTCGCCGACATACTCGGCGACGGCGACCGCTTCGTACTCGGCCGCTCGCTGCTGCGGATGGTCGCCCAGTCCGCCCAGCTCATCGGGTTCGGGCTGGGCGGACTGCTGCTCGTGGCGGTCCCGCCGCGCGGCGCGCTCGCGCTCACCGCCGGCACCTTCCTCGGCTCGGCGCTCCTGCTGCGCCTGGGCACCGCGAACCGGCCCGCCCGCGCCGCCGGCGGCCCCCGCAGCGGCCCGCTCGCCGGCCTGCGGGCCGTGTTCGGCGACCGCCGGCTGCGCGCGCTGACCCTCATGTGCTGGCTGCCCCCGGTGTTCGTGGTGGCCCCCGAGGCGCTGATGGCCCCGTACGTCCACGACATCGGCGCGGGCACCGCCACGCTCGGCCTGCTGATGTGCGCGCTGCCCGTCGGCACCATCGCCGGCGAGCTGTGGGCCGGCTCGGCGCTCGGCCCGGCCGCCCGCTCCCGGCTCGTCGTTCCCCTCGCCGCGGTCAGCCTGCTGCCGCTGCTCGCGTACGCGCTGCGGCCCGCCGCCGCGCCGCTCGCAGCGGTCCTGCTGCTCGCGGGGCTCGCGCACGCCTACACGATCGGCCTCGACCGGTGGTGGGTGGACGCCGTCCCCGAGGAGCTGCGCGGCCGGGCCATGACCCTGCTGAGCACCGGCCTGATGACGCTCCAGGGCGCCGGCATGGCGCTGGCCGGGCTGGCGGCCGAGCTGGTGCCCGTCCACCTGGTGGTCGTCGGCGCCGCCGTACTCGGCACGCTCTGCGTCCTGGTGCTCCTCGGCGAACTCCGGGCCACCGGCGCCCGCCGCGACGACCCCCGCGACGGACACGGGGACGGACATCGGGACGACCGGCCCGACGGCCAACGGCGGGGACCGAAAGGCGAGACGGGGCTGAACGCGAAATGACCGGGCGGTAGGGTCGTGCGGTGCCCAAGCCGCTCAGTCTTCCCTTCGACCCCATCGCCCGCGCCGACGAGCTGTGGCAGCGCCGCTGGGGCCCCGTGCCCGCGATGGCCGCGATCACGTCGATCATGCGGGCCCACCAGATCCTCCTCGCCGAGGTAGACGCCGTCGTCAAGCCGTACGGGCTGACCTTCGCCCGCTACGAGGCGCTGGTGCTGCTCACCTTCTCCAAGGCCGGCGAGCTGCCCATGTCGAAGATCGGCGAGCGGCTGATGGTGCACCCGACCTCGGTGACGAACACGGTCGACCGGCTGGTGAAGTCCGGCCTGGTGGCCCGGCGGCCGAACCCCAACGACGGCCGGGGCACCCTCGCGTCGATCACCGAGAAGGGCCGCGAGGTGGTCGAGGCGGCCACCAAGGACCTGATGGCCATGGACTTCGGCCTCGGCGCGTACGACGCGGAGGAGTGCGCCGAGATCTTCGCCCTGCTGCGCCCGCTGCGGGTCGCCGCCGACGATTTCGACGAGTAGCCCCCCGTCAAGATCGGCCAAAACGGACGGCTACGCTCGTGGACATGAAGAAGAGCGTGCTGACCAGGTACCGGGTGATGGCCTTCGCCACCGCGATCATGCTGCTCGTGCTGTGCACGTGCATGATTTTCAAGTACGGCTTCGACAAGGGCGCCGACCTGACCTTCGTGGTCTCCCAGGTCCACGGCGTGCTCTTCATGATCTACCTGGTCTTCGCCTTCGACCTCAGCTCCAAGGCGAAGTGGCCGTTCGGCAGGATGCTCTGGGTCATGGTCAGCGGCACCATCCCGCTCGCCGCCTTCTTCGTCGAGAAGAACGTACGCGCCGAGATCGAGCCGCTGGTCAGCGACGGTCTGGCGACCGCGAAGGCCTGATCCGCGGCCACCCCGGGGGCATCTCCCCGGGGTTTGCCATCGACATTTAGTAGGACGTCCTAGTAAATTCGTGGGCATGGACGCTGACGCCATCGAGCAGGGCCGCCTTCGCTGGCAGGCCCGTTACGACCGGGCCCGCAAGCGGGACGCCGACTTCTCCACCCTCTCCGGCGATTCCGTCGAGCCGGTCTACGGGCCGCGGCCCGGCGACGCCTACGAGGGCTTCGAGCGCATCGGCTGGCCGGGGGAGTACCCCTTCACCCGCGGCCTGCACCCCACCGGCTACCGCGGCCGGACCTGGACCATCCGCCAGTTCGCCGGCTTCGGCAACGCCGAGCAGACCAACGAGCGCTACAAGATGATCCTGGCGGCCGGCGGCGGCGGCCTGTCCGTGGCCTTCGACATGCCGACCCTGATGGGCCGCGACTCCGACGACCCGCGCGCCCTCGGCGAGGTCGGCCACTGCGGTGTGGCCATCGACTCGGCCGCCGACATGGAGGTCCTCTTCAAGGACATTCCGCTCGGCGACGTCACCACCTCGATGACCATCAGCGGGCCCGCCGTCCCCGTCTTCTGCATGTACCTCGTCGCCGCCGAGCGGCAGGGCGTCGACCCGGCCGTCCTCAACGGGACGCTCCAGACCGACATCTTCAAGGAGTACATCGCCCAGAAGGAGTGGCTCTTCGAGCCGGAGCCGCACCTTCGCCTCATCGGCGACCTCATGGAGTACTGCGCGACCGGCATCCCCGCCTACAAGCCGCTCTCCGTCTCCGGCTACCACATCCGCGAGGCCGGGGCGACGGCCGCGCAGGAGCTCGCGTACACCCTCGCCGACGGCTTCGGGTACGTGGAGCTCGGCCTCTCCCGCGGCATGGACGTGGACGTCTTCGCGCCCGGCCTGTCCTTCTTCTTCGACGCGCACCTCGACTTCTTCGAGGAGATCGCCAAGTTCCGCGCCGCCCGCCGGATCTGGGCCCGCTGGATGAAGGAGGTCTACGGCGCGCAGAGCGACAAGGCCATGTGGCTGCGCTTCCACACCCAGACCGCCGGCGTCTCGCTCACCGCCCAGCAGCCGTACAACAACGTCGTGCGCACCGCGGTGGAGGCCCTCTCCGCGATCCTCGGCGGCACCAACTCGCTGCACACCAACGCCCTCGACGAGACCCTCGCGCTGCCCAGCGAGCAGGCCGCCGAGATCGCCCTGCGCACCCAGCAGGTGCTGATGGAGGAGACCGGCGTCGCCAACGTGGCCGACCCGCTGGGCGGCTCCTGGTACGTGGAGCAGCTCACGGACCGCATCGAGGCCGACGCCGAGAAGATCTTCGAGCAGATCAAGGAGCGCGGGCTGCGCGCGCACCCGAACGGGCAGCACCCGGTCGGCCCGATCACCTCGGGCATCCTGCGCGGCATCGAGGACGGCTGGTTCACCGGCGAGATCGCCGAATCCGCCTTCCGCTACCAGCGGTCCCTGGAGAAGGGCGACAAGCTGGTCGTCGGCGTCAACGCCCACCACGGCTCCGTCACCGGCGACCTGGAGATCCTGCGGGTCAGCCACGAGGTCGAGTGGGAGCAGGTCCGGCTGCTCGGCGAGCGCAAGGGCCGCCGCGACGACGCGAAGGTCCAGACGGCGCTGGCCGAGATGCTGGCCGCCGCCCGGGACGGCTCGAACATGATCCCGGCGATGCTGGACGCCGTACGGGCCGAGGCCACGCTCGGCGAGATCTGCAACACCCTGCGGGACGAGTGGGGCACGTACACCGAGCCCCCCGGCTTCTAGCCCCGCGCACCACCCGGGGCCCGCACATCCGGGGCCCGCACCGTCGAGGGCGCATCGAGGGCGTCGCGCGGCTCAGAGCTGCGCGACGCCCTTGAGGCCGTGCATCAGCAGGGAGGTGAAGGTGGCCACCCACAGACCGTCCACGGGCTCGGCGCTGACCAGCGCCCGGTGCACGACGGTGCCCGCGATCACGTCGAAGATCAGGTCCGTGGTGTGCCCGGCGACCGCCTCGTCCTCCTCGTACGGAAGCTCCCCGCGCGCCTGGGCGCGCTGGCGGCCGAGCACGACCAGGTGCTTCTGCCGCTCCACGATCGCCGACCGGATCCGGTCGCGCAGCGCCTCGTCGCGGGTGGACTCGGCGACGACGGCCATCAGCGCGGTGCGCGCCTCGGGCCGCCTCAGCAGCTCCGCGAACTGCAGGACCACGCCCTCGATGTCGGCTTCGAGCGAGCCCCGGTCGGGCAGCTCCAGGGCGTCGAAGAGTTCCGCCACCGCATCCACGACCAGCTCGTTCTTGCCCGCCCAGCGGCGGTAGAGCGTGGTCTTCGCGACCCCGGCGCGGGCCGAGACGTCGCCCATCGTCAGCTTCGACCAGCCCAGTTCGACCAGGGCGTCCCTGGTCGCGCCGAGGATCGCGGCGTCCGCGGCGGCGCTGCGCGGGCGGCCGGTCCGGGCGGGGGGTCTGGGGTGCATGGCGGTGACCATACCCGTCGGTAGTAATTCATCCTGTGGCCCACATCACGGGGCGCCGCGGGCCGCGGGCAGTTACGCTACGGCTCGTAGCGTAAGAGCGACAACCACAGGCGCCCGGTGGGGACCAGGCGCCGCCCGCTCCGCCGCCCCGTCCGGCTTCCTCCGGCGGGCGGCACGTCAGGCACCACGTCACGGCCTCCGGGCAGGACGTCACACCAGTACTTCACAACCGGCCTTCGGACCGGATGTTTTCGGCCGGTCTTTTCGCGGCCGCGCGCGCAGGGGGGAGGATGTACGCATGCAGCCCAGAAACATGTCCATGAGCGGCGTTGTCGACCTCGCCGCTGTGAAGGCGGCCGGTGAGGCCAAGGCGAAGGCGGAGCAGGCGCGAGCCGAGTCCGCGCGCCAGGGCGGCGGCGCTGCCGTACCTCCTTCCGCGCTGGTCATCGACGTAGACGAGGCCGGCTTCGAGCGCGATGTCCTGCAGCGGTCCGCCGAGGTCCCGGTCGTCATCGACTTCTGGGCCGAGTGGTGCGAGCCCTGCAAGCAGCTCGGCCCCCTGCTGGAGCGGCTGGCCGTCGAGGCCGGCGGACGCTTCGTCCTGGCCAAGGTCGACGTCGACGCCAACCAGATGCTGATGCAGCAGTTCGGCATCCAGGGCATTCCCGCGGTCTTCGCGGTCGTGGCGGGCCAGGCCCTGCCGCTGTTCCAGGGCGCGGCGCCGGAGGCGCAGATCCGCGAGACCCTGGCCCAGCTCATCCAGGTCGCCGAGGAGCGCTTCGGGCTGACCGGCATCGCGGTGGACCCGCAGGCGGCGGGCGGCGACCGGGCGGACCAGGGCCCGGCGGACCTGCCGGCGGGACCGTACGACGCGCTGCTGGAGGCGGCCGTTTCGGCGCTCGACGCGGGCGACCTCGGCGGCGCGATCCAGGCGTACAAGAACGTGCTCGCGGACGCGCCGGCCAACGAGGAGGCCAAGCTCGGCCTCGCGCAGGCCGAACTGCTGTCCCGCGTGCGAGACATGGACCCGCAGGCGGTGCGCGCGGCGGCGGCCGCGCAGCCGGCCGACCCGGCCGCGCAGATCGCCGCGGCCGACCTGGACCTCGTCGGCGGGCACGTCGAGGACGCGTTCGGGCGGCTCGTGGACACCGTCCGCGTCACCTTCGGCGCGGACCGGGACTCCGTACGGCTGCGGCTCCTGGAGCTGTTCGAGGTCATCGGGGCGGACGACCCGCGGGTCTCGGCGGCGCGCACGGCACTGGCGCGCGTGCTCTTCTGATCACACCCCGGAGAGGCATTGCGCAGCGGAGCGGCGCAATGCCTTTCTGTTGACAACGAGATAAACAACGGCCGCGCTTTACCGAAACTTGGTAATCGCGGCCTCTGTTACTCGCAGTAAATCGAACCTTGGGATCTGCCCGGTTTGTTTACTCAGATCCCCTTCTGTCGTGGCCCTTCCTGCCACCCTCCGCTGTCGGCCGAAGCCGCCTTGTCGCACCGCGGTTATCAGGCCGTTACTAGCCAGTAACGAACCCCCTTGTGCCCCGCCCCGGAATGCACCACGATCGGCCACGCTCGGTCCATCACACCGATGGGTCCCCACCGAGTGGGTCGGCGGCACTCTCGCCGGCCCTTGGACAGGGGGGTCTCTGCCGTCGGCGGGGCCTGTCCTCCGGCCGTGCGCGAGTGCGGCCAAGTGGTTGTCGCTCGGGGGTGGTCGCCGGTGATCCTGTCGCGGTTCGCGCCGCCTCGGCCGCTTGCGCTCCTCCGAGGACGTAGCACTTCTCCCATCCCAGGACGGGCTCGACCCGGACCGGAGATGTACGTCCGAGAAGGAGGAAACAGATGAGTTCCCAGGTTCGTGGCGGGACCAGATGGAAGCGTTTCGCTCTCGTCATGGTGCCGAGCATCGCGGCGACGGCCGCGGTCGGTGTCGGTCTCGCGCAGGGTGCGCTGGCCGCATCGTTCAGCGTGTCCGGCCAGGACTTCAAGGTCACGGCGGACAAGCTCGAAGGCTATGACCTGATCCAGTACGGCAGCGTGTCCGAGGGACACGACCTCGCCGGCAACAAGGCCGCCCACCCGGTCACCATCTCCGGGTTCAAGCAGGCCAAGATCACCAACATGTGCCAGTCGCTGGTCACCCCGGTGCCCGGCCTCGGCAACATCACCATGAAGCTCCGCGCGGGCCACAAGGGTGACCCGGCTGTCGCCGACAACATCTACCTCGATGTTGCGGACCTCGACACCGAGGTGTCCACGTTCAAGAACCTGGACATCGGTGTCGCCGTGGGCGACGCGAGCCACACGACCAAGCCGCAGGCGGGCACGGTCAAGAACCCCTACATGTTCTCGCAGCGCGCCGAGGTGGCGGTTCTCGAGGGCGTCAAGCAGCGTGCGTGGGCCACCACGGCCGGCACGTTCAAGCTGAGCAACCTCAAGCTGTCGCTCATCACGGGGAACGACCCCTGCTACTAGGCCCTACGGGCTGTGAGCTGACCGAGTGACCGGACGGGTGGGCAGTCGCCTGCCGGCCGTCCTCCCGTCCGGGCGCGCAAAGCACTTCACATAGTTCTCCGTACCACCGTTTCCAGGGAGCTGTAGTCCATGAACGCCGAGACCCCGGGTTCCCATGAAGACATGCACTGGCTCGCCTACGGGAAGATGAAGTTCCGCGAGTGGCGAGGCCAGCGGCCGTTCTGGGCCGGGCTGTTCACGTTCCTCGGCGGTGTTCCGATCGCCTACTTCCCGTACGCGGACGTACGCCTGGGCAACATCACCATCGCCATGTCCACCACGGCGGGCGCCGGATCCCTCATCATCGGTGTCCTTCTGGTGACGCTCGGGCTCGCGCTCTGGTTCCAGCAGACGATCCGCATCTTCGCGGGTGTCGCGGCGATCCTGCTGGCCCTGGTGTCCCTGCCGGTGTCGAACTTCGGCGGATTCCTGCTCGGCTTCCTGTTCGCCCTCCTCGGCGGCGCCATGGCGCTGTCCTGGGCCCCGGGCGTACCGCAGGAAGACGTCGCCGACGGTGCGGCGGACCCCGCCGCGGCGGCCATGGAGGGCGGGTTCCCCGGCCCCCGCACGGAAACGGGCCCGCAGGACGGCTACTACGGGCACGCGCCGAGCGTGTCGTTCGAGAAGCCCGAAGCGACCGAGACGACTGCCCACGCCAATGGCGGGAGGAACAGTGCGGGGTGACGAGACGCAGCGGGCCGTGGCCCCAGGCGCAGAGTCCCGTGAACGGAAAGGCCCGCGACACGCGGCGCCGCGCAAGTCGCTGCTGACCAAGCTCCAGATACCCGCCGGCAAGGCGATGGCCCTGGCGGCGATGCCGACCGCGGTGTTCGTCGGGATGGGCATGGCGCCGAAGCTCGCCGTGGCCGACGACAAGGACATACCCTTCGCCCCCGGGCCGTGCGTGACCCGGTCCGACGAGCCGGCCGAGTCCGAGTCCCCCTCGCCCACCAAGTCCCCGGACGCCACGCCCTCGGTGTCGCCCAGCGCCACCGCGAGCCCGGGCACGACGTCCGAGCCGGTGCCGACCTCCTCGCCGTCGGCGACGAAGTCCGCCGAGCCGGACACGTCCCCGGAGCCCAAGACCAGCTCCAGCGGTCCGGCGGACCGGCCGGTCCTGGACGGGCTCGACCCGCTGGGCGTCGGCGACCGGGTCGGGGACCTCCTGGACGAGCTGGGGAAGCCGCTGCGGGACGAGCCGAAGCCGGACCCGACCCCGACGGCGGCCAAGCCCGCCGGGCAGGACCCGGCGGCCGTCGCCAAGGTGCCCGCGGCCGACCCGACCGAGAAGGCGATCCGGGACGCGGCCAAGCGCGCCGGCGCCCGGGTCGAGGACCTCTCCGACGACGTGAAGAAGACGGCGGAGAAGGCCAAGGACGAGACGGGCTCCAAGAAGGCCGACGAGAAGGCCGACGAGGACGAGAAGGACGGCAAGGACAAGGACGGCAAGGAGCCGTTCCCCTGCCCGACCCACGACGCGAAGGCGCTCGCCGACGCCGAGCTGGAGCCGGGCATCCCGCTCCTGCCCGACGAGCCGTGGTACCTCGACAGCTCGATGCTGACCCTCTACGGGCTGGACTACCACGGCATCGTCGAGGTGAAGACGGCCGGCGGCAAGATCAAGAAGGTGCTGAAGTTCACGGCGTCCTCGCTGGACATCAAGGACCTCTACCAGACCGTCGGCAAGGGGCAGAACACCGCCCACCTGAAGTCCCGGCCGGGCTCCACGTCCACGATCCGCGGGGCCGAGGTGACGATGTACACGGAGGAGCTCAAGGGCAACCTCTTCGGCATCATCCCGATCACCTTCAGCCCGGACACCCCACCGCCGCTGAACGTGCCGTTCGCCTTCTTCACGAACGTCAAGGTCATCCAGGCCGGCCAGTTCGGCGGCACGCTGACCATCCCGGGCATGGAGAACTACATCGGCCCCGCCGAGTAGCTCCCCGCCCCCCGGACGCACGGCTGCGGACGCACGACAGCGGAGCACGGCAGGCGAGCGGCGCGCGCACGGAACACACCGAGGGCGGCACCCCGGTCCCGACAAGGGACCCGGGTGCCGCCCTCGGTCTCTGTGCGGCAGAGTTTCCGGCGGCCTCGCGGCGCGGGGTCAGTCGCGCTCGCCACCGCCGAGGTGGTGGACGCGGACCATGTTGGTGGTGCCGGGGACGCCGGGGGGCGAGCCGGCGGTGATGACCATCGTGTCGCCCTGGTTGTAGCGCTGGAGCTTGAGCATCTCGCCGTCGACCAGGTCGACCATCGCGTCGGTGGTGTCCACGTGCGGGACGACGTACGACTCGACGCCCCAGCTCAGGGTGAGCTGGTTGCGGGTGTTGACGTCCGTGGTGAACGCCAGGATCTGCTGCGTGGCGCGGTAGCGCGACAGGCGGCGGGCGGTGTCGCCGGACTGGGTGAAGGCGATGAGCGCCTTGCCGTCCAGGAAGTCCGCGATCTCGCAGGCCGCACGGGCGACGGAGCCGCCCTGGGTGCGCGGCTTCTTGCCGGGGACCAGCGGCTGGAGGCCCTTGGAGAGGAGCTCCTCCTCGGCCGCCGTGACGATCTTCGACATCGTCTTGACGGTCTCGATCGGGTACGCGCCCACCGAGGACTCGGCGGAGAGCATGACCGCGTCGGCGCCGTCGAGGATGGCGTTGGCGACGTCGGAGGCCTCGGCGCGGGTCGGCCGCGAGTTGGTGATCATCGACTCCATCATCTGGGTCGCGACGATCACCGGCTTGGCGTTGCGGCGGCACATCTCGATGAGCCGCTTCTGGACCATCGGGACCTTCTCGAGCGGGTACTCGACGGCCAGGTCGCCGCGGGCCACCATGACCGCGTCGAACGCGTCGACCACGGCCGCCATGTTCTCGACGGCCTGCGGCTTCTCCACCTTGGCGATGACGGGGACCCGGCGGCCCTCCTCGTCCATCACCTTGTGGACGTCCTTGACGTCGTTGGCGTCACGGACGAAGGACAGCGCGACCATGTCGCAGCCCATCCGCAGGGCGAAGCGGAGGTCGTCGACGTCCTTCTCCGACAGGGCGGGGACGTTGACGGCGGCACCC
Organism: Streptomyces sp. NBC_00239; assembly: GCF_036194065.1. Taxonomy (NCBI): domain Bacteria; kingdom Bacillati; phylum Actinomycetota; class Actinomycetes; order Kitasatosporales; family Streptomycetaceae; genus Streptomyces; species Streptomyces sp. NBC_00239. The sequence goes on along the minus strand of NZ_CP108095.1, from coordinate 2,845,680 downwards.
GGCAGGTTGATGCCCTTGTGGTCGGAGATGACACCGCCCTCGATGACGATGGTCTTGACCCGGGGGCCGTCGACCTCGGTCACCCGGAGCTCGACGTTGCCGTCGTTGATCAGGACCTGGTCGCCGATGGCGACGTCACCCGGCAGGCCCTTGTAGGTGGTGCCGCAGATGGACTTGTCGCCCGGGACGTCCTCGGTGGTGATGGTGAACTCGTCACCGCGCACCAGCTCGACGGGGCCCTCGGCGAAGGTTTCGAGGCGGATCTTGGGTCCCTGGAGGTCGGCGAGGACGCCGACCGCGCGCCCGGTGTCCTCGGAGACCTGCCGGACGCGGTCGTACCGCTCCTGGTGTTCTGCCTGGGATCCGTGGCTGAAGTTGAATCGGGCCACGTTCATGCCTGCCTCGATGAGCGCTTTCAGCTGCTCATACGAGTCGACGGCGGGGCCCAGCGTGCAGACGATTTTGGAACGGCGCATGAAGCGGATCCTATCGGGTTTGTTTCGTAGCGGAATATTCCGTCTGGTGGAAAGTCCAAGTGACTACTGGGTAACCAGCGCGTACGCCTGGGCGGCGATCTCCAGTTCCTCGTCCGTGGGAACCACCGCCACCGCCACCCGGGCGTACTCCGCCGAGATCAGCCGCGGTTCGCCGGACCGCACCGCATTCGCCTCCAGGTCGAGCGCCAGCCCCAGTTCGGCCAGCCCGTCCACCGCAGCTTCCCGCACCGCGGCGGCGTTCTCGCCGACCCCGGCCGTGAACGCGACCGCGTCCACCCGGCCGAGCACCGCCGAGTACGCCCCGATGTACTTCTTCAGCCGGTGCACGTACGTGTCGAACGCCACCCGCGCCGCCCGGTCGCCCTCGCCCGCCCGGCGCAGGATCTCCCGCATGTCGTTGTCGCCGCACAGCCCCAGCAGACCGCTCTTCTTGTTCAGCAGCGTGTCGATCTCGTCGATCGACAGCCCGCCCACCCGCGCCAGGTGGAAGATCACGGCCGGGTCCAGGTCGCCGGACCGGGTCCCCATCACCAGGCCCTCCAGCGGGGTCAGGCCCATCGAGGTGTCCACGCAGACGCCGCCGCGGACCGCGGACGCCGAGGCGCCGTTGCCCAGGTGCAGCACGATCACGTTGACGTCCTCGGGAGCCTTGCCCAGCAGCGCCGCCGTGGCCCGGGACACGTACGCGTGCGAGGTGCCGTGGAAGCCGTACCGGCGCACCGCGTACCGGTCGGCGGTCTCGGCGTCGATCGCGTAGCGTGCCGCGGACTCCGGCATCGTCGCGTGGAACGCCGTGTCGAAGACCGCCACCTGCGGGATGTCCGGGCGCAGCGCGCGGGCCACCTCGATGCCCGTGACGTTCGCCGGGTTGTGCAGCGGCGCGAGCGGCACCAGGCTGCGGATCTCCGCCAGCACCTCGTCGTCGATCACGGTCGGCTGCGTGAACCGGGTGCCGCCGTGCACCACCCGGTGCCCGACCGCCGCGAGCTCCGGCGAGTCCAGCCCCAGGCCGTCGGCGGCGAGCTCCGCCGCGACGGCCTTGAGCGCGGCCCCGTGGTCGGCGATCGGCCCGAGCTGCTCCCGAGGCTGCGCCTCGCCGCCGGGCTGCGGGGTGTGGACGAGCCGGGAGGTCTCCTCGCCGATCCGCTCCACCAGGCCGGCCGCCAGCCGGGACCGGTCCGTCATGTCGAGCAGCTGGTACTTGACCGACGAGGAGCCGGAGTTGAGGACGAGTACGCGCGATGCGGTCACGTTCGGGTCTTTCCTTCGTGGGGGACGTCGGGGACGTCGGTCGTGGTGGACGGGGTCAGGCGGAGGGCGCGCCCTGGGACTGCGACTGGATCGCGGTGATCGCCACGGTGGTGACGATGTCCTGGACCAGGGCGCCGCGGGAGAGGTCGTTGACCGGCTTGCGCAGGCCCTGCAGGACCGGTCCGACCGCGACGGCGCCCGCCGAGCGCTGCACGGCCTTGTACGTGTTGTTGCCCGTGTTGAGGTCGGGGAAGATCAGCACGGTCGCGCGGCCGGCCACGTCGGACCCCGGCAGCTTGGTCGCGGCCACCGACGGCTCGACGGCGGCGTCGTACTGGATCGGGCCCTCGACGGCCAGGTCGGGGCGGCGCTCGCGGACGAGCTCGGTGGCCTTGCGGACCTTGTCCACGTCCGCTCCGGTGCCGGAGGTGCCGGTCGAGTACGAGAGCATCGCGATGCGCGGCTCGACGCCGAACGCGGCGGCGGTGGCGGCCGACTGGACGGCGATGTCGGCGAGCTGCTCGGCGTTCGGGTCCGGATTGACGGCGCAGTCGCCGTAGACGAGCACCCGGTCGGCCAGGCACATGAAGAACACGGACGAGACGATCGCGGCCTCGGGCTTGGTCTTGATGATCTCGAAGGCCGGGCGGATGGTGGCCGCGGTGGAGTGCACCGAGCCGGAGACCATGCCGTCGGCCAGGCCCTCCTGGACCATCAGGGTGCCGAAGTAGTTGACGTCGGTGACCACGTCGTTCGCCAGCTCGACGGTCATGCCCTTGTGGGCGCGGGCCCTGGCGTAGTACTCGGCGAAGCGCTCGCGCAGCGGCGAGGTCTGCGGGTCGATGATCTGCGCGCCGCTGATGTCGATGCCGAGGTCGGCTGCCTTCTTGCGGACGACGGGCTCCTCGCCGAGCAGGGTCAGGTCGCAGACCCCGCGGCGCAGCACGACGTCCGCGGCGCGCAGCACCCGGTCCTCGGAGCCCTCGGGGAGCACCACCCGGCGGCGCTCGGCGCGGGCCTGTTCCAGCAGCTCGTGCTCGAACATCATCGGGGTGACGCGGGTGGAGCGGGTGACCGAGATCCGGTCGCGCAGCTCGGCGGTGTTCACGTGCCGCTCGAAGAGGCCGAGGGCGGTCTCCAGCTTGCGCGGTGTCGCGGAGTTCAAGCGGCTCTGCAGGGCGAAGAGTTCGGCGGCGGTGGGGAAGCTGTTGCCGGCCACCGAGACCACCGGGGTGCCGGGTGCGAGCCGGGCCGCCATCTCCAGGATGTGCGGGGCGGGGCGCTCGTTGAGGGTCAGCACCAAGCCGGCGATGGGCGGGGTGCCGGAGGCGTGCGCGGCCAGTGCCCCCACCACGAGGTCGGAGCGGTCGCCGGGGGTCACCACGAGGCAGCCGGGGGTCAGCGCGTTGAGGAAGTTGGGCAGCATCGCGCCGCCGAACACGAAGTCCAGGGCGTCGCGGGCGAGTCCCGCCTCGTCGCCGAGCAGCACCTCCCCGCCGAGCGCGTGGGTGATCTGCGCGACCGTCGGCGCGGACAGCGACTTGTCGTCGGGCAGGACGTAGCAGGGCACCGGGAGGCGGGCGGTCAGCCGCTCGGCTATGAGCTCGCGGTCCGCGGCGGCCACCCGGTTCACCACCAGGGCCACGACCTGGCAGCCCTGGGCCTCGTACGCGCGGTAGGCGTTGCGCGCCTCTGCGCGCACCGACTCGGCGGTCTCGGCGGTGCCGCCGACGACGGGCACGACGACGGCCCCCAGCTCGTTCGCCAGGCGCGCGTTCAGCCCGAGCTCGTCGGGCAGGTTGGTCTCCGCGTAGTCGGTGCCCAGGACGAGGACCACGTCGCAGTCGCGGGCCACCCGGTGGTAGCGGTCGACGAGGCGGGAGACCAGCTCGTCGACCCCCTGCTCGGCCAGCAGTACCGAGGCCTCGCGGTACTCCATGCCGTGCACGGTCGCCGGGTCCTGTTCCAGCCGGTAGCGCGCCTTCAGGAGGTCGAACAGGCGGTCCGGCCCGTCGTGCAGCAGCGGCCGGTAGACACCGACCCGGCCCGTCTGCCGGGCCAGCAGCTCCATGATTCCGAGCTCGACGACCTGGCGGCCGTCCCCCCGGTCGATACCGGTCACGTACACGCTGCGGGTCACGCGAGCTCTCCGTCCCTGGTCGCCGGCCGGTCGGGCGGCGGTATGTGAGTAGATTTCCCCGTTAGGGTGGGCTTGCCCTCTTGACAATACCTCTGCGGCTGGATAGGGCGCCCCCTGGAATAAAGGCCTCCGGAACGGGACCAAAGGCCTTTCGGGCGGAGCAGCAGAAAGCGCGGCCGATCCGGCGCCCGTGGAACAATCGGACAGGCTTCACATCCACACCGCGTACATCCGCACATGTACGACCCAGGAGCAGGAGACACAGCACGATGCGTATCGGAGTTCTCACCGCAGGCGGCGACTGCCCGGGCCTGAATGCTGTCATCCGGTCCGTCGTGCACCGCGCCGTCGTGGGTCACGGCGACGAAGTCGTGGGTTTTGAAGACGGGTTCAAGGGCCTGCTCGACGGGCACGTCCGCCCCCTGGACATCAATGCGGTCAGCGGCATCCTGGCCCGCGGCGGCACCATCCTCGGCTCCGCCCGCATGGAGCGCGCCCGGCTGCACGAAGCCGCCGAGAACGCGGCCGAGTTGGCCGAGCGCTACGGCATCGACGCCCTCATCCCGATCGGCGGCGAGGGCACGCTGACCGCGGCCCGGATGCTGTCCGACGCCGGGATGCCGGTGGTCGGCGTGCCGAAGACCATCGACAACGACATCTCCTCGACCGACCGCACCTTCGGCTTCGACACCGCCGTCATGGTCGCCACCGAGGCCATCGACCGCCTCAAGACCACCGCCGAGTCGCACCAGCGCGTCATGGTCGTCGAGGTGATGGGCCGGCATGCGGGCTGGATCGCGCTGGAGTCCGGCATGGCGGGAGGTGCCCACGGCATCTGCCTCCCGGAGCGCCCCTTCGAGGTCGACGACCTCGTGAAGATGGTGGAGGAACGATTCGCCCGCGGCAAGAAGTTCGCGGTCGTCTGCGTCGCCGAGGGCGCGCACCCCGCCGAGGGTTCGATGCCGTACGAGAAGGGCGCCATCGACGCGTACGGCCACGAGCGGTTCGCCGGCATCGGCAACCGCCTCGCCGTCGAGCTGGAACGCCGCCTCGGCAAGGAGGCCCGCCCGGTCATCCTCGGCCACGTCCAGCGCGGCGGCACCCCGACCGCGTACGACCGGGTCCTCGCCACCCGCTTCGGCTGGCACGCCGTCGAGGCCGTGCACCGCGGCGACTTCGGCAACATGACCGCGCTGCGCGGCACCGACATCGTGATGGCCCCGCTCGCCGAGGCCGTCACCGAACTCAAGACGGTCCCCGCGAGCCGCATGTACGAGGCCGAATCGGTCTTCTAGCGGCCGCCCGGCCGCGGCCGGGTCCGGACGCCGCCGCCGAAAGGCCCGTGCGCCGGGACCTTCGGCCCCGATCCGGCGCCGGACGGCCCCGGTTCCTCCCGCCCGGAGGGGCGGGCCGTCCGCTCGCCCGTGCTTCGCCGGCATCCGGCATCCGGCATCCGGCTTCCCGGCCGTCGGGCTCCTCAGCGCTCGCCGTCGTGGGCGAGCTGCCAGAACCGCTCCGTGATCTGCGCGAGGTAGGCGCGGCCGGCGTCCCCGCTGGCCGCCTGGCCCCCGCCGCCGCCCCAGCTCAGGGTGGCGACCATCTTCGACTGGTACTCGTCGTAGAGGTACTCCAGCACCTCCTCGATGTGCCGCTTGGGCACCGGGAGCAGCTTCGTCAGCGGCCGCACGTACGCCTGCCAGCGGGTGGTGACCGCGTTGCGCAGGAGGTCCGCGAGCTCCTCGCCCTTGCCCGTCGCGGTCACGAAGGCGGGCAGCGTGAGCGAGAGGGCCTGGGCGAGGGCGGCGGACTGGCGTTCGTTGCCCTTCCAGCGGCCCGTGTCCTCCATCCTCTGGTACGCCGAGGCGTCGAGCCCGAGCCGGCGGGCCAGGTCCTCGGCGCTCAGTCCGCGGGCGATGCGGTGCTCGCGCAGGGTGGTGGGTTCGGCGAGCAGCTCACCGGGGGAGCACCACAGCACTCCGGCCAGCGCGGTGAGCTCGGCGGACGTCGGCGAAGCGTCGCCGCGCTCCCAGGCCATCACCTCCTCTGGCGAGACCGGGAGGCCGTACTGGGCGCGCAGCCCGTAGGCGACGTGACCGGGCGCCATGCCCAGGGCCGCCCGGAGGCGGCGGGCGGCGGGGGCATTGAAGGGGGGGCTGGATTGCACGAGCCACACGCTAGGAGTGGCCGGGGTGTGGCGACTACGGGCTGTTCAACCAAGCTCACAACTCGTACGAACATCCTAGGAAGGTCGGCAGTTTGGGCCGTTTTCCCCATGACCGTCCGGTAACACCCTCCAACCAAGATCGTACCCCCGCGTAGTCTTCCGGCCGGCTGGACCGCTGTCCAGAGGGCGGAACGAGCCATTCGCGCGCGGCCCGCGCAGGCCCGCTCCGCCCGATCTCCGAGAGGCCCGGACGGGACTTCTTGCCTTGACGTCGGCCTCAACGCCCAGCGTCTTGCCCATGCGCATCGGCGAACTGACGGCACGGGCCGGGACTCACTCCGGCCTGAACCACACCGTCGCCAGCGGCGGCAGGGTGACGCGCAGGCTCGTGGGGTGGCCGTGGGCGGGGGTGGGCTCGGGAGTGCGGCGGCCGGGGTTCGTGACGCCGCTGCCGCCGTAACGGGTCGCGTCCGTGTTGAGGGCCTCGGCCCAGGACGGGAAGCGCTCCGGCACGCCGAGCAGGTAGTCGTGCCGGACCACCGGGGAGAAGTTGCTCACCGACAGCAGCGGCGAGCCGTCGGCGGCGTACCGCAGGAAGGCGAAGACGTTGTCCTCGGCGGCGTCCGAGGCCACCCAGGCGAAGCCCTCGGGGACGGTGTCCTGCTCCCACAGGGCGGGCGCCGCCGCGTAGACCCCGTTGAGATCGCACACCAGGGCCCGCACGCCGAGGTGGTCGGCGGCGGCCGAGTACGTCGGGTCCACCAGCCACCAGTCCGGGCCGCTGGCCTCCGACCACTCCCCTCCCTGCGCGAACTCCTGCCCCATGAACAGCAGTTGCTTGCCCGGGTGGGCCCACATGAAGCCCAGGTAGGCGCGGTGCCCGGCCCGCTGCTGCCACCAGTCGCCCGGCATCTTCGACACCAGGGCGCCCTTGCCGTGCACCACCTCGTCGTGGGAGATCGGCAGCACGTAGTTCTCGCTGTACGCGTACACCATCGAGAAGGTCATCTCGTTGTGGTGGTACTTGCGGTGGAACGGCTCGTGCGCGATGTACTCCAGCGAGTCGTGCATCCAGCCCATGTTCCACTTCAGGCCGAAGCCGAGGCCGCCGAAGCCGCCCGGGCCGGTGTGGTGGGTGGCCCGGGTGACGCCGTCCCAGGCCGTGGACTCCTCCGCGATCGTCACCACGCCCGGGCAGCGCCGGTAGACGGTCGCGTTCATCTCCTGGAGGAAGGCCACCGCGTCCGGGTTCTCCCGGCCGCCGTGCTCGTTCGGCGCCCACTCGCCCTCCTCGCGCGAGTAGTCGAGGTAGAGCATCGAGGCCACGGCGTCCACCCGCAGCCCGTCGATGTGGAACTCCTCGCACCAGTACACGGCGTTGGCGACCAGGAAGTTGCGGACCTCCTTGCGCCCGTAGTCGAACTCCAGCGTCCCCCAGTCGGGATGGGCGGCCCGGCGCGGGTCCTGCGGCTCGTACAGCGGTCGGCCGTCGAACTCGGCCAGTGCCCAGTCGTCCCGCGGGAAGTGCGCGGGCACCCAGTCGACGATCACCCCGACACCGGCCCGGTGCAGCGCGTCCACCAGGAAGCGGAAGTCGTCGGGCGTGCCCATCCGGGAGGTCGGCGCGTAGAAGCCGGTGACCTGGTAGCCCCACGACCCGCCGAAGGGGTGCTCGGCCACCGGCATCAGCTCGACGTGCGTGAAGCCCAGCTCCCGCACGTACGCCGGGAGCTGCTCGGCGAGCTGCCGGTACGAGAGTCCCGGCCGCCAGGAGGCCAGGTGCACCTCGTACACGGAGAACGGCGCGGCGTGCACCGGGCGGGCGCCGCGGCCCGCCATCCAGGCGCCGTCGCCCCACTCGTACCGCGACGCGGTGACGATGGAGGCGGTCGCCGGCGGCACCTCGGTGCGCCGGGCCATCGGGTCGGCGCGCAGCGAGTGGCTGCCGTCGGGGCGCGCGATGTCGAACTTGTACAGCGCGCCCTCGCCGATGCCGGGCAGGAACAGCTCCCAGACGCCGGTGGAGCCGAGCGAGCGCATCGGGGTCGCGGTGCCGTCCCAGTGGCAGAAGTCGCCGGTGACGCGCACGCCGAGGGCGTTGGGGGCCCACACCGTGAACCGGGTGCCGGCGACGCCCTGGTGTTCCATCGGCCGGGCGCCGAGGGCCGTCCACAGCTCCTCGTGCCGGCCCTCGCCGATCAGGTGCAGGTCGAGTTCGCCGAGCGCGGGCAGGAACCGGTACGGGTCCTGGACCTCGACCTCGCCGTCCTCGTACGTGACGAGCAGCCGGTAGTCGGGGACCTCGGCGAGCGGCAGCAGCCCGCCGAACAGCCCGTCGCCCTCGTCGAGCAGCGCCGCCCGCAGCCCCTTCGCCACGACGGTGACGGCGCGGGCGTACGGGCGCAGCACCCGCAGGGCCACGCCGCCGCGCTGGACGCGGGCGCCCAGCAGGCCGTGCGGATCGTGGTGG